>OZ243045.1:0-2071822 GCA_965212125.1 Candidatus Poriferisodalaceae bacterium | reverse complement strand
CGATGACCGGGATTTGGGCAGACGTGGTTCGCAATGTCGCCTGCGCGAACAGCCCGACCGCCCCCGCTCAGGTCGTCTCGCTGATACCCGACGGCGGCGACCCGCACGTTTTTGAACCCTCGCTGGCTGATCGCGCCCGGCTTGATCGTTCCAGCTTGGTCGTCGCTAATGGACTCGGCCTGGAAGCTGGACTGGCGGACACGCTCGAAGCGGTCGCGCAGGCTGGCACTGCGATATTTGCGATGGGCGACCACGTTGACACCATCAGGGTTGCAATTCCAACCGACCACGCCGGCAGCTTTGACGAAGACGATCACGACGCCGACAATCGTGGCGACACCGATCGTGGCAACGGCGACGACCACGAAGACGACAACACCACCGACCCGCACATCTGGTTCGACCCGCGCCGCGTTGCCGGCGCGGTGGAGCCATTGGCACAAGCACTGATCGAACACGCCGGTCTGCCTGCAGACGAAATCAACGCCTGCGCGCAGGATTACCGCAATCGGCTGATCTCGCTAGATGCGCAGCTGGCTGATCAGTTCGGGCAGCTACCGCCAGAGCGCAGGAGGATCGTTACCAACCACGACTCCCTGGGCTACCTGGCCGACAGGTACTCGCTGAAAGTGATCGGCACGATCAGCCCCGCCGCCTCAACCATCGCCGCTACCAACCCGGCGCAGCTAGCCGAGCTGGCCGAGTTGATAGGTGCCAATGGCGTGCCGGTCATCTTCACTGAAACCCAGCGAACCACCGACGACGCAGAGGCCTTGGCCAGCCGCGCCGGGCAGGTGAGGCTGGTGCCCTTGTACACCGAAACTTTGGGTGCGCCAGGCAGCGGCGCGGACACCTACATCGGCATGCTCGCCACCGACGCTCAACGCATTGTTGACGCGCTGAGCTGATGCCGGACATGCGGTTTATGCCGGACATGCGGCTGATGCCGAGGACGAACTAGCGCCCGCCATGGAGTTCGTTACTGATCCGTTCGGCTGGTGGATAGAGCCTTTTGTTGATAATCCGTTTATGCGCGACGCCCTTTATGCGGCGCTGCTGGCGGTTCTAGCCACCTCGGTGGTCGGCACTTGGGTGGTGCTGCGTGGCATGAGCTTTCTCGGCGACGCCCTGGCGCACGGCGTGTTGCCGGGCATAGCCGTGGCGTTCGTCATCGGCGTCAACACCACCTTGGGGGCGCTCATTGCCGCGCTGGTGATGGTCGGCGGCATCAACGTTGTGCGGACTTATTCGCCGCTGTCCGAAGACACCTCCATCGGGATTTTGTTCGTCGGGTTTTTGGCGCTGGCAGTGGTGATCATGTCAAGTCAGTCGGGATTTTTTACGGGCGACCTGACTCGGTTTTTGTTCGGCTCAATCACCGGGATCACATCGGCGGACCTGCGCAACCAAACGATCGCAGCCGCAATTTCGGTGTTGGGTGTGGTGATATTTCACCGTGCATTCTTGGCGCTGACGTTTGACGAAACCCAAGCCAGCGTGTTGGGCTTGCGGCCTCGCTTGGCGCACGGTGCGCTGCTGGTGTTGCTGGCGGTGTCGATCGTGGCCTCGTTTGAGGTGGTCGGCAACTTGTTGGTGTTCGCCTTGTTGATCGCTCCGCCGGCGACGGCTTCACTGCTAGTGCGAAGGGTTGTCAGCATCATGGTGACGGCGGTTGGGTTGGGGGCGCTGGCGGTGTGGATTGGGCTGTTGATCAGCTTCCACCACGGCAGCGCGGCTGGAGCGACCCTGGCGCTCGTGGCGGTGGTGATGTTCTTGGTGGTGCTGACCGGACGAGAGCTGGCCCGCGGCGTTGCGCGCCTGCGTGCCAATCCGCGTGCACGTCCGTCCGATCGCCCGGTCTCGCAAGCCGCCGCGAGTTAGGAGGCTGGCCGAGAGGGAGAGGCTTCCTGGCTAGAAGGGCTGGCCGCATAAAATGCCAAGCGCCAAACATCCCGGCCTGGAGTATTCTGAAGACATCTCCTAACAGCCATGAAAGAGAACGCCATGCCATCACCTACTCCCCGTCAAAACAACCTTTCTGACCTCCCGACGGAGAAGTTTGCTCAGGAATGTCGCAAACTAGAAAAAGCTGGTAAGAAGATCGAAGCAATGTGGAAGCGTGAGCAAGCCACCAAGAAATCGGGGAACACAGGACTCCCGTGGCAGGCGAAATACAGGACTCCCGTGGCAGGCGAAATGAAGCGGCGAGCAACTAACTCCGCTCAAACACAAAAATAATCTCGGCGCTGCCTGCACGGGCCTGGCGATTTGCGCCATGTCGCAGGCTCGGCGCCGCCACGCCTAGAACATTGAGCAGGTCAAACCCGCCCTCTTGAATCAGGTGCGAGACGTGCCAGCCCGTAACCGGCGCCAGCTTCTTCTTCCGCACGTGGTCTTTTAGATTCAGCACGAACCTCCCGCCTGGTCGGAGGATCCGGCCGACCTCCGCCCAGGCCTTCTGGTGGAAATCCCGATACTCAGCGCCCCACTGCATCTGCCCGCTATTGGTCGGCGCAAGCGGCCTGCCCAAAGTGTGCTTATACGAAAACCTGGGGCTGCCGTCTTTGGCATCGTGGTGATCCGCTAGCCGATTGCCGTATGTGGGCGAGGTGCAGACCGCGTCAAACTCATCGTCAGCAAACGGCAGGGCGAGCGCATCGCCCACAAGCGTGCGCTCGTGCATGGTGGCCCATTCCGGCTCAATCTCAATCCCGACCGTGTCGAAAGATCCGTGGTCGGTCAGCTGATGGATGCGACCGGTTCCCGCGAACGGGTCCAGCACCCGGTGATAGCCCTCAAGCAGGTCGGCGAAGACGGGGATTAACCCAAGAGAGAACTTTGCCGGATGTGCCGCGCCCTGCGGCTCAATGCTCTCAGCCTCTGCAGCCATACGCCTTGTCCTTAACCTCTTGCCTGTCAGTTACAAGCAGTGACTTGACAGGCTGACTATAAAACCTCACAGGCGACGAACGTGGCATCACACCGATCCCAACGATCCAAAGTATTCTGCAAGAGCACTTTGTGCTTCAGGAGTGTTGACCTCTAGAACGCCTGCTACCGCCCCGCTCTCAATCGCTCGTTGAATCATGGCTAAAGCGGCACCTTTGAGGGGGAGGTGAGAAGTAAGGATGTAGTAGGGCGTTGGATCACCCACCGACTGCAGCAAGAACCCTGTGAGGAGACCCTTCTTTACGGTGTCTGTTCTTCGCATCCCTGGCCGAGGCCCTCGATAGGAGCCCTTGAACTCAAAGAACACCTTCTTTCCGTTTGGCCCTATAGCGGCCTGGTCTATCTGGCATCCGACATGATCAATCTTCTTGCTCCCCTGAAGAGAGAAACCAAGTGACCTGAGAAAAGCAGATGCCTGGTCCTCAAACACCTGCCCCTGCCGAGTGGCCTCACTCTGAAATGTTGGATCAGACAATTTCGCCCCCTGCAATAAGTCGCAAAGCGTTCCCGCTCGCTACCGCCTTGAATTGCAGATTACGCAACGGGCGGGACATTGGGGTCAAAAGTTATTTGGTTTTTGGGTACCAGTAATTAATTGGATTCTGTGACCCCATAACAAAGTTGACTTCCTTGCCGTACGGTCCGACCCACTGATCAAAAACCTTCCCCTCGGTGACAAGCTCCGCCGGGAAGGCCCATCTTTTCTTCTTCCCGTCTACCTTCGGTGTCCAATCCTCAATTTTTCCGATCTTCATTACTCCCCGCGTTACGCCCCTGTGGACCGCGACGGCATACTGAATCCCCTCCCTCTGCACACGATCACGGTTGATTCTCCATGCTGATCGGGTTGCGTCAACAAGTTCAACAGGGGTGGCATCAACCTTGTAGCCATGACCTTTGGAGCAATAGCCAGGCTCAATTTCCCCCGGCTCATCTTGCCAATCCTTGAGCCGAATGAGCAATGCCTTAGGCGCCGTCGGGCTAATCGCCTTCGCCTTGTATCGAAACTCAAGCTCTTCAAGCATTACTCGACCCTTGTCCTCACCTTTCTCTCTACGATGCCCGGAATACTTATTTGTCAGATTGCTTAGGCCTATGCAGTCGATCAGCGCAGCTTCAATGCGGTGCGCTTCGTCCTTGTCTTCCAAGCCATGGCGAACGATGTCAATGCGTGGTTGACAGCCCGCCTTGCGGATGGCTCGGATTCGGGAGATTTTGTCTGGCTGAGAGTCTCCCTCCCGCGCGAGGAGAGCTTCACGGTCGTGGTGCAAGGCCCGGTCGCCTTTGCCCTTGCCTACGTAGAAGATTTCTCGGTCGTATCCATCGCGAGGATCAATGAGCGCATAGACGTAATAGCCGAGCCGGGCGCCAACCCCTGGTGATAACCGTTTCATAGCCCAAACCTAATTCGTCCAGAGACATCGAAGGATGGTCGTGCTGGCGATGACTTAGTTGTTCATAAAGGGCCAGTAGCGGATTGGGTTTTGAGGCGGGGTATCAAAGTCAATCTTCCGGCCACGAGTTCCAATCCACTCGTCATAGATGTGACCCTCGGTGAGCGGCTGAGACATAAACGCCCAACGGCCATCCTCGCGTGGGCCAATCCATTCGCCGATTTCCATAACCGCTCTGGTAACGCCTGCGTGCACCGCTACGGCATGCCGTATGCCCTTTTGCTCCACAACGTCCGGGCTGACCTTCCACCAGGCTCTCGTTGCATCAGCGATCTGAGTTGGAGTAAGTCTTGACTTGTAGCCGTGGCCTAGGCGGAAATGGCCAGGTTGAAGCTCTTCTTCAGATTCTGTCCAATCGCCCAGAACGATGAGCAGAGCAGGCGGGGCAGATTCGCCAACTGGCGGCGCCCCGTAGAGGCTTATGAGATCGTCAAGCGAGGCGCGCCCCTTATCAGTTCCGTGACCTCTGACTTTGTTGGTGAGGTTTTCAACTTCAAAGCTGTCAATGACAGCGGCCTCAACCAATAATGCTTCGGGTTCCTCCAGCCCGTGATGGATGACATCAATCTGTGGTTCATCGCCGCCAGCGCGGATGGCTTTGATCCGGGCGATTTTGTCCGGCTCTGTGCCCGCTTCATACTCAAGCAGGGCTTCAAGGCCGTGAGAGAGAAGCCTTCCGCCGGTGCCCTTGCCGACGTAGAAGATTTCTCGGTCGTATCCGTCACGAGGGTCAATCAGCGCATAGACGTAGTAAGGGCCGATCTGCTCGCCAACCTCGGGTGGCAGCCGTTCTTTCATGGTGCAGAACCTAGTTCGCACCTGGGACATCAAGGGAAGGCGGCGACTCTACGAGTGCTTGACCATGTTTATGGGCGCGGTGGGAGGCATCAAAAGAGCTACCTGCTGGCACGCCCGGAGGGAGTCGAACCCCCAACCTTCTGATCCGTAGTCAGACGCTCTGTCCAATTGAGCTACGGGCGCAATGCCCCGCATCTTACGGCTTGCGGTCGGGTGGGCTGCTTGTGGGCGGGCTACTCAGCAGAGCGATCAGCCTGGGCTGGAAGCCTCGGCGGCGGCTTGCTCGGCTCGCGCAGCAACCTCCATCGGCGTGATGCCCAGCGCCGCGCCGGCTCGCTCGGCATCGCTCCACTCGGCCTTGGCACGTTGCGGGCCGACCTTCACCGACACCGCCTGCCCGTCAACATCCACCACCACCTCGCTGCGGGGCGCCGCCGTGCGATAAACGGTCGCCGCCCGCACGCCAAGTGAGCCGGTCAGCGACATGACCGATTCGGTCAGCGCCGCCGCCAACTCCGGCTGGCACAACACCTGCAGGCAGTGCGCCGGGCGTCCTTTTTTCATGATGATCGGGGTGACCCACGCATCAAGTGCGCCGGCATCGATCAGCACGGCCGTTGCGTGAGCCAAGACCTCGCCGGTGACGTCGTCCAGGTTGGTCGCCAGTTCGATTAGCTCGGTGGTGCTTGTGCTTGCGTCAGCGGGCGCGCCAACGGCGGCCGGTCCCATCTCGCCGATGATCACCTGAGTCACATTCGGTCGGCATTCCATGTCGGCCGTGCCCGCCCCGTAACCGGAAGCGACGATCGCCAGCGGCGGCAACGCACCCGACGCACCCGCCAGAGCCGCCACTATCGCCGCACCCGTCGGCGTGGTCAGCTCAACATTCACGTCCACGCCCTGCACCTGGAATCGGGCGAGCAGTTCCACCACCGCTGGCGGCGGGTTCGGCAGCACGCCGTGAGCGGTTGCCACCTGGCCCGACCCGACCGACACCGTGCCGCAGCCGACCGACTCAACGGCAAGGCTCTCAAGCGCGGCGGCCACGCCGACAATGTCAACGATCGCATCCAGCGCACCGACCTCGTGGAAATGAACCTCGGCCGGGTCGATCCCGTGGATCTTTCCCTCGGCGATCGCCAACCGCTCGAAGATCTGATGGGCACGCTGGCGGACTCGCTCGGCTGGCAGGTTGGCTCTTGCCAGGATGTCTTGGATATCGCTCCAGCGGCGATGGTGGTGCTGCTCTTCGGTGGTGACGATCGCTTTGGTCGCGGCGATCCCGCCTCGCTTGACCGCTTCGGTGGTTAGCTCCCAGCCGGGCACGTCCAGCCCGCTCAGTGCCTCTCGCACATAATCCAAGCTGGCGCCAGCGTCGAGCAGGGCGCCGAGTGCCATGTCGCCGGCGATGCCCGATGTCGGGTGGAACCAGGCGGTCTTGGGGGCGGAAGAGCTGGCGGGAGGCGTTTCGCTCACAGGCGGCCGTTTGTGGTTGCTGTGCTGGTCTCGCCCGACGACACGCCCGCAGCCCCACCAGCCGCCGCATCCGCCCCACCCTCGCGCTGCCGCTGGCTCAAGTCCAAGATCCGCAACGCCGCCATCGCCGCGCCGAACCCGTTATCGATTCCGACCACGGTCAGCCCCGCCGCACAAGAACTAAGCATCGCCAACAAAGCAGTCACGCCATCCAGCGCCGCGCCATAACCAGAGCTGGTCGGCACAGCAATCACCGGCGCAGCGGTAATGCCGCCCACCGCCGTCGCCAGCGCACCTTCCATTCCCGCCACCACGATCACCAGGTCGGCGGCCGCCAAAACATCCACCTCCGCCAACAAGCGATGCAGCCCCGCCACGCCCACGTCGGGCACGCTGGTCGCCGCCACGCCGTGAGCGTCCAGCACCGCCGCCGCCTCATCCGCCACCGCGCCGTCCGAAGTTCCGGCCGCAGCGATCACCACGTTCTCGTCCCGCCTCGCCGCCGCACGCCACACCACCACGCCGCTGCGCAACACGCCACCGTCATGCGCCGCCAGCACCGCCTCGGCCTGCGCCGCATCGGCACGGGTCAGCACCACCGGACCATCGCCCGCCGCCAGCAGCTCACCCACAATGTCAACGCACTGCGCCGGCGTCTTGTTCGGCCCATAGATCGCCTCGGCCTTGCCGGTGCGCAGTTGGCGATGATGATCCACCCGAGTGTGCGACAGGTCGGCGAACGGCAGCCGCTTCAGCGCCGCCATGGCGTCGTCGGGCGAAACCGAGCCGTCCGCCACCCCGGCCAACAGTTCAGCAAGTCGCGCTTGTTCCATAGCCCTATCCTGCCGTCTAATAGTGCGCTAGTGCGCCGCTGACGCTACCGAAGGCAAGGGCAAGGTTGAGATGAACTCCGTTGAACCTCGCACGCGCATCGGCTACCTCGGCCCGGCCGGCACCTACACCGAGCAGGCCCTGCACAACCAGCCCGACCTCGCCGCCGCAGTCGGGCAGCCGTACTCGTCAATCCCGGACGTGCTCGCCGCCCTGGCGGAGGGCTCTGTTGACGCCGGGTTCGTGCCGATCGAGAACGCCATCGAGGGGGCGGTCAACGTCACCCAAGACACGCTGGCGTTTGATCTGTCCTTATTGATACAGCGTGAGGTGGTGCTGGACGTGCGGCTGGATCTGCTGGCGCTGCCCGACACCACGCTTGAGGACGTGCGGGCGGTGGTGACTTTTCCGGTGGCGCTGGCGCAGTGCCGCACGTATCTGCGCAGCAACCTGCCTGACGCACAGCTGCAGGCGGCTACTTCTACTGCCGAGGCGGCACGGCAGCTGAGCGAAGACCAGGGCCAGGGCCAGGGCGTGGGCGAAGGCGAGGGCGTGGCGGTGATCGCTAGCCCGCGGGCGGCGGAGGTTTACGGGCTGCAGACGCTGGCGACTGCGGTTGAAGACCACCCCGGCAACAAGACGCGGTTCTTGTTGCTTGCGGGTGAGGGCATCCCCGCGGCAACCGGGCGGGACAAGTCCAGCGTGGTCGTGTTCCAGCGCCAGAACGTGCCGGGCAGTTTGATTCAGATTTTGCAGGAGTTCGCTGCGCGGCGAATCGACCTGACTCGGCTGGAGTCGCGGCCAGCTCGCACGAACCTCGGTGACTACTGCTTTCTGCTTGACTTTGACGGGCATATTGCTGATCCGGTGGTGGCGGATTGCTTGCGCAGCTTGAAGATGAAGCAGCACGACGTGAAGTTCCTGGGCTCGTATCCGGTGGCTAGTGGAAGCCTTGATGCAGACGGATCAACCGACAAGGCGGTTGCAGACGAAGCAACAGTCAGTGTCGATCCAGCCCGCAGTCAGGCCGATGAATGGCTAGACGACTTGCGCAGCGGGATTAGATAATTACTTGAGGGTGGAAACCTCTGTATAGAACTCTTATTCCTTTTCTTTTTCCTCTTCCTCAAAAAAATCAACAATTACAGGTCCATCACAACTAGATCCTTTGCCAACCACAAGTGCATGAAAACGAGGAAGAATACTCAAGGAATCCAAAAAGCTTCGGCTAGCATAGGTTTTTATAAAATCCACAGCTGTGTCATCAAAAGATTGCAATGAAATAACAGTATTACACTGATATAAAATTGATTTTGTTACAATTGCAGTGCGCTGGGTAATTATTAAAAATCCAATATCATATTTTCGTGACTTCAGGACTGATCTAGTAATCCGAGTTACTTCTGGTTGACCTTTATTAGCATCATCAAATGTCCATTCAGGGATAAAGTCGTATGCTTCTTCCATAACAATACATACTTTTTGTTCCTTATTACTATCCTTATATTCAATGATACTCTCGATAACTTTAGCAACTTCGGTACGAGTTACTTTTTTATTACCAGAGAGCAGGTTAATAACAAAAATGCTTTGAAGATTTTCAGGTGGAAGGTCCTTATCAGGATTGAACTTATTTGCATCTATATTGGCATAATTACCAGGCCCGATATGATAAGTAAGTGATTGTGTAGCACTTTGATTTTCTTCAAACACCACTACCTTACAATCATTTTCCGATAACTTTTTAATAATACCAGCAGCCATTTGCGATTTCCCACTGCCTGTTCTACCAAAAATAGCAATATGATGATTCATGCTATTTTCAAGATCAATATATATTGGATACTCCGAGCCTGGAATAACTCCAACTTTATAGATATTCTTATTAGCTGCAAAATTGCTGTCAATACCATCAGGTACTTTATTCTGGTCTTCGGTAGTAACCGAAGAATTCATGTTAGGAACCCAGTGATTACCTGAAAATCGCTGCTTATCACCTGCCTCCCAATGCCCAATTTGCTTTGCACTTATGACCTTCCCTCCTTCAGTATTCTGATCGTATATATACTCAATATCTGTTTTGACATTAATAATTTGATATTTTGTTGATCGATCTTTAATTTCAACAGAAACGAGATCACCTTGCTGTAGCTCTTCAGCTTTTGGACCCTCAATCATCCTAATCTTAATCAAATCAATATCAGAATCCTGATAGATATAACCAACAAGCTTATCAAAGCTTTCAGAAAGTTCTAAAGCTTCATCCGAGACATCTTTCATTTTTGCTTTGAAGGCGTATTTTTTCTTCCTAATATCAGCCTCTGACAAGCCTGGACAGTATGCTCGCAAGTATCGAATATCAACCGTGTTTAGCTTTGTAGAGAGCAATGCAAAAGTTGAGGAGTTAGAAATACTCGTCGTTCGGATATTATCTAGAATTAAAATGTCTCCCAGCTCTATGACTGGTGAACCTTCAAATTGTTCAATTTCGACTATGTTAGGGTTGTGGAGCTTGACAATCCTTCCTACAAGCATGGGGTTATTACTATTTTTAAGTCTCCGCCAGAAAGGCATGAGTAGTTTTTCATCCAAAATAGGAATTATAAAAATCAATACCCAAAACGACAGTAACCATACTAAGGAGCGCGTTTCATTTCCAGGGAAACCACCATATTCCATAGATGATAAATATACATCTGCAACTGACAAAATAAATACTACTGAAAATAGTACTCTTGAACTACCTAAATACTTTGAAACTGAATAAGTAAAACCTGCAAGGATCTGCCCATAAAACCCCTTATCTTTTTCTATGTTGAATACGGTATACGCAATTAGCGCAAGAAAAAGCAATGAGACTGCATAAAGGAATAATGGCCAACGAAGCGGGAGAAAACTAAAGCTCTCCGGAGTTACCAGAAGGAAGGCGATAAGAGATGCGTTGACTATTACGTCTAGAGGCCTAGTAAAATGCCTTTCAGTGGCTAAGCCACCAAGAATAATAAGTAGAAGTCCCGATGCAAACCAGGTTGAATAGAATCCATCTTGACCATAAGAACTGTCGTCTATTACAAATATCCATAGCACAAGAAATATTGAAAAAAATATTACTGGATAAGCTATCGTTCGAATTCTTCCTACAACCAAGATAAAACCTCACTAATTTTCATAACTTTTTGTAAGCAAAGCTAAATGAAGCTCAATATTACTATGAGAATGCTTCAAGTGGTGCGGATTTATGGGCGAATTTTTTAGCGAGCGGCCGCATGTGAGATCTAAGGCTCATTTGGTAACGAAGGTAGTAGAAGAGCGATTTAAACCTTCGCAGGCTTGCTCTTCAATGACTTTCGGGCCCACCTCCACTACAGCCCCAGCAGTGCCGCTGGCACCACAGCAATGCCATCTTCGGGTCGGCGGTACGCATATGAACCCGTAGTGACCATCACAGCATCCAAGAGGTCATCACCTAGCTCCCGCTTCAACCATCTCAGATGACGGTAATCCTTCTCATCGGCTACCTCTTTGAACTTGACCTCGACAGCCATCACTCGTCGATCTGCCCGTTCAATTATGAAGTCAACCTCATGCTCCCCCGCCCTAGTCCGGCAATGGAACACCTTTGCACCAGACGCCTGCGCATACACACGCAAATTGAGAGCAATCAACGACTCAAACAACTGTGAAGGAAGCTTGGAATCAATCAAGCCTGACGAACCCGCCGCCCTGCCAAGCGAAAGCAACTCGGCGTCAGCCCCTAGTAGCGCCGCCGCCAAAGCCGGGTCGGTGAGGTGGTGTTTCGGTGCCTGAGTGAGCCGCTTGATCGTGTTTCTTGTCGGCACCCATCCATCAATCGGGTCCACCAGCCACATCTGTTTCAGTTTGTCTATGTAATTGAGCACCGTTTTCTTAGCTGGCTTTGAATCGGAGATGCTTGAAGTGGCTTCGCTGATGGTGTTGAGCGAGGCCGTCGTTGAGGTGGCTGCCGCGTATGCCACGAGGAGGCTGTGAAGTGCGGCCGGGTTGCGCACCACGACACCCTCCAGCCCAAACTCTGTATCCACGATATTCTCGCAATAGGCAGCCAGTCGCAGATTCGCAGGCCATCTCCGGCTAGTCGGCTTCCGCTGCCCAGGCGGCTTTCCCCCGTTGCGGCTACGCATTCCAGGAAAACCCCCAGCGACGATCTCATCCATGTAGTCCTGCAAGGTGACGTCGGTCTCACCGACGATCTTCACCAGCCCTGCCTGGCTGCCTTGCGAACCACCACCCAGCAGCTTGGCGAGACTGACCGTCGGCTCGCGAGTCGACGCCCACCGTTCGTGCAAGCTCATCGGCCGCATGCGCATCATGACGATCCGCCCCGCTCCGGTGTGTGTTGGAGGGTTCGTCGGCTTGGCGGAACCGGTGAGGATGAATCGACCCGGTCGGTCATCCGCATCCACAGCTCGGCGCACAATGTCCCACACCTGTGGTAGTCGCTGCCATTCATCAACCAAAATTGGTTCAGGTGAGTCAACAAACCGGTCAACATCGGCCTCAACAACCGAACGTGTCGCTGGAATGTCAAGATTTATTGACGTGTTGGCTATCTGCTCTGCAGTCGTGGTCTTACCGACACCGCGCGGGCCGACCAAACTCACGGCAGGGACCACGTCCAGAAGCTCCCTAAGGGTGTCGTCTTGAATTCGCTTGTAATGATTGCTGGTCGCCATGCTGGCTCTGTTTCTGGTCTAAGTAGCCCATTTGCCGAACTCAAACTATACCATCTGCCGAGTTCTAAGTAGCCCATTTGCCGAACTCAAACTATACCATCTGCCGGATTTGGTTAGGCTTACTACTTGCGCCGCCTATTTACATCCGGCGCAGATTTGGTGGCGGAGGGAGGGGGATTCGAACCCCCGGAGGCTTGCACCTCAACGGTTTTCAAGACCGTCGCATTCGTCCGCTCTGCCACCCCTCCGCCTGCCAAGCTACCGCTGCTCGCCGCCGCTACCAGCCAGCCTCCCGCCACCCACCGCGCAGATCGCTAACATCGCTGTTACCTAGCGGCTCAACTGCTGCGACCGGCGCTGGCAAGCAACGGCCAACGCCAACCGCACGACCTGGCCGTGGAGAGGTGCCGGAGTCTGGCTGAACGGGCTTCCCTGCTAAGGAAGTGATGAGGTTCCCTCATCCGTGGGTTCGAATCCCACCCTCTCCGCACGTGAAAAATCGACTACTCAGGCTAGGCACGTACGTCGTCGTAGGCGTGGCGACGGGACTTCTAGTCGCCGCAGTCGCACTCGTAAGCGAAAAGGTGCTGCTCGCCAGAGTGCTCGAGCTCGACCTGTGGCAGCAAGCCCTCGCCCCCGCGGTCGGACTATTCGCAGCGGTGCTGATCCTGCGCTGGGCCAACATCGGCAGGGTGCTGTCAAGCTCCACCGCAGAGGAATACATCCGCGCCTACCACAACCGCAACCACCCAATGCTGCTGCGCTACATGCCGTTTCGCCTGGCGGCCGGAATCACCACCATCGGACTAGGCGGTGCGGTGGGGCTAGAGGGCCCCGCCATCTACGCCGGCTCAACCACCGGCTCATTCACGCAGCGCCGGCTCAGAAAACTATTCCTCGGCCAGGACGGCTACGGGCTGCTAGTCGCCGGAGCCGCCGCCGGCGTGAGCGCCATCTTCCAGGCACCCGCCACCGGCGTGCTCTTCGCCCTGGAAGCCCCCTACAAAAGCGACCTCGGCCGGCGAGCGCTGCTGCCTGCCCTGCTCGCCAGCGCCAGCAGCTACATCACATACGTGCTGGTAACGGACTTCAGCACGCTGCCGTTTGATGCCGACACCGCGGCGGTGTCGGTCGGATTCGGACGCCGCGAGCTGATCGGCGCGGCGGTGGTGGGTGCGTTGTGCGGCATCGGGTCGACCATCTTTTCGCGCATCGTGGCTCGCGCCAAGCGCATCAACACCTCCAACCGCCCGTGGTGGCTGACCGCACTGATCGGCGCGGCGCTGCTGTCGGGGCTGGCGGTGCTGTCGCACTATCTCTTTGACGCTCCGCTCACGCTGGGGCCGACCACCGAAGGGCAGCTGACCGGGTGGGTGCTCGACCCACAGTCGTCGCTGTGGTTGTTGGGTGCGTTGTTGGTGGCTCGGGTGGTCGCCACATCCACGGTGCTGGCCGGCGGCGGAGTCGGCGGCGTGTTCATTCCGCTGGCGGTTTTCGGGCTGATCATCGGGCGGCTGGTGGGCGGCTGGATCGATGTGGGCGCTGAGTCGCTGGCGTTCTTCCCGTTCATCGGCGTGGCTGCGTTTTTGGCGGCGGGCTATCGGACGCCGCTGGCGGCGGTGATGTTCGTGGCGGAGTCAACGGGCGCGCCCGACTTCGTGGTGCCGGGGCT
Source organism: Candidatus Poriferisodalaceae bacterium (assembly GCA_965212125.1). Lineage (GTDB taxonomy): Bacteria > Actinomycetota > Acidimicrobiia > Acidimicrobiales > Poriferisodalaceae > CAYRJD01. The sequence continues at coordinate 2,057,930 of OZ243045.1, read as the reverse complement.
AATCGCCGTGGCGGTGACGCAGGTGGTGGTCGGCAGGTCGTCGGTTTCGCAGTATCAGCGGGAGGCTCGCACCGGCTATTTGGAGCGGCGCATGCAGCTGCCCGTTACGCAGGCGCTGATTCGTGACGTGCCGCTGGCGAACCCGGACGACACCCTGACGGATTTCGTGTGGAAGATTGCGATGCCGCAGAGCCTGGTGGCGGCGGCGGTCGTTGATGGGCCGGGCAAGCGGTTTTTGGGGGTGATTCGGTTGGCCGACGTTCAGCAGGTTGATCAGGCGGAGTGGGGGACGAAAACGGTGGGCGAGATAATGATGACCGATCTGGTTCCTGCGCGCCCGTCGTGGACTTTGCGGGAGGCGACCGAGGCGCTGACCGACGCTGAGCTTGAGATTTACCCGGTGGTTGACAGCGGCAATCGTGTGGTGGGTGTGATTACTGAGAATGAGATCGTGAAGCTGGTTGACCTGCTTTCCAGCTCGTCGTGATGGGTGTGGGTGACGCGGTGCCTGACGATGGTGCGAAACCTGCCGCCGCGCAAACTGCCGCCGCGCAGACCGACACCAGCCAGATCGCCAACCAAGCCGCCAGCCAGATCGGCCTGCTGGAAGGCCTCGCCACCACGCGAGCCATCCGCCGGTACTTGCCAGACCCAATCCCCGAACAAGACCTAGCAACAATTTTGTGGCACGCCGGTCGTGCTCCCAGCGGATCGAATCGGCAGAAGTTTCGCTTTTTGGTGCTGCGCGATGGGCCGGGTGCCAAGCAAGCCAAGGCGCTGTTGGGCGAGACGTTTCGTGCCGGCTGGAAAGAGAAGTCCCGCACCGACGGATACGACGCGGCCGACGGTGGGGCTGACGACGCGGCTAGCGGCAGCACTGGCGGCGCAACCGGCTCACCCGACAGCGCAACCGACTCGCCCGACACCCCGACCGCACGCATGGCACGCACCATGCAGCACTTCGTCGACAACTTCGAGCAAGCCCCCGTCGTGGTGCTGGCGTGCCTGGTGCGCTACCGCCCCGCCACTCACACCGAGGGCGCTTCGGTCTACCCCGCCGTGCAAAATCTCTTGCTGGCCGCACGCGCCCTTGGGTACGGCGGCGTCATCACCGGCTGGCACGGTGCGGTCGAGCCGGAGTTGCGCCAGCTGCTGGGCATCCCCGAAGACGTCGCCATCCACGCAGTCATTCCGCTCGGCAAACCAGCGGGACGCCACGGACCAGTTCGCCGGCGACCGCTCAGCGAAATCGTGTACGACGACCATTGGGGCGACCCCGCAAGCTGGGCGACCGAGCCGAGTTAGCCCGGCACAGCCACGCTGCGCCAAACAGCAACCACTTCTTGCGGCTGCCCTACCCTGCTGGCATGCGAGACATCACCGGTCAGGTAGCAATGATCAGCGGAGCCAACCGCGGCATCGGGGCGGCTCTGGCGAAAGCTCTGCACGCTCAAGGCTGGGCGCTGGCGCTGGGCGCACGCGACGAACCCGCTCTGCAGCAAAGCGTCGCGACCTGGATCAACAGCGGCGGCGGCGCGATGATCGGAGGTGACGGCGCGATAAGCACCCACACCTACGACGCCAAAGACGCAGACGCTCCGCAACGCTGGCTAGCCGAAGTGATCGACACGCACGGCCGCCTGGACTGTCTGGTCAACAACGCTGGCGTCATCCACACCGATTCGTTCAACGACCTGACCGATGAGCACCTGGAGGAAATGTGGGTGGTCAACGCCAAGGCGCCGCTGTGGCTGACACGGGCCGCACTCCCCCACCTGCGCAAGAGCGGTGAGGGGCGCATCGTGAATGTGGTCTCGATGTCGGGCAAGCGGGTGAAGGGCACCTTTGCGCCGGGCTACGCAATGTCCAAGCACGCAGCGATGGCGCTGCATCACGCCGTGCGCCATGGCGAGTTTGAGAACGGCATTCGCTGCACCGCCGTCTGCCCGGGCTACGTCAAAACCGACATGACCGCCGACTTCGGCGTGGACGAATCCATCATGATTGATGCCAACGACTTGGCCGACACGGTGGCGGACATTTTGCGATTGGAAAACAACGCTTCGGTGGCGGAGCTGCTGGTCAGCAACCAGCCAGAAACGATTGCCTGACTCAAAGGCTGCGAGTGCGGCTGCGCCCGGCCCGCCTGGTCAGCCCAGCCCGACCGACTCCAAAAACCTTTGGCGGAGGTGGAGCCGGGCAAGACGAAAGGTCTCCGACGACGAGACTGATGGCGAACGGCTAGCCAGCTCAAATGAGCATCTGGTTGACTTGCTCACCGAGTTCCTCGAGCCAATCATCGCCCAGCCCGGGTCGCTGGTCTTGTTCTATCGAGCGATGTTGACGCGGTTCGGAGAGCTGCCAGCGGAACCTGCTCTAGAGCCGCTGGCCGACCGACTCGGTTGGCAACACTTCGCCATCACTCGCACTCCAAACAGCGGACCGCTCACCATTCATCCGGCTACCGGCGCCATGGAGCTGCATCACTTCGGTTTCATGCAGCCAACCAGCGATGCGATCGAGATTCCTGCGCATCACATCACCGCTGCGCTGGTGCCGGGGCTGTTGTTTGACAAGCAAGGCAACCGACTCGGACACGGAGCGGGCTACTACGACGAGCTGCTGGCACGCCTACCTGACGACTGCTTGCGGGTTGGGGTTTGCTGGGCCGACAACGTTGTGGATTTGCTACCAATTGATTCACACGACGTACCAATGTCACATCTAGCAACCGAACACGGCGTAAGGCGGGAAATTAACTAGCGCAACCGCTCAATCTCGTCCCTGCGAAAGCATCCCTCAAGGTGATCGTTGACGATCCCCACCACCTGCATCAACGCATAACAAGTGGTCGGACCCACAAACTTCCTGTCGTCTAAGACAGCCAAGTTGCCATCGTGCTTACAATCTCTTAACTGCCAGCTAAATTTTTAGACTAGCTAGATGGGCCTGTCACCAATAATGCTGGCTCTCTCCATCACTCTCTTATTGGGCCAATAGTCGCTGGCCGCATAATGCTGAACTGCTCTATTGTCCCAAAAAGCCATCGAATCCTTTTCCCACCTGAAACGGCATTGATATTCTGGAATCTCTGGCACCCTGCAAAGCATTTTCAATAACTCTTCGCTTTCTTTTTGGTCCATTCCTTCAATATGCGAAGTGAAAAAGCGATTAACATACAGGAGCTTGCGTCCAGTTTCAGGGTGAGTCCGCACTACGGGATGCAGGACTGCAGGGTACGTCTCTCTCATTTCAGCTTGCTTTTCTTTTGGCACCATCTGGCCAAAAGCCTGCATATAGTCGTTTACGGCCATCAGCGGGTCAATCTTGGCCTTCAATTCTTCGTCCAAGCCCTCATAAACGGCATACATATCTGCAAACAATGTATCCCCTCCTATTTCTGGGACATCCACGGCATGCAGGACTGCCCCCATAGAAGGACATTCGCGCCAAGTCACATCGCTGTGCCAGCCGTTTTCATAGCCCCCTGTGGCTTGATCCTTTTGAAAGCGCACCAATTCAGGCCTCTCCTTATTGCTGGGCAAAAAAGGATGGACTTCCAGCTCACCGAACCTCTGGGCAAACCCAATGTGTTCTTCGGAGCTAATAAGCTGATTCCTGAAGAACAAGACCTTATATTCCAAAAGCGCAGAACGAATTTCAGCAATAACCTCGTCGCTCATATCCGCTTTTATCTGAATGTCTGAAATCTCTGCCCCGACTGTGCATCCCAGCAGTTGAGCAGAAAAATTCTCCCACTTTAACCTGGTTAGGCGGTCCCTTTCTTCAGCTATGTGTTCTACTGGACCCGCCGTAGTATCAAAGCGTCCCAGCAAAAATTTCTTGCCCTTTAAGAACTCGCCGGGATCTACCTGGTCGGCCGTATTCTCTTGAGCGGTGAAGGGTTTTGTGGTTGACATATCTGCTCCTACTTATGTTTGGTTATCGATTGAGTTTCAAATCTAACTTGGAAATTTTTTCTAAAAGTTTTAAAAGCTATTTGTGATTTCTTAATATATTTATTGAAATGTCTAAATTACAAGGCCAAAAGGCGCTGGTTACTGGCGGAGGGCAGGGTATGGGCAGTGGCATAGCTAAATGCCTGGCCTCACCTTAGCACGCGTTAAGATTGCGTTCGCAGCCGCTCGACCTCATCCCTGCGAAAACACCCTTCAAGGTGGTCATTGACGATCCCCACCGCCTGCATCAACGCATAACAAGTAGTCGGCCCGACAAACTTCCAGCCACCAACCTTCAGCACCTTGCTCATCGCCTGCGACTCCGGCGATTGCGTCATCGCCATCAACGCAGCGTGATCAACCTTCTTAGGGCGAGACTTCGGGTCAGGCTCAAAACCCCAAAACACCTTGGCGAGACTGCCGTGCTCCGTCACCATCTCCAGAGCGCCCCGGGCATTGGCGATGGTGGCCTCAATCTTGCCGCGGTGGCGAATGATGCCAGCGTCCCCAAGCAACCGCTCAATGTCGGACTCGCCAAACGCCGCCACCTTGTCTAGGTCAAAACCCTTAAACGCCGAACGAAAGTTCTCACGCTTGCGCAACACCGTCAGCCACGACAGCCCCGACTGAAACCCTTCCAAGCACATCCGCTCAAGCAGCCCCACGTCGGAGGTGATGGGCACGCCCCATTCGGTGTCGTGGTAGTGGGCGTAGTCGGCGTGGCCTTCACCCCATCCGCAAACCCGCACGCCGTCAGGTCGTTCTGCCAGCCCCTTGGGTAGAGCGCTGCTCTTAGGTCGCCCGCCACTCGCCTTAGTTGTCTTCGCGTTAGCTGCCACGACCAAAAGTTAGCAAGCAGCCCGGCCGGTGCCCGTAAGGTTTTTGAGTGAGCGCCCACCCGCACCGGCTTTATCTGCTGACCGGAGTAGCCCAGGGCGTCATCTTTAGCTGGGGGCTCGCCGCCGTGGTGTGGTGGGTGGTTGAGCTGGAGCTGTCGCCGCTGCGGCTGGTGCTGTTGGGCAGCGCCCTGGAGCTCACGATCTTGCTGGCGGAGGTGCCCACCGGCGTGATCGCCGACGTGTGGAGCCGCAAGTGGTCGGTGTGTTTGGCCTATGCGGTTATGGGGGCGGCGATGATGCTGGCGCCCGTCACTTCGTTTTTTCCGGCGCTGCTTGGCTGGCAGGTGCTGTTTGGGATCGGCTGGACGATGCAAAGCGGTGCCGCTACCGCCTGGGTGACCGACGAATCTGACCGGTCGGCGGACACGCTGATCGTGACGCACGCCAAGTGGCGGGTGATTGGTTTGATGGGCGGGCTGCCGATAACGGCGGCGATCGGCGTGTGGTCGGTGGTCGCTGCGATGGTGGTGGTGGGTTCGCTGAGCTTGGCGGCGGCGATCTATCTGGCGAAGACGATGACTGAGACGCGGGCGTTTGCTACCGGCGAGCCTGCCGTGCCCGCTACACCCGCCCAGTCCGCAATTCCAGCCGACACAACCCCAACCCCCGCTGGCGGTTTGCGCACCCGCATCTGGCCAGCAGCCGTTAGCACCGCCCGGGCAGGCGCTCGCCGGGTGCGGCATCAACGCGTGCTGCTGGTCGTGCTGATCTCCACCGCATTTTTCGGCGCCGCCAACCAAGCCGTGGACGGTCTGGACACGATTCGTGTCACCGACCTCGGACTGCCCGAGGCGAGCGGAGCCGAAGCGGTCTTGTTTATCGGGGCGGTTTGGTACGTGATGAACGCCCTGCAGCTGCCGCTGGTGGCTTGGCTGGGGCGGCACGTCGACTCGATGAGCGCACGGCGTTCGGTCGGGCTGTTGATGTTTTTGCTGGGCTTGTCTTGCGTCGGGGTGTTGGGGCTGGCGCTGGGTCCGTGGTTGGCGCTGGCCATCGGCGGCTGGACGCTGCGAGAGGTAACCACCGAGCTCAGCTTCCCTTTGGCCGAGACCCTGGTGAACCGCCAGACCGACTCGTCTGTGCGAGCGACTGTGATTTCGTTCTTGGGTCAGGCTGAGTCGCTGGGTCAGGTTGTGGGCGGAACTGCGCTGGGTGTGGTTGCGCAGCTTGCGACGGTGCCGATTGCGCTGGCGATCGCTAGCGCGCTGCTCGGGGTGGCCTCGCTGGTGTATTTGTTTGCGTGGGGTAGTAGCGGTGAGGCTGGTGGCACCAGCGGCGCCGACGGCACCGGCGAGCGACCAAACCAGGCGACCTAGCTAGCCGCCTTCCACCATCTTTTTCATTTCCTCATCGGAGCGGCGCGCCAACTCGTCAGGATCAACGTCCTCAATGTGTGTGGAAATACTCCACTTATGACCCCAAGGGTCAATGAACATTCCCGTGCGGTCGCCGTAAAACATGTCCTCAACCGGCCGCTCCTGCGTGGCACCCGCCGCCAGCGCCGCCGCAAAAGTGGCATCAACATCTTCCACATACACCATGCACGCTGTGGCGGTTCCGCCGATGGTTTTGGGGCTGTTGAAGTTCATCTCTGGGAACGCATCAGCGACCATCAACAGTGAATCGCCAATCTGCACTTCGCTGTGTCCGATCCTGCCGTCCGGCATCGGTATCCGCATGCGCTCGGTGGCACCAAGCACGGATTTGTAGAACTCAATCGCATCGGCGGCCCCATCAACCGACAGCGAGTAAGAAACTCTGGGATAATCGTCTGGAATTTTGTTAACCATGGGCAGAGGTTAGTGCAGCGGATTTTTCGAATGCAAATCCGCGCTGGCTCGCCGCGCCGCCCTCTCACACCTAGCCCCGATTAGGCAGATTCGCTGCGGCGATTAGGCTCGCGACACCAGAGCGCTCGGCAAAGGCAGGCACCCAAATGGAAACGACCACTATCGCTCGCAGCATGCGTGGCTCGGTTGGAATGCTGGCCATGGAGTGGCTGCTGGCGCCAGGCACCTTGGAAAAAGCCGCCGCCGCGGGGATGGCGGAGGGGCCGGGCTCTTATGCGGTGGGTCGGCTGGGCGTGCTGGGCGACTGCACGCCGCAAGAGGTGGTTGACGCAGCGTTTTTCTGGGACCCCGACACGATGCTCGGGATGGTGGAGCAGGGGCGGGCGATCACCGCTCCGGCCGAAGGGGCGGCCATCTGGGCGCGCATCTGCCAGGAGTGGGGCGACGAGAAATTGGCGGGCATGGAAGGCGTTGAGCGGTTTGGCGAGCTGATGGACAAGGTGGTGCAGTCGGCGGCGGGCGAGGGTGCGCCGACCTTTGACGGCTGGCGCAAGCAGTCGCTGCCCGACCAGGCTGGCCCGGCGCGCACTTTTCAGTTGGCGCAGACAATGCGGGAGCTGCGATTTGGGCGCCATTGCGTGGCGGTGCGTGAGGCGGGCATGGGTCCGCTGGAGGCGATCTTGTCGGGGCCGGCGGGCGAGTGGAATGCGGAGCTTTTCGGCTGGAAGAAGCCCTACCCCGATGTGAGCGGGCTGGCCGAGCAGCGTGAGCAGGTTGAGGCGGCGACCGATCAGATGCATGCGCCCGATTTTGAGGTGCTGACCGAGGACGAGCGGGCCGAACTGCGTGAGCTTGCGAAGGCTGCGCGTGGGTTTGCGGGGGCGTAGGTAGCGGCGGCGGGTTTGGCCACGGGCTTAGCGACGGGTTTGGCGACGGCGTTGTTTCGCAATTTGACTGCTTCGTTTCGCGGCCTGCCCGCGCTGCCCGCGACGGCAGCATTGGCAGCGCTGGGGATCGGGCTTGCTATTGGAGCAGCCGCCTGCGGATCAAGCAGCGACGCCACCCAAAGCGAAAGCCTGGCAGCCAACCAAGCGACGGCTGTTCCGTCGGACGGCGATTCGTCGGACGGCAACTCCTCGGGTAGCGATTCGGCAGAAGGTACGCCGGGAGCAACCTCGGACGATCCATCAACGTCGCCCCCGAGCGAGCCGGTCAATCTCAGCTACGAAGTAGTAGCCATCTATCCGCACGACAAGGCCAGGTTCACCCAAGGGCTTGAATATTTCAACGGCAAGCTCTACGAGAGCACGGGGATCGTGGGCGAGTCGAGCCTGCTCGTGAACGACCTGTCGCAGCTGGCGGCAGCGCAAAGGTGTACCGATGGCTGCTGCGACGATGGGTGCGCCGAGGCGGAGCTGTCGGTGCTCGGCAATCCGGATCACTTCGGCGAAGGGTTCACCCGTGTCGGCGACCGCATCATCTGGCTGACCTGGCGGGCGGGCATCGCAACTAGCTACGACATTGACACCTTCGAACCGCTGGGCACGTTCGGCTACGAGGGCGAGGGTTGGGGGCTGTGCCATAGCCCCGGCAACCACAAGGATCACCTGATCAAGAGCGACGGCACCAACAAGCTGAAGCTGCTGACCGAAGACCAGCTGCTAGAGGCGGGCGAGGTGATCGTGGCCGACTTCTATCCGCCATCGCAGACCGAGGAGTCACGTGGCAGCAACTCGCTAGCTGGCGCCGGGGCGGGCGAGCGTCAGTCTGCTTCGATCGATCGGCTGAACGAACTGGAATGTGTGGATGAGCTGGTGTGGGCGAACGTCTGGCAGAGCGACGTGATTTTTGTGATTGACCCGGGGGTGGATGCCGCCGCCGAAGACGCCGACGCCATGCGGGCGACGCATCGCGGCGAGGTCGTTGCCGTGGCCGACATGTCGGGTCTCATCAGTCCGCACCCGGCCGCAGCCGACGCAGATGCAGTGCTGAACGGCATCGCCTACCGCCCCGACACGGACACCTTCTTGATCACGGGCAAACGCTGGCCGGCGATCTACGAGGTGCGGTTTGACACGGAAGCGATCAGCCGCCGCGGCAGGTAGGTAGTTGGGTAGGTAGCAGCGTCTTGTCGCTACAGCCTGGCAGCAGCACCAATCTCAAGCTTTTTAACCCGAGCAGCGATGGCTCTGTTCTCCTCAAGCCGCTCATCGCGCTGCTTACGCATTTGCTCTTTTAATTCCGATAGCTCCGAGCGCACGTCTCCCATTTCCTTGCGCACGTACTCCTTCATGTCCCATTGAACATCGCGTATCTCATTTCGGAGACCTCGCTTTGAAAGCCGCTTCTGGCTATCGCTTCTCCAACTGGTGATCAGAGCCGACCAGATAAAAAGGTTAAGTACAAATAAAATGCAGACGACCGCTAAAACGATCCACCACTCATCTGACGACACTGGCACTTCATCTGACGACACTGGCACTCCTCAACAAGTTAGACATCTTGATTGGAAGTGACACCAGCCCTACAGCCAGGTGCGAGTCACTCTAGTGGAACAGAGCTAGCCCGGTGTGGTTGGTGCAGAGTGGTGGGTCAAGATGCCTTTTGGTCGTGGCGCCCCTACTGGTTAGCAGCAGCACCAACCTCAAGATTCCGCACTCGCTCGTCAAGTTTTACCACTCGGTCATCAACAGCTTGCACGCGACTACCCACGCCCTGAATTGCCCCGAGCAACTCCCTGCGCATATCTCTCATATCGACCCGAATATCGGCCCGAAGCAAATCAATCCGCCCACCCAACGAATTTTTGCCTTTATGCATAAGCAGAATCTGAGTGCTGATAACAGCAAAGAAAAGCATCATCAAACCAACGACCACAGCCCATTCCACAACTGACATAGTAGTTCCTCCGAATTTCTAGATATTTTCGGAAGTGATGTCGTTCGCGGAAGTGGCGCCTAGCTGAGGTCAGCCGGGCAGGTTCACTGCATAGCAGACCAGCGAGCCAGAGCTACCAGGCGGCTGCAGCTAGCCCTGCCCAGCTGATCGCTCCTTGCTGCGGGGCTATTGATCAGCGGCAGCAGCAGCGGTCTCAAGCTTTTGGACTCGCTTGTCAAGTTTCACCACTCGGTCATCAACAGCTTGCACGCGGTTGCCCACTCCCTGGATTGCCCCGAGCAATTCCTTGTGCATGTCTTTCATATCGGCCCGCATAGCGTCAAACCGTTTATCCATGCGCTCATTCACCAAGTCAAAACGGCTGTTCACAGAGTCAAACTTGGCGTCAACCGCATCGAACCGTTTGCCCATGCGCTCATTCACCGCGTCGAACTTGGCATCAACCGCGTCAAACCTGTCATTCACCGCGTCGAACTTGGCATCAACCGCAACAAACTTGGCGTCAACCGCGTTGAACCTGCCATCAACCGCGTCAAACCGGTTGTCCATGCGCTTGTTTGCGGAACTTTGGCCTATCTGCACAAACACGAGGTGGCCATTGATCGCCAGAAAGAAAAGCGTCATCAAACCAATGACCACAGTCCAGTCCATACCTGACATAGTAGTTACTCCGAATCTCTAGGTGTTTTCGGAAGCGATGTCGTTTGCGGAAGTGGCGCCTAGCTGAGGTCAGCCGGGCAGGTTCACTGCTTACCAGGTTAGCGCTTGCAAAGCCACTGGTATTTAAACGGCCGGGCAACACCGCCCAGCTGCCGCAGTGCCCCAGCCCAAGCCCTAGCCCTGTGCCATTGCGATCGCACGCTGCTGGCACTGCTGCAGGTTCGCCTTCAGCCGGCCACTCCAGGCACGCATGTCGTCGCGGTCGGCCGCTCCCCCATCCGCCGCAGTCGGCATCTCCATCACTTCGCCCACCACCACAGCCGCCCTCGTGCGCCGTGGAAACTTCGCACCCCGCGGCAGCGCCTCGCCAGTGCCGCTTATGCCAACCGGCACCACCGGCACTTTCGCCTTGGCCGCCAGCCACGCCGCCCCGTCAAACACCTCGCCGACGTCGCCCACATCCTGACGCCCACCCTCGGGAAACACCAGCACCACGCCGCCGTCATCCAGCAACCGCTTGGCCGCCTTCATCGCCCCTAGATCGGCCGTGCCACGCTTGACCGGGAACGACCCGAACGACTTCATAAACCAGCCCACAATCGCTGGCCGAAACAATGACTCCTTGCCCAAGTAACGCAACCGACGATGTGTCAAGGTGCCAACCAACGGTCCGTCAATGTGTGATCGGTGGACGGGCGCAATAATGAACGGGCCCTCTCGGGCAAGGCGCTCCCTGCCCTCGGATTTGACCCTGAGCCAGCCAACAACAAACAACCGCACAAGCAGGCGACAGAAGCGAAACACCAGATCGCCGATCGGGCCGTTGCTGGCAAACAGCGGTGCCTCGTTGAAGCCGCCAGCACCTTTCACACCGCTAGCACCATTCACAGATTTGACGCTACCCCCTAAGATTTCGCGCACTGCGCGCGTAGAGCGCGCATGCACCGCGCACAAAGAGAGCAAGGGAGCGAGGGGATTCATGCCAGTTCCGACAGACATGGTTGGCGAAACGGTCGGCCCGCTAACGCACGACATAGACGCCCGCTGGACGATGTCTTACAGCGCGGCGCTGGGCGACACCGACGATTGCTACTTCAACACTCGTCTGGGCGATGGCCGCAACGAGGGCAGCGAAGGCAACGCTGGCATAGTGGCGCATCCGCTGTTTCCGGTGTGCGTTGAGTGGCCGGTGATTGTGAGCGGGCGCGACAACGCCACCAAGTGGGGCATCACGCCCGATGAAACCCGCCGCTCCGTTCACGCCACCCACGACGTAATCATCCACCGCCTGGTGCGGCCGGGCGACATGCTCAACACCGCGCTGACCTACTCCGGCGTTGAGCAGCGCAAGCCCGGTGCGTACACCACCATGCGCATTGACACGACTGCCGCCGACGGGCAGCCCGTTTGCACGACTTATCAGGGTGGCTTTCATCTGGGCGTGGAGGCTGTCGGGCCGGACCGGTCTGCTAGCTCGAATCGGCCTGGCAGCGCTGATGCCATCGCAGCGATGCCGCTACTAGACCTGCCAGCAATACGAGAGCTGGGCGATCCGCCCGCCACGCCAATGAAAGACGTGGTGGTGCCGGTGGCAGCGGGGGCGGCACACACCTACACCGAGGGTGCCCGCATTTGGAATCCGATTCACACCGATGCGGCGGTCGCCGAGGAGGCGGGGCTGCCAGCGATCATCTTGCACGGCACTGCCACGTTGGCGTTGGGAGTGTCGGCTGTGCTGCGCACAATCGCGCCGGGGCAGCCGGAGCTTGTCAGGCGAATCGTCGGACGGTTTGGAGCGATGGTGCTGATGCCTTCAACGCTGACCGTTCGCATCCACGACGAACACGACTTGCCAGCAGGGGCTGAGACCGGAACGGGCACTGGCGCAAAGGCAAACACAGACGCAGCCAAGAAAAAGCGCTTGGTGCGGTTTTCGGTGCTGACCGAAGACGGCGACGCGGCCGTTGATCAGGGTGCGGTAGTGCTTGGGGGCTAGGACTAGCCCGGTCGGGCTGTCCTGCCGACAGCGCGGCAGCTAGCTACACCAAATACTTAGCGAAGTGCTCCAAGGTCCGCTGGCGAGCCAGCTCGGACGAGTCAGGGTGAAAGCTCTCCCGCACATCACAGTTGAATCCGTGGTCGGCTCCCTCATACACAAACACCTGCACGTCAGGGTGGCGCTGCGCAATGGCATCCACATCGTCTAGCGGAATGCCCGCATCCTCACTGCCGAAATGCAGCATCAGCGGCGCCTGCGGCTGCTCGTCAATGTGCGGCATGATCTGCCCGCCGTAATAACCCGAAGCCGCCGAAATCTGATCGGCCAGGCGAGCCGACGCCACGTAGCTAATCGACCCGCCCCAGCAGTAGCCGACGATCCCGACCGGGCCAGCCTTGCTCGCTTCCTCCGCCGCGGCGGCAATGTCAACAATCACATCGTCCATCGACAAGTCCTTGAGCGCAAGCTGCACGCCCTTGTCCCGACCGTCTGCGTCATACGCCAGCTCCACGCCAGGCTCAACCCGATCAAACAAAGACGGCGCAACCGCCAGATAACCCTGCTGCGCATAGCCGTCGGCGACGGAGCGGATGTGGCTATTCACGCCAAAGATCTCCTGCACCACAACCACACCAGCCTTGGGCTCGCCCTCGCCCGCCGACCCCGCAGGCGCCGCCACATAGGCGTTGAACTCGCAGCCGTCGGCCGCTGTCAGCTTGACCGTCTCACCCATCTGATCCATCACTAATCCATTCCCATAAATCGCCGGGCGTTTGTATACACCACTTCGTCTCGCAGCGCCCGATGATTTTCGCCGCTGAAGCCGCCGAAGGTGTCGTCCAGCTCCGCCAGCGCGCCAGGATATGTGCAGTCGTAATGCGGGTAGTCCGACCCCCAAACCACGGTGTGCGCCAAGCCCATCTCCGCCACCTGCTCAAAGGCCTCGCCCTCGCCCGCCTCCATCGTCACGAAGCACTGCGCCGAAAAGATCTCGGTCGGCGACCGCTTCAGGCGCGGCACCAGATGCGGCATCGCCTCCTTGTGCTCGTCCAGCCGCTCCAACCAGTACGGCAGCCAGCCCAGCCCCGACTCGAAAAAGCCGACCCGCAGCTTGGGGTGATCGTCAAGAATGCCGCTGGCGACGATTTCCATCACCGACGCCATCTGCTCAAACGGATGGCACACCATGTGCACGAAAAACTGATTGTCGTAGCGGGTTTTGGCGAAACTCGGCATCCTCGAACCGAAGCTGCCGTGGATGCCGACCGTGAGGTCGTGATCTTCGGCCGCCGACCACACCCGCTCCATCTCCGGCGAGAACAACTCCATGCCGCTGTAGCGCTCGGGGCGGAAGGTCACCCCCACCATGCCGGCGTCGGCGCACTCGGCGATGACCGCCACCGACTCCTCCGGCGACTGCAGCGGGCATACGCCCATGCCGAACAGCCGCTGCGGATTCTCCAACACGAAATCGGCCATCCAGCGGTTGTAGGCGCGCGCACTCGCTGCGGCTATGGCGCCGTCCACGATGTCGCCCGACAGCAGGTACAGCGACGGGAACATCAGCGCAGCCGCCAGCCCTTCGGCGTCCATCACCTTGAGGCGCTCCTTGGGGTCGTAGCTGCCGGGCACGATGTCGTCCCAGGTGACTTTGGTGCCGTAGGAGTCCGGGATGCAGGCCGGGGCGATGCCGTTGCTGAGCTTCTTGCCTTCGGCGAAGGCGGCGTCAACCTTGACGGCGGCATCGGCGGCGGCGGTGCTGCCCGCGCTGGCTGAACCGTTGCCCGCGGCGGCGGCATCGGCGGAAGCAGCCGTTTCGATGCGGCACTGCATCACCAGATCACGAAACTCCGGGTCTGCGTATTCCTGCCAAACCGACGGCGGCTCCGCAATGTGAGCATCAGCGTCATAGACGGGCACGGCGGTGCCGCTATTCGGACCGCTCTCGCTAATAGGGCCTTGTGGTTTTGTTGCTGTTTTCGCCATAGCACATTTTGCCGCACCTGTCGGACTTGTGCCAGTCGGCAGCCAGTCGGCAGAGCAGATTTGAAACCGACGGCGATGCGATTTCAGGCGACCGCCGAAGCGGGCGGCGCAGGCAGCACGCAATACCCTGCCGGGCGTGAGCGACACAGATGCTTTCGTGCTAGCCGACATCGCTGCCTATGCGGCCAGCCATTCGCTGCCGACCGACGAACTCCAGCAAGCGCTGATCGCCGAAACCAGGCAGCTTGGCGGCGTCTCTCGCATGCAGATCGGCACCCTGCAAGGCGCATTTATGAGCGTGCTGACAGCGGCGCTGGCACCAAAGTTCGCCGTTGAGGTGGGCACGTTTACGGGCTACTCGTCGCTGGCGGTGGCGAGGTATTTGCCGCCCGACGCACGCATGTTGTGCTGCGACATCTCTGCGGAGTGGACCGCCATCGCTCAGCGTTACTGGGTTCAGGCCGGAGTGCAAGACCGGATCGAGTTGCGGCTGGCGCCAGCGATGGACACGCTCGGCGATCTGGCGGATTACCCGCCAGTGGATCTGGCGTTCATTGACGCAGACAAGACCAACTACATCAACTATTACGAAGCGCTGATGGGGCGTCTGTCGCCGCACGGTGTGGTGCTGGTTGACAATGTGTTGTGGAGTGGGGCGGTGCTAGACGGCGCCGAACCTCGCGGCGCTGGGCGAGGCACCGGCGACGATGACACCCAAGCGCTACGGAGCTTCAACGAACATGTGAAAGCCGACGAGCGAGCTAGCTCGGTGATGTTGCCGATCGGCGACGGATTGACGATGATCACGCACGCGCCAACCAAGTAGTCACGGCGGACAACAAATCATGGTTTGGGATCGCTCGCTAAGTTTTCTGGAGCGTCCCGACGTCGGCCGTCGCTATCAGCTTTGGGTCAGCACGCCGACGGGTTACGAGCAAGCCGCCGGGCAAGCCCAAGCTGCCTCAGCCAACCAGCCCAACCAACCTGCCGCCAAATACCCACTCATCCTGTGCCTGGATGCGCCTTGGACGTTCGGCACGGCGACCGATGTGACACGCCTGCTGGGCTTGGGCAAGCAGATCCCGCACGCAATAGTCGCCGGGATCGCCCACGACGTTGACGGCCGCGACGCGGTGGAGCAGCGGGCGATGGACTTCACCGTCACTCCGGCCGAAGTGCCGCCGGTCATGGGCGTTCGATCCGCCGCCGAACTGCTAGGCGGTGCCGAACAATTTCGGATCTGGCTGCGCGACCAGGTGCTGCCGCAACTCAAAGATCAGTATGCGATCGGCAGCATTGTCTTGCTGGGGCATTCGTTCAGCGCAGCATTCGGCGTGCATTGCCTGCTAACGGACGCCCAAATGTTTGACGGCTACCTGCTCGCCAGCCCGTCGGTGTGGTGGGACAACAAGGTGCTGTTCGAACGTGAGGCGAAGTTTGCCGCCACCGGCGCCGGGCTGCCCGCCAAGGTGTACATCTCGATGGGCTCCGAGGAATCCGATGAGTTTTCTCACCAGCTGGAGTTTTATCGCCAGGTGGACGGGCGCAACTACGACGGGCTGACGCTGGGGTGGGATTGCTTTGACGACGAAAATCACATGTCGGTGGTGAACGCAGCGATTAGTCGTGGCTTGCGGTTTTTGCTGACGCCGGACGAGACACCCGGCACGAAGACGAGCGCCGCGACGGACACCGCGACGAGCGGCATGACAAGCGGCGCGGCTAACGGCACGCCCAAAAGCGCGACAGGCAGCTAGCCCAGACCCACGTCCGCGTGCGGCAAGCTCCACTATCTAGCAAACTGCGTCGGGCCGCTCCCGCTAACCCCAACAAGAAAGAAGCACATTTGCCGGTCTTGCGCTCTTACATCGACACCAACGCTGAGTGGTTCACAAAAAACTGCGCCGACATGGTTGAACAGCTAGACGAGTTCAACGAACTGCAGCAAACCGCCGCAGAAGGTGGCGGGCAAGCCGCGATGGATCGCATGCGTTCACGCGACAAGATGCCCGTGCGCGAGCGCATCTCCATGCTGGTCGACCGCGACTCCCCGTTTTTTGAGATCAGTTCGCTCGCCGGCTACTGCTCCAAATACACGATCGGCGGCGGGCTGGTGATGGGCATCGGCGTCATCAACGGCACCGAATGCATGATTGAAGGCAACGACCCGACCGTGCTGGGCGGCGCCATGACTGCGTACTCCGGCCGCAAGATCATGCGCGCCATCCAAATCGCACGGGAAAACCGCCTGCCGTATGTGCAGCTGGTTGAGTCCGCGGGCGGCGACCTGCGCGGCGACGATGATCCGCAGCGGCAGATGCTGGAACAAACCGACCACTTCGCTGAGTCGGGGCGGCTGTTCTACGACGTGACCGAGCTGTCAAAAATGCGCATCCCGTCGATTGCGGTCGTTTTCGGAAGCTCCACCGCCGGCGGCGCCTACCAGCCCGGCATGAGCGACTACAACATCTTCATCAAAAACCAGTCCAAGGTGTTTTTGGGCGGCCCGCCGCTGGTGAAAATGGCGACCGGCGAAGACTCCGACGACGAAACCCTGGGCGGCGCTCAAATGCACGCCGAAACCTCCGGCCTGGCGGATTACCTAGCCGAAGATGAGGCCGACGCAATACGGATTTGCCGCGAGGTAGTGGCGCATCTGAACTGGCGCAAGCAGGGGCCCGGCCCGACGATGCCAGCGGACGACCCGATCCATGACCCGGAGGAGTTGCTGGGGCTGATGCCGCGCGACCTGCAAGCGCTGATCGACTGCCGCGAGGTAATCGCTCGCATCACCGACGGCTCCCGCTTTGAGGAGTTCAAGGCGCGCTACGGCACCACGCTGATTTGCGGCTGGGCGTCGGTGCACGGATTTCCCGTCGGCATTCTCGGCAACAACGGCCCGCTATTTTCCGACAGCTCCGAAAAAGCCACGCAGTTCATCCAGCTGTGCAACCAGCAAGACATTCCGCTGGTGTTTTTGCAGAACATCACTGGCTACATGGTGGGCAAGGATTTTGAGCAGGGCGGCATCGTCAAAAACGGCTCAAAGATGATCAATGCGGTTTCCAACTCAATGGTGCCGCACATCACCGTCATCTTGGGCAACAGCTACGGCGCCGGCAACTACGGCATGTCGGGGCGAGGCTTCAACACGCGCTTTACCTATCTGTGGCCGACCGCCAAGATCGCCATCATGGGGCCCAAGCAGATCGCCGGCGTGATGTCGCTGGTGCGGCGGGGGCAGGCGTTGCGCAAGGGCCTTGACTTTGACGAAGAGGCCGATAAGAAAATCACCGAGCAGGTTGAACACTTCCACGAACTGAAATCGCTGGCGCTGTATTCGTCTGGCCGTGTGACCGACGACGGCATTATCGACCCGCGTGACACCCGCGACGTCATCGCACTGTCGCTGTCGGCTTGCCACACAAACCAGGTCAAAGGCGCCGACGGTTTCGGCGTGTTTCGGATGTAGCGGCGGCACGAGCAGCTATGACAAGCACCCAATCCATCACACGCATTCTTGTTGCCAACCGAGGTGAGATCGCTCGTCGGGTTTTCCGCTCGGCGCGGGCGATGGGCTGCACGACCGTTGCGGTCTATGCGGACGGCGATCGCTTGGCGCCGTTTGTAACCGAGGCCGATCTGGCGGTGCCGCTGAATGGAACCAGCGCCGCGGACACCTATCTAGACGCAGCCAAAGTGCTGGCGGCCGCGGCGACGAGCGGCGCCGATGCCGTGCATCCGGGCTACGGGTTTTTGTCGGAAAACGCCGAGTTTGCCGCGGCGGTGATTGACGCCGGGCTGACCTGGATCGGGCCTTCGCCGGATGTGATTGCGGCGATGGGCGACAAGCTGGCGGCTAAGGAGACGATGATCGCGGCCGGGGTACCGACCCTGCCGAGCCTGCGAGTGGACGGCGACGCGCCGAGCATGGATGAGCTGGCCGCAGCCGGGCTGGAGCTTGGCGGCGCGGCCAATGGCGGCACAACCAGCGGCGGCACGAGCGCGGCGCTGATGGTTAAGGCCAGCGCCGGTGGTGGTGGCAAGGGCATGCGCATCGTGTCTGACCCAGACGATCTAGTCGAATCGATCGCCGCTGCCAGGCGTGAGGCGGCCGGGGCTTTCGGCGACGACACGGTGTTCGTGGAGCGCTGCCTGATAGCGCCGCGCCACGTTGAGGTTCAGGTGTTGGGCGACACGCACGGCAACTTGGTGCACCTGTTTGAGCGGGAGTGCTCGGTGCAAAGGCGACATCAAAAGGTGATTGAAGAAGCGCCGTCGCCGGTGGTGACGCCAGCGTTGCGGGAGCGCCTGGGTGCGGCGGCGCTGGCGGCGGTGGGAACCTTGGGCTACACCTCCGCCGGGACCGTGGAGTTCTTGCTGACCGGCGAGGGCGACGACGCTGAGTTTTTCTTTTTAGAGATAAACACTCGGCTGCAGGTGGAGCATCCGGTAACCGAAGCGATCACCGGGCTTGACCTGGTGCGTGAGCAAATCCGCATCGCCGCGGGCGAGCCGCTGGGCTACGGCCAAGCCGACCTGACGATCTCTGGTTGGGCGGTGGAGGCGCGGCTCTATGCGGAAGATCCTCGGTCGGGCTTTTTGCCGAGCACGGGGACGCTGGATGTGTGGGACCCGGCCGCTCGCTCCGCAACGGACTTGACCGGGTCTGACCTGACCAGATTCGACCTGACCAGATTTGATTCGGGCGTTGAGCAGGGCAGCGTGATCGGCACCGAGTTTGATCCGATGCTGGCCAAGGTCATCAAGCACGCTCCGACCCGCAGCGAAGCGTCGTTGGGACTGGCGTTGTCGCTGGCGCAGACACGCATCGGCGGCGTGGTGACCAATCGTGACTTTTTGGTGGCGGCGTTGCGCAGCGAGGAGTTTCTGGCGGGGCGCACAGACACGGATTTCATTGAGCGAACCGGACTGGCGGAAGCTGCGGAAGGCGACGGTGACGTGTTGGCCAGAAAGCTGGTTGAAACGGCCGCCGCCGCTGTAACGCTGGTGTCGGCTGCCCGCAACCGCCGTGATGCGACCGCACTGGAATTTATGCCGACCGGCTACCGCAACAGCGCAATGCCCGAGCAGGTGCTGCCGCTGAGGTACGGCGATCAAGACTTTGCGATGACCTACAAGCACCACCGCGATCAAAGCTGGGATTTGTGCCTGGTGCCAGGCGGCATGGCTAGTGGCGAATCAGCGGGCGAGGCGGGCGATGGAGCTGCTGCGGCAGGCGAACCATTCCAAGCGTGCATTATTGATCTGAAGCTGAACTCACGAGCCGACCGCAGCACTAGTGGCAAGCGCGTCAACGTAGACGCGGTGCTAGAAGCTGAGATCGCTGGGCTGCGCGGAACTTGGCACGTCAGCGCGGTGGGCGACAACTGGTACGTCAACGGACCGGGCTCACAAGCAGTAACGCTGACTCAGCGCAGCCGCTTTCCCGACCCTGACGCCATCGCAGTTGAAGGCGGACTGACCGCTCCGATGCCCGGAAAAATCATCCTCGTTGACATAGAAAAAGGCGCCGAGGTAACCGCCGGACAAGTGCTGCTAGTTATGGAAGCGATGAAAATGGAGCACCAGATAGCCGCTCCGGCCGACGGCGTGGTTACAGAATTGCGTGCGACGGTGGGCGACCAGGTTGATAACGGCGAGCTGTTGGTGGTTATTTCAGCCAGTGATGCTGGCGGTGCCAGCGACGCCCGCGACAGCTAGCTGCTAGCCACTAGCAGCTAAACAGCCGCCCGTTCGGCGGCAACGGACGCATCCATTTTCGCCAGCACCTCGCCTCGCAGCGACCGAACCGTGCCCGCGTAAGCCTTGGCGTCAAGCGTCTCCGCCAACCCCTCGGCTATCTCAATCGCCCGGCTTAGCGCCGCTTCTTTATCAGGCGCCACCTCATCTAAGAAGCCAGCGTCCACGGCGCCCTTGCCATCCATCAGCACCGAATTGGTCACGCATTTTTGCAAGTACCTGCGCGACAGGCGCTCGGCCGCAATTGTCAGCGCCCAGTCAGGCAGCACCAGCGCAATCGCCACCTCATTCAGCCCGATCTTCACCGGCGCATCCACGCCCACACGCTGATCGCAAGCCAGCAACAGCAGCGCGCCCGCCGCCACCGCATGTCCGGTCGACGCCGCCACGACCGGCACCGACGCGCCATAGGTGCGCCGCACAAACTCGCCACCCGCGCTAACCAGCTCCGCCATCGCAGCCGGGTCGCCGCCTTGAATGACAGCCAGGTCAAAACCCGCAAAAAAGGCCTTCTCATTACCCGTTATCACCACAGCACCGATCGCATCGTCGGCTTCGGCCGCCTCCAGCTCAGCGGTCAGCGCACCCAGCATCGCCACCGAAAAGGCGTTGGCCTTGCCGTCATCCACGGTGATGATTCGCACCGCACCTTTAGTCTCGCTCGACACCTCGCTCGGCACAGAGCTATCGCTGCTTTCATTGGCATTCATACCCGCAGCGTAGAGCGTGGCTAGCGGCGCCTGTCAAACAGGGTTAGCGTGGCGGCTATGACGACACTGGTTTCTGATCTTGATTTGGTGGACCTGAGCCTGGACGGAGTGTCCGAGGAACAGGCCGGGCAATCCGATGCCCAGACTGCCCACTCGCTGCGATACGGCGCGCTGGAAGCTCAAATGAAGCTGATAGACGAGGGCGAGTGGCTAGCCACCGTGCCTTTCGGCTATCTGGTAATGCCTCACACCGACGTGACCAAAATGCTCCGTAACCCCCTATGGCAGAGCGCAGTGGGGATGACCGCGCAGATGCAGGGTGTTGACAATCCTGAGTGGGTTGAATGGTCAAAGAATCGCCGTGACGGCATCCTTACCGCCGAAGGCGATGACCACCAACGACTGCGACGCTTGGTCAGCCCCGCATTCACACCTAAATCCGCCGAGCGACTGCGTCCTTTTATGCGCAGCGTCATCAACGAACTGCTTGACCCGATTTGCGAACGTGGCAGCAGCGAGTTTGTACGCGACGTGTGCGAGCCCTACCCCATTCCGATCATCTGCGAAATGTTGGGTGCGCCGCGCGAAGACTGGGAGCTGTTTAGCCGACTGGCGGTGGACATCTTTCGCATATTCAACGGAACCATTGAAGAGGACGCGCCGCTGATCATCGCCGCCACCAAAGAAATGGACACCTACATGAAAGCGCTGGTTGAAGAGCGGCGGGCATCTCCTCAAGACGATCTGCTGAGCGACATGATTGCGGTTGAAGACGAAGGCGATCGCCTGTCGACCGATGAGCTATTGATGATGGCTAACACTTTGCTGTTGGCTGGCACCGACACCACCCGCAACCAGTTGGCCTGCGCGATGGCGCTGTTTGCTCAGCATCCGGACCAGTTTGAGTTGCTGGGCAACAATCCTGAGCTTGCCAAAAGCGCCACCGAAGAGGTGATGCGCTGCCTGGGAGCGATTCGTGGAACGGCACGATTCGCTTCGGTTGACATTGAGTATCGCGACGTTACCTTCCCAAAGGGCACGGTGATTTTTCCAAGTTTCCTGTCTGCCAACCACGACAGCAGCGAGTTTGCCGAACCGCTGAACTTTGACATCACTCGCAGCTCATCGGTGCCGCAAATGACCTTCAGTTCGGGCATTCACTATTGCCTGGGTGCTTTTTTGGCGCGCGCTGAGCTGACGGAAGCCCTGGCAATAATCGGGCAGCGCATGCCGGACTTGCAGCTGGCTGGTGAAATCGTGTGGAAGCCACTCAACGTGGCCATCTGGGGTCCTGAAGAACTACCGGTATCTTTCACCGCCGGGCACTGAGCCAGGCAGGTAGCACAACACCCAATAGCACCGTGTCAGCTGGCAACGGCGCAGCCAGCGCCGACACAGCGCCCGGCACCGGCACCAACAAAATCCGCTGGCGGCGCGTCGTGCTGGTGTCAATGTCGGGCATCGTGTCGCACACCTTCGGTCGTTCCACGGTCGCAGTGCTGCTGCCGGCGATGTCCGACGACCTTGGCCTGTCAAGCACCATTGCGGGCGCGCTCGGTTCCGTCAACCTAAGCACCTATTTCCTCGGCGTTGTGCTGGTAACCCTGCTGGCCAACCGCGTCGAGCCAGCGCTTCTGCTTCGTATCGGCATCGCCATCGTGGCGGTCGGACTGCTGGTGCTGGCGGTCGCAAACAACACCACGACAGTGCTGATCGGCACCGGGCTGAGCGGCCTCGGCGGAGCGGGCATCTGGCTGACCGTGCCGATCATCGTTACAGAAGGCGTGCCTAGCGAGCGACGCGGCGCGGTGCTCGGCGTGCTACTAGCCACGATGGGGTCGGGCTTTATCGCCGTGCCGATAGTCACAACCCTGTGGCGCAACATCAGCGGCGACGACGGAATCTGGCGGCCGATCTGGGTGTGGGAGATGGTCGGAGCGACGCTTTTGGTTGGGCTGCTGTGGCTGCTGATTCGCACCAAACCTTCCAGCCAGATCACATCAGGCGGCGGCTGGTCTTTGCTGCGCAGCTTTGGCGGCTGGAAGCGGGCGGTAATCGCCTACATGGCGTTCGCCTGGGTTGTCGCATCTTTCGGGCAGTTTCTCGGGCTGACGCTTGAAAACCAGCACGGCATGAGCCGTGAGGCTGCGACCCTGCTCTTTTCGTTTATGGGCATCGGCTCGCTGTTCGGAGCCATCGCCTTCGGCCGCCTCAGCGACCGGCTGGGGCGCCCCCGCACCATGGCGCTGGTAATGGCAATCGCAGCGGTAACAGCGGTTGTGGTTCCGTATGGCAACGCAGTCTTGATCGCCATAGCGGTGGTGCTGTTTGGTTCAACCGCTTTCGCATACCCAGCACTGACGGCGGCTTACGTCAGCGACCGCGTTTCCGGCCGCTCATTTTCGGCGGTGTTTGGCACGATGACGATGTTTTACGGACCCGCGTCAATCGCCGGCCCTGTCGTCAGCGGAGCGCTAATCGACTGGACCGACGGTTATGCGACCACCTATTGGATTATTAGCGGATTGTCGCTGCTAGCTGCGATATGCACGGGGACGATGAGACGCCACCATGCGACAACAACTATCAGCGCGGCTGGTACCTAGACCTAGGCACCAGCCGGGTTACATCATCCCGGCTGAAAGCTCTTTCTTGAGGTTGCCCGAAACTGTCAACTTGAGCGAACGGCTGGCCTTGATATGTAGCGGTGCGCCAGTTTGCGGGTTGCGACCCATGCGAGCTGCGCGCTCGCTGCGCGCAAAGGTGCCAAAGCCAGGCCAAGAAACCTTCTCGCCCTTCTTTACCTCTGCCACTATGCAGTCAAACAACGCACCGGCCGTCTTTTCGACATCCGTCTGCTGCATGCCGGTTTGTTCAGCTACCGCCTTAATCAGCTCTGCTTTACTAGCCACTGAGATTCTCCTTAAGAAAAATTTGGCGGCAAACCAAGTAGTTTCCGCCTTACACAAGTAATACTTACCAGACTTAGCGCGGTATTTGGTGGAATTACAAAGAAATAAGGGGCGAGCGGGTGCTTGATTCACTACACATTCTTGATCTGACCGATGATCGTGGCCACTTGGCGGGGCTGGTGATGGCGCAGCTAGGCGCTCAGGTGACGCTGCTGGAGCCGCCGAACGGGCATCGCACTCGCCATCATGGCCCTTACGTTGACGACCAGCCCGGACCCGACCGATCGCTTGAGTTTCTGGCGTTTAACCGGGGCAAGGATTCCGTGGTGCTGGAAGGCGCCGGTGCTGCACCAGCCGGTAGCACGCCCAAGCCAGATCTCGCTCAGCTCAGCCAGCTTTGCGAAAACGCCGACGTGCTTATTGAATGCGGCGCCTTTGATCTGTCGCAAGCCGACCTGGCGACCCTGCGCAAGCAGCACCCGAGCCTGATCACCGCATCCATCACCGCTTTTGGGCAAACCGGCCCCAAAGCCGACTGGGCGGCAACCGACCTAACCATCGCCGCCGCCAGCGGCACCATGTGGGTGACGGGTGACCGCGACCGGTCGCCGGTGCGAATCGGCCCGCCACAGACATGGCTGAACGCGGCAGGCGACGCCGCCAGTGCGGTAATGATTGCGTTGCACGAACGGCGTCGTTCCGGCCTGGGTCAGCACATAGACGTTTCGGCCAGCGAGTCGTTCGCCGACTGCACGCAGTTTCAGATGATGGCCGCCCTGGTGGGAGCAAACACGCCGACGCGCCTGCCCGGTGCGGTTGAGATGGGGCAGTTCAAGATCCCCTGGGTGTATGAGTGCGCCGACGGCTATGTAACGGTGACCTTCTTGTTTGGCACGATGATCGCCCCCTACACAACCCGACTGCTCGGCTGGCTGGCTGAGGATGGCTTTGTGGAGGAGGAGATGCGTGACCGTGACTGGGTGGATTACGGAATGGCGGTGTTTGAGGGGCGGGAGTCAATTGACATCTTTGACAACGCCATTAATGCGCTGCAGAAATTTGTTCTGACCAAAACGAAAAAGGAACTGCTGGAGCGGGCGTTGGTTGACAATCTGTTGATCGCTCCTATCACCACCACCGCCGACGTGCTGGCTTTGGATCACCTGACGGAACGTGATTATTGGCAGCAGGTTGCGGTGCCCGGGCGAGATGAGAAGGCGACCGTTCGTTTTTGCGGATCGCTTACCAAGCTGACGGACACGACGGGCGAAACCACAACGCTGCCCTCGCTGGCACCCGCACCGCAGTTGGGTAGCGCAGGCGCAGGGGCGGGCACAGCCGCTGGCGGTGGCGCGACCGCGGCTGCTAGTGGCGGCGCAAGCTCAGCTGGCTCGGCGGCAACCGACTCGGCAGCCAGCTCGGCAACACCCGGCGACGACCGGCCGCTGACAGACGTGAAGATTCTGGACTTCATGTGGGCGATGGCCGGCCCGGGCACCACGCGAACGCTCGCCGACTACGGCGCGCAAGTAGTCAAAGTTGAAAGCGAATCTCGCTTAGACGTGCTGCGCAGCGTGAACCCATTTATCGGCGAAGATGGCGGCCAAGAAAACGCCCTGCAGTATCACTCACTCAACGCCAGCAAGCTCGGGCTGACGCTTGACCTGACGGTGCCGGAAGCTCGCTCGGTGGTGCTTGACCTGGTGCGCTGGGCCGACGTGCTGACGGAGTCGTTCTCGCCCAAGGCTATGGCGGCGTGGGGGCTCACATACAAAGACCTGCAAAAAGAGAACCCCGCGCTGGTGATGTTCTCTAGCTGCTTGATGGGTCAAACCGGCCCGATGAAGCTCTACGCCGGGTTCGGCACGATGGCAGCAGCCATCGCCGGGTTCTATCCGGTAACCGGCTGGCCCGACCGCATTCCCGCCGGGCCGTTCACCGCCTACACCGACTACATCTCACCGCGGCTGAGCGTGCCGATCGTCTTGGCGGCTCTTGACAGGCGCGACCGCACCGGGCAAGGCTGCCACATTGACTTCGCTCAGCTTGAGGGTTCGCTGCATTTCCTGTCGCCGCAGCTGCTGGATGAAGAGATAAACGGGCGCACGGCCGGGCGAGCTGGCAACGCCGATCCGGTTATGTTCCCGCACGCGGTTTATCCCGCCGTCGATGAGGATCGTTGGGTTGCGATCGCCTGCGAAACACAAGCGCAATGGACGGCGCTGGCTGGATTGCTTGGAGCCGACGAGCTAGCCGACCTTACGATTGAGCAAAGGCGCGACCAGGCCGATGAGATTGATCGGCGCGTTAGCGAATGGACTCAGGCGCAAACCGAACACGAATCCCAAGAGCAGCTGCAAGCGGTCGGCGTGCCGGCGCATGTAGTCAACGATGCGCATACCTTGGTTGTCGATCCGCAGATGGTCGCTCGTAATCGGTTCGTGCAGGTGCCTCACCCGATGCATGAGATGACGTGGGTTGAAAACAGCAACTTTGTGCTGTCGCGTACGCCGGGCGCGGCGCAGTGGGGTGGGCCGATGCTTGGCCAGCACAACACCGAGGTGCTTGAGGGGTTTCTGGGCTACAGCACTGACCAGGTTGCCGACTTGGTTATCGCTGGCGCCATCGCTTAGCTAGCCAGCGCTTGGTCAGCCCGCGCTTGGTCAGCCCGCGCTTGACCAGCAGCGTCTAGCGGAACAATCCCTCGCCGGACAGTTCGGCGACCTCGTCAAACTCAAAGCCCGCCAGCTCCGTCCAGACCTCAAAGTTGTGCTCGCCTAGATACTCCGGCGATAGGCGGCGCGGGTGCCAGCGCTTCCCGTTCCACAACACGGGAAAGGCATCAACCGTGCGCTCCGCAAAGAAGCCGTGCTTGATCGGTTGCCAGTACTCGCGAGCCTTGTGCTGCGGGTCGCGCTCTACCAGATCAGCATTTGTTTGGACCGGCCCAGCCGGCACCCCGGCGGCCTGTAAGAGTTGCGCCGCGTCCTCAGCGGAGTAGTCGGCCGCCCAGCGTTGCAGTGCCGCGTTGATTAGCTCTGTGTTTGCGGCTCGACCCGGCTGGTGCGCCAGGTCTGTGTCACGCAGGTCGGGGTCGCCGATCGCCTCTACCAGCGCAGCCCATTGCTGATCGCAGGTAGCGGTGATAGCTACGAAGTTGGCGTCGGCGCAGCGATAAACCTCATTGGGCGTGTGGCCAGCCATGCCGTCAACGTTGCCGGCTGGCACGGGTTTGGTTGCTCCCGCAAGTTGCTGGATCAGTGCCGGGGCGATGTTGTAAGTGCCCACTTCTAGCTGAGCCATATCAATGTGCTGGCCCCGCCCGGTGCGATCTCGTCCGACTAGTGCCGCAACCGTGGCGACCGTCGCGGCGTAGCCGGCTAGGTGATCGTTCAACGAAAATCCGGCGCCAACGTCGCCGCGGTCGGCGAAGTTTGTGAGATGGGTGATGCCGCTTATTGCGTGCACTGTCGGCGCGTAGGAGATGACGTGTTGCCACGGCCCGTCGTGTCCGCAGCCCGTCATGGTTACGTAGACCAGGCGCGGGTTCCAGCCGTGAACCGTTTCCCAATCCAGGCCCCACGAGGCGAGCACGCCAGCGCTGAAGTTTTCGATCAACACATCGCACTGCTCTATTAGTCGGCGGGCCGCCTCTAGCGCACGTGGGTGGCTCATGTTTAGGGTGGCGCTGCGTTTTGAGCGGCTCCAGGTGAAGTAGTACGGATGTTCGGGCGAGTTGACGAGGGTGGAGTGCTCTTCGCTTTGGATGCGGATTACGTCGGCGCCCAGGTCGCCTAGCTGCTTGGTGGCCGAGGGGCCGGCCAAGACCCAGGTGAAGTCCGCTATGCGGATGCCGTCTAGCGGGCGATCGTCGGCGTCGGCGTCTTCTGCATCGGCTTCTGCGTCGGTCGCGGTCGCGTCTTCAGCATCGGCCGCGCCGTCAGCCATGGCGGAACCTGCGCCCCCGTCCGCGCTGGCTTCTGCATCGGCGGCGCGCCAATCCGCCAAGACTTCCTCTAGCTGCTCATCGCCGGTGGAGGGTGGCTTCGGTTCGACTACCCCGGCGTCGCCCTGATCGCTCCAACGCACCAGCCGCCCTGGCAGCTTTACCGGCGCGGCCGCGGCTGCTGCGTTACTGGCTGCGACACCGCTACCTGCGGCACCGCTACCTGCGACATCACTGCCAGCGCCACCCACCTCCGCAAAAAATCCACGATGCTCAAACTGCGGGTTCTGGCAAACCTCCGCAATGTCCAACACTCCCCCAAACGCAATGTGGCGACTTTGGGCTTCCCACCAAAGCTGCCTCGCATCAAACGGCTCCACCCAACGCCGAACGGCATCCATCAGCTCATCTATCACGTCCAATAGATCAACCGTCTCTACGCCAATCCACTTGCGCACCTCTTCAAAGTCGGTTTCAAGCATCCACTCAAACAAATTCTGGGGCGCCGGCGTGGGCGTGATCATGACGTAGCCGTCGCCGCAGGCCGCCAAGTTGTACGCCCGCAGCCAGTGAAGGGCACCCTGGCGCGGCGCAACCTTTGGCGCATCAATGAACTCGTCAAAGAAGTACAGCATCATCAGCTGCTCGATCGAGCCGTTGACCACCTCATGAATCGACAGATCAACGTGTGAGCCCTGGCCGGTTCGGCGGGCCATCAGCAGTCCCGAAAGAGCGCAGGTAGCCGCCGCGTAGCAAGCAAAGTTGTACGCCTGCCAGCCCCAAATGTTGAGCGGCCGATCGGGCGTGCCCGTTACCGACATGATTCCGCCCATCGCCGATGACACCAGATCAGAGCTAACCCAGTCCGCTCGCGGCCCGGTGCGGCCAAACGGCGTGATTGACACCTGCACTAGCTGGGGTCGGTCGGCTGTCAGATCGGCGAAGTCAATGCCTAGCTCGGCCAGGCGGCCGGGGCGCTGCGTTTCGATTATTACGTCTGCGCTGGCAGCCAGTTGGCGATAGGCGTCCAGCGAGTCCGGATCTTCCAGGTCAATGATGTGGCGCCGCTTGCCGCCGTCGTACCACCAGTCGAGCACCCCGCCTAGCTGTGCGGCGGCCGGGTCGGCTAGCGGCTGACCGGGCGAACCCTGCGCGCTGACACGCAAAACATCAGCGCCCATTTCGGTTAGCAGCTTGGTGGCGAAACGACCTGAATCGTCGGTGAAATCAATGACCTTTACGCCGGCTAGACAGCCTTTCACGATTGCGTGCAGACTCCGGCCAAGCTGGCAATAGCGGTATCTCGCCGCGGCTGACGCACGCTGTGAATGTCGTAGCCGTTGGTGGTGTAGCCCAGCGAAAGTCCCGTGGCGGGATCGGCCCAAGCCAGCTGCCCGCCCGCGCCGTTGTGTCCAAACGCACCCGGCGACACCGTCCGCCCCAGCCCCCGCATGTTGGAGTGGCCGTCGTCGCCCGCCAAGATCAGCCCCAGCGAGCGATTGGCGGGAATGCCCATCGGGTCGGCCAGGTTGTTGCGCACGTTGCTGGTCGCATCGCTGAGCTGCTTGGAGTCCCACACCTCCCCGGTGTTGTGCAGCATCCCTTGGTACAGCATTGCGAGATCGGTCGCCGTGCCGAAAGCGCCGCCGCCCGGCACCCCCACCTCACGATGGCCGGGCTGGTTGAAGGTGACGATTACCTCATCGGTCACCTCAGTGTCTGGCAGCTCGGACACGCCGAATGCCTCGCTTAGCTCTTCGGGCGTGGCGTGCTCGCCCACTAGCTGCAGGTCGGCCAGGCCGGTTTGCTGATCGGGCGGCAACCCCAGCAGGCGCCCCAGCCCCAGCGGACCGGTCACGCGGCTCTCAACCTCGTCGCGATAATCGTTGCCGGTCGTTTCGATAATGATTTCGCCAAGCACCCAGTGCGCTGAGGTCGGGTGATATTCAAACCGCGTGCCCGGCTCCCAGTTGAGCCGCCAGTTTGAAAACGTCTCGCGGCGACTAGCGGAGCTGCCCCACTGGTTTGGCCCCATCGGAGCGTGCGGAAACCCGCTGGTGTGCAGCATTATCTGCTCCACCGTTATCTGATCTTTGCCGTTGTCGGCGAACTCTGGCACGTAATGCGCAGCGGGCGCGCTCAACTCAACCACGCCTTCGGTTAGCAGCTGCCACATCACGCCCGCCACCATTGGCTTGGTGGCAGAGAAAAGGCAGTAGCGGGTGCTGTCGGTGGCGTCGCCGAAGGTTTGCGCGGCAACCACTTCGCCCTCAAACGCCAGCGCCACCTGACAGCTTGGCAGCAGGCCTTCTTCCACCTCACGCGCGCAGCGCTGCATCAGAGCCTTGATGCGGTCGGGATTGGGCGGGGCGAGGTTTGATGATTTTTGCATTAGAGACAGCAAACTAGCATCGGTGCCAGCACCCATACCCATGGAACCCGCGCCCATGGAACTAATGCGCAAAGGGGGCAGCCATCAAACGCTTCTTTGAAACCACCCTTACCACGGATCGCATCGACACTCACATCCAAGCTGGCCACTGGACCAATCACGACCTGAGCGACGCAATAGCGCGCTGGGTTAGCCAGCGGCCTGACGATGTGGTGGTGGTGGATCGTTTCGGGCAGATCACCTGGGCGCAGCTGGCCGCCGACGTTGACGCGGTGAGCTACGGCCTGTTAGAGCTAGGCGTGCGCCCGGGCGAGGTGGTGCAGGTGCAGCTGCCCAACTGGCATCAGTTTGTTGTGGCGGCGATCGCCATTGAGCGCATCGGCGCGGTCATCAATCCAGTCGCACCGATCTTCCATCACAACGAGGTAACCGTCATGAGCGAGCTGGCGCGCCCGACGGTGGTCATCACCGCAACGGAGTTTCGCAACTTTGAGCTGGCCGCAATGCACGCCGAGTTGCGCGAGCGGTGCGAGTGGGTGAAAGAGTTGGTGGTGGTCGGCGACGAATCGCCCGCCGACGCAATGACCTGGAGCGAGCTGCTGGAGCAGGGGCGGTTCAGCTCTTACGACATGGCGACCCTGGACCTGCTGCGACCCTCACCGAACGACGTCTGCGAGGTGATCTTTACCTCTGGCACCACCGGCGTTCCGAAAGGGGTGATGCACTGCCCGAACACCTTGAACGCGGCGGCCGACCTGATGGTGGACGTGGTTTGTGCGGGCGTGGAGTCGCCTTGGGGCGAGCAGGCGCCCGACGCGGTCGTCATGCACATGGCTTCCACGCTGGCGCACCAGACCGGGTTTGTCTACGGCGCCAGACTGCCGCTGCTGAGCGGCGGGCAGCTGGTGCTGCAAGATGTGTGGGAGCCGGTTGAGTTCATGGCGCTGGTGGATCGCCACAAGATCAACATGTCGATGGGCGCCACGCCTTTCCTGGCCGACGTGGTCAATTCGCCGGAGGTCACCAACTACAGCCTGGCTAGCTGGCAGCGGTTCATCTGCGGTGGGGCGGCTATTCCGAAGCCCCTGCTGGAGCGGGCCGAGCAGCTACTGCCGCAGTGCACGGTTGCGACCGTGTGGGGGATGACCGAGTGTTCCGCTTTGACGGTTGGGCGGCCCGATGACCCGTTTGAGAAGCGGCTGACCGACGGGCTGGCGCTGCCCGACAATGAGGTGCGCGTGGTGAATGACGCGGGCGAGTCGGTGGTGGGTGAGATCGGCGATTTGCAGTGTCGCGGATCGCTGCTGTTTTTGGGGTACATCCAGGGGCGAGACGTCACCGGCGAATACCTAATCGCGCCCGCTGCTGATACCGCCGCCAGCAGCGACCCCGCCCGGCTTGATTGGTTCCACACCGGCGACCGCGCAATTATCGACGAGCTCGGCTACATCACCATCTCTGGCCGCACCAAAGACATCATCATTCGCGGCGGCGAGAACATTCCCGTCAAAGAAGTAGAAGACGTGCTTATTCGCCACGAGGCCGTAGCGAATGTGGCGGTGGTGGGCAAGCCCGACGAGCGGCTAGGCGAGGTCGGCTGCGCTTTCGTGATCGTTGACAAATCCGCTGGTGGTGCGCCGCCCACGCTGGCTGACCTGACCGAATGGTTGCGCGAGCAGCAGGTAACCAAGCAGTTCTGGCCGGAAGAGGTAGTGATAGTGGATGAGTTTCCGATGACGCCGAGCGGCAAGGTTCAGAAATACCGGCTGCGCGACCAGCTAACCGACTAGCGCGGGATCTAGCGCGGGGTGTAGGTAACGGTCGGGTCCCACAGCAGCCAGTTGGAAATACCGATGTCGCTGGCGGCGTCTATTTGAGCCTGAACTTCGTCAGCGCCGTAAGGAACCCTGATGGTGAAATCCTGCAGCCACGGAACGATGGCGGTGTTGGTGCCCTCTAGCACCCGCTGGAAATCTTGCAGCGACTCCGAAGTTATGTCGTAGGGCTGCGCCTCCGGGTGCGAAACGCCGTACTCGCCACGACCCCAGTGCGACGGGTAAACCATCGGCGACACGTAATCAACATGGTCGGATATAGCCACCACGTCTTGCGCTATGAGATCGCCGCGCCGCGCCGCAATTCCAAACACCGACACGCCGTGATACACCTGATGGGTGCGCAGCATTTCGCCGGCCTCAGCCAAGAAGCTCACGATTAGCGGCGAAGGGTCGGAGCCGTCAAAACCGGGCACCACCATTTCCGAAAAGTTGCCCTCGGGTCGGCGCATGTAATCCCACAACACATCGTCAACGCCCGCCTCGGCGGCTTCGACGGCGATGTCCAGGTTGTATTGGCGCACCGTCTCGTTGCTGAAGTTGGTGAAAGCGCCCCTGCCATACGGCGTTGGCAGCGGCTGGCCGTTTAGGTTTTGCAAAACCCAGTCAAGGTTGTCTGTTTGAATGGCGTAGCGACCGAGCTTGGGATCACGGAAGGCCACGATGCGGCCGATCACCCGCACACCCAAGGCGTGCAACTCATCCACCGCGTCTTCTAGCTCAAACAGATTCAGGGTTGATCGGGTTTGCTGGGCGAGCGGAATGTCGGACGCATAGCCGATGTTGCCAGACTCATCTTTTAGATCAAGCTGAACGGCGGAGATCTTGTTGGCTTGGATCAGGTCGATGATGCCGGCGCGCAGGCCGTCGTGATTCCAGGCGGCCGCCGTTACGTGTACTCCGTTGGTATCGGGGTAGGCGATCGGCACGACCATGTCCAGCGTGGTCGTGTTGCCAGCTTCGTCGACCGCCACAAAAGAGATCGGCTTAGACGGGGGTAGCGCGCGCTCAATCGTAAAAGTGCCGGTGGAGGTGTCTATCGGTACGCCGTCGATTAGCAGGTCAACGTTTGGATCAATTTGGGCGGTAAGCACAAAAGCCTCGTCTAGCGGAACCGGAGCGAGCACCCGAGGCAGGCCCAGGTCGGGCGGGACGCTGTCAACCGTGAATGAAACAGCGGCCGTCGCAGTTCCAAACAGCCGGCGAGGTACTTCCAGGCTGACGGTGTGCGTGCCGTCGGTGAGCGATGGCACCACCCAATTGAAGTTGTTGGCGCTTCGCTGCAGACCACTGACCGGCAGGCCGTCAAGCAGCAGCTTGGCGCCGCCCAGGTTGCCGCCGTCAACGGCGAAACTGAGGTTTTCGTCAACCAGGTTGGCGGGATGCAAGATGTCGTCAGGTTCCACGCCGGTAATGGTGAAGTTGACTGCGCGCAGCCCTGCAAAAGCGAAGAACCCAGTTATGACGACCGCCAAGGTCACCAAAGTGGCTACTACTCGGCGGCGACTGCCAAACAGCTTGGCTAGAACGGTTCGCGTGCCTGCGGCACTGCGGCCCATGCTGATGCTGAGGCTGGAGCGGGTGGCGTGTTTAGCGCGGTTGCTAGCGGGGCGCCAAACAGATTGCGACGGTGGGGTAAGGGGGCCGTCGGTTCGGGTGCGGGCGGACAGCAGCGGCGAGCCGACTTTGCCAGTAACGCCGACGACGGGGAGCGGATCGTTGAGTGCCTTCGCACGCGCCATTGCGCGCTTTGCGTTGCGCTGACCTTTACGGTTTGACGGCGCTAGTCGGCTGTAGATGAGCGGCTGGGTCGCAGGGTCGACGTTGGGTTGGTTGGCGGCGGTGTTGTAGGTAGGCGAGGCAGGCGGTGCTGGCTGAGCGGGTTGCGGTGGCTGTGCCGCCACGAACTGCTGCTGCGCCGCTTCAAACTCCGGCGTGCCTTCTTGGCGCTGCAGGGCGGCAAACTCCAGGGCGTAGCCAAGCCGCACCCCCGATTCGGTCACTCGCCACTGCGGACGCTGCAAGCCGGGCATTCCGACCGACTGCTCCACCGCATCCACCTGCTCCAAAGATCGCAGCACGCTGCTGGTAGCGCTGGTGTCTAGCCCGACGCGCTGCGCCAACTGACTGAACTCCATGGGCGCGTTCGCGCCGATCAATTCGAACAAGACACGCACGGCGGCTGGAGCTAACTGCGGAAGAACAACAGACAATTTGGCTTACGGCCTCTTTGCGGTAGGTGTGATTGACATCACGACGGATAGCTAGCGCCGATTGTGGTCGCTATGCCACCACGCACATTCCAACTTGTCTCAACCCGCATACTACGGGGCGAGAGAGTGGATACTAAGTCATCCAGAATCTGATTTGTTATCTGCTCGTGAGCGATGGCGATGTCGCGGAAACCCCACAGGTACATCTTGAGAGATTTGAGCTCCACCACGTGTTGGTCGGGCGTGTAGGTGAGGGTGAGCGTTGCAATATCGGGCTGGCCGGTGAACGGGCAGTTGCAGGAAAGCTCCGAGGTTTCGCAGCGAATCTCATAGTCTCGCTCCGGGTTCGGATTGGGAAACGCTTCCAGCCGCTCAATCAGAGTTTCCGGTGAGGGGGCGTTCGCTGGCGGCGGCGTAGCAGCAGGCTGCGGAAGAGACGTGCGCGGCGGCGAGGTTTGCCCAGCAGGCGGTGGAGTCTGCCCCGCCGGGGGTGTCATGTTTGTTTTGCGGCGAACATGCCGGATGCGTGGGCGGTGTTTTCGGCTAGGCCCAAGGCGGTGACTCGCACGAATTCAACCTGCTCGCGAAACTCCGCCAGCGTGCGGGCGTTGGAGTAGCTCATAGCGCTGCGAACCCCGGCCATTAGCTGGCGCACCAAGGTCGCCACCTCGCCCCGATAAGGCATCGCACCTTCCACTCCCTCGGGCGCACGGTGCTCCAAGTATTCCTCGTCTAAGTCTTCGCCCAGGCGGCTGGCTCGGTCCGTTATCGCCTCAAAGCTCGCCATTCCTCTAAAGCGTTTCTGCAAGCCGTGCGGACCTTGCTCTATCTCGCCGGGGGTTTCTTTGGTGCCGGCCAGCATTCCGCCGACCATCACCGAAGACGCACCGGCGGCGAGCGCCTTGGCGATATCGCCAGACGTGCGCACTCCGCCATCAGCGATGACGGGCACATCCACCGCGTCGGCAACGTCGGCAATGGCGGTGAGCTGCGGCACGCCAACTCCGGCGACGGTGCGCGTTATGCACACGCTGCCCGGACCAACTCCCACCTTGATGGCGTCCGCACCGGCGTTGACCAAATCAACAGCGCCAGCGGCGGTAGCGACGTTTCCCGCGACTATGTCAATGTCGCTGTGCTGGTCTTTCAGCGCGGCGATGCTGTCAATTGCGTGGTCGGAATGGGCGTGCGCTATGTCAAGCACTAGCGCATCCGCACCCGCCGCAACCAACAGCTTTGAGCGCTCCTCTAGGTCGTCAATGCCGACCGCCGCCGCTACTTTCAGCGAACCACTGGTTTCAGATTGGCTCGCCTTTGCTCGGGTCACCTCATCGGCTTGGGCTTGCGGGTCTAAATATCGGTGTATCACGCCCAGCCCGCCCAGCTTGGCCATGGCCGCAGCCATCTGATGCTCGCAGATGGTGTCCATATTTGCCGCCACCAGCGGGATTTCAAGTTCCAGCCGGGGTGAGAACTGCGTGTGTAGCGATACGTCTGAACGTGTCCTGATCGATGATCGCTTTGGGACAATCAAAACGTCGTCAAATGTCAATCCGGTTCGCGGTTCGGCTAGCGGCACAACCATTGACGCTATCTAACAAATGCGCCTAGACCTGTGCCAGCACGGCACTAGCTTTGGCGGGCGTGGATGCCGACGCAGTAACTCCCGCCAACGACCAGCCGAGCACTCTGCCGGGCTCACGCAAGGTTCGCCGCCGCACGATTTGGATCTTGGTTGGGCTGGGCGTGATAGTGGCTGCGGGCGTCGCGGTTGGCGTCTGGCGGCTGACTCAGTTCACACCCGAAGAGGTCAACCTGGACGCGGCCGTCGCCGACGCGGAGGCAGCCACAACGGAAGCAGCTACAGAAGACGCCGCAGACGACGACGGCACAACCGCCACGGTTGGCACACCACGCGAAGACGAAGTTGATCCCGCGCCCTTCACGGTGGCGGGCGAGTGGGCGGTTGACACCAGCATCGGAACTTTCACCTACGAGAGCGCGACCGGTTCGTTCGTTGGCTTTCGGGTGCAAGAAGAACTGGTGCGCATCGGGCGTGTAACCGCAGTTGGCCGCACCGGCGAAGTCAGCGGCAGCCTGCAAATCTCCACCGACGCGGGCAACAATCGGCTAGAGGCGGCAACGATCACCTTTGATCTGTCAACCATCGCCACCAACGACTCTCGCCGCGACGCCGCCGTGCGCCGAGCATTAAACACGAGGGAAAATCCGCTAGGCATTTTTGAACTGACGGAGCCGCTCGAGCTAGGCACCGATGCCATCGCCAGCCTGAGTGGAACCGCTCGCGGGTTGCTGACGGTCAACGGCATTCCCGTCCCAACGGATTTTGAGCTAGAAGCCCGGATCGTGGGCGAGCTAATCGTGGTGGTCGGCACAGCCGACGTCGTGTTTGCCGACTTCGACGTAACCACACCCAGCGCGGGAATCGTCGCCCAAGCCGACGACTTCGGAGTGGTCGAGTTTCAGCTTTTCTTTCGACGAGCGTAAAGCGGCGGGCGTAGAACAGCAGGCGTAAAACGGCAGGCGCGGCGGGCGGGTCGTAGCCTGACGAACCCACAGCGGCTGCCACTAAGGCCGAGCCCGCAAAACGCAAAACAGGAGAACCCTTTATGCCTATCAGCGCGGAACCACTTTCTAAGAAATACCTGACCGTCAACGGCAAGCAGATGGCTTACCACGAGAGCGGCAGCGGCGACCCGGTTGTGTTTTTGCACGGCAACCCAACCTCGTCGTATCTGTGGCGCAACATCGTGGGGCATGTGTCACCAATGGCGCGCTGCATAGCGCCCGACCTGATCGGGCAGGGCGACTCCGACAAGCTGGACGACACCGGCCCGGACTCCTACACGTTCGTTGAGCATCGGGAATATTTGGACGGCCTGCTAGATCAGCTTGACCTCGGCGACCACGTCACGTTCGTGATTCACGACTGGGGCTCCGCACTTGGGTTTGACTGGGCCAACCGCCACCGCGACCGGGTGGGTGGCATCGCCTACCTTGAATCGATAGTTCGCCCGGTTACCTGGGAGGAATGGCCCGAGGCCGCCGCTGAGATTTTTCAGGGCTTCCGCAGCCCGGCTGGCGAGGAACTGGTGATTGAGAACAACCTGTTTGTGGAGGCGGTCTTGCCGGGCTCGATCATTCGTCAGCTCAGCGATGATGAGATGAACGAGTACCGCCGCCCGTTCGTTGAGCCGCAGCATCGCCGCCCCACGCTTACCTGGCCACGCCAGATTCCTATCTCAGGTGAGCCGGCCGACGTTGTGGAAATAGTTAGCGCTTACGGCAAGTGGCTGGAGACCAGCGATGTGCCCAAGCTGCTAATCAACTGCGAGCCGGGCGCAATCTTGAACGGATCGCCGCTTGAGTATTGCCGCAGCTGGCCAAATCAAACCGAGGTAACGGTGGCGGGCAATCACTTTGCGCAAGAAGACAGCCCGGACGAAATCGGCCAAGCCATAGCGGACTGGCTGCCCAAGCGCTAGCCCGACCAACTAGCCCAGGTCAGTCAAGCCCCACCGCCGCCTTGGCGCGCGCCTCGCGCTTTTTGGCTTCAATCCGCTCCCGCTTTTCCACCGGAGTCTGGTTAGTTATCATCTGGTACAGATCGGTGTCAATGTCTTCTAGCTCTATGTCTTTAGCCAGCACCGCTTCCTTCCAGGCCTGATGCTCGGCCTCACGGGCGTGAAACTCCGGCATTACCTCGTTCGCAAACAACTCCAGACTGGAGCAGATGTCTTCGTGGGTGTTTTTGCCAGCCTGATTTAGCAAGATCACCTGATCCACATGCGCCTTCTGATACAACTCAAGCTGGCGCACAATCGTCTCCGGCGAGCCGACCAGACCAACCGTGCGGTCAGCCTTTTGCCCCTTCTCGGTTTTCTTCCAGCTTTGATATTCCTCCCACAGATTGACCGACCCCGGATCAACCGGACCGTGTGAGTTATAGAAAACCAAGGCGAACTGGAAAAACGTCCAGCCCTCAGCCTTGGCTTGGGCCTCTTCGTCGGTCGGAGCACACATAAACGGGCTCACTATCGCTACCGCCGGGTTGGTTTGGTAGTCGCACAGCGGCTCAAAGTGATTCGTGTAGGTGTTGTAGTACGCATTTACCCAGGCCTGGGCGGCGTCGGCAGACACGAACGAAAAGCCCAGCGCACCCATGCCACGCTTGGCTGCCATAACGATGGTGTCAAGCTGACTACAAGCCACCCACAGCGGCGGATGCGGTTTTTGCAGCGGCTTGGGCAGCACGTTGCGGCTGGGGAAGTTGAACACGTCGCCTTCGTATGCCGCGTCGGTGGCGGTGAACATCGGCATCATGCAACGCACAGCATCTTCCCAGACCACTCGCTTGTCTCGAAACCGGCGGTCAAACGGATGCAACTCGGTAACCGAAGAACCCTCACCGATGCCCAGCTCTACCCGACCGCCGCTGACTAGATCAAGCGTTGAGACGCGCTCCGCCACCCGAGCCGGATGGTTGGTGGGTAGCTGCACGATGCCGTGGCCGAGCCGAATGTTTTTGGTTCGCTGGCTGGCGGCGCCCAGAAAAACCTCAGGCGCGGACGAGTGGCTGTACTCCTCCAAAAAGTGATGCTCCACTTCCCACGCATAGTCGTAACCCAACTTGTCAGCCAGCTCAATTTGATCAAGCGCCTGCTGAAATAGGTTGTACTCAGAGTGTTCAGCCCAGGGGCGGGGCAACTGGAGCTCGTAAAAGATGCCGAATTTCATACCGCAGTATGTCTGCTTAGCAGACGGTTGCGTTTGCTTTGTGCGGTTGCGCTTGCTTAACGCGTTTGCGCGGCCTTGCTTAGCTCTTTTCGGGCGAGCCTGCCTCGCCCTTTTGGCCCAAGCCTGTGGCCATTACCGCGGCGATCGCCAGCACGGCAACCAGAGCCGAAGCGACGTATGCGGTGCCCGGACTGATGGTGAAAACCGGCACCCAGATAAGCGTGCCCAAGCTGTGGCCGAAGAAGCGATGCGCCAACGTGAGACTGACCACACCGCCGCGGTTTTCCGTGTCGGCATTGACCGCTAAAGCCAGAAACCCGACCACCACGAACTGAATCGCAGCACCGGTAGCGATCCAAACAAGGGTCACAACTAGAACCGAATCAAGCGTGCCCAAAAGCGCCACCAACAACCCAGACAGCACAAGCGCTGCGACCACGGCGCGGCGTGCGCCCCAGGCATCAATCAATCTCCCCCACGGTTGCACCAGCAGCACCGCGGAGCCGGTGCCAGCTAACAACAAAATGCCGGTGGTTGCACCGGAAAGACCAAGCTCGTCACGCATGGTCAGCGACACCAGCACTACGACGTTGATGGGTCCGGCGGCTGCGGCGGCCGCAGTCATTCCCAACAACAAGGTCGGGCGGCGCAAGAGCGAACGAAAGTTCAGTCCGCCGGTTTGGCTAGCCCCGGGCACGCCGGCGGAGCCGGTGGAGCCGGCCGGGCTTGGTCGTCCCCCTGATGGCAGCTTGATCGCCACCAACGCGGAGACAACTGCGACCATTACAAACGCAAGCCGCCAGTCAATATCTGCGCTTATCCCACCAACCAGTGGCGCCAAGAGCTGGCCGAACGACTGAAACACCGCATAAAGACCGACCACGCGCCCACGCCGAGTATGAACAATGTCTTCTGTAAGAAACGTGATGAGCAGCGGCGTCATGAATGCGTTGAGCGAACCCTGGATCACCCGCCCGACCATGAACCAAGCGAAGTTGGGAGCGATAACGCAGAACAAGGTGGCAGGCACATACAAAGCGAATGCGACACGCAGCGAGCGCGCCACTCCCCAACGAGTGCCGAGCGTGCCCGACACCAGCAACAACACAGCGAACGGCAGCAGATAGCCGGTGAAACCCCAGGCCACGGTGCTGGTGGACACGCCGAACGTTTCCCGCAGTTCGGGAATCATCGGGTTCATCACGCCGCCACCGAACGGCCCCATAACCCCGGCTACATAGAGCCAGACGCGGCGTGGCGGGCGCAGGCCCGCGGTCAAGACTGCGGGTTAGCGACTATCCGCTCTTCAACCTCTGGGTTTTTGTCTATGTGGCTGATGTTGCTGAGGCGCTCGATTGCTTCGGCGTGACGCTCAAGTTTGGCGGCTTCGATGTCGTCGGCTCGCTCGGCAAACTCGGGCATTACCTCAGCGGCGAACAACTCCATTGATTCGCAGATGTCTTCGTGCTTGTTCTTGCCGGCCTGGCTAACGAAAATGATCTCGTCAACACCAGCCTTTTCGTAGCCGCGCACAAACTCGCGGATCTGGTCGGGCGTGCCAATGCAGCCTCGCAGCGAATTGAGCCCGCCACCTGGAAGCTCCTCGGCTACGAACCCACCTTCTGAGGACCCGTCGGGTGCGAACCCGCCCGTTTGCAGACGCGCCACGTCGGTGAGGGCGTTGATTCGCTCAAAGCCCATCTCTTCGCGATTCTGCTCAAACTCTTCCCAGATGTTTGTCTGCCCCGGCACATGGTTGCCGTGGATGTAGTAGTGCGAAAGCGAGTAGGCAAAGAAATGGAATCCGTCAAGGCCGCGGTCGAGCGCGGTCTGTTCGTCCTTGTGGCACATGAAGCCTGAAACGACCGCCAGATTTGGATTGGGCGCCAGACCGATCGGATCTTCGCACTTGTCAAACTCGGCGTAGTAGTCGCTCACCCAGGTGGCGGCTTCGTCCGGATCGATAAACGAAAAGCTGAGCGCGCCGATGCCACGCCGGCCGGCCATAAGAATGGTCTCACGCTGACTGCAAGCCACCCAGATGGGCGGGTGCGGCTTCTGTATCGGCTTCGGCACCAAGTTGCGGGGCGGCATTGAAAACCACTTGCCGTCATAACCCTCGTATGGCTCTTGGTACATCATGCGAGCGATCTGCGGAACCGACTCTTCCCACATCGCCCGCTTGTGCTCTCGCTCCACTTGAAAGCCAACCAGCTCTGCGTCGCTTGACGTTTCGCCGGTGCCGAACTGAACCCGCCCGTCGGAGACGATGTCCAATGTGGCGATGCGCTCGGCCACCCGCGCGGGATGGTTGTAACCCGGCAGCGCTGGCACGATGCCATGGCCGATCTTGATGTTTTCGGTGGTGGCGGCGCAGGCAGCCAGAAACACCTCCGGCGCGGACGAGTGGCTGTACTCCTCCAGAAAGTGATGCTCCACTTCCCACACCGTGGAATAGCCCAGCTTGTCGGCAAGTTGCACCTGCTCCAGAGCCTCTTTCATAATGCGAGACTCATCGCCTGGCTCCCACGGGCGTGGTAACTGATGTTCATAAAAAATGCTAAATCTCATGGCTGCCTCGATTGTCCTTAACTAATGCGTGACTAATACGTGTCCGCGCACGCTGACGCTAGACGACACAGCCGCAAATGCCCTAATAAGCGGCCGCCCCAATAAGACGGTAGCCAAATATCGCAGTAGCCTTGCCCTCTATGGGGTACACGCCGACGGAACACCACCCAGCTTTTGAGGAGTACAGCGAAACCATCTACGAGCTGGCCGAAGACGGTCTAGAAGTGATTCAGGCGCGCATTGCCGAACGCATGGCCGTGTCACGCCCGGCCGTGTCGGAAATGATGCGGCGCATGGAGAGCGAGGGCTTGGTCATAGTTAACGAAGCTCACATTTCACTAACGCCGGAGGGGGAAAAAATCGCCACCACCGTGGTGCGGCGCCACCGCCTGGCCGAGCGATTTCTTACCGACATTTTGAAGCTGAGTTGGGCGGAAGCTCATCACGAGGCAGGTCGCTGGGAGCACGTCATCTCGCCCAACGTGGAGAAGGCCCTGGTCAAGGTGCTGAACGATCCCAACACCTGCCCGCACGGCAACCCGATTCCTGGCACCGACTACCACTCACCCGTTGACGTTGTTCCGCTGGTGGAGATTGACCCGCTTGCGAGCTTTGTGGTGCGCCGCATTCCCGAAGAGCTGGAGTTTGCTGAAGGTCAGCTGACCTTTCTGGAGGAGTCCGGCCTGATGCCGGGCAGGGGCGGCAAGGTGGTGACCGTTTCACCCGAAGGTGCGACAACGGTTGAGATGAAAGAAGGCACGGTGGGGGTCGGCTCGTTCGCCGCCAAACGAATTTTGGTGAGCCACGACTAGCCAGCCGTGATCGCACAGCCAATCGTGATCGCACAGCCAGCCGTGATCGCACACAGCAGGGACGAACAACGATGATCGTGTGCCAGTGCTTAGGAATGAACGAGCAAGGCGTGGTGCGCGTGCTCAACACGCTGCCCGATCCGGCCAACGCCACCGTTGATGAAGTCATCCGGGCGTGCGGTGCTGGCGGCGATTGCACTAAGTGCGTTCCCGCAATCGAGTCGCTGATCACAGCCATCAGAACAGGCGATCGGCAAAACCAGCAGTCAGAGCGCTAGCGCTAGCACCTGGCAACAGTCCTAAGCCACTGCCCTAAGCTGCCCGCATGCAAGGTCACCCAGCAGTAATTGAATTTCTAAACGAGGCTTTGACGGCCGAGCTGACAGCCGTCAACCAGTATTTTGCGGCTGCCAAGATTGCCGATAACTGGGGTTGGAAGTTGTTGGGCGCTAAGTACCGCGAGGAGTCCATCAGCGAGATGCGTGATGCCGAGCATCTAATTGAGCGCATCTTGCTGCTAGACGGATTGCCGAATGTTCAGCGCTTGGGAACGGTGATGATCGGCGAGACGGTGCCCGAGCAGCTAGAAGCTGACCGCCAGCTTGAAGAAGGTGCCATTGCTCGTTATCGCAGCGGAGTCGCATTGTGCTTGGAGCATGGGGATGCTGGCAGCCGTGAACTGCTGGAGCGAATTTTGGTTGCCGAAGAAGAGCACCTGGATTGGATTGAGACGCAGTTGCGGATGATCTCCGACATTGGGGTTGAGCGCTACTTGCTTTCGCAGGCTGGCCCAGACCCAGCAGCGGGCTAGCGCAAAGGCGGGCTAGCGCGCAAGAGGCCACAGGAGGCCAAACGCGCAAAACGGTCGGGTCTCACCCATTTCAGGTGATCCCCGACCGCTTCGCCGGTTAATAGAAGCCCAAGGGGGCGAGCCTCTATGTTCTGAGGGTTAGGCCCGCTCTGAGCTGGCTCTGCGCTGTGCGCGTCCTCTTTGACGATCTCTCTGACGCTCTCTGTCGTCGTCGTATCTGTCGTCGTCAACACTTGTGATGATTAGCTCACGGATTTCCCCACGCACGAAGTCACGTTCACTAGTGGTGAGGGTTACGCCATGACGCGACGCCCACTCCACTGCCGCATCTTCCAAAACATCCGTCAGCTCCCGCTCGGACACACCGTTGTCTGCAGCCAGTTCAAGCAAGGTTTCGCCATCAAACCACCTGTCGTAGATCTCATCTTCGGAGAGATCAAACAAGTCAGGTAGCGGTGAAGAACGGATTAGCCGTTTGCCTGCTCGGGCATTAGCCGCTTCCGCCGCACTTTCTCTGGACTCGCCGTTGACTCTTGCGGTGATTCTCTCACGCAATTCGTCTACCTCATCATCGGTCAAGATTTTGTCGTAAGACTCAGCCCTCTCAACTGCCGCATCTACTAACGCGTCCACCAGCTCCCGCTCGGACACGCCGCGGTCTTCGGCTATTTCAGCCAAAGTTGCGCCGTCGTCCAGCCTGTCCAGGATTTCATC
Source organism: Candidatus Poriferisodalaceae bacterium (assembly GCA_965212125.1). GTDB lineage: Bacteria > Actinomycetota > Acidimicrobiia > Acidimicrobiales > Poriferisodalaceae > CAYRJD01. The sequence continues at coordinate 2,014,302 of OZ243045.1, read as the reverse complement.
CTCGGAGAGATCGAGCAAATCGGGTAGCACGGAAGAGGAGGTGTACCGCCTTCCTTCTCGGTCATGAGATGCCTTGTCGCCGTCGATGTCATCGTCGTCCTTCTCAGACACTCCACCGGGAGTTGCTTTGTCGTCGTCGCCGTCCGCATGAGGCGCTTCAACATCCACACCGTCAACCGCATCAACGGCATCGGCACCCTCGGTGCTGTCAGCACCATCAGAGTCGCCGTCCGTATGAGGCGCTTCAACATCCACACCGTCAACCGCATCAACCGCATCGCCCTGGTCGGAGTCGCCGCCTTGCGCCAACGCCGCACCAGTCACGCCGAAGATGGCTAACACAGCCACCACGGCCGTCAGCAACGTGCGCCGCAAATGCTTGCGACCCTTGTTGCTGTTTTTGTGATCACCCACCGCCGACACAGCTTGCGCGCCTTCAAATGAATGCTTGTCATAAATAGTCATAACCCGTTTCCTTCCGATATTGGTTCCTAACGGGCATCACAATGCCGAATGAACCTGAAAGAAAGCTAAGAAACACTGGCGGGGTTTCGCGGAGCTTTTGGATGATCTCCACGTTGGGGCTGCAAGCGAGTTCGCGGCAACCGCAACAGCCCGGTCGCCGCGGCGAATTGCCAGCACACGTGTCTTAGCTGGCAGACATGGATCGAACTGGTGCGTAAGAAGCCCAGCGCGCAAGAGGCCCAGCGTGCAGGAGGCCAAACGCGCAGGAGGCCAAACGCGCAAAACGGTCGGGTCTCACCCATTTCAGGTGATCCCCGACCGCTTCGCCGGTTAATAGAAACTCTAGGGAGGCGAGTTTCTATGTTCCAAGGGTTGGGCTCGTTCTGAGCCCTCGGTTGCTTAGCTGTCGCCCTTCTGGGGAGCTTCAACATCCACACCGTCAACCGCATCAACAGAATCGACGCCCTCGGTGCTGTCAGCACCATCAGAGTCGCCGTCCGTATGAGGCGCTTCAATATCGGCACCGTCAACCGCATCAACGGCATCGGCACCCTCACCATTATCGGAGGCAACACCTTCGGCATTTCCATCCTTCTGGGGAGCTTCAATATCAACGCCATCAACCGCATCTACAGAATCGACGCCCTCGGTGCTGTCAGCACCATCAGAGTCGCCGTCCGCATGGGGCGCTTCAATATCGGCACCGTCAACTGCATCAACCGCATTGCCCTGGTCGGAGTCGCCGCCTTGCGCCAACGCCGCCCCGGTTATGCCGAAGATAGCTAACACAGCCACTACGGCTGTCAACAACGTGCGCCGCAAATGCTTGCGACCCTTGTTGTTGTTTTTGTGGTCACCCTCCGCTGGCGCAGCTTGTGCGCCTTCAGATGAGTGCTTGTCATAAATAGTCATAACCCGTTTCCTTTCGATAGCGGCTCTTGACAAGCATCACAATGCCGAATGAAGCTAAAAAGAGCCTGAAAGAGAGCTAAGAACCGCCTGAGAGATTTTGCGGGGCTATTGGGGGGACTCTCGCGGGGCTTGATGCTGGAGGCTTGATGCTGGGGGCCTGCGGCGAATTACCTGCGGCGGATTACTGGATGATCTCCACGTTGGGGCTGTAAGCGGCAATGGAGAACCAGAACGTATCCAGGTGCTCTACCGGCGTCAGCCGGGAGCCCGCCAACGGGCCATCAATCGCACTGCCCAGCAAAGTCCAGGTTGACCCGGTCTCATTGTCGATGAAGCGATCATCGGCGGTGCGGGCGAAGGTCAGGCTCTGGCCGTCAACCTCTGTCAAATACACCGCGGTGGCTCCCACATCTCGCCCCAGAGCGATTTCTCGATGCTCCAGCGGTGTGGCGGTGCCGGCCTGATGAAACGCAACGACGCTCAGATCGTCGGGGCCGACGTCAACCATCTTCACGCCCACAGCTGCAAGCGACTCCGTTACAACCGCAACGGCCTGGCCGCCGCTGCGAATTGCCAACACACGTGTCTTGGCTGGCAGGCGTGGGTCGGGGGCTCCCGCTAGCAAGAACGGGCTGGTGTCGGGGTTGTCATAGCCGACATAGGGGTTGGACCCGTAGGAGGAACGGAGGCCGGTGTTGCGTGACAGCACTAGCCCGTCTGGATATTCGGTCGTAAACGTTTCCCAAGCCACGGTGGCGACGGGAATCAGGTTCAGCCGCGCGCCCGTCAGCTGGCCGGCGACGGCTTGGCCGTCATAGTGCGTCCAAAGACTTTCCGTTGGCGGTCGTACATCACTAGCGCGGAGTTGTAGAGCGAGCCGGAGGTGCCAAAGGTGAAGGTTTGGCCATCTAGGCGGCGATCGAAAGCGACCGCTGAGTTGCAGAGCGGGCAATAGGTGATGGTCACCGGGCGATTGCCGAAGGTGTCATTGACGATTTCGTGGGCGATGAGGATTTGCACCGGGTAGGCGCGCGCCTCGCCACCGATTTCAACGGCTATGACCGCTTCTTGGGGCTGCAGCCAATCAACCGCAGCGACTTCCTCAAAGGTGGGTCGCTCAATAGCTGGTATGCCGTCGGGCGGTGGGCCGCCGCTGATGATGAGGCGGAGTTCAACTAAGGGGTCGGGGAATCTCGGGTTGTTGCGCGGGCCTCTTAAAGCCGACGGCCCTCTGTTGGGCTCGTCGCCGGGAATCTGTTGCGGCGCAAAAATGCCAGCGTCTTCGTCGGTGTCAAAGCGAGTGGGAACCGGGGTGGTGTCATCCGGTGCGTTGTTTGTTGTGGCGCGGTTGTCGTCATCGGTGGTATTGCCAGCGTTGTCTTCGTCAGCCATGTCGTCCGATTCACCACACGCCGCCGCAAACACGGCAAGTGAGACCAGCACCGCCAGCGCAAACAGCACTTTCCCCCGCAAGCTGCTAATCACTTCGCTAAAGGTAATAGCTCGCCTGGCTAAATTCATTGCGGCGTTACTTGTTGCGGCTTTGTTTGTTACGGCTTTGTTTGTTGCAGATTCGTTTATTGCGGCTTCGTTTGTTGCAGCATTGATTGCGCTGCCGCTCTTGAGAAAGGCCTCTTCCGTGCCAAAGATTGCAACCGACACCCAAGTTGATCGTGCTGGCCTTGAAAGCTTCGTGCGCCCGAGACATCGCGCAGCCTTGCTGACATATCGCCGTGATGGTTCGCCGCAGCTGTCGCTTGTGACCATGGGGATGGATGACCAGGGGCGCGTACTGATCAGCAGCTATCCCAGCCGTGCCAAGACGCACAACCTGCGGCGTGACCCGCGTGCCTCGGTTTTGGTGATGGGCGACGAGTTCAACTCCGACTGGGTTCAGTTGGATGGCGAGGCCGAGGTGATCGACCTGCCCGAGGCAATGGAAGGGTTGGTGGAGTACTTCCGAGTGATCAGCGGCGAGCACCCGGATTGGGACGAATACCGCGACGCCATGCAAAAGCAGGGCAAGGTGTTGATCCGCATCACGCTTGCTCGGTGGGGGCCGGTCTCACGTGGCGGGTTCCCGGCGCATCTGGTTGAAGGCGATTAGCAGCCAGCCAACCCTTCAAGCGGGCCTACGCAATCAGGGTTGACTGGCTGGCCAGAAACTAGACCAATACGCACCGCCGTGCTTGCGAAGTTTGTTTGGCGGCTTTCTAGCTCAGATCTTCAAGCCACTGCGCTAGTTCAGCCAGGGTGCCCATTGAAGCCTGTGCCCCGGTTTTGGTCACGGCGTGGCCGCCCGCGACGGTGCCCAGCGCCAGGCAGTCAGCTAAATTGAGGCCTGCCGCGATGCCCACACCGAGGGCTCCGCAGAATGCGTCGCCTGCGCCCGTGGGGTCAACGACCTGTCGCAGCGAAACGGCGTTCACGTAGATCGGTTCGGGCCGGGTGCTACTTGCATCGGCGCCGACGGCCATCGCTCCCTGGCTGCCGAGCGTGATAATTACGTTGTCCGGACCAGCAATGTTGCGTGCCGCAGTAATCAGCGCTGCGGGATCGGGCGCCGCCTCGGGCGCCGCTTCAGTTGCGGTTAGCCCACCCAAAGTTGCCGCCTCGGTTTCATTCGGGATCAGATAGTCCACACCGCCCAACACCTCCGGCGATAACGGGCGGGCAGGTGCCGGATTCAAGATGACCTTGCAGCCCGCTTCGTTGGCGATGCGGATCGCTGCCGCTATTGCGTCATCGGGCACTTCCAATTGCAGCAACAGCACATCAGCCACCTCAATAACTTCGCTGGCCGCCTCAACATGCTGGGCAGACAGCGCTGCGTTGGCGCGCGGCGCCACCACGATTCGGTTGTCCCCGGTGTCTTCCACGAACACGAATGCAAGGCCTGTCTCCAGGTCTGTGTCATGCCCGACATGAGTTATGTCGACACCCGCCGTGCCCAGAGTTTCCAGCGCCATCTGCGCCAACACCGTTGACCCGACGCGAGCCACCAAAGACACTTGGGCGCCTAAAAGTGCCGCTTGGGTTGCCTGATTGGCGCCCTTGCCGCCGGGCAGCACACGCAAGGTGTCGCCAGAGACGGTTTCGCCACGCTCGGGCACCTTGGTAACGCCCACGATGAAATCCAGGTTGACGCTGCCAACCACCGCAACACGAGGCTGGTGCTGGGCGGTGGCTTCACTCAGCCGATCTAGAGGCTGCTGTTCTAGTGGGTGCTTCAGAGAAGTAATGCCGAATAGCTTGCCAGTTAGGTGTGGCGCAGGTGGAATGGCTGGCCGGTGGTGGCGGGCTTGCCGCTCAAGTGGCTTGCCGCCCAGCCGATTTGCCGTGCTGCTCAACTGAGTTCGCCGTGTCGCTCAGCGCTGGCCTCTCAGCGCGGCGGCGAACCGAGGAGTACCTGCGTCGGTGAGAGCGCGACACAGTTCATGCCGCGTCTGTGGATTATCGGGTTGGTCCTTGTCGGCTCTGAGCACTGCGACCAACTCGTCGATCACAGCGATGACGGCCTCGGTACTGCTGTAAAACAGACTCATCAAAAAGTCGTCTGGATCTAAGACACCCACCCCATATGGGACGACGCTGGCAGGTGGGTAGTCACGGGTATTCCTAGTGATGATCATGTCGGCGCTGGCGTGAACGGCAGCCGCCAGAACGTGCCGGTCACCTGAATGGCACGTCATTGAGCTCACGAGATGCTGATAGTCGTGAATTTCAGCCTCCGGTCGCCAGCTTCGGATCTCAGCCAATATGAGCTTGGCGCCCCATTCGCTGGTGGCGTTAGTTTTGACCAGCTTGTCTCTTAGCTCTTCAAGAATGCCGGGAGACCAAAGAGGCGCGTAGGAGAAGGAGCCCTCATCGCCATTCTTGGTATCGGCATCTGTGAGATTTAAGAACGCCAGCCGTAAGTGCCGCGGGTACAACACATTCGTATCAAGCACGACCTTCAAGGGCACATTGAGATGCTGCCCTTAAATCTTCTCCAAGTCGCTCTCCATTTCCTGCTCGCTCACCAAACCTGACGCCTTATTCCTCTCCTCTCTCGTGTCTCTCAAATAGTTGTACCACTCCATACGCTCATACAAAACGGAACGCTTTATGTAGCAGTTGTCTTCCGTCAGCACAACCGGCAGTCGGTCACACTCCCAAAACCTCAGCGTCCTGCCGGGTGTCCACCCAAACTCGGCGGCGACCTCTTCAAGCGACAGCAGTTGATCTGGATCTAGACGACCCATTCTTTCCAACTTGTCCGGGTCGCCCAGTTCATTCATCTGCATCATCCTGAGGGTGTGAATGGGCTTCATCGTTGGCGTCCACGCCTCCCCGCCAAGTCGGTCGTTCATAACCTGCCTGTCCCTTGACGCTTTTTGTTCAATGGGGCGCTTCCTTATGTATGCGTTCAGATCAGCGCGCCTCACACAGAGGTCATCATCTGTCCTCATCATCGGAACGTGATCAAGCTCCAACATGCTGTACACCATGTAGGTCTCCCACCCGAACATCTTGGCGATCTCTCTATGCCCTATCAGGTCGTCTCGCCCTGTGCTACCCATTTTCATTCCTGACGTTGTTGTGTCTGACTGGCTGGCCGAACTGAGAGTCGGCACTGGGAAGCTGCCGCCAGTCTATTCGCATTGATGAAGCGCGACGCTGCCGCATTGACGAAGCGAGGAATAGCCGCATTACGAGAATGGCAGCATCAACGGGGTAACCGCGTCAGCCCAACTCGTACACCAGCCGAACCGAGCCGTCAGCGAACGGGGTTGCCTCCACCAAGCGCATGGGCGTCTTGACTGGCTCTGTGAATAAGGGGATACCGCTACCCAGCGCTTCGGGCATCACAACAATGTCAAGCACATCAACCGCTCCGCCCTGCACGGCTGCGGTCACGACATCTCCCCCGCCAAACACCCACAACCGCTTTGGAGTTGCGGCGGCGAAATCACGCACAGCCTGCGCAGTGGGCGCGGCGCTGAAGACGACGTCGGCGCCAGCAGGTATAGGCAGGTCTGTTCTGGTAGTCAGCACCATGGTTGGCCGATCGCCCCACGCCCAATCATCGTTCAACAGAACTTCGTAGCTCTTGCGCCCCATGATCAGGGCGCCGATTTTCCCCGCCCACTTGTCAAAATCAAATCCAGGAACGGGGTAGGCATTCAGGTAGTCAAACGATCCGTCCGTGCGAGCGATGTATCCGTCCAAGGTGACGGCCAGAGAGACAACCACGTCGGCGGTGCTAGCGGTGCTCGCTGCTGAATCGGTCACAGAGCTAGTCAATCAAGCGGGCATTGAATCTGCCTTGCCCAACAAGTAGTCATAGGCGGCGTTTATCTGGGCAGCTTTCTGTGTCGCATTATCGCGGTCCCCTGGCGCCGCAGAATCCGGATGATGTATGACTATCAGCCGGCGATAGGCGACCCGAATATCAGCCACCGACGCATCAACCGCCACACCCAGAATCTCGCACGCCGATTGGCGGTCGCTGCTCCTGGAGAACTGGCCGCCGGTCAGCAAGCTAATCAGCGCCTCGAGAATCCGCCGATCCACACCAAGGCGATCTGCCAGCGCTTCAACGGATTTGAGCTCAGCCGACTGCAGCTCGCCATCCGCCAACGCCACCTCAACCGCAAGGCGCAGAATCACCAACCGCTGCTCCTCATCTAGCAGTCGGTTATTGATGTCTTCCAGCCGGGCATCTTGGAGTAGTTGATCCACCTGAGAGGCCGAAAGACTGTCTTCCTCGGCGAAAGCCGACAAATACGAGGTCGCATACGCCCATTCGGCAGACCCAGGCCCGCCAACCGCCGCACCCGCCTTCAGCACCGCCGCCACGGCCTTGAGCAGGTCCTTGCGATGGCTTCTCTCGCCCTCGGCGATTAGGCGCGCAGCCTCGGCCCCCGAAACCACTTCCGTATCGGGGCAGATTGCGCACTCAATGATGTATTTCTTGTTCCACTGCGCAACGGGGATGCCGTACAGCTTGAACCGCTTCTTAGTTTCGTACACGAGCCGCGGCCCATAGTTGGAGCAGCGAAGGCAGTCACGTGCAGGAGTGAGACCGAGGGGCTTCGCCTTGCTACCCCAGCCGTAAATGAGAACCATGGCGCGCCCTACCTGTTGAGGCCGCGCAGCTCGGCGGCGACCTCTTTTGAGACGATTTCATAGTCCTCGCAGATTTCACACATGAGAACCCAGATGCTCTTGGTGGACGCCCATGGCTTGCCGGTGATCGGATTGCCGAACGCAAGGCCCGCCTTGTTTCTGTGCAGCCTGTGCTTTGCCAGATTTCCGCAGTTGGGGCACACCTCCTCAATCGGTCGGGCATCTCGCATGAGCGAGAAGTGCGGTGTGCTGCTTCTCCAGACCATTTTTTACCTATCGGTTCATGGCAAGTCAGCTTGGGGGCGCGGCCTGCTCTGTATCACCTGCGATGTCTAGCAAATGGGTGGGACATTGGGCCCGGGAGCAAGGCGCTTAGCTATTGATCGCCGCTCTTCACCTAGAGCCCTTGGGGTTAGTCCTCGGAGTCAGATTCTTGAGGTTCTTGCAGTTCCTTTAGCGTCTGTCCATCAGCAGTTTTCCACTCAAGCCGCCCGTTGGCACTTCTACCTAGCACGACCGAAGCCGCCAACGAGGGAGAAGTAAATTCATAGTCCTTTGTGAAGCAATAATGATCATCCTCATTAACCAGGATTTTTTCTTTGATCATGGAATCACGGAGTTGGATCGCATTCTTGCCAATTGAACCAGTCGTTTCTTTAACTGCACACGATCCATTAAAAACAAAAAATCCATTGAGTACGGATGCGCCCTCTGCTCGAACTCCCTTTCGGGAAATACTCAATAGGTCCTGTTTAGGAACTAAATCCTTCGGTTTCTGAAATACCTCTACGCCAAGAATTCTACAGATCAACAGTATCTCTTCAAGAAAAGTTTCACAAACTGATTTGCCAGATTTTGATAGCGGTGTGAGATCATTTTTTATCTTATTCTCTAACTTGGCTCTTTTAGCATTACTCCCTAGAGAAATAAGCCTCTCTTCTAGGTACTCAATGTAAGACGTGTTGAGGGGTTTAGGATCGCTAAAAAACACTATCGCCCTAGTCCAAAACTCCTTTTTGCTATGGTGAGCATTGAGCCTGCCATCTGTCTTTTTGGATTTACCAACATAGATGTGCGAAGAATATTCCTTATCCTCTGAAGGTCCTATTAGCAGGTATACGCCTGGCCTGTCCTTGCCGAGTTGCACCTGTAGGTCTTTGAGGCTTTTGCGAGGAGCAACGACGGCTTTGCACGCTGAGGTTGGGTTTCCGATTTCCCAAACCCCATCAGCTTTTCCATCAACTAGAAAGATTTCAATCGCTGCACCGTGGTTACTCATCAGTGTCCTTATGGCGTGGTGGCGGGGGCAGGATTTGAACCTGCGACCTTCGGGTTATGAGCCCGACGAGCTTCCAGACTGCTCCACCCCGCTGAGCTTGACGGTAGCGGCATAAGCCCGCCGCGCCAACCACAAGAGGCGCCGTTGCCTCAGGTGGCAGGGACTACCCGAAATCCCTCGGCCATACGGCCTTCAGCCATACCAGCGACCTTGGCCGTCTCCGTACTCCACTCAGCAAGTCGCTCATGCAGATCGTCTATGCCGCCCACCTGGCTGTGGTGCTGCTCCAAGGCCTTGATCTTCAACTCAAACGTGTCGGTGATATCCACATACCGATTCGGCTCGGCCGGAAACATCCACAACTCATCAACCGTGTGCGGCTGGTGACCTTCATCTAGCAGCTCTGGAAACGTCCGCGGATTGCGGGAATCTGGATAGACCGCCGCCATCGTCGCAAGAGCAACAGCTAGATGATCGGGATGGGAAAGCTGCACACGATCCCAATCCGGCGTTGGGTTCATCGTCAGCACCACATTGGGGCGCACCTGACGAATAACACGCGCAATGTCACGCCTGAGCGCCAGGTCTGCCACCACCATCCCATCGGGATGACCCAACCAGTGCAACTCATCCACCCCAACCACCGATGCGGCTGCGGTCTGCTCGCCCTGGCGCAGCTTCGCTAGGTCTTCGCGCGTGTATGCCAGGTCATCATCGCCCGCGTCGCCGCTGGTGGCCAAGCAGTAAGCGACGTGCGTGCCGGCCTGCACCAACGTCGCCACGGTGCCGGCCATTCCGAAATCAATGTCGTCCGGGTGCGCCACCACCAACAGCACCCGCTCGGGTGCCTCAATATCGCCTTCGGAAGTCTGGATCGTTGAAGTCTGGATCGGCTTGGTTGCCATCGGCTGAGCTTGCTGAACTTGCTGAGCTGGGAGGGATGAGCTTTGGTGAGCCCCGCCCTAGGCGGACGGGACGGTCGTATTTGGGGAGCCTGATGAAGCGCCAGACCCGGCGGGCAATAACTGCTCCGCCATGTCGATCAAGCGTCGTGCCTCTTCAATCTCTCGCTGGTATTCCGCTAGGTCGCCATTGGAAAGAGCTGCGTCGGCTCGGTCAAATGCGGCTCTGGCTGCTGCGAGAAGATCCATGAGCGCTGCGTCGTCCGGAGCGCCGCCGCTGTCTGTGTCGCCGCTATCCGTGTCGCCATCGCCACCGCTGTCGCCTGTATCGCTGTCATCAGCGCCATCGTCGCCGGGGTCATCGTCGGTGCCGTCGCCAGCAGAATCATCGGGATCGGTCGTGCCGCTGTCGGTGCCACCACTATCGGTGCCACCGCCCGTACCACTATCAGACCCATCGCCGCCGTCATCACCTGGTGTCACAGCCACAGTGCGCGCCGTCAGATCAATGTCCAGATTTGGCACGGCACCTTCAAGCGCCGCCTCAAACGTCTCGGCAATAACGATATCCGCGCCCACGCCCACGATGACCAACTGCAGTTCGGGCACAGCGGTCGTGCCAGTCGCCTCAATAAACAACGGCCGCACATACAACAGCGAGTTCTCCACCGGAATCAGCAACAAGTTGCCCGGCGTAACCACCGACCCGTTCTGATTCAACAAAGTCACCCGCTCAGAGATTTCCTCTTCGGTTTGGATGTTCGAGTTAAACAAGGCCGGTCCGTCAACGGGCGCGTCCGACCGAATCTCAAACACCTCGATTTCCCCGTATCTATCCGGGTCGCTGTGAACCACCATGAACCCCTCTAGGTTCTTGCGCGAGTCGTCGTCGGAGAACGGCACAAAGGGCCGGAAGTTCACAAACGACTCCTTGTCATCGCCCGGCAAACGCAACAGCAAATACTGCGGCGCGATGCGCACCTCCGACCGACTGATGATCGCACCGGTCGCATCCACAATCGTCTCTAATGTCGCCTGACCGATGGAGTTGCCCGGGTCTTGCGCCACGCTCCACGCACCGGCTGCGTCGTAAAACTCCGCCGCCTCATCGATGCGGTAGCGACCCCACGCATCGGTCTGCACCCGGAACAAATCTTCGGGATAGCGGAAATGCTCTTGCAGCTCCTGCGGCGGTTGACCATCGGCGAACAGCTCACCAAACTGCAGCTTGTAGCTCATCGCCAGCGGATCGGTCTCATCAATCACATAGAACTTGACCGTGCCGTTGTAGGCATCAACGGTGACCTTGATCGAGTTGCGCACGTAGTTAAACGACGTGGCCAGATCGCCTCGCCGCACCGCCCGGGGATTGATCTGCTGGGCGTAGGGGAAGTTGCCGCTAACGGTGTAGGCGTCAATAATCCAAATCACCTCACCGTCAATCACCGCGGGGTAAGGATCTTCGTCGTAAGACAAGAACGGCGCCAGCAAACGCACCCGCTCGGTGACGTCACGGTTGAACAAAATGCGGCTCTCGCTGCCGATCTCGCTCGAGATCAACAGGTTCGGCTCAGCGAAGCGCAGCGCAAACGCAGCCCGACGCCAGATCGACCCCAGCCCGACGCCATCGTCGCCATCGTAGCGGATGGTTTCGGTGCGATCGTCATCGTCTTGGAAGTCCACCTCATCGCGATCGGCACCTACCACGGCATAGCCGGTCAGCCCTTCGCCCAGGTATAGCCCCGGCTGAGACAGCTGCAGATCGGTGGCACCGGGCGACACCGTCGCGGGAATGTCCCCCAGCACATACGCCGGCCGGCCGTTGCTATCGACTGCGTTGGCCGGGGCGGCCGCCAGTCCGTAGCCATGCGTGAAACCGACGTTGCGCGACTCCCAGGAGTCGTTGGGCAGGTCGTTGGAGTTCAGCTCTCGGGCCGACAACACAACCTGCGTTACGTCGTTGTTTATTTCGTAGCGATCTACGTCAATATCTAAGAAGTCGTAGAAGCTCTTGATGCCCTGAGTTTGCTGGAAGGTGTCCTGCATAACCGCTGGGTCCAGCAAGCGAACGTTGCGCACCGTGTCTACGTTTTTGGAGATATCTTCCGCGCTCAGCGTCGGTTCGTATTGGAACTCGTTTTGTTGCACCCGATCCAGGCCCAACGCCAGCCGGGTCATCTCAATGTTGCGCTCAATAAATGGAGCCTCGCGGGTTGATTCCGACGGCTCCACCTGGAAGCGCTGAATCAATGCGGGATAGATCGCGCCGGCTAGCACCGCCACCACCGCCCACAGGCCCACCGCAATCACCGGATAGGTAAAGCCTCGCCGCCAAATGTTCACCACCAGCAGCACGAAGCAGAAAAGACTGATCACCATGAGCAGCCGCAAAACCGGCAGCTGCGCGTTTACGTCTGTGTATGTGGCGCCGTTAACAAAGCCGCGTGTTGACAGCGTCAGGCCGAACTGATCCAGGTAGTAGCCAACCGCCTTGGTTAGCGCCAGCAGACCCAGCAGCAGCGACAGGTGAGCCTTTACCTGCGGTTGGACGCGCGAAGCCGCCCCGACCTGAAGGCGAATCCCGCCGAATAGGTAATACCAGATGGCGGTGAACAAAAACACCACCAGCACCGCTGCGAACACCCAGCCAACCAGAAACTCCAGGAAGGGCAGCCGGAAAATGTAGAAGCCGACGTCGCGATTGAACTGCTGATCGGTTACGCCGAAGTCAACGGGATTGACGAAAAACAGCCAGTCTTGCCAACGGCCGGACACGCCCACGCCAACCAGCAACGCCAAAATAAAAGAGGTCGCCAGTCGCACCAGCCAGCGCTTGGAGCCAATCGCTTGGTGCCATTTGATAACCACGTCTTCTTCGGGACCGCGGGGGCGCAGCTTGGGCGCCAGCCGTTCGGCCAGATAGAGATTGATCCACATCAGCACCAGGAAAATCGAGGTAAACAGCAGGCCTAGGCCAACCTTGGCCCACAGCACCTTCCACCAGACCGATGAAAAGCCCAGCGAAGAAAACCACAGGTAGTCGGTGTAAAACCCGGCCAGCCCACGCAGTGATGCGATTAGCAGCAGTAGTAGCAGGAACGCAGCGACTACGAAAATCCTTAGTCGGACCACGTTTCGCTTTTTACGAACCCTGGTACTTCCGTTCGCGCCGTTGGATGAACTGGTTTCCGCAGAACTCATATGCGCCGAAGGCTAGCGGTGTGCGGGTCAGGGTCGCTTACTAGCTCAGCGGTGCTACGCCCCCGACCGTCCCGCGGTAGCGGTGGCGATGGCGTCAATGGCGTCTTGCAGCGTCTCCACGCCTGCTACTTCCACAAAGCCGAAAAGCACGATTTCGGCTTCGGCGACCTGCGAGGCGGGCACGAGAAACAAATCCGCTCCCTCACGCAAGACGGCGTGTGCCTTTTGCTCTAGCCCGCCGATATTCCCAACCGCGCCATCCACGCCGATAGTGCCTGTAGCCACCACATCAAGCCCGGCGGTCAGTTCATTTTCCGTCAGTAGGTCGATTACCGACAAGCAAATGGCCAAGCCCGCTGAGGGGCCGCCGATGGCGCCGAAGTCCAGATCTATATCAAAGGGCAGATCGAGCAGCTGGACGAGCGGCGTAATGACCACTCCCAGGAAGGCCCTGCCTTCGCGTTCGGCCAGGGTGACAACGACGCTTTCGGTTTGAGCGGTGTCGGGGTCGGCCGGTCGCTGCGCGCCACGAAGCACCGATAGCTCTACCTCGGTGCCCGGCCCGGCGGCCGCTATCGCGTCTACAAGCTCCGTCACGGTTCTAACTCGCTCGCCCTGGATTGCGACCACCACATCCTCGGCAGCCAGCGCGCCTTCGGCGGGAGAGTCGGCTTGCACTTCTTGAATCAAGACACCGCTTGACTCCGCCACCTCGTAGCCGAGGTGCGCCAGAGCCACTCGCACCGCCACATCACCTGAGTTGGTAAGGCTGGTGCGCCCTACTTCGCGGTTTTCTTCTACCGTCCGGTCGCCCAGAATGTCGCTTCTATCAACAATATTGATTGAGCTGTCTAACCAGCCTGGTGCCACCTCAAAAATCGTCGGGCTGTAGTCGGCTCGCACCGTCACAAGGCGGATCTCACCGGGCGATGGGTAGGTGTCGCCGCCGCTTACTTCAATGCGGTCTTCAATATCTAGGGTGACGCCCGGGCTGAGAATCGCCTTCGTGCTCGCGTATCTGTTGCCGATGACTACCGCAACAAAAATGAGAAGAGCTGCGAGCAGAGTTATCCAAATGAGCAGCCGCCAGCGGGAGTGCTTTCTTGACCTGCTCGGCGGCTGGCTTGACGGCTGGCTCGGCGGCTGGCTAGGCGGGATGGGGCTAGACAGCACAGCGCCCGGTTCGCTTGAGGAGTCGCTAAATGACATAAAGCTCAACGCCCTAGCGTTGCATAGGTGGATGCCGAATCTGAGTCGCCCCCGCAATCGGAGCAAGCCGCGCTCCCGCAACCTGCGCCCTCGCAACCCACGCCCCCACTAGCGGACCAGCCAGAGAGACCCGGCGGAACAAAGCCTGATGGGACTAGACCCGGCGGAACAAAGCCCGGCGGAACTAGACCCGGCGGAATAGGCGGCGAATCAATTTCTAGGCGAGTGGTGGGGTTGTTTAGCCCATCAAAATCACACGACGATGAAGATCCAAACGCCGTCAAAAAAGTTTCATTTAGACAACGCCTGGTGGCGGTGGTTGGGTTGGCAGGATTCACGCTGCTCATTGCCGCTTCAATCGTCATAGCTTTCGCCGCTCTCACCTTTGTCGGACTGCTGCTAATTGAAGCAGTGACCGGCTAGAGCAGATTCCAAGACTCAAGCGCTTTACCGGCACCTAGCACCACGGTTTCCATCGGCGCGGCGGTGCGACTCGTCGGCACCAGCAACTTTTCTTCAAACAAATCGTCCAGTCCGTTCAACAAAGAGCCACCCCCGAGCAGCTGGCAGCCGGTTCGCAAAAGATCCTGCGATAGCCCCGGCGGAACCTCGCCCAAACAATCAATGACCGACTGGACGATTCGATTGAGCACGCCTTTCAAAGCGAAGTGCGCTTCTTCGTGCGTCAGTATGAACTTGCACGGCAGACCGGTCGTAATGTCACGGCCTTTGACCTCCGCGTCAACTTCAACTTTGCCCGAAAATGCTGAACCGATCATAATCTTCACTTGCTCAGCGGTGCGCTCACCAATCGCCACCTTGTGATTGACTCGGATGTAGTCCTGCAACGCTTGGTCGAAGGCGAAAGACCCCGACCGAACAGACCGCGAGCTGACTATTCCGCCCAGCGACAGCACGGCCGACTGCGCAGTACCGCCACCGATGTCAACCACCATTGTGCCGATCGGTTCATGAATGGGTAGGCCGGAACCAATTGCGGCGGCCATCGTTTGATCAATCAGCTTCACATCGCTGACGCCCACGTGTCTCACGGCCTCGGTAACGGCTCGCCGCTCAACGGGCGTAATCACAGACGGAATGCAAATCACCACACGGGTCTTGCTAAAACGCCCGACACCGACGTATTGCAAGATCTTGCTAATCATCTTTTGGGCGACTTCGAAATCCGTAATGGCGCCGCCGGTCAGTGGCCGGACAGCCACAATGTGCGCTGGCGTTCGACCGATCATCTGCCAGGCGGCCTTGCCGATAGCAAGCACCGTGCCAGTCCGCTCATCAAGCGCGATGACGGAAGGCTCGTTCAGCACAATGCCCTCACCCCGTTCGTATACGAGCGTGTTGGCAGTGCCCAGGTCAATGGCTAGGTCACGGGCCAGGGGGGAACTCTCGCTGCTGCGGCCCGGCCTGGGGGTGGCTGACTCTGGCCTGGGGGTGGCTGACTTGGTGGCGGCGGGCGCTTGCCAACGCTTGTCGTCTCTGTTCAAAGGCCTTCATGCCGTCATCCCACCGATCACGGCGAACCCAACTGACGAATGCCACTACCGCTAATCCCAACAGGGGGACTGCGATGGCGAGGCTTAGGAAAAACAGAGGCGTCATGGCGAGCGGCGCCCTTGGCTTGCGCTAGCTACCTCGGCAATCGGCTCCGATGCCAAGCCCCAGTCGCTGCCGGCGTCGTGTATCTCTTGTTTCCAAATGGGGATCGTGGTTTTGAGCACGTCAATGCCGTAGCTAGCGGCCTCAAAGGCTTCTTGCCGATGCGGTGCCGACACCGCCACAACCACCGATGCTTCGCTGAGCGCCAGCGTTCCCATGCGATGAACCATGGCGATTGCGCCAAGATCTGGCCACCGTTGGCGCATTTCGGCGGCTATGTCTGCCAGCCGAGGCTCAACCTGGGTTTCGTAGGCCTCATAGGTGATTTCGGTTACCCCAGTGCGGTGGCCTGCGTGATCGCGCACGATGCCGGAAAAAAGAACCACCGCGCCGCAGCTTGGCCGTAAGCACCAGTTGTAAACAATGTCAACCGGGATTTGTTCATCGGTCAAAGCTAACCAGTCAGGCTCGGCAGCCTTCGGCACGGTCAACATAATGATCTAAGGCTATTGCGCGCGGTTATTGCGTGTGGTTATTCGCCGTCTGACCCATAGCACAATCGCAACCGTCGCGGCGACAATGAAAAACCCACTTAGCGCTAGCCCCACGTATTGGCGTTGCCGCGCGTTCAGGTCGTCCCATGGCATGCCTTCATCCGCGTACACAAACGCCTGGTCATTGCCGTAGCGAGGTGTCCAGCCAGCGGCGGTTAGGCGGTCGTTGGCGATCACCCACGCATGGCGTGTGTAAGGCAAGATGCCGACCGTCGCTTCGTGCCCCACTCGGCGTGCCACATAACGATCCATGTAGCGATCTAGCCGACCACGCAGTGGCCAAGGCAGACGGAACTTTGGTCGAGCACCCAACAATGCGTTCAGTTCGTTTGCTGGTAGCCAGCCGTCGGGCGCAACGTTGAACTCGCCGGACAGCTGGTTTTTGACCACCGCTACCACCGCGCTGGCTAGATCGTCTAGATGCAAGAACTGCGAGACCGGGCTGTCTTTGCCGACCCGCACCGGCGCAGTCGCCAGCATCGCTTCGCCGATTGGTCCGCCGATGGGCGACGACACCACTGGCGCCGGACGCAAAATGGCGGCGGCGTTGCCAGTGTTTTCAACCCAGTCGCGCACCGTTTGCTCCGCCTCGGCGTGCCTGACTGCGAAGGGTGTTTCAGGGTTGGGTCGCACCGGTGCGTCTTCGGTCAGAGGTATCGGATTGTCGGGCCAAGCGCCATACACACTGGCACTCGACACCAAGGTCACATGTTTCACCTTGGTTGCTTGAGCCGCCGTTAATAGCTGCACGAGGCGCGGCTGGTCTTGTTCGGGGCCGAGCCGTAGATGGACTGCTGCGGTTGTGTCTGGCGGAATCATGGTGGGGCTTTGAGCAGCGGCCACGGCAAAACCGGCTTGGCGTAAGAACTGGCAGATGCGCGTGCCAACTACGCCGTCCGCTCCGGTTACCAGCACCGTTGAGTTTGCTAACGGCTGGGCGGGGCGCTGCGCCGCTTCCTGAGTTGAAGCGCGAGGGGTTGAAGCGCGAAGGGTTGAAGCGCGAGGGGTTGAAGCAGGTGCCACGGCTCTACGATGCCCTTGTGGGGCAGGACAATCCACCTACCGATCCGCAAGATCCAAGCGATGCGGACGGTGGCAGCCACGACGCAGATAGCCACGATGCAGATAGCCACGGCACAAACGACGGCAACGCAAACGATGACGCCGCCAGCGTCGGCGGCACCGGCGACAACGCAGCGAACCCGTTTGCGGGCATCCCAATCTTGGGTGACCTCGGAGCCATGTTTGGCGGCGCCGGAATGGGCGGACCTGGAATGGGCGGCGGCGCTGGCATGTCTAAAGCCAACATCTGGGAGAACGCATCCCAAATAGCCAAGCACATCGCCACGGGCGGTTCATCAGAGCAGAACGTTGATCCGCTGGAGCGAGTAACCCTTGAGCAACTGGTTCGGGTTGCCGAGCTGCATGTGGCGAAAATAACCGGGCTCGATCCGTTGACCGAAGGTGCGCCAACCAGGCTGGAACTTGTTGTTCGCTCGCAATGGACCGAAGCCGAACTAAAGCGCTACCAGCCGCTCATGGAACGCATCAGCAAGCAGCTCGGACTGAGCGAGCAAGACGGCGCCGATCTGGCCGGCAGCGGGCTGGCTGGCGCAGACCCGACCAGCGCAGATCCGGCTGACATGCTCGCAAACCAAGGCGCCGCGATCTTCGGGCAGCTAATGAGGTACATGAACCCGGTAACGCTTGGCGTTTGCGCGGGAACGATGGTTGGGAACATGGCACAAACCGCCTTTGGCGATTACGACCTGCTGGTGCCAGCTAGCGCCGATCTGGTTCGCATCGTCGGACCAAACGTCAGCGAATTCAGCCAGCAGTGGAGCCTTGACATCAGCGGCGTGCTGCTTTGGGTATGCATACGGCAGTTGGCCGCCCACGCGCTGCTTTCGGTGCCTCACATACGAGCGGCAATCACCGAACTACTGGAGCGCTACACCGACGCATTTCAGCACGACCCGGAATCGCTGCAGCGCCAGATGGAGGAACAGCTTTCGCAGGGTTTCTTAGGTCAGGATTTTGAGGGTTCCGACGGGCCCGCGGATTTTGCTTCGATGCAAGGTGAGCTGGCGAAGGTGCTTGGCAACCCGGAGCTGCTGCTCGGCGCCGGGCAAACCGAAGAGCAAGCCGAAATTGCCGCTGAGCTGGGCGACCGCATGGCGCTGATAGATGCTTACGTCAACCACGTGCTCACGGCGGGCGGGCACAGATTGATTACCGACTATGACGCTTTGACCGAAGCCTTGCGCCGCCGCCAGCCGTTTAATCCGACGGCCAGCCAGTTTTTGCCGCTGCTGCTTGGTGTCGGCATTAGTGATGACCAGGCTGAGCGTGCCAGCAGGTTTGTCGGCGGGGTTCTTGAGCGAGCGGGCGAGGAAGGCTTAGCTCAGCTTTGCAGCGATGCGAAACATTGGCCCACCGACAACGAGATTGACGCGCCGGGGCTGTGGCTTGAACGCATCAGCATCGGGCTAGCCGACCTAGCCGACACGGGATCAGCCGAGGCGGAATCGGGTGACGCGGAGCCAACCGACACGGACGACTAGCTAGCTAGGCCCGCGTCTGTCCGTCCGGGCTTGCGACCTGGTCGCTCTTTTTGATCTTGCCCACTCAATGAGGTGCTGGCCGGGGGTGCGCTTGCCGCGCGCAACGGCAATCCGACCTAGCAGGTACATCACCGTTCCAGTCGCCGTCACGATCGCCACCGTTGTCAGCCCCGCTCGCAAAGGCAAAAACGAAGACGAGATCACCACCGGCAAAAACGCCCCGACCACCCAGCCCAGCTGAAACCTGGTTTCAAACTTGGCGAACATTCGGCCCTGGTTGGCAGGCGGAACGTCATGCTGGGCGATGGAGTCAAAGCTGAGCTTCCCCATCGATGACGTCATGCCGATTATGCCGATCACACCAGCCACGGCCAGGCGTTGGCTCCAGGGTGAGTCATCAACAAAAATCGCCGCCGCCGCGACGATGCTCGTGAGCGCCAGCGATGCCGTCACCAATATTTCTTCGCTAACACGATGTCGCAACCTGGGCGCCATCAACGCTCCCAAGGCGGCGCCCACTCCGCTGCCGATGACCATAAAGCCGAACCAGGCCGTAGCCGCGTCGTTGTTGCGCAGCCAAAACGCAACCAAAAACAACGTGAAGCCGTTCATCGCCCGCAGCACCGTCATTGCCGACGCTGCCAACAAAATTCGCGGGGCGTGGGCTACTGCGCGCTCGCCGGTAAAAAGAGTCGGGCGCCGCAGAGTGTTGGCGGCGTAGCGAACACGGGCGGCTGGCAGCACCATTACTGCGTACACGATGGCTGCGAGGGCGAGCACCCAGCGTGAGCTAGCCAAGCTGAGCAGCACGCCCGGCAGCAGCAAGAGCATTCCGCCGATGCCCGAAACCAGCACGAGTTTGGAGTTGGCCTCTACTAGCTCGGCGTGATGACGCACCAGTCCCGGCACCGCGGCGGTTTTGGCGACGTGGTAGGTCTTGCCCAGCACTAGCGCCGCAAATGCCTCTGGGAAGAGAAGTAGCGAGTCGATGTGGCGCAACATCAGCAGCGCCAATATCGCCCGGCCGGCGGCTGTGGTGATGATCAACGCGCGCCGACCTGCCACATGCCGATCGATTAGCGGGCCTATTAGCGGAGCGATCACCGCAAATGGCGCCATGGTGAACAGCAGATACAGGGCCACGCGTGAGCGCGCGGCGCTTGGGTCAAGCGTGAAAAACAAGCTGCCTGCCAGCGCTATTGCCACCAAGGTGTCCCCGCCAGCCGACAAAAGCTGCGCTCTTACCAGCCAGCGAAAAGGCTGCAGGGATGGGGCGGGCTGTGATGGCGGTTGCCGCGGTTGCGGCGGTTGCGGCGGCTGGTTTAGCTGACCTGCGGTGCCCTCGCCGAAAGCCGCGTCACCGAAAGCCGCGTCACCCTCGCTGGGAGCACCACCAGTCTCACTGTCCGCTGTCATGCTGTGCTTGTCGTTGACCGGCTTGTTGTTGACCGGCCTGCTGCTGTTCGTCGCGCCGCGCCCGCGCCCGTTCAGCGCCTGAATGCTCGGGCAGCGATCCGGTAACCAAAAACACCACACGCTCGGCGATGTTCACGGCGTGATCGCCGATCCGCTCATAAAAACGCCCAATCACGGCCAGCTGAACGGCTTGCTCAACGGTCACCATGCCCTTGTTGCAGCTGTCAAATACCTGCTCCAAATACTCACGATGCAACCCGTCCAACACATCGTCAGCCTCGCCAACCGTGGCAGCCCGTTCGGCGTCTTTATCGGCGTACGAACCAATCGCCAAATCCGTCAGACGCTTCCCCTGCTCGCCCATCTGGTCAATCAGTTCAACGAGCTTGGCCGATAGCTCCACGTCACTGATGCGGCCGATGGCTTTAGCAATGTTGGTAACTAGGTCGCCGCTTCGCTCAATGTCGCTGATCATGCGCAGGTCGGTCAGAATGGTGCGCAGATCAACCGCAACTGGCTGCTGCAAAGCCAGCAGCTGAAAGCACTTGTCTTCGGCTTCCAGGTTCAGCAGATCCAACTCATCGTCTTGCTCGATGATCACCGCCGCCGCTTGGACGTCGGTTTTGATCAGCGCCTCGGTCACCGCTATGACGCCCTTTGACACCATGTGCGCCATCTGAACCAGATCCGTGCGCACCTCGTCAATCAGCGCGTGAAAATCCGTGCGCAGATCGTCCACGCTCATTTGATCCGCCCCATGCTGACTATTACCCCGCTATCTCGCCCTGCTAGCCCGACTAGCCCATGCGGCCGGTTATGTAGGCCTCAGTGCTGGGATGCTCGGGGTTGGTGAAGATCGCGCTGGTCTGACCGAACTCCACCAGCTCACCGGTGCGGGCGCCGTCATCTTGCGGGTTGACCGAGAAAAACGCCGTCTGGTCGGAGATGCGGGCGGCTTGTTGCATGTTGTGAGTGACTACCAAAATGGTGTAGTCGTTCTTTAGCTCGGCCACCAACTCCTCAATGCGTGAGGTAGCGATGGGGTCAAGCGACGAACACGGCTCATCCATTAGCAACACGTCTGGTTCCACGGCGATCGCACGCGCTATGCAAAGCCGCTGCTGCTGGCCGCCCGAAAGACCGTACGCGGGCGCCTTCAGGCGATCCTTTACTTCATCCCACAAGGCGGCGCGCTGCAAAGACCGCTCTACAACATCGTTTACCTCGCTCTTGGTTAGCCCGCCCAGTCGGGCGCCGTAAGCGACATTGTCAAACACGGATTTTGGAAACGGATTGGGCTTTTGGAACACCATGCCGATGCGGCGCCGCACCTCAACCGGATCAACCTCTGCGTCGTACAGGTCAACGTCGTGATACCGAAGATCGCCCTCAACGCGGGCGGTTTCGATTAGATCGTTCATACGGTTGAAACAACGCAGGTATGTTGACTTGCCGCAGCCAGATGGACCGATAAAAGCGGTGACCTGATGGCTCATTATTTCCATATTGACGTCACGCAGCGCCAGGAAAGAGCCGTAGTAGACGCTTAGGTTGCTGATCGCAAAAACTTGGCTGGCCGCAGACGACGCTTCGGCGGCTGTGCCGATGTCGGCGGCGGCGGGCTTAGCTGCCCCGGTTGAACTAGCAGCACCTGAACCGGCGGCATCTGAACCAGCAGCACCCGAACCGGCGGCAGCGGTTGTCCCAACTGGGCTGGGGCTGGCGGCCTCGCCGGGGCGGGGCGGGTTAGCAGCCAAAGAGACAACGGGACCCGCGTCTAACGGCATCGCTGCGCTTCGTTTAGTTACGTTGGGCATGTCGTCGGTTGCGCGCAAGCTACCACTTCTTTTCAAATCGGTTGCGAAGGTAAATGGCGATTCCATTCACCAGCAAAACCAACACAAGAATCAGAACGCTGGCCGCGGCTGCGTTGGCACGCCAGTCCGCTCCTGGCTGGCGAGCAAAGTTGAATATCAACACCGGCAGCGCGGTGAAGGGTCCAAAGAAAGTCTCGGCGGGATTGGCGTCGCCAAACTGTATGAAGCCGGTCGCCGCCCCGACGATGACCAGTGGCGCAGCTTCGCCTAATGCGCGCGCCAGCGCTAAAACGGTGCCAGTGAAAATCGTCGACATGGCCGACGGCAACACCTGCCGCGACAACGCCTCCCACTTGGTGGCGCCGACCGAATAGGCGGCCTCGCGAATGCCCGACGGGACGGCTTTCAGCCCTTCCGCGGCAGTGATCACGATGATTGGCAACACCAACGCCGACATCGTCAGCCCGGCGGAGATAACGGACTTGCCGTTTGTAAAACCGGACAAGGCGTTCACAAATATCGCCAGGCCGAGCATGCCGTAAACAATCGCCGGCACGCCAGCCAGGTTGCGAATGTTTAGCTCTACCAGGCGGGCAAATCGGGAGCCCTGCGCGTACTCAACCAAATACACGGCCGTCGCCACACCCACCGGAACCGCAACCACGGCGGTGATGAACGCCATCTGCAGCGACCCGATGACGCCATGCCAAACACCGGCGGCCTGCGGTGAGGTCTGCGAAAACCCTGACGTAACGAAGCTAAGCGGTCGGCTGAGGAGCACTTCCCAGCCGCCCTCCAGCATCACCACAAGGAGGAGAGCCAAGAAGGCGACGGCAAAAAGCGTGGATGCGATTAGCAGCCAGCGAAACAGCCCGCCCACCATGTCGGCGCGGCGGCGGGTTTGCAGTCGTTCGGCGGTTTGGCGCGCTATCGCCGCCGGAGTTGCCAGCGCGACCATTAGTGGCACCCCCGCATCAGTAGCGCTCCTGCATTAGTAGCGCTCCTGCAGTCGGCGCACGATCAAGTTGCCAAACATGTTGAGGATCAAGGTGATGATGAACAGCATCGCCCCCAGAAAGAACAGGCTCTGGAATGCCAAGTTGTTGCCCGCCACTTGGTCGGTTCCAAGCCCTAGCGCTGCCATGGCGGAGGTGATGGTGCCGCCGGGTGCGAGTGGATTGGCGTTGAACAAAGACGTGTCGCCGCCGCCGGACGCAATGGTCACCACCAACGTTTCGCCAATGGCGCGGCTGAACCCCACAATGGCCGCCGCTATTAGCCCGGAGATCGCCGCCGGCAAGACGACCTTTATGGTCGTGGTTATCTTGCGCGCCCCTAAGCCTGACGACGCTTCACGCAAAGACAGCGGAACCGCCCGCAAGGCGTCTTCGGATATGGATGCGATCAGCGGTATCACCAACAAGCCGACGGCGATACCCGATGCCAGCTTGTTAAAGAAATTGATGTCGGGAATGATCGCGCTGAGCAGGGTGGGGGTGATGAAGCTGATGGCAAACAGACCCAGCACCACACTTGGCACGCTCGCCAGCATCTCCAGCGTGGGTTTCAACCAGCGGCGCACGCGTGGGTGGGCGTATTCGGATATGTAGATCGCCGAACCCAGCCCGGATGGAATCGCAACCAGCATGGCGATGGCTGAGATCTGCACGGAGTTCAGCAGCAAGGTGCCGATGTCGAACAAGCCGCGGCGGGGAAACCAGCCGATGGTGTTCAGCTGATCAAATGCCACTTCGCTGGCGAACGCCCAGGCCTCGCGCGCAAGCGTCCAGATGATGAGCAGGCTGACAAGCACGGTTACGCCCGCGCTGAGGAAAAACAGCCAGCGCGCCAGGTTTGAGCGCCGCTGCCGCTTCGGATCAGTTTGAAGGTCTGAAACCTGTAAGACCTGAGTCACATTTCATCTACGGCTGTGTGCATACCTGTGATCAAGCCCTTAGCAGTTGCAGCTAGAAGTTGCTGCCGGCCGTTCGGTTGTTCCAATTGCTGCGCGACTTTTCAAGATCCGCCGACGCCACATTTACATAGCCTGCCTCAACCACAAACTCCTGGCCCGCATCGCTGAGCATGAAATCAACAAACGCAGACACGGCCGGGTCGTCGGCCTGGGCGACGTCTATATAGGTGTATAAGAAGCGACTGATTGGAAATTCCGCTGAGGCGATGGTTTCCGGCGTGGGTGCCACGCAGCCGTTGTCGCCCTCAACCTCTAGCAGCTTGATGCGATCACGGTTGGCGTCGGCGAAGGCGAAACCAACCCAGCCGAGGCTGTGCAGGTTGCCGGCGATGCCATCGATGATCACGTTGTCGTTAGCCGCCGCCTGATAGTCGGGGCGCACCGCAAAGTTGGGGTCGGCCAGCCCTTGCTCAACCCGACCTTCCCAAACGTTCTCTAAGGCGATTTCAATGAAGCTGTCAAACGTGCCGGACTCTTCACCGGGCGCAAATATGTCCAAGGTCTCGCCGGTGAACGGGCCGCGGCCGCCTAGCTCGGCGTTGAGGTCATTGGCGTCGGTCCAGTCGGCGAAGCCCGTCGATTCAACGCCAACCAAGCTGTAGAGGTCGGCGAATCCCACGCAACTCACCGTGTCGTTGTCGATCGATGTAATCACTGAGATTCCGTCAATGCCGACTCGCAGCTCAATGAACTCAATGCCCGCGTCGGTTAGGCAGTCGATTTCAATCTGCCTGATTTGCCGGGAGCTATTCCAGATGGGAACGGCACCGGCGCAGGCCGCTCTGTGCCCGTCGCCCGAACCAGGGCCGGCAACCGCAATTGCCACGCTCGGGTTATCGGCACCGAAGGCTTCGGCTTGCAGGTTCGAGATCGGTTCAACCGTGGACGATCCGGTGATCTCAAGCGACCCGCCGACTGAATTCGTGTCGTCGGAGTCGGAGCCGCCTCCGCAGGCTGCGGCTATCAGCGCTAGCGCGGCAAGTACGGCCAGTAATTTGGTGGCTCTGCTAGTCGTCATCTTCTGAGTCGTCCGAAATGCCAAGGTCCCAGCGAAGTTCGTAGTTGTCGCGCTCGGCATCGCGCTCTACGCGTGCCTGGTTGCGGCCGAACTGAGGGTCATGCGGCGGGAGGAGCTGTAGGCGCGCCAGCGTGCGCCGGCGGAAGTCGTCTACTGCGGCATCGTCGCCATAAAGGGCTTCAATTTCCCAATGCGGCGCGACCGGGCCTTGATACACGACCCGCACACCCACCTCGGGTGGAGGCCGCTCTTCGGTTTCTTGCTCAAAATCAGACATCAAAAATCCTTAGGTAGTTCAGCGCACGGACAGCCAGAAGTAACAAATCAATCCAGGCTGTTGGCTTAGCTAGAGCGGTATCGGGTTGCCAACTTGTCAGTGGGTGGCAATCAACGCGGCGCAACGAATGGGCTGAGCGGCGCAACCAACTTCACGGGTCGTGAGCCTAGCAAAAGCGGTGCTTGGAAATGTGGTTTCGGCGGGTGGCGTTTTTACGGGATTTTTGGATTATGAGACTTTGATTAGAAACAGGAAATTTCGGAACCAAGGAGGCAGATAAAGCGTTATTAGTAGTAACAGGAAAGCGAGCAGCTAATGACTAACAACGGAATCTTCAGCATTGACCAAGCAGGCAAAGACACGGTTGAGCGGGGCGGCCGTCAGGGCGATATGGCTGCTGGCAGCCTGTTCGATACCGAGCTGCTTCCGACAAGTTGGATGGCAAACGGCAACTGCTCGGACTGCCACCCGTCGGTGTTCTTTCCGCACGACGGCATCGGTGTGATTGAGGCGCAACGCATTTGCGAAGGCTGTCCGGTGGCTAGCGAATGCCTGGAGTACGCGTTGACCAATCACATAAGCCACGGAGTGTGGGGCGGTGCTTCGGAGCGGCAGCGGCGACGCATTCTCAGTGCCAGGCGCCGCGCACGGAACAACTCGCGCCAGCCCGTTCGGTCAACGCTCCCAAAGAGCGCTTAGGAAAGTGCCCAGCGACGGCGGTTAGCTGCTGCTGGTTGCGGTCGGCTTGTCCGAGCCTGCGTCAGCGTCGTCTCCGGCTTCGGCTGAATCAGCGGCCGGATCGTCCTTGTCGTTGACGCCCTCACGAAACTCTCGCTGAGCCTTCCCAAGCGATCTCGCTAGCGAGGGCAACTTAGCTCCGCCGAACAAAAGCAGAACGATCACCAAAATGATTATCAGTTCTGGTGCTCCGAGACTCACTGCCATACCTACAACGCTACATCGCGCGTGGGGCTATCTGGCAGTCGCGGCCGTTAGGTAGCTAGTTCGGCTGGCCACTTCGACTAGCTCAGGCGGATATGGCTGCGGCTGCGCGCAAGGCGACTTGACGTTGCCGGCGCACCCGCCGCCGCTCGCGCTCGCTAAGCCCACCCCAGATGCCGAACTTCTCGCCATTGTCGATTGCGTATTCCAAGCAGTTATCGCGCACGGCGCAGCCGCGGCACACCTCTTTGGCTTCGCGGGTGCTGGCACCGCGCTCTGGGTAAAACAGGTTCGGCTCAACGCCTAGGCAGTTGGCTAAATCCCACCACTGTTCTTTTTGGGACTCCGTTGGGTCCGCGATCTCCTCAATAAATGCCATAGCGGCTGTTCCTACCTTTTCGTGTTGGCTGTGCTGCACGACCGGGCCGTGCAAACCACATCAATGAAACTACATGCATGTGGTTTTGGACATTATTACTGCACGCTGGGACATTTTGCAAGTCCAACTTGATTCGGTTGGCCGATCAGGAGCGCTCAGCCCACCAATCAGCCCGCTCGCTCGTCCCACATCGCAACCGTTTCGCTTAGGTTCACATCCCCCACAAATGAGCCCGCCAGCGGAACTTCGGTTGGGCTGCGATAGCTCACCGTTACACGCACCAACCCATCCTCAATGGTCTGCGACACCTCCAAGCGGGAATCCAGCAGCGACACGGACGATCGCACCGCGTCCTCAACTAGCGATTCGTTCGATTCAACTGCGGCGGCGCGCGCCCCTACGCGGGCTGCGTGCGAAACCAGCACTGCGTCACGGGCAACCAACGCCACCTGCACTATGCACAACATCAGCGTGACCAAGAAGGGCAAGATCAAAGCGAACTCAACGGTGGCTTGGCCGTGTTGGTTGCGCTTCATGGCTGGTTGCGCTTCACGTGGTGGCCGGGTAGCTGCGACTGGGTAACTGCGGCCAAGTAACTGCGGCTAGGTAACTACGTTGACCAGTTGGTTGAAAATCACATCTAGCAAGCGGCCAATCTTGCCGGTGCTGGCAGCCCACGTCGCTACTGCGGCTATCAGCAACGCAACGGCGCCGGTCAGCAGCGCGTACTCAGCGGTGGTCTGCCCGTGTTCAGATTTGACTTGATGGTTTGTATTCACAGTGATATCCCTGTCTAAGCAATGAAATGAAGTAGGAAGCGTTGAACCGGGCGCACCCGAACTCTGGGAGCCGACCAGCTCACAACCGAAAAGCGGCGACCAAAACCGGCACCACACCCACCAGGCCAAGAGCGGGCAGCACACAAAAGACCAACGGAAACAACATCCGCACCGGTAGTTGGCGAACACGTTTTTCTATGCCACGACGGGTCTGGTTGCGCAGATCTTGTTGGATGCGTTCTAGGGATGGCACCAGCGGAATGCCGTAGCGAATGGAAGAAGCCAGCGCCTCTATGAACGGGCTGGCGCGTGGTCCGCAGAGGCGACCGAACTCATCTAGGGCATCGGCCAGCGATAGCTCGTCATGTTCAAGCAGCTCTTCAAGATGCTGCCCTAAGGGTTGCGGCCCTTCGCGCGCAGCTAGCCGCAAAGCAGCCATGACCGACAAGCCGGACGACACACCGACCATAACTATGTCGACAAAGGTGCTGAGACTGAGCGCAGTGGGCACGGCGGCAGAGGTTGCCGCAGCGTTATCAGCCGCCGCCAAATTATTTACAGCTCGGCGCCGGGCGAGGTTGGGGCGCGTGAACCAACCGATGCAGCCAAGCGCGGTACCGGCTAGCAGCCCTGCGGCGGCGCTCATGGCACCGCCCTGGTAATCAGCCACCGCATCCAAGCAATGCCCGTCAGCTCCAACACCACTGCAAAGAAAATGCACAGCCGACCCAAAGTCGTGCCAAGCAACACTTGAGAAGCCGCGCCGCCCTCGGCAATCAGCACCACGGCGATGGACCACGGCAGTGCCGCCACCACCCAGATAGACGCACGGGCTTGGGCTACTTGCACGTGGGCCTCGGCCAGCAGTTCTTTTTTGGTGTTGAGGGTGCGCGCAACATGATCAAACAAAGCGGGAACCGCGCCGGTCTGCTGCGAAGCCAACCCCACCGCGGTGCTGAGCAGAGCGGTCTCTTCGGTGGCGTCACGCTCAGCCCAACGGGCGGTGGCGCGCGCCAAGGTGACTCCCCGGTTGTGTTCGTCTAGTAGCTGGCGCACCGGCTCGTTCAGAGCGCTGACGGATTTGCCGCTGCGGCGCGGTGTCGCCATAACCCGTGCCGACACAGCTCGTGATGACACAGCCCGTGCCGTCATGGACTGCAGCAGCGTTTCTCCCGCGTAAAGACGCCGCGCTATGTCGGCGCAATATTCGCCGATGAAGCCAGCCCGCAACCGTGCCTGACGATGTGCGCGACGCCTTGCGAGCCAGCCCGCGACGCGGCTGCGACATCTCGGCGATGCCACCGCACCACAGAAAAATATTGCCAGCACCACAAGCGGCACCACTAAGACACTCCCACCACTAAGACACTCCCACCACTAAGACACTTCCAGCACTTCGGCCACCTGGCGGGAGCCGCCCGCGACCTTGGTCATATGCACCAGCGCATCAACTACCGAACGAATGTGCGACCCGACATCGCCGGTTGTTCCACCTCGGCGCGCTAGCTGCTCTAGCCGCCACAACGCGTGCTCGCCGCTGTTGGCGTGAATCGTGCTGAGCGATCCCCGATGGCCGGTGGTTAGCGCTTGCAACAAATCGGCCGCCTCCGCGCCGCGAACCTCCCCCACCACGATGCGATCGGGGCGCATTCGCAGCGCGCTCACAACCAGCCGCGACATCGGCACTCCGCCCTTGCCGTCAATGTTTGCCGGCTGCCCTTCCAGACGGATCACATTGGAATGCAGCCGCGGCAGCTCGGCGGCCTCCTCCACCATCACGATGCGCTCGCAAGTAGGAACGGCGGCTAACAAGCTCGCCAACAGAGACGTCTTGCCGGTGCTGGTTGGTCCGAACACCAGCAAGTTCGCCCCTGCATTTAGCAGCGCCAGCAGATGCGCCTCAACCGCGGGGCTGGCCATCTCGCACAATTTGCGTGCCGCTGACGGGAAGCGCCGCAATGTGATGTACGGGCCGTCCACCGCTACCGGAGCGACGGCAATATTGCAGCGAGTGCGGTCATCTAATCGCACGTCAACGATCGGGCTAAGGCGGTCCGCTCGCCGGCCGGTAGGACCCAGCAGGTACTCCACCAAGCGTTCAACTTCGGTTTGGCTGACGCGCCCGATTTCGGTTAGCGCGCCGGCGCGTTCAATGCTCACCGGACCGGCGCCGTTGATCATGATTTCGGTGATTGATTCGTCATCCCACAGCTGCGCCAAGGGACCGGTTCCGCTCAGGCGTGCCAGCACTTCGGACACCACCTCCGCTGCGTTCGCACGACCCAACAGCGGGGCTGCTTCTTCCACGGCCGCAGCGACCTTGCGCGGCGGCGCTGCTTGCGGAGGTGCAGCTTGCGGCGGCTGTGATGACCCAGCCTGCGATGACTCAGCCTGCGATGACCCAGCCTGCGATGACTCAGCCTGCGCGGGCGCCGCGCCGGGCAAGAAGCTCTCGTGAACCGACTCCACCAAAGACAGGTCGCGGTCTTGGCGAACCGATCTGGCCGGGCGCACTTGGCCCTTCACAACAGCCCGCCCCTCACAGCAGCTGGTCGAGCGGTTTAGAAAGACGATACGACTTGTCAAGCAACAGCCCGGCGTCACCCCAGCGGGCGATCGCGGGGTCCATCGCAATCGCCGCGCCAGCCGGACGCCCCACCCCGCCTTCAACATCGGCAACTGTTAGCGCACGCGTGGCGTCAGAGATCACGACCATCTCATCAACCCGGTTCTCCAAACGGGCGGCCTGATACACGGCGCTGTAGCAGGCGGTAACCACCATCACCTTGCGCACGCTCTGATCGTCAACCAGGTCGATCGCCGCTCCCCCACGACCTGCATCAATGACGACCAGCTGCGGCTTGCCGCAAAGCAACGACCACAGGGTCGCCAAGCGGGCTGAATCAAGATCGCCCTTGCCGCGTGCCAACAAAGCAACCCGATCGTTCAGCTCAACCTGCAGGGCATCCACTGCGCCCAGCGATAGATCTTGCGCCCGCGCCCAATCCGCCACCCCTGGCAGAGTCGGACTTAGCCCCAGCGCGATGGCAATGTCGCCGGTTAGATCGACCAGCACCACCTCACGCTGCGCCCGCGCCGCACCCGACGCAGTCATGATTGCGGTGGTGGTGGTGCCAACACCGCCCTTAGCTCCGACATAGGCAAACAACATGCGAACTCCCTGACTGACTGCCCGCAACATGTGCGGCGGATGGGAAGTGCGCTGCTAGTGGAGGACTAGCACTGTTGTATTAGCACGCTGCCGTCAAAAAGTCGTTCGTTATTTTTGCGCGGTGCTTTTGCGGGGCGCTCCTGGCAAGCTTGGGGCGGAGGTGTCTGAGCGCCTGGTGGGCTCCTCCGCCTTCAAAGCGGTTGGGACGAGAGACCCTCGTCCGGCGGGTTCGATTCCCGTCCACCTCCGCCAAACGACTTAGCCAGCTAGTCAGCCAGCTAACATGTGGCATCGTTACCTGGGAGCGGATATGAAAAAGAAGCTGCTACTAGCCGTGATTATTGGCGCACTGATCGTCATCATCGCTAGGCGCCTGTCAGACGCCTAGACCTGCCTAGCTAAGCGGGCCGACCAGCCCGGCAATCAATCTGGGCGACTGGGCGACCCCAGCCCTACGCAACCAGCGCGGCTTCGGCGGCTGGCTGCGTCACCGCCAGCGTGCGCACATCAAGCACCGCAAACGCGCCGGGTCGCAAATCCGACCCCAGCCCTTCAATCTGGCAGTGCCCCCAGTCGGCGTGCCAGGTAGTGCTGTGGCGCACATGCCAATGACCGTGAACTAACAGCCGCGGGCGGGTGTTGGCGGCGGCGGTTTGAATGCGGCGTTGATTGCCGGCCCCGATGTGTCCGTCGCCGGGCCGCTCAGCCCGCGATCTCTGCGCCTCAATAGCTGGCGCCACATCACCGGGGCCGTCGTGGCACACCAGCACATCCAGCGGATCGCAACCCAGCGACTCAACATCGCGGCGCCTGATGATCTCGTTGCTAAACCATTCAATGCCGCGCTTGCGAAACCACCAGCCCGGCGACCACGCCCCACCCAGCGCCCCAAACGCAACCCCGTTCCAGTGCCAGCGGCTGCCACGCGCAGCCCACCACAAGTTGTCGCTCAACAAGATCGGATTGGCTGGGCCCCAGAGTCCTTTCGGGTCTTGATCGAATCCGTCAACCAGCGGCCGAAACGGCGATGCGGCCGCCGCCAGATCGGTCAGGTTGTCGTGGTTGCCGTCCACAAATATCCAGGCAATGTCGCCAGCTGCGATTTTTTCGATCAACACCTGGCCGGGCGGAAGCTCGGGGCGCCAGTTGAGATCGCCCACCTGCAACACCACCTGGCAGTCGTTTTGCGCCGCAGTCTGGTTCGCTTTGTCTATCCAGTCGGGGTCGCTGTGAAGATCGCCGCAAAGCAAAACTTTGTCTGGGTCAGAGCCGGTGAACACTGCTTGGGGAATCGTCCTGGGTAATCGGGCTGTACTGGTCTGCAGCTACATCGATAGCAGGTCGCGTGCGCCGATGTCAGAGCTGGGATGGCGCAGCTTGGACATTGCGCGAGCCTCGATTTGCCTCACACGCTCACGTGTCAGATCAAATCTCTCGCCTACCTCTTCTAGCGTGCGTGCCTCGCCCTGGTCTAGCCCGAATCTGAGTCTGAGTATGTTTCGCTCACGCTCATCTAGCGGCGTCAGCATTCGGTCAATCTCCACCGGCAACATCGTCGTAGCTGCAACCTCAAAAGGCGACTCGGCCGATCGGTCTTCCACCACATCACCCAGCTCGGCGTCGCCGTCCTCGCGCAGCGGCTCCGACAAAGACAAAGGCTCTGCGGCAAATCGCAGAGCCTCAGTGATCTTTTCTTCGGGCATGCCGACCTCAGCGGCGAGCTCGGCTAGCACGGGCACCCGCCCAAACTTCAGCTCCAGCCGCGACTGGGCTTTTTGCAGCCGAGCCAGCGTGTCGCCGGCATGTACCGGCAAGCGAATGGTGCGGCCGGTATTGGCGATGCCACGGGTAATGGCCTGGCGAATCCACCAGGTCGCATAAGTAGAAAACTTGAAACCCTTGCGCCAGTCAAACTTCTCAACTGCGTGTATCAGCCCAAGATTGCCCTCTTGGATTAGATCAAGCAGCGGCAATCCCGAAGCCTGATATTTCTTTGCGATCGACACCACCAACCGCAGGTTTGACTCCACGAACTGACGCCCAGCCTTGACGCCCTTGCTGCGTTGGCGGGTCAATCTGGTGCGGGCAGGCGGGTCAAGCTTTTTGCGGCGCTTAAGAGCCTTCTCGGCTTCAACACCTTTTTCAATCTGCTGCGCTAGACGAACCTCGTCGTCCTTCGTAAGCAGGTCGTACTGACCGATGTCAGTGAGATACATCCGAACAAGATCTTCTTCGTCTCGTTCAACCCGCTCTTTGACCACGGTCCTCCTCGTGGTTGAAAGCAACTTGCACATGGTTGAGAACAATTTGCACATATGACGCTACTGGCACCAGGCACACATTTGGCGTCGGCCCGCCGCTGCTCCGATTGGTTCGGTATTGGGTGGTCATTTGTGTCGCAGGATGGTAGTCCTGCGATGCAAAGATGCCACCTGCTGCGAACGCGGCTAGCTCAGTAGCGTGGCGGCTATGGCTAAACAGGCTGTTGTCTGCGGGGCGGGCGGATTTATTGGCACCCACCTGGTGCGCCGCTTGGTGGCCGACGGTTACTGGGTGCGTGGGGTTGACATAACCCGACCGCAGTGGAGCACAACCGCCGCCAATCAGTTTTTGCAGATCGACCTGCGTGATCCCGTCGCCGCACGATCGGCGTTTTCGCAACTTGACCGAGACGAGCCGATTGAGGTGTACCAGCTAGCCGCCGATATGGGTGGCATGGGTTTTATCGGTCGGGCCGAAGCCGAAATCATGCACAACAGCGCACTGATCAATCTGAATGTGTTGCGCGCCGCTGCGCAAACCGGCGTTGATCGTTATTTCTTGGCGTCGTCGGTGTGCGTGTATCGCGACATGATGCCCGGCGAATCCGCCCTCAGCGAAGACGACGCCTACCCCGCAACCCCCGACAATGAGTACGGCTGGGAAAAGCTGTATGCCGAGCGGGCGGTGTCTGCCTATAGCCGTGAGTACGGATTTGCGGCGCGCATCGCTCGCTTCCAAAACTGTTACGGCCCCGAAGGCACATGGTGTGGCGGCCGAGAAAAAGCCCCCGCCGCGCTATGCCGCAAGGTCGCTCAGGCCGCCCTGCAGGGCGACGACACGGTGGAGGTGTGGGGCGACGGCACTGCGGTGCGCAGCTTCATATATGTGGATGATCTGGTGGCGGGCATACGGCGGCTAACCGACAGCGATCAAGACCAGCCCAGCAACCTTGGCACACGTGAATACGTAACCGTGGCTGAGTTGTTGCAGCAGGTGGCGCAGGTGGCTGGACGATCGGTCACTCCGAAATGGGTGCCTGGTCCGGTGGGAGTGCAGAGCCGCAACTTCACTAACGATCGCATTGAGCAGCTTGGGTTTGAGCCGCAGCACTCTTTGGCGCAGGGGCTGGCGCTGACGTATCCGTGGATCGCCGAACAGGTTTGCGCGGAGCAGGCGAGCGCTAGCTGAATCGGTTGGTCACCGGCATGCGGCGATCTTTGCCAAAGCTCTTACCTGAAATGCGCGGCCCCAGCGGCGATTGACGGCGCTTGTATTCCGCCAGGTCAATCAAGCGCGTTACCCGCCGAACCAGATCGGCACTGGCCTGCCCGGTGCCAGCCCTTTCTATTAGCTGGTCGGTGGTTAGGTCGCCGTCTACATAGCTCTCAACCAGCGGGTCCAACAGCTCATAAGGCGGCAGGTGGTCTTCGTCAAACTGCTGAGGGCTTAGCTCGGCCGAAGGCGGCTTGGTAAGCACGTCGGCGGGAATCCACGGGCCGTCGGCTTGCGCGTTTCGCCAGCGACACAGCTCATAGACCAACAGCTTGGGGCAGTCTTTGATCACCGCATATCCGCCCGCCGTGTCGCCGTAAAGCGTGGAATAGCCCACCGACAGCTCGGTCTTATTGCCGGTTGTGAGCACCAGCCAGTTATGGCGATTTGACAGCGCCATCAATATGACCCCGCGAATGCGGCTCTGCAGGTTTTGTTCGGGCAGGTCTACTTCGGCCTGGCTGGCACTTGGCTGGCTATCGGCTGGCCGGCCAGCCGAGCCCCCCAGGTCAAGCATCTCCAACAGTGCGCCATGTGCCGGCTCTATCTCAATGGAGCGATAATCAACCCCCAGATTTTGAGCCAAACAGGCGGCGTCGGTGCTTGAGTGATCGCTGGAATAGCGAGACGGCATCGACACTGCGTGGACGTGTTGCGGATCTAGCGCGTCTGTGGCGATGGCGGTCACCAGGCTGGAATCAACACCGCCCGAGGTTCCGATCACCACGTCGCTGAACCCATTTTTGGTGACGTAGTCGCGCGTCGCCACCACCAGCGCTTGCCAAATTTCAGCCAACGGATCTGGCCATGGCGCAACCAGAGATTGCGGCAATGGCATCGCAACGGCCGCCTTGTCGGCGGCAGTACCGGCACTGGCCGCCTCCCCCACCGGCACCGGCACCACTTTCGTTTCCTCCGCAAAGGAACCCAGCCGTGCGACCATCTCAGCGCTGGCGCCGACCACACACGATCCGCCGTCAAAGACCAGCTCGTCTTGCCCGCCGGTTTGGTTCACATAAATCAAAGCCGTTCCGGCAGCCTGCGCCTGCGCCGCAATGTGGCTTTCCCGCTCGGCTTGGCGGCCACGTTGGTAGGGCGAGCCGTTTATGCACACCAGCAGTTGAGCGCCCGCTTCAACTTGCTCGGCTAGCACGGGCGCCAACGACGCGGCACCGTCGTCAGCACGGGCGGCGGCAGTACCAGCACGGGCGCCAGCCACGTCTGGCTCTTCCCATATGTCTTCACAAATTGACAACCCGACAGCAGCACCGCCCACCTCAAACAGCTGCACCGGATCTTTGCCCGCGGTGAAATACCGCTGCTCGTCAAAGACCGCGTAGTTCGGCAGTTGCCGCTTGCGAACTATGGATTGAACCTGACCGCCCGCGCACACCGCCGCGGAGTTGTAGACGACCCCGGGCGAACCGGGCGCCAGCGAACCAGGCATCGGCGAACCGGGCGCCAGTTCGGGAAACCCCACGATCGCCACCGCCGCCCCGGTAGCGCCAGCAACCTCGGCCAAAGACTCAGCGCTCGCACGCAAAAAAGCATCCTTTAGCAGCAGGTCTTCGGGCGGATAGCCAGTTATCGCCAACTCGCTAAACACCACCATCTGCGCGCCGTCGGCAACGGCGGTGCGATACGCCGCGATTATTTTGGCGGTGTTAGCCGCCAGATCGCCAACCGTGAAATTCAGTTGAGCCAGACCGACGAGCAAATTCGCCACATACGGCAGGCTAAAGCCAGTTGGCTCTCAGTCTGCCAGAGCCTCGCAGATCGTGTTCGTTAGCAGCGTCGTCAGCACGTACGGGTCGGCGTTTGCGTTCGGTCGCCGATCCTCGATGTAGCCACCACCGTCTTTTTCAACCTGCCAAGGAATGCGCACAGATGCGCCGCGGTCACCCACGCCGTAACTGAACTGGTCATAGCGCTGGGTTTCGTGCGCGCCGGTGAGCCTCATCTCAATGCCGTAGCCGTAGCCCGCTAGGTGCTCTTCGCGCTTGCCGGGCTTGTCAAGCGACTCCGCGGCGGCGATGATGGCTTCGTAGTTTTCACGTGTTTTCTTAGTCGAAACATTGGTGTGCATGCCCGCGCCGTTCCAGTCACCCTGCATCGGCTTCGGGTCAAGAGATATAGCCACTCCGTGATTTTCGCCAGCACGACCTAACAGGTAGCGCGCCACCCAGAGATGGTCACCTGCTGTGACCGTGTCAACTGGGCCGATCTGAAACTCCCATTGACCGGGCATCACCTCGGCATTGGTGCCGGAAATAGCCAAGCCCGCCTCAATGCACCAAGTGGTGTGTTGCTCAACGATGTCCCGACCAAAGATCACGCTTGCGCCGACACCGCAGTAGTACGGACCTTGCGGCAGCGGATAACCACCGTCAACGGGGAAGCCCGCCGGCCAGTGGTTGTACGGATCAAGCATGGTGTATTCCTGCTCCAGCCCGAACAGCGGCTCCTCCGCAGCCCAGCGCTCCAGGGTCTCACGGGCGGCTGCCCGAGTGTTGGAAGGATGCGGCGACATGTCTTCCGCGAGATGCGTCTCACACAGAACCAACAAATTGTTGTCCTTGCGAATCGGATCAGGGCAGGTGAAGACTGGCTTCAGCACCACGTCGGATTTGTCGCCGGTGGCCTGATTGGTACTGGAGCCGTCATAGCCCCAAATGCCCGGCTCTTCTCCGTCTTGCAAAACTTTGGTTTTTGATCGCACCTGTCTGGTGGGCTCTGCCCCGTCAATCCAGATGTACTCGGCTCGGTAGGCCACGTAGCTCCCTTCGCAAGTGCGACAGCCTAGCCAGGTGCCAGGTCGCCTTGGCTGGGCAGCCGTCTGGTTAGGCGGTGGGCTGGTCTTGGTCTTGGCGTGCCCGTGCGTCGGAGTTGAGCACCGATCCGAACAATGCCGCCACCGCAGCTAGCGACATGGTGATCAGCAAGGGGCTTAGCAGCAACACCACCACAAGCAAGACAGCACCAGCCACGTGCCCAACCCTAGTTAGTTCGCCTAGCTGGCGCGAAACTCATCGCAGGTAAGCCAGGTAAGCCCTATCGCAGGTAAGCCCTATCCCAAGTAAGCAAAGCCTTCTATCTCTACCAAAGCGCCCAGCGGCAATCCGCTGACCGCCACCGCCGAACGGGCTGGCCGATGCTCGCCGAACGCTTCGGCATAGACGGCATTGATTTTGGAGAAGTTGGCGATGTCGGTCATAAACACCGTGCATTTGACTATGTCGCTCAGCGCCGCCCCCGCGCTGGCCGCCTCTTCCAGCAGGTTCGCCACGCATTGGCGCGCCTGTTCTTCAACGCCGCCTGACACCATCTCGCCATCACGTATGCCGATCTGCCCGGAGATGAACAAAAAATCGCCAGCCTTATAAGTCGCCGAATAGTGAGCTACGGGTTTCGCCATGATTACCTTCTGTGGTTGCTCTGTGTTTGCAGAGCACTCGCAAGCCTAAACAAGGGGAAACAATGGCACGACTAACGAAACTTGACCGGTCGGTGAAAGACCGGGTTGTGGTTATTACCGGGGCCGGTTTGGGGCAGGGTCGCTCCACGGCTCACTTGTTTGCGGACGAAGGTGCGCAGGTGGCGGTGACCGACCTGGGACAGGCCGAAGTTGATGCGGTGGTGTCGGAGATAACTGACGCAGGCGGTGTTGCGGCGGGCTGGGTGATGGACGTTTCAAACCAAGCCCGTGTGCAGACGGTGATGGATGAGGTTGCCGAACGCTTCGGCGGCATCGATTACCTAGTCAACAATGCGGGCATCTCTCGGTTTGCGCCCATTGACGACGATGACTACTACGACCATTGGACGGCATCTTTGGATGTGCTGTTGACCGCGCACACCTACACCATCCGGGCCGCGCTGCCGTACCTGCGCCAAAGCGACGCCGCTCGCATCGTCAACATTGCGTCCACCGAAGGCTGGGGTGCTACGAAATTCGGCTCGCCGTACACCGCAGCCAAACATGGCGTTATCGGTCTGACGAAGTCGCTAGCGGTGGAGCTGGGGCGTGAGGCGATAACCGTCAACTGCATCTGTCCGGGACCGATCCGCACCGCCATGACCGCCGACATTTCCGATGAGCACAAGGAGATTTTCGCCAAGCGCCGAACTGCGCTGGGGCGCTATGCCGAACCAGAAGAGGTCGCCCACGGCACGCTGAACTTTTGCCTGCCAGCCAGCCAATACATGACCGGTGCGATCTTGCCTGTTGACGGCGGGCTACTGATCAAAAACGCCTAGCCCAGGCAGGCTGGGTTGGCTAGCTAACCCAGGCAAGCCGATTGCGACGGCAGTTGCCACAAGCCCCACGCTCCTCGTGATTCGGCCGCTAGCTGTCTTGCGCGCGGACACGATCGCTGGATAGTTGTGCGCGCAACGATGAGCGGGCTG
Source organism: Candidatus Poriferisodalaceae bacterium (assembly GCA_965212125.1). Lineage (GTDB taxonomy): Bacteria > Actinomycetota > Acidimicrobiia > Acidimicrobiales > Poriferisodalaceae > CAYRJD01. The sequence continues at coordinate 1,975,772 of OZ243045.1, read as the reverse complement.
CAGGGTTTTTCTCCCGCGGCGAAGTTGACCTGTTCGTGTTGAAGCTGCGGTGCGTTCAGCTGGTAGAGCCAGCGGGCGTATTGGGGCAGCGTGTCGGAGTGCGCCAAGCAGTCAACCTCCAGTTCGGCTGCTAGCTGAGTTGCTTGCGTTGTGGTTTGCGATTGTCCTTTGGCGACCTCTCCGACCTCTGCTAGGTGGTCGTGGTTGGAGACGGCTGCGGCACTGAACAAAGCCAGTGCTAACGCAGTCAGTACAACCAGCCCCGGTACCGCCAGCCGGGGCATTCTCGTGAGCGCTTTCGTGAGCACTTTCGTGGGCGCCGCCACAAACACCCCCATAAGCACCGCCGCCAGCGTCACTCCGACCGCCGCCAGGCCCGCGGCGATCAACGCAACCGACCCAACAGATTGAGTTCCGGCTAGCGACCAAATCGGGCTGAGCGACAGCGTCATAATGCGACGAGCCGATGTTTGAGTGCTTGGATCGGCGGCCAGCAACACCACCACTAACGCAAGCCCCAAGCTGACCAGGGAGATGGCCCAGGTGGCAAATCCGCCGACCCGCAAGTGGCTGCGCGCATCAGTTGAGTCGCGCGCATCAGCCGGATCGTGCTTATTGGCGGCGTGGCGAGTGGTGCGGTTGTAGCAGAGCACGCAGATCGCCACCACCGCCAGCGGCACCGCCCACGGATCTATGTAGCGGCCATATAACAAGGTGTCGGCACGCGTGCTGCCCGCCAGCACCCAACCGCCCAGAATGATCAGCGCTAATGCGCCGGTGGCGAGGAAGATCGCAACGGCAGCCAGCGGGTTGGCTTCAGCCAAGTGCTTCTTGTCGGGGCTCGCCGCTAGCCAGCGCCAAAGAAACCGCACCCAGACAACCAGGCCGACAACTAGCCCCACAAGTGCCAATCCCACCGTGCCCGCAGCCAGCGCGATTATCTGGCCCGCGGTTGTGGCGATCGGCTCAACGCCGTTTTCAGTGGTCGCCGCCGCTTGGACTCGCTCCGAAGGCCAGGTGCCTGTGATCGTTATCGCGACAATAGAAACCGCCCAGCCAGCCGCTAGCCCGCTAGCAACGCGGCGCCAAAACGCTCGAACCCAACGCAGCGTCGCTGTCACCAAGCACAGCGCCAGCGTCAAAACCAGAGCGCGCGGGTGCAACGAAAAAGACAAGCCAGCTAAAAGCCCGGCCGCCATCAGCCAATGCTTCGGCAACCAGTGCTTCGGCAACCAGCGTTGCGGTGTTTCATTGCCCGCGGCAGTCGTTGCCGCGCCCGCAACTGAACCCGCAACTGAACCCGCGGCTAGGCACGCCGCCACACCCAGCGTCGCCAGCACCAGCAGCGTTTCGGGCCAGGCAATGCGCGACGCCGCCGTCAAAGACGGATGCAAGGCCGCCAGCAATACCACCGCCAGCAGGACCAGTCGACCGCCAACCCCTGCCAGCCAGCGGCTGGCACCGCCCCACTGCGCAAAACACAACAACGCCAAACGCCCAGCAACTACCACCACCGCACCGGCCGCCAGTGCGTTCAGCATGAGCGCCGCGGTGTGAAGCGATTGACCGTCGGTTTGAACCACGCCCGCAACCGGAGCCAGCAACAACCCGTAGCCCGGATGAAACTGCAAGCCCGACGGCGACTGCCCAACTCCCGCCACCCACTGCGACACGCTCAGGTAAGCCGGAACATCGGGCACCGCGACCGGCCCGGTGTGTGTCAGCGCAATCGCTATGTGAACCGCCGCCACAACGGCGCCAGCCAGCCACAAAAAACTTGAGCTAGATGGGTTGAGCCATCTGGCGTTCAGCTGATCGAGCCTCTATTCGAGGTCACCACATCGGCCGATACGAACACCGCGACCCGGCGATCGTCAACCATCGTTTGGTCGTACTCATCCCAGTTGTCGTGTGTTCCGCCAGCGGCGACAAACACCTCTCGCAGCAGCGTCGGCAGGTTGGCTAAATCAAATCCTTCTGCGGGGTCGTCCAAGCCGATGATCTGAGCTTGCCCGCGCACGCCCACCCAGTCCCAGCTATGGCGAAACGAAACTGCGGCACGCGGATCGGCACGCAGCATTTTGACTTTGCGGGCAGCTCCCGTCACCACCGCCGCCACGGTTGCCTCGCCGGTGAGCGGGTGATCCATAACTCCGGCGTTGATTACCGATGCGTGCGGCGCTCCGGCCGCATCAAGACACACAAAGGTGCAAAGACCATGCTCAGCCGCAGCCAGACGCCGCAGCTTTTCCAGCTTCGCCTCGCTCGGCGGCTCACTCACGGCTTATGCCCGACCTCGGCTCGGCGCGCTTGGTGGAACGGCTAGCTAAAAGAGTTTCCGCAGCCGCAGGTTCGTTGGGCGTTGGGGTTGTCAATCGCAAATCCTGAGCCCATCAAGCCGTCGGAGAAATCAAGCGTCGCACCATCTAGCAACTGCGCGCTCATCGTGTCCGACACCACCGTTACCGCGCCGTAATGCTGCGATTTGTCGTCGGCGTTGACCTCGCTGTCAAAAAACATCTCGTAGCTGAATCCCGAACAACCACCCGGGCGCACAGCCACGCGCAGTGCCAGGCCGGGGTCGCCCTCGGCCTCAATCAACTCTTGCACCTTCTCAGTTGCAATCTCAGTAAGAGTGATCATTTGCTAGCCCCTGTTCTGGTTCGGGTACAGCCTGCTTGTATAGCTTGCTTAAATCAATACTACCGCCAACGAACTCTGAGCGCTATCCAGGCAAGTACCCTGACTGATGTGACCGCTACAGCAACGGGCACGCAGCCACAAGGCGGCGATGATGAGGCCGTGCTGGGTGTTTTGCGTGGCGTCATTGACCCTGAGTTGCACGACAACATCGTTGACCTGGGAATGGTTCGCAACGCCTACCGCGAGGGCAACACCGCGCACATCACCATTGCCTTGACCACAGCCGGCTGCCCGCTGCGCGCAACCATCAAGCGCGACTGTGAGTCACGGGTGCGCACCCTGCCCGGCATTGACGCGGTGAAGCTGCATTGGGACGAGCTGCGACCCGAAGAAAAAGCGCGTGTGATGGAGCGGGCACGCAAGCACGCACGCGACCACGCCGACCCCACCCAGGTGCCTCCGGGCACGCGCATCTTGGCGGTCGCTTCGGGCAAAGGCGGTGTCGGCAAGTCGTCAATCACCGTGAACCTGGCGGCGGGCTTAGCCAAAAGAGGCTTCACCGTCGGTGTCCTTGATGCCGACATATGGGGATTCAGCGTGCCGCGAATGTTGAACGTTGAGGGCCGCCTTTCGGCTCGCCCGGCAATGGACGGCGAGGCTGGCTCCAAAATTGTCCCCATTGAGGTGGCCGTCGGGGAAGGCCTGCTCAAGGTGGTCTCAACCGGGCTGCTGGTCGACACCGAAGAAAAAGCACTGATGTGGCGCGGCCTGATGCTGGCTAAGGCCGTGGAGCAGTTTTTGCACGACGTGGCGTGGGGTGCGCTGGATTATTTGCTGATTGACATGCCGCCCGGCACCGGCGACGTGCAGATGGCTTTGTCGCGCCTGTTGCCGCAGGCGGAAATGCTGGTCGTTACGACGCCGGCGCTCAGCGCTCAAAAGGTTGCGGTGCGAGTGGCGGACATGGCTCGCCGCAGCCACATGCCGATCACCGGCGTGATTGAAAATATGTCTGCGTTTATTGCGCCCGACGGGCAGAGCTTCCCGATATTTGGCGAAGGCGGTGGTGCTCGTCTGGCTGCCGACCTAGATGTGCCGCTGATCGGATCTATCCCGCTGGAGGCTGCGATTAGCAAGGGCGGCGACGAAGGTGCACCGCTGACGATTGCTGGGTTGGCTGATGGGCAAGTTGGGGGGCAGGCTGATGGGCAGGCTGGTGGACAGAACAGCGGACAAAGCGCCGCGGCGGCGGCCTTCGACGAGATCATCGATCTGTTGGTCTCCGAAATAGCTCCGCCGATTGATTTGTCAACCTGCAGCGCCTACCCCGATCTGGCTGGTCCGAGTGAGGTGACGCTGACGCTGCCAAGCGGAGCACACGGGAGCAGTGCATAGACAGCCGTGAACGACCTAGCCGAACGGCCGCCTTCGGTTAACAAACTTGCGTTGTCGATCGCCGACGTTGATCTGCCACAACCGCTGCTGGTTGAAGCCGCACGCGACGCCATCGCCAGGAGTGCGCCCGATGATGCACGCGCCATCGCGCTGGAGATGCAGAAGTCGCTGCTGGGGCCGGTCATCAACGCAACGGGGGTTTTGCTGCACACAAACTTGGGGCGCTCCCCGCTGGCGCCCTTTCAGATGGGCGCGCCTCAGGGAAGCAGCTCGGCCGATACGCCCGCCGACCAGCCAAGCACCGCGCGTGCCAGCAATCTGGAGTTCGACATGGCCAGCGGCAAGCGCGGCTCGCGCCACGTCCACGCTTCTCGCTTGTTGGCGCAACTAACCGGCGCGCAAGCCGCCCTGGTGGTCAATAACTGCGCCGCCGCGGTCATGTTGGTGCTGGCTGCGCTGGCCAAGGGCAAAGGCGTGGCGGTTTCACGCGGCGAGTTGGTTGAGATCGGCGGCGGCTTCCGCGTGCCGGACGTGATGGCTCAATCGGGGGCGCAGCTGGTCGAGGTCGGCACCACTAATCGCACCAGAGCCGCTGACTACGCAGCCGCCGCGCAAGACAAAAACCTGGCGCTGCTGCTAAAGGTTCACCCTTCTAACTATCGGATAAGCGGTTTCACCGAGACCGCCTCCGTCGCTGAGCTAGCCCAGATTGGCCCGCCCGTTGTTGTCGATCTGGGTTCCGGGCTGATCGACGAACGGTGCGACTGGCTGGGCGTGCGACCGGACTGGCTGCGCAATGAGCCGGGCGTGAGTCAGACGCTGGCGGCCGGGGCGGCGATCGTTACCTTCTCCGGCGACAAGCTGTTTGGCGGTCCGCAAGCCGGGATCATCTGTGGCCAAGCAGATTTGATCAGCAAATGTGCGGCGCACCCGCTCATGCGAGCGCTGCGACCAGGCGGTTTGGTTCTGTCATCGTTGCAGCAGACCGCGTTGGCTTACCTGCGGCGCGACGGCGCATCCATTCCTTTTTGGGCGATGGCTGCGGTGCCGCTGGCTGAGCTAGAGCAGCGAGCAAAAAACCTGGTGGCCGCGGCGGGCGCCGGCCGAGTCGTCTCAACGGAAGCGCTAGCAGGGGCTGGATCACTGCCCGACCAAGCCATCCCATCGGCTGGAGTGGAGCTGCCGGGCGACATAACCGCGGCGTTGCGCGCGCACAACCCGCCCGTGATCGCACGCGTTCGCGACGATCTCACCGTGATTGATTTGCGCACGGTCGCACCCAGCGATGACACGGTTCTGGCGGCGGCAATTTCTGCGGCAGCAACCGCGGCGGCAGTCGCTCCGGCCGACACGACTAGCGAGAGCGCTAGCAGCAACTCAACGCACTAACGCAGTGCACATCATTGCAACCGCCGGCCACGTCGACCACGGCAAATCAACCCTCGTTCGTGCTCTAACCGGCACCAACCCCGACCGCCTCAAAGAAGAGCAGCAGCGCGGCCTGACGATTGAGCTGGGTTTTGCTTTCACCACTTTGCCGTCGGGTCGTCAGGTCAGCTTTATTGACGTGCCAGGTCACATTCGCTTTATCAAAAACATGCTGGCCGGTGTCGGTGCCATTGACGCGGTCATGTTTGTGGTGTCCGCCACCGAAGGTTGGAAGCCGCAGTCGGCCGAGCATCTGGCCATTCTGCAACTCCTGAACGTGTCCGCCGGAGTGGTGGTGCTGACACACGCGGATGCTCTTGCGGGCGGCAGTGCTGACGACAGTGCCAGCAACAAAGCGGCGGCGGAAGCGCTAGAGCTAGCACAGCTAGAAGTGGCAGAACACACGACCGGAACCTTCCTGGAGCGGGCGCCGATCATTGCCACCAACGCCCCCGCTGGCGAAGGCATCCCCGAGCTAGCAGCCGCGCTAGATCAGCTAACGAGCACGGCACCAACCGCCGCCGACAAAGACCGCCCGCGCCTGTGGATCGATCGCTCTTTTGTCGTGGATGGCACCGGACGGGTCATAACGGGAACGCTGACGGGCGGCTCCATCAGCGTCGGCGAAACGTTGCTGCTAGCGCCGGGCGCCACGACGGGCACCACGGCAAGCAACGCGCAGGTAAGCGTGCGAGCCATTCAAAGCCAGGGGCAAGAGCACGACCAGATTGGCCCCGGCCACCGGGTGGCGCTCAATTTGACCGGCGGTGGTGCCGGACAATCACGCGCCGTTGAGCAATCGCAGCGCGGCACTGCGCTGGTGCGCGCCGATCAGTGGCACCTCACGCGCACGCTAGACACCCAGCTAACGGTGCTGCCCGAGCTTTCCCACGATGTTTCCAGGCGGGGCGCCTTTGCGATGTATGTGGGGTCGGGCGAATGGCCGGTGAAGATGCGAGTGCTCGGCAAAGACCGCTTGGCGCCCGGCGCCGTCGGCAACGTGCGGCTGCATTTTGACCAAGCCCTGCCGCTGGTGGCTGGCGATCGTTTCGTGCTGCGCGAGTTCGGCCGCACCGAAACCGTGGGCGGCGGCACTATTTTGGACGTTGACCCGCAGCTGCCCGCCGCCGTTGCTGCGCCCGACCTGAGCGTTGAGCGCGTGATCGCTGAGCGAGGCTGGATTGACACCGCGCAGCTTGAACGGCTGACCGGCGAGCGACGGCCGGCAGTACTGGGACGCTGGGTCGCACCGCCAGCGGTTCTTAGCGAGCTGGTTGAGTCGCTGACGGCGACGATCACCGAGGCTGGTGCGCTTGGCTTGGAAGTGTCTCAACTTGACGAACGGCAGCGACTGGCGTTGGATTTGGTTGAAGGGGTAGTGGTGGCCGAGGGCAAAGCCCGTTTTGGAGATCAGGCCGACCCGTTGGCGCAGCACCAGCTGATCGAACAGCTAGCCGCCGAGCCGTTTGCCCCTAACCAGGATTTCAAGGTTCCCGCGGACGAGCTGGCACAGCTGGCACGCCGCGGGCTGATCGTCAAGGCCGACGGCATTTGGTTTGCGGCCAGCGCAGTGGATCTGGCTGCTCAGCGAGTCGCCGCGCTGCTGGCGTCAAAGCCAGCGGGCGTAACGATGGCGGAAATCAGAGACGCCCTGGGCACCACCCGCAAGTTCGCTCTGCCGCTGGTGGGGCGCCTGGATAGCACCGGCGTTACACGCCGGCGAGACGATCTGCGCATCGCCGGACCGCGCTTGCCCGAGCTGAGCTAAGCGCCCGCCTGGTCAAGTTCAAGTTGCGCCAGCATGTGTCGCCGCTCGATCTCGTTGGTTCCACCCCACACGCCGTGATGCTCACCAACCTCAAGTGCGTGACCTAGGCAATCATCGGTAACCGCGCATTGCGCGCAAATCGACTTGGCCTTGAGCTCACGCACGCGCTTTTCTTCACGGCGCTCAGTTATCACTGGCGGAAAGAAAAGGTCAACATGCGGTCCCCTACACGCAGCCTTGTCTTGCCACTCTTCATTGAGCAGTGCGCTCACATTTCCCCCTTATTGATTGGCACTCTATGCGCGCAACCCCCTCAAAAGGAAATCGGCGCAAAAAGTGCGATTAGCAAACCCGATCAGCCGGGCGGTTCCACCTCCAACACCACACCGGATAGTCCCGTAACCACCGCCGTTTCGCCGGCTCGCAACGGCGGCTTCTGGCTGGCGGAACTGATGCGTGCGCTCCACTGTGCCGTGTCAATTTCAAGGACGCCTTGCGTGCCGTGCTGGTCTATGTCGGTCACCGCCACACCAACCGCACCAACCAGCCACTCTCGCCCGACGGCGGTCGTGCCGTAGCGCGTGCGAATCAACGCAGGCATGCCGAAAAGCACGAACACCGCCGCCAGCCCCACGCCGGTTACGAACGGGAGCCAATTCAAAGAATGCTCCCTCAGCACAAACAGCGAGCCGACCACTAGCGCAATACAGCCGATCACGGTCCAAAACCGGGGAATGCCAGCTTGTAGGTCAATCCCGAATGCGCAGAACGCGCCGACCAGCACCACCAAAGCCCAGATCCGGATGTCCAGCTCGCCTAATCCGTAAGCGCTGAGCGCCAGTGCGCCTACCCCGACCGCGGCGGCTACGCCAACGCCGCCGGTAAAGAAGTCCAGCAAAACCATCGACAAGCCGATCAACAAGAGCAGATACGCAATGGCCGGACTGGCGGCGGTGTGGAAGAGGCTGTCAAGCAGCGACAGCTGCACGAACGACACCGACACCTCTTCGGAAATGGTGCGCTGCGGTTCGCCAGCGTCGTTGGTGATCTCAGCGGAGATCGGCGGAATGATTTCGGCGTCGCTGATCGCCAGCAAGAAATCGCCGATGCTGGGGGCGGTGGCTGAGGTGACGCCAGCCGCGAAGGCTTCGCTGTCTGATAGCACCGTGTCGCTCTGCTGCTGCGACCGTCCGGGCGTGCCCTCGGACAAAATCGTGCTGCCCGGCGCTAGCGCTGAGAACTCCGCAACGGCTACTAGTTGAGCGGCGCCGCCACGAGCGGTTGCGCCGCTAGGTCCGACCCACACGCCGATGGGCATGGCGGCGTTTGCGACTACATCCAAAAGTTCCGCCAGGTCTGCGTCGCTGAGAGTTGAGCCGCGGCTGTCAAGTTGCAACACCAGCGCTATGGCTTGGTTGTCGGCTGCGAGCGCGATCTGCTCCTTTAGATAAGAAGCGGTGGTGCTGTCGATCAGCCCGTTGACCTCCGCCACCACCAGCAACAACGACGGGGTGGTTTGCGGCGAATCTTCATCGGCCTGGGCTAGCTCAGCTTGGGCTAGCTCGGCCTGGGCTAGCCCAGCCTGAGACATGGCCTTGGAAGAAAAAACAACCAAGATGACAACTAAACACGCCGCCGCGACAAGCAGCGTCGCAACCAATCTAAGCAGTAGTCGTTTGAACAAAATCGCCGTCCGTATTAGCTATTATCCAACCTGAATCATCGCCGTAGCGGTAGTTATTGTGCCGCCTTGGTGAGAGAAGCTGTATAAGAAATTGTGTAACAAGTGAGATGAGATGATTGAAGGACTAATCAGTTTATTTATTAAGGCGCTGATAGGAGCCATTATCGGCGGAATCCTAAGCGCCATTATCGGTGGTGGATTCTGGGATGGTGTGCTAGTTGGCGCGGTCGTCGCGATCATTAGCGGATTGATTGACAGATTCGCTCGCCGCTACGGCAAGAAGGCTCGCAGCTAGCTTTGCGGCCGTGATTGAGGTATTGCTAGTCACGGAAGCCGACTGGGTACAAGAAGCCGTCAACGACGCGCTCGCAGATTCCGGAGTGAGCGTCAGCACCATCAGCGACGGTCGCGCCGTTCTTAAGCGCGTCGCCAGCGACAATCCCGACCTGGTGGTCGTTGATTTTCAGGTCGGATCAATGGGTGGCATGGCAATTTGTAAGGACTTGCGTTTGGAGTCGGGTGCGAACCGGCTGGCGCGCGTGCCCGTGCTGTTGCTGTTAGACCGCGCGGCCGACAAGTGGATGGCGAAGCACTCCGAAGCCGACTCCTGGGTAAACAAGCCGCTGGATGCGCTGAGCATCAGACGCGCTGTTGAGCAACTGCTGCCGCCGATAGCGTCGGTTACTTAGCGGGCTGTGGCGCAGCTTGGTAGCGCGCTTCGTTCGGGACGAAGAGGTCGTGGGTTCAAATCCCGCCAGCCCGACTCTTGCTAACCCGGCATAGGCCAGCCCGGCATAGGCCAACTCAACCCGGCGGCACCGCCACTGCCGCGTGGGGCTAGCGGCGCGCCAGTATCTCTTCGGCGATCTGCACTGCGTTCAGGGCGGCGCCTTTGCGCAGGTTGTCGCCCACCACAAACATCATCAAGCCGTTTTCAACGGTCGGGTCGCGGCGAATGCGCCCCACATAGGAAGCGTCACGCCCGGTCGCATTTAGCGGGGTCGGCACATCGGCCAACGCCACGCCCGGCGCGTCGCTCAGCAGCTCCATCGCTCGCTGCGGCGTGATGGGTCGCTCAAAGCGCAGGTTCAGCGAAAGAGAGTGACCGGTAAACACCGGCACCCGCACGCAGGTGCCCGCCACCGCCAGGTCAGGTATTCCTAAAATCTTGCGGCTTTCGTTGCGCAGCTTTTGCTCTTCGTCGGTTTCACCGCTGCCGTCGTCCGCGTAGCTGCCGCAAAAGGCCAGCACGTTGTGTGCAATTTGATCTGCGAACACCGACGGCTCACCGCCGCTCACCGCTCCGCCGTCAAATGCCAGCGCCGACACTTCTTGGTCTGCGTTGGTGCTGGTAGCAAGCTGGTCGGCCAGCTCGCTCACGCCGCTCAGGCCCGCGCCCGAAACGGATTGGTAGGTGGAAACCACCATTGCCGCCAAGCCCGCTTCGGCATGCAGCGGAGCCAAGGGCGCCATGACCGACATCGTGGTGCAGTTGGGGTTGGCGATGATGCCCTTGGGCGCGTTGGCTACCTCGCCGCCGTTCACCTCGGGCACGACTAGCGGCACCTGCGGGTCCATGCGCCAGGCCGAAGAGTTGTCCACTACCACCGCTCCGGCGTCGGCAACTTGTTCGGCCAACTTTAGCGAAGTGGTTTTGCCAGCCGAAAAAAGCGCCAGATCAAGCTGGTCATAGTCGGCGTTGGCGGCGTCTTCAACAACAACCTCAAGTTGCTCGCCGCTGGCTTGGTCAACCCATGGCAGGGTCGTGCCGGCTGAGCGCGCCGAAGCGAACATGCGGATCTGCTCAATCGGAAACTTCCGCTCGGCCAGGATCGCTCGCATAACGCCGCCAACCTGCCCGGTGGCACCTATTATTCCGACTCTCATTTGCCTGCCTTGCCTGCTTTGCTTGCCTGCTTTGATCGAGGCCAGTGGCCAGTTTAGAGGGCTTGGCGGGTTCTACTGATCTAGCCCGTATGCGGTGTGCAGCGCAATGGTGGCTTGCTCGGTCTGCTCTTCAGCAACAACGCAGCTAATCCGGATCGGCGACGTGGCGATCATGTCTATGTTTATGTTCTGGGCTGCCAGCGTTTCAAACATGGTCGCCGCCACGCCCGGATGAGTCGCCATCCCCGCGCCAACCACCGACACCCGACCAATGGCGGTATCTGAAACGACCGACTTGAACGCCAGTCGGTCAGACATGGCCTCACACGTTTGGCGTGCCTGCTCCGCCGACTCTTGCGGCACGGTAAATGAAATATCGGCCTCGCCGTCGGCGCTGGCGCTTTGCACGATCATGTCGACGTTTATCTGTGAGTCGGCCAACGTGCGAAACACCACACCGGCTATGCCCGGCTCGTCCTTGACTCCGGTGATCGTGATCTTGGCTTGGCTGGTGTCAGGCACTACGCCCTTGATGATGGCTTGTTCCATAGCGCCGTCCTGCTCCTTCGCCAGCGAATCTGTTGATGCCGAATCTGCCGGCAACGAATCCGCTATCAAGTCCGGCAATAAAGACGATAAGTGCTGGATGTTGTCGTCTGGCTTCAGCACCCACGTGCCGGGCTCCCAGGTAAACGCCGAGCGCACATGCAAGCGCATGTCATAAGCCCTGGCGACCTCCACGGATCGGGCCGTCGGCTTCGGGCAACCCATCGCTGTCATCTCCAGCAGCTCGTCAAATGTGAGCGTCGCTATGCGGTGTGCCTTGGAGCAGATCCGCGGATCGGTGGTGAACACGCCGGAGACATCGGTAAAGAGCTCGCACACTTCGGCGCCAAGCTCGTGCGCCAGCGCAACGGCCGTGGTGTCAGATCCGCCACGCCCCAAAAAGGTCACGTCGCTGTCGGTCGACACGCCTTGCGCGCCCGCCACCACCGGCACCTTGCCTTCCGCCAACGAAGCCAAGATGCGCTTGGGTGCGATTGACAGGATTTTTGCGTTGCGATGGTTGGTGTCGGTTACCAGCCCAGCTTGGCTGCCGGTGAACGATTCGGCCTCCACGCCGACGACGTGCAGCGCCATGCACATGAGCGCTATGGCCTTGCGCTCGCCCGCGGTAATCAGCATGTCCATCTCGCGGCCGGACGGGTCGCTAGAGATGTCGGTCGCCAGCCGCAGCAGATCGTCGGTTTCGTTGCCCATGGCGCTCAGCACCAAAACGATGTCGTCGCCACGTGTCCGGCAATGACGCACATAGTCGGCAACTTCGGCCATACGCGCCGGGCTCGCAACCGACGTGCCGCCAAACTTCTGAACAAGCAACGTCACGTGGTTAGACCATACCGATCAAGGCCGGCCTGGGGCGACCAAGCCAAGCGCGCCAAGCTGGCTAGCCTCTGTGCGCAGTGCCAAGTGAAAAACGTATGCGGCAGCGCCAAAACCAGATGCTGCAAGCTGAGAACGAACAAAAATCCGAACAGCGTGGTCGGCGTATCAAGCTGACGATACGAGTGGTGGTTATCGGCGTGGTGTTGATAGGTGCCGCGTTTCTGTACAGCGTGTTCGTCTCTAGCGACGACCCCACCGAAGAAGCGCAGACGACGCAAACCGACGGCGAAGCTGGCGAGGATGCGGGCGACGATGCTGGTGGCACAGATGAAGGTGGCTCTGAAGGCGGCGCGGATGCTGGCACCGACGACGGCACCGACACCGGCTCAGACGCAGACACCAGCGACAGCACCGGTGGCGACGGCGGCACCGCCGCACCCGCTACCAGTGCGCCAGCAAATCCAACCTCAAGCGAAACCTGCCCGGCCGAAGATGGTTCAAGCCCACAAACCACCCAGTTCAGATCAGCACCGCCGCTCTGCATCAACACCGATCAGCTCTACGCAGCCGACTTCGTAACCAACCTGGGCAATTTCACGATGGTGCTCGACCCGTCGCTAGACGCGGACAGCGTTAACAACTTTGTGTTCCTGGCTCGCTACGGCGCCTTCAACGGAACGATCTTTCACCGCGTGATTAGCAACTTCGTTATTCAGGGCGGCGACGTAGCAAACTCCTTCGGCACGGGCTCGCCCGGCTACCAGTTCACCGGCCGAATCCCGCCCGATAACTGGTACCGCATCGGCGCGGTAGCCATGGCGAACAGCAGCAACCCCTCCACTAACGGCTCGCAGTTCTTCGTCGTCACCGGCTCTGACGGGGCGGGCCTGCCGAGCCTTTATTCACCGCTCGGGGTGGTAACCACAGGCCTTGACGTGGTCGCAACCATTGACGCCGTTCCAACGCAAACGCGTGCCCGCCCCAATGGCTCATCTGCGAGGGACGTGCCGATTGAAGACGTTGTGGTTACGTCGGTAACGATCCGCGACGCAACCGAAGACGACCAAACCGCATACGACGCCAGTTAGTCGGTCAGCTAGCCAGCCAGCTAGCCAGACAACCGACTAGTTAGCCAGCCCGCCAGTCATCGCGTAACCTGAGCGATGCATGCAAACAACGACCGAAGGTGTGCCAGCGGAGCCGCCAGCCAGCACTTGGGAGTTTCCGCTAGCTAGCACGGCTGACGAAAACGGCCTAGTGGGTGCCGGGGCAGACCTGACACCGGGAACGCTTTTGGGCGCGTACCGCGCAGGGCTATTTCCTATGCCGCTAGGCGACACCATCGGTTGGTGGTCGCCCGACCCGCGTGGCATCTTGCCGCTCAGCTACATGCGGGTCAGTCGTTCGCTGCGGCGGGCTTGTCGCGATTTTGAGATTCGCATCGATCACAGCTTCAGCGATGTGGTCAATTCGTGCGCTAGCCCGGCTCGACCGAATGGCTGGATAAACGACGACATCAAAATCGCTTACGAACAGTTGCACAAGATGGGGTGGGCGCACAGCGTTGAAGCCTGGAAAGACGGCGAACTCGCCGGCGGTCTTTACGGCGTCGCCATCGGGGCATTGTTTGCTGGCGAGTCGATGTTTCACACCGCAACCGATGCCTCCAAGGTCGCTCTGGTTGCCCTGGTTGACGCCCTGAAAGTAACCGGCGGCGCGCTGATTGACGTTCAGTGGAACACTCCACATCTGGTGGGTTTGGGTGCGGTTGAAATAGAGCGCGCCGGCTACCTGGAACTGCTGGATGAGGCAATAAGTCGCCCGCTGGCTGAGATCTGGAGCCAGCCCATGACTTTCCGGATGCTTGACACATAACGTGAAAACGCCGCAACCCCAGCGCGATCCGCACTGGCTGATGCGCACCTACTCAGGGCACTCCACGGCGGCTGCGTCAAACGAGCTTTATCGAACCAACCTCGCAAAGGGCCAAACGGGGCTGTCGGTTGCGTTTGATCTGCCGACCCAAACCGGCTACGACCCCGACCACCCGTTCGCGCAGGGCGAGGTCGGCAAGGTGGGCGTTCCGGTAACTCACTTGGGTCATATGGCGGAGCTGCTAGAGGGCATTCCGCAAGACCAGATGAACACCTCAATGACCATCAACGCCACCGCCGCGTGGATTTTGGGGCTGTACATAGCGAACGCCCAAAACAGCGGGGTTGATCTGCAGACGCTGCGGGGCACGACCCAAAACGACATCGTCAAGGAATATCTGAGCCGCGGCACCTACATATTTGCGCCCGAGCCGAGCCTGCGGCTAACCGTGGACATCATCAGTTACTGCGCGCAACATATGCCGCGCTGGAATCCGATCAACGTGTGCAGCTATCACCTGCAAGAGGCGGGGGCGACCCCCACGCAAGAGATCGCCTACGCGCTGGCGACTGCGATTGACGTGCTAGATGCGGTGAAGCGCAGCGGCCAGGTGCCGGCGGAGCGGTTCAGCAATGTGGTGGGGGCTATTTCGTTTTTCGTCAATAGCGGGATTCGGTTTGTGGAAGAGGTCTGCAAGGTGCGCGCCTTCACCCAAATGTGGGATGCCATTTGCGAGCAGCGCTACGGCGTGACCGACCCGAAGCTGCGCCGCTTCCGCTACGGCGTGCAGGTCAATTCGCTGGGGCTAACCGAAGCGCAGCCCGAAAACAACGTCACGCGGATCGCGTTGGAGATGCTCGGCGTGACGCTTTCAAAGCGAGCCAGAACGCGGTCGCTGCAGCTGCCGGCGTGGAACGAAGCGCTAGGGCTGCCGCGGCCGTGGGATCAGCAATGGTCGCTGCGCATGCAGCAAGTGCTGGCCGAAGAATCTGACTTGCTGGAACACGAAGACATTTTTGACGGCAGCAAGGTTGTCGAGCGGCGAACCGCCGAGCTGGTTGATTCCGCACAGGCCGAGCTTGATGACGTGCTGGCGCTGGGTGGCGCTTTTAGCGCGATCGAAGAGCTGAAGGGGCGCCTGGTTGCGAGCCACACCGCGCGGGTGCGCCAAATTGAGCAGGGCAACCAGACGGTGGTCGGCGTGAATAAGTACACCGAAACGGAAGACTCCCCGCTTACGGGCTCACCCGGCGGCGCGGCGTCCGGCGACACGGCGGCGGCCTTCTTGCAGGTTGATCCCGCCGTGCAACAAGCCGCGCTGCAAGACCTAGAACAGTGGCGCTCTGCCCGCAACTCAAGCGCGGTGGTGGCTGCGCTAAACGACCTGCGCGTAGCCATCAGCGGCGACATCAACATCATGGGTCCGACCATCGCCGCCGCCCATGCGGGAGTAACGACTGGCGAGTGGGCTAATGCCTTGCGCGAGGTGTTTGGCGATTACCGCGCTCCGACCGGCATCGGCGCTAGCTCGGCTAGTGCTAGCGGCGTAACCGGCACGGGCGGCACGGGCAACTCAGCCAGCGCAGCCACGGGCGACATACAGCACGGCTTCGCTGAGATCGCCAAGCGCAGCAAGGCGCTGACGGGCGGCCCGCCGCGACTGCTTGTCGCTAAGCCCGGCCTGGACGGGCACTCCAATGGCGCCGAGCAGATTGCGGTGGCGGCCAGAGATTCAGGCATGGAGGTGATCTACGACGGAATCCGTGTCACCGCCCAGCACATCGCAGCGGTGGCGCGCGACGAAGACGTGGACATAGTCGCGCTGTCGATTTTGTCTGGCGGGCATATGGAGTTGGTGCCGCAGGTGCAAGCAGAGCTAGCCGCCAACGGCGTTGTCGCTGCAGTGGTGGTGGGCGGAATCATCCCCCCGGCCGACCAAACCGCTCTGCTAGATACCGGCGTTGCCTCCGTGTACACGCCGAAAGATTTTGAGCTAACGGTGATTATGTCTGAGCTAGTGGATTTAGCGCAGGCGCAACGCGCCGATGCCTAGCGCCGCTAACGACTCGGCCAGCTAGCTGACCCACTAGCCGGGCGATCAGTCAGCTCTGTCAGATCCGCCAAGTCGGCGTTATCGGCTCCAAGCGGTCGCCCCGCCCAGCGGACTTCGCCCGGCGTGGCAGACAAGCGCGCCACCACGTTCTGCATCAGCAACCCTTCCACCTCCACCAATGCCTCACGCTTAATCACGTGCTCGTCGTCAACGATCTCCGAAATAGTCATCACCGCCGCGGCAGCCGCCTGCGCGTTCTCAAACTCCGCTAGTGCAGTCGCCAAGGTTCGCTCGCTGGTCCACTGCGACAAAATTTCATCAAGCGCTGCTCGATGCTGCGTGCGCGCCTCAAACGACGCAAAGCGGTCGTCGTCGGCAACACCTAACAGCCCCAAGACCCGCTGCGCCACAGCATCGCTAGAGGTGCTAACCGTCAGCCATTTGCCGTCGGCCGTTTCGTAGTTCCCACGCGGGACGGTGTAGGGAATGCCCGACCCCAGCCGCGGCTGTTCGTATTTCTCGCTGTGCCAAGCCGCAAACAGCGGCCCCATCACCTGCATCATGCTTTCAAGCAGGCTCACATCCACCACCTGCCCAATGCCGCTGTGCACGGCAACCATCGTCGCAAAAGCCGCCACTAGCCCGGCGATCTCGTCGGTCAACGCAATCGGCGGCAGCGCGGGCGCGCCGCTCGGATCGCCGTTCAGGGACGCAAAGCCCGACATTGCCTCAGCCAGCGAAGCGAATCCCGGGCGATCGCGATAGGGGCCGTCTTGGCCGAAACCGGTTACGCGAGTTATTACAAGTTTGGCGTTGGCAGAGATCAGGTCGGCTGGCACAAGCCCCAGCGCCTCCAGCTTGCCCGGGCGAAGATTCTCCACCAGCACGTCCGCCTCGCTCAGCAGGTTTCGCATCTGCGCCAAGTCGCCAGGCTCTTTCAGATTGAGGGTGACGCAACGCTTGTTGCGATTCACCAGCCGCCACCACAGGGTTTCGCCGGTTTCGTCACGCCAGCCGATGTTGCGAACGGTGTCTGCGGTGGGGCGCTCCACTTTGATTACGTCCGCCCCGAAGTCGGCGAGGTAACGCGCGCAGTGCGGGCCAGCGAACACCGTGGACATGTCGACGACTTTCAGGTCGGCCAGCGGCGCAGCAGGCTCACTCATCGGTGTAGCCAGCCCGACCAGCGATCGGTGCTCGCCCATGAACGTCCGCTGAAACGCCAGCGGGTGTCGTTTCGCTGATCGGTGGGAGCTGCGGCAGGCATCAGCAGCGGGGCGATGAGCTCTAACGCCGCCGCGATGACGGCGGCTTCTTCTTCGGTCGGTGCGGGTTTAATGCGAAACGGCTGCGGTACGTCTCCCATTACAGCGGAACGTTGCCGTGCTTTCGCTGCGGCAGTTTCTCTCGCTTGGTTCGCATCAGCGCAAACGCGGCGGCCACCTTGCGCCGGGTATCAACCGGATCAATAACGGCATCAACGATCCCTCGCTCCGCCGCTACATACGGGTTGGCGTACTTCTCGGTGTACTCATCGACGAGCTCAACCTTGCGGGCATCCGGGTCGGCGGCTTGCTGCAGCTCTCGCCGATACAGCACCTCAACTGCGCCCTGCGGCCCCATCACCGCCAGCTCAGCGGTGGGCCAGGCGAAAGACACATCGCAGCCAACACTTTTGGAATCCATCACCACATACGCGCCGCCGTAGGCCTTGCGCGTGATCACCTGCACCCGCGGCACGGACGCTTCGCAGTAGGCGTACAACAGTTTCGCCCCGTGGCGAATGATGCCGTTGTGCTCTTGGTCAACGCCGGGCAAAAATCCAGGCACATCCACAAACGTCAGCAGCGGGATGTTGAACGCGTCGCAGAACCGAACAAACCGTGCCGCCTTTTCGGACGACTCGATGTCAAGCACGCCGGCCATCATCATCGGCTGATTGCCGACAACGCCAACGCAGTGCCCTTCAATGCGAGCAAACCCGCACACGATCGACCTCGCCCAGTGAGCGTGGTACTCCATAAATTCGCCGTCGTCGACCGTCTGCTCGATGACCTGTTTCATGTCGTAAGGAATGTTTGAACTGTCGGGCAGCAAGGTCGTCAGCTCCGGGCAATCCCGATCAGCCGGGTCTAGGCACTCAACCGCTGGCGGGGTCGCCAGGTTGTTGGACGGCAGAAACGACAGCAGCGCTCGCACGTCGTCAAGCACCGCGTGTTCGCTATCGGCAACAAACGAAGCGACGCCAGACTTTGTGCTGTGCGATCCCGCGCCGCCGAGATCTTCCAGGGACACCTCTTCGCCGGTAACGGTTTTCACCACGTCTGGCCCGGTTATGAACATGTGGCTGGTGTCGCGCACCATGAAGATGAAGTCGGTCATGGCCGGCGAATAGACCGCTCCCCCGGCGCACGGCCCCATGATCACGCTGATCTGCGGAATGACCCCGGAGGCTCGGACATTGCGGCGAAAGATGCCGCCGTAGCCCGCCAGCGAAGCCACGCCCTCTTGGATGCGCGCACCGGCGCCGTCGTTCAGCCCCACGATGGGTGCGCCGACCGACTCGGCGAGATCCATGATCTTGTGGGTTTTCTCGGCGAAGACCTCGCCCAGCGCCCCGCCGAACACGGTGAAGTCTTGGCTGGCGACAAATACCTTGCGACCGTCCACGGTTCCCCAGCCGGTAACGATTCCGTCTGTGTACGGGCGCTCGGTTAGGCCGACGTCGTGTGCGCGGTGGCGAGCTAGCTGGTCAATTTCGTGAAACGAGCCTTCGTCAAACAAATAGTCAATGCGCTCGCGTGCCAGCAACTTGCCTTTGTCGTGCTGGCGTTGAACCGAACGTTCCGAGCCAGCCTGAAGGGCTTCGCCGCGACGTTTCTCTAGCTCGGCCAGGCGTTCGGACATCGTGTGCTGCGACACGTTCGCAGCGTACTGCGGGCGCTGGGTTCGTACTGCCAGTTGCCAGTTAGCAGTTAGCTGCGGCGGCGCTAGCTAGCCGAAGCGGTGCTAGCTAGCCTGGGCGCATGGAGCTAGGCACCGTTCACCACGTTTCGATCAACGTCGCCGATGTTGAGGCGGTGGCGCCCTTTTACACGGACATCTTGAAGATGGAAGTTTTGGAGCGGCCTGATTTCAAATTCAACGGCCGCTGGCTGCGCAACGATGCAGGTGCGGAGGTGCATCTGATCGAAGTGCCTGGCTGGGAACCGCCAGCCGGGCAGCACTGGGCGTTCGCGGTTAGCGACATTGATGCCGTAGTGGCCGAACTGCGTTCGCAGGGCGTGGAGGTGCGTGACCCGACCGTTATCGCAGGCACCGCGGCGCGTCAGACTTTCTTTTTTGATCCGGCGGGCAACATGATCGAGCTGAACCAGCCGCGCTAGCGCAGTCTTGCTAGCGCTGAGCCAATTGGCCCGCATCTAGCGCTCTTGCGCCAGCGCCTCAACTCGCTCTATCAAAGAGTTCGCTCGTATCCGCTCACAGACGCCAACGAAGTCTGGCTCCGGCCCCTGCCAACGCAGCTCATCAACCGACTTGCTCACCGGCGCGTCAATTCGCACCGTAGCGATCTGGCGAAACAGCAAAGCCAGCTCGCGATTCTCAGCCAAGGTCGCCGCCAGGTTGTCGCGGCCGCGCACCTCCATTTCCCAGTCGACGGCATCGTCGGGCACGGCATCCAGCTTTACGTAGTGGCTCAGCACGGCCGCTGCTGACTTGGGTCCCCAGCGAGACAGGCCAGGAAACCCGTCCGCCTGATCACCAACCAACGCCAGATAGTCCGGGATTGATTGCGGCAGCACGCCGAACTTTTCTTTAACCGCAGCCACGTCAAACAGCACGTCCTTGCGGCGATCCCACTGAAATATTTTCCCCGCCGCCGCCCCGGTTGGCGCGCCAGCACCACCGGCCTGCGCACCAGCATCATCAGCCGCCGCGCCAACACCATCCACGCACTGCGCCAGGTCTTTGTCGGGCGTGCAGATGAGCACCCGACTCACCCGCTTGTCGGCCGCCGCCATCGCCGCGCCGGCAGCCAGTCCGTCGTCCGCCTCAAACTCCACCATCGGCCAAACACAAATCCCCATAGCGACAAGAGCCTCTTCCAGCGGACCAAACTGCTCCGCAATCGCTGGCTCCATTTCCGAGCCATCTTTGTAGCCAGCCCACATCTCATTGCGAAACGACTCAACCACGTGATCGGTCGCCACCGCCACATGCGTTGCGCCGCTCTCCAGCAACAACACCAGGTTGGTTAGCACGCCCCGAATGGCGCCAACCTCTTTGCCGTCAGCGGTCTGCCTCGACGGCAGCGCAAAAAAATGCCTGAACAGCTCATAGGTGCCGTCCACTAAATGCACATCCATGGCACCGCAAACTACTTTGAACGCACGCAATAGCATTAGACCGTTAGCGCAAACAGGTAGCGCAAAGCAGCAGCCAGGAGCGACAGGCAAATGAAAGTTCCGTTCACCGTCTCAGATTTTTTGTATCGAGCCGAAAACGTTTATCCCGACCGAGTGGCGCTGGTTGATGAACCCGACGCGCCGGGCGGCGGTCTGGGCGAAGTCACCTGGAGCCAGTTCGGCACTCTTGTGCGTGCGCAGGCCGCCAAGCTGGACGAACTGGGCATCGGTCTGGGCGAGCGAGTGGCGATGGTGTCGCAAAATGCGGGACGCCTGATGACCTCGTTTTACGCCGTGTCGGGATATGGCCGCGTGTTCGTGCCGATCAACTTCCGCCTCGCCCGCGACGAAATCGCCTACATCATCGCCCACAGCGGCGCATCAATGCTGCTGATCGATCCGTCGCTGGAAGAGACCCTCAAAGACCTTGAGGTTGAGCGCTACGTGGTGATGGGCACCGATGCGGACGATCAGATGTATCTGCCCAACGCCGAGCCGATTGCCTGGGAGCCGAACGAAGACCTGACCGCCACCATTAACTACACCTCCGGCACCACCGCCCGCCCTAAAGGCGTGCAGCAAACCCATCGTGCTCTGTGGGTGAATGCGACCACGTTCGGCTGGCACACCGGCGTCAGCGATCGGGACACCTACCTGCACACCCTGCCGATGTTCCACTGCAACGGCTGGGGGATGCCATACGCAGTTACGGGCATGGGCGGCAAGCACATCGTGCAGCGAGAGGTGCGAGGCGAGCAGATCTTGAGCCGCATTGAAGAGCACGGCGTGACGCTGATGTGCGGTGCGCCAGCGGTGGTTGCCGCAGTGCTTGACGCGGCGGCCGACTGGAAAGGTGCAATCCCCGGGGCTGGCACGCTGCGGATGGTTGTCGCCGGTGCGCCGCCACCGACTCGCACCATTGAACAGATGCAATCGGAGCTCGGCTGGGAGTTCATTCAGATCTACGGGCTGACTGAAACAGCGCCGCTGCTGACGATGAATCGCTGCCGCCCGGAGTGGGATGAGTTGGACACGCAAGACAAGGCGCGCCGACTGTCTCGGGCGGGTGCACCGGCTATCGGAGTCAAACTTGACGTAGACGACCAGGGCGAGGTGCTGGCGCGCTCCAACGTTGTGTTAGAGGGCTACTGGGAGCAGCCCAAAGAAACTGCGGCGGCAATCGTTGACGGCTGGTTCCACACCGGCGACGGCGGTTTTCTAGACGAAGAGCATCATCTGACTATTTCTGACCGCAAGAAAGACGTGATTATTTCGGGCGGCGAGAACGTTTCGTCCATTGAGGTTGAAGACACCATCTTCAGCCATCCGGCGATTGCGGAGGTGGCGGTGATCGGCGTGCCGCATGAAAAGTGGGGCGAGACCGTGAAGGCGCTGGTGGTGCTGGCCGAGGGTGAGACCGCTGAGGCGGCGGCCTTTGAGCAGGAGCTCATTGATTACTGCCGTGAGCGGATGACGCATTACAAGTGCCCGACCAGCGTTGAGATAAGAGAAGAGCTAGCCCGCACCGCCACCGGCAAGCTGCAAAAATTCAAGCTGCGTTCGCCTTATTGGGAAGGCATGGACAAGCAGATCAACTAGCGCCAACGTTGGGCAGGGTAAGACTAAACACTCTTGGAGTGATTACTCTTACGGTGTAGCCTGTGGGTGTGCCGGAAAGCATGCAGGTTGAGCAGCTGGCTGCCGAGAGTGGCGTAAGCGTTGACACCATCCGCTACTACCAGAAAATCGGGCTGCTGCATTCGCCCCAGCGCAATGGTCGGGTTGCCGAATATGACCAGAGTCACATCGCCAGGCTGGGTGAGATTCGCAGCCTGTCGGCGAAGGGCTTCACACTGGCGCAGATCGGGCAGCTGAGCGAGAGCGAGACCTATTCCGATTCAGATTCGGAGCCGTTGCTGGCGGCGCTGAATAATCAGACCAGCCTGACCTTGGCTGAGCTGGCGCAGGCTTCTGGTCTGGAGCAAAGCGTGTGTGAAATCGCAGTTGCCGCTGGCCTGATAACGCCGATTAGCGGCGTGGTGGGCGGCGATGCCAGCGGCGGCGGTGCAGACGGTGCTGGCAGTGCGGGCGAGACCGACGGCGAAACCGCTAGCCCCAGATTCAGCCCCAGCGCGGCCGAGATGCTCAAGGTCGGTCTGCAACTTTTGGAAGCCGGCATCCCGCTGGAGGACTTGTTAGATCTGGCTGCGTTTCACGCATCCAACATTGAGCGGGTGGCGGAGTCGGCCGTGAGCTTGTTTGACAAGCACCTGCTGCCCGATGACCAGGGCGATGCCCCAGACGGTGACCCCGGCAGTGCTTTGGACGAAGATCTTGGCGAGCTCGTCAGCCGGCTGGTTCCGCTCATCACCAACCTGGTGGCGCAGCACTTTCAGCGAACGCTGATCGCCAAGGCGACCGAGAGGCTGCACAAAACCCAGCAGCCGATTCGCTTGCGGCGATCCAAGGTGGGCGACCTTGACCCTTTGCTGATTTATGCAATCGCCACCGCCGGCTCGCCCACTAGCCCCCACGGCGATTCCTGCGCATATTGGGCGACACCAAACGACGACCTGGAAATCGCCGCCATCGGATCGGCCGCAACCCTCACGGCGACTCAGCACAAAGTTCGCTTCGCTGATATTGACGTCGCACTGCAAAATCTTGACGTAGTGATAGAGGGCGAGGCGGGACCGCCAACCACAGGACCCTTGCTGTTGGGCGGGTTTAGATTCGCCGCGCCAGCTAGCCCGGCGCCAGCTAGTCCGCCGTCGCACAGCACCGACCCCGACGGCACCAACGCAAAACCCGATTGGGCGGCATTCGGCGCTGGCGATCTAACGCTGCCTGAGATACTTGTCGTGCGAACGGGCGGCGAGACATATGTAACGGCTGAGCTGGCGGCGCTAGAGCGTTCGCAGCAGCTAGTTGCGGAGGCACTGGAGATTCAGTCCCGCGCTGACGGTGCAGATCTGGACGACTACCTCGCCGAACTAGCCGACCGCGACAAACAAGAGCGCCTAAACGGCGAGTCGGGCAGTACCAGCAATTCCAGCGCACCCGCCGGCAACACCGACGGCAGCACCGACGCTGACTACCTAAGCCTGGTCGATCAAGCAATGGCCGGCATCAACAACGGGCTCTTCACCAAGGTCGTCACCGCCCGCCTGACGCAGCAGCCGTGTTCGGTCAGCCCGCCGGTTTTGCTCAATCGCCTCCGCCATCGCTACGGCTCGTGCGCCATTTTCGCATTCACCCGCGTCAGCCAGCACCTCGCCAACCAGCCCGGCACCAACCAGCCCGGCACCAACCAGCCCGGCACCAACCAAACCGCCGCCGCGCAAACCTTCCTCGGCGCAAGCCCCGAGCTGCTCATCCGCCTGGAAGGCACCAACGTCAACACCGAGGCGCTGGCGGGATCACGCCCCCGCAGCACGGAGCCGACCCAAGACGCAGCGCTAACCGATGAGCTGGTAACCAGCGACAAGGAGCGCGCCGAGCATCGTGCTGTCGCTCTGGGCATCCGTGAGGCTCTGACCCAGGCGGGGGTGAAGCTGGCTCCGCCGACCGAGCCGACCGTGCGAACGCTGCCCGCCATCCAGCACCTTCACACACCCATCGACGGCGGCGCCCAAACCAACACACGCGTCCTTGACCTGGTGGCAGCCCTGCATCCCACCGCCGCCGTTGCGGGCACCCCCACCGCCGCCGCGCTTGACTGGATCGCTCGCCACGAAACGTTTGACCGCGGCTGGTACGCCGGACCAATCGGCTGGACCACGCTGGCGGGCAGTGGCGATTTCCGGGTTGCGCTGCGATGCGCCTTGCTGAGCGATGCGACCATGACCTTGTTTGCGGGCGGCGGGATCGTCGCTGGCACCGAACCGACCGCTGAGCTGGCAGAAACCAACACCAAGTTTGAGGCGCTGCTATCGGTAGCCCAACCCGAGCTGTCCGGCAGCTAGCGGCAAGCGGGAATGGCAAGCGGCAAGCGGCGAGACATGCAACAAGATTCACTCAGCCAACACGCGCTTGCGACCTATGGCGCGTGCCGCCACTTCTTTGATGAAGCCGTGCGGCAAGGCGTTCGGCATGCGGTGATCTCACCTGGCTCCCGCTCAACTCCGCTAACGCTGAGTGCCGACACCACCGCTGGGCTGCGCAGTTGGATTCGCATAGACGAGCGCAGCGCGGCGTTCTTCGCTCTTGGCCTGGCCAAAGCCACCGGCACGCCAACGATTTTGATCTGCACGTCGGGCACTGCGGCGGCTAACTATTTGCCAGCCGTCGTTGAGGCGCATTTTTCGGGAGTGCCGCTGCTGGTGCTTACCGCCGACCGGCCACCAGAGCTGCGCGACTGGGGTGCCGGGCAAACCATTGAGCAGCGAGATCTTTACGGCGGTCATGTCCGCTGGTTTTTTGAGGCGCCAGTTGCGAGCGCAGACATGGATCTGGGTGGTGGCACTGCGCAACGCTGGTGGGGCAGCCTGGCAAGGCGCGCAACTTCGCTCAGTATCGGGGCGAACCCAGGGCCGGTGCACATCAACTGGCCGTTTCGTGAGCCGTTAGAACCGCCCGCCGACTGGCTAACTGATCTACCTAGCACCGCAACAGCGGATCGCAGCGACGGCAACCCCAATCAGGTGGGCTTCAATCCCTCAACCCCCGCCGACCAAAACATCGCGGCGCTGCTCAGCTTGGCGAGCGAGCACGCGCAAGGCGTCGTCGTTGCTGGGCCCATGCATATCGCCAACGGAGCATCCGCCCAGCTAGGCGAAGCCGTCGCACGATTCTGCGGTGCGACAGGTTGGCCGCTGCTGGCGGAGCCGACCTCGCAGCTGCGGCGGCTACAAAAAAGCCACCCGCAACTTGGCGTGATCAATCATTTTGACCTGCTGCTCGCAACGGACTGGGCAAGTGCGCAGCCCCCCACCGCCGTCGTGCGCATTGGCGATTCGCCTGTTTCCAAACCGCTGCGACTCTGGCTTGAAAAGCATCAACCGGAGCACTTGCTGATTAATCCGGCCAGCAGTTGGACGGACGCAAGCTTTACCGCCACAACAACTCTCGCCGACAGCCCGGCGGCGCTGCTTGATGGTGTCGCTGATCAGCTCCAGCTAGCCAGCCATTCGGCCGACCGGGCGGAGGCTTGGCTAGGTCGCTGGTTACAAGCCGACGCCACTGCCGGCGAAGTGATCGACCGCATTGTTGGCGACACCACTAGCCAGGCGCTGACCGAAGCCGTGGTGGTTCGCTCACTGGGTCGTTGCCTGCCCGCCGACCACACGTTGGTCGCCTCAAACTCCCTGCCGGTGCGCTCGGTCAACACCCACCTACAGGCACGCAATCAACCACTCGCCGTTCACGCCAACCGCGGCGCCAGCGGCATCGACGGAGTGATCTCAACCGCTGCGGGTTTCGCAGCCGCCAGCCAGCCCACCACTGTCTTAGTTGGCGACCTCGCCTTGCGGCACGACCTCGGCGGACTAGCGGCATTGTGCGAAAACCCGGCGCAGGCTTCGGGTTCGCTGACGGTGCTCGTGATTGACAACGGCGGCGGCATGATTTTTAGCGGCTTGCCGATCGCTGCCGCCATTAGCGCTGACCAGTTTCAGCGGCTGTTCGCAACGCCAACCACGCCAAACTCTGCCAGCATCGCGGCGGCGCTGGCGGATGCATTCGGGTTTACGCACTATCAATTCGGCGCTAGCGCTAGCGCTGGAGCTGAAAGCAGAAACGGCAGCGTCTCCGCTGATCTCACCGAACTCGCCGATCTGCTGGCAAATCCGACCGAAGGTGTTCGTCTAATAACAGTGTCGGTTGATGCCGAAGCAGATAGCCAGCAGCGCAAACGCATCGCAGCCGAAGTGAATAAAAGCCTGGACGAAAGCGCCGCCCCATGATCACCAAACCCATGAACACGGGCGGATGGATTGCACGCGCCACCAAACTGCCAGCGATCAAGCCCGCTGCAACCGTCAGCGGTACCGGCGCTGGCGCGGATTCGGTAGTCCTGTTGTTGCACGGCTTCACCGGCAACGCCCAATCGCTGCAGCCGCTAACGCAACGCCTGGCTAGTGCTCACCGCTGCGTCGCAGTTGATCTGATCGGCCACGGCGCCACCAAATCCCCACCCGACATTGCCCGCTACTCGCTCGGTTCATTTTGCAAATCGCTGGACATGGTGTTGGCCGACGCCGAGCTGGCGGGCACGGCACAAGTCGGCACAGCACAAGCCGACGCAGCGACACCCAAAGCCCACATCGTCGGCTACTCACTAGGTGGTCGGGCGGCACTCACGTTCGCAAGCGAGCGGCCGCAAAGCTGCGCCTCGCTAACTCTCATCGGCGCCAGCCCCGGAATCGCCGACCCAAACGAACGCCTGCAGCGCCGCCGCGACGATTACGCCCTGGCGAAACGCATCGCCCGACACGGCATCAACAAGTTCGTGCAGGAATGGACCGCACTACCTATATGGGACAGCCTCCGCCAACGCATCGGGCCAGATGCGTGGCAAGCGTCGCTTGCGCAGCGGGCGAGCAGCCATCCGCTCGGGCTGGCGCACAGCTTGCGGGGAGCCGGGGCCGGCGCGATGACGCCGCTGTGGGACAAGCTGTCCGACATTGCTATGCCAACGCTGGCGCTGGCTGGCGAGGAAGACACCAAGTTCGCCAGCATCACCGAAACCATGTCCAAGCAAATGCCCAACTGCCGAACGATTGCCGTGCCGCAGGCTGGCCACGCCGCTCACCTCGAACAGCCCGACGCGGTGGCAGATCTGATACTCAGCCATCTGGCTCTGGCGATCGCCAGCCCTGCCCCGCTAGCCCCATCTCGCTAGTGCCAACCCGCTCGCCGTCTTATTAGTCCCGTGAAGATCACCCTGTCTGAGGTTGAGCTGCCTCTAAAAGCTCCGCTGACTACCGCCCACGGAACGATGTCGGCGCGGCGCATCATCAAGGTCTCGGCCACCGAAAACGACAACGCCGGGCATAGCGAGGCCGCCCCGCTGCCGGGGTTCGGGCTTGAAACCTATGAGGAAGCACTGACGCAGCTGCAACGCTGGGCCAAGCCGGGCAACCAGCAAGATTTGCCGCAGACGCCTGTCGCTCGGGCTGCCGCAGCCGGTGCCTTGGCAAACCTTGACGCTGCGATGGAGTCGATCACCCTGACAGAACTGCTGGCCGGTTCCGTCGCTGGCGATCAGGCATCGGCTAGCTCCGACCCCAGCGTCAGCCCGGCTAGCTCTGGCGCCAGCCCAATCGGCCCCGGTGCCAGCTCAGCCGACGAACCTCAGCGCCTTGCCGTCCAGGCTCTAGTCAGCGCAAGCGACCCCGAGGCCGCAGGCCAGCAAAGCGCCGAAGCGGCGGCGGCCGGGCATCTAGCGGTGAAACTAAAGGTCGGCGCGCCGCCGGGCAAGGCAGGCTCGTCGCCCACCGGGGTCGGCTCGCAACCCAGCAGCGTCCGCAGCGAAATCATCCGCATCGCCACGGTTCGGCACGTCCTGCCAGCCGCGGTTGCGCTGCGGCTCGACGCCAACGGCGGTTGGGATCTGTCCACCGCAAGCAAAGTGCTGCGGGCGGTCGCAGGGCTTGACATCGATTTCGTTGAGACGCCAACCGGCCGGCCAGCCGACTGGGCGCAACTAGCTCGCCGCACCGGAGCACGCATCGCCGCAGACGAACACCTGAGCGGACCGGGAGCGGCGGAGGCTTTAGATCAGTTGATCGAAGCTGGCGCAATTGAAGTAGCGGTGCTGAAGCCAGCCACCGTGGGCGGTCCGCAAGCGGCGTTTGACCTGGCTTGCCGGGCGTCGGTCAGGGGGGTCAGCGCAGTGGTTTCGTCGTTTATGTGCGGCACCGACGGACTGCGGATTGCGCGTGACGTGGCGCTGGCGGTTGCACCGAACCTGGTCCACGGCATAGGGACGGGCGCGCTGTATGCGCAGCCGCTGGCGGCGGACGTTATGCCTGACGGCGGCTATTTGCGTTGGTCGAGCAGGCCGAGCCAGCCGGACAAGCCTTAAATGTCCCACCCGTTCTCTAGTGTGCGGATATGACTCCTGTTCTAATCTCCATAATCATTGCTGTTTCTGCAGCGGCGATCGTTGCCGTTGTCCTGCTAATCCGTGCCATCAACCAGCGTAATCAGGCAGATACAAAGGCACGCGAAGCAACTGCAAAAACAGACCAGCTAGAAACCGAACTGGCGGCAGCTACCGCAGCTCATGAGGCACGCATTGAAGAAATGGAAAAAACACGTGACGACCTTGACGCTCACTTCAAGGGCATCGCCGCCGAAATCACCCAAACAAATCAGGAGGCTTTTCTAAAGCAAGCCAAAGAGCAGTTTGCTACACAACACGACCTCGGCAGCACAAAGATTGATGGCCTGCTGAAGCCGATCGCCGAAACGCTTAAGAAGTTTGAAAGCCATGTTGGCGATATAGAAGAAAAACGCATCACTGCTTACGAGCGGGTAAACAACCAGGTCGGCAAGCTAAGTAGTGAAACAGAAGCGTTGCGCCAAATACTGGGCTCATCGATGGGTGATCGGGGTAGGTGGGGAGAGCAGACCCTGCGCAATGTCCTTGAGTTTGCCGGCATGAGTAAACACATTGACTTTAACGAGCAAGTACGACTAAATGTTGAACCGAGTAACAAGAAAAAACACAAAGACCCTGACGTGGTTGTGTATATCCCTGGCGGGTCAAACGTAGTCATTGATTCTAAGGCAATCATTGAGGATTACAAGCGGGCTCACGATGCCGAAGACAAAAATAGTCAGCAAGAGTACTTAGCAGCCCATGCAAGGTCAGTGCTAGGGACGGCCAAAGAACTGAGCGAGCGTGATTACGCAAATTTGGTTAACGGCTCACCCGATTTTGTTGTGATGTTTTTGCCAAGCGATGCGCTCTTGATCGCGGCATTGGACGGGGATACGAAGCTTTTGGAAAGAGCCTGGATTGATCACAAAGTACTTATTGTCACACCGAGTTCGTTGATTGCTTTTTTACAAACCGTCGCGGCAGCTTGGCAACAGCATGACCTACATAACAATGCACAGGAGATAATAGATGAGGCCGCTGAACTCTATGATCGGCTGGGGATACTTGTCGAGCACGTAAATAAAGTCAGCCACGCGCTTAACAACGCAGTCAACGCCCAGAACGCTGCCATTGGATCACTTGAGAGTCGTTTCGTGGCCAGTGCCCGAAAAATTAAAGAGCTTGGCGCACACGCAAAAAAGGAAATCACCTCGCCACAAACCATAAAAACCAGGGCAGATTCAATAACTAAACCCGAATTAACAGGGCTAAAAGAGCCTGAGGAGCTAGCTGCGCTTGACGAACCGGCTGATCTATAGCTGACGGCTCTATAGCTGATGGCGCAAAATCTTGCCTAAGGCTGTGCGCGGAAACTCACTCACAAGCTCAAGCTCACGCGGCGCGCAATAAGACGGCAAGGTCTGCTTGACGTGTTCGCGTAGCGCATCAAGGCGCGGCGGTTGCGTGGCATCGCTCGAAACCACCAATGCGACCACTATCTGACCCCATTCAGGATGCGGACGCCCCACCACTGCGCATTCGCTGACACCGCTAGCTGTAGCTAGCGATCGCTCCACCGCTACGGGCCAGACGTTCTGCCCGCCGGTGATGATCATCTCGTCGCGGCGACCGAACACGCTGAGCTTGCCTGCAGGCGACACCTCGCCGTTGTCGCCAGTGGAAAACCACCCGTGCGCGTCAAGCGGGCTTAGCTCGGTTGAGTTCGAATCGGCTGGGCTCACCACACCGCGGTAGCAGCGCAGCAACATTTCACCGCGCAACTGAATCTGCCCATCTAGCACCCGCACCTCAACACCATCCAGCGGCCAGCCGTCATACACAACTCCGCTGAAGGTTTCGGTCATGCCGTAGGTAGCGATCGCGTTGGCTGGCAGGTCGGCTGGCATAGCCGATCCGCCCACAAGAATCGCCCGAAATATCGCCGGGTTGATACGAGCCAAAGCTGTTGGCACCAAAGACGTCAGCGTGGTGCCACCCGCAGCGGCCTTTGTCACCGCTTGCGCGTCAAACCCGTCATGGACCTCAAGAGACAGGTCGGCTTGCAATGCGCGCACCACCACCGCCAAACCGCCAACATGAGCAAGGGGCAAACAAGCCAGCCAGCAATCCGTCGGCTGCGTCTCCAAAAAAGCATTGCTGGCTTTAGCGCTGGCCGTGATTGCGGCATGCGTCAGCACCACACCTTTCGGCTCACCGGTGCTGCCGCTAGTTGCCATCACCAACGCATCGCCAACTTCAACCGGCCAAGAATCAGAGCAACGATGGCGGCCGGTCTCATCCACAACCGCAGCCGCCCCCATGTTTGCCACCAACTGCTGCTGTGCGATATCCGGCAAGCGTTGATCAATCGGCATGACGGCATTGCCCTCATCCCATGCGCGCCGCAACTCATCAACAAAGTGCGAGCCGCCATTCAGCGCCAAAGCCACTAGTTCTGGCATAGCCCCGACACTAGCTAGCTCGGCTGGCTGCCAACGCTGGCACCGCCATAGTTTGCGGGCATGCTGTAGTGCCAAAATGGCAAGTTCAAGCAGCAGGCGAAGCAATTGAAATCACCCACAAAACCGTTCCGCTGGACCGGTGAATCGATTGAGATCATTGACCAAACACGCCTGCCCGCCGAACTCGTGCAACTTGAAATTCGCAGCACTGACGAAGCGGTAGATGCCATCAAGCGCCTCGCCATTCGTGGGGCACCAGCCTTGGGAGCGTTTGGTGCCTTAGCGATTGTGGTCGGGCTGGACGAAGCGGCGCCTAAAGATTTGGCGCAAGCCCAGCAGGTTTTGGAAACGCTGCGAGATCGCATCGGCAACGCTCGCCCAACTGCGGTGAATCTTGCCTGGGCCGTCAACCGCACCGTCGGCAAGGGCTCCGCCATCGCCAACAGCGCGAGCAATACCGCAGACGCAGCAGACGCGGACTCCGGCATCGCCAACATCCGCGCGGCGATGCTGGCCGAAGCACTGGCCATCGCCGATGAAGACGCAGCGGCTTGCGCAGAAATCGGCCGACTAGGGCGCGATCTGCTGAACGACGCAACAACGGTCGGAACCCACTGCAACGCCGGACGGCTCGCCACCGCTGGCATCGGCACCGCCCTTGCGCCGATCTACACCAAGGCCAGCGCGGGCGAACCGATCTCCGTTTACGCGTCCGAAACACGTCCGTTGTTGCAAGGTGCGCGCCTCACCGCCTGGGAGCTAGCCGACGCTGGCATTGAAGTAACGGTCGTGCCGGACGGCGCAATGGCATCGTTGATTTTGGCGGGCAACGTTCAGGCCTTCGTGGTTGGCGCAGACCGCATCGCTCGCAACGGCGACACCGCCAACAAAATCGGCACCCTGCCGCACGCACTGGCGGCGCACGAGGCGCAAATCCCGTTCTATGTTGCTGCGCCCACCAGCACGCTGGACCCATCAATCGCCAGCGGCGAAGACATCCACATAGAGCAGCGCGACCTAGCCGAGGTTCACCACGCCCACGGCGGCGACCGGCTGACTCCCGCCAACGTCGGTGCCTCAAATCCGGCCTTTGACGTAACACCCGCTCGGCTAATCACCGCGATCATCACCGAAATGGGTGTGCTGGAGCCGCCTTATGAGCAGCCGATTCTTGAAGCCGTATCTGAGAGCGCCAGCCGTTATCGGCCAGTGCCAACCACCCATAGCAACCCATAACGCACGCAACTAATCATGCAGAACCTCTGGAATGAAACCGAAGCAGCCGACTACAGCACCAAATATGGCGGCGACCTAGGCGAGATCACCTACGGCTCTCGGCTGGTCGGATCCGACCCAGCTCTGGTGCTGCACGGCGGCGGCAACACGTCCATCAAAAGCAGTGGGCGCGACGCACACGGCGAGCCGGTTGAGCTGCTCTATGTGAAAGGCAGCGGCTGGGATCTGGCATCCATCGAGCCGCCCGGGTTTGCGCCGCTGCGGCTGGAACCGGTGCGTCGCCTTGCCACGCTGTCCGCACTTAGCGACACCGAGATGGTCAACCAGCTGCGCATAAATCTGACCAACGCCAGCGCGCCAAACCCATCGGTCGAGGCGATTTTGCACGCCTGCCTGCCGCACAAATCTGTGTTGCACACGCACGCCGATGCGGTCTTGTCGCTGACCAACACCCCCGACGGCTACAAGCACATTGAGCAGGTGTGGGGAAAGCGGGCGGTGGTCATTGACTATGTGATGCCCGGATTTGACCTCGCCAAAGTGTGCGCCGAGGAGTTTCCCAAGCAATCTCACAGCGGCACCGAAGCGATGGTGCTGATGAATCACGGGATTTTCACGTTTGCCGAAACCACGCGTGAGGCTTACGACTCAATGATTCGGCTGATTACCGAGGCGGAGCAATACCTGGCAAAGCACGGCGCCGGCAATCACGCTGGACACGATGGGCAAGCCGTTGCAAGCGCCACTGCAAATGCCGCTGCCGGGCCAAGCCCAGAAATAACTCCGGACCAAGCGCTGGCGATGGCGCAGCTACGCCAACAGATATCAATAACGGCTGACCGGCCGTTGCTGTTGAGTCGCTTGGGCGGCAGTGCGGGTGCGGCCGCGCTTGAGTTTTGTCAGCGAGACGACGTGAAATCGTTGGCGACACGCGGCCCGGCCACACCCGACCACATAATCCGCACCAAGCAGTTTCCGTTGGTTCGCGTTCGCAACCAGCCCGCCAGCAAATCAACCACCAAATCAGCCAGCGAGCCAGCCGGCGAAATCGCCACCGACGTCGCAGCGTTCGCCAGCGACTACAAGAAATATTTTGAGCGCAACCATTCACGCCACACCGACCTAACGATGCTTGACCCGGCCCCACGGGTGGTGCTTGATAGCGATCTGGGATTGCTTAGCGCAGGAAAATCCATAGCGGACTGCAAGATCGCATCCGACATCTACCAGCACACCATCGCTGTGATCGACGACTCCGAGGCACTTGACACTTACGTCGCGCTGGCTGAATCACATCTGTTTGACGTGGAGTATTGGGAGCTGGAGCAAGCCAAGCTGCGGCTCGGCAACACCGCCAGCGGCGGAAGCGCCGACCTCACCGGTCAGGTGGCGCTGGTAACCGGCGCGGCGTCTGGCATTGGCAAAGCCGCCGCAAACGCTTTGGCCAATCAAGGGGCAGCGGTGGCTGGCATCGACATCAACCCCGACGTCGCCACGACATTTGATCATCGCAACTGGCTCGGATTGCCCGCAGACGTAACCGACCCAGACGCGCTCGCCGCCGCGTATGTCGGCGCGGTCGAAGCCTTCGGCGGCATTGACATTGTTGTGCTGGCGGCGGGGATATTTGGTCCCGCCGCACCAGTTTCCGAACTCGATCTAGAGCAGTGGCAGCGCACGCTGGACATCAACCTCAGTTCGGTAGCCAACACCTTGAAACACGCTCACCAGTACCTGCGTCTATCACCCGCTGGTGGGCGTGTCGTTTTGGTGGGCTCAAAAAATGTCCCGGCTCCCGGCACGCAAGCTGGCGCCTACTCCGCTTCCAAAGCAGGCGTTACGCAACTTGGGCGAGTAGCCGCGCTGGAATGGGCAGCCGACAACATCACCGTCAACACCATTCACCCAGATGCGGTTTTTGACACCGGGCTTTGGGACGACGACCTTGTTGAGCAGCGCGCAAGCAGCTACGACATGACCGCTGAGCAATATCGCAAACGCAACCTGCTGAGCCGTGAAATAACTTCGGCCGATGTGGGCCAACTCATCGCCCAGCTATGCAGCCCGGCCTTCGCGGCAACCACTGGCGCGCAAATTCCGATTGACGGCGGCAGCGACCGGGTTATTTAGGGCTAGGCCGCGCTAGCTATTCCGCACTAGCGCCAGCAGGGCTGGGCTCGGCCGCGCTGGCGCCCGCCATCAGCAGGCCGATCTCTTCGCGGTTAGCGGTTTTGCCGTCAAGGTCGGCCACCGCCCGCCCCTCATAAAGCACGATGATGCGGTCAGACAAACCCATCACTTCATCAAGCTCGGCCGACACCAGCAACACCGCCGCTCCGGCGTCACGCTGCTCGATTATTTGGCTATGGATGAACTCAATCGCGCCTATGTCCACGCCGCGTGTCGGCTGCGCAATCACCAGCAGATTCACACTTTCGTCAGATTTGCGACCAGACTTATCACCAGATTTCCTACCGGGCTCGCCGCCACCTTTGCGACTGGCCTCGCGGCTGAACTCTCGCCCCACCACTAATTTCTGCTGATTGCCACCGGAAAGTTGATCGGTGAGCGCGCCTAGCGACACCGTCCGCACGTCAAACTCACCAACCACCTGACCCGCATGCTCCGAAATTTGATCGTGGCGCATCACGCCAGCCCAAGAAAACGGTGCGCGGTGATAACAGTTGAGCACGGAGTTTTCAGCCACGGAATAACTACCAATCAGACCGTGCTTTTGGCGGTCCTCCGGCACGTGCCCAACTCCGGCATTCGCAATTCGGCGCGGGGTCGCACCCGTCAGCGTGGCATTGCCTAGCTGCACCTCACCGCTGTTGATCCGCCGCAGACCGGTCACCGCCTCCACCAGTTCACGTTGGCCGTTTCCTTCCACCCCCGCGATGCCAACGATCTCGCCCGCCCGCACCGACAAGCTCACATCTTTCACGGCTTCATGACGCAGATCGTTGTCCACGCTCAAGTTGGTAATACGCAACACCTCATCGGTCGGGTTCGCCTCGCCAGACTGAACGCGCAACAAAACACTGCGCCCAACCATCATCTCGGCCAACGCCGCTTCGCTGGTTTCAGCCGGAGTAGTCCGGCCCACCACTCGTCCGCCGCGCATCACCATGATGTCGTCTGCCACCGACAGCGCCTCGCGCAACTTGTGCGTGATGAACACCACGCTCATTCCGTTCTTTACCAGCCCGGCCAGCACGCTTAGCAAATGCTCCGTCTCCTGCGGCGTCAACACCGCAGTCGGTTCGTCCAAGATCAACACCCGTGCGTCGCGGTAGAGCGCCTTGAGGATTTCGACTCGCTGTTGCGCTCCGACCGGAAGCTCCTCAACGTTGGCGTCGGGGTCAACCTCTAGCCCAAACTTTTCTTGCAGGGCTAGCACCTCTTCGCGGGCGGTGCCGAGTTGCATCATCCCGGCGCGGTGTGGTTCGGCACCTAGCACGATGTTGCGCACAACGTTCATGGGCGGCACCAGTTGGAAGTGCTGATGCACCATGCCCACGCCGCGCGAGATGGCGTCGCTGGGGCTGGCTAGTCGCACCACCTCATCGGCGATTACCACCTCGCCCTCGTCGGGTCGGTACAACCCGAACAAGATGTTCACAAGCGTGCTTTTGCCAGCGCCGTTCTCACCCAGCAACGCCAGCACCTTGCCGGGAGCAATCTCAACCGACACGTCGTCGTTTGCGACCAGATCGCCGAAGCGTTTGGTAACGCCGCGCGCCCCTAGCGCAGTCGTGTAAGTCGGCGGGGGTGGCAGGGCCGCGGTCTCGCTCACGTGCGCGACCTAGCCCTTCTCATATGTCTGCCCGAGCGCAGCCGGGTCACGCGTGCTTCCGAACAGGCCGCTGATCGCCACCACTGCTATGGTCAAAATGAACGGCATCATCCCCACAAATTGTGGCGGAATGTCCAGCGTGCCGTTGAGCTGGAACTGGTTTTGCAGCGCGGTCGTAAACCCGAACACCAGGGCGGCCGCATAGGCGCCAAATGGCGAGCGGCGCCCGAAAATCATCACCGCCAACGCCAGGAAGCCACGCCCACCGGTCATTGCCCGACTAAAGGTGCCGACCGCTTCTAACGCCAGGTAGGCGCCGCCAAATCCGGCTATTCCGCCTGCCAGGGTCACGTTTAGGTAGCGCATCTTGGTCACGCTTATGCCAACGGTGGCGGCTGCGCCCGGGTGCTCGCCAATGGCGGTCGTGCGCATGCCCCACACGGTTTTGAACAGCGCCACATGCACAACCACCACCAACAAAAGTGTGATGTAGGTGAGCGGCGGGCGGCTAAAGAAAGCCGTGCCCACCAGCGGCAGATCGCTCAGCGGCCCCATGTCTATTGGCGCGTATTTGGGAATGCCCAGCGATCGGCTGCGGTCGTACAAAAACGAAGTAAGCCCGAGGGCGGCAATATTCAAAACCGTGCCGGCGATGATCTGATCGACCCGCAGCCCGACGGACATCGCAGCCAACATCCAGCCCATCGCCAAGCCCATGCCCACCCCGGCAATAACCCCAAGCTCTAAAGAGCCGGTGACGGAGGCGACCGTGAACGACACGAAGGCGGCCATTAGGAACTGCCCCTCAATGCCTATGTTCACCACGCCCGACCGCTCGCCGATCATGCCGCACATAGCACCCAGCACCAGCAGGGTGGCCGAGCGAATGGTGCCCGAAACCACCGCTGTGGTTTGCGCACCTTCGTAGATATAGAAGCCCCAGGTAACCATCACCACGGCCACGCCAGCGAAAATCATCCAGCGCGCTCGCATGCTTAGTCCGGTAAGCATTAGTTAGATCCGCCCCTACTCATTAGATCCGCCGCGCATTAGTTAGCGCCCCAGCCTGCACCTAGGCGCAGTCGTTGGTCGGGCTCGCGCATGCGCAGCACCCAGCGGATGACCAACGGCGCCGCCACGAAAAACAAGATCAGTGCCTGCATCACGTCAATGATTTCGGGCGGCACGCCAGACTCAAACTGCATCTTTGCGGCACCGGCTTCCATCACGCCCACCAGCAGACCAGCCGGGATGACGCCGATCGGATTCGCCCGCGCCAGCAAGGCAATGGTTATGCCCTGGAACCCCAAACCGACGTTGACGCCGGCGGTAAATCTGCCATCCACGCCCAGCGTTTCCATCGCGCCGCCCATTCCGGCCAGCAGTCCCGCCACCGCCATGGCCGAAGCCAAGATTACCCCGACAGAGATTCCCGCGTAGCGGGCGGCTTGGCGGTTGGCACCCACGCTGCGCACCTGAAATCCGTAGGTGGTGCGCTCTAGCAGAGCCCAGCATGCGATCGCCGCTATCACCGCTAGCAAAAATCCAACCGGCAGCGCACCCCAGGTCGGCACGATCGCGGTGTCCGCCACCGGTGACGTGTGGGCGACGATGTTGCCCGGAGTGTCGTCTTGCCACGGACCCGATGCCAGCCAATCCGTGAGATTGCCAGCAACGAAATTGAGCATGATTGTGACGATCACCTCATGCGCGCCGGTGCCCGCCTTGAGAACACCGGCGATACCGCCCCAGGCCGCACCCGCCAACGATCCGATAACTATCGCCAGCGGCAGGTGAATAAAAGTTGGCAAACCGGTAATGCCGAAGCCAGCCCAGCCAGCAAACGCCGCGCCGACTAGTAGCTGGCCCTGCCCGCCGATGTTGAATAGTCCCGCCTTGAAAGCAAACGCCACCGCCAGGCCACCAAAGATGAGCGGCGTGGCTTTTTCCAGCGTGCGCAAGACGGCATCGGAATCGCCCAGACCACCTTGCACCAGCGCCTTGTATGCGACTCCCACCGAGTTGCCTTGCAGGGTGATCAGCACCGCGGAGATCGCCAAGCCCAGCAGCACGGCCACCACTGGAACCACCGCCGGCCGTATTCCCACGGCCAGCAAGGCTGTTATGCGGCTTGGCGACTGGGCATCACTGCCCGAATCACTGCCTTCTTGCGTGCTAATAGCTATGCCGCTAGTAGCGCTGCGTCAGATAATCAGACGCTATGGGAGCGGATAGCCCGTGGCGATGCTGCCGTCGGCCAAGCCAGCCTCGACCTCATCCAACGTGGCTTGAATCTCGGCGGTAACGAGAGATTCAAAGTCGTAGTGATCGGCCAGCCCAACGGTGCCGACGTAGTTACCCGCCGGGAAAGCTCCGTCGTAACCGTTCCAAATGAGGTTGGCAACGCCGGGTGCGATTCGCTTCACGGCACTCGTCACCAAGCACGGTCGCGACTCTGGCACGGTGAGCCACTGATCGGTGTCAACACCTACGCAAAGCGCACCTTCCTGGCTAGCGACTTCAATAAGTGCGCCGTTGCCCGTGGCACCACCAGCACCGAAGATGATGTCTGCACCCTGATCTAGCGCTTGGCGGGCGGTGGTCGCTCCCCACTCCGGATCACCAAACGCCGTGTCTAGGCCGCCTGGGTGATAGGTGGAAATCGTCTCCACATCAGGATTGGTGTAGCGGGCGCCGTTCTCCCAGCCTTCTTTAAACGCCACGACCGGCGGAACAAGGTCTGTACCGAGCACGGCACCAACCTTGTTGGTTTGGGTCAGCAGCCCGGCCAGCGCACCGGCCAAGAATCCAGACTTGTCTTCTTCAAAGATCAGGCCAGCCAGGTTTGCAAGCGAATCGTCGCCTAGGAACTGGTCAACGCCGACAAACAAAATGTCCGGGTTAGCTTCGGCTGCAGCGGCCGTCGCAGCGGCGAGGCCGAACCCGACGGTAACGATCAGATCAACGCCGTCTTCTACAAACAGGCCGATGTTGTTTTCGTAATCCTTGGCGGCTTCGGTCTCAATAAATCGAGTCGACACCTCCACACCTTCGTCTTCTAGGCCATCAGCAGCCTCTAGCACACCTTCCCAGGCGGACTGGTTGAAGCTCTTGTCGTCTACCTTGCCGGTGTCGGTTACAAGGCCGATTGAATACTGGGGCGCCGGTTCAGCGTCTTCCTCAGCGGCGGGTTCTTCGGATTCAGCGGCACCGCCACCGGTCTCCGCTGCATCGTCGGCAGGCTCAACGGTTTCATCGTCGTCGCTGCTACCGCAAGCAGCGGCAAACAGCACCAGCGACATCAACACCGCCAGTAACGCAAAGAACGGCGAACGCGACTTGCGCGATTTTCCTGGCTTAGTAATTGGCGTCATTTATGGATTCTCCTGAATTTTTTGACTTGATCTATTTGAGCGATCTAGTTGAGCGATCTAGCCGCAAGCTAGTCGGCGCGGCAAGGGCGGCGCAGACAATCTCACGGCAATCCCGCAAGCTAGTCCTGGACTAGCTCCACAAGCGTGCCGAGATTACCTTTGGGGTGCACGAACGCTACGGTTGTGTTGCGTGAACCCGGGCGTGGCACGGTGTCGATGGGCGTGGCACCGGCGCTGATCATCGCGGCCAATGCTGCGGCGCAGTCCTCAACCCGATAGCCGACGTGGTGCAAGCCTTCGCCTGTTTTTTCTAGGTATTTGGCGACGGGTGAATCGGCGCGGGTCGGGGTGATGAGCTGGATGTAGCTATCGGCGACCGCCAGCAGCACTTCTTCCACCCCGTCGCTTTCAACGGTTTCACGGTGCGACACTTCCGCCCCGAACGCCGCCTGGTAATAAGCCACCGCCGCGTCAAGGTCTTTCACGGCAATCGCCACGTGGTCTATTTCGGTTAGCAACATCAGCGCGCCTTTCTCTGGAGCAGCTTGCCCGGTTGGCTTGCCCTAGCTGGCTTGCCCTAGCTGGCTTTCTCTAGCTCGGCGGCGTGCTGTGAAAAGAGCGTGATCGCGTCAGGCCCAACCCGCTCACGCTTTTCCGGATCGGTGATGCCCTGCCCCGACTCCTTTGCCAGACAAAGCACACCCAGCTTGCCCTCGTGCGCGTTTTGATGCACGGCCAGAGCAGCCTCGCCGGTGTCAACCAGATCGTAAACCTTTGACAGAATCGGGTGAATGCGGCCTTGGTCGATCAGTCGGTTCATCTCCCACGCCTCTGAGTAGTTCGCAAAATGGCTTGACACGATTTGCTTCAGCTTCATCCACAGATGCCGGTTGTCGTACTCAATCATGTAGCCCGAGGTGGCCGCACAGGTAACGATCTTCCCGCCGCGCCGCGCCACGAACACGGATGCGCCCATCGTTGAGCGGCCGGGATGCTCAAACACGATGTCGGGATCATCGCCGATGAGCGAGCGAACCCTTTTGCCGAAGCGGCGCCATTCGCTTTCGTCTTGGTTGTTTGGGTCTTTCCAAAACTGGAAGTTCTCGTCTTTGCGGTTGATGACGTGCTCAACCCCTAGCCGATGAAGCAGGTCGGCCTTGTCGTCAGAGCTGACGACCCCGACGGGTACGCCGCCGCCGTTCAGTACTAGCTGGCACGCGTAGCCGCCCAGCCCACCCGAAGCCCCCCAAATCAGCACCGCGTCGCCCTGCTTCATGCGCGCCGCGTTATCGCCCACCAACATTCGGTATGACGTGGAGGCGCACAATGCGTTGACCGCCGACTCTTCCCAACTGAGATGACTTGGCTTGGGCATTAGCTGGTTTGCCTTCACGATCGACAGGTCAGCCAGCCCGCCGAAGTTGCTTTCAAATCCCCAGATGCGCTGGTTTGACGCCATCATCGAATCTTCGTGGGCGGCGGGATCTTGATCGTCGACGTAGTTGCAATGCACGGCTACGTGATCGCCCGGCCGCCAGTTGCGCACCGCCGTGCCGCACTGCAGCACCACCCCGGCGGCGTCCGATCCCAGCACGTGCTGATCCAGAGCGTGGCGGGCACCCCAACGGCTCTCGCGACCTAGTCGGTCGAGAAATCCGAACGTCGGCAGCGGCTCAAAAATTGACGACCAGACCGTGTTGAAATTGATCGCGCTGGCCATCACCGCTAGATAGACCTCGTCGGGGGCAAGCTCGGGTGTGGGCACCTCGCCGATGTGGATCGATTTGCGCGGGTCTTTGTCGGCCGAAGGCACGCCCTCAAACATTGTCTGCTCGTCGCGCTGCACATAAGCCGCGCGGTAATGATCGGGGATCGGCAGCGCCGCTATCTCCGTGCCGTCGGCTCCGGCATTTATTGCTTCAAGAATGTGCTCCACAGGTAGCGCAAGCTAGTGGGCTTACGCCGAATCACATCAACAGACGGAACGCGGCAGCGCCGACTCCTCCAAGCCGGTCACATCTAGCTCGATGACTCCGCTGCGTTGCTCAAGCGCGTTTCGCAGGCTTCGGCGCACCGCATCACAATCATCTGCCGGCACAAAAATCCAGACTGCCTGCGCCTCGAGCAGGTCGATGAGGCACACGAACGGGTAGGCGTCTTCAATCATGGCCTGGATCAGGTCTTCGTGACCGGTGGCGAAAGCTCGCAGCTCGCGATCTTCGCCAGCCAGCACGGCGATCAGTTGCGCGCCGGGCGCATTGGCCGTGTGCGACAGACAACGTGCTTCGGATCGCGTGTTCACCGATATGCCGGTGTCGGATTCGGGTAGGTGGATGGTTATTGGGCGCTTCAGTTCGCGCTTGGACGGTTTTGACGATGATGAATCTGACGATGAATTTGACGACGGTTTTGACGACATGGCTTCTCCTATTTGGGTGGCGTTTTGCTACTGAGGGCATTTCACTACTCAAAAGTCGCCGTGTCGTCTTGAATTATTTTTAGCCGAGCTGGTTGCTCGGCGGATGTGGTGGCTGCGGCGGTGGCTGCGGCGGTGCTCCAGCCCATCGCAGCAGCAACAGAACCCGCGGTGGCTACAAGACCTGGCGGTGCTCCAGCGCGCGCTCAAGCGTTTGCTCGTCCGCGTACTCCAGATCGCTGCCGACCGGCAGCCCGCTCGCCAGGCGAGTCACTTTCACGCCGAGCGGCTCAACCTGCTTAGCCAAGTACATAGCGGTGGTGTCGCCTTCAATGTTGGGGTTGGTGCAGACGATCAGTTCTTCAACCTGCTCGGGGCGCAGCCGGGCAAGCAGCTCACGGATTCGCAAATGCTCAGGGCCGATTCCGTCAACCGGGCTGAGCGTGCCACCTAGCACGTGATAGCGGCCGGTGAACCCGGCACGGTTAAGCACCACCACCCCTTTGGGATCTTCAACAACGCAAAGCGCACCCGTTTGCCGGTTGGGGTCGGAGCACAGCTGGCAAGGGTCTCGCTCTGAAATATTCCAGCAAAGCTGACAGCGACCCACCCGCGCCATAGCGGTGGTGATGGACTCGGCCAGGCGGTCGGCTTCTGCGCGCGGCCCCTTTAGCAAATGAAATGCGATGCGTTGCGCGCCGGTCGGCCCGATGCCTGGTAGTCGCCCCAGTTCGTCAATGAGGTCTTGGATTGGTCCGTCGTACATGCAGATCTGGCTTGTTGGGAAGTTGCTTGGGAAGTTGCCGGCTGTTCCTGGTTGGTTGTTCCTGGTCAGTCGTTTTGTATGAGGCGCGATCCTGGGAAGAAATCCATCACCTTTTGGACTGCTTGCATCTCAGCCGCGCTGGTGTTTTTTGCGAGCTGCTGGATGAGCCCCGGCGCATATGAAGCCGTGGCTTCAGCGGCGGCCGCAGACGCGGTACGCGACGGAGCGGCAGTGGATGCCGGCGTGGCAGGTTCCGTGGCGACGGTCATCGTGGTGGTCGTTGTGGTGTTATCCGGCGCCGGACTGGCTGCTGGCTGCTCGCTAGCCGGTGGCGAACTAGCCGACGATGGACCGACCGGCGAACCGCTACTCGGCGGCGCGGCAAGCTGCACGGTCAAGGGCTTCCCAAATACCGCGCCCAGCGCTTGAACCAAGCTGTCCACGCGGCCTTCCGCTTGGTCTAGCGGAGTTCCAGGCGAAAGCCCCAGCCACACACTTTCACCCTCAACCTTGGTGACCACCGCATCTGCGAAGAAGCCCTTGTCACCAGCTTTTGCAATCGCTTCCATCGTTTCGTTCCAGCGCCCACTTATGTCCGTCGCGGTTAATCCTGCTTGCGCAGTCGGCGCGGGCGATGGGGTTGGCTCCACTGGCTCTGACAGCACGGACTCTGCCGGTGCGGGCGACGCCGACGCCTGCGGTGTTGCCTTCGTTCCATTCTTCAGCGCCGCCAACGCCTTCGCCGCTTCTTCTTTACCTGTCTTTATCTGTTCTGCGGTTAGTGAGCCTTTTGAGTCCGACGCGGGTGCGGCAGCGGATCGAATCTCCCCCACCGGTGAAGTGCCAGCCGCTGATTCGGGTGCTGATTTTGCCGTTGGCGCGGGCACTGTCTCGGATGCTGCTTTGGGCGCGGGCGTAGGTGAAGCGGCGGCTTGCGCGGCGGGCTGCTTGGCTGACTCCGAACTCGGCTGCTCGTTCGCTGCTGCATTGCCCGTTGTCGCGTTGCCCGACGCGGTGGCGCTAGCTCCGGTCGCTGGCTCTTGCGTGGGGCGTGCAGCCGCCGGCTGCGACGACTCACCACCAAAGTCAGCCAACAGCTGCACTATCGCCGCTTCCAAAGTCAGCCTGCGGTCGGTTGATTGAGGCATCTGCGCCAGCGCCACACCCAGCAACTCAAGCGCCCGCACTATGGCGCGCAGCCCCATCTGCTCGGCCAGCGCACGGCACTCGTCCGCCTCGGCGGCAAGCATT
Source organism: Candidatus Poriferisodalaceae bacterium (assembly GCA_965212125.1). Taxonomy (GTDB): domain Bacteria; phylum Actinomycetota; class Acidimicrobiia; order Acidimicrobiales; family Poriferisodalaceae; genus CAYRJD01. The sequence continues at coordinate 1,931,899 of OZ243045.1, read as the reverse complement.
TGATTTACCGCCGCGCCGTTAGCCACCAAAAACATGTCCCGCAATCGGGTGGTGGTGCGCACAGCCAGATCACGCGGGTCGGCTCCTTCGGCCACTGCCGTTGCGATCGCTGCCAACGCCGCCGCCAAGTCGCCGCGGACCAAGGCACCAACAAGCTCGGTCGCATCGGAACGTCCCGTCGGGATGCCGCCAGCAGCCGCGACTTGATCAAGTGCCGACAAAGCGTCTCGCACCGAGCCGGCTCCACGCTCAACCAAATAATCGACCATCTCATCGGTCAGCTCAATGTCGGCTCGTGCAGCGATGTGGCGCAGATGCTCGGCTATCTCGGCAGCGCCGACCAGAGACAGCTCAATGTGTTGCGTGCGGCTGCGGATGGTGGGGAGCACCTTCTGCGGATCGGTGGTCGCCAAGATGAACACCACGTGGGCGGGCGGCTCTTCCAAAGTTTTCAGCAATGCGTTGGCGGCGGCGACGCTCAGCATGTGCACCTCGTCTAATAGGTAGACCTTCCGGCGGCCAGCCACACCCAGCGCGGCGGAGGTGACCAGATCACGGATGTCGTTGACGGAGTTGTGCGATGCCGCATCTAGCTCGATGAGTTCCAGCGAGGAGCCGTTCTCAATTGAGACGCAGCGGTCGCACTCGCCGCACGGCTCAGCGGCGTCGCTCAGCTGGTCGCAGTTGAGCGCCTTCGCCAGAATCCGCGCCGTCGATGTTTTGCCGGTGCCACGCGGCCCGCTCAGCAGATAGGCGTGACCCACCCGATCCTCAACCAGCGCGTTGCGTAGCGCACGCACCAGATGCTCCTGCCCGATGACCTCGTCAAAGCGCTGCGGTCGGAATCGGCGGTAGAGCGATTGGTATGCCATGCCTGCTGATCCTAGTTATGGGTAGGACACTGCGACCGCACCGTTTGGCTGCCTGTTGGCTGCTTGGCTGGGCGATGTTTGGCTGGGCGGCAGCATTACCCTGCTAGCTGCGTCGCCCTTCGTGGCGGTCGGGTCCTGTGCAACGGCGACCCGCGAACCGAGTCAGGGCCGGAAGGCAGCAGCTCTCAGTGGAACTCGTCGTGTGCCGCAGATCGCCTGGCCGCCTCGTGGGGCGATGACATGGAGAGTTGCCAGAGTGGACGAATGGGCTCGCTTGGAAAGCGTGTGAGGTTTTTATCGGCCTCCGTGGGTTCGAATCCCACACTCTCCGCGTGAAGAAAGACATGGTGCCGGGCGACGGCGCCGACGGCAGCGGCAGCAGTGGCAGCGATCGCGGCAGCAGCAACGCCAGTGGCAACAACATCATCAGCGACGCGGATGCCATGGAGCTCGCCTTGGAGCAGGCTCGGCTGGCATCGGAGATCGGCAACGTGCCGGTGGGCTCGGTGGTGCTGCTCGGCGACCGCGTGCTCGCCGCTCGCCATAACGAACGCCGCCAAACAGGCGACCCCACCGCCCACGCCGAAGTGCTGGCGCTGCGTGATGCCGCCGCGGCGCTTGACACCTGGCATCTTGACGACACGACCCTGGTAACCACGCTTGAGCCCTGCCCCATGTGTGCCGGCGCAGCGGTGTTTTCACGGGTGAAGCGAGTGGTGTTTGGCGCCTTTGACCCGAAAGCTGGTGCAGCGGGCACGCTATATAACGTGCTGGTTGACCCACGGCTGAATCACCAGTGCGAGGTGACCAGCGGCATCAAGCAAGAAGAGTGCGGCGAACTGCTGCGGCTGTTCTTCGCCGACCGGCGCTAGACCACTCCGATCGTCGCTGGCAGCAAGTTGGCGGAAGGTGTGGGATTCGAACCCACGGTGACCCGAGAGCCACAACGGTTTTCGAGACCGTCCCATTCGTCCGCTCTGGCAACCTTCCGCAGGCGAGGGTAAAGGAAACTCCAAGAGACGCAGCCGAGGCGGCGGGTACCTTTAGGCCGTGAGCGCAGACCAAGCCGCGGCAGCCGGCGATACGCCAGCCGATAACGGCGCCGACCAGCCAGACGCAACCTGGAGCGTCGCCGAGCTAAGCGACGCCATCACCGAAGCGTTCAGTCAGGCGTTCCCAACACGCATCTGGGTGCGCGGCGAAATAACCGGCTTCCACGCTGCGCCGAGCGGGCACGCCTACTTCACGCTGATTGAGCAGGGCGCTTCGGCCGACAAGAGCACCGCCAAACTCCCCGTAGCCCTGTTCGCTGGTGCGCGCCGCAGCGTTGATGCCGCCCTAGCCGGCACTGGGCTCAACCTGGAAGACGGGATTGAAATCCGCGTGGCGGGCGACGTCGCCTACTACGCGCAACGCTCGCAAGCACAACTGCTCATGCGCGACATCGATCCGGCCTTCACGATCGGGCAGCTTGCCGTCAGTCGTGAGCGGCTGCTGCAAGCGCTGGCCGACGGCGGGCTGCTAGAGAAAAACAAGCTGCGTCCGCTGCCGCCGGTGCCGCTGCGGGTCGGCTTGGTTACTTCCGACGGCAGTGCGGCCTGTGCGGATTTCTTGGACGAGCTTCGCAATAGCGGCTACGCCTTTGAGGTGGTGCTGTGCGATGCGAGGGTGCAAGGTGCCGATGCGCCAGCGAGCCTGGTGGCAGCGATCGCAACGCTGGAGCGGTATTCGGCTGAGGCGCCGCGCCAAGCGTCAAGCGCCGCGCCGCTTGACGTGATCGCCATGGTGCGAGGCGGCGGAGGTCGCACTGACCTGCTGGCGTTTGACACCGAACCGGTCGCTCGCGCAGTCGCCAACTGCTCGCTGCCGATGGTGGTCGGCATCGGCCATGAGATTGACGAATCGGTGGTTGACCACGTCGCGCACAGCACCTACAAGACCCCCACCGCTTGCGCGGACGCGCTGGTCGAAATGGTCGCCGCCTACAACGCAAGCCTCGCCCACAGCGCGCAAACGCTCAGCCACCGTGTCGCCGCCATAACTCAAACCGCCAAGGCGGCGATGCGCCAGCATTCACACTCGGTGCGCTCGGCGGTAACCAATCATCTCGCGCAAGCGAACATCCGCCTGGATGGCGCATTCAATCAGCTGCACCGCAACGCCGAGCTCGCCGTCAGCAATGCCGAGAGCACGCTGGCCAGGACGGCAGAAAATCTGAACCAGACCAGCGCACGCCTACTGGCGGCGGCGCAGACCGACTTGACGCACTACAAAGATCTGATCCATTCGCACGACCCGAAGCGGATCTTGGAGCGGGGATTTTCAATAACCCGCAACGCCGACGGCAGCGTCGTTCGCACGTTGCCGGAGCCGAACGACGAGCTAGTAACCACCACGCAAGCTGGCAGCATTCGCAGCACCGTCAATGACTCCGTAAGCAACTAACAAAAAGCGAGATCAACCAATGACCGAATCAAACACCATGCCACCCGCCGACGCCGCGCCCACTCAGACTGGCGCCGCGCCCGCCAACACCGATCTCGGCTACGCCGACGCTCTCCAAGAAATCGAAACCATCCTGACGTACTTGAACTCAAACAGCGTCGACATCGACAAGCTTGGGTCGCTAGTGGAGCGCGCAGCCGCCCTCATCAATAACTGCCGCGGCCGACTAGCCGCCGCTGAAGCATCGGTAACAAAAATCGTCGCTCAGCTAGACACAGACACTCAACCGGGCACAGAGTCGGACGCAGAGAAAGAGCCGTTCTGAAAGTGAGAGGGAGGAGTGGTGGGACTCCCCCCTCTCATCATCAACGCTACCTGTGAATTGGCGATCTTTTATGTCGGGGTGCAAAAATGTTGCGAAATAGTTGAATTTTGGTGAATATGCCTGAAAAGCAAGCGCCGCCTGAGAAAATCACTGAGCCATACGGCAGCTGGCCATCGCCGTTACCCGCCGCTCAGTTAGCGGCCGGAGCGATAAGTCGCAGCGAGCCACGCGTGGTCGGGAGCTTGGTCGTTTGGGCCGAGCGCCGGCCAGCCGATCAAGGCCGCACCACTCTGGTCTGCGCCGATCTGACTGACCCGCACGCGCAGCCGCGTGACGTAACCGACATGAAACAGGCCGATGTCAATACGCGTGTTCACGAATATGGCGGCGGTGCGTGGCTGCCCTTGCCGGAGGTGAGCCTGGCAAAGCAAAATCAGTCGGGGTCAGACCTGTCCGTGCTGGGTGTCAATGCGCTAGACCAACAGCGAATCTGGCTGTTTGACCGCAGCGGCGGTCGTGCGATCTCACCGGCGCCCGACCCCGATGCAAAGACGCAGTGGCGGTACGCCGACCCGGCGCTCGTTCCGAACACCAGCACGACCGTGTGGGTGCGTGAAACGCACCAAGCTGGTGGCGAACAGGGAGGCAACAACGGCGGCCAACCGGCAAATGAAATCGTGTCCGTTGCGCTTGACGGCACCGTCGTTGTGCTGGCGCAGGGTGCGGACTTTTACGCATCACCGCAGCCGAGTCCGGACGGCACTCGGCTGGCTTTTATTAGTTGGGATCATCCCAACATGCCGTGGGACAGCACCCGCCTTCACGTGATTGACCTGCCGGCGCACAAGCCGGCGGCCGAGCAAGGCCGCGCTGCTATGGATAGAGATGCTACGGCTGGAGTTGTCATGGACGGGCTTGCTCTGCAGCAGCCTCGCTGGAGCCCCGACGGCCAACTTCATGTGGTATCTGAAACTGCGGACGGCCACGGTGACTCTTTTTGGGACATCGTCCGAGTTGATCATCAGGTCAAGCCGAACCACACGCCGGCGGGGCTTGTCGGCCGCCAAGATTGGACAAGCCAAATCGAGTTCGGCGTTCCTAGCTGGACATTCGCCAATCAGACCTACGCGTGGGCGCCTGATCCTGATGCGGACAGGCTTTGGTGCACCTGGGTTGACCGCGGCATCGGCCACATCGGCATTATCAGCACCGCCGCCAACAACACCAACAACACCGCCAACACGCCAGCGCCCGCACAACTCACAGAAGTCCACTCAGGTTTCACCGAGTTCGGACGCCTAGAAACAACGCCCGCCGGCACCGCAGTAACCGTCGCCAGCAGTTGGACGACGCCAGCAGCCGTGGTGGAAATATCGCCCGACGGAACTCACCGCCAGCTCAGCGAGCCAACCAACGCACCGCTAAAACAGCACTCCGTTTCGCAGCCGCAGATCATTGAGTTCCCCACGCAAGACCGCTTAACCGCTCACGGGTTCTATTTCCCACCCACCAGCGCTACCCACCAAGGCCCCGCCGATGAGCTGCCGCCACTGCTTGTGTTAGGCCACGGCGGACCAACCGGGCGCGCCCGCAGCTGTCTGGACTTAGGCATTCAGTATTGGACGAGCCGCGGGATTGGAGTGGTAGACGTCAACTACCGCGGCAGTACTGGCTACGGCACCGCTTATCGGAACTCGCTGCGGGGGCTCTGGGGTGTCGCAGACATGGAGGACTGCGTGGCGGCCGCTCGCTATCTGAGCGAAGGCAGCGAGGCGGCGGCAAGCGAAGCAGCGGCAGGCAAGGCAGACCCCCAGAGGCTGGTCATAAAAGGCGGTTCCGCCGGCGGCTACACAACCCTGTGCGCCCTAGTTGAGACCGACATCTTTGCCGCTGGTCTGACCCGCTACGGCGTCGCCGACCTGGAGTCGCTGGTGCGCGACACCCACAAATTTGAGTCCCGCTACCTGGACTCGCTAGTCGGTCCGTGGCCCGAGGCGACCGACCTCTACCGCAAGCGCTCGCCGCTTTATCGCAGCGAACTTTTGCGCACGCCCATGCTCGTGCTGCAAGGCGACCAAGACCTAGTTGTGCCACCCTCCCAATCCGAGCAGCTCATCGCATCGTTAGCACAGGCTGGCGTGCCGCATTGTTATTTGCTGTTTGAAGGCGAAGCGCACGGCTTTCGCAGCGAGCACAACATCGTCGCGGCGGCCGAGGCCGAGCTGTCGTTTCTCAGCCAGGTCCTGGATTTTCCGATAGCCGACCAAATCAGCCCTGTGCCGATCGCTGGGCAAATCTCAGGGCAGGTCCCCAAACAGCCCCAAGCAGACCGCTAGTTAGCGTCGCAGCGATGTACGGCTTCTTGCGTTCGCCGATCTGGATATTCGGACATCTGCTGACGCTCGCCTTGCTGGTGGCTTTCATAATCGCCGGGATCTGGCAGCTAAATCGCCACCACGAAAGACAAGACAAAAACACCGCCACCTTGGAACGGGCACAAGAGCCAGTCTTGGGAGGATCGGAACTGGCTGGGTTGCTGGCGGCGGGTGCAGGTGCCACAGCCGCAGCCGAACAACTGGAGTGGCGCATTGCCGATCTGAACGGCACTTGGGCGCACAGCGAATCGGTTTTGATTCGCAATCGCAGCCTGAGCGGGCTGAGCGGCTGCCACCTGGCGGTGCCGCTTGAGCTGGACGGCGCAACTGACGCCGCGCAAGACGCCGCCGCGCTGGTAATAGCCGGCTGGCTGGCAAGCGCAACCTGCCTAGAGATCGCTAACGCGGACGACCCAACCCTGGAGCTAACCCAGTTCGCAACCGCCGCCCTGCCCGCAACCGCCACCACCAATCTGCAGGGCCGCATCCGCCTCACCCAAACCCGCGGCTTGTTCGGCCCGACCGACCCGCCCACCGGTCGGCTGGATTCGCTAGCCAGAGTTGACGTTGCTCGCATCAACACGCAAACGCCGCAGACTCTCCTGCCCGCCGTCTACGTTGAGCTGATAACCGCCACGCCGTCACCACCGCCAACAGGCGACCTGCAGACGTTGGCGCCACCAAGCCCGGGCGCTGGCCCGCATCTCGGCTACACATTCCAATACTTCGCATTCGCGGCGGTCGCACTTATCGGCTACCCGGTTGTAATTATCAGACACGCAAAACCAAAACAGAACAGGCAAACAAATGATCTTTGAACTTGACCAGCAACGCATCGTCAACCGACCGGGCGCCAAGTGGAGTCGCTACGGGCCGGGCGTGCTGGCGGCTTGGGTTGCAGACATGGACCTTGAGCCTGCGCCTTGCATCGCACAAGCGCTGACCGAACGAATATCCGTTGGCGGGCTCGGCTACGACTTTTACGACAAGCCGATTCCGGTGCTGGAAACCTTTGTGAACCGCATGCAAACCGCTTTCGGGTGGCAGACCAGCGCCGCTGAAATCCTCGTTGTGCACGACGTGATGCAGGGTCTTGAGCTAGCGATTGACAATCTCACTGAACCCGGCGACGGCATTGTGCTGCAGACGCCGCTGTATCCGCCGATTTATTCGTCGGTTGAAAAGAACGGGCGCCGGGTTGTGCGTAACCCGTTGAAAGAAACCGAGCAGGGTTGGCGGCTTGATCTGGATCACCTTGAGTCGGTCGCAGCGCAAGACGGAGTCAAGGCTTTGTTTTTGTGCCAGCCGCATAACCCCAGCGGCATTGTCATGACCGAAGCTGAGCTTGGCGTCATCGCCGACATTGCCGAGCGGAACGACCTAGTAATCATTTCGGACGAGATCCACTGCGACCTCGTGTACTCCCCACACAAGCATCTGCCGGTGGCCGCTAGCAGCGAGACGGCGTCGCAGCGCACGATCACTCTTACCGCTGCCACCAAGTCGTTCAACATGGCGGCCGCCCGGATTGCGTTCGTTCATAGCGCATCGCAGCGTTACGGGCCAGCAGTTTTGAAAACACCGAAGCGTAAGATCGGTGGCCTCAGCGAGCTGGGCCAAGTCGCCACCGTGGCAGGCTGGGAGCATGGCCAGCCTTGGCTGGACGAACTGCTTGTTGGCCTTGACAGCAACCGCCATTTGGTGGCTGAGCTGGTGGCTGAGCATTTGCCAGGCGTGCGCTATCACATACCGCAATCCACTTATTTTGCGTGGCTTGATTGCAACGCGCTGGAGTTAGGTGACGACCCGTCTGAGGTTTTTCTGGAGAAAGGTCGGGTTGCGCTTAATCCCGGCCCAGACTTCGGAGTTGAAGGAAAAGGCTTTGCACGGCTTAACTTCGCTACCTCACCCGAGATGGTCAATCAAGCCATCACAGCCATGGCAAAAGCCATCTGACATAGCCGCTGGCGGACTAGCCGCTTAAAGCAGACAGGTCGGCAACAAAAATGAAGCTAAATTTCAGCTACTCGTAAGCAATTTTTGCCAGGCTGCGGTCTATGCCTTGTTTTCTAAGCCAAGCTTCTGCTTCTGCTTCGGTAGTGGTAGCAGGAAACTTGTAAGTAGTTATTGGATTACGAATCACAGTATCTGGGTCTATGCCTTGTTCTCTGAACCAGGCATCCCTTTCTTCTTTGGTACCCTCTGGAATTATGATGCCGCCAGGTGGGCCGTGTACTTTGATTGTTTCAGTAGTTACAGTATCTTCACCATAGAAAACATACGTCAACTCCCGCATATCATCCGTAAGCAAATCACCAACTCTGGCTCTATTGCTTTCATCAATAATGGGATACCCCTCTTCGGTTGTACCTATAACAATCTCGTTCCACAAATCCTCAAAATCAGTATCCTCAAGCTCCACAATCTCTTCATAAATGATTTCGGATTCAACCTCCGCACCATCGGTCTCAGGCTCAACCACCTCTTCCTCCGCACCATCGGTCTCAGGCGCAGCCTCTTCCTCAACGGCTACCTCATGCGTGTGCGTGTCCTCACCGTGTGAATGCGTAGGCCCAGCAACCTCCTCCTCAACGGCATCAGGCTCAACGTCAGGCGCAGCAGCAGCAACAATCCCAGCCGCATCAGCTTGTGGTGCGCCCTCTGTGCGTAACGCTTCCGTCGCACCGCAAGCAACAGCAAACAGAACAACGACAGCGGGTATTGAAAACAGCTTTACTAGTCCCATACCCACGATTGTACCAAACCAAAAACACCCGTACTGAAAAACCAGCGATCTAGTACAACCCGACCATTCGACCAGCCAAAGCGACCACCGCCACCAACATGACCGGCCGAATCAAACGCTCGCCACCCCGCACCGCGAAATGCGCACCAATCCAACCGCCAACGGCAAATCCCACGCTGACAATCACCGCACTCGGTTGCTAGGTGAATGGCGATGTGGGCTGTAGTGAGGCATTCGCTGGCTCGCCCTCAACCGCACCCTTTCTCTAAGGCACCAACCAGCGATCCTGCCTTGCACACGACACAGCTGTGCGAGGGCGCAATGACTCACGCTCACTGTTTGGCAGGCGCGTCTGGGGTGCGTCTTAAGAAGGGTCGCTATCTTCGACGTCGCTACCCTGATCAGTTGGATCTAACTCAGGCACAGTGTGGTTATGAGACGGGTCACACACATGAAGCCAACCATGGCTCTTTATTTCAGTGTGGTTCTTACTTACATCCCAAACATGCCCGAGCCTCTTATGTCTTGCAAGGCGAGCCTGATCCGCATCATCGCAAGGGGGAGGTGGTGGAGGATGTTTATGGTCACAGAGTAGGACTCCGTCGTTGAGTTGGTCGTCGTGTTGCTTTATCTCAGTGTGATTTAACAGATATGAGAGATATGGAAACCACGAGGCGTTGAAGACATGATTTCCAGTGTGATACGGGCTGCAGACTGGTGGAGGAGGAGGTGGAGGAGGCGGGGGTGGTGGAAGTGGTATTAGATCCACCGGGATGGGGCAATCGCTTCCGAACAGAGTGTTCCAGTCCAGCCATAAGAAACCGACTTCACCCCATGTCCTGTAAGTTATCCCGTTAGCAGCGAGAAATGAGCCTGTGTGATCTAAGTGCGATAAGCGCATTTGCTGGCGGCCAGTTATGGGATGCGGACTAACCTCAGTAATCTCAGAGTTGAAAAAAGTTCGGTCGCTGCTATCACCACCACTATCGCCTGTCAGCAAACCATCTTGATGGATTCCTAAAACAGTTAGATTATCGCTTCCAAACCCCCCTCCGTTCCTTATGAGGAAACTAGGATTTTTACCCCATAAGCGCTTTGCTAGCTGCGATCCAGACCATTTCCTTTCTATCCGTAGTATCTTCCCATCACGGATTTCCCACTTAGCTTGGTGAGATAACTGATACCCAATGTCCGAAGCCCAATCCTCACCATCATCCACATCTACCAAATCACAAACCAAAATAGGCTTCCCATGCCTGTGAGGACACGGAAATTTAAACGTTGTTGAATTGTAAGTGTGGTCGTGGGAGTTATGGTTATCTCTAACTTCCCAATAAAGAGGTTTAGTAGGATCAACAAGGCTGTTCTGACTATCGTTGTCGCTAGCCCAAATAACAGTCTCAGCAGGTGTGGATTGCCCGTTTATGTCGTGTCGCGGAAGGGCAGCATGCTCCACGCTCACAGGGAAACATTGCTGCGGAACGGGATGACTATGAGGGCAATAGGTGCCATAGCTGCTTCCCACTCTCGTGCTGACTGAGGCAGAAGAAGTGTCGTTTCTTCTGTGACTTAGATTTCCGTGTCTTCCGTTGTTAGGGTGATCCTCTATTGCGACCCTTGCGTGAGTGCTTGTCAAACTGCGATTACAAGCAGGTTTGTGTTCATGGTTGCAATAGCCATTATGTCTCCGCCACTCGTGAGAGTGCCCTGGATGAGTTCGTACCTGTTCCTCGTGCCTATCAGTCCTATCCCACCTACGGTCATCACAAACAAATCTTACCTCCTCCTCAATACCGCCACCACCAATTGGGTCTGTGTGCTTGTGGTTGCAGTAATTAAAGCTTTCGGGGCCATGGCCTCTTATGGTGGTGTGTCCGGCAGTGGAACTTCCAGCAACCCACCTGTTTTCATGTGTAGCGGTAGCACTCATATCGCAAGGAGGGGGAGGGGCGCTATCACATTCAGGATCATCAGCATCTAAGTGTGTCTTACCCGGCGTCGGGCAATGTAGTCTTTCTTCGCCTGGTATTTCAATGTCATCGTGCCCATCGCAGATTCCATCCCCACAGCCTTCCCTCACATCCAAAATCATTCCAGGCTCTGGCGGCCCGTGCCCACAGTTTCCCTTGCCTTCACATTCGGTTGTTTCTTTCCTTTCTGGGACAAAAACATCGTGGCATTCATTCTCGCCCACGCTAGTGTCAGGAATATGACAGACTCTTTCGTTTGTTGCAGGTAGCACCCACCAGTTCCTGTGTATGTAAGTAGAAGATTCCCTATGCTCTGCTTCCACTGTGCCAGAAAACAGAAACGCCCCACCCGACACGACAAGAGCGGCAATAAAAAGATAGAAAAGAAAACGTAGACGCATCAGAAAACGGAAGCCAAATCTCAGCTACTCGTAAGCAATTTTTGCCAGGCTGAGGTCTATGCCTTGTTTTCTAAGCCAAGCCTTTGCTTCTGCTTCGGTAGTAGTAGCAGGAAACTTGTAAGTAGTTATTGGATTATGAACCACCCTATCCGGGTCTACGCCCTGCTCTCTGAACCAGGCATCCCTTTCCTCTTTGGTACCCTCTGGAATTATGATGCCGCCAGGCGGGCCTGAACTACTGATTGTGGAAGTGGTTTTGGTGTCTTCCCCGTAGAAAACATACGTCAACTCCCACATATCATCCGTAAGCAAATCCCAAACTCTGGGTCTGTTGCTTTCATCAATAATGGGATACCCCTCTTCGGTTGTACCTATAACAATCTCGTTCCACAAATCCTCAAAATCAGTATCCTCAAGCTCCACAATCTCTTCATAAATGATTTCGGATTCAACCTCCGCACCATCGGTCTCAGGCTCAACCACCTCTTCCTCCTCAACGGCTTCAGGCTCAGGCGCAGCCTCTTCCTCAACGGCTACCTCATGCGTGTGCGTGTCCTCACCGTGTGAATGCGTAGGCCCAGCAACCTCCTCCTCAGCGGTTTCAGGCTCAACGTCAGGCGCAGCAGCAGCAACAATCCCAGCCGCGCCCAGCCGCCCAACCGCATCAGCTTGTGGTGCGCCCTCTGTGCGTAACGCTTCCGTCGCACCGCAAGCAACAGCAAACAGAACAACGACAGCGGGTATTGAAAACAGCTTTACTAGTCCCATACCCACGATTGTACCCGACTAAAAACACCCGTGCTGAAAAACCAGCGATCTAGTACAGCCCGACCATTCGACCAGCCAGGGCGACCACCGCCACCAACATGACCGGCCGGATCAAACGCTCGCCACCCCGCACCGCGAAATGCGCACCAATCCAACCGCCAACGGCAAATCCCACGCTGACAATCACCGCATAGCCCCAATGCACCTGGTCAGAAAAGATGAACACCGGTATCGCCACCGCAGTCAGCATGGCGATCACGACCACCTTCACAGCGTTGGCGTTAACCAAATCAAGCCCAGCACGCGACAGCGCCAACACGATCACCAAGCCAACACCAGCCTGAAAAGCGCCGCCGTACATGCCGATGGCAACAAACACCGGGATAGTCACATAGCGCGGCCAAGCAATCGCCGCGCTGGGAGGCTGAGTGAGTGGCGGGGTGGACTGTGGCGAAGCTCCCGCCGGCTCGGTCGCGGTCGCACTCTTTTTCCTGGGGCGCCAAAAGCTCAGCACCAGCAACGGCACCATTAGCGCACCGAACGCTATTTCATACGCGGTTTCGCTGATGTTTGCCACCACAAGTGCGCCAACCAGTGACCCAGCAAACACCGGCACCAAAACCGACACCGCCTTGCGCACGCCCGACACCCCGGAGCGGCGATAACTAAAAGCAGAAGAAAGATTTTGCGTTAGCACGCCGATGCGGTTAGTGCCGTTGGCGACAAGCCCGCCCAGGTCGGCAAAAAAAGTCAGCAGCGGCACCGTTATCAGCGAACCGCCGCCCGCCATCGCATTGATAATCCCCGCCACAACGCAAGCCGCGGCCAGCAGCAGGTCTGGGCCCAGATTCAAAAGAACTGGCTCGTGGTTAGGCCGACGCTAGGCCGACGGCGGGTTCGCCAGACGGGTTGTTTGCTGGCGCAGCAGATGATCGGTCAGCACCAAACAAACCATCGCCTCAACCATCGGCACCGCCCGCGGCAACACGCACGGATCGTGCCGGCCGGTGGCTGCTAGCTCGGCGGCTTCATTGTCTGTATTCACGGTCTTTTGCGGCGACGAAATGGTGGCGGTCGGCTTGAACGCAACCCGCAGCATGATGTCGGCGCCGTTGCTGATGCCGCCCTGGATGCCGCCGCTGTTGTTGCTGGCCACCGCCGGCTTGCCGTCCGCACCTGGTACAAACTCGTCGTTGTGCTGGCTGCCGGTCAGGCGCGTGCCCGCAAAGCCGCTGCCGATCTCCACTCCCTTGGTTGCCGGCAGCGAAATGACCGCCTTCGCTAGCTCGGCGTCAAGTTTGTCAAACACCGGTTCGCCCAGTCCCGCTGGCACCGCCCGTGCGACACACGTAACCACCCCGCCCAACGAGTCGCCAGCCTTGCGGGCGGCCTCGATGGCTTTAGTCATCGCCGCGGCGCTGGCTGAATCCGGGCAGCGCGTCGGATCGGCCTCTACGTCTTCTAGCCGCACGGTCGCCGCGTCCACGGTCGCATCAATCTCACCGATCGAACTGACCCAGCCCAGCACGCCGACGCCTAGCTGCGCCAAAACCTGGCGCGCCACCGCACCGGCGGCAACCCGACCGACGGTTTCACGCGCCGAAGCCCGCCCGCCACCTTGCCAGTTGCGTATTCCGTACTTTGCCTCGGTGGTGTAATCCGCATGGCTGGGGCGGTACAGGTCACGCATGTGCTCATAAGCGCCGGGCTGCGCGTCGGTGTTTCGCACGACCAGCGAAATCGGCGTGCCTAAGGTCTCGCCCTCAAACAACCCGGACTGAATCTCCACCTCGTCGGCTTCCTGGCGCTGGGTAACCAGGCGGCTCTGCCCCGGGCGGCGGCGATCAAGGTCGGCTTGGATGGCAGCCGCGTCCAGCTTGATGCCAGCCGGGCAGCCGTCGATGATCACGCCGACTGCGCCGCCGTGCGACTCGCCAAACGTCGTTACCGAAAACCGCTCGCCAAACTTGCTACCAGCCATCGCTAGCGACCGTCGGTGGGGGGTTTGGGATCTTGGGCAGGGCTGTCGGGACCGAGATTAGGGCTGCCAGGATCTTGGCTGTCGGAATCTTGCTCGCTCAGAAACTGCTCGATTTGCGAAGCTAGATCGTCGCCGCTCGGCAGGTTCTCCTCGGCTATTCGGTCCGACTCCTTTTCAAGCTGCACGATGTACGCCATAACCTCCGGGTCGCTCTCGGTCGCCTCATTCACCCGCGACTCCCAGTGCGCTACCTCGGTGTCAAGCTCCTCGTAATGCGTCGGCACGCCGATCAGATACTGAAACTGCTCCAGCAGCGCTTGGGTTCCTTTGGGATTTGGCGGACCGGCGACATAGTGCGGCACGCCAACCCGCAGCGAAATGACCGGGATGTCCGCCTTGTCGGCCATGTCGTGCAGCGTGCCGATGACGCCGGTCGGGCCTTGGTAGGTCGGCGCCGCTAGCCCCATCCGTTTCGCCAGCGAAGCGTTGCCAGCACTACTTTTCACGGTGTGCGGACGCGAATGCGCCACCCCGGCCGCGGTGGAACCCATAGTCACGATCATCTGGCATTTTGTGTCGGTGGCTACCTGCAGCACGGCCTCGGTGAAGGTGCGCCAGCGCATGCGTGGCTCCACGCCTTGCATCACCACAAAATCGTGCCGCATGTTGTCCTTGACCGCATAGCAATCAACCGACGGCCATTCAATCACTCGGTTGTCATTCGGGCCGTTTCTCACAATCGGGCGGGTCTCTTGAAAATCCAGAAACCGCTCCAGGTCAATCTCTGCGAACCGCTCAACTTCTTCGGCGCTGTCGCGCAGCCACGTCAATGCGCCCGTCGCGCAACTGCCCGCGTCAAACCAGCCTTCAAACGCAACCAGCAGCAGCGGGCTTGTCAGCGTCGGCTTTATTTCCCAGTTGACCGGGTCCATTGCCCCACTATGTCTAATCGCATGTCTAACCGCACCGTGCGCGCCGCCTGGCACACCGCCTGGCACACCACACCGCGCGCAACACTGCTGCCATGACACAGCGACCGTTGTTGACGAAAAGCGAAATAGCGACCGTTGCTATTACCTATTTCACGCTAGGTATCACGGTAGCGGTCGTGCACATTGAGATTGGCACTCCCCCTTGGCTGGTCATTGCAGGCTCCGTGATAGTCGTTTCGGCCACCGCAATCTTGTCCTACACGGCGGTCGCCGTCGCCGGTGGTGGATTGGTGTCGGGAGTGCTGAGCGGCTGGCTGGTTTCAACTCGCTTCGGGTTGTTGGCGGCAGCGGTTGCCCCGCGGCTGTGGACGCGACGCAGCGCTAAAGCCGCTGCGGCCCTTGTGACGTTTGATCCAAATGTTGCGCTGGCATTGAATGAGCCGGCGGGCAGCCCCACCGGACGGCGGGTGTATCTAATCGCCAGTTTGGCACTGCTGCCGCCTTATTGGATCGGCACGGTGGTGGGCGTGCTCATTGGTGAGTCTTTGGGCGACATCTCTACCTATGGGCTGGACACCATGCTGCCCGCGCTGTTTATTGCGATCATCTGGCCGAGGATGCGTGAGCGAAAATCTGCCGCCATTGGGTTTGCCGCTGCGGTCGTTGCGGTTGCGCTAGTTCAGCCGCTGCCGGCTGGATTGTCGACTTTGCTGGCGGCGACGATGGCGTTCGGAGTGCTGTTGGGTAAGCAGCCAAGCGGAGCGAACGGCGGGTCGGGCAGCGGGTCGGGCGAAACCGAAGACACCCCAAGCGCGGCCGAACCAGGCGGCGAAGAATGCTGACCTGGGCGGCTATTGGGGCGCTCGCCGTTGGTGCCTACGGACAGCGGCTAGCTGGCATGTTCTTGATTGACCTCAACCGGGTAGGCCCCAAGATGACGGCGCTGCTGAACGCGTTGCCGGTGGCGATCATCTGCGCGGTAATCGCTGAGCAAACGCTGACCTCTAGCGGCGAGGTGATGCTTGATGCGCGGGTGCTGGGCGTGGGCGCAGCGCTGGTGTGTGCTTGGCGGCGGATGCCGATGTACGTAACAATCGGTGTGGCGGCGTTGATTACAGCGCTTTTTCGGCTGGTTACTTAGGCGCACACCCAGCTCAGCTTGGGTCGCCTAGCTCGGCCGGAAGTTCGGGCCGCGCGCTCCACTGCGACCAAGAGCCCGGGTACAGCTTCGTGCCGGTGCCAAACCCGGCGTACTCCATTGCGAGCAAGTTGTGGCACGCGCTCACGCCGGAGCCGCAATACATAATCGTCTCTTGCCCGTCGTCGGCGCTGATGCCAGCACTTTCAAATCGCTCACGCAACGCTTCCTTGCTTAGAAACCGCCCCTGGCTGTCAAGGTTGCCGTCCCACGACAGGTTGATCGCGCCGGGGATGTGCCCGGGGCGTGTGTCCACCGGTTCAACCTCCCCGCGGTAGCGCTCTGGGTTGCGCGTATCAGCCACCACTGCGGTAGCCGTCTGCGCTTGCGAGCCGGTAAAGGCTGCATCGGCCAGCAACTCGGCTGGCCAGTCGCGCACCGGCACGTCAATACGCGGCCGCTCAACCGGCGTGGTCGACAACGGACCGTCCCAAGCTGGCAGCCCGCCGTCAAGCAGCGCCGCCTGGGTGCCAAGCACTCGCAGCATCCACACCAGCCGACCCGCCGACTGACCGCCGGTGTCGTCGTAGGCCACCACCACGTCATCTGGCGCCAACCCCAACTCCCCCAGCGATTGCGAAAACTGCTGAGCCGACGGCAGCGGGTGGCGGCCGTGCTCAGTGCTAGGCGGGTCAGCCAAATCCTTGTCAAGGTCTACAAATATTGCGCCAGGGATGTGGCCGGCTAGATAGGCATCGTGTCCGCTGCGGCCGTCTAGATACCAGCGCACATCGCAGAAGACGTATTCGCCGCTGCGCGCCTGCTCGGGCGTGATGACGGGTGGCAGCGGCGTTTGATTGGGCTGCGTTTGATCGGGCACGGCGCCTAGTTATTGCCGAACATCGTTAGCCACTGCGCCTCCGATGTGGGTTTGAAAACGTAGTTGTTGGCGCGCGTTATTTCCATCGTGGACGAAGAGTGAAACGAATATCGATGGCCGGGAAACAGCAGCGCTTCGTCGGGCAAGCGTGCCAGCGTGTGATGCAGCGTGTGGTACATGGCGGCAGGGTCGCTGCCCGGCAGGTCGGTTCGCCCGCAGCCATCCAAAAACAAAGTGTCGCCGGCGATCAGCATCCCGCCCGCTGTCGCGGCTGCGCCACCGACAAAAAAGCACTGACTACCCGGCGTGTGCCCGGGCGTGTGAATCAACTCAATCGGAATCTCACCCACCATCAACTTGTCGCCCGGATCATGCTGCTCTAGATCGTCAGCCGAAATCGTCGTGGTTTTTAGCACCAGCTCCGCCTCTGGCTTTTGCACGTGAATCTTCAGACCGGCCAGCTCCAGCAGCTCCGCCACGCCCTCAATCTTGTAGCCCATCATGTCGCCGCCGACGTGGTCTGCGTGATAGTGCGTCGCCAGCACGCCGGTCAGTTTCATGTCGTCGGCTGCGGCGATCTCCAGCAGCTTCGCAACGTCATAGGCAGGGTCAACCACCACCGCCTCGCCGGTCACCCGATCGCCGATCAGATAACTGAAATTGACCATCTGCGCAGCCATCTGGTCGTCGGTAGCAAAATCACGCCCAGACAAAAGCTGACGGAAATACAAGCGTTGCTCGGTCACGCTGTGCAGGTTAGGTCTTTGGGCGGGTGGCGGTCATAATGGTGTTATGGCTAAACAATCCGAGACCGGGCTGGCTGACTTTTACAACCTTGACGAGCTGCTGAACGACGAGGAGCTGCTGATTCGCGACACCGTCGCCAAGTTTGTCGCCAACGATTTCAACCCTGTGGTGGCGGAGCATTTTGAGGCGGGCACCTTCCCGATGGACCTGATCCCGACGATTGCGGAGATGGGGCTGCTGGGCATGCACCTTGACGGCTACGGCTGCGCGGGCGCATCGGCGATGGCTTATGGGGTGGCGTGTCGTGAGCTGGAGGCGGGTGACAGCGGGCTGCGCAGCTTCGTTTCGGTGCAGGGTTCGCTGTGCATGTTTCCCATTTGGAAGTACGGCTCCGAAGAGCAAAAAGAACAATGGCTGCCGCAGATGGCGGCCGGTGAGGTGATCGGCTGTTTTGGTTTGACCGAGCCGGACCACGGCTCCGACCCTTCGGCGATGGCAACTCGAGCCATCCAAAAAGGCGACACCTGGGTGCTCAACGGATCTAAGCGTTGGATTACCAATGCCGGCGTTGCCCACCTAGCAATCGTGTGGGCGAACACCGATGAGGGTTTTCGTGGCTTTCTGGTGCCGACCGATTCGCCGGGCATGGAGGTCCGCAAGATTCAAAACAAGCTTTCGCTGCGTGCCTCAGTTACCGGTGAGTTTTATTTGGACGACGTGGAGGTGCCCGAAGCCATGCGGCTGCCTGCCGCGAGCAGCATCGGTGCGCCGCTGAGCTGCCTGAGTGAGGCGCGCTTCGGCATTGCTTTCGGGGCGGCGGGTGTGGCGCGCGCCTGCTACGAAGAAGCGCTCGCCTATCAGCTTGATCGGCCGCAGTTTGGAAAACCGCTGGCAGGGTTTCAGCTAAATCAGGTCAAGTTCGCCGACATGCTGACCGCTACAACCAACGCCAACTTGCAAGCCATTCGGCTAGGGCAGCTAAAGGAGGCGGGCGCATTGCAGCCGCATCAGGTGTCGATGGCGAAGCGGCACAACTGTCGGGTGGCGATTGACGTGGCGCGCCAGGCACGCTCAATGATGGGTGCCAACGGGGTCAGCACCGAATATTCGCCTATGCGGCATGCGGTCAACATGGAATCGGTAATGACCTATGAAGGAACCGAAGAAATCCACGGGCTCATTCTCGGGCAGGAGATCACCGGCATTCCGGCGTTCCGCTAGTTGGCGTTCCGCTAGCAAAGCTCAGAAAACCCGCCAAACCCGCCAAAAAGACATGTCCAGATATGTCTTGCCGATGTCCTAATATGTCCTTTCTTTGCTCGCGCAGCTTGGCATACTTCACATATGGCACCTGTAGCGGCAACTAGCGCGGCAACCAAAACGGCAACGGAAGCGGCGAGAGCGCGGACTACTACAGCCAAAGCTCCGCCCAGCGTTTCAGCGGTGCGCACCACTGGGATTTATTGCCAAGCGGGTTGCTCTGCTAAACCCAAGCCCGAAAACACATCGCGCTACAGCTCGGCTCCGGCCGCCGAAGCAGCGGGCTATCGCGCGTGTCTGCGGTGTCGCCCCGAGCGCCGGGCAGGGTCGTGGCTTAGCCCGACGGGATCACAACCCGTCGAAGCCGCGCTAGCTCTGATTACCGACGGGTTCTTAGATTCACATAGCGAAGACGAGCTGGGCGCGCAGGTTGGCTACAGCGCTCGGCAACTGCGGCGGCTGTTTGATTTGCACATCGGCGCAACACCCGACTACCTGGCGCGATCTCGCCGCGCCCACTTTGCTCGCCGCCTCATCGACGACACCGACCTGAACTTTTGCAACATCGCCGCAGCAGCCGGTTTTGGAAGCCAGCGCCAGTTTCAGCGTGTGATCACCGATGTGTTCGGCTTTAGCCCCACCCACCTGCGCGCCAAGAAGCGCGGCAAGCCTGACGCACACCGCCGAACTGACGCACACCGTCGAACTGATGAGCAGGACGCCGCAGGCGGTGGCGGCTTGCGGTTGTTGGTGCCCTACGTGCGGCCGTACAACTTCGCGCAGGTGCTTGACCATCTGCGACCGCGTGCCACGGTTGGCGTGGAAGTTGTGTCCGCCGACAGTTATCGCCGCTCGGTCAGCGTGTGCGGGCAGCCGGGCATTATTGAAGTAAGCGACGCCGGCGACGGCAAGAATCTGGCGCTCACAATGCATCTGCCTTCGTATCAGTGTGTGATTGACGACGTGCAGCGCTGCCGGACGTTGTTTGCGACCGACGAAAATCCGCAGCCTGCGTACAAGCATCTGAGCTCAGACCCGCAGCTGGGGTCATTGGTAAAACGCCAGCCTGGCCTGCGGGTGCCGCGCTGCTGGGATCGATTTGAAACCGTGGTGCGCATCATCGTTGGTCAGCAGATTTCGGTCAAGGGCGCTTCAACTTTGACGGGGCGCATCGCCGCGGCGGTCGGTGAGTCGTTCGCCGGAGGCGGCCCGTTTGCTGGCGACGATCCGTTCGCCCACGACGGCGAGGGCATTACGCACATCTTCCCCACCGCCGACGCAGTGGCTAGGCACAGCTTGAAGGGGTTGGGTCTGACGCAGAAACGCATCGACACGCTGCGTGCGGTGGCGGGAGCTATCGCCGACGGCGAGCTTGATTTGTTGTCGGTGGCAAGCCTTGACGAGGTAGTAGCGCAGTGGTGCGCCCTGCCCGGCATCGGTCCTTGGACGGCGCAGCTGATTGCCATGAGAGTGTTGGGCCGCGACGACGCTTGGCCGCCCGGCGATTTAGGTTTAGAACGCCAGCTTGGTATTGACAAGACTGGCATCAACAAGACTGGCATCAGCAAGAAGAGCGCCCGAGAGAAAAACGCCGCCAAGATCCGCATCGCTGACAACTGGCGGCCGTTTCGGTCTTGGGCTGCGCAGCACATCTGGAGCGCCGCAAGCCCCGGCCAGGCAAACCGCAATCAGCCCAAATCGCAATCAAACAAACCCATCCACTAAATCCCAACTAAATAGAAAGAAAGCAATGCCTACAACAGCAGCAACATCAACAACCGGCGACGAGCATTACCTGACGACCTGGCAAAGCCCGGTCGGCGAGCTAACCCTCATCGCTACCGACAACGGCCTGCGAGCGGTCGCCTGGGAAGGCACTAGCTCTGACGCCGCCGAACTGCCGCCGCTTGAAAGCATCACCCGCTCAACAAGCCATCCGGTGCTAGCCAAAACCGTCAACCAGCTAAAGGAATACTTTGGCTCGCAGCGTGGCGACTTCGATCTGCCGCTTGACCTGCGGGGAACCGAGTTTCAGCAGTTGGCCTGGCGAGCGCTGGCAACCATTCCAGCTGGTAAAACCGCTAGCTACGGCGAACAAGCCCGCCGCATTGGCCGCCCAAAGGCCGTGCGAGCAGTGGGCAGCGCAAACGGACGCAACCCGATGCCGATCGTTCTGCCTTGTCACCGAGTGGTCGCCAGCGGCGGCGGTCTTGGTGGCTACAGCGGAGCGGGCGGGTTAGACACCAAGCAGTTTCTGCTCAACCTGGAACAGAGCCTTGTGCTTGTCCTAGAGAACAGCCGCCAGCAAGCCACCTGCTGCGGCGACAGCGTTTGCGATAGTTGCTAGCGCGCTGCGCGACGGGGCTGGCTAGCCACTCCGGCTAGCCGCGTTGCCAACCACTCAGGGTCAGCTATGTGCGCGAGGAGGGACTTGAACCCTCACACCCTTACGGGCACAGGCACCTGAAGCCTGCGCGTCTGCCAATTCCGCCACTCGCGCGCTGATCTTGAAGGCTACCGACACCGCCACAAAACCAGATTGCTTGCCTATCCGTACAATCGGCGGCTATGGCTGGCAGATGGGCGAAACGGCTGACGCGCAATCCCGCTCACGCTGTCGCCACCAGTTCTGCCGCTGCCAACGGCAACCTCGCCAGCGCCCTTTGCTCGATCGTGGTCTGCACGCCGCAAGCCGACAAAGGCCGCGCCCACAAGCTGACCGACCGGCTGCTCATCGGTCGCGGCGCCGAATGCGACGTTGTGCTTGACGACGGCTATTCATCGCACCAGCATGCGGTTCTTTACAAGCGCGGTGGCCAGCATCTGTTGGAAGATCTCAGCTCGGCCAACGGCACCTACATAAACCGCGAAAGAATCCGCGCCACCGCCGTGCTGCACTTGGGCGATCAGATCCAAATCGGCACGACCGTGTTTGAGGTCGTGGCAGCGGCAGCAGGCAACTCCGCAGGCAACTCGACAGGCAACTCGGCGGGAAACTCATGAGGCACCCGGCATGACCCGCGAGGCTCGCGAGACCCGCGAGATGCGACTTACCTGGGCGGGTGCCACCGACCAGGGTCTCGTCAGGGCGCAAAATCAAGACGCCATGTACGCGGATGCCGACCTGTTTGTGGTAGCCGACGGTCTCGGCAGCCCCGCTGGCGGCGACGTGGCGGCAAACCTGGCGGTGCGCGCCATGGCGTCACGCTCGCCGACCACCACCCCCGATTTGGTAGCGGCGGTTCAACACGCAAACGAGGTCGTACACAACCGCTCAATCGAGCAAGCCGAACTGACGGGCATGGGCACAACGTTGTGCGCGATTGCGGTGATCAAAACCGACCAGGGGCACCAAATCGGGCTAGTCAACGTCGGCGACTCGCGGGTGTACCGCCACCAAAACGGCCGGCTAGAGCAGCTCACCGAAGACCACAATCGTGTGGCGGAAATGTTGCGCCACGGCATTCTCACACCCGCCGAAGCGGCCACTCACGATCAGCGCCACACGCTTACTCGGGCCATCGGCGTGGAGCCCACCGTGGATGTTGATCACTGGCAGCTGAACATCAACGGCGGCGATCGCTACTTGCTGTGCAGCGACGGCCTCAGCAACGAGGTGGAAGAAGAAGAGATCGCAGCCATCTTGTCGGCGCACGCTCCCGTGGCCGATGCCGCTAGCGCTTTGGTGCGCACGGCTAACGAAAACGGCGGCAACGACAACTCAACCGCGCTAGTGGTCGACGTCAGCTTCGCCCACGACGAACGCAGCAAAAACGAGCACGACGAAACCGCCCCGGGCGCTGCAAGCTCGGCTGGCAACCGGGCGGCTGCCAAGTCCCGTGTCAAGTCTTCCACCAAGCCTCGCCGCTGGTTTAGAACACAGAGATAGCCCGACCGATGCCGCTTTTGCCAACCACCAGCCCGCCCCCTACCGCCACCGATTTGAGCCAACAACTCGGTACCTTGTCGGCGGTAATGCCTTGGGTTGCGTCCCCGCAATGAACGACACTGACCGCCCAATTTTTGGTGGGCGCTACGAGCTATACAACCGCCTGGCACGCGGCGGCATGTCTGAGGTTTTTTTGGGGCGTGACCAGGTATTAGATCGCCCCGTGGCGGTAAAGGTGCTGTTTAGAGAGTTCGCCACCGATAGCTCCTTTGTGGAGCGTTTCCGGCGCGAGGCTCAGGCCGCCGCCGCTTTGAGCCACATGAATGTGATCGGCATTTACGACTGGGGCGATCAAGACGGCACGCAGTACATCGTCATGGAGTACGCCGACGGGCAGAACTTGGCGGAGATAATTCGCAGCCAAGGTCCGCTAGATCCCAGGCGAGCCGCCGACATCGCTATTGACATTTGCGCTGCGCTGTCTTTTGCGCACACCAACGACATGATCCACCGCGACATCAAGCCGGGCAACGTGCTAACCACGCCGGAGGGACGCGTGAAGGTCGCCGACTTCGGCATTGCGCGGGCGCTGACTAGTCGCAATCCAGATTTGACTCAGACCGGATCGGTGATGGGAACCGCTACCTATTTGTCGCCGGAGCAATCCAAGGGCTACGAAGCCGACCAGCGCAGCGACATCTATTCCTTGTCGGTGGTGCTTTATGAAATGCTGACCGCAGGGCCACCATTCACCGGCGACAACGCCGTGGCTATTGCCTACAAGCACGTCAGCGAAGAGCCCCTGCCGCCGCGGCATTTCAACAACAACGTGCCTGCCGCGCTTGAAGCCGTGTGCTTGCACGGATTGCAAAAAGATCCAGAGCAGCGCTACGCCAGCGTTGAGGAGATGTTGAGCGATCTGCAATCTTTCCGCTCAGGGTCGGGCGCACCCATCGCCGAAGCGGCACAAGGCGCCATCGCAAACGCGGCTGCTGCTGGGTTGGCTAGTGCTGGATTGGCTGGCGCTGGATCGGGCGGCGGCAGAGCAGCGGGCACTCCCGGAGGCGGCGCTCCCGGCGGCGCGGCCGGCGACAGGACAGACCCCTTGAGCACCGGCGGCGCACAGCATCGCCGCGCGCCCGCAGGCCAGGGCAGCGGTAGTCCAGCCAACTCAGCCAGTCCAACTGGCGCAGCAGGCCCGGGCGGCAGTATCGCCGCGGGCGGTGCCGCTGGTGGTGTCGCTGGCAGTGGAGCTGGGGGCGGACAAAGCCGTGGAACAGCTGGCGGCGTGGGCGGCGGTCGCGGCGGGCCCGGCGGTAGCGGTGGCGTGGGCGGCAACGGGCCAAACGATTACGCAGATTCCGCCGACGGCTCCGACGGCACCACCGGCGAGCAACTGCCAATCTCGCCGCCCGATCGCACACCGGTCTGGATAGCGGTGCTAGTAGTGCTGCTCATTGTCATTGCCGGGCTGGTCTTTTTGCTGGTCAGCTCAGTTGATTCAAGCGATCAAGCCAGCGACGATCAGCCCGCCGTAACCCAGCTGCGAGTGCCGTCGCTGCTAGGACTCAACTGGGAAGACGCCGAAGACTTGCTAAACGAGGAAGGCTTTGAATACATCGTTATCGAGTTCGAGGATCGCTCCGACGTCGAAAAGAACGAAGTGTTCCGGCAAAACCCGCGCTCTGGTGAGCTGATTGATCCGACCGGAACCACAGCAACCCCCGTCGCGTTGTTCGTGTCAAAAGGGCCCAACACCGTGCGGATACCAGAGGTAACGAACCGCCGTTTTGTAGAAGCCGAACAGCTTTTGGTGTCGGCCGGCTTCACGGTTGACCGCATTGACATCCGCAGCGACGAAGTTGGAACTGGCATCGTGATTGAGCAGAGCGTGCCAAGCACCCAAGAGCGCCCGCAAGGAACGATCATCACGCTGACCGTTTCAACTGGCCGGGGTGAAGTGGCTGTGCCAAATGTTGAAGGCCAAACCTTTGAAGATGCTCGTGTGGCGCTGGCTAGAGCCGGACTGATAGAGAGAGTTGAGCGTGCCTACTCCACGCTGGTTCCCGTCAACTCCGTCATCAGCACCGACCCATCGCCCGGCTCTGGACTGTCGCGTGGCAGTGTCGTGACGCTGCTTTTGTCGGATGGTCCGGAAGAGTTGGTGGTGCCAACCATTGCGGCGCTCGGAAGCCCCGACGATCCTCAGGAAATCCTCGCTTCTTTGGAGGCGCTCGGATTTACGTCGCGCATACATGACCCCGACGGCAGCCAAGCCTCCGGGCAGCCGCATCGTGTCATCGGGTTAGACCCCGTGCCGGGTTCGCTCTTGTTGGCTGGCTCTGAGGTGTTGGTGTTGGTCGGGTTTGAATCAGGTAACGCGGTCGTACCGACCATTGACTCGCTCGGCACGACCATCCCAGATGAAGTGGTGGCCAAACTAAACGAGCTCGGCTTTAGAACCGTGCTAGCGGAGCGCGAAGTGCCATTGGGGAACCTCAGCGTCGGGGAGGTGATAGCGCTTGACCCGCAGCCAGGGACGCAGGTCAACACCGACTCTCAGGTGATCGCGGTGATCGTTGGCATCGCCACCGCAAGCAATTAACCGGCAGTTAGCTGGCAGTTAGCCCGGGGTAACTGCCGAAGTCGGCGGCGCAGGCGTAAAGTTGCGGTATGGCAAGGCCCCGCGGCACGAGCCGCATCACAGCAAAAGGCACCCGACCCAGTCAGCCGCCGCAACACGCCAGCGGCTACGACGACGAAGGCAGCCACAAATCCAGCAGCCCGCTCTTTGGCTGGTCAATAGCGTCCCTGCTGGTAGCAGGGGTGTTTATCATCGTCGCCAACTACCTGAGTTGGCTGCCAGCCAGCCCCTCAAACGTGTGGATTGTGGTTGGCTTGGTGGTGGTGCTGGCAGGGATTTTGCTATCAACTCGCTGGCGCTAGGTACCTCCGGCTACGCAGCCGCGGGCGGCTACACGTCTCCCGCGTGCTACACGTCTTCTTCGGTGCGCACCAGATCCATCTCATCCATGCAACAGCGCGGCGATTCGGGTTGCTCGCTGGGTGCTCGCGTCATACGAACCTCGGTGCCGCAACTGCTGCAGCGATACTCCAGGCGAACCTTGCGTAACTCGCCGGGCGGGGGCGGCTCAGGCACCGGCTGAGAAAAAGCCGACATCAGCCGCAGCCCTAGGCGATAGACCACATAGATGAATAGCAGTGACAACGGCACCGCCAGCCACAAGCTCACGCTGCCAAGGTACCGCTAGATGAGCTCAACCGAACCTGGCGACTTCGTTGAATTTGATATGGATTTGCTGGAGGCGGAACGGCGGGCGGGGCTGCGCGCAGCTTTAGAGGGCATCAAACCCATGCTGGAAAATGAACTCGGCGTTGAGCTGCACATCACCAACGACGGGAACACCTTGGTGTTGGTGGATGCTGGCGGAGTGCGATTTAGAGCTACGACCTCGCCAGCCGGGCGGCTGATGATTACCGACGAGCGCCCCGGGGAACTGCTTTAGAAATCCCGCTGCGGCACAGCCCGGAAGGCTCGCTCAAGCAAGGGCGTTTCGTGGGTTTCTTCTTGGTTCATCTCCTGGTCGCCCGCGTCAAGCTCTTGGTTGTAGTAATCCTCAGACGGCACGGACATTGTTTCGTCCGGCGCGCGCTCGTCCGATGCGAATCCGCCTGACGCGCGCTCATCGGGTGCGCGCTCAGCCGACGGCGGCTCAGGCGCAGGCCCCGACGGCGGCGCAGGTGCAATCACGCTCGCCGTTCTCGGCGGCACGGGCGGAGGCGAGGGTGGCGGTGGCGCAGGTGCAATCACGCTCGCCGTTCTCGGCGGCACGGGCGGAGGCGAGGGTGGCGGTGGCGCAGCAGACGCGGTGGGCGCGGACGACACGGCGGGCTCAGTCGGCGCGGACGACACGGCGGGCTCAGCAGTCGGCGCCGACACAGGTCCCGTCGTTGAGGTTCGGCTATCAACCAGCTCCCACCCCTGCGGCACGTTGGCCGAGTCGGCATGTTTTTCGCACAACGCCATCGCACCGTCAGGCGCAACCGACCCGCTGGCACCAGCCGAAGCGGCCAGGTCGTAAACCCACGCACGCTGCGCCCGTATGTCATAGCCCAGCCCAGCCTTGACTTCGCCGCCACAACCACCACGCACACACTGCAACATTGCTAAAGAAGGTACCCACTGCAGAGTGCGCCGTGGCGGAATCTGGCAGTAGCGTGGCGGCTACACAACAATTTCCAAGGCTGTTCACACAGCTATTTACACAACAAGGGAGCCCGAAATGGTCGGTGGCGCACTGAAATCTGCCAGCCCAGATGACCTTGACCTGCGAATGTCTTCGGACGTTGCGGATCTGTACCAAGCGGTCAAGTCGTTCATTCAAGCCGAGGTAGACCCAATAACCGAGGAGTTTTACCGGCTGGGTGAGGGTCGTGAAAACCGCTGGAGTTGGGCGGACGGCCAGCTTGAGTTGCTGGAAGGCGCCAAAACCAAGGCCCGTGAGCAAAACCTGTGGAACTTCTTTTTGCCTAACGCGGAGACCGGCGAAGGGCTCAGCAACCTTGACTACGCATACATCGCCAACGAGCTCGGCAAGAATCGGCTGGCGTCGGAATGCCTTAACTGCTCGGCGCCGGACACGGGCAACATGGAGGTGCTGGAGCGAGTCGGCACGGACGAACAAAAAGCCCAATGGCTGGAGCCGCTGCTGGAGGGGAAAATCCGGTCGGCGTATGCAATGACCGAGCCGGGGGTGATGAGCTCCGACGCCAAGCAGGTGCAGACCAGCGCAGTGCTTGACGGCGAGGAGTGGCTGATCAACGGCGAGAAGTTCTACATCTCCGGGGCGGGCGACCCGCGCTGCAAGATCATGATCACGATGGTCCGCACCAACCCTGACGCGGACACCTACCGCCAGCAAAGCCAGATTCTGGTGCCGATCGACACACCCGGCGTGGACATTTTGGGTCCGATGCATGTGTTCGGCAGCGATGACGCCCCCCACGGGCACATGCACATTCGGTTTGAAGACGTGCGGGTGCCGAAGGAAAACATCCTGCTTGGCGAGGGGCGCGGCTTTGAGATTTCCCAGCTGCGGCTAGGGCCGGGTCGTATTCATCACTGCATGCGTTCAATCGGTTCTGCGGAAAAAGCCATTGAGATGATGGTTGATCGCGGCCTCACCCGTGAAGGCTTTGGCAAGAAGCTGATCAACCTGGGCAAGAACATGGAAATTGTGTCACGCGCCCGCATTGAGGTGGAGTCGATGCGGCTGATGGTGTTGCGAGCCGCCAAGGCCATGGACACGCTGGGCAACGCCGAGGCGCGAGTCTGGGTGAGCGCCGTCAAGGCCATGGTGCCGGAGCGCTGCTGCGACATCATCAACGAAGCCATTCAGATGCACGGTGCCGCCGGCGTGTCGCAATGGTTCCCGCTGGCCGACATGTGGCACGGGCAGCGCACGCTGCGACTAGCCGATGGTCCCGACGAGGTTCATCATCACGTGGTGGCGCGGGCGGAAGTAAAGAACCGCGAAAGCGAACGCACTAACGGCGTCATGGCCGACCGCTCAACGGTTGGCGCATCTTTCTCTGGCCCTTCCTAAACGGCACCCGGTTTCGTAGCCAAGTAGCCAAGGGGGCTGCAGATGGAATTTGACCTGATGACGGGCTCGCTGACGTGGGCCGAAAGCGCCGACCTGGCGCGCAACCTGGAAAAGGCTGGCTTCTCCGGGGTGCTTTACACCGAGACCGGGCAGGTTCCGTGGATGCAGCTAGCCGCAGCCGCCACCGCCGCCCCGTCGCTCACATACACCACCGGCATCGCCGTGGCATTCCCCCGCAGTCCGATGGTGTCGGCGCAGATCGCTTGGGAGCTGGCCGGCGAAACCCAAGGCCGCTTCCGACTTGGGTTGGGCAGCCAGGTGAAAGGCCACGTGGTGCGGCGCTACAGCTCGGAGTTTGCGCGCCCGGCGGCTCGCATGCGCGATTACGTCCAAGCGGTGAAGGCTTGCCTGCGGGCGTTTCGGCGAGAGGAAAAGCTCAGCCACGAGGGGGAGTTTTTCAACCTGAGCCTGCTGCCAGAGCAATGGACTCCTCGCAAGCATGACTACGGCGACATCAAGGTAGATATTTCTTCGGTCGGGCCGGTGATGAATCGGGTGGCCGGTGAGGTTGCCGACGGCGTGCACGTTCACCCGATGCACTCAACTCACTACATCGAAAACCGACTGCTGCCGGAGCTTGAGCAAGGCGCTGCCAAAACGGGCCGCCAGGTGAGCGACCTGGATCTGATAGTGCCCGTGTTTGCCGCGCCCGGCGATTCGCCCGAAGAGCTTGCGCCGCTGATTCGCCGCGCCAAAACACAAATTGCGTTTTACGGCACCACGCCGAACTATTCGTTTCAGTTCACCGACCTTGGCTATGAGGGCGTGACCGAAGCGTTGGGCGCAAAGTTTCGCAAGGGCGACGTGGCGGGCATGGCCGAGCTGATTACCGACGACATGCTGGAGCACTTCGCCGTGGTTGCGCCGTGGAA
This sequence comes from Candidatus Poriferisodalaceae bacterium, assembly GCA_965212125.1. GTDB lineage: Bacteria > Actinomycetota > Acidimicrobiia > Acidimicrobiales > Poriferisodalaceae > CAYRJD01. Next base: position 1,902,611 of record OZ243045.1, on the reverse strand, counting down.
TGAAATGGCCGATCGGCTGCGTGATCGCTACGCCAGCACGGCGGCGCGGGTGGTGATGTATCTGGCGCAAGAGCAAATTGCTAAAGACCCTGAGGCGCTGGACAAATGGGGTGAAGTAGCGAGAGCAACCCGGGGATAGCTGCACTTATGAAACCCATGAGCACGTTCGCCGCCATTGACTTTGAGACCGCCACTGGGTCGCGCGATTCCGCTTGTGCGGTTGGCGCTGTCGTGGTTGACGATGGGCGGGTCGTCAAACAAGGAGAGTGGCTGATCCAGCCGCCCGGAAATCGCTACGACCGGTTCAACATTTCCATTCACAACATCAAGCCAGATCAAACCCAAGACGCTGCTCGCTTTGATGACGTCTGGCCGCTGGTCTCTGAGCTGGTCGGAGACCGTTTGCTCGTAGCGCACAATGCGGCCTTTGACATCTCGGTGCTGCGCCACTCAGCCGAAGCCACCAGCTACACGCCACCTCCTGCCAGATTCGCTTGCAGCTTTCGGATCGCCAAAAGAACATGGCCCGAGCGTTGGTCTTACAAGCTCAGCGTCCTGGCCGACGATTTGGGAATACCGCTGGAGCACCACGATCCGTTGTCCGATGCCAACGCAGCGGCCGAAATAACCCTCCAACTATTGGCACATCACGCTTGCCACAGCATTGACGACATGGCGGCGAAAATTGGTTGCCGGATTGGAGAGATGGATCGGGGCGGCTACAGGGGGTTCTCTTTTGCCCAGCCAAGGTCTTATCGGCCAAGGCCAAGACCAGCGGCGCTTACACCCGAAGGCGAAGTTGATGAAGAGCACGCTTTGTACGGATGCAGGATCATCTTCACTGGGAAGCTCGACTCAATGACGCGAAGAGAAGCGGAACAAAAAGCGGTCAATGTTGGCGCTGTCATTGCGGCAGGTGTCAGCAAGTTGCTTGATTTTCTGGTGGTGGGTCAAACCAATCTGCGAGTTGTCGGACCAGACGGTATGTCTAGCAAGTTCCGCAAAGCCAAGTCGCTAGCCGAAACGGGCGCAGACTTGGAAATAATTGATGAGTCAGACTTTCTTGAGATGCTGTAGTCAGACTTGGTGGAGCTGATCGGAATCGAACCGACGACCTCCTGCTTGCAAAGCAGGCGCTCTACCAATTGAGCTACAGCCCCGTGCGCCAAAGAGGGTACTGAGAATTAGGAATCGCCGTATTCGGAGCCGTAGCCGCAGCAGCCGCCGTGTCAGCCGTAGCCGCCGCTGGCAAGTGCCGGCTGCGGCGTTTGCCGCCAACTTCGTTACGTTCGGCACCCTGTTTTCGTTCGGGGTGTTTTTGACCCCGCTCGTCAATGAGTTTGACTCCAACACCGGTCCTGTGGCCAGCCTGTTCTCCGCGGCCGTTTGTCTCTACTACGTCGGCGGCGCAATCGGCGGACGATACGGAGATCGCCACGGCTCTCGCCCGGTGGTTGCGCTCAGCGCCGTTCTGCTGACTGCCGGCTTGTTGCTCACCGCCGCCGCAACGCAACTGTGGCACGTGTTTTTGAGCTTCGGCGTGTTGGTGGGGCTGGCGACCGGCTTTTGCTATCCCACTTTGATTGGGTTGGTCGGCCGCACTTTCACCCGCCATCGTGCCACCGCTCTGGGCGTGTTGCTGGCCGGAGTTGGCACCGGCACGCTGATCTCACCGGTCGTATCGCAGGCACTCATCAGCGCCTTCAGTTGGCGCACGGCTTTCGTTTGCCTGGCAGCGATTGCATTGCCAGCAGTCGGCTGGGCGGCATTAGTCAGCGATCGCATCACAGCCGACAGCGCCGACACGCTCGCTCTAATCCCGCTTCGAACGCTCGTTCGCAACGCACACTTTCGGCGGTTTTACCTAGCGGTGCTCGTGCTGGGGCCGGGCTTTTACGCACCGCTGGTGTTTTACAACGACTACGCAATAGACCGCGGCATTGAATCCGGTCCGGCCGCCTTGCTGGTTGGCATCTCCGGTGCCGCCAGCGTGATAGGGCGCCTGGCATACGGAGCGCTCAGCCGCGGAATGCGGTCGCTAAGTCTGTGCCGTATCAGCTATCTGACGATGCTGGTCAGCTTGGTGGTGTGGCTGGTGGCTGGCGGCAGCTACGCCGTGCTAATCGCCAGCGCCCTGCTGCACGGATTCGGCTGGGCGATCTGGGTTACATCCACGCCTGCGGTGCTAGCGCAATGGCTCGGAGTTGAAAACCTGGGCGGCGTTATCGGCATCTACTACACCGGGCTGGGCGTGGGAGCGCTGGTCGGCCCGGCGGCGGGCGGATTCATTATTGACCGGGCGGGATTCACTCCCACCATCGCGCTGACGATCGGCACAACGCTGGCTGCACTACTGATTCTTTTGAGCATCCCGCAAACTGCGGATCGTTCAAATTGAGCGCGCCAGCGACTGAGGTGCGACAATTCCGCCATGTCTGAAACAGAATCACCGAACGCAACATCGCCCAAAACAACCTCGCAAAGCTCCAGCCCGCTACCTGCCATCTCGCTGGCGGCAGTGGCGGGTCGCCGGCGCGAGACCATTGAGCTGGCCGCTGAGATAGAGCGCCGCGGTTTCTCAGGCATCTATTGCCCCTCGTTGGGAGATCCGATAGCGCTGTGTCAATCGATCGCCGAAGCCACCAACGAAATCACCTTCGGCACTTCTGTTCAGCCGATCTATTTCCGCAATCCGACCGACCTCGCAGCCACCGCCGCGTTCATTCACGAAATCTCTGGCGGTAGATTTCGCCTGGGCATCGGCGTAACGCACGGACTCGTCCATGAGCGGCTCGGCCTTGCCCCCGGCAAACCGCTGGGTGACACTCGTGATTACGTGACGGCCATGCGCGCTACCGAAAGGGCGCACGGCGAGCTGCCGCCGATCGTGTTGGCGGCGCTGCGCAACAAGATGACTCAGCTGGCAGTTGAGATTGCCGACGGAGCCGTGTGGGCTAACGCCAGCCGCAGCGACTTCAACAACTCCGTTGACGTAATCAAACAGGCCGGCGGCGAACCTGGCCAAGCCAGCGGCAGCAGCGGTGACTTTTTCATCGGCAACATGATCCCGACCGTCATTGACGACGACCTAGCCGCCGGCGCAGCACGCAACCGCAAAACCCTGCGGGGCTATGTGGCGCTGCCCAACTATCGCAACTACTGGCGCCAGGCGGGATTCGGCGAGGAAATGGACGCCGTCGAGGCCGCCATTGTCGCGGGTGACGACGCGGCAATCATGACTGCGATGTCTGACCGTTGGCTGTCAAACGTCACGCTCTACGGCTCGGCCACGCAAGTGCGCGACGGCATTGAAGAATGGTTTGACCAAGGCTGCAGCACGCCGATCGTCGTGCCGTCAAGCACCAGCGGTGGGCAGCTAAAGGCACTGGCAGAAGTTTTCGACGCGTTTAATTAGCCGCCAGATAATTAACACAGCTAGCGCTCAGCGCCAAAGACCAATAGCGTTTAGCAACTATGGAAATTTCAGTCTTCTCTTTCGACCCAGATGTCAAGCAACTAAAGGCCAGTCTTCAGACTGCCGCCGAGCAGGGCTTCACCCGCTATTGGATACCGCAAATCTTCGGCTTGGACGCGCTAACCGCATTCGCCGTGGCCGCCCAAGACGTGCCGGACATCCGCGTCGGCACCGCAGTCATCCCCACCTACCCACGCCACCCGATGATGCTCGCCCAGCAGGCGCTGACGGTTCAGTCCGTCATCGGCAACCGCCTGGATCTCGGCATCGGGCTTTCGCACAAGCCCGTGGTTGAGGGCATGTGGGGGATGCCGTTTGAGCGACCGGTCGCCCATCTGCGTGACTACCTCAGCATCTTGATGCCGCTGCTGACCGATTACCAGGTGAGCCATTCCGGGGAGATGCTTACCGGCCGCGGCGAGATAACTCCGCCGAAGGTTGAGGCGCCGGCCGTGCTGGTCGCCGCCCTCGGTCCGCAGATGTTGCGTGTCACCGGTCGCCTGGCCGACGGCACCATCACCTGGATGACCGGCCCCAAGACTCTGGCCGAGCTGACCGTGCCCACCATCTCCGATGCCGCGCAGGAAGCCGGCCGGCCGGCACCGCAGATCGTGGCGGCATTTCCCGTTTGCGTGACCGACAACGTTGACGCTGCGCGCGAGCGAGCCGCCAGCGAATACGCCATCTACGGAACCCTGCCTTCGTATCGCGCAATGATCGACCGCGAAGGGCTGGCGGGTCCGGAAGACCTCGCAATAATCGGCACGCCCGACAAGGTCGGGGAACAAATCAAATCGCTCGCCGATTGCGGTGTTACCTGCTTTGGCGCCAGCGCGTTCGGTACCTCCGATGAGCGTTCCGCCACCAGGGATCTGCTGGTGCAACTAGTTGCCAGCTGAGGTCTAAAAAGCACTTCACTAACAGATGCGCAATCTTGAGATAGAAGCCGAACAGGCCTACATCACGCGTGCGCACGCACTACTAGAAAAAGCTCGCCTGCGAGCCACCCGGCTGCGTTCCATGGTTGAGGTCGGGCGCGGCGGAACCCGCCAAGCTCTGTATGAGCGCGATGTGATTGAAGAACAGGTCGCTAACCGGCTGGCGCAGCTTGAACTTGGGCCGTCGTCTCTGGTGTTCGGCCGCATCGACCACAACGATCACAATGCCGACGCCACCGAAGCCACCGACGCCGAAGCCGGGCAGAATCAGAACGGCGACAGCGAGGCGGAGCCGAGCAACACGTTTTACATCGGCCGCATTGCGGTGGCCGATGAGCAACAAGAGCCAGTGATAGTTGATTGGCGCGCCCGCATTGCCGAGCCTTTCTTTCGTGCCAGCACGACAGAGCCGATGGGCTTGTTGCGGCGCCGGCACTTCACCACTCGTGGCGCGGAGCTGCTGGATATTGAAGATGAGATATTTGACTTTGACCGCTTCTTTGGCGATGACCCGGCACCGGCACCCACGGGCGACGCACCGGCAGGCGGCGACACACCGTCCGCTGGCGACACGCCGACAAGCGGCAACACTGCTGACGCTCATCAAAACCCGCTCAAACTGCGTGCCCGGGGAGCCCTTTACGCCGCGCTAGAAGAGCGCCGCGGCCCACAAATGCGCGACGTCGTCGCCACCATTCAGTCCGACCAAGACGAAATCGTACGCGAGCCGCTGGCTGGGATCTTGATCGTGCAAGGCGGTCCCGGCACCGGGAAAACCGTCGTCGCCTTACACCGAGCCGCCTACCTGCTTTATTCCAACCGCTTCCCGCTGGCCGACCAGGGGCTGCTGGTGATCGGTCCCAACCGCCTGTTTCTGCGCTACATCGAGCGCGTGCTTCCCAGCTTGGGTGAGGTTGGTGCGTTTCAATACGTGCTGGCGGATTTGTTCAACGACCTCTTCCCCGATGTTCACGTCACCCAACCCGACACACCCGCCGCTGCCGCCGTCAAGGGCTCCGAAAAAATGTCGCAGGTTCTCGCCAATGCGATTGCGTTGCGGCAGCGTTCGCTCAAAGTTCGCCTGCGGCTGCCGTTCAGGGCTGCCTACCTAACACTCACCGCGCAGCAGTCTCAACAGATCATCGCCGAAGCCCGCAAGCGATTCAGCCACCACAACGCCGCCGCGCGATTTGTGGAGAACTCCGTTTTTGCCACGCTCGCCGCCTCACAACCAAATTTCGCAGTAACCGCAACAGACGAAGATGCGGACGGGAATGACGCAAGCAGGGACCCCGTCGCAACCCAAAACTCCGGCGTTGCTGAGCGCGCGGCCAAACGCGCAGCCAAGCTGCCAGCGCATCTGCAAGAAGCCGCCCCGGTCGATCTCATACGAGAGCGCTTGAGCGAACACCCCGACGTAATCGAAGCCATCGAGCGGATGTGGCCAACGCTCAGCCCGGCGCAGTTTTTGCGAGACCTGTACGGATCACCGGCTCTGCTATCGGCCAGCGCCAAGGAGATATTGAGCGAGCAAGAGCAGGCTGCCCTGCATCGTTCCCGCGGCGACAATGAGGCGACCTACGAATGGAGCGATGCCGACGTGCCGCTGCTAGATGAGGCATATGAGCTGCTTGGTCCGCGTCGCAGTCGCAGCCGGCGTGGCTCAACCGATCCGGCGGTGCGCACCTTCGGGCACATCGTGTTGGATGAAGCGCAAGATCACTCCCCCATGTCGTTGCGGATGGTTGCCCGGCGGTCGCTCAACGGCTCAATGACGATCGTGGGCGACATTGCGCAGACGACTTCGCCAAGTGCGATTGCGGATTGGGATGAGATAGTCAGGTCGCTGAGCAAAACCCGCGAGGTGGAGAGCCGGCGGCGCGAGCTAACGCTCAGCTATCGCATCGCTAAGCCGAGCCTGGCGCCCGCCATTCGTGTGTTGGCAGCGAGCCAGCCGGATGTTCGCCCGGCCGTGCCGGTTCGCACTAGTGGTCCGGAGCCAATGTTCATCAGCGCTCAGCGCGATGGAGCGCTACTCGATGACGCGCAGCCCAGCGATGACTGCATAGCCGCCGCGGTGCAAACCATCAGGCAGCTAGTGGCCGAACAGCATTCGGTTCTGGCAGTTTCGCCGCCGTCTTTGATCGCTACGCTTGAAGCCGCCATGGCTGAATCCGGCATGGAGTTTGGGCGCGCCACCGCAGCAAGCCGCAACGCAACCGGCGCTCTTCATCAAACCGTGACCTTGGCGACAGTCGAACTTGTGAAGGGACTGGAAACCGACGCGGTGCTAGTGGTGGAGCCGGCCGCCATCGTGGCCGAAGAGCCCCGCGGCTTGGGCGCTCTCTATGTGGCGCTTACGCGCGCTACTCAGCAAGTGGCGGTGGTGCACGCCTTGCCGCTGCCACCGGCTTTGCTGCACGAAGCGGTGTTAGCCGACGGCGCCAGCTAACGGGCTAGCGAGCAAGTGTCAGCTAGCGGCGCTGCCCGGCTACCGCATACGCTTAGCTCACACACCCGCCTGCGCCGCTACCAGGCACGGGCGAAAACGAACGGGGATCACAAAATGAACGACTCAGACGTAACCGTGAAAGTAACCGACAACGGGCCGCTGCTGGTTAAAGGCAACTGCGTGATTTCCGACCAAGACGGCAACGTTTTGTCGCAGGCCGACGCCGACTCAATCGTGGCGCTGTGCCGCTGCGGTGAGTCCTCAACGAAGCCGCTGTGCGACGGAGCTCACAAAGGCACCTTTGACGGGACGCTGAACCCGCCCTCCAGCTAAGCCAATAGCCACACAAAACCCTCCGCCCAGCGGCGCATCACATTCAGCGCTAGCAGCTTTTCCGCCGCCGGTCGCCAAGTGGTTCGGCGAAACTTTTAGCCGCCCCACAGCCGCCCAAGCAGACGGCTGGGCAGCCATAGCCGCTGGCGATCACACGCTGATCTGCGCCCCGACCGGCTCGGGAAAAACGCTGGCGGCGTTTCTTTGGGGCATCGGCAAGGTGATGACCGAGCCGGTGCCGCCCAAAGAGCACCGCACCCGCGTGTTGTATCTGTCGCCGCTGCGAGCGCTGGCGCACGACATTGACAAAAACTTGCGGGAGCCGCTGGCGGGCATCGCTCAGGCTGCCGCGCAAATCGGCGTTGACGCGCACCTGCCCACCATTGGCGTGCGCACCGGCGACACCTCACCCAACGATCGGCGGCGGCTGGTCACGACCCCGCCTGACATTTTGATTACCACGCCCGAGTCGCTCTATTTGATGCTCACCTCCCAAGCGCGCAAGACGCTTAGTGCCGTGCGGTGGGTGATCGTTGATGAGATTCATTCGCTGGCGGCGACCAAGCGCGGCACGCATCTAGCCGTGTCGCTGGAGCGGTTGTGCTTGCGCACCCAAGTGGAGCCGCAGCGCATCGCCTTGTCGGCGACGCAACGTCCGCTGAGTGAGGTCGCTGAGTTTTTGGGCGGCTGGGGCGGCAGTGCTGACGGTGCAGCCGGGGGCGCGGCTGCCGGCGCGCCAGACCCCGCCCAACCCCGGCCGGTAAAGATCGTCAACGTTGGCGACTCCAAGCATCTCGACCTTGAAGTAATCGTCCCCGACAAAGACATGGGCAACCTCGCCGGCGAAGACTCAAACAGCATCTGGCCAGCCGTCCACCAACAGGTACTAGAGCTAATCCTGTCGCACCACAGCACCATCATTTTTGTCAACAACCGCCGCCAAGCCGAGCGACTCGCCAGCCGACTAAACGAGCTCCACACCCACGGCATCAATCGTGCGTCCGAAAGCGACGGCACCGCCCAGCCCGATTCAGATCTGGTGGGAGCCCATCACGGCTCCCTCAGTCGCGAGCAGCGATTGGAGATAGAGAGCGCTCTTAAGTCGGGAACTTTGCGCGCCATAGTTTCCACCTCATCGCTGGAGCTCGGCATTGACATGGGCGCGGTGGACCTGGTCATCCAGATTGAGTCGCCGAACTCGGTCGCTTCGGGCATGCAGCGAATCGGACGGGCGGGTCACCAGGTGGGCAACCTCAGCGTGGGCAAACTTTTCCCCAGCCATCGCAGCGACCTGGTGGAAACTGCGGCGATAGCTCAACGCATGCGAGCCGGGCTGATCGAGCAGACCCATTACCCCCGGTTGCCGCTGGATGTGTTGGCGCAGCAGATCGTGGCGATGGTTGCCACCGACGACTGGAACGCCGAAGAACTGCTAGCTGTCTTGCAGCGAGCGGCGCCCTATCGCCGCTTGAGTCAGGCGGCTTTTGAGTCGGTGTTGGATTTGCTGTCCGGGCTTTATCCGTCGCAAGAGTTCGCAGAGCTGCGGCCGCGCATTGTTTGGGATCGCCTGGCCGGAACTCTGCGCCCCCGCCAAGGCGCCGGGCGACTGGCCGTAACCAACGGCGGCACCATCGCCGACCGTGGCTTGTATTCGGTATTCACACTCGGCGGGTCAAGGGTGGGTGAGCTGGATGAGGAGATGGTTTATGAGGCGCGGGTTGGCGAGGCGTTTTTGCTGGGCGCTTCCAGTTGGCGGATTGAAGAAATAACGCACGACCGCGTGCTGGTCACGCCCGCTCCGGGAGTGCCGGCGAAGATGCCGTTCTGGCACGGCGGCGGTCCGGGGCGCCCGCTTGAGTTGGGCAAAGCGGTGGGGGCTTTCGTGCGCGAAACCGTTGACGCTTTGCCGGTCGCTCTGCCGCCCGGGCTATCTCTGGAGCTGCCGGCTGAACTGGCACCTGAGTCGCTGCCTGATCTGGCGGCTGCCGAGACTGCGACGACTGCCCCGCTGGAACAGCTACTTGATCGATTGCAAACCGACCAAAGGCTCAACCGCTGCGCGGCGATCAACCTGGTCTTGTACTTAGACGCTCAACGAGCATCGACTGGCGCTGTGCCCGACGACCGCACGATCGTTGTAGAGCGGTTCCGCGACGAGCTTGGCGACTGGCGGATTTGCGTTCTCACGCCGTTCGGCTCGCAGGTGCATGCGCCGTGGGCGATCGCCATTCAGTCGGTGTTGGAGCGCGGCAGTTCAACCGACCCAGCCAACGCAGCCGACCTCGCTGAAGCGACCGACCCAACCCGGTCTGTGGAAATTTTGTGGAACGACGACGGCATCGTGTTGCGTCTGCCCGACACTGAACCGAGCGGGCCAACTGCGCCGAGCGGGCCGAGCTCGACTGAACCAGAGCCAACTGAACCAAACCCGACAGACCCGGTCGAGATTGACCCCGCCGCGCTGGTCAGCCTTGACCCGGACACGATCACCGACACAATCGTCGGCTATCTGCCAAGCACCGCACTGTTCGCCTCGCGCTTTCGCGAGGTTGCAGGCCGCGCGTTGCTGCTCCCGCGGCGCCGACCGGGTGAGCGAACTCCGCTGTGGCAGCAACGCCAACGGGCGAGCAGCCTGCTGGAAGTTGCGGCCAAGTATCCGAGCTTCCCGATGCTGCTCGAGACCACACGCGAATGCCTGCAAGATGTGTTTGACGTGCCGGCGCTGGTTGAAGTGCTGCGCGACATCTCCACGGCGACGGTGCGAGTGGTCGCCGTTGAAACCCACACGCCGTCGCCAATGGCGCAGGGGCTTGTGTTTGATTGGACCGCCGCTTATCTCTACAACGGCGACTTGCCGCTGGCGGAGCGGCGAGCTGCGGCTTTGTCGCTCAACCAAAAGCTGCTGGCCGACCTGCTGGGACCCGAAGAGCTACGTGAGCTGCTTGACCCGGAGGTGCTTGCCAACCTGGAAGAAGATCTGCGGCGTGTCCGCGCCAAAGACGCCGACCAACTACACGATGAGCTACAACGTCTGGGTGACTTGACCGCGGCGGAAATTGTTGAGCGCGCCCGGCCGAGCGCTAGCGCCGACGTCACCGATCAGCTAGCCGACCAACCAGCCGACCAACTACACGACTGGTTGGCAGAGCTGCTCGCCGCCCGGCGGATCTGTGAAATAGAAATCGCCAGCGAGCCGCGACTAATAACCACCGAAGACGCAGCCCGCTACCGCGGAGCTTTGGGCTGTGATCTGCCCGCCGGGCTGCCCGCCGCCCTCATAGCGCCAACGCCCGATGTCTCCAGCACCGCGCACCTGGCTGAGCTGGTCGCCCGCTTCGCCGCCACCCACGGTCCGTTCAGCGCTCAGGCCGCGGCGGATCGCTTCGGCGCCACGTTGGGTCAAGTTGAGCAGGCGCTGGCACAGCTTGAAATCTCAAGACGAGTGCTGGCGGGAGAGTTCAGACCCGGCGGCACCCAGCGCGAGTGGTGCGATGCCGATGTGCTGCGCGCCTTAAGGCGGCGGTCGCTGGCACGGTTGCGAAACGAAATCAAACCAGTCCCCACCGCGACCTACGGGCGTTTCTTGCCAACCTGGCATGGATTGGATCACCCACGCGCAGGCGAGCACGCTTTAGTTGACGCCATCAACATGCTCGGCGGCGCGGCGCTGGTTGCGTCAACGCTTGAAAGCGAAGTGCTGCCCGCACGGGTGCGCAACTATCAGCCCGCCGATCTTGATGCGTTGTTGTCTAGCGGCGAGTTGATCTGGGTTGGGGCGGGCGCATTAGGGGCAAGGAATGGCCGCATTCGGCTTTATTGGCGCAACGACTTTGCGTTGTTGGCTCCCGACCCGGCCGTGATAGCCAGCCTGGCCGCTGGCTCCGATACCAGCCCGACTGCTAACCCCGACGCCAGCCCCGCGGAAGCCAGCGATATTCATGACGCCTTGCGTCAAGTGTTACTCACACGCGGGTCGGCGTTTTGGCCCGAACTGCTTGATGCCGTACTAGGCACCGACGAACTCGTGCTGAGTTGCTTGTGGGATTTGGTGTGGGCGGGTGAGGTAACTAACGACACGCTGTTGCCACTGCGGGCAATGTTGGCGGGCGGCGGCGCGAGCAAGAACAGCGGACGAGGTGGCGGCCAGCGTGGAGGACGGGGTGGTGGCCAGCGCGGCGGCTCCACCAACCGGCAAGCCCGGCAAAGCCAGTTCCGCCGCGGACCCAGTTTCGCGGGTCAGCCAGCCCAGCGCCGTAGCCGACTGCGACTGTCCAGACGCGACCTAACCGCACGCGCAACACTGCCAGCCAAATCAACTGGCCGCTGGTCTGCCACCGCGCCGCTGTACCTACCGCGCCCACCAGCTGAGGCACGAGCGCATCACAACTCCGCGGCTCTGTTAGATCGACACGGTGTCTTAACTCGGTCGGGAGTCTTGGCCGAGCAACAGCCCGGCGGCTTCGCCAGCGTCTACGCATTGATGCGCGCCTTGGAAGAGCGCGGCGACGTGCGGCGCGGCTACTTCATCGACGAGCTTGGCGGCGCTCAGTTCGCTTCAACACCGGCCATAGAACTGCTGCGTAACAGCAAGAAAAACCCGGGCGCACAATCCGTGCTGGTGTTGGCAACCACCGACCCCGCGCAGCCCTACGGCGCAGCCCTACGCTGGCCCGCTAGTGCGGGACGCCCTACGCGAGGCGCCGGTTCGCTAGTGGTGCTGGCCGACGGTGTTCCGCTAGTGCAACTTGATCGGGGCGCAACTGGCATCCAAACTTTTGAAAGCAGTCGCGACGCTCGCTGGATTGAAGCGCTGCAACAACGCCTTCGTGACGGTCGGTTGCGTTCGGTTGAGCTATCCAAGATTGACGGACAACCCGCCCGTGAGCATCCGCTGCATGACTGGTTGCTAGAGAACGGGTTTGTGTCGGCCTATCGCGGACCGACCCTTCAAGCCTGAGCTGCGCAAAAACAGCCAGAAGTGCTGTCTGTTTTGATGCCAATGCGCGACCAATAAAACGCCCAGATATCCGCGCATCTAAAACCACATCAAACCCGTAGCGCAAGCGGGTTAGCCACACTTGGAACGCACGGATATCCGTGCGGTTTTGCAGCGATGCTTGAGTTTTTGTGAAAACGAACGCAACGCAAACCTCTATCATCCTTTGACTGAAAACGCCTCTTGTTTTTGAGAGGCACAGATTGATGAGGAAACTCGTGAATACTCAACTTGTTTTGACTAGAAAACTGTGGGTACGTAGCAGTGCCGTGTTAGTCGCGCTCGCTCTGGTAGCTGCCGCGTGCAGTGGAACTGAAACCGCTTCTGCGCCTGATGTGGCTGCCGATGAGGTAGCGGAGAACCCTGCTGATGACACTGACGGCGACACCACCGCTGACAACGCTGACGCTGATGATGGCACCACCACCACTGACACTGCCGCTGAAACTGCTGTTGTGGACGATGAAAACCTAGACGCTTACGAAGGGCTGAACGAAGGTGAAATAGAGTCAGCTAAGCGTGAAGAGGAAGTGCGCCGAGTAATAGCCAGAGCCGAAGCTGCTGACGCTGTGGAAACTCAGCCCAGCGAAACACGTGAAACTGACACGCAAAGCACAGACACACAGCCAGAGGAAACGCAGCCTTCTGTTCCGCGCTTTGACGCGGACGGCACGGAACGGCTAGGTGATAGAGCGGCAGACTATGACCCTGAGTTTGGCATTAGTGAGCGCACGGTAGTTATCCCTGATGTGCGTGGGCAAAAGTATTTTGTAGATGCGGGGACAGCCAATGTGGGGCAATGGGTGTATGTGGATGCTCGCGGACCTCTGGAAGGTGAAACTATTTCGCGTACCTACGATTTTGAGGCTTACACCCTTGTTGATGGTGAGGATAAGGCACGAAGGAATCTGTACAAGTACTGGAATGAGCCTGTCCCCATTAGGGAAAACCTTGACATCCGCCTGCGAGCCAACGAACGACTAGATGTAGTGAGTCATAGACGACTGTTTGGCTGGGAAAAAGTAGGAACCCTCCTCCAGTACGGAGGCTTCCCTGTTCCTAGTGGGAAGGAGGACGTTCGCGAACCGATACATAACCCTCCCACTCTCCCTGAAGGTCAGGGAACGTGGTTTGCTCAGGAGTGGTACGTGTACCAATGTGCATACACTCGCGATGGTGTGGAACGTCCAGCAGGCGAGGGATCGCTGCGACTATTCCGAGTGCTTGAGCTTGGCACTGAGCCTCAGCTACTAGGCAGGAACGGGGGTGTGGCTTGGATGAAGTCGGGCGAATCGGGCACTGGCGTACCTGGTAGTAAGTGCTAGCACTTTGGGGCTGTTGCTGTTTTACTAGCCAGCGGTCAGGTTTCGTTTAGGTGAAATCTGGTCGCTGGCTAGTTGCTGTTTGCGCTTTGTTTTAGGGGGTTCTCGTTTAGGGAAAAAGACGTGTCGTGGGTGTCTAACATTCTGCGCGATGTTTTCTAAGGCTGTTTCTGGGCTTGGACTTTTTGTTGTCTTGTTTTTGGTGGCGAGCTCGTCCGCGTGGGCTGGGCATAACCCTGATTTGGATAGGGGCGAGGAAGTTGAGTATCGGGCTGCGGTTGGTGATGAGCCGCGTATGCGCTGGGAGCAAGGCAGAGTAGTCGTCCGCCCAGAAGAGCAGGGGTCTCACACAAGTGTTTGGCGGTGCAATAACAGAAACGGCTGTGACAACCTAGCTGGAACTGAAGACACAGATGAAAAAATAATCAAAGTTGCCTACAACGCCTTTGACACTCGCACCTGCCATCCAAGTTGGGTGCCTAGCTCTCGCACACTAGGCGCAGGTGGGATAGCTAACCAAGCCAACTGGAGCGACAAAGAGTGGGGCAACACTCGGTGGCTAACTACGTTCGCTAGTGATTGTGGTCATAGATCATTTGGCTCGTGGAGAGACCGCGGACATAGCGACCCTGTGTTTCCTGGTTTGCAGTGCGATCCGACCGCTGACGCGCCTGACGCTCACTGGCAGCCTTACCCCGACGGGTTGCCCCTACCCAAGAACGGCGAAAAGGACGAGAACGGCGATACGAAAAAACTAACAATCACCACTGGCGTAGCTGACAGACCGCTACTACGCCCCGCAGCGCAAACAGGCGAAATCGCACGATTGTTTCACCCTGATAATGAAAACCCAAAGCTGTTTCACACGGTCGGCACCACGAACGCTATTTTCCCTGCGGTACGGGGACACTCCTGCGGACAATGGGTAGCTGAAGACGAAGACGACGAGGACGAGGGTGAAGAAGAGGATCGCACACCTGGCGATACTTGCCGCCTAAGCGGTTCGGGCATTCCGCAGTCTGCGTCCGGCAGCAAAGACTTTTACGTTGCGCTACCTGAAAGAACACAAACAACCAGAGAAGGCACGCTGGTTCACACACCAGTGGTGTTGTACCGCAAAAACCCTGACGTGGGTGCGCCTAGTTCAACTGTGCGGTGGCGTGCTTAACTGGGTTGGCGTTGATGTCGCTGGCGGGCAACCCACAAAATCACAATGCCCGCCACGCCGACCACGATTGACGTCCACACATTTATGCGCAGGCCTGCAATCTCGTTGGCCTCATCAATGCGCAACAGCTCAATCCACACACGCCCGGCCGTGTATCCCGTCATGTACGCGCCGGCCAGCGCTCCGTTGTGCGGCCGCAGCCAACTCATCAAGCGTGGCGCCACCCAAATCAGGGCCGCCGCCAACGCCAGGTTCCACAGCGCCTCATACAAAAAAGTCGGGTGGAACGTCTCAAACGCCAGGTACTCCACGGGGCGGTTGTCGATGTCAATCTCAAGCCCCCACGGCAAATCGGTGGGGCGTCCGTACAGCTCTTGGTTGAACCAGTTGCCGAGCCGCCCGATCGCCTGACCCACCGGCACCGCCGGAACGGCCGCCCAAATCATCGCCACCGGGCTTTCGCCCTGGCGCTTCACTATCCAATACATGGCGATCGCACCGGCCGCCACGCCACCCCAGATGCCCAGCCCGCCTTGCCAGATTTTCACGGTGTCGGACAGGTTGTCGCGGTAAAGCTCAAAATCGGTAGCGACGTGGTAGATGCGCGCACCGATAATCCCGGCCGGAATCACCACAAAAGCCATCTTCCCGACCATCTCTTTGTCGCCGCCGGTCGCCAGCCAACGCCGCTGCGTAATCCACAGCGCCACCAGCACGCCGACACCCAAAGCGACGCCATAGGCACGCAAATCGAACGGGCCGATCTCGATGGAGTTTGAAGATGGGCTGGGAATAGCCGCAGGAAACACGTTGACGGAAAGCGCAGTCGCAAAAGGCATCGGCTAAAGCGTATGCGTCTTTAGTTTGAGAACTACTGCGGCTTCATTAGGTTGCTTGCGTGAAACCTGAAGATCATCTGAATGCACTGACCGCCGACCTTGCGAGCATCAGCGAGGTTGGCGCCGAAACGGCTGCGGATACCAGCGTGCCTGGCTGTCCGCCGTGGACGATTGAGGATTTGCTCGTCCACCTGAGCCAGATATGGACGTTCGTGGCGAGAAGCACGCAAGCCGACGCACCGATAGATCGCGCCTCCGTTACCCGGCCCGACGGCTCGGCCGTCGATTGGCATCGCGCTAGCGCAGCGGAACTGATTGATGTCTTGAGCGCGCGCAACCCGGCCGACAAGACCTGGGCGTTTGATTTGCCCGATGCCGACGTTGCGTTTTGGCTGCGGCGGATGTGTCATGAGGCTTCCATCCATCGCTACGACATTCAAGTGGCGGCGGGTAATCCGCAGCCGGTTGCTCACGCCGTGGCGATTGACGGGATAAACGAAATCTTTGACTATTTGATTCCGCGGCGCAAGCCAGCCGACTTTGCGGGAAGCGGCGAGACCTTGCACTTGCACGTGACCGATGAAGGCGACGGGGCGACCGGCGGCGGTGGCCAGGCGACCGGTGGCGACCAGGCGACCGGCGGCGGCGAATGGTTCATTACCCGAACGTCCGACGGCATAGAAGTCGAGGCAAAGCACGCAAAGGGCGATGTTGCCGCCCGTGGCACGGCTTCGGATTTGTTGTTGATGTTGTGGGGTCGGATCAAGCCTGACCAGCTAGACGTGATCGGCGATGCGGCACAGCTAGATCAGTGGCAACAAAAAATAAACATGTAGCGCGGCAGGCCGGACGGGTCAGATCAGAGCGCCCTCATAAGTGGCGGCTCGCACTCCTCGCTCGGCCAACTCAAGCAGCCAGCGCAGTGGATCGTCCAGCATGCCAAGCCCGAATGCACCCACCGGCAAGTTGCCGTCTATCGCCCACTCCGCTGCGATTGCCGCAGTGGTTGCCGCCGCCGAGCCGGGATTATCAATAGCGCCGAACAGCTCGCAATGATGCCGCCCATCGATAAAGCCGCGCAACTCCACTCGTATGCCGCCGGGGCCGCCTTCGGGATGCGGCGGTCGCAGCATTGGCAACATCGCCGTCAGCCGGTCTCGCCGTGTCGCAGCTACCCGCGCGGTCACGCGCTCAATGCCGGGAAAAGCTGGCGCCAGCAACAAAGCGTCCGGCACCGCTGCGCGATAGCAATCACGCGCACCGAGCGGATCGGGAAACCACACAAGCTCACGACCCGAACCACCGGGCCGACGAACCCAGTCGCCGTCACGCCAGTCAATCGCTGAGCCTGTCCTGGCGCGATGAAGCTGCCGCTGGCAAGCCGGGCCAGCGGTGCCCATCCGAGCGACGTGTATCTCAACCAACCGGTCGAATTTCTTGGCGCCGTGGCTGGCGAGCAGGCAGCTAAGCCCGGGCGAAAATCCCGCGCCAATAACCAGTGAGCGATCCGCATTGGTTGCGGCTTTTGCTAGCGCTAGCAGGTTTTCAGTTTCGGTGATCGACTCCGACAAAGACACAACGTGTGCGCCACGCGAAAGTGCCTCGCTGGCGAGGGCGGCGTGCCCCGATGCTGGCGAGCTCAGCACCACAACATCGGCATCGGGTAGCCGGCCGGGGGCGACCGCCTCTACGTCAACATCAAGCAGCTGGCTGGCGAAGCCTCTCAGACGGGCAGGGTGGCGTGACCCCAAAATCAGCCGATCTACTTTCGGTGCGGCGGCGAGTTGGCGAGCTATTCGCTGCCCCACCACGCCAGCGCCGATAATTGCGACCGTGCTCATGGCTGGCGCAAGCGAGGTTGGCTCAAGCCGGGCTGGTGCAAACGGAACCCGTGCAAATCAGCGCAGATCCGGGCCGCGCAGTTCACGCCATTTGCCTTCGCTGAGTGGCACCTCGCCCGGGCTGAGCAGCCGCAAGATGGCGGCAATGATCGAGCCGACACCCATCGCTAGCAGCACCCGCCTTAGTAATCGCATCGTTTGCCGTTTCTCCTGGGTTTGATTTTTGTGGGGCTAGATGGAATCGAACCAACGACCTCACCCTTATCAGGGGTGCGCTCTAACCGACTGAGCTATAGCCCCGGGCGTCAAAATGTTAGCGAGAAGAGCGGGCGCTAGGCGTCGGGCGACGAGTTGTCTTCTTCAAGGATGGTCATCCGAATGCCGCCGACGAGGTCGCTAATGAGGTTGAAGATGAGCGCCAGCACCACATTGAACGCCACTCCGGCAGCCGCCAAGACCAGGCCGATGATGCGGGCTCGCTGATAGATGACGTTGCCGTCTATCTCCCAAACCGAATACGAACCAACCTCGGCGATGAAATCTTCAAAGCTCTCAACGAGCCCGCTGCGCTGCAATGCCGACCACAGCAAGACTCCCGCCAGCATCACCGCCAGGTAAAGGCAGATGTACAGCAGGACGGACACTTTGAAAACCGACCAGGGGTCGATGTGGCGAATGGTTCGGCGGGACCGCTTGACGCGGCGGGGGCTGCTGCGGCGCAGCGCTCGGCTGGCTGGTCTTAGTGCTGATTCTCCTTCGGCTAGGTGGTCTTGCGGAAGTGCAGGGCGGTCGGCGGCGTCACGGGTGGCATCGCCGGTGATGACGGTGCCGGGGCCCGCTGGCTTAGTGAGGCGCCCAATAAATCCGGGCTTGGCCTCGCTGGGCGGCGCTGGTTGCCCGGTGACAACTCCGCTGCCCGCGGTGGTGGCGGCTGGAGGTGCAGTGGCAGGCGCGGGCGGCGCGCTCGCTGAGTCAGCCGCCGGTGCACGTTGCCGCCGACCGGACGCATCACGAGATTTCTCAGGCAAACCCAGGGCTCGGTTGAGGCGATTAGCCGCGGTTATTGACTCGTTTTCAGGGTCAAAAGGTGAAGAGCCTGAGGTTGACACTTAATCCAGCTTACGCTTTCGGTTTTGCTTGGCTAAGCAGCCTCGGTGCTGAATAAGACCTCGGTGCTGAATAAGAGCTGAGCAAGATCATTGCGCGCTAGCCGCGGCATTGGCGGTTCGGCCGGCGAACACCACCTCCACCAAAACGCCACCGCTGGTTGCCAGATCATTAACTGCCGCATCGCTGGCCGCCAGGTCTGAGTCTTGCGGTGAAACTTCTATTTCAAGCGGCTGTGCGGTGGCAGTTTGGTACGCACGAATCACTGCGGGCGCTGCCGCAGGGTCGTCGCTGATTGCGGCGAGGGCAACGGAATCGGCAATGGTTTGGGCGCGGGCTTGTTCCACCGCCGCCGAGCCCCAGCGAGCGACAAATGCCAGGCTTGCGAGCAAGACCAGCGCAGCGAAAGCCGTCATAAACACGACTTGGCCGGCCGCGTCAGGCTTCTGGCTGGCCATCTGCAACTTCGGCTCCGTCCATTTCGTCATCGGCTACCTCTTCATCCGCATCCACGTCAACATCTACGTCAACGCTCACATCCACCGGTGCGATCGCCGCAACCGCCGCACCGTCTCTCACCGACATAACTCTTACCCCGGTGGCCGCACGACCCTGCTGCGAAATTGAAGACGCTCGCACTCGAATCAAAAGCCCATCCGTCGCTATCAACAACAGTTCGTCGTCTTCATCAACTAGTCGACCGGCAACAACCTGCGTCCCACGATCCTCGCGCAGCTTGATACCGGTCATTCCTTGAATGGCGCGACCCTTGCGAGCGAACTCAGTCACACTCGTGCGTTTGCCGTAACCGCTGTCGGTAATCAAAAACAGATCCCGCTGATCGTCATGATCCGCCGCATCGGCAGCCGCCACCCGCTCACCCGGCTTTAGTTTTATGCCTCGCACGCCCGCCGAGACACGACCAGATGGCCGCACTCGATCAAGCGAGAACCGCGCCGTCTTGCCGTCGCTAGATGTAATGAACAGATCCTGTTCAGGCGCCGTTTCAATCACTCGCGCCAGCTCGTCGCCTTCTCGCAGTTTCAAGGCAATCAAACCATTCGAACGAATGCTGTTGTAAGCGCTGAGACCGGTTCGCTTCACCAAACCCTCGCGGGTAACAAACGTCAGATGGTTTTCAGGATTGAAATGGTCCGCATCAATCATGGACTGCACGGTCTCACCTTGCCTCAAATTGAGCAAATTGACCACCGCCTTTCCACGGGCGGTGCGACTTGACTTGGGCACCGCATACGCCTTCACCCGATGAACCTTGCCGAGATTGGTGAAGAACAACAGGTAAGAGTGCGCCGTGGTGGTGAGCACCTTTACCGGCACATCGTCCGGGGTTGGCTTCGTACCAATGACCCCTTGCCCGCCACGATCCTGCGTGCTGAACTCGTCAATCGCCATTGCCTTGACGTAGCCGCCAGCCGAAAGCGTCACCACTAGGGGCTCGTTCTCGATGAGGTCTTCAAGCTCCATGTTCCCTTCGTCGGGCAAGATTTCGCTGCGCCGCTCGGTGGGGTGGTCGTCACGAACCTGCTGAAGCTCTTCAATGATCACGCTTCGCAGGCGCTCGTCGGATTCCAGGATTTGATCTAGCTCAGCGATCGTGGCTCGCAGCTCGGCGATCTCTTTTTCCAGGTTGGCGCGACCCAAGCGAGTGAGACGCACCAGCTGCATGTCCAAGATGTGGTTGGCTTGGCGCTCGGAAAAGCTCAGCGCCTCTCCGCACAACGTCGCCAGCGCCGCCGGCCGATCTTCACTGCCGCGGATCGCCTTGATAATTTCATCGATTAGGTCCAGCGCCCGCAGCAACCCCTCCACCACGTGCGCCCGATCTTGGGCAACCGCCAAGCGATGCTCGCTGCGGCGCGTGACCACCTCAACCTGGTGCTCCACGTATGCCGCCAGAACCTCGCGCAACGTCAGCGTGCGAGGGACACCGCCCACCAGCGCCAGGATGTTCACCGCAAAGTTGGTCTGCAGCGGTGTTTGTTTGTAGAGCTGGTTCAACACGACCGTTGCGTTGGCGTCGGTTTTTAGCTCGATCACCATGCGGGTTTTGCCCTTGGAAGACTCATTGCGAACCGCCCGAATGCCGTCTATTGCCTTGCGCTTGACGAGGTCGGCGATCTTTTCTTCGATTGTCTCCACCGCCGTTTGGTACGGAATCTCGGTGACAACCAGGATCGGTCCCTTGCGTGCTTCTTGAATTTCAACCTTGGCGCGCAGCGTGATTGAGCCACGGCCGGTTTTGTAAGCCTCAAGGCTGCCCGCCTGCCCCATGATTGAGCCGCCCGTGGGGAAATCCGGCGCCGGGATGAACTGCATCAGATCGGGGATCGTGGCGTCGGGGTTGTTGATTAGGTGGATGGTGGCGTCGATCACCTCACACAGATTGTGCGTCGGGATGTTGGTGGCCATGCCCACCGCAATCCCCTGGGAGCCGTTCACCAACAAGTTGGGAAAGCGCGCCGGCATCACCTGCGGCTCGGATCGGGAGCCGTCAAAGTTGGGGGTGAAGTCCACCGTATTTTCGTCTATGCCATCGGTCAGCGCCAACGCCAGCGGAGTGAGGCGGCATTCGGTGTAGCGGTAGGCGGCGGGCGGGTCGTTGGGCGAGCCGAAGTTGCCGTGCGGATCGACCAGCGTGTTCGCCAGGCTGAAGTGCTGACCCATCCGCACGAGCGCGTCGTAGATGGACATGTCGCCGTGCGGGTGGTAGTTAGCTATGACGTCGCCGACGACGGTCGCGCATTTTTTGTGCGGGCGGTTCGGCAGCAGCCCGGTATCAAACATCGACCACAAGATGCGGCGATGCACTGGCTTTAGTCCGTCGCGGATATCGGGCAGCGCACGGGCGGTGATGACCGACATCGCATAATCCAAAAACGATTGCCGCATCTCATCAGCGACCTCAATGTCGTGCGTTTCGGCGGTGCCGTTTTGGCTGGTTCCGTTCTGGCTGCCGTCGCCAGCCCCAGCCTGGTCGGTGGCTAGAGCACCTGACGCCGCACCGTCCGAATCGTCTCCCAAATCGTCGCTCGTCGCCGATCCATCCGTCGGGTCGATCGGGTTCGTGGGGTCGCCGGGGCCGGGGCCGGGGCCGGGTACGTCACTCATAGCTGGCGGCCCCTCAGATGTCGAGCATCTGCGCTTCACGCGCGTGCTCGTAGATGTAGCGCTTGCGCGACTCCACGTCTTCGCCCATCAGCGTGGTGAAAGTTTCGTTCGCCAGTTCGGCCTCGTCAACAGTCACCTTGAGCAGCGTGCGAGTTTCCGGGTTCATCGTGGTTTCCCAAAGTTCGCCGAAATCCATCTCACCCAGCCCCTTCAAGCGGGTGAACTCGTTGCGATGATTCGGCCGCTCCGCCAAAAACTGATCCTTCGCCACGTCGTCTTTCAAATAGTGCGTGGTCGAGCCGACCTTGGTTGAGTACAGCGGCGGCTGCGCGATGAACACCTTTTGGTGCTTGACCAGGTCGCGCATCTCGCGATAGAAAAACGTCAGCAGCAGGGTTCGTATGTGGCTGCCGTCAACGTCGGCATCGCACAGCAAGATCACCTTGCCATAGCGAATCTTGGCGACGTCAAAGTCGCTGCCCACGTTGGCACCGATCGCCGAGATAAGCGCCTGCACTTCCCTGTTTTCATAGATGCGGTCGCGCCTGGCTCGCTCAACGTTGAGGATCTTCCCCCGGATCGGCAAGATCGCCATCGTTGCGGGGTCGCGGGCGTCCTTAGCCGAGCCGCCCGCCGAATCGCCCTCGACTATGTAGATCTCAGTTTCGTCGGCGTCCTTAGAGGAGCAGTCGGTGAGCTTGCCCGGCAGCCCGGCGCCCTCCAGAGCGGACTTGCGGATGGTGTTTTTGGCCTGCTGCGCGGCGATGCGTGCCTTGCGAGCGCTGAGGGCTTTGTGGACGATGGCCTTGGCCTCGTCGGGATGCTCGCCCAGCCAGGTGTTCAGCTGCTCGTAGGTCACGGTCTGCACCAGCGACCTCATTGAGGTGTTGCCCAGCTTGGCTTTGGTCTGGCCTTCAAACTGCGGCTTGCTCAGTCGCACGCTTAGCACCGCGGTGAGGCCTTCCCGAATGTCCTCGCCCTGCAGGTTGTCGTCCTTGTCTTTTATGAAGCCGAACTCGCGGGTGTAGCGATTCACCACCGAGGTAAGCGCGGCCCGAAAGCCCTGCTCGTGCATGCCGCCGTCGGTGGTCGCTATGCCGTTGGCGAAGCTGTGGATGCCGTCCAGGCTGAAGCCGCTATTCCACTGCAGCGCAATCGTGACGTCGCCGTCTTCTTCGTGGCCGCCGCCGAGATGTTCCAGATAGCAAACGTCCTCATAAAGCGGCGATCTGCTGGTGTTTAGATGCCGGACGAAATCGAGAATGCCCTCTGGATAGCAAAACTCGGTCGGCGCACTATCCGGCGAGCGCTCATCGCTAAAAGTGATGCGCAGTCCGGCGTTTAGAAATGCCATTCTCTGCAGGCGCCCTAGCAGAGTTCTGGCATCAAAGTCAACTGTATTTTTGAAAATTATCGGGTCGGGGTGGAACGTAATGGTCGTGCCAGTGTGGTCGTTGGGCGACGCGCCGATTTCAGTCAGTGGTGCGACGGGTTCTCCCCCATTTTTGAACTCCTGCACCCAGCGTCTGCCCTCGCGGTCTACCTCGCATTTCAGCGACCTTGATAAGGCGTTTACGACCGACACTCCAACGCCGTGCAGGCCGCCAGAAACCTTGTATCCCGAGCTGCCGAATTTGCCGCCCGCGTGCAAGACGGTGAGAACAACCTCGACCGCCGACTTGCCGTCGTATGCCTCAACTGGTCCGGTCGGGATACCCCGCCCGTTGTCCGTGACGCGGCAGCCGCCGTCGGCCAGCAACACCACGTTGATTTCGGTGCAGTGGCCGGCCATAGCTTCATCCACAGCGTTATCCACAACCTCATAAACCAGGTGGTGAAGGCCGTCCGGGCCGGTTGATCCGATGAACATGCCAGGCCGCTCACGAACCGGCTCTAAGCCCTCCAGCACGTCAATGTCGGCGGCCGAATAGCCCGCCGTTACCTGCGCCTTGTCCGTAAACGATTCTGCTTCGCCGGTGGGGGTGGTCACGGTCGTGTCAGATGCCAAGTTTTCGCCCTATTTCCCTAGTTCTCGGGTATTTTCCACTGCCCCCAGCCTAACAGAAAACAGGGGCAAAACCTTGGCGATTAACGGGCAAAAACAGCTTCAAGCGATCGCGCCTAAACGACGAGGTTGCGCAATGTCAACGCAATGCCAATAAGCGGGCGAAACTGTTGTGAATAGCATCATCGCATCGGTTTCAATAGTCGCAGATCGCCACCCGCTTCTAACCGTTGTGAGTGTTCGTTTAGCTGGACGGAAGGATTAGGGGTTTTCCTGTTTTCCCCCAGCCTAATGAATCCGCTTTTTGAAATAGCGTAAAGAATGCCTGCCTCACAGCATCCAGACTCTCGTTTTCTTTAAGAGCTTTTTCACACTCTGCAACCATCCGATTTACTTGGTTGAAATGGCGTATCTCTGTTCGCAGTTCTTCACGTTCAGCAAAGCTACTTTCTGGAAAAAGATGATAAGCAAGCGTGCATAGCTCTCTCGCATAACGTTCAGTAGCTCGCATAACAGCAAAGTACTGCCGCCCTTTACTGAGAAGCTGATCTTTATCGTCAGCGGCCTTCCCTACTTCTATCACCAGACCAGCAATAAGAGCGTGAATAGTTGAATATCGCTCTTCGCGAGCGACATGGTCATGGTAAGGGTTTTCCATTTTCAGGTTGTCAAAGCGGAGCTAGACAGCTTGCGTCTGTTTTAGCTCTTTTTCTAGTTGACGCAGATTAGCGAGCTCATTTTTGAGGCGCGCTGTTTCCAATGAGCATTCAGGCTGCTCTGCTAGCTTTTTCTCTAAAGCTGGTATCTCAACAGCGAGCAATGATTTCAGGCGTGGAGCCAGAGCAGCGGAGTCCGCTGCCGCATTCTGGGCGACCTCTAAGAGTCTGTCAGTATCCACATCTTGCTGGTTGCGAGTGCGCTCTTTTAGCGACATATGCCCATCATAGCAAGCAATCGGCCATCGCCTCACGCGACAGAACCTCTGTGCTGTGGGTGAATGCTCCACCGCGGATCGCTAGCCGTTGCCTCACCCGATCGCGGTCAGCAGCCCGGTGACAACAAGTTGGGGGGTCGCGTCACGGTCATAGCCCGGTGGCAGGTTGAGCTCGGCGCCCGTGTTTTCTGCCGCCACGATCAATTCGTTGACTTCATTCACCACAAAACCCACCACCAAGCTGATTCCCGTCGCGGCTACAGGCGGTGAGATAGCGAAGCTGCGGATGTCGGCGCCCTGCTCGGCGAAGAAAGTGTCCATCGCCACTGCGAAAGCCGGAAAGATGGTTGCGCGGCGCTCAAAATAGGTTATGTCGGTTTCGTCAGACTGCCGCATTCCTTCATCTACCCGAAGCGCTATCTGCTCACCGATGCGAACTATAAACTCTTGCTCTTTAGGCACATCAGCGGTTGAGCGATCGGGTGCTTCGTCTGGCTGCACACCAAGCGCCACAAACAACTGAGAAAGGATCTCCTCATACGTGATACCGGCCGATAGTGGAACGGTGGCGCTAGGCGTGTTGGCGCTCGATGGCACAGTGGTTTCTAGCGGAGGCAGCGTCAGAGCATCCTCAGGATCATCCGGCGGTGGGTTGGTTGTGCTAGCGCCGCACGCAGCAGCCACAAACAGTGCTAGAGACAGCAAGGGCAACAGGAAAAATTTCATCGGCAGGCATAGTAGGACATGCCGGCGCATTTGCTGATCTCTATTTACGGCTAAATGCTCAGAAAACAAATCAACCCCGCGCAGCCAGCGCATTACCCGACCTTGATGTCAAGGTGATCAACCACCCCGGCACCCAGCTCAGCGGCAAGTCGCTCAATGACGTAAGCCCCGTTGTATCTCAGCTCCGCCGCCCAATTCGAATCAGCAGCACTCACCAACAACCGCCCGTCCTGCAGGCGCACCGGATGGCACTGCTCCGCGATGTCTTCGCCCACAATCTCAGGCCAGAGCTTGATAACAGCAAGAATCCCCGCCGCCGGTCCGAGCTGGCGCACAACTCGATCCAAAGACTGACCAAGCGGGCGCAAGTCGGAATCGTCCGGCTGCCAGGGCTTGTTAGCTGCGGCGGTCATGTACCTGCCCGTTCAGCAGCTCAATGTGTTTTGCGACGCTGGCGTTAGATGGCAAAGAACCAGTCGCACTCGTAACCACCACCTGACATTGCGGCAGGCAATGAATCAGATTTTCTGCCCGCTGGGTGTCCAGCTCTGAGAACACATCGTCAAGCAGAACCACCGGCGCATCGGCCAGGGCTTCGGTCAACAAGCAATGCTGCGCCAGCCGAAACGACAACGCCAAGCAGCGCTGCTCGCCTTGCGAACAATGCGTGCCAGCGGGCAGCGAGTTCAACGTAACCACTAGATCATCTCGATGCGGACCAACCGTGGTGACTCCCCGCCGCAAGTCTTCTTGCTGGCTTTGCTCCAACGCCGCAGCCATGCCGTCGGCGCGCCACGGCGCGTGGTAGCTCAGCGCTAGCCCGGCCGCTGGAGGCGCAGCGGCTGCATCCGCGGCCAACTTTGCGTAGTACTGATCTGCGGTCGGCTGAAGTTGCATGATCGTTTGCGCCCGGTGCTCGCCGAGAGTCTCCGAGCATTGAACCAGCTGGCTGTCCCACACCGCCAGCGTCCGCTCGGCGTCTTCGTCAAATCGATGGCGCGACTGCTTTAACAGCGCATTGCGTTGGCGCAGCA
The DNA here is from genome assembly GCA_965212125.1 of Candidatus Poriferisodalaceae bacterium. Classification (GTDB taxonomy): domain Bacteria; phylum Actinomycetota; class Acidimicrobiia; order Acidimicrobiales; family Poriferisodalaceae; genus CAYRJD01. Next base: position 1,876,312 of record OZ243045.1, on the reverse strand, counting down.
CTCGGTCGAGCTGCTGCCGGGCAGTTCGGTAATCCCGGCTGATCGCTCCAGCGACGTCGTCTAGCAGCTGGCGGCGGGTGCCGGGGCTGCCTTGCACCAACTCCAGATCGCCCGGCGTGAAGACAACCGTTTGCAGCACCTCTGCTAGGTCGCTCAAGCGAGGCACATTGTTGCGGTTGATCGTGGCTTTAGTGGCAGCGCCAGAGTCAAACGACATCGTGACCTCAAGGCGGCGCTCATACGACTCACCGCCACCAATCACGACCGCCTCAACCGCGGCCCGCCCGCCTGCGGTGCCAATGCCGGCCGTGCTACTAACGGCACCGTGGGCAACGCGACCGGCAACGCCGCCAACATTGATCAAGTCCGCAGTGTGCGCACCACGAAACGAACGCCGCCCGCTGAGCAGGTCAATCGCCTCCAGCAGATTGGTCTTGCCGTGCCCGTTGGGTCCAGTAACAAGAGTGATCTGCGGATCTAGCTCAATCTCAGTGGCTAGATGGTTGCGAAAATGCCGTAGGCCGACCCGCTCGATATGCATTCAATGGGCATCCCAGCCGTCAGGTAATACGCACCGGCATCATCAGGTAAAGAAAATCGTCGCTGCCCGTCGGGCGCAACACGGCCGGCTTGAGCTCATCGGTTGAGTCCAGCTTCACCATGTCCGAGTCGATCGCCTCCAGCCCAGTGAGCAAATACTCCGGATTGAAAGCAATCGTCAGCGGCTCGCCCTCGTAGCTGGCATCGACGTTCTCTTCCGCCTCGCCGACGTCTTGCACCTTCACCAGCAGAGCCACCCCGCTGCTGCTTTGCGTCAGCCGCACCGGCGTCGTCATTTCACGAGCTATTAACTTGACCCGCCGCAGCGCATCCGTCAGCTCGCCCTTGTTCGCCTCCAACACGCTGGGCGACTCGGCCGGAATCAGCGATTCGTACTTTGGAAAATCACCCTCAATCAGCCGCGTGTTGATCTGAATGGTGCCCGTGCCGTCTGGCACCTCAAAACCGATGTCACGCTCGGCGAGCCGAACGACGACCTTTTCGTCTGACTCCTCAATGTCGTAATCGCCGATCAGGCGCCCCAACTCGTCCAGGGCCTCAGCCGGCACGATTACCTTCTGCTCTTTTTCCAGCACGCCGACGCCCTGCAGGTTGCATAGCGCCAGCCGGTAGGAATCGGTGGCGACCATGCGCAGGCCGCCATCGTGCTCTTCGAACAGTACGCCGGTGAGGATCGGACGAGCCATGTCGTCGCCAGCGGCACCGGACACTCGCCGGATGCCGTGCGCCAGTGCGCTAGCGCTAACCATCACGTCGCTGCCTTCCGGTTCGCTAACCCGTGGGAAGTCGGCCGATGCGTACGCACGCACCTTGAACGTTGATCGCCCGCCGGAGATCACCGCATCATCGTCTGCGACCTCAATGGTGACCTCGGCCGCATTCAACGAGCCGACGATCCTGGTTATTAGTCGGGCGGGCAACACCGCTTCGCCTTCTTCGTCAACGCTCACTTCGAAGCGGGCCCGAATAGTTGTATCCAGGCTGCTGCCGGTGAGGGTGAGGGTGCCGTCTTTGGCTACGAGCTGCAACCCGTTGAGCACGTCAAGGTTCGGGCGCGACACGACTGCTCGCGACACCGCTGCTAGACGGCGTACAAATATCTCTTTATCGCAGCGGATCTTCATTGAGGTCGGCTCCTTTGTTTTTGCTGGGACGGCAAGTTGTTCACTACTACCAATTAGAAACCGTCTGTATTAGATGGTCGCAGTAGTAGGGGCTGTGGAAAGTGAGTAAGTGAGTGAAACCCGTGCGAACGCTGGATTTGCTTGTCCGCACCATATTCACAGTACTCACAGTTTTGAACATGGGCTAGCGACATTAGCCGCTGGGTGTTGAACAATTGGTGAAATCCCACCGCCTAGGCACAGGCTTATCCACCTGGTTGCGCACAGCCAGGCTGGACGTAGGTATTAGGTGGCGCTGTTGCGGCTGGCGCGAGCTCATGGTGATGCTCATGCGGTGTCTCATGCGGCGCGGATCTCGTCGATCAGCGAATGCACCTGGTTGAAGAGGTCCTCGTCGGTATGCATCGTCTTGGCGATTTTCTTGACGGCGTGCACCACGGTGCTGTGGTCACGGTTGCCGAAGTGGCCAGCGATGTCTGGGTAGCTCAGGTCTGTCAGCTCGCGCATCACGTACATGCAGGTGTGGCGCGCCTTCACCAAAGATTGCTGCCGGCTCGGGCTGCTGAGCTCCTGCGCCGAATAGCCGAGGCGGGCGACAGTGGTTTCGATTATCTGCTTGGGCGTGACGGCTCTGGCCTTGCCTTCAAACATCTCACCCAGCAGATCTTGCGTCATCGCCGGTGTTATCGCTTCTTGCGTCAGCTGGGAATAGGCGACGACGCGGTTCAGCGCGCCTTCAAGCTCACGGATGTTGTTGGTGATCTTTTCGGCGATGAGCTCCTGCACCTCGTTTGGCACGTTGTAACTGGTGTCCCGCAGCAACAGACGCAAGATTGCCATGCGGGTTTCAAGATTTGGCTGCCCGATGTCGGTGACAAGGCCCCACTCGAATCGGCTGCGCAGGCGATCCGACAGGGTGGCGAGGTTGCGTGGCGGGCGGTCTGACGTGATGACGATCTGGCGCTTGCTGGTGTACAGATCGTTGAAAGTGTGGAACACCTCTTCTTGGAACGCTTCTTTTCTCTCGATGATTTGAATGTCATCTAGCAGCAGCACGTCGACGCTGCGGTACTTCTTGAAGTTCTGGTTTTTGTTGGTCATGCCGTCGACGAACTCGTTCAGAAAGGTCTCGGCGGTGACATAGCACACCTTGATTTTCGGGTGGTGCGTGCGTGCGAAGTTCTGGATGGCTTGCAGCAGATGGGTTTTGCCGAGCCCGACCTTGGCGTATATGAACAACGGGTTGTAGGTGTCACCCGGCATTTCGGCGGCCGCTAGTGCGGCGGCGGATGCGAAACGATTGTGATGGCCGATCACGTGGTTGTCGAACGTTTGTTCACCGCTGCCGAGCGGGTTGGCGGTGGCCAGCACGGAACTGTTGACACGACCGTTGCCGGTGGTCTGGTTGTTGCCGCTGGGTTGGTGGTCGGTGGTTTGGCTTCCGTCGGTGGTTTGGCTTCCGCCAGCAGCTGCGTCCGAATCATCCGGGCGGGCCGGTCGGGCATCGTCGTGTGCGGCGTTGTGGTGGACAGTCGCGCGCTGGCTGCGTTGATTTTGTTCATGCGCGACCGCAAACGATTCATCCATGTTGGTCTGGTCGGCGGTGTTGGTGTCGTGCGGCGGCGGGAGATCTTCATGCACCTCAATTTCCAGTGCGGGGTTTTCGATGCCGACCTCGGCCAGCGCGGCCAGCAGCGTTTGCTGGTAGCGGCTGTGGATGCGAGAGCGCATGGTCACGGTTGGTACCGCCAAGCACACGCGGCCGTCGTCAATCTCCACCAGGTGCAGGTGCCGCAGGCATGTCATCCACGCCGGGTCGGGCACATTTTTTTGAAGGGTCTCGTAGCAGCTTTGCCAGCGATCGGCGGCGGGCTGATCGCCGTCGGTTTGGTCAGTTGCTGGCATTTGTTTTGGCTGGTCGGTTCAATTTGGTTGCCACCTCAAGTGTGATGTTGTTCGTTTGTGTGAGCCGCTCACAGACCTGCATTGCGGGTGGTGCTGAGTCGGGCTTCGCAACCTATGGCGTATTGCGCTGGCGCGCAAGTGGTGCGCTGGCAAGTGGGAGCCGCGCGGCGTTCGGCTGGCAGTTGGGTGGCAGTTGGACGACACCTGAGCGATGCCTGGGAAGAGACTGGGCGACACCCGAGCCACGCCGACTCGCGGTCAAACCACCCCCTGATAGGCGCGCGAACATCTGGCACGGCGCAACTAGCCCTAACCTGGAGCGCCTAGTAAAGCAGTAAAGCTAAGTACGCCTGAGCACAACGGAGCTAGCACGATGAAACGCACCTACCAGCCAAACACCCGCCGCCGCGCCCGCAAGCACGGCTTCCGCAACCGCATGTCAACCAAGGCCGGCCGGGCGGTTATCCAAGCTCGCCGTCGTAGGGGACGCAGCAAGCTCACCGCTTGAGGGCGTTCGATCGTTGCACCGCAAGGGCCGACTTTGAGTTGCTTCGTCGCAGTCGCCGCGTCAACGGGGAGTCGTTGTGGTTGCGTCTTGCTAAGGACGCAACGCTTGTGCGGCCGCGAGTTGCGTTTGCAATCAACGCTCACTTCGGCACTGCCACTGTTCGCAACCGGCTGCGGCGGCGACTGATGGCCGCGTTGGCAGAGCTGCACGAACAGCTTGCGCCCGGGCGTTATTTGATTGGCCCGCGCATGCCGTCGCCAACCCCTGCTGCTGTTTCGCCGGCGGCTGCGGCTGGCCCGCCCGGCATTTCTTATCGCACGATTTTGGCTGACCTTGAAACCATGCTGGCCAAGGCAACCCAAGCAACCAAGGCAACCCAATGAGCCCCGCCATGACAGTGAGCCCGGCTGCGGCGATCCCAGCCACCCGCCCGCCGCGAACCAGCCCACCCGCAGCCGTGCTGTTATGGCTGGTGAAGGGATATCGGTCGTTGCCTCGTATGCGTCTGCCGTCGTGTCGTTATGATCCAACCTGCTCGCAGTACGCATTGTCGGCGATTACGACGCACGGTGCTTTGAAGGGGACTTGGTTGTCCTTGCGAAGGATCGGGCGCTGCCACCCCTGGGGAGGGACTGGGTTTGATCCAGTTCCGCCACGCAAACAGCCGCCTGCGCCTGCCAGTAATCCGCTTCCCTGCCAGCCGAGATGAGGTCTGATGTTTGATCCGCTGTTTAACGGCCTGGCATGGCTGCTCGCCTTTTTCTACGACCTGTTTGACGGGCTGATCGGCTCCAACGCGTATGCGGTCGCGATCGTTCTGCTGACGCTGACCATCATGGTTGCCTTCACGCCGCTGACCATCAAGGGCACTCGGTCGATGATGCAGATGTCAACGCTGCAACCAGAAATCAAGCGGCTGCAGGCGGCCCATCGAGGCGATCGGCAAAAGCTCAACGAAGAGATGATGAAGCTGTATCAGACGCACGGCGTCAGCCCGTTGGGTGGCTGCCTGCCGACGCTGATTCAGATACCGGTGTTCTTCGTTTTGTATCGCGTGATCAGCGGATTGACGGCGATGAACCCGGACGGCGACGGGTTTATGCCGCGCTACTTGAACGAAAGCTCCCAGCTGTTCCGTGACCTGGTTGACGACGGCGAGATGCGGTCTTTCGGCATGGACTTGGCTCGCTCCGCCAACAATGTCTTGGTTGACGATTTTGTCGCTGCGCTCCCCTACCTGGGGCTGGTGCTGCTCACCTTCGGACTGTCGTGGCTGCAGCAACGCCAGATGAAGGCCCGCCGCTCTGGTGTCGCTTCGCCCAACCGGCAAATGGAAGTGATGATGAAGGTGCTTCCGTTTTTGCTGCCGGTGTTCAGTTTTATTGTGCAGGCGGCGCTGGCGGTTTATTTCGTGGCGTCCTCGCTTTATCGCATTGCCCAGCAGGCGTACATTCACCGCACGATGAAAGCGGCCGAAGCGCAGGGGCCGTCTTTGCTTGAGGCGGAAGCTGTTACGGAGATTGATCCGGACGAGTCAGGTGATACGGGCGAGCTTGCACCGCCGCCTGCTGCTGCGGGCCCCAAAGGTGGTGACCCCAAGGCTGTGGGTCCTAGAGGTGGCAGTAAGCCTCGGTCAAAAAAGCTCACCGACAGACTTACGGGCGGCGCCGCCGGTCGGACTGCGCCGGTGCCGGAGTCACCGGAGGTGGCGAACGAACGTTCGAGGAAGGCGCTTGAAGCAGAGCGACAGCGACTAGAAGACCGAGCTGCGCGCAGTGCGGCGCGACGGGCGGCTGGATCGGCCGGTGCCGCTAGTGAGATTGGGTCTGCTCGAGTCGCTAAACCGCAGGGGTCGCCGAAAGGGTCCCCGCAAGGATCGAAGAAGCAAGGATCGAAGAAGCCCGCCTCGCCGCCGGCTGCGAAAAACAAGTCGGCGGCTTCCCCGCAATCGCCAGCACCTGCCGAAGCAGACAGCCAGCCGCAAACACCGCAAACACCGCAAACAAATGGCGCTGCCGCTGTGCCCGCCAAGACCGGACTGCTAAGCCGATTTGGGCGCGGCAGCAAACCAGACGCAGGTGCGCCAAGCGCAGAAAACGGACGCAATGGCAGAAACGGCAAGAACGGCAAACCTGCTGCAAACGGCAAACCTGCTGCAAACGGCAAGTCCGCTGCAAACGGCAAAGCCCGCCCGGCTAGGTCTGCTCGCCCTGCCCGTCCGTCTCGCTCGGCGCGCAACGGCAAGTCTGGGTCTGACGACTCAGCGGCGAAACCGATCCAAAGTCGTCGCACCGCTGGCGACGGGCGCAGCCGCAGCCGCAAACGGCGCTAATCGCCTGACGGCCGTCCGGTAGTTGCATGGAGTGGATAATTGTCAACGCCCCCACTGTTGATGAGGCAAAACAGCTAGCGATCGAGCATCTGGGTGTGCTGCCCAAAGAAGTTGAGACCGAGGTTTTGCAGGAGCCCGGACGGGTTGGGTTGCTGTTGCGGCGTGATGTCCCTGCTCGTGTGCGGGCAAGAATCACACCGCGTGGAACCATAAAAGGGCAAGAGCGGTTTAGTTCGAAGCGGCGCTCTCGCGGCCGCAAGCAGCGCAACAACAAGCGTGGCCCCAAACAGCAATCGTCTCGGTCTCGCCGTCGGCCGAACGGCAAGCAGTCTGGCGGCAACAGGCAATCCGGAAACACCAAGAAATCCGGCAGCGACAAACAGTCCGCAAACGGTCAGCAGACCGAATCCAACACGCGTACCCGTAGGCTTACCTGACGCTGCCCTGCCCTACTCTTGAGGAGCTAGCAAATGTCTACAGAAACTTCAGATTTTCCTGCCAACGAGGCCGAAGTTGGAGCAGATCCCGCCGACCTTGAGCCGGAGATTGACTTCACATCTCAGCAGCAGTTGGTGACGGATTTCATCAATGGCTTGACCGCCGCGTTTGGCGTTGAGGGTCATGCGGAAATTATCAGCACCGACAAGTACGGCTTTGAGGTGAACGTAGCTGGCGACCTATCCCAGCTCGGCGTGATGATTGGCCCGCGCGGCCGCCACGTGTCAGCGCTTCACGAGGTGTGCAAGACCATGCTGCAGCGCAAGTTGCCCATGGGTGGGCGGGCTCGCCTGCGGGTGGACGTTGGCGGCTACCGCCAGAAGCGCCGCGAGGCACTGGAGGCTTACGTGCGTGAGCTTGTTGATGGCGTGAAGAACAGTGGCGTTGAGCGTGGGCTGGAGCCGATGAGTGCGGCCGACCGCAAGGTTGTTCACGACGTTGTTAATCAGGTTGACGGAGTGTCGACTATCTCTGTGGGCGATGAGCCTCGCCGCCGTGTTGTGGTGGTGCCAGCCGCCTAGTAGAGCGGCTGCTTGAGCATTTTCGCCCAGGGGCGTGGATGTTCATCGGAACAGAGATCAACCTTGCGCAGCACCGCGAAATGCGGCGTGGTGTCGGTGATTTCGATTAGCTCGATGCCCAGTTTTGCCAGCGGGTTTGCGGGCCAGCGAGCGGGATCGCTAACCGGCGGTTCGCTGGCTATCAGTTCTCCGCCTGGGATTAGCAGCCCAGCCGCGCACTCCGCAACTAGCGCTGGCTTGCCGAAGGAGCGACTAAAGACGTAGTCGTAGTTTTGCCGATGCGTTGGCATGTGGGCTGCGTCTGCCGCGTCGGCGCATTCCACGATGGTTGAGTCAGTCAGGTTCAGCTGCACGATCACCGTGGCTAGAAACTCACAGCGCCGGTCCGAGCGCTCCAGCAATGTCATGGCGATGTCCGGGTAATCCAGCGCAACCACTAGCCCGGGCACTCCCCCACCCGATCCCAGATCAAGGCATTGCAAGGGGTCGGCGTCTGGCTCGAAGACCGTGTTGGCCGGGTTGCCTAGCGCAAGCTCGGCGTGCGCCCGAGCGTGAGCGATGTAGTCGGCAACGTCTCCCTTCCCCAGGAATCCTTCTTGCTGTGCTTCGTGGAGCACGTTCTCTAGTTCAGCGTCGCTGTCTGCCATGTCGTCAGTATTGCGAGTATGGCACTGCGAGCGACTAGTACGAACGTTCGTTCTAAATTCGTTTGCCTGCTCTCGCCGTTGCAGCGGTGCTTGCAGGGATGGCCCCAGCAGCGCCTACAGCGGCGCCTACAGCGGCCCACGCAAACTTGTCGGCAGGAAGCTGCCGCTAGGAGCCGCTAACCGCAAACTACCGGTGGTGCCATAAAAAGCGTGAATGTTTCACGTGAAACATTGGGTAGTCTCCGACTGCTAAATCGCAGCAGATAACAAGGAGCTTCATGGCACGAGTGCTGGCTGTCGCCAACCAGAAAGGCGGCGTCGGGAAAACCACTACCGCCGTCAATTTGGCTGCGGCATTTGCCGAGCAAGGCCTCCGCACTCTCCTAGTTGATCTTGATCCGCAGGGCAACGCAGCCACCGGTGTAGGGGTCGATCCTCGTTCGCTTGAAACTTCGATGTACCAGGTGCTTGTGGGCAACGCCACGCTGCAAGACTGCATCGTTCCGACCAGCACGGACAATCTTTCTGTTGCGCCGTCACGCATGGAGCTGGCGGGAGCGGAGCTGGAGCTTGTATCGGCCTTCAGTCGAGAAACCAAGCTGCGAGATGCGCTGGCGGGGGTGCTGGATTCTTACGACTACGTGGTTCTTGACTGCCCGCCGTCGTTGGGGCTGCTAACCGTCAACGCCCTCACCGCCGCCAAAGAGGTGGTTGTGCCCGTTCAGTGTGAGTACTACGCCTTAGAGGGCTTAGGACAGCTGATCCATAACGTTGGGTTAGTCCAGCAGAGCCTGAATCCAGAGCTGCAGATCAGTGCGCTGGTATTGGTGATGTATGACAAACGAATCCGAATGGCGGGGCAGGTAATCCAAGAAGTGCGGGACCATTTCGGCGATGCTGTGTGCGAAACCATCATCCCGCGCTCAGTGCGCATTACCGAAGCACCCAGCCACGGCTTGCCCGTTACCTCATATGACAAGACCAGCAGCGGAGCCGCTGCCTACCAAGCACTTGCGCAAGAAATTATTGACCGAAAGCAGACCTAATGAACGCTAAAGCCAGGGGACTGGGTAAAGGGCTGGGTGCGCTGATTCCCAGCAATGACTCGGTTTATCGTGAGATCCCGCTGACGCAGATAGAGGTAAACCCGCTACAACCTCGCCAGCATTTTGACAAAGCAGCGCTCAAGACCTTGGCCGAATCCATCAAAACCGTGGGCGTGCTTCAGCCGATTGTTGTACGTGCAACCGGAGCTGCCGATCAATTTGAGCTGATCGCCGGTGAACGCCGCTGGCGAGCCGCCAAACAGGCCGGAATCCCCACAATCCCAGTAGTCATCAAGGATTCCGATGATGAGGCGAGCCTGGTAAATGCGATTATTGAAAATACCCACCGCGAAGACCTGAACGCTTTGGAGGAGGCCGCTGCCTATCAGCAGCTAATCGACGACTTCGGCCTGACGCACGCACAAGTGGGGGAGAAGCTAGGCAAAAGCCGTGCCGTAGTCACGAATGCCTTGCGTTTGATGAGTTTGCCGGCGTCGGTGCAGCGTCTCATACAAGAACGATCATTAACTGCCGGGCACGCTCGGGCACTGCTTGGCACCGAGGAAAAAGCCCTGCAAGAATCGTTAGCCAAGCAGGCCGCCAAAGATGACTGGTCGGTTAGAGATGTTGAGCAAGCGGTAAAGGGTGAAGGTGCAGGGAACTCTGGGGCTAAATCCGGGCCTAAATCTGCGGCGGCGCGTTCCAAAAACACGAAAACCACCTCCGCAACGGGCCCTGTTGCGCTGCTAGAGGTGCAAAATCAGCTAGAAGAGCTACTTTCAACCCAGGTGAGCGTGAAACTAGCCGCTGGCACGGGGAAAATCCAGATTTGGTTCGCAGATTTGCCTGATTTGGGCCGAATCTCAGGGATTTTGGGTATTTCTGAAGGTTCAAGCACTACTTGAAGGTTGTGTCAGAGCTGATCACTTGAACCTTAGGAGCTTTACCTTCTACCTAAAGGATATGCACAGGAGGGCAAAACTTGTGAATAACCCTGTTATTTCAAGGCTGTTTGGCTTAATAATCCGGTCGTAGCCTCACAGATAGCGTTCGCAATTGCTTGATTGTGCTCAATCAACGTCGCAACATCGCCAACTCGTGCTAAAACCGCTGGCATCTGGCTTTCACGTAGCACCGGTAGCGCCATTCCGTGCATTTCAAGCGGCCCCAGGGCTGGATTTAGCCGATCAACCAGGTCTTCCGCCAACTTTCGCCCCAGCTCGCTCACAAAATGGCGACCCTGAAAGAAATTCACCGAGGGTTCGGCTCCCGGGCGAACTTCGGCACCAATATAAACCGCAGCCCCAAATCGATTGGCTTGTTCCGCCTGAACGCTCCAGCTGGGGTGGTTAAGGGGCAGCACATCAGCACCTTGCGCCATCAGAACACGCCTGGCGGCGGCCACCATGGTGCCAAGCCCGCCTATCTCGCCGACGGCTATCCGATGACCACCCAGACCCGATTCGGCATCACCTACCGGCAGTCGATGAAGCTCCCGCAGCTGCGCCACAGCGTTTGCGCCCGCCAGGGGGCGCATAACCCTTTCCAAGGCAACGATGGTGCGAGCGCCGCAAACGCCATCCCCGGTAATGCCGACGTTCAACTGAAAATCAACCAGCGCAACGGACGACTCTGATTCCCAGATGCCGTCTATTCGGCCAGAGTAAAAGCCCAGCGTGCTGAGCATTTGCTGCAGATCGGCAGCGTCGTCGCCGCGCAGCGCCGGCGACCGCAGGTACAACGGACGATCGCCCAGCCGGACGCCTGCCTCCACCAGCAGAGCCCAAGTTTGAACGCCAACGATTCCGTCTACGTCAATGGATCTGTCGGCCTGAAAATACTCAACGGCCGCCTTGGTGACATCGTCAAAGAACCCCGTTACGGGGCAGTGAATATCTAGTGATAGCGCGCAGAGACGCTGTTGCAGGTCTCGAACGTGGTCGCCGCGCGCGCCGACGCTAAAAGGCCGGGTTAGACGACTGTCTTCAAGCGAGGAATTCTCCCAGCTCCTCTAGCAGAGCAGCTTTTGGCTTTGCTCCGACCAGGCGCTTGGCTGGCTCACCGTCAGAAAAAACGATCATCGTGGGGATGCTCATCACGTTGTACTTCATGGCGAGATCGGGGTTGTCGTCGACGTTTACCTTTGCGATCCGCAGGCTGTCCTGCTCGGCGGCGATTTCTTCCAGAATCGGCGCGATCGTTTTGCAAGGGCCGCACCACTCAGCCCAGAAGTCCACCAACACCGGTGCGTCGGAAGAGTTCAATTGTTCTTCGAACGTATGTTCGTCTAAGGCGGAGATTTCAGCACCCATAGTTGCCTCCCTGTTTGCTTGTTACAAGCAAAGACAAGCTTAGTGCCCTTGACCCTCCAGCCAACGTTCGGCCTCGATCGCCGCCATGCAGCCCGAGCCCGCCGCCGTTACCGCCTGACGGTAGAAGTCGTCTTGCACATCGCCGCAAGCGAACACGCCAGCGATCTCAGTGGCGGTGCTGTCGGGCTTGGTCATCAGGTATTCGTTGGGCTTGCGCTCAAGCTGATCGGCAAACAGATCGGTATTTGGGCGATGGCCGATAGCGATAAACAGCCCGGTCACCGCCAGCTCCCGCTGCTCGCTGTTTGTGGTGTCTTGCAGGGTTAGCCCCGTTAGCTGCTGGTCGCCGTGGATCTGCTTGACCTCGTTATTCCACAGAATCTCGATTTTCTCGTTATCGAACGTTCGTTCTTGCATTATGCGAGACGCCCGCAGCTTGTCGCGGCGGTGAACCAGGTACACCTTCGATGCGAAGCGGGTGAGGAACAGCGCCTCTTCCAGGGCGCTGTCGCCGCCGCCCACAACAGCGATCTCTTGGTCGCGGAAAAAGAAGCCGTCGCACGTGGCGCAGGTAGAGACGCCATGCCCGATCAGCCGGTCCTCGTTTTCAAGCCCCAACATCAGGCTTTGTGCGCCGGTCGAAATGATCACGGTGCGAGCGAAGTAGTCGTCATCGCCGACGCTCACGCAAAGCGGGCTCTGCTCAAGGGAGACCTTCGTGACCTTGGCGGTGAGAAATTGCGCTCCAAACCGCTCGGCCTGCTGGCGAAAGTTCAGCATTAGGTCGGGGCCCATCACGCCATCGGGAAATCCTGGGTAGTTCTCAACGTCGGTGGTGAGCATCAACTGGCCGCCCGGCTGATCAGACGTGGAGCTCGGCTCGCCCTCTATTACTAGCGGCTCAAGTTGCGCGCGGGCCGTGTAGATGGCGGCTGTCAGCCCGGCGGGGCCGCTGCCAACGATGATGACGTTGTGAATGTTTGTGTCGGTACTCATGTCAGGTGGCTCGTGCTGTGTGGTCTAGGTCGGCGTGGTTCAGGTTTGGGTATGGCGTGGTTCAGGTTTGTGGGGATCGGCGGCGTTTTGCCCAAAACACCCAGCCGATCACGAGAAATACGAAGGCGCAGATGAAGTAGGTGAGCCAAACTTCGCCGCTGAATAGCACCTCAACGGCGGTGTCGATGCCGCGCACTGCGGCTATTACCACCAGAGTTATGACGGCGATTGCGGCCAGCGCGATGACCAGCGCATACACGACTGCGCGCACCGCCACTAGCAAGGGGCCGGTGGTGCGAGATGCCACTGCGTCAACGGCGCCCACGAACTTGGACGTGAACTGCGCTATGGCATCTGAAGATGCCGAACCGCCGGTGCCGCTATTGCCGGTGCCGTCCGCGCCAACGCCAGCGCTAGCACCAGTGTCTGCGGCGGAGTTGGTCGGGGACTTGCGTCGGCGCTTCCTCACGCCGCAAAGCATAAGCAGTGCTAGCCAAAGAGCGCACAGCGAGTGCGCTGAGGTGGAAGCGGCGGGCGACCGGTGGCTGAGCTTGCGCCTATGGGTTCTTGCGCCTATGGGTTGTGGTAGCGGCTTACTCGAATGCCGGTGATGGTCACACGAAAACCGCCCGTATCTAGCTCGTCACCCAGGTCGGTGATCCACACCAACAAGGTCGACGCTGGTAGGGCGGCGAGGTCCAGCGTTACCGGCTCGCCGCGGTTCGGCCCGACGGTTTGTTCTGCGATCGGATCGTCCCACTCAATCTGTGTCGCTCGTCGTTGCGGTGAAGCGAAGAGTTGAAATGTCCAACCGGTGCTGAGCGACTCGATTGACACCTGGGCGATTTCGGCCGTCTCCTCGCCGCCTAGTTCCACCAACAGACCCACGCCGTCTTTGAGGCCGCCGAAGCGGGAGGTGTTGTAGCGCGATGTGTTCCAGCCGGTTAGCGGATCGCCGTTGTTGATAGATAGCAGCCGCTCTGGATGCTCGATCACGTCGTCGCCGAGCGGATCAAAATCTGTGATACGGGCTATCTCCGCTGGAACCCGTGTGACCTCAGGTGGTGAAGTGGATGGGGTTACGGGCGGCGTGGCGGTGTTGCCGCTGGTATTGCCGTTCGCGTCGGCGCTGTCGGTCTCGCCGTCAGCACCGGCACCGTTGGCGGAAGTGTCAGCCGCGCCACCATCAGCATTGCCAGCGCCAGCAGCACCGCCGTCTGGCGTAGTTGCAGTTTGTGCGGTGTCAGTGCCGCCGGAACCAGCACCATCATCAGAGCGCGCAAGTAGCCACCAGCCGCCGCCCAGCAGCACCGCGCCGCCGATAACCACAGCCAGCACTGCGGCCCAACCTTGCCGGTACCAGTGAGCGATAGAGCGCCCGCTCGCCGGCCGCGCCCCCACAACTTTTCCCCGCTTGACTTGTGCCTCTCGCTTGGCGGCCTTCGGACGCTTAGCCAGCCGCGCCCGCGACTCCCGCTGCTCCAAGGCAAGCTCATCGGCGGCCTTGTTAAAAGCGCTCACCAAAGCCGCCGCATCGGGCCAACAGTCATCAACGGAGCCAGCCTTTGCCAGCACCGGCTTCACCACGGGTGAAATCGCTGGATCAATCCGCCAGGTTTTGTTCGCCTTGCTTTCGGGCGGCTCCCCCACCAACAGCTCGTGCGCCAAGGCCGCCACGCTGCGCACGTCCGCCTTGCGAGGCGCAGGAATGTTCACCGCATCGGCGGTCGGCGGTCCCGTCAGCAAAATGAATCCGCCCTCACGCCGGCGACCCACCTGCGCCGCACTAACCCCCCCATGCGTGAAGCCCGCACAATGCAAAGCGTGCAACGCATCGGCGACCGTCACCACCGCCTGCAGCGCCTCTTGTTCGGTCAGCCGAGGGAACACGCCATCGTCGGATAGCTCCTCGGCCAGCGTGTGCTGCGGCAACTGCTCGGTCACTATGGCTAGCTGCCGGTCTTGTGTGTAGCTGTCAAGAATGTGCAGCAACCCCGGATGTTCCAGCGACGCCAAAGACTGCGTTTGCAGCCGCAGCCGCAGCCCGGGCTCGCTGTCAACTTCGGTTAGGCGGATCGTCACTGGCCGATTAAGCGTCAGGTCGGTGCCCAGCCAGGTCTGGGTCGCCGCGTCTGGTAGCAGGTCTGGGAGTTGTTCGATTAGTCGGTAGCGCTCAGGCTTGCTCATCGCCTGCTGCGACCTGATCTGTTGCGACCTGACCCTGACCCTGACCTGCGGCGCCCGCCTCGTCCGCTTCGCCTGCGCCTGACCGTGTTCTAAAGGCGACGCCGATAGCGCCGATTCCGGCATGGACGCTCACCACCGGCCCGATGTCGGTAACCATGATCTCCGTATCCATTAGCGGCGCCAGCCGTTGCGCAAACTCGCCAGCGTCTTTCGCCTCCGCATGGATCACCGCCAGTTGCTCGATGTCGCCGGCCTGGGCTTCAACCAATCCGTACAAGTGCGCCAACGCTTTGGTTCGGGTGCGCTGCTTGCCGTCGGGCTTCACCTCGCCGTCGGCGATTTTTATGAGCGGCTTGATGGACAGCACCGAACCAAGCAACGATTGGGCGGCACCGATGCGTCCGCCCTTGCGCAGGTTTTCGAGCGTGTCGAGCGTGGCGTATAGATGTGTGCGACCGATGGCGTCGTTGACGGTTCGCTCTATCTCTGCGCTGGCTGCGCCGGCTTGCGCCATCTCTGCGGCCAGCATCACCAGCTGGCCTTGCGCGATCGACACGTTGTTGCTGTCAACCACGGTCACGGCGATGTCGGGCGCTACGGCTTGCGCTCCCATGCGGGCTGCTTCGATGGTGGCCGACAGCGCACCGCTCAAGATGATCGCAACGATTTCACTGGTGCCGCCGCTGGGGTCGCCGCCGCTTTGGGCTCCGGCGACCTCACGGTAGGTCTGCTCAAACACGCCCGCCGATGGCGTAGCGGTCTGCGGCAGTTCCGCGGTCTCCGCGCAGCGCCGCCAAAACTCCGCAATGTCTAGGTCAACACGATCCTTGAACTCTTCGGTTCCGAAGTTCACCAGCAGCGGCACCACCGTGATGCCCAGCCGCGCCACCACCTCGGCTGGAATATCGCTAGCGCTGTCGGTGACAATCTGAACATTGCGCGCATTATTCATTGTTGGTCGTACCTTCTGGTTTGGCTAGTAAGTGGCGCTGCTAGTGGCGCTGGTTTGGCTGATTGCGCTGGCCTGGTTGGTTGCGGCGCATCCATTTGATTGGCAATGAGGCTAGTTGCCGCGCCGCCGGGAGTTTTAGCACCAGCCCTAATCCGAGATGAACGCCGCCCGCAACCCCACCGATAACGATTAAGGAAAGCAGCGACGACGGGTCGCCGATCAGGTTTAGCGTCCAGGCTGTGGCTATTCCGGCGGCCAGCGCGGCGAACGCCGGTGCGATGTGTCTGCCGATTCCGATTGAACCGACCGCGCCGGATGCACCGACCGCACCAGGCGCAACGGGCGGGATCAATCGGCTGGTTAGTTCTTTGTTGTTTGGTAGCGCACGTCGCCGGTGCTCCAGCACCGCTCGCCTCAACAACACCAGTTCCACCCAAGCGCCAAACGCCGCACCCAGCGCCAGCCCGACCGCACCTAACCGTGCCGGCAGCGCCGGGTCTAACCGCACTGCGTCGTTCAGGATTGCCAGCGAGCCCAAATCGATGCTGGATAGGCCGGTGATTGAGCCGTCCACCACCACCAGTCGATCAAACGGAAACATCACGAGCAGGCCGATTGCCGCGGACAAAGACACCCGCACCACGGCGATGCCGGCAGGGGAGCGAGTGTCGCCATCTGCGTATAGGACGTTCTGGCAAAGCCGGGACGCAACGATGGCGGGCAGCCCCAGCGAATAAACCCCGAGCGTGACGGCGATCAGCGTTATGTCGTCGATGCCCACCACATCTCGCAGTCCCGCCAGGTTGAACAAGGTGTCGGCCAGCGGCACCCCGGCGGCCAGATACAGAACCACCGCCCCGCTCACCAAATAGGCGGTGCTCGTCAGCCGATCGGCGGTGCGGTTGATCGCTTCGTGCGCGTTGTCAATACGACTGAGTGCCGGCAGTTCAACCGCAGCGACCGCTACGCCGACAAGTGCCAGCGGCAGGAGATACAGCGCTTGCGCGGCGGCGAGTGCTGCGGTCGCACCGACCGCTAACAGCGATGCCAGAGCCAAATCTGCAAACGCCGATATTTGAAACGCACCGCGACCGGCCACCGCTGGCGCCAAGCGGCGCAGCACACCTCGCACGGATTCCTGGCGCCAACTCAGGTATTGCCACAGGCTGCCGGTGTGTGACGGGGAAGCCGACGGGGGAGCCGACGCCGCCCGCCGAAAGATGTCCTCGTTCGCTCGCCGCACCGCAACAACGGAAAACAAAACCTGCGCAATAGCGCCGCCGGTCACAGCCCACGCCAGCGCCGTAGCTCGGTCTACGTCCGACACGCCGATCACCACAACAAAGATCAGCACCGCCACCTGCGTGACGTTCCAAATGACCGGCGCCACGTAAGACACGAAGAACCGCTGATGCGTGTTGAGCACGCAAACGCACCAAGCGCCGATCACCAGCACTCCCGCCCCGATTGCGGTGATGCGAACAAGCTGCACCGCCAGCTCAAAGCGCTCGCCCTCAAACCCCCAGGCGATTAGGCGTGTGATCGGACGTGCCGCAAGCACACCCACCAACACCGCGACGGTCACGACGGCCAATAGAAACGAAGCCACTGCGGCGGCGAGCTGCCCCGCGGCGTGCTTGTCTCGCTCTAACAGCTTGGAATAAGAAGGAGTAAAAGCCGCCGACAGCGCGCCCTCTCCCAGCAGGTTTTGCAGCATGTTGGGGATGCGCAGCGCCGCCGCAAAGGCATCGCCGACGGCTCCCACACCGAGCACGTTGGTTACCAGCATTGCGCGCGCCAGCCCGCTGAGGCGTGACAGCCCTATGCCAGCTGCGGCTCGGCCGGCTCCGCCCTGATTGGCGCCCTCCTGCCCAGCGCCAGATTGCGCCGCGTCGCTGTCAGGCATTAGCGCTTTGTCTGCGCCGCCGGCGTGAATCCATAACCCACCAGATCAGCAGAAATGCCGTCGCCCCCGCCACCAACAACAGCCCCGCCCAAGTCGGCGTGACCGACTGCATCTCAATCGGCGTGCGCCCCAGCAACAACTCACCGTCCGGTGAATGCAGCTCAAGGTTCATCAAAAACGCACCCGACCCAAGCGTCTGCAAGCCGAACTCATGCGTGGTTACGCCCGGCGGCAGCACCAGCGTTGTGGATTCCCCGTCGTCAAAATCATCAACCGTGAGCTTGTCGCTCAACAAGCGCAGCTCCACCCGCAGCGGTATTGAACCCGTGTTCAGAAAACTAAACGGAACCTGAGCGGAACGAGAAGTAAGCCGCAACGATCGGCTGGTGCGAGCCTCTAGCTGACTTATCTGCAGCTTGACGAAATTATTGACCTGCTGCCACTGCGCCTCTTTCTCACTGGCAGTTGCCGCGGTAGACAACGTCGCCAGCAGGTTCCGTGACTGCTCGTCGTGGTCGGCGGTGTTTTCGTTGCGAATCATTGAGCGATAAGAGCTGAGTTGCTGGCGCGCAGCAAGGTATTCGTCGGCGATGCCGGTGCTGGCGTTGTCGATGCTGCTGCCGGCGGCGCTTGTTGAGGCGACGACATCTGACCTGGGCGGCAGAGAAAACTGCCGCGGCGGCGAACCGGCTGCTGCATTGTTAAGCGCGACCTCAGCCGACACCGCTTCCACGATCGGTAGCTGCTCGATGGCGGTCAGCACCGCATCGGCCAGCTGCGGGCTGTACTGATCGGCCGACAAATCCACCACTACAACTGAGTCGAACTGATTGGGCTGGGCGTTGTTCAATGCGATGGTGGACAGATGCGCCAGCACTCGCTGGGCGGCGGAACCCGGCGTATCAACGGGTTGCGGTGGAGCTAGCTGACCGATTACCAGCACCTGGACGGGAGTGTTCGCCACCGTGATGAACGCATTGGGGGTGATCGTGCCGGTGCCGGTGTTGCCAGGGTTGGAGCCACCTGAGCTAGTGGTGCCGGAGGTTGTGCCGCTTGGGCTAGCCCGCAAGGCACTAGCCGGCAAGATTGCGCTTCGCACGCCCAGGTTCACGTTCGCAGCTAACTCTTCGGCGCTTGCGGTGCGGTTGCCGATCCACAACCTTGACGAGGCGACCTCGCCGTGCCGCCCGAGCGTCTGCTCACCCAAGGCGAACAGTTGTTCTATTTCACTGGTTAGTTCAGCTTCGGCCAAGGTG
The DNA here is from genome assembly GCA_965212125.1 of Candidatus Poriferisodalaceae bacterium. GTDB lineage: Bacteria > Actinomycetota > Acidimicrobiia > Acidimicrobiales > Poriferisodalaceae > CAYRJD01. The sequence goes on along the minus strand of OZ243045.1, from coordinate 1,857,561 downwards.
ACCAGATCGATCGGGTAATAGGGCGCAAGGACGAGCCGCTGGCGAGCGCGAGCCTGGACCGCGTCGGCTTGCCCCCGAGCTTCCCCAACCGCTTGCGCCAGACGTTGCGCTGAGTCGGCGTTTTCGGGCTTGTCAAATAATTCAGGGATGACGGCAACAAGCGCGGGAATTTCAACGTGGCGGCTAAACACGTCTAGCCATTCGCTGATGTCGGTGGCACTGTCGGACGTCAGATCGGCGACCAAAAGCACGCTGAGCGCTGCCTCACTGCGCGTGCCGGCGGCAGTGCCGGCAGCAGTGCTGGCGACAACATGAGAGATGTGTGTGACCTGGCGAGCGACCAGTTGTTGCGCTTGCGTTCGCAGTTCAATGGTTATCGGGTAAACCCCTTCGGCTACCAGTCGGATGGGCGGGCTGGGCTGGCTGGCAGGAGGAGACGCTTGCTCGGCCTCCTCGCCGGGCTCGCCGGGCTCGCCGGGCTCGCTGGGCGGCTGGTTGATTTGCAGCACCAGTTCAGCCACTCCGGTTGCGCTTATTTCCAACCCACTCAGTGGAAACGTCTGCGTTTGCAGCACGCCACCCAGCGACTGTCCCTGCGTGGTGCTGAGGAAGTGAGCCTCGGAGCTGACCGGCCCGTGAATATTGACAATCAACTCGTCGGGCGCGGCGACAACGCCCGGCAGGCGCAGCCTTATGCGCACCGCGCCAGCACCAACCACACCCGGATCTATGGCCAGCAGCTCCATGCCTCCAGCTTCACGCAGCGCAGTCTGAATGTCGGCCTCGCTGCCCGGGTCTGTGTCGTCGTCGCCCTGCGCGAACGCCGCGGCGGGAACAAACACCGTCGCCACAAGCGCCACCGCCCCGGCCACCAAGCCAAGCGATGCCCCAAGTATCAGTAGCGCTGCAACAGGCCTGCTACAACGCATTTCGCTGTTAACCAGCTAGGCGCAACTCCACCTCGCCGAGCGCCTCTTTCTCGCTGACATCCATGCTGATCGACAGCTCAGACACCAAGGTTTGCCGAGACTTTTCAAGCATTGATTTTTCACCCGCCGAGAGCCCCTTCGAGCTCTCCCGCAAAGCCAGATTGCGCACCACCTCAGCCACCTGATAGATGTCGCCCGACTTCAGTTTCTCTTGGTGATTCTTAAACCGGCGGCTCCAGTTCGCAGGCTCACGGATCTCTTTTTTGGCTAGCAGCTCCAGCAGATCGGCCACGTCGTCTTCGTCGATCGGCGGGCGCATCCCCACCTCTTCGGTTTTGTTCTTGGGCACCAGCAACGTGAGGTCGTCATGAATCGTGCGAAGAATGATGTACTCGCTTTTCTCGCCGAACTCCTCACGCGTTTCAATCGCTGTGATTTTTGCTGCGCCGTGATGCGGATAGATCACGCGGTCACCGATTTTGAACTTCATATCTCGCTTTGTGGCTGGAGGGGTAGCTGGGAAATGCTGCCTCGCGGACAGTGCGGCGCCGCTGCGCGCCTGCCATTCAGGATGCCATTTTTGAGGCCGAATCGCAACGCAGGGCGGTGCGAACGGGCGGCTAGCTGGCGGACTTGCCGGCCGTCTTGCCGGCCGTCTGGGCTGTCTCAATGCGGTAGCTGCGCAGGCGGTAATTCCAGCCGCAATCCGGGCAGACCTCAATCTCGTAGATGTTGAACACGCCTTCTCGCTGAGTGATTTTGCGCAGGTCCGTCCCGTTTAGAACGCACTTGCCGCCGTTGCTTAGGCGTGTCCCGAATGCGTAGCCCACCACCCGCAGCACACCGATTTCGCAGATCGGGCAGACCTCGCCCACTTCGGCCGCTGCGTTCTTGGCGACGCGCAGCAGCTCGGGGTGCGCATCGCAGACGTCGTCGGTTGAGACGTTGCCGGCCTGAATGTCGTCTAGCACGCGCTTGCGTTGGAGCCGATAATCAATCGTTCCGGATCGTGCCGTGGTGTCTGGCAAGACAGCGCTTGCGAGCGAGACCATGCCGACACATTAGTGCTAGCCGCCGTATGTTTTTTCTAGATGCTCTTTTAGTAGCGCTTCGGCACGCTGCTCGGTCAAGGGGCCTTCGCTGTAGCTGCACTCCAACAGGTGGGTGAGAGCGGCGCCGATTTGCGGACCGACCAGCTCGGTGCCGTGGCGGCGTGAAATCGCTAGCACCGCTTTGCCGTCTAGCGGTTTGCCCAGTTGGGGAGCGCCTTCGGCCGCTTCAATCTGACGGATGGTGTCAAGCAGGTTGGCGCCAGCGATGTCGTCAACGCTGACACCGGCACCAATGCCGAGTGCGTTAGCGCTGACCATGGCCGCGTTGACCGCTATGGCTGCGTGTAGGTGGTCGCCGTGAGTCGCCAACAGGCGGCGGGCGTGTGGTGCGGGCTCACTGGCGGCGGGTTCGCTTGCGGCGGGTTCACTGGCGGCGGATTCGCTGGCGGCGGCAACGGCGGTCTGATTCAGATCGGCAAGCGCACGCAGGGTCGCTTCAATGTTGTTGCACACCTCGCCCGGATAGCGCAGCGCCTTGAGCAGTTCGCTGGCTTGCTTGTCGTCATGTCCGCCCAGCAGTAGCAATCCCGCCCAGCGAATGTCATGCGCTGAGGTGGCGGGCAAGCCATCTGCGGGAACCGCATCAACGAAGGCAGCCCGCGCAGCCGTAGCGCTCGACTGTGCCGTTGATGGAGCGGTCGATCGCGCCGCTGCCGCCTCATCCGTCCCACCCGCATCTCTAAGAATCCCCAGATGCGTCAAGCAGCCGGTTTGCTCTAGCAGTCCTATTCCCATCCCCGGCGCAGCGACGGTCAGCAGCTTCTGCAGCTCCGTACTGATCCGTTCCGGCGACACGATCGCCAACCGGTCGCAGGTGTCACTCATCGCCTGCACCAACTCCGGATCAGGGTGCAGCGAGAATGCCGCGGCAAATCGGGCGGCTCGCAAAATACGCAGCGGGTCTTCGTTAAGCAGAGAGACCGGATCGCTCGGCGCTCGCAGTACACGGTTTTGCAGGTCGGCCACCCCGTTGTAAGGGTCGACGAGTCGGCGGCTCGGCAGCTCAATCGCCACCGCATTGATGGTGAAATCGCGGCGGGCGAGGTCGGTTGCGATGTCGTCGGAGAACTCCACTATGGGTTTGCGAGATGCCTCGCGATATTGCTCGCCGCGGTGCGTGGTGATCTCAACTATGTACGAGCCGTTCCGCCCGCCGACCGTGCCGAATGTGATGCCAGTGGTCCAGATAGTGGTCGTCCACTCAGCCAGGAGTTTTTTGATTTCATCCGGGCGGGCGTCGGTGGTTATGTCCAGGTCGTGCCAGCCCAGCGGAGTGGTGTCTGTGTCTGTGGCGTCGCGGGCAGCCTGATCGCCGCGGGCGTCACGATCACCCCGGTCGCCCCGATCCAGATGGGTGGCAATGAGCAGGTCTCGCACCCAGCCACCCACCACATAGAAGCGCCGCCCCGCTTTAACAAACGCATTGATCAGCGGTCCGATGTCTTGCTCTAGTTGGTCAAGATGGGTCTCAAGTGCTTCTGGAGCAACTCGGCTGGCGTCGACATTTCGGGCGATCATCTGACCTTTATCTTCAATCTCTGTGGCAGCGCGTCAGTCCAATGCTACATTGCCCGAAGTTGGGGGGCTTTTGGCTTTAAGTCGTTGGCCGACTTTTTGACTAGGGGCTCTGTCATGCGCAGCTTTGGCTTAGTAGAGAAGTCTGTGCTGCGCGGGCGACGGCGGATGTTGCCGTTCGCTGTTGCGATCGTGGCGGCGTTGCTGGCTTTGCTTGTCGTCCCGGCGATCACTTTGACTCCGCCGACAGCGTTGGCAGCTAGCGGTTCGGTTGAGGTGCTGGTGGATGCCGACGGCGATTCTGGAACCGACCCTGTGCGCGAGTTCGCTGGCGCCACTCGCTATGAGACTTCTCTGGCTGCGGGTCGGCAGTACGTCGAAACGGCACGAGCCGCTGGCACACCCGCGACCACGGCAATCATCGCGTCGGGCGAGGGTCTGATTGATGCAGCCTCTGCCGCCGGTCTGGCACGAGCCGCAAATGCGCCGGTGCTGTTAACCCCACCCGATCAGTTGTTTGTGCCTGTGGCGCACCTGATCGAGAGCGCGGGTATCACGCGTGTGCTGATAGTTGGTGGCGCCGCGGCTGTGTCGCAGCAAGTGGCCGCCACCTTGGCGACGGTGCCCGGCGTTGCAAGCGTTGAGCGCATCGGCGGACGCAACCGATACGACACCGCCGCGCTGATCGCTGTTGCGATGAACGTGGACGCACAGTATTGCAACAGTGGGTTGAAGTCGGCGCTGCTGGTAACCGGCGACACGGAATTGCTCACCGACGTAACCGTTGCCGGGCCGATGTCCTACGCGGCGGGCATTCCGATCTTGCTGACCGCTACAGGTTCGGTGCCGGCCGAAACGATCGCCGCGCTGCAAGCGCTCGGCATTCAACACGTGGTTGCTGTCGGTGGCGCTTTCTTTCCCGCCGATGTTCAAACCGCAGCTGGCGTTGAGCGGATTACGGTCATCAATGGAGGTAATCGGTTTGCTACCGCAGTGGAGATGCTGCGGCAAATGGAAACCTGCATGGGGGCGGCTTTCAGCAGTAACACGGTCGCCCTAATAAGTGAAACCGCACTGCCGGACGGCATTAGTGCGGCGCCGATGCTGGGCCAAGGCCTACTCCAAAACGGACAGACAACCCCAGCGCTGCTTGTTAGCTCAAACGCTATTCCGCCAGAAACCAAGGACTACCTGTTCGCCACGCCCCGAGCGATTGAAATAACTACGATCGGCGGCGCGAATGCTGTCTCACCCGCGGTCGCTCGGATTGCAGTTGCAGCCGCTAACGGGGAGAACTTATCACTTCCCAGACCTAGTAGTTTCACACCAGGCGATCCACAAGCCTGCCGTCTTCCCGGTTCCACTGGATTCCCATTACGGACAAACTTCCCTGCTCCACGGGGCGTATTTGATGTCGCGGTGTTGTTTCTTGATTTCCCAGATGCACCTGCTCCTTACTCAACTTTCACTGAAGGAGATGAGCAGCTGCGAGAGGTTGAACGCTATTTTGAGACAGTCAGCTACGGCCAGATGGACGTGCAGTTCCACCAACACAACACCTGGTTACGAGCACCTTCTAGCTGGCGGGATTATATATTTGAAACCGTTATTGATTCGCAGTCGTTGGATCCGTATATGACTGCCAAAGAAGCCATTGCTTTAGCTAGCCCCTCATTTGATTTTTCGTTTGACTATGAAGTAATTATGGTTGTGGCGCCGAGTGCGCATTTTGGCGGTGGTATAGCGTCTGGTTCTGGTTTGTCAGAACTTATTCCTGGAGATCCAGAAGCTGTCAGGCAAACTTCGATTATTAATTCACACTTCTTTGAACCCGGCAATGTTTTTGGCTCCAGTAGTGGGAATACAGAGCCGCACGAGTGGTGGAAGACGGCTGCGCATGAGCTGGGGCACAACCTCAGCTTGAACGATCTTTACCCGTATGACGCGGCTATTCGGAATCCAACTGGCAGGCCGCCGCCGGGTAAAACTTGGGTGAGAACTGATTTTGGATTGATGGGGCTGCAAGGGTTTTTACTGGTAGACAACGACGACACTGACTACCAAGTAAATACGAGGTTTTCAGGCGACTTTGGTAATCAGATTGATTCACATAAGGACGCCTTAGAGATGTTGGGATGGCTGCGCTGGCAGCTGGACTGGCTAAGAGAAAATGAAGTTGCCTGTCTCACTCAAGACGTTTTTGATGCAACGGTCAATCTGGACCCTATAGCTAATCCGGATGGAACTGCAATAGTGGTGATTCCCGTTAGTGATACTTCTGGAATTGTTATTGAATCACGCCGCCGTATTGGATACGACGACGACAACAACTTTCCCTTGGTTCGTGAGGTAAATCTTGTAGAGGAAGGATTGCTCATCTATCGGGTAGACGCTTCGGTACGTGGCGGACGATTGCCAATCTCACTTCTTACTGAAAACTCCGCCCGTCGCGGCCAACTTTCTGCATACCCAGTGCTGACACTAGGAGACACGATTAGTGAAGTTTTGCCCGATGGCACCAGCATAGAAATCACTCTTGAGTCCGACGACGGATTTTCACACACGGCACGCATCAAGCGCTCATAGCTCTTCTCACGGGTTGGTGACTTTTAGGCCTTAGGCTTATTTGGGCAAGGGGTATGTTATGTGTAAGACGGAACTGATGGTGGCACCCGTATTACGACACCAACGGCGTGTGTTGCCGTTCGCTGTTGCGATTGTGGCGACGTTGCTGGTGTTGCTTGTTGTCCCGGCGATCACGCTGACCCCTTCGCCCGCGTTGGCGGCCAGGGGCTCAGTTGAGGTGCTGGTCGACGCCGACGGCGATCCCGAAACCGCCCCGGTGCGAGAGTTCGCAGGCGCAACACGCTATGAGACCTCCCTAGCGGCGGCCTGGCAATACATCAACACCGCGCGAGCGACTGGCACGCCAGTAACCACGGCGATCGTCGCATCGGGCGAGGGCCTGATTGATGCGGCCTCGGCTGCCGGTCTGGCACGCTCCGCCAACGCACCGGTGCTGCTAACCCCGTCCGGGCAGTTGTTTGTACCTGTGGCGCATCTGATTGAGAGCGCGGGCATCACGCGTGTGCTGATAGTTGGTGGCACCGCGGCTGTGTCGCGGCGAGTGGCTTCAACCTTGGCGGCGGTGCCTGGCGTTGCAAGCGTTGAGCGCATTGGTGGTCGCAACCGGTACGACACCGCCGCGCTGATCGCTCGTGCGATGAACGCCCAGGGGCAGTACTGCAACAGCGGGCTGAAGTCGGCGCTGCTGGTGACCGGCGACACGGAGCTGCTCACCGACGTAACTGTCGCCGGGCCTATGTCCTACGCCGCGAGCATCCCGATCTTGCTGACCGCAACCAACGCCGTGCCGGCCGAAACGATCGCCGCCATTCAAACGCTCGGCATTCAGCACGTAGTCGCAGTCGGTGGTGCTTTCTTTCCTGCCGATGTTCAAGCTGCCGCTGGCGTTGAGCGGGTTACGATCATCAATGGAGGTAATCGATTCGCTACCGCAGTGGAGATGCTGCGACAAATGGAAACCTGCATGGGAGAGGCTTTCAGCAGCAACACGATCGCCCTAATAAGTGAAACCGCTCTGCCGGACGGCATTAGCGCAGCGCCGATGCTGGGCCAAGGCCTCCTACGAACTGGGCAGGCAACCCCAGCGCTGCTTGTTAGTTCAAACGCTATCCCACAAGAAACCAAGAACTATCTGCTCAGCACTCCCAGAGCCATTGAAATCACCACCATCGGTGGCGCGAATGCTGTCTCAGCTGCGGTTGCCAGAGTGGCTGTCGCAGCTGCTAACGGAGAAAATGTAGTACTCCCCCCTCCCGATAGTTTCACACCCGGCAACCCACAAGCCTGCCGCCTGTCTGGTACCAATGACTCAGCCCGCAGCCTTGAAGGTAGTTTCCGCAGTATTTGGGGCCAGAGTCGGGATTCCACCACAGCTGGCTTTCCATTACCTACATGGAAACCTGACACGCTAGGCACTGTTGATGTTGCAGTCTTGTTTGTTGATTTTCCTGATGCGCCTGCTACATACTCAACTAAAGAAGAAGGCGAAGAGCAGCTTCAGAAAGTCGAGCGGTATTTTGAAATTACAAGTTATGGACAGATGGATATACAATTTCATCCTCTTCATACTTGGCTACGAGCACCTGCTGGCTGGCAGAACTACTATGAAAGTACGGAAGTCTTGCGGGAGTGGGAGTTTGCGAAAGAGGCTATTTCTTTAGCTGACACGTCATTTGATTTTACGCTTAATTATGAAGCAGTTATGATTGTGGTGCCAAGTAGGTACTTTGCAGCAGGGTTCGGGGCGCGCTATCTTGGACTTTTGCCTGGAAGTTTGAATACGTATACACCGTTTTCCGTTATTGGCTCAAATTACTCCTCTCGTAGCAGGACAAGGCCGTGGGCGTGGTGGGGATTAGCTGCGCATGAGCTAGCGCATAGCCTTGGCCTAACCGATCTATATGCATATGATGCAGATTTTTATAGCCAAATTGATCCGGCCCCTTCAGGGAAGAGATGGGTGGGAATCAGACCTGGTTTGATGGGATTAGTTGGACTCTTGCTAGTAGATGATAATGATGCCGACTATCAAGTAAATTTGCAGGCAAGTACAAGATCTCTAGGAGTCTATTCTTCTGTAGATCGGATTGATTCATCTATTCGTAGTGATGAAATGCTGGCATGGTCACGCTGGCAACTGGACTGGCTAAGAGAAAGTGAAGTTGCTTGTTTAACTCAAGATGCTTTTGACGCAACAGTTAATCTAAGCCCAATAGCAGCTCCAGATGGGGTTGCAATGGTTGTGGTTCCTGTTAGTGATACTTCTGGAATAGTTATTGAATCACGACGCCGTATAGGTTACGACGACAACAGCATTACTTCTACTAGGTATCCTAACGGACCACATGGTGCCCCCTTCTATAACGTTGTTAGGACAGAAGTGAATCTTGTAGATGAAGGATTGCTTATCTATCGGGTTGATGCTTCGCTAGGTAACGGTGATCGGCCGATCTCATTTCTCTTTGAAAACACTACTCTTCGTGGAGAACTTTCTGCAAACCCAGTGTTGACGCTAGGGAATACGATCAGTGAAGTTTTGCCCGATGGCACCACATTAGAAATCACTCTTGAGTCCGACGACGGATTTTCACACACGGCACGCATCAAGCGCTCATAGCACCTGTCGCTCCTACTGAGACCCGCAAGGGGGGCGACAACACCTAAAGTTTGAGCGCTCGTAGAATGGGCTGCCTTGTGAGCCGCAGCCTTGATCCAGCGACGCTAGCAACGTCTGATCTAGCAATGCCGTCCGTGTCACGGCCTCGTCCTCCCTGCCCCCGTCAACGTCCCCGTCAACGCCCACACTCCCGCCCCCGCCGCCGTCCGCGCCGGATGTTGTCGTTTTCTATTGCGATCATGGCGGTGCTGCTGGCGTTGCTTGTTGTCCCGGCGATCACGCTGACACCTTCGCCGGCGTTGGCGGCCAGAGGCTCAGTTGAGGTGCTGGTCGACGCCGACAACAACTTCAACACCGCCCCGGTGCGCGAGTTCGCAGGCGAAACCCGCTACGAAACTTCTCTAGCGGCCGCCCAGCAATACATCGACACCGCACGAGCCGCTGGCACGCCTGCGACCACGGCGATCATCGCCTCCGGTGAGAGCCTGATCGATGCGGCCTCCGCCGCCGGCCTGGCACGAGCCGCTAACGCGCCGGTGCTGCTGACCCCGTCCGATCAACTGTTCGTTCCCGCCGCACACCTAATCGAACGATCAGGCATCACGCGTGTGCTGATAGTTGGTGGCGCCGCCGCCGTGTCGCAGCAAGTGGCCGCAACCCTGGCGACGGTGCCCGGCGTTGCAAGCGTTGAGCGCATCGGCGGACGCAACCGATACGACACCGCCGCGCTGATCGCCGTCGCGATGAACGCCCAAGGCCAGTACTGCAACAGCGGGCTGAAGTCGGCGCTGCTGGTAACTGGCGACACGGAACTGCTCACCGACGTAACCGTCGCCGGCCCCATGTCCTACGCCGCGGGCATACCGATCTTGCTAGCCGCAACCAACGCAGTGCCGGCCGAAACGATCGCCGTGCTGCAAGCGCTCGGCATTCAGCACGTGGTCACAGTCGGCGGAGCGACTTTCCCCGCCGATGTCCAAAACGCAATCGGCATTGAGCAAGTGACAACCGTCGCCGGCGCCAATCAATTCGCAACCGCCGTGGAGATGCTGCGGCAAATGGAAACCTGCTTGGGAGATGCTTTCAGCAGTAACACGATCGCCCTAATAAGCGAAACCGCACTGCCGGACGGCATTAGCGCGGCGCCGATGCTGGGCCAGGGCCTCCTCCAAAACGGGCAGACAACTCCGGCGCTGCTTGTTAGCTCAAACGCTATTCCGCCAGAAACCAAGGACTACCTGTTCGCCACACCCCGAGCCATTGAAGTCACCACCATCGGCGGCGTGAATGCCGTCTCGGCCGCGGTCGCCCGGGTGGCGGTCGCTGCCGCTAACGGCGAAAACGTCATAATCCCCACCCCCGGAAACTTCGTGCCCGGCGACCCGCAAGACTGCCGCCTGCCCGGCACCAACGATCCAGCCCACAGCATCGACGGCCATGTTCACGATGGCGTGACGGTCGGCTTCCCACTACCTCCGTGGGCACCTGACACGCTTGACACGCTTGACATTGCGGTGTTGTTTGTTGATTTTCCTGACGCACCCGCCACCCATTCAACTTTTGTTGAAGGCGAGGAGCAGCTCCGTGAAGCCGAGCGCTATTTGGAAACCGCAAGCTACGGGCAGATGGACGTGCAGTTCCATCCGTTGCACACTTGGCTACGAACGCCTTTCAGCTGGCGGCGCTACGCAACCAGAAGCGCGATTGGCTCCCAAACATTGGCCGTCAACGACATGGGAAGAGAAGCCGTCGCTTTAGCCAGGTCTTTGGTTGACTTCACGTTTGATTATGAAACGGTGATGGTCGTGACGCCGAGCACGTACTTCGGCGGCGGCGTTGCGAACGTTCTACCCGACGCTGTCCCTGAAAATCCCAGCCTCAGGTTGTTTACCGTCACTAACTCACAGCCGCACCCCCGGCGAGGCAGTGCCACCCAGGAGTGGTGGAAGGTTGCCGCGCACGAGCTTGCGCACAATCTCGGCCTGAGCGATCTGTATTCATACGACGCCAGCATTCGTGAGCAGCCCAGCTTCGAGCCACGTGGGAAAAGTTGGACGGCCTTTGAGGTCGGCCTGATGGGGTTGACGGGTTTTCTGCTAGTGGATGACAGCAACACCGATTTCCAAACCAGGACATCGCTTCCACGGGGCTTCGTTATTGATAGTCCGGAGCGGATTGATTCACGCATGGAGCCCGCTGAGATGCTGGCGTGGTCACGCTGGCAGTTGGATTGGTTAAGAGAACGTGAAGTTGCCTGTCTCACCCAGGACGTTTTTGATTCAACGGTCAATCTGACTCCGATAGCTAATCCGGATGGGATTGCGATGGCGATGATTCCGACTAGCAACACTTCTGGAATCGTTATCGAATCACGCCGCCTCTTGGGGTACGACACCAATAGAAGATTTTCCTATCCGTGCTGTAGTGGCGGCGATGCCGTTGTTAATGAGGTGAACCTTGTGGAGGAGGGGCTGCTTATCTACCGTGTGGACTCTCCGCGTGACAGTGGCCAGCTGCCGCTCTCGCTGTTCTTCCGAGACGCCAATCGTGTTGGAGAGCTTGATCGGTACCCGATTCTTACGCTGGGGGACACGGCTCGTGAGACTCTGCCGGATGGCACCCGGCTGGAAATCACTCTTGAATCCGATGACGGGTTTTCGCACACCGTGCGCATCAAGCGCTCATAGCGCCTGGCGCTGCCGTGCCCGCCGCGATGTGCCTGCAACCGCACCCGATGCAGTTGCGCCCGCACTTGCCCTGCCTCTCCGCCGCAGTCATGCCGGGGGCGATATAAGCATCGCGAACATGAGGAGTACCGTCGGTGATAGTTTTACGGAACTGGGTCTTAGGTGGTACGTATGGAAAAAAGACTGTTAGGCGCGATGTGCGGCTTTGCGCTGGCTGTGTTCGTGCTGGCGTTCAGCACGAGGGTCACGTCATTGCACGACTCGGCTGCGGGGGCGCTGCTGGCTGAGCCGCCCGTGGTGCTTGACACCGAAACCGATACTGACACTGACACTGGGATTGAGGCCGAGCCGGCGGTTGACGCTGAGCCACCTGTTGACGTACCTACTGACGCAGTCGTGTCTGTTGATCGTGTTGCTAACGCCGCCGATGACAATGCCGATGGCGACGAGACCCTCACGACTGACGACGACACGATTAGCGATGGTGCTGAAGCGGATGGTGGTACCGACGGTGCTGGCGGTGACGGTGCTGATGGTGATGGTTCTGGCGCTGGCGGTGCTGATGGTGACGGTGCTGGCGGTGATGGTGCTGGCGGTGATTCAGAGACCGATGTCGATGGCGACACTGACACCGACGGTGATACCGACACTGACACCGACGGTGATACCGACACCGGCGGCGACACTGACACCGACGGTGATACCGACACCGGCGGCGGGGGCGCGGACGAGACCGACTCCGACACTGACGTCAATGACAGAGAGAGCGCCACGCCAAAGGATGAAGCTCCTCCGGGTGGCGCGCCACCTGTCAACACGCCACCAACGGTGGAGGACGAGACCCGGCCACCAGAGGATGACGGCGATCAAACTCCGCCCCCGGATGAGGAGGATGAGCAGGGCGAAGAAGACCCAGACGATGGCAAGCCAGACGGTGACAAGCCGCCCGTTGGAGACAAACCCGAGCAATCCAAAGATGAACCTGAGGATGACAAGGACCTGCAGGACAAAGGCCCAGGTGAAGGCCCAGGCGATGGCAAGTTACCCGGGGGTGACAAATCGGAAGAGGAATCGTTATGGGAAGAGAACAAACCTCCACCCAAGGGCAAACCTCCACCACCACCAAAAATCGGAGCGAATGACCCCAAGAAACCGGTTGATGAGAGGCAGTTGCCAGGCGGCGGCGATCTATCCGTGGAGGATCCGGCGGTGGTTCAGGAGCCCAAAAATGATCCGCCGGGCGGTGGTCCAGGTGAAGACGATGATGGCCCAGGTGGCCACGGCAAGACTGATTCGCCTCCATCAGAATCGGACTTGTTCTAGCCACGTTTCTTCTACTCTTCTAGTTGTGTGAGTGAGTTTGCTGGTACGCCTTGCTGAGGCGCCTCGGGTCTCTTGCATTCGCCGCGGTTGTGGTCGTGCTGGTGCTGGTGGGGCTGACTGCTCGACTGGCCGATTCGTCAACGCTGCCCCGCCTGCGTGCTGCCGCGCCAAGCGTGATTTACGATCGCTATGGCACCGAGTTGGCGCGCCTGTCGCCAGCTAGTGCCGCCTCTAGCTCTGCCACTAGCTCCACCGCCGCTGCTAACTCCGCTACCGCCCGCTCGGCCCCGGCCAGCCTTGAGGCGATGGCGCCCGCATTCGTGGCAGCCGCGACAACAGCCACGCAGTCGCAAAACCTGAAAACGCCAGCGCCGGATGTGTTGGCGCGCCTCTGGAATGCGGTGCAGGACGAGAAGCCCGCTCCCGCCACCCAGAGCCTGGCGGCGCACTACGTGGAGATCGTCCAGTTTGACGAATCGCTCACCCCGGCGGCGCAACCGCAGTCGCTCACCGACCGCCTCTCCACGGCTCTGCTCGTCAATCAGGTTGGGCGGGATTTTTCGGCACCCGAACTGCTAGAGCGCTACCTCAACGTTGCGTACTTCGGGCGGGATGCCTACGGGGCCAGCGATGCGGCGCAGGCTTGGTTCGGCACCTCTATCACCGACCTCAGCGTTGGTCAAGCCGCGTTTTTGGCAGCTTGGCTGGCGGCCGATTTGGGAGTTGATCTGGGAGCTGACTTGGGGGCGGCGTCAGCAATGCCCGCCGACTTTGTTGGGCCTTCGGTTAGCGGCGGCGAGCTGACTGGTCTGGCTACCGAAGCCCGCAATGTGGTGCTGTTTGCCATGTACCAGGACGCAGCCATAACCGCAGACGAACTTGAAGCCGCACGGGCGCAGCCGCTGTCTGATTTGGTGTTGCCATATGAGCCGCCGAACCGGGTGGAGCTAACGGTGGAGTTGTCGGTGGAGCCGTCGACCGGCACCGCTGCTCTCGGCGAGGTAGTTGCGGCCGTGCATTCTGAGTTGCTCGCTCGCTACGGCACGAGAGCTCTCAACTTGGGCGGGCTGCATGTGGTTTCCACTATTGACTTGCCCTACCAACTTGCGGCGGCGGCAGCTGTGGCTGGTGTGCCCGATTCGCCCGGGCAGTTGGTCGTGCTTGACGACATAGGCGGAGTGCGAGCGGCGGTGGGCGATGCGTTTGAGGGGAGGTTTGCGCAGCCGCCGGAACTGCCGTTTAGCGATAGCGCTGGCAACATCGGAGCGGGCGACAACGATGGCACTGGTACTGGTATTGCCGCAACGCGGGCGTCTGTATTAGATGTAGCGGCGGAGTTTTCAATACTGGCAAATGAAGGCGAGCTGCGCCGCCCGTATCTGGTTTCGTCAGTCGGCAGCGTCCCACCAGGCCGCAGTGTTGCCAGTGCCGCACCCGACATTGACCGTCGTCTCATTGAGCGCAGCCAGGCCATCAGTTTGAATGATGCCCAACGGTTGACGGCTGAGCTAATGCAACCCTTCCCAACTCAGGTTGGGCCGCAGATAGTGGCGCGCTTGTCGGAGGCTGCCGCCGAGCCCGAGCCCGACACCGCCACAAGCGATCCCGACCGGTGGCTGATCGGTTGGAGCGATCAGTTGCTAGTCGCCTTGCACACGCAGTCCGCCGCCGCCAACGGAAGCTCCACCGCGGCTCTCGGCGGGCAAGCAGAAGACCAAGCCCTGGTGGCAGTTTTCGCCGACCTGATGGGCGAGCTTCACTACTGGGAACCGCCGCAATAAACCCGCCGCTGCAGCCCCAAATAAATCCAGGTGCAAATGTCCCACCCTTGCCCTAGCGTTACTCCCGTAAACGCTGGCGCACTGCCGCCGGCGATAATTTCATTTCCCTGCCCCTACTAGTGGGGCCCCGCTGGTCGGGTCCACAGGAGAGTCGTGCATATGCGCACATACGAATTAATGGTCATTCTTGACGGCGACCTCGCCGACGCGTCTCTTTCGCAGGCGCGCAACGACGTTCGCAGCCGAGTGGATGAGGTCTCAACGGTCGTCCACGATGATTTTGAGGCGAACCGCAAGTTCGCTTACGAGATCAATCACAAGACCCACGGCCACTACCTGGTGCTAGAGCTCACCGCCGAACCTGGCGCGCTTGATCCGGTCGAGCGGGCGCTGCTGATAGCGGATGATGTTGTTCGGCACAAGGTCATTCGGTTGCCAGATGCAGAGGCCGAGCGCCGTGTCCACGAGCGCGCCAACCCGACGCCTGCGGCAAATGAGATACAAGATTCACCTCCCTCCGATCCCGACATGAATGAGGCGACTGATGCCTGACAACACCATCACAATTATTGGAAATCTGACACGCGACCCCGAGTTGCGTTTCACTAACAACGGCGTCGCCCGAGCGACTCTTGGCATCGCCGTTAACCACCGGTTCAACAATCGTGCCACCAACGAATGGGAAGAGCGCCCCAGCTTTTTCAACGCAGTTTGCTGGCGTGATCTTGCGCAAAACGTCAGCGACTCTTTGGCGCGTGGCAACCGCGTTGTGGTTACCGGCCGGCTGGAGCAGCGCAGCTGGGAAACGCAAGACGGCGAAAAGCGCAGCATCATTGAGATCATCGCCGATGAGGTAGCGCCCTCGCTGCGGTGGGCTACGGCAAAAATTGAACGAACGCAGAGCGGCGGGGGTCAGGGCGGCTCAGGCGGGGGTGGACAAGGTGCTGCGCAATCTGGCACTGCTCAGAGCGGCACTGCTCAGAGCGGCACTGCTCAGGGCAGCCAAGACAACACACCAGCCAGCGGTGCTGCCAGTTCAGGCGGCGGTCAAGTTTCACAAGATGAGGAGCCCTTCTAGATGCCGCAACGAAAAAAGCCAATGCGACAAGGCGTACGCGGCCGTGACATGCGAGGCGGCAGGTCTCGCCGCAAAAAGGTAAGCCCGCTGCCTGACAATGGCGTTACCTACATTGACTACAAAGACGTTGAACTGCTGCGTGGATTTGTGTCCGAGCGAGCGAAGATTCGGTCGCAACGCATCACTGGCAACAGTCGCCGTCAGCAGCGTGAGGTTGCCCGTGCCATAAAGGTCGCGCGTGAGATGGCGCTGATTGAATACGCCCGCCGCCCGACCACCCAGCGTCGCACCGATCGACGAGATTCAAGACGCGAAGGCGAAGATGGTCACGAAGACGGACGGGATGACCGCCGCGACGATCGCAGGGATGACCGTCGTGATGATCGCCGGGGCGAACGGGACGGGTTCCGCTACAACGATCGCGATGCTGACGACCGTGGCGCCGGCGGTCGCGATACCGATGATCGTGGTGCTGAGCTATCACCGGAGCGGGACGGCGCTGACCGCATGCCGCCGCCAGTCCCTGCTGCTGACGATGCTGCCGACAATGCTGGCGCCAACGTTGAGACTGCCCCCGTGGCCGATAGCGCGAGCGCTGGCACGCCCGCCGATCCCGCCGATTCCGTCAGCGAAGGAACCACTCAATGAAGGTTGTGCTGCGCCGCGATATTGAAGGCATCGGTGTGGCTGGGCAAATCCTTGACGTTGCCGACGGCTACGCGCGCAATCATCTGATTCCGCGTGACCTGGCAATTCCAGCTTCTAAAGGAGTGGTTAAGCAAGCCGAAGAGATGCTGCGTGCCAGCCAAGCGCGCGCCATCAAAAGCCGTGAGCAAGCCGAAGCGTTCGGCCAACAGCTCACCGCTCAACCCATCGTCGTCGCGGCGCAGGCAGGCTCCGAAGGGCAGCTGTATGGCTCAATCTCCAATACTGAGATTGCTGATGCCATAACCGAGCTGACCGGCCAGGTTGTGGATAAACGAGACCTCAAAATTGAAACACCAATCAAAACGCTCGGAACCCACGAAGTACAAGCTCAGATGCATGCTGAGGTTGAGGTCACTTTCAACATAGAGGTGGTCGCTTCGGAGTAGCGCTGCGACTTACGCACAGGCTTACTCACAGGTTGTGTCCAACTAATGGGCGCAAACAACCAAGATTTCCACAAGAAATCCCTTGAAATCTAGGGAAATCCCCGCTTAATCCACACCTAATTCATGGGTGGTCACGGCTACTCTGGGGTGATCAAATCCGCGGGCTAGCGGTGGGCAAATCTGAGTCAGGTAGGCAGGTAGGGATGTCAGCAAGTTATGAATGATCAGTCCCGCACCGAAGCTCCGCCGGACGCGGACGACCTAGCCGCACCTGATGACCAAGCCCCGCCGGAGGAGTGGGACGGCGCTAGCCAAGCGGCGCAGCAACCGAGGCGTTTCCCCAGCGGAGCGCGAACGCTGCCGCGCAACCTGGCCGCCGAGGAGGCAGTGCTCGGCTCAATGATGCTGTCACCGGATGCCATCGGAACGGTAAATAAGAAGCTGGACGCAGCGCACTTTTACCACAAGCCGAACGCTTACATTTTTGATGCGATTGTTTCGCTGTACTCCGACGGCACCCCTATTGACGGGGTCACCGTGGCCGAAGAATTGCAGCGACACAATCTGTTGCGACAAGCCGGCGGCGAAGAACGCTTGCTGGCTCTGCAGGCCGCAACCCCGGTAACGACGAACGCCGAACGCTACGCCGGCATCGTTGAGGAAAACGCTTTGCTGCGAGGGCTAATTGCCGTTTCCAATGAAATCTCAGACCTGGGATACAACCTGGGATACAACAAAGATGATGAGGACTGGAAGAAAGATAAACCCCCGAAGGGTATTGATGAAGTGCTGGATGAGGCTGAGTCAAAGATATATGCGCTTTCACAACGCCGCATTATCAACTCCACCAGCCACCTGAAGCCGCTGTTAGAAGAAGCGTTCGAGCACCTGAATGACATATACAACAGCGGCGGCGGCGTAACCGGCGTGCCGACTGGGTTTGTTGATCTGGACGAGCTGTTAGGCGGGTTGCAGCCATCCACGCTAAATGTGGTCGGCGCCCGCCCGTCAGTAGGTAAAACCGCATTCGGGCTAACGATCGCCTCTCATGTAGCGGTAACGGCTCAAAAACCCGTGCTGTTTTTTTCGCTGGAGATGGCGCACCTAGAGCTAAGCAGTCGATTGCTGGCCGCCGATGCCCGCATTGATTCGCATGACCTCCAAACCGGCAATCTCCAAAGAGACGACTGGGCAAAGATTGGGAACAGCATTGAACGGCTGGGCCAAGCACAAATGTGGATTGACACCAATCCAAACCTCACCGTCAATGAGATTCGCACTAAAGCACGGCGGCTTTATCGCCAGGTTGGTGAGTTGGGGTTAATAGTGGTGGATTACCTGCAGCTAATGACCCAGCCGGGGAAGAGGAATGAGTCACGGCAGGTTGAGGTGGCTGATATGTCGCGTGGGCTAAAAGTGCTTGCGCGTGAGTTAAGCACGCCGGTGCTCGCACTCTCGCAGCTCTCGCGCACCCTGGAGCAACGCTCCGACAAGCGCCCGATGCTTAGCGACCTGCGTGAGTCTGGCGCGATTGAACAGGATGCGGATGTGGTTATGTTTTTGTATCGCGACGAGGTTTACAACCCAGATTCGGATCAAAAAGGCAATGCGGAAGTGCACATCTCCAAGCACCGCAACGGACCCACCGGCAAGGTTGACCTTGCGTTCTTGCCCAAACATGCGTGTTTCGCCAACGCCACCAATGTGGAATCCGATTACTAGCCCGGTGCCGCCGCTAGTGCTGTCAAGTGAAAATGCTGCCTGACAAATGTTTCTCGGCGAAGACCTAATACCGCTGCTGATCTTGGCTTTCGGCGCGGCGATGCTGGTAGGGAACGTGGCAGCAATGGCACGTCGCCGGCCTGCGCCACGCCGTGAAGGTGAGCTGGTGCGTGCCCCCTGGTGGCGCACCTTGCCGTATGCCCTGGTCGGGCTGGTCGCCACCATCTGGGCGATCGCCTCGTTGGCTACCTGATGACTGACTGCGCGGCGGCTGAGCGGGTGAGGGGAATCGAACCCCCGTACTCAGCTTGGGAAGCTGATGTTCTGCCATTGAACTACACCCGCGCTTGGCGGCTGAGGGTAGTGCCGACTGAAACTAAGCTCCGCGCCTAGATGATTCTGTCCGACAAAACCATCCGCGCCGAGATAGCGGCCGGCCGCATCTGCATCGATCCGCTGGACCCCACCGCCATCCAGCCCTCGTCGGTAGACCTGCGCCTGGACTCTTCGTTTCTGGTGTTTCGCGATCACTCCATTCCGCTCATTGATGTAATGCAAGACCAGCGCGACCGAACCGACATCGTCAAAGTGCCGCCCGAAGAATATTTCGTTTTGCATCCGGGGCAGTTTGTGCTAGGCGCAACGCTTGAGCGGGTCGCAGTGCCCGACGATTTGGTCGGCCGCTTGGAAGGTAAGTCATCGCTGGGGCGGCTGGGGCTTTTGATACACACCACGGCGGGCTTTGTTGATCCCGGCTGGAATGGCTACCTCACGCTGGAGCTATCCAATGTCGCCAACTTGCCGATCACCTTGTACCCGGGCATGCGCATCGGGCAGATCAGCTTTATGAAAATGACCACGCCGGCGGAGGTTCCCTACGGGGCGCAGCGGCTGGGGTCTAAGTACCGCGGGCAGCGTGGCCCGACGCCTAGTCGCTACTTCGAAAACTTTCGCTCGCCGCCGCTGAGTTAGCCCGCGTCAGCCTCGTCCGCGCCAGCTTCGCCCGCCTCTAGCGCGTCCATCAAGTGGATTGAAATATCCGCCACCTTCACTGCGTCATCCTCAACGCCGTGCCCCTTCACACCGTCGTCAATCATGATGTAGCAGAAAGGACAGGCGGTTGCGATGCGGTCGGCACCGGTATCGAGCAACTCTTTCGACCGCTCGTCGTTCACCTTGGTGCCGATCGTTTCTTCCATCCACATGCGCGCACCGCCCGCGCCGCAACACATCCCCTTGTTGCCGTTGCGCGGAGCCTCCACGATTTCAACTCCGCTGAGCGAACCGATCACCTTGCGCGGAGCCAGATAAACGTCGTTGTGGCGACCCAAATAACACGAGTCGTGATACACCACCCGCTCATCCAAGCGCGCCTGCGACAAGTCCAACGCACCCGAACTCACCAACTCTTCCAGCAGCTGCGAATGGTGAATCACTTCCCAGTTGCCGCCGTATTGCGGGTACTCATTCGCCAGCGTGTTGAAACAATGCGGGCATTGGGTCACGATCTTGCGCACGCCCATCTCGTTCAGCGATTCAATGTTCTGCAGCGCCAGCATCTGAAACAGGTACTCATTGCCAGCTCGGCGGGCACTGTCGCCGGTGCACATTTCGGCTGGCCCCAAGATGGCGAAATCAACCCCGGCTCGCTGCAACAACTTGGCGGTCGCCACAGAGACCCGCTGATTCTTGTCGTCAAAGCTGCCCGCGCAACCCACCCAGTAGAGGTACTCGTGATCCAGCGCGGCGGAATCGCTGACGACGGGCACATCCAGCTCGGCCGCCCAATCCCCGCGGTCCGCGTTGTTCATGTTCCACGGATTCGCATTGTTTTCCATGCCGCGGAACGCGCTGCCCAGCTCGGTTGGAAACTCACTCTCCATCAGCGTCAGATGCCGCCGCATGTCAAGAATCTTGTCAAGGATCTCAATGTTCACCGGGCAGATGTCATCGCACGCCCGGCAAGACGTGCAAGCCCAAAGCTCCTCGTGCGTCACCCGCTCAAACATGTCGTTGGCGGGCACCTTTACATCACGGCCAACTCCCAGCGGCGGCGACACCGCACCATGCTCGCCGGTCGCAGCCATCACCTCGCCGGTCTTCAGCACGATCTCGCGGGGGTCAAGCGGCTTGCCGGTCGCCTTCGCCGGACAAACCGACGTGCAGCGGCCACACATCGTGCAGCTGTCGGTGTCTAGCAACTGCTTCCAGGTGAACTCCTCAACCACCGATGCGCCGATCGACTCAATGTCTTCGGCCTCCATCAGATTTGGCACAGCACGCATGGCTCCCTTGGGGCGCTCCCTTTCACTCAGATACATATTCATCGGAGAGGTGAACATGTGGCGCAGCATCGTGATCGGCAGGATCACCAAAAACACCATGAACGTGATGACGTGGGTAACCCAGAGCACTTGATGCCAGCCCGCCAGCGCGCCCATCCCGTCGAACGCCGCCGCCAGCGGGTAGCCGATAAACGACCACTGCTCCCAAGCGGGCCGCCCCGCCAAGGCGATGCGCATTGCCTCGGCCACGAAGCCGGTAACGCCCAGTCCGCCCAGCACGACCAGTATCACAAGGTGCTCCGGGCGGGTCTTGATTTTTATGCGGTAGGGGCGCTGAACGTAGCGCCGCCCGAGCGCCCAAAACACGCCCACGGTGAAGATCACCCCGGCCAGGTCGCCGACCAGCGAAAAGCCCTGATAGGTCTGACCTTGCAGAAACTTCAGGCTCTCCGGCAGCTGGTGGTCGATCTCAAGGGTGGTCGTGACCGCCAGCAACACCAAAAATCCGTAGTACAGCATTGCGTGCATCACGCCCGCCGCCGGATCGCGCAGCAGGGTTTGCATCAGCACGCCAGAGCGGTAGTCGCGCACGCGCTGGCCGGCGTTGGCACGCGTGGTTGCGCGGTCCTCGGCGACGCCGCGCTGCCAGTTGCGTGCGCGCTGAGAAAAGTTGTAGGCGCCGAAGACGATCAGCACGCAGGTCAGCGCATAAAACGCAAACGTGATCGCATCGGGAATGTTGCCGAACACCTCACGATGAATCGGAACGGACTCATCTAGGTGGAAGTCAAATAGCGCCGCCGCGATGCCCGACGCCGCCGTCACCGCCGCAAAGGCGACCCCAATCGCCAGCACCAATTGATGCGGACGTAAGCGGCGGGCTGTCGCGCTGGCCGCTGCCGCGTTAGCCGCTGTGGCGTTGGTAGCTGTCATGCCATCAGTTTTCGTGCCGGCGGGCGGCAGCGCTGAGACCTAGCAATCTTGATCTAACAATCTGCCAGCCGCGGCGAATTGCTAGCCGTAGAGCTTGCGGTTGGATTCGCGCAGCCGCCGGGCAAGTTCTTGCATCATCTTTGAAGCCAGCGCCGGCATCTCATCCACCAGCCCCAGCATCTGCTGGCGTTGTAGCACTAGCACCGTCAGGTCGGTTGCCGAAACCACGGTCGCCGTGCGGGGACCATCGTCAAACAACGCCATCTCGCCCACCGATTCTCCCGGCCCCAACTCGGCAATCTTGCGTCCGTTGCGGCGCACGATGACGCTGCCCTTGAGGATCACATACGCCTCGCGCGCCTTTTGCCCGGAGGAGCCCTGCTCTAGCAAGGCCTTGCCAGCCGGGATTGTTATTTCCTCCGCCATCTGCGCGATCTTGGTTAGTTCTCGCTTGCTGCACGTTGAAAACAAGTCGACTTTGTGGAGTTGATCAATTCTGTGTTTCGCTGCCATGGCTGGCAATCTAGTACAACACCGCGCCCGCCCAACAAACTTATGCCGTGTTGCCGCGCTAGTACCGCTGGCAAGCTAGGTGTCGTCTGGCACGCCGCCCAGAAAAGCAGTACCGAAGAAGCTGGAAAAACTTGTGATCAAACTTGTAACGGCGGTAATAAAGCCGCATCGCCTAGAAGCTGTTATTGAATCGCTGCGCGACCTTGACGTGTCCGGCGTTACCGCGTCGGAGGTGCGCGGCTTTGGGCGGCAAGGCGGACACACCGAGACCTACCGCGGCACCGAGTATCACGTGGACTTTGTTCCGAAGCTGCGGGTGGAGGTATTGGTGCCGACCGACATTGCCGACCAGGTTTGCGAACAGATCGTGGCCGCGGCTCGCACCGAACGAATAGGCGACGGCAAGGTGTGGATCACCGATGTCGATTCGGTGGTGCGCATTCGCACCGGCGAAAGAGGCGCGGACGCGCTCTAGCAAAGCGGCGCCTGAGCGCTCTAGCCACTCACCGCTAGATACCGCTGTTCGGTCGCCATCTTCGTCACCGGCATCAGGTCGTCGCCCAACTCATACATAAGCGGCACCCCGGTCGGGATGTTCAACTCAGAGATGTCATCGTCGCTGATCTCATCTAGCACCTTCACCAACGCCCGCAGGCTGTTGCCGTGTGCGACCACCAACACGGTTTCCCCGCCGGCCAAATCAGCGGTGGCAACTCCGTTCCACCACGGCGCAATGCGTTCGGCCACATCGGCCAGGCATTCGGTTCGCACCATGCTCGCCTCGTTCAGATCCGCATAGCGCGCATCGGCGATAGCGGCCAAGTAAGGATGGTCATCTGCCATCGCGGGCGGCGCTATGTCATAGCTGCGGCGCCACAAATGCACTTGCTCCTCGCCGTGTTCGGCCGCAGTCTCGGCTTTGTTGAGTCCGGTCAGCGCGCCGTAGTGCCGCTCGTTCAATCGCCAGTTGCGCCGTGTCGGAATCCACAGACGATCCAACACCGCCAGCGCCTCACTGGCAGTGACAATCGCTCGGGTCAGCAACGAGGTGTGCAAAACGGTCGGCGTCAGGTTCGCCGCCGCCAGCACCGCACCCGCCTGGCGCGCCTCAGCCACGCCTTGCTCCGACAGCCCCACGTCGTACCAGCCGGTGAAACGGTTTTCCAGATTCCACTGACTCTGGCCATGCCGCAACAGCAGCAGCGTGTGCAACTGCGTGTTTTCTGGCTGAGCCACAATCGCAGCCTACCCTGCACCCCCTGCGGCGCTTGCAGGTATCCGGTGCCGCAACACTGCGCCCAAATGTAAAGTTGCGAATACCACGCTCAACTTATATACTGCCCTATGTGGCAAAGTAACCGCCACAAAACCCCCAACCAACCCCAATCAACAAGGAGACAACACAATGACAAGAGCAGTTGGCATTGACCTAGGAACAACCAACTCAGTAGTAGCGGCAATGGAGGGCGGCGAACCCACCGTCATTGCCAACGCTGAAGGCGACCGCACCACACCTTCGGTGGTGGCGATCACCAAGAGCGGCGAAGTGCTTATCGGCGAACCCGCCAAGCGCCAAGCCGTCACCAACCCCGACCGAACCGTGTCATCGGTGAAGCGGCACGTGGGAACCAGCTGGAACGTGAAGATTGACGACAAGACCTACCGCCCGCAGGAGATCTCGGCGCGTGTGCTGCAAAAGCTAAAGAAAGACGCCGAGCAATATCTGGGCGACGAGGTAACCGAGGCGGTCATCACGGTGCCCGCGTACTTTGACGACGCTCAGCGCACCGCAACCCAAGAGGCCGGTCAAATCGCTGGCCTGAAGGTGCTGCGCATTATCAACGAGCCGACCGCCGCAGCGCTGGCATACGGCCTAGACAAGGGCGGCGAAGATCAGACCATCTTGGTCTTCGACCTGGGCGGCGGAACCTTCGACGTGTCGGTGCTGGAAATCGGCGACGGCGTGTTTGAGGTGAAATCCACCGCCGGCGACACCCAGCTAGGCGGCGACGACTGGGACCAGGCGATTATGGATTGGCTGGTGACCTCATTCAAGGGCGACCACGGAGTCGATCTGGGCAAAGATCCGATGGCTAGTCAGCGTCTAAAAGAAGCCGCCGAGCAAGCCAAGAAAGATTTGTCGTCTCGTCAGGTGGCACAGATAAATCTGCCGTTCATCACGGCGACCGATAGCGGACCGCTGCATTTGGACTACGAGCTAAATCGCGCCAAGTTCCAAGAGCTCACGGCCGACCTGCTCAACCGCTGCCGTGCGCCGTTTGAGCAGGCGATCAAGGACGCCGATCTGCAGAAGGCCGACATCGACCATGTGATTTTGGTTGGCGGCTCCACCCGCATGCCCGCGGTGCAAGAGCTGGTCAAGGAAATGACCGGCAAAGAAGCACACAAGGGCGTCAATGCCGACGAGGTCGTGTCGGTGGGTGCGGCTATTCAGGCGGGCGTTCTCAAGGGCGAGGTAAAGGACGTGTTGCTGTTAGACGTGACGCCGCTGAGCCTTGGCATCGAAACCAAGGGCAGCGTGATGACTCGGCTGATCGAGCGCAACACGACCATCCCAACCAAGCGCTCCGAGATTTTCACGACCGCCGAAAACATGCAGTCATCGGTGGAGATTCACGTGCTGCAAGGCGAACGTGAAATGGCGACGGGCAATAAAACCCTCGGCAAGTTTCATCTGGTTGATCTGCCGCCAGCCCCACGTGGCGTGCCGCAGATTGAGGTGGTCTTTGACATTGACGCCAACGGCATCGTGCATGTGTCGGCGACCGACAAGGCGACCAACAAGAAGCAGTCGATCACCATTACCGGGCAGTCTTCGCTGAGCGACGACGAAATCGACAAGATGGTGTCCGACGCCGCGGCGCATGCGGAGGAAGACCGCACTCGCCGTGAGGCGGCCGAGGCTCGCAATCAAGCCGAATCGCTGGTGTACCAGACGCAGAAGCTGCTTGACGACCAGGGTGAAAACCTGAGCGACGACGAGAAGGCGCCCGTGCTGACCGCCATTGAGAACACCAACGATGCTCTCAAAGGCGAGGACGACGGTGAGGTGCGCAGCGCCATGGAGGCGTTGTCGCAGGTCAGCCAAGAGCTAAGCCAGCGTTTGTATGAGCGGGCGGCGGCTTCCGATGGTGCTGGCGCTGGCGCTAACGGCGACGGCATGGGTGGCGATGCCAATGGTTACGCCGACGGCGGCGACATGGCGGGCGACGACGCTGCTGCGGATGACGACGACAGCGTGATTGACGCCGAGATTGTCGACGAAGCTCGATGAGCGGCGCCGAACATAACGGCCGGGTTGCGGGTGGTGGACCCGCAGCCGCCGGTGCTAACCCCGCTGGCGCGCCAAACGCCGGCTCGCCTGCAACGGGCGCACCCGCTGGCGTTAGCCCCGACGCTGCTGCCCCGAGCCAGCCCGACTCGCCGCTCGCGCAAGTAGCGCAGATAACAGCCGAGCGAGACGACTACCTAGCGCAGCTTCAGCGCCTCAGCGCGGACTACCAAAACTTCAAGCGCCGCACCGAAGATGACCGCCAAGCGCAAATCAACAAGGGCGTCAGCCTGGTGGTTGAGTCGTTGTTGCCCGTGCTTGATGCGTGTGACGCGGCCGCACTTCAAGGCTCCGACGAAGTAAATCCCGTTGCGCAGGCCTTGCTGCAAGCCCTACAAAAGGCCGGGCTGGAGCGCATCGCCGCAGTGGGAGCCGCATTTGATCCGAACGAGCACGAAGCCGTTTCGACCGTTTCCCCAGACAACGCCGAACAAATAGTCACCGAGGAGTTCCGCACCGGCTACCGATTCAACGGTCAGGTGCTGCGTGCTTCTATGGTGAAGGTCGGCGGGAGTCCTGCGCAGAGCCAAACCTGATTGGGGAGGTGATTAATGCCGCCACAGCGGGAATGGTTTGACACCGACTACTACGCCGTGCTTGGCGTGCAGTCGAAAGCCTCCGACAAAGAAATAACTAAGGCGTACCGCAAGCTCGCCCGCAAGCATCACCCCGATGCCGCGGACGGCAACGAAGATCGCTTCAAGCAGATCTCCGCCGCCTATGCGGTTGTCGGCACGCCCGATAAGCGAAAGGAATACGACGAGGCCCGCAGGCTGGGCGCGGCGGGACACTTCGCCGGCAATCGTGGCCATGCCTCTGGCCCGAGCAGCTACACCTCTACTACTTATGAGGGCGACATCGGCGACCTGGGCGATTTCTCCAGCATTTTCAGGAACCTGTTCGGGCGCGGCGGGCGTGGTGATCCCGGCGGCGGCAACGCCAACTTCCCAATGCAAGGCGTGGATCTTCAGTCGCGCCTCAGCCTTGATTTTGAAAACGCCGTGAATGGCATAACCACGGCGATCGTGTTGGGCGAAGACCCGGGCACTGGCGCCGCCGGGCGGCGAGTGAATGTTCGCATCCCGCCGGGCGTGAATCAAGGGCAGCGCATTCGCCTGCCGGGCAAGGGCGGCGTCGGTCGCAACGGCGCGCCCAACGGCGATTTGTATGTGCTGATTGATGTGAAGCCGCACCCTGTGTTTGGCCGCAAGGGCGCCAACCTGACCAAGACGGAGGCGATTACCTATCCGCAAGCCGTGTTGGGTGCTGAGCTGAAGGTGAAGACTTTTGCCGGTGGCACCGTGACGCTGAAGATTCCGGCTGGCACGCAGCCCGGCGCGACGTTTCGGGTGAAAGGCAAGGGCGTCAAGTCAAAAAGCGGCACGGCCGGCGACCTGCTTGTAATGACCGAGCTAACGGTGCCTAAAAATCCCTCTAAGGCCGAGCGGGAACTAATAGAAAAACTGGCTGAGGCTGGGTCGGGCGCTGGCGCTGGCGGCGGTTCAGGTTCAGGCAGCGATTCTGGTTCGGGCAGCGATTCAAGCTCCAACAGTTCCAACAGCTCCGCGAAGCGCACCGCCGGATCGCGCAACGCCAGCGCTAAGACCAAGCCCGGCAGCGCTAAGTCTGGCAGCACCAAAGCCGGCAGCGCCAAAGCCAACAACTCCAAGTCCAGCTCCGCCAAAGCCAAGTCGGCCTCCAAAAGCGCATAGACAATGCCCGATCAAAACCCCCGCCCTCCGTCTCGCTCCCAGCCTCGCACCAGCAGCGAACGACCAGATTCGTCGTCGGGCGGCGACCAGACAGCCTCCACCTCGGCGGTCTACGTCATTTCCGTCGCGGCAGAGCTGGCCGGCGTCCACGCCCAAACGCTGCGCATCTATGAACGCAAAGGACTGTTAGAGCCAGCCCGCACCGACGGCGGCAGCCGCCGCTACAGCGACCGCGACATCGCCACGCTCACCCGCATCGTTGAGCTCACAACGGAAGGGTTGAATCTGGCCGGCGTGAAGCGCGTGTTAGAGCTTGAGGCACGTGTCGCCTCACTAAAAACCCGCCTCGCCAAGGCGCAACAAATCGCCCAGCAAGCCAGCGACCAAGCTCGCCGTCAACCCGCACCAGGATTTGTGCCGCTGCCACCCAGCGGTTTGCGACCAACCCAACGGCGCAACTAGATCCAAGCAAGTAAATCCAAGCAACTAACCACGGGCAGCCCGCCCGCCGCCCGCTAGAATTGATTGGCAACACCGCCCACCCGCGGCTTGTGTTGCACCAGCGTTTCAGCAGAAGTTTCAACCAAAGCCAGCAGGGGTAACCAAATGTCCGGGTCAATCGTGGTGGGGATGCAATGGGGCGATGAGGGCAAGGGCCGCATCGTTGACATAGTCGCCAAAGACTGCCTGCACGTCGTCCGCTATCAAGGCGGCCACAACGCCGGACACACGCTCGTGGTCGGCGACGAAACCTTTGCGCTGCAGCTAGTGCCCAGCGGCGTGCTCTACCCGCACGTGACGCCCATCATCGGCAACGGCGTCGTCGTCAATCCGTGGGTGCTGCTTGACGAGCTAAAGATGCTCACCGATCGGGGAGTGGATTGCAGCCGACTGATGATCAGCCCGGCGGCACATCTGGTGCTGCCCTATCACCAGCTGCTTGACGAGCTAGCCGAGGCACGCCGCGGCGACAACAAGATCGGCACCACGAAGCGCGGCATCGGTCCGGCATATGCCGACAAGGCGGCGCGTGTCGGCCTGCGAATAGAAGACCTGCTCAGCCCGCAACATCTGCGTGACCGCCTCAGCCAGGTGCTAGCCGACCGCAACCAGTTGCTTGGCGCGCTTTACGACCACGACCCGATCGACCCGACCGAGCTGGCAGACCGATTGCTAGACGAAGTAGCGCCGGCGATCGCTCCGCTGGTGGGGGACACGATCAGCTGGCTGCACGAGGCGCTGCATGCCGGCGAAAGGGTGCTGTTTGAAGGCGCCCAGGCGACCTTCTTAGATGTCGATCACGGCACCTACCCGTTCGTTACGTCGTCCAACCCGGTGGCGGGCAGCGCCCTGGTCGGCTCCGGCATCGGACCCGGCGCAATCGATCAGGTCATCGGAATCGCCAAGGCCTATATGACCCGAGTCGGTTCGGGGCCATTCGTTACCGAGCTTTTTGACGAGGTGAGCGACCAGCTAGTGAAGGCGGGCAACGAGTTCGGCACCAACACCGGCCGGCAGCGTCGTACCGGTTGGTTTGACGCGGTGATGGGCCGTCAAGCGGTGCGGCTGAATGCCTGCACCGAGATCGCTCTCACCAAGTTGGACGTGCTTGACGAGCTGGCCGCCATCAAGGTGTGCGTCGCCTATGAAGTTGACGGCGAGCGCTATGAGTATTTGCCGCACTTGCGGTCGCTGCACGATCGGGCCATGCCGATTTACGCAACGCTGCCCGGCTGGCAGACCGATCTGTCGGGCGTGACCGAAAGAGCGCAGCTGCCCAAGGCCGCCGTGGATTACATCGGGTTCGTTGAGCGGCAGCTAGGCGTGCCGATTCGTTATGTGTGCGTCGGACCTGGCCGCGAGCAGTATTTGAGGTTTGCCGCGTGATGCGGCTGCGCAGTCGCGTATGAGGGTTTGCGTGGTTGGCTCCGGTGGGCGCGAGCACGCATTGGCGCAAACATTGGCACGAACCGCCGAGGTGGTGGTCGTGCCCGGGTCGCCCGGCATTACAGCTGGCGCGGGGGCTGGCACGGCGGCTGGGGCTGCTGCGGCCGGCTCGATAACAAGCGCCGCCGACCAGTCGCCCACCGACATTGATGCGGACCTATTCGTCATCGGTCCGGAAGGACCGCTAGCCGACGGATTGGCAGACCGCCTGCGAGCGATGGGCAAGCCGGTGTTCGGGCCGGGCAAAGACGGCGCGCAACTAGAAAGCTCCAAAGCCTGGATGAAGCAGCTGGTTCAGCAAGCTGGCGTGCCGACCGCTGGCTACCAAACTTTCGCCGCCGCCGATCAAGCCGCGGCCTTTGAGTTTTTGGCGGCGCAGCGACCGCCCTACGTAATCAAAACCGACGGACTAGCCGCGGGCAAGGGCGTGCTGGTTACCGATTCGTTGCAGCAAGCCCAAGACGATGTGGCGCAAAAACTGTCGGGCGCAGCCTTTGGCGAAGCCGGCCAAACCCTGGTGATCGAAGAAGGCCTGACCGGCCCGGAGGTCTCAATTTTTGCTATCTGCGACGGGCGCAAGGCGGTAGTGATCCCGACCGCCGCGCAAGACCACAAACGCCTGGGCGATGGCGACACCGGCCCTAACACCGGCGGCATGGGTTGCTTTTCACCGGTGCCTGCGATCAGCCCGCACGAGGTCGCCGAGCTAGCGCGCCTGACGATCGACCCGACAATGGTGGAGCTAGTGCGGCGTGGCATCGACTACCGCGGCGTGCTTTACGCCGGGTTGATGCTGACGCCGGACGGGCCGCGCCTGCTCGAGTTCAACGTTCGGTTTGGCGATCCCGAGGCACAGGTAGTGCTGCCCCGACTGGAAGGCGATTTTGCGCAGCTGTTGTTGCAAGCCGCAAACGGAAACCTGCAAGACGAACCGCAGGTGTGCGATGAAGCGATGGTTTGTGTTGTGTGCGCAGCCGAGGGTTATCCGACTGAGGTGCGCACCGGCGACAGGATTGACGGGTTGGCTGAGGCGACGCAACTAGAAGGGGCGATGATTTTCACCGCAGGAGTTGCCGCCGGCCCATCCGCCGGCCCCCCGGATCTCGTCACCGCGGGCGGGCGCGTTCTCGGCGTGTGCGGCCGCGCAAAAACCATGACCGAGGCGCGTGATCGCGCATACGCCGCCGTCAACAAAATCAGTTGGCCCGGCATGCAGTACCGCACCGACATCGCCGCGGCGGTTACCGATGCCTGAATCCCCAACTGGCGGCGTTTCGTTGCGTAGCGTTGCGAATATCAGTGCTTGTATCAGCCACACCCAACCCAGACCCGCCAGACACATGCAGTTAGGAATCTTGTGAAGGTCGCGATCTTGATGGGCTCGCCCAACGATGCCGACACGATGGATGGCGCTGCGCAAATGCTTGACCGCTTCGAGGTGCCAAACGAGACGCACGTAATGAGCGCGCACCGCACGCCAGCGCAGGTCGCTGAGTTTGCGACCAGCGCTCGCGACAACGGCTTCGGGGTGATCATCTGCGGCGCCGGTTTGGCGGCTCATCTAGCTGGCGCAGTCGCCGCGCATTCCACGCTGCCGGTGATCGGCGTGCCACTGGCGGGCGGCGTTGCCAACGGTCTTGACGCTCTGCTGGCAACCGTGCAAATGCCGCGCGGCATTCCCGTGGCAACGGTCGCAGTGGGAGGGTCGGCCAATGCGGCGCTGCTTGCCGTTGAGATTCTTGGTGTTGCCGACGCCGACCTGATGCAGAAGTTGGCCGACTTCCGAGCAGCTGGAGCGCGTTAGTGCCGAAGCAACGCAAGTCGAAGCCAGCGCGGTCGCGGTCAGAGGACGAGCGCAGCGTTGTACCGAATGTTTTAGCCACCCGCTACGCGTCGCCAGCAATGAGAGCCATCTGGTCGCCCGAGCAAAAAATCGTGATGGAGCGACGACTGTGGGTTGAGGTGCTGCGCGCTCAGCAAGAGTTCGGCGTCCCCGTGCCAGACGGTGCCGTTGAGGACTACGAAGCAGTAATCGAAACCATAGATCTGGATTCGATTGAAGCTCGCGAGCGATTCACCCGCCACGATGTCAAGGCTCGCATTGAAGAGTTTTGCGCGCTGGCCGGCCACGAGCACATTCATCTTGCGATGACATCGCGAGACGTAACCGAAAACATTGAGCAAGCCCAGATGCGCGCCTCGCTTGTGTTGGTGCGTGATCGACTGGTGGCGGTGCTGGCGCGGCTGTGCGCACTAGCAGATCAATACCGCGATCTCGCAATGGCGGGCCGCACCCACAACGTGGCGGCGCAAGTCACCACCTTGGGGAAACGCTGGGCAACCATCGGCACGGAAGTGCTGGACGCCATTTCCCGCCTGGAAGATTTGCTAGAGCGGCTGCCGCTGCGTGGCATAAAAGGCCCGGTCGGCACTCAACAAGACATGGCGGATCTATTCGCTGGCAACGCTGCCTCTGAAGCAGCCGCCACCGAAGCCGTCGCCAAGCTGGAGCAGCGCATCGCTGAGCATTTGGGTTTCAGCAAGCTGATCACTTCGGTCGGGCAGGTGTATCCGCGCTCACACGACCTTGACTTTGTTGCTTGCCTCAGCCTGGCGGCAGCGCCGCTCGGCAATGCGGCCGTGATGGTGCGGCTAATGGCTGGCAACGAGCTAGTGACCGAAGGTTTTAAGGACGACCAGGTCGGCTCTTCGGCGATGCCGCACAAGATGAACACTCGTTCCTCCGAGCGCGTCAGCGGATTGCTGATGGTGTTGCGCGGTCATCTCGCAATGGTCGCTCAGTTGGCGGGCGATCAGTGGTTGGAAGGCGATGTGAGTTGCTCGGTTGTGCGCCGGGTGGTGCTGCCGGATGCCTGTTTTGCCATCGACGGAGCGATCGAGACAACCCTGGAAGTGCTGGACGGGTTCGCTGCGTTTGACGTGGTCATTACCGCCGAACTGAACGACTATTTGCCGTTTCTAGCTACAACAAGATTGCTAAACGCAGCCGTTGCGGCGGGATGTGGCCGAGAACAAGCACATGAGCTAATACGCGAACACGCCATTGCCGCGGCCTTGCAGCGACGAACCGAGGGGCGAATCGGACAAGCCAGCGATGCCGGCGGGGGCGATGTCGCACCGTCTCTGGCGCAACGCATCGTCGCCGACGAAAAGCTCGGTCTGACCGCTG
Organism: Candidatus Poriferisodalaceae bacterium; assembly: GCA_965212125.1. GTDB lineage: Bacteria > Actinomycetota > Acidimicrobiia > Acidimicrobiales > Poriferisodalaceae > CAYRJD01. The sequence continues at coordinate 1,825,185 of OZ243045.1, read as the reverse complement.
ACGACGTCGCCGCAATCATGACAGATGCCGGATCGTTTACCGGCTTGGCGGGTCAGCAGGTGGATGAGTTCATCGCCAACGCGGCTCCTGTGCTTGGCGCCCATCAGGATGCTGCCACATATCAACCCAATCCGACGCTGTGACTCCCGAAGCTGTGACCCCCGAAACCATGCCCCCAGAAATAAACCCAGACACTCTTGCGCTAATACATAAGGGCAAAGTTCGCGAGATGTATGAGGTGGATGATCGCCATCTGCTGATGGTTGCCACCGATGCAATTTCGGCGTTTGACGTGGTTTTTGACGAGCCCGTGCCAGACAAGGGCAAGGTGCTCACCGCTATGACTGTCTGGTGGGCCGACTTCGTAGCGCCGCTGGCGCAAACGCATTTGACCGAAGAGCCCGCCCACCTGCCCGCCAGTCTGCCCCCCGACTGGGCCGGCCGAGCCTTGCTAGTGCGGCGTGCGCAAATGCTGCCGATCGAGTGCATAGTGCGCGGCTACATCACCGGGTCGGCGTGGAGCGAATACAAAACCAGCGGCACCATGCACGGCACCAAGATGGCGCCCGACCTGGCGGAATCACAGCAGCTACCCGAGCCAGTTTTTACGCCTTCAACCAAAGCCGACACCGGCCACGACATCAATATTTCTTTTGAGCAGGCCGCTGATTTGGTTGGCAAAGAAACAGCCGAGCAAGCACGAGACATCTGTTTGCAGGTCTACAAACAAGCATCCGCGCACGCCGCCACCGCCGGCATCATCATTGCCGACACCAAGTTTGAGTTGGGCTTCGTGGACGACCAACTAGTTATCGCAGACGAAATTCTTACGCCCGATTCGTCCCGCTTTTGGCCAGCCGATCAGTGGCAGCCCGGCAGCACACCGCCGTCGCTAGACAAGCAGCCAGTACGCGACGAGACCGCCGCTACCGGCTGGAATAAACAGCCGCCCGCACCGCCGCTTTCAGATGAGGTAGTGGTGGCGACGCGTGATCGTTACATCCAGGCATACGAAACCATCACCGGTAAATCATTTTCAGATTGGCTAGCCGCCACCGACCAAACGCCAGATAAGTAACAGTGGCCGACACTAGCGACGAGCAGGTTTTCAACGTGTTGGTTGAGGTTTCGCCGCTAGCCGAAATAGCCGACCCCCAAGGCGCCACCATTGAGCGATCGCTGCCCGCACTTGGGTTTGATCGTGCCGAACAAGTCCGCGTGGGTAAAGCCATTCGACTGCGTGTTAGCGCGGCCTCCCAAGCCGCCGCTGAAAGTTACGCAGCCCAGATGTGCGAGCGGCTTCTTGTCAATCCAGTTATTGAGCAAGCTCGCATTCAAGTCACGCCAACCAACAAAGACGACCGTTAGCTTGCCCGCCCAAACCGGCACAGCCCGCGTGGGCACAGCTCGAATAGGTGTAGTGCAATTCCCCGGCACTAACTGCGAACTAGATGTCGCCCACGCCTTACGCCAGCTCGGCGCAAACGCCGAAATCCTCTGGCACGCACGCACCGATCTCGGCTCAAACGGCGGAGTGGATGCCGTAGTAATACCCGGCGGATTTGCCCACGGCGATTACCTGCGTTCGGGTGCGATAGCGCGCTTCTCACCCATCATGGCCGCCATTACAAAGTTCGCCGAAGCTGGCGGACCGGTCATTGGAATTTGCAACGGCTTCCAAATTCTCACCGAAACAAATCTGCTGCCCGGCGCCCTACGCAAAAACGAAGGACAAAAGTTTGTGTGCGGCAGCCAAGTCCTGCGGGTTGCTTCAACAAACAATGTGCTAGCAAGCGAGCTAGCAGTCGGCGATCAGATCCAGCTACCGATCAATCATTTTGAGGGGAACTACACCTGCGACCGCCAACAGCTTGACGCTATGTGGGAGGCCGGGCAGGTGTTTGCCACCTACGTGGGCAACCCCAACGGTTCAGTTGACGACATCGCTGGCGTTAGCAATAAGCCCGGCAACGTCGTCGGTCTAATGCCGCACCCGGAGCGCGCATCTTCGGCGCTCCTCGGCACCGAAGACGGCAATCGGTTGTTTGGTGGGCTTTTGAAGGCGGCTAGTTAGTTAATGCCAGCGCGCTTAATCAGTTCGCCCGGTACGCCCATCTTGCGCCAAGTGCTAGCGGTAATGCCCTTGCGATCTGAAAAGCCTTTTGCGTGTTGCACAAAGCCATTCTCAAGCGCAGCCATGTCAACCGAAACGGTTTTCATCGACAACAGGGCCGTTATGTCCGCTTTTTCTTGCATTAGCTGAATGCGCTTAATGACCGGGGCGCTCTTCAATTCCATCTCAATGGCTGAAACCCGCGTGCGAAGCCTTTCAGGCGACCGACGAGTAGTTGGCTTGTGCTCTTTGGCAGCAAAATACGCTTTTATTGCTTTATTTTGCGCTGCCGCTTCTGCACGTGAACTATTTGGTGAATTTTCCATGGGCGTAACGTTACCAGATAAACGCGGCTTGTCAACCCGAAAACATTCTACAAATGCCAGAATAGATAGCCCCTTTTTTGTGAGCGTTGACATATGAGCGCTGAAAGTAGACCGCTTCACCAGGAGTTGGGCTTGACAGACGATGAGTCCGCTGAAATTTGTGATCTTCTGGGGCGTGCACCTAACCCACTAGAGCTAGCCATGTATGCGGTTATGTGGTCAGAGCACTGTTCTTATAAGTCATCTAGACGCCACTTGTCACGCCTGCCGACCGAAGCGCCTTGGGTGCTGGTGGGTCCGGGTGAGAACGCCGGAGTGATTGATGTCGGCGACAACATAGCGATCGCCATTCGCATTGAAAGTCATAATCACCCTTCAGCCGTTGAGCCTTATCAGGGAGCCGCAACCGGCGTCGGCGGGATTTTGCGTGATATATTCACGATGGGTGCTCGCCCAATAGCGGTGATGGATGCCCTGCGGTTTGGAAGTTTCGCCACCGCTCGTAACCGCTGGCTGGCCAACGGCGTTGTTAGCGGAATATCTGGTTACGGCAACAGCGTGGGCGTCCCGACTGTGGGTGGTGAGTTTGTTGCGTGCGACACGTATTCAAATAATCCGCTTGTAAATGTTGCCGCCTTGGGTGTGTTGGCTGCCGACAAGATCGTGTTGGGGCAGGCTTCAAATCCGGGCGATGTGGCGATCTTGTTAGGAGCCCCAACCGGTCGGGATGGCATCGGCGGAGTCAGTGTTTTGGCGTCGGCAGGGTTTGGCGATGCCGACGAAGACGCCAAAAAACTGCCGAGCGTTCAGGTGGGCGATCCGTTTGAAGAGAAGCGGCTGATCGAGGCTTGCTTGGAAATGCTTGATGCGGAGTTGTTGAGTGGCCTGCAAGATCTGGGAGGCGCGGGATTGACATGCGCTACTAGCGAAACGGCGGCTCGCGGCGGCGCCGGCATGGAGGTAGATGTTTCGAAGGTGCCTCGTCGCCAGCCAAACATGCAGCCCTTTGAGGTGATGACTTCGGAATCGCAGGAGCGAATGTTGGCGATCGTGAGCCAAGACAATGCGGCACAAGTTCTGGCGATTTGTGAGAAGTGGGAGGTCAGCGCAGCCGTTATTGGGCGTGTCACCGGCGATGCAATGTTGCGTGTTATCGACACAGTTGGCACTGGCGAAACTGGCGGCGGCGAAACCAGCACCGAAGCGAGCACCGTGCTAGCAGAGATACCTGCCTCCACCTTGACTGATGCTGCTCCCAACTATGACCGACCGCAGTGTCCGCCAGCCGACCTGGCGCAACGCCACACGCAAGATGTGCTCAGCGATGCCGCACTAGCCAGCTCGCTCGCACCCGACCCAACCCAAACCGCACCCGACTCTGTGAACGAAGACGTGCTGGCTTTGCTGGCTAGCGCCGCCTACGTCTATCGCCAGTATGACCACCAGCTTTTTCTAAACACCGTTGTCGGACCCGGCGCCGACGCCACTTTGTTAGCGCTGCGCCACCCCGCAAGCAACCAGCACACCGGCCGCGGTTTGGGGTTATCTACCGACGGCAACCATCGCTGGTGTTACACCGACCCCAAGCAGGGCACGGCGGCGGTGGTGGCCGAAGCCGTCCTCAATCTGGCGTGTGTCGGCGCTACGCCACGTGCGCTGGTGAACTGCCTCAACTTCGGCAACCCCGAGCACCCAGAGGTGATGTGGCAGCTGTCACAATCAATCGACGGCATGGCGGAAGCCTGTGAGGTGTTTGAAACTCCGGTGGTGGGCGGCAACGTGAGCCTCTACAACGAGGCCAACGAAATAGACATAGCCCCCACGCCAGTGGTCTGCCTGCTTGGCATTCACCCCGACCTGCAGGTTGCGCCTCCAGGGTCTGCGTTGGTGAACGGGCATGAGATCGTTTTGCTCGGGCCGCCCGCCGCTGCCAGCGTGCCGATGGGTGGCACTCTGTGGGCTTGGGATCGTCAAAACCACAAGGGTGGTGCGTTGGCCGAGCCGGACCTTGCAGCTATAAAACGTGTCGGATCGCTGGTGGCTGAGCTGGTGCGTGAGTCAATGGTTTCCGGCGCCCACGATGTGTCGGCGGGCGGCATTGCCTTGGCGCTGACCGAGATGGCGTGCATGGGGTCGGTTGGATGCGAAGCGACCGCGCCGCTGGGTAGTCCTGACGCTGACAGCGCTAGCACCGACAGCGCTGCAGCCAGCGCCGACCCCACACCGCAAGCGGCCGTCCGAGCGTTGTTTAATGAATCGCACGGCCGAGTGTTGGTGTGTGTCCCGCCGCAGGCAAAAGACGCCCTGCTAGCGCGCGCCGCCGACATGCAAACCGCAGCGCAAGTGATCGGCTGCGCAGGCGGCGATCGCATCCAAATCTCGCCTGAAGTAGCCGGCAGGCAAAGCGACCCGAAGCCCGACCCGAAGCTCAACCTGCCTCTCAGTGCCGCGCTAAGCGCTTGGCACGGCAATCTTTCTGCCAGGCTTGAGTCATGACTGCGGCACCCCCGCAACCAGCGCCGCCAGAACCAGCACTGCCAGAACCAATACCGCCAGAACCAATGCCGCCAACCGCATCCGTTGAGCTAGTCAAACCACGTGAAGCCTGCGGCGTGTTCGGCGTGTACGCACCCGGCTCGCCGGTGGCGCACCTCACCTACCTGGGCCTGTACGCCCTTCAACACCGTGGTCAGGAGTCGGCCGGCATAGCGGTATCTGACGGCGAGGGAATCACGGCGGTCAAAAACATGGGCTTGGTGTCGGGCGTTTTTGACGATCGCACCCTGGGCGGTTTGCAGGGCCACATCGCCATCGGCCACACCCGCTACTCCACCGCTGGCGGCAGCTCTTGGCAGGCCGCCCAACCGTTTCATCGCAGCGTTGGCAACGTCGAGCTGGCGATCGGGCACAACGGCAATCTGACCAACATCGCTCAGCTGGCCGCCGCCAACTCAATGCTGGAAGGAACCATCACCAGCGACAGCGACCTGGTGGCGGAGCTGCTGGCGAAACGCCTGCGAGAAATCCTGCCCGCCGATCCGGATGCTGCCACCACCGACGATCCAACCGCCCCCGACGGCGACCTGATTGAAGCCTTAACTCACGTGCTTCCCACGTTGCAGGGCGGCTTTTCGTTTGTGGTCATGGGCCGAGAATCGCTCATCGGCGTGCGCGACCCGCAAGGCTTCTGGCCGCTGTGCCTGGGCAGGCTTGACAACGGCTGGGTGCTGGCCTCCGAAAACCCTGCGCTTGACACCGTCGGCGCGGAGTTTGTGCGTGAAGTAGAGCCAGGCGAGATGGTGGTTATTTCAGAAACGGGCTGCACTTCCCTTCGGCCGTTCCCGGCCACAAAGCCCGCGCTCTGCGCGTTTGAGTTCATTTATTTTTCACGCCCCGACACCGTCTTGCGTGGCCAAAATATTCATTCCGCTCGTCAGCGAATGGGCGAGCACCTAGCCAACACGTCAGCCGTTGATGCCGATTGCGTTATTCCGGTGCCCGAGTCTGGCATCCCAGCCGCCCAAGGTTTTTCACGCGCCTCAGGCATCCCCTACCGCGACGGGCTGGTAAAGAACCGCTACATCGGCCGCACGTTTATCGCCCCCAACCAACGTATGCGTACACACGGCGTGCGCACCAAGCTGAACCCAATCCGCGGCAACGTAGCTGGCCGCCGGTTGGTGGTGGTTGATGATTCCATCGTGCGCGGAACCACCACCCGCGCCATCGTTGAAATGTTGCGTGCGGCTGGCGCAGCCGAAGTGCATCTGCGAATTTCTTCGCCGCCTTACCGCTGGCCTTGTTATTACGGGATGGACACGGGTTCTCGCGCCGAGTTGCTGGCGGCTAACCACAGCCTGGAGCAGGCTCGTGATTTTGTCGGAGCCGACTCGCTGGAGTATTTGTCGATTGAGCAGCTGCTTGACTCCATCGGCGGAGAGCCGGGCGAGGCCAAGGACGCCAGCGGCTTTTGCACGGCTTGTTTGACCGGCGATTATCCGGTGCCGGTTGACGACATTGCCGGTGCCACGGCAGACACGCGTGACAGGGATGGCGCGCATGACACAGATGCCACAGAGCAAACCGCCGAACTGCGCTTGCGTGACCTTGCCGAGCCTGAGTCCGGCCTGGCCGCGCCCGACGCAGCGCCCGCCCCGGTGGCGCCCATCTTTACCGCAGACAAATCCAAAACCGAGATCGGCGCGGGCAGCGGCGTGGGCTATGTCGAGTACTAAGCCGACTACTAAGCGCAGCGTCCGCAACGCATCGCCCGGAGCGAGCAACGCAACGCAGCCCCTCACCTACGCGCAAGCCGGCGTGGACGTCTCCGCGGCCGACGCCGCGGTAGCAGCACTCAGCCCGCTAGCTCGCAGCACCTACCGACCGGAGGTACTAGGCGACATCGGCGCTTTCGCTTCCGTCACAGCCTTGCCAACCGGCTACGACGAACCAGTGCTTGTCGCCGCCAACGACGGAGCCGGCACCAAACCCATGATCGCCGCGGCGCTCCAGCGTTTCGACACCATCGGCATTGACGTGGTCGCAATGTGCGTTGACGACCTGGCAACGCTGGGCGCCGAGCCGCTGTTTTTTCAAGATCAGATCACAATGGGCAGCGTTGACGTAGAGGTAGTCACCCAGCTGGTAAGCGGCATGGCGCACGGCTGCCAGCTGGCGCGCTGCGCTCTAACCGGCGGCGAGATTGCCGAGCATCCCGACGAAATGGCGCCGGACGCACTTGACGTGTGCGGGTTTGCGGTGGGTGTCGCTGAGCGATCACGCCTCCCCAAGCCATTGACCGCCGAGCCTGCCGTGCTGATCGGACTGGAATCACCCGGCCTGCGCTGCAACGGCTTCAGCCTGGCGCGGCGAGCGCTGCTAGCCGACCCGTCCTTGAAGTCAGCAGAGCAGCTACACGAACCGGCCTGGCCCGGTGCCGATCAATCGTTGGGCGAGCAGTTACTAGCACCGTCGGCCGTCTACGCGCTTGCCGTGCACGACATGTTCCAGAAGTGTGGAGCGCTCGCCGCCGCACACATAACCGGCGGCGGATTGGCCGCCAATCTGGCACGTGTGCTCAGCCCGCAGGCCGACGCCATCGTCAGGCGTGGCTCTTGGCCGTGTCCGCGAATTTTTGACGAGATTGCCAAGGCCGGTCCGGTGGCTCCAGCCGAGATGGAGGCGGTGTTTAATCTTGGAATCGGAATGCTGGTCGCCGTGCCAGGCGATGCCCCGGCTGCGAGCCCCGCCACCGAAGCCGCATCCCAAGCCATAGACATAGCGCAAAGCCACGGACACAACGCCTGGGTGGTGGGTGAAATCGTCGCCGGCACCGGCCAAGTCCATCTGCGTGACGCCGCATAAAGCTCACATAAAGCCCGCATAAAGCCCGACCAGCAACCGCATAATGTCCGACCCAAAAGCGCAGCTAATACAGCACCTCCAAATCCACTCCATAAAAACCGGCAGCTTCACGCTGAAATCGGGCCGCACCAGCAACTGGTTTATTGATGCCAAACAAACCGCCACCCACCCCGCCGGAATAGTGCTGATCGCCGAGCTTGCGCTTGACATCATCACCAACCACCCAGCCGGGCCGTTTGATGCCATCGGCGGCCTCACGATGGGCTCCGACCCGGTCGCATTCGGCATAGCGGCGATAGCGGCAACCCGTGGCATAGAGCTGCGATCGTTTAGCGTGCGCGACGAAGCCAAAGAGCACGGCATCAAAGGGCGCATCGCGGGCGGGCTCCAACCAGGCGACCGAGTCGTCGTAACCGAAGATGTAGCCACGCGTGGAACCTCAGCCCTGGCCGCCGCGGATGCCGTCAAATCCGCCGGCGCCCATCCGCAACTAATAATGCCCGTAGTCGACAGGGGAGGCACTGGCGCGGACCTTGCCGCCGCGCAGGCAATAGCGTTCCAGCCACTAGTTACCGCCCTTGAACTCGGCTTTGATTACGAGACCTAAGTAATAAGTAAGGAGCCAATATGTCGCGACCTACAGCTGCCTTTTCGGCCGTTATTGAAGTCCGCCTAGACCACGTGCCCGGCACGCTGGGACGGCTTTGCACAGCAATCGGTGACGTGGGCGGCAACATCGTGTCGCTCTCCGGTTTTGAAATAATCGACTCATCGGTGTTGCAAGAAGTTGTCGTTGACGCAACCAGCGAAGAGCACGTCGTCTCCATTTGCGATGCCATCGGCGACCTACCGCACGTAACGGTGATGTCGGCCGTTGACCGCACCTTCGCCCTGCACGACCGCGGCAAGCTTGAAACGATTAGCCGCATCCCGCTGCGCAACGCCGACGACCTCTCAATGGCATACACCCCCGGCGTGGCACGCATCTGTCTAGCCATCGCCGAAGATCCCGCCAAGGCATACGAGCTAACCATCAGAAACAACACCGTCGCCATCGTCAGCGACGGCACCGCCGTGCTGGGCCTTGGCGACATCGGGCCGCTGGCCGCCTTGCCGGTCATGGAAGGCAAGGCGCTTCTGTTCAAGGAGTTCGCCGGTGTGGATGCTTTCCCGATGTGTCTGGATGTGTCCTCGCCGCAGGAAATAGTCGAGACCGTCATCCGCATTGCGCCCACGTTCGGCGGCATAAACCTGGAAGACATAGCCGCTCCCGGTGCGTTTGAGGTGGAGGCGGCGCTGCGCGAGGCGCTGGACATTCCGGTTTTTCACGACGATCAGCACGGCACCGCAGTGGTTGCGCTGGCTGCGCTGAACAATGCCGGGCGGCTGGTTGGAAAAGACCTGGCGGCGATGCGCGGCGTGATCCTGGGTGCCGGCGCGGCCGGCGTTGCCATCGCCAAGATTTTGCTCGCCAGCGGAATCGGCGACCTGATGGTGTGCGATCGTGGCGGCATCATTTCCAAGCAGCGCAAAGGTCTGAACGAATCCAAACAGTGGCTAGCTGAAAACACCAACTCCGAAAATCTGAGCGGAACCGTGAGCGACGCCATGGCGGGAGCCGATGTGTTTATGGGCGTGAGCGGGCCCGGTTTGGTTAGCCGCGAGGACGTGGAGGGAATGGCAGATCGGGCGATCGTGTTTGCGATGGCTAATCCCGACCCGGAGATTTTGCCTGATGAGATTTCCGACATCGTCGCCGTTACCGCCACCGGCCGCAGCGACTACCCCAATCAGATCAACAACGTGCTCGCATTTCCGGGGATCTTTCGTGGCGCCTTTGACGCCAACGCTACCGACATCACCGAGTCAATGAAGGTGGCGGCCGCGACGGCCATTGCGGCTTCGGTGCCGAGCGACGAGCTGATGGCTCAAAACGTTATTCCTACCGCGTTTGATAAGTCGGTGGTGCCAGCGGTTGCGAGTGCGGTGGCGGCGGCAGCTCTCGCCGACGGCGCAACGAGGTAGCGAGCCAAACCGCAGGCGTGCTCCCCGGCTAGCTGCCGTGGCTAGCCGCCCTGGTTAGCTGCCCCGGTTAGCTGCCCCGCCCCGTGCGGCGGCGTGCCTTGCGCGACTTAACAAAAAAGTCGTTGTCGCGATTCACGTCGTGCGTGCCAGCTTGAATGCGCGCAACCCCTTCGGCCACCAGCTCGCGCAGGTCTTCTATCTCGGTCTTCTGCCGCAAGATGGCAGCCACCGGCAGCGTGCGCCAGGTCAGATGCGAAGCGTCAACCAGCAGCGGATGCGCCCGATTTTCATCTAGCGCTAACGCAATCTCCAGCCGATCGGAATGCCCGTAGACGGCCGCCACCATTTCGCCGCCGATGTCATAGCCCACATAAATGGTTTTGACGTATGCCTCGCAACCGGCGTCAACAAAGATCTTGTGGAGGCTCCGAGCGAGCGGTCGCACCTGCGGATTTAGTGCCGCTAGATGGTCGCGAACATCGCCGCTCGCATTGTCAGATGCCACACCTTCAGGTTACGCGGCACCCGCTGGTCGGCTATGTCGCAGCCGCTTGGTGGTCGGAACCGGCGTCGATCCGGTGACCTCACGCTTTTCAGGCGCGCGCTCTGCCAACTGAGCTATCCGACCGCGGTCCCGACGGGATTTGAACCCGCGACCTCCGGCTTGACAGGCCGGCGTGAACTCCAGACTTCACCACGGGACCAGGCGACAAGCGCACAAAAACGCTTATCGATTAGTTGCCGTCAGCCGCCGCAGCGACTTTTGGCGCGGCAGAGAACTCTACCCGCGCTCTCGGCGGCTCACCGCTATCAAACACCCGCCGGCCGCGCGGGCGCCTACTGCCAAGCGCCTATTGCGCTGCGTCCGCCGCGCCCGCCGCGCCCGGCATGATGCCGACGGTCTCTATGTTTAGCTGTCCTGCCAGCCCCGCAGCGCGGTGCACGGCTAGGTCTTGCCACTCCTGCGATGCCGCCATCTCCGCCAGCGACGACCGCGCTGGATACTTAACCAGCGCCAGCTCATCCCACAACTCTTCCACCTGCCCCAGCGACAAAAACGTCACATCGCCAGCAAACACCACCTCGCCACCGAACCTAGGCAAAAGCTCATACACGCCGCGGCCGTAGATCTGATAAGCCTCACGGCCGGTCAGGTTGGTCATCCGGCCGTCCGCATACTCAGCCTTGTCTTTGAATTTCAGCAGGTTGGCCATGTAGATCGGCCCCTCCGGACCGGGCTGCTGCATCTCCGCCATGCGCTCGGCGCTGGTGGGCAGCACTTCGTTCTCTACCTTCATCGTCAGACTCCTATCGTCAGACTCCGTCAGACTCCTATCGTCAGACTCCCATCGTCAGACTTTGTCAGACTCCCGCGTGACCGCCCAGATGATCGTCAAGCGAGGACAGCAACTTTTTGGCAACGCCCTTGCTAACGCGCTTGAGTACAGCGTGCGTCAGAAACTTTCTAATCACCCGATCGCCCGGATCAAGCTGATTGGTCAGCGTTACTTCTGTTCCGCCATCGCCGTCGGTGGCAGGGCTGAAGGTCCAGCGCTGCTGCGCTCCACGCACAAACGGCAGCCCTTCAACGGTGTAGGTCATGGCCGTGCCAGGTTCCCATTCGGTGATCGTCTCTACCAGCGTGATGCCGCGACCCTTCGCCTTTCGCACCATTCCCACCCCTTCGGTCTGATCGCCCACCAAGTGCGACTCACTGGCGATCGAAGCCCAGTCGCTAAGCGAACCGAAGTCCGCCAGCACTTCCCAAATCGCCGCCGGGCTGGCTGCTATCCGCCGTGTTCTAACAATGGTGATCATGACTGGGAACTCCCTATGAATCTATGAACGCTTATGAGCCTATGAAGTCGACCAACACCTGTGCCAGATCCGGTCCCTTGTCTTCTTGCAGGAAGTGGCCGGCACCAGCGATTGTGGTGTGGGGTTGATCTTTGGCGCCTGGCACGCGCTGCATGAATGGCGCATCGCCGCCCTTGGTAACGGGGTCGCCGTCGCTAAAGCAGCACAAGAATGGTTTTTCAAACTGCTCCAGCACCTTCCACGCCGCCGTGTTGGCGGGAGCTTCCGGATCGTCGGCTGAGGTTGGCACAAAGCTCGGCCAGATGCGCGCCCCCGCCTTGTAGTCGTCGTCGGGGAACGGTGCGTTGTATGCGGCGATGACCTCAGGGGCAAGATCCGTTGTGGTTGCGCCGTTGATGATGTCGCCTACCGGAAACACCGGCGTGGTCTGGGAGAACTTCTGCCATTCCATGAACGCCTTTGATGGCTGCATACTTCCGTCGGGCAGACCGGTGTTGCCGATGGCGACTCGTGCAAAGCGGTCGGGTTGAGCCGTGACCAGGCGCAGCCCAACCAAGCCGCCCCAGTCCTGCCCGAAGAACGTGATGTCGTGTAGGTCAAGCTCGTCAAAAACCAGGCTTGACATCCAGGCAATGTGTCGGGCGTAGCTGTAGTCGCTGGTTTCGCTGGGTTTGTCGCTGCGACCGAAGCCCACCTGGTCGGGCACGATCACGCGGTGGCCGGCGGCAACCAGCGGGTCAATCATGTGCCGATACAGATAGCCCCATGACGGCTCGCCGTGAAGCAGCAGCACGGTCGCCCCCGTCTCCGGTCCCTCGTCTACATAGTGGACGCGCAACGTTCCGCCGTCGCCGTCAGGGATCTCCGCATAGTGCGGGTCGAACGCAAATCCGGGCAGGTTGGCGAACTGTTCGTCAGGTGTTCTAAGTGCTTTCATTTGCTTGCTCCTTTGCAGCGGCAGCGAATACTTTTGTCGGGTTGGTTTCAGAAGGCGCCAGCTTGGTCATGCGGGCGGTAAAGCCGATGTATTTCCACAACAGATGCTCGCCTTCACGCCAGCGCCGAACCTCAATCGGCTCGCCGCTGCTGTCACTTCCGCCACTGCTGCCGCCGCCACCAGCACCGCCACCACTAGCACCGTCGCTCACGCCGGGCAAGTCCAATCCCTGCGGGCGCAGCACGTGGACGCCATCTTCATAGCTAGCGATCACGTTGATTTCGGTTTTCTTGTCAAACTCCGCAACGTCATGCACGCCGTTGGCCAAAGTGCCGTCGCACCGCATGTCGTGGATGACGCCGCCGCCGGTTACCACCATTCGATCGCCCCGCTGCTCTATCCGAGTCACGTGACCCAAGGCGGGATGCCCCGGCACCGGCTGGCCGTCAACCAGCGCTTCGTCTGTGCGCCAAAAACCGTCTAGGTCGGGGGCGCCTGCGGGCCGCGGCTCGCTGCAGCCAGCCAGAATTGGCGACGGCCACTCGCTCCAACCGCCGGGCGGAGTAGTGGCGACGGGGATTGAGTCAATTTCCATGTCGTTTTCGCTTGCGAAGCCTAGTCCCGTATCTGAAGCGGTTCCGCCCGGCATCTAAAACCGCCCCACCGGCCGCCCCGCAGGCGCTTTGTCGGGGGAAAAAGCCCAATGTCCCACCCATTTTTAGGCTGGAAGGCGTTATTCACCTTCTATGCCTATGAAAGGGGCAAAAATGACTGAAAATTCAACCAACGACAGCCCGGTTCTTCAAAAACTAGGCGGGACGCTCTGGGAATCCGCCCACAAAGACCTCAAGACAGGAGTGAAGGAAACATTTGCTGCTGTTTCGGCGCTTTATGAGCAATCCTCTGCCATTGCGACGGAGTGCGTGAATTGGGCTCAAAGTATGCAAACCGACGCCGCCGTCCTTGCGGGGGAAGCGTTGGAGTCTCTCAAAATGGCGGTTTTCAAGGCGACCGATGTCATAAGCGATGAGTGGGGCGAAGACCGAGGCTCGTGGGGGCGGGTCACGCCTGAAGCTCCACCCGGAATTGCAAAGGACGCCATGGAGAAGATGAGCTGGTTCCGCGCCAAGTCAAGTCAATATGCCTTTCATTCGGGTAGGTGGATCTCCGCCTCGCGCAAGCCAAAAGCGGGTGGGCTTATTGCCGTTAATAGCTCCAGCATGCGTGAGGCCATTGAAGCCGGTCGCCAAGCGGTGGCTGCGGCGGTTGCCTCAACAACCACGTGGGCTCCTCAAGGAGCTGACCTGTACACAAAACTTATGGCCGAAGCTGCCAAGCATTCTGCCGACGCCAGCAAGCTCTTAGCCGAAGCGATGCAGGCCGCGGATGGTGCCAGCGAATCTGACGTGGAGCTGGTTAAAGAGGTTGTTAAGGAGGCAAAACCGCTCATCAAAGCTGCCAAGCAGGCGCGTTCGGACTCACTGATTTTCGGCTGGGCAAACGCTGCATTTGATGACACCTGCTATGAGCTTGTCGAGCTGGTGGATGCTAAGCAGGTCGAGAACCTTCAGCCGCTGAAAACCAGAGAGGCCAAAGCGATCAAGACTGCGGTGGCAAACGTCATAAACGAAGAAGCAAAAGGCACGTCATACACAAAGCTGCTTAACCACCAGGGAAATAGTCTCGCCGCCCAAGACAAAGGAAAGACGAAGGCCTATGAGCTGTTGCTTGATGTGCTCAAAGAGGCTGGCTACAAGCCCTCGGGTAAGGCGTCAAGCTAAGGCTTGACGCAGCGGCTTGGCCAGGTCGCCGCGGGCGTCTTTCGCGAGTGCCGCTTCGTCTAAGCCCAGCCACTGCGCTAGTGCGGTCAGTTCGCCCGCCAGCGCGGTGGCTACTGGCGTTTTCCAGCCGCCACCGCTGCCACTTGCGGTGCCGCTTGCGGTGCCGCTCGCAGAACCGCCGCCGTCAGCGGGCTCAGCGGGCTCAGCGAACGCACCCAAAACTCGCAGCACCTGCGCTTGGCGATCGCTGCGCACATCAACCCGTGCGGCTAGCCGGTCTTCATGCAGGAACGGCAGCACGTAATAGCCGTAGCGCCGTTCCGCCTCAGGCGTGTAAATCTCCAGCCGATAGGTGAAATCGAACAAGCGTTCGCCTCTTGGGCGAAACCACACCAACGGATCAAACGGGCTCAGCAACACCGACCGCGACCGTCGTCTAGCGGTGCTTGTGTCGGGCAGCAGGTAAGCATCTTGATCCCACCCCTCAACGCGCGCAGCCACGAGCTTGCCGTCTTCAACCAACTCGGCAACACGGACGGGCGCTTCTCGTTTCGGCAACCGGTGGTAATCGCCTAGGTCCGCGACGGTCGCCACCCCAAGGCATTGCGCAGCCTGCAACAACAACTCACGCTGCGCTTCTGCCTCGCTCACCTCGCGGTCAAGCACCGCCGCTGGCAAGACCCGCTCAATCAGGTCGTAGCGTCTGGTGAAATTGACACGCTCAGCCACGCCCACATAGCCCGTCCAAAACAGCCAACCCAACGCCTTTTTGGTGTCGGTCCAGTGCGACCATTGGCCTGGGCGCTTCGGCGGGCGGGGAGCGGAGGCAGTTCCAACCGCAGCGTCAAGCTCCGCCACCGAAGCCGGCCCGTGCCGCTCCAAGTCTTTCAGCACTTTGTTTATCGAGCGGCGATTCTCAGCCGCATAAGTCGCCAGCGGCTTCCAGGCTTCGCCGCGCTCACCTCGCCGCATTCGCCAGCGATAAAGCGGCCAATCTTCAACGGCGCAAAAGCACGCTTCGTGGCACCAGTACTCCGTCAGTTGGCGGTTGGTGCTCGTGTATGCCGCCCGCTCCAGCAAGCTCTTGGCGGAGTCATGATCACCAGCCAGACGCGGGCGCAGCACCAACAGATGCGAGCGCGCCACCGCATTGACGGCGTCAATCTGCAGCACGCCAAGCTGGGAGATGGCTCGCCGCAAGCTGGGCAGGCTCGGCCGTGCCGAACCAGCACCACCCGAACCAGCTAGCCCGGTCGCACGAATGGCCAGCCGCCGAGCACCAGCAACGCTGAGCTTGCGGCTGGATTTTTGACTGGGTCTGCGCCCGCCCTGTCGGGTTATTAGCGCTCTTCTTTAAAGATGACGTGCTGACGAATGATCGGATCGTACTTACGCAACTCAATCCGGTCACGCGTGTTGGTCTTGTTCTTGCGGGTGCTGTAGGTGTAGCCGGTGCCAGCGGTCGACTTCATCCTGATCACCGGACGCTTGTCGCTCTTAGCCATTACACCCTCTCCCCACGACGGCGGATCTCAGCCAGCACCGATTCAATGCCGCGCTTGTTGATCGTTTTGATGCCCTTAGTGCTGACGGTCAGAGTCACCCATCGTTTCTCGTTCGGAACAAAGAAGCGTTTCTTTTGGATGTTCGGTTTGAACCAGCGCTTGGTCTTGCGATGCGAATGCGACACCGTGAAGCCAGCCGCAGGCTGTCGCCCCGTTACCTGGCAGGTCTTACTCATAAGCCTGCAATGCTAGCGACCTCAGCGGTGGCTTTCTTATGCTTATCTCATAATCTCCCTGCAGCCTTGCTAGTAATGCGGTCAAGGATGTGCCTGCAACAAAAATGTCTAAAACCAAATTCACCACCAATCGGGCTCCGGCAGGCCAAGCGTCGCCTGACCGGGCACCGGTAGATCGGGCGGCGGGCGGCATCGTGCTGCATGACGACAAGGTTTTGGTGGTGCATCGGCCGCGCTATGACGACTGGTCGCTGCCAAAGGGACATATAGATAGCGGCGAGACCTGGCAACAGACCGCCATTAGAGAGGTCTATGAGGAGACTGGCGTGCGAGCGGTGATAGTGAGCGAGCCCTACCCGGTCACCTACCTGCTGCCGCGCAACCGTCCGACGAACAAACGCGATCAGGCGCCTGCCGATTCAATGCCCGGTGACTCCACCCCCGACGACTCAACGGCCAGCACAGCGGCGCTGCCGAAGCTGGTGTTGTTTTATGTGATGCGTTGCGACAGCGACCCAACCGAGTTGTGCGGCGACCCCAAAGAAGTAGATCAAGTGCAATGGTGGAGCATCACCGAAGCAACCCAAAACCTGAGTTACGAAGTTGAGCGCCAGGTGATATGCGAAGCTCTAGCCGCCGCGCCCGCCAGTCCTGCACCCGCCGATCCCGCGTCCACCGATCCCGCACCCACCAATCATGAATAACAACGAAGAGATACCCGATGGACTGACGGTGGCGGTAGTTGACGACGATCGGGCTATCCGCGAGTCCCTGCGGCGCGCCCTAAATGTGGAGGGCTATGAGGTAATCACCGCATCCGACGGCAAAGAAGGCCAGCAAGCGGCCCCGCACTGCGACGCCATGGTGCTAGACGCCACCATGCCGAACCTGGGTGGGTTTGATCTATGTCGCAAGCTGCGAGAAAAAGGCAGCGACCTGCCAATCCTTATGCTCACCGCCCGCCACTCAACCACAGATCGGGTCGAAGGCCTAGACGCCGGCGCCGACGACTACCTAGTGAAGCCGTTTGAGCTAGAAGAGTTGCTGGCGCGTGTGCGGGCTCTGTTGCGCCGCCGCACCAGGTCAGATCTTGATATCGGGCCTGGCAGCCCCGAGGCGTTGTACACCTACGCCGATCTCACGCTTGACATCGTTAGCCGAATCGTCACCCGCGCCGGCGAGCCAATCGAACTCACCCGCACCGAGTTCGCTCTGCTTGAACTACTGCTGCAGCACCCCAATCAGGTGCTTACCCGCGATCAGATCTATGAGAGCGTTTGGGGATATGACTCTGCGATGGCATCAAACAGCCTGGAGGTGTACGTCGGCTACCTGCGATCCAAAACCGAAGTCAATGGCGACCGCCTAATCCAAACGGTGCGCGGCATCGGCTATGTGCTGCGCCAGCAACCAGAAGCCGACTCATGAGCTTGCGAACTCGCATAGCGCTGCTGAGCGCGGGTGCGGTGGCGGTAACGGTGATGGTCATGTTGGTGGTGACGCTGTGGTTCGCCCGCACGCAAGCCTTGGCCGAACTTGACGAGCAACTAGAAGACCGCGCCGATGCGGCTGAAATCGGGCGAGATATAGACAACACCGTAATCCGCAAAGAGCACGGGTTTGAGGTAGAAGATGTGCTCGTTCAAGTAATCGACGCAGATGGCGTAAAGCTCTTTGTGTCCGCCGTCGAGTTGCCAGTTTCCAGGAGAGATGTAGCGGTTGCCAGGCGAGCCCGATTTGAGGCTTGGTCAAGCGTAAAAATTGAAGGCGTCAATCTGCGGATCTACACGACCACCCCCAAGAGGACTCTGGTGAGCAACGTCGCTTTGATGGTCGCCCGCCCGCTAACGGAGATTGACGGAACTCTTACCAGGTTGCGCAACTCAATGGTTGGGGTCGCATTGTTGGGCATTGTTGGTGCCGGGTTGCTGGGTTTCACGGTTGCGGGCCGCTCCATCAGGCCTCTCCGCAAGCTGTCGGGTGCCGCCGTGGAGGTTGCCGACACGCAAGATCTTGATCACCGTTTTGAGCCAACCGGTGCGGGTGAGCTAAGCGACCTAGCCAACAGCTTCAACACGATGCTTGAGGCGCTGTCGCAATCGCGCAATCAGCAACAGCAACTGGTGGCCGATGCCAGTCATGAGCTGCGGACACCTTTGACAAGTCTGCGCACCAACATTGAGATGCTGCTGCGGGAGCAAGACAACGCCGTCAAGCCCGACGGCAAGGCAATGTTCTCCGACGAAGAGCGGCAGCAGCTGCTCCAAGATGTGCGCTTAGAGCTAACCGATCTGACGGAGTTGGTGGCGGAGATGGTGGCGCTGGCGTCATATGAGTTTGAAGAGGCCGAAGCGCAGTCGTTTGATCTGGCTGAGGTGGTAGAGGTCGTGGTGGAGCGTTACCGCCACCGCAGCGGTCGTGAGATTCAGAGCCAGCTGCAGCCGTGCACGGTGGAGGCACCGATGTCGCTGGTGCAAAGAGCGGTGTCAAACCTTGTCGACAACGCAATCAAGTGGGGGCCGCCCGAATCACCGATTGAGGTAGCCGTGGCAGATTGCGCGGTGACGGTGCGCGACTATGGCCCGGGCATAGATCAGCGCGATCGTGCGTATGTGTTTGAGCGCTTCTATCGGTCGCCCGAGGCCCGGTCAATGCCCGGGTCGGGTTTGGGATTAGCAATCGTTGCGCAGGTAGCGCAGTCGGTTGGCGGCTCGGCTGAGGTGGTTGACACCGATGGCGCCGGTTCAATGATCAGACTGAAGCTGACACCCGAGTCGCCGCCCGAACTCTAAAAAGCCCGCCGCTAGCGATCGGCTCTGTCGGTGCGCACGACAACGGTGCCAGCGACTTTGTCCCACCAGCTTTGGCGGTTGTTGTCCCACAGCAGCGCCAGATGTCCGATTAGTCCGATGAGGCCGACATAGGGAATAAGTCCTGCCAGGTTCGGAATGACCCAGCGCCCAAAGCTCTTTCCATAGCCCGGCAGCGAGCCGTCGTCAATGGTTATTACCTTGACACCTAGCGCCTGTTTGCCCAACGTCTGTCCTTTGACGGCTATAAGGCTCACCTCATAGAGAAGAGAAAAACCTATGACGAGCAGGGTGAACGCGTAAATAGACCCGCCGTCCGCGAGATCAACTGAGGTAGCTAAGGCCACAATCACCGCAACGATCGCTAACAAGATCCCGTCAATTATGCGTGCGCCCAGCCTCGCACCTGGTGTTGCGAGAGCGTGCTGGGTACCGTCGCGCAACACGACAAGCGTTTTTGGCGGCACGCCATAGTCCCTGTGTTCTGATGCCACTACTTCCCCTTTTCAGCCAATTCTTCTCAACCAATCTCCCACAGCCTGAGCGGCCACGCACCCCCAACGGGATTTGAACCCGTGTTGCCGGCGTGAAAGGCCAGTGTCCTAGGCCGCTAGACGATGGGGGCAGAATGGCACAGGCTAACGGCTACCCAGCGGCTAATCGCGCGCCATCGCCTTGGCACTATCGGCGGCGTCAACCAGTTCGCCCAGCAGGTTCCCCAAGTAATAAAACTGCAGATGCACAAACTCATCTTGGGTGTAATCGTCGCTCTCGCTCGGCAACATCTCACGTGGGTCATCGCTCTCCGACACATCCAGGGCGGTGCCCATCACCAACCGCAAAGCGTTCAACGCACTCATAAATGCCGGGATTTCATCGGGCGCCAGCGAGCTAGCAGTAACGCAGCGTTCAAACACCTGCAGCTGCTCAATGCGAGTGTTCAGCAAATCGTCGCGCGTCAGGTTTTGGTATTGCGACTCAAACTCCGCCTCCTCAACGTATGCCGCAGGGAATAAGCGCTGCAGCGGCAGGTCAATCTCAGCGCCGGCTTCAACCTGGGAACCCATCAACGTGTTTCGCAAGTGCTCCGCCAGCGATGCGAGGAAGTCGCCCTCACGCGGCAGATTGAAGTTCAGCTCTATTGAGCCGTCCGCCTGCGGCGTGAAATACGGAGTTCTCTCCGCTTCGTTATCTACCTGGTCATTCATTGGGTCGTCTGCTGGCATTGGGTCGTCTGTTAGCTCACTTGTCTTTTTGCATGGTCGCCCACAGGCCGTATTCATGCAACCGATACACGTCCGCCTCAGCCTTCTCGCGCGACCCCCACGCCACAGCCGCCCGGCCCTTGTTATGCACATCCAGCATCAGGTTGGTTGCTTTGTCTTCGCTGTAGCCAAACAACTCTTGAAACACATACACCACATACGACATCAGATTGATCGGGTCATTCCACACCAGCACCACCCACGGCACGTCCGTGTCCGCCAGGTCATCAATGATTATGTCTTCAATTACATCGGGGTCGGCTACCTCGGTCGGCGCCATCAACCTATGCATGACTTGATTCTGCGCCCATCTGTGCCGCTTGCCAACTTGCGCCAGCCGCCGATTCGCTCAGCGGTTGTGACTGTTCCGACGGTGGCTGTGCCGCGGGCGGTTGTTTCGGCGGCGACGTGATTGCTGCCAGCACCAGGCGGGTTAGTGCCACCACCGCCAGCGTCGCTCCGGTCACGTGCAGACCAACCAGCAGAACCGGAAGCTGATTGAAATACTGCACGTAGCCGATCACCCCCTGCACCGCCAAAACCACCAGCAAGATTTCCGCGCGTCTTAGCACTTGCAGCAGTCGGTCCAGTAGTGCTTGCTGATCTTGGCTGGCTGAGCTGGCGCCGGTGCCGCCAGCTGTATCGGCCGCGCCGTTAGCCGAGCCGTTGCCCGAGCCGTCGGCTTGCTCGACTGCAGCACGCGTCGCAACAACCTGGCGCGCCACCCACACCACCAGCGCTAGCAACAATCCCAACGACACCACCACGGTGATGCCATGTATGCGCGCAACATTGCCCAACGAGAAACCCAGCCGCTCAACATCCTCATCACCGCCGTGCGGTCCGGTCGCGGTGACAATGGTGCCCGTAAATAGCGCAACCAAAAGAGCGGCAACCATTACCGCGCATCCGGCGCGCAACTGCCGCAACTTCTGGCTGACACCTGCCGCCCTGCTCGCCACTTGATCTGACGCTGCGCCCGCGGTTTTACCGACCACCCGATCCGGCACCCGTGCACGGGCTGCCAACACCGTCGCCGCTGCCACCAGCACCGCCGACAACAAAAAGTGCGCCATAACGATGGGCGGAGACAAGTGCGACAGCACCGTCACCGCGCCCAACAGCACCTGAGCCAGCACCCCAGCAACCAACGCCGCCGACCACCAAACCAGGTCTCGGCGGCGCGGCACTCGCAGCAACGACCCCGACACGGCTGCGATCACCGCCAAGGCCACCAGCCCAGTAATCATTCGATTACCAAACTCAACCCAGGCGTGAAACTCGGTCGCAGGCACCAGTTCGCCGGGCTCACAAGTCGGCCAGTCGCTGCAACCCAGCCCGCTGCCGGTCAAGCGCACCGACGCGCCAGTGATGACGATTGCTATCAACGACCAAAGAGCTACAGAAGACACTGCCGCAAATCGCTGTGGATCAAGCGATACGGATCGGTCGCGCACCACCTCACGCTAGAGGCGCGCGGGGTTATTTCCCGTATCGTGCGGGACGATGCGATCGCTGCGAACCACGCACCGGCAACCGGAACCTCAGCCACCCGGCTCCACGTCTCCAGCCGCATCACCCACCACGTCGCCGCCGACATCAACACCGACACCGCCACACACGCAGCCACGCCACCAAAAACCACGCAGCCGAATGGCAGAGCGGCTGCTCGGCTATGTCG
The DNA here is from genome assembly GCA_965212125.1 of Candidatus Poriferisodalaceae bacterium. Taxonomy (GTDB): domain Bacteria; phylum Actinomycetota; class Acidimicrobiia; order Acidimicrobiales; family Poriferisodalaceae; genus CAYRJD01. The sequence continues at coordinate 1,803,324 of OZ243045.1, read as the reverse complement.
CTCTGACCAAGCCGCGCATTATCGAGCTGCTGCTGGTTACCACCATCCCGCCGATGATCGTGGCAAACGCCACCCTGCCCGGCACCAACCAAAGCCTGCCTGACTTCTGGCTGATCCTGACCACAGTGGTCGGCGGCACCCTCGCGGCGGCCGGTGCCAACACATTCAACATGTACATCGACCGAGACATTGACAAGCTGATGAAGCGCACCAGCAACCGGCCGCTGGTTACCGGTGTGATCTCCAACGGGGGAGCATTCATATTTGCCGTGTTGCTAGAGGTGGCCGCCTTCGCCCTGCTCTGGTCAACGGTGAATCTGCTGTCGGCTTGCCTAGCGCTAGCCGCTTGCCTGTTCTACGTGTTCGTCTATTCCATCTGGCTGAAGCGCATCTCAACGCAAAACATCGTGATCGGTGGCGCGGCCGGCGCCATCCCCGTGCTGGTGGGTTGGGCTGCGGTAACCGGCTCGCTGGGCATCGCACCATGGCTCGGTTTTGCGCTGGTGTTTTTCTGGACCCCGCCGCACTTCTGGGCGCTAGCCATCCGCTATGCCGATGAGTACGCAAAAGCCGAAGTCCCCATGCTGCCGGTGGTCAAAACCGTACGCGCCACCGCCCAGCAAATAACGCTGTACGCGGTCATAGTCGTGGGACTGTCGCTGGCCTTCGGCGTGGCAGCCGAACTGGGCGCGCTGTACTGGATCGTGGCGATCGCAACCGGCGCCATCTTCACCGCTCAAACGCTGCGACTTTGGAGCGAGCGAACCACCGCCCGGGCGATGAAGGTTTTCCATTATTCCAATGGGTACCTAGGGCTATTGTTCTGTGCGATGGCCGCCGATGTCATAGTGCGCAATGGCTGGTAGCGCGAACTTCGCTTGAGCCGCCAGGTTTCGCTAAAGTCAGCGGTCGGTCTTATTACTATTCCAGAACTAAGAATGCCTACCTCTAATAACCAGCCCAGCACATTCAGCCTCCGCAGATTCAGCCTCCGCCCGCCCAACCAAGCATGACCGACACCACCGCAACGTCTGCCAGCGCAACGTCTGCCAGCGCAATGCCCGCTAGCAGTTGGGCTGAAGATGCCGGTCCCGCTGGCTGGCTACACACCAGCGACCACAAACGCATCGGCCGGATGTTCATCACGCTGTCGCTGGTTTTCGCCACCCTCGCCGTGGTGCTTGATTTTTTGGTGCGCATTGATCTCATCTCTGACAACAGCTCACCGGTGCTAGGCGTTGACCTCTTCGCCCAAGTGTTCGTCCTAACCCGTGAGACGCTGGTCTTGCTCGTGCTCATACCGATCTTTCTCGGCCTAGCGATCTACCTAGTGCCGCTGCAGATCGGCGCGTCCAACGTGGCGTTTCCGCGCGCCGCGGCGGCCTCCTTCTGGGGCTGGCTGGTTTCGGCTGGCGTATTGATAGGCGCCTACATCGGCAACGGCGGCCCCTACGGCGGCTGGCAAAACGGCGTCGACCTTCACCTGCTGGCGCTGGCCGGCCTGGTCGTTTCGCTGCTAGCGGGCGCAATCACCATCGGCGCCACCGTGCTCACCATGCGTTCGCCGGGTCTGTATCTAGATGCCACGCCGCCGTTTAGCTGGTCGGCGCTGGTAACGGCATCCATGCTGGTCGTGACCCTGCCGGTGCTGCTCGGTCAGATCACGATCTTGTATCTCGACCACCGCTACGGCGAAGTGTTCCTCGGCGGCAACGCTGGCATCTGGGAGCGCATCGACTGGGTGTATCAAACGCCGCAGGTGTACATATACATAGTGCCGGTGCTAGGGGTGATCGCTGAGATCATGCTGGCGGCCGCTCGGCGCGGCGTGTTTGAGCCGCTCGCCTTGTACTTCACTCTTGGCCTGGTCGGGCTGTTTGGTTTCGGCGCTTGGGCCAACTTTGGAATAACCACCGAAGGCGCCGACATCGTTGACGGCTTTGAGGGCATCGTGTTGGTGGGGCTGTATGCCGGCGCCGCGGCGGGGGTGGCGGCGCTGCTGGGCTTACTGGGCTTCACCCTGATGCAAGCGCGCAGGCGCCTCAAGCTCAGCACCGCAATGCTGGCTGCCGTGGCGGCGGGCACGCTGTTGTTGCTCGCCACGATCGTTGGCTTTTTGGGTGCGGCGGCGGACTGGCTCAACATCGCCGGTCGCGGAGTAGACGGCAACGCACCGCTGCGCTTCACAACCTTTGTTACCGGCCAACAGTCCTTGCTGATTTATGGAGCCGGGCTGCTAGGAGCGATTGCGGCCCTGTATTGGTGGGCACCGAAAATCTGGGGAGTCAAACTTTTTGAACCGGCCGGCTGGCTAACCGTCCTAGCCGTTAGCGGCGGCGCCTTCTTGGCTTGGTTTGGCCCCGTTTTGGCGGGCGCCTTCGCCGAGCAACCGCAGTTCGTTTACAACGACCCTTCCCTCACCACCAACTATGAGGTGCTAACGGACAGCACAGCCGCCAGCGGATTCACCGTGCTGGGCGTGATCGGTGTGGTTCTTGTATTTGCCGGGCTGCTGTTAGCGAAACTAAGTTTGGCGCGTGCTTTGCTTGTGCGTTCCAAACAAATGAGAACCGCACGAACTGGCAACGGCGAAGCCACTGCTGCCGCCAGCGCGGCCGCGGCCGCTGATGCTGCCGTCGGCGCCTTGCCGTCCGATCCTTGGGACGCCCTGTCGCCCGAATGGCTGCTCGATTCGCCGCCAGCACCAGGTGAACTTGCCAACCTGCCCGTTCTTAGCACCGGCATGCCGCTGCTGCCCGAAGACCAAATGCCCGAGGAAGAATCGGCGCAACCAATGCCAGAGGCGCAATGATTAGGCCGTGTGTAAGCAATGTCTGACGTAGCCACCGCGCCCGCTGACGCAACGACAGCAACCGACACTCCGGCCGACGCCGCACCAGATACCGCAACTGCGACCGACCCTGCCGCAACCGCACCTCGCACCCCACTAGGCGCACCCGCACCACCACGCCGCCAGTTAGTCGCCACCGGCTTCGCAGTCGCCGCCGGCGCGATGATGATCGGCAGCCTGCTCGCCTTCTACCTGGCTCGGCGACACGCATCGGGCATCGATCCGGGCAACGAATGGCTCGGCGGCCATGCCATACCCAACCCGCAGCTTGACTACGCCCTGATAACGCTGCTCGGCTCCGCCGTTACCGCGCACTGGGCGCTGTGGTCAAGTCGCCGCCGTGAGACCGGCCACGCCTGGCTGGCAATGGCGGTAACGCTGGTGCTGGGTTTCGGCTTTTTGAACATGGCCATCTACAGCCTCAACCGAATCGATCTGGAAATCGGCTCAAGTGAGTGGGCAAACCTGGCGTTCGCAACCACCGGCCTAGCCCTGGCTCTGGTGATCGTGGGAATGTTCTACCTAGGGCTAATGACGCTGCGTTCGCTTGGCGGCAGCGTTGGACCAGCCGGCAGCACCCCGCTCGGCTCCGCCGTATTTTTCTGGGACTTCGTCGTGCTGGCTTGGGTCGCCACCTGGTACATCGTGTACGTGGTGAAGTAGATGGTCGGTATCGCCAGCCGGTATTTCGCCGGTCGCATAGCACTGGCCGTAGCGGCTGCGACCGTCATCGGCCTCGCCACGGGAACCGACGGCACCGGCCACGTGGTGATGTACGCAACCATCGTGCTGGCAACCGCCGCAGTGTCTTTCACGCTGATGGCTTCATTGTCTTTGGCTGTCGGCGACAGCGATTCCGACGACCGCCAGCACGCGCACACCCATCCAACCCTGCCCGCCTACTGGCCGGTCATGGGCGCCCTGGGCATGGGGCTGGTCATGGTCGGGCTGGTGATTGACGCCATCTTCACCATCGCCGGCGTCGGACTGCTTGTAGTAGCTGCGGTGGAATGGACAATGGCAGCCTGGTCTGAGCGACTTTCGACCGACACGGCAAGCAACGAAACGCAGCGTTCACGCCTAGTGCGCCCATTTGAGATTTCGCTGTTCGGCACGCTGGCCATAGCGATACCGGTTTTGCTTGTCTCCAGGGTGTTCTTGGCGGCCAGTCGCAACGGAGCCAGTTGGATCGCCATCGGCGTGTCGGCGACCATTTTGTTGTTTGCGGTTTTGTTGGGCTTTGAGTTGCTGCGCCGCCGCGTTGTGGCGACGCTGCTGTTCTTGGCGGCGGTGGGACTGATAGTTGTCGGCATCGCCGCGGCAGCCATCGGCGAGCGCGAGTTCCACCCGCACACCGAAGCAGAAGAAGCTGAGAGCAGCGAGGAAGGCGGCGAATCGTGAGCAGCCCAGCCCGCCAGTCCGCGCCAACTCGCCGCGTCCGCCGCCGTGTCCGCCAGCCCACATGGCGATCCCGTCTCGGCTTCGGCACTCTCGCCGCGGCACTTCTATTACTGACGGCATCTTGCGCGTCCGGTCGCCTTGACCCACTGGAACCAGTCGGCCAAAACGCCCGCGACATTGACGGCCTGCTGCGCATCTCAGGCTTCATGGCGGTAGCCGTCGGCATCATCATCGCCGTTGCGGTGGTGGTCATCATCGTCAAGTTCCGGGCAAGACCCAGCGACGACCCCGACGAGCTGCCCAAGCAGGTTCACGGCAACCGCAAGGCTGAACTCACCTGGACTCTCATCCCGTTCGCCATGCTTTTGTTCCTGACCGTGCTCACCTTGCCCGCGGTGTTCGCCCTGGCCGAGCGCGGCGACGGTCGCACCATCACCGTTGAGGGGCAGCAGTGGTGGTGGCAGTTCACCTACGACGTTGACGAAGACGGCACGCCCGACATCGTTACCGCCAACGATCTTGTAATCCCGGTGGGCGAAGAAGTGAATCTTGAGATCCACTCAAATGACGTGATCCACTCTTTCTGGGTCCCGCAGCTGAACGGCAAAAAAGACGCCGTGCCGGGCCGCGTGCACGACCTAAGAATGAGCTCCGACGTGCCGGGTGTTTTCTTCGGGGAATGTGCGGAGTTCTGCGGACTAAGCCACGCCAACATGCAGGTCAGAGCGATCGTGCTAGAGCAAGCCGACTACGACGCCTGGGTGGCGGAGCAGCTAGCGCCGGTCGCGCAGCCAGCCTCAGAGGCGGCACGCTCCGGCCAAGAGTTGTTCGGCACGCACTGCCAAAGCTGCCACGTCATAAACGGCGTGTACGAAGCCGCCGCGGGCGGCAACGCCAACCTGCAATCAGGGCTTGCGCCAAATCTGTCCAAGCTGATGACCCGCACCTCCTTTGCCGGCGCCTTGTTCGACCTGTACCTGCCCGATGGCTCGGTGAACGTGGCCGAGCTGCGTGAATGGGTAAGCAACGCCCCCGACCAAAAGCCCGCCCGCCCCGAAAACCGCCAAGGAATGCTTTCCTTCTCAGGCGTGCTCGGCGACCAAGAACTTGACGACATCATCGCCTACCTGCAAACACTCGGCGACTCGCCCGTGCTGCCTAGCTAACACCTGACCACAATTTTTCGGAGACACTCTCGCAATGGCCATCACCCACGATCAACCAAAAACCGAAGCTCTGGTTTTAGCCGGCGATAGCGACATCACCACCACGGACGACGATGACTCCACCGGAGTTTGGGCGCGCCCGGTCAGCGCCAAAGGGTGGCGGGCGTGGGCGTTCACGATCGATCACAAAAAGATCGGGATTATGTATGGCGTCGTCGCCATGGCGTGGTTCTTCATCGCTGGGCTTGAGGCCCTGCTGATCCGCGTCCAGCTATTCACGCCCAACGGCACGGTTCTGACCGCCGACCAATACAACCAACTGTTCACCATGCACGGCACCACGATGGTGTTCTTGGTGGTGATACCGATGGCCGCCGCGTTCGCCAACTACATAGTGCCGCTGCAAATCGGCGCCCGCGACGTTGCCTTCCCCCGCCTGAACGCCCTGGGGTTGTGGCTATTTGTCGGCGGCGGGCTGTTCCTAAATCTGAGTTGGTTCCTCGGCGGCAGCCCCGACGGCGGCTGGTTCGCCTACGCCCCCAACACCGGCGTCGCCTACAGCCCCGGCCACGGCATGGACTTCTACGCGCTGGGGTTGCAGATCGTGGGCATCGCATCACTAGTCGGTGCGATCAACCTGATCGTCACCATCTTGAATATGCGCGCACCCGGCATGAACCTGCTGCGCATGCCGGTATTCACCTGGATGATTTTGATAGTGCAGCTGCTGTTGTTGTTCGCGCTGCCGGTAATAACCGTGGCTTTGGCGCTGCTCACCTTTGACCGAATATTTGACGCCAACTTCTTCAACGTCGCCATGGGGTCCGACCCGCTGCTCTGGCAACACCTGTTCTGGATTTTCGGGCATCCGGAGGTGTACATCCTCATCTTGCCCTCCTTCGGCATCATCTCAGAGATCTTGCCGGTGTTCAGCCGCAAGCCTCTGTTCGGCTATCCGGTGGTCGTGCTTTCCGGTGCGGTCATCGGATTCATGGGCTGGGGCGTGTGGGCGCACCACATGTTCACGTCCGGTGTGGGGCCCGTTTCGGTCGCTGCGTTTTCGGCGACCACGATGTTTATTGCGGTGCCCACCGGGGTGAAGATCTTGAACTGGCTGGCGACCATGTGGGGCGGCAACATTCGCTTTTCGGTGCCGATGCTGTTCGCCGTGTCGCTGGTGTCGATGTTTACCATCGGCGGCTTGTCCGGTGTGATGCACGCCGTCGCGCCCGCGGACACGCAACAGACCGACACTTATTTCATAGTCGCGCATTTCCATTACGTGTTGTTCGGCGGCGCGCTGATGGGCCTGTTCGCTGGCATGTATTACTGGTGGCCCAAGATCTTCGGCTACAAGTTGAACGAGCGGCTAGGCAAGTGGCATTTCTGGCTGATACTGCTGGGCTTCAACATGACGTTCGGCCCGATGCACATCGTCGGCCTGCAAGGCATGGCTCGTCGGCACAGCCAATACGGCGAGTTCGATGGGTTTGATTTCTGGAATGCGGTGTCGTCGATCGGCGCATTTGTGATCTTGCTATCGATGCTCATATTTGCCTACAACATTCTCAAAACTTGGGGTGGCTATCGCCGTGGCGAAATTGAGCAAGCCCCGCCCGATCCCTGGGACGGTCGCACCTTGGAGTGGTCGATTCCGTCGCCCGTGCCGGAGCACAACTTTGACTATGTGCCCGTCGTTACCGACGTTGACGATTTCTGGCACAAGAAATACCAGCCGGACAGTTCCGGCAAGCTGGTGAAGGTCGCTGACGGAAATGACATCGCCCAGCGCGGCGATCAGAGTCCGCATCTGCCGGCGCCGTCTTATTGGCCGATCGTGCTGTCAATCGGGCTGCCGCTGATTGCGCTGGGTTTGATCTACTCGCTTTGGATAGCGGGCGTTGGTCTGTTGTTTATGTTGGGATCGATGTTCGGCTGGAGTCTTGAGCCCTCCAGCGAACCATCCGACGGACACGGCGACGGGGGGCACGCCAGTGGTAACGGCGACGGCGGTCATAACGGCCACGATGACGGACCCAACCCCGCAACCGCCAACGGCGCAACCGCTGACGCCAGCACATCCCCAACTAGCACATCCCCAGCCAGCACCGGGGAATCCAATGTCTGAGGAGAACCCAGCCGCATCCACGGCGCAGCTGGCCTACGGCCCGACCGAGCACGATGATCACGATCACGTCCCAACCACCACCGGGCTAAGCAACGAAAAGTTGACAATGTGGGCTTTCCTAGCCTCAGATTGTCTGCTTTTTGGTGCGTTGATCTCCACGTATCTGCTGCTGCGCAACCGCACCGGACCCGACACCGAAGGCCCGACTGCGGCGGATCTGTTTGACATTCCGTTCACTTCGGTCAGCTCGTTCGTGCTGCTGATGAGCTCGCTCACGATGGTGCTGGCCGTGTCAAGCATCGCGCCCCCTCGTCGCGACCTCGCTCGCTGCCAGATGTGGCTGCTTACCACCGCCGCCCTCGGCGGGGTGTTCGTCGCCGGCCAGGTCTATGAGTTCACCACCTTCTACCGCGAAGGCTTGGGCTACACGGTCAACATTTCATCGTCCGCGTTTTACACCCTGACCGGTTTCCACGGAGTCCACGTGTCGTTCGGCATCATCATGCTGGTAACGATGTGGGCGCTGATACGCGGCGGCGTGGTGACCGCCAAGCACTCAGAGACGATCGAAATAATCGGCCTCTACTGGCACTTTGTGGACATCGTTTGGATCGTCATTTTCGCGGCCGTCTATCTAATCCCGTAAAGCCAACCCCGCAGCGCCGCCAACCAACTCAAACTGAGGACTCGCCGATATGAGCACAACAACTCCGCTAGCCACCACTGAGGTCGACACCGCGGCCGACGCAACCGACACCGCTGCCCCAACCGCAGCCGACCACGATGACCACGGCGAACATGATGAGCACGTCCAGCACGGCCTAAGCGACTTCGGCTACGTAAAGGTCGCCCTGCTGCTGGCAGTTCTGACGGGCGCTGAGGTACTCACTTATTTCTACGACTTCGGCGGCATAGAAATTCCCGCCCTGCTGATCTTGATGGTCGTCAAGTTTGAGATAGTCGTCGCATATTTCATGCATTTGCGTTTTGACAGCAAGCTGTTCACCTGGTTTTTTGCGTTGGGTCTGATACTGGCTGCCAGCGTCTATGCCGCGATGGCGACGACACTTGTTTTTTGGTCTGACCCGGCCGGATGCGACGCAGGCACCTTCTGCTGAATCAGCAAGCACCGAAGCCCGGCTCCTAGCCTGCGTCGGCAACATGATTGACCTGCGGCGTTGGCGCGACGACGAGCAATACCGCGCTGGCGCGATCGCCAAGGGCGCAACCGCTCAGCTAGCGCAAGATCTGCTTGACGCCGATACCCAATGCCGGGCTGCGGTTCATGCGGCCGAAGAAGCCCGCGCCCAGCACAACGTGGCAAGCAAGGCAATCGGGCGTGCCGATCCCGCCGAGCGCGACGAAAAGCTGGCGGCGGCCACTCAAATCAAGGCGCAGCTGAGCGACCTTGAAGACCAAGAAACGCAGGCTCGCTCCCGGTTAGATGAGCTGGCGTATCAAGTTCCCAACCCGGCTCACCCGGAGGTTCCCGCTGGCGGTGAGGAAAACTTCGTAGTGCTGCGAGAGGTGGGCGAACGGAGCGCCCCGCCGCTCTATGACCACGCGGCGGCCGGTCAGGTTTTGGGAATAGTCAACAGCGACGCCGCCGTGCAAAACAGCGGCACTCGTTTCGCTTATCTAATGGGTAAGGGCGTGCGGCTTGAGTTTGCCTTGGTGCAGTGGGCGCTGGAGTTGCTCAGCCAGCACGGCTTTGAAGCGGTGGTGCCGCCGGTGCTGGTGCGTGAAGAGATGATGCTTGAGGCGGGCTTTTTCCCGACCGACCGTCACCAGGTGTATGAGATCGCCGGTGACGACCTGTTTTTGATCGGGACTTCTGAGGTTGCGTTGGCCGGGTTGCACCGCAACGAGCGACTTGATCGTGAGACGCTGCCCCGCCGCTACGCAGGATTTTCGTCGTGCTTTCGGCGCGAGGCTGGCACTCACGGAAAGGACACCCGTGGCATTTTCCGAGTGCATCAGTTCGACAAGGTTGAGATGTTTTCTTTCTGCGATCCCGACAAAAGTTGGGATGAGCTGGAGAGCCTGCTGGCGCTGCAAGAGGAGATCGTTTCTGCGCTTGGCTTGCCGTACCGGGTAATCAATGTGGCTGCGGGTGATCTGGGCGCGGCGGCAGCCAAGAAATACGACATTGAGGTTTGGCTGCCGTCCGAGGGCGCCTACCGCGAGATCACGTCGTGCTCTAACTACACGGACTATTCCGCCCGCCGCCTTGGCACGCGCTTTGTTGGCAGCGCTGGCAACGACGGCAGTGCCAGCGCCGGCGGCGAAAATACCGGCACCCGCGAGCGCAGCGGGTTGCTGCACACGCTGAATGGCACAGCCTGTGCGGTTTCTCGCACGCTGGTGTTCTTGATGGAAAACGCCCAGCAGCCCGACGGCTCGGTGGTGGTGCCGGAGGTGCTACGCCCTTATTGCGGGTTTGAGACCCTGGAGCCGCAGGCCGCCGCACCCACCAGCCCCGCTAGCTAAGCCGCTCAAGGCTGCAGCCGTGTGACCGACCACTCCGGCTGATCCTGCGAACTAACTAGCCGATACACCAACCGGTCATGAATGCGGTCGCTTCGCCCCTGCCAGAACTCAAATCTGGTTGGCAGAAGCAAGTACCCGTTCCACCGGTCGGTCACCGTTTCGGCAGGTTCCATTTCCGCAAACTGCTTCTCGATCTCGGCGCGGTTGACAGCCGTCTCACTCTGATTTGAAGCAAGCATGGCAACCTGGGCTTCCGGCGGCCGGTCAGCGAAATAGGCCTCAACATCTGCGCGATCAAGCGGAGCAACCTCGCCCTCCATCCGCACCTGGCGTTCTAGCTCTAGCCAACTAAACACCGCCGCCACGTTTGGATTGCCTGCAAGATCCTGAGCCTTGGCGCTGCCAGCGTCGGTGTAGAAAGCAATGCCTGGCTTTGTGCCCGGCGGCTGGCGATACAGCACGTTTCTAACCGACGGGAGGCCGTCGGCATTCACGGTGGCGAGCGCCATGGCATGAGCGTTGAAAATCCCAACAGAAAATGCAAACGCAAGCCACTCGCCAAACAGCGCAAATGGGTCAGCCGGAGCGGAACTCTCATCAAGGCCGTCAACCATGAGCCGCTGCCGCATCGCCGCTATGTTCTTTTTGCCGTCGTGCTCTTTGCCGCCGCTTGCCGAGTTCTCCATACGCAAATGATCCCTAACCAATGAAACTAGGCAAGACGCTGCCTGAAGTGGGTGCAATTATTCTTGCGGGCGTAGCGGGTGCTTCGCTGAGATGGGTGGCGGCGGCGCTTTGGCATCCCCGGGCGGCACTGCTGGTTGTGAACATCGCAGGCTGCGTTCTGGTTGGTTGGGCGCTCAAGCGAAACCGCCTGGGTGCCTGGTTCAGCGTTGGTTTGTGCGGAGCGCTCACCAGCTTTTCGGCGGTGGCGATTGAGCTTGCGATGGACATTGATAACGCTCAGGTTGGCACCGCTGCGCTGTGGTTGGTGGCGACCTTGGTTGGTTGCGCCGCGGCATTTGTGGTTTCTTTCGTGGCTCCCGCAGCACCGCCCGCGCCACCAATCGAATCGGCGATTGAAAAGCCATGACCCAAATCGGAGCCATCGGCGTATTTGCAGGACTCGCTGCGATCGCAACGGTATTGCGCTGGCGTGCTACAGCCCAGCGCCAAAGCGCAGCTCCGCTAAACACCGCCGTACTGAACATCGGCGCAGTGAACACCGCGCTGATCAACATCATCGGGGCGTTTATCGCCGGGCTGCTCGCTGCCTACTCCGGCCCGTTTGTAACTGCGGTGGTAGCAGGCGGACTTGGCGCGCTCACCACCGTCTCCGGGCTGGCGACACAAGTTGCGATGATCTGGCAAGCGAAGCCACCCACAAGTCGCTGGCTGGCAGCGGGCTATCTCGCCGGCATGGTGATCGTCGGCATCTTCGCCGCCTGGCTGGGTTTGCAGCTAACCAGCGGTTAGCCGAGCGCCCAGCCCTTAGCCGAGCGCCCAGCCCTTAGCTAACCGTCGCCAGAATCATCTGCCAGAATCAGCCGCCAGAGCCATCCAACTTTCGGCCGCTTTCGCCAAGCCGTTAATCAGCGCCTCATGATGCGGCACCCTGCCCGGCCCCTCAAAACCAGTCCACAACGGACTCTTGCCACGAATCCGTGGTGGCAGCTCCACCTGCGCACCACCTTGGCGCGGCAAGTTCACCGGATTCTTCGGGTGCTGCCCGGCGAAACGACTCGGCACCTCATCGGGCCGATGAAGCACCTCATAGTGCGGCAAATGCTCAATCAAATTGACCGCCACGTGCTCCACAAGCTGACGGTTGCGCCCGCCCAGCAGCACGGAACGCATCAGGTCCGGCCGACCGAACCCGTGAATTGAAACCGCCACGTCAACATGGTCAAGAAACGCAGCCAACGACGGCGACTCATCCGGGCTGACCAGATGCGAGGGCAGATGCCACTGATCGTCCGGCCCCTGCAGCACCGCATACACCGAAGCGCCCGACCGACGGGCGGCCTCCGCGGCGATGTCGTCGGTGACCTCTTCAAGCCAGCCGCCGTGAAACGCCATAAACCCAAATCGCGACCGCAGCGTGAGCATCTCGCAGACGCCAGGCCTGCCAAGCAGCGTCTCAAATGGGCGGTTTGCGTTTAGTAGTTGCTCATCTCGCAGATGAAGTGGCATCTTCTTTTTCGCGTTCGCCGCTAGCGGCGGCGTCGCCGTCACCGCTGCTAACGCCGCTGCGCTCAACGCCGTCGCCGTCGGAGCCGCTGGTATCAAACAGCGCGACCATCAACCCCACCGCCAACGCAATGCTCAAGATCAGCCCCAGGCGCAACCCGCCGACCGACGCCACGAAGTTCGTCAGGTCGCCGCTCCAGCGTTCAACGTTCAACACGATGCCCAACCCCGACCATCCGAACCTGTCGCTCAGCCAATAGAAGGTCAGGTAGGCGCCCGCCAGCACCATCAAAACTCCGGCCAGTTGGTCGGTGTAGCGCATTAGTTTTCGCAGCCGCAGCAGCAGGGAACTGCGTGCCATGGCGAGGCTGATGGTGAGCGAGGTGAGCACCAGGCTCATCCCCGCCGCATAGACGCCAAACGCCAGCAGGCCGGAGCCAAAATCGTTGACCGAGGTTGACACCACAACAATGAAGGTGGGCAGCCCGCAAGACACCGAGGCGATCGCGTAGCTAATGCCGAACAAGAACAGCGAGCGGGAGTCTCGGCCGCCGGTGCCGCGGTCAAACTTCGGCAGGAACGCCGTCATTTTCCAGCCCGCCAAAAAGGCCATGCCGAGTGCCATCAGTGCGATGCCGATGCCGATGGTGATCCACGGCACGACGGTGTTGATGGCGGTCAGGCCGGCGGTTACCAGCACCCCCACAATCCCGAACACCACCAAGAATCCGGAGGACACGATGGAGCCGGTCAGCAGGGCTCGCCCGATGCCGGCGCGTGCTCGCGTTTGGTCGGCTCCGGCTCGGCGATCCAGCCCGAGGAAGTAAGACAGGTAGGCGGGCAGCATGGCGAACCCGCACGGGTTGATGGTTGTCACCATCCCGGCGGTGAATGCGAACGTGAGTTGAGTGGTGTTCATCGTTTCTGCCTGCGTCTGACCTGTGTCTGCTTGTCCTGTGTCGGCTTGTCCATGTTGTCTAGCACGCTCCCCACTTATTGCGACTTATTGCGCACCGGCGGCAGCGTTGGCGGCAAAGTAGTCGTCCAAGTCAAAGTGATCCGCCGCGCGAATTTGCAGGTCGTCAAAGGTAAGAATCCCGCTGTGCGAATCAAGCAGCTCGCCGCTGGACGAAACGAACACCGTCGTCGGCATGCCCAACCCGCCTAGCTCGATGAACAGGTCGCTCTCGTCAAGTCCGACCAGGTAGGTAACTCCGGTCTCCTCGACGATTGCACGTGCCGGCTCAACGGCTTCTACCGCCAACCCAACGACCGCCACCTGCGAGCCGTGCAGAGTCCAAAATCTGTCGAACTCGGGCATCTCGGTAACGCAAGGCACGCACCACGACGCAAAGAAATTGATGATTAGCGGGCAGCCTGCGTAAGCCGACAGCGCGGTGGGCTCTCCGTCAAGCGTGTTGAAGGTGATTTGGTGAACGGCCTGCGACCCAGCCGCCACGGTCGGGTCTGCATCGGGGGCGACCCTGGGGTCAATTTCATCGCAGCTGCCAGCCAGATCGGTAATGCCGGTTGCGGTGTTTCCGTTGGCGTCGCTGTTTGCGTCCGCCACGATTTGGGCTTCCATGGTGTCCATTGACGCCTCGGGTGACGCACCGCCTAAGGCCAAAAAAGCCACGGTCGCCACGGCATAAACGCCAAGTAGCGAAAATGCCGCGTTGCGCCAGCTAGCCATGGGCCAGCGCAGGATGCTCGTGGAGTTGGACTCAGTCATTTTTGAAAAGATTAGCCGCGCACATCGGCGATTCTTCTGCGCTGTTACGAAACGCCGACGCTTGGGCTACGGCAAGCGTAGCGACGACAGCCACAGCTCGCCCGCAGCCCGTCGCAGCCCGCCCGCCGCGCATCCAAACGCCGGCGTGGGCTCCGGGCCGCTGCCAGCGGCTCTCTTAGTTGGTTCGCTTTGCTGGCTTGCCAGATCACAGATCTAGCAAAGCCACAAACTCAGCTGAGCCGAGTCGCAAACTCAGCCTTGCTAAGCAGCAAACCCAGCCAAGCCGCCTCAGTCGGCCCGGAGTTCTTTACCTGCTTGCCGTACCGATCAACTTGCCATATCGATCAAATCGGGCGGCAAAGGCACTTCTTCTATTTCCTGGATTGTTACCTTCGGCTTGGGTTTGGCAGGCGGGCGGCCACGAGTCAGCACCGGCCGCTCGGTGCCTTTCTGAAATAGCTCGCCGCCCCATACGCCCCAAGGTTCATTGCGTTTTTTCGCCGCCGAATGACACGCCGCTTTCACGACGCAACGGCTACAGATGGCCTGCGCTCGCAAGATGTCGGCATATCTGTCAGAAAAGAAGACTCGAGTAATAACTCCCGTACCGTCGTTACAACGGCCGAAAGCTTTCCAAGCGTCCTCATTGTTGGTGGGTTGTTTGTGCACAGAATTCCCTTCTGTTTCGCACTTTCAACGGCGCAGCCCTTACCGCGACGAGCGCAGTAAGCGGGCTCAATCAGCAGGGCAGTAATGCCCGCGTGCTACGGCCGCAAAATGAATAAAGAAGTGAGGCCCTAGGTGCTCAGAAGTCAGGCCCTGCTGCTAAGCGTTGCGATTTCATCAGCCGCTTAGAAATCGGTCAAGCGCAATTAAATGCGTGCCCGCAGTTTGATCGGCAGGCCCGGCTGGTCGGGGCTCTATTTATTGGGAATTTATGGGGAGGATTTAGGGAGCTAGGGCAGCTAGCGCCAGGGGCAGCTAGCTAGTGAAAGCTGTACTCAAGATTGCCGCTGTCATCCCGGCGTGCGCTGGCCTCACCGATCTGACGCAGATGCTCAAGGTGCGCAAAGGTTTCCGATTCGGCCATTGACCCCCACGAGCGCTCTTTGAACAGCTCCTTCATGTATTGCTCAACCGACCCTTGCCCAATCTGGTCGGATGCTTCACGCAGCACATCTAGCCGTTCGTTGTGATGGCGTTTGATGTCTTTCACCCGGCCGCGCAAATCCGCGCACGGCTGCCCATGCGCGGGCAACCCCAGCGAAACTCCTTCAAGCTCTGCCACCCGGTCAAGCGAATTGAAGAAATCTTTGAGGGGGTCTTTAGCGGTCGTGATGCCGGAGATGTGCGGGGTGATGGTCGGCAACACGTGGTCGCCGCAAAGCATCACGCCGGTTTCCGGATCGAACAGGCACAGGTGATCAACGGTGTGCCCGGGCGTGTGCATCGCCACAAACTCCCGCCGAGCCAGCTTTATGCGGTCGGCATCGTCCAGGCGTGAGGTAGGTATCGGCGTCTTGAACCAGCGGCCGCCCCAGCCCTTGCGCATAAATTCATACGCCAACTTGCGATGCCAGGGGAGCTTGTAACCCTTGCCGCCCCAAGGCGTCTGGCCGCGTGGGTTGCCATTACCCCGTATCTCGTCGGCCGAGTCAACGCCAGCCGAGTCAGCACCGGCCAGGTCAGCACCAGCCGGGTTCTCACCACCTCGGTCGGCACCGGCCTGCGCCATCGGCTCCAGCGGGTCTTCGTCTTCCTCGTCAATGTCCCACCACATACGAAAGTTGCGGTGCGTTATCAGTTCCGATCCGTACTCGTGGCTAAAGCGACCCGCCGCCCCGAAATGGTCCGGGTGACTGTGCGTGACGATGATTGTGTGAACGCGCCCGGGCGGCACTTCGGCCTCCTTCAGGCCCTGCATTAGCGCTTTCCACGAAGCCGGCCCCGGCAAGCCCGGATCGAGTAGCGCCGCACCACGGTCGTCGTCCATGATGTAGCAGTTGACGTGCCCCAAGCCAGGCATGTTCATCGGCAACTGCAGCCGCCGAATGTTGGGAACTATCTCTACAACCTTCCCGTCGGGAGGTAGTTGTTCCTCGCGAGTTGGCTTATTCACGGCGGCTCAGGCTAGCGGCAGCCAGTTCTCGTAGTAATGGCGGAGCTCTTTGATGCTTGTGTGAATGTCGTCAAGTGCGCGGTGCTTGGTGGTAGTGCTTTTGTCTTCATTTGCCTTCCACGTTTTCACAACGTCCGGCGCCAACACATTGCCCACCAAGCGCAGCGAGGACACGTCAATCACCCGGTAGTGCAGCAGCTTTTCAATTTTGGGCATCTGCTCGTCCAGAAAACGCCGATCGGTGCCGATTGAGTTGCCGCACAGAGGCGACTCATCCGGCTTCGGCACGTTGGCCTGGATGAAGTCGTAGGTCAGCTGCTCAGCCTCAGCGAGAGTGACTTTGGATTCTTTGATCTGATCTAGCAGCCCGGTTTTGGAATGCATCTCAGTTACCTCGGGGCTCATCTGCTCGATGTCCTGCTCGCTCGCCGCAATAACCAGGTTCGGCCCATCAATGATGGTCTCTAGGAGCTCGTCCGTAACGACGGTGGCGATTTCCACAATTTTGTGAACGCGGTGGTCTAGCCCCGTCATCTCAAGGTCAATCCAGACAAACATTGCTTTTACCTTAGGGCGCATTTGGACATCGGTGGGCTACCCAGCGTCGTGCTCGCGTCCAGCGCCGACACGGACGGGTAGCGGCCAGCGCCGACACGGACGGGTAGCGGCCAGACCGATGCGGCCAGACAGCAAATGTGGGTGCCGATCTTGCGCAGCCTCTATTTTGGCAGGTGTGCTTGGCGGATTAGGGCGACGCAAGAGAAGCTTGTCAAAAGATAAGTCCAGCCGACGGCACGCGCGTTCGCAGGCATCAGCCGAAGACAACATGCGTCAGCGCGGCGAACGCTCACGGATGCTTGACCGTCAAGCCCGGGCACGCAAGCGACGTATGGAACGTGTGACGCGCCGGCTTGGCCGAGTGCTTCGCCGTCGCCGTCGGTGGGGCGAGGTAAGAGATCCGTGGAACAGATTCAGGGCTGGCCTAGCGCTTTTGATAACGGTGATAGTCGGCGGAACGGTTGGCTACATCGTTCTTGGGGTTGGCCCAGTCTCGGCCCTGTACCAAACCATCATCACCATTTCAACGGTCGGCTATTCCGAATCGCGGGTGATTGATCCCGACACCTTGCGGTATCAAATCTTCACCCTGGTGCTTATTTTGGTTGGGACCTCTTCGGCTCTGTACACGTTGGGCGTGTTGATGGAAACGCTGTTTGAGGGACATCTCGACGATCGCTTAAGGAGGCGACATATGCGCGAATCAATTAATCAGTTGAACGGACACACGATCATCTGCGGTTATGGCGAGGTTGGGCGCGCGATTACTGCTGACTTGGTCAAGCAGAACTGCGATGTGGTGGTTATTGACCATGACGAGTCGGTAGCTGATGACGACCACCTGACCATCATCGCCGATGCCACCCATGATCACGTGCTGGTAGAAGCGGGGATTGAGCGCGCCCGCGCGCTGGTGCTGGCGTTCAACTCCGATGTGTCAAACCTGTATGTGGCGCTAAGCGCTCGCGCAATGTGTCCGGAGCTTTTTATCGTGGCACGGACCAACTCCCTGAGCACTACCGCCAAGCTGGAGAGTGCTGGGGCGGACCGAGTTATCAATCCGAATGAGATTGGTGCCGCACGGATGGCCGCGGTTACTTTGCATCCCGAGGTGATTACCTATTTTGACGAGCTAATGCCGAGCACTGCCACCAACGACATTTTGGTGAAAGAACACCGCATTGCGCCCGAAAGCGCAATTGTCAAAAAGCAACTGGGAGACAGCGCCATTGGTGGGCGTTGGGATGGGCTGGTGTTAGCGGTCGGACGTGACGGCGAATGGGTTTCTTCGCCCGCTAACAACTTCGAATTGTCGGCGGGGGACGTGTTGGTGCTGTTGGGTACCTATGAACAGCTAGCAGTGGTGATTGACGAAATCGATGGCTGAGCAGCCGTTGCCTTGCCCGCGCTTTCGCTTTGGCTCGCATGTGCGCGATGTCGCTGGGCTGGCTATTCCGTGCCGGTCCGGCGGGCTGCTGAAAAGATCTCGCAGCCGCTTGCGAGCGCCATCTGTCTAAAGAGATGACTTCAGCGGTGGGTGTTGTTGCGTGCGGTATTTCTTGCATGCCCACATAGTGACAAACGGGTGGGACATTTTGGCTGGGCGCTAGCGGCCGGTGTGCCCGAATCCGCCCAGCCCTCGCTCGGACTCATCTAGTTGTCCGACCTCATCCCACTCAGCTGCCTCCACTTTTTGGATCACAAGCTGCGCGATCCGATCTCCCCGCTGAACCTTGTACTTTTTCTTGCGGTCAGTGTTTACTAGCAGCACACGCAGCTCGTCGCGGTAGCCGCTATCAATCAGCCCGGGCGTGTTGAGACAGGTAATGCCGTGGCGCAACGCCAGCCCGCTGCGCGGTTGGATGAATCCGGCGTACCCGATCGGAATGGCGATAGCGATGCCAGTGCGAATAAGTGCTCGCCCGCCGCCCGCCTTTAGCGAGGTGGTCTCCGCCGCCCGCAGATCCGCGCCAGCGTCGCCGGGCTTGGAGTAGATCGGCAGCGCTAGATCGGGGTCAATACGGCGGACAGGGATTTTTAGTGAGGTGTCTCTCGGTGCTGGCGGGTAAGTGAGTAAATCATCAATATCGGACCAGCCCCACATCGTCGTATAAGGACCAGCACGAAGTGCTGGGGCTTCTAATGAGGCACTTATCGTTGCGATCAGGTCCTTAAGTAGAGCGCTGCGCTCGGCGGAAGTTGATGGCGTCGTATAAGGACCAGCACGAAGTGCTGAGGCTTCTAATGAGGCACTTATCGTTGCGGGCAGGTCCTCGGGCACATCGTCGCGCTCAACGGAGGTTGATAGCGGCAGATCCTGATCCACACTAGGAACAGATGTTCTAACCACGCCCATACCTTAGGTCGTCGCTCAGGGTGATACCAAGCTTTCCATCGCATATGCCCGCCACGTAGGGATTTGGTGGGCCGCCCGGGGCTCGAACCCGGCACCTTGGGATTAAAAGTCCCCTGCTCTACCCGATGAGCTAGCGGCCCGGCCAGCACAGGCTACCGACCTGCCCATTTCAGGAGTGCTGACGCCGCAACGCTGGTGCCGTAATATCGCACGCATCGCTACTCCATCTGAAACTGAATCGGCGGCAGATCCTGCCGACCATGCCACCACGCCAACCACCACGTCAGCCGATGCGTTGAGCGTCGCAGAGATTGACGCCATCGAGTCAGAACTAGCGCAGGTTGAGCGATCGCTAGAACTATTGACCGATGACGATGTTGACCCGACCGCCGCCTTGGCGTGGATGGACGACGACAGCCCCACCTAGCGCTAGTCCTACCCAGCCTTAGCCCTACTCACTCCTACTCGATAGCCAGGTCAATATCGGTCGGCACGAACTGAACCCGCTCCTGCGGCGTCACGTTCTCCCACCCCCAACTCGCCGACTTGTCGCCCGACCTGTCCACCTCATACCACCGCCCCGCCAGATTCGGGATCGACTCCTCCTCCGCACCCACATACAAATCCACCGTTTTGACCACGCCCGCGTGCCCCACCATCAGCACGGCATCTGTTAGCACGGCACCCGTCAACACAGCGCCAGTCGAATCAAGCCCATCGCAGTGCCGCCGCAAAGCCGGCAGCAGCCGCTCAGCCACGCTTTGTTCGGTCTCAAAGTTCGGCGGCCAGCGCCGCTCGGCGACCGCACCCGGCCACTGCTGATCTATTTCAACCCGAGTTAGCCCCTCCCATTCACCGGCGTGGCGCTCACGCAGCGCCGAATCAACCACAACGTCCGCAACACCCAACTGAGCAGCCAGTATTTCTGCGGTGTGGCGCGCCCGCTCCAGATCGCTGGAGATGACTCGCTTTATGGCCGCGCCACTTGACCCACTTGCGCCACCCGCTCCACCTTGCTGGTCGGCAATCTCCATCTGTTCGGCAATGGCTATCCCCGCCACCTCGGCCTGCCGCTTGCCCAGATCCGTAAGGGGAGGATCAGCCTGACCTTGCCACCTGCCCACCAGGTTCCACTCAGATTGTCCGTGCCTGATTAGCAGCAGCAACGTCACCCCAACAGCCTGGCAGGTGCGCGCCAAAGCGACGGGCCAAGTAGCTAGGCACGCAATGGCAGCTAAGTACTATCGGCGTGTGCCTGTGGTTACTTTGCGACTCTTTGCTTCGGCCCGGGAAGCGGCAGGAACCGACAGCGCAGAGCTTGACGTGAGCGACGTGGCGGCCGCGCTTAGCTGGGCGTGCAGTGCCTACGGCGACCAGTTCGCCGCCGTGCTTGACACGAGCCGAATCTGGCTAAACGGCGAGGCGATAGAGCGAGATCAAGCCGCAACCGTTGCCGTCAAGGACGGTGACGAAATCGCAGTGCTGCCACCCGTTTCGGGCGGGGCTTGAACCGCCCGCGGTCGCCTAGCCCAACCAAGCTGGCTAACCCAACCGACTCGGCCGAGCGATACCGCTGGGTGCTGCTTTGGTTTTGCGCTCAGCTAATCGCCCTTGCCGTAGGTGCGATTGCGTTTGCCGTTTTGCTGGCTGTTGTTGCCGGACTCGGCGGCTGGC
This sequence comes from Candidatus Poriferisodalaceae bacterium, assembly GCA_965212125.1. Classification (GTDB taxonomy): domain Bacteria; phylum Actinomycetota; class Acidimicrobiia; order Acidimicrobiales; family Poriferisodalaceae; genus CAYRJD01. The sequence goes on along the minus strand of OZ243045.1, from coordinate 1,782,659 downwards.
AGAACGCAACTAACCGCCGCCACCATGCCGACCGCCACAATCTCGCTGACCGAATAGCCACGGCCTCATTGGCGGCCATGCTGTCATTGGCAGGGCTGGTTGATCTGCGGCTAGCGGGAGTTGTCATCACCGGCGCGGTGATTGGCAGCGTGCTGGTCGCTTGGCAAGTTACGCGCGCCCTAAACCAAGCCTGGTTTGTCCCGGCGTTGTCAAGAGCGGGAGAGCTGGTGCTGGCGTGGCTGATCGTGGGCGTCCCGGCCTGCGCGGCAACAGCACTAGCGCAGGAGTCCGTGTCTGGCGCGGTAGTGCTGGTGTGCGTTGTGCTCGCTTACGACACAGGCGTCAGAATCTGGGGCAGCGCCAATGTGGATCTGCTCAGTGTCTTCGGCAACGTTTTGCGCAGCGTCTGGCGGCGCATCGCAAAGCTGTTTCGGTGGACTCAGCAAGCTCGCCAAAAACACTCCCGCCAAAAACAACCGCACCAAGAATCCGCACGCCAAGGGCTGCGTCAGCTGGCTGGCATTTTTGCGGGACTGACGGGTGCAGCCGCCACAGTCTTTGCGGTAACCGCAGTGTCAATACCGCCCTACACCCCCGACGATGCCCTGCGACTAATGCTGCTTGCGATTGCCACGCTGCCTTTAGGTCAAGCGTTAGCGGCGCGCTACAAGCGCACCGTCGCAGTCGCAGAACCGCCAACCGGACTGCTGGCACAACTGACAAGCACCTGGTCTTTGTACCGTCTTGGGTCGCTCATCGCGATCGGTCCGGTATGGCTATGGGCGTTAGACGTCATTCGGTTCTAACGTTGGTAGCCGTGCACATGCAGTCACACCCGCAATCGCAATCACAGGCGGAACCATTTTTTGTTAAGCCGGTAGCGATTGGTGACCCTTTTGCCGATCAGCTAACCGATCAGCTAACCGATCAACTAGACGGTCCGCTAGCCGATCAACTAGGCGCCCCCCAAGCCATAGCGATGCTGTCAATGCACACCTCGCCGGTGGCTGCCGCGGGCAGCGGCGACGGTGGCGGGCTCAACGTTTATGTCCGCGAACTCTCCGCAGCTATGGCCGCCCTTGGCACACGCTGCGACATCTACGTGCGTCGCACCGATGCCTCAGTCCCGCTTCACGTTGATGTTGCCCCCGGGGTTCGCCTGACTCACATTGACGCCGGCCCGCTTCATCTCGCCAAAGAAGAGCTACCCGAGTTCATTGACAAGTTCGCCGACGGCGTTGCCGAACATCTAGCGCAACGTCCAGTGGATGCCATTCACGCTCACTACTGGTTGTCCGGTGTAGCCGGTCACCGCCTAAAGCACGAACTTGACGTGCCGCTTGCGGTTACCTTCCACACGCTTGGCCGTGTCAAGTCACGCAACGGCGATGCCGAACCCGACTACCGCGCAATAGCTGAGCAGCAGGTGATGGACTGCGCCGATGCTGTGTTTGTCTCCGGCGAAGCAGAAACAGATCAGCTGCACCAGCTGTACGACATAGCACCAGAGCGAGTTCGCATACTCACCCCAGGGGTGAATCTGGAGACCTTTTCGCCCGGCGACCGCAACACCGCCCAGGCCGCACTCGGACTGTTTGAGCAAACCTCGCCAGCAGAGCAAAACCCGCCAGTCATTTTGTTCGTGGGCCGGCTCCAGCCGCTGAAAGGTGCCGACATTGCCGTCCAAGCCCTAGCGCTGGCCCGCTCCACCGCCGCCCGTGACGCTCATCTGATGATCGTTGGTGGCCCCAGCGGCAGCGATGGTGATCGCACGCTTGCCGATCTCCACCAGCTTGTCGCTGATCTGGGTCTAACCCAACGAGTCATATTTGTTCCACCGCAGCCGCATCATCTCCTTCCTACTTATTATCGAGCCGCTGACATTTGCGTGGTGCCTAGCCGATCGGAATCGTTCGGACTAGTCGCTCTTGAGGCCGCTGCTTGTGGGGTGCCTGTTGTTGCGTCCGATGTGGGCGGGCTTAGCAACAACGTCAGCGACGGGGTGACTGGCCTGCTAGCGGCGCAGCGCACCCCGGCACAATTTGCGGCTCAAATTGATCGCCTCCTTGACGATCCTGTCTTGGCGCTTCGGTTGGGAAGTGGCGGGTGCGTCCACGCTTCGGATCACACTTGGGAAGCTGCGGCGGCGGCCGCGGCGGAAGTGTTGGCCAGCTTGACCACCCGCGAGCTGGTCGCTTGCGTGTGACACCTGCGCGTAACGCCGGCGAGTGACTAGAGCCCCTGCTACCGAGGCCGAGTTAGCGGCGTTAGAGAAGCGAATCGACGAGTGGCTCAACACCTGGCTGCGTGATCAACGCAACCAAGAAGACCTAGAACGCCCACTGCTGCTGGACGTCACTCGTGATGACATTATTGCACGCCGCTGGTACATCCGGCTGGCTGGCGACACCCGTGATGTCATAGCCGTCTGGCTGACGCTGCGTCAGCGCACTCTGGCATACGAAACTTATGTGCTGCCGATAGCCGTCCAGCGAGTCGATGAGGTGAATGAGTTTTTGCTGCGCCGAAATCACTCGCTGGTTGGGGCGCAGTTTTGCATCGGGCCCGAAGACGCCTATTACCTCACCGGCGAAATCGCAACACATGGCGTGGACGAAGACGAGTTGGATCGCATCGTTGGTTCGCTCTGGACTTACGTTGAGCGGGATTTTCAGACGCTGCTTTCAATGGGTCACGGAGTTCCGATCAAGCGCTGAGGCGCCAGCGAATTTGCCGCCCGATTTGCCGATTAATTCTCCTTGCCCAAATCGGATTGCCCACTTACTTTGAGCGTTGCCGGAATGGCGCTGCGTCACATTGGAAGTGAGTGGCGTGGTGTTGTTCCGGCACCACTCCGCTGGCGACACCACCAGCGATACCGCCGCTACCGCCGAATGGTTAGCGTGAAGCTATGACCGAGCTTGTGATTGTGGGCGGCGGCAAGATGGGCGAAGCGCTGCTAGCGGGGCTGCTTGAGGCGGGCAAGTACACCGCCGACAACGTCGTCGTCGTTGAGCCCGTCAAGGAGCGCTGTGCGGATCTGACCGATCGCTACAAGGTTCGAGCAATACCAAGCGCCGACCCCACCACGCCTGGCCTGTTTGATGGCCTACTGCCGAACACCATTCTCGCAACCAAACCAGACGTGATACCAGAGGCGGCAGATCGGGCAGCCCGCTACTCCAACTGCATTCTTTCCATCGCCGCTGGCGTAACCATCGCCACCATTGAGCAGGCCATCCCTGCCGCCAACCAATCCACTGGCGACACCGCCATTGACCATGCCGTTGCTACCGCCAACCCAACCACGTCATCACCATTCCCAATAATCCGCGCCATGCCCAACACGCCCGCGCTGGTCGGTCAAGGAGCCGCCGCCATTTGCGGAAACGCGGCCGCCGCCAGCTACATGGACTGGGCCGACGACGTGCTGTCGTCGGTCGGCATCGTGGTGCGCACCACCGAAGCGGAGCTTGACGCCGTCACGGGTCTGTCCGGCTCTGGCCCGGCGTACTTCTTCTTAGTAGCCGAAGCGCTGATAGACGCGGGCGTGGGGGTCGGTCTCACCCGGCCGATCGCAACTGAGCTGGCCACGCAAACCATGCTCGGCGCAGCCACGCTTTTGAGCGAAGGCCTCAACACCGGCACACACGCCGCCGAACTGCGAGCCAATGTCACCTCACCTGGCGGCACAACCGCGGCCGGACTGAAGGTGCTTGAGCAAGAGCGAGTGCGGGCGGCCTTTGCCAATGCGGTAGAAGCCGCCACTCAGCGCTCAGCGCAGCTTGGCAAAGCCACGGCTACGCCATCCGATCCGCCTGCGTAAATGCCGCCATCTCAGATGCGATACCAAACGGTCACCTGCATCACCGACCTCGGACACAACGACGAGTCCGTAGGCCTCATTCATTCCATCTTGCACGACCGCTGCGACTCGCCGACCGTCATCGACCTGTGCCATCACATCGATCCAGGCGATGCCAAGGCCGCAGCTTTGATGCTGGCTCGCAGCGTGCCGCACCTGGCGCCGGGGGTTGTGCTGGCATCGGTCGGAAGGCGGCTGGATCGCCCCGCCATCGCAGTGCAGGTGGGGGAAGGGCAGGCCGTGTTGGTTGGCCCCGACAACGGAGTGCTGGCCGCGGCGGTCGCCACGGTTGGCGGAGCAGATCTAGCGGTGCGACTGGCGATGGCTGGCGACCCGGCTGGCACGGCCGACGACACGCCCGACGACACGGCCGACGGCGATCCCGGCCAGCCCGATGGCGATGACCCAGCCGCAGCGATCCACCCAGCTCGCGACGTGCTGGCTCCGGCAGTGGCACGCATCTGCAACGGCGAACCCCTGGAGAGCCTGGGCGACCCGATCGATCCGGCTGCCTTGCTGCCGTCAGTTCTGGCGATGCCGCGCTTTGAAGACGACAGCACTTTGGTGGCCGAGGTTCTTTCGGTTGACAACAGCGGGGTTGCCCAACTGAACATCGACCGCTTGGTGCTGGCCGAGTTGGCTGCGCCGGAGCAACTGCTGACGCTCAGCTTCGGCGACGAACAGCGGCTGACAACCTTGGCTGCGCCGACAGATCTGGCCGCCGACCTGTCCGATCAGAGCCAATCCGCCAAAGCGCATGCGGTGCTGGCTCACGCACTCGCCGGCGATGCCAGCTCTGAGCAGAGTGCGGCTTTTGAGGCTGGCCCCGCCCCGCCCATCCCAGTTGAGATAACGCAGGCGCACGCCGCCGCGGGCTCCGCCGGACAAGGCGGGTCGGGCTCCGCCGCGGGCGCCGCCGCAGGATCAGAAAGCCGCAGCGCAAGCGCAGTCGCCGCACCCGGGCGCCTGATTCTGACCGACGACATTCACGCCATGCTTGAGGTAATCGTGGGAGGCCAGGAAACCGCCGCCGACATCGGGCTTGCGGTTGGCACCGAAGTTCGCATTAGAGAAGCTAAATGATTGGAGCGACCAAGTGAGACGAGGCCCGGCCATCACGTTGGCAGTCTTGGCTGCGCTGATTCTGTTGGCGGCAACCATCCAGGTGGTGTTCGGCCAGTTGAGCTAGCCCGCCGCTGCTTCCACCAGCGCTACCCCCAACCCCTCCGCTGGTGCTAGAACCTGGTGCGCTAATAGACTGTCCGCCGCTGCTTACATCGCCGCTAAGTCGGGCAAGCGCTAGCCCTGGAGCTAGCCAACTATCAATATCAACCTGGGTTCATCTGTGTCAATAGTCGTAATGGGTGTCAGCCACAAAAGCGCTCCGCTTGATCTGCTAGAGCACTGCAACGTCGCCCCGGCGGATCTGGCGCAGCGTCTGGCCGACCTGACTAACACCGAGCAGATCAACGAAGCGGTCATCATTTCCACCTGCAACCGCACCGAGATTTACGCCGCCGCTGACGATGACTCAGCCAGCACCAACGCCAACACCACCGCAATCACCGCGCAGCTACATGAACACTTCCTGCGCTCCGTCCAAAAAGCAAGCGCAGCAAAAACCGCCGCCAGCGCTGACACAGCTGGCGATGGCACAGCTGGCGATGCCGCCGCCAACACCGATCAGCTCCGCCAGCACCTCTACACCTACGACGGCAACGCGGCCGCAGCCCACCTATTCGCCCTGGCATCCGGCATCGAATCCGCCGTGATAGGCGAGTCCGAAATCCTGGGCCAGGTCAAGACCGCCTGGGAGACCGCCCGCGCAAACAACGCCAGCTCCACCACCCTCAACCACCTGTTCCGCCACGCCCTTGAAGCCGCCAAGCGCGCCCGCACGCAAACCAAAATCAGCCACCACACTGCCTCAGTTCCGCACGCCGCCGTCGCCATGGCGACCAGCCAGCTCGGCAGCCTGACCGACCGCAAGGTGCTGGTTGTGGGAGCGGGCGAGATGGCGCAAGCGGTAGTCGTGGCGCTCTCCGCCGCCGGCCCGGCTGAGGTGCTGATCGCCAACCGCACCACCAGCCACGCCACCCAACTCGCCCAGCGAGTCAACGGCCGCACCATCTCGCTGACCGAGATTGAAGACACCCTGACCCAAGTTGACGTGCTGCTCACCGCAACCGGCGCCAGCCAGATCATCGTCGAAGCCGCCCACATAGACACGGTCGCCAAACGCCGCGCCGGCGCGCCGCTGCTCATCGTCGACATTGCCGTGCCACGCGACGTCAACTCATCCGTTGCGCTCATTGACGGCGTCACCTTGCTGGACATGGACGACCTGGCGGAATTCGCCGCGGCTGGTCGCTCCGAACGTGAATCCGAAATCGCCGCGGTGCGTGAAATCATCGCCGAAGAGATCGCCCGCTATGCGCAAGCGTGGGCGGAACGTGCCAGCGCCCCGGTCATAACGGCCATGCGCGCCAGCATTGAAGCCAGCGCCGACGCCGAGCTGCAGCGAATCTTCGCCCGCCACCCCAACTGGGACAGCGCCCACCGAGCAGCCGTGGAGGCGATGACCAAATCACTGGTGGCGAAGTTTTTGCACAAGCCGACCGTGGCAATAAAAGACGCAGCCGGAACCGAGAGCGGCGAGCAGCTAATGAGTTCGGCCCGCCAGCTTTTTGACATCTAGCCAAGTAGCGGCCGGCACCTGTTATGCGCATCGCCACGCGCTCAAGTCCGCTTGCGATGCATCAGGCGTCTTTGGTGGTCGCCGCGCTAAGTGAAGTAGACGCGCCGGCGGCTGCCGAAACCCAGCTAGTCCAAATCACCACCGAAGGCGACCAACATCTAGACCGCCCGATCAGCCAGATGGCCGGCCGCGGCGTGTTCGTTACCGAGGTGCAAAACGCAGTGCTTGATGGCCGTGCGCAGCTGGCAACCCACAGCGCCAAGGATCTGCGCTCCGCCCCAACGCCGGGTTTGCTGCTGGTCGGCTGTCTGAAACGAGCCGATGCGCGTGACGCCTTGGTCGGCTCATCCCTGGCAGACCTCCCCAACGGCGCAACCGTGGCGACCGGATCTACGCGCCGCCAAAGCCAACTAGCAAACCTGCGCCCCGACCTGCGCTTCATCAACCTGCGCGGCAACATCGCCACTCGCATAGAAGTGGCGCAGCGTGAAGATGTGGCGGCCGTGATCGTGGCCATGGCCGCACTCGAACGCCTGGGGCTGCAAGACCACTGCGCCGAGGCGCTTAGCCCCGCGCAGATGCTCCCGCAAGCCGGCCAGGGCGCCATCGCGATTGAATGCCGCCAAGACGACCACGCCTCCCAAGCCGCCCTCGCCCAGATAATTGACCCGATCACCACCCTGTGCGTCACCGCCGAGCGAGCGGTGCTGGCCGAGCTCGCCGACTTCACCGACACCAGCGGCGGCTGCGATTTGCCGGTCGGCGCGCTAGCGACGCTAGGAGCCAATGGTTCGCCAGCCGTGCTGGAACTGACGGCGATGATTGCCAGCCCGACCAGCAACCAAGCTCCGCCCGACAATCAAGCCCCGACCGACAACGTCACATCGCCCGACAACCAAGCCCCGCCCAGCAACCAAGTGCTGACCGCCACCGCAACCAACAGCGAAGGGCTGGCGTGCGACGGCGAAGCGCTGGGCCGCGAACTGGCGCGGCACCTATTAGAAGATCTAGGCGGCGAGATCTTGCTAAGCACGCAGTGCTAGCCAGCAAATCCGACCCACACCCGCCCGCGCTGCAAGGCCGCCGGGTAGTAGTCACACGGGCTTCACATCAGTCGCAATCTTTGAGCGAAGCCCTACAAGACGCCGGCGCGCAAGTCATCCAAGCTCCCGCCATCGCCATCGTGCCGCCCAACGACGGCGGTCAACCGCTTGACGACGCTCTGCTCCGGCTGGACCGATTTAGCTGGGCGGCGTTCACCTCAACCAACGCGGTCGCCGCCACCTTCGCCCGCGCCGATCGCCGCGGCGTGCGCAAGCAGTTTGCGCGGATACGAATCGCCGCCGTCGGCCCAGCCACCGCCCAGCGCGTGACCCAAGAAATCGATCGCCCACCCGACCTGATGCCAGCCACCGCCGGCACCACCACCACCGCCGGCACCACCACCGCAGCCGGCACCACTCACACCGCCGCCGAGTTAGCCAAAGCCTTCCCGCCACCGACCGCCACCGACCACTGCTTCATACCGCTGGCTCAGCAAGCCCGACCCGATCTAGCCGACGGGCTGCGTTCCGCCGGCTGGACGGTCACCACCGTTGCGGCGTATCGCACGGTTCATCCCGACCTGGCACCGCCTCTGCTAGACGCAGTCACCACCGCAGACGTGGTCGTGTTCGCATCACCCTCGGCGGTAACCGGCCACCTAGCGCAACTCGCCAAACACAACCGCCAACCCAACCCCGGCGCCGCGCTGGTTTGCATCGGCGACACCACCGCCGAAGCGTGCCATCAGCTTGGCTTGGCACCCGTAGTCGTGGCAGCCGGCACCAGCCCGACCGAGCTGGTTGATGCCGTCAGCAAAGCCGTAGCGTCGGCGGCGTGAGCGGGGCAACATGAGCGAGCCACACAGCCGAGACGCCCTGTTCGCCCAAGCCCAACGCCTAATCCCCGGCGGGGTCAACTCACCGGTGCGGGCATTCGGCTCGGTCGGCGGCACCCCCTACTTCGTCGCCTCCGCCAACGGACCATATGTAATAGACACCGAAGGCAAGCGCTACATCGATCTTGTCTGTTCTTATGGGGCCGTCATCTGCGGGCACGCCCACCCGAAAATCACCGAAGCCATCACCGCAGCCGCAGCCGCCGGCACCTCCTACGGCGCCCCCACCGCCGCCGAAGTTCAGCTAGCCGAGGTCATCTGCGACCGTGTGCCCGGCATCGACCAAGTGCGGCTGGTCAGCTCCGGCACCGAAGCCGGCATGACCGCAGTGCGCATCGCCCGCGGCTACACAAAACGAAACCGCATCGTCAAGTTCGCCGGCAACTACCACGGTCACAGCGACGCCTTGCTGGCGGCCGGCGGCAGCGGCATCGCCACCCTGGGCTTGTCGGGGTCGGCGGGCGTGCCGGACTCAGCCGTCGCCGACACCATCGTTGCGCCCTACAACGTCGTGCCCGAGCTAGATGAGCAAGTGGCGGCGGTCATCGTTGAGCCGATCGCCGCCAACATGGGAGTAATCGCCCCGGTGGATGGATTTCTGGCCGGGCTGCGAGCCGCCTGCGACGCGGCCGGAGCGTTGCTGATTTTTGATGAAGTGATAACCGGGTTCCGCATCGCCCGCGGCGGAGCGACGCAACACTTTGGCGTTACGCCCGACCTCGCCTGCTTCGGGAAGGTCATCGGCGGCGGCCTGCCCATCGGTGCGGTCGGCGGGCGGGCTGATGTGATGGCGAGCTTGGCGCCGCTCGGTCCCGTGTATCAAGCCGGAACCTTGTCGGGCAACCCGCTGGCGACTGCCGCCGGACTTGCGGCGACGGGGATGCTTGATGACGGCGCCTATGAGCAGCTAACCGCAACCGCCACGCGCCTGGCCGACGGGTTGGCGAGTGCGCTTGCTGGTGTTGCCCGCGTTGTGCGGGTTGGCTCGCTGATCGGGTTGTACTGCGGCAGCGGAAACGGCGGCAGCGCCGATGGCGGAACCGACAGCGACGGCGGCGCCAACGCGAGCGTTACCGACTATGACGGCGCCCGCCAAACCGACGAACAAACCTATGCGCGCCTCTTTCATGCGCTGGCTGAGCGTGGCGTGGCGCTGGCCCCCGGAGCCTACGAAGCGTTGTTTGTTTCGCTAGCGCACACCGACGCAGTAATAGATGAGGTGATTGACGCGGCGGTCGCTGCCACCAGCGACGCAACGGCGGCTGCCAGCTAGAACCAGCTAGCCGTGCCCGTCGCCCCCACCGCCACCTTCACCACCTAGTTTGCCGCCACCCAGAAGCTCCCACTTCTCGTCGCGCGCAGCGGCCTCTTCGTCGGTTATCTCTTCGCCAGCGATCACCTCGCGCACATAACGCGCAACTGAATAGACCTGAGAAACGGACAGCACCTCGCCAAAGGCAGGCATGCTTGCGCCCGTTTCACCAGCGATGCGTGGCCCGCCCAACCGGTTGGGATCGCCATAAATGTTGCCTGTCCCCACGCCCGCTGTGCCGACTTTGATCCACTCCAACAAGTCATCGCCCAGCGTCGGGAACGTCGCAATCGCCTCGCCGTTATAAAGAGGACGACCCACGCCGCCTCCCTCAGAACCAGATCCGTCGCCAACGTGGCAGCTGGAGCACCGCACCGCATACGTGTTGGCGCCTTCGGTTATCGCTGTTATCGGCTCCGGCGGCGGCTCGGTCAGCTTGACGTAAACAAACCCCCAAAGCGGCAACGCAAACAGCACCGGCAACGCCCAGATCGGAATGCGGTGGCGGGTGCGAGCCGCCGTTACCCACTGCGGATCGGGTTGTGGCGCGGGCTGAACTTCCAGCTTGGCGTCAGCCTTGGCGGCGGCAATCGCGGCCGCGGTGTCTTCGGCGGCACTGGTAGCAGCTACGGCTCCAGCGGCAGCGCCACCGGCTGCGGCCGCGCCACCGCTATCGGCGGCACCGGCTCCAGCGCCTGCGTCGCCGCCACCCGAACCATCATCGTCAAGCAATCCCAGCTCAACGCGCCGCTCACGTGAGCGCTGTAGCAGATAGTCCGGAACCTCGGTCAATGCTTTCCTCTTGTCATCTCAGTTTCTCAGTGTGCCAGCTAACCAGCACTCGTGCGGTTGCCGCAGTGGGTTGCGCCGCCGCGCCACCACCTCCGCAGCAACACCAGCGCACCGCCGCAACACCACCCGCGCGGCACCGCAACAATACGCGCTGTTTGCGGCGACACCAAGCCAACTGCTAAACAGAGCCAGCAAGTCCGCCAGGAAAGCCTGCCAAGCAAGCCAAACTGGCAAACTTGCACTAGTCAGGTGCCAGCTGCCTGAGGATGCCGCGTTTGGGGCGCTCCGCAGGTAATCTCAGCACCGCTATTTGACTGTTTGACTGCGTAGCTTGACTGCCTAGCAATCAAGCTAAGTCAGACACTAAAATCGGTAAAGGTCTACGGAGGGCAAAAACGAGTGGCAGCTCTTGGCACATCAATCGTTGTTACGGCCCTCATGGGTTGGGTTGTCGTTGCATACGGCAAGCGCCGACCGACCGACCGACCGACCACCTGGGGCGAGGCCATGCTCGGCGCAGTCTTCGTATTCATGCTGCTGTTGCTGCTCTTCGGCATCGTGCCCGACCGCTGGGTGCGCTTCACCGACAACGAGCTGGGCTGGTCGGTTGAGCGATTCCTCTTCACCGAAGGGCAGTTCCTAACCGCACCCATAACGTTCCCGCCCACCCGCCTGGATCTCAAAAAAGTGAGCGACATGGTGGTCATAGTGGAACACGTCATCGCAATCGCAGGGCTGCTACTCATGTGGCGCTGGTGGCAAAAGCGTGATCAAACCGAAGCTCCCGCCGAGCCGGTATCCGATTTCGGTCGACCCCTAATCCGAGGAAACTAAACAGGCACCACCATGGCAAACAACGAAGCCAACCCTCCAATGCCGCGGTTCCGCGACGACTACGTGCTGCAGACCGTTGATGCGGCCTACCTAGACGCCGCCGTCAAACCCAAGCAGTTCATAAACATCGACCAATCCGAATGCATCCAATGCGAGGGCTGCGTTGACATCTGCCCGTGGAAGTGCATCTGGTACGTCTCCACCGAAGCCATTGACGAAGCCATCGACGCCGACCAGCCCGGCCACGACCCAACCGACAACGCAATCTTCATCATCGACGACGACGTCTGCACCCGCTGCGCTCTGTGCGTTGATCGCTGCCCAACCGGCGTGATCACCCTTGGCCGCGTCACCAACAATCCGCCCGCCGAAGGCGACGTCCACGGCCGCACGCACACCCACGGCTACGCATACGGGATGCGCTTTTAATGGCTAACGGAGTAGAAAAAACCAAACAAACCCTGCCGCAACGCATCCAATCCGGCAGCCAAGCTGCGGGCGACTGGCTGCAAGGCAGTCAGTTTTGGACGTCGGTGTTCCGACCCGGCTCAATCTTCCGCAAGGGCTACACCGACAGCCCCCGCAACCGCTCCTACGTGGTCATGAACAGCGTCCTGTATCACCTCCACCCCGTGAAGGTGAAAAGGCACGCGGTCAAGGTCAGCTACACGCTGTGCCTGGGCGGGCTCAGTTTCTTCCTGTTCATATTGCTGACCGTCACCGGCATCTTTTTGATGTTCTTCTACCGGCCGACCGATATCGCTGCCTGGTCGGACATTGAAAGCCTGCACACCGATGTTGCGTTCGGCCTGCTGGTGCGCAACCTGCACCGCTGGGCTGCACACCTCATGGTGATCTCGGTGTTTTTGCATATGGCGCGCGTCTTCTACCACGGCGCTTACAAGGCGCCCCGCGAGTTCAACTGGGTCATCGGCGTGGTGCTGCTAATGCTCACGCTGCTGCTGTCGTTCACCGGCTACCTGCTGCCTTGGGATCAGCTATCTCTGTGGGCGGTAACGGTGGGCACGAACATGATGGGATTCTCGCCAGTCTTCGGCGACCAAGTCAGATTTGTGCTGCTCGGCGGCCAGCAGATCGGCGCCGAAACCCTGCTCCGATGGTATGTGTTACACGTTTTAATGTTGCCGTTCGTCATTGTGATATTTATGGCGATTCACTTTTGGCGAGTGCGCAAAGACGGCGGAATTTCCGGCCCGCTGTAGCCCGCTGTAAGAAGACAAGTATGACCAAGCGATGACCGAGATCCCAGAGCACCTGCTGAAGCGCAGCGCCGAAGCGCGCGCCGCGGCTGGCGGTGGCGCACCCGCAGCACCGGCCGATGACGCGGCTGCAGGCGACGCCCCTGCTGGCGCACCGGCCAGCGGCGCACCCGCCGCGGCCGCCCCACCCCCCGAAGTTGACGACGGCGAAACCATCCCGCTCTCGCTGCTCGAAGCAAGCCAGCAGCCCGGCGGCGCACCCGCAGCCGCAGCAGCCAGCGCACCGACCGGCGGCGGTGGCGTGGCGACCCTGCCGCCCCGAATCATCCCGCCGTCAATGGCCGGCCCAGACGGCAACACCCACCGCCTGCTCACCGTGGTCAAGTCGGGCTCCATCCAAGACGTCAAGGCGTCGCCCGGCGACAAGGTTCACGTCTGGCCGCACCTGCTAGCAGCCGAGTTCACCGCGGCACTATTTATTACCGCCTTCTTGCTGGTGTTCTCGCTGTTCATCAACGCACCGCTGCTAGAGCTCGCCAACCAAAACGAAACCCCCAACCCCTCCAAGGCGCCGTGGTACTTCCTCGGCCTGCAAGAGCTGCTAACGATGTTCGACCCGATGATCGCGGGCGTAACCATCCCCGGTGTCGTGCTGCTGCTGCTCGCCTTCGCCCCCTACATTGACCGCAACCCGTCGCAACGCCCCGAAGACCGCAAGTTCGCAATCAGCATCCAAACTATTCACCTGATGTTTTGGGCGGTGCTGGTAATCATCGGTTCGTTCTTCCGTGGCCAAGGCTTCAACTTCACCTACCCGTGGGACACCGGTCTGCACGGCATTTTCCACTTATGAATGCTTTAAGAGAGAACCGCCCGGACGGGAATCACCGAGACGGGAACCACCGAGACGGGAACCACCGAGACGAGAATCGTCGGGAACAGTTGAGGATTACCTAGCTATGTCCACTGGAACAATCGTCGCCATCGCTATTCCAGCGCTGGTTGTGCTGGCAGTCGTGGTTGCGTTTGTGTCGTTGCGCCGCAGCGACGTCTCCGGCCTCGGCCGTCTCTCTCGTGAAACCCGCCGCCGCGACCAACAGGCCGCAACCGAACAAGCCAGCGCCGACGCCGACGCCTTTGGCCGCAGCGCCGAAGCACGCGACCTTGAACGCTCGGTTGCGCTTGAACGCTCCGGCGCAGGCGCAGCCGCAATACCCGAGCCCGACTCCATGCAACCCTGGGCACCACCAAACGCCGAAGAGATCGGCATCACCCGCCGCCAGTTCCTCAATCGCACCTCCATCACTCTTATGACGCTGGGCTTGTCAGTGTTCGGTGCCGCCAACCTGGCATTCCTGTGGCCCCGCCCGCAAAAAGGCTTCGGCGCAAAAGTGAAAATCGGCACGATCGCATCAATAGAAGAAGCCATCGATTCCGGCAGCCCGGCGGCCAGCTTCTCCTACTTCTCAGAGGCGCAGTGCTACATCCAGCCGTACCCAACCGACTCGGTAACCCAAGCCGCCGCCCAAAGCGTCTACTCCGGCTCGGTGCTAGATGGCATCGAACAAGGCTTCGTCGCCCTCTGGCAAAAATGCCCGCACCTGGGCTGCAGGGTTCCCGTGTGCCCCAGCTCGCAGTGGTTTGAATGCCCGTGCCACGGCTCGCAGTACAACCGGGTCGGCGAGAAAAGAGCCGGCCCCGCTCCCCGCGGCATGGATCGCTTCCCCATAATCATTGAAGGTGGCGTGCTCTCCGTTGACACCGGCACCGTCATCCAAGGCCCCGCAATCGGCACCAATACAACTGGCCAAGGTTTAGAAGGCCCACACTGTGCCTAACGGCACCTTGCTGGCCGTCTCAACTGAGCGGTCAATCGCAATCGTGCTGCTGGCCATCGTGGTGGTCGGCTGGTCCATCTACGTCTTCGTCAATATCCGCCAGGCAAAACATGAGGTCGGCAGCGAGATAGAGCTGGCGCCCAACCGTGGTCAGCTACCCGACGACGACGAGCTGGAAGGCCCACGGCTAGAAAAAGTGCAGGCGTTCGGCGTGCTGATGCTGTTGATCATGGCGCTGGTGCTGCCGGTTTATTGGCTGCTTGAGGGTGGACGCCGCGCCGGTGCGGAGGAGTTCTTTTCCGACTGGGCAGCCGATCGGGGCGAAGAGCTGGCCGCTGAGTTGGAGTGCCTTGATTGCCACGGCGCAGATTTAGGTGGCGCCCGTTTCGCTCCGGTTGTGCTGGACATCGGCAATCAGATCGCCGACCGCGACACCTTCCTTATTAATACGACCTGGGAAGCGCCGTCGCTTAACGATGTGTTTACCCGCTTTGACAGCGCCGCCGAAACCCTTGATGAGGTTGAAGAGGTAATCAACATTCTCACCTTCGGGCGTGGCGTCATGCCGGCCTGGGGTTTGGACGGCGGCGGTCCGCTCAACATGCAAGAGATAACCGACCTGACCGCGTGGCTATGGCGCGAAAGAATCACCGACACCGAAGCGCAAGAACGTGCCATCGACCGCAAGGCAGCCGCGCTGGCTGCGGCGCCCGAAAAATCCGAAGGGCAAGTTCTGTTTGAGTTGCATTGCGCACGCTGCCACACGCCTCGCTGGCCGGCACTCGGTCCAGCCAATCTGCCAAACAACGGCGGCACCATTGAAGTGCTGCCCGGCCCGGCCGGTGCGGGACGCTACGGACCTGCGTTGAATGGCGTCAGCCTGGAGCGACTGTTCCCCGAAATTGAAGATCACGTCACCTTCATCACCAACGGCGCCCAAGACAATGTCGCCTACGGGGAGTTCGCTCGCCTCGGCAACTACGGCATGCCGGGGTTTGGGCGTGTGCTAACCCAAGAAGAAATTACGGCCATCGCGGAGTATGAGCGCAGCCTTGATCCCGATGAGCAGGCGGCCCTGAACTTTGAGCGACTGCATACTGGGGTCGGCGAAGTCGACAGCGATGCCGCCGGCGACAGCGGCGAAGACGAAGGGGACAGCCAGTGACCGAAGCAACCCTGCGCTCTCTGCTAGGCATCGTCAGTTGGGACCCGGTCATTACCGGCTACCTGGCGGTCATCATCTCGGTCGGCGTGCTGTGCGGCTCGATCTATCTGCTGCTCGCCACCAACCTCGGCACCCGCCTCGGTTTCCTTGTCGCCTGGACCGGCCTGTGGGGCTGGATGTTGCTAATGGCGATCGTTTGGTGGGTGTTCGGCATCGGCTGGATTGGCACCGCCCCCGACTGGCAGGTCACGCACGTAACCACCAACCCTGCGACCGTGCCGGTTGAGGAAGTTCAGGTGCTAGCCGCCTTCGGCCCAACCCAAAACCCGCCGGGAGCCTGGCAGATCTCCAACGACGCCGGTGCCCAATCCGCCGCCGACGGCCACGTCGCTTGTTCCGATGCCGACCCGCGCCGCCTAGAGCCAACAAACTCTTGCATTTTCAGGGCGCCCACCGACTATCACACGCATCGCATCCTCATAACCGGCGGCGAGCGCTACCGCGCTTTGGGCATCCCCGACAACGCCATAACGCAGTACTTCGTGCCAAGCCGCGCCCACACCAACTACGCGGTGGTGCAAATCCAGCCGTTTGCGCCGGTCAATCAGATTGACCCCAACCTGGTCGATGACGAGGGCACCATCGTTTTGCCGGTCAGCGAAATCGACACGTCCGCCCCGGTTTATTCGGTCGTGATGGTGCGAGATCTCGGCAACGTGCGGCTGCGCCCGGCGCTGTTAGCCGTCTTTTCCGCGCTTCTGTTCGGGTTGGGTTGCTATCACCTGCATCGCCGCGACCTGGCCGTCTGGGCCGTGCGAGCCGCGGCGGCTGAGTAACCAAGCCCCTCTAAACCCGTCTCAGCAATAGCCTCACCACTATGGAGCAATATCTGCCGGTTGTGGTGTTGGCAGTTTTAGCGGTCGTGTTCGTGCTGTTGAGCATCGTCGCTTCTCGCATGCTGGCGCCGCATCGTGCCACCGCCCCCAAAATTGCGGCCTATGAGTGCGGCATTACCGACCAAGCCGCCCTGCCCGAACGCTTCCCGGTGCGGTTTTACCTCGTCGCGATGCTGTTCATAATGTTTGACATTGAGATCGTGTTTTTGTATCCGTGGGCGGTCGCCAACGGACAGCTCGGCCTGTTCGGCTTCTTGGCGATGCTTTTGTTTGTGGTGATTTTCTTCTTGTCGTTCGTCTATGAGCTGGCGATGGGTGGCTTGGAGTGGGGTCCGGTGCGCCAGCGGCTGGGACTCGACACAAGCCCCGCGCAGCCGCGGCCAGCGCCGAGCTACGCCGCCACCATGACCGTGCGCCAAGTCGGACTAGACGGCCGCGAGCAATTTCAGCAACAGCCCCGCCCGCCGCGCCGCGACCGATCTGACCGCGAACAGCCCAGCGACCAACCCAGCGAAACCGCCGCCTGATGCCCAACGTTGCAGAGCTCAGATCCGAGTTAGGAATCGGCGACGGGCTAGCCGGCCTGCGCCACAACGTGTTCACCGCGCCGATCGAAGGCCTGGTGAAATGGGCGCGCCGCCGCTCGCTCATGCCCGCCACGTTCGGCTTGGCGTGCTGCGCCATTGAAATGATGGCAACCGGCACCGCGCACTACGACATGGCTCGCTTCGGCATGGAAACCTTTCGGGCATCGCCACGCCAGGCCGACCTGATGATCGTGGCGGGGCGAGTCAGCCAAAAGATGGCACCCGTGCTGCGAACCATCTACGACCAAATGGCAGAACCAAAATGGGTGCTGTCCATGGGCGTGTGCGCATCCAGCGGCGGCATGTTCAACAACTACGCCATCGTTCAAGGCGTGGATCAAGTGGTGCCGGTCGACATGTACGCCCCCGGCTGCCCGCCCGGACCCGAAACCCTGCTGCACGCAATCCTGGCTCTGCACGAAAAAATCCGCACCGGCGAACTAACCCGCCGCCGCGAACAAACCGGCGCCGGCGCGCAGCTACAGCTAGACGACTCCTCACACGCCTCGTGAACGACAGCCAATCAGCTAGCGGAGTTCCCACAACCACCGACAGCGGCCAGTCGGTATGGCACTGCACGGTGGAGCAATACCCGGCGCTAATCCAGTCGCTGCACGATGACGACTACCGGGTGTGCGTGGATGTCTGCGCCGTCGATTCGCTGACCAACGCGCACCGCAACCTTCCATCTGAGGTTGAAGCGCAACGTTTTGAGGTGGTGGTAAATCTGCTCGACATGACTGGCGGCCGCCGCACCCGCGTGCGTGCGCAGGTGCCCGCCGACCCAGCCGCCATCGCCACGATCACGCACCTGTACCCGGGCGCTGAAGCCCCCGAGCGTGAAGCCGCCGACCTGTTCGGCATCAGCTTTGCGGGCCATCCCGACCCCAGCCGCATTTTGATGCCCGAAGATTGGGAAGGTCACCCGCTGCGCAAGGACTACGAGATCGGCGCTATTCCGGTTCAGTTCAAGGCGGTCGCCGGCCGATGAGTACGACCGAAACCAGCGAAACCGCCGCCACCGAAACCAGCCCTGTCGCCCCACCGAGCGCCGGATTGCGTAACCCCGAAGCGGTCTTGCGCATGTCCGAAGTCAGCGTCGCCACCCAAATCGCCACCGGCGAGCAAGCCCCCACCACCGACCCGACCGCCACCCCCGCAGACGCCGCCACAGAAATCACCGACGCACCCATGCTCATAAACATGGGCCCGCAACACCCCTCCACCCACGGCGTGCTGCGAATCACGATGGAGCTCGAAGGCGAAACCGTGCTGCGCTCCAAACCGATCATCGGCTACCTCCACACCGGCATGGAAAAAACCGCCGAATCGCTCACCTACCTCCAAGGCCCCACCAACGTCACCCGCATGGACTACGTCGCCCCGCTGTTCAACGAGCTGGTCTTCTCCCTCGCCACCGAACAGCTAATGGGCATCACCGTGCCCGAGCGAGCCACCTGGATTCGCATGCTGATGTGCGAGCTAAACCGCATGTCATCGCACCTGCTGTTCCTCGCCACCAACGGACTCGACCTCGGCGCAGTCGGCGTGATGCTCTACGGCTGGCGCGAGCGCGAAGAAATCCTGCGCTTCTTTGAAAAAGTCACCGGCCTGCGAATGAACCACAACTACATCCGCCCCGGCGGGGTGGCGGCCGATCTGCCAGACGGCTGGGAGCGAGACATCGCCAAGATTCTCGCCCTGCTGCCGCAGCGGCTTGAGCAGTTTGACACGCTCATGACCGGGCAGCCGATCTGGCGTGACCGCACCCAAGACGTCGGCGTCATCACCACCGCCGAGGCGCTGGCGCTTTCAGCCACGGGTCCGATCCTGCGATCCACCGGCGAACCCTGGGACCTGCGCCGCACCATGCCCTACCTGGCGTATGACGAGGTGGATTTTGATGTGGTGGTCGGCGCCCACGGCGACACCTTCGATCGCTACGCCATCCGCCTGAACGAGGTGCGAGAGTCGATGCGCATAGTCGCGCAGTGCGTTGACAAGATGCCGTCCGGCCCGTACCGCATCCAAGATCGCAAGATCACCCCACCGCCGCGTGCGCGCCTGAACGAATCGATGGAAGCGCTCATCCACCATTTCAAAATCTTCACCGAAGGCTCCAAGGTGCCGCCCGGTGAGATCTACGTAGCCGTTGAGTCGCCGCGGGGCGAGCTCGGCTGCTACATGGTTTCCGACGGAGGCCCCAAGCCGCAGCGCGTGCACATCCGTGCGCCGTCTTTTGTCAATCTGCAAACCTTGCCGCACATGATGCATGGCGGACTTCTGGCCGACGCCGTTGCGGTGATTTCTTCGATCGACCCGATCATGGGCGAGGTCGACAGATGAGCCAAGTCCGATGAGCGCCGCCCGATGAGCTTCTTCACCGACGCAAACCTGACGCTCGCCCGCCAGACCATCAAGCGTTACCCCCGCCCGCTCTCCGCCACTATCCCTCTGCTGCACCTAGCGCAGCAGCAGCAAGGCTGGGTCAGCGAAGACGCCATGGCCGAGATCGCCGAGTTAGTCGGCACCACGTCCGCCCAAGTGCTGGGCACCTGCTCGTTCTATGAGATGTTCAAGCGTGAACCCGTCGGGCGCTACCTGATCAACGTTTGCGTAACCACTAGCTGCGCCTTGGCGGGCGCTACGGATCTGCTGGCTCACGCCGAACAGCGGCTCGGCGTGCGCGTGGGCGGCACCACCGCCGACGGCATGTTCACGCTGGCTCCCGCCGAATGCCAGGCCGCTTGCACCGAAGCGCCGTGCCTGCAGGTCAACTACCGCTACCGCTACCGGGTCGGAGCGCAAGACTTTGACGCGCTGATAGACGAGCTGGCCGACGGCAAGCTGGAAGACGAAATCCCGCCACACGGCACGCTTGCGCGCATACGTCAAGAAATCCCCGCACACGCGGCGGTGGGTGCAGTACCGCCGGAGCTTGTTACCGAGGAACCGATTTGGATGCGCCAAGCCGAACCCGCCCCAGCTGAATCGCCCGCCTCAGCCGAGGCCGCCTCAGGCGACTCCGACTCAGGCGACTCCGCATGAGCAGCGCGCCGCGGGCCGCGGGCTACTTCGCACCTAGCGCCAGCGACCCAACCGCGCCACCACGCATAGTCACCAGTCGCTTCGATCAAGACGACTCCCACACGCTGGCCGGCTACGAAGCCACCGGCGGCTACCAAGCACTGCGCGCCACCCTGACAAGCTCGCCGCAGCAAATCCACGACGAGGTTCGCGCAGCCACCCTGCTCGGCCGCGGCGGCGCCGGGTTTCCCGCCGGCGTCAAATGGGGGTTCTGCCCGCCCGGCGTATGGCCGCGCTATTTAGTAGTGAACGGCGACGAGTCCGAGCCCGGCACCTACAAAGACCGCCTACTAATGGAGCTAGACCCGCACCAACTAATCGAGGGCTGCCTGATCGCCTGCTACGCAATCGGGCTGTCGCAATGCTTCTTATATGTTCGTGGCGAGATGGCTCTAGCCCAAGAGCGCATCTGCCAAGCCCTGAACGACGCCTACGAGGCCGGCTACATCGGCCGCAACATCATGGGCAGCGACCTCTCCGTTGACATCATCTTGCATTGGGGCGCCGGCGCATACGTGGTCGGCGAAGAAACCGCCCTCATCGAAAGCCTGGAAGGCAAGCGCGGCATGCCCCGCCTGAAGCCGCCGTTTTTCCCCGCCGCCATCGGTCTTTACAACAAGCCAACCATCGTCAACAACGTTGAGACGCTTTCCAATCTGCCGTGGATAATCACCAACGGCGCCGCCGCCTACACCGCCATCGGCACCGAAACATCGCCGGGCACTCGCATGGTGGCGGTCAGCGGCAACGTGCAACGCCCCGGCGTCTACGAAATCACCAACGGCACGACCACCTTTGACGACCTGATCAACGGCGAGCACTTCAGCCAGGGCACCTTGCCCGGCCGCACCTTGAAGGCGTTCGTGCCCGGCGGCGGTTCGGCGCCCTGGTTCACACCCGCGCAGCTGTCCCTGCCCTATGAGGCATCGGCGGTCGGCCCGGAGGGGTCAATGCTTGGGTCTGGCGCGGTCATCGTGATGGACGACACGGCCGATGTCGTGGCGATGGCGCTGTCGCTCACCAAGTTTTACGCCCACGAATCGTGCGGCAAATGCACCCCGTGTCGGGAGGGCGCAACCTGGCTAGAGCGCATACTGCGCCGCATTGTGAACGGCAACGGCACCCCGCGTGACCTGAAGCTGCTGACCGAGGTCGGCGAAACCATCTGCCCGGGCGACGAGTTCCCGCACGCCGCGGTGCCGAGCAAGGGCATCGAGCCGCACCCGTTCCCGTATGCGATGAGCACTATTTGTTTCGTGGGGCCGTCCGCATACGTGCCGGTGCATTCCGCGCTGACGCTGTTTCCCGAAGAGTTTGAAGCCCTGGTCGCTCCCAACACCCACCTAGACGAAGAGCTAACCGACCACCAAATGGTGCCGGTGCAAATCACAGCCAAAGGCGCCGCGCTATGAACGCCGCCGCCAGCGCCGCCGCCGGTGCCGCCAGCCAGGAGGTCAGCACCGTGTCCGTCACCATCGACGGCCGCCAAATCGACGCGCACCCAGGCGAGCTAGTCATCGCCGCCGCGCAACGCCACGACATCTACATCCCGCGCTTCTGCTACCACGAAAGAATGAGCCCGGTCGGCATGTGCCGGATGTGCCTGGTGGAAATCGAAGTCGGCGGTCGCTCGCAGCTGCAACCCTCGTGCATGGTTCCGGTCGCCGATTCGATGACGGTCGACACGCAGTCCGAGCTAACCCTAAAAGTTCAGCAAGGCGTGCTGGAGCATCTGCTGATCAATCACCCGCTGGACTGCCCGGTCTGCGACAAGGGCGGCGAGTGCTCGCTCCAAGATCAAACGCTCGCCTACGGTCCGGGCGAGTCGCGCTTCGTCGAAGAAAAACGCCACTTCCAAAAACCGATCCCGGTCTCACAGCTGGTTGATCTTGACCGCGAGCGCTGCATCTTGTGCGACCGCTGCACCCGCTTCGCCGACGAGGTCGCCGGCGACCCGCTCATCACCTTCACCGAGCGCGGCAACAACACCCAGGTGCTCACCTTCCCCGACGAGCCGTTCAGCTCCTACTTTTCGGGCAACACCGTTGAGATCTGCCCGGTCGGCGCGCTCACCGCATCCCCCTATCGCTTCAAGGCGCGGCCGTGGGATTTGCGTGAGGTCAACTCCACCTGCACCACCTGCTCGGTCGGTTGCAGCATGGCTATTCAGTCTTCGCGTGATCAGCTGGTGCGCTTCGTCGGCGTTGATGTCGGCGTCGGTGTTGATGCGGTCAATCACGGCTGGCTGTGCGACAAGGGTCGCTTCACCTTTGAGGCAATCAACAGCGACCAGCGTCTAACCCAGCCGGCTGGCAAGCCCGCTGCCGCCGGCGATCAGCCCGCTGGCGATCAGCCCGCCGCCTTCGCCCCGCTCGGCTGGAACGCCGCGCTCAGCCAGATTGCCCAAGCCGTCAACGCGGCCCGCCCAGGCGCGGTTGCGGTGATCGGCGGCGCGCACGGCACCAACGAAGACGCCTATGCGTGGGCCAAGCTGGCCAGCGCCGCATTCCCAACCGGCCACCTTGACGCTCAGCTAGACGACGGACTGCCCGCCACCCTGCTTGCGGAGCTGCCGGCGGCGACCATTGACGAGGCCTGCGAAGCCGACACGGTTTTGCTGCTAGGCCCCGATCTGAAAGAAGAACTGCCGGTGCTCTACCTGCGGCTGCGAGCGGCTGCGACCAGCGGCCAAACAAAACTCGTGGAGATCGGCCCGCTGGCGACCGGGCTGCGACCCTACGCACATCGTGTGGTCGAATGCCTGGGAGCCGAATCAGCGCTAGCGGCTGCCAGCTTGTTAGACCCCGCCGCCCCCAACTCAGCCAACCGCAATCTGATCGGCGATGGCGAAGCCGAAGACCAGGCGCGCCAAGCCCTAGCGCAGCGACTTGCGGACGGCAGCGTGGTTGTGGTGCTTGGCCGCAACTCATTGGCCGAGAGCGACGAATCGATTTCCGCAGCCGCCCGACTGCTGGTGGCGCGTTTGCCGCACGCCAAGTTTTTGCCGGTGCTGCGCCGAGCCAACGTTCGCGGCGCGCTGGCGATGGGACTCACGCCCGACTCCGACCGGCCGGACTCTGGCCAGCCCGACTCCGCCACCGAGCAGCTAGGCACGAGCGGCATCTTGTCCGCCGCCAAGCAAGGCGACATAGACGTGCTGTTTTTGCTGGGCGCAGACCCTCTGGCGGATTTCTTTGACACGCAACTAGCGGCCGAAGGCCTGGCTGGCGCTGGCTTGGTGGTTGCGATTGATGCCTTCGCCAACTCATCGGTGCAGCTAGCCGACATCGTTTTGCCGGCGGCGCTGTTCGGCGAAAAAGACGGCACAACCACCAACCTGGAAGGCCGCGTGCGGCTGGTGTCGCAGTTGGTTACGGCCGCCGGCTCGGCACGGCCGGATTGGATGATCGCCGCTGAGCTGGCACGGCACTGCGGCCACGACCTTGGCTTTGCTAGTCGTGCCGAAATCACCGACGAAATAGCCAGCACCTTTTCGTCGCACTCCGCCTGCGGAACTAACAACGCCGAGCAACTGGCAGCGCAGGGAGTGCTTACCACCACTGGCGGCGCGGCCGATAGCGCAGCCGCTTCGGCGACGACAGACCCGGCATCAGTGGCACCCAGCCGGCCGACACCGCCGGTGCGCGATAGCTATGCGTTGCGGTTGGTCACCACGCGCTCGCTTTATGACGCTGGCGTAGCCGTCACCTATTCGCCTTCGCTGACATCGCTAGCTCCCGGACCGGCGTTGCTATTGCATCCGAGCGATTTCGCCAACATCGGCGTGCCTGCCGGAACCCAAGTGCAGCTCACCGCCGCCACCGCAAGCATCACCGTGCCGGTGTTTGACAGCGCCGCGGTCAGTCGCGGCAACGCCGTGTTGCGAATCAACCAGCCCGACCCGGCCCAGCCCGGCCCGACCCGAACCAGCCCGACCCAACCCAGCCTGTTCACCACCGCCGACCAGTTCGTTGACGTCCACGTCACCGCCACCGCAAACGCCAGCCCGGCCAGCACCACCGCCGCCACCCCAGAGCAAACCCCATGACCGGCGACCCACTCTTTACCGACGGCGTCGACTGGGGCGACATAGCCATAGTGGGCGTCAAGGTTCTAATCGCCTTCGCCGCCCTGCTCGTCGCCACCATGCTCATGGTCTGGTTCGAACGCAAGCTCATCTCCGACATGCAGCACCGCATCGGACCCAACGTCGCCGGACCCTGGGGCCTTCTACAGACTTTTGCCGACGGTGTCAAGTTCTTTTTTAAAGAAGACATCCGCCCCGAAGACGCCGACCCGCTGCTATTCCGCCTCGCCCCCTACCTGTCGGCGGTCACCGCATTCGTCGCGTTCGCCATCGTCCCGATCGGCGGCGTGTTCTCCGACACGGCCGAGCGCACCGGCACCATCACCATCTTCGGCAAAGAAACCATCGCGCAAGTCGCCGACCCGCCCATCGGCATTTTGCTGCTGCTGGTGATGTCGTCGGTGGCGGTCTACGGAGTGATGCTGGCCGGCTGGTCGTCCGGGTCTAAGTATCCGCTCATCGGCTCCGTGCGCGCATCGGCGCAAGCCATCTCCTATGAGGCGCCGCTGGGCATGGCGGTGGTGGCGGTCGTCGTGGTGACCGGCACGCTCTCAACGCACAGCATCGTGGCCAGCCAAGCCGGCGGAGTCGACACCTGGCTGCTGTTCACCACCGGCATCATCCCGTTCCTCGTGTTCGCCGTCGCCGCAACCGCCGAGCTAAACCGCCCGCCCTTCGACCTGGTCGAAGCCGAACAAGAAATCGTCGGCGGCTTCCACACCGAATATTCGTCCATCCGATTCGCCCTGTTCTTCCTCGCCGAGTTCATGAACGTCATCACCATGTCCGCCATCATGGTGACCCTATTTTTCGGCGGCCCCGCCGGCCCGATCTTTTTCGGCTGGACGTTCTTCTGGCCCACCTTCTGGTTCATGGCCAAAGTCATCGGCTTCCTTTTCGTGTTTGTCTGGTTCCGCGCCACGCTGCCACGCCTGCGCTACGACCAGCTGATGGCGTTCGGCTGGAAGGTGCTGATTCCGGTCATCTTGTTCTGGCTGATGGTGATCAGCTTGATTACCTTGATGAACAACAACGACTGGAACCCGGTCGCCGTGCTCGCACCGATCTTTGGCGTCGGCGCGGTCGGCTATTTGCTGCTGGCAACCGCCCTCAAAGCCGCCAAGTACCGCGTGCACGCCGAATCTGAAAGCGCCCCGCCGGAAAACGCCACGTCCGCAAGCGCCACGTCCGAAAGCGCCTCGGCCCCGCCGGAAAAAGCCGCATCCGAAAAAGCAGGCGGCAAGTAAATGGGATATCTAGACGGCTTCAAGATCACGTTCGGCAAGCTCTTTGAGGAGCGCGTTACCACCGAATACCCCAACGAAAAACGCCCCAAGCCGCCGCGCTTCCACGGCCGCCACGTGCTGAACCGCTACCCCGACGGCATGGAAAAATGCATCGGCTGCGAGCTATGCGCAGCGGTCTGCCCCGCCAACTGCATCTACGTGCGCGGCGCCGACAACGACCCCGCCGAACCGACATCGCCCGGCGAGCGCTACGGCTTCGTCTACGAAATCAACTACCTGCGTTGCATCCACTGCGACCTGTGCGTCGAAGCCTGCCCCACCGAAGCCATCACCGAATCCAAGCTGTTTGAGTTCAGCTTCTCAAACCGCAACGACGCCATCTACACCAAAGATGAACTGCTCACCGACGACGACGGCAAACCGCAACGCCAGCCGTGGGAGTTGTGGCACGAAGATGACGACGAGCACACCTCCGGCTGGATGCGGGCAACCTCGCCTTCCGGCAACCCGGACTACGAAGGTCACGCTGGCTGGAGCGCCGAACTGGGCTACGGCGTGCGTGCGCCCGAGCAAGGCCAGCGCGCCGAAATCCCAGCCGAAGAAGACACGGCCGACGAAGCCGCCGACGCAGACACAGCCGCCGCAGACGCAGCCGAACCCGAGGAAGACCTAACCGAACCCGAATGATCGACCTCATCGTTTTCGTAATCGCCGCCGCGGCCGCACTGGCCGGCGCGCTAGGCGTGGTGCTGTCGCGCAACGCCGTCCACAGCGCGCTAATGCTGGTGATGACGCTGTTTGCGGTAGCGGTGCTGTTCGTCGCCCAAGACGCCCACTTCCTAGCAGCCGTCCAAGTAATCGTCTACGCCGGCGCGGTCGTGGTCCTGTTTCTGTTCGTCATCATGCTGCTCGGCGTCGACCGCAGCACCTCGCTGCACCTCGGCTCGCTGCGCTTCCAGCGTTGGGCTGCGTTCGGATTCGGCGTGGGCGCGCTCGCAGTCGCCGCCGGCGCCATTGCCTTCGTCGCAAACCCAACCACCGGGCAGCGCTCGCTCAGCGGCGTGCAACCCCCATCCGGCGAATACGCCGGCATCTCCGCGCTCGGCCGCTCGCTGTTTTCCGACTACCTCTATGCGTTTGAGCTCACCTCGCTGCTGCTAGTGGTGGCGGTGGTCGGCACGGTCGTCCTCGCCCGCAAGGCGACCAGATAATGGCGGGGACAGCCAACTAATGGCGGGCCTAGAAGTAACCACCAACTGGTACCTGGTGCTGGGCGCGCTGATCTTCATCATCGGCGGCGTCGGCGTGCTGCTGCGGCGCAACCCACTAGTGCTGCTGATGTGCGTGGAGCTAATGCTGAACGGCGTCAACCTCACCTTCATCGCATTCGCCCGGCGCCTAGACGACGTCGGCGGGCAGACCATCGTGTTGTTCGTGCTGGTCGTAGCCGCCGCCGAAGTGGTGGTCGGTCTCGGACTCGTGCTGGCGGTGCTGCGTCGCTCCGCCAACTCAAACGCGGACGACCTGTCCAGCCTGCGCAACTGACCCCGCCATGATTGAACTCGTCTGGCTGATACCTACCTTGCCGCTGGTCGGCTTTGGCGCGCTGCTGCTTTGGGGGCGCACCCTGGGCGAGCCCCGCGCCGGCTGGCTCGCCACCGCATTCTCGGCGGCCTCGTTCCTCGTCACCATCGTGGTGTTCATCGGCCTGCTCGACACGTCCAGCCGCACCTTCACCCAAACGCTGTTTGAGTGGGTGCCCTCCGGCGCCCTGCAAATCGACGCCGCCTTCCTAGTCGACAGCCTGTCGATGACGATGGCGCTGTTCGTCACCGGCGTCAGCATGCTCATCCACCTCTACTCCATCGGCTACATGCACGGCGACCCGCGCTACTCCAAGTTTTTCGTCTACCTCAACCTGTTCTTGTTTTCCATGCTGGTGCTGGTGCTGTCCGACAACCTCGTGCTCACATTCTTGGGCTGGGAAGGCGTCGGCACCTGCTCGTACCTGCTGATCTCGTTTTGGCACGAACGTTCGATCGCCGCAACCGCCGGCAAGAAAGCCTTCGTCACCAACCGCATCGGCGACTTCGGCTACATGATCGCCATGTTCTTGCTGTGGACCTCAATCGGCACGCTCAACTACACCGAAATCGCCGCCGCCGCACCCGGTCTCGCCAATACCACCGCCACCGCGGTCGCGCTGTTGTTGATGCTCGCCGCCGCCGGCAAGTCCGCGCAGATGCCCTTGTACGTCTGGCTGCCCGACGCAATGGAAGGCCCCACCCCGGTGTCGGCGATGGTTCACGCCGCAACGATGGTCACCGCCGGCGTGTATCTGCTGGTGCGAACCAACGCCGTGCTCACCGACGACGCCCTGCTGATCATCGCCATCATCGGCGCAGCGACGGCTCTGTTCGCCGCGCTGGCGGCGGTCGCGCAGCACGACATCAAGCGCGTGCTGGCGTACTCCACCATCAGCCAACTCGGCTACATGTTTTTGGCGATCGGCTCCGGCGCCTACGTGGCGGCCATCTTTCACGTTATTACTCACGCCTTTTTCAAGGGGCTGCTGTTTTTGGGAGCGGGCTCGGTCATCCACGGGATGGGCGACCGCCAAGACATGCGACAAATGGGCGCCCTGCGAGCGGTCATGCCGATCACCGCCGGCACGTTCATCGTCGGCTGGCTGGCGATTGCGGGAGTGCCGCCTTTCTCGGGTTTCTGGTCGAAAGATGAGATCTTGCTCGCCGCCTGGGAGCAGCCCAACATCGGGCCGCTGCTGTGGGTGGTGGGAACGGTGACGGCTCTGCTGACTGCGTATTACATGAGCCGCCAGACGTTCCTGGTGTTTTTCGGCAAGCAGCGCTGGGATCAGACTCCGGCCGAAGCCGAACTTGCCGTGGCCGCTGGCGCCGAACTTGCCGACGCCACTAGCACTGCCGACGCCGAGCCGGACAACACCGCCGCGGACTCGGCCGACAGCGAAGCCGCGCCCGAACCAGCGAGCGCCGCCCCAGCCGTCACGCCGCACGAATCTCCCGCCACGATGACCACCCCGCTAGTGCTGCTCGCCATCGCCGCCACCATCGCTGGCGTCATCAACCTGCCCCTGGTCGGCGACTGGCTAGTGCTGGAACATTTCCTAGAGCCGATCTTTGAACACCCGCACAAGTTCGTTTCAAGCACCTCCACCAAAGTGCTCCTAGCGATCATCTCCATCATCGCCGCGCTGGTCGGCATCGGCATCGCAGTCGCCGCCTGGCTGCAACGCCGCATCAGCACCAAACACCTTGAGCCAGCCGTCCTCCGCAACGCCATGTACGTCGATCACGCAGTCAGCCGCACGGTCGCCGGCGTCGGCACCGCCAGCTTCGAAGCCGCAACCACCGCCGACCGCAACTTCGTAGACGGCGCAGTCAACGGCGTCGGCCGCCTGATAGCACGCAGCGGCGAGATCATCCGCGGCGCCCAATCGGGTTACCTGCGCCACTACGCCGCCGCAATCGCCATCGGCGCGGTCGCGCTGGTCGTTTGGCTAGCCCTGCGAGCCAGCCTGTGAGCACCGAACTGAGCGCCGCCCCGTGAGCGACTTCCCGCTTCTCAACGCGCTGATCCTGCTGCCCGCAGTCGGCGCCGCCGTCGTGGCACTAATGCCGCGCCGCAACTTCGACCTAACCCGCCAGGTCGGCACCCTGTTCGCCACCGCCACCGGCGCGCTAGCCGTGTTCGCCGCCGTGCAGTTCGACACCGCCGACGCCGGCTTCCAGTTCCAAACCACGCAGTCGTGGATCAGCTCGCTCGGCATCTCCTGGCACGTCGGCATCGACGGCATCTCACTTTGGCTGGTCGTTCTCACCGGCCTCATCTTCCCGCTGGTGCTGATCGCCGTCGACCCGCACCGCGACCCCAAGCCCTACACCGCCTGGATGCTGCTCTTACAAGCGGCCTCCATCGGCGCATTCGTGGCGCTGGATCTGTTCTTGTTCTTCGTGATGTTTGAGATCGTGCTGGTGCCAATGTACATGCTGATCGCCGGCTGGGGCTACGCCAACCGCCGCTACGCCGCCACCAAGTTCTTCCTCTACACGATGGCCGGATCGGCGTTCCTGCTAGTCGGCATCATCGCCGTGGCGCTGCTGGCAAAAACCGACACGGGCGGCATCACGTTCAACCTCCTCGAACTCGCCAACGCCCAAGGGCTCGCCACCAACACCGCCCGCCTGTGCTTCGTCGCGTTTGCGATCGCCTTCCTCATAAAGATCCCAACCGTCCCGCTGCACACCTGGCTGTCCGACGCGCACACCGAAGCCCCCACCGCCGGGTCGGTCATCTTGGCGGCGATCATGCTCAAGCTCGGCACCTACGGCCTGGTGCGGTTCGGGCTGTTCCTATTCCCGGAAGCGTCGGTGTGGTTCGCCCCGGTGCTGGTAACGATCGGCACGGTCGGCATCATCTGGGGCGCGATCACCGCCACCATGCAGCGCGACCTAAAACGCCTGGTCGCCTACTCCTCGGTCGCGCACATGGGCTTCGTCGTGCTGGGGTTGTTCGCCTTCACCACCCAAGCGCTGAGCGGCTCAATCCTGCAGATGATCAACCACGGCATCATCACCGGCGCCCTGTTTTTGCTGGTCGGAATGCTGTACGAGCGCCGCAAGACCCGTGAGATTTCCGAGCTGTCCGGCATCCAAAGTGCGGCACCGATTTACGCCGGCGTGTTCACCCTGGTGATGCTGGCGTCGATCGGCGTGCCCGGGCTGAACGGCTTCGTCGGCGAGTTCATGATTCTCATCGGGTCGTTTGAAACACGCCGCTGGTGGACCGTGGTCGCTGCGGTCGGCGTCATCTTGGCGGCGGTGTATTTGATGTGGGCCTATCAGCGCGTGTTCCACGGCGAACCAACGCAAGCCGACCGTGAAACGAAAGACCTGCGATACAAAGAGCGCCTGGTGCTGGTGCCGTTCGTGGTTGCGATAGTCGCGCTGGGCGTTTATCCCAAGCCGGTGCTTGACCGCATAGAGCCGGCCGCCCAAGCGCTGATCACGCACATCGCTGAGCATTCCGATTTCGTGCCGCCCGAACTAGCGACCGGCGCCGCCGTGCCTGGCGCGCCCGCCGTGCCTGCCAGCGACGCCAACACCAGCGACGCCAACAGCGACGCCAACCAGTCAGGCGACGATCATGAATAGCCAGGCGCCCGACATCACCGACGCATTCACCTCACCGACCATCGACTGGTGGGCGCTCACCCCGCAGATCATCCTGCTTGCGGTCGCCTTGGTCGTGCTGCTGATCACCTCGCTCGTGCGCAGGCCAATCCCCGCCGCGTTCTCAACGATCGCCACGGTGACAGCCGGCGCGGCCACGTTCGTGGTCGGCCTGGTGCTCTGGTTTGACGTTCGCTTTGACGGCGCCCGCTCCACCCTCAACGGCGCCTTCGGTGTTGACGGGTTCAGCCTGTTCTTCACGGTGCTCACCTCGCTCGGCGTGATCGCCACGGCGCTAGTCGCCCACGACTACGTCAAGCGCCACTCCCTGGCCGCACCCGAACTCGCCGCCCTGCTGATGACCTCTGCGGTCGGCGCCATCGTGATGGCATCCGCCAACGACCTGATCGTGTTGTTCCTCGGCTTGGAGACCTTGTCAATTGCGCTTTACGTGATGATCGCGCTGCACGTCAACCGCAACGACGCCCGCGAGTCGGCCATCAAATACTTCGTGCTCGGCGCTTTTAGCTCGGCGTTTTTTCTGTACGGCATCGCCCTGATTTACGGCGCCACCGGCACCACCAACCTCGTCGGAATCGCGGACTTCTTTGAAGAGTTTTCGCTGCTAGACGAACAGCTGCTGCTTGCCGGCGTTGCCTTGTTGTTGGTCGGCTTCGCCTTCAAGATCGCCGCCGTGCCGTTCCACATGTGGGCGCCCGACGTTTACCAAGGCGCGCCCAGCCCCATCACCGGCTACCTGGCGTCGATCGCCAAGGCGGCAGGGTTCGCCGCCTTGATGCGGGTGCTGTTCGTTGCGTTCAGCCAGCACTCGGTGTCTTGGACGCCAGCGCTGACGGGACTGGCTTTTGCGACGCTGGTGGTCGGCTCGGTGCTGGCCATCCGCCAAACCGACGTGAAGCGAATGCTGGCGTTTTCGTCGATCAGCCACGCAGGGTTTGTGCTGGTCGGCGTGCAAGCCGCATCAGCCGATGGTGCCGGTGCCGCACTGTTTTATTTGTTCACGTATTCGTTTATGACGATCGGCAGCTTCGCCGTGCTGTCGCTGGTGAGAGCCGGAAGTGAGCCCGAGCTCGAACCCGCGGGCGAACCCGCGCCCGCCATGCAGGCCGGTGCCGCGCCCAGCGATGAAGCCGCGCCCGGCGACTCAGAGCAAGCCGCCGCCAGTCCAGCTGCCACTACAACCGCAACGCTCAGCGCCGTCTCCCGTCACGACCTGTCGCGCTACGCCGGGCTAGCCAGCCAGCGCCGACTGCTCGCGCTTGTCTTCACCGTGTTTTTGCTCGCCCAAGCCGGCGTGCCGCTCACTTCCGGATTCATCGGCAAGTTCCAGGTGATCGCCGCCGCCGTGGGAGAGCGGGGCTATGTGCTGGCGGTCGTGGCGATGCTCACCGCGGTTATCTCCGCCTTTGCCTACCTGCGCGTGGTGCTTGCGATGTATGCGCCCGCCGAGCCAAGCGAAACCGAGCCAAGCGAAACAGCGCCCGACCCCACCTTTGCGCCGCTCACCCCGCTGTCCGTTCGCTCCGTTCTCATCGGCTGCGTCGGCATCACCATCGTCGCCGGAGTCATCCCGCAGTTCCTCATCACATTCTCAAACGATGCCGTTTTCTCATTCCCGTTCGGCTAACCATTCAGCCACCGATTTGCCCGCCGACCCCACCACCAGAAAACCTTGTCCCAAAAACTAGACCCAGATACCGCAAACTGAGTAGCGTTGCCAGCCGTGTCAGACTTTCTGCGCAGTTATCTAACCGTTGCCATTTTTGGTGGCGCCGCGGTGCTGATGGCGGGGGCCATGCTCACCATCGCTCGCATCTTGCGACCGCAGCGCCCCACCCGCCAAAAACTCATCGCCTATGAGAGCGGCGTTGACCCCGTCGGCAGCGATTGGACGCAAAGCCAAATCCGCTACTACGTTTTTGCGGTGCTGTTCGTGCTGTTCGACGTGGAAGCAGTTTTCATTTTCCCCTGGGCAACCCGGCTGGAGTTCTACGGATTGTTCGGGCTAGTCGAGATGGCCATATTTATTTTCATTCTTGCGTTGGGGCTGTTCTACGCATGGCGCAAAAACGTCCTCCGCTGGGTATGACGGACTTGGGTGTGACGAACTTGGATGTGACGAACTTGGATGTGAAGCAATGGCGCTAGTAGACAAAATCCAACGTGTCAAGCCGCTTAAATGGCTGCTTAACTTCGGCCGCGCCCGCTCGCTGTGGGTGTATCAGTGGGGGCTGGCATGCTGCGCCATTGAAATGGGCGCCGCCTTCGGCTCGCCGCGCTACGACGTGATGCGCCTCGGCGTGATCCCGTTCCCCGCCAGCCCACGCCAAGCCGACCTCGTGGTCGTCTCCGGCACGGTCACCGACAAGATGGCGCCGGTCATCCGCCGCCTGTATGAGCAAATGCCCGAACCGAAATACGTCATCTCAATGGGGTCATGCGCCAACTCCGGCGGCCCGTACTGGGACAGCTATTCCGTCACCAAAGGCGTCGACCAGATCATCCCGGTGGACGTGTACGTGCCCGGCTGCCCACCCCGCCCCGAAGCCCTGCTAGAAGGAATCGTGCTTTTGCAAGAACGCATTCAGGCCGAAGACATGAGCGAGCGGTGGCGTGGCGAACCGATCGTGGTGCAAGCATGAACGCCGCTGCCAGCGAAGGCGGCGCCAACGACGGCGCAGCCAACGACGCCACCAACAACGGGCGCACTGACGCCGACGGCAAGAAACTCTTCCCGCCATACGCCGAAGCGCTTGATGCGTTGCTAGCGGAGGTCACCCAACTGCTCGGCGACTCCATCATTGAGTCCGCCATCAAGCCCGGCGAAGCCCTCTGGGTGCGGATCAACCACAAAGACTGGCGCCAATGCGCGCAGCGGCTCAGCGACACCGGCTTCAACTATTTCGGATTTCTGTCGGCCATCGATTGGAGCGACGCCCCCGAAGGCCGCTACGAAGACACCGAGCTAGACGCGCCCGGCACCGGCACCGACACCAACATCGATATCGAAACCGACCCCGACGATCCCGACGCCCCCGCTCCCGTCGTCATCGCCGAATCCGACCCCGAAGACGATGCCGCAATCGCGCACCGCGTCGCTGGCGGCGACAGTCGCTTCCAAATGCTGTTGCAGCTTCACTCCCGCAAACACAAGGTTGGCCTCGTCATCAAAGCCGATCTGCCGCTAGACGACGCCCCGTCGGTGGAGTCAATCCACGACGTGTTTGAAGGTGCGAACTGGCACGAGCGCGAAACCCACGAAATGTTCGGCATCAACTTCGAAGGCCACCCAAACCTGCAGCCGATCTACCTGCCCACCGAGTTTGAAGGCCACCCGCTCCGCAAAGACTTCCCGCTGCTAGCACGCCAGGTAAAACCGTGGCCGGGAGTTGTCGACATTGAAGACATCCCCGAGCACCTGCAAGAGCAGCTCGAAGCCGAAGTCATGGCCGACTTTGAAGCCTCGCAAACCGAAGAAGACTCCGCTGAATGAGCGAAGCCACTAGATCCGACACAAACGCCGACACCAGCGTCAGCCAGAGCGCGCAAGCGGCATACGTTGCCGGCCAAGCCGCCGAGGCTCGCGTCCACGTCGAACTCGACACCGGCGACATGACGCTCAACATCGGCCCGCAACACCCCGCCACCCACGGCACCTTGCGCATCGCCTGCCAGCTTGACGGCGAACAGGTAATCAGCGCCGAGCCGCTAATGGGCTACATGCATCGCGGCTACGAAAAACTCTGCGAAGTCCGCACCTACCCGCAATGCACCACCCTCATCAACCGCATCGACTGGCTCGGCAGCTTCGCCAACGAGGTGCCGTTCATTCTCGCCTGCGAGCGCCTGCTAGAAGTTGAGGCGCCGCCGCGCGCCCAATGGATTCGCACGATCCTGTTTGAGCTAAGCCGCATCGCCAACCTGTCGCTGTTCCTCGGCGACATGGGGGTTCAAGTCGGCGCACTCACCCCGGTGTTTTTTGCGTTCCGCGACCGCGAGCGAGTGCTCAACCAAATCGAAGAAGTAACCGGCGGCCGCTTCCACCCCAACTTCGACCGCATCGGTGGCCTGTTCGACGACCTGCCGCAAGGCTGGATCGAAGAAACCCAAGTCGTGATGAAAAAGATGCGCGGCTTCTGCGACGAGATGGAAGACCTGCTGCTCGGCAACGAAATCTTCCAAGCCCGCTGCCGCGGCGTGGGCGTCATCCCCGCCGAAACCGCCCTCAGCTTCGGCATGTCCGGCGCCAACCTGCGCGCCAGCGGCATCGACTGGGACCTGCGGCGCGACACCGACATCGGGCTCGCCTGGAACGAGGTCGACTGGCGGGTTTGGACGCACCCCGACGGCGACTCCTTTGCGCGCTACTGGGTGCGCCTGCAAGAAACCCGTGAAGCGACCCACATAGTCGACCAACTGCTAGACAACATCCCCGCTGGCAAGATCATGGAAAAGGTGCCACGCATCATTTCCATCCCCGCCGGCGAAACCTACATCTCCACCGAAAACCCGCTGGGCGAAATGGGCTACTACGTCATCTCCGACGGCGGGCAAGGCCCGTTCCGAGTGAAAATCCGCACGCCAAGTTTCAACAACGTGTCGGTGGTGCCGTGGGTTATGCGCGGCACCTACGTGCCCGACATCATCACCATCTTGGGCTCGCTCTATTTCATCTTGGGAGACATCGACCGATGAGCGAAACTCTGCTCAGCCTGGTCTATTGGCAATCCACCAGCATCAAGCTGATCGTCGCTTTGATCGTCATCCCCACCACCTCGCTCGTTCTCGTTTACCTGTTCTTGTTCAAGATGATGGCGTTCATGCAAAGCCGACTCGGACCAAACGACACCGGCCCCTACGGCTCGCTGCAGCTCATCGCCGAGGCGGTGAAGTTCCTCCAAAAAGAAGACATCCACCCCGCCGCCGCCGATCGGCGTGTGTTCCGCCTAGCGCCGATCGTGGTGCTGTCGTCCACGTTTTTGCTTTATGTGGTGCTGCCGGCCGGCCCCGATGCGGTCGTGGAAAACCTCGACACCGGCGTCTTCTACGCCCTGGCGGTGTCGTCGCTGTCGGTGCTGGGCGTGCTGATGGCGGGCTGGGCCTCGGCCAACAAGTACGCCCTGCTAGGTGGCTTGCGGGCAGCCGGCCAGCTGATCGCCTATGAGCTGCCGCTGATTCTGGCGGTGATGGGCGTGGTGATCCAGGCCGGATCGCTCAACCTGCAAGACATCGTCACCGCCCAGGCGACCGGCGAAATCTTCGGCTGGGGCGCCATCGGCAACCCGTTCATCCTCACGCAGTTTCTCGGCTTTTTGATCTTCATGATCGCCGCCCAAGCCGAACTAACGCAGACGCCGTTCGACATGCCCGTCGCCGAAACCGAACTGGTCGGCGGCTTCCACGTTGAATACACCGGCTTCCGCTTCCTGCTGTTTTTCATGGCCGAGTTCGGCACCGCCTTCGCCTTCGCCGCGCTCGCATCGGTGATGTTCTTGGGCGGCTGGTGGCTGCCCGGCTTCGGCGTCGAAGACAACGTCTTGAACGTGATCGGCCCGGTCGTGATGCTCGTCAAGATCCTTGTCATCGCCGTGTTCATCTTTTGGATCAGGTTCACCTACCCACGCCTGCGCGAAGACCAACTACAAAAATTCGCCTGGAAGGTGCTCATTCCTATTTCGCTTCTCAATATCGTCGCTACCGGCGTGCTAAAGGTTGCTTTCTAAATGGCAGGACTACGACTACCCGGAGTAATAAAAGGCCTCAGCGTCACCGCCCGCACCGCACTGCGCACCATCTTCCCGCGGCGCGGCATCAAGACCCTCATCCCCGCCCCGCAGAAGGGCGCGGTCACCGTTCAGTATCCGCACGAAAAAGAAGCGCCGCCCACCCGTGCTCGTGGCGTCATTGCGCTGCACGAAGACAACTGCACCGCCTGCATGCTCTGCGCCCGCTCCTGCCCCGACTGGTGCATATATATAGAGGGCCACAAGGTGAAGGCGCCGCCGCGCCGGGCCGGTGGTGCGGTGCGCAACGTCAATCTGGTTGACCGGTTTGACATCGATTACGCGCTCTGCATGTATTGCGGCATCTGCGTTGAGGTGTGCCCGTTTGATGCGCTGTTCTGGTCGCCGGAATATGAATACAGCCAGCCGCACATCACCGACCTGCTGCACGACCGCGTGCGGTTGGGGGAGTGGATGGAGACCGTCCCGGCGTTCAGAGATTACGAACCCGGCTCAGACCAAAAGGTGCGCAAGGTGCCGGACATTCCCGACGGCGGTTTCCCGGAGCGCCGCCAACTAGCCGATCCGGCCGCGCCTGCCGACCCGGCCGCGCCCACCACCGCCGCGCCCACCGCCAACCCGGCCGCCAACTAATCCATGGTCGCTCAAAACATCGCTTTCGGAATCATCGCGGCTGTGGTAGTGATCGCCGCCCTGCGGATGGTCACCACCCGCAACGTCGTACACGCCGCGCTCTACCTTGTCGCCGTGCTGGCCGGACTCGGCGCCCAATACGTCGTGCTCACCGCTGAGTTCATCGCCACCACCCAAGTTCTGATTTACGTCGGCGCGGTGATGGTGCTGTTCTTGTTCGGCATCATGCTCACCCGCGCGCCGCTCGGACGCGTCGCCAAAATGACCGGCACTCAGTGGCCGATAGCGGCGTTGGTCGCGCTCGGGCTGGGAGGGGTGACGGTTTACGCGCTGCTGGATCGCTTCGGCACCACCCGACTAAACGAAGACGCCACCGTGTTCCGCACATCCGACGTGGCGGACTCCGTATTTTCCGACTACATCATTCCGTTTGAAGCAGTGTCGGTGTTGCTGCTCGCCGCCCTAATCGGCGCCATCGTGTTGGCTCGGCGAGACTGATGCTTCTAAATCAGTTTCTGCTGCTCGGCGCGGTGTTGTTTGCGACCGGTGTTTACGGCGTGCTTGCGCGCCGCAACGCCGTGCTGGTGCTGATGTCTATCGAGCTGATGCTCAACGCGGTAAACATCAACCTGGTCGTGTTCGGCGTTCAACACGACGTCGTGTCGGGCCAGGTTTTTGCGCTGTTTATTATTGCGGTCGCAGCGGCCGAAGTAGGCGTCGGCCTCGCCATCGTTCTGCTGCTTTATCGCAACCGCTCAACCATTGCGGTTGACGAGTTCGACCTGATGAAGGGCTGAGGCCGCGCAGATGACCTGGCTATTGGAAAACGCTTTCATCATCCCGCTGATACCGGCGATCTCGTTTGTAACGATCTTTCTGTTCGGCAAAAAACACATCGGCGCCGACCGAGTTCATCGGGTGGGCATCGCCGCGGTCGGTGTGGTGTGGGTGCTGTCGCTGCTGGCTGCATTCGCTTGGACGCAACGAGTTGAAAACCCGTCCGCCGACGCGATCTTCGTCACCGAAGAAGCGGCAGCCCCCGCCAGTGCAGCCGGCGCAGCCCCGGCTGGCACCGCCAGCGCAGCCCCCTCCGGCGGCACCGCCACCGCGGTCGCCGTCACCAGCAACACCGACAACATCGCCGCCGAAGAAACCGACGAAGACGGCCACGCCAAAGAAGAACCCCTAATCCTCCCCGTCATCAACACCTACGACGGCTGGTTCTCCAGCTCCGGGCTCAACTTCGCCGTCGGCACCCTGGTTGACGGCCAAACCATCCTGCTCCTGTTAGTCGTCTCCTCCGTCTCGCTGCTAGTGCACATCTACTCCAGCGAATACGTAAAAGGCGACCGCCGCTTCGTGCACTACTTCGCCTTCCTCAGCCTGTTCACCTCCGCGATGTTGTTCTTCGTAATGGCGCAAAACATCGTCCAGCTAATAGTCGGATGGGAGCTTGTCGGCGTCTGTTCGTTTGTGCTGATCGGCCATTGGTGGGAGGAAAAACCCAACACCGACGCCGCCCTGAAAGCCTTCCTCACCAACCGCGTCGGCGACATCGGCCTCATCATCGGAGTGATCATCCTCTGGGGCACCTTCAACACGTTTGACATCCACGCCATCAACACGGCCATCGCCGCCGCCCCCGGCGAGTTCCACCTAGCGCTGCTCATGGCATCGATCGCGCTCATGGCCGCGGTCGCATCAAAGTCAGGCCAGTTCCCGCTGCACACCTGGCTGCCCGACGCCATGGCCGGCCCCACCCCCGTCTCCGCGCTCATCCACGCCGCCACCATGGTCATCGCCGGCATCTACATGATCGCCCGCCTGTATCCGGTGTTCTTCGAAGGCCTGTCAATCTCCTCGTCGTCAATCAACCTGATGGCGTTCATCGGCGGATTCACCGCACTCATCGGCGCCGGCCTGGCGTTCACCCAATGGGACATCAAAAAAGTGCTCGCCTACTCCACCGTCAGCCAGCTCGGCTACATGGTGATGGCGCTCGGCGTGGGCGCCTGGACCGCCGCCCTGTTCCACCTCTTCACGCACGCATTTTTCAAGGCCTGCCTCTTCCTTGGCGCCGGCTCGGTTTCGCACGCCGCACACCACACCTTTGACATGCGCAAGATGGGCGGCCTGCGAAAACACATGCCGCACACCTACAAGACGTTCATCATCGCCACGCTGGCGCTGTCGGGCATCTTCCCGTTCGCGGGCTTCTGGTCGAAAGACGAAATCCTGCTCGGGTCGTTCTCCGGCCAGCAAAACGGCTACCCGCTAATGCTGATCTTCGGCTGCATCGTGGCGCTGATGACCGC
This sequence comes from Candidatus Poriferisodalaceae bacterium, assembly GCA_965212125.1. Taxonomy (GTDB): domain Bacteria; phylum Actinomycetota; class Acidimicrobiia; order Acidimicrobiales; family Poriferisodalaceae; genus CAYRJD01. Next base: position 1,743,169 of record OZ243045.1, on the reverse strand, counting down.
GGCGTACATGGCCCGCGTGGTTTGGTACACCTTCTTTGGCGAATACCGCGGCGAAGGCACGCCACACGAATCACCCAAAATCATGACCACGCCGCTTTGGATCTTGGCCGGCCTGGCGTTCGTTGGCGGAGTCGTCAACCTGCCGACTGCGGTGCTGTCGCCGTTCGGGCTCGGCGGCCTGGCGCACCGCATCGAAACCTACGTCGAACCCGCCGTCTACCTTGAGCCGCTCGGCCTCTCGCACCCCGACCCCTTGCTGTGGTTGGCGCTGACCAGTTTGGCGCTCGGCGTGGCGGGCATCGTCATCGCCTGGGCCTACTACCGCATGCGGCTGGGTCCGCACGGACTGACCGAACGCAGCCGCGTCGCCGCCACCGGCTACCGCTTCTTGGAAAACAAGTACTACCTGGATCACCTCTACACCAACGTGGTGATCGGCTCCATCAAGCGCCCGATCGCTCAGGCCGCCAACTGGGTGAACCAAAGCGTGATCGACAAGGTGGTCAACCGCACCGGCGAGCTTTCGCGCGACGCCGGCACTTGGGTTTATCGCGGCATCGACCAAGGCGCAATCGACTCATCCATCAACGCCGTGGCGGTCAGCGCGGAACAGTCCGGCGAAGGTTTGCGCACGGTGCAAACCGGCAAAGTCCAGACCTACGGAGCGCTGCTGTTCGGCAGCGCAGCCGTGGCAGTCATCGTGTTTGTGATCGTGCTGTGATCCGCCGCCACGCCGCGGCTGTGATCCGCCGCAACCCAAACCCAACCAATCAAAAACAACCAGCGGGCACGCAGCCCGCAAACAAGCAAGAGGGAGCTCAATAAGTGGACGCAACAGGATTTGACGCCTGGGTGCTGCCTTTGGCGGTTTTTCTGCCCATCGTCGGCGTAATAGTGATGATGGCGATGCCCCGCGCCCGTGAGACAGAGCTAAAAGCAGTCGCACTGATCGCATCGCTAGCTGCGCTCGGCGCTGGCGTGTACCTGCTGTTCGCCTTCGACTACGGGGCGTCCGGGCAGCTGCAGTTCGTCGTTGACAAAAGCTGGATCGACGTCATCAACAGCCGATTCATTCTCGCCGTTGACGGACTCTCGCTCCCGCTGCTCGCGCTCACGCTGGCGATCGTTCCGCTGTGCATCATCTACAGCTGGAACCACATCCCCGAACCCGGCAACGCCAAGGCATTCCTAATGCTGATACTCGTGCTAGCCACCGGGATGAACGGCACGTTCGTAGCGCACGACCTAATCCTGTTCTTTGTGTTTTTCGAGGTCGTGCTGTTGCCGATGTATTTCCTCATCGGCGTCTGGGGCGGCGAAAACCGCCGCTACGCGTCAATGAAGTTTTTCCTCTACACGCTGTTCGGCTCGGCGCTGATGATCATCTCGTTCCTCGCGCTGTTCTTCCTCGCCAAAGACGCATCCGGCGCCGCGCTGGCAACGTTCGACATGCGAGCGCTATCCAACGCCGCCGGCCAAGGCATCGTTACCGCAACGCAGGTTTGGGTCTTCGCCGGGCTGTTCATGGGCTTCGGCATCAAGGTGCCAATATTCCCGTTCCACACCTGGCTGCCCGACGCCCACACCGAAGCGCCAACCGTCGGCTCGGTCATCCTGGCGGCCGTGCTGCTAAAGCTCGGCACCTACGGATTCGTGCGCATCGCCATCCCGATTCTCCCCGAAGCCGCGCGAGCCTGGGCGCCCTGGATCGGGCTGCTGGCGGTCATCGGCATCATCTACGGCGCGCTCTGTTGCCTGGCGCAAACCGACATGAAACGCCTGATCGCATTCTCGTCGGTCGCGCACATGGGCTTCGTCATGCTCGGCATCGCATCGCTCACAGACTTCGGCCTCAACGCGGCGGTATTCGGAATGGTCGCCCACGGCATCATCACCGGCCTGCTGTTCTTCATGGCGGGGTCAATAAAAGACCGCTTCCACACCCTGGAAATCTCCCGCCTCGGCGGATTGCTCAAGCTGGCGCCACGCATGGGCTGGCTGCTCGGCATCACCGCCATGGCATCGCTCGGCCTGCCCGGCCTCGCCGGATTTTGGGGTGAGTTCTTAGCCATCTTGTCGGTGTACAACCCCGGGGCGGATCTGTCCGAAGCGCTGTTCCGCACGTTCATGGTGGTCGCCGCGGTCGGCACCGTGTTCGCCGCCGGCTATCTGCTGTGGCTCTACCAACGCACCACCTTCGGCGATCACAGCGCAGAATGGAAAGACCACGAAATAGCCGACGTCAACAAATTCGAATGGATGGCGTGGGCGCCGCTGGTCGTTGGAATGGTGCTGTTCGGCGTCTGGCCCAACCTGATACTCAACCTCACCGACGGCGTCGTCACCACGATCACATCAAGCGTTGAAACCGCCGTTAGCTCCGCCTCGGCTGGCGGCGCGGCGGCCGGCGCAGGCTAAGCAGGAACCCGCAACTAGCCCATGATCGACTTCATCCGCCCAGCGCTCGACTGGCACGCGCTAGCCCCAGAGCTAACGCTGCTGGGAGTCGGCACGCTGATAACCGTCGCCGACATCGTCTTTGACGATCGCGTCAAGCGCCTCATGCCCACCATCGCTGGCATCGGCTTGCTGGCGTCGCTGCTGCCGGTCTTGACGCTCGCCATCGACGGCACCGACCGCTCAATGTTCGGCGGCGCCTATGTAGTAGACGACTTCGCGCTGGTCATCAAAGCGATGTTCCTAGCGGTCGGCTACCTCGTCGTGCTGATGTCGGTGAACTACATCCGCGACGGCGACTACTACGAAAACGAGTACTACACGCTGCTGCTGTCGTCGCTGCTCGGCATGGTGATGATGGCTAGCTCACGCGACCTGGTGAGCGTGTTCGTAGCGCTCGAACTGCTGTCCATCCCGGCATACATGCTCGCCGCCTGGCGCAAGGGCGGGCCGCGCTCAAACGAAGCCGGCCTGAAGTACTACCTGATGGGCGTGTTCGCCAGCGCGGTGATGCTCTATGGCATGTCGCTGGTGTTCGGCGTGGTCGGCAGCACCGGGTTCAACGAAATAGCCGCCGCACTCAGCCTGGAAAGCGCGTCAGATCCGGTCGTCATTATTGCGGTGCTGTTCGTGCTGCTGGGGTTTGCGTTCAAGGTATCCGCCGTGCCGTTCCACACCTGGGCGCCCGACACCTACCAAGGCGCCCCCACCCCGGTAACCGCATTCTTGGCGGTGGCGTCCAAAGCCGCCGGCATGATCGCGCTGCTGCAGCTGGTGTTCGTTGCGTTCCTCAGCCGCGACGACGTGGTGGAACCATTTTTCTGGGTGCTCTCCGCCGTCACGATGACGGTCGGCAACCTCATCGCCCTGCGCCAAACCAACATCGTGCGACTGCTCGCCTACTCCGGCGTGGCGCAAGGCGGGTTCATGCTGGTGCCGTTTGCGGTGGCGTCCGACACACCCGACCGCGCCGTCGAAGCGGTGGTCATCTATCTGCTGATCTACGCGTTTATGAACCTGGGCGCGTTCACGGTGGTGCTAGCTGTCGCCCGCCGCACCCGCTCCGGCGAAATAGACAGCTACAAGGGCCTGTTTAGCTACGCCCCCGGTCTGGCAGTTTTGATGACGTTGTTCTTGGCGGCGCTGGCGGGAGTGCCGCCCGCCGGCGGTTGGTTCGCCAAGTTCGGCATCTTCCGTGCTCTGCTAGATGCGGGCACACCCGCGGCGTCGGTGCTGGCGGTGGTGGTGGCGGTCAACACGGTCATAGCGATCGGCTACTACGCACGGATTTTGGTGCCGATGTGGTTTGAGCGTGCCAGCGAGTACGACGACGGCACGCCTCTGACGGTGCCGTCCGCCTTGACGGTGGCGTTGTCAATCACGGCGCTGGCAACGCTGGCGTTTGGAATCTTCCCGCAGCTGATCGGCCACTTCGGCCAGCTGTCGGTGCTAGCTACCTTCGGCGGGTAGCTAGCAATCGGATAGCTAGCCGCACTGGGACTGGGTACTGGCGGGCACATGCCACCTCCTGCATCTCCCGCGCCACCCGCGCCAACACCGCCCGGGCAGCCGGTTCGGTTTGACCGCTACATGGATGACGCCCTCTACGGCGCAGCCGGGTTTTACACCCAGGGCGGGCGGCCCGGCATGCACCACGGCGACTTCGGAACCTCACCTGAGCGCGGCGCCTTGTTGGGTCGCTGCATCGCCCGGTATCTGGACGAAACCTGGCACCAGCTAGAACAGCCCGAACGGTTTGTGGTGATAGAGGCGGGCGCCGGCGTCGGCACTCTGTGCAAGGCGGTGATAGAGGCCAAGCCCGAGTGTTTGGAAAGCCTGCATTACCTGATGGTCGAGCGTTCGCCGATCAACCGCAGCGACGCGCTCAATCGGCTGTCGGATCTGTCGGCTGAAGCCAACGTTCCCATTGATGTCGCCCAAGACTTGCCGACCAGGTTGAGCTGGTACGAGATGCCGGGGTTTGAGCCAGATGTTGCGCCGCGGCGGTTGGGGATGGTTGTGATGGCAAACGAACTGCTGGACAATATTGCAGTGCGCATCGTTGAACGCACCCAAGATGGCTGGCAAGAGTTGTACGTGACGCCCGCCGACCCAGCCGCAGATAGCGCCAGCGCCGACCCCGACAGCCCAACCCACCTCGCGCTGGCTGAGTCTTTTCAACCCGCCCCGCCGCTAGTCGCGCAAATGGCAGATCGGTTGCTGCCCGATGCGCCAGTCGGTATGCGCATTCCGCTGCAGGTGCAGGCCGCGGTCTGGGTGCGCCGAGCGCTGCAGGTGATCGCCACCAAATCAACCACCACGGACGAGTGGGACAGCGCGAAGCTGGCAGAGGAAAGCGCGGCACTAGCAGAGGAGCAAGCGAAGCTCACCGACTCGGCAGATTCTGGCGACTCAACCGCAACTAACACCGGGCCCGTCGCAACCAGCGCCGGCCGCCTGCTGCTCATTGACTACGGCTGCACCACCACCACCGAGCTATCGCAACGCACCATGACTGGCTGGCTGCGCACCTATTCCCAGCACCGCCGCAACATCGCCCGCACCACCGGCGAACCCCACACCAACCACGACATCACCTGCGACGTGGCGTTCGATCAGCTCCCGGCCGGCTACAGGCTCACCGTCCAAACCGACTGGCTAATCGAAAACGGGCTGCGAGAATTCACCGACGACGCCCGCCACAGCTGGCAGTTCCAACGCACCGCACCCGCCGACGAAGTCTTACGAAGCCGCGCCCTGCTAGATGAGGCTGGCGATCTAACTAACCCGGCCGGGCTGGGTAGCTTTTGGGTGGCTGAATGGCACGTGTCGACTGAGCCGGCCGTGCCACCCGCCCCGCCGCCAGCACCGACCCAGCCGCCGCCCACCCAGCCGCCAACACCGACCCAGCCGCAGTAGCTGGCCGCAACAACCACGCCACAATCAAAAGGGGGCGACAACCGTGCCAAAAGACAAGCCGCAACCAAACGAACCAAACGAGCCGGCCGTGCCACCCGCCCAGCCACCCGCCACCATCGAGGACTACTACGAAGAAGGCCGCACCTTTGCGCCGCCGGCACACTTCGCCGCCAACGCCCTAACCACCGACCGCTCCCTCTACGACGAAGCCGCCGCCGACCGCCTGGCCTTCTGGGCACGCCAAGCCCGCGAACACGTCAGTTGGTTCCAAGACTTCGAAACCACCCTCAGCTGGGATCTACCCTTCGCCAAATGGTTCGTCGGCGGCAAACTAAACGTCTCCTACAACTGCCTCGACCGCCACGTTGAAGCCGGCCGGGGCGACAAGGTTGCGTTCTGGTGGGAGGGCGAACCCGGCGACACCCGCACGATCACCTACGCCGACCTGCTAGACGAAGTCAGCCGCTTCGCCAACGTGCTGAAAAAACTCGGCACCGCCCGCGGCGACCGAGTCTGCATCTATCTGCCGATGATCCCGGAGCTTGCGGTGGCGATGCTGGCGTGCGCACGCATCGGTGCCGCCCACTCAGTCGTGTTCGGCGGCTTCAGCGCAGACTCCCTGTCGGATCGGATTTCCGACGCTGGCGCCAAACTGCTAATCACCGCCGACGGTGGCTATCGCCGCGGCGAACCCTTCCCGCTCAAGCCCACCGCCGACGCCGCAGTGGCAGCCACCGACTCCATCGAAAACGTCGTCGTGGTGCGCCGCATCGGCGCTGGCGCTGGCACCGCCACCGCCGCTGGCACCGACAGCAGCACCGCCTGGAACGACCAAACCGATCACTGGTACCACGACCTGATGGCCGACCCGACCATCGCCGCCGACTGCCCGCCCGAGCACATGGACTCCGAAGACCTGCTCTACCTGCTCTACACGTCCGGCACCACCGCTAAACCCAAGGGCATCATGCACACCACCGGCGGCTACCTAACGCAAGTCGCCTTCACGCATCGCTACGTGTTCGACCTCCGCCCCGACACCGACGTGTACTGGTGCGCCGCCGACATCGGCTGGGTAACGGGACACAGCTACATCGTGTACGGCCCGCTCGCCAACGGCGCCAGCTCCGTCATCTACGAAGGCACGCCCGACACCCCTCGCCCGGAGTTCCGCACTGGCGACCGCGCCAACTGGCCCAAAGATCGCCTCTGGGACATCATCAGCCGCTACGGCGTGACCCAGCTTTACACCGCCCCGACCGCCATCCGCACCTTTATGAAGTGGGGCGCAGACGAGGTGGCAAGACACGACCTGTCGTCGCTGCGCGTGCTCGGCACCGTCGGCGAGCCGATCAATCCCGAAGCGTGGATGTGGTACCACCACCACATCGGTGGCGGCAACTGCCCGATCGTGGACACCTGGTGGCAGACCGAAACCGGCGGCCACATGATCACCCCGCTGCCCGGCGTCACCACCACCAAGCCCGGCTCGGCCACCCACGCCCTGCCCGGCATCTCAGTCGAGCTAGTTAGCGACGCCGGCGATCCCATCACGCAAGGCGGCGGCTACCTCACCATCACCGAACCCTGGCCCGGCATGCTGCGCGGCATCTGGGGCGACCCGGAGCGCTACAAAGAGACCTACTGGAGCACCTACCCCGGTCGCTATTTCGCCGGCGACGGCGCCAAGATCGATGCCGACGGCTACCTCTGGCTGCTGGGGCGGGTTGATGACGTGATGAACGTGTCCGGCCACCGCATCTCCACCACCGAGGTTGAGTCCGCGCTGGTAGATCACGCCGCGGTGGCGGAAGCGGCGGTGGTGGGTGCGACCGACGACACCACCGGCCAAGCCATCGTGGGCTATGTCATCTTGCGTTCCGGCAACGACCCGTCCAGCGAACTAGCCGAACAGATCCGCGGCCACGTGGCGCAAAAGCTGGGTGCCATAGCGCGACCGAAGGCGGTCGTGCTGGTGCCCGACCTACCCAAAACCCGTTCGGGTAAAATAATGAGGCGCTTGTTGCGAGACGTGGCCGAAGGCCGCGACCTGGGCGACACGACGACGCTGGCGGATGCGGCCGTGGTGGAAGAGGTTCGTGATCGTGCGGCTGCCGCGTTGGCCAACTAGCAGCGCAGCACAACTCAGCTAACAGCGCGCCGAAACCGGAGCAAACAAACAATGCGAAACACAGCCAAAACAGCCATTCTGCTGGCAGCCCTCGGCGGGCTAATCCTGTTCATCGGCAGCTTCTTTGGAGCCAACGGACTATTCATCGCTTTTTTCATTGCGATCCTGTTAGTCGGCGGCAGCTACTGGTTTTCAGACAAGCTGGCAATCCGCTCGGCGCGCGCCAAAGAGGTGCCGCCCGACAAGCTGCCGAAGTATCGCGCAGCGGTGCAAGAGCTTTCGCAGCTCGCCGGACTGCCGGTGCCGCGCATCTACGTCAGCCCCGACCCGCAGCCCAACGCCTTCGCCACCGGCCGCAATCCCAAACACGCGGCGGTGTGCATCACCGAGGGAATGCTGCGCGAGCTTGACTGGTACGAAATCCGCGGCGTGCTGGCGCACGAAATGTCGCACATCAAAAACCGCGACATCCTCATCGGCTCGGTCGCGGCAGCGGTAGCCACCGCCATTACCTTCGCCGCTCGCATGGCGCAGTTCGCCCTCATCTTCGGTGGCGGGCGCGGCAACAGCGACCGCAACCCGATAGGCGAGCTGCTGCTTATTTTCCTGGCGCCGGTTGCGGCGTTCATGATTCAGATGGCGATCAGCCGCAGCCGCGAGTACCAAGCCGATCGCACCGCCGCCCGGCTGATCAACGACGGTGAGCCGCTGGCACGGGCGCTTGAAAAACTTGATGCGGCCTCCAAGCACATACCGAGCCTGGCGGACGCAAATCAAGCGCAGATGTACATCGTCAACCCGCTAGCCAGCCGCAAGATGGGCTTCAAAGGGCTGTTCACAACCCACCCGCCGATGGCCGAGCGAATCAAACGCCTGCGCTCCGGCAGCTGGATGGAGATCTAGCCCGGCGGCGCAGCCCGCTCAGCCCGGCGGCGCAGCCCGGCAGCGCGCTAGCTAGTCGCGGAAATTTTCAAACTGCAGCGGAAGGTCAAAGTCGCCTTCCTTCAGCGCGGCGATCACCGCCTGCAGGTCGTTGCGTTTCTTAGAAGTAACCCGCAGCTGATCGCCCTGCGACTGCGACTGCACGCCCTTCACGCCAAGGTCTTTAATAAATCGGTTCAGCTCCTTGGCCTTCTCCGAAGAGATGCCAGCGGTCAGTTTCACCTCTTGGCGCACGGTCGCACCGGCCGCGTCATCCACATCGCCGTAGTTCAACGCCTTCAGGCTCACCTTGCGCCGCACAAGTTTTTCTTCCAACACCTGGCGAACCGCAGTCAGCCTGTCTGATGAGTTTGCCCGCAGCGTTATCGCATCGCCGTCAGACTCAACGGCGGCGCCGCTGTCTTTGAAGTCATAGCGGGTGCCGATCTCTCTAGCGGCTTGATCCACCGCATTGCGCACCTCTTGGGCGTCGGTTTGCGAAACCACATCAAACGAAGCCACGATGCGCGATGCTAGCGTTGCCGCCTTGGGTCGGTGCCCGAGTGGCCAAAGGGAACGGGCTGTAAACCCGTCGGCTTTCGCCTACGGAGGTTCGAATCCTCCCCGGCCCACACTTTCACACAGCGCCCACGCTGCGCCAGCCAGCGGCAGGGCTGGTCGCGCCGGCAAGCACCGCGCCGCACGCCTGACTAGCGTCGCGCCTATGAGTGACTTTTGCTACGCCGAGCGTGACGGACACTTGTTCGTCATCACCATCAACCGCCCCGAACGAATGAACGCCTTGCACCCACCGGGCAACGCCGCCATGTCGGATCTGTTCGATGAGTTCCAAAACGACGAAGACCTGTGGGTTGCGATCGTCACCGGCGAAGGCGACCGCGCCTTCTCAGCTGGCAACGACCTGCGCTACCAAGCCGAAGGAGGCGACCGCTCCGGCATGCCCGCCAGCGGCTTTGGCGGATTGACCTCCCGCTACGACCTGGACAAGCCGGTGATAGCCGCCGTGAACGGTGTGGCGATGGGCGGCGGTTTTGAGATAGCGCTGGCCTGCGACATAATCGTCGCCTCGGAAAACGCCCTGTTCGCTCTGCCCGAACCAAAGGTGGGGCTGGCGGCTTTGGCTGGCGGCATTCACCGCTTGCCGCGCCAGATCGGATTGAAGCGCGCAATGAGCATGATGCTCACGGGCCGCCACGTCCCCGCGGCAGAGGGCCAAGAGCTCGGGTTTGTCGCCGAGACGGTGCCGGCGGGATCGGGTGAAGCGCTGGCCTGCGCTCGTCGCTGGGCTGAGATGACGCTGGCGTGTTCGCCGATGTCCATCAAAGCCACCAAGCAGGCAGCGATGCAGGGGCTGAATGTGGCGGGCGTGCAAGAGGCGCACGAAGCCCGCTACGACGCAGTGCACGCCATGATCAAAAGCGAAGACTACGTAGAAGGACCGCTGGCGTTTTCGGAAAAGCGCGAGCCGCAGTGGAAAGGCCGCTAACAAGTCGTGTCATAAGCGCCGCCACCCGCTAGCATTCCCGCCGCTGCCCGTTTCGCGATAAAAAATATCGGCAGGGCAGGGGTAAAATACCCCAAGGCTTTCGCCTTGACTTAGGGAGTTTTGATATTGCGGCGCTTGCGTGGTTCTTTGCTGGCGGTGGTACTAACAGTTGGTGTATTGGTGACGACGAATTCGTCAGCCACCGCCGCCAACACCGCCGCCGAGTTCCTGTACGACCATGACGCCTCCTCCGAAACCATCCCGGTTCGTCGCTTTGCCGGACCCACCCGCTACCTAACTTCGGTCGATCTGGCTGAGGCCTACATGGAGTTTGTCGGAAGAGGCAGCTTTGACACAGTGATCGTGGTCTCGGGCATAAGCCTGGTCGATGCCGCCGCCGGCGTTGGTTTGGCGGCGCTGAAGGCCGCACCGGTGCTACTAAACCGCACCGCCAACCTCTCAACCTCGGTCAAGAATTTCATCTCCAACAACGACATCACCAAGGTGTACATCCTGGGCGAAACAACGGCGATATCGCAGAACGTGGAGGACGCCCTCAACGCCCTCCCAACCGTCAGCGCCGTTACCCGCTTCGGCGGCCCCGACCGCTACGCAACCTCAGCCATCGTCGCTCGCGAGCTAGGCAGCTACGGCGACTACTGCGGCAGCGGCGAAACAACGGCGATCGTTGTGAACGCAAACAATGAAGTCCCCGACGTAATCGCCGCCGGCCCGTTGGCGTATTCGCAAGAGATACCCATCTTGCTGACAAGCTCCGACGGTCTGTCGCCTGAGGTAACTGCGTTCTTAGAAGAAGGCGAGATTGATCGCGTGGTCGTCGTGGGCGGCACCACGTCTGTGCCCGACAGCGTCGTAGCGCAGATTGAAGCCACCGGCATTCTCACCGTGTCGCGCCTCAGCGGCGACACCCGATTTGGCACTGCGGTAGCCGTCCGCACCGCCCTGGAAAATTGTGCTGGCGTAGTAGTTGAACCAAATCATTTCGCACTGGTAAACGGAGACGCCATAGCTGACGGAGTTTCCGCAGCCGCGTATCTGGGCACGGGCAACAATGCCGTTGGCGTTATTCCAGTGCTGCTGGTCACCCCCACTGGCGCACCATCTGAAACCCGCCAGCTGCTCTCAAGCATTCCGGTGCGCAACTCACAAGGTACCTGCAACCACGTTTCGCTTACCGCTATCGGCGGCACAGAAGCCGTCACCCCTCCCGCATTAGCGGCTGCGGTTGACGCCGCCATTACTTCCGTGCCGTTGACTGCAACCATCAGCGTTAAGGCCGGCTCTGCTACGGCGAAAATCACGTTTTCTAGTCCGGTAGATGCAACGCAAGCGATGGACAAGGCAAACTACAAAATCAGTGGTTTCCCATTGCTTCCCAGTGACACTGTTACTTTTTCCGGCAACGTAGTAACTATCACTTTGGGTTCAGGCGACACATTTATTGCCGGAAGCGAAATCACGATTGTTGAGGAAAAGATCACCGGTGTTGGTTGTGATGATCGCCCCGCGGTAAGTCCTCCGTTTACGGTGCCGCCCGCTGGCGGACCAGATAGGTCGCCTCCTCGTGTAGAGGTTTTCGCAGCCGAGGACGCGTATGAGTTCCGCGTTGTCGCTAAAGACGTGAACCTTGTTGACACAGGTGAGTTAACAGACGGTTTTGACATCTCAAAGGTGGTGCTAAATGGCGAACTACTTATCAATAATCCCGGGTTCAAGCCTAACCAATTCATATCACCCCCAAATAGTGGAGGCGGAAGTCTTCTTCTTTGTTTGAATGGCTTCCGTCTGAATTCTCCTTCTAGCCTGGGCCTAGATCTAGGAGAGTTTGATGACCAAGATGATCCTGAAGCCGCACTCGAAGCTGAACTCCTGAAGCGTAATCCAAACCCCGCCTGCCTAACGCCAGTCGAAACTCAGGCAGGTGCGCCGCCCCCTAAAGAAAGGCTCCGCCTAGCGGTGGGTGATGTGATTACCTTAGCCGCGGGGGCTTTTGTTGATGCCTCTGGCAACAGGTCGCGCGCGATTACTGAACGTGTTACGGCTAATCCGCCTGATGGTCCAAGAACGACTCGTGTAACAGTTTCAAATGATTTTGTTCGCAATACCGGCACGGCTGCTGCCCCGATCTATCAAAATGCCGTGTGGTCATGGACAAATGCAGACGTAAACCTTCTCTCTATTACATCAAAGAGTGACGGTGAGGCCGCCGGTGCACGTGGTAATGAATGGTCTGTTAGTTGGGAACTTGTGCACGATACTGCAGGCGGTGGTGCGGACAACACAGCGCCTTCAGCTTCCGCCACTGTTCTCGAGGCTCGTAGGGTAATCAGAATCGTCTTTGATGATGATGCGAAGTTATTTGACGTTGCTCAAGCTCTATTAGCTAACGCAGAAGTTACGAAAAACTTTGACGTGGCTAGCGCTGCGTTAGTCAACGTGAACAGCGACACTATAAACATTGACTTGGAACCAATATTTTCTAGCACGCATACCGTGAATGCGGCTCATCAGGGCGTGCCAGGTGTCGCTTCTAATGGGGCCACTGCTGGCGGCACCACCATTGCAGACACCGCCTTTGTGGCATCACGTAACTTGGAAGACGGCGTGAGCTCAGTCACTGTCATCTTCACCCACAACAGCGTTCTTGAGACCTTTACCGTTCTACTACTTGCCGCAGAAAACGCCATAAGTTCAACAAGCGTGGAATTTGGCACAAGGACGTGTGATTCAACTAGCAGCGATGAGTTTCCACCCCAAGAAAACTGGAACATACCGTCCATCCAAGTGCGATCCATCCAAGTCGTCACGTTTGACATATATTCCTCATGCTTGGCCTGGTTGCCCGCCGTTGGCGACACGTTTATTCTGCCACGTAGCCTTGCCGTCAACTACAACAGATCCCGTGACCTTACTGTACGAAGCCCAGCAACCGAGATACGCCTGGTCGCTGGCTAGCCTGGCTAGCTAAGCCCGGCTGCTGGCTAGCTAAGCCCGGCTGCTGGCTAGCTGGACATCGCCTAGACCGCTCCGAGCCCCGCTCCGAGCCCCGCCCCAGGCCCCCGCCCGCTCCCGCCAGCGTTGTCACGTGCTGGCTGGGTTATTGGTTAGGCTTTTGGTGGGTTTCTAGCGCATTTGGGTTTTAGTTTTTGCGCGTTTGGGCTGCTTTGAGGAGTTTTTGATGTTTCGACGTTTGTTTGTCGGCTTGGCGGTGCTGATTTTAGGCATTTCGGTGTTGGTGGTGTCGCCAGCCGGTGCCGCTAACACTGCGAGTGAAAGCCTGGCCGATCACGACAATGACGCGACCACCGCGGAGGTTCGTGCGTTTGGCGGGTCAAACCGCTACGCCACGTCGGTCGCCCTAGCCCAAGCCTTCACAGCTGGCGGTGGATCTGGCGGCTTCGTTGAATCAGTCATCGTGGCATCGGGCGAAAGCCTGGTTGATGCCGCAGCGGCTGCCGGACTAGCGGCTGCTGAGTCCGCACCGGTGTTGCTCACCACGTCAAATCGCCTGTCTCGCCTGGTTGAGACTTTCATCATTGACGAGTTCATCTCCGAGGTGTTCATCGTCGGCGGAACCGCTTCAGTATCGCAAAACGTGGAAGATGCGATTGGCGAACTCGCGCCCGTGCGCACGGTCACCCGCCTAGCCGGCGCTGATCGCTACGCCACCGCCGTGGCCGTGGCAAGCGAGATGGGCTCACCCGGCGTTTACTGCGAAACCGGAGCGGTCACCGCCCTGCTAGTCAATGTTGATTCTTCGTTTGCCGATGTGATCGCCGTGGGCCCGCTGGCGTACTCGCTAGAACTGCCGATCCTTCTAACACCGGCCAACGCGCTGCCAACCGTCACTGCCGACTATTTGGTAGACGCCGAGATTGAGCGCGTCGTCATCATCGGTGGCACGGCCGCCGTTTCCGAAGCCGTCGTGGCTGACATCACCGAAGCGGGCATAGATGATGTCGTCCGCATCAGTGGCGCCAACCGCTACGACACGGCGCTGGAAATCCGCCAAGCGATCAGCGACTGCGGCACCCGCACGCTCAGCCCGAACACCATCGCCCTCGTGAACGGTGAGGCCGCCGCCGATGGCGTGTCGGCCGGTCCGCTGCTTGGCGTGGGTCTGGACAACAACGGCATCACTCCGGTGTTGCTAGTCGACACCGGCGGCTTGCCCAGCGAGACCCGTGATTATCTGAGTTCGCTACCAACCCGCAACCCCGACTCAACGTTTGTTGATCTGGACCTCACCGCTATCGGCGGCACTGCGGTGGTACCGGCTTCGGTAATGTCCGCAGCCATCAGCGCGGCCGTGACGTCCTCGCCGATAACAACAGAGATCACAGCCAACGCCGGCGAAACCACCATCACGATCACCTTCTCCGATCCGGTCAGTTACGAGGCCGCTCCGGGCGAAGACGGAACGGCTGCCCAGAGAGCTGCCTACGCAACCAGTGCTCTTAACAGAGCCCACTACCGAGTCTCAGGCGGTCCGCTGCTGCCGGGCGACGGTATGTCCATCGGAAACGGCAACAAAACGGTAACCATCACCTTGGCTAACAGCGGAAGGGTGCCAGCGAACGCAACGGTCACCGTTGCGAACGGCACGATTAAAGGCCTAGGTAACGACGGTCGCAGGGCTGAAGGTGCCTCGGCAACTGCCCGCGCCAAGGCCCCCGACAGGGTTCGCCCGAATCTAGATATTTTTGCGCCGGAGGGTTCGCACGCAATCCGCATTTCGGTGACCGAACCAAACCTTGACACCGATGTCTCTTCCACTGGAACCGACGCCGCCCGGCAAGCTCTGCTCACCGCGATCTCAATCCGGCCTGCTAGTGGGGCAGCTGTCCCGCTCTACGTAGCTCCTGTCGCCCCCGCCACTACTAGTAGCAGCATTGCAATGATTCTGCCTTCCTCCACCCAGAACGACATCACTGTTTGCTTGTTCGGTCTGACTGGCACCGCCCCCGCTGAGGTGTGTACTGCCGTACCTGTCCCCACCCCCGCTGTTGATGACGGCAACCCTCGCGCCCAAGTCGCGCTTGCAACGGGTGAGACAGTCACTGTTGCGGCCGAAGCCTTCATGGATGACAGCGATAATGAATCCCGCAGCGAGAGCCAGCGGGTTACTGCCTATACCAGCTATCCGCGAGCTACGCGAGTAACGGTTTCAGAGGCAACCACGCTAAATACAGGCACTCCGACTGCACCCGTCTTGGAAAACGCACGGTGGATCTGGCAGCGAACCGGCGTGAATACGGACGGCACCGATGACATCAACGTTTTGACCATCACAGCTAAGGCTGGTGGTGCGGCTAGTGGTGCGTTGGGTAACGGTTGGTTTGTGGGTTGGAATCCAACTCCCACCGATACCGACACTGTGCCTGAGGCCTCTACTTCTATCAACGAGCAGCGCAGAACCATTTCAATTAATTTTGACGATGACGCCACTGTCTTCTCTGTTGTAAGAGCCTTGGCGGGTAACTCAGATTTTTCGGAGTTGTTCACCGTTAGCAGCGACGCCTTCGGCTCCAGCGATGCGGCTGGTACCCTCGCTACAGAGAAGATCACCGGTCTGCAGACCACAACTGTCGCATGCGCAGGTCAGACTCGGCCCACTACTACAGGCGAAACCCTGCCTTGCGGCCAACCAGACATCACTACGCGCAGAGCCCTAAACCAAGGCGTCAGCGTGGTAACCGTGACTCTCACTTACAACGAGCCGCTCATGACGTTTGACTACGCGACGTTGCTTACCGCAAATGGTGGTGATGCCAAGTTCCCGCTCGAAGCTCGTGATCGTGGAACTGTCACGGATGATGCCATGACCGCCACCGATGAGTCGCTTCTTGGCTGGGTGGCCGACCCGTTCGCCGCCGTCCTTGATCTTCGTACTGAGTTCTCGTTTACCTTGACTACTGATTCTCCGAGTTTGGCGGATCTGCCAACAACCAGGGACACAATCAGCTTGCCAGCTGCCTTGGCAGTGACTTTTGCTCCGGCGGACTGCACAGGGCTAACTCCAATTGGTGCCGCCGGTGTGAACGACTGCGGCTCCAGCATCGCTGTAGCCGACCAGCGCCTCAGGCGGGGCTAGGCCTGACCGCTTGGCGGTGTTGCTGCTAAGCGCGGCTAGCACCCAGGGTTAGCACCCAGCGCTGGCACCGAACGAGAGCCGCAAGCAAAACAAAAATTCCGTAAATAGCCCCACTCTCTCGGCGCAGAGGGTGGGGTTGTTTGCGTTGCTCAAGCTGCCCAGCCCCTAACACCACACCCTCACCAAGCCCCGCCAGGCGCCCCCTCCGCAGGTGCCCGCTGGCGGCTGGTTATGTCACGTGCGGGGGGGGGTTGGCGGTTGGATTGTTAGCGCGTTGGATCTCCAGTTTTGCGCGCCATTGCGTGATTTTGGTGAGGATTTTTTGATGTTTCGTCGTTTGTTTGTTGCTTTGTGCGCGCTTGTTTTGAGCGTGTCGATATTGGTGGTGTCGCCGGTGGTGGTGTCGCCAGCTGGTGCTGCTAATACAGCGTCTGAGAGCCTGGTTAACCACGACAACAATCCAGCCACCGCGCAGATTCGCGCGTTTGGCGGGGCAAACCGCTACGCCACGTCGGTTGCCCTAGCCCAAGCCTTCAGGGCGAACAGCGGATCGGGCGGCTTCGTTGACACAGTCATCGTGGCGTCTGGTGAGAGTCTGGTTGATGCCGCGGCTGCTGCTGGGCTGGCGGCTTCTGAGGTTGCGCCGGTGCTGCTGACCACGCCGGACCGCCTGCCTCGCTCAGTTGAGAACTTCATCGTTGATGAGTTCGTTTCTGAGGTGTTCATCGTTGGTGGAACCGCCTCGGTGTCGCAAGCCGTTGAGGATGCGATCGGCGAGCTCGCGCCTGTGCGCACGGTTACTCGTTTGGCGGGTGCTGATCGTTATGGCACCGCCGTTGCCGTAGCCAACGAGATCGGCTCACCCGGCGTTTATTGCGATTCCGGACAAGTCACCGCGCTGCTAGTCAATGTTGATTCTTCGTTCGCCGATGTGATCGCTATCGGCCCGTTGGCGTACTCGCTGGAGCTGCCGATCCTGCTGACACGAGCCAACGCTCTACCAGCCGACGTAGCTGGCTATCTGACCGACGCTGAGATCGAGCGCGTCGTCATCGTCGGCGGCACGACCGCCGTTTCCGCAGCCGTCGTTGCCGACATCAATGAGGCTGGCGTAGAAGACGTCGTTCGCATCAGCGGCGCCAACCGTTATGACACGGCGCTAGAAATCCGCCAAGCGCTGAGCGACTGCGGCACCGTCACGCTCAGCCCGACCACCTTTGCGCTTGTAAACGCTGAGGCCGCCGCCGATGGCGTGGCGGCTGGTCCGCTGCTGGGCTTGGGTTTAGCCAACAACGGCGTCACCCCGGTGCTGTTGGTGAGCGGCGACGGTGGCGACAGCGACGACCTACCTGCCGACACTCGCAACTTCCTGCGTTCGCTGCCGATACGCAACGCCGATGCTTCGTTTGTGGATGTAAGCCTTACCGCTATTGGTGGTGCTGCGGTGGTGCCCGAATCAGTGGTGCAAGCAGCCATCGCCGCGGCTACAACGTCGCCGCCGATCACAGCAACGATCACAGCTACTGCGGGCAGCAACACTGTCAGGGTTACCTTCTCCGCGCCGGTCAATGTTGAATCAGATACGACCGACGCCGGCTTTGTGACCAGCGCGCTTAACAGAGTCAACTATCAGGTTTCTGGTGGCCCGCTGGTTCCCGACGACACGTTTGCTGTGTCAAACAACAACAGGACAATAACTATCGGCTTGTCTGGCGATGTGCCGCTGACTGAGAACGCAGAGGCCAGCGTTGCTGACGGCAAGATCAAAGGCTTCGGTGGCGACAACCGCAGGGTTGTTGGCACTGAAGGGGCTGTGCGGGCTTTGGCGGCGGACAGAGTTAGCCCACGTGTTGAGGTTTTTGCGCCGCAGGGTTCGCACGCCATCCGCATTCAAGTAACCGAACCAAGCCTTGCCACTGACGTCTCCACCCAGACCGATGCCGATGGCGCCGAAATAAATGCGGGCGCGACCACCACCGCCCGGAACAATCTGCTCGCCGCCGTCTCAATCCGGCCTGCTAGTGGGGCAGCTGTCCCGCTCTACGTAGCTCCTGTCGCCCCCGCTACTACTAGTACCAGCATTGCGGCGGTTCTGCCTTCCCCTGCTCAAAACGACATCACGGTTTGCTTGTTCGGGCTTGATGCCACCAACACAGGGTGTGTCGACACCGTACCAGCGGATGCTTCTGTGCTTGGAACCAGTGAAACAATCACGATCGCTGCGGGGGCCTTTGAAGACAGCAGGGGCAATCGGTCTCGCAGCACAACCCAGCGAGTTACTAGCTATAGCAACTACCCGGAAGTCCGGCGTGCCACGGTTACTAACCCGGTAACGCTTGATATCGGCAGCGCAGTTGCGCCCGACCCGCAGGTGGCGCAGTGGCGTTGGCTGCGATATGGCTCTGCCGCCGCCGACACAGGGGACGTCGTAACAACCAACGTTTTGACCATCACAGCCAGGCCCGACGGTGCGGCTGGCGGTGCGGCTGGTAACGATTGGCGTGTGGTTTGGTCTGGGCCGCCTGCTACTGAAGTTCGAGATCCAGACACTGTCGCTGAGGTGTCCGTTGTTGTCAATGAGCCGCGCGAAACGGTGTTGATTAACTTTGACGAGGACGCCACTATTTTCTCTGTCGTTACTGCTCTGGCGGCTGATTCAGCGTTTGCTGAGTTGTTCACTGTTAGCAGCGCTGTGTTTACTAATAACGAACTGGCTAATGAGAAGATCTTCGATGCTGATGATGAAAGCAACGATAATCTGGTGAGGCCTGACGAACCCGATGCCACGCCTTGCACTGTTACGCCTGTAGCTGACGCTCAGTGCAACCAACCCAACACTGACACGCCTTGGGCACTAAGTGGCGGTGTGAGTGTTGTAGTGGTAACTCTTAGCTACAACGAGACACTTTCGTCGTTTGATTACGCGGCGGGCTTAGTCGCTGAGAATCAGGGAGCCACTAACTTCCCAAGCGAAGTGCGCATAGCCACTGGCTCACGCGCTCAGCAGCTTGTTGGTTGGCAGATAGATCCGTTCGCTGCTGACCTTGATCTTGATGATGAGTTCAGGTTTTTGCTGACTACATCTTCGGCTACTTTTGCCGACCTACCAAAGCCCGGCGACACGATTAGTTTGCCAACCGCGCTGGGTACTACTTTTGCTCCGACAAGCTGCTCAGGGCTAACTCGGATAGGTGACGACGGTGTGAACGACTGCGGCTCCAGCATCGCCGTGACCGCTCCGGGGCAAACCCTGCGGCGTGGTTCTATTAGCGGCAGAATTGAAGGCGCTCAGACCACGGTTATAGAAGCGATTACGGCAGAAGTCAGGGCTATAACAGACGAGAGTCGTTTCACAGTCCAGTTCTCTACGGCGGTCAATGTTGCTGAGTCAACGGACGCCGCTAACTTCCCGACTAGCGCCCTCAACCCTGCCAACTACCAGATTGATGGGGTAGATCTGCCCGGCGGCACCCAGATTAGGACGTTGAGTGGCGGCCCTGATTCTACGTCTACGGTGCGCATTACAGTTTCCTCACTTTCCCCTAACAGAGTGCGTACTGACACGGTATATGCCGTTAAAGGTGACGTGATTACTCCTACTGACGCTGGCGACGACCGCATGGTTAGTGCCAGCCAAACTACGGGGATAGCACTACCGCCGATATATGCAGCTATTACGGGTACAGTGGGCTCAAATATAATCACGGTTCTATTTACTGAGGCAGTTAATCCTGCCACGACTGGGAGTGGTGTTAGGAACCTGGGTAACTATTTATATAGAGGAGATTCTTTTTCCGTAACTGCTAGTCAGACCGAAGTCGGATATGAGCAACCACCAGAGAGAATTCCTCTGACAGCAACCTTTACGCTTTACCAGAACGCCCTCGTGAACAAGAAGAAGGTTGCGACTAACGCACGGATTTCTGACTTCTTTGTACTTCTAGGGAGCCGGATTAGAGGCGCTGACTATCGTGATCTGCGCAATGTCGTACAGGCCAGGATAAGTGGTGTCGGTGCAGAATTGCTCCAAGACCGAGGCTGCGCCCCACCCTTACCAACACGCTGCCGCTAACCGCTACGCCACGTCGGTCGCCCTAGCCCTAGCCTTCGCGGCGCGCGGCGGATCTGCCAATAACCAAGGACACAATCAATTCGGCTGGCACGGCCTGTCATCACAGGGCTAACTGCGAACCCGCTAGCGAACCCGCTAGCTAATCCGTGCGGTGAGAGCGTCGCTGTAGCCGCACAACGCCGCAGGCGGGGCTGCTCGCATCGCCCAAGCTGTTCGAATCGCCCAAGCTGCGCTGCCCTGGCGACTTGGTTATGTCACGTGCGCGGGGCGGGGCGGCTCTGTTAGGGTTCCGCCTGCGTCTGTTGGTGGTGTGCTTAATGCGTCTTGCCTTTTAGTTTTGCGCTATTGCTCGGACTTTGTTGGGGGTTCTTATGTTTCGCCGTTTGGTTGTCAATTCACTAGCTCTGGTTTTGATTGCGTCGGTGCTAGCGGTGTCGCCAGCCAGTGCTGTCAATACTGCGGCTGAGGATTTGTTTGATCACGACGAGGACGCTGCCACCGGGCAGGTCCGCCAGTTCGGTGGGGTAGACCGCTACGCCACGTCGGTCGCACTTGCTGAGGCTTTTGTAGAGCGTGCCGGTCCGGCTGGTTTTGTTCGCTCAGCCATCGTCGCGTCGGGTGAAAGCCTGATAGACGCCGCCGCCGCAGCTGGCCTCGCGGCTGCTGAGTCTGCGCCGGTGGTGCTGACCCCGTCAAATCGCCTGGCTCGCGTGGTTGAGACCTTCATTTTTGAAGAGTCCATTTCTGAGGTGTTCATCGTCGGCGGACCTAACGCCGTGTCCCAAGCCGTCGAAGCCGCCATCCTCGCACTGCCGCCCGTGCGCACGGTCACGCGGCTGGCTGGTGCGGATCGTTATGCGACCGCTGTGGCTGTGGCGAGTGAGATGGATTCGCCCGGCACCTATTGCGACACCGGGCTGAGCACGGCGCTGCTGGTGAACGTTGATTCCACCTTCGCCGACGTGATCGCTGTTGGCCCGTTGGCGTATGCGCTTGACTTGCCGATCTTGCTGACACGAGCCGGCGAGCTGCCAGCCGACGCAGCTAGCTATCTGAGCGATGCCGGGATTCAACACACCGTGATAATCGGCGGCACGGCTGCGGTTTCTACAGACGTTGTGGCTGGTGTTAATGCCGCTGGCGTGGCCGATGTCACCCGCATCAGTGGCGCCACTCGTTATGACACGGCGTTGGGGATTCGCAACGCGCTTGAGGAATGCAGCACCGTCAGGCTCAGCCCGTCCACTGTTGCGCTCGTGAGCGGTGAGGCTGCCGCCGATGGTGTGTCCGGCGGTCCGCTGCTTGGTATGGGTTTAGCTAACGACGGCGTTACTCCTGTGCTGTTAGTTGATGATGATGGTTTGCCTACTGAGACTCGCAACTTTTTGCGTTCGTTGCCGGATCGTGATACCGCCGAAACCGTCATAGATCTCACCTTCACCGTTATTGGTGGCACCACAGTGGTGCCAGCCACGGTGGTCGAAGCCGCTATTGCTGCGGTGGCGACACCGACAAGAGACACCTCACGCCGCGGTGGCGGCGGTGGCGGTGGTGGTGGTGGTGGCGGTGGTGGTGGCGGTGGTGGTGGAGGCGACGGCGGCGGCGGTGGCGGCGGCGGACCAACCACCACCGTACCTTCTCCGTTAACGGTTACACGCATCACCGCTGAGGCCAAGTCGCGAGAGATCACAGTTCAGTTCTCTGCGGCGGTCAATGCCGTTGCGTCAACGCACGCCAACTTCGCAACCAGCGCTCTCAACCCTGCTAACTATCGGATTACCCCCGACGGCGGGTCGGCCGGACCGCTGCCTGGCACTCCCGAGATTACCTATACCGCTGGCACTAGGACGGCGCTCATTGATTTGCTTGCAGGCCAAGAGTTAGATGGCGGCGAAACGATCAGCGTTGTTGCCGGCCGGATTAGAGCCGCTGCCAACGACGGCCGCACAGTTCCCGCCGCCAGCTTCACGGTGGAAGTAGTTACTGCAACTATTACTGCTGCGGCCGGCATGCGAGACATCACGGTTGTTTTCTCAGATCCGGTCAATGGCGCAGCGTCAACGGACGCCACCAACTTCCCGACTAGTGCTCGCAACACCGACCACTATCAGATTGACGGCAACCCACTGCCCGCCGGCACCACGATTGGTGCTTTGACGGACAACGCCGCGGGAGACGCCAACACGGTGGCAACTATTATTTTGCCGGCAGGGTTGGCTGATGACGCGACGGTCACCGTTGCCAACAACGCGATTTCGGCCGCTACTGGTCCCAGCTTGGTTAGGGGGATCAGCAGCACGGTGGACGCGGCGACACTGATAACAGCAACCATCGTGGCTGCGGCAACCGAGTCGACCTTCACGGTTACCTTCTCTGAGGCGGTCAATGGCGCAGACGACACGGACGTCACCAACTTCCCGACCAGCGCTCGCAATCCCCTTCATTATCAGATTGACCCCGACGGCGCTGGCACGGACCCCGCTGACCCGTTGCCCGCCGGCACCACGATTGATGAGTTGACGGCCAATGACGCGGGAGACGCCAACACGGTGGCAACTATTAGTTTGCCGTCGGGCTCAGAGTTGGTTCTAGACTCAGCAATCACCGTTGTTGACAACGTGATCAAAGCCGCGGGCGCTAACGATGACCGCCGGGTTGACACCGTCTCGGACTCGGTTCACCCAAGAGCGCCAACCATCACGGCTAGCGTAAACAGCATCCTCATCAGGATTGACTTCCAAGCGGGAGTCAACGATGAATCGAACACATCCAATCCTGCCTGGGCAAATAGTGCTCGCAATCCCGCTAACTATCGGATTACCCCCGACGGCGGGCAGGCTGGCCCGTTGCCCGGCGGCACGTGCGTGGCCAAGACCCCGACCATGCCGCAAAGAGGTACATGCTTGGGTTTTGATTCAAGCACGTTATGCGATGGCCGTGGTGATAATGTTTGCGCTCTTATTCGTTTGCCGGGTGGGTCAGCGCCAGCTAGTGGCACAACGATTACCATTCTTGGCAACCGGATTAACTATGCCGACGGCAGCGATCGTCGGGTTAGAGAAACCAGCTTCATGTTGCCACCGCCTTCAACAGATGATCTAGTAGCAACCTTTACCGTTGCAAGCAACAAGCGGGCGGTTACGGTCACCTTCACTGAAGAAGTCGAGTTTCAGAGCTCCCGCGCGCCCGAAAACTACCTAATTACCCGACAGGGGACATCTGTTAGCGAGCAGTTCCCTAGCGGTACACAGATTATTGACGGTGGTACCACCGTGGTAGAACCGGGCACTATCACCGAAAACATAGTTTGGCTTCTCAGTGTGCCTAATGCGCTTAACACAGGCGACACAATCAATATTCGTGCCAGCGCGATTAAATCCAAAGTGGATTCCGCCCGCACAGCTATCGGCATCCCGTTCGTAGTGCCATAATGATTACAGTCAACATTGTGGGTGAAGCTAGCTAGCGAAGCTTCACGGTTACCTTCAACTACCTTCGACGAAGTGCCTAACAATCTGGGTCCCTTGTTTGGTGCTCGTAACCCCATTCACTACCAAATTGTTCGTGTCGGGCAGTCAGCCGAAGCGTTGCCCGCTGGTGACTATTGAATTGCCCGGTAGTGCGTCAGTGCTAGCGGAGGGCGACGTGATCATCAGTTCTGTTAGCAACGGAATCAGAGCCTGGGGTGATGGCCGATTCATTCCCGCCGAGTCGTTCCCGCTGCCAGCGCCAGCACCGGTATTGCAGCCCTCACCACCACCGCCGCTGCCAGCCCTCACCACCGCAGCCAACGCCGCCACCGCGCAGGCTTTTGGCTCTGGCGAGGGCTGCTCCGCCGAGTAGCCCGCAACCGCCCGGCGGGCTTTGTCACGTGCGGGCTGGATTTCTGGTTTTCACTTTGATTGGTGGAGCGTTTAGCGCGCTTGGGTTTTAGGTTTGCGCGCTTGCTCGGGTTTAGGAGCTTTTTGATGTTCAGACGTTTGTTTGTTGGCTTGGCAGTGCTGATTCTTGGCGTGTCGGTGTTGGTGGTGTCGCCGGCCGGTGCCGCCAACACGGCGGTTGAGAGCCTGTCCGACCATGACAATAACGCAGCCACCCCGCAGATTCGCGCGTTCGGCGGAGCAAACCGCTACGCCACGTCGGTCGCCCTAGCCCAAGCCTTCAGGGCGAACAGCGGATCAGGCGGCTTCGTAGACACAATCATCGTGGCATCGGGCGAGAGCCTGGTTGATGCCGCAGCGGCCGCCGGACTGGCAGGTTCTGAAGCTGCGCCGGTGTTGCTAACCACGTCAAGCCGCCTGTCTCGCGCAGTTGAGAACTTCATCGTTGACGAGTTCGTTTCTGAGGTGCTCATCGTCGGCGGAACCGCCTCGGTGTCGCAAGCCGTTGAAGATGCGATCGGCGAGCTCGCGCCCGTGCGCACCGTAACCCGTCTAGCCGGCGCAGATCGCTACGCCACCGCCGTTGCCGTAGCCGGCGAGATCGGCACACCCGGCGTTTATTGCGATTCCGGGCAAGTCACCGCCCTGCTAGCCAATGTCGATTCTTCGTTCGCCGATGTGATCGCTATCGGCCCGCTGGCATATGAGCTAGAGCTGCCGATCCTTCTGACGCCGGCCAACGCCCTGCCCGCCAGCGTCGCTGGCTACCTGCAAGACGCCGAAATTGAGCGCGTCGTAATCATCGGCGGCACGACCGCCGTTTCCGAAGCCGTCGTTGCTGGCATCACCGGCGCCGGCGTAGACAATATTGAACGCATCAGCGGCACCAACCGCTACGACACGGCGCTGGAAATCCGCCAAGCGCTGAGCGACTGCAGCACCGTAACGCTCAGCCCGAACACCATCGCCCTAGTGAACGCTGAAGCCGCCGCCGACGGCGTGTCGGCCGGTCCGCTGCTTGGCTTGGGCCTAGCCAGCAACGGCGTCACCCCAGTGCTGCTAGTTGACACCGGCGGCCTGCCCAGCGAGACACGTGAATACCTGAGCGGGTTGCCGACACGCAACGCCAACGCCTCATTTGTGGATCTAAGCCTTACCGCTATTGGCGGCACCGCGGTGGTGCCGGCTTCGGTAATGCAGGCAGCTATCGCCGCGGCAACAACGTCAGACCCAATCACGGCAACCATCACAGCCAACACGGGCAGCAACACAATCGTCGTTACCTTCTCTGCGCCGGTCAATGGCGCAGAAGCGTCGGCCAGCGCAACTGACTTTGCGACCAGCGCGCTCAACCCAGCTCACTACTCAATTTCAGGCGGACCGCCGCTGCTTAGCGACACGCTTGTCTTGACGAACGGCAACAGAAGGCTGACCATCACCTTGGCAGCAAACGCAGGTCTGTCAGCCAACAGCGAAAAGCTGGTAGCGAATACGCCGATCAGCGTTGCGGGCGGCAGGATCAAAGGCCTCGGGGCTGACCTACGCAGAGTTGCCGGCACCGAGATCAATGCAGCCAGCAAGGCTCCCGACCGACTTCGCCCGAATCTAGATATTTTTGCGCCGCGGGGATCGCACGCCATCCGCATTCTGGTAACCGAACCAAACCTTGCTACTGACGTCTCCACCCAGACACCAGCCACTGATACTGCGACCACCACCGCCCGGCAAACTCTGCTCGCCGCCGTCTCGATCCGGGCTGCCGGTGGGGCAGCTGTCCCGCTCTACGTAGCTCCTGTCGCCCCCGCCACTACTAGTACCAGCGTCGCAAGGGTTCTGCCTTCTTCCACCCAGAACGACATCACTGTTTGCTTGTTCGGTCTGACTGGCACCGCCCCCGCTGAGGTGTGTACTGCCGTACCTGGCACCACCCCCGCTGTTGATGACGGCAACCCTCGCGCCCAAGTCGCGCTTGCACCGGGTGAGACAGTCACCGTTGCGGCCGAAGCCTTCGTGGACACCGGCAAAAATGAATCACGCAGCGAGAGCCAGCGGGTTACTGCCTACACCAGCTACCCGGAAGTCCGGCGAGCAACGGTTTCAGCGGCAACCACGTTGGATCTAGGCACCCCAACTGCACCCAACTTGCAAAACGCACGGTGGAGCTGGCAGCGACTTGCCCATGATGGTGCAACACCCACGCCCAACAACGTTGACGTCAACGTTTTGACCATCACAGCCAAGCCTGCCGGTGTGACTGCCGGTGCGTTAGGCAACGGCTGGCGTGTGGTTTGGATCGGGCCGCCTGCTGTTGAAGATGCTGACACGGTTGCTGAGGTTTCTGTAGCTCTGAACAACCAGCGCAGAACCGTTCTGATCACCTTTGATGAAGATGCCACCGTCTTCTCCGTTGCCACAGCCTTGTCTGCCAGTTCAGCTTTTTCGGAGTTGTTCACCGTTAGCAGCGACGCCTTCGGCTCTAGCACTGCTGCTGCTGCCCTCGCTGTAGAGACGATCGCCGCCAATCTGGTGACCACCACAACTGTCGCATGCGAAGGTCTGGCTAGAACTGCTACGCCTATGCCTTGCGGCCGACCAAACGTCAATGACCGCAGAGCGCTAAGCCAAGGCGTCAGCGTGGTAACCGTGACCCTCACCTACAACGAGGTGCTTATGTCGTTTGACTATGCCGGTTTGGTTACGGCAAACACCGGCGCTGCCAACGCTGCCAAGTACCCAACTGCAACGCGCATGGCCACTGGCACCCGCGATGAGATGGTTCTCGGCTGGCAGGCCGACCCGTTCGCCGCCGCCCTTGATCTTCGTATGGAGATCTCGTTTACCTTGACCACATTGTCGCCGAGTTTGGCCGATCTGCCAACAACCAAAGACACAATCAACTTGCCAGTTAACTTGGCAATGACTTTCGCTCCGTCAGACTGCAGCACAGGGCTAACTCGGATAGGTACCGACACCAGCGTGAACGACTGCGGCTCCAGCATCGCTGTAGCCGCACAGCGCCTGAGGCGCGGCTAGGCCTGACCGCTGCTTGGCGGTGCTGCTGCTTGGCGGTGCTGCTGCTGGCTAGGTGCGGCTAGCACCCAGCGCTAGCACCGAGCGCTCGCCGCAAGCTGCCCAGCCAGGCCAGCTCGCACCAGGCCAGGCGCCCCCTCCACAGGTGCCCGCTGGCGGCTGGTTATGTCACGTGCGGGGGGTGGTTGGCGGTTGAGTATTTGACGCGTTTGGCCCTCTTGGGCCTCTGGTTTTGCGCGCCATTACTTGGATTTTGTGAAGGCTTTGATGTTTCGTCGCTTGTTTGTTGGTTTGGTTGCGCTAGTTCTTGCGATGTCGGTGTTGACGGTGTCGCCTGCTGGTGCTGCGAATACGGCGTCTGAGGGTTTGTCTGATCATGACAACAACGCAGCCACCGCGCAGATTCGCGCGTTTGGCGGCAGTAATCGTTATGCCACGTCGGTTGCTTTGGCTGAGGCCTTTGTGGCTGGTGGCGGGTCGGGTGGTTTTGTTGAGTCGGTGATTGTGGCGTCAGGCGAAAGCCTGATTGATGCGGCTGCCGCAGCTGGCCTGGCGGCTTCTGAGTCTGCGCCGGTGTTGCTGACTCCGCCGAGTCGTTTGTCGCGCACTGTTGAGAATTTCATCGTTGATGAGTTCATTTCCGAGGTGTTCATCGTCGGCGGCACCTCTGTGATTCCTCAAAGTGTTGAGGATGCGATTGCTGCGTTGGCGCCTGTGCGCACGGTTACGCGTGTGGCTGGTGCGGATCGTTATGGCACCGCCGTTGCCGTAGCCAACGAGATCGGCTCACCCGGCGTTTATTGTGATTCCGGGTTGGTTACCGCGTTGTTGGTCAATGTTGATTCTTCGTTTGCCGATGTGATTGCTGTTGGCCCGCTGGCGTATGCGTTGGGATTGCCGATCCTTTTGACGCGAGCGGGCGAGTTGCCAGCCAACGTGGCTGGCTATTTGGCTGACGCTGAGATTGAGCGTGTCGTCGTCATCGGCGGCACGACCGCTGTTTCGGCGGCTGTGGTGGCTGATGTTAATGAGGCTGGTGTGGATGATGTTGTTCGTATCAGTGGAGCGAATCGCTATGACACGGCACTAGAAATCCGTCAAGCGCTCAGCGATTGCAGCACCGTAACGCTCAGCCCGGACACTGTTGCGCTTGTGAATGGTGCGGCTGCTGCCGATGGCGTGTCGGCCGGCCCGCTGCTTGGCGTGGGTCTGGACAACAACGGCGTCACCCCTGTGTTGCTGGTCGACAGCGATGGCCTACCCAGCGATACCCGTGAATACCTGAGCGGGTTGCCGACTCGCAGCGCGGATGCTTCGTTTGTGGATTTGAGCATTACCGCTATCGGTGGCAGCGCGGTGGTGCCAGACACGGTGGTGCAGGCAGCTATTGCTGCGGCTACTACGTCGTCGCCGATTACAGCAACGGTTGCAGCGCGTGTTGGTTCCGACACGATCACGGTTGTTTTTTCTGCGCCGGTCAATGGCGTAACGAGCGGTGTGGCTGGTTTTACTACTAGCGCGCTTAACCGTGCTCACTATCGGGTTTCTGGTGGGCCGTTGCTGCTTGGCGACAGTTTGGCTTTGTCGAACGGCAACAGAACGTTGACGATCACCATGGCTGATGATTCCAAGCTGGTTGAGGGCACTGCGATCAGTGTCGCTGATGGCACGATTAAGGGTCAGGGTGCTGACAATCGCAGGGTTGTGGGTGCGCAGGTGGCTGTGCGGGCTTTGCCGGCGGACAGGGTTCGCCCGAATATAGATATTTTTGCGCCGGAGGATTCGCACGCCATCCGCATTTCGGTGACCGAACCAAACCTTGCTACCTCTGTTGCTAGCGCGGCTGATCGGAATGCCTTGCTTGCTCGCATCCAGGTTGACGGGGTGGCGCTTTATGTGGCTAACGCTGCTGCTGGGAGAAACGATGCTGCGGTTCTGCCTTCTTCTTCTAGTACTGATGTCACTGTTTGTTTGTTTGGGCTTGATGACGCCGATGCCGCCGTGTGTGAGGACACTGCGCCTACGGGTGATGATGCGTTGGTTGCTGCGTTGGCTGCTGTGCTGGCGACCGGTGAGACGGTCACTGTTGCTGCTGGTGCTTTTGTTGACGATAGGGGTAATGAGTCGCGTAGCACGAGTCAGCGTGTTACAGCGTTTGCTAGCTATCCGCGTGTTACGCGTGCGACGGTTACTAGCCCGGTAACGCTTGACATCGGCACCGCAGCTGCGCCCGATAACCAGGTGGCGTTGTGGCGTTGGCAGCGTTATGACTCTGCTAGCCCACCGGTGGTGGATGAGAACATTTTGACTATCGCAGCTAGGCCTGATGGTGCAGCTGGTGGTGCGACTGGTAATGGGTGGCGTGTGATTTGGATCGGGCCGCCCGCTGATGAAGATCAAGATCCTGACACGGTTGCTGAGGTGTCTGTTTCTGTTAACAAGGCGCGTAAAACGGTGTTGATTAACTTTGACGAAGACGCCACTATTTTCTCTGTGGTTACTGCTCTGGCGGCTGATTCAGCGTTTGCTGAGTTGTTCACCGTTAATAGTGACGTGTTCGCAGATAACGATCTAGCTAACGAGAAGCTCGTCGCTGATGCTGGTGATACTAACAACGATAATCTGGTGGAGGTTGCTGCGGATACCACGCTTTGCACCGCTGCGCCTGTAGCTGGCGCTCAGTGCGGCCAACCTAACACTGCTACGCCTTGGACGTTGAGTGGTGGTGTGAGTGTGGTGGTGGTTACTCTTAGTTACAGTGAAACACTCCGGTCGTTTGATTACGCGAGTTTGGTTGCTGCTAATCAGGCTGCTGCTAAGTTCCCGAGCGCGCAGCGCACAGTAGCTACTGGTACACGCGCACAGCAGCTTGTTGGTTGGCAGACCGATCCGTTTGGTGCTGCTCTTGATCTTGATGACGAGTTCTCGTTTTTGTTGACTACGTCTTCGGCTACTTTTGCTGACCTACCAAAGTCTGGTGACACGATTAGTTTGCCAGCCGCGTTGGGTACCACTTTCGCTCCGTCGGACTGCTCAGACGGACTGACTCAAAACTCCGACAACGACCCATGTGGTCGAAGCATCGCCGTGACTACTCCGGGGCAAACCCTGCGGCGCGATTCTATTAGCGGCAGAGTTGAAGGCGCTGAGACCACCGTTGTAGAAACATTCGCTATCACCGCAACAATTCGCGCTACTGAGCATCTTGTTACGGTTGTGTTTTCCGCTCCGGTTGACAGAGCAACCGCCGAGCTGCTGTCTAGCTATCAGATTGACAACAGCCCGTTGCCCGCTGACACCACGGTTGAGCTATCAGCTGATCGTCGAATGGTAACTATTACCTTCCCTGTAGATAACGATCTAGAGGACGGTGAAACGTTCACCATTGTTGATGGCGCTATAAGAGCTGCTGACACTAACGACGACGACATCACGGTTGACACCACCGAAATCGCAGTAATAGTACCGGTGCCACCAGGACCAACAGTAGTAGTACCACCACAGCCAACACCAATTACAGCGAAGATTGAGGCTATAGAAAACGAGTTGACCTTCACGGTTACCTTCTCTGCACGGGTCAATGGCGCCGCGGATGGGGAAACTGACTTCGCGGGTAGCGCTCGCAACCGAGAAAACTATCAGATTGACCCCGACGGCTCCGGTGCGAACCCCGCTGCCGTGTTGCCCGCAGGCACCGTGATTGATCCTTTGACGGGCGGCGACACGGTGGCAACTATTACCTTGCCAGCGGGCTCAACGCTACTCGCCGCTATAACTGCAGAAGTAATCGTTAGAGACGGCCGCATCGCCGCCGCTGACGGCGGCGGCGTCACGGTTGACACCGCTTCGTTGCAGGTACAGATACCAGTAATCAACATCACGGCTGAATTAGGGGCGCGGACCATCACGGTTGACTTCAGAAACAGAGTCAATATCACTGCGCCGTCAAACGCTAACTTCTCAGCTAGCGCTCGCAACCCCGCCCACTATCGGCTTACCGCTCCCGGCGTCGGGCAGACCCCCGCCGCGCTACCCGCAGGCACCACGATTGAAGACACAGGAGGCACCGGCGGGTCCGCAGGCCAACAAGTAACTATCATGTTGCCACTGGGTTCAGAGCTAACCGCTGGCACAATAGTCACTGTTCTTGGCGGTGTGATTAGAGCTGAGAGTGGCAATCGCACGGTTGGTACCGCCACATTCTCGGTGGTAGATGCAATCACAGTAGAGGTCACGGGGGGATACACCGGGGAAAATAGCTTCATGGTTACCTTCTCTGCGCCGGTCAATAGCGCCGCGTCAACGGACGTCACCAACTTCCCAACTAGCGCTCGCAACCCGGCCAACTATTTCGCTAATAGCGACGCAGCCTTCGGCACGGTTACCTATGATGCCGCCACTAGAACGGCGACCATTCAGGTGGCCACTGGACAGCTTCTTGGCAGTATGTTCGGGGTTCCAACTAGCAACAACATTGCCGCCGCTGATGCCAACGACGCTCGCCCGGTTGCCAGCAAACTTCTGAGTGTGACAAACCGACCAGCAATAAGCGCATCCTTGGGTGAGACTGTAGCCGGCACGCGACAATTCCAAATTGTCTTCGATCCAGCGGTCAACGGTGACGCGTCAACGGACGCCAACTTCGCGACTAGTGCTCGCAACCCTGCTAACTATCGCGTTGGCGACATGGTGTTGCCCGGAACCCTTAATATTGGTGCTTTGACGGCCAACGCAGCGGGAGACATTGGCACGGTTGTAACTATTAACGTGCCCGAGGATTTCCCAGGGCTTGATGCGAATTTCGGAGGAGTGCTCAATAGAACAAAGATCACTGTTCTTGGCAGTCAGATTGCAGGTGTTGTTGATGCTAGCGCTCGAGCGGCAGACGTTGATTTGACAACCGACCCAATTCTTGAAGCAAGGCTTACCACTGCGGTTGGATCAAACACGCTTGTCGCCGATTTCTTTCCGACGGCCAATGAAGAATCCATCCCGGCCCAGTCCGCGTTTAGTACTAGCGCTAGAAACCGACAAAACTATACGCTTAACGGTGTACCGCTAACCGGCAGTGAGACGATAGCAGTTGCACCTCAAATCGGATTCAAACGTTTCATAATACCTCTTGCAGCAGCAGCAAAAGAGGGCGATGTGTTCGCGATTAGTGAAAGCGTGGATAACCGTATTAGCTCCGGTGACTCTAATGACGAGCGCCTAGCTCTGGGCCGCCCGTTCACGGTACCACCGGCAATACCAGCAAGCATTAGTGCTGATATTGGCACGCGAGTAATTACGGTTACCTTCGGAGCGGAGGTTACCGTTGCCGGTCCGGCCCTCACTGTTTCCTACGGGAGTAGCGCTATTAACCCCGCTAACTATCGATTGAACAATAACCCGCTGCCCGCAAGCACCACGTTTACCCACCAGGACACAACCGCGCCGGACGGCACCCCCATCACGGAGGTAACCATTACCTTGCCCAATAGTGCAAATGCGCTAGTGGCGGGCAACGTAATCCTTATTCCCGCCAACACGATTAGCCGTCGTGGTATGGTTGAAGACGGCCAGCTCCGGGTTGAAGAGACCGATCTTACAGTCGCAGCATCAACAACACCGATAACCGTAACAACCATCTTAGCTATTGCTGGCGAGCGAACTATCACGATTACCTTCTCTGCTCGGGTCAACGGTGACGCGGATGGGGAAGCTGGCTTCACGAATAGCGCTCGCAACCCCGCCAACTATCGGCTCCGCGGCGCTGCGCTACCCGCAGGCACCACGATTGCTGCTTTGGAGTCCGACAACACGGTGGCGCTGATTACCTTGCCCGATAGTGCACCAGTACTAGCTGAGAATGACCAGATCAATATTGTTGCCGGCCAGATCACCGCCCAGTTTGACCCCCGCATGGTTCAGCCCCTCAACCCTGCATTTACGGTGGTAGGGACGCTTACAGCAGAGTTCACGAGGGTTGCATCCGGACGCCGCTTCATCAGGCTCAGGTTCTCTGCGCCGGTCAATGGCGCCGCGGATGGGGAAGCTGGCTTCGACGGTAGCGCTCGCAACCCCGCCAACTATGAGCTTGGTGACGCTGCGCTACCCGCAGGCACCACGATTGCTGCTTTGGAGTCCGGCCCCAATGGGGCCAACACGATGGCGGTTATTCGCGTGCCCAACGGGGTGCCTGGTAATGTAAATGCTGAAGTTCTCCCCAATCGGATTGAGTCCGCTGACGGTGACGGCCGCCTGGTTCTGGCGGCCTCGGGCCCTAGCGGGCCTTTATTTGATATTACGGCAACGATTATGGCTCAAGCCGGATCAAGTACTGTCTATGAGGTCGCCTTCGATGACCTGGTCCATGTCGCCGTGCTGCCAAACAACCCAACGACCGAGCAGACAGCTAACTTCGAGATTAGTGCTCTCAACCCCGCTAACTATGAGCTTGGTGGCGCAAATCTGACTCCAGCACATTTAGCCAAGCCGATTGAGGTGTTCCGGGGCGGTACAGCGGTACGTATTACCCTCCTTGTATCGCCAAATCCCGCCGCAAATTTCTTTGTTATCAAGGGGCGGATTGAGGCCCCTGGTGAAGATGACGCCCGCCGTGTTCTGCAAAGCCTCGACTTCATGCCGCCCGCCCGATTGCCACTAACCGCAACCGTCTCAGCTATTGCTGGCGAGCGAACTGCCACGATTACCTTCAACGAGTCGGTCAATGGCGTCGCGGATGGGGAAGCTGGCTTCGGCAATGTTAGCGCTCTCTTCCCCGGCAACTATCGAATTGACTTCGACGGTGATGGTACGACTTTTGTTTCTCGCGCACCCAACCACGACGAAGTCAACGCCGTGATCACCTTGTCAGACAACGGCCTGGTGGCGACCATTACCTTGCCAGCCGGTGAAGCGATACCGGTTGGCGCACGAATCAGTCTTATTGGCAACAGGGTTAAGGCCGTTACTAACGGTGACACCCGCGTAGTTGGCGTCGACATGATGTTCTTCGTATTTGATGTGCCTGAACCGGCGTTAGAGATAACGGTTACAGAAGTCGATGCAGTATCCGGCTCGCGAACTATCACGGTTACCTTTGATACGGCGGTCAATGGCGCCGCGGAAACGGAAGCTGGCTTCGATGGTAGCGCTCGCAACCCCGCTAACTATCAAGTTAATGGTGTCGCCTTGATCGATTCCTTGGTTGCTCCTTTGACGGCCAACGATGCGGGAGACGCCGACACGGTGGCGACTATTAGCTTGCCGTTCGGTGCAGGGCTAGAGGGGGGCGACGAGATCAGCATTGTTGGCGGCAGTATTAGAGGCAGCGTTGACTCCACCCGCCTAGTCACAGCCTTTGATTTCACGGTGCCAACCCCACCACCGCTGGTGGCAACCATTTCGGCTGTGGCTGACACGCGAACTATCACAGTTAACTTTGATGCGTTGGTCAATAGAGTTGGGGAGAGTAACCTCAACTTCCGGAGGAGTTCTATTAACCCCGCGAACTATCAAGTTAAAGGCGTAACACTGAACGGCGATAACTCCTCGTTTGTCTATAGCGAACCCACCTCCGCGACCTCGAGGGTAGTCATTACCTTGAACGGTCCCGCTTCATTGCTAGCGGCGGGCGACGTAATCAGCATTATTGGTGTTGGTGACAACAGGATTATAGGGCAAGGTGCCGATAGACGCTTAGTTGCAGCCACCGATTTCACGGTGCCAGTCCCCCCAGCCCCGCTAACAGCAACGATTACCGCTTACACCGGGTGTAACATCATCACGATCCGCTTCTCTGAGGCACCCAATAGCGCCGAAGCCGCCCAAAGCGGCTTCGCGACTAGCACTCGCAACCCTAGGAACTACGTCCGCAACGGCGGCGACGCCGATGGGTTGCTCACTAATCCAGGTGATGGCCAGTACGACCTTAACTATGAGCCCACCACAACGACGACGACCATTCGACTGTTTGATTTTGTTACGGATAGCGACGGCAATACCAGCACCATCGCACTGGGGCATGCGCGACTGGATTTTTTCCTTTTCCTGGGGAATAGTATTTCCTCTGCCGCTGATAGCAGTCGCTTTTTCCCACAAGTTAATGCGCCGCGCCCGGCGCAACCGCCGCCGCCAGATCTGCCGGCAGAGAACTGCACCTTCGTCCCGTCGACGTCTTGACCGGTACCTCCATGATTGGTTCTTTGACGGTTGGCAACACGGTGGCGACTATTACCTTGCCGGTGGGTGAAGCGTTAGTGCTAGGTGACGTGATCAGCATTGTTGGCGGCAGTATTAGAGGCAGGGGTGCTAACTCCGTCCTCTGAGTTTCAGCCACTGATTTCCCGGTGCCCACCTGGGTATAGCTTTTAATATTGATACCAGCGCAACCACGCTCAGGTATAACTCTGCCACTATGACGGTAACCATTACACCGTTTTCAGTAACCCCGGCGGCCGCAAAAAATGCAGGGATAGATGAGTTTTTCCTTTTGACGGAGGAAAAGGTTTCCTCTGCCGCTGATAGCAATCGCTTTTCCCAATAACCAGAGCGGTTAGGCCGCGGCCGGTCGCACAGCCGGGGGAGTGCGTCTTGGCGGGATAAACCGCTACGCGACAGCGGTCGCCCCTGGTCAAGGCTTTTGTAGGCAGCGGCGGCGGATCGTTCGGCTTCTTCGGCTTCGTTGAACCAGCCATCGTGAGGTCGGGTGAAAGCCTGATAGACATCGCAGCCGGATTGCAGCCATCCAGCCGATCGGCTAGCAGCTAGCAACTAGCAACACCGCAGCGGGCACCTCTAACTCCATCCCACCCCCAGCGGCTGACGGTGTCACGGCTGACGCCATCACGCCATGACGCCATTACGCCCGAATTGTCACCCGTGTGGCGGGGTTCAGGTCTATCATCGTGCGGTTACTAGGCGTTTTAGAGTGCTCGGGTTTTGACGGGTTTTTGACCTCTCGCGTCACCACTTGAACTTGTAAGGGATTTTATTGGTGCTTCGCCGCTTGTTTGTTGGCTTGATAGCGCTGGTTTTGATGACGCCGGTGTTGGTGGTGGCACCAGCGTTGGTTCCCCCAGCCACCGCCGCCAACACCGCAATTGAAGGCCTGGTCGACCACGACAACGACTCGGCAACCCCGCAGATCCGCCAGTTCGGCGGGATAGACCGCTACGCAACCGCGGTCGCCGTCGCCAGGGCCTTCGTAGACAGCGGCGGTCGGTCTGGCTTCGTTGAGTCAGTCATCGTGGGGTCGGGCGAAAGCCTGATAGACGCCGCCGCAGCAGCCGGGCTCGCCGCCTCTGAGTCTGCGCCGGTGGTGCTAACCCCAACCAACCGCCTGTCTCGCCTGGTTGAGAATTTCATTGTCGATTACTTCATTTCCGAGGTGATCATCGTTGGCGGCCCCGACGCAGTGTCGCAAAGCGTGGAAGATGCGATCGCCGCGCTCCCGCCCGTGCGCACGATCACCCGCCTAGGCGGGCTGGATCGCTATGCGACCTCTGTGGAAATAGCCAAACACATCGGCTCGCCCGGCGTTTATTGCGACACCAATCAGCCCACCGCGCTGCTGGCCAACATCGACCAAACGTTTTCCGATGTGATCGCGATTGGCCCGCTGGCTTACGCGCTAGAGCTGCCGATCTTGCTAACCCGGGCGGGCGAGCTGCCAGCCGACGTAGCCGACTTCCTGGCGGAGGCGGGCCAAGACATTGATCGCATTGTTGTTGTCGGCGGCACGGCTGCCGTTTCCGAATCCGTCGTAGACGATGTCATCGGGGCTGGCGTGGCCGACGTTTCTCGCATTAGCGGCGCCACCCGCTACTCCACGGCGCTGGATATCCGCCGTGCGATGAGTGAGTGCAGCACCATCACGCTCAGCCCAGACACCATCGCTCTCATCAACGGCGACGCCGCCCCCGATGGCGTGTCGGGCGGACCGCTGCTTGGCATGGGTCTGGCCGACGACGGCGTTACCCCCGTGCTGTTGGTCGCCACCGACCACCTGCCCAACGAAACCCGCAACTACCTGCGCTCGCTGCCAGAGCGCAACACCGACGCCTCTTTCGTAGACCTCACCTTTACCGCCATCGGTGGCACCGACGTGGTGACCGACGAAGTAATGCAGGCGGCCATCGACGCGGCAACAACGTCAGACCCGATTGTCGCAGCCATCACCGCCGACATCACCGCAGCCATCACGGCCGAGGTCGGGGCGAACACCATCACGGTCAACTTCACCGCTCCGGTCAACGGCGCAGCAGACCCGGCCCGGGCGGGCTCCACCCCGACCGCCGAGCAGCGTGCCGACTTTGCGACCAGCGCGCTCAACCCGGCTCACTACAGCGTCTCTGGCACTCCGCTGCTGCCGGGCGACACGACCGCCTTGTCAAACGGCAACCGGCGGCTAACCATCACCCTGGCCGGCATAGGGCTGACAGAAAACGCAGTGGTCAGCGTTGCCGACGGAGTAATCAAGGGCCTGGGCAACGACAACCGCCGGGTGGTCGGCGCCAGCGTTACTGCGCGCTCTCCC
Organism: Candidatus Poriferisodalaceae bacterium; assembly: GCA_965212125.1. Lineage (GTDB taxonomy): Bacteria > Actinomycetota > Acidimicrobiia > Acidimicrobiales > Poriferisodalaceae > CAYRJD01. Next base: position 1,705,614 of record OZ243045.1, on the reverse strand, counting down.
CGGCAGACCGACAGGGTTCGCCCACGCCTGGACATTTTTGCGGGGGGGGGTTCGCACGCTTTTCGGCTTGAGGTAACCGAGCCAAACCTCGCCACCAACGTCGCCACCGTTACCGACGCCGCCGGCGTTGCCGTCACGGATGCCGTCACCGTCGCTGCGACCGACGCCGCCCGCAATGCGCTGCTCGCCAGCGTTCGCATCGGTGATGCGCCGCTCTACGTGCCCGTAGCCGCCGCCCGGTCGGCCGAGGCCAGCGTCGCCAAGATTCTGCCCTTCACGGCCAATCCTTTCTCTTCCGTTACCGGCATCACCGTTTGCTTGTTCGGGCTGAACGACACCAACCCCAACGAGTGCGAAGACACCGTGCCCACAGCCGGTAGCGCCGCTGCGGTGGCCAACGCCGGCAATCGCCGCGAACGAACCGTGCTTGGCGTGGGCGAGAGGATCACCGTCGCCGCCGGGGCGTTCGTAGATGTTGCGGGCAATCAGTCTCGCAGCAGGAGCCTGGTGGTTAGCGCATTCGCTAGCTATCCGCGCGTTACGCGAGCCACGGTTACAGATCCGGTCACGCTTGACATCGGCAGCGAAGCCACGCCCGACCCGCAGGTGGCGCAGTGGATTTGGCAGCGCATCACAGCGGCAACCTCGACGTCAACCACGTCCGCCACGACCACCGTTTTGCGCATTGCGGCTAGGGCCGATGGTGCGGCCAGCGGCGCGGCCGGCAACGGCTGGGGAGTGAGCTGGCGCCAGCTGCCCGACGATGATGACGACGATCGGGAGGCGGCTGTGTTTGTTATCGATCAGCGGCGAAACATCTTGATCGAGTTTGACGACGACGCCACTATTTTCACCGTCGCTAGCGCCTTGGCGGCCGATTCGGAGTTTTCTGAGCTGTTTACCGTTGAAGGCGAGGCGCTAGGCAGCACGGACGCTGCGTTGGTTCTTGCCAACGAGAAGATCACCGACCCCGACAATCTGCTGTCCGCCGATGGCCTGCAATGCGCCGGCGTGACCGCGCCTGGCACGGGCGTCAGGCATTGCGGCCAGCCGAGCACCGGTACGGGCAGGTTGCTGACCGACGGCGTGAGCGTGGTGGTCGTAACGCTCACCTACAACGAAACGCTTGAGTCGTTTGACTACGCCGGGCTGATTGCCGCCAACCGAAGCAGCGCGGGCGGCGGCAGGCCGAACACCAGGTATCCCGCCAACGAGCGCACGTTTTTGAGCGGCACCCGCGAGCAGCAGCTTGCCGGCTGGCAGCGAGATCCGTTCAGCGCGCAGCTTGACATTGACAGTGAGTTTGCGTTCTTGCTGACCACCGCTTTGCCGACCCTTGCCGACCTGCCAAGGGTGGGCGACCGAATCGATCTGCCCGAAGGCTTGGGCACGACCGCGGTCTACGACCCGATCGGAATGGGCTGCCCCACGGGGCTGATTCCGAACGCCGCCGGCGACCCGTGCGGCCGAAGCCTTGCCGTAGTTTCGCCCGGGCAGATCTTGCGGCGCGACAGTTTCAACGGGCGGATTGAAGGCGGCCAGACCGAGGTGATGGTCGATCCGCTGGTGGTAACGCCAACAATCACCACCGCTGGAGCTGGGGCGAGAATCATCACGGTCACCTTCTCCGAGGCGGTCACCGACACCGCCCTCGCCCAGGCCAACTACCAAATCAACGCTGGCCCGCTGCCCGGCACCGGCGCTACCGCCACCACGGTTGTCTTGTCGGGCGACCGCACGGTGGCGACCATTACCTTGCCCGTCGGTTCGGAGCTAGTCGTCGGCGACACGATCGGTGTTGTTGCTGGCGGGATCGTCAGCGTCGCCAACCCAGACCGTGTGAATGAAGCCGCCCTGGTTGTCGTTACGGCGACGGGTGTGGAACCAGCTAGACGGATAACTTCAAGGCTCACGGCGGCACCCCGCTCTTTGCGCTTCGAGGTCAGGTTCTCTGAATCGGTCAGCGACGTTCCCACTGGGGCGGGCTTTGATACCAGCGCCCGCAATCCCGCCAACTATCAGATCGCTGGCGGCGCGCTGCCCGCAGGCGTCATCGCTGACAATATTGAGCTGTCAGACGACCCCGTGGCTGGCGCCAACTCAGTGGCGACCATCAGCCTGCCCGTCGGTTCGGGGCTGGCCGACAACGCAGTGATCAGTGTTCGCGGCGGCGAGATTAAGGCCGCAGCTGACGAGCGCCGGGTTGAGGCCAGCGAGTTCACGGTTGGGCAGGCGACACCGATAACGGTGGCAGAGGTCACGGCCAGACCCGGTTTTCTGACTTTCACGGTTAGGTTTTCTGCGTCGGTTAACGATGCTGATTCAACCGATGCGACTGGCTTTTTGACCAGCGCCCGCAATCCCGCCCACTATCAGATTGATAGCGGAGCGCTGCCCGGCGGCACCACGATTGGAGCTTTGACAGACCACCCCGTGACTGGCGCTAACTCGGTGGCGACCATCCGCCTGCCCGCTGGCGAGAGTCTGGCTGCAGGCGCAACGATTTCTGTCGTTGGCGGGATGATTAAGGCTGCTGCTGATGTTGATGACCGCCGGGTGCAAGGCGCTTCTTTCCCGGCTGCTGCGCCGGTGCCGATCACGGTTGACCGCATTGTGGCTGTGGCTGGTGAGTCGAGTTTCAGGGTTGAGTTCAGCGCGGCGGTTAACAATGCCGCTTCAACCGATGCGGCTGGCTTTTTGACCAGCGCCCTCAATCCGGCGCACTATCAGATTGTTTTGACGCCCGGGCAGCCCTTGGTTGCGTTGCCTGGCACCGGCGCTACCGCCCCCACCGCCCCCACGGTTGTTTTGTCGGCCGGCGGCACTGTGGCGACTGTTTCTTTGTCGGCGGGTTCGTTCTTGGTTGCGGGCCAGCCGATTCGCGTTGTCGGCGGGATGATCAGCGGTGCTGGCGCTACCGATGATCGTCGTGTTCCAGAGTTTGATGGTGCGGTGTCTGTTCCGGCGACTGCGATTACGGCGACCATTACCGCTGCGGTCGGGTCGCGTGAGATCACGGTTGCGTTCACCGAGCCGGTCAATGCCGCAGCGTCGACGGACGCCACCAACTTCCCAACCAGCGCAGCTAATCCGGCTAACTACGAAATCGACGGCGTTGCGTTGGCTGCGGCCACGGGGATTGTCCTGTCGTCCGACGGCAGGACATCAACGGCGACTATTACTTTGCTTGGTTCGGGTTTGCCGGTGGTGGCTGGCAACACGATCAGCGTTGTTGCTAACCAGATCAAGGCTGCTTTTGATGATCGCCTAGTTGCGGCCGCCGAGCTCAGTTTCCCGGCTACGACGACAGCGATAACGGTGACAGAGATCACCGCTGCGGTGGGGTCGGGCACGGTCACGGTTACGTTCTCTGAGGCGGTTAATGGCGCGGCGACTGGGACGGGTGCCCGTAATCCTGCCAATTATCGGATTAATAGAGAGTCGCGGACTGGTGATTATCAGTTGTCTGCTGATGGCACGGTGCTGACTATTGCTTTGGGGTCGGGTGCGTTCCCGTCGGGTTTGACTGATGGTTCGCTTATTGAGGTTTTGGGTAACGCGATTAAGGGTGCTGCGGCTAGTGATACTCGCAGGGTTGATCCTTTCAGTGTGGTTGTTAGGACAACCGGCGTTGAACCAGCCACACCGATAATGGTTACAAGTATCACTGCTGCGGCTGGTGGGCTTGAGATTGTTGTTGTGTTTTCTGCGGCGGTTAGCGATGCTGTGTCTGGGTCGGGTGCCCGTAATCCGGCTAACTACCTGCTTGACGGTGGCGAGTTGCCTGGTGTCACCGTTAGCAATATTTCCCTGTCGGGCGACGGCCTGACGGCGAGGATTACTTTGTTGCCGGGTAATGGGCTGACCGCCGCGATGGTTGGTGTTGCTGACGATGCGATCAAGGCCGCTAATGATGAGCGGCGAGTGCAGGGCGATTCACGACCGGTTACCGCAACGGACCAGATAACGGTTACAAGCATCACCGCTACAACCGGTGGGCTGCGTATCACTGTTGTGTTTTCTGCTGCGGTTAGCGACGCAGCGACTGGGTCGGGTGCTCGCAATCCCGCGCATTACCAGCTTGACGGCGGCGCGCTGCCCGGCGTTACCGCTGGCGATATTGCGTTGTCGGTCGACGGCCAAACGGCGGTTATTACTTTGTTGCCGGGTAATGGGTTGCCTGCTGGGGCGATGGTCAGTGTTGTTGACGGGGTGATTAGCGCGGCTGGTGCTACTGATGATCGTCGGGTGCAGGGTGCTTCTAGACCGGTTGCGGCGGCGGCACAAATCGTGGTTGATCGCATTGTGGCTGTGGCTGGTGAGTCGAGTTTCAGGGTTGAGTTCTCTGCGGCGGTTAGCGGTGCTGTGTCTGGGTCGGGTGCTCGCAATCCGGCTAACTATCGGCTTGACGGCGGTTCGCTGCTTGCTGGTGCCACGGTTGAGGCTTTGACAAATGGCGGGACGGTGGCGACTGTTGTTTTGCCGGCGGGTTCGTTCTTGGTTGCGGGTCAGGTGATTCGCGTTGTTGACGATGCGATTAGCGCGGCTGGTGATTTTGATGATCGCCGTGTTGAAGAGTTTGAGTTCACGGTGCCAACACCGACGGGAGCGATAGGGGTTGCTCGTATTGAGGCTGCGGTCGGGTCGCGTGAGATCACGGTTGTGTTTACCGGATCGGTTAATGACGCAGATTCGACGGATGCCGACAACTTCGCAACCAGTGCTCGCAATCCCGCGCATTATCAGATTGACGGCGGCGCGCTACCTGGTGTTGACGCTGGCGATATTGCGTTGTCGACTGACAGCGTGACGGGGGTATCGACGGCGACTATTACTTTGCTTGGTTCGGGTTTGCCGGTGGTGGCTGGTAACACGATCAGCGTTGTTGCTAACCAGATCCGGGCTGCTTTTGATGCTCGCTTAGTTGCGGGCAGCCAGTTCAGTTTGCCGGTTCCGTCAGGTTCGATTACCGCGACTATCACCGCGTCGGTCGGGTCGGACACGGTCACCGTTACGTTCTCTGCGGCGGTTAGCAGTGCTGTGTCTGGAACGGGTGCCCGTAATCCTGCTAACTATCGGATCAATAGGGATCCGCTGCCTGGTGCGCCTGCGTTGTCTGCTGATGGCACGGTGCTGACTATTGCTTTGGGGTCGGGTGCGTTCCCGTCGGGTTTGACTGAGGGTTCGCTTATTGAGGTTTTGGGTGGTGTGATTAAGGGTGCTGCGGCTAGTGATACTCGCAGGGTTGACCCTGTCAGTGTGGTTGTTACTACGGATGACGGTGTGCAGCCAGCCACACTGATAATGGTTACAAGTATCACTGCTGCGGCTGGTGGGCTTGAGGTCGTTGTTGTGTTTTCTGCGGCGGTTAGCGATGCTGTGTCTGGGGCGGGTGCTCGTAATCCGGCTAACTACCTGCTTGACGGTGGCGAGTTGCCTGGTGTCACCGTTAGCAATATTGCCTTGTCGGGCGATGGCCTGACGGCGAGGATTACTTTGTTGCCGGGTAATGGGCTGACCGCCGCGATGGTTGGTGTTGCTGACGATGCGATCAAGGCCGCTAATGATGAGCGGCGAGTGCAGGGCGATTCTTTCCCGGTTACCGCAACGGACCAGATAACGGTTACAAGCATCACTGCTACAACCGGTGGGTTGCGTATCACTGTTGTGTTTTCTGCGGCGGTTAGCGATGCTGTGTCTGGGTCGGGTGCTCGCAATCCCGCGCATTATCGGCTTGACGGCGGCGCGCTGCCTGGCGTTACCGCTGGCGATATCGCGTTGTCGACTGACAGCGTGACGGCGACGTCGACGGCGAGGATTACTTTGTTGCCGGGTAATGGGTTGCCTGCTGGCGCGATGGTCAGTGTTGTTGACGGGGTGATTAGCGCGGCTGGTGCTACTGATGATCGTCGGGTGCAGGGTGCTTCTCGACCGGTTGCGTCGGCGGCACAAATCGTGGTTGACAGCATTGTGGCTGTGGCTGGTGAGTCGAGTTTCATTGTTGTGTTTTCTGAGCCGGTCAATGGTGTTGCGTCGGGTGAGGGTGGCTTCGCGACTAGTGCTCGTAATCCTGCGCATTATTTGATTGGTGGCAACTCTGTGGTTGGCACCACGGTTGGGGATTTGACAGATGACCCTGTGGCTGGCGCTAACTCGGTGGCGACTGTTGTTTTGCCGGCGGGTTCGTTTTTGATTGCGGGTCAGTCGGTTGGTGTTGTTGACGGAGCGATCAGCGCGGCTGGTGATTTTGATGATCGCCGTGTCCCACGGTTTGATTTTGATGTGCCTGTTACGGCGGGTGCGGTGGTGACGGTGAGAGAGATCACGGCTGCGGTCGGGTCGCGTGAGGTCACTGTTGAGTTCACTCAGCCGGTTAATGTCGCAGCGTCGGGTGCTGATTTTGCTAGTAGTGCGGCTAATCCGGTTAACTACGAAATCGACGGCGTTGCGTTGGCTGCTGCCACGGGGTTTGTTTTCTCAGATGTGAATCGCACGGCGACGATTACTTTGCTTGACACGGTGTTGCCGGTGGTGGCTGGTAACACGGTCAGCGTTGTTGCTAACCAGATTAGGGCTGCTCTTGATGATCGCCTAGTTGCGGGCAGGAATCTCCTCGTGCCGGTTCCGTCAGGTTCGATTACCGCGACTATCGCAGCGACGGTTGGGTCTGCAACGATCACCGTTACGTTTTCTGAGGCGGTTAGCGGAGCGGCTTCGGGCACGGCTGGCTTTGCGACCAGCGCTGTTAATCCTGCTAACTATCGAATTAATGGAGCTCAGCCGTCTAATGCGCCTGTGCTTGGGTTGTCTTTTGCTGGCACTTTTGACGGCACGACGTTGACTATTACTTTGGATTCGGGCTTACCTGAGGGTTCGCTTATTGAGGTTTCGGGTAACGCTATTTCGGGTAGGGCGATTAAGGGTGCTGCGGCTAGTGATGCTCGCTTGGTTGATCCTGTCAGTGTGGTTGTTACTACGGACGACGGTGTGCAGCCTGCGATACCGATAACGACAGGCATCGCGGCTTCGGCTGGTGGGCGACTTATCACTGTTACGTTCTCTGCGCCGGTCAACGTCACAGAGTCAACGGGCACCGCTGCTGCTTTTGCGACTAGCGCTCTTAATCTCGTCCACTACCGAATCAATGGTGCCGCACTGCACGCGGACACTGAGATTGCCCGCGTTGGCAACGACCCGTTGATGACTAGGCAGGTGACTATTACTTTGCCTCTCTTGCGTGTTAGTGAGAGGTTGCCCGATAACGCAACGGTCACTGTTGGAAGCGACATGCCCGTGGTTGGTGAGGACACGATTAAGGCCGTTAGCGATGAGCGGCGAGTTGAGTTTGCCTTTCGCACGGTTGGGACGGCGTCACGGATCATGGTTGACCGTATTGAGGCTGTGGCTGGTGGGTTAGAGATCACTGTTGTGTTCTCTGCGGCGGTTAATGCTGTTGATTCAACGGACACCGACAACTTCTTGACTAGTGCTCGCAATCCGGCTAACTACGAAATCGACGACACTCCGTTGGATACGACCATGGTCGACGAGATTGCCTATGACGCTGGCACTAGGACGGCGACTATTTCTTTGTCGTCGGGTTCGGAGCTGGTTGAGGGCCAGGTGATCCGCATTGTTGCCGGGATAATCAGCGCTGCTGGTGCTATTGACGACCGCCGAGTTGAACCTCTTGTTCCCTCGTTCACGGTGCCAGGATCGACGGGGTTGTTTACCGCGACCATCGCAGCACTCGCTAGTGAGCGAACCTTCACCGTTACGTTCACCGATCGCGTTGACCCGGCTACAACTGGGACGGGCGCTCGCAACCCGGCGCATTATCGGATTGACCCTGACGGCACTGGCCCGTTGCCCGCTGGCTCGTTGCCTGGCGTTTCCGCTAGCAATATTGTCTTGTCGGCTGACGGTCGAACGGCGACGATTACTTTGCCGTCTGGTTCAGAGTTAGCTGGCGGTAATCGGATCAGCATTGTTGCTAACCAGATCAAGGCTGCTTTTGACGGGCGTTTGATTCCGGCCACCACGTTCGATGTGCTAGCTGCGATTACCGCAACCATCACAGCTGCCGCTGGCGGGTTAGAGATCGTTGTTGTGTTTGATGTGGCGGTTAATCCTGCAACGACCGGGTCTGGTGCTGCCAACCGCGCTCATTATCGGATTGACGGCGCCGCGCTGCCTAGCACCGCCACGGTTACCTATGTAGCTGCCACTACGACGACGAGGATTATTTTGCAGCCGGGCGATGGTTTAGCGGCCAGCGCAACGATCACTGTTGCTGACAATGTGATCAACACTGCAGATGCGAACGATGATCGTTTGGTTCAAACTGAGCCACACACCGTTACGCCAACGGACCAGATAACGGTGACAGGCATCACAGCTGCCGCTGGCGGGTTAGAGATCGTTGTTGTGTTCTCTGCGGCGGTCAGCGATGCTGTGTCTGGGACGGGTGCCCGCAATCCGGCTAACTATCAGATTGCCTCGGCTGCCGGGCAGCCCGCGACTGCGTTGCCCGGCGTCACCGCTGATGATATTGCGTTGTCGACTGACGTTGCGACGGGGGTATCGACGGCGAGGATTACTTTGCCGGCGGGTTCGGAGCTGTTTGCGGGCGCGGTGATCAGCGTTGTTGACGATGCGATTAGCGCGGCTGGTGCGCTTGATGATCGCCGTGTTGAAGAGTTTGAGTTCACGGTGCCGTCACTTACGGGAGCGATAACGGCGACCATTACCGCTGCGGTCGGGTCGCGAACGATCACCGTTGTGTTCACCCAGCCGGTCAATGACGCAGCGTCGGGTGAGACTGATTTTGCTAGCAGTGCTCGCAATTTGGCTAACTACGAAATCGACGGCGTTGCGTTGGCTGCGAACACGGGGATTGTCCTGTCGGCCGACCGTATGACGGCGACTATTACTTTGCTTGACACGGAGTTGCCGGTGGTGGCGGGCAACACGATCAGCGTTGTTGATAACCAGATCCGGGCTGCTTTTGATGATCGCCGAGTTGCGACCGCCGAGCGCAGTTTCCCGGCTACGACGACATCGATAACGGTGACAGAGATCACCGCTTCGGTGGGGTCGGACACGATCACCGTTACGTTCTCTGAGGCGGTTAGCAGCGCGGCTTCGGGCACGGCTGGCTTTGCGACCAGCGCTGTTAATCCTGCCAACTATCGGATTAATAGAGAGTCGCGGGCTGGTGATTATCAGTTATCTGCTGATGGCACGGTGCTGACTATTGCTTTGGGGTCGGGTGCTTTCCCGTCGGGTTTGACCGATGGTTCGCTTATTGAGGTTTTGGGTGGTGTGATTAAGGGTGCTGCGGCTAGTGACGCTCGCTTGGTTGATCCTTTCAGTGTGGTTGTTAGGACAACCGGCGTGCAGCCAGCCACACTGATAACGGTTACAAGCATCACTGCTGCGGCTGGCGGGCTTGAGATCGTTGTTGTGTTTTCTGCGGCGGTTAGCGACGCTGCGACTGGAACGGGTGCCCGCAATCCCGCGCATTATCGGCTTGACCCGGACGGTGCTGGTTCGTCGCCCGCTGTCCAGCTGCCCGGCGTTACCGCTGGCGATATTGCGTTGTCGACTGACAGCGTGACGGGGACGTCGACGGCGACTATTACTTTGCAGCCGGGTAATGGGCTGCCTGCTGGCGCGATGGTCGGTGTTGTTGACGATGCGATTAAGGCCGCTAATGATGAGCGGCGAGTGCAGGGCGCTTCTTTCCCGGTTACCGCAACGGACCAGATAACGGTTACAAGCATCACCGCTGAGCCAGGCGGAACAAGTTTCACGGTTGTGTTCAGCGCGCCAGTTAGCGATGCAGCGTCTGGGACGGGTGCCCGCAATCCCGCGCATTACCTGCTTGATCGTGCTTCGCTGATTGGTGCTCTCACGGTTGGGGCTTTGACGGCTAGCGCTTCGGGAGACAACACGGTGGCGACCGTTTCTTTGCCGCCGGGTTCGTTCTTAATTGCGGGCCAGTCGATCCGCATTGCCGACGGAATGATCAGCGCTGCTGGCGCTACCGATGATCGCCGTGTTCAAGGGTTTGATGCTGCGGTGTCTGTTCCGGCGACTGGAATAGCGGTTGAGGGTATTACGGCCGTGATCGGGTCGCGTGAGATCACGGTTGTGTTCACCGATCCGGTTAACGACGCAGCGTCGGGTGAGACTGATTTTGCTAGCAGCGCGGCTAACCCGGCTAACTACCAAATCGATGGCGTTGCGTTGGCTGCGAACACGATGATTGTTTTGTCGAACGTGAACCGCACGGCGACTATTACTTTGGTGAGTACTGCGCTAAACCCGGTTTTGCCGGTGGTGGCTGGCAACACGGTCAGCGTTGTTGCTAACCAGATCCGGGCTCTTTTTGATGCTCGCCTAGCTTCGGGCGGCGACCTCAGTTTGCCGATTTCGGCGACTGAAATAACGGTTGAAGAGATCACAACTGCGGTGGGCTCAACAACGATCACGATCACGTTCTCTGAGGCGGTCAACGGCGCGGCCGCGGGCACGCCTGGCACGACTGGCTTCGCAACCAGCGCTATCAATCCTGCCAACTATCGGATTAGAGGACCCGTGCCTGCTGACTATCAGCTGTCTGCCGACGGCACGGAGCTGACGATTACTTTGGATTCGGGCCTACCCGATGGCTCGCTCATTGAGGTCTTGGGCAACACGATTAAGGGCGCTGCGGCTAGTGACACTCGCAGGGTTGAGCCCTTCAGTGTGGTTGTTAGGACAACCGGCGTTGAACCAGCAACAGCGATAACGGCAACCATCACTAAGGCTGCGGCCGGCAATCTGCGCATCACCGTTGTGTTCGATGAGCCGGTCAATGGCGCTGCGCCGGATGAGGATGGCTTCGCAACTAGCGCTCGCAATCCGGCTAACTATGCAGTCAATGGCACTCCGTTGAATGCGGGCACCACGATTGAACTGTCGCCCGTCAGCGGCCCGATGGATAGCCAGACGGCGACTATTTCTTTGCCGCCGGGTGCGGGGTTGCCCGATCTCGCAGTGGTTTCTGTTCGCGACGATGCGATTAGGGCCGCCAATGATCAGCGGCGAGTTGAGCCTGACACCTTCACGGTTATGAGGGCCGCACAAATCACGGTGATAGAGATCGCAGCGTTTGCCGCCGAGCGGATCTTCACGGTTGAGTTTGATGAGCCGGTCAATGTCGCAGATTCAACGGACACCACCAACTTCCCGACCAGCGCTCTTAATCCCGCCCACTATCAGATCGCCAGGGTCGACTCCGACGGCCAGCTCGGCGACGTCGGACCGCTGCCCGCTGGCACCACGATTGCCCCCGTTGGCGGCGACCCGTTAACAAGCAGGCAGGTGACCATTGCTTTGCCTGCGGGTCAAGAGCTACATGCTGGCGACATAATCAGCGTTGTTGACAGAGCGATTAGCGCCGCCGATCCTTCCGATGACCGTCGGGCTCTAGCCGCATCGTTTGAGGTGCTGCCACAGATAACAGCAAGAATCACAGCCGTAGCTACCCAGGTATTCTTCACGATTACCTTCTCTGAGCCGGTCAACGAAACACCCCCTCCGGCCCCGGGCTCCAACCCAAGCGAGGAGGAAAGTGCCGCCTTTGCGACTAGCGCCCTTAACTACAACAACTATCGGGTTTCTGGCGAAAAGTTACCGCCCGAGACAGGCACCGAGTTTGCGTTGGCGGCCGAGACCCCTGCTAACGCAGGCACCACTGAGGTGCGCGTTAGCTTCCCGACGGGTGCAGCAGCAGGCATAGAGATTCTTGTCGTTGGCGGCGTGATTAAAGCTGCTGGCGCAGATGACGACCGCCGGGTTCGAGAACAAAGGACAGTGGTAGGGGAAAAAGTAGATGATTCGGTATCGGCGACCATCACCGCTGAGGCTGGGTTGCGTGAGATCACGATTACATTCTCTGAAGCGGTCAACGATTCGCTGAATACGGATATATTCCTCTTCGCAACCAGTGTTTTAGACGCTAACCACTATGCGATTGCTGAGCCTGACTCTGACGGGCAGCTTGGCGACGCCGGCCCACTGCCCGCCGGCACCACGATTGTCTATGTTGAAACCCCAGCCATCCCAGCCACCTCAACCACCCCCGAAGTTGCGGCCACTTATGTGGCGACTATTACCTTGCCCGTTGGCGAGGGTCTGGCCGACTTCGCAGTATTCACCATCATTAACAACGCCATTGGAGCCGTCCGCGACGGTGCCTCCCGCCGAGTTGCCCGCGTATCGCTCAGGGTTGACGAGGCACGAGAAATAACCGCAGACATCACAGCCGTAGCTGGCCAGCGGAGCTTCACGGTTACCTTCTCTGAGCCGGTCGACAGAACACCTGACCCGGGCGACACCCCCAGCGAGGAGGAGAGCGCCGCTTTTGCGCTCAGCGCTCTTAATCCCGCCCACTATCAGATTGCCAGGGTCGACTCCGACGGCCTGCTCGGCACCGCCGCCCCGCTGCCCGCCGGCACCACGATTGAACTGTCGCTCGTCGATGCCCCGACTTCAAGCGACGATGATCCGGTGCCCCAGGTGGCGACTATCACCTTGCCCGTTGGTTCGACGCTGGCTGAGAGATCAGTGATAACTGTCGCAAGCGGAACGATCAGCGCTGCGCGTGTCATCGACGACCGCCGGGTTGAGGCTGCGTCGTTCAGGGTGCCGGTATTGATCACCGCAGACATCACAGCCGTAGCTCGCGAGCGAGTCATCACGGTTGCTTTCTCTGAGCCGGTTAACGGAGCCATAGAAGGCGTAGCTACCTTCTCAACCAGCGCGGCTAATCCCGGCCACTATCAGATTGCCCGGCCTGGCTCTGACGGGCAGCTTGGCGACGCCGGCCCACTGCCCGCTGGCACCACGATTGTCTATGTTGAAACCCCGGCCATCCCAGCCACCTCAACCACCCCCGAAGTTGCGGCCACTTATGTGGCGACTATTACTTTGCCCGTCGGTTCAGAGTTCGTCGGTGGTGAAGAGATCAGTGTTATTGGTGGGCGGATCGGACCTGCTGTTGTTGGCACTCGCCGGGTTGAGGCTGCGTCGTTCAGCGTGCCGGTGCCGGTAGCCACAACAATCGCAGCTGAAGCTAGCGGGCTAGTCATCACGGTTACCTTCACCGCGCCGGTCAATAGAGCCGCGGATGACGAAGCTCGCTTTGCGACCAGCGCTCTTAATCCCGTCCACTATCAAATCAACGCCGCCGCACTGCCCGCCGGCACCACGATCATCTCATCGGGTGTTGGCCAGCTAGTGGGCAGGCAGGTGAGGATCACTTTGCCCGTCGGTTCGGGGCTGCCCGATAGCGCAACGGTCTCTGTTCTGGGCGGCGTGATCAACGTTGAGGATGCCGCCGATGATCGCCAGGCTGAAGCCGCCATGCTCCAGGTTGGGGTAGCGGAAGCGGTCACGGCCACAATCACAGCGCTCGCAGGCGAGCGAACCATCTTGGTTACCTTCTTTGTCGCGTCGGTCGTCGTGTCAATCAATAAAGACACGGATGGCGAAACCAACTTTGCGACCAGCGCTCTTAACCCCGCCCACTACCGCTTCAATGACGCCGCACTCCCCGCCGACACCACGATCATCTCGTTGGGTGGCGGCCCACTGACAGGCGGGCAAGTGATGATTACTTTGCCTCCGAGTGCACCGAATCAAGGGGTACTTGCTGGTGGTGATCGGATCAGCGTTATTGGCGGCGTAATCAAGGTCGCTAGCGCTGACGACGACCGCCGGGCTCAAGCCGCATCGTTCGAGGTGCTGCCACAGATAACGGCAGGCATTGATACTCGGGCTGGGTCGCTAATCGTCACGGTTACCTTCACCGCGCCGGTCAATAGAGCCGCGGATGGCCAAGCTCGCTTTGCGACCAGCGCTCTTAATCCCGCCCACTATCAAATCAATGACGCCGCACTCCCCGCCGACACCACGATCATCTCATCGGGTGTTGGCCAGCTAGTGAGCAGGCAGGTGAGGATCACTTTGCCCGTCGGTTCGGGACTGCCCAGTGTCGCAAGGTTCACTGTTTCTGACAAAGCGATTGGCGCTGAGGGTGCTGGCGACGACCGCCGGGTTCGGGGCGAAACGGCAACGCTTGGGGCGGCGATACCGGTTACCACAAGCATCGCGGCTGAGGCTGGCGAACGGGTCTTCACGGTTACCTTCGGCGAGCCGGTCAGCGCTGCTGTGACCGGACCTGGCGCCCGCAACCCCGCGCACTATCAGCTTGTCATCGCGGGGCAGGCCGCCGCCCCGCTGCCCGGCGTCACCGCTGCCGATATTGAGCTGTCAGGTAGCGGCGATCTGCTGCCGGGCAGGCTGGTGACTATCACCTTGCCCGCGACGAGCCCAGTGCTAGCCGCTAGCACAAGGATCAGAGTCGCCGGCGGCGCAATCAAGGTCGTCAGCGACACCGACGACCGTCGGGCTGAAGCCGCTGATGTCAGGGTGGGAGATGTGACATCGATCAGGGCAACCATCATGGCTACGGCTGGCGAGCGAACGATCACGGTTACCTTCGATACGGCGGTCATTAGTGTCCCGGCAGGCCAAAATGGTTTTTCGAATAGCTCGGCTGCCGAGTTCAACTATCGGTTGAATACCGGAGCACTGCCCGCCAACACCGGGATTGTTACATCGGCCGACGGCACTGTGGCAATCATCACCTTGCCCGCGACGAGCCCAGTGCTAGCGGTGGGCAACACGTTCAGCGTTATTGGCGGCTCAATCATGGCCGCCGACCCTGCCGATAACCGCCTGGTTCCATTAACCAGATTTACGGTGCCGACGCCGATTATGGCAACCATCTTGGGTGTGGCGAGCGAGCGAATCTTCACGGTTACCTTTGACGAGCCGGTCAGTGGCGAGTCCGACCCTGCCGCAGCTGGCTTCGCAGCTAGCGCTCGCAATCCCGCCAACTATCAAATCGACGGCCAGCCGCTGCCCGGGTCCCCCACAATTGAACTGTCTCCCTCTGCGGACGGCGGCACTGTGGCGACCATCGCTATTGCGCCCGCTGGGACAGGTGTCGGGCTGGTCGGTGGCGCAGTGATCACTGTTGTTGGCGGTGTGATTACCGCTGCCAACCTTGCCGTGAACCGTCAGGTTGCAGCCGCCTCGTTCACGGTGCCAACACCAACAGATGTGATTACGGCAAACATCGTGGGCTTTGCGAGCGAGCAGACCTTCACGGTTACCTTTGGCGAGCCGGTCAGTGACGAGTCCGACCCTGCCGCAGCTGGCTTCGCAACTAGCGCCCGCAATCCCGTCAACTATCAGATCAACGGCCAGCCGCTGCCCGCTGGCACCACGATTGCTTTGTCAGGCAGCAGCGACCCGTTGCCAGACATGGTGGCGACCATCGCCTTGCCCGCTGGCTCAGTGCTGGCTGCCGGCGACGTGATCAGTGTCGTTGGCGGCAAGATCAGAGCCGTCGCCGCTGCTGACCACCGGGTTCGGGCCACCTCGTTCACGGTGCTACCGCTGATTACCGCAAGGTTTTCGGGCACAACCACGACGAACGTGATCACGTTTGTCTTCTCTGAGCCGGTTGACGGCGAGAACGCCCGCAACCCAGACCACTATGGATATAAGGGCGCTCCGCTGCGGGCGGGCGAAGATGTGGTTGCCTTTGACGGCGACAGAACTGTAACCATCACGCTGAACGGCCGAGCGGGAGACGGCAACATAGTGACGGTGGGCGACCCCGTCTCCATTGCCGGCGACAGCATTAAAGCCGCCACCGATGGCGACGAGCGCCGGGTTCAAGCACTTGACATCCAGGTACCGGAACCGTTTATGGTGTCCCTCTCACAGAATAGTCGCCTGCTAGGTGACTTCGCGATCCTCTTCGATCCAGCGGTCAATACCGTACAACGCACGCTAGAAAACCAGTTTGGTGCCTTCCTAACTAGCGCTTGCAACCGCAATAACTATCAGATACGTCAGTTTGGCCAGGACGGGCAGCTCGGCGATCCAGACGTTTTGCCCTCCCGCATCGTCACTGACGTAGCTTGTACGCCGGTAGATAATGGCACAGGTGTGGGCTTTCTCGTGATTGGCACCCCGCTGCCACCAGGTACACAAATCATCATTATCGGCGATCGCATTAAGGCCGCTGCCGATGATGACGAGCGCCGGGTTGGCGTCAGTGGCGTGAACATCACGTTAACGCTGCTAGCGCCGCTGACCGCAGAGATTAAGGCCGAATCGGATTCGTTGGTTTTCACGGTTGAGTTTTCTGAGCCGATCAATGGCGAGTCCGACCCTGACGCAGCTAGGTACGCGACTAGCGCCCTTAATCCCGTCCACTATCAGATTGATGGCCAGCCGCTGCCCACCGATCCCACCAACCCCAACAACAACACCACGATTGCGCTGTCGTCCGACGGTATGACGGCGACTATTACTTTGCCCGCTGGCTCGGAGCTGGTTACCGGCGACGTGATCACTATTACAGGCAACGCGATTACGGCCGCAACTTCCATCAACGATCGCCGGGTTGGCGTCATTAACCAGAGAGGCGGCATTATCGAGAACATCATGTTCACGGTAATAGAGGCGCTTATCGTGGATGAGATTGTTGCCGAGCCTGGTAGTTTGCGTTTCACGGTCAGATTCTCTGATCAGGTCAGCGACGTGCAGTCGGGTTCCCCTGGCTACGCGAGCAGTGCTGCCAACCCTGCTAACTATCGAATTAATGGCGCCCTGTTGCATGGCACCGCCGCGGTTGGTATAACAACCGTTGACGAAAACGACCGCTTGGTAGCGACTGTTACCTTCCCGGGGGGTACACAGCTAGCCGTGGGCGACGAGATCCGTGTTGTTGGCGGCACGATTAAAGCCCTTGCTGATGATGACACCCGCCTGGTTCGAGATTTCAGGTTCACGGTGCCGGAACTTTTAACAGCAGAGATAACAGCAACAATTACCGCTAAAGCCGAAGCGAGAAGCTTCACGGTTACCTTTTCTGAAGCGGTCAATTCCGCCAGGATCAGCCCCGCTAACTACCTACTTAACGGCGAAGCGTTGCCCACCTTCGGCACGACGTTTTCCCAGTCAGACACTTCTGAAGATGTAAGTATTGCCTACTCTGTTGGTAGCGGTATAACGTTTTCCGTAGGCGACACAATCAGTGTTGTTGGCGGCACGATTGAAGCCGCTGGCTCCACTGACACCCGCACAGTTGCTGCCGTAACGTTCACGGTGCGACCGCTGGTTACGGCAACCTTTACTGCTTCCGACTTTGATTCCTTCGGTGTTACCTTCTCTGAGCCGGCTCACAAAACACCTGACCCGGGCCTCAACCCAAGCGCTGAGGAGCGTAAAGCTTTTGAGGCCAGTGCTCTTAACTCCGCTAACTATCGGATTGATCGCGGCGCCACAACCACTTCGCTGCCCGCAGGCACCACGATCGAGGAGGGCTCCAGCGGACAAGTACTAATCACTTTGCCCGAAGGTTCAGCGCTAAATGTCGGCGACACGATTCGGCTTCTTGGCGACAAGGTTGGTGTCATCCCCGTCGCCGCTGACGACAACCGTATGGTTGAAGCTGCCCGCTTCACGGCAATAACAACGGCACCACTAACAGCAGATATCGAGGCGGCAGCCGGCAATAGAGACATCACTATTACCTTCTCCGCTCCGGTCAGTACCGCAGGCGGCGACTCGTCTACTGCACGAAACCTCGGCCACTATCAAATCGGCGGCGAAATGGTGCCCTCCGGCACCACGATTGGGGCTCTGGCGGCTAGCGATTCGGGAGACAATACGGTGGCGACCATCCGCCTGCCCGAGGGTGAAGTGCTGGCCGACGGCACAGTGGTCAGTGTTGTTGGCGGCGGGATTAAAGGTGCCGGCGATGACGACCGCACCGTTGAAGCCGCCCGCCTCACAATAGGCACACCGATTACGGCAATAGTTTTTGCTGTCGCCGACTCCGTCACCGTCCATTTCTCCGAGCCGGTTAATAGCGCGACGAACGGCGAAGACGGTTTCGCAACTAGCGCCCTCAATCTGGCGCACTATCAGATCACTGGCGCAACACTCCCAGCCGACGCCGAGATCGCCGTGGCAAGCGATGGCACAAGGGCGACCATTACTTTGCCCGAGGGTGAAGTGCTGCCTGATCGCGGATTGGTCAGTGTTGTTGGCGGCCAGATTAAAGGTGCCGCCGATAAAGACGACCGCAGAGTTCTAGCCGCCCACGACACGGTAGGGGTGCCGATAACAGCAACGATTACGACTGCAACTGGCGCACGAACCATCACGGTCAGATTCACTGAGGCGGTCAATAGCGCAGCGGATGGGGAAACTGGTTTTGGGAATAGCGCGCTCAACCCTGACCACTATCAAATCGGTGGCGACACGCTGCCCGAAAACACCACGATCACGGTTAATGCGGAGCGTCCCGGCGAGGAAGTATTTATCAATCTGCCGGCCGGCGAAGCGCTGGCTGCAGCCACCACGGTCAGCGTTATTGGCGGCGTGATTACAGCCGCCACCACCGGCGACGACCGCCGGGTTGAAGACGCCATCATCACGGTGGGACTAACACTGCCGCCGATAACAGCAGATATCGCACCGCTTTCAGCCGGATCAAACTCCATCAGAGTTACCTTCTCCGAGCCGGTCAACGGTGCAGCGGGCGGAACAACAGGCTTCGCGACCAGCGCTCTTAATCCCGCCAACTATCAGCTTGACAACCAGCCGCTGCCCGCGGACGCCACTGTTACCACCTTTATTGTCTTGTCCGATGACGGCACTTCGGTAATCATTACCTTGCCCGCCGGCCAAGAGCTATCTGAGAGCCAGAGGTTTGTCGTTGGTCCCCGCGACTCCGGTAGCGCCACCGGGATTAAAGCCGCCGCCATTGCCGACGATCGCCGGGTTCAGTTCGCCGAAGCTGCAGTAGGACGGGCACGTGCATTATTCATAACTGCGACAATCTCAGCCGACGACCAGTCGCTTCAGGTTCTGATTGATTTCTCCGCCCCGGTCGATAGAGAACGATCTGGGTCTGGTGCTCTCAACCCCGACCACTATCGGATTGATGGCGCAGCGTTGCCCGCCTCCGCTGCCAACCTTATTTCCTTGACAGGCGATCGCCGCCGGCTAACTATTACTTTGTCTTCACCGCCAACGGTTGGCACCACGATCAGTGTTATTGGCGGCATGATTGAAGCCCGCGACGACGACCGCACCGTTGCAGCCGCTGAGTTTGTGGTGGGCACACGGCTCACAGCGGAAATCCGACCAGTTCAGGTTGGCGCGACATCTTTCACGGTTGATTTTTCTGAGAGGGTCAATAGCGCACTGGCCAGCGACACAAGTGTAAATGGCTTTGCGCGCAGTGCCCGCAACCCCGCCCACTACGAAATTGATGGCGTACCGCTAGACGATTCTGCTCCTATTCAGGTAGTCGCCAATCAAATCGTGACCGTAACTGTCCCCGCTCTTAGCGAGGGCGCACGGATCAATGTTGTTGAAGGCGGTATCAAAGCCGAAGGTGTTTCCGACGGTCGCCGGGTTGAAGACGCCCTCTTCACGGTGGGATCAGTGCCAGTGCCGCTAACAGCAAAATTCATCGGGCCAGTTGGGGTTGACGACACAACCATCACGGTGGAGTTTTCAGATGTGGTTAACAGCCGCGCCCCAACGGCGCCAGCGGTGGAGTTTGCAACCAGCGCTCGCAACCCCGCCCACTATCAGGTCGGTGGCGAGTCGCTGCCCGACGACACAGAGATCGTCATGTCAGCCGGCGACACGGTGGCGACCATTACCTTGCCGACGGGGCTGGTCGGCGACACAAGGATCGGCGTTGTTGGCAACAAGATTAAATCCGCCAGCGACGACCGCCGAGTTCTCGCCGCCCGCCTCACGCTAGGGACACCGGTTACGGCAACAATCGTTGCCGCTCCTGGCTCCGAATCAGTTCGTGTCTATTTCTCTGAGGAGGTCAATCTCGCAACGGCGGCAATTCCGGCGAGCTTTGATACCAGCGCTCGCAACCCTGCGCATTACCAACTCAGCGGCGCCGCGCTGCCCAACGGCGCCACGATTACCACGTTGGTTTCCGCCAGCGGAGTCGCCGCCACCGGATTATTGATCACCTTGCCAGCCGGTTCAGCGCTAGCCCAAGACGACACGTTTAGCGTTGTTGGCGGTGCGATTACAGCCGCCACCGGCGGCGACGACCGCCGGGTTGAAGCCGTCCGCTCCCAGGTGGGTACACCGATTTCAGCCACCATCACAGCCGCTGTCGGGTCGGGCACCGTCACGGTTACCTTCACTGGCGCGGTCAGCGGCGCACTGGCCAGCGACGCAGCCGGTTTTGCGACCAGCGCTCTCAACCCTGCGCATTATCGACTTAACGGCGCCGCGCTGCCTGCCGACGCCGGGATTGTTTTGGCTGGCACAGTGGCGACCATCACCTTGCCGGCGGGTTCAGAGCTAGGTAATGGTGGCCGGTTCAGCGTTGTTGGCGAGCAGATCAAAGCCGCTGGCGACGACCGCCGGGCTGAGTCTGCCGGGACAACGGTGGGGCTAGCACTGCCGCCAATAACGGCAACGATCGAGCCGATTGCGGCAGGCGAGCGAACCGTAACGATCAGATTCTCCGAGCCGATCAATGGCGCCGAGCCCGGCGCTGATGGCTTTGGAACCAGCGCCGTCAACCCCACCCACTATGTGATTGATCGCTCCGTGTTTTCTGACAGCACCATTGTCTTGTCCGACGACGGCATGGCGGTAACCATCACCTTCCGTTCGGAGCTATTCGAGGGGCAGAGGTTCATTATTGATTCCGGGGCCGATTCCTTCTCCGGCGGCGCCGGGATTGAAGCCACCGGTGCGACCGACGACCGCCGGGTTCAGTCCGCTGAGATAGCGGTTGGAAAGGCACGAACGGCACGAATAACGGCAGCAATCGCAGCCAGCGTCAGCGCCAGCTCAGACACCGTCATGGTTGATTTCTCTGAGGCGGTCAATGGCGCCGCGTCTAGCGACGCAGCCGGCTTTGCGACCAGCGCCCGCAACCCCGCCCACTACCGACTTAGCGCCGCCGCCGGGCAGCCCGACGACCCGTTGCCCGCCGGCACCACGATTGCCGCTTTGACGAGCGGGTCTAGCGGCGGGTCTAGCGGCGGATCGGTGGCGACCATCACACTGCCAGCGGGTTCAGAGCTAGTCGACGGCGCAACGATCAGCGTTATTGGCGGGCAGATCAGAGCCGCCGCCGCTTCCGACAACCGCCGGGTTGCAGCCGCTGAGTTCGTGGTGGGCACGCCGCTTACGGCGGTAATCGAACCGGTGGCGGCTGGCGCGGCATCTTTCACGGTTGAGTTTTCGGAGAGGGTTAATAGCGTGCTGCCGGGCGAAACTGGCTATGCGAATAGCGCCCGCAACCCTGACAACTATCAAATCGGCGGCGTGGCGGGGTCGGTGCGCAGCACGGCTGTGTTGGTTAACAACATAAGGGTGACCTTTATGTTTTCTGCGTTTTCCTCGCCGTTAACTGCGGGCGCAACGATCAGCGTTGTTGCCGGTCAGATTGAAGCCGAAAGTGCTTCCGACAACCGCCGGGCTACCGCCGACCCGCTCACGGTGGGGCCGGCGTCGGAAGTGCGCGCAACAATCGCCAGAGCCGTGGCCGACGAGCGAACCATAACGGTCGCCTTCTCTGAGTTCGTCAACAGCGCTGCGTCTAGCGACGCAGTCGGCTTTGCGACCAGCGCTGCTAACCCCGCCCACTACCGGCTTGACCCCGCAGGCTCGCAACCCGACGGCCCGCTGCCCGCCGGCACCACGATCACCGCCTCTGGCACCAGGGCAACCATTCTCTTGCCCGCCGGTCAAGCGCTAGCCGACGGCGCAACGATCAGCGTTGTTAGCGGCGGGATCAGGGTGCTCAATTTCAGCAATCCCAACGACGACCGCCGGGTTCAAGCCGTTTCATTCACGGTCGGAGAAGCGCCAACGCCGATTACCGCAACCGTCGCAGCCGTGGCTGACGAGCGAGCCTTCACGGTTACTTTCTCTGAGCGGGTTGAAGGCGCCTTGTCTGGGTTCGACTTCTACAGGAGCGCCCGCAACTCCGCTTTCTATGAGATTGCCCCCGCCGCCGGGCAGCCCGCCGACCCGCTGCCCGAAGGCACCACGATTACCTTGTCCGCCGGATCTGGCACGATGGCGACCATCACCTTGCCCGTGGGTCAGGCGCTGGTTCAAGGTCAAGTGATCGGCGTTGTTGGCGGTGCGGTTGGAGCCGCCCGCATTTTCGGATTGTTGCTTGACAGCCGCACCGTTGGAGCCGCCGAGGGCACGGTAAGTGCGGCAACGGCACCGCTAAGGACAGACAGCGAGGAGGATGCTGACGAAGACGCGGCTGACGAGGAAGAGGCCGCCGACGATGAGACAGTTGACGATGACGCGGCCGACGAGGAGACATCCGACGATGACGCGGCTGACGAGGAGACATCCGACGATGAGACAGTTGACGATGACGCAGCTGACGAGGATGCCGCTGACGATGACGCGGCTGACGAGGAAACAGCTAGCGAAGAGATAACAGCAACCATCACGGCCGTGGCCGACGAGCCGACCTTCACGGTGACCTTTGACGAGCCGGTCAACGGCGAAACGGACGAGAGCGCAGATGGATTCGCAACCAGCGCCGCCAACCCCGCTCACTATCAGATCAATGGCATAGCGCTGCCTGCAACCGCCGCGATTGCTCTGTTGGCCAGCGTCGACGTTGCCCTCGCAGGCGGCACCACGGCTGCGACCATCATCTTGCCCGTGGGTTCAGAGCTAGCGGCGGGCGACACGATCAGCGTTGTTGGCGGCCAGATTGACGCCGCCCCCGCCGCCAGCGACACTGACGCCGACACTGGCGACACCGACGCTGACACTGACACTGGCGACACTGCCGCCGCCCGCCAGGTTGGATTCGTCAGCTTTGATGTGCCGGAGCCTTCAACTCCGTTTACCGCAGCCATCGCGGCCGTGGCTGGCGAGCGAACCTTCACGGTGACCTTCACCGAGCCGGTCAATGACAGCGATTCGACAGACCTGGCGTCGGTCTTTGCGACCAGCGCTATCAACGCCGCCAACTACCAGGTCAATGGTGTAGCGCTGATCGCCGATCCGCTGGCCGCAGCCGCCACGATTGTGCTGTCGCCCGACAACACGGCGGTGATGATTACCTTGCCCGTGGGATCAGAGCTGGCGGCGGGCGACACGATCAGCATTGTTGGCGGCCAGATCAAAGCCCTCTTAGACGACCGCCGGATTGCAGCCACCACGTTCACGGTCGGGGCAGCACCTTCGCCGTCGCCGGCACCGGAAGCACCGACACTGGCACCGCCGACACTGGCAGCCGCTAGCTAGTTGACCAAGAGGGGGTGGTTCGCGTCGTAGCGAGCCAGACTTTCTTCAAATCCTTCCAAGTTTTCGGCATCCTGCCGCTTGATGATTGGGTCGCGCTTGGGGTCATTCAACCTGTCTCGATAAATGGGTATCAGCTTCTCGCAGGCGGCTTTGTGCTCGCCTTCGTAAGCTTCCTTGAATAGCTTGTGTCTGTTGGCTTCCACGTATCGCTTGCTTTCGGCGAACAACTCTCTTAGCTCATCTATTGTCTTAGCTGCCATGCCTAGATAGTACCTCGAATCCGAAATAGCCTCTACCCGATTGACGGACTAGCCCCACCCCCACCCCGCCAGCTACCAGGTCAATGGCGTGGCGTTGATCGCCGACCCGCTGCCCACAACCGCCACGATTGTGCTGTCGCCCGACAACACGGCGGTGATTATTACCTTGCCCTCGCGTTGTGCATTATCGTGCGGATATGAACTTAGATGACCTGCGGAAGTGGGCAGAGGAAGCCGAGCAGTGGAGCCGCGATACAGCCGCTGAGCGGCACGCCCTCTATAAGAAGCTGGCTATTCCTTTCTACCAAGAGCGGCTGGCTAACCCGAAGCTCGACACAGACAGCAAAATACGAGCGCGTTTCGTCATTGGTGAAATGGAACGCGAGATAAATCGAGGTAAATAATGGGGGCGATGCAGCAACCCGTGTAAGTAGCTAGCTGACCAAGAGGAGGTGGTGGTTAGCGTCGTAGCGAGCCAGACTTTTTTCTAACCGCTCCAAAATTGTCGCGTCCTGCCGCTTGCTGACTAGGTCGCGATCGGGGTCATTCAACCTGTCTCGATAAATGGGTATCAGCTTCTCGCAGGCGGCTTTGTGCTCGTCTTTGTGGGTTTCCATGTATCGGTCGGCTTCGGCGGCTAGTTCTCTTAGCTCATTTGTCGTTTTAGTTGTCATACCTAAATAATACCCCAGACCTGAAATCGCCTCTACCCCTTTATCGCAGCCGCCTTAGGGGTTGGATCAGTGTCTGGTAGGTAGCGGCTCTTACCGCAGCTAGCTACACCTTTTTCTAGTTGCTCTAACACAGAAGCATCTAGCCGTTTGTCAAGTATGCAGCGATCTGGGTCAGCTAGGCGCGCCTTGTAAATAGGAATCAGCTTTTCGCACGCGGATAGATATTCGGCAGCGTGTTCTTCTGAGTATTGCCTAGCTTCGGCGGCTAGCTCTCTTAGCTCATCTGTCGTCATAGTTTTCATATCTGAATAATACCCCAGACCCGAAATCACATCTACTCGCATTATTGGGCTAGCTCCATCCTCGCCGCGGCGGCTTCACCACCGCAGCGCGCCACCCGCTCCTGCGCCCACCTCACCCCACCCCACCCCCGTCACATTGCGCCGTCCCACTGCCACATATGGGGGAGTACTGCGGTTAGACTTGTAGCTGCCGGGTCGCCTGCACCCACCCGCCCTGGTCAGCGTGGAGTTCTGATGGTTTACCGCTGGCTTATAGGTCTGGCCGCACTGGTTTTGACCGTCCCGGTGCTTGTGGCTACGCCCGCGCTGGTTCCCCCAGCCGGTGCCGTCAACACTGCGGTTGAGGAGCTGGGCGGCGGAGCAGGCGGCCAGGTACGTCAGTTTGGCGGGGCAACCCGCTATGAGACGGCGGTCTCCCTCGCCAGAGCCTTCGCAGACAGCAGTAGATCTAGCAGACCGGGCAGACCAAGCACCCCCACCAGAGCACTCATCGTGGGATCGGGCGAAAGCCTGATAGACGCCGCTGCTGCGGCTGGCCTCGCGGCTGCTGAGTCTGCGCCGGTGGTGCTAACCCCGTCGAATCGCCTGTCGCGCGTGGTTGAGACCTTCATTTTTGAAGAGTCCATTTCTGAGGTGTTCATCGTCGGCGGACCTAACGCTGTGTCCCAAGCCGTTGAAGCCGCCATCCTCGCACTGCCGCCCGTGCGCACTGTCACGCGGCTGGCTGGTGCGGATCGTTATGCGACCGCTGTGGCTGTGGCGAGTGAGATGGATTCGCCCGGCACTTATTGCGACACCGGGCTGAGCACGGCGCTGCTGGTGAACGTTGATTCCACCTTCGCTGATGTGATCGCTGTTGGCCCGTTGGCGTATGCGCTTGACTTGCCGATTTTGTTGACGCGGGCCGGCGAGCTGCCACCCGACGTAGCCACCTACCTGAGCGATGCCGGGATTCAGCACACCGTGATAATCGGCGGCACGGCTGCGGTTTCTACAGACGTTGTGGCTGGTGTTAATGCCGCTGGCGTGGCCGATGTCACCCGCATCAGTGGCGCCACCCGTTATGACACGGCGTTGAGGATTCGCAACGCGCTCGAGGAATGCAGCACCGTCAGGCTTAGCTCGTCCACCGCCGCGCTTGTGAGCGGTGAGGCCGCTGCTGATGGTGTGGCCGGCGGACCGCTGCTTGGTAGGGGTTTAGCTAACGACGGCGTTACTCCTGTGTTGTTGGTTGACAGCGATGGCTTGCCCTCCGTGACTCGTAACTTCTTGCGTTCGTTGCCGGATCGTGACACCGCTGAAACCGTCATAGACCTCACCTTCACCGTTATTGGTGGCACCGCAGTGGTGCCAACCGCGGTGGTCGAAGCCGCTATTGCTGCGGTTGCGGCACCGAAAAGAGACACCTCAGGCCGCGGTGGTGGTGGCGGTGGTGGTGGTGGCGGCGGCGGTGGTGGCGGCGGTGGCGGATCAACCACCACCGTACCTCCTCCTTTAACGGTGAGAGGAATCACCGCTGAGGCCAAGTCGCGAATCATCACAGTTCAGTTCTCTGATGCGGTCAATGCCGCAGACTCAACGGCCACCGCCGCCAACTTCCTGACCAGCGCTCGCAATCCCACCCACTATCAGATTGACCCCGACGGCAACGGTCCGCTACTCCCTGGCCCGCTGCCCGCCGGCGCCACGATTACCCCTGCTCCTGGCAGTGGGACGTCCACTAGGTCGGTGACTATTGATTTGCTTGCAGGCCAAGAGTTAGGCGGCGGCGAAACGATCAGCATTGTTGCCGGTGGGATCAGAGGCGGCAGCGATACCCGCCGGATTCGGGCCTTCTCATTTGATGTGCCGCCACTTATCAGGGCAGCGATCACCGCTGTGGCTGGCGAGCTAACCATCACGGCTGTCTTTTCTGAGGCGGTCAATGAAGCGGAGGCAACGGACGCCGCCAACTTCCCGACCAGCGCTCGCAACACCGCCAACTATCAGATTGACCCCGACGGCAGCGGCACAGACCCAGCCGGCCCGCTGCCCGCCGCCGCCACGGTTACCTACGACTCTGGCTCCACGACAGCGACTATTACCTTGCCTGCAGGCCAAGAGTTGGTGGGCGGCGAAACGATCAGCATTCCTGCCAATGCGATCAAAGCCAGCGCCGCCAGCGACGATCGCCTGATTGAACTCTCCCAATTCACGGTGCTAGTACCGATCACGGGGACAGTAATCACAGCTAAGGCCGAGACACGAGAGATCACGGTTACCTTTACCGTGCCAGTCAACGGCGCAGACTCAACGGCCACCGCCGCCAACTTTGCGACCAGCGCTCGCAATCCCGCCCACTATCAGATTGACGGTGGGTCGCTGCCCGCTGACTCCACGATTACCTACGACTCTGGCTCCACGACGGCGACCATTACTTTGCCGCCGACGAGCCCGGCGCTGGCTGAGGAAGCGGTGATCAGCATTGTTCATCGTGCGATTAAAGCTGCCGGTGCCGGCAACGATCGTCGAGTTCAGGCTGTGTCATTCACGGTGCCGATATTGATCACCGCAACCATTACCGCTCAGCCCGGCGGGCTAGAGATCACCGTTCTGTTTGAAGAGCCAGTCAACGGCGCAGACGACACGGACGCCGCCAACTTCCTGACCAGCGCTCGCAATCCCGCCCACTATCAGATCACTCCCAGTGGCGGGTCAGCTGCCCCGCTGCCCGGCGTCGACGCTGACGACATTGAGCTGTCGGCCGACAGCATGACGGCGACTATTACTTTGCCGGTCTTGCCCGTTAGTGCGGGCGTGGCCGATAACGCAACGGTTTCTGTCATTGGCGGGACGATTAGAGCTGCTGGCGCCGCTGATGATCGCCGGGTTGAGCCTGCCTCTTTCACGGTCGGGGCGGCAGACGAAATAGCGGTGACAAGCATCAATGCTGAGGCTGGCGGCCTAGAGATCACCGTTGTGTTTGAGGCGGCGGTCAACGCCGTGGAGTCAACGGACACCGACAACTTCCTAACTAGCGCCCTCAATCCCGCGAACTATCAGATTAATGGCACTCGGCTAGATGCGGCCATGATCACCACGATTACCTATGCCGCCGTTACTAGGACGGCGACTGTTACCTTGACCGCCGGTTCGGAGCGGATTGCGGGCGATGAGATCAACGTTGTTGCCGGGGCGATTAGCGCTGAGGGTGCTCTTGACGACCGCCGAGTTGAACCCCTTGCTTCACCGTTCCCGGTGCCAACACCAACGGGAGGGGTAGCGGCTACCCGCATTGACGCTACGGCTGGGTCGCGTGAGATCACGGTTGTGTTCAACGGCCAGGTCAAGGGCGCAGCGTCGGGTGAGACTGATTTTGCTGTCAGCACCCGCAACCCGGCTAACTACGAAATCGACGGCGTTGCGTTGGCTGCGAACACGGGGATTGTCCTGTCGGCCGACCGTATGACAGCGACTATTACTTTGCTTGACACGGTTTTGCCGGTGGTGGCTGGCAACACGATCAGCGTTGTTAATAACCAGATCGAGGCTGCTTTTGATACTCGTGAAGTTGCAGGCAGAAATTTCCCCGTGCCGATTCCGCCAGGTTCGATTACCGCGACCGTCGCAGCGCCGGTCGGGTCAGCAACGATCACGGTTACGTTCTCTGCGGCGGTCAATGGAGCGGAGTCAACGGATGCCGCCAACTTCCCGACCAGCGCTCTCAACCCCGTCCACTACCAAATCAATAACGCCGCACTGCACGCGGACGCCACGATTGCTCCGTCGGGTGCTGACCCGTCGGCAGGCAGGCAGCTGACTATTACTTTGCCG
Source organism: Candidatus Poriferisodalaceae bacterium (assembly GCA_965212125.1). GTDB lineage: Bacteria > Actinomycetota > Acidimicrobiia > Acidimicrobiales > Poriferisodalaceae > CAYRJD01. Next base: position 1,677,144 of record OZ243045.1, on the reverse strand, counting down.
TCGAGTGCTTTTCCGACGGGTTTGACCGACGGCTCGCTTATTGAGATTGCGGGCGACGCGATTAAGGGCGCTGCGGCGAGTGACACTCGCAGGGTTGACCTTGTCCACGTGGTTGTTGATGGGACGGGCGTGCAGTCAGTGCTACCGATAATGGCAAGCATCACTGCTGCGGCTGGCGAGCTTGAGATCGTCGTCGTGTTCTCTGCGGAGGTCAGTGACGCTGATACTGGGACGGGTGCTCGCAACCCGGCGAACTACGAAATCGACGGCACTCCGTTGGCTGCGGCCGCGATCAACACGATCGTCTTGTCGGCCGTCAGCGGCCCGACGGATAGCCAGACGGCGACTATTACTTTGCGACCAGGCAATGGTCTAGACGATGGCGTAACGGTTTCTGTTGCGGAAAATGCGATTAAAGCCGCCAACGATGAGCGGCGAGTTCAGACTGACTCTCTCACGGTTGGGACGGCGGACGAGATAGCGGTGACAAGCATCACAGCTGCGGCTGGTGGGCTAAAGATCGTCGTCGTGTTTGATGCGGCGGCCAATGGCGCAGACGACACGGACACCATCAACTTCCCGACCAGCGCTCGCAATCCCGCCAACTACGAAATTGACGGCACTCCGTTGGCTGCGGCCGCGATCAGCACGATCGTCTTGTCGTCCGTCAGCGGCCCGACGGATAGCCAGACGGTGACTATTACTTTGCTGCCAGGCAACGGTCTAGCTCTAGATGGTCGCGTAACGGTTTCTGTTCCTGATGGAAGGATCAGCGCTGAGCGTGCTGTTGATGATCGCCGATTTGTGGGTGCCTCTCTCCCGGTTGATGAGGCGACACCGATAACAGCGACCATCAGAGCTAAGGCTGGCGAGCGAACCATTACGATTACCTTCACTGAGCCGGTTACCGCCGATGAGAATGGGACGGGTGCTCGCAATCCCGCCAGCTATCGGATTGACTCCGACGGCAACGGTCCGCTAACCACTGGCCCACTGCCCGGCGTCGACGCTGACGACATTACCTATGTCGCTGCTACTAGGACGGCGACTATTACTTTGCCGCCGACGAGCCCGGTGCTGGCTGAGGAAGCGGTGATCAGCATTGTGGTTGATGCGATTAGCGCCGCCGACGACGTTGATGATCGTCGGGTTGAGGCTGTGTCATTCACGGTGCCGATATTGATCACCGCAACCATTACCGCTCAGCCCGGCGGGCTAGAGATCACCGTTGTGTTTGAAGAGCCAGTCAACGACGCAGACGACACGGACGCCGCCAACTTCCCGACCAGCGCTCGCAATCCCGCCCACTATCGGATTACCCCTGACGGCGGATCGCCCGGCCCGCTGCCCGGCGTTGACGCTGACGATATTGTGCTGTCGGCCGACGGCATGACGGCGACTATTACCTTGCCGGTCTTGCCCGTTAGTGTGGGCCTGGCCGATAACGCAACGGTTTCTGTCATTGGCGGGATGATTAGAGCCGCTGGAGCTAGCGATGAGCGGCTAGTTGAGCCTGTCTCTCTCACGATTGGGACAGCGGAACTGATCATCGCAAGCGTCACCTCAACCGAGATTGATGAGGAAACTAGCGAGCGGATCTTCACGGTTGAGTTCTCTGAGGCGGTCAGTGCCGCAGACGACACGGACGCCGCCAACTTCCCAACCAGCGCTCTCAATCCCGCTAACTATCAGTTCGCTGAGGTTGGCTCTAGTACCGCGCAACTCGGTCCCTTCGCCCCGCTGCCCGGCGGCACCACGATTGGCTATCTCGAAACCCCAGCCATTCCAGCCACCTCAACCACCCCCGAAGTTGCGGCCACTTATGTGGCGACTATTACTCTGCCTGCTGCTACTGGTCCGGTCAATGTCGAAGTGACAGTGGTCACTGCTACGAGTGGCGTGATTAAAGCTGCTGCCGCCGCTGATGATCGCCGGGTTGTGCCACAGATAACAACAAGCATTGGTGTTGAACCTGGATCGTTGCGCTTCACGGTTGAGTTTTCTGAGCCAGTCAATGCCGCATCGCCGCCCCCAGAAACCGGCGCAACGCCTGAGCAGACAGCAGCCTTTGAAACCAGCGTTCTCAATCCCGTCCACTATCAAATTGACCCCGACGGCCCGGACCGCGACGGTGAGCTACCCGACGACACGCAGCCCTTCGCCCCGCTGCCCGCTGGCACCACGATTACCTATGCCACCACCTCAATGACCACCACTAGAGCGGCCACTTATGTGGCGACTATTACCTTGCCTGTTTTGCTCAATCCGGCGTTGCCCGATCCTGCAGTGATCTCTGTTGCTGGTGCGATCAAAGCCGCCGGTGAAAATGACCAACGCATGGTTCAAGCCAGGTTGAGAGCGCAGGGATTAGCGATACCGATTTTCTCAACCATAGAGGCTGTAGCGGAGCAGCGAGGCATCACGGTCTCCTTCACTGCGTCAGTCAATGTCGCACCGCCGCCCCCAGAAACCGGCGCAACGCCTGAGCAGACAGCAGCCTTTGAAACCAGCGCTCTCAACCCCGATCGCTATCAAATTGACCCCGACGGCGCTGGCATGGATCTCGCCGAAGCGCTGCCCGTCGGCACCACGATTACCTATGCCACCACTCCAGCGACCAGCACTGGACCGGCCACTTATGTTGCGACTATTACCTTGCCCGTTGGTTCGGAGTTGGCTGCGGGCAATGTGATCAGTGTTGTTCACAACCAGATCAGAGTGTTCACTTCAAATGATTCCTTTGACGACCGACGGGTTCAAGCCACCCCGTTTACGGTGCCGTTGCCAACACCAACAGATCCGATTACCGCAACCATCACGGTAGAGCCTGGCGATTTTGTGATCACGGTCACCTTCTCTGATTTGGTTGAGGTCGCAGAGTTTGAGACCAGCGCTCTCAACCCTGCCCACTATTTACTTAACGGCGCAGCGCTGCCCGAAGCCGTTATTAATTCTTCTGAGGTTGAGGTTGTCATCAACGGCCAGAGAGTCACAGTCACAGAAGTTCTTATTGAGTTGTTTGACGACGCAATAGCTGAAGGCGACACGATCAGTGTCGTTGGCGGCAAGATTCAGGGTGCCCACGACGCTAGCGACTCCCGCCTGGTTCAAGCCGCAGAGCTCACGCTGCCATTCTCGCCGATAGAAGCGGAAATCGAGGCTGTGGTTGGCGAGCGAGAGATCACGGTTACGTTCCTTGAACCGGTCAATGTCGTTGAGAGTGGAGATGGCTTTGCGACTAGCGCTGCCAACCTGGAGCACTACGAAATTAGTGGCGAAGCGTTGAACATGTTTGACCCAGGTGTCGAGATTGAGTTGTTCGACGATCGCGGCGGAACAGTTGCGATTATTACCTTGTCCGCTGGTTCGGAGTTGGCTGGCGGCGAAGTAATCAGTGTTGTTGACGGTGCGATTAAAGGTGCCGGCGATGATCCCAGCCTGGTTGAGGCCGCCACGTTCACGGTGCCGGTGCCGCCGCTGCAGGCAACCATTTCGGCCGTGGCTGGATCGCTAGAAATCACGGTTGTTTTCTCTGATTTGGTTGAGGTCGCAGAGGCCACGGACGCCGCCAACTTCGCGACCAGCGCTCTCAACCCTGCCCACTATTTACTTAACGGCGCAGCGCTGCCCGGTACCCCCGTGCTTGTTTCTGCGGACGCAGACGGCCGCACGACGGTGACGATTACCTTGCCTGCGGGTTCAGCGCCAAGGGCGGGCAACGTGATCAGAGTTGTCGCTGACCAGATCAGCGCCCGCAATGACGACCGCACAGCTACAGCCGACCCGTTCACGGTGCCGCTGCCATCGCTAGCGGCAACCATTTCAGCTACGGCCGGCGAGCGAGAAATCACGGTTGTTTTCAACGCGCTGGTTGCTGTCGCTGTGGCTGGTCCGGGCTTGCCGTTTAGTGCTCGCAATCCGGCTAGCTATCAGATTGCTCGTGCCGGGCAGTCCGACGCCGCTGCATTGACCGACGACTCCACGTTTACCTTCACGGTTGAGGGCGACAGTACGACCTCAACCGATGATGACCTCACGACGGTGACGATTACCTTGCCTTCTACGGAGCCAGTGCTAGAGGAGGGCGACATAATCAGCATTATCGGTGGCGAAATTAAAGCTCGCGATGACGGCCGCAGAGTTGCGGCCACATCGTTCACGGTGCCGCTGCCATCGCTAACGGCAACCATTTCGGCGGAAATTGGGTCGCTAGAAATTCTGGTTGAGTTCAACGCGCTGGTTGGTGTCGCTGAGGCTGGTTCGGGCTTGCCGCTCAGTGCTCACAACCCCGACCACTATCAGATTGCCCGCGCCGGTCAGGCCGCTGCCTCGCTGCCCGCCGGCACCACGTTTGAGTCCTCAGACGTGGGCGAAGACGGCGTGTTATCGACAGAGGATGACCGCACGACGGTGACGATTACCTTGCCGGCTGGTTCAGAGATAGCGGCGGGCGACACGATCAGCATTATCGGCGGCCAGATCAGAGGCCGAGGTGCTGACAGCCGCAGGGCTGCAGCCGTACCGTTCACGGTGCCGCTGCCGAGACAGATCACCGCAGAAATTCAGTTTGATGCCCGCTCCACTGCGAGTTTTGTGGTCATCTTCACCGATGGTCCGGTCAATGCCGGGGAGTCCGACGCCGCCAACTTCTCGACCAGCGCTCTCAACCCCGCCAACTACCAGATCAATGGCGTGGCGCTGCCCATCAACCCGCCGCCCACAGATGTCCTGATCATCTTCCGTGGTACCGACACCAACTCGGAAGGGATCTCTACCTCTGAATTCCTTATTCTCTTGCCTGAAGAAGAAGCGCTAAGCGAGGGCGACACGATCAGTATTGCTGCTGATCAGATTAGGGGTGCCGACGTTGACGACCGCTTTGTTCAAGCCGCAGAGTTCACGCTGCCAATAACGCCGATAGAAGCGAGAGTCATAGCTGTGGCTGGCGAGCGAGACATCACGGTTACGTTCCTTGAACCGGTCAATGGCGAAGCAGATACCGCCGCAGCTGGCTTTGCGACTAGCGCCGCCAACCCGGCGCACTATCAGATTGCCCGCACCGGGCAGTCCGCCGCCGCATTGCCCGCCGACTCCACGATCGATTTGTCCGACCCAGACGCCAACGACCGCGTAGTTGCGACTATTACCTTGCCCGTTGGTTCGGAGTTGGCAGTGGGCGACGTAGTCAGTGTTGTTGGTGATGCGATTAAAGGCGCCGGTGATGATCCCAGCCTGGTTGAGGCCGCCACGTTCACGGTGCCGTTGCCACCGATAACGGCAACCATTTCAGCTGTGGCTAACGAGCGAGAGATCACGGTTGAGTTCAACGCGCTGGTTGGTATCGCTGAGACTGGTTTGGGCTTGCCGTTTAGTGCTCGCAATCCGGCTAGCTATCTGCTTACCCGCGCCGGGGAGTCCGACGCCGCCGCATTGACCGACGACTCCACGTTTACCTTCACGGTTGAGGGCGACGGTACGGCCTCAATTGATGATGACCTCACGACGGTGACGATTACCTTGCCTTCTACGGAGCCAGTGCTAGCGGTGGGCGACACGATCAGCATTATCGGTGGCCAGATCAGAGGCCGAGGTGCTGACGACCGCAGAGCTCAAGCCACTTCGTTTGAGGTGCCCCTGACGGCAACCCTCACTAGGGCTGTGCCGGGCGAGCGAACCATCACAATTACCTTTGTTGAGCAGGTCAATTTTGTGGCTAGCGGTAACACAGCCAACTTCCCGACTAGCGCTCGCAACCCAGCTAACTATCAGATTGCTCGTGCCGGGGAGTCCGACGCCGCCGCATTGCCCGGTGGCACCAGGATTCCCTTCAATAGCGACCGCGTGACGGTGATGATTATCTTGCCTGGTAGTAGCCCAGTGTTAGCGGTGGGCGACGTAATCAGTGTTATTGATGGCGCGATTAGAGCCTCGTCTGGCGGCCGTAGAGCTCAAGGCGTGTCGTTCACGGTAGGAGCAGCGCCAACGCCAACGCCAATACCGGCACCAGCAACAGTGCCGCCGCCGGTGCTGCCGGTGCCGACGATGGCCGCCATCTTCACGGCTGGAGTTGGCACTGGAGTTGGCGCAATAGCCATCCCAACGGGCTAGCACCGCCCTACACCAAGCCCCCAACACCACACCCTCACCAAGCCCCTAACACCAAGCCGCCGCCGGGCACCCCGCCGAGCACCCCCCACGGCGGCTGGCGATGTCACGTGCGGGGGGGGGTTTGCGGTTAGAGGTCTGAGGTATCCGGGGCTTTCCAATCTAATTTGCGCGTCCACCCGGATTTTGATGTTTCACCGATTTCTTGTTGGATTGGTGGTACTTGCTTTAGCTGCGTCAGTGCTGGCGATACCGCCGGCCGGTGCTGCCAATACTGCGGTCGAGAGCCTGTCAGATCATGACAACAATGCAGACACCGCGCAGATTCGTCAGTTTGGCGGGTCGAACCGCTACGCCACGTCGCTCGCACTAGCCCGGGCATTCACAACGGGCGGTGGATCAGCTGGCTTCGTTGAATCAGTCATAGTCGCGTCAGGTGAGAGCTTGGTTGACGCTGCAGCTGCGGCCGGGTTAGCGGCTAGTGAGTCTGCGCCGGTGTTGCTGGTTCCACCGGGTCGCTTGTCTCGCTCGGTTGAGAATTTCATCGTTGATGAGTTCATTTCTGAGGTGTTCATCGTTGGTGGCACGGCCGCAGTGTCCCAAGACGTTGAGGACGCGCTCGCGGCGCTCGCGCCCGTGCGCACGGTCACCCGCCTGGCCGGAGCAGATCGTTATGCGACCGCTGTGGCAGTTGCCAATGAGATCCGCTCGCCCGGTGTTTATTGCGAAACCGACCTAACAACCGCCCTGCTTGTCAACGTTGATTCTTCGTTTGCTGATGTGATCGCTGTTGGCCCGCTGGCTTATGCGCTGGAGTTGCCGATCCTGCTGACGCAAGCCAACGCTCTGCCCGCCGCCGTAGCCGACTATCTATCGGCCGCTGAGATTGAGCGCGTAGTTGTCGTTGGAGGCACGGCCGCCGTTTCCGAATCCGTCGTGGCGGGCATCAACAGCGCTGGCATAGCTGACGTTGTTCGCATCGGCGGCGTCAACCGCTACGAGACGGCGCTGGAAATCCGCCGCGCGCTTAGCGAGTGCGACACCATTGCGCTCAGCCCGGCCACCATTGCGCTTGTAAATGGCTCCGCTGCCGCCGATGGTGTGGCGGCTGGTCCGCTGCTTGGCGTGGGCCTAGCCAATGACGGCATTACCCCCGTGCTGCTGGTCAACAGCGACGGTCTGCCCGGTGAAGGTCTGCCCGGTGAAGGTCTGCCCGGTGACGGCCTGCCCAGCGAAACCCGTAACTATTTACGTTCGTTACCGACCCGCAACGCCGACGCCTCTTTCGTTGACGTCAGCTTTACCGCCATCGGTGGCACAGCGGTAGTGCCCGACTCAGTGGTGCAGGCAGCTATCGCTGCGGCAACGACGTCGTCGCCAATAACGGCAATCATCACGGCTAACACTGGCGAGAAGAAAGTGACGGTTACTTTTTCGGCGCCGGTCAGTGTTGCATCGCGCGGGGCAGACGGCTTTGCGACCAGCGCGCTTAACCCTGCCCACTATCGCGTTTCTGACGGAGTGCTGTTCCCTGACGACACGCTTGTTGCGTCGAACGGCAACAGAACGATAACCATCGGTTTGTCTGGCAATGTGGGGCTGGTAGAGAACGCACCGATCAGCGTCGCCGACGGCAAGATCAAAGGCCTAGGCAGCGACAACCGCAGGGTGGTCGGCACTCAAGCCACAGCGCGCCTCTTGGCACCCGACAATCTTCGCCCGCGCATAGATATTTTTGCGCCGCAGGGTTCGCACGCCATCCGTCTTGAGATAAAAGAACCGAACCTTGTCACCGACGTCTCCACCCGCACGCCAACCGACCCCGTCGTTGTGACCGCTGCTGACGCCGCCGCCAGCGCTGCTGCGACCGCCGCCGCCAGGAATGCGCTGCTCGCCAACATCCGCATCGGTAATGCCCCGCTCTATGTCGCTGCCGCCGCCGGCACTGCCGCCGGCGACACGACCGAAGCCGGCGACACGGCCGAAGCCAGCACCGCCAAGATTTTGCCTTTCACCGTTGAGCCGGTCTCTTCCGTTACTGGCAAGCCTTTCACTTCCATTACCAGCGTCACCGTTTGTCTGTTCGGCCTGAAGGGCGCGCCCGGCAGCGAGCAGTGTGAAGACACCGCACCCACCGGCACCGCCGCGGCGGTCAACGCTGGCAATGCACGACCCCGAACCACACTTGCAACGGGTGAGACGGTCACTCTCGCCGCCAGAGCGTTCGTAGACGAGGCGGGCAATCAGTCTCGTAGCAAGAGGCAGCGGGTTGGTGCCTACGCCAACTATCCGCGCGTCAGGCGAGCCACGGTTACCAACCCGGTCACGCTTGACATCGGCAGCGAGGCTGATCCCGACCTGCAGGTGGCGCAGTGGCGTTGGCAGCGACACATCGCAGCAACGGCTACCACCCCGGCCGCCATAACCGATGTCTTGCGCATCACGGCTAAGCCCGATGGCGCGGCTAGCGGCGCGGCCGGTAACGGCTGGCGAGTGAGTTGGCGACAGCTACCCGGCGCTGCCGATTCCGCTGCCGACGCCAAACTCAAGGCGACTGTTTTTGTTAACGAACAGCGCAAGAGCATCTTGATTAGCTTCGGCGAAGACACCACCATCTTCGCCGTCGCCAGTGCCTTATCGGATAGCTCGGCTTTTTCTGAGTCGTTCACCGTTGACAGCGATGCGTTCGACAGCGCAACTGCCAATCAAGATCTTGCCAACGAGAAGATTGCCGACCCCAACAATCTGCTGTCCACGGCTGATCTTGAATGCGCAGGAGTGGCCGCGCCTAGCACGGGTGTCAGACATTGCGGCAGGCCGAGCACCGGTGCGAGCAACTCACTGGACGGGGGCGTGAGCGTGGTGGTCGTGACGCTCACCTACAACGAAACGCTTGAGTCGTTTGACTACGCCGGGTTGATTGCCGCCAACCGGAGCAGCGACACGCCGAGCGCCGACACACCGAGCACCGGATTCCCCGCCGCCGAGCGCACGTTTCGCACTGGCACCCGCGATCAGCAACTGCTTGGCTGGCAGCGAGACCCGTTCGGCGCGGAGCTTGACCTTGACAATGAGTTCGCGTTTCTACTGACTACGGATTCGCCGACCTTTGCCGATCTGCCAAAGCGTGGCGACAGAATCAACCTGCCGGATGGCTTGGGCACGACCTTTGCTCCGCCCGACTGCACTTCCGGCGCGCTAGCCCGAATCGGCGACGCCCCCGATAACCCGTGCGGCCAGAGCATCGCCGTAATCGCACCCGGGCAGATCTTGCGGCGCGGCACGATCAGAGGTCGGATTGAAGGCGCCCAAACCGAGGTAGTAGTCAGCTTGCAGGTGATAACACCAGCAATCTCCACCGATGGAGTCGGGGAGAGAATCATCACGATCATCTTCTCTGAGTCGGTCTCGGCTACCGCTCTTAACCTCGCCCACTACCAGATCAACGGCAACCCGCTGCCCGCAGACACCACGATTGCCTTGTCGACTAACGGCTTGGTGGTGACGATTACTTTGCCCGAGGGTTCGGAGCTAACTCTGGGTGCAACGATCGCTGTCATTGCTGGCGGGATCACCAGCGCAAATGACGAAAACCGTGTGAATAAAGCCGCACTGGTCGTTGTCATGGCAACAGGCGTACAACTAGTAGAACCGATTATCGCAACCATCACAGCTGAGGCTGGCCAGCTAACCATCACCGTTGAGTTCTCTGCTCCGGTCAGCGGCGCTATATCTGAGACGCCGGGTTTTGCGGCTAGCGCCCGTAACCCCGCTCACTATCAGATTGGCGCCGCCGGGCAGCCCGCCGCACTGCCTGGAACCGCATCGGTTGCTTTATCGGCCGACGGCATGACGGCGACGATTACTTTGCAGCCAGGCGATGGGCTGGACAACAATGCAGTGGTCAGTGTTGTTGGCGGCGTGATTAAGGCCGCTAACGACGAGCGGCTGGTGCTAGCCGCCGAGTTCATGGTGGGAGAGGCGAAACCGATCACTGCGGACATCGTCAAAGCCGATCCCGGCGGGCTAGAGATCACTGTCAGGTTCTCTGAGCGGGTCAATGCGGCTGCGGACGGGGAGTCTGACTTCGCGACTAGCGCTCTCAATCCCGCCCATTACCAGATTGGTGGCGCCGCGTTACCGGACGACGCGACGGTTGTTTATGACGCTGGCTCTATGACGGCGACGATTACTTTGCAGTCAGGTTCAGGGCTGGTTAGTGGCGTAGAGATCACGGTTGCTGGCGGTGTGATCACCGCTGTCGGGCCCACCGATGACCGCCGGGTGCAAGCCACCGCCCGCACGGTTGAGGCGGCGAGGCCGATAACAGCCGAAGTTAGGGCTGCAGCCGGATTTACCAACGTCATGGTTGTCTTTTCTGAAGCGGTCAGCAGAGCAGTGGACGGGGAGACTGGCTACGAAACCAGTGCTCTTAATCTCGTCCATTATCTAATCAATGATGAACCGTTGTCCGTTAATACCTCATCGTTACCCGGAATTGTTTCGATTGATTTGTCGGCTGATGGCTTGGTGGTGACGATTACTTTGCCGTCGGGGTTGGCCGATAACGCAACGGTCAGCGTTGCCGGTGGTGTGATCACCGCGGCCGGCGCCAGCGATGATCGCCGGGTTGAGGCTGGCTCTCTCACCGTTGATGCGGCGACACTAATCACGGTTGAAGAAATCACTGGTAAGGCTGGCACGCGAAGCATCATGGTCAGGTTCTCTGAGCCAGTCAACGCTGTTGCGGACGGGCAGCCCGGCTTCGCGACTAGCGCTCGCAATCCCGTCCACTATCAGATTGATGGCGCTGCGTTGGTCGGTGTTGACGCTGACGATATTGAGCTGTCGGGCGATGGTCGAACGGTGACGATTACTTTGCCGCCGGGCCAGCTGTTAGCTGAAGAAGCTGTGGTCAGCGTTGCAGGTGGCGTGATTACCGCTGTCGGGGTCAGCGATGATCGCCGTGTTGAGGCTGCGTCGTTCACGGTGGCGGTGTTGATTACCGCAACTATTGCTGCTGAGCCTGGTGGGTTGGTGATCACTGTCAGGTTCTCTGAGCCAGTCAATGCGGCTGCGAGCGGGTCTGGTGCTGCTAATCGCGCGCATTACCAGATCAATAACGCCGCACTACCAGACGACGCGACTGTTACCTATGACGTTGCGTCTAGGACGACAACGATTGTTTTGTTGTCGGGGTTGGCTGATAATGCAACGGTCAGTGTTGTTGGTGGTGTGATTACCGCTGTCGGGGTCAACGATGATCGTCGGGTGCAGGCTGGTTCGCTCACCGTTGGGACGGCGACTCTAATCACGGTTCAAGAAATCACCGCTGAGGCTGGCGGGTTGGTGATCACTGTCAGGTTTAGTGAGCCAGTCGATGCGGCTGCGAGCGGGTCTGGTGCTGCTAATCGCGCGCATTACCAGATCAATAACGCCGCACTACCGGACGACGCGACTGTTACCTATGACGTTGCGTCTATGACGACAACGATTGTTTTGTTGTCGGGGTTGGCTGATAATGCAACGGTCAGTGTTGTTGGTGGTGTGATTACCGCTGTCGGGGTCAACGATGATCGTCGGGTGCAGGCCGGTTCGCTCACTGTTGGTGCGGCGACTCTAATCACGGTTCAAGAAATCACCGCTGAGGCTGGTGGGTTGGTGATCACTGTCAGGTTCTCTGAGCCAGTCGATCCGGTGGGTGCCCGCAGTTTGGCTAACTACGAAATCAATGGTGTCGAGTTGGCGGCGGCGGTGGTTGATGAGATTACTTATGACGCTGGCTCTATGACGACAACGATTGTTTTGTTGTCGGGGTTGGCTGATTTCGCAACGGTCAGTGTTGCTGGTGGTGTGATCACCGCTGAAGGCGCCAACGATGATCGCCGGGTTCAAACGGAGCCGCTCACCGTTGGGGCAGCGACTCTAATCACGGTTGAAGAAATTACCGCTGAGGCTGGCGGGTTAGAGATCACTGTCAGGTTCTCTGAGTCAGTTGATCCGGTGGGTGCCCGCAGTTTGGTGAACTACGAAATCAATGGTGTCGCGTTGGTGGTGGCGGTGGTTGATGAGGTTACTTATGACGCTGGCTCTATGACGACAACGATTGTTTTAGCGTCGGGGTTGGCTGATAATGCAACGGTCAGCGTTGCTGGTGGTGTGATTACCGCTGTCGGAGCCAGCGATGATCGCCGGGTGCAGGCCGGTTCGCTCACTGTTGGTGCGGCGACTCTAATCACGGTTGAAGAAATTACTGCTGAGCCTGGCGGGTTAGAGATCACTGTCAGGTTCTCTGAGCCAGTTGATCCGGTGGGTGCCCGCAGTTTGGCTAGCTACGAAATCGTTGGTGTCGAGTTGGTGGCGGTGGTTGATGAGGTTGTTTATGACGCTGGCTCTAGGACGGTGAGGATTGTTTTAGCGGCGGGTGAGGAGTTGGTTGCGGGTGATGTGATTCGTGTTGTTGGTGGTGTGATTAGCGCGGTCGGGGTCAACGATGATCGCCGAGTTGAGGCTGATTCGTTCCCGGTGCCAACACCGGCGGGGTTGTTTGCTGCGTCTGTTGAGGGTTTGGCTAGTGAGCGAGTCTTCACTGTTACGTTCACTGATCGAGCCGATCCGGTTAGCGCTCGCAATCCGGCTAGCTATCAGATCAATGACGCCCCGCTGGTTGGTGTTGACGCTGGCGATATTGTTTTGTCGGCCGATGGTCAAACGGCGACGATTACTTTGTTGTCGGAGTTAGTTGGTGGCGACACGATCAGCGTTGTTGCTAACAAGATTAAGGCTGCTTTTGATGGGCGTCTGGTTGCGGCTACCTCATTTGTGGTGCTAGACGCGGTTACCGCAACTATTGCTGCTGCGCCTGGTGGGTTAGAGATCACCGTCACGTTCTCTGCGCCAGTCAATGCGGCTGCGAGCGGGTCTGGTGCTGCTAATCGCGCGCATTACCAGATCAATAACGCCGCACTACCAGACGACGCGACCGTTACCTATGACGCTGCGTCTAGGACGACAACGATTGTTTTGTTGTCGGGGTTGGCTGATTTCGCAACGGTCAGTGTTGCTGACGATGTGATCAACACCGCAGATGCTGGTGATGATCGCCGAGTTCAAACGGAGCCGCTCACCGTTGGGGCGGCGGTGTTGATTACCGCAACTATTGCTGCTGATCCTGGCGGGTTAGAGATCACTGTCAGGTTCTCTGAACGAGTTGATCCGGTGGGTGCCCGCAGTCTCGCTAACTACGAAATCAATGGTGTCGCGTTGGTGGTGGCGGTGGTTGATGAGGTTACTTATGACGCTGGCTCTATGACGACAACGATTGTTTTGTTGTCGGGGTTGGCTGATAATGCAACGGTCAGCGTTGCTGGTGGTGTGATCACCGCGGTCGGAGACAGCGATGATCGCCGGGTGCAGGCTGCCTCGCTCACCGTTGGGGCGGCGACTCTAATCACGGTTGAAGAAATTACTGCTGAGGCTGGCGGGTTAGAGATCACTGTCAGGTTCTCTGAGCCAGTCGATCCGGTGGGTGCCCGCAGTTTGGTGAACTACGAAATCGATGGTGTCGCGTTGGTGGCGGTGGTTGATGAGGTTACTTATGACGCTGGCTCTATGACGACAAGGATTGTTTTAGCAGCGGGTGAGGAGTTGGTTGCGGGTGATGTGATTCGTGTTGTTGGTGGTGTGATTAGCGCGGTCGGGGTCAACGATGATCGCCGAGTTGAGGCTGATTCGTTCCCGGTGCCAACACCGGCGGGGTTGTTTGCTGCGTCTATTGAGGGTTTGGCTAGTGAGCGAGTCTTCACTGTTACGTTCACTGATCGAGCCGATCCGGTTAGCGCTCGCAATCCGGCTAGCTACCAGATCAACGACGCCTCGTTGCCTGTTGGCACCACGTTTGGGGCTTTAACGAATGATGGGACGGTGCTGAGGGTTACTTTGTTGTCGGAGTTAGTTGGTGGCGACACGATCAGCGTTGTTGCTAACAAGATTAAGGCTGCTTTTGATGGGCGTCTGGTTGCGGCTACCTCATTTGTGGTGCTAGACGCGGTTACCGCAACTATTGCTGCTGATCCTGGCGGGTTGGTGATCACTGTCACGTTCTCTGCGCCAGTTGATCCGGTGGGTGCTCGCAGTCTCGCTAACTACCAGATCAACGACGCCGCGTTGGTTGGCGTTACCGCTGACGATATTGAGCTGTCGGGCGATGGTTTGGTGGTGACGATTACTTTGCTGTCGGGGTTGGCTGATTTCGCAACGGTCAGTGTTGCTGACGATGTGATCAACACCGCAGACGCTGGTGATGATCGCCGAGTTCAAACGGAGCCGCTCACCGTTGGGGCAGCGACTCTAATCACGGTTGAAGAAATTACTGCTGAGGCTGGCGGGTTAGAGATCACTGTCAGGTTCTCTGAGTCAGTTGATCCGGTGGGTGCCCGCAGTTTGGTGAACTACCAGATCAACGGTGTCGCGTTGGTGACGGCGGTGGTTGATGAGATTACTTATGACGCTGGCTCTATGACGACAACGATTGTTTTAGCGTCGGGGTTGGCTGATAATGCAACGGTCAGTGTTGCTGGTGGTGTGATCACCGCTGTCGGAGCCAGCGATGATCGCCGGGTTGAGGCTGCCTCGCTCACCGTTGGGGCGGCGACTCTAATCACGGTTGAAGAAATTACCGCTGAGGCTGGCGGGTTGGTGATCACTGTCAGGTTCTCTGAACGAGTTGATCCGGTGGGTGCCCGCAGTTTGGTGAACTACCAGATCAACGACGCGGCGTTGGTTGGCGTTACCGCTGACGATATTGAGCTGTCGGGCGATGGCTTGGTGGTGACGATTGTTTTGTTGTCGGGGTTGGCTGATAATGCAACGGTCAGCGTTGCTGGTGGTGTGATTACCGCTGTCGGAGCCAACGATGATCGTCGGGTTGAGGCTGCCTCGCTCACCGTTGGGGCGGCGACTCTAATCACGGTTGAAGAAATTACCGCTGAGGCTGGCGGGTTGGTGATCACTGTCAGGTTCTCTGAGCGAGTTGATCCGGTGGGTGCTCGCAGTTTGGCTAGCTACGAAATCAATGGTGTCGCGTTGGTGACGGCGGTGGTTGATGAGGTTGTTTATGACGCTGGTTCTATGACGACAAGGATTGTTTTAGCGGCGGGTGAGGAGTTGGTTGCGGGTGATGTGATTCGTGTTGTTGGTGGTGTGATTAGCGCGGTCGGGGTCAACGATGATCGCCGGGTGCGAGCTGGTTCGTTCCCGGTGCCAACACCGGCGGGGTTGTTTGCTGCGTCTGTTGAGGGTTTGGCTAGTGAGCGAGTCTTCACTGTTACGTTCACTGATCGAGCCGATCCGGTTAGCGCGACTAATCCGGCTAGCTATCAGATCAATGACGCCCCGCTGGTTGGTGTTGACGCTGGCGATATTGTTTTGTCGGCCGATGGTCAAACGGCGACGATTACTTTGTTGTCGGAGTTAGTTGGTGGCGACACGATCAGCGTTGTTGCTAACAAGATTAAGGCTGCTTTTGATGGGCGTCTGGTTGCGGCTACCTCATTTGTGGTGCTAGACGCGGTTACCGCAACTATTGCTGCTGATCCTGGCGGGTTGGTGATCACTGTCACGTTCTCTGCGCCAGTTGATCCGGTGGGTGCTCGCAGTCTCGCTAACTACCAGATCAACGACGCCGCGTTGGTTGGCGTTACCGCTGACGATATTGAGCTGTCGGGCGATGGTTTGGTGGTGACGATTACTTTGCTGTCGGGGTTGGCTGATTTCGCAACGGTCAGTGTTGCTGACGATGTGATCAACACCGCAGACGCTGGTGATGATCGCCGGGTTCAAACGGAGCCGCTCACCGTTGGGGCAGCGACTCTAATCACGGTTGAAGAAATTACTGCTGAGGCTGGCGGGTTAGAGATCACTGTCAGGTTCTCTGAGTCAGTTGATCCGGTGGGTGCCCGCAGTTTGGTGAACTACGAAATCAATGGTGTCGCGTTGGTGGTGGCGGTGGTTGATGAGGTTACTTATGACGCTGGCTCTATGACGACAACGATTGTTTTAGCGTCGGGGTTGGCTGATAATGCAACGGTCAGCGTTGCTGGTGGTGTGATTACCGCTGTCGGAGCCAGCGATGATCGCCGGGTGCAGGCTGCCTCGCTCACCGTTGGGGCGGCGACTCTAATCACGGTTGAAGAAATTACTGCTGAGCCTGGCGGGTTAGAGATCACTGTCAGGTTCTCTGAGCCAGTTGATCCGGTGGGTGCCCGCAGTTTGGCTAGCTACGAAATCGTTGGTGTCGAGTTGGTGGCGGTGGTTGATGAGGTTGTTTATGACGCTGGCTCTAGGACGGTGAGGATTGTTTTAGCGGCGGGTGAGGAGTTGGTTGCGGGTGATGTGATTCGTGTTGTTGGTGGTGTGATTAGCGCGGTCGGGGTCAACGATGATCGCCGAGTTGAGGCTGATTCGTTCCCGGTGCCAACACCGGCGGGGTTGTTTGCTGCGTCTGTTGAGGGTTTGGCTAGTGAGCGAGTCTTCACTGTTACGTTCACTGATCGAGCCGATCCGGTTAGCGCTCGCAATCCGGCTAGCTATCAGATCAATGACGCCCCGCTGGTTGGTGTTGACGCTGGCGATATTGTTTTGTCGGCCGATGGTCAAACGGCGACGATTACTTTGTTGTCGGAGTTAGTTGGTGGCGACACGATCAGCGTTGTTGCTAACAAGATTAAGGCTGCTTTTGATGGGCGTCTGGTTGCGGCTACCTCATTTGTGGTGCTAGACGCGGTTACCGCAACTATTGCTGCTGCGCCTGGTGGGTTAGAGATCACCGTCACGTTCTCTGCGCCAGTCAATGCGGCTGCGAGCGGGTCTGGTGCTGCTAATCGCGCGCATTACCAGATCAATAACGCCGCACTACCAGACGACGCGACCGTTACCTATGACGCTGCGTCTAGGACGACAACGATTGTTTTGTTGTCGGGGTTGGCTGATTTCGCAACGGTCAGTGTTGCTGACGATGTGATCAACACCGCAGATGCTGGTGATGATCGCCGAGTTCAAACGGAGCCGCTCACCGTTGGGGCGGCGGTGTTGATTACCGCAACTATTGCTGCTGATCCTGGCGGGTTAGAGATCACTGTCAGGTTCTCTGAACGAGTTGATCCGGTGGGTGCCCGCAGTCTCGCTAACTACGAAATCAATGGTGTCGCGTTGGTGGTGGCGGTGGTTGATGAGGTTACTTATGACGCTGGCTCTATGACGACAACGATTGTTTTGTTGTCGGGGTTGGCTGATAATGCAACGGTCAGCGTTGCTGGTGGTGTGATCACCGCGGTCGGAGCCAACGATGATCGCCGGGTGCAGGCTGCCTCGCTCACCGTTGGGGCGGCGACTCTAATCACGGTTGAAGAAATTACTGCTGAGGCTGGCGGGTTAGAGATCACTGTCAGGTTCTCTGAGCCAGTCGATCCGGTGGGTGCCCGCAGTTTGGTGAACTACGAAATCGATGGTGTCGCGTTGGTGGCGGTGGTTGATGAGGTTACTTATGACGCTGGCTCTATGACGACAAGGATTGTTTTAGCAGCGGGTGAGGAGCTAGTTGCGGGTGATGTGATTCGTGTTGTTGGTGGTGTGATTAGCGCGGTCGGGGCCAACGATGATCGCCGAGTTGAGGCTGATTCGTTCCCGGTGCCAACGCCGACGGGAGCGATAGGGGTTGCTCGTATTGAGGCTGCGGTCGGGTCGCGTGAGATCGCGGTTGTGTTCACCGGGCCGGTTAATGACGCTGTGTCGGGTGATGATTTTGCTAGTAGTGCGGCTAATCCGGCTAACTACGAAATCGACGGCACTCCGCTGCCTGCGGGCACCACGATGATCAATTTGTCGGCCGACCGTATGACGGCGACTATTACTTTGCTTGGTTCGGGTTTGCCGGTGGTGGCTGGTAACACGGTCAGCGTTGTTGCTAACCAGATTAAGGCTGCTTTTGATGCTCGCCGTGTTGCGGGCAGCCAGTTCAGTTTGCCGGTTCCGTCAGGTTCGATTACCGCGACTATCACCGCGTCGGTCGGGTCGGACACGGTCACCGTTACGTTCTCTGCGGCGGTTAGCGACGCTGTGTCTGGGACGGGTGCCCGTAATCCTGCCAACTATCGGATTAATAGAGAGTCACGGGCTGGTGATTATCAGTTGTCTGCTGATGGCACGGTGCTGACTATTGCTTTGGGGTCGGGTGCGTTCCCGACGGGTTTGACCGATGGTTCGCTTATTGAGGTTTTGGGCGACACGATTAAGGGTGCTGCGGCTAGTGATACTCGCAGGGTTGACCCTGTCAGTGTGGTTGTTACTACGGATGACGGTGTGCAGCCAGCCACAGCGATAATGGTTACAAGTATCACCGCTGCGGCTGGTGGGTTAGAGATCGTTGTTGTGTTTTCTGCGGCGGTTAGCGACACTGCGACTGGGTCGGGTGCCCGTAATCCGGCTAACTACCTGCTTGACGGTGGCGAGTTGCCTGGTGTCACCGTTAGCAATATTGCCCTGTCGGGCGATGGCCTGACGGCGAGGATTACTTTGTTGCCGGGTAATGGGCTGACCGCCGCGATGGTTGGTGTTGCTGACGATGCGATTAAGGCCGCTAATGATGAGCGGCGAGTGCAGGGTGCTTCACGACCGGTTACCGCAACGGACCAGATAACGGTTACAAGCATCACTGCTACAACCGGTGGGTTGCGTATCACTGTTGTGTTTTCTGCGGCGGTTAGCGATGCTGTGTCTGGGTCGGGTGCTCGCAATCCCGCGCATTACCGGCTTGACGGCGGCGCGCTGTCTGGCGTTACCGCTGGCGATATTGCGTTGTCGGTCGACGGCCAAACGGCGGTTATTACTTTGTTGCCGGGTAATGGGTTGCCTGCTGGGGTGATGGTCAGTGTTGTTGACGGGGTGATTAGCGCTGCTGGTGCTACTGATGATCGTCGGGTGCAGGGTGCTTCTAGACCGGTTGCGTCGGCGGCACAAATCGTGGTTGATCGCATTGTGGCTGTGGCTGGTGCGCCGAGTTTCACGGTTGAGTTCTCTGCTGCGGTTAGCGGTGCTGTGTCTGGGTCGGGTGCTCGCAATCTCGCGCACTACTTGCTTGACGGCGGTTCGCTGCTTGCTGGTGCCACGGTTGAGGCTTTGACAAATGGCGGGACGGTGGCGACGGTTGTTTTGCCGGCGGGTTCGTTCTTGGTTGCGGGTCAGGTGATTCGCGTTGTTGACGATGTGATTAGCGCGGCTGGTGATTTTGATGATCGCCGTGTTGAAGAGTTTGAGTTCACGGTGCCAACACCGACGGGAGCGATAGGGGTTGCTCGTATTGAGGCTGCGGTCGGGTCGCGTGAGATCGCGGTTGTGTTCACCGGATCGGTTAATGACGCAGATTCGACGGATGCCGACAACTTCGCAACCAGTGCTCGCAATCCCGCCCATTATCAGATTGACGGCGGCGCGCTACCTGGTGTTGACGCTGGCGATATTGCGTTGTCGACTGACAGCGTGACGGGGGTATCGACGGCGACTATTACTTTGCTTGGTTCGGGTTTGCCGGTGGTGGCTGGCAACACGATCAGCGTTGTTGCTAACCAGATCAGGGCTGCTTTTGATGCTCGCTTAGTTGCGGGCAGCCAGCTCAGTTTGCCGGTTCCGTCAGGTTCGATTACCGCGACTATCACCGCGTCGGTCGGGTCGGACACGGTCACCGTTACGTTCTCTGCGGCGGTTAGCAGTGCTGTGTCTGCGACGGGTGCCCGTAATCCTGCCAATTATCGGATTAATAGAGATCCGCTGCCTGGTGCGCCTGCGTTGTCTGCTGATGGCACGGTGCTGACTATTGCTTTGGGGTCGGGTGCTTTCCCGTCGGGTTTGACTGAGGGTTCGCTTATTGAGGTTTTGGGTAACACGATTAAGGGTGCTGCGGCTAGTGATACTCGCAGGGTTGACCCTGTCAGTGTGGTTGTTACTACGGATGACGGTGTGCAGCCAGCCACACCGATAATGGTTACAAGTATCACAGCTTTGGCTGGTGGGCTTGAGGTCGTTGTTGTGTTTTCTGCGGCGGTTAGCGACGCTGTGTCTGGGACGGGTGCCCGTAATCCGGCTAACTACCTGCTTGACGGTGGCGAGTTGCCTGGTGTCACCGTTAGCAATATTGCCCTGTCGGGCGACGGCTTGACGGCGAGGATTACTTTGTTGCCGGGTAATGGGCTGACCGCCGCGATGGTTGGTGTTGCTGACGATGCGATCAAGGCCGCTAATGATGAGCGGCGAGTGCAGGGTGCTTCTTTCCCGGTTACCGCAACGGACCAGATAACGGTTACAAGCATCACTGCTACAACCGGTGGGTTGCGTATCACTGTTGTGTTTTCTGCGGCGGTTAGCGATGCTGTGTCTGGGTCGGGTGCTCGCAATCCCGCGCATTACCGGCTTGACGGCGGCGCGCTGTCTGGCGTTACCGCTGGCGATATTGCGTTGTCGACTGACAGCGTGACGGCGATGTCGACGGCGGTTATTACTTTGTTGCCGGGTAATGGGTTGCCTGCTGGGGCGATGGTCAGTGTTGTTGACGGGGTGATTAGCGCGGCTGGTGCTACTGATGATCGTCGGGTGCAGGGTGCTTCTCGACCGGTTGCGGCGGCGGCACAAATCGTGGTTGATCGCATTGTGGCTGTGGCTGGTGAGTCGAGTTTCATTGTTGTGTTTTCTGAGCCGGTCAATGGTGTTGCGTCGGGTGAGGGTGGCTTCGCGACTAGTGCTCGTAATCCTGCGCATTATTTGATTGGTGGCAACTCTGTGGTTGGCACCACGGTTGGGGATTTGACAGATGACCCTGTGGCTGGCGCTAACTCGGTGGCGACTGTTGTTTTGCCGGCGGGTTCGTTTTTGATTGCGGGTCAGTCGATTCGCGTTGTTGACGGAGTGATCAGCGCGGCTGGCGTTACCGACGATCGTCGTGTTGAAGGGTTTGATTTTGATGTGCCTGTTACGGCGGGCGCGGTGGTGACGGTGAGAGAGATCACGGCTGCGGCCGGGTCGCGTGAGGTCACTGTTGAGTTCACTCAGCCGGTTAATGCCGCAGCGTCGGGTGAGACTGATTTTGCTAGTAGTGCGGCTAATCCGGTTAACTACGAAATCGACGGCGTTGCGTTGGCTGCTGCCACGGGGTTTGTTTTCTCAGATGTGAATCGAACGGCGACTATTACTTTGCTTGACACGGTGTTGCCGGTGGTGGCTGGTAACACGGTCAGCGTTGTTGCTAACCAGATCAGGGCTGCTCTTGATGATCGCCTAGTTGCAGCCAGCCAGCTCAGTTTGCCGGTTCCGTCAGGTTCGATTACCGCAACTATCGCAGCGACGGTTGGGTCTGCAACGATCACCGTTACGTTTTCTGAGGCGGTTAGCGGAGCGGCTTCGGGCACGGCTGGCTTTGCGACCAGCGCTGTTAATCCTGCTAACTATCGGATTAATGGAGCTCAGCCGTCTAATGCGCCTGTGCTTGGGTTGTCTTTTGCTGGCACTTTTGACGGCACGACGTTGACTATTACTTTGGATTCGGGCTTACCTGAGGGTTCGCTTATTGAGGTTTCGGGTAACGCTATTTCGGGTAACGCGATTAAGGGTGCTGCGGCTAGTGATGCTCGCTTGGTTGATCCTGTCAGTGTGGTTGTTACTACGGACGACGGTGTGCAGCCTGCGATACCGATAACGACAGGCATCGCGGCTTCGGCTGGTGGGCGACTTATCACTGTTACGTTCTCTGCGCCGGTCAACGTCACAGAGCCAACGGGCACCGCTGCTGCTTTTGCGACTAGCGCTCTTAATCTCGTCCACTACCGAATCAATGGTGCCGCACTGCACGCGGACACTGAGATTGCCCGCGTTGGCAACGACCCGTTGATGACTAGGCAGGTGACTATTACTTTGCCTCTCTTGCGTGTTAGTGAGAGGTTGCCCGATAACGCAACGGTCACTGTTGGTAGCGACATGCCCGTGGTTGGTGAGGACACGATTAAAGCCGTTAGCGATGAGCGGCGAGTTGAGTTTGCCTCTCGCACGGTTGGGACGGCGTCACGGATCATGGTTGACAGTATTGAGGCTGTGGCTGGTGGGTTAGAGATCACTGTTGTGTTCTCTGCGGCGGTTAATGCTGTTGATTCAACGGACACCGACAACTTCTTGACTAGTGCGGCTAATCCGGCTAACTACGAAATCGACGACACTCCGTTGGATACGACCATGGTCGACGAGATTGCCTATGACGCTGGCACTATGACGGCGACTATTACTTTGTCGTCGGGTTCGGAGCTGGTTGAGGGCCAGGTGATCCGCATTGTGGACGGGATAATCAGCGCTGCTGGTGCTATTGACGACCGCCGAGTTGAACCTCTTGTTCCCTCGTTCACGGTGCCAGGATCGACGGGGTTGTTTACCGCGACTATCGCAGCACTCGCTAGTGAGCGAACCTTCACCGTTACGTTCACCGATCGAGTTGACCCGGCTACAACTGGGACGGGCGCTCGCAACCCGGCGCATTATCGGATTGACCCTGACGGCACTGGCCCGTTGCCCGCTGGCTCGTTGCCTGGCGTTTCCGCTAGCAATATTGTCTTGTCGGCTGACGGTCGAACGGCGACGATTACTTTGCCGTCTGGTTCAGAGTTAGCTGGCGGTAATCGGATCAGCATTGTTGCTAACCAGATCAAGGCTGCTTTTGACGGGCGTTTGATTCCGGCCACCACGTTCGATGTGCTAGCTGCGATTACCGCAACCATCACAGCTGCCGCTGGCGGGTTAGAGATCGTTGTTGTGTTCGATGTGGCGGTTAATCCTGCAACGACCGGGTCTGGTGCTGCCAACCGCGCTCATTATCGGATTGACGGCGCCGCGCTGCCTAGCACCGCCACGGTTACCTATGTAGCTGCCACCACGACGACGAGGATTATTTTGCAGCCGGGCGATGGTTTAGCGGCCAGCGCAACGATCACTGTTGCTGACAATGTGATCAACACTGCAGATGCAAACGATGATCGTTTGGTTCAAACTGAGCCACACACCGTTACGCCAACGGACCAGATAACGGTGACAGGCATCACCGGTGTGGCTGGTGGGTTAGAGATCGTTGTTGTGTTCTCTGCGGCGGTTAGCGATGCTGTGTCTGGGACGGGTGCCCGCAATCCGGCTAACTATCGGATTGCCTCGGCTGCCGGGCAGCCCGCGACTGCGTTGCCCGGCGTCACCGCTGATGATATTGCGTTGTCGACTGACGTTGCGACGGGGGTATCGACGGCGAGGATTACTTTGCCGGCGGGTTCGGAGCTGTTTGCGGGCGCGGTGATCAGCGTTGTTGACGATGCGATTAGCGCGGCTGGTGCGCTTGATGATCGCCGTGTTGAAGAGTTTGAGTTCACGGTGCCAACACCGACGGGAGCGATAACGGCGACCATTACCGCTGCGGTCGGGTCACGAACGATCACCGTTGAGTTCACCCAGCCGGTCAATGACGCAACGTCGGGTGAGACTGATTTTGCTAGCAGTGCTCGCAATTTGGCTAACTACGAAATCGACGGCACTCCGTTGGATGCGGCCACGACCAACGAGATTGCCTATGACGCTGACACTATGACGGTGACTATTACTTTGGTGAGTACCGAGCTGAACCCGGTTTTGCCGGTGGTGGCTGGCAACACGGTCAGCGTTGTTGATAACCAGATCCGGGCTGCTTTTGATGATCGCCTAGTTGCGGCCGCCGAGCGCAGTTTCCCGGCTACGACGACAGCGATAACGGTGACAGAGATCACCGCTGCGGTCGGGTCGGACACGATCACCGTTACGTTCTCTGCGGCGGTTAGCGGCGCTGAGACTGGGATGGGTGCCCGCAATCCTGCTCATTATCGGGTTAATAAAACTGTGTTGGTGCCTCCGCTTGCTGAGTATGTGTTGTCTGCTGATGGCACGGTGCTGACAATTACTTTGCCGGTGGGTGTGACTAGTGGTTCGCTTATTGAAGTTTTGGGTGGTGTGATTAAGGGTGCTGCGGCTAGTGATACCCGCCTGGTTGACGACCCCGTCAGTGTGGTTGTTACTACGGACGATGGTGTGCAGCCAGCGACACCGATAACGGCAACCATCACTAAGGCTGCGGCTGGCAATCTGCGCATCACCATTATGTTCTCTGAACCAGTCAACGCCGCTGCGCCCGGGGAATCCGGCTTCGCGACCAGTGCTCGCAATCCCGCCCACTATCAGATTGCTGAGCTTGACTCTGACGGACAGCTTGGTTCCCCCGGCTCGCTGCCCGGTGTCGACGCTGGCGACATTGAGCTGTCGGCCAACGGCCAAACGGCGACGATTACTTTGCAGCCGGGCAATGGGCTGACCACTGACGCAGTTATCAGCGTTGTTGGCGACGCGATTAAAGCCGCTAGCGATGAACGCCGAGTGCGGGCTGGCTCTGGTTCGGTTACCGCAACGAACCAGATCACAGTTGAAGAAATCACCGCCGCAGCTAGCACGCGAAACATCGCAGTTCGCTTTTCTGAGCCAGTCAATCCCGCAGCAAGCGAGCAGCCCGGCTTCGCGACCAGCGCCCGCAACCCCGCTAACTATGAAATTGATGGCGGCCCACTGCCCGCCGACACCACGATCACCCTCGCACCAAACGGCCAGGTGGCGGTGATTACTTTGCCGCCGGGCGAAGAGCTAGTTGGCGGTGAAGAGATCAGCGTTGTTGCCGGCAGGATCAGCGGCGAAGCCACCATCGACGACCGCAGGGTGCAAGCCACCTCGTTCACGGTGCCAACACCGATTACCGCAACCATCACGGCTGCACCGGACGACCTAGACGTCATAGTTGTCTTCTCTGCGCCGGTGAATATCGCTGCAGACGGAGACGGCTTCACGACTAGCGCCCGAAACATTGATAACTATCAATTTGTTGGCGAGCAAACCAACAACGGGCAACTGCCCCCCGACGCCACGTTTAGCTTTTCGTTCGACCGCAGAACGATAACCATCTCTCTACCAGCGGGCGAAGAGCTAGTCGGCGGCGAAACAATCACTGTTATCGGCGGCCGGATTAGAGGCGCCGACGTTGACGATCGCCGAGTTCAAGAAGCATCGTTCACGGTGCCGCTACCACCAATAACCGCAACCATCACGGCCGCGCCGAACGAGCGAATCATCACGGTCACCTTCACCGATCCGATTGACATCACAACGAGCGGGGCTGGCGCTCGTAATCCCGCTCACTATGAAATTGATGGCGGCCAGCTGCCCGACGAAACCGGGTTCAATTTCTCCGATGACCGCAGAACGATAACCATCACCTTGCCGCCGGACGAAGAGCTAGCTGGGGGAGAAACAATCACTGTTATCGGCGGCATGATTAAAGCCGCTGACGCTGATGACGACCGCCTGGTTGGAGACAAATCGTTCACGGTGCCGCTACCACCGATTACCGCAACCATCACGGCTGCAATAAGCGAGCGAGACGTCATAGTTGTCTTCTCCGCTCCGGTCAATATCGCTGAGACCGGAGCTGGCTTACCGACTAGCGCCCGCAACGCCGCTAACTACCGATTTGACAAAGGGCAAACCGACGACGGGGGAACTGAAACTGAAACGAACGACGGGCAACTGCCCGAAGGCACCACGTTTAGATTCTCGTCCGACCGCAGAACGATAACCATCTCCCTGCCGCCGGGCGAAGAGCTAGTCGGCGGCGAAACCATCAGTGTTATCGGCGGTCGGATTAAAGGTGTCGGTGCTGACACTCGCAGAGTTCAACCCGCTTCATTCACGCTGCCAGCGTCCATAACAGCAACCATTGTGGCTGTAGCGGGCGAGCTAGACATCACGATCACCTTCTCCGATCCGGTCAATGGCGCTGAAGCAGAAGATGGGGAGGCGAGCTTCTCAACCAGCGCTCTCAACCACGACCACTATCTAATTAATGGCCTAACGCTGCCCGGCGAAGAAACCGGCACCACGATTGTCTTGTCTAACGACGGCCTGACGGCAACCATTAGCTTTCCGGTGGGAATAACCGATGGCACAACGATCCGCATCATCGGCGATGTGATCAAGGCCGCTGATCCCGCTGACGATCGCCGGGTTGAAGCCACCACATTTACGTTGCCAATAACAGCAACCATTATGGCTGCAATCGGCGATCGGGACATCTCGGTTGTCTTCTCTGCTCCGGTCAATATCGCTGCGCCCGGAGAAGCGGGCTTCACGACCAGTGCTCGCAACCCCGCTAACTATCAATTTGTTGGCGGACAAACTGACGCCGGACAAACCAACAACGGGCAACTGCCAGCCGACACCACGTTTAGCTTCTCACCCAACCGCCGGGCGATAACCATCTCCCTGCCAGCGGGCGAAGAGCTGGTTGGCCGTGAGGTAATCAGTGTTATTGACGGCCGGATTAGAGGCGCCGGCGCTGACGATCGCCTGGTTGTCGGCGAGACGTTTACGGTGCCGCTACCACCGATAACGGTAACCATCACGGCTACAGCCAGAACGAACAGAATCACGATTGTCTTCTCTGAGAGAATCAGCGACACACTGGTTAGAGATGACTTCGCGAATAGCGCTCTTAACCGCGCCAACTACGAAATAAATGGCAGCCCGCTGGATAACGCCGCCCTTCTTAACATAGACAGCCAGAGGACAGCGACCATTGTTTTGGTCAGTGGTGAAACGCTGTCGGCTGGCGACATGATTAATGTTGTTGACGGCCGGATTCAAGCCACTGATGATGATCGCCTGGTTGTCGCCAACTCGAACCCGTTCGTGGTGCCGCCACCACCGATAACCGCAACCATCAGGGCTGAAGTCGGATCGCCAATCTTCACGGTCACCTTCTCTGATCCGGTTAATACCACACTGCTTAACTTCGCGAATAGCGCTTTTAATCGCGCCAACTACGAAATCAATGGCAGCCCGCTTGCTGGCGCTGCCACTGTCACCCTACTCAGCTTGAGGACAGTAGAGATCATCTTGGTTGGGGATGAAACGTTCTCTGTTGGCGACAAAATCAGCGTTGTTGGCGGCACGATTGATGCCGCTGACGATAATGATGATCGCCAGGTTTTAGGCACCACGTTCGTGGTTGGGGTTGGAGGATCGCCAACACCGATACCAGCATCAGCACCAGGGTCAGTGCCGCTGCCGGTGCTGCCGGTGCCGACGATGGCCGCCATCTTCACGGCTGGAGTTGGCACTGGAGTTGGCACTGGAGTTGGCGCAATAGCCATCCCAACGGGCTAGCACCGCCTCCCAAGCCCCTACACCAAGCCCGCCGCCAAGCCCACGCCGGGCGCCCCGCCGGGCACCCCCACGGCGGCTGGCGATGTCACGTGCGGGGGGGGGCTTGCGGTTTTGTTATTGGCTTTTACCACTACCTGTGTTAGGCGGATTTTTGATGTTTCGGCGCGTTTTTGTTGGTGTTGTTGCTCTAGTTTTGAGCGTGTCGGTGTTGGCGGTGTCGCCGGTGGCGGTGTCGCCAGCCAGCGCCGCAAACACGGCGTCTGAGAACCTGATCAACCACGACAGCAACCCAGCCACCCCGCAGATTCGCGCGTTCGGCGGCGCAAACCGCTACGCCACGTCGGTCGCCCTAGCCCAGGCCTTCAGGGCGAACAGCGGTTCGGGCGGCTTCGTTGACACAGTCATCGTGGCGTCGGGCGAAAGCCTGGTTGACGCCGCAGCGGCCGCCGGGCTAGCAGCTTCTGAGGTTGCGCCGGTGCTGCTGACCCCGCCGGGTCGCTTGCAGCGCGCTGTTGAGAACTTCATCGTTGACGAGTTCGTTTCCGAGGTGTTCATCGTTGGTGGGCTCACCTCGGTGTCGCAGGCTGTTGAGGATGCGATCACGGCGCTCGCACCCGTGCGCACCGTCACCCGACTAGCCGGGGCGAATCGTTATGGCACCGCCGTTGCCGTAGCCAACGAGATCGGCACACCCGGCGTTTATTGCGACACCGGGCAAGTCGCCGCGCTGCTAATCAATGTTAATTCTTCGTTTTCCGATGTGATCGCCGCTGGCCCTCTGGCGTACTCACTGGAGCTGCCGATCCTGCTGACCCCTGCCAACGCTCTGCCCGCCAGCGTGGCTGACTACTTGACCGACGCGGAGATTGAGCGCGTCGTCATCGTTGGCGGCACGACCGCTGTTTCTGCAGCTGTGGTGGCTGATGTCAATGAGGCTGGCGTGGAAGACGTCGTTCGCATCAGCGGCGCCAACCGCTACGACACGGCACTGGAAATCCGCCAAGCGCTCAGCGACTGCGGCACGGTTACGCTCAGCCCAACCACCGCTGCGCTTGTAAACGCCGCGGCCGCTGCTGATGGTGTGTCGGCCGGTCCGCTGCTGGGCTTGGGTCTAGCTACTAATGGTGCCACTAATGGTGTCACGCCGGTGTTGCTGGTTACTAACGACGGCCTACCCGCCGATACCCGTGACTTTTTGCAGACGCTGCCAACCCGCAACGCCGATGCCTCGTTTGTGGATGTGAGCCTTACCGCTATTGGCGGTGCTGCGGTGGTGTCAGACACGGTGGTTCAGGCAGCCATCGCTGCGGCTACAACGTCGCCGCCGATCACAGCAACGATCACAGCTACTGCGGGTGCGGACTCTTTCAGGGTTACTTTCTCTTCGCCAGTTAATGTTGAATCAGATACGACCGCCGATGGCTTTGTGACCAGCGCGCTTAACAGAGTCAACTATCAGGTTTCTGGTGGCCCGTTGGTTCCCGGTGACACGTTTGTTGCGTCGAACAACAACAGGACAATAACTATTGGTTTGTCTGGCGATGAGCCGCTGCTACAGAACGCACCGATCAGTGTCGTTGATGGCAAGATCAAAGGCTTTGGTGGTGATGATCGTTTAGTTGAGGGCGCTCAGGCGACAGCGCGGGCTTTGGCGGCGGACAGGGTTCGCCCGCGTATTGAGGTTTTTGCGCCGCAGGGTTCGCACGCCATCCGCATTCGGGTGACCGAACCAAACCTTGCCACTGACGTCTCTTCCGCTGGAACCGCCGCCGCCCGGCAAGCTCTGCTAGCCAGCATTCGCATCGGCAATGCGCGGCTCTACGTAGCTGATGCTGCCACGGGCGAAGAAAGCGTCGCCGAGATTCTGCCTTCTTCCGCCCAGAACGACATCACTGTTTGCTTGTTCGGTATGTCTGACGTCTCAGGCTCTGAGGTTTGTGCAACTACTTCCTCTACCACTGCGGTGGACTCGGGCAATGCCCGGATACCGGCCAATCTTGGAACCGGTGAAACAATCACGATCGCTGCGGGAGCCTTTCAAGACAACCAGGGCAACCCGTCTCGCAGCACAACCCAGCGAGTTACTAGCTACAGCGACTATCCGCGAGTTACGCGTGCCACGGTTACTAGCCCGGTAACGCTTGATATCGGCACCGCAGCTGCGCCCGCCCCGCAGGTGGCGCAGTGGCGTTGGCAGCGCTATGACTCTGCCACCCCGCCAGTAGTGGATGAGAATGTTTTGACCATCGCAGCCAAGCCTGATAGTGCGTCGGCTGGCGGCGCGGCTGGTAACGATTGGCGTGTAATTTGGGTTGGGCCGCCTGCTACTGCAGATCCGGACACTGTCGCTGAGGTGTCCGTTGTTGTCAATAAGTTGCGTAAAACGATTTTGATTAACTTTGACGAAGACGCCACTATTTTCTCTGTAGTTACTGCTCTGGCGGCTGATTCAGAGTTTGCTGAGTTGTTCACTGTTAGTAGTGACGTGTTCGCTGATAACGATCTAGCTAATGAGAAACTTGTCGCTGATGCTGGTGATACTGACAACGATAATCTGGTGGAGAATGATGCGGATACCACGCCTTGCACCGATACGCCTGTAGCTGACGCTCAGTGCAACCAACCCAACACTGCCACGCCTTGGACACTAAGTGGCGGCGTGAGTGTGGCGGTGGTGACTCTTACATACAACGAGACACTTTCGTCGTTTGACTATGCCGGTTTGGTTACGGCAAACACCGACCCTGCCAACGCTGCCAACGCTGCCAAGTACCCAACTGCAACGCGCATAGCCACTGGCACACGCGTTCAGCAACTTGTTGGTTGGCAGGCCGATCCGTTCGCTGCCGACCTTGATCTTGATGATGAGTTCAGGTTTTTGCTGACTACAGCTTCGGCTACTTTTGCCGACCTACCAAAGCCCGGCGACACGATTAGTTTGCCAGCTGGCTTGGGTGAAACTTTTGCCTTTGTTAATAACACTCCAGCGACAGACCCGCTCTGCCCCACAGGGCTGTCTGCGAACTCCGACAGTAACCCGTGTGGTCGGAGCATCGCCGTGACCGCTCCGGGGCAAACCTTGCGGCGTGATTCAGCTAGCGGCAGAATTGAAGGCGCTCGAGCAGAAATCGCCTTAGACATACCGGCAAGGATTCTTAGTTGGGCCGGGTTGCGCACCATCAGGATTACCTTTGACGAAGCGGTCAATGTTGTGGGGCCAACGGACACCGCCAACTTCCCAACCAGTGCTTTCAACCTCGCCAACTATCAACTTAATGGCGCAGCGCTACCGGCTTCCGCGCTGTCCGCGCGGTCCGCCAACCGAGTAGTGATTATTACTTTGCCGTTGGGTTCAGAGCCAGCCGACGGCGACACGATCAGCATTCTCGGCAACCAGATTGCAGTCGCCAGTGGCAGTCTTCGAGTTGCAGCCATCCAGCACACGGTGACGCCACCACCACCTATCACAGCAACCATTGCGGCTACCACCGGGTTCAGCACCATCCAAATCCGCTTCTCTG
The DNA here is from genome assembly GCA_965212125.1 of Candidatus Poriferisodalaceae bacterium. Taxonomy (GTDB): domain Bacteria; phylum Actinomycetota; class Acidimicrobiia; order Acidimicrobiales; family Poriferisodalaceae; genus CAYRJD01. The sequence continues at coordinate 1,646,212 of OZ243045.1, read as the reverse complement.
AGCCGGTCGAACTCATTAGTGCTAGCAGCAAGGATAACTATCAAATTGACGGCAGTCCAATACCGGCGGACTACACCCTTGCTTATGATAACGACACAACCACAACTATTACTCTGCCTAGCGGCTCATCAGTAGCCCCGGGCACAGTGATTAGTGTTGTTGGCGGCCAGATTAAAGGCTTCGACTTTTTTGACACCCGCTTTGTTGCAGCCGCCACGCTTACGACAGCAGGAACAGCGCCAACACCGATAACAACAACAATCGGTGATGCCACAGCTGGCGAGCTGACCTTCACGGTTACTTTTGCTGCAGGTGCTGATTCTGCAGCGGTCAATGTTGCTGAGTCAACAGACACCGCTAACTTCCCAACCAGCGCTCGCAACCCCGCCCACTATCAAATTGACGGCAACCCGCTGCCCGGCACTCCCACGTTCGCTCCGTCTGTTGGCAACAGCGTCGTAACCGTTACCTTGCCCGCTGGTTCGGAGCTAGCTTCTGGCGAAGTGATCACCGTTGCTGGCAACGCAATCAAAGCCGCCGGCGCCACCGACGGCCGTCGAGCTCGAGCCGCCACGCACACAGTGCCCTTACCACGCATTACATCAACCATCGCCGCAGAATTCGGTGAGCGAATCTTCACGGTTACTTTTTCTGAGGCGGTCAATGTCGCAGAGTCAACGGATGCCACCAACTTCATGACTAGTGCTCGCAACCCGGATAACTATCGGATTGATCCTGCCGGCAGGTCTGCCGCCATGTTGCCCGCTGGCACCACGTTTGACTTTTCAACCGTCAATGACCCGATGGATAGCCAGGTGGCGACTATCACTCTGCCTGTTGGCATGGCACTAGGTCATAACATAGTAACGCCACCAGCTTCTAATTTTGATGTAGTAGTCAGTGTTCGCGGCAGCGAGATTAAAGCCGCAAACGACGACCGCACAGTCCGAGGTCATTCGCTCACGTTGGACAGACCGATCACCGCCACCATCACGGCTGAACGCGGACAAACCGAAGTCATTATTGAATTCTCAGAGAGAATCAATGACAGCGGAAGTGGAGGGAATTTCGCGACCAGCGTTAGAAACTCTGTTAACTATGAGATAATTAGCGAAACTGATCCGCCCCTTACGATTGTTGGCATTATCGTCAACAACCCAGAGGTAACGATTACTGTTTCTAGGGCGATAGTTGATGGCGACACGTTTGCTGTCCGCGACGACGCGATCCAGAGCGGGCGACTCTTTGGAGTAGTTGACGAACGCCGATCTGAGCCCACGGGTCCGGTCGGGTCGGTACCAACAATTACGTCAAACATCAGAAATCTTGCAGGTGACCCCGGCAGCAGTGTTGAAGCCGGCTCTGACGGATTCACGGTTTATTTCAGTGAAGCGGTTAGCCGCGCGAGTGCTCGTAATCGTGCTAATTACCGAATTGAAGGCGTGCTTTTTAGCGATATAACCCCAGCCCCTACCTTGATGTTGGGGCCAAATAATCTGGTGCTGACCGTCAGCGGCCTGGATCCGCTAACTAATGGCCATATCATCAGCGTTCTAAGCACTATTGAAGCCAGGGACGATGCCCGCGAAGTCGTGGGAAATAACTGCAGGGTAGGAACCCCAGGGTGCGGAGTCTGATACAAGCGGCCATCTTCACAGTTGCCTTAGCGGCTGCAACTGACGCAGGGTTTATAACGGCGAGCTAATCACCACAACAACTCGCCACCGCGGCGGGGCGCACCCAACCCACCGCCCCGTCGCGGCCATCACGCCTGGCGGCTAGCCGCCCGCCGCCGCACCAAGCTCAACTAAGCACCCACGGTGATTGGGTTTTGTCACGTGCGGGGGGGGGGTGGGATAGTTATCCCTTTGCTTGATTGGGATAGCTCTAGCAACTTGAGCCCCTGGATTTTGTGCCACTTCTTGAACTTTTGGGGGCTTTTAATGATTCGCCGTTTGTTTGTTGCTGTACTAGCGCTTGTTCTGAGTGTGACAGTGTTGGCGGTGTCGCCAGCCAGTGCTGCCAATACGGCGGTTGAGAGCCTGTCCGACCACGACAACAACGCAGCCACCGCGCAGGTTCGTGAGTTTGGCGGGGCAAACCGCTACGCCACGTCGGTTGCTTTGGCTGAGGCTTTTAGGGCGAACAGCGGATCGGGCGGCTTCGTTGACACAGTCATTGTGGCGTCTGGTGAGAGTCTGGTTGATGCTGCTGCTGCTGCTGGGCTAGCGGCTTCTGAGATTGCGCCGGTGTTGCTGACTCCGCCGGGTCGTTTGCAGCGAGCGGTTGAGAATTTCATTGTTGATGAGTTTGTTTCTGAGGTGTTCATCGTTGGTGGAACTGCGTCGGTATCGCAGGCTGTTGAGGATGCGATCGGTGAGCTCGCGCCTGTGCGCACCGTCACCCGGCTGGCGGGTGCTGATCGGTATGGCACCGCCGTTGCCGTAGCCAACGAGATCGGCACACCCGGCGTTTATTGCGACACCGGGCAAGTCACCGCGCTGTTAGTCAATGTTGATTCTTCGTTTTCCGATGTGATCGCCACTGGTCCTCTGGCGTACTCGCTGGAGCTGCCGATCCTTTTGACGCCGACCAACGCTCTGCCAGCCAGCGTGGCCGGCTACTTGACGGACGCTGAGATTGAGCGTGTGGTTGTTGTTGGTGGCACGACCGCCGTTTCTGCAGCCGTCGTTGCCGACATCAATGAGGCTGGCGTAGAAGACGTTGTTCGCATCAGTGGCGCTAATCGTTATGACACGGCACTAGAAATCCGTCAAGCGCTTAGCGACTGCGAAACCGTCACGCTCAGCCCGACCACTTTTGCGCTTGTAAACGCTGAGGCTGCCGCCGATGGTGTGGCGGCTGGTCCGCTGCTGGGCTTGGGTTTAGCCAACAACGGTGTCACCCCGGTGCTGTTGGTGGATAGCGGCGACGACAACGGCGGTCTGCCTGCTGATACCCGTGACTTTTTGCGTTCGTTGCCGATCCGTAACGCTGATGCTTCGTTTGTGGATGTAAGCCTTACCGCTATTGGTGGCGCTGCGGTGGTGCCCGAATCAGTGGTTCAGGCAGCCATCGCTGCGGCTACAACGTCGCCGCCGATTACAGCGACGATCACAGCTACTGCGGGTGCGGACTCTTTCAGGGTTACTTTTTCTGCACCGGTCGATGTTTCACCGGCTCCGGTCGCTACCGCAACGGCTGCCGAGCAAGCTGCCCAGAGAGCCGCCTTTGCGACCAGCGCTCTTAACAGAGTCAACTACCAGGTTTCTGGTGGCCCGTTGGTTCCCGGTGACACGTTTGTTGCGTCGAACAACAACAGGACAATAACTATTGGTTTGTCTGGCGATGAGCCGCTGCTACAGAACGCACCGATCAGTGTCGTTGATGGCAAGATCAAAGGCTTCGGCGGCGACAACCGCAGAGTTGAGGGCGCTCAGGCGACAGCTCGCGTTCTGCCAGACGACAGGGTTCGCCCACGTATTGAGGTTTTTGCGCCGCAGGGTTCGCACGCCATCCGCATTCAAGTAACCGAACCAAACCTCGCCACCGACGTCTCCACCCAGACCGATGACGACGATGCCGTTATCGGTGCCGCTGCGACCACCACCGCCCGGAACAATCTGCTCGCCGCCGTCTCAATCCGGCCTGCTAGTGGGGCAGCGTCAGCGCTCTACATAGATGGCGCTACAACGGCAAGCATTGCGGCGGTTCTGCCTTCTTCCGCCCAGAACGACATCACTGTTTGCCTGTTCGGTATGACTGGCGTCTCAGGCTCTGAGGTGTGCAACACTGCACCTAACCCCACCCCCGCTGTTGATGACGGCAACCCTCGCGCGCAAGAAGCCCTTAAGACCGGTGAAACAATCACGATCGCTGCGGGAGCCTTTCAAGACAACCAGGGCAACCCGTCTCGCAGCACGAGTCAGCGCGTTACTAGCTATAGCAACTATCCGCGAGTCACGCGAGCCACGGTTACAAGCGCTACAACATTAGATGTAGCTGCTGCCGGAGCTGACCCCGACCCGCAGGTGGCGCAGTGGCGTTGGCTGCGATATGACGCTGCCACCCCACCAGAGGTTGCCAGAAACGTTTTGACCATCACAGCCAAACCCGGCGGTGCAGCCGGCGGTGCGGGCGGTAACGACTGGCGTGTGAGTTGGGTCCAGCTACCCGCCGACAACGACACCGAGCCTGAGGCCACCGTTTCGGTCAATGAGCGGCGCAAGATTATTTTGATCAACTTTGACGAAGACGCCACCATCTTCACCGTCGCTGGCGCGCTAGCGAGCAACCCGGCGTTCTCTGAGTTGTTCACCGTTAACAGCGATGCGTTTGTTGACGAAGACTTTGCTATAGAGAAGATCACAGCCGCTGACAATTTGCTGCCCACGGGCACAAGCGTCACGCCCTGCTCGGATGCGCCTGTGGCCGACGGTGTCTGCGGTAGACCCAGCACTGATGTGAGCAGGGCACTAAGCGGCGGCGTGAGTGTGGTGGCGGTGACTCTTACATACAACGAGACGCTCAACTCGTTTAACTACGCGGGCACAGCGGACACGACGGGCACAGCGGGCTTGATCGCCACGAACGAGAACGCCGACACATTCCCAAGTCAGCAGCGCACGGTTCCCGGCACTCGCGGTCAGCGACTTATTCTTGGCTGGCAGCCAGACCCGTTTACCGCTGACCTTGATCTTGACAATGAGTTCAGGTTTTTGCTGACTACAGATTCGGCAACCTTGGACGACCTGCCAAAGCCTGGCAACAGAATCAGCTTGCCAGCTGGCTTGGGTGAAACTTTTGCCTTTGTTAATGACACCCCAACAGACCCGCTCTGCCCCTCAGGGCTGTCCGCGAACTCCGATGATGATCCCTGCGGCCGGAGTATCGCCGCAATCACACCCGGGCAGACTCTGCGCCGCAGCACGACCAGCGGCCGCATTGAAGGCAGCGAAACCATCGTTCTAAACGCAATAGCAACAACAGTCAGAACGACCGGAGAGGGTGCGCAGACCTTCATGGTCAGCTTCGCTGAGGCGGTCAATGACGAATCGGATGACACCGCAGCTGCCTTCGCAACCAGTGCTGCTAACCCCGCCCACTATCTCATTAGCAGCGCCGCGCTGCCCGCCACTGCCACGATCGCTTTGTCAGCCGACTCCCTGACGGCAACCATTACCTTGCCCGCCGGTTCAGAGTTGGCTTTGGGCGACACGATCGCTGTCGTTGGTGGCAGTATCGCGGCCGCAAGCACTGCAGGCCTTTTGAATGGTGCCGTTGAGGTTGTCGTTACGGCGACAGGTGTAGAGCCAGCAACGCCGATCACAGCAACCATCACAGCCACCGTTGGCGGGCGAGCAATCGCGGTCAGATTCTCTGAGCCGGTCAATGGCGCAGCAAGCGGAACAGATGGCTTCGCGACTAGCGCCCTCAATCTTGCTCACTATCAGATTGACGGTGCAGAGGGTGAATCCTTAGGAACGGTTGTCTTGTCGGCCAACGGTTTGGTTGCGGATATTGTCTTGTTTCCTGGCAGGGAGTTGGCCGATGGCGCAGTAGTCAGCGTTGTTGGCGGCCAGATCAAAGCCGCCACCGATGAACGCCGGGTTCAAGCCGTCACGACCACGATCAGAACAGCAACATCGATTACCGCAACCATTGAACCACTCGTAGCGGGTGCGCGAATCATAACGGTCAGATTCTCTGAGCCAGTCAATGGCGCAGCGAACGGGACAGATGGCTTCGCTAGTAGTGCTCTTAACTCTGCTAATTATCGAATTGATCGTGTGCTGCTACGCATTGATCCAGGCGGCTCAATTGTCCTGTCAGATAACGACATGACGGCAACCATTACCTTGTCCACAGATCTAGAGTTGTTTGAGAGCCAAAGGTTCGTTGTTGAACCCGCCGCCGCTTTTTCAAGCACTGGAATTAAAGCTGCTGGTGCAAATGACGACCGCAGAGTTGATTTCACCCAGATAGCAGTAGGGCCAGCACCTACAACACGAATAACGGCAGCGATCGCAGCTCAGGCCAACTCAAATACTATCTCGGTTGATTTCTCTGAACCAGTCAGTAGCGCAACGTCTGGCACTGGTGCTCGCAACCCTGCTCATTATCAAATTGATGGCGCAGCGTTGCCAGGCATTACCACGATTGCCTTATCAAGCAACGGCTTGGCAGCAACTATTACCTTGCCCGCTGGTTCAGAGGTATCTAATGGCGCAGTAATCACTATCGCGGGCGGTGAGATTAGCGTCGCCGCTGCTTCTGACGATCGTCGGGTTGCAGCCGCTGAGTTCACGGTAGGAACACTGATTACAGCAATAATTGAACCAGTTGCGGCTAGTCGGGGAAACTCCGTCGGTCTTTTTCATACTCCTTTCACGGTTGAGTTTTCTGAGAGGGTCAATAGCGCATTGCCTGGCGAAGCTGGCTACGCGAATAGTGCTCGCAACCCCGCTAACTACCAAATTGATGGTGTAGTGCTGGGTACTAACTCTGATACGGTTCGGTTTGTCAGCAACATACAGGTAGCCAGCAACATAAGAGTGACCTTAACTCTTGTGGCGCGTGAGGGTCAAGTGATCAGTGTTGTCGGCGGCGCGATTAAGGCCGAAAATGCTTCCGACAGCCGCACGGTAGAGGCTGCCGAAGTCACGGTGGGGCCGCAACTCCCACTAGTAGCAGCGATCGAAGCTAGAGCTGGCGAGCAAACCATCACGGTCGATTTCTCCGATGCTGTCAGGTCTGAAATGAGCGGGGAAGATGGCTTCGCGAATAGCGCTAATAACCCCGACAGCTATCAAATTGACGGCAATCCGCTGCCCACAGGCACCACGATTACTTCTCAGTTCTCCCGTGCAATCATTACTTTGCCTGCTAGTTCAGAGCTAATTAATGGCGCAGTAATCAGTGTTGTCGGCGGCGAAATTCAGGCCTCCGATCCGCGGCTCGACAGCCGCACGGTCGAGGCCACCTCGTTCACGGTAGGAACAGCACCAACGCTGATTACGGCAACCATCTCAGCTGAAGCTGGCGGACGAGCCATCACGGTCGTTTTCTCTGAGGGAGTTGAAGGTTCCCTGTCTGGTTCTCTCTTCACCCGAAGTGCCCGCAACCCTGCTTATTATCAAATTGATGACGCACCACTGCCCGAAGGCACCTTTATTACCTTGACACCTGACGGAATAACGGCGACTATTGCCTTACCTGTGGGTGAAGAGCTAGCCGAAGGTGCAGTGATCAGTATCCCGGACAACGTGCTTATTACCGCTGCAAGGGTGGGATTTATATTTGACGGCCGGCCGGTTGAAGCCACCACGTTCACGGTGCCAGCATCGTGAACAACACCAGTACCAGCGGCCATCTTCACGGCTAAAGCTGGCGTGAGGTTCAAAACGGCGAGCTAATCATCACAACAACTCGCCACCGCGGCGGGGCGCACCCAACCCACCGCCCCGTCGCGGCCATCACGCCTGCGAGCTAGCCCGCGCTGGCAGCTACCTGAACTGCGCCGCCACGTCAGCCATAAACGCCGCCAGCGCCTCCAAGCGACCGGCCAACCCACCTCGCACAGCCGGATCAAGCACCAAATGAGTAACGCCCGCTTCGGCGGCACGCCCCACCATGTCAATCATCTGCTCCGCCGACCCCGCCACGGACACCTCTGGTTTCATAGCGCTAGCCGGGTCTAAGTAGTAGCGCAGCGACAGCGTGAGCTCGCTCCGATCACGCCCCGCCTCCGAACACAGCTGCGCAATCTCAGCCCACTGCCCGCTCACCTGCGCCAGCGGCTCAAAGGCTGCGTGAAACCCATGTCCGTAGCGAACGGTGCGCTTGAGTGCGGCGGTCGTATTGCCGCCCACCCACACCGGCACGGGGTTTTGAATCGGCTTCGGCTCAAACCCAACCTCCCCAAAGGAGTAGAACTCGCCGTCATAGCTGGGGTCGGGCTGCGTAAACAGCGCCTCAAAAACCTCTAGCTGCTCGTCGCTGCGCTTGCCCCGCCGATCCCACGGCATGCCCAGCACTTCGGCTTCCTCTCGCATCCAGCCAACGCCCACGCCCAAGATCAGCCGACCTTCAGACAGAACGTCAATCGTGGCGAGCTGTTTGGCGGTGGCGACCGGCGGGCGATACGGCAAGATCAACACGCTGAACCCCAGCCGCAGCGATTCGGTTTGGGCGGCGGCGAACAGCAGCGTGCCGATGGGGTCTAGCCAGCCGGTTTTCGGGGGAGCGGGGAACGAGCCGTCGTCGGAGTAGGGGTATTTGGAGATGTACTCGCTCGGCAAACACACGTGGTCGCTCGCCCAGCCCGAGGCGAAACCCATCGCTTCAACTTCGGTGCAGAAACGCTGCATTGACTCACGTGTTGCGATGTGCCCCAGGTGCGGCAGCGCGACTCCGAACTCCATTTTGGCCATGTCCCCTAGTCCTCCTGCGCCCCCTGCGCCGCCCTTCCGGCGGTGCTAGTTGTTACGGCTTCACGCTAGGCGTGATTGCGCGCACCTGCTGTTGGGTTGCCCGCCAAGCGCCACCTCTCTCAGCTACGCCCCTTATGATCGGCGTGCCATTCGTCACGTATCTTCACCAACTGCGCCAGATTCTTCGCAGGGATCGGGATCACCCCCGCCATCCAGTCCATCGCCACATAATGGCTGGGATGCCAAGTCGCCTCGTCCTGCAGCAAAACCGCACCCGCTGCCAAAGCGCAAATACCAAACGCATGCCTAAACCCCTCATCGTTGTAAAACACGGGGTGATCAATAAACACATCACCGCTTTCAGGCAGCGGCGTGTCCGCGGGTAGCCCTTTGTGGTGAAACTCAAGAGGTTGCGGTGAGGCACCAAGGCTGCCGGAACTATACAGAGAGGCAGGTCGCTTACCCATAGCTAAACCTCCGTGATCGGTTGCAGCCCGTAAGCAGCGTGGAAGCCCAACTCACCGCTGCCGCCCCGCACTTGCCGCTCCGCACCTATCGGCCGTCAATCGACCAATGCCAGGGCTCGCTGGTGTGGTTGAAAAAACCGAACTGGCTGGCGTTGCGTGCCGCCCACCGATAACAGCGCCCCCTGCCGATCGTCTGATTGTTGGCGCCGCAAGCAAAATCCACCGCCAAGCCAGCCTCATGTCGTGAGCGGCCGGGGGGAGCCGTCTCCGGATTGCAGATTGACGACGGCGCCAGCGAAAGCTCAACGCGGTAGTCGGCCGCCCGGCGTGACGGCAGCGAGCAGTTCGCCATTCGCAGCCGCACCTGCTGATGGGTTGACCGCCAAGCGCCACCTCTTAGATAGACGCCGTCGGATCTAGCGGCGTTCAGCAGTGCGCTAAACGATTCTTCCAGGCAGGGATGAACCTGAAAACCCCTGACGACAACGGTTTGCTCGCGTGGGACTATGCGCTCAACTATGTCGCAGGCGCGGTGGCTGCCGATTAGTTCGGGGTCGTAGGTTCGCCAGCTTGTCAGCCGGGCGTTGACAGCGGGGGAGGTAGCGGCAGCCTCGGCGGCACGACTGTCAGCGCTACTCCCGTCAGTGCTACGTCCGCCTCTGGCACGTTCGCCTCTGGCACGTCCGCCGTTCGCAGCGCTGACACTGCCCACAGCCGAGCCGTCGCCTATGCCGTCCGCACTCCAAAACACCGCAGCCGACTCAGCCGTGCACCCCTTGCGCGCCACGTACCGCGCAACCGAGGGCAGGTCAATCTTCCGCCCTGCGTTCGGTCCGGTAGCAAAATAGATAATCCCAAAATTGATCGCTCCGGTTACCCGCATCTCCGACTCAACCGCCGCCGCCAACCACAGCGCCGAAATGTCGCAAGCCGCACCTGCGTTCGCAGTTGTCAGTCGCACGTCGGCAGCCACGTGTCGGTAGATGTCGCCCGCCGCTGGGTGAAGCTCAATCGGTCGCCACAGCGCAAGCTCAAAGGCCGCAGTTAGATAGGTGTCGGGCGAGATGCCGGTGCCGGCGGTGCGCTGAGCCGCCACCCGTTCGTATTCCCCGTTGGCGGGCGGGTCGAACGAGGGGGTTAGGTGCGCCAGCCGTTGGGTGCAGTCGTCGGCCGGGCACGCACCGATCTGCTCCAAAGCCGGGACAAGCAGCTGCTCGTGATGCGTCGCCCAAGTTTGTTTGATGTCCAGGTCGAGCCGATTCGGGAACCGCACCAACAAGGTGAGTAGCCCGGTGGCGCCCTCAATGGGGCTGGCGCCCTCTCGCAGGGCTTTGTTGTCGGCGGCGATGGCGGGGTCTGTGAATGCAAGCTCAAAATACTCATCGACCTGCGGCGGCGATCCCAGCGTGCCAATCCCGCTGGGTGCCGAGCCGTTTGGTGCCGAGCCGTTTGGTGCCGAGCCGTCTAGCGCCAGGTCGTCCGATTGCAGGGGATTCAGATTTGGCTGGGCGCCACGCGGCACTGCGTTGACAGCCTCACCAATGCTGAGCGTCGCATCAACGAACGCCCGCGTGGAGATGGCGTCTAGCCGTGACTGACTGATTGGCTTGGCCGGTGGTGGGTCTTGCGCGGGGTTTTGCACGGGTGTGTCCAGAGATGCCGATGCGTTGTCGTCTTGTGTGCTGTCGTCTTGTGTGTCGGCGTTCTGCGTGCTGGCGTTCTGCGTGCCGTCGTCTTGTGTGCTGTCGGTCCGTGCTTCGCCCGCGAGTGCCGCGTCGTTCGGCTGCGAGGTCTGCGCTGTCTGCCTCGCCTCCCAGTCAGCTAATCCGAGCCCAACGCCAGCGCCGATGACAACGATGGCGATAACAGCGCGGCCGATAGCAGACACAGCGCTGAGCCGTCGGCTAGTGCCAGCAAGGTTGGTATCGTCAGTTCGCGATGCTGGCACCGCCACAAGATAACCATGAAACCAAGTAAGTCGGCGCGTTAGTGATCAGCAAAATAGCTCGCACGATCGGCAGATTTTTCACCCTCTTTTTTGGACCCGGTTCAACCAAGCAGGCACCAGATTCAGCTAGCGACTCCACAGCTAGCGGCGACGCACCTGACGCAGCCAGTTCGGCCGCCACAGCCAGTTCAGTCGACGCAGCCAGTTCGGCCGCCACAGCCAGTTCAGCCGATCCCAACCAGCCCCGAAACCTAACGACATCCGTGATGACGCTGGTGATCGGAGCGCTGCTAGGAACGGTCATAACCGGGTTGGTGGTGTGGGCGGTTGGTTCCGATGAGCCTGCTGAGGCTGCGACCGCAGCGGATGTGGTAACCGCAACCGTCACGACCACCACCGCACCGCCGCCCACCACAACGACAACAACTGCGCCGCCGCCCACCACCATTCCGCAAGCCTCGGTCGCCCCCAATGATTCCGACGCCGACTCAGCCGACGACTCACCCAAGCCGCGCTCATCAGTAACCCGTGACGGCGTGTATTTGGTTGGCAACGACGAAGACAGCGACATAGTCCCCGGCCGCTACGTCGCCCAAGGGGAAGGGTCGCTGTGCTACTTGTCGGTCACCAGCGACGCCACCGGCAACTTGGAGTCAATAGAGCGCACCCACTTTGGCGACGCCTTCGGCCGGCGAGTCGAGCTAGAAGAAGGCCAGTTTTTCGAGACGGATGCCTGCGGCGACTGGGTGCTAGAAGAAGCCGCCAACTAGCCCGCCGCGACCGCCAGCTAGTAGCGCGACCGCCAGCCACCCCGCCGACTACATAGCATCACGGTATGAAAATCTCCACACCCATCGGCGCAGGCGCCAGCCTTGACCCAGACCGCCTAACCCAGCACGTGTCAGACCTGGAATCCGCAGGAGTTGACCTCATCTGGGGCGGCGAAATCTACGGCTACGACCTGGTTTCAACGCTCGCATTCATCGCCGCTCGCACCGAACGCATCGAGCTAATGACGGGCATCTTGCCGGTGTTCTCACGCAGCCCAGCCATCCTCGCCCAAACCGCCATGACCATCGACACGCTCAGCGGCGGCCGCTTCATTCTCGGCTTGGGCACATCCGGACCGCAGGTGATTGAAGGCTGGCACGGCGTGCCGTTCAAAAAGCCGCTCGGCCGCACCCGTGACGTCATTGACATCTGCCGCAAGATTTGGTCGGGCGACAAGGTTGAACACGACGGCCGAGCCGTGTCTTTGCCGCTGCCGCCCGACGAAGGAACCGGGCTCGGCAAACCGCTCAGGCTGATGTGCAAGCCGCTGCGCCGGGACATTCCCATTGCGGTCGCCTCCATCGGACCCGACAACGTGGCGCTGACCGCTGAGCTGGCCGAGGTGTGGCAGCCGATCCATTTCATGCCCGAAAAGTTCAACGACGTTTGGGGCGATTCGCTGGCGGCCGGCCAAGCAAAGCGCAGCGCCGATCTGGGCGATCTGAAAATAATCGCCGGCGGCACCGTGTCGTTGGGCGACGGCCCAGCCACCGACGCCGCCCGCAAGTCAGTGCGAGACAACGTTGGGTTTTACGTGGGCGGCATGGGTGCCCGCGGCAAAAACTTCTACAACGACTTGTTCAAGCGGTACGGCTACGAGCAAGAGGCCGAGCAGATTCAGGACCTGTTTTTGGACGGCAAGCGAGACGAGGCGATGGCGGCGGTGCCCGACGATTACGTTGACCGAGCCAGCCTGACCGGCGACGAAGGGCGAGTGCGGGAGCGAGTTGAGATCTACCGCGAGGTCGGCGTGAGCTACCTAGACATCATCATTTCGCCGGACACGGAGAACCCGCTTGAGGTGATCTCAAAGATAAAGGCCTGGGCGGAATAATCAGGCGTGGGTGGGAGCCTGCGTAGCTAGCGACAATCTTGCGTAGCTAGCGTTTCCGTAATGCCGACACACATCACTCCGATTCTTCCGCGCTTCGGCGAGCTTGACCCATACAACCACGTCAACCACGCCGTTTATCTGTCATATTTTGAGTACGCCCGCTGCGTTGCGCTGGAGGAGATCGGGATGGCGCTGCCCGACCTGTCTGAGCGTGATGTGCAAATTATTGTTACGCAGTTAGAGATGCAGTTCAAAGCTCCCGCCACGGCGCGTGATGTGTTGCGGATTGAAACTGAGGTGGCGGACATCCGCAGAGCCAGTACGCGCTGGCATCAGCGCGTCGTGCGCGTGCCTGACGACGCTGCGGGTGCCGCCGATGCCGCGAGCGCCGCTGGCGAAATCGCCGCGGGCGAGGTTCTCGTCAGCGGAGTCATCACCGCGGCGGTGTGCGACAACAAGGGCAAACCGCGCCGCCCACCGCCAGACTTGATGGCTGCCCTAGAAAACCTGCGCGCAAACTAGCCCCCCATAACACCCCCCCCCATAAACCCCCCAAACACCCCCCAAAACCCCCCACAAGCATCGGAGAAACAAACATGAGTTGGGAACCAGAAATAACCGAACTAAAGCGCCGCGAAGACTTTGCGGATCAGCTCGGCGGCCCCGACAAGATTGAGCGCCAGCACCACTTCGGCAAGCTCACAATCCGAGAGCGCATCGATGCGATGGCCGACCCAAACTCATTCCACGAAATCGGCAAAACCGCCGGCGTCGCTGAGTACGACGAAAAAGGCGACCTCATACATCTGACGCCGTCAAACTTCGTGTTCGGCACCGCCCGCATCGACGACCGCCCGGTGGTGCTGTCCGGCGACGACTTCACCGTGCGCGGCGGTTCCGCCGATGCCACCATCGTCGGTAAGCGAACCACCTCCGAAGACATAGCCGTAGAGCTTGAGCTGCCGCACGTGCGGCTGGTGGACGGCATGGGCGGCGGCGGCTCGGTCAAGACGATTGAGATAGCGGGGCGCACATACATCCCGGAGCTGCGGGGCTGGGAGACGGTGGTGCAGCACCTGTCGGTGGCGCCTTCGGTGGCGCTAGCGCTGGGGTCGGTCGCCGGGGTGGGGGCGGCGCGCATAGCGACCTCGCACTACTCGCTGATCGTGCGTGAAACCGCGCAGATGATGATCGCCGGCCCGGCGCTGGTGGAGCAGGCTTCGCTCGGCGACCTCGAAAAAGAAGAGCTAGGCCACTCCGACATCCACACCAGCAACGGCGCCATCGACGACGTGGTCGAGTCCGAGCAAGAGGCGTTTGATCGCACCCGTGAGTTCTTGGCGTTTTTGCCGAGCAACGTGAACGAGCTGCCGCCCCGAGTCACCACCGGCGACGACCCGCAGCGCCGCGAGGAGTCGCTGATCTCCGTAGTGCCGCGCGAGGCACGCCGCGTCTACAAGATGCGGGAGATTTTGGAGGCGGTGGTTGACCGCCGCACCAACGCCGAAACCGGCGAGACGGAGTCCACGTTTTTTGAGATCGGTCGCGGCTGGGGGAAATCCATCATCACCGGCTTCGCCCGCCTAGACGGATACACCGTTGCGATATTCGCCGAAGACCCGTACATCTATGCGGGCGGCTGGACCGCCGACGCCTGCCGCAAGCTGACCCGTTTTCTAGACACCGCCTCTACTTTTCATCTGCCCGTGATCCACTTTGAGGACTGCCCCGGTTTTCTCATCGGCAAGGAATCCGAGCAGGACGCCACCATTCGGTTCGGCTCCCAAACCATCGCCGCACTCGGGCAGCTGGCCACCCCGTTCGCCTGCGTGCTGGTGCGCAAGGCTTTCGGCGTGGCGGGCACCACCAACCACAAGCCCGGGCATCTCAGCTTTCGGTTTGCGTGGCCGTCGGGCGATTGGGGTTCGCTGCCGATTGAGGGCGGCATCGAGGTTGCTTACAAGCAGGATCTGGCCGACAGCGATGAGCCCGATGAGCTGCTGGAAGAGATCCGCAACCGGCTCAACAAGGTGCGGTCGCCGCATCGCAGCGCTGAGTTTTTTGAGGTTGAGGAGATCATTGACCCCCGCGACACCCGACCGCTGTTGTGCGAATGGGTTGATCTGGCTGCGCGTTCGGTGCGCCCCGGTCCGACCAGTTTCGGCTATCGGCCCTAGCCCGACTGAGCCCCGCCCCGCCGACCTGCCCCCGCTACTCAGCCCGACCGAGCCAATCCCGTGAGCGAGCAACCCAATCCGTATCGCCTAACCAAGAGCGTCATCCCGTCGCGCTACGACCTGGTGCTGGAGCCAGATCTGGATGCGGCGACTTTCAAGGGCGAGGTGATCATCGCTGTGGAGTTAGCCGCCGCGCCCGAGCCCATCACGCAGATCACCCTCAACGCCGCCGAACTCGAAATAACCACCGCCACGGTTACTCAAGTCGGCCAAGCCCACGCCGCCACCGTCACCTTGCAAGAAGAAAACGAGCGTGCCGTCTTGGAGCTAGAGCCAGGCTTACTCGTGCCAGGCGCCGCCGAGATTGCGTGCTCATTCACGGGCGTGCTCAACGACAAGTTGCGAGGCTTCTACCGCAGCACCTACACGACCGACGACGACCAAAAACGCTCCATCGCCACGACGCAGTTTGAATCCACCAACGCACGCCGCTCATTTCCCTGCTTTGACGAGCCCGACTTCAAGGCGATCTTCGGCGTAACGCTGATAGTGCCAGAGCACCTGAACGCCATCAGCTGCGGCGAACTGCTGTCAGTCGAACCCGAACCAGCGCCCGCCGCCGAGCCCGCCACTGCATCCGCCGCCGCGCCCGTCACCACCGCACGCAACCGCTACCACTTCGCCGACACGATGGTGATGTCCACCTACCTGCTGGCATTCATCGTCGGCGACCTGGAAGCGACCGAACCGGTAGACGTCGGCGGGGTGCCGCTGCGCATCGTGCACGTGCCGGGTAAATCCCACTTGACAAAGTTCGCCGTAGAGGTAGGGTCTTTCGCCCTCAATTGGCTGGTGGATTACTACGGCATCGACTACCCCGGCACCAAGCTCGACCTGGTAGCCGTGCCGGACTTCGCATTCGGCGCAATGGAAAACATGGGCTGCATAACGTTCCGCGAAACGCTGCTGCTAGCCGACCCGCCCACCAGCACCCTGGCCGAACTAAGCCGCATCGTTGACGTGGTGGCGCACGAGATAGCACACATGTGGTTCGGCAATCTGGTCACCATGGATTGGTGGAACGGCATCTGGCTGAAGGAGGCGTTCGCCACGTTCATGCAAATTTCCACCACCCACGCCTTCCGCCCGCAGTGGCATCGATGGGACGAGTTCAGCCTTGAGCGCGGTGCGGCGTTTGACGTGGATTCGCTCAGCTCTACTCGCCCGATTGAGTTTGACGTGGTGTCGCCGGAGGATGCGGAGGGAATGTACGACGTGCTCACCTATGAAAAGGGTGCGGCGGTGGTGCGAATGCTGGAGCAGTTTTTGCAGCCGGAGGAGTTTCGGGCGGGCGTGCAGCACTATCTGGAGACCTTTAGTTATCGCAACGTCACCACGACCGATTTGTGGGAGGCGCTTGAGAGTGCCACCGGCCAGCCGGTAGCCGCCGCGATGGGGACCTGGATTTTTCAGGGTGGCTATCCGATCATTGATGTGGAACCGTCGCCCGACCCGGCTGCCGGCGGCGGCAAGGCGAGTGCCAGCAAGGCGAAAAAAGGCGCTGGACAAGGCGGCGGCGTTGTGCTAAGTCAGCGGCGATTTGAATACGGCCTGCCCGCCGACGCCCCCACGCTCGCCAGACCCAACTCTGCCAACGCCGCGTCCGATGCTCCCCACTGGCACGTCCCAGTCACCATCCGCGCCCTGCTAGACACCGGCGAACGAGTCGAGCGCCGCGTGCTGCTAACCGAACCAACCACAACGGTCGACCTCGGCGGCCAATGCGAATGGGTGGACGTAAACGCCGGCGGTCACGGCTTCTATCGGGCGCATTACGCACAAGAGTTGCTGGCACCGCTAACGCAGCGAGCGCTAGACGTGCTGACCGCCGTGGAGCGCTACGCCCTCGTCGACGACACCTTCGCCACCACCCTCGCAAGCCAAACCACCCCGGCGCAGTTCGTTGAGCTAGTAACCGGCCTGGCAGCCGAAACCGACCTGCGAGTGTGGCAACGCATGCTGGGCGGACTGAAGGCATTCCACCTGGCGAGCGACGCCGCCGGCCGCACCCGCCTGGCGCAGCTCATCCGTGACCTGTCAACGACGGCGCTAGGCGTGCTTGGTTTTGAACCGATCGCCGGCGAGTCCGATCTTGAGCGTGAGTTGCGCGCCGTGTTGTTCAGCGCGGCCGGAGTTGACGGCCGAGATGAGTTCGTGCGCGCTCAAGCCCGCAAGCTCTTTGCGCAAGCCACCGACACCGACACCGCCGCCTCCTCGGCCGATCCGGTTGAACCAAACCTGGCGACCGCCGCGCTGAACGTGGTGGCAGCGGCCGGCGATGCCGACGATTACGACCACATTTTGGATCTGTACCGCAACGCCCCCACGCCGCAATCCGAGCAGAACTACCTGTCGGCGTTGCTGCAGTTTCAGCCGCGGGATCTGTTTGACCGCACCCTGCAGCTAGCCCGCGACGAGGTGCGCACGCAAAATGCGCCGTTCATGTTGGCGGCGGCGATGTCGCACTCCGAGCACGGCCCGCGGGCGTGGGCGTTCGTCAGCGAAAACTGGGACGAGCTGTGTCGGCGCTTCCCGCAGAACACGATCGCTCGAATGGTGGGCGGAGTGCGGGCGATGAGCACGCCGGTGCTGGCCCGTGAGGTGACGGAGTTTTTGCAGCAGAACCCGGTGCCGCAGGGCGAGCTAATAGTTGCGCAGCACATTGAGAAGATGTGGGTGAATGTGGCGCTGCGTGAGCGCCTGGCCGAGATGCCAGCGGCGTAGCTAATGTTTGCGTAGCTAAGTAACTAATGTTTGCGTAGCTGATGTTCGGCAGACCCACCCGCCCGCGTGGCCCGTACTACGACGTAATCGCATCGCTCATCGGAGCGGCGGCTGCGACGCTGCTCTTGCTGGCGGTTATCTATTGGTCTATTCAGCTGGTTGATTAGCCCGCTCAGCGGCCGCGGCGGCTGCAGCTGCCCGATCGGCCACGCCCTGCGCACGTGATTCGTCCGACCACCTGAACATCATCACCAAGATCATCCCCCACACCAGCGGAATGCCGCCCAGCTTCATAATCAGTCCCGCCATCTGCTGATCGTTCGCCGCCGACAAGCCGTAGAACCGGGGGGCTAGCTCGTAGATGGAGTAGAGCGGGAAGCTCGCAAAGGTGAGGAACCCGGCTGGCACCGCCGGCACGACTCCGAGCGAGGCGAACAGGTACACCATCTTGGCGGGGTAGCTGCGGATGTGGTGCTCGGACAGCGGCGACAGGATCGGCAGCCACACCAAAAATCCAGACGCCAGCCAGATCATGTCCATTAGGAACGAGCCGATTTGGTTGGCTCGCAGTATGTCAACCGCCCACGGGGAGTGGGTGGCGATCAGGATTAGATTGAACGTCACGCCAGCGAAGACCGGCCGTGCGATTCGGCGGCTGATGCGATACAGCCGCAGGTTGCTGAGCAGCCGGCGAGCCATCCATTCGGGGGTGCCCATCATCATTAGCGGTGCCGCCGCCAGCGTGTAGAGCAGGAACTGAACCATGTGCGCTGACGCCAGATAGCTCGCACCTAGCAGGCCGAGCGGCCAGTCGGTTGCCAGCCAGAATGTCAGCACGCCCGCGGTGAATAGCCAGATCTGTTTGCGAGTTGCCACGAGGGTTGCGAGGTTGAGCGCGCCGCCGCCCGCGCCGTTCATCGCGCCATTACCCGCGCTTCCCGCGCTTCCCGCCGCGTCGACTGCCGTGCCGCCCGCCACGCCACCATCGGCGGCAGCCATGCGTCGCCTCCGCCGCCGAACCGCCACAAAATACGGAGCAGCGATCGCCAGCACGGTCAGCCAGATCCCCGGATAGGAACGCCAAGACCAAGTCCACGGAGTGTCAACGGTGGAACACCAAAAACTCAGCACGGCTGTCTAACTCGGCTTTCTAGCTTTGCTTCAGCTAGCGGCCGACACCGACGGTGCCGCCGACGGTGTCGCTGACGCCGACGCCGTTATTTTTGCCAGCAGCGGCAGGTCGTTTGTGTAGTAACTAATGCGAGTGCCGTTGGGGTACTGCGTGTAGCCGAGCCCGTCCGGCGCAAAGGCGAACATGCGGGCGTCGTGGCCGACCTCGTAGTTGCCGGTGCCGGGCTGAAAGTCGCCGTGGCCGGCATCGTCGTGCGAGTGATTTGCGTCGCCGGTGTGAGTGTGCGGCGGAGTGATTACCTCATCGGCGGGCTTGTTCAAGCGCAGCGCCGCCAGCGCACCCACCTCGTTTTGCAGCACAGTTAGCTGAACATCATCGTCAGCCGTCAGACCAATGAAGTCGGGACTGAACTTGTCCAGGAAGATGCGGATGGCTTCGGGGGTGTCCCGCTCTGGATCAACCGTCACGAAAAGCAGCTTGACATTTTTGGGTGCGCCGGGTCGTGCCAGCGCCTCGCTGACGGTTGTCAGCTGGGTGCTGCAAATAATGGGGCAGTGGGTGAAGCCGAAATAGAGCAGCGCCACGTCGCCGGCCGTGTCTGTAGCCAGATTGAAGGGGTCGCCGTTGGTGTCGGTGAGAACTAGGTGCGGGAGCGTGGTCGGCTCGGCTACTTCGATGCCTTCGTATTGACCGGTTTGACCGACCGCGCTAGCAGCGCCGCAAGCCGCCAGCAGGAATAGGGCGGCCGCCACAAGGCTGGCCAGCAGCACCCGTCGTGCGCCAGTTGCGCGGGTGTCAGTTGCGCGAGCCGCGCGTACCACAGATATGCGCATCGCGCTACTCCGTTTATGCGGCTTATGCGGCTGCGGTTTATCCGGCGCAGATTCCTCGCTGCGTGATTGCGATGCGGATTCTTTACTGCGCGACGTGGAGGTGAGGGGAATCGAACCCCTGGCCTCTTCGATGCGACCGAAGCGCTCTACCAACTGAGCTACACCCCCAAGGGTTGCCGACGGCGTACTTGCGAAACGGCACCGCCGACCAGTACCGAGTAGGTGTGAAATCTAGCGGGATTTATTGCTGGCGAATCGGCGGCTGTGGCCTGCCCATCTGCGGTCTGCCTACCTGCGGCCTGCCCATCTGCGGCCTGGCGCTGGGCGCACCACGGAACTCGTTGCTGGGTTTGTTAGCGGAGCCGGATCTGTTCGGCTGCGGGACATTGAAGAACCTGCTGGAGTTGAGCCTCGCCCGCCGTGCCATAAGCGAGACATAGCTGAGGAGGGCAACGATTATTGCGATGTAGAGCAGTCCCAGCCAGGCCTGCTTTGTGATGATCAGAGCGACCAGCGTGATTACCGATGACGTCAACAAAATGGCGGTGATGTCTCGCCGCCGTAAAGCTGCGTCTGCGGTTGTGATTGGGACGACCCTGCGAACTGCGGGCGAGCCAAGTTGTGCGACTGATTTCTGCGGACTTTGCGGAGCGATTTGTTGCGGGGTAATTCGCTGCGGAGCGATCTGCTGCGGCACACCCACCTGCCCGTTGGTTGGCACGATCAACGGCGGTCCACCCACCCGCGACACGCCATTCGGTGTGCCGATCTGCGGAATGCTCGTCTGCGTGCCACCAACCTGCGGCCGTGGCGGCAAGAAATGATTGCCCGGCTGACCCAGACCTAGCCCACGCCGGCCCGACCCCAGCGGACGTATCCGTGAAAGCCCAGAGCCGAAACCCCGCAACCAGCTACCGCGCTGGCGCCTAGGCACAAACGGAGATCTCCGACTCGGCAAAAGAACCAGCACCCACGCCACAGCGAGCGCACCCAAAATCAGCAAGGTCACGTTTAGCGAGCCTCGCCATCTCGGCTAGTTGCCAGCAAGCAAAAAAGAGTTGTCAATCGCAAGCAACCTCTAACAGTATCGCGGCGGATTTCCTGGCTAGGTGATGCTTGGCTGGGCGCTGCTTGGCTAGGCGCTACTAGCCCAGGTGCTGCTGGCCCAGGCGATCCCGCATCAGGCGCGCCCGACCTCTGCTCCATCACAGATCGCTCCGCAAATACTCACCAGACTTGCCGCCGCTCTTTTCCCATAGAGCAATGTCGCCGATGGTCATGGATCGGTCGGCCGATTTGCACATGTCATAAATCGTCAAAGCGGCGACCGAACAAGCCGTAAGCGCCTCCATCTCAACGCCCGTGCGGTCGACCGCTTCCACCTGGGCTTCAATGTCAACCCACGCCTCGCCCAGAGCGAACTCAATCCCGACCGAGCTAAGCATCAGCGGGTGGCACAACGGGATCAGTTCGGACGTGCGCTTGGCGCCTTGAATGCCAGCGACTCGCGCAACCGCTAGCACGTCGCCTTTTGCCGTTTTGCCGTCGGCGATTTGGGTGGCGACCTCAGCGGCCATGGTGACTCGGCCGCGAGCGACGGCGTGGCGAAGGGTCGGTTCTTTGGCTGCCACGTCAACCATGCGAGCATTGCCAAGGTCGTCTAGGTGCGTGAAGCTAGGCATGCTTAGCGGAGCCTAGACGTGTTTGGGCGGAGATTTCTAGCCGCCCACCTGACTCATCGTGCGAGACGGCTTGATGAAGTGAACTTGGCCGATTGAGTGCCCCGCCCACTTGGTGCCGACGGCCGCGGCGATGGCATCTGCCAGGCGATCGTCAAGGGCAGCGGCGGTGTTTTCGCGGGTGTTTTTGCTGGTCTCGCCGTTGGTCTCAACACCAGCCGCGCCGCCAGTTTCGTCCTCGCCGCGCAGCACAGATCGCATGTCAAATTCGTCCAGCGCAAAAAGGCACGTGCGAAATTGACCCTCTGCGGTCAGGCGCACTCGGTCGCAGTTTCCGCAGAACGGTTTCGTAACGCTGGCGATCACACCGACCTCGCTCACCTCGCCAGCACTCGCCCCGCCGCTGGCACTTGCCCCACGCTCGGTCAGCAAAAACTTCTCAGCCGGCTCGCTGCCCCGCTTCACCGTCTCCACGTCAAACTCGGTCGCCAGCGCTTCCACTATCTCGGTCGCCGGCACCACCCGATCCTTCGTCCACACATCGCCCGCCTCCAGCGGCATGAACTCAATGAAGCGCACGATCACGCCACGCTCACGTCCAAAGTGCGCAAAATCAATCACCTCGTCGTCGTTGATGCCACGCATCATGACGGTGTTGATCTTCACCGGCGACAGCCCCGCAGCGAGCGCAGCATCAATCCCCGCCAACACCTTGTCAAGCTCGTCCCGCCGAGTCAGCTCCAAAAACCGATCACGCTGCAGCGAATCGAGACTGATGTTGATGCGCGACAGCCCCGCGTCGGCCAGCGGTTGGGCGTGCAGATTGAGGGTGGAACCGTTGGTGGTTAGCGCCACGTCAACGCCGAGATTCGCCAAGTCCTCAACCAGTCTCGGCAGATGCGCACGCACCAGCGGCTCGCCGCCCGTCAGGCGAATCCCGTTGAAGCCGAACCGGTCAACGCAAACCTTGGCGAAGCGCACGATCTCAGCAAAGCTGAGGAGCTCCGATTTCGGCAGCCACTTCATGCCTTCGGCGGGCATGCAGTATTGACAGCGGAAGTTGCAGCGGTCGGTGACGGAGATGCGCAGGTCGCGCACGGTGCGCCCGAACGGGTCGATCAGGTCTTTGGCGGTCATTGCAAGTAGTCCAGCATCAGCACGTCAACGTTTTCGCCTGCTCGCACGCCGTCGCCATCGGGAACGACCGCCAGCGCATTTGCGTGCGCCATCGACCACAGCATGTGCGAACCCTGTCCGCCCGCCGAGCGCACGAGCATCTGCCCGGCCGCCTCAGCCATCGGCGGCTCCACCACCACCCGCAGAAAATGAGTCTTCCCGTCAGGCTTGCGGAGCAGATCTTCGGCCGCCACCGCCTGCAGCGCTTTTCGGTTGGGCTGGCGATGACCCATCATCGATCGCAATCCGCTGCGGGCAAGCAACTCAAAAGACACCATCGACGACACCGGGTTGCCCGGCAGGCCAAACACCGGCACGCCCTCAACCGTACCGAAGGCGAACGGCTTGGCTGGCTTGATGGCCACCTGCATCCAACGCATCTCACCGATGCGGTCAAGCACTTCTTTTACATAGTCAAAATCGCCCATGCTGACGCCGCCGGAAGTAATGAGAGCGTCGCAGCTGCGCACGCCGTTGGTGATCGCCTCAGCTATTGCGGCCTCATCGTCACGCACCAAGCCGAGATCGACCGGGTTCATCTGGTTGGCGGCCAGCAACCCCAGCAGCGTGCAGCGGTTTGAGTCACGTATTTGACCTGGCGCCAGCTCGCTGCCGTCGTCGACTAGCTCATCGCCGGTGGAGATGACCCCGACGGTGGGGCGAGGATGAGCCATCACCTTGGTTTGACCCAGGCTGGCTAGCACGCCCAAGTGTCCCGGCCCGAGCACGGTGCCCGCCTGTAGCGCCAGAGCGCCGGCGGCGATGTCGTCGCCAATGTTTCGCACGTGGTTGCCGGATGGCACGGAGACCTGGATGGTGACCGCGCCGGACGCGGCGCCGTCGGCGCCAGCTGTCGCACCGTCGCCGTCGACGCTGGTGTCGCTGGTGTCGTCGCTGACCGATGTGCGCTCCACCATCACAACGGAGTCCGCCCCGGGCGGCATGACGGCGCCGGTCATGATGCGGCTGGCCTGCCCCTGACCCACGGTCTGTTCGGGTGCGTGTCCGGCTGCGATTGTTTCAACTATCTCCAGCTCGACGGGCGGGTTGGCTACGTCGGCGGAGCGCAGAGCGAACCCGTCCATCGCCGTATTGGCGAAGCGTGGAATGGACTCGGCTGCGTAAACGTCTTTGGCGAGCACCAGGCCGAGGGCGTCGGCTAGCGGATGCGGCTCTGGCCTGCGCGCACTGCAGACGTCAAGCACATAGTCACGCGCATGATCAAGCGAGAGCATTGCTTACATCGCTCGCATTGTTTGAATTGTTCAACTGAGCGCAGATACCGCCAAGCGCAGACATAATCAAAATCTACTGCCGCCTGGGGGCGCTAACTGCCTGCGCACTGCATGCCTAACCACCGCTGGCTGAGCGACCGTCGCGAGTCAGTCCCACGCTCAGCATCCCGCGATTCCACGCTCAGCCAAAACCATGCGGATTTGTTCGCTGCGTTGCGCTAGTTCGCTGGGATCTTTCACCGGCAAAAAGCGCCCGTCTGCGCCGCCAGGTTCAACAAGCAACATCGTGGTTTCGACGAACGCCGTTAGCTCGCCGATCAGCCGCTCAAACTGAACCACTTGGGTGTCGGCAGCGGCTGTGTCGGTCGCCTGGGTGTCGGACAGGTTTTTGTGAACCTCAAACCAGGTCAGCGGGTAGTCGGCCGCCAGAGTTTTTGCGTCTACCACCAGCGAGTTGGTGTTCACGTAGTTTGTTGCGCTGGCGCCAGCGTCCTCGACAGCAGCGCCGCCGGATTCAAAACCAGGCGGCAGCCGAAACCTCTCAACTATTTGCAGCTTGTCATTCACTCGCCAAGGAGCACCACCGACCTCCGATCCGGCCGCGATCTCACTGGTAATCGCTGCGCCGCTGCGTCGATGTGCGCCGATGACGGCCGGGTTCAGCGTGGCGGCAACGTTGTCAACGTTGCTAATAAAAACGTGTTCGCCGCCGCGGCTTATGAAGTCGCTCAGCAGACCAGAGCTTTGCAGCGCTTCGGAGGTGTCGCCGTGACCCGGCGCATACAACGACACTGAGCCGTCCGGGTCGCGGTAAAGACCGCCATCCATTCGCAGTCGGATGCTGACGCTTTGCGGTGCCAAGGAGATAGAGGGGGATGGCGTGCCCTGCGGGTCTTGCGAACCCGGCGAACCCGGCGTGCCCGGCGAGCCCTGAGCGGCTTGCGCGTTTTGCGCCCACTCCCTTAATGCCGCATCGGTGCGGAAGCTGGTCATCAGCCACATCGGCACCGGGTGGGCTTGGCCCGGTTGCCGACCTGGCCCGGTCTGCTGCCGTATCCGATCTGCCAGCACCTGCAAATCCTTCAACTTGGCATCCACGAACGTTAAACCTGCTTCAACTTCAACTAGAGCCTTAACCTTCCCGCCGAATCGAGTTGCCATTCCGCCCGCCAACAGCAGCACAGCAACCTTGCCCGCCGCTATTGCCTCCATGCCTTGCGCTGCGAGTTCAGCGGCTTCGGTTGTGCCAGACGCGGGCAGCTTCACTAAGTCATTCGGCAGCGGCGGCGTAACTGCGGCGGCTTGAATTCGGTTGGCGTCCAGGCGAGCGGTCGGGTCAACGTTGTCAACAAGTCGCTGGCGCAAGCGATCAAAAGTGTCGGGCGAAAACCCGTAGCGCAACAGAGTCGCCGCACTTTGGAGATCTATGTCGTAGCGATCCGCCAGTTGCTGCGCTGAGCTATCGCCGGACTTGCCAGGCACCCAAGCGACGCTACCGCGCTAGCTGTTGTGCCGTTTCCCCTCACAAACAATTCCCCTAGACAAACTCAGCGCCCGATCGCTAAACTTCACACCCCGTGCCAACATATGAATACAACTGCACCAAGTGTGAGCGCAAGTTTGACATTCATCAGAGTTTCGCAGACGATGCTCTTGAGGTTTGTCCGCTGCCCGCATTAGATCAAGCCAAGCAGAACAAGAAGGCCGCCAACGGCGAAGCAGGCGAAACCGAAGCCGACCCGTGCGGCGGGGTCGTGCGGAAGGTGTTTTCAAGCGTCGGCATCTCCTTTAAGGGGAGCGGCTTTTACCGCAACGACAGCCGGGCTAGCTCTTCTTCGTCTGGCAGGGGCGGCTCTAGCAACGGGACTGAAGGCGGCTCTGACAGCGGAACCGACGGCGGCTCTGGCAGCAGCGCCGACAAGGCCGACAAGGCCGGCAGCAAGACCGACAAGACCGAGTCAAAGGGCGGGTCAAAGTCCGACTCAAAATCTGACTCCAAGCCCGATTCCAAGTCCAGCTCCAAGCCCGACTCAAAAAAGCCAAGCAAGTCCGCCGTCGGCGCCTGAACCTGAACCTGAACCAGCGCTAACAAAACCCCTATCGCCAATGTCCCAGCGGCATGGCATAGTGATGTCGTTCACTCCTGCTGCGTCTCCATCTTGGACGGCGCACCGACACCGATCTCAAGCGGGAGTGATTACATGCTGGCTCAATTTCTTAGGTGGTGGCACCGGCGACCTGGTGCTACCCACTGGGCGGTGGTGGGAGCGATAGCTCTGCTGGCTGCGTTGCTTGTTGGCTCGGCGCAGCGGCGTGCCGACAGTGCTGCGCTGGCTTGGGGGCAGCCCGTTTCGGTGCTGCAATCGCTGCGGCTGCTGACGCCTGGAACATTGCCTGATGCCCTTGATGTCGCAGTGGTGGCGGTGCCGGAACATTTGGTGCCGCAGCAAGCGCTCAGCGATATGTCGCAGCTGGCTCCGCTGGTGCGCTCGGTGCCGGCGGGGGCGTTACTTACTGCCGCTGATCTGGCGGAGCTGACGGCGGTGCCAGCCGGGCGGCGTGGCGTTGCGATACCGGTTAGCGAATCCGCCCCCAACGCAAGTCCGGGAGCGCAGGTGGAACTGCTGTTGTTTGCTGAGGTTGACCCTTACGGGCCGGTCAATGATGTGCCGCCACAACGGGTGCGGGCAGTGGTGATTGCGGTGCAAGACGATCGCTGGGTGGTTGATGTAGCGCCGGACGACGCCGAGGCAGTAGCGCGGGCGGGCATCTTTGGAGTAGTGGTGCCTTTGCTGCTTTGAGACTTTGAGAGTCGCGTCGAGACGAGGCGAGTCGGGGCGAGTCGGGGCGAGAGATCTGCCGCCGTCGGTGCGTTTATCGCCACCCGGCGAAAAGAACCACGGCTGCTAAGACGGCTAGAGCGGTGCGGTAGGTAGCTGTTGCGCTAAACAACCGATGCCCGATTGAGCCGCCTGCCCGTGCCAGCAGCCTGATCACCAGCCACAGGGCTAACCAAGATGTCAGCGCAGCGGCCACTAAGCCGACCGCCATGGCTGTCCAGTCAGCGGACGGCACGCTTTCACCTATTAGCCCCAGCCCTCTGAAAACTCCCGCACCAGCTATTACCGGCAAGCTCATCAAAAATGAAATCCGTGCGGCGGCACTGCGATCAAATCGCAACAACCGCCCGATAGTCATGGTTGCCCCAGCGCGGCTGACTCCCGGCACCAACGCGCAGGCTTGGGCTATTCCTAGCCAGACGGATTCACGTATGCCGAAGCTGTCTATTTGGCGTTCGGGCGAGCCGTGCTTGTTGCTTTGGTTAGCGCTGTGTCGGTCGGCCCACCACAACAGCCAACCGCCGACCACTAGTGCGATCGCTATCACCAAAACCTCTTCGCCCAGCGTCAACAGCGCGGACTCCAGCACCACTCCGACGATTGCGGCCGGAATCACCGACAACAACAACGCAAACCCAACCCGTGCGTCGCGCCGCTGCTCTAGTTGGTGTGGCAGCGCTTGCGTGCTGGCACCGTCACTGGCTGGCCGCAGCCGCCCGCCTACCTCAGCGATGACCGCCTTGACGTACCTGGCGATATCGGCGCGCAGGTAAAACACCGCGCCAACCAAAGTGCCTATGTGAAGCGCAACATCAAAAGCCTGCTCACGCGCCGCGTCGCCATCAAATTGCTCCCACCCAAACAGCCACGGCAACAACTCCAAATGTGCGCTTGACGAAACCGGCAAAAACTCAGTCAGCCCTTGCACGATGCCCAGCACGATTGAGTGCGGTATTGGCACGGAACCGCCTGCTATCTAGCTGGGGCTGGCTAGGCGGTAGAGGGCACGATGCGTGCCCGCCAAGCTCGGGCTGCGTCAAAGTGATGCCCGACGGCGCGGCCCTGTCGCATAGCAGCCAAGAACTGCGCGGGGGTATCAAAATCAGGCATCTCCAAGTAAGCCGCACCGAGCGCCTCAGGAATGTGCGCATCGCTGCCTGCCCCAACCGCCAGATCGTGCTTGGCCGCGTAATCAGCAGCCCGCTGATTGAGACTTTTCAGACTGGTTTTTGCGTTCAGCACCTCAATGCCGTCTATCAAGCCCGCCTCAACCAGTTCATCGAGCACGTCGGCTCGCAGGTTGTTGCGCAGCTCATCGAACGGGTGCGGCACATACACCAGACCGCCCTGGTCGTGAATCCGTTTGGCCGTTTCAACCGGCGGCAACCCTTGCGGTATGCGCCCGGTCAGAAAAAGCCCGATCAGTTCGCCCGCGTGGGTGCGCATCTCCTCGCCGATCACCACTCGGCAATCAAGCATCTCTCGCAAATGCAACGCACCGGCAATGGCGCTGTGATCGGTAATGCAAACCACGTCAATCCCGCTGGCGCCCACGTACTCCGCAAACTCAGCGGCTGTGGTGGTCGAATCGCCCGACCACATCGTGTGCGAGTGAAAGTCAACTCTCACCCAACCCGGCGGACGCTCGTTAGCCAGGTGCGGATGTCGGGCTAGTGCGTCGTCGCGTGGCTTAGGCATTGTGTGGGTCAGGCATTGTGTGAGTCAGGCACTGCGCGGGTCGTCGGGCACGCCTTAAACGCTAGCAATGCCTGTCAAGGCCAACGGATTTATGAACCCGACAGAGCCACGTCGCTGATAGCTAGCGCGTACATCGTTGACCCGCCAGCGAGCCGTTTCGGGTAGTCGCTTGCGGCGACAATGTCAAGCAGCATTCTTTGCAGCGTTCCGGCGATGGTGGCTTCCCGGAAAGGTTCGCCTAGCTCGCCGTTGGTGATGTGATTGCCGTGAGCGCCGACCGAAAAATCACCGCTGACAGGATTCACGCCACTGTGCAGTCCGTGCACGCCGCGCACCAAGACTCCGTTCGGCACTGCGCTGAGTAGTTGCTTGACCGAATCGTCGCCGGTAGTGGCAGTGCCGTTCGCGGTGCCGTTGCCAGAACCACCCGCACGCTGCATGGCCATTGCGTGCAACCCCACACCCGGCGACCCACCACCCGCGCCGACCGCTGACCCGGTGGAGGCGGTGCCCATGCGTCTAGCGGTGTAGCAGTTGTGCAGAAAACCTTGCAACACGCCCGCCTCAATCAACACGTTTTTGCGTGCGGCCAAACCCTCGCCGTCAAAGTTTGTGGCGCCCAGAGTTGCGGCATTGGTGGGGTCGTCGTTCAGCGTCAGCAGCGGGGCGGCTATCTGCTCATCAACCCGATCGGCAAACGGCGACCGCCCCTTCAACACGCGGTCACCGGTCAGCGACCCAGCAACGATCGCCAAAAAGTCAGCGGTCACATCCGGGTCGAGCACCACCGTCAACCGCTGCGAGCTTGGCTTGGTCGCGCCCAGCTGCCCGGTGGCGTCGGCGACGGCGTCGGCGATGATCGCGTCCATGTCCAGTTGGTCGGGTCGGCGCGCAGCATCACCGCCGTAGCCGATCTGAGTTTCATCGCCACTGGCGGCGAGCGGCTGGCAGCCCATCGAGCAACTGCCGCCCTGCTCAAACACGTCAATGCCAGCGGTGGTGACCAAAGCAGAAGCACCCCAGGCGTCCGACCACGCCGCCACGCGCACTCCGGTTATGCGTGGGTCAGCGCTGCGGCAGCGCCGCTCCAACTCCAAGGCGGCGGAGATTCTTTGCTCTTGCGACACCTCCAACACCGCCGGGTCGCTCAGGTCAAGTCCGGGGCTGGGCACCCCGTCGGGCTCGGCGATGGCTTGGTGGGGGTCAACCTCAGCGAAGGTCAGATTGTCGCGCGCCGCCTCCAAAGTTTCGGCGACGATCTGCGGGTTGAGCGAACCGGCGGTGGCGAACCCTTGCCGCCCGTCAACCACGACCCGAATGCCGATCCCGGCGGTGGAGCCGGCACGCAGCGACTCGACTTCACCGTCGTAGGCCTTGACGGTGGTTGAGTGGCCTTCGCTGACGAACGCTTCGATCTGTTCAGATCCGCGGGCCTGGCCGACCACGCTGCGGGCGAGTTCGGAAAGCTGGCTGGCGCTGTCTGAGCCAGCGCTATCTGAGCCGGCCTCGCGGCCACTCACGTGGCGGTGCCACCAACGGTCAGCTTGCGCACACGCAACGTCGGCTGGCCGTCGCCCACCGGCACACCTTGCCCATCTTTGCCGCAGGTGCCCGGGCTGCCCATCTCAAAATCGTTGGCGATCACATCAATGTCGTTCAGCACCGCCGGACCATTGCCGATCAGGTTGCCTTCACGCAAAGGCTCGGTGATGCGGCCGTCCTCAATCAGATACGCCTCAGTCATGCCGAACACGAAATCGCCGGTGGCGGTGTTGACCTGGCCGCCACCAAGCTGCGCCACATACACGCCGGTCGGAGTGTCGGCGATGATGTCGTCGGGATCGGCATCGCCGTTGGTAACGAAGGTGTTCGTCATGCGAACCATCGGCAGGTGCTTGTAGCTCTGACGCCGACCGTTGCCCGACGGAACACGCCCATCGGAACGCGCCCGCAGCCAGTCCCACATGTAGTCGGTCAGCACGCCATCCTCAATCAGCACGTTGCGCTGGGTGCGGTGCCCTTCGTCGTCGATCGCCAGAGCGCCCCACTCCACGCCCATCGTGCCGTCGTCCACCAAGGTCACCAGCGGCGACGCCACCTGCTCGCCCATGCGACCCGCAAATACCGATGCGCCCTTGCGCACCAGGTCGGCCTCCAGCCCATGCCCGCAGGCTTCGTGAAACAGCACGCCGCCGCCACCCTTGGCGATCACCACCGGCACCTCACCGATCGGCGCCGGGCGTGCGGCCAGCTTCGTGACCGCTCTGTTGGCGGACTTGATGGCTAGCTCGGCTGGGTCGTAGTCGTCAAACAGCTCAAAGCCGACCGTGTAGCCCACGGTTTCACGCCCGGTTTGCAGCCCGCCGTCGCCGCTCGCTACGCAGCCGACCGAAAACAGCGTGCGGATCTGATCGTCGCTGGCGCACACTCCGTCGGTGTTCGCCACTAGCAGGCGGCGGCGTCCTTCGGAGTAGCGCACCGTTACCTGCGTGATTGCGTCGTCAACGCTGCGGGCGGCGTCGTTGGCGGTGTGCAGCAGAGCGATCTTGGTTGCTTTGGGGATGTCGGACGGAAGGATCTTGACCCGGTGGGTGCCGCTGCCCGCGCCTCCGGCCGCGCCACCGTCGTTCGCCCCGGTATCAAACGTCAGGTTGGTCAGATCGCCGCCGGCCGAACCCGCACCCGACGTGTTGTTGCGTGCCACTGCGGCCGCGTTGCGAGCGGCATCGGCCAAGCCCGCCGCACTCAGGTCAGCCGTGTGCGCGAATCCGGTGATGTCGCCAACGGTCACACGGATTCCAACCCCGGCGTCGCGCGCAGAGGTGATGTCTTCTATGCGGTCTTCGTCAAGCAGAGCGCCGGTGCTTTGGCGATCCTCGGCGAACAACTCCGCCCATTGCCCGCCCGCATCCAGAGCCGTTTGCAGGGTTTGCGCAACCAGATCAAGCTCCAGCATCGGCATCTCCATTTCGCCTGGCGGCTAGATTTGCTGGCTAGCAAACTGCGCAGCCAGCCCCACCGACGCTATCGGGCTCGGGCGTGCGACTATTGGCGCCGGGCAGGGGGCTATCGGGCTTGAGCATGGAACTATCGGCGGCTGGCCACGAAACGGCTGGCCACGAACCGATTGGCCGCGAAACGGCTAGCCGCGAAACGACCGGGAGCCGCCCACCTAAGCCCCGTGCGTGTGAGGCAATCTGCTCGCGTAAAGTCAGGGCGACGTGAACGGCGAAGTAGAGATTTCCGGCGAGGCGATCGTGACGATTGAGTCGCTTGAGCCAGACCGGCTAGCCAAGCTAGAACGAGCGGCCGGCGCCCACAAGACCCGCAGGATTCTGGTGCTGGCGGCACGACTAGCGATCAGCGCGGCACTACTAATAGTGGTGTTCGTCCGCGTGTCGGCCGACGATTTTGAAGACGTCTGGCCCGAGTCGATCGGCGCCGCCGCCGGCTGGCTGGTTGCGGCCGTGCTGGTTACCGCACTGGCGTTCGCTGCCGCAGCCGTGCGCTGGTGGGAGGTAGCGCACACGCTGGGGCTGGTCTGCTCATTCCGCACGATGCTGGGAGACCACCTAGCCGGCCAGTTCGTCAGCAACTTTTTGCCCACAACTATCGGCGGCGATGTGCTGCGGACGAATCGGCTGGGTCGCGCCACCGGCGACCACTACCGGTCATTCGCATCGGTGGTCATTGAGCGGCTCACCGGCTGGCTGGTGCTGCCGGGCATGACGCTGATTGCCCTTGCGCTCGACCCAACCTTGTTTGCCGACTCCACCGGCTGGATTCTGCTTTTCGTGTCGCTGGGGATTTTGGTGTTGCTTGCCGGGCTGCTGTGGGCTGCCGAACACCCTCGTGGCTTGGGGCGAGTGGCGGGCGGCACCGTCATTCGTGATGCGCTGGGTGCCATCCACGTTGGGCTGTCGCTGTATCGCCGGCGGCCGCGCGCCATGCTTCGGTTGCTGGTGGTGGGGGCTGCTTACCAAGTCGCGTTGGTGGTGGCGGCCATCTTGGCGGCGGCGTCGATTGGCGTGCGACCCGGCGTTGTTGCGTTGTTTGCGTTCATTCCGATCGTGCTCACCGTGCAGGTGCTGCCGATCTCGATCAGCGGACTAGGGGTGCGTGAGGCGGCGCTGGTTTTTTTGCTGTCGAGTCAGGGAGTGCTGGATGCGGAGGCGATCTTGTTCGGGTTGCTGCTGTACGCGCTGACCCTGCTGGTTAGTTTGATTGGTGCGGTGCCGCTAGCGCTGGGTGGTCATGGCCGGCACCGACTGGCCGATGCGGGTGCCGCCGATGGCGATGGTGCTACCGATGGCGATGGTGCTACCGATGCCGATGGTGCCGAAGCTGCCAGCGCTATGCCTGGCGCTATGCCTGGCGCGACCGCAACCGGCGGTGCGGCCGAGGGCTATTCCTCGTAATACGAGAACAGATCCGTGATTATCTCGACTATGCCCTCAGTGTCGTAGCCCTTGGCGACATCAATCGTGGCGACGTTGCTGTAAACATGAATCCGATCCACTCCGCCACGCTCAAACAAACGCCAAGCCAGCACGTCCGCCGGGTTCTCGGCGTCAATCGCATCTTCGGCACTGCTGTAGTAGCGATGACCCATACCCGTCAGCGGGCGGTTCGTTTCAAACCGCACCGCGCCTTTGCGAGCGGCTGAAGCCTTTTCTACGACAAGTACCGGCTGGCCCATTCCGTGAGCCTAGTTAGGGCGGCGCAGCTAGGGCGGCAGCCCGGGTTGAACCGCCTACCGCACCGCACCAGCGCTGCGCCAGAGCCGCGCCTAGCGAAACGCACCCGCCCGCGGCATAAAATGCGCTTGACAACTAGTTAGACATCAACTAGGTGACCTACCAAGGGGAGTTATGGCCGATACGGCAACCACCACCGAAGCAATTACCGAAGAACAATTCACCGCAGAGGCGCTGGAGTTTCTTGAGGCTCACTGCCAGCGCAAGGCCGAGCGGCAAGAGTTTGTGTGGGGCAAAGGTCCCGACAATGCGGCGCTGTTCGAAGAAGTCGACCGCGTCAAAGAGCAAGAAGAACTAGCCGAATCCAAAAAGTGGCGGGCGGCCAAGTTTGACGCTGGCTACGGCTGGCTGTCAGGCCCGAAAGAACTCGGCGGCGGCGGGCTGCCACGCAAGTTTGAGCGCATCTGGATACAGCTTGAAAGCCAGTTCGAAGTGCCCGACGCAGGCTTTTTCGGCATCGGACTTGGCATGGTGGCGCCGACGATCTTGGCGCACGCGCAGACCGAAGTGTCCGCCGACGTGCTGCCCAAGATGTACCGAGCCGACATTGTCGGCTGCCAGCTCTTCTCCGAACCGGGTGCCGGCTCCGACCTAGCCAGCCTGCAGATGCGTGCCGAAAAAGACGGCGAAGAGTGGGTGCTGAACGGACAAAAGGTGTGGACTTCGGGCGCGCACTACAGCGACCTGGGCGAGGTGATCGCCCGCTCCGACCCGGACCAACCCAAGCATCAAGGCTTGACCGGTTTCGTTGTCGACATGGCAGCGCCGGGAGTTGAGATCCGTCCGCTGCGGCAGATGACCGGCGGCGCAAACTTCAACGAGGTCTATTTCAACGACGTGCGAGTCGCCGACAACATGCGCCTGGGCGATGTCAACAAGGGCTGGGGCGTTGCGCTGACAACGCTGATGAACGAGCGCGCATCGATCGGTTCGGGCGCTAGCGGAACTGGCGGCAGCTACACAAAGCTGAGCGCGATGCTGCGGCACTATGAGTGCAACGACGATGCGCTGCTGCGCCAACAACTGGTGCAGATTTACAGCTACGGAAAGCTGCTGAGCTGGTCAAACCAGCGAGTGATGGACGGGCTGCGAGCGGGGCACACGCCCGGGCCGGAGATGTCGCTGTCAAAGATGGGGCTGACCCGCCAAATGAAGGCGACGTGCGACCTGGTTTCTGACGTGCTTGGTGCCAAGATGATTGCCGATAGCGGCGAGTGGGGCACTTACTCTTGGGCTGGGTTTGTGATGGGCGTTCCGGCGATGCGGATTGCAGGCGGTTCGGACGAGGTCATGCGCAACATCGTGGGTGAGCGAGTGCTGGGGCTGCCCAAGGAGCCAGGCATTGACACGACCAGCCCGTTCCGTGAACTGAAGGTCGGTACGCAGCGCAGCGAATAGGCGGCGCGGCTAACGCAGCGGCGGCAAAGGCAGCTCTAGCGGCAGCGGCGAGGCCTCCGGCACATTACGCATAAACGACCAGCTGGTGCGGTGCAAGGCACACGCCCCATATTCCACCAGCGCGGCTCTATGCACCGGCGCGGGATAGCCCTTGTTTTTGACGAAGCCGTAGGGAGCAAACCGCTCCGACCAGTCGGCCATCTGGGAGTCTCTGGTTACCTTCGCCATGATTGACGCTGCCGCTATCGACACGCAGCGCTGGTCGCCCTTGACGATCGCCTGGCTCGGCAGCCAATCAACAAAGTTCCACTTGCCGTCCACCAACACCTTGTCGGGGACGGCGGCTAGCTCGGCGCTTAGCCGGTCCAGGGCACGGCGGGTCGCTAGCTGCAGTGCGGCCGACATTCCCAACTCGTCGCATT
Source organism: Candidatus Poriferisodalaceae bacterium (assembly GCA_965212125.1). Lineage (GTDB taxonomy): Bacteria > Actinomycetota > Acidimicrobiia > Acidimicrobiales > Poriferisodalaceae > CAYRJD01. Next base: position 1,611,349 of record OZ243045.1, on the reverse strand, counting down.
CGGCGGCGGTGGCGTCGCCAGTCGCCCAGCCTTCACACCAACTGGCGATCGCACCGAATAGCTGCTGGCGTTGAGCGGGGCTTAGCAGCTTGGAGTCGCGCACTCCGTTGGGTGATGCGGGTGCGCCGGCTCGCATGGCAACGGCACCAACCGTGAGCGGACCAGCCCAGGCGCCGCGACCCACCTCATCAACCCCAACCACCAAGTGCTCGCCCGCCGCCCAACACAGCCGCTCGGCGCTGTCGTCAGGCGTGGGTGGCGCAGTTCGTGTCGGCAGCGTTGATCGCGTTCGCGGTGCTGCGGTCCGACTCGCCATACGGGCGAAGCTATTACAGGGAGCTCGGCTAGCTGCGGAGTTCAGTTAGCTGCGGAGCGATCCCGGCGATTGCGCAGGTCTAGCCGATCTGGCTGGGGCGGCGAGCAGCGTTTCGCCTTCCCAGGCGTGGCTGATGAAGGTGCGGTCAATGCCGGGCGCGGTGAGTGTGATGCCGGGTTGCGGCGCGGTGTCAGCGGATGGAGCGGTGCCAGCGGGCGGCGGCGTGTCCGAATGCTCGTGCGGCGTTATCTCCCACAACAAAGCCGGCCGTCTGCCGTGCCAGCGGATCGCCCACGACACATTGCCGCAACGCGCAGCCATGTTGTGCACCTCAACTTCTTCACCCAGCCAGGCATCGGGCCAGACGCAAGCAATAGAAAGCTGGCGAGGCTGATCAATGCCAGCCGCACTGCTCGGTCCGGTGTCGGTCATCAACATGGCTCGCACACAGCGCAGCAGGTAAGTGGTGATTCTTAGGTCGTGACCGGCGCCGACGGCCGAACTTGCTTGCGCTGATCCGGCTGACGCTGGCCTCGCGCGTGCCGCAGGGCTCTTTATGGTGGGCCAACTCCAGGTGTTGCTCGCCGCGACTAGCAGTGCATCCAAGCGGCGCACACCGATGGGTTGGCGGCTGGTGATTTCTTGCAAGGCTTGGCGAGCCGTTGCCAGCAAGTTGTTGCCTTCGCCTTGAGCGTTTGCGATCAACAAGCCGTGTATGGCACGACTGGTTTTTTGCTTGGCCTGACTGGCGGCCTGACTGGCTGCTTGCTTAGCTGCCGGGCTGGCAGGCCGATTCGCTGTCTGCAATGGCGCCGCTATCTTCGCCACCGCCGGCAGTTTCTTCAAAGACAGCCGCAACTGCTTCGCCGCTTTGGTCGCCGCCGCCAAATCCAACAGTTCCAGCGCAGCCTGCAACCCGCGCCGCACTTCGGCCGCATTCAAAGTCCCCGATCCGTCCACGGGCTCACTCCCCGCAGGGCTGGTTCGGATTTGGGCAAGCAGCCAGCGGGCGCCGTCGGCTGCGATCTGCGCGTACGCCTTAGTCAGCGCAGCGTCGGGATGCAGCGTCAGCAACGCCGCTGCCGCAATCAACGTAGATGCCGTCACATCTCGCCCCGCCCACTGAATGTCGCCTCGCCGACCCGCCATCTGCCCGCGCTCAATCAACACGTCAGCCACGGCGGCGCTGTAAGACATCTCGGCGGCGGTGGTCAAAATGAGGGTTTCATCCGGAGTTGAAGTAGCAGGTCCGAACGGCGTGGCATTGACTGAGCCGCCCCGAATCGCCAGCGGCAGCGAAGTTTTGGCGGCCTCAAACGCCGTCGATAGTTGCCCGCTGCCGAGCCGTGCGGTGAGGGCGCTGTCGGACTGGCTGCGCCAACCGGCGGCGACCCGATCGCCCGCAGGGAGCCGGGCTAGGGCGCTTCGGGCTTGTTGCGTTAGCACGACTTTGGTTGGCGGCGTGTTTGAGATGCCTGGCGTTGGAGTGCCGCCGTTCGTGCTGGAAAAAACGCCAAGCGGAAGTGCTGCTCGCAGCACCGAACCGTGAACCAGCGGGAATACCAAAGCCACCGATGCCAACCCCAAGCTGCAGCGGGCGGCGGCGGGGTTTGTTGCGGCGGGGCTGGCGGCGGGTTTGTCTTGGCTCGCCTGGCTCGCTTGGTCAGCTTGTCCGGCTTGCTTGGCTTGTCCGGCTTGCTTGGCCAACACCCTTGCCGGGTCCACGCCCTCGCTGCCGAACACCACCTCACCAGGCAGACGATCGACCTGCAGCACACCGGCACTGCCACCGACACCGCCAATCCGCACCTGCCCGCCCACCACAGAAATCTCCTCTATATGACCCGCGCCTTGAAGGTCGTATGGGCGCACCGCCAACGCAACCGCAATCGGGGCGTTTGAGTCGTTGGTTATTTCGACCACCAGCTCATCGGCGGAGCCAGTCTCATCGGCCGAGTCGCCACCGCCAGCGGTCGGCCGAGCAACAAACGCCCGCTGACGCACCTCGCCCTGCCCAACCCGCACGGCGGTTTCAACCACCGGTGCGTTACTTATTAACTGCTGTTGCACACCGCTGCGCTGCGACGGAAACACCCAGTCCGCACCGGCCTTGAACCACCAATCAACCGACCAGCCAGCCAGTTCGCTGCTGACCAGCAACCCGCGGCGATCAACACAGCCGTGATGCGATCCGTCTAACGAACCCAGCAGCGTCCAACTGCGCCTGCCGGCTTGCGCAGCGGTGGCGGCGGGCTCGGCGGTCTGGCTCATTGAGGCATCGGCGAACTGATTAGTTGCGCGCCACCAAGGCTGAACCCAGTCGCTTGGAAGTTGCGTCCGTGCGCCCGCCGTGCTCTTGGCGGGTGCGGCAGTGCTTGCGTCGGCCACAGGCGATGCCGGGTCTGCCTGCTTGCGGCGTTTCCTTCTAGCCACGCGCTGGCTCAAGCGATTTCACACAAGCAGGGTGGCACGACTTGAAGACAATCAGGCGGCGCACCTCAGGTTGGCTCAGCACTGCCCGCCCGCGGGCCGGCACTGCCTTGTCCGCCCGCTCATAAACTCAGCCCGATGAAAGGGGCAGCTAGCGACACACCTGACCTGCCGGCGGTGCTGGTGCCGATAAAGCAGTTCGACCAGGCCAAGCTGAGGCTGTCCGATGAGCTTTCGGCCGATCAACGCAGCGCTCTGGCGCAGGCGATGGCGGAAAACGTCATAGCGGCGGCTCAACCCCTGCCTACTTTTGTGGTGTGTGACGACTCCGCCACGCAGCAGTGGGCGACGAATCTAGGTGCGGGTGTAATCAAGGTCGCCAGCAAGGGGCTGAACGAAGCGATCACCGAAGCGGTGCGACGCCTGTGCGACGACCCCGCCACGGTCGACGCCGCGTCAGCCAGCCCCGCCGACCAGCCCAGCTACACGCACGCACTCATCGCGCACGGCGACCTGCCGCTGGCGAAATCCCTAGCGGGGCTGACCGAGCCCAACAAAGTGCTGATCGTGCCAGACCGACATCTTGACGGCACCAACGTCATGAGCCTGCCGCTGCGAACCGACTTCAAGTTTCACTACGGCATCGGCTCGCTGCATGCGCACATAAGCGAAGCGCTGCGGCTAGGAATCGAGGTGATCGTCCGCCGAGTGGCCGAACTCGAATGCGACGTAGACACGGTCGCCGACTTGCCCGACGCACACCACTTGCTGGCACCACAACCACAATCACAACCACGCTGACCAGCCCCCTTTGCGCTAGACCAGACAACCGCGTGCCTGACTTCTCCACCGACCTCGCCCCGCCACCAGTGGCGCTGGTCATCGTTGCGCACCCGGACGACGCAGAGTTTCAGTGCGGAGCCACGCTGGCCAAGTGGGCCGACGCCGGCACCTTGGTGCATTACGTGGTTTGCACCGACGGCTCAAAAGGCACTTGGGACCCGACCTGCGACCAAGCCGAACTGGTGCGCACCCGCCAAGCCGAGCAGCGAGCCGCGGCCGATGCGCTAGGAGCGACCGCCGGGGAGATCGTGTTCTTGGGTTACACCGACGGCGAGCTAGAAAGCGGCTTGACACAACGGGCAAAGGTGGTGTATGAGATCCGCCGACTAAAACCAGCCGTGGTGCTGGGACACGACCCGTGGAAGCGCTATCGGATTCACCCAGACCATCGCCACGCCGGGCAGCTTGCGGTGGAGGGAGTGTTCGCGGCGCGCGACCCGTTTTTCTTTCCCGACCACAAAAGCGAGCACGGGCTCAACCCGCATCGTCCACACAGCTTGCTGTTGTTTGAGGCGGACGAACCGAATCACGCCGAGTCGGTTGCGACCCAGCACGCGGACAAAAAGGTTGCGGCGTTGCTAATGCATCAAAGCCAGTTCGTCAGCACTCACGACATCGCCGACGCAAATGATCCCGACCAGATTGCCCGGTTCGCAAGCAGAGTGAAGGACTCGCTAAAGGCGGCCGGCTCAGCGGTGGGCGGCCACGCAGCGGTCGAGCTGTTCCGGCTTGTTTCGGCAGAGTAAGCAGAATAAATCGCCCCATGGAAACCGCCGAAGTAATAGTGATAGCGCTAGCCGCAGGCGTCGGCGCAGCCATTAGCTCAGCGGTGGGGCTGGGCGGCGGAGTGCTGCTGCTAGCGGTGATGCTGGGATTTATGGACCCGCTAGAAGCGGTGCCCATCCACGCCGTGCTGCAGGTAATGGCGAACGGCTCGCGCGGCTACGTGCTGCGCAAAGACGTGGCGAAGTTTGCGATGAAACCGTTCTTGGTGCTGCTAGTGCCGGGCGTCGTGGCCGGCTATTTCTTAGCGACCATCACGCCGGTGAACGCTGCACAGGTAGCAATTGCGTTGTTTGCGTTGCTGACCGGATGGTGGCCCGCCGCGCTATCCACGATTACAAAAGTGCTTGGCTCAGGCAGCAGAGCCTTCTTTTGGCTGGGCGGACTCAGCGGCTTGCTGCAGGTGCCGGTGGGAGCGGTCGGACCAGTGATCGGACCGGTTGTTCGCCGTGAGTTGGGCAACCGCACCTCAACCGTTGCGACATTTTCGGTCTTCCAAATGCTGGGGCACCTAATCAAACTGACGTTGTTTGTGATCGCCACCTTTGCGTGGTTTGACTGGTGGGCGGTAATCGTTTTCGGATCAGCGAGCAGCGTTATGGGCACTTGGCTGGGCGCAAAGCTGCTGCGACGAGAGAGCGAACGAACGTTCGGGTGGTTGTTTCGTATTGCGTTGACGCTGATAGCGGGCTACGTAATCGTGCAGGTGCTCAGCTAACTAGTCGTGCACCACAATTCGCGCGCGCTTGATGCCCTTGCCTATGGATTCGGTTTTGATGACTTCAAATCGACCGACCTCTGAAGTTGACGCAACGTGAGTGCCGCTGTCGGGTGATTTGTCAAGCCCGACAATGTCAACGATGCGGGCCGGTTTTTTGTCCGCTGCGGTTGCGCTGCTATCCAGGTAGCTGATCTCAATCGGCCGGTCGGCGGCGATTTCCTGGTTGACCAGATCGGTCACATTCTGTGCGAAATCCTCCGACAGATCGTCAAGTCTTAAGTCCATGCGTCCTGATAGCGGTTCCAAATCTCCGGCGATTGCAGAAATCTCCCACTCATTCCAGATCACGCCGCGCAAAATATGCAGCGCAGTGTGGGTTCGCATTAGTTGGTGGCGCCGCTCCCAGTCGATGGTGCCCGTGACCTTGCTGCCGACCGAGACGCTGGCAGGGATGCTGGCTGTGTCGCCGTTGGCCGCGGTCAGCCAGTGCCACACCAGGTCGCCCTGCTTGCTGACATCAACCACCGCCAACTCCGAGCCATCGTCGGCGCTTTGCAATGTGCCGACATCATGAGGCTGACCACCGCTAGTTGGATAGAAGACGGTTCGATCAAGCGCTACCGCCACGCCTTTGCCGCCGCCTTCGGCGTTGCGTACTTCGAGCACCGTGGCATCCATTGAGGTCGCGTAAGCGTCGTCAAGAAAAAGTTGTTCAGTTTCAGTCATGGGCAGAGTCTAGACGTCGCCTATTGCCCCGCCGATACGCCAGGTGCTCAGCTAACTAGTCGTGCAGCGCTATTCGCACGCGCTTGTTGCCCTTACCTTTGGATTCGGTTTTGGTGATTTCAAATCGACCGACCTCTGAAGTTGACGCAACGTGGGTGCCACCGTCGGCTTGTTTGTCAAGTCCGACAATGTCAACGATGCGCAGACGCTTGACCGACTCTGGCACGAGATTCACCTTCGTGCGGATTAGATCCCTGTCCGCTGCGGCTGCGCTGCGATCCAGGTAGCTGATCTCAATCGGCCGGTCGGCGGCGATTTCTTGGTTGACCAGATCGGTCAGATGCTGCGAAAAATTTTCGGGCAGAGTGCCAAACTCAAAGTCCATTCGTGCCGACAGCGGCTCCATGTTTCCGCCGGTCACATAAACCTCCCACTCATTCCAAATCACGCCGCACAAGATGTGCAGCGAGGTGTGGGTTCGCATTAGTTGGTGGCGGCGCTCCCAGTCGATGGTGCCCGTGACCTTGCTGCCAACCGAGACGCTGGCAGGGATGCTGGCTGTGTCGCCGTTGGCCGCGGTCAGCCAGTGCCACACCAGGTCGCCCTGCTTGCGGACATCAACCACCGCCAGTTCCGAGCCATCGTCGGCGCTTTGCAATGTGCCGACATCATGCGGCTGGCCACCGCTGGTCGCATAGAAGACGGTTCGGTCAAGCGCTACCGCCACACCGCTGCCGTTGCCGTTGCCGCTGTCGCCGTCAGCCGTGTCAGCTTCGTCGCGCACTTCGAGCACCGTGGCATCCATTGAGGGCGCGTAAGCGTCGTCAAGAAAGAGCAGTTCGGTTTCAGCCATAAGCAAAAGTTAGCCCGCTTCGTATTGGGACAGGATTTGCGCCGCAGAGTCTTGCCCGGCACGCAGAAAGCTCTCAGGCAGCTCGTCTGTGTTCATAATCTGAGTGCCCTCGCCCAAAAGCATCAGCATCATCCCCAAGATGGCTGGCGAGCGCAGGTCGTATTCGGCGATCACGCGGGTTTGGTCGGCACCGCCGCCACCGCCGCTACCGCTAGCACTGCGAATCGCCTCAGCCGGATACCGCTCAACAATGCGCATCCGATCCTGCGGAATAGACAGCACAACACGCTGAGTGGCCGCGTACTCCTTGGCTTTTTCAAACGTCAGATCTTCGCTGGCAAAGTCGCTAACAAACTCCTCGCCGGTTTCCTGCACCGAATCAATGCGAGACATCCGATACAGGCTGATCGCATCCTGCTCTTGCTCTTGCTCTTGCCCCGCCGCACCCGTCGCACCCGCCGCACCCGTCGCCGCCTCCTCCGCCGCAGACTTCGCCGGTGCCGCAATCAAATACCAGTGGCCGTTCTGGTTCAACATTTTCAGCGGGTTCATCGTTAGCTCTATGACCTCGCCATGCGAGTGAGAGTCGTAACGCATTGAAACGCTGCGCCGCCGGTCAATAGCCGCAGTCAGCTCGTCAGCCCACTTCGGATTTTCCGGGTTGGCAGACAGCTTCAGCTTCTTGCCAAACTCCTCACGCACCTTCGCAAACCCAGATGCCAACGCTCCGTCGGGGTCGGAGCCCGGAATGCTCATCGCCGTGCTGACCACAAGCAGCAACCCGGCGGCTTCTTGCATGGAGAGGTCGAACGGCTTGTCGAGCAACACCTGCTTATCAAAAGCCATGAATATCTGCGACGGGTCAAGCGTTTCTATGTGGTCATCGTCGGCGCGATCTTCGGCCAAAAGCACGTAGCCCATATCGGAAAACCCGTTCGTATCTTCCACCTCAAACACAGAGGCGGGCCGCAGCAGCGCCAACGCCGCTTTTTTGGAGAGGCTGAACGCAGCCATCACGTCGGCGATGGTTGTGTGGCCGCGTCCGTAAGCCCACGGCACGATCGCAAACAGCAGCGAAATGTCTTCACGAAATGATCGCCTTGTCGTGGTGCCGCCGCCTCCGGCGCTGCCGTCCCCGGCTTGGTCACCGCCGCCGCCGCCGCCCCCGCCGGCGTCAGCACCGTCACCACCGTCACCACCGTCAGCACCATCGGCCTGGCTTGGCGGCTGACCCGCGGGTGAGCCAGCAGACGATCCACCTGGCGGCTGAGTCAAATGCGCAAGCGAAGACTTGAGCTCCTCCGCCACATCCGACGGGCTAAGAACCTTCGCATGCCGACCCAGCTCATAAAGCCAAACCAGTAATCCTCGGCGGTTCCGCACCTGCACCTCTAGCTCAATCGACCCATCGTCGTGCGTGTTGATCACCTTGCCGCGCCTGTCTTGAGCCTGCTGAGCCAGCTGGTTGTCGATGGCCACCACGCAAGCCAGCTCTTCGTCAATGCGCAGCATCAGCGGATCTTCGGGCAGCTCTTCCGCCCAATCAACGGCGGGCTGCGGCTCAAAGCTGCCAGCCTCACCCAGCTTTATGTCGCCCTCAATCAGGTCGATGCGAAACTTTTTGAGCACGCCGTCGTCCAGCGCCGCCAAATAGCGCGAGCCAGACTGAGCCATGATTTCCAGCGGCTTGACGACCCGCTTCTTGCCGCTGTAAGAAAAAGTGAGCTCGGCCCGATTCGCCGCCGCCTCCACCAGTACCGGCAGATGCTCCGTCACCGGCATGTTGACCACCCAACCCGACAGGTCGCCAACCGGCATTATTTCTTGATCGCCGTCGCCCGCTGCGATGAGCTTGTTGACCGCGATTATGTCCCACTCTTGCTTGAGGTCGATACGAGCAGCGGCGAGCCTGAGCGCAATTAGCTCATCATCGGTTAGAGGATTGCTCAGCGTCAAAGAAGCATCATCGGAGTCAATGCGATACGCCACCTTGACGTCGTCATCTTTGTCTTGATGGATTCGGATGCCCCGCTCACGGATGGCCTGCAGGTCACGATTGAACTGCTTGCGGCTGCTCTCGTCATCCCAGTCTTTGCCGTAGAGGTTTGTTTCCTCACATATTTCTTGGCGGGTTTTCGTGCGGCTGCCCGACATCAGGTACAGCATCAGCGAGGAGACCCGCTCCATGGGTGAGGTCGGTTCGGACGGCATTTTGGCAACTTACACACATAGCCTGACCGTCGTGGATGCAGTTTCGCCCAAGAGCCTTGCCTAGCAACTTTGTCTAGCGACCTTGCCTAGCAACCTTGCCCAGCAACACCGTGCGAGCTGACAACCCGACCGGGGAGTTAGGCGCAGCGCAGCGGGCAGCGTCGTTGGCTGCGCTAGCCGAGTCAGCCGACGCCACGATTGATCTGGTCGTGATCGGCGGCGGAGTTACCGGAGCGGGTTGCGCCTTGGATGCCGCGGCACGCGGACTGAGCGTCGTGCTGTTAGAGCAAAGCGACATCGCAGCCGGCACTTCCAGTCGCTCCAGCAAACTCATCCACGGCGGGCTGCGGTATTTGGAGCAGTGGCGGTTTGGGCTGGTGCGAGAGGCGCTGCGCGAGCGGTCGCTAATAGCTTCCAAGCTGGCGCCGCATCTGGTGTCGCCGGTTTCGTTTTTGTATTTGCTGCCGCAGCCCCGAACTCGCCTGGCGGGGCTCGTTCGCCGTTTTTATGTGCGGGTGGGGGTGACGCTTTACGACTTCCTGGCTCGCATCGGTGTTGCCAAGTCGGACTCGCTGCCGCGCCACAAGAAGGTGGGCGCTGAGGCGGCGCAGCGGCTGGCGCCGAGCTTGGATCAGGCTGCGCATCACGGCGGCGTTATTTATTGGGACGCGCAAACCGATGACGCCCGGCACACATTGGCGTTGGCTCGCACGGCTGCGACCTATGGCGCTCACGTGCTGACCTCGGTGCAGGTGACGGGAGTGGCGACCGATGCTGGCGCGGGCAACCCTGCGGGCGACACTGCGGGCGACACAAGCACCGCCGACACGGGCACCGCCAGCACCACAGGCGACCCAGATACCGAAGGCACGACCATCGTTACTGCGACCGATCGAGAGACGGGCAAGCAGCTGCGCATCAGCGCCGCGGCGGTGATCAACGCAACCGGCGTGTGGAGCGACGACCTAGATGCCCTGGCGTCCAAAGGCATCGCCGCTCCGCCCGGCGATACCGCGCCCAACAACACCGCCGTCAGGGTGTCAAAGGGCATCCACCTAGTAATAGAGCGCGACCGCATCGATTCCAGCACCGGCATGGTTTTCACAACCAACACGAGCGTGCTGTTCGTCATCCCCTGGCCCGCCAGCAGCCGCACCGCCAGCGGCTCGTTCACCCATTGGATCATCGGCACCACCGACACCGACTGGAAGCTGGATCGCACTCATCCCGCCGCCAGCCACAGCGACATCGAATATCTGCTGACCGAGATCAACAAGGTTTTGGCAAAGCCGCTGAGCGAGGCCGATGTGTGCGGCGTCTATGCCGGGCTGCGACCTCTGCTGACGGGCGAAGATTCCGACACCAGCAAGCTCAGCCGTGAGCATTCCGTTACGCAACCGGCCCCACGCATGGTGTCGATCAAGGGCGGCAAGTACACCACCTACCGGGTGATGGCGGCCGCAGCGGTGGATGCCGCAGTCAGCGCCGCCGGACTGCAAGCGCCACGATCCGCTACCGCTTCGCTGCCGTTGATGGGTGCGAGCGGCTGGCAGCGACTGCTGCAGCGCTGCGATGAGATAGCCGGCGAATCGGGCCTCAGCCTGACGAGCGTGATGCATCTGCTGAGCCGCCACGGCGATCAGATCCCTGCGGTGCTTGACCTGATCGCTGCCAATGATTCGCTGGCCGGCCCGCTGGTGCCAGGCCTTGGCTATCTGCGAGCCGAGGTTGTTTATGCGGTGCGTGCCGAAGCCGCCCTGCACCTTGACGATGTGCTGACCCGCCGCACGCGACTGTCGGTGGAGACGCCCGACCGCGCCGTGAATGTTGCCGCTGAAGTGGCGCAGCTGATGGCGACCGAGCTTGGGTGGACGGCGCAGCAAACCCAAGACGAGGTGCGCTATTACACCGAGCGAGTGGATGCTGAGCGGGCCAGCCAGATGTCGGAAACGGATCAGAGCGCAGCTGCGGCTCGCCTAGCTGCGGTTGATGCCCGCCAACGCGGACCGCGGCTGGGCTAGCCGTGGGCTGGCTGCGAGCTGGTTGCGGGAGGGCTAGTTAGCTGGGTGGCTTGAGCAGATGCCGCTGCACTTTGCCCATGGCATTGCGCGGCAGAGCCCCTAGCACATAAAACCGCTGTGGTCGTTTGTAGTTTGCTAAGCGATCAGACAAAAACTCCTGCAACTCCGCCAGGCTGATCGCATCGCCAGCACCCGCGGCTTCATCACCAAGCACCACGTAAGCCGCCACCACCTCGCCCCACTTGTCGTCGGGTTCGCCCGCCACCGCGCACTGCGCCACCGCGTCATGTTGCTCGATGGCTTCTTCAACCTCACGCGGATGAATGTTGTAGCCGCCGCTAATGATTATTTCTTTGCTGCGACCAACGATTGACACGTAGCCATCGTCGGAAATCTCACCGATGTCGCCAGTGCAAAACCAGCCGTCAACGAACGCCGTTTCGTTCGCCTCGTTCGGGGCTGCGGCATCGGCCTGCCAGTACCCGCCAAACACGTTGGGACCGCGCACCTGAATCTCATTGCTGCCCGGTGCCAATCGCAGCTGCACGCCCGGCAGAGGAAAACCGATGGTCCCCGGCCTCCGCTCGCCCTCGTAGGGATTGGAGACCAGCATCGAAGTTTCGGTCATCCCGTAACGCTCCAAGACGTGCAGGCCGGTTAGCTCGGCGAACCTGCTAGCGACCGGTGCCGGCAGCGGCGCTGACCCGGACACGCACAACCGCAGCTGCGCTAGCTCGCCGACCCGCTCGGACTCAAGCAGGCGTGTGTACATGGTCGGGACGCCGAAGAACATGGTGGCCTTGTGGGTTTTGATGGCATCAAGGGCGGCGCCGGCCTCAAAGCCTTCGCTCAGCATCACCCTCGCCCCGCAGGTGAAGGTGCCGTACAAGCCCACGCCCAGCCCGTGCATGTGCGATAGCGGCAAGGTGAGAAACAGCACGTCGTCGGATGTCCAGCGCCACGCCAGCTCGATCGAGCGAACCGATGCCAGCAGGTTGGCGTGCGAGAGCAGGGCGGCTTTGGGGGTGCCGGTGGAGCCGGAGGTGAAAATGAGCAAGGCGCCGTCGGTGGGGGACAGGGCGGCTGGAGTTGGGGTGGCTTGGGTAGGGCCGGGTGCAATGCCAGCGGCAACTGAGGCCGAAACCACCTCCGCCCAGCTTGGCACGGCGACCGCCGCGCCAAGCCACCCGCTCCAGCTTTCAGCAATGTCGTCGCCCAGCAAAGCCAACACGGGCTGCGTCTGCTCGGCTATGTGAATCAGCTCCGCCCGCTGATACGAAGGATTAATCGGCACAACCACTGCGCCCATTGACAACAACGCAACGTGAGCGACAACAAGCTCGGTCGAGTTCGCCGCGCTCAGCAGCACCCGGTCGCTCGCCGCTACGCCGAGGCCAGCCAACCGTGCCACACATTCCGCAACGCTGCGTGCGATCTGCCCGGCGGTCAGCCAGCCATAGGTCGAGTCGTGTATTAGGTCGCGGTCGGGTGCGGCCGTCCAGTTGGCGTGCCAAACGGCTGGCAATGTGCCGCCAGCGCTCAGGGCTGCCATATCAAAAGAGCCCGCGCCCGCGCCGCCAGTTCCGCCAGTTCCGTCAGCGCCGCCGCCGGTTCCACCATTAGCGCCGTTAGCGCCGCCGCCGGGTAGATGGCCGCGCCAAGGCGAATCCGGTGACAGCGACTCAGTCAAGATGCACCCCCAACGGGATTCGAACCCGTGCCGCCACCTTGAGAGGGTGGTGTCCTTGGCCGCTAGACGATGGGGGCAGCGACGGCCGGCAAAAGCACCGTGCGACCGCCAGCATAGCTATGCGTGTTTAACGGTTCCGCTTCCGTCCGCCAACCAAATAAGAGAGTTCTGCTTCAGCCCAGACCAGGCAAACCAGAACGACTGGCCCGACACCACTCTGGCGTGGCTGGTGCCATCGCTCAAAACCAGATCCTCTGCGCCAGCGGAAACAACCGCGTCAGCGACAAGCTCACCGCCGTCAGCGCCAGTGCCAGCATCCAGCACGCCGGAAGAACCAGCCAGATAGACGCGTGCCCCGCCGATGTTCGGCACCACTACCAAACGCTCGGCATCGCCACCGTCCGCACCGTCACCACCAAGCGAAATCACAAACGGACCGGATTGCTCCAGACCCACCTGATCAAAAGCCACATCGCCACCCGGCCGAGACAAAGTCACCACGCCGGTCTTCTCATCAAACGGGCCAGAGACAGGCAGCGACGGGAACCAAAGATTGTCGTTTGCGTAGTAGTTGGCGTAAGCCGCACCCGGCGTGTAGTCGTAGGTGATCGGCGGGCGCTCAGGCTGGCCGGGGAAAAAGGTCGCCTCAGGGATGGCGAGCGTCAAGGTGTCGGGCTGCTCTTCAACCCAGTCCGACCAGCGAGTAGTGACGATCGGGAAGGTGTTGAGCACCGTGCCCTCTAGCAGCCCGGAGATCGACCTGCCCGCCAGGTGGTTCCACAGCGATTCGGTTTGGTTGTCAATCATCACCTTGTTGGAGTCCAGCAGCAGCCCGGAGGTTTGGAAGGTGAGCACGCCGTCGTCAACTCGACCGTCAAACATCACTCCGGTACGGCAAAGAGTGCAGTAGCCGAGCGACACCGGGATGCCGCTGATGACGTCGTTCGTCAGCTCGTGGCGCGCCATAAAACGCAGCGGATAGGAAACGGCTTGGCCTTCGATCACCACGCCAAGGATCAACTCGTCGTCGGTCATGAAGTCGGCCTCAGCGACGGTGAGCTTGGCCGGATTGTTTAGTTCGGGGATGCCGCCACGCCGCACGCCACCCCACTGCAGGGCTGCCAGCGTCAGCGGGTCGCGCACCTCGGTTAGCAGGTCGAAATACTCAGGCTGTATCAGCGCTGAGAACAAGCGACGCTTCCAGTCGTGATAGGCGTCACCTGGGTGGATTTGCTCTGCCCGCAGCCAGGTGCCGTAGGCAACAAAGTCTTGATTGAAATCGCCAGTGGATCTAATCCCGCTGATCTGTTCGAACGCCCACGTGGTCGTGTCGCGGACGCCTTGCGTGCCGCCCAAGCGCATTAGATCTAGCAGCCATGGACCCCAGTGCTGCTCGCCGGTGAGACCCATCTCACTGGCAACGTTTTGGGCGAATGTTGTGTTGGGGGCGCTGAGCAACGCCTCGATCCTGCCGTCTAGGTCTAGCTCTAGAAACGGTGTGCCGTCTTGGGTTTCGGGCACGAAACTGGGCTCGGTCGGCGGGGGAGCGTCGGAGCCGCCATCTGCGTCATCGCCGTCGCCGTCGCCGCCCGAGTCGTTGGGCACTCTGCCAACCACGTCGTCGGAACCCGTGCCGTCGGTCGCTGCGTCTTCGCCGTCGTCGCTGCTAGAGCAGGCGGCTGCGAACAGCAGCAGCGCCATGAGCACGACTAGCGGCGCTTTCAGCGACCGCTTTGTTAGGTTTACTCGGCCTTTTTTCATCTGCCTATTGCCCCGTTCCTATTGCCTTGTTCTACTTGTTTATTGCCCTTAGTTGGTGTCGCCCCTGAACGAACAAAACCGTGGCTAGCGGTTCAATACTGCTAGCCACGGCCTGTCCAACCTGTGCTGTCCCGAAGGACCGCCCCACCGGCTGGCCGCACTTAAGCGACCAGCCAGCGAGTCAGGTTTGTTGGGATTTACGTCCCGACGGTTACCTAGCGGCAACCACCTTGGTCTTTATCCCAGGCGCAGTTTGGTGAATCACCGTTTGCGTCCACGATCGGACCTTCAATGTTCCAGCTCTGCGCATCGGCGTCGAACTGGCTGTAGTCAGAACCTTCAACGAAGTAGGCGTCGGCTGCTCCGTTAGCGGAGAAGCTGATGCCGTCTAGCAGCAACGGATGGTAAATCTCCGTTGAGCGGATCGCCAAAATGAAGTTGGTGCGAGTCAGACCGCCAGGCAGCTCTGCTGCAACACGCATGGACTCAATGTACGGATAGCCGTAGTTGTAGCCGATTGCGTATAGCGAGATGGCTGGGTCAAGATCTGCTTCTTCAAGGTTGTTGTTAAGGAACTGAATGAAGGGCTCATCAATGTGGTTGGGGTCTGTGGAGTCTTTACCACCACCACCAACGATCCACCAGTCATTAGCTGAGTCACCTGCGGGCGCCATGTAAGCGGCGATGCCCTTGCAAACCGAGGGAGTGAACGCTGCGTCAAGCTCATCGAGCAAGCCGCTGGCGTCAACTTCTTGGATAGCAAGCAAGCACGGGTTACCAGCGGTCATCGAAATGAACACGTCTGGGTTCTGTGAAGCAATCGTCGTTACCTCATTGGTAAGCGTGGGTGCTGCCGGGTCGTGACGCACGAAGCTGAACTCGCTCACTACGTCCGGGTTGGCTTCCGCCCACTCTTCAAAACCAAGCTCATAGGCAAGACCGAAGTCGTTATCCATCACTAGACCAGAAACCCTTACAGGAAGCTGCTCAGCCATGTTGTCGCGAATCCAGTTACCCCACAGAATTGCCTCAGTTGAGTAAGACAGCTGCAGACCAGTAGTCCACGGGTGGTTGACAGGGTCGCCCCATGCGGGGTGGCCGGTCATCACGTATGGCTGCGGGATGCACTCTGCGTTGATCTTGTCATAGACCGCCAAGGTGTTCGGCGAACCAAGAGTGGTAATCGCGAACACGTTCTCGGATTCGATTAGCTCATCAACGAACTCAATGGTTTGAGCCGCAACATAAGCGTCGTCCTTGACTAGCAGCACTAGCTCACGACTAGAACCATCAATTTGGATCGGATTGTTTGCGTTAATCCAGTCCAGGTAGTTGTCCCAACCAACGGCGATGTTGCCGTAGGCGGCCAAGTTGCCCGACTGCGCAGTGGTGTGACCAATGCGAATCTCAGAACCGGTAATACCGTTTGCGTTGTCCCAGTCAGCTGGGCATTGGCTCAGATCAACCGCGAAACCGCCAGGGCCGTTCAATACGCAGTTTTCATCAACGCCGTAGTCGCCAGAGGCGATGCTGTTGGTTAGTTCCGCTACCAGAGTTGCGCGACGCTGCTCTGCCTCAGTGAAAATGCCATCAAGCGTTGAACGATCAGGATTCGAAGGCAAAGAAGGAACATCTACTTCGCTCACACCGGTGACTGGCTGCACTACACAGTCAATCGCGCTGGCGCTGTCGTCGCCGTCATCGCCCCCGTCATCTGTAGCCGCAGTGGTTTGGGTATCTACTTCATCGCTAGACGCGTCGTCATCGTCGCTACCGCAAGCAGCAGCAACCAAAGCAAACGCGAACAACACAGCAAGCAGACGCCAAATTCGGCGTTTTGTCATTTGTTGTACTCCCTAAATGGGTTGTTAGTTAAATAAATGCCGCAGTTGTCTGCGACAGTGAAAATCTATGCGCTGACACCGGTCGACCGCACAGTCGCAGAGCCAGATGTTGCGGCAGTGTTACGGGTGAGAGCGGTGGGGTTGCGGGCGAGAGTGGTGAAGTTGCGGGCGAGAGCGGCGGGGCAGGCAAAAGCCCGCCCCACCGGTTAGTCGCACTTAAGCGACTAACCAGCGAGGCGGGCTTTGCTGTTGGGATTTATCTAAATCCCGGTGGGCGATTGCCCTGTGGGTGGTTGCCTAGCGGCAGCCGCCTTCGTCTTTGTCCCAGGCGCAGTTTGGTGAATCACCGTTTGCGTCCACGATCGGACCTTCTATGTTCCAGCTTTGCTCGTCAGAGTCAAACTGGCTGTAGTCAGAACCTTCAACGAAGTAGGCGTCGGCTGCTCCGTTAGCGGAGAAGCTGATGCCGTCTAGCAGCAACGGATGGTAAATCTCCGTTGAGCGGATCGCCAAGATGAAGTTGGTGCGAGTCAGGCCGCCAGGCAGCTCTGATGCGACACGCAGTGACTCAATGTATGGATAACCAAACGTGTAGCCAGTTGCGTATAGCGAGATGGCTGGGTCAAGATCTGCATCTACAAGGTTGTTGTTGAGGAACTGAATGAAGGGCTCATCAATGTGCTTGGGGTCTGTGGAGTCTTTACCACCACCACCAACGATCCACCAGTCATCAGCTGAGTCACCTGCGGGCGCCATGTAAGCGGCGATGCCCTTGCAAACCGAAGGTGTGAACGCTGCGTCAAGCTCATCGAGCAGGCCGCTGGCGTCAACTTCTTGGATTGCTAGCAAGCACGGGTTACCAGCGGTCATCGAAATGAACACGTCTGGGTCCTGTGAAGCAATCGTGGTTACCTCATTGGTAAGCGTCGGAGCCGCGGGGTCGTGGCGCACGAAGCTTGCTTCGCTGACTACGTCCGGGTTGGCTTCTGCCCACTCTTCAAAACCAAGCTCATAGGCAAGACCGAAGTCGTTATCCATCACTAGACCAGAAACCCTTACAGGAAGCTGGTCAGCCATGTTGTCGCGAATCCAGTTACCCCACAGAATCGCTTCGGTGGAATAAGCCATCTGCAGACCAGTAGTCCACGGGTGGTTGACGGGATCGCCCCATGCGGGGTGGCCGGTCATCACGTATGGCTGCGGGATGCACTCTGCGTTGATCTTGTCGTACACAGCGAGCGTGTTCGGCGAACCAAGAGTGGTAATCGCAAACACATTCTCAGACTCAATTAGCTCATCAACGAACTCAATGGTTTGAGCCGCAACATAAGCATCGTCTTTGACTAGCAGAACCAGGCTGCGATCAGAACCGTCAACTTGGATCGGACTGTTGTCATTCAGCCAGTTGAGATAGTTGTCCCAACCAATGGCGATGTTGCCGTAAGCGGCCAAGTTGCCCGACTGCGCAGTGGTATGACCGAGTCGGATTTCCGAGCCAGTAATACCGTTGCCGTTGTCCCAGTCAGCTGGGCATTGGCTCAGATCAACCGAGAAACCAGCCGCGCCGTTCAGCACGCAGTTTTCATCAACGCCGTATTCGCCGGAGGCGATCTTGTTGGTTAGTTCCGCTATCAGAGTTGCGCGACGCGCTTCTGCCTCAGCGAAAATGCCATCAATCGTTGAACGATCGGGATTCGAAGGCAAAGCAGGAACATCTACCTCGCTCACACCGGTGGCTGGTTGAACCACACAGTCGATCGCGCTGGCGCTGTCGCCACCGTCGTCCCCGTCATCTGTAGCTGCAGTGGTCTGCGTGTCTACTTCGCTGCCAGACGCGTCGTCGTCATCGTCGCTACCGCAAGCAGCAGCGACTAACGCAAACGCGAATAACACAGCGAGTAAACGCAGCAAGCTGCGCCCATTCCAGTATTTACTCATGTGGCCCCCTTAAATGAACCTTTGAAATATTTAGCGTCGCAGTTAGCCGTGCCAGCACGGGTGGCCAGCACGGGCGCACTAGCGACAGCCAAAATCTACGCGCCCGCATTAGCCCCTGCCTGCCTACAGAGCCGAATGTTGCGGCAGTGTTACAAGGCAGGCGGGAGCCAGGCAAAAGCCCGACTGCTAGTCGCCAGCGCGCTAAGCGCTAATCGCCCGCTTCTTTTTTGACCAGATCTTCTTGGCGTGACAGCAGACCCACTAGGCCACGCGGGAACACGAACGTCAGCACGATCAGCCCGAATCCGAACACCAACGCCTGCTGCCCCAGCAGGTCAAACACTTCGCTTAGCGCTCCCCAGTTGTCAATGCGATCCAGCAGCGACCCAACCCAACCCAGCAGCTCGCGAACAATGACGCCCAGCACCGACCCCCAGATAAGCCCTAGCCCGCCTATGACTGCGGTTGCATAGAGGGTTAGCGACTCCTGCGGAGTGAAGGTTGCTTGGGAGACGAACGGCACCAGCACCACACCCAAGCCGCCCGTTATTCCGGCCAGCGCTGCGCTCACGGCAAAGGTTGCGACACGCGTTCTGACCAGGTTGATGCCATAAATCGCGGCCGCAGTGGGATTGTCGCGCAGCGCTCGCATAGCCCTGCCGGCGCGCGAATTGATGAGATTCCAAACGAGCAATATCGCAATGCCGATCACCAGCAAGCAGAACACGTAGCGATAGGTGGCGTCGGATCTGCCGCCGCTGCCCGGCCACCAGCCAGGTGCGTCAAAGGTGGCATTGACGGCGCGGCCGGTAACGCCGCCGGTAATGAAGGGGAAGCGTTTGGCTATCGGTTGAAAAGCTATGGCCAGACAAAGCGTCACTAACGCCAGATGAATCCCTTGAATGCGCAGAGCCGGCAACCCGACCAGGGCGCCGACTAGCCCGGTGGTAATCGTGGCTAGCAATATGGCAACAACCCACGGCAGCGACCAGTCGTCCGCGTAGTAAGCGGTTGCGAATGCGCCAACCCCGACGAAAACGCCGTGACCCAGGCTGATCATTCCGCCATAGCCGGTAGCGATGTTTATCCCCAGCACCGCTAAGACCGCGATGATTATCTGAGAGTTTTCACGCATCTGGGTTGTCTCGTTGACGAAGGGCAACACGATCAGGTAGACCGCGAGGGCAACACCAACCACCACAAACCATTTCTGCGATCGCTTGGGGAGTCTTCTTTTGTCCCAGATGGATCGTGGCGCGCGGGGGCTCCTGCCCAGCTCAAAAGTCACATCAAGCGAGGTCATACCCGCTCCGGTTTCGCTTTGCTGAACAGTCCGCTCGGTCGCACGATCAACACGGCAACCATTGCCAGCAAGGGCGGCAAAACGCTTAGCTCAAAACCAATGAAGGGCACATAGGCCGGAATCAAGGTTTCGCTCAGCCCCACGATCACGCCGCCAATCAATGCGCCCTTGGGCGAGTCCAACCCACCCAAGGTGGCGGCCGCAAATGAATAAACCAGCACGCGCAACATCAAGTTGGGCTCAAGCAAAACCGTATTGGCGCTGAGGGATGCCGCGGTGGCGCCCAAGGTGGCGGCCAGAGCCCAGCCGTAGGTCAAGGTGCGGCTGGCGTTGATGCCTAGCAGCTCTGCGTTGTAGCGGTTGCTGGAAACGGCGCGAAACGCCAACCCGATCCGGGTGCGCTGCAGCAACAGCACCAGCAAGACGAGCATCACGCCTAGCGTCAGCCAGGTCCCAACGGTGGAGTAGCGCAGCCGCGCTCCTCCAATGGCGAGAAAGTTGTCAGCGTCCGATGGGAATATCGCGGGGAACACACGCGGACCGGTTCCCCAAAACGCAGCGGTGAGGGCGTTGATGCCTAGCAGCAGTCCGATGGTTACGTTCACCATTGATAGCTGCGGCGCGTCGCGCAAGGGCTGGATTAGCGCACGCTCCGTTACCGCTCCCGCCAAAGAGCCAAACAGCACCGCCGCCCCAAGCGCCAGCGGCACCGACCACGGCACGCCCGGCAGCCAGCCGGCTATGCCGCCGCCTTTCAGACCTGGGACAGGTCCCGTCAGCAGCACGAACGCAACGTATGCGCTGAAGGTCGCCATCTCTCCCTGGGCAAAGTTAAGCAACCCAGTTGAGCGATAAATGATGACCAGCGCCAGCGCCAGCGAAGAGTAAATGGCACCGTTAAGCAGGGCATCAAAGATGCGCTGCAACAGCAGAGCCCAGTCCATACCTAGTTGTTGGACCTACCTATCAATGCCTGATTAATGCCGGTTAGTGCGAAATAGCGCTAGCTGTGCAGTCGTGCTTACGCAGTGACTTCAGAAGTGGATTTATCGCGGGACGGCATCATCTTGCTGGCAAAGCTGCTGCCAGATCCTGCCGAACCGTCGCCTTGCAAATACAGCACAGAACCGACTATCAGCACCGCCGCCACGCTGATGATGCTCAGCACGATCGCCAGGAGCGATTGGTCGCCATAGAGGAACAGCCACCACCCCACGCTGATCGGCGTTACCGAAGTTTCGCCAGCTTCACGTGCCAGGTGCGTGGCGTGGTGCGCCATCAATGCAACGTTCAGGGCGTAGGTCTGGAAGTAGGCAAAGCCCAGCAAGCCGATGATCACCGCCGTACGGCCGCGTGTTTCAGCAACCTGGGTTTGTTCGGCGTCGCCGCGTTTGCCGGCTCTGGCCGCTCGCCATTCGTTGGCTCCAACCATTATCGCTATGGGAGCCAGAATGATGATGGCGAACCGCAAGGCGAAGGCGAAAACCCCGACGATGAGGTTGTCGACGTTGGTGAGTACCCAGCCCAGCACAAGCGCGACCGGGCCTATCAGCGCAAACCGTATGGCCCAGGCGTGGCGTGTTGACGTCGGCCCCGGGTCGGTGTCGGCGGCGGCCATGATCGGAACCTTGTCCGGCGTTAGCGGGATCACTCGGAAGATTCTGCCTTGCACCGCTCTAATCATTGAAGCGATTCCGCCGGGGGCGAAGAACGTAAACAAAATCAGAACCAAACCGAAGATGGCAGCCGACAAGGGGCCGTTGCCGTCCAAGGTGTAAATCCCCAGCGGGATTGATATTCGTTTCGTGAGGTCTCGCACCCACACCACGAATAGGCCACCCAGCAGCGACCCCTGCAAGGAGGCAACGCCACCGATAACCAAACCGATGATGAGGTCGACGGCTAGCAGGAAGGTGAAGTCTTGCCCGGCGACGAAGTCTTTGTCTAGGGACCACATCAGCCCAGCGAGTGAGCCCAACGATGCGCTGAGTGCGAAGTTGGCGGTGCGGTAGACGGGCAGGTTGATGCCGTAGACGGCTGCGCCCGACTCGTTGTCGCGTATCGCTACCACCGCGCGCCCGGCGCGGCTGCGGAGAATGTTGCGCACCAAAAGCATGATGATGACCACCATTGACAGCAATATCCAGTAGCGATAGGCGTTTGCGCCGCGTGCGCCATCAACGCCTGGCAACCACTCCATAAAGCTCGGTCGGTCAACCTGTTCGATCACGTCGCGACCGTTTGGACCTCCCGTGCGTCTGGCGATCCCAAGCTCGTCAATGTTGACAAGCGTCGGAAATACCGCCGCCTGACTGATGGTGACCAAGGCTAAATACACGCCTTTGACTCGCAGCGCGGGCAGCCCGATGACTATGCCAATCGCAAACCCGACTATGAGCACTACGGGAATGATCATCCAGTAGTCCCAGCCTTCGTCTTGAATCAGCGACGCGGTAACGAACGCTCCTACGCCCATGAACGCGGAGTGTCCCAGGGCGAGCAAGCCGTTGAAGCCGACGACCAAATTGACCGCCAAGATGGCGACGCTCATCACGAGCGCGCGGTTCATCTTGCCGATCTCAAATGGCTCCAGCACCAACGGAACTAGAACCGCTATGGCAATTGCGTAGCCGATACCTAAGAACCGCAGCTGACGGTGTTGGAAGCTGCTCTTCTCGACGACCAGTAATGGTGAACTCATTATTTAAATCTCCTCTGTCTCTAGTCGTCCGCTAGATCCGCTCGATTTGACGGGTACCAAAGAGGCCCGACGGTCGGAATAGCAACACAATCAAAATCAACAAGAACGCGGTGGCCAGCTTGAGGATTGAGAAATAATCCTGGCCTAAGACCACCACGAAGAACCACTGCACCAGCACCGACTGAATCAGCCCCACTAAGAGGCCGCCGACGACCGCCCCACCCAGGCTGTCAAGACCGCCAAGAGCCGCACCGGCGAGTGCGAATATCAAAATGAACGCCATCATGTTGGGGTTCACGCCGCCGAGCGAGGGAGCTACTAGCGCCGCGCCCAGGGTTCCGAAGATTGAAGCCAGCGCCCAGCCAAAGCCAAGCGTGCGTCCGGTGTTGACGCCGACCAGCCTGGCCGACTCGGTGTTTGACGAAACCGCCCGGAATGACAGACCCAGCTTGGTCTTGTTCAAAACCAGCGCGAGCGCTATCAATGCCAAGGCCAGCGTTATCCAGATGCCGATCGTTCGGTAGAGCAATCGTGTTCCCAAGACCTCAATGAATGCGTCTCCGCCGATTCCGGGAATCCAGCCGGGGAAGGTGCCAAACGGGTCGTTGACCTGACGCACCTGGTAGTTCCAGATATCGCCTGCGATGGCGTTGAGTATCAAAAACAAACCCAACGTGATTAGCACCACAGGCAAATGGTCGGTCGGGTCAAAGGGCCTGACTAGCACCCGCTCAATGCCGATTCCAATGGCGGCGCTGATTGCCATGGCAAGCAAAATTGACAGCCACAGCGGCGCGCCACGTTCAATGTTGATTACGAACGCAAAGAATGCACCAAGCATCGCAAGCTCGCCGGTGGCGAAGTTGATGAGCGTGGTGGCCTTGAAGATGATGACCAGCGCGAGCGCTACGGCTGCGTAGACGGCACCATCTCTAAATCCGTTAAAGATGAAATCCGGCAGGATTTCAAAGTTCCAATTCATGGTTTTTCAAATTCCCTTTGTTCTAGGCGCCTAGATACGCTTCCTGCACAGCAGGATCGTTCTTAAGCTTTTCGGCAGGTCCGGAAAGTGCTATCTCACCGCTTTCAATCACGTAAGCGTGTTGCGCCATGTCCAGCGCCAGGTTGGCGTTCTGCTCAACTAGCAGCAGCGTGAGGCCAGCCTCTTTGCTTAGTGCGGTGAATCGCTCAAATAGGTCTTCGATAATCAGCGGTGCCAAACCGAGCGAAGGCTCGTCTAGCAACACCAAGCGAGGGTCGCTCATTAGCGCACGGGCGACCGCAAGCATCTGCTGCTCGCCGCCCGATAGAGAACCTGCTAGCTGACTGCGACGCTCCTTGAGGCGCGGGAAGATTTCAAACCAGCGATCCATGTCGTCCGACACCCGTTGCCTGTCCCTACGGATGAAGGCACCGATCTTGAGGTTGTCGGTTACCGACAGCTCTGGGAAGGTGCCGCGACCCTGCGGGACGTGGGCGACGCCTCGTCGCACGATGTCGGCAGTTTTGGTGCGAATTATCTCTTTGCCGTCAAGCAAAACCGATCCGCTGGTGTTGAGCATGTTGCAGATGGCACGCAGCGTTGTGGTTTTGCCAGCGCCGTTGGCACCCAAAACCACAACCACCTCGCCTTTGGGAACCTCAAAGCTGAGTCCGCGCAAGACTTGCACCGCGCCGTAGCTGGCTTGAAGGTCTTTGACCTCCAGCATCAGCTTTGGCGAGCTAGCCGCTGGCGAGTCAGCCGCCGGTGTGGCTGTTGGGGTAGTAGCAGTATCGGTCACGAAGAACTCCCTAGATAGGCCTCGATTACCTCTGGTTGGTTACGAACTTGGTCTGGATGGCCGTCGGCGATCTTGCGGCCGAAGTTAAGCACAACCAATTTTTCACTTATGTTGAGCACCATGCGCATGTGGTGTTCCACTAGCAGCACGGTGAGGTTGTGTCGGTCGCGCACGTCTTTTATGTCTTGCGCTAGTGAGTCAACTTCGGCGTGGGTCAGACCTGAGGCTGGCTCGTCCAACATGATCAGGCGTGGGTCAGCGATGAGCGCGCGTGCTAGCTCTATGCGCTTGAGCGTGCCGAAGGGCAGACCCGCCGCCGGGTGATACGCGAACTGAAGCAGGCCAAGCTCTTCCAGCGACTCCCAAGCCCTCCGCCGCAGGCTGGCCTCTTCGCTTCTGGTGCCGATACGAAATGCGGCTGTGAAGAAGTTGGCTTTGGTTCTGGTGTGGTCGCCGACCATGACATTTTCAAGCACCGTCATACCCGGCCATAGCGCCAGGTTTTGGAAGGTGCGATAGATGCCCAGGTTGCTGATGGAGTGGGCTCGCTTCGTCAGCAGGTCTTTGCCGTCAAAGGTGATGGAGCCTGCGGTTGGGTCGTAGATACGGCTCACCACGTTGAACAAGGTGGTCTTGCCCGCGCCGTTCGGTCCGATGAGTCCGAGTATCTGTCCTTCTTCAAGATCGAACGACAGGTCGTCTAGTGCGCGGATACCGCCGAACTGAACTGAGATGTCTGAGACTTCAAGCAATGCCACTCTGCTACCCCCTTGTTTGGTTGTGCGCTGGTCAACAGCTAAATAGCTAACTGCGGCAAGTTAGCAGCAGTAACCACCAAACGCCAAGAATGCGCGCAACAACATTCTTGTGAGTTGCTCGCGATTGTCATGCGCGAGGCACGAACGAGCGTTCGGGGAGGAGGACTCGAACCCCCAACGACTGGACCAGAACCAGCTGTGTTACCAATTACACCATCCCCGATCAGCCTGGTTAGAACCGATCAAAACCAAGAGCAGGGTAGCTAGCTGGCCGGCTCATCTAGGCGTGTCGCCTAGCTGTCTAGGCGTGCGAGCGCGGCGGTTAGGCGAGCCAAGGTCTCGTCGCGGCCCAGATGCCAGATGGATTCAAACAGCGGCGGACCGACGGTGTCGCCGGTGAGCGCCACCCGTACCGGCAACTGCGCGAAGCGCATCTTGATGTCTAGCTCGGCTGACATTTGCTCCAGTTGCGCCTTGGCGCGGACGACGAACTTTTTGACCGTTTGCCATTCCAGCTTTTCGTAGGCCGCGATGGCTAGCTCCAAGATGGCCTTGGATTGCTGCGCATCGGCGGTGACCTTGTCCCAGGCCGCGTCGACGATCTGCAGCTTGTCGGTGAAAAAGAACTCAAGCTGGCCGGGCGCTTCGCTCAGCAGCTTGGTGCGCTCTTGAATGAGCGGCACAAGTTCGATCAGGTGATCCGACTCGGCTTGCTCCGACCAGTCCTGCGGTATCCAGGGCTCTAGCGCGTTTGCAAACTTCGCTGGCGACAGCGCCCGTATGTAGGTGGCGTTGATCGCCGCCAGCTTGGTTGTGTCAAACACCGCGGAGGCGCCGCCGACGTTTTCCAGTCTGAACAGTTCGGCTATTTCCTCTATGGGTCGCACCTCAATGTTGTCGGGCGGCCCCCAGCCCAGCAGCGCCAGATAGTTCACCAGCGCCTGCGGCAATATTCCTTGTTCGCGAAAGTCGCCGACCGACACGTCGTCGCGTCGCTTGGAGAGCTTTTTCTTTTGCTCGTTCACGATGAGCGGCAGATGCGCGTACACCGGCACCTCGCTCTCGCCCAACGCTTGGCGTAGTGCCAGCGCCTGCGGAGTGATGTTGAGCATGTCTTCGCCGCGAATGACGTGGGTGATTTTTAGATCAATGTCGTCAACGCAGTTGGCGACGACGAAGGTGGGGTTGCCGTCGCTGCGCCGCAAGACAAAATCTTTCAGATGGGCATTGTCAAAGCTCACGCGCCCACGAATCACATCGTCAAACTCGGTGGCGCCTTCGCTTGGCATGGCGAACCACACAGCGCCGTCTTTTTCGTAGGCGAGCTGGCTCTCTAACAGAGTGTCGATGGCTGCGTCGTAGAGAGAGGTGCGCTGGCTTTGGTGGATGGGGTCGCCGGAGAAGGTGATGCCAAGCCAGTCGAGCGAATCGATGATGTGTTCGACCAGGCCGGGTTGGTTCACCTCTGCGTTGGTGTCTTCAATGCGCAGGACAAGTTCGCCGCCGGTTTGCTCGGCAAAGAGCCAGTTGAACAACGCCGTGCGAGCGGAGCCGACGTGCATGTAGCCGGTGGGCGCGGGCGCAAAGCGCAGCCGCGGAGTTGTCACGGGTTGGTCAGCATGGGTTGGCTAGCACGGTCTGGCTAGCACTGGCCGGTGCCGCAGGTGGGGTCGGCCGGATCTACCCACATCCCAGGTGGCCGGCCGGTAAGCGCCAACAGTCGCTGCACCGGAGGCGTGCCTTGATCGGTCGGCAGCGGCGGTAGGTGTGGCCAAACGTTTGGCTCGGTGTCTGCGGCAAGCAGACCATCCACCAGCAGATCGTCTGGCCCCGCGCCTGCCTGAATCGCTTGCTGCAGGTCGTAGCCAAGCACCGTTAGCTCCGCTGCTCGGTTCCAAAGCAGCTCACGAGTTGACGGAGACAGCTCGCTGGCCGGCTCAGCAGCAGCCGACCCGGCGGCAACCGTAAGACCAGCGGCCACAGTAAGAACAGTGCGAATGCTCTCAACCACAACCTCGCTGGGATGCTCGCCTTGATCTAGCTCCAAATCGGCAGTAGCCGGCTCGGGTTGGCCGCACATTGCCGCTGCGGCTTTGAGGTTTCCGCTGGCGACTTGGATCAGCAGATCAGCAATGGTGCGTGGAGCCAGCGGCTCAGCTAGCTCCATTTTCAGGTGCTCCCAAGCTGGCAGTCGCAGCCGTGCGGCGAAGTCGGTGCAGGCGCGCCTGTGCAAGCGCAGCAGGTCTGTGTCGGTAGCGGTTATCACTGGCATGCGGTTAGCTCGCGGCAGGGCTCGCAGCAGGGCTGGCGGCAGGGCCCGCGGCCGTGCCCACGGCAGGGCTGAACAGCTCACGCCAGTTGTCCTGATATTTCTGAGCGACCTCGGCCGGGCTCAAAAGCAGTACCTCATCAGCCACGGCCGCCACTAGACGGCGAGCCTGCGTGTAGTGATGCGAATCAGCCACTCCGCCAAAATACTTGCCACGCACGGCGACAAGCTCTTCGCTGGCGGCATCATCAAGCCAGCCCCAGCAGCCGTACGCAATCTCTAGGTCGTACACCACCGGCGCACGCCCAAGCAACGAAGCGCGCTTTAGCGCTACCTGCACACAGCCGGCATGCACGTCGGCCAACTGCACGCCGTTGCGTTGGTCGCCGGGCACAAGCACAACTCGCTCATCAAACAAGTCGGTCAGCTTGAGGGCGTAACCCTGGTCGGGACCCTGATAGCCCAGCGGTCCGCCGACGGGCTGCCCCCGCTCTAGATCGGCGGGACGCTCAGGCTGCCAGCGCGGCGGCACAACTGCCGGTGAGGAATACCACGGCGTGTGCTTGAGTGAGTCGGTTTTTGCGTAACGCGGCGCGGCCACAAGCCCAATCCTAGAACTGCTTAGCTCGTCTGCACGCCAGCCGTGTCCGGGTGGTAGCCGGCGCGATGCAGTGCATAAACATAGGAGTCACGCAGTGCCAGCCACGACGCCTCAATGATGTTTTCCGACACGCCCGTGGTGGTCCAAGAGTGGCTGCTGTTAGCGGAGTCGACCAGCACGCGTGTCTTGGCTTCGGTGCCGCGGTCGTTATCTAGCACACGAACCTTGTAGTCGGTGAGTCGCACCTCATCTAGCTCTGGGTAAAACTCAGACATGATTTCGCGAAAGGCATTGTCAAGCGCGTTCACCGGCCCGTCACCTTGGCCGAGCGTTTCTTTTGTTTCGTTGTGTTCGTTGCCGGGTCTGATTCGCAGCGTGACCTGCGTGTCAAAGCGACGGTCGGTGTCGCGTGTAACCAGCACGCGGAACGACTCAATGTAGAAGTAGTCAAGAGCCTCGCCGCTCGCTCGCCGCATCAGTAGCTCTAGCGAAGCGTCTGCTACCTCAAAGTGATAGCCCTCGTGCTCCAAGCGCTTCAACTCCTCCACGACGCCAGCCATATCTGCGGGCGCGATCTCTATGCCTAACTCTTTGGCCTTGAGCTCAACCGAAGCCCGGCCAGACAGGTCGCCCAGCAAAAACCGGGTCGTGTTTCCGACCAGCGCCGGATCTATGTGCTCATAGCTGTCGGCGCGGCGAGCGATGGCGCTGGTGTGCAGCCCCGCCTTGTGCGCAAACGCAGAGGTACCGACGAAAGGCTGCTGGTGTTGGTGCGGCATGTTCAGCAGCTCGGCCACATGGTGCGATACGGAGGTGAACTGCTCTAGGCATTCGGCCGGCACCGTTTCTATGCCCATCTTCAAGGTGAGGTTGGGAACCAGCACGGTGTTGTCGCAGTTGCCGGTGCGTTCGCCGTAGCCGTTGACGGTGCCTTGCACGTGGGTAGCGCCCGCGCAAACCCCGGCGACTGCGTTGGCTACTGCGCAGCCCGTGTCGTTTTGGGTGTGCATGCCGATTTGTATTCCGTCGAAGTGACTCACGATGTCTGTGACAATGCGCGACACCTCATGCGGCAGCGTTCCGCCGTTGGTGTCGCACAGCACCAGGCAGTCCGCCCCGGCAACGGCCGCGGCTTCAAGCACTCGCAAGGTGAACTCCGGGTTGCGCTTGTAGCCGTCAAAGCAGTGCTCGGCGTCAAAGAAAACCCGCAGACCCTCGCCCTTGAGAAACTCCACGGAGTCGCGCACCATGGCGACGCCTTCGTCAAGCGGTTGTTTCAGCGTCTCGGACACGTGGTAGTCCCAGGACTTGCCGACGATGCACACCGTTGAGGTGCCAGCGGACAGCAGCGCCGACAGCGTTGGATCTACGTCAACGCGCCCGCGTGGGCGGCGGGTAGATCCAAACGCGACCAGCGTGGCGTGGGTGAGGTCTAGCTCAGATTGCGCCCGCTCAAAAAACTCTTCGTCCTTGGGGTTGGAGCCGGGCCAGCCGCCTTCAATCCAGTGGATGCCGAGCCGGTCAAGCTGGTGGGCGACTTTTAGTTTGTCCTGCGGCGAAACGGAGATGCCCTCAAACTGAACTCCGTCGCGCAGGGTGGTGTCAAAGATCTCAACCTGCTTCGGCCAGGCAGGATCGTGCTTGCCTTCGCGGTCAACGTTTTCCATGGCAACGCTTTCCATCAGTTACTCAGCTACTACTCAGCTACCAAGTTTGGCGGTTACGGCGGCGGCGATTTCGGCAGTGCCGGTGTCGGGCACGGATTTGTCATCAACCACGGCCTTGCATGCGGCGGTGATTTTTCCGGCCAGCTTGGCGTCGCCTAAGAAATCCAACATCAATGCCGCCGAAAGTACCGCAGCGATTGGGTTGGCAAGGCCTTGGCCGGCGATGTCTGGCGCCGATCCGTGGACGGGCTCAAACAGCGAAGGACTGGTGCGGGTGGGGTCAAGGTTGGCTGACGCGGCTAGCCCGATGCCGCCCGCAACGGCTCCACCCAGGTCGGTCAGGATGTCGCCAAACAAGTTGTCAGTAACGATGACCTCATAGCGGCCGGGGTCTTCAACCATGTGGATGCAGGCGGCGTCAACGTGGTTGTAGGCGGTCTCCACGTCGGGATATTCGGCACTCACTTCGTTGAAGGTGCGCTCCCAAAGGTCGCCCGAAAACGTCAGGACGTTGGTTTTGTGCACCAGCGTGAGATGCTTGCGCGGGCGTTGCTGCGCTAGCTCAAAACCAAAACGGACGCAGCGCTCCGCTCCTCTGCGGGTGTTGACCGAACCCTGCGTGGCGATTTCGTGGGGAGTGTTTTTGCGCAAGAACCCGCCCTCGCCGGCGTAGGTGCCTTCGGTGTTTTCTCTGATGACGGTGAACTCGTGTCCGTCGGGCATGGTGAAAGGACGCAGGTTGATGTACAGATCCAACTCAAAGCGCGCCTTCAGCAACAGCCCACGCTCGATGACTCCGGGCGGCACTTCGGGCGTGCCGACCGCCCCCAGCAGAATTGCGTCGTAGTTGCGTAGCTGCGCCAAGGTGTCGTCGTCTAGCACGGTGCCGTCACGCAAATAGCGGGCACCGCCGAGGTCAAAGTGGGTGGCGTCAAGTTTGGCGCCGGCCGCGGTCATCACATCAAGGGCCACGGCGATCACCTCCGGCCCGATGCCGTCTCCGCCCACTACCGCGATTTTGTGAACCACGTAGCTCCCTTCGGCTGCGGTTAAGTCTGGCTAGATAAGTTAGATCAGGCTAGATAGATCAGGCTAGATAGGTAACGCTAAGGGCACCGTTACCCTTAGCAAGCGTGAGCCTTGTCAGCAAGACCAACAATAAAACCAACAGTGCGACCGGCGGAGCGGCGGGCAATCAAGCCGCCGTTGTGGCTGAGCCACATCGCCTATCCGCCGAAGCCCATGAGCGGTTGCAAACCGAGCTAACAGACCTGACCGGGCGCGGCCGCATCGACATCGCCCAGCGCATAGAAAAGGCGCGGCTGCTAGGTGATCTGAAAGAAAACGGCGACTATCACGCCGCCAAAGAAGAGCAAGGCAAGATGGAAGGCCGCATCCGCAAGTTGGAGTCGGTGCTGGGCAACTGCGAGATTCTGGACGAAGGCGAGCAGCAATCGCAGCCGGAGCAGGTGGAGCCAGGGGTGGTGGTTGAGTTGCTGTTTGAGGGCGACGACGATTCGGTGAAGTTTTTGTTTGGCTCAACGGAGGAGCGACCCGCAGACGGACTGGACGTGGTTTCGGCCGGGTCGCCGATGGGTCAGGCGCTACAGGGCGCGGCCGCCGGCGATCTTGTCAGTTATCAGGCGGGCGATCTGGAGCTAAGCGTCAAAGTCATCGCGCTCAGCAGGTGAGTCGGTGCGAGTGACTCGGTGCGAGTGAGGCGCAGGTGAGAACCGCTGGCGCACCGCAGCAGGTTTCGTTTCCGCGCGGGCGCGTGGTGCGCTTGCCCAAGCGTGGCAACGGGTTCGTCCGCATAGATGAAGCTCCGCCGGGCGCGCCGACATTGCTGCTGCTGCACGGCTGGACGGCGACGGCCGACATCAACTGGGCGAACGCATACGAAACGCTGACGCCGCATTACGGGTTGATAGCTCCCGACTTGCACGGACACGGCCGTGGTCTGCGGCGGCACCGCAGATTCCGGCTGGAGGAATGCGCTCATGATGTGGCGGCCCTCGCCGACTATCTGGGCGAGAAGAAAGTAATCGTGGTGGGGTATTCAATGGGTGGAACTGTCGCGCAACTTTTGTGGCGGCATCATCCCGAACTGGTTGACGGCTTGGTGCTGTGCGCTACCGCGGGGATGTTTCGAGAGTCGCTACACGAGCTGATTCGATTTACCGGACTGGGAGCGGTCGCGATAGCCGCGGCGCTGCTGCCGCGTGCTTTTTCTCGTTGGATTGGCGGACGAATGCTGGAAGAAAGATCAAAGCAGGGCATGAGCGAGTGGGCGCTAGGAGAGATGTATCGCCACGATCCGTTGCGCCTGCTGCAAGCGGGCAGAGAGCTAGGAATATTTGACTCGCGCGCTTGGTTGAGCTCGGTTGATGTGCCGACGGCTTGCGTGATAACCACCCAAGATGAGGTGGTCGCCCCGCAGCGTCAACAAGAGTTGGCCCGCTTGATCGACGCGCAAAATGTCTTTGAGATTGCCGGCGGCCACACGGTTTGTTT
The DNA here is from genome assembly GCA_965212125.1 of Candidatus Poriferisodalaceae bacterium. Taxonomy (GTDB): domain Bacteria; phylum Actinomycetota; class Acidimicrobiia; order Acidimicrobiales; family Poriferisodalaceae; genus CAYRJD01. Next base: position 1,579,618 of record OZ243045.1, on the reverse strand, counting down.
GCGTTCAACGATTGAGTGGCCGCAGACTCTGCTAGCGGCGGTTGACGCAGTTGCGGCCAGCACCGCGGCCAACACCGCCGCCAGCCAATAGAAATCCAACCACTAGAAACAAGCACGGGAAACGAGCGCCATGACGCAAAAAAACGCATCAAGCAAAACCACCGCGCCACGCACGCTGGCCGACAAGGTTTGGGATCGCCATGTCGTGCGCACAGGCGACGGCCTGCCCGACCTGCTCTACATTGATCTTCACCTCATCCACGAGGTGACCTCCCCGCAGGCTTTTGACGGCTTGCGCATGGCCGGGCGCAAGGTGCGGCGGCCGGATCTGACCGTGGCGACCGAAGACCACAACGTTCCCACCGTTGATATTCACCTGCCGATCGCCGACCCGACTTCAGCCAAACAGGTAGAGGTGCTGCGTCAAAACTGCAAAGAGTTCGGCATTGAGCTGTATCCGATGGGCGATCCCGGCCAAGGCATCGTGCACGTCATCGGCCCTGAAAAAGGCCTAACGCTGCCAGCGATGACGGTGGTTTGCGGCGACAGCCACACCTCCACCCACGGCGCTTTCGGCGCTTTGGCATTTGGAATAGGCACCTCCGAAGTGGAGCACGTGCTGGCCTCGCAGACGCTGCCGCAAAAGCGACCCAAGACAATGGAGGTGCGCGTTGACGGCACGGCCGCCGCCGGGGTGACGGGCAAAGACATAGTGCTGGCGATCATCGGCAAGATCGGCACGGGCGGCGGAATCGGCCACGTAATTGAGTACCGCGGCCCCGCCATTGAGGCGCTGTCGATGGAAGGCCGAATGACGGTGTGCAACATGTCGATTGAGGCGGGCGCTAAGGCCGGGCTGATAGCGCCGGACGAAACGACATTTGAATACCTGAAGGGCCGCGCCCACGCACCCGCCGGTGAGCAGTGGGACGTGGCGGTGGCCGACTGGCGCAGCCTGGCGACCGATGAAGGCGCCACGTTTGACACCTCCGTGCGCATCGACGCCTCTCAGCTTGTGCCGCACGTCACCTGGGGAACCAATCCCGCCCACGTGATTCCGCTAGACGGCACGGTTCCACGCCCGGAAGATTTTGCCGACGCCACCGACGCGGCCACCGCCGAGCGAGCGCTGGAATACATGGGGCTAAAGGCGGGCGACCGACTGGCTGACGTGGCGGTGGACACTGTGTTTATCGGCAGCTGCACCAACTCCCGCATTGAAGATTTGCGAGCCGCCGCTGAGGTGGTGAAAGGCAAGCAAGTCGCCGCCGGGGTGCGCACTCTGGTGGTGCCGGGTTCGTTTGCCGTGAAGCAGCAAGCCGAGCAAGAAGGGCTTGACAAGGTGTTTGTTGAGGCCGGATTTGACTGGCGTGAGCCGGGCTGCTCGATGTGTCTGGCGATGAACCCGGACAAGCTGGCGCCAGGCGAACGCTGCGCATCCACCTCAAACCGCAACTTTGAAGGACGCCAGGGGCGCGGCGGCCGCACGCATCTGTGCTCGCCTGAGGTTGCCGCGGCGACTGCGATCGTCGGTCGCTTTGCCTCGCCGGCGGAGTTGGTTTGACAGGGCCGGGCTGGTTAGGGCAGGTTTGGTAGAGCAATGCAAGCAGTAAGAGTTCATCAAGGCACAGCGGTTCCGCTGGATCGCTCAGACGTAGATACCGATCAGATAATCCCCAGCGACTGGCTTAAGCGAGTTGAGCGCACTGGTTTTGGGGCGGGCTTGTTTTCGGAGTGGCGCGACGAGCAAGAGTTCATCTTGAACGATGAGCGATTTGCTGGCGCGTCGGTGCTGGTTGCCGGGCCCAACTTCGGCACCGGATCTTCGCGTGAGCACGCGGTCTGGGCGCTAATGGACTACGGCTTTGCGGCGATCATCTCGCCCCGCTTCGGCGACATCTTCCAAAACAACGCAACCAAGAACGGACTCATCCCCGTGACCGTCAGCGAGCAGGTCGCGGCAACCATCCGCGCCGCCCTGCACGACAACCCCGACCTGGAGATCGTCATTGACGTTGAGCGGCTGGTTGTGGCGGTGCCGCAACTAGGCATAGAAGAGACTTTTCCGCTGGACACCGCGACGCAAGAGCGCTTTATTGAAGGGCTTGACGACATCGGCATAACCATGCGCAGCGCATCGGACATTGACGGCTACGAGGCGCAGCGCCCAGCCTGGCTGCCGAACCTGACCTAGCTAGCGAGCCCGGTCAGCGAACCCGGTCAGCGAGCCCGCTAGCTGCGCGAGCTGACCGTATTAACTGCGGTGGCGACCGGATCGCCAGCTAGCCCGTCAATCACACATTGCGCGATGGTGACCGCAGCGCGTATCTGAGCTTCCTTGGTGCTGGCACCAAGGTGAGGCAAAGCGATTACGTCGGTGCGGTGCAGCAGCGGAGAATCAACGGACGGTTCATTGCTCCAAGTGTCAATTGCCGCGCCGCCCAGGCGACCTTCCTCCAGCGCTTTCAGCAACGCATCCTCATCAACGATGCCGCCGCGAGCAGTGTTGATAAGAAACGCCGTGGGCTTGGCATGCGCCAGCGTCTCCGCGTTGAGCATGCCGGTGGTTTCGGCGGTCTTAATCAGATGGATGGTGATGAAGTCGGACTGACTGAGCAGATCTTCCAAGCTGAGCAGAGACACGTTTACCTCGGCGGCCGACTCCGGGCTGACGTAAGGGTCATACGCCACCAAACGCATGCCGAACGCCTCCAGCCTTTGCGCCACCAGGCGACCCACACGCCCCAGGCCGATGATGCCGGCGGTGCAGCCAAACAGTTCCGTGCCGACCCATTTGCTGCGCTCCCAGCGGCCCTCATACAGAGCGGTGTGAGCCTGCGGAATGCGGCGCGCGCTAGCGATTATCAATCCCACCGCTAGCTCGGCGGCCGACTGCACGTTGGCTTCGGGAGCGTTCGCCACTATCACGCCACGCTCCGACGCGTACTGCACGTCAATGTTGTCAACCCCAACCCCGGCACGCCCAACGATTTTCAGGTCATCGGCGGCCGACAACAGCGCCGCATCAACTTGGGTGGCCGATCGCACGATCAACGCCTGCGCGGGCGCCACCACCTGACGCAGCTCATGCACGTCCATGCCGGGGTCAAGCTCCATTACTTCATGCCCCGCGGCGCGCAACAGTTCGGCACCTTCCGGCGCAAGCGGTTCGGCGATTATGACTAACGACATCTTGGGTATTTACTCGGTTCTCAACTAGTTGTCTCTAGTAGCTGTTTTACTCTGGTTGTGCCCTCAATCAGATTGTCTAACCCCAGGGCGTAAGAAAAGCGCGCATAGCCGGGTGCGCCAAACGCTTCGCCCGGCACGAATGCGACCTTGGCTTGGTCTAGCACTACTTCGGCCAAATCAAGCGTGGAGCCGATCTGCTGCCCGGCGATCGTGCGCCCCAAGACCCCTTCCATTGAGGGGAAAGCGTAGAACGCGCCCGGCGGCAGTTCACAGCGGACGCCTTCAATGCTGTCAAGGATTTTCTGAATAGCCAGCCGGCGCTCATTGAAAGCGGTGCGCATTTCGGCTACTGCGTCGAGCGGGCCAGCTACCGCCGCAAGAGCCGCAGCCTGCGCCACATTGCAGACGTTGGAGGTGGAATGGCTTTGCAGGTTGGTAGCGGCGGCGATCACATCGGGCGGGCCGGCCAGCCAGCCAACCCGCCAGCCGGTCATCGCATAGGTCTTGGCGACGCCGTTGAGAATCACGCAGCGATCAAGCACCTCTGGCACCACAGCGGGCAGCGAAAAGTGCTTGACACCGTCGTAGGTGAGGTGTTCGTAGATCTCATCGGTGATAACCCACAGTTTGTTTGCAGCAGCCCAGCGGCCGATCGCGACGATCTCGTCGTGGTCGTACACCGCGCCGGTCGGGTTTGACGGCGACACAAACATCAGCGCCTTGGTGCGGGCGGTGCGGGCGGCTTCTAGCTGATCAACGGTCACCTTGAAATGAGCGTCAATGTCGGCGAAGACCGGCTTGGGGGTGCCGCCAAACATGGCTACGGCCTCCGGGTAGGTCGTCCAATAGGGCGCCGGCAGCAGCACCTCATCGCCCGGATTAACCAACACGGCCATCGTGTTGTACACCGCCTGTTTGCCGCCGTTGGTTACCAAGAACTGACTGGCGGCTAGCTCCAGCCCGCTGTCTCTGAGCGTCTTAGCAGCCAGCGCTTCTTTCAGTTCGGCCAGGCCGCCGGTCGGGGAGTACTTGTGGTTTTTGGGCGCAAAGCACGCTTCGCTGGCCGCTTCCACCACATGTTGTGGGGTCGGAAAATCCGGCTCGCCCGCACCGAAACCGATCACGTCTTCGCCCGCGGCTCTCAACGCCTTGGCTTTGGAATCAACCGCCAAAGTGGCCGACGGGGCGATGCCTGCGGCCATTTCTGATATCCGGGGGTCTGCCATGTAGTTGTCTCTGGGTTGCCTTTGGGTTGCCTCTGGCTGTGTTGTTGTACATAGTGGCATCTGTGAACGGCCCTACAGATGCGAAGTTGCCGGGCGCAGGTGCGACCGATCCAGGTGCGACCGGCCCGCTGGCAAGCCATCGCAGCCTAACCATTCCCGCCACTCTCCTTCCCCGCGACGGGCGCTTCGGTTCGGGTCCCTCCAAGGTGCGGGCCGAAGCCGTTGAAGAGCTAGCTAGCCGCGGCGTTGATTGGTTGGGAACCAGTCATCGGCGTGAAGGCGTGCGTTCGCTGGTCGGGCAGCTGCGGTCGGGTTTGGCTGAGCTGTTTGGTTTGCCCGACGGCACCGAAGTGCTGCTCGGTAACGGCGGAACGACCAGTTTTTGGGACGCCGCTTCGTTTGGGTTGATTAACGCTCGCAGCCAACATCTTTGCTTTGGTGAGTTCTCCGACAAGTTCTCAAAGGTGACCGCCGCGGCGCCGCATCTTGAGATGCCCGACGTGATTGCGAGCGAGCCAGGCACGCATCCACACTCGCGCCCGCCAGCGGCTGGCAATCCGCCAACGGACGGCGCGGTTGATGCCGTGGCGCTGACCCACAACGAAACCAGCACCGGAGTGTGCGCCCCGGTGTTGCGCCCCGACTGGACAAGCGACAGCAGCGCCGCCACCGCAAGCGACAGCGTGCTGACGCTGGTGGATGCCACCTCCGCGGCTGGCGCCATTGCGTGGGACGTCTCCCAAGCCGACTGCTATTACTTCGCTCCGCAAAAAGCGTTTGCAGGCGATGGTGGTTTGTGGGTGGCGCTGTGTGCGCCCGCCGCAATTGAACGCATAGAACGCTTGAGCGGCGGTGCCAGCACCGGCGCCGGCAAAAGCACAGCCCGCTGGGCGCCGGCTTCGCTTGACCTGTCGATCGCCTTGACCAACTCTCGCCAAAACCAGACTTACAACACACCCGCACTGGCGACGCTGCTGCTGATGAACAACACGCTTCAGTGGATGCTGAGCCAGGGCGGCTTGGAATGGAGCACGCAAGCGGCCGCAGCCAACAGTTCAACGATCTACAACTGGGCGCAACAGCGCGAGTGGTGCCAGCCGTTTGTGGCGGATGCCGACATGCGATCGCCGGTGGTGTGCACCATTGACTTTGATGATTCGGTGTCTGCCGACGACATCGCCGCGGTGCTGCGCGAAAACGGCATCGTCGACACCGAGGGCTACCGCAAGCTAAACCGCAACCAGCTGCGCATAGCTGCGTTTCCCGCCATTGAGCTAGCCGATGTAGAGGCGCTGTGCGCCTGCATCGATTACGTGGTCGAGCAGCTAGCTAGCTAACCCCACCGCCGGAAGCGTCTTCCACATCCTGGCGGCCTTCGGTAATCCACGGCATCATCGCCCGCAGCTCACGACCGATCTTTTCGATCGGATGCTGCTTGCCCTCTTCCACCAAGCGCTTGTACTCAGCCAAACCCTTGCGGTTTTCATCAATCCACTCACGCGCAAAAGTTCCGTCCTGAATCTCGGTGAGAATCCGCCGCATCTCCTTGCGCGTCTGCTCGTTGATGATGCGCGGCCCGCGGGTCATGTCGCCGTACTCGGCGGTGGTGGAAATGGAATAGCGCATGCCGGAAATGCCAGCCTCGTAGATGAAGTCCACGATCAGCTTCACCTCATGCAGGGTTTCAAAATAGGCAGATTCGGGCTGGTAGCCGGCATCCACCAAGGTCTCGTAACCGGCACGGATCAGCTCGGTTAGCCCGCCGCACAACACCACCTGCTCGCCGAAAAGGTCGGTTTCGGTTTCCTCGGCAAACGTGGTTGTAAGCACGCCTGCGCGCGTGCTGCCGATGCCTTTCGCGTATGCGAGTGCGTCCGGCTGCGCGTTGCCGCTGGCGTCTTGATGAACGGCAACCAGCGAAGGCACGCCGCCGCCCTCAACGTAGGTGCGCCGCACGTTGTGGCCGGGGCTCTTGGGTGCGATCATCCAAACGTCCACGTCGGCGGCCGGTTTGATCTGGCCGAAATGGATGTTGAACCCGTGCGAGAACGCCAAGGCGTTGCCGGCGACCAGGTGCGGCGCTATGGACTCTTCGTAGATGGCTGCCTGCTCGGTGTCGGGCAGAGCCATCATGACGATGTCGGCCTGCGTGGCTGCCTCGGCCACCGTGCCAACGGCCAGTCCTTCGTCGGTGGCTTTGGCGCGCGAAGAAGATCCGTCGCGCAGCCCCACGATCACGTCAACGCCGCTGTCGCGCAGGTTCAGCGCGTGGGCGTGTCCCTGCGATCCGTAGCCCATGATGGCGACGGTGCGGCCGGCCAGCGTGGCCAGATCCGCATCTTGGTCGTAATAAATAGTGGCGGCCATTGCTGCCCTTTCTGTTGCTAGTGCGCTTGGGTTATCGGCGGCTGCGGCTCGGAGAGCTTACGCACGGCGATTCGGCCGGTGCGCTGCAAAACCTTGATGCCGAACTGCGACAGCTCGCTGACGCATTGCTCAATTTCTTCGGGCGAGGCGGTGACGCTGACGATCAGCTCTTCGGCGGTGGCGTCAACCACTCTGCCGTCAAACTGCTGCAAGATCTGCTCGACGTCGGCTCGGGTGTCCGCACTGGCACCGCCCGCCTGCCCGCCTAGCTCAATGCGTGCCAGCATCAGCTCGCGCTCAACGGAGCCAGCCGGCGTCAGCTCGCTGATCTGTATCACGTTGATCAGCTTGTTGAGCTGCTTGGCGATTTGGCTGACGTTGGTGTCGTCCACATCAATCACGATGGTGATTCGGCTGTAGCCCGGATCTTCGGTCGCCGCCACCGCCAAAGAAACAATGTTGAAGCCGCGCCGGCTGAACAGACCCGTAATGCGTGCCAGCACGCCGAACTTGTTCTCAACAATGGCGGCCAGGATGTGTAGCTCGGGCTCCGGGTTCGTCGCGCTCGTGTCGGGGCTCGCGCTCGTGTCGGGGCTCGCGCTCATGAAGGAGCAGACCCCTTGGCCGCGGCGTCCCCGTCTCCGCTGGAATCAAGAATGATGTCGTCGTTGGAGCCGCCCGCCGGCACCATCGGATAGACCTTCTCGTCTTCATCCACTCGGAAGTCGATCACCACCGGCCGATCGTTGATGGAGTTCGCCTTCTGAATGGCTGGCGCAACCTCCTCGGCCGAATCCACCCGGATGCCATGGCAGCCCATCGCCTCCGCCCACGCCACATAGTTGGGGTGGTCGGCGCTGAGATACACCTCGCTGTAGCGCTTGTCGTAAAAAAGCTCCTGCCACTGGCGAACCATGCCGAGGTAGGCGTTGTTGAGAATGGCGATCTTCACGGGGATTTTTTCGGCCGCCGCGCTGATGAGTTCTTGCGCGGTCATCTGAAAGCAGCCGTCGCCGTCGATAGCCCACACCGTGCGGTCGGGCTGTCCGACCTTGGCGCCTATCGCAGCCGGCACGGCGAAGCCCATCGTGCCAAGACCGCCTGAGTTCACCCAGGTGTAGGGATAGTCAAACTTCCAGTACTGGCTGGCCCACATCTGGTGTTGCCCCACGCCCGACACAACGATGGTGTCTTCGGGAGAGTTGTCGCGCAGCTGCTCAACGACGTATTGCGGCTTGAGCGGCACACCCTCGCTGGCTTGGTCGTAATGCAGCGGGAACTGCTCACGCCAGCCGGAGATGGTGGATTTCCAAGCGTCACGATCAGCACCGCCACCGCCCGAACTGCCGCCCGCGCCCGCGCCGTCGCCTGCCAGGCGCGCCCGCAGCTTCTCGGTCAGGCCTTCGATCGCCGCCTTGGCGTCGGCGGCAATCGCTATCTCCGGCACGCGCACCTTGCCGTGCTCGGCCGGGTCAATGTCCACGTGGATCACCTTGGCCTCGGGTGCAAAATGCGCCGGGTTGCCGGTAACGCGGTCGTCAAACCGGGCGCCGAAGTTGATCAGCAGGTCCGCTCGTTGCAGCGCAGTAACAGCGGTGTAGTTGCCGTGCATGCCAGGCATCCCCAGACACAGCGGGTGCCGATCCGGGAACACCCCACGCGCCATCAAGGTGGTCACAACAAAGATGTCGGTGAGCTCGGCGAACTCCCGCAGAGCCTCGGCCGCACGAGCCTTGAGCAGCCCGCCGCCGGCATAGATAACCGGCCGCTCGGCTTGCAAGATCATCTCAACAGCTTCGTCGAGTTTGACCTCGTCAACATCTTCGGGCGGGGTGTAGCCCGGCAGGTTGATCTCCTCCGGCCAGTACCACGTCATCATCTCGTTGCTGATGTCTTTAGGGAAGTCGATCAGCACCGGCCCGGGCCGACCGGTCGTGGCGATGTGGAAGGCCTCAGCAACTATGCGCGGAATGTCATCCGCGCTGGTTACCAGGTAGTTGTGCTTGGTGACCGCCATCGTGATGCCGGTGGTGTCGGCCTCTTGGAAGGCGTCTGAGCCGATGGCCGTAAGTGCGACCTGGCCGGTGACAACCACCAGCGGCACGGAGTCCATGTAGGCGTCGCAAAGCGGAGTAACGATGTTGGTCGCAGCCGGCCCGCTCGTGACCATCGCCACGCCTGGCTTGCCAGTTACCTGGGCGTAGCCCTGCGCCATGTGGCCGGCGCCCTGCTCGTGGCGCACCAATATGTGACGGATGGGGGAGTCGAGCACGGGGTCGTAGACGGGCAGGATCGCTCCACCGGGCAGCCCGAACATAACTTCTACGCCGCATGTTTCTAGCCCTTTCATGAGGGCTTGTGCTCCGGTCAGTTGCATGATTTTCTTCCAAGGAGATCAGCGAACCGCCCCGTAACACAGAAGCTCCTGGCGGGAGCTGGGCGAGCGCGGGGCGGCACTCGCCTAGATGGTTACGCGTACCAGGCTGCCAACAGAGCCCCTGAAAGAGGAAGAGTCATTTAGCCTGCGCACGCCTGCATTGTGGCGGTTGCCTGCCAGGTTCGCAACCTAGCGCGTCTAGTTTGGTAACGGGTGGGTGTCGCGGGCGTTGCCAGGTGGGTGTCGCGGGTGCTGCCGGGCGGGCATCGCGAGCGGCACTAACTTGTTGCCGTGAAACCTAAGCCGTGGGCCGTAGCGGTGTGGGTTTTCCTGCTGTTAGCAATCGTCGCCGCACCATTCGTGTCGCTGGGTTTGACGAGCAACGACGATGGAGCCAGCGACGCCAGCTTGTTGTTTTCGACGACAACTGTGGAATATCTGGCGTCAACTGCAGCCTGTCCGGCGGGCTTGCCAGAGCTTGAAGTTACGCGGCGCTCTGGCACAGCGTTAGCGCTTGACGCATTTCTCGAACTGCCGGGCGCGACGGTCTTGGCATTCAACCGACCAGCCGCCGCCGAGACACCCAGCGAGACTCTCGTCGAGACACTGGGCGGATTTGTGGGAACACGCGACGGTGTCGTCTGGTCGTTTGTTGTGCCGGAGGACGGCTCCGCTGATGACCCTGCTAGCGGCCCTGCTGGCGGCACGGCAGACACCAGAGCGGTCAACACCAGGGCAGCCTTGTTAGAGCCACCGCTGTTGGATCTAAGCGCCAACACCGCCACCGAACACGACCAAGGTTTGGTCGGCATGGCGATCGGCCCCAACTCTGAGTGGCTGTATCTGAACCGCACCGCCAGCAACGGCGCCAGCGTGCTAACCGCACACGCAATACGCACCCGACCAGCAAGCGGAATAACTAACCAGGTAGTGCTCCTAGGCGAGACGATTGAGCTGCTGCGCATTCAGCAGCCCTCGCCGCAACACAACGGCGGCGACATCGTGTTCGGACCGCAGGGCTATATGTATGTGTCTTTCGGCGATGGCGGCGGATTGGGCGACCCGCTAGGCAACGCGCAAGATCTCTCAACGCCGCTGGGAGCGGTCTTGCGGCTAGCGGTTGATCCGGCGGCGCCAGCCGGCCAGCGAGTTCAGCCCGCACCGGGCAACCCGTATTTGTCGTCAATGGACAGCAGCCGTGATAACCGCATCTGGGTGAGCGGCGTGCGTAACCCTTACCGGATGTCTTACGACCCGGTTGACCAGCAGCTCTGGGTGGCCGATGTTGGGCAGCAATGCGTTGAAGAGATAACGGTGCTGAGCCTTGATGAAGGCGGCGCCGACTTGGGTTGGAACGTGTTTGAAGGCAATCACCGATTTGTGGGCGAGATGTCGCGCCCGCATCGGCAGCCTGACTTTTCATATCGCCACGGCCGGGGCTTGTGTTCAACGGTGGGTGGTCGGGTTTATCGCGGCTCCGCGCTGGCGGATTTACAAGGCCAGTTTGTTTGGGCGGATCTTTGCGGCGGTCGCCTCTTCGCGCTAGATCCCGCCGCCGCCGGGCAAACCGCCGCCGGTTCCAACGGCACCGCCACCGGGCAAAATCTCCCGGTTGTGGATCTAGGGGTTGCCGCCGAGCGCATATTGGGACTGGTGTCCGGCCCGGCCGATGAGCTTTATGTGATCGATCTGGAGTTCGGCATCTATCGGCTTGCGACTACTGGTATTTAGGGCTGGTGTTTAGGCGCACCCGCCATGACCGAGCCATCTTGGCGCTGGCGGTTCCGGCTCTGGGAGCCCTGCTAGCGGAGCCGATCTACGTGCTTACCGACACGATCATCGTCGGGCGGATAGGCACCAACCAGCTGGCGGGGCTAGCGCTGGCAACCGCAGTGTTGGTGACGTTGCACACGGTGCTGATCTTTTTGGCATACGGCACCACCGGCATGGTTGGCCGCCTGCTAGGCAGCGGCGATCAAGAGCGGGCGACCACCCAAGGCGTGCAAGCGATCTGGCTGGCGCTGATGCTGGGTGTGATCATCAGCGTGATCGTGGCTGCGCTGGCGGTGCCGATTCTGGGTTTGTTCGGAGCCGAACCAGCGGTGGAACAGTTCGGCCTGACCTACCTGCGCATCAGCTTGCTGGGCTTCCCGGCGCTGCTAGTCATGCTGGCCGGCAGCGGCTACATGCGAGGGCTGCAAGACACCGTGACCCCTTTGGTGGTAGCGGTGTTCTCCGCCGCGCTGAACCTAGTGGTGGAGCTGTGGTTTGTTTTCGGTCTTGATTTAGGCGTGGCCGGGTCGGCGTGGTCAACGGTGATAGCGCAGTGGGTAGCGGGTGCCATCTATCTGGTTGTGGTGTGCCGCACCGCCCTAGCGCGCGGCGTTTCTCTGTGGCCACGCCTAGCCAGCCTTGCGCGCTACGCCCAGGTGGGAGCGTTGCTGTTGGTGCGCACCGCAGCCCTGCGGGGAGCGTTTTTGTTGGCGGTGTTTATGGCCGCTCAGCTTGGCACCACTCAGGTCGCCGCGCACCAGGTCGCCATTGAGGTGTGGGGCTTTCTGGCGCTGTCGCTGGATGCGGTAGCCATCGCGGGTCAGGCACTGGTCGCTCACGCACTTGGCGCTGGCGATACCGCAACCGCACGCCAAGCCAGCAGTCGCATGATCGGACTCAGCGTTGAACTAGGCGTGGTGCTGGGGGTGGCGTTAGCGGCAGTGTCGGTGCCATTGGCGACCGTGTTCAGCGCCGATCAGGCGGTGGTGTCGCTGACTGCGTTTTTGTTCTTGTGGGTGGCCGTTATGCAGCCGCTGAACGGTGTCGCGTTTGCGCTGGACGGCATCTTGATCGGCGCTGGCGACCTCAAGTTTTTGGCGCTGGCAATGGTCGGCGCGCTATCTGTGTTTGTGGCTGCGGCGTTGGCGGTCTTGGCCAGCGGCTGGGGCTTGGGTTGGGTGTGGCTGGCGATCACGGTATTTATGGCCGCCCGTGCCGTGCCTTTGGTGCAGCGATTTCGCCAAGGCGCCTGGCTGCGAACCGGCGTCTGAAATTCGGCTAGCCCGGCCTTAGCCCGGCCCGCTAGCTCAGGCCGCCCGGTTTTACAACCATCACCCAAATCGCTGCTATCAGCAACAAGTCAGACACCCCGTAAGCAAGTCCTCTGACGCGTGAAGAAACGCCGCTAGTCGGCGTGCCGTCTGGTTGCGGTCGGCGTGGTCGCAGAGCGACGTGCCAGATGCCTAACCAGATCACATAGAAGAGGAAGCCGAGCGTTATCCAAATCTGGCTGAAGTCAAAGCGGTCGTCAAATCCGACTGCGCCTGCACCAAAAATGGGGACCCCGTATATGGCGAGCTCATACAGCAAGATGGATCGGCCGCTGCCGCTGCCCTCCTGCGGGGTTTGGTGGTCTTGCCATCTGCGCCCTAGCAGTCCGCCAAATCCCACCACCGCGCAAACTATGTGTGCTATCAGGAACGCTTGAAACAGCCCGCCGAGCGTGGCGCCAAATTGCGTTAGTAGTTGTTGCGACTGCATAAGTGCCAGAGAGTACAAGCCGCATCACGCCGCCCCCCGCTAGCCACGAGCGAATTTATGGCTATACGCTTGGGAGCCTGTTTTCAGGTGTATTTTCCAAACACGGCTTTGCCCCACTGTGGGCTAGCGGCGTTTGTTGGCATTGGGCGCGTTGGGGCATTGCGTTTGTTTCCGCGTACTACGTCAATGAACTGACCGACTCGCCGCGCCTGGTGCAGTTAACCGGCGCGGTTATGTGGGCGCCGCTGCTCTTGGTGGGCGCACTGGGTGGCGTCATCGCAGATCGGTTTGACCGACTGCGCACGGTGCAGATTCAGCTGGCGGTGATGGTCCCCTTGGTGCTGCTGATCGGCTTGGCCGAACGGTCGGATCAGCTAACCCTGTGGATGCTGTACCCGTTCTTGCTGTTGGCTGGCACCGGCTGGGTGGGCGACATGACCAGCCGCCGGGCGCTGGTGCTGGACATAGTTGGCCCGCGCAGCCTGCACAAAGCCATGGCGCTGGAGACGATTTCGCTTGCGTCTGGCGCGGCGGTCGGCAACCTGATGGGCGGAACGGTTACCGACGCAATCGGAGTGGGCGGTGCGTATTACGTGATAGCTGGGCTCTTGTTTCTGGCTTTGCTGTTTCTGCAAGGAGTGCCGACGGAAGCCAAGATTTTGGCGGAGCACGCAAACGATGCGCCGGAGGTAATCGACCCGGCAGCTCCGTCAGTGCTCCCGCCCGAAGCGGAGCCGGGCGCCCGCCAAACCACCTGGCACGACCTGCGTGAAGGCCTGCGACTGGTGCACACCAACCACACGCTGCGCAGCATTCTCGGCATCACCGTGCTGGCCAACGCGTTCTACTTCTCTTATTTCCCGGCCGTTCAGCGGGTCGGCGACAGGCTTGACGCCACACCCACGCAAATCGGAATCATTGCCTCAATGACCGGGTTCGGCATGATCACCGGCTCAATAATCACATCACGGTTCATACATAGACGCTGGGGACGCGCCTACGTGTTCGGAGCCATCGCCGCGATGATGTTGCTGGTGCCGTTTGGCACCGCACCCAACGTGCCTTTGGCTGTCTTCTTCTTGTTCGCATCAAGCTGTGCAATCGGGCTGTTCGCTGCAACCCAATCAACCCTCGTGCTAACAGCGGTGCCGCTGAGCAAAAGCGGACGAGCGATGGGGCTGCTGTCAATGTCTATTGGCGCCTTGCCGTTAGGTGCATTCATACTGGGAGAGGTTGCGCAACAGATCGGTGCGAGCATGGCGTTGGTATCGATGCCGTCGGTCGGGCTAATAGCGATCGTGCTGTGGCTGATTCCAAGTCGTGAGGTGTTGTCGTGCGAAGCGCCAGACGGCCAGCTGCCAGATCTGCCAGATCCAGAAGTGTCAGATCAAGCCGCGACGAAGCCAGCGGCAGCCGCGACGACAGAGCCAGCGGCAGCAAAGCCAGACCCAATAAACCAGGCTCAATAAATCACGCCCTGGCGATCGTGATTTAGCGCGATTTAGCAACCGACCAACAATCTGACTATTGTTAGCGGTGCCCTACCCGGGCGCACTGTTATATACGCACTTTGATTAAGGGGAACCAATAATGAAGGCAGCAGTACTCAACAAAATTCCAGGCGAACTGGAGATTGAAGATATTTCAATCGACAAGCCGGGACCCAACGAAGTAATAGTGCAGGTGGCAAACGCCGGCCTGTGCCATAGCGATCTCCACTTCATGGATGCGTCGTGGGAGTTCTTGCCGCTGCCTGCGGTAATGGGCCACGAAAGTGCCGGCATCGTTCAAGCGGTCGGCAGCGATGTCAGCTACGTCAGCAAGGGCGACACCGTTATTACTTGTCTGTCGGTGTTTTGCGGCCACTGCGAAAACTGTCTCACCGGTCGGCCAAACATCTGTGCCAACCCGGCTGCGGTCAGCCGCGCCGAAGGCGAGAGCCCACGCCTCACAAACTCCGAAGGACAAGCCGTAGATCAGTTTGCTCGCCTGGGCGGGTTCGCTGAGGAGATGCTGGTCCACCAAAATGCGGTGGTAAAGATCAACCCGGAGATGCCGCTTGACCGTGCGGCGCTGATTGGTTGCGGAGTCACCACCGGCCTGGGCGCCGTGTTCAAGACCGCCCACATCAAGCCCGGCGCCACCGTGGCTGTGTTCGGGGCTGGCGGGGTCGGACTGTCCGCCATCCAAGGTGCGCGCATCGCTGGCGCGGGCCGAGTCATTGCGGTTGACGTGTCGGACGAGAAGCTGAAAACCGCTAGCAAGGTGGGCGCAACGGACACGGTCAACGGCGGCGACACCGACGCAGTGCAAGCCATCCAAGAGATGACAGGCGGCGGCGTTGATTACGCATTTGAGTGCATCGGCCTGAAGAACACTTGTGAGCAAGCGTGGGCGGTGGCAAGAGTTGGCGGCACCGCCGTCATTGTCGGGATGATGCCGTATGGCGAAAAAATAGAGATCCCGGGCTTTGAGGTGTTCATGATGGAGAAGCGCCTGCAGGGGTCAATGATGGGGTCGAACGCATTTCGGGTGGACATGCCGCGCTATATAGATATGTATCTGAACGGCCAGCTGCTGTTGGACGAGATGATCTCCGAGCACATCCCGCTGGAAAAAATTAACGACGGTTATGAGAACATGAAAAATCGTGTCGGTAACCGCACCGTTATTGATTTCTAGTAGCTGAGTTGGCTGGCGGCTGAGCTAGCCCGCCGACGCGGGATTTCTAAATGGACGTAAAAGGCAAGGTGGCGGTTGTAACCGGTGCCGCTAGCGGCATGGGTCGCGCAATGGCGGACACCTTCGCGGCCGCTGGGATGAGCGTTGTGCTAGCCGACATTGAGGAGCAACCGCTCAACGACGCGGCGACCGACATAGCGGCCCAAACCGGCGCGCAAACTCTGGCCGTGCGCACCGACGTCTCCAAGCTGGCCGACATTGAGGCGTTGGCGGCGGCGGCGCTAGATCAGTTCGGCGGCGCCCACGTGCTTTGCAACAACGCCGGCGTTGGCGTGCCCGGACCGGCCGGCGACACGTCGATTGAAGACTGGCGCTGGACTTTAGACATCAACCTGTGGGGGCCGATCTACGGCGTTCATGTGTTTTTGCCGATCATGCGTGAGCAGGGCGAAGGCCACATCAACTCCACGTCTTCGCTGGCGGGGCTGCATGCGAGCGCATCGCTGGCGGCTTACAACGTGTCGAAGCACGGCGTGGTTGCGTTGATGACGACGCTTGAGCGTGACCTGCGAATGGAAGATTCGCCGCTGCACGCTTCGGTGCTATGCCCTGGCCCGATTGACACCAAAATCGCTTACGCCCAGCGCAACCGTGATCCGTCCGATGCGAAGCATCACGTGAGCACCGATGCGGGCGACAAGTTTTGGGACATGCTGACCGACTTTCTGGCCGACGGAATGGATCCGGCTGAGGTAGGCCCGATGGTGCTTGACGCAGTGGAGAACGACAAATTCTGGATCTTTACGCACCCGGAGATGTGTAAGATTGCTGCTGACCAAGTAGAGGCAATGCTGGCTGATCGCCGCCTGACTCACTATCGCTAGCGCATCTGCGCTAGGCAGCACTTGGCTGTATTCGTATCTTTTCACGCTCTAGCCCGCACTAACCAATGACATCTGCCCGCACGTCTAATAATCCGAATGTCTTTCGCGTCGTGCGGACTATTGCTCCGGCCGCACCCGCCGCACCGCCCGTCGCTGCCGCACCGCCAGCACCACCCGTCGCCGCACCGCTGGCTCCTGCGGCCGCGCCACCCGCGCCTCCT
Source organism: Candidatus Poriferisodalaceae bacterium (assembly GCA_965212125.1). GTDB lineage: Bacteria > Actinomycetota > Acidimicrobiia > Acidimicrobiales > Poriferisodalaceae > CAYRJD01. Next base: position 1,563,135 of record OZ243045.1, on the reverse strand, counting down.
GCAGCGCCCACCCCGCAAACCCAACCAGCCACGCAAGCCAACGGCGTAACAGCCGCTCCGCCCGCCGCCGCAGCCACCTCCGAAAGCACCTCCGAAAACCCATCGAGCTACCGCTGGATACTGCTGCTGGTCATCGGCATGTCGGTGCTGGGATTTGGCTCCCTGATGACCTTGGTAAACGCCGCGCTAGTTCCGATCGCCGATGAGCTAAACACAACGGTGCCGACCGCAGGCTGGGTGATGACCGGCCTGATGCTGGCAATGGCGGTCAGCACGCCCGCCGGCGGAAAGCTGGCCGACATTTACGGACACCGGCGCATCTTCCTGCTCGGCCTGTTCGGCATGACCACAACCATGGTTGCGAACTACTGGGTCTGGAACATCGAGTCGTTCATCGGCCTGCGGGTGCTTTTTGGAATATGCGGCGGCCTGCTGATGCCAAGCGGCATGGCGTTGCTCATGCATGCCTTCGGCGCCGAGCAGCGCGCCCGTGCGGTGGGCTGGTTCCAGTTCGCCATGACGGGCGCACCCACCATCGGTGTGGTCGCCGGCGGACCGCTGCTGAACATCTTCGGCTGGCGTGAGATTTTTCTGGCCTTCGGCGCGGTCAGCACGCTGGCAACGCTGTTTGCGGTTGTCGTGGTCAAACCGATTCCGCTGGGTCGGCGAGTTCCGATAGACGTTCTGGGCGCCCTGCTATTGGCATCAACCACGCTTGGCGTACTAATCGCCATCACACGCGTAACCAGCATCACGCGCTCCGGCGGTTCGCTATTCGGCGACCTGCCGATCGCACTGATGCTGGGCGGCAGCGTGCTTTCGTTGCTGCTTTTCATCCGGCGAGAAAACCGTGCGCCCTCGCCGCTGCTAGATCTCAAGCTGTTCCGCCGCCCCACTTTCTCTTTGCCCCTGGTGTCGGCGGCCTGCAACCAGTTCGCATACATGGGGGCGTTCGTGATCGTGCCGTGGCTACTGCAAGGGCCATACGGTTTCGCGGTCGGCACCGCAGCGTTGCTGATGGCGCCCCGCCCAGGAGTGTTCGCCATTACCTCACCGCTGGGCGGATCGCTGGTGACCCGCATCGGGCCAAGGCTGCCGATGTTCATCGGGACAACCGCAATGGTCGCCTCAATGATTGCGTTCGCCGTCGGCAGCGACCCGGGCTCGCTCGCGCTGGCGATCGTCATAATCGGGCTGATGCTGTCGGGCGTGTCCGCCGGCTTGGGTTCGCCCGCCTATCAGATGATGGTCGCCAACTCAGTTGACGACAAAGACCTTGGCGTCGCCAATGGGATGAATCAGACCGTCATGTGGATCGGCATCGTGCTGGGCATTCAGACGATGCTTGCGTTTGCCGGCGATGATCCGTCGCTGAGTCGCTTGCGTTCTACATTCATGATTGGCGCAGTGGTTGCGGCGATCGGCTACCTGGCGCCACTGTTCGCCACCACTAGACGCCAAGCAAACTCTTAACGCTGATCGTTAGCGGCTCAGGCTTCTAGAGCCAGATCAAGCAAAGCCAGATCAAGCCCCCAAATCAGCCAAAATCAGCCGAAATCAGCCCCAAATCCGAGCCCGGGCTGCGGGTTTCAGATCTCAATGTCCCAGTGCTCTACTACAGTGCTACTCATGGGTTTTATTTCTAAAAACCTTCAGTCGCGGCAGCCGCAGCGACTGCGACAAGCACTGGGAGCAGGAGAATGATTGATTTAGAGTGGCATGACGATAGTAACGGTCTAGAAGAGTTCGGACCAGACGCGAGGTTTTGGAAATCAGAGCATTTTGAGCTTGCTGTTTTTGGGAATGTGGTTGGTAACGCTCACAACCTTGATTTCCCCGATCTTCCCACCTACTCATCTGAGAGTGAAAAATGGACTGGCGGTGTGCTTGTTTGGCTTAATAAGTCGGAGCCTTCAGGAGTGCTAGGTGAGGTGGTACGTATGCGCCGCGGAGGAGCGCATTCGCTATTAGCAACTCTAGAAATCGCTGGTAGTGGTGACGATGCGCGCTCAGCGGTGGCGGCTGCACTTGAGGCGTTTGAGACAGGAAATGTTGAGTCCGAGTTTCAGTTGATACCAGCGTTTGATGCAGCTTATACAGCCCTTAGTTGGAACCTTAAAGCTCATCTTAAGACTTTGAGAGATGACCCTAGTACTGAAATTTTCCTTTCTGACCCGTTTTCGTTATCGGAAACTACAGAGGTAAAGGGGTTTATGCAGCGGAGAGCGGAGGGCTGGTATGCCGGCGTGATGAATATGGAGGGCGAAATCCTCTATAGGGTTGATGTTGAAATAGCCGGGCATCGGTTTCCGTTAATTAGCGCATCACCGTGGCTGATATTTGAAAAAGTTGGCCTTGCGATCTTTGCCATGCTTGACGGCTCTCCGTTTGATGAGCCTGGTAAGCCGTACGCCGGAAACAAGCTCGCGCTTACACCGTATGACGAGGGATACCCATTTAATGTTTGACCACCTCTACGGGCCCACCGCTAGCGTGACCAATCACAAGTTATGATCGCATCTATGAGGTTACTCAAACCATTCACCGCACTCGCCACCCTCGCGCTCCTCGCTGCCGCCTGTGGTGGTGGCGCTGCGTTACGCACTGACACGGCTACGCAAGAAGCCGCACCAGTGGAGACCACGCCAGCAGAGACCACCGAGCAGCGCTTGGTAGATGAACCTGTGGAAGAGGTCGCAGAAACCACCAGCACACCAGAACCCACCATTGCTGAGGAGGAACCACACACTCAGGAAGAAGAGACCGTCAAAACCTCAGACAAGGTGGAAGAACCTGTCGTAGAAGAACCAGTAGTTACCGTGCCTGTTGAAACCGTAGAGGAAGTAGTGGAAACCACTGTGCCTGAGGTGCCTGAGACCACTGCCCCAGAGGTTGTGGAAACCACTACCGATACCGAGCCACCCATTAGAGAGCATGTGGCAGATAATCGGCGCAAGGACTTATGGCGCGATCCCGTAGATGTGCCAGAAGATGACCCTCTCGTAGAGGGAACCCTTGAATTTACGGACAACTTAGAGCATGCGCGTCTCCTAGCGGAGGCAAACAATAGGTCACAAAATGGTAGCGACGATTTCAGCGATACAGCAAAGACTTGGGCTTTTAGGCGGTGGGGCGTGAACTATATATGTTTCCCTCCGAAAGGTCCTGCTGCTGACGTAGAGTTTGCTACTCCTTACTGGTGGGATGACTGGGGTTGCCTGCCTCAGATAATTTTGGCTCAAGAAACGGGCAGAGTTGCGAATTCTGTAGAGTTTGGATTGCCTGCTACGCGTATAAGTAAACGCAGTGTTGAGTGGGCTGAAACAGGAGTAACAGAACCTCTACCTCCTGGTGGCGGTTGGCTGGACTAGTCGTTCAGCAGAATGGAAAACTATGGCGCGTAAGTATCTAAGACATCTAGCGCCTTCTTATTCTTAGGGACTGCTAGCAGATCTTCTTCTGGTTGCACTTGAGCGACGCAGCATCGGGTCGGCTAGCGCCAGCGCTCGATCGGTAGCTCGCAAGACTGCCCCGGCAAACCCAGGCGTGTCGGAATCAATCAGGTTGCCCATCACCTGCAAGGTCAGCTTCGCGATCGCATCGGTGCTCACCGCCAGCCGCAACCCGGCGCGCAAAATCCGCGGGTGGCCTATCAAAAACGAGAACCGCCGACCGGTTCTGAGATAGGCGTCAAAGCGTGCGGCGACCTGCCGGTCGTATTCGGTGGGCGACCGCTCCGGGTCGGCGACAAAAAGCTCCGCAATCAGCAGTCCGGTTTCAAGGCCGTAGTCGATGCCCTCACCGTTCATCGGATTTACCAGCCCGGCGGCGTCACCGATAGCCGCCCAACCCGGCCCGTGGCGCTTCACCGCACTCATGGGTAACCGCCAAGCCTGCGGCCGCTCCAGGTAGGGACCCAACTCCCAGCTGCTTGCGACCGAATCACGGTAGGCGTCGCAGAGTCGATTGAGATTGAGCGACTTAAAGCCGCGCATAGTGCTGAGCGCGCCCACCCCAATGTTCACGGTGCCGTCGCCGGCGGGAAACAGCCAGCCATAACCGGGCAGCGCAGTGCCGTTTTCATCAGCCAGCGTCAGGCAGGCCTCAAGGTGGGTGTCGGCGTGGCGTGGCGTTTGGGCATAGGTGCGGATGGCCAACCCGAATGGCTCATCCGGATTGCGCCCGGCACCCAACACGCGCGCGGCCTGTCCCTGCGCGCCAGCTGCCAGCACCACCAAGTCAGCGGTGACACGCTGGCTGCCGCTCTTTGCGTTTGTCTGAACGCCGATGCAGCGGCCGTTTTCAATTAGGGGGATCGCCTCGGTGTTGTAGACCAGCTCCGCGCCAGCTTGGGCGGCGGCATCTCCTAGGGCTTGATCAAGTCGCCGGCGCGGCCAGACCGCTCCCTGCCCGCCGAAGCGACCAGTCGCAGGCCAGTCAAGCTCACGCACCTGCTTGCCAGCAATCATCCGCAAGCCGGTAATGGTGTGCGCGTCGTCGAGCGCCACGTCCAGCTCGTTTAGCGCGGCGACCGCACGAGGGGTCAAGCCGTCGCCGCAAGATTTGTCTCGCCCGCGTTCGGCTTTTTCGAACACGGTTACATTCACGCCAGCGCGCGCAGCGGCGATACCCGCAGCCGCGCCAGCCGGTCCTGCGCCGATGACGACCATGTCTCTGTGCAGCGGGTCAGACATCAGCTTTGCGCGGTGCCTTCGGGTTGCGCCGTGCCACCGGGTTGCACCGCGCGACCGCCCCGTCCGAGATAAGCCGCGACGGCCAAAAACAAAAGCTCCAGCGCAATCTCCCACGCTCGCAAGGCAACCGAATACGCCAGAGCATCTCCCAGCCCGAAGCGAGCCGTCAGCAACGTTGCCAGCACCGTCTCGCGCACGCCCAGACCAGCGGGCGTGATGCCCACCATCCCTATTACTAGCGATGCGGCGCCAGCCCCGACCACCAGCCACAGGTCGCTGGCGGTGCTAGTTGCGTCGGCGGTGTTTCCGAGCGGCAAGATAACGGCGGCTAGCAACGCAAACGAAACCAGCCGAGCGCCGACCGCTGAGCCATACAGCGACGCGGCTTTCCAGACACCGAATCGGTTGGCAACCAGCAGACCTTCAGCAAGCGATTCGCGCAGCTCTTCTTTGACGCCCAGCCGTCCCAACAACGCAACGATGCTTTTTGACACGGCTCTGGTTATGCGGTTGCGACCCTTCAGCCGCACCCCACCCAGCGTGTAAGGCAAGGTCACCAGCCCAGCCAGCGCGGCCGCGCCGAGCAGCCAGCGCAGCACGGGATGTATCCAGTCGCCCGGCGCCCAGATGGCGGCGGCCAATGCACCCCAACCCAACAGCGCGGCGGTTTCAACAATCACCGACATCGCTGCCACCACGCGTGAGGTGCGCGCCGGAGTCACCAGCCAAGCCCGGGCGGCTATCGGGACCAAGCCCGTTGGTATGTATCGGGTGGTTTGCGAAAACGACCAGATGCGCATCGCCTGGCGAAGTGGAATGGGGCGGGACTGCCGAGACCGGGCAGAGTCGTCGTAGGCCGCCAACAGCTGTCGCCAGCTAAGCACCAGCATCAACGTGGCCAAAAGTGAAACCAGCGACGCCGGCGCGAGCCACGGCGCGCTTAGCTGCAGTTCGGTCTGCGACAGGGTGTCCCAGCGCGAAATAACAACGCCGATGAGCAAGGCGACCGTGGCCAGTACAACTAGCCAGCGCAAGAGTTGGCCGGTCAGGCTCTGAATTGAGACGCGGTCTGCCACTGATCGCACCAAACTGAGCGTATGGCGGCGCGGCAAGAACACATATTGCGTGACGATGAGTCCGCGCTGAACAGCGTTGTGTTGTGCGCGCCAGGGTTTCCGGTTTCGGCCGATGATCCGCACAAGCCGTTCTTGCTGGATCACGCCTTGGCGCTGGCCGCGACCGGCACCAAAGTAACGGTGGTTTGCCCCGCGCATCCGGGCGCTCCATTGCGGCAAGTAATAAAACAGACGGCGGCCGACTCGAGCGAGGGCGAGGCTGCAATAGAAGTAGTGCGAGTGCGTTTTGCGCCAGCGGCGATAGCGAAGCGTGTCAGCGAAGGCGACAGCCATCGGCACTTCTCCGGCATTGCGCGCCTGTGGCTGGTGCCGATGTTGATCGGGTTGGGTTGGAAAACCGCTCGCCTGGCAAGAAGCCAAGACGCTCAGGTGGTGCACGGCCACTGGTGGTTCCCGGCCGGAACAGCGGCCGTGGTGGCCGCTCGACTAGTGCGCAGCACGCGCAGCGCGGTGCACGTTCACGGCACCGATATGGCGCTTGTGCAAGGACCGATCACACGTTGGTTTGTGCGGCGCACGCTGAAAGCGGCCGATGTCACTGTCGCCGTGTCGCAACACCTAGCCGATGAGGTGGTCGCCCTGCGAGCCGGCACCGCTGAGGTAGTAGCGATGCCTCTGCGCACTTGGGCGTTGTCCGAAAAGAACCAGGCAAACGGCACCCCACCCAGCGACGGTCATCTGCTGGCGGTTGGTCGGCTGGTGCCCGAAAAAGGATTTGACGTGCTCATCGACGCAGTGTCAAACCTGCAGTCCCGCGCGAACGGCACAAGCGCCGCGGCAATCGATAGCGCCGCGGCTAGCTCGGCACCCACAGCAAAACCCGCAATAAACCCCCCAATAAAAATAGTGATAGTCGGCGAAGGCGCGCAGCGTGCGAGTCTCAGCGCCCAAGCCGAGCGGCTAGGCGTCGATTTGGAGCTAGTCGGGGAGGTGCCGCCCGACCAGCTAGCGACCTACTACGAACAGGCGCGCCTTGTCGTGGTGCCAAGTCGCCGTGAAGGTTTCGGTTTGGCCACCGCGCAAGGCTTGGCCATGGGGCGAACCGTTGTCGCCAGCGAAGTAGGCGCCGCCACCGAGCTAATCAAACCCGGCGTCAACGGATTGCTGACAGCGCCCGACAACCCCGTCGCTTTGGCCGACGCTTTGGACAAGGCTCAGCCAACATGGGGTGCCAACGGTCCGGCTAGCGTCGCGCACCTAAGCCAGGCCTCTCATGCGGGCGTTATGCACGCGGCCTACCGCGCCGTCTAGCGAGCACCCCGCTAACCGGCACCTCCACCAACCAGGCACTCCCAAACTCCAACCCGAAGCAACTCAATGGCAATCACAGCAAGATCCTCCACCGCAGGATCCTCGGTCGGCACGCTGGCTGCGGCGCTAGCCATGGCGGGCTGGGCGGCGTCGGGCGTGATCTCCAAGGGCTTGGCCGATCTCGGTCCGCTGGCGGTCACCTTCTGGCGGATGTGGCTCTACGCGATCATCGTGCTGACGTTCCTGCGCGCCAACGGATCATCGCTAAAACTCAGCTCCATCAAAGTGTCGTTCTGGGGCGGAGTTTCGCTCGCCTTCGACATCATGCTGTTCTTCACGGCGATACGGCTAACCACCATCGCCAACGCCACCGTCATCGGCTCCTTACAGCCCGTGCTCATGTTGTTCATAGCCCCGCGCCTTTTCGGCGAAAGGCCACGCGGCCGCCACTGGGCGCTCAACGGTGTCGCCATCGCCGGGGTGGCGATAGTGCTGTTCGGTTCGGCCGGAGTTCCCGACTGGAGTCCGCTAGGCGACGCGGTGGCGGTGTTCACGCTGATCTCTTGGACGGGCTATTTCGTCTTCTCCAAACTCTGCAGCACCAAAATCCCGTCTTCGCAATACACCGGCGCCACCGCGCTGATCTGCTCAATCGTGGTTACCCCGTTTGCGCTTTTTTCGGGGCAGGTGTTTGAGATGCCCACCGCCGGTGCCTGGTTCTGGCTTGGCGTGCTAGCGGTGGGGCCGGGCTTCGCCTCGCACATGCTGATGAACTGGTCGCTGGCGCGCATCCCCGCTTGGTTCTGCTCAACGCTGACGCTCGCCATCCCGGTAACGACGACGCTGCTGGCGTGGGCATTCCTAGATGAGCAGGTGACGCTGCTGCAGTTCGTGGGAATGGGCGTTGTCATGCTGGCGCTTTCGGCGGTGGTCGTGGATCAGCCAGCGGCGGAATCACAGCCAGAAACCGACACCGACCAGTGAGCGGCTTTGGCGGATATGCAGCGAATGCGCGGCAAGTTAGCGAATGCGCTACTTGTCGTGCGTGAAAATCAGGTAGCTTTCGGGGTTGGAACTGAGTTTGCTTGCCAGCGTGTCCAGCGTTTCGGTACTCTCTTAGTGAAACCCAACCAAACAGAATTCTGATGGCTGCCTACACAACCGACCGCGACATAGTTATTGCCTACCAATCCGGCGATGACGACGCTTTTAAAGTCCTGGTGCATGAGTACCGACCGCGGCTGTATGCGCGTGCCCGTCATCGCTTGCGTTGTCCCGACGCAGCCGAAGACGCCGTGCAGGAGGCGCTCGTGCGGGCGTACAAAGCGCTGCCGCGTTTCAACGGCGAATACAAGTTGGGCCCTTGGCTGCAGCGCATCTTGGACAACGTCTGCCACGACGAGAGCAAGCGCCGCAAGCGGGAGGACTCCAAGGCCGAGCGCCTGATCAACAGCCCCGACTATTACCTGTTCAACGAGTCCCTCCCCGAGGATGAGCTGAGGCTGGACTTTGCCGACTCCGATGTGCTGACGGCGGTGGAGCAACTGCCGCCGAAATACAAAGAAGCCCTCTATCTGCGGACGATACAAGAGCACTCCCACGCCGAGATTGCGGAGATAGCTGGCATCACCGAGGAGAACGCACGGGCCCGAGTTTCACGCTCTCACCGGATGTTGCGGTCGGCGCTGAAGGGTCTGCTGGCGCTGCCGCTCATCGGTGTTCTGTTGCCGCTGCTCGGTAAAGCCATCGCTGGCACGGCGTTGTTGGCGGTAGTGCTGACACCGGCTGGCGACACCACGCAGTTGCAGCTTGCGCCCGCTCAGCCTGAGTTGGTTCGCACACAAGAGGCCGATCCCAACGTTGTTGGCACGCCCGACGATCAAGGTGGCGCCGACACCGGCACTAGCGCTGGCACCGGTCAAGAGCAGAGCGTGATTCTGCCTGACAGAACTGACGGCATAGCTCCGGCTGGCTCCGGCAATACAGACACCAGCGCAGGCGGCGCAGATCCGGATGTCATCGCTGCGACAGATGCTGTTGCGCAAGTTGACGGAGTTCAAACAGAGGGCGAGGATGGTGGGAGCGTCAGCACGGTTGATGCCGCCGACTTGCCGCCGCTGGCCAACGGAGCGCCGCTGGATATCGCCGCGTACAACCTGACGGTGGTTGCGTCGCCGGCCCAGCCAGAGCTGGCCCAATCAGAGGCGGCCCAATCAGAGGCGGCCCAATCAGAGGCTCTGAACGTGAGCGGTGTCGTCATCTTGACGACCGAAGACGGGTTTGTGGATGCCACCCTCAATCAAGCCAGCCGTTTGGTGGTTGACCCAACCGCCCAACCAGCCGGCGACGAGCAAGAGCTTGTCACGCAAGTCAAACAACACGCCCTGTCGGGAGTGCTCGTGATTGACCTGCCGGATGGCACGTTGCTCAAGATCGGGCTAAGCGGCGCTGTGTCTCACGACGGGTCGCCGATGCTGGTGGTGCAAGGTGCAGATCTGTCTGTTGACGCAGGGTTTAGTGCGGTGGTGGCCGTGCCCGAAGGCGTTGATGTGATAGCGCGTGAAGCGTTGCCGTTGACCGGTGACGGCAGATTCGCCGGCACGATGAAGATTGACACACGCACAGGTTCGGCTGCGCTAACTCTGCAACGAGTTTCCTAGCCCCGGGGCGCCGCTTGCTGTTGGGCGGCCCGCGCCAAAGACTCCGCTAAAGCTAAAAGGGCCCTGCTAAAAAGGCATAGATGTCGTCATTGCCGAACGTGTCAGATCTGTTTGACCCCAGCGCGTGGGTTGAGGTTGCCGATGAATCGTTTGCCGGTGAGCGAGCGCTAAAAGACATCACCTATCACCGTGCGCTTGAACACGGCACCGTGCGCATCGCATTTGACAGGCCGCAGGTGCGCAACGCATTCCGTCCCGACACCGTCGATGAGCTGTATCGCGCGCTAGATCATGCGCGGATGTCAACCGACGTCGGCTGCGTGATTCTCACCGGCAATGGTCCCGCCCCCGCCGATGGTGGTTGGGCGTTTTGTTCCGGTGGCGATCAGCGAATACGAGGACGCGACGGCTATCGCTATGCGGACGGTGAAACCTCCGCCGACATCGACCCGACCAAGGTGGGGCGGCTGCACATTCTGGAGGTGCAGCGTCTTATTCGGACAATGCCCAAAGTGGTGATTTGTGTCGTGCCCGGTTGGGCGGCGGGCGGCGGGCATTCGCTTCACGTGGTCTGCGACCTGACTCTGGCTAGCGAAGAGCACGCCCGCTTCAAGCAAACCGACACCAACGTGGGCAGCCTTGACGCCGGTTTTGGTTCGGCTTACTTGGCGCGCCAGGTAGGGCAAAAGCGGGCGCGTGAGATCTTCTTGTTGGGGCGAACGCATACCGCGCAGCAGCGCTTTGAGATGGGTGACGTGAATGCCGTGATTCCGCACGCCCAGCTAGAGGCGGTGGCGCTTGAATGGGCGGCAGAGATAAATCAGCGCTCTCCGCTGGCGCAGCGGATGTGCAAGCTGGCGTTCAATCTGATCGATGACGGCATGGTGGGGCAGCAGGTCTTTGCCGGTGAGGTAACTCGTTTGATGTACGCCAGCGAGGAAGCGGTTGAAGGACGCGATGCCTTTTTGGAAAAGCGCGACCCGCGCTTTGATGAGTTTCCCTGGCACTTTTAGGGCCGCGGCTGGCGGTGCTCACTGGACCGCGGCTGGCAGCGCCGCCAGCTATTGCTCGCTTGACACGAAGATTCGTTGCATAAGCGTTACGTCAAGCCAACGCCCAAACTTGCGCCCCACCTCGCGCTCAACTCCCACTAGCTCAAAGCCGTGCTTGTGATGCAGCGCGATTGAAGCCGCGCCGCTGGCCGCACCCTTAGCTGGCGCTGGCGCGCCTGCGGCTGTCTTGCTCGCGCCGCTCGCCGCTTCTCCGGCTGCGCCAGCGGCTAACGCCCCGTAGCCCGCCGTCTCACCTGAGATGCGCGCAAAAATAGAGTGAAACCCCAAGCTGTCGCTGATGTTTATTAGGTCCGCTAGCAACAAGTCGCCCACACCCTGGCGCTGAAAATCAGGATGAACGTAAACCGAATCTTCAACACTGGTTGAGTACGCCGGGCGCGGCCGATACGGCGAGAGACAGGCCCAGCCGGTCAAGCGACCAGGCTCTGAGGCCGTACCTTCAATAGCGACAATGCAAGGATGCGCGCCCGCGTGGCTTCGCAGCCACTCTTGTTGCTCGGCCGCGGTGCGGGGAGTCATGTCGAATGTCGCAACGCCTGAATGGACTTCATAGTTGTAAATGTCGGCGATGTCGGCGGCGTCGCTAAGCGTTGCAGGTCGGGTAAACATCAGCGACAGATTACTGCCGCTAGCTAAGCCGCTAGCTAAGTAGGCTCACTTAGCCGGTTGCCCCGTTAGCTCATTTGCCCCGTTAGCTCAGTAGGTAGAGCACAGCCATGGTAAGGCTGGTGTCGCCGGTTCGATTCCGGCACGGGGCTCCAGCCCCAGCCCCAGCCCCGAGCGGTCGCCGCAGTTTCTTGGGGCACCCGCCGAGCGGTCGCCCAATCGCAGGCCACCGCTAACCTTTGCCTCAACAGGCGGGATAGCTCAGATGGTTAGAGCGCACGGTTCATAATCGTGAGGTCCTGGGTTCGATCCCCAGTCCCGCTACAGCCCGCCGACCGCGCCCTAGGTCGCAGTTGCGGTTGCCACTGGTACCCTAGAGCCCTGCCCTTAGGGCCGCCCAACGGCAATGGCCCTGCCTAGGGCAGTAGCTCAATTAGGTAGAGCACCGGTCTCCAAAACCGGCGGTTGGGGGTTCGATTCCCTCCTGCCCTGCTGATCAGCCCCTTGTGTCACGGAGGCACAGAAATATGGCGATGAACCGACGCACTAGACGTCATCTACAACGACAAGGCGAGATGGCAGCCGACGGCACCCCGGTTGGCAATCGTGATCGCCGACCAGCCATCAATGCCCAAACCGAGGAATCCCGCCGCTCCAGCCCACGGGAATTTTTGCATGAGGTTCGCTCCGAGCTAGGCAAGGTCAACTGGCCCACCCGTTCAGAAGTTGTCAACTACTCAATCGTGGTGTTCATCACCATCGTGTTGCTAACAGCGTTCATTGCCGGGCTTGACTACGTGTTTGGCGAAGCCGTGCTGAACCTCTTTGACGTTATTTAGCGTTGTTTGATACGAGATTTGACACAGGCCTATTGCTATGACTGACGAATTTGAAGCTGAGTTTGAAGCCACCGACCCGATGGCGCTAGCACGCGAGTCGCTTGGCGACACATCGGAAACCACTGGTGTTTCGCCGGGTGGTGCTGACGAGGATGAGGCTGTTGAGGACGGGGCTGTCGAGGACAAGGCTGCCGACGCCGACGCTGCGGTTGAATCGGACCTGGCTGAAGATGCCGCCGCCGAAACTGCGACCAGCCCCGTCGCCGAAACAGCGGCTGTCGCTCCCGCCCCCGCCACGCCGAGCGTCAATGGTGCTGCCGACCCTGCCCGGACGAGCGACGGCGACGCTGCCGTCACCGACGGCGCTGAACAACCCAAGCCGCCTTGGAAGCGAGACGGTAAGTGGTTCGTCGTGCATACCCAGTCGGGCTACGAAAAGAAGGTCAAGAAAAACCTTGAAGCTCGCATGCTGGCGCTTGACCTAGAAGACAAGATCCATGAAATCGAAATCCCCATGGAAGACGTCATCGAGTTCAAGAACGGCCGCAAGGTAGTCGTCAAAAAGAAGATCTTTCCTGGCTATCTGCTAATCCGCTGCGAAAACGATGAAGCGGTACACATGGACATCAAGGCAACGCCTGGCATAACCGGTTACGCGGGTCCAAGCGGGCATCCAACTCCGCTGCGACAGCGCGAGGTGGAGGCGTTTTTGAAGACACCCGAGCCGGGCGAAGAGCCCGTGCGCCGCACCAAGCCGAGCGTCATCTATGAGATTGACGAGAGCGTGCGCATCAAGGAGGGCCCGTTCTCTGATTTCCAAGGGCAGGTGATCGAGATAAACGAGGAGCACTTGCGCGTGAAGGTTCTGGTGAACATCTTCGGGCGAGAGACTCCGGTAGAGCTTGAGTTTTCCCAGGTCGCCAAGATCTAACCCGCTCCAGCAAACCACGCCCACAACAAACCGCACCCCCCAGCAAACCACGCCCCCAACAAACAAGGACAAACAAGCAAATGGCTCAGAAAGATGAGGCAGCGGTAGCGCTGGTAAAGATTCAGATTCAGGCTGGCCAAGCCTCTCCCGCACCTCCGGTCGGCACTGCCCTTGGTCCGCACGGCGTGGCGATCATGGACTTCTGCAAGGAGTACAACGCACGCACCGACTCCCAGCGCGGCACCATCATCCCCGCTGAGATCACCATCTATAAAGACCGTTCGTTCTCCTTCATCACCAAGACCCCTCCCACCTCGGTGCTGCTGCGTCAGGCCGCCAATCTTGACAAGGCATCGGAAACTCCGGGCCGTGAGATGGTCGGCTCCGTCACGCAAGCGCAGCTAACCGAGATTGCCAACACGAAAATGCCCGACCTGAATGCGCGCGACATTGAGAGCGCCAAGCTGCAGGTTGCGGGAACGGCCCGTTCAATGGGCCTGGAGGTAAGGCCGTAATCGTGAGCACAAAAACCGGTAAGCGCTATTCAGACATCGCCGCCCGCCTTGATCGCGCCAAGGAGTACCAGCCCGCCGAGGCCATAGAGCTGTTGAAGAGTTCGGCGACCGCCCGCTTTGATGAGACGGTGGAACTGTCGGTTCGGCTGGGCGTGGACACCCGCAAATCTGATCAGGTAGTTCGCGGCACGGTGGCTTTGCCCTCCGGCACCGGCGGCGACGTGCGAGTTGCCGTGTTTGCGCAGGGCGATGATGCGGCTGACGCCAGCGAGGCGGGCGCCGCAGTGGTCGGAGCCGATGACTTGGCGCAGCGAGTTGAGGGCGGCTTCACCGACTTTGACGTAGTTATCGCTACCCCAGAGATGATGCCAGTGGTGGGCAAGTTGGGCAGGGTGTTGGGTCCGCGTGGATTGATGCCGAACCCGAAGACGGGAACGGTTACCCCCAACGTCAAACAAGCCGTGAACGATTTCAAGAGCGGCAAGGTTGAGTACCGCGCTGACCGCTATGGCAATGTCGCGCTGGCGATCGGCAAGGCGGGTTTTTCTGAGGCTGACTTGGAGGCGAACCTGCGAGCGGTGATGGAAGAGATAGATCGCGCCCGACCGGCATCGACCAAAGGGCGTTACGTGCGCAAGATCACGGTGTCTTCCACGATGGGTCCGGGCATCAAGATCGACCCGGCCACCCTGGTTAAGTAGTCCCGCTGGCTGGCACCGTGTCGGCAGACGCGGCGGCGCCCCGCCGCTGCCCTGTGGCAAAGCGCCACTAGCCCGCTAACATCAGCGAGTCGCCACAGACATCCGGTTGGCCCTTGGGCCCCAAGTCGGAGCGAGTTGCAACTCTTCCGGGCCTGACGAGGCGGATCAAATAGCTGCGTGTTGAACGCGGTTGTTGCGGTCTCCTCTGCTTGCCTGAAAGCATCGCACTAGCACCGACGCAACTGCCGGTCGGTCTGGGCGAATCGCAACCATCGCTAGGAGGAAGCACGTGGAACGAGGATCACGTTCAGAGCCGCGCGCTGACAAGGTGGCGGTAGTTGAAGAAGTGGAGCAGCGGTTGAGCGACTCCGATGTGGTGTTGCTGACGGAGTACCGCGGGCTAGACGTTGATCAGCTAGCCGAGCTGCGTGGAGCGCTCATCGAAGCCGAAGCCATTTACAAGATCTATAAGAACAGTCTTGTTCGGCGCGCCGCCGACGGCAAAACTCCCGATGAGTTCATGGAGTTGCTGATCGGCCCGACCGCGCTGGCATTCACCAACGACGAACCTTCGCGAGCCGCTAAGGCGCTGGCCGATTTCGCGGCTGAAAACGATGCGCTGATTATTAAGGGTGGGATTTTGTCGGGGGCGTTCATTGACGCCAAGCAGATAAAAGAGCTGGCGAAGCTGCCAGCGCGCGACGAAGTGCTGACGCAACTTGCTGGCGGTCTTTCCGCATCGGTAACGGCGTTGGCGTCGCTGATGCAGAATTTGCTGGGCGGCGTGGCGGGCTTGTTTGATGCCCTGGCTGCGAAACTTCCGCCCGCACCCGAACCCGAACCCGAACCTGAGCCCGCGGCGTCCGAGCCCGCGGCAACACCTGAGGAGCCCGCGGCCGAAGCGGATGCTGAAGAGCCCGCAGCCGCGGCAGAAACTCAAGACGAGACGGCTGCCGCCGCTGATCCTGCCGAAAAAGACGCACCAAGCGAAGAGGTCGCTGAGCCAAGCGAAGAGCCAGCCGAGCCAGCCGAAGCAGAAGCTGCGGCACCTAAGGCCGAAATGCAAGACGAGGCGCCCGCCGAAGAGCCAGCCGACCCAACCGAAGATGCAGCCGACCCAGCCGAAGAAACCGCGGCGGAGACTGAGGCCGCCGCCAAGCCAGCGAGCGACTCAGATGAGTCCAGCGAATAATCCACAAAAATCCAAATACCAAGGAGCAATACCCAAATGAGCACACTCACCACAGATGAGATTCTCGAAGCCATCGGAAGCATGTCGGTGCTAGAGCTAGTCGAACTCAAAAAGCAGTTTGAAGAGCGCTTTGAAGTCACCGCGGCCGCAGCCCCAGTAATGGCGGCTGCCCCTGCTGATGGCGGCGGTGAGGCCGCCGACGCGGGCGGCGAAAAGACCGAGTTCACGGTCACGATCACCTCCGCCGGCGACAAGAAGATCCAAGTCATCAAAGAGATCCGTGGCTTCACCAGCCTGGGACTCAAAGAAGCCAAAGACCTGGTTGAAAGCGCACCCGCCGCCGTGCTTGAAGACGTCTCTAAAGAAGAGGCAGACAAAGCCCGCGAAGCACTTGAAGGTGCTGGCGCGGGCGTCGAAGTATCGTAGACTGAAATAACCTGTCCGCAGGTTGCGGATAGCCGCGCGCCCCGATAGCGTTGCGGTGTCGTCGCGCTCATCTTTAGGTGGCCTCTTAAGCCTGCTGCATCTTGCCGTGCAGCAGCGGGGCTCCCGCTTGTCTGCGCGCGCAAGAGCTAACAACTTAATAGGAGGCCCTATTGTCGTCTCGCGCCAGCCGAGAACGGTACTCGTTCGCCAATTTGAACGAGGTCCTAGAACTTCCCAACCTAATCGCAATCCAAAGAGCATCCTTTGAGCGCTTTTTGGAAATTGGGATCGCCGAAGCGTTTGACGACATCAGCCCCATCTCCGACACATCCGGAAACCTGCAGCTGATGTTTTCGTTTGACCCGCATGACGAAGACCTACGCCCGCCGCCCAAGTTCACCGTAGAAGAGTGCAAAGACCGCGACATGACGTACTCCGCGCCGGTGTTCGTGCGAGCCGAGTTTCGCAACTCCCTAACCGGCGAGGTAAAAGCACAGACCGTCTTTATGGGCGACTTCCCCATGATGACCGACAAGGGCACGTTCATCGTTAACGGCACCGAGCGCGTCGTGGTCAGCCAGCTAGTGCGCTCGCCCGGCGTCATCTTCCAACCAGGTGAGCGCTTCCGCCTGCGCAACACCGCCAAGCACCAGCTAGTCAAAGGCACGATCCACCCGTCGCGCGGCGAATGGATCGAGTTTGACGTTGAGCACAGAACCGGCAAAGACCCAACCGTTGGCTGCCGCGTTGCGCGCAAGCGTCGCTTCAGCGTCTTCACGCTGCTGAGCGCTCTGGGTTTCGACCAGCAAAACGAACCCGGGTTTCTTGACCGATTTACGGACTACTTTGACTTCCTGCAGCCGCAGTGGGAAAAAGACCGTGAAGACCGCGCCCGCGAGAGCGCCCGCAGCGCGGAGCAGCGCTCCTATATGTCGGAGCAAGAGCTTGCGCTAGCCGACATCATGAAGCGGGTGCGTCCGGGCGAATCCGCCACACCAGACGCCGCCGCCAACTATCTGCTGAACGCCTTCTTCAGCGACCGCCGCTACGACCTTTCCAAGGTCGGTCGCTACAAGCTGAACCGCAAGCTGGGCCAGGAGATCGATCGGCTAAAGGACGTGTTCGGCCTGAAGCTGAAACCGGCCGAAAGCAAACTTGAAGCAACTCGCCCAATCGAAAAGCTGCTAGAGCTAAAGCTGCGCCGCCCCGACCCGCAATCTTCGGTGCTGACGCCGGTTGAGCTGCTAGCGACGATCGTCTATGTGTTAGAGCTAGCCAGCGTTGAGCCGGGCTATCGCCTAGACGACCAAGACCACTTCGCCAATCGCCGCATCCGCTCGGTCGGCGAGCTGATTCAAAATCAGGTTCGCACCGGCCTCAGCCGCATGGAGCGAGTGGTGCGCGACCGCATGACCACCAGCGACGTTGAGGCAATAACGCCGCAGACACTCATCAACATCCGCCCCGTGGTCGCGGCGATCAAAGAGTTCTTCGGCACGTCGCAGTTGAGCCAGTTCATGGATCAGGTAAATCCGTTGTCAGGCCTTACGCATCGCCGCCGCCTGTCCGCGCTTGGCCCGGGCGGCATGACACGCGAGCGCGCCAAGTTTGAAGTGCGCGACGTCCACTTCAGCCACTACGGCCGCATGTGCCCGATTGAAACTCCCGAAGGTCCCAACATCGGGCTGATCGGAGCGCTGACGACCTTTGCGCGCGTCAACGAGTTCGGTTTCATTGAGTCGCCCTATCGCGTGGTTAAGAAAGGCGTCGTCTCAAATGAGGTGCGCTACCTCACCGCCGACGAAGAAGAAGAGTTCATCATCGCCCAGGCGAACGCGCCGCTAAACCCGAACGGATCTTTCCGCAACCCCAGGGTGCTAGTGCGAGTCAGCCCGCAGCGCGCCAGCCTGAAAGACCTGCAGGTGCGGATGGAGCTTGACACCTACTTTGCCGCCACCACCGACATCAAGTTTGAGGAAGCCGAAAACGTTCAGCTAATGGACGTGTCACCCAAGCAGATCGTCTCCGTGGCCGCCGCGCTCATTCCGTTCTTAGAGCACGACGACGCCAACCGCGCGCTAATGGGCGCGAACATGCAACGCCAAGCCGTGCCGTTGCTGAGAGCCGAGGCGCCCTATGTGGGCACCGGCATGGAGGCACGCGCAGCTGGCGACGCGGCCGAGATCGTGCTGGCTACCAAGCCGGGAGTTGTGACAGAGGTAACCGGCAACAAGATCGTTACCTCACGGCGTGGGACTCCCAAAACGGAATACCCGATGCTGAAGTTCCGTCGCTCCAACCAAGACACCTGCATCAATCAGCGACCCCTAGTTGAGGTTGGTGATGAGGTAAAGCCCGGCGACATTTTGGCTGACGGCCCGTCGACGGACCACGGCGAGCTAGCGCTTGGCAAGAACCTGATGGCGGCGTATATGTCGTGGGAGGGCTACAACTTTGAGGACGCGATAATCATTTCGGAGCGCCTTGTGCGCGACGACGTGCTGACGTCCATCCACATTCACTCTTATGAGATAGACGCGCGCGACACCAAGCTGGGCGAGGAAGAGATCACGCGCGACATTCCCAACCTGTCTGACGACGTTCTGGCCGACCTGGACGATCGCGGCATCATCCGAGTGGGCGCTGAGGTGGGGCCCGGCGACGTGCTGGTTGGCAAGGTCACCCCGAAAGGCGAGACCGAGCTAACGCCGGAAGAGCGCCTGTTGCGGGCGATCTTTGGTGAGAAGGCCCGCGAGGTGCGCGACACTTCGCTGAAGGTGCCGCACGGCGAAAACGGCGTGGTTACAGACATCAGGGTTTTTGACCGCGACCAAGACGACGAGCTACCCCCCGGCGTGAACATGCTGGTGCGCGTTCTAGTCGCACAAAAGCGCAAGATCAGCGTGGGCGACAAGCTGGCCGGGCGTCACGGCAACAAAGGCGTGATCTCCAACATCTTGCCGCCCGAGGACATGCCGCATCTGGCAGACGGAACCCCGGTTGAAATTATCCTGAGTCCGCTAGGCGTGCCGAGCCGTATGAACGTGGGCCAGGTGCTTGAAGCTCATCTTGGCTATGTGGCTAGATGGGGTTGGAAGAAAAACGGTAGGTCTGTGGGTGCTAAGCCCGAAAGCAACACCACCCGCAAAACCCGGCCACGCACCGAGCCATCGGTGTTTGTATCGACGCCGGTGTTTGACGGCGCCCACTGGGACGAAGAGGCCGCGTCGGGCAACCACCCAACCATCCAACAGGCGCTGGCAGACGGTCGGCCGGAGGCATCTTCGGGCGAGCGTCTTATGACCGAAACCGGCAAGGTAACGCTGTACAACGGCCGCACCGGCGAGCCCTACGACGAGCCGATCATGGTGGGGTACAGCTACATCTTGAAGCTGGCTCACCTGGTTGACGACAAGATCCACGCGCGCTCCACCGGCCCGTATTCAATGATCACCCAGCAGCCGTTGGGCGGTAAGGCACAGTTCGGCGGCCAGCGCTTCGGCGAGATGGAAGTCTGGGCGCTGGAGGCTTACGGCGCCGCCTACTGCCTGCAAGAGCTGCTGACCATCAAGTCAGACGACGTGCTGGGGCGGGTGCGCGTTTATGAGGCGATCGTCAAGGGCGAGAACATACCCGAGCCTGGCATCCCGGAGAGTTTCAAGGTTCTCAACAAAGAGATGCAGGCGCTGTGTCTCAACGTAGAGGTGATGTCGCCCGACGGCCAGGTTGATATGGCTGGCTTAGACGAGGACATTTTCGCCGCGGAGGAATCGCTCGGCATTGACATCAGCCGACCCGAGCGCGGCACCGACGAAGACGACGAGCTGCAGCGGCAGCGGGCATGACCAAACCAACAAAACATGACCAAACAAACAAAAACAGAGGCGAGCAGGTACAGGTAATAGATGATTGACGTAAATGAGTTTTCACAAATCCGCATCGGGCTCGCCACCGCCGATGCCATCCGCACGTGGTCGAACGGCGAAGTAAAAAAGCCCGAGACCATCAACTACCGCACACTCAAGCCCGAAAAAGACGGCCTGTTTTGCGAAAAGATTTTCGGCCCGATGAAAGATTGGGAGTGCGCCTGCGGCAAATACCGCCGGGTGCGCTTCAAGGGCATCATCTGTGAGCGTTGCGGTGTTGAGGTAACGCGCAGCAAGGTTCGCCGCGAACGGATGGGCCACATTGAGCTGGCGGCATCTGCGGTACATATTTGGTATCTGCGCGGCACCCGCAGCTGGCTCGCCTATCTGCTGAGCGGCTTGGAAGTGCGCGAAGAGCTGAAGGCCAAGTCGCTAGAGAAGGTCATCTATTTTGCCGCCAACCTTGTTACTTGGGTTGACGAGGAAAAGCTGCATACGGATCTGCCCCAGCTTGAGAAAGACCTTGCCGCAGAGGTCGCCCTCATCGATAAGGAGCGCGACGAAGAGTTAGAAGATCGGCTGAAAAGGCTTGAAGAAGATCTAACCGCACGCGAATCGCAAGACGCGGACGCAATTATTCAAGAGCTCCGGTCACGCCTGGCAACAAACGACCTGTCAGGCAATGGTGATGTGAAATCGCGCGTTGATGTGCGCCTCACCCGGCTCGGTGTTGAGCTGCCAAAACTGCGCTACAAGCCGGTTGGCCGTCCGCCCGTGGCAGACGAGTTGCGAGCCATCAACGGCAGTCCCGCTAACGCAGGCCGAAAAAATCCAAGCAGCACCGACGCCGATGACGACGGTGAGAACGAAGCAGCGGACCGTTCGGCGCACGAAGCAGCCATGGCTGACGTGAAAAAGGTGGTTGCGGAGATCAATCGATTCATCGCCGCCGTTGAAACCGAGCTAGTGGGTGAACGCCTTACCAAGCTTGACAAAGAGCTAGCGAAGCTGAAGTACAAGCCGGCCGACGATCCACCGATTACCAAAAATCTGCAGGCCGCCTACGACAAGGGCGGCATTTCCAAAGCCCTAGCCGCGCTCGACAAACAGACCGCAGCAATTGTTGCCGAACAAGAAAAAAGCTCCGGGAAAACCATTGAGAAAACCACCGGGAAAGCCACCGGGAAAACCACCAGCAAGGCCCCAGCGAAGCCCGCACCCAAGACCGGCGCACGCAACGCAGGTCCGTTCCTGCGCCGCCTGGCCGACTGTCGCGCAGATCTGATTGCTGCCGCGCGCGTAGCTGGCGACCAGTCCAGCGATCCGGCCGCAGTGGCTGCCGACTCAGCGGAAGGTACCAGCGCAACCAGCACTCCCAAGCCTTGGACACGCCTGGTAAATGCCGAACTTTTTGTTGCTGCGCTGGTTGGCTGCCGAGACGACATTTCCACGATCGCCGAGGTCGCCGAAGCCGCCAAAGGCAAGACCCGTTCACGCAATCCCAAAGAGCGAGAGATGAACGCTCTGCGCAAGGAAGCCGAGGCCGATCTCGAAAAGATTCGCGACAGGTTTGAAACCGAAAAAGACCTATCGCTGCGGACTTTTGAGACGCTGCGCACCCTGCATCGCCGCGCCATTATCGAAGACGAGTACGTGTGGATAGAGCTAGAGGATCGCTACTCCGATTACTTCGAGGGCGGCTTGGGCGCTGAAGCAATTGCGCAGCTAATGGATCGCCTCGATTTCGAGGAAGAAGAAAAAGAAATCATTGACGCCCTCAGCGCTCGCGGCCGTGTAGCGCGGGTTAACACCGACAAGCGCGACAAAGGCCTTGAGAAGCTGGAAAAGAATCTGGCAACTCTCAAGACCAAGGCCAAGGATCGCTTAACAGCCGAAGGTGCGCAACGCCTCAACACGCTGGCCAACAAACGCCTCACCAAGCTTGACGCAGTCCTGACAAAGAGTCAGTTCAAACCAACTGACGACGTCCCGGTTGGGAAAAATTTGCTAAAGATTGCCGTCAAGGGCGACTACGAAAAAGTAGTCACGGCGATAGCCGACCAGGTAAAAACAATCGAAGCCGAGCTAAAAGCCGCTGCCAAAGAAGGCCGCGGAAAAACCCGCGCCCGCTACGCGCGCACCTACATCAACAATCTGAAGCGAGCCAGCGCCGACCTGGAACGGCTCTCCGAAAGCGTTGAGTCTGAGGTAGCCGACGAGGCCGACGCCGAAGCCAAGCTGCACGACAAGGCATTCAAGGTGCTTAGCAAGGTGGCCGACGACACCGAGATTGAAGACGCCAACGTAAGTGCGATTTTGAACGAGCACTACGGCAGCTACATCTCCGTGTCAGAGCCACGCAAGCCCCTTTCGCAACAGAGAAACCAGAAGGCCGTCAAGCGTCTAAAGATCTTGAGCGCGTTCAACCGCAAAGATGCCAACGGTCGCCTAGTAAACGACCCGCGGGCGATGATCTTGAATTCGGTGCCGGTCATCCCGCCCGAGCTGCGACCGATGGTTCAGCTAGACGGCGGCCGCTTCGCCACATCGGATTTGAACGATCTTTATCGCCGCGTCATCAATCGCAATAACCGCCTAAAGCGCCTGTCAGAGCTTGATGCGCCAGAGATCATCATCAACAACGAAAAGCGCATGCTGCAAGAAGCCGTTGACGCGCTGTTTGACAATGGTCGCCGTGGCCGCGCGGTCACCGGCCCGGGCAACCGGCCGCTCAAATCTTTGTCGGACATGCTCAAGGGTAAGCAGGGTCGTTTCCGCCAGAACCTCTTAGGAAAGCGAGTCGATTACTCCGGGCGTTCGGTGATCGTGGCTGGACCCACATTGCGGATGCATCAGTGCGGCCTGCCGAAGCTGATGGCATTGGAGCTATTCAAGCCGTTCGTAATGAAGCGTCTAGTAGATGAGGAGTACGCCCAAAACATCAAGTCGGCCAAGCGCATGGTTGAGCGCCGCCGCCCCGATGTTTGGAACGTGCTTGAAGATGCCATCAAAGAGCACCCGGTTTTGCTAAACCGAGCACCCACCTTGCACCGGCTAGGCATTCAGGCCTTTGAGCCCGTGCTGGTAGAGGGCAAAGCCATCCGGATTCATCCGTTGGTATGCGCGGCGTTTAATGCCGACTTTGACGGCGACCAGATGGCGGTTCATCTGCCGCTGTCGCCGAATGCTCAAGCCGAGGCGCGTGTGCTGATGCTGTCGGCCAACAACATCATCTCACCGGCCGATGGGCGTCCCGTAACGGTGCCCAGCCAGGACATGATCATCGGGTCGTTTTATATGACCGGTGCGCGCCCGGCGATCACCGAGCGCCCGGGGGTTCCAACCTTCCGCCATATCCATCAGATTCAAATGGCGTTGAGCGTGGGTGAGATAACGCTGCATGAGCCGATTGAGTGGCGCAACGATGTTTTGCTGAACACTGAGCGTGCTGCGGTGGGCGCGGTTAACAAGCCGCTAGCCGATGACACCGTGCGACTAGCCGAGCAAGAGCAGTTGGCCAGCAAGGCTGCTGCCAAGACAGCGAAGTCGTCCGCCAAGTCGTCAGCGAAGTCACCAGCTAAGTCGTCAGCGAAGTCAAAAAGGCCAAGCGGCGCGGGCGGGGCCGAGCGCAAATACGAATACACAACGGCCGGGCGGGTGCTGTTTAACGATGCCTTGCCGCAAGGCTTCCCGTTTGTAAACAAGCAGGTGGGCTCTGGCGATATGGGTCGCATAGTGCGACAGCTCGCCGATGAGCACCCCATTAGCGAAACCGCGATGAGCTTGGACTCCATCAAGGACACCTGCTACGCGTACGCAAGTCGCTCGGGTTTGACGATCTCAGTTGAAGATGTCATAACGCCTCCCGACAAGGCGGAGATTCTGGAGCGCCACGAGCGTGAGGCCGAGCAAGTTGAAAAGCAGTTCCGGCGCGGGATCATCACCGACGGCGAGCTGCGCCAAAAAGAAGTAGAGATCTGGACCGAAGCGACCGAAGAGGTGCGCGCTTCGCTTGAAAAATCGCTGCGTGCCACTCCCGGCAACCCGATTGACCTGATGGTTGAATCCGGTGCGCGCGGGAACATGATGCAGGTGCGCCAGATTGCGGCCATTCGTGGCCTGGTAGCAAACCCGCGCGGCGACATTATTCCCCGCCCGATCAAGTCCTCTTACCGCGAGGGCCTGGCGACGCTGGAGTACTTCATCTCCACGCCGGGTGCCCGAAAAGGTTTGGTTGATACCGCTTTGCGAACGGCCGACTCTGGCTATCTAACGCGCCGTCTAGTTGATGTCGCACAAGAGCTAATCATCAACGACGTAGACCCAACGGCCGACGGCGCCACACCTACGGGGATGTGGTTGGAAGACATTGGCCCCGACCGCCCCGATTACAGAACCAATCTGCAGACCCGCCTGTTCAGTCGCTGTCTAGCGGCCGACGTGAAGCTTTCCGATGGCACCGTCATCACGGCGGGAACGCTCATCGGTGACACAGAGATGATTGCCTTGCGCGATGACCCGGAGGTCACGCGTGTTCAGGTGCTGTCGCCGCTGACCGACGACTCAGACTTGGGCGTAAGCGCAAAGTCTTACGGCGGGTCGCTAGCCACCGGTGCCTTGATTGAAATGGGCGAGGCCGTTGGCGTTATTGCTGCGCAGTCCATCGGCGAGCCGGGCACGCAGCTAACCATGCGTACCTTCCATATGGGTGGTGTCGCTGGCTCCGATATTGCGGGCGGTCTGCCGCGCGTGGTGGAGCTGTTTGAGGCTCGCACTCCACGCGGCAAGGCGGTGTTGGTTGAGCGTTCTGGCGTGGTGCGGATCGGCGAAGACCACGGCCGCGGCCGCATCGTTGAGGTTGTTAACGACAACGGCGAGGTAGATGAATATCACCTGCCCGAAATGTCGCACCTGGCGGTTGCCGACGGCGACGAGGTGCGCGCGGGCGACCCGTTAGTTGACGGGCCGCGTGACCCCAAGGAGCTGGTTGAGATTCTGGGCGTGCGCGAGACGCAGCTTTATCTAATCCGCGAGGTGCAAAAGGTTTATCGCGAGCAGGGCGTGTCGATTCACGACAAGCACATTGAGCTGATCATCCGTCAGATGACGCGCCGCGTGCTGGTGGTTGAAGCTGGCGATACCAAGTTCTTGCCGGGCGACTACGTAGATCAGCGCGTCTACCGCAAAACCAATCGTGAGGTTGCGGCCAACGGCGGTGCTCCCGCCATAGCGCGACCGGTGATCATGGGCATAACCAAGGCTTCGCTGGCTACCGATTCATGGCTGTCGGCGGCTTCGTTCCAAGAGACCACTCGTGTGCTGACCGAGGCTGCGATTGAATCGCGCCTAGACAATCTGCGTGGGCTGAAAGAAAACATCATCATCGGCAAGCTGATTCCGGCTGGAACTGGTCAGGGGCGCTACCGCCACATTGAGCCAGATGCCCCGGATTATGAGCCGATGGAGTTTTGGTCTTCCGAAGACGAAGAGGCATCGGCGGCATGGGACCCCGACGCCGCTCCCGCCACCGCCACCGCCACCGCGGAAGTATCTGCTAGCGAGGCGAGCTGATGACGGCTCACTTGCACTTGTTGGCTAAATCAACAAGCAGCTTTAGCCTTGGTGCCTGGCCTGCTTTCCACCAAACTGGTCTTATCGAGGTTTAAGTGCCCACTATTCAGCAACTGGTCCGTAAGGGCCGCAAGTCAAAGCCGACCAAGGTTCGCACGCCCGCGCTAAAAGGCTCCCCTCAGCGACGTGGCGTATGCACACGCGTCTACACCCAAACCCCCAAGAAGCCCAACAGTGCGCTGCGCAAGGTGGCGCGCGTCCGGCTTACCTCTGGGATTGAGGTGAGCGCATATATCCCCGGCGAAGGCCACAACCTGCAAGAGCACAGCATCGTGTTGGTGCGCGGCGGTCGTGTGAAGGACTTGCCGGGTGTTCGCTACAAGATCATTCGTGGAGCGCTAGACGCTTCGGGTGTGGCGTCTCGCCGTCAAGCCCGCTCGCGCTACGGCTCCAAACCCGGAAGTTAGATCACCAAACAGCAATGCCACGACGCACCGCCCCCGCCAAACGACCTCTTGTCGCCGACCCGGTTTACAACTCCAAACTTGTTACTCAGTTCATCAACAAAGTGCTGCAGCGCGGCAAGCGCTCCACCGCCGAACGCATCGTTTACGACGCGCTGAAAATGATTGACGAGCGTGCGCCCGGCGAACCGCTAGACGTTTTGTCTGCCGCCGTTGACAACGCCCGCCCTCAGGTTGAAGTCAAAAGCCGTCGCGTTGGCGGCGCCACCTATCAGGTGCCAGTTGAGGTGCGCCATCCACGCGCAACCGCGCTGGCCATTCGCTGGATAGTCGGCTACTCCCGCGACCGCCGCGAGCGCACCATGGCCGAACGGCTTGCCAACGAGCTGCTTGACGCCGCCAGCAACACCGGCTCATCAGCCAAGCGTCGCGAAGACACCCACCGCATGGCCGAAGCCAACAAAGCCTTCGCGCACTACCGCTGGTAAGCCCGTGTCACGCACACATCCGCTAGAACGCGTCCGCAACATCGGCATCATGGCCCACATTGACGCCGGCAAAACCACCACCACCGAGCGCGTCCTGTACTACACCGGCGTCAACTACAAGATCGGTGAGGTTCACGACGGCGCAGCCACGATGGACTGGATGGAACAAGAGCAGGAGCGCGGCATCACAATCACCTCCGCCGCCACCACCTGCCTGTGGGATGACCACGTAATCAACATCATCGACACCCCCGGCCACGTTGATTTCACCGTGGAAGTTGAGCGTTCGCTGCGCGTGCTAGATGGCGCCGTCGCAGTGTTTGACGGAGTCGCAGGCGTGGAGCCGCAGACCGAAACGGTCTGGCGTCAAGCCGACCGCTACAACGTTCCGCGCTTGTGCTTCATCAACAAACTTGACCGCACGGGCGCATCGTTTTTCAAGTCTCTGCACAGCATTGAAGAACGCCTGGGCGCCAACACTGCGGTGCTGCAGCTGCCCATCGGCATTGAAGCCGACTTCTTGGGCGTGGTTGATTTGGTCGCCATGAAAGCGGTGCTGTGGCAAGGCGACGACTTGGGCGCCAGCTTTGAAACCGCGGAGATTCCCGCCGAGCTAGCCGACCAGGCCGCCGAGTATCGCCAGAAGCTGCTTGAGGTTTTGTCAGACGTTGACGACGACATCATGACGGCGTTCTTAGAAGGCGAAGAAGTAGATGAGGCGCAGGTAAAAGCGGCGATTCGGGCGGGCACCATTTCCGGCCAGATCGTGCCCGTGCTCACCGGCACGGCCTTCAAAAACAAAGGCGTCCAACCGCTGCTAGATGCGGTGGTTCGCTACCTGCCCTCCCCAGCCGATCTCCCGCCGATAGAGGGAACGGAGCTAAACGGCGAGGGAACGCTAGAGCGCAAGCCATCCGACGATGAACCATTTGCGGCGCTGGCGTTCAAAATAATGACCGACCCACACGTGGGCAAGCTCATCTATTTCCGGGTTTATAGCGGCAGCCTCAAAAAGGGCGACCAGGTAATGAACACCACTACCGGCAATCGTGAGCGCATCGGACGCATCTTGCAGATGCACGCCAACTCCCGTGAAGATCGCGACTACGTGGTGAGCGGCGACATCGTGGCCGGCATCGGGCTAAAGAACACCCGCACCGGCGACACCCTGTGCGACTCCAGCAATCCGATCGTGCTAGAGAAACTTGATTTTCCCGATCCAGTTGTGCACGTGGCCGTTGAGCCCAAATCACAAGGCGACCAGGACAAGCTGAGCAAGGCCTTGGCCGCGCTCAGCGAGGAAGACCCAACCTTTCGCGTCAAGAGCGACGACGAGACCGGCCAGACCGTCATCTCTGGCATGGGCGAGCTGCATCTAGAGGTGCTAGTTGATCGCATGCTGCGCGAGTTCCGAGTAGACGCCAGCATCGGTAAGCCGCAGGTCGCCTATCGCGAAACCATTACCGCGCCGGTAAATAAGTTTGAGTACCGCCACATCAAGCAGAGCGGTGGTTCGGGCCAGTTCGCAGTGGTGGTGGTCAACGTAATGCCGTCCGAGCCGGGTGAGGGCTACGTGTTTACCGACCAGATCAAGGGCGGCTCTATTCCGCGTGAGTACATACCGTCGGTTGAACAAGGCATGCGGTCGTCGCTAGAGAACGGTCCTTTGGCTGGCTTTCCGCTGGTTGATGTGAAAGTGGAGCTGATAGACGGCAGCCATCACGACGTTGACTCTTCGGAGATGGCGTTCAAGATTGCCGGCACGATAGCTATGCGTGAAGCCGCCCGCAAGGCAGCACCCGTGCTGCTAGAGCCGATTATGTCTGTTGAGGTAGTGACGCCGGAAGATCACATGGGCGACGTGATCGGCGACCTGAACGCACGGCGCGGCCGGGTCGGTCAGATGGAAGCACGCGGCGCGCTGCAGGTGATCGACGCGCAGGTGCCGTTATCAGAAATGTTCGGGTACGCTAACGACCTGCGTTCGCGCACTCAGGGTCGGGCTACCTACTCCATGCATTTTCATGTGTATCAGCAGGTACCTCCCAGCATCGCGGATGAAATCGTTAAACGGATTCGCGGTGAATAATGCCGCGGTGGATAATGCTTAGCCGGCGGGCGTTATGCTTCGTCAGCTAGCCATTAGTACAAGCCGAATCAAATCACCCCGCTGGTAAGGGCCAGCGGCAACTACCGGAGCATAAACAGCTATGTCAAAAGAAAAATTTGAGCGGAATAAGCCGCACATCAACGTCGGAACAATGGGACACATTGACCACGGCAAGACAACCCTGACGGCCGCCATTACTAAAGCATTAGCGGCGAAGTCGGGCGGCGAGGTCTCAGCCTTTGAAGACATTGACAACGCCCCCGAAGAGCGGGAACGCGGCATCACTATTTCAATCTCACATGTTGAGTACGAGACAGAACAGCGCCACTACGCGCACGTTGATATGCCGGGTCACGCCGACTACATCAAAAACATGATTACCGGCGCCGCGCAGGTTGATGGGGCGATTCTGGTGGTGTCTGCCGCCGACGGCCCGATGCCGCAAACCCGTGAGCACGTGTTGCTGGCGCGCCAGGTGGGTGTGCCAAAAATCGTGGTAGCGCTCAACAAGGTTGACATGGTTGACGATGAGGAACTGCTGGAGCTTGTTGAGCTAGAGGTTCGCGAGCTGCTTAACGAATATGAGTTCCCCGGCGACGAAACACCGATCGTGCGAGTGTCGGCTCTTAAGGCGCTCGAAGGAAACGACGATGCGATAGACGGCGTCAACTCTTTGATGGAAGCAGTCGATGAGTACGTCCCGATTCCTGAGCGCGACTTTGAGCGTCCGTTTTTGATGCCGATTGAGGATGTGTTCTCAATCACCGGGCGCGGCACCGTGGTGACCGGCAAGGTTG
This sequence comes from Candidatus Poriferisodalaceae bacterium, assembly GCA_965212125.1. GTDB lineage: Bacteria > Actinomycetota > Acidimicrobiia > Acidimicrobiales > Poriferisodalaceae > CAYRJD01. Next base: position 1,533,815 of record OZ243045.1, on the reverse strand, counting down.
AGACCGGCGTCATCAACAGCGGCGACGAAATTGAAGTTGTGGGTATTCGCGACACGCAAACCACAACCGTTACCGGCGTGGAGATGTTCCGCAAGATCTTGGATCAGGGCATGGCCGGCGACAACGTGGGTCTGCTGCTGCGCGGCACCGAAAAAGAAGACGTGGAGCGCGGCCAGGTCTGCACCGCCAAGGGCGCAATCACACCACACACCAAGTTTGAGGCGCAGGTGTATGTGCTGAACAAGGATGAGGGCGGCCGCCATAAGCCGTTCTTCTCTAACTATCGGCCGCAGTTTTATTTCCGCACCACCGATATCACCGGAACAGTTGAGCTGCCTTCGGGCACAGAGATGTGCATGCCGGGCGACAACACCGACATGACCGTTGAGCTGATTCACCCCATTGCTATGGATGAGGGGCTCAGGTTTGCCATCCGCGAAGGCGGACGCACCGTTGGAGCGGGCCGGGTTACAAAGGTTGTGGAATAGCTAGGTGGCCGCTAACACACGCATCCGGATGCGGCTAAAGGCATACGACCACGAGATCATCGATCAGTCGACCCAGAAAATCGTGGAGACGGTGCTGCGCACAAACGCCACCATTCGCGGCCCGATTCCTCTACCAACCGAAAAGCATCGCTACACCGTTGTGCGCTCGCCGCACAAGGACAAAGATTCGCGTGAGCACTTTGAGATGCGGGTTCACAAGCGCCTGATTGATGTGATCAGCCCGTCCGACAAGACCGTCGATTCGCTGCAGCGACTTGATCTGCCGGCTGGCATTGAGATTGAGCTAAAGGTCCAACCCAACTAGCTAGCCCAGTCGGCCAGCTAGCCCAGCCAGCTAGCCCAGGTTGCCGCCGCGCCTACGGCTCGGTAGCCTTCCATGAGTTGCGAGTGGTTTTATCTCGCACGAACTGATGTCCAGCTAGGCCGCTAAGCGGAACCGGTTGGCGCAACAGATATTCCGCTCCGCATGGCAGTCATGCGGAGCGTTTGTATGTACCAAGAAAGCATGGAGACCCCTGACCATGGCGAGCAAAGCACTCGTCGCCACGAAAGTTGGCATGACGCAGCAATGGGACGAAGACGGGAACGTTGTACCCGTCACGGTTCTGCGCGTTGATGATTGTCGGGTAGTGCAGATAAAGACAACCGAGCGTGACGGCTATACCGCCGTGCAAGTCACCTACGGCAAACGTCCCGCCGAAAAGCTGAGTCGCCCCAAGGCGGGCCACTTCGCCAGTGCGGGTGTTGAATCGGGGCAGCGGCTAGTAGAGCTGCGCCTGGACGACGTGGATGATCTGGCTCCCGGCGCCGTGCTGGAGCCGTCGGTGTTTGAGCCAGGCGAACTGGTGGACGTAACGGCCCTGTCAAAGGGCAAAGGGTTCGCCGGCGTGATGAAGCGCCACAATTTTGCCGGTCAGCGGGCATCGCACGGAGCGCACTTGGTGCACCGCGCACCAGGCGCAATCGGTGCTTGTGCGACACCTTCGCGGGTGTTTAAGGGAATGAAGATGGCCGGGCGAATGGGCGGTCAAAAAGTAACCACCCTGAACCTGGAAATAGTCTCCGCCGAACAAGACAGCGATCTGATTTTGGTAAAGGGGTCCGTGCCAGGACCTAAGGGCGGCACCGTAACGATTCGCAATGCGGTCAAGGCACCGGCAGCCGCCACCAACTAGAGGCCAGAGAAGTACCAGCGATGCCGACGAAACTAACCGTAAGAACGCCAGACGGCGGCACTGCTGGAACAGTGGACTTAGCGGACGGCGTGTTTGGTATTGAGCCGAACTTGGACGTATTGCACCAGGTGGTTTCCGCTCAGCTGGCGGCTCGCCGCTCAGGCTCGCAAAACACAAAGACACGCTCCGAGGTAAGAGGCGGCGGCGCCAAGCCCTGGCGTCAGAAGGGCACCGGCCGAGCCCGGCAAGGTTCAATTCGGTCGCCGCAGTTTCGTGGCGGCGGCGTGGTGCACGCACCCAAGCCACGCAGCTTCGCTCAAAAGGTCAACCGCAAAATGGTGCGTCTGGCGTTGTATTCCGCCCTTAGCGATCGTGCGCAGAGCGAGCGGGTAATGGTGATTGATAACTGGCAGTTTGAAACTCCCAAGACCAGCCAAGCCCTCGCTTCGCTAACCAGCCTGGAGCTGGAAGGCCGACTGCTGCTGGTGCTAGGCAACGACGAGAACGACCGCAAAGCCGAGCTGAGCTTCCGCAATTTGCCAAACGTGGATTTGTGTCCAGCCACCGAGCTGAACGCCTATGACATTTTGCGGTCCGACTGGTTGGTATTTACCAAAGACACCCTGCCCAGCGAGCCAGCAGCCGAACCAGCAGCCGAGCCAAAGAGCGAGCCGAGCGAATGAAAGATCCACGCAGCGTGCTGCTATCGCCGGTCGTTTCCGAAAAGTCATACGACTTGCTGGAAAAAGATGTCTACGTGTTCATGGTTCACCCGTCCGCGTCCAAGCCTGAGATTCGCAACGCAGTTGAAGAGATCTTTGAGGTAACCGTCACGAAGGTAAACACGCACAACCGCAAAGGCAAGGTTCGCCGCAATCGCCGCAACAACACCGCCGGAAAGCGCGCCGACACCAAGCGCGCCATCGTCACCCTGGCCGAGGGTGACTCAATCCCGATCTTTGAGAGCTAGGCCAAGAAGCAATGGGTGTTCGAGCACGCAAGCCAACCAGTCCCGGTCGTCGCTTTCAGACCGTTTCAGATTTCGCCGACGTTACGCGCAGCAAACCCGAGCGCAGCCTTATTGCCAAGCAAAGCTCAAGTGGTGGTCGCAACAACCACGGCCGCATAACTTCTCGCCACCGCGGCGGCGGCCACAAGCAGCGCTATCGCATTATTGACTTCAAGCGCAGCAAAGACGGCGTTCCCGCGACGGTGGCAGCCATTGAATACGACCCCAACCGCAACGCCCGCATTGCCTTGCTTCATTATCACGATGGCGAAAAGCGATATATAATCGCCCCGGATGGCCTTGTTGTGGGAGACAAGTTGGCCAACGGACCGCAGGCCGAAATCAAACCAGGCAATGCGCTGCCGCTGCGTTATATCCCCGTGGGTACCACCATCCACAACGTGGAGTTAAAGCCCGGTGCGGGTGGGCAGATGGCTCGTTCGGCCGGTGCCAGCGTTCAGTTGGTCGCCAAAGAGGGCACGCACGCCACTCTGCGTCTGCCTAGCAGCGAGATGCGACGAGTGATGATTGATTGCCGCGCCACGGTTGGCGAGGTTGGCAACAACGAAGCCGACTTGGTGAAAATCGGCAAGGCCGGACGAAATCGTTGGAAGGGCGTGCGACCACAATCACGCGGCGTGGCTATGAACCCGGTGGATCACCCGCTTGGCGGCGGCGAAGGTAAGTCTTCCGGCGGTCGCCATCCGGTGTCGCCGTGGGGCAAGCCCGAAGGACGCACACGCCAAAGAAATAAGAAATCCAACGACATGATTGTTCGGCGCCGCCGCACACGGGGCTCCCGGAGGTAATCGCTATGCCGCGCAGTCTCAAAAAAGGTGCCTTCGTGGATGAGCATCTTCTCGCCAAGGTGGATGAGCTAACCGAAAGCGGCGAGCGCAAAGTGATCAAAACGTGGAGCCGGCGCTCCACGATTATTCCGGAGATGATCGGCCACACCTTTGCGGTGCACGATGGCCGCAAGCATCAGCCGGTGTACGTAACGGAGGCAATGGTGGGGCACAAGCTGGGCGAGTTCGCACCCACACGCACCTTCCGGTTTCATGCCGGGCAAGAGCGGGCGGTCACCCGATGAGCGGCGTTATTGACCTGTCGGTAACGGCTGGTGCGCGCGCCGTGGTGCGCTACGCACGGCTGTCGGCATCCAAGGTGCGGCCGGTGCTGGATCTGATCCGCGATGAAGATTTAGATCTCGCACGTGAACGCCTGCAGTTTTGCGAGCGTGGCGCGGCGGAGGTTGTTTCCAAGGTGCTTGAGAGTGCGGTTGCGAACGCTGAGCACAACGAACATCTTGAACCCGAAGAGCTGTACGTGGCTGAGTGCTGGGCCGATGAGGGTCCGGTTATCAAGCGATGGCGTGCCCGGGCGCGTGGTCGCTCTTCGCGTATTAACAAGCAGACCGCTCACGTGACGGTGATCGTGGCGCAGCTGGCGGAAAGCGAATTGGAGCTGCGGGAGCAGCGACTAGCCGCAAGTGGAACCCGCCAGCGAGCCAGCGCAGAGCGAGCAGCCCGCGTGGCCGCCAGCCGTGAGGCCAGCGCCGATGACGCGGTTGAGGCCGATGACGCGGTTGAGGCCGATGACGCGGTTGAGGCCGTCGCCGACACCGCCACCGAAGAAACCGCCGACGCTGAAGCCACCACTGACGCTGATGCCGTCGCCGACACCGCCACCGAAGAAACCGCCGACGCTGAAGCCACCACTGACGCTGATGCCGTCGCCGACACCGCCACCGAAGAAACCGCCGACGCTGAAGCCACCACTGACGCTGAAGCCACCACCGAAACCGAAACCAGCGCTGACGCTGAGACCACTGACGCTGAAGCCAGCACCGACACCGACACTGAGACCGCCGAGGAAACGACGGCGGAAGAAGCACCAGAAACAGCAGCCGAGCTTGAAACCACCGACGCGGCTAGCGCCAAAGAGACCGGCACCGAAGAGACCAGCACCGAAGAGGACGACAGCCCAGATGACGAAAGCCCCACTAAAGAAAGCACCGAGGCCTAAACGATGGGTCAAAAGGTAAACCCCTACGGCTTTCGCCTAGGCATCACGACCGACTGGAAGTCCCGCTGGTACGCCGATAAGAACTACCAGGACTACCTCATAGAAGATCGCAAAATCCGCGACTACCTGCGCAACGAGCTGCCCCACGCGGCGATTAGCCGCATCGAAGTAGAGCGCACGCGCGACCGACTCCGCATTGACGTTCACACCGCCCGACCCGGCATCGTTATCGGTCGCCGCGGCAGCGAGGCCGACCGACTGCGTGAGTCGCTGACAGCCATCTCCGGCAACCCGAAGGTTCAGCTCAACATTCAAGAGATCAAGCAGCCCGAGCTAGAAGCCGCCCTGGTAGCGCAAGGCGTGGCAGATCAGCTAGCGGGCCGAGTTGCGTTTCGCCGCACCATGAAAAGAGCGGTGCAGAACGCACAAAAGGCCGGCGCGCTAGGCATTCGTGTCCAGTGTTCTGGCCGCCTTGGCGGATCTGAAATGGCACGCACCGAGTGGTATCGCGAAGGCCGCGTCCCTCTGCACACGCTCAGAGCCGACATTGATTACGGATTCCGTGAGGCACGCACAACCGCTGGCCGCATCGGCGTGAAGGTCTGGCTTTACAAGGGCGACATCTTGCCCTACAAGGTTTCCAACGACAGCCGCATCACCAAACCCCCAGTCGACACCACCGATCAGCCAACCGACAGTGACGGCCCGACAGCGATCGTGTCGGCCGGTGCGCACCGCGACAGCAGCTATGAGGTGACCGACGAGCCAGCACCATTGCTGAAAGAAGCCGACCCTGAGTTTGAGCGCCTGCTTGAAGAAGAAGAGCAGATCGAGCGTTCAACACGCGAGCAGCATCAAACCCCCAACTTCCGGCCAGGTGATGACTGATGTTGATGCCCCGCAAGGTCCAGTACCGCAAGCAGCATCGCGGCCGCATGCATGGTCGCGCCAAAGCCGGCACGGCTGTCAGCTTCGGCGACTACGGCATTCAGGCTTTGGAGCCTGGTTGGATAACGGCACGCCAGATTGAGGCGGCACGTGTCGCCATGACCCGTCACGTCAAGCGCGGCGGCAAGGTGTGGATAAACATTTTCCCGGACAAGCCCGTGACGATGAAGCCGGCCGAGACTCGCATGGGCTCGGGCAAGGGCAACCCCGATCACTGGGTGGTCGTTGTGCGGCCCGGCCGAGTGATGTTTGAGCTGGGCGGCGTGAATAAGGAAATGGCGCACGGCGCTATGAACCGAGCAATTCAGAAGCTTCCGATCAAGGCGCGAGTGATTTCGCGTGAGGAGGCGATCTGATGGCGACGGCGGCGACTCTGCGCAACATGAGCGACGACCAGCTACTGGACGAGCAAACAAGCGTCACTCAAGAGTTGTTCAACGTGCGCTTCCAGTTTGCGACCGGCCAGACGGATAACTCATCGCAGCTTGGTTCGCTCAGGCGTGACATTGCGCGGATCAACACGATCTTGCGCGAAAGAGAGATAGCCGCCGCCGAAGCGGTGGGGATGGGCCCAGGCGCGGCGCGACCAGTCGCGGCGAGCCCGGTAGAAGCAAGCCCCGATCCAGAAAGCCCCGATCCAGAAAGCCCCGATCCAGAAAGCTCTGTCGCAGAGGAAACCAGCGAGCTTGAACCCGAGCCTGAGTCAGCCGAAGCAGAGCTAGCTGAAGCAGAGTCAACCGAGCCCAAGCTAGATAGTGAGCCAAGCAAGTGAATCAAGCCACCGATAACACCGACAACGCCGATCAGTCTGCAGCTATGGAATCCGACGCAGCCACGCCCGAAGCCGCCGTGTCTGATGCCGCAGCCGAAGCCACTCCGCCCGAAGCCGCCGCGCCAGAAACCAGCGATCGCGGTCGCCGCAAGGTGCGCGAAGGCCTGGTCACTTCCACCAAGATGCAATCCACCGCCGTGGTGGCTGTTACCGAGCGTGTCCGCCACCGCCGCTACGCAAAAACGGTTCAGCAAACCAAAAAGCTCTACGTACACGACGCCGACAACGACGCTCGCGTTGGCGACCGCGTGCGCGTGATGGAAACCCGCCCGCTGTCACGCACCAAGCGCTGGCGCCTGCTCGAAATTGTTGAGCGAGCCCGCTAGCCCGGCCCGCCAGAGAACCCGCACCCCGCCAGAGAACCCGCACCAGGAATACCCGATGATTCAGCAAGAAAGCCGCCTAAAAGTGGCCGACAACTCAGGAGCGCGAGAGGTGCTGTGCATCCGCGTCCTGGGAGGCACCGGCCGCCGCTATGCGTACATCGGTGACATGTTCATCGCGACCGTCAAAGATGCCATCCCTGACGCAACGGTTCGCAAAGGCGAGGTGGTTCGCTGCGTGGTGGTGCGAACCCGCAAAGAACGCCGCCGCCCTGACGGCAGCTACATCAGGTTTGACGAAAATGCAGCCGTGCTAGTTGACGACAATCAACAGCCACGCGGCACCCGCATCTTTGGACCGGTTGGCCGAGAGCTGCGCGACAAGCGCTTTATGCGCATCGTGTCCCTAGCGCCGGAGGTGCTGTAATGCATCCGCGCTGGCGTGGTCGCCGCTCACGGCAACTCCCAAATATGAAGATCCGCAAGGGCGACATGGTGCGCATCTTGTCGGGCGCAGATCGCGGCGCCGAGGGCGAAGTTCTTACCGTCGATCCGCCTAGCGGGAAACTCACGGTTGAAGGCGTGCGGGTCGGCCGCAAGCATCAAGCCCCCACGCAGGCCAACCAAGAAGGCCAGGTAATCGATTACCTGCTTTCGGTTGATGTATCAAACGTGGCGGTCGTGTGCCCGCGCACCGGGCAACCGGGCCGAGTCGGGTTCCGATTCGAAGGCGACAAAAAGGTGCGCTACCACCGCAAATCAGGGGAGGAGCTGTCATGAGCACGACTACTCCCGCGGCGGTTTCTACTAGCGGCCCCAACGAGAACGGCGAGCCGCGCATGAAGGTGCTCTACCGCGACACGCTGCGCGCCCAGTTACAACAAGAACTGGGCTTGGAAAATGTGATGCAGGTGCCCAAGCTGCAGAAAATCTCGGTCAACGTCGGCGTTGGTGCCGCGGTTACCAATCGCGCACTGCTAGACGGTGCCGTTGAAGATCTCAGCCGGATTTGCGGGCAGCGTCCTTCCATCCGGCGAGCCAAGCAATCAATCGCTGGATTCAAGCTGCGCGAAGGCAACGCCATCGGCGCAGCCGTCACGCTGCGCAACAACCGCATGTGGGAGTTCTACGACCGGCTGGTGTCGCTAGCCATCCCGCGCATCCGCGACTTCCGCGGACTGTCGCCACGCAGCTTCGATGGCCACGGCAACTACACCTTCGGCATAACCGAGCAACTGGTTTTCCCCGAAATTGACTACGACAGCGTGAACCAGATCCGTGGGATGGACGTAACGCTTGTCACGACGGCATCCGATGACACCGGCGGCCGAACACTATTAACCGCACTGGGTTTCCCATTCCGAACAACGGAGTAACACTGACTAATGGCAAAAAAAGCTCTCATTAACAAGCAACAACGCACCCCCAAGTTCAAGGTGCGCGGCTACACACGCTGTCGTGTGTGCGGCCGCCCGCGCTCGGTGTATCGCAAGTTTGGGCTGTGTCGAGTTTGTTTACGAGAGATGGTTCATGCCGGCGAAGTGCCCGGCGTCACCAAGGCCAGTTGGTAGATGGTGAGGCTTTAGTAATGGCAATGACCGATCCCATAGCCGACATGCTCACCCGCATTCGCAACGCAAACATGACCTTCAAAGACCAGGTAGCGATGCCGTCGTCGAAGCAAAAAGAGTCGCTGGCGCAGATCCTCAAAAAGGAGGGCTACGTTCGCGACTACCGCGTAGAGGCCGAGTCTGAGCATGCGCGCACCCTCACCATTGATCTCAAATACACGCCCGAGCGGGTCCGCACCATCTCCGGGCTGAAGCGCATCTCCAAGCCGGGGTTGCGCGTCTACACAAAGTCCGACGAAGTCCCGCGCGTTTTGGGCGGACTTGGCATCGTCGTGCTGTCTACTTCTAAAGGCCTAATGACCGACCGGGAGGCTCGCCGCAAGCACATCGGCGGCGAGATCCTTTGTTACGTCTGGTAGGAGCTGTTTATGTCGCGTGTAGGTATTGAACCAATCACCATTCCCAACGGAGTTGAGGTGAAAACCGCCGTTGGTGCCGTGAGCGTCAAGGGTCCGCAAGGCGAGCTAGCCCAAGCCGTCCCGGACGGAATCTCAGTCACCGTCGCCGACGATGCGATCACCGTCTCGCGCGCCGACGACACCCGCCTGCAGCGTTCCTTGCACGGGCTGACGCGCACTCTGGTTAGCAACATGGTGCACGGGGTAACGCAAGGATTTACCAAAGATCTGGAGATAATCGGCGTGGGCTATCGAGCCTCAAAATCCGGTTCCGACGGACTGCAGCTGTTGCTGGGGTTTAGTCATACGGTCTCCGTGAAGGCGCCGCCGGGCATCAGCTTTGACGTGCCTACAGCAACCAACATCACGGTGAGCGGCATAGATAAGCAGTTGGTGGGCCAGGTAGCTGCCAACATTCGAGCCCTGCGCAAGCCCGAGCCATACAAGGGCAAGGGCATTCGCTATGCGGGCGAGTACGTAATCCGCAAAGCCGGCAAGGCCGCGAAGTAGTTAGGCACGGGTAATGAGTAAGTCAGCCACTGTTGCTAAAGCTGCACACCGTCAGACACGTTCGGGTCGGCGCGATCGCCGGCGTGTGCGCGTGCGGAAAAAGGTTTCCGGCACGCCGCAACGTCCTCGCCTCAGCGTGTTTCGTTCCAACAAACACACCAGCGCGCAGGTGATTGACGACGACAGCGGACGCACGTTGGCGGCCGCATCAACGGTTGAGAAATCTCTGCGCGCTGACCACACCAGCAACAAGCAGGCCGCCGCCCAGGTTGGAAAGCTTGTGGCAGAGCGGGCGCGTGCGGCGGGAGTTGAATCCGTGGTGCTAGATCGCGGCGGTAATCGATATCACGGTCGTGTGGCAGCCCTGGCCGAAGCCGCCCGCGAAGCCGGACTTAAGTTTTAGGTAGCAGAGAAGAAAATGCCAGAAGAAGAAACCCCAGAAGAAACCCAGCCTGACGCCCAGTCTGACGCTCAGTCAGAAACCCAGTCTGACGCCACGGCTGAAGCAGCGGTAACGGCGGAGGCCCAGCCTGAAGCCGCCGCTAGCGATAGCGCCGACGCCGCCTCCAGCGAAGGCGGTGGCCCCCGTAGCAAAGACTCCCGCGGTCGTGATGAGAGCGGCGACTCCCGCGACGGTGACTCTCGCGATGGCGACTCTCGCGGCAGGCGACGCAACCAGGATCGTGATCGCGATCGTGGTCGGCGTGACCAAAGCGAGAACGTGCGCCGCAGCAGCGACGACGGGCTGCGCGAGTCACGCGTCATTGACATCAACCGTGTTGCGAAAGTAGTAAAAGGCGGACGCCGCTTCTCTTTCACTGCGCTGGTAGTGATTGGCGACGGCGCAGGGCAGGTTGGCTTGGGCTACGGCAAAGCCAAAGAGGTTCCGCTGGCCATCCAAAAAGGAACCGAAGAGGCGCGCAGAAACCTTTTCCGCGTCCCGCTGGCAGGCTCAACCATCATTCATCCGGTCATAGGCAGAGTCGGTGCGGGACGTGTGCTGTTGCAGCCAGCCGCGCCTGGTACCGGCGTTATCGCGGGCGGTGCGGCTCGCGCAATTCTGGAGGAAGCTGGCATTGGTGACGTGCTCGCCAAGTCGCTCGGCTCGTCCAATCACATCAACGTCGCAAAGGCCACCATCACCGGCCTGCAAGAGCTAAGGCGCCCAGACGTAATAGCCGCCATGCGAGGCTTGTCGCCCGAAGAGTGCATCCAGCCGGGACTGCTGGCTGCCTATCGCGAGTCGGAACGAAACCTGAAAGACGCCGCGAAGCAGGCAAGCGCCGCGCAGGCAGTGCCATCCGACGCGGGTTCAGCCAGCCCAGATTCGGCCAGCACGGATTCAACTGGCGCAGGTCCAGCCAGCACAGGTCCAGCCAGCCCGGATTCGGCCAGCCCAGGTTCAGCCGACACGCAAGCGACCACCGCGCTTGCCGACACCCCGGCGGCCAACCAATGAACGCTCTAGCTACGGCAATGTCCGCGCCCGCCCCAGCCACGGGTCATTTTGCGGTAACGCAGGTTCGGTCGTCCATTGCCGTCAAGCCGAAGACAGCTGGCACACTTAGAGCGCTGGGTCTGGGCCGTATTGGCAAAACCAACACATTGCCCGACCGACCCGAGTTGCGGGCGATGCTTCGCAAGGTGAATCATCTGGTGGTGGTGAGAGAACCTGGCGATAAGCCCGCCGCCGCAAAGACCACCAAGTCCGCCCCGAAATCCGACCCGACCCCAAAGAGCTAGGTAAGAAATGCTGAGACTGCACGATCTAGCTCCAGCCCGTGGCTCAAAAAAGCGAGCCCAGCGAGTTGGCCGTGGCACCGCTGGCCGCCGTGGCAAGACCGCCGGTCGAGGAACCAAAGGCGTGAACGCCCGCGGAACAGTTCCGGCTTGGTACGAGGGCGGACAGCTGCCGTTGCAGCAACGCCTCCCGAAGCGCAAGGGTTTCAACAACCCGTTTGAGGTCAAGTATCAAGCCGTCAACTTGGACACGATTACCGACAACGGGCTAACCGAGGTAACGCCAGAAACTTTGCTTGAACGTGGTCTAGTTTCTAAGAACATGATGATCAAAGTGCTGGGGCGTGGGTCGCTTTCCGGCGCCGTCACCGTGCGAGCGCACGCATTTTCAGCTAGCGCCCGTGCGGCGATCGAATCTGCGGGCGGCACGGCCGAGACACTTCCGCCCACATTCAAAGGTCCACGTCCGCCCGCCAGCGGCAATCAACATACGAATCGCTGAGGTTTCGCTGTGCTCTCAAGCATGAGAAACATCTTCAAGATCAGGGAGCTGCGCGGAAAGATCCTTTTCACGCTTCTAATAATCGCGGCGTACCGCCTCGGCTCTCAAATACCGGTGCCGGGCATTGATTTTGACGCCATCGTGGCGCTGCGTGATCAGGCCGACCAAACCGGCGGCGTGCTCGCCCTGCTCAACCTGTTCTCAGGCGGAGCGCTCACCAACTTCGCCGTCTTTGCGCTGGGCATCATCCCTTACATCACCGCGTCAATCATCATTCAGATTCTCACTGTGGCGATCCCCCGATTTGAAGAGCTGCAGCAACAGGGCGCAACCGGCCAGCGCAAGCTGACCCAGTACACGCGCTATCTCACCTTGACGATTGCGTTCGTGCAAGCCACCGGCATCACGTTCATTTTCGGGCGTGGCCAGGGCAGCGCCATCGGCAACACAACTGGCGTCATCGTGATTCCCGACTTCACCTTCAACCGAGTTGCTCTGGTGATTATTTCGCTAACCGCCGGCACCGCGCTTTTGATGTGGATGGGTGAGCTAATCAGCCAGCGCGGCGTGGGCAACGGAATGTCGCTGCTGATTTTCGCTTCGGTTGTTTCGACCATCCCGTTTGACGGTGCCCGCCTGCTAGCGGTGGAGGGCAGCACCTACCTGTTCGCCGCAATAGTCGTAGCGATAGGGATGATGGTGGCGATCATTTTCATCGAGCAAGGCCAGCGCCGCATCCCGGTGCAGTTTTCACGCCGCCAAGTTGGTCGCAGGCTTTACGGCGGGCAGAGCACCTACATCCCGCTGAAGGTGAATCAGTCCGGCGTTATTCCGGTCATTTTCGCCAGCTCCATGCTGTTCTTGCCGGTGCTGCTGTCAAACGTTGCGAACTGGGGCTGGCTGCAAACCGTGGTCAACGACTACCTCACGCAGCCGGACAACATTGCTTACATCTTGTTCTTTGGCGCGCTGATAGTCGGGTTCGCCTATTTCTACACCGCGATCACGTTCGACCCGGTTCGCCAGGCCGACAACATTCGCAAGCAGGGCGGGTTCATTCCGGGCATTCGCCCCGGCCCGCAAACCGAGCGATACCTGAGCCACGTGCTCACCCGCATCACGCTGCCCGGCGCGCTGTTTATCGCGCTGGTTGCGTTGCTGCCGACCGTCTTGCTGTCGCTCACCAGCGATCTTGACGCGACCGGCTTCCACGGCGGCGGCGCGGCGATCGGCTTCGGTGGCGTGTCTATTTTGATTGCCGCCGGGGTGGCGCTAGAGACAATGAAGCAGGTGGATAGCCAGTTGCTCATGCGCAACTACGAAGGTTTCCTGGCTAATACCTAGCCCAGCCGATAGCTAGCCCTGCCGCACACACCAAAGAAGCCATGCCGTTGAAGCTTGTGATATTGGGTAAGCAGGGCTCTGGCAAGGGCACCCAGTGCGACCTGCTAGTAGAGCGTTATCAGGTGGTGCACATCTCAACGGGAGATATGTTGCGCGCCGCAGTGGCGCAGGGCACGCCGCTAGGGCTGCAAGCCAAGGAAGTGATGGCGGCCGGCGACCTGGTATCGGACGAGTTGATTCTGGGCTTGGTGCGAGAGCGTTTGGCACAGTCGGACGTGCTTGAGCATGGCTTTTTGCTAGACGGCTTTCCGCGCACCGCCGCCCAAGCGCAAGGACTGTTAGAGATACTTGACCAGAGCGAGCCGGCCGTGGCCGGCCCTGACCCGGCCAGCCCTGAGTCAGCGATAGATCTTGTGGTGGATCTTTCTGTGCCAGACGAGGTTGTCGCCGAACGCATGCGCGGCCGTGGCCGCGAGGATGACACTCCCGACGCCATAGCCCGCCGGCTGGCGCTCTACGAGACGGAAACCGCCCCGCTGCGAACCTTCTTTGCTGAGAAGTTTTCGCTGGCGACCATTGACGGCTTGGGCACGCCGCCGCAGGTGCACGAAAGAATCAACGAAGCAATCAAATCCGAGCACGGCTGATCGCCAGCGGCAGCGCGGCGTGGGTGGTAGCGCAGCGCGGCGCGGCTATCACCGCGGCGCCAATTGTGGCGTTTGCGCCCGATGTCGCTAGGCTTCTAACGGCTTTGCGGGCAGACCCCGGACCGACGCTTGACGTTCTGTCTTTTGGCCGTAGCCCTGTGCGCGGCCAAGCAAATGGATGTCTGCGCGCATCTCCAAATTAGTTATTCCACCGACCAACACTGAGCGATTATGAAGGTACGACCCAGCGTTAAGCCCATGTGCGACCGCTGCAACATTATTCGTAGGCACGGCCGCATTCGCGTTATTTGCTCAAACCCTCGCCACAAGCAGCGGCAGGGTTAGGTCCGCAGAGTTAGTTCAAGTTAGGTCTCTGTGGCACGTATCGCTGGCGTAGATATTCCCCGTGAAAAGCGGGTTGAAATCGCACTTACTTATATCTACGGCATCGGCCGTTCGGCTGCGACGCGTATCTGTGAAGACCTAAACGTGCCCGAGCGCACCCGCGTGCGTGACCTGACCGACGAAGAGGTCGCAGGCATTCGTAACTACATAGACGCCAATCTGGCCGTTGAGGGTGACCTTCGCCGTGACGTAGCGCAAAACATCAAGCGCAAGATTGAGATCGGTTGCTATCAGGGCATCCGTCATCGTCGCGGACTGCCGGTGCGAGGTCAGCGCACTCACACCAATGCCCGAACTCGCAAGGGCCCACGCAAGACCGTTGCTGGCAAGAAGAAGGTTGTCTAGGTGAGCGACCCAGACGCCACCACCACGCCGGCCGACGCTGCGCCTGAAGCTGCCGCGCCTGAGGCTGCCGCGCCTGAGGCCGAAGCGTCCATGCCCGACGCGCCGCCGCCAGCGGCCGATCAAGCACCCGCACCCGCTCCGCCTGAGGCAAGCCCCGCTCCGCCTGCCACTGCTACCGACACAGCCACGCCTGCTACTGACGCGGCTGCAGCCACCACCGCGACTACCGCTGCTGCGCCCCGCCGCACAGGCCGCCGCCGCGAGCGCAAAAACATCGGCGAGGGAGTGGCACACATCCGCAGCACGTTTAACAACACCATCGTTACTTTCACCGACCGCAAAGGCAACGTTGTTGCTTGGGCGTCGGCTGGCAATGTCGGCTTCAAAGGCTCACGCAAATCCACACCCTTTGCAGCACAACAGGCCGCCGAACAAGCGTCCGAACGAGCCATCGAGCACGGCGTTCGGCGAGTGTCCGTTGATGTGCGAGGCCCCGGCTCCGGCCGTGAAACCGCCATCCGCTCAATCCAAAACAGCGGCATAGAAATCACCGGCATTCGCGACATGACACCGATTCCGCATAACGGCTGCCGACCACCCAAACGGCGGAGGGTCTGAAGTGTCTCGTTATCGCGGACCAAAAGCGCGCGTATCGCGCCGACTCGGTGTCAACATCTGGGGAACCGCCGGCGAAACCAAAGCGCTGGATCGCCGCCCATACCCGCCCGGCGTGCACGGCCGCGGCCGCCGCCGATCTCAAAACTCTGAGTACCTAATCCAGCTGCAAGAAAAACAAAAGTGCCGCTTTACCTATGGCATGACCGAACGCCAGTTCCGCAACACCTACGAGGATGCGGCCCGCCAAGGCGGCGTGACCGGCGAGAATCTGCTGGCGCTACTAGAGCAGCGCCTAGACAACGTCGTGTACCGCGCCGGCTGGGCCGCCACCCGACCGCAAGCTCGCCAGTTCGTTGGTCACGGTCACCTAAACGTGAACGGCCGCCGGGTCAACATCCCCAGCTATCGCGTGCGTGAAGGCGACGAAATAGAACTGCGCCCCAAGGCGCAAGAAAACGCAACCGTGCGCTGGAACCTGGACGTGCTTGACCGTGAGGCGCCAGCTTGGCTGTCCACCGGCGCCGACAAAATGACGGTAACGGTGCTGGGCGTGCCGCAGCGCAACCAAATTGAAATCCCCGTGCGTGAACAGCTAATCGTTGAGCTGTACAGCAAATAATGCAACCACCTTTCAGCCCTAGAGGAGCGACTCCGTGAGTACTACTTCTGCTTCGGTCGCAATGCAGCGACCCGAAATCGGTGTCTTAGGACCAGAAAAAGGCAACCGTCAAAAGTTCACCTTCGGCCCGCTGGAGCCTGGCTTTGGCTACACCATCGGCAGCTCGCTGCGCCGCACGCTGCTGTCGTCCATACCGGGTGCCGCAATAACGCAGGTGCGCTTTGACGATGCGCTGCATGAGTTCGACACCATCAAAGGCGTGGTGGAAGACATCACCGACCTGGTGCTGAACTTCAAAGATGTCGTGCTGCGCAGCCACAGCGAAACGCCGGTGGCGGTGCGTCTTGATGCCGAAGGGCCGGGCGAGATTCTGGCTGGCGATCTTGAATGGGGTTCAGACGTTGAGTGCCTGACCCCCGACCTGCACCTGGCAACGCTGAGCGACAACACCCGCCTGGCGGTTGACATAACCATTGAGCGCGGCTGGGGCTATCTGTCATCTAGCGAGCTGGCGTCCACGGGCGAGATCGGGCTCATTCCGGTTGACGCCATCTTTAGTCCTGTGCGCCGGGTTGCCGTTGAAGTTGAACCGACCCGTGTGGAGCAATCCACCAACTACGACATGCTCGTGCTTGACATCGAAACCGATGGGGCTCTCAGCCCGCGTGAGGCGCTGTCTTCGGCCGGCGACACTCTCTGCTCGCTTTTCACCTTGATGTCTTCAATGGTTGAAGATGATCTGGGGCTGGGTCTGATCGACAACCAGCGCGCCAGCGATTACGACGCGCCCGACCTTGATCGTGATATTGACGAGCTGGGCTTGAGCGTTAGAACCGTCAACGGGCTAAAGCGAGCGCAGCTTGATTCGGTCGGCAAGATTTTGGAAAACAGCGCGGAAGAGCTACTAGCGGTGCCGAACTTCGGGCAGAAGGCTCTGGAAGAGCTAACCGAAAAACTTGACGAGTTGGGCTTCACCCTGAGCGGCGCGGGCTCGGCCGACGATGCTGACGCGGACGACGCAGATGAAGAAGCGATGATTGGTGGTGACGGTGACGCGGCCGAGAGCAAAGCGCCCGAAATGATCGGGGAGTCGGATGCCGCAACCTCGTAAAGGCAAACGCCTCGGCGGCAGCGCTAGTCATCAGCGCTCAATGATCGCCAACCTGGCGGCGTCGCTGTTCGCAGCCGAAGCCATCGAAACCACTGAAACCAAAGCCAAGGTGCTCCGTCCGTACGCGGAAAAGCTGATAACCAAGGCACGCCGCGGCGGCCTTCATAACCACCGCCAGCTGGTCGCAAAGCTGAACGGCGATCAAGAAATGGCGCAGAAGCTGATTGATGAAATCGCCCCGCGCTACAGCGATCGTGCCGGCGGATACACCCGCATTTTGAAGCTGGGTCCACGCCACGGCGACAACGCTCCGATGGCGCTGATCGAACTGGTCTAAGGCCAGCCCCAGACCAGCCCCGAGCCAGCCCGCTTAGCCCGTGCTATCAAACGAAGTACTTGGCGCTCTCCGCAAGCTTGACACCCCCACGGTTTGCAACGCCCTAGAGGTGGTTGCGCCGCATCGCCGCTCGCACGGTTTCACCACGTCACCACTTTTCTGCGCCGACACCACCATGGCGCCGATGGTTGGGTATGCGCGCACCGCAACCATTAGAGCGGCCGCCCCTTCCGGACGTTCGCCCGCCGACGACCTAGCCGCCCGCCAGGCCTACTACCGGCACATCGCCGAACCGCCAGGGCCAACGATCACAGTCATCGAAGACATAGACCCTGCCCCAGGCACGGGAGCTTGGTGGGGCGAGGTCAACAGCAATATCCACGCCGGACTTGGTTCGCTGGGCGTGATAACGAATGGCTCCATCCGTGATCTTGACGAATGGGCGCCTGGCTTTGGTGCGCTAGCTGGCTCGGTCGGGCCTTCGCACGTGTGGGTTCATGTCGTGGAGCATGCGGTGCCGGTAACTGTGAACGGCATGCAGGTAAACCCCGGCGACCTCATTCACGCCGACAAGCACGGCGCGGTCGTGGTGCCAACCGACGTTGCCAGCGAACTGTTTCATGCGGCCGGACAAATCGCCGCTGGCGAACGCAAGCTGATCGACGCCGCCCAAAGCGACGACTTTGACATTGACAAACTGGATGCGCTGCTTAACCCCACCGGGAGCGACCACTAGCCGCAGTGCGCGGCCGTTAGCTAGTTGCCACTAGCTAACGGCGGTCACCTTTTCGGTGTCGCGACCAGCCCGCAGCAGCGTGCCGGGGCGAGCGTCGGTAAAGGCGCCGTCGGTCACCGCGGAGACGCCGTTGATGATCACGTGATGGACGCCTTCGCTTTCGGCATAAAGCCGCCAAGCACCACCCGGCAGATCCTCACGAACCTCAACCGGCTTGGGCGCAACAGCCGCCGGATCAAACACCGTCAGATCGGCGCACCAACCCTGCTCAATGCGACCCCGCCCCGCCAAGCCATAGAGCCGGGCGGGCACGTCGGTCAGCTTGTGCACGGCGGTCTCCAAACTCATCAGGTCACGCTCACGTGCCGCACTAAGCAGGTAAGTGGAGTAGTCAAAAGTCGCCAAGAAGTCCAGGTGAGCGCCCGCATCCGAAGCACCTATCACGCAACGATCGTCGTTTAGCAGCTCCCGCCTTAGCTCCCAACTGGCGTCGTCGTCACCCGCCAGGGGCGGATACAGACCGGTCTTCAGGTCGTCCGCCACCACCAAATCGCAAAGCGCCTCCCACGGCGTGACACCCTGCTGCTCGGCAATTTCACCAATCGTCTTGCCCTCAAAGTGGGTTAGCTCTTCGTTGTGCACCTCGCCCACGCGCAGTCGCTCCCAACGCGCCAAGCCGCGGAACGCACTCGGCTGCTGCGCCAGGTCGTTTAGTTCTGCGCGACGCTGCGGATCGCTCAGCAGCGCCAGTTTTTCCTGCGGTGGTAGCGCCATCGGCTCAGTCCAGCCGTGCAACGTGTCAAGCAGGAATCCATTTTCAAAGCACAGCCGACTTTCGGCGGGCATCGGCGCAGTCAGCGCGATTACCTTGCCGCCTTGGCGTGCCGCAAATGGCCCCGCCGCCAGCTTTTGCTCAATCGCATCACGCTGGCGTTCGTTGGCGAAAATGACATTCCAGTTGAGCGGCAAATCCGCAGCCACCGACATGTCTGTCAGGAGCTGATAGACGTCCTCGTCAAATCTCTCAACCGTTGGTATGAACTCCAGCGCCACCGCAGGCGTATCACGCACAGCCGCGCATAGCTCAACAAGCTCTTCGCGTGTGGCGTGGCGGGAAGGAATCGGATCGCCGTTGGCATCGTTGTGAGTCTTGGCCCACGACGAGCTAAACCCCATGCCGCCCGCGGCGATGCTGTCTTGCAGCAGCTTTTTCATGGCGGCCAGATCGTCAGCGCTGGCGGTCTCACCTATCGAACGCTCGCCCATGACTATGCGCCGCAGCGCGCTGTGGCCCACCAAAAAACCGGCGTTGGGCATCAGCGTGCCGTCAATGGCGTTCAGATATTCGCCGAAGCTGCGCCAGTTCCACGGCACGCCTTGCTGCAGCGACGTCAGCGGCATGCCCTCAACCCGCGCCAGCATTCGCATCAGGTAATCGCCGTGCTCCGGCTCTAGCGGAGCGATCGTGAAGCCGCAGTTGCCGCCGATGACGGTGGTAACGCCATGCAGCGGCGACGGCGACAGGGTGGTGTCCCAAAAAACCTGCGCATCAAAATGCGTGTGGATGTCGACGAAACCGGGGCTAACCACCAGCCCGTCGGCGTCAATGGTTTTGTCGGCCGGGCCTGCCGCCTTGACGGCCCTGTCGCCGATGGCAACAATGCGACCGTCTTGCACGCCGATGTCGCCGACCTCACCGGGTGCGCCGGTGCCGTCAATAACGGTGCCACCTGCAATTCTCAAATCCAGCATGTAAAAGCCCCTCTCAAAGCGTCCGCGCCCTTCTCAAGCATCCGCAATAGACCCCTGACATTACTCTGAACGCTGTGAATAGCCGCCCTGAACGTGAAGCCGCACCCGCGGGAACGCCCGCAGCGATGCCCGCGGCAGTGCCCGCAACAGCGCCGCAAAAAGTCCGCCTAGACCTGGCCTACAACGGCACTCAGTTTCGGGGATTTGCCGAAAATCAAGGGGTTAGAACGGTGGCGGGAGATCTGCGAGCCGCGCTGGAGCGTGTGTTGAACGGACCTGTTGAGCTGACGGTTGCGGGTCGCACCGATGCGGGCGTACACGCAACAGCGCAGGTGGTGTCTTTTGCCAGCGCCAGCGGCCAGCTTGAGTTTGACGGCCTGGCGGACAAGCTAAACAAAATGCTGGCACCCGATATTGCTGTATCTGCCGCGGTTGCGGTGCCCGGCGACTTTGACGCCAGACATTCCGCCAAATCACGCTCGTATCAATACGTCATACGCAACGCGACCTCACACGACCCGCTGCGATCACACCGCCAATGGCACTTGAGCTGTCCGTTGGACCTAGCGGCCATGAACGCCGCCGCACGGTGCTTTATCGGCGAGCACGATTTCAGTTCGTTTTGTCGTCAAACCGATACGCCGATCAGCCTGACCCGCCACGTGTTAGACGCCAGTTGGACATGCCCTAGCGATCACGCCGACAGCGCTGACCGATCCGACCGCGCCGATCAAGCAGCCCGACTACTGGTGTTTGACATAACCGCCTGGGCGTTTTGCCATCAGATGATCAGATCAATAGTGGGGTTGTGCGTAACGGTCGGGCAAGGTCGGCAACAGCCAGAAGATGTGCCGAAGATCCTGGCCGCCA
This sequence comes from Candidatus Poriferisodalaceae bacterium, assembly GCA_965212125.1. Lineage (GTDB taxonomy): Bacteria > Actinomycetota > Acidimicrobiia > Acidimicrobiales > Poriferisodalaceae > CAYRJD01. The sequence goes on along the minus strand of OZ243045.1, from coordinate 1,513,426 downwards.
AAGACCGCAACGCAGTCAAACAAATCGCCCCGCCCCAAGGCCTGACCTTGGTCGGCGTTAGCTATTAGTCAGCTGGAACCGCTAGCCCCGCGAGCGTTGCGCCTTGCCGCCCAGAGCCTTAGCCTTTGGGGGTTGCGGTGAGACACCGAGACATCGCTAGATAAGACACCGCTAAACAACCACCGCCAGACGCGAAACCAGAACAAATGCCCACTTACGCACCCAAAGCCAGCGAGATAACTCGCGAATGGCACGTCATCGATGCCGATGGCTTAGTGCTGGGGCGCCTGGCTACCGAAGTCGCCCGACTATTGAGAGGCAAGCACAAACCCACGTTTGCCCCCTACGTTGACACCGGCGACCACGTCATCATCGTCAACGCCGCCAAGGTGGTGCTGACCGGCAACAAGCTGACGCAAAAGCAGGTCTACCGCCACTCTGGTTATCCCGGCGGGCTGCACACGAAGACCTACGGCGACCTACTTGAAAGCCGCCCGGCCGATGCGGTGCGCCACACCATTGAAGGAATGCTGCCGCATAACCGCCTGGGTGCAGCGCAGCTAGGCAAGCTGAAGGTGTATGCCGGGCCGGATCACCCGCACGGCGCCCAATCGCCCAAGCCGCTGACGTTGAAGCGCACTGGCAGACTCACCCGCCGTGGCGAGGTGGCTCGCCGAACTCAGCAAGCTGCCCGTGAAGCCGCGGACCGCCGAGCCGCAGCGCAAGCAGCCGAATAAACAACCAACCAGATAACTAGGTAAACCGTGCCCCAACCTCTCGTCCAAACAACCGGCCGCCGCAAGCGAGCCATTGCCCGTGTGCGGCTGACCGCTGGCGCTGGCGTCATCAAAGTCAACGGCCGTGAGTTCGACAAATACTTCACTTCGGCTAGCTACCGCGAGACCATCACCGAGCCGTTTCGCGTAAGCGAGACAGCAGCAACCTATGACGTTGATGCGACCCTGTGCGGAGGTGGCGTCTCAGGGCAGGCCGACGCCTTGCGTTTGGGTATTGCGCGCGCCTTGGTTGAACTTGATCAAGAACGCCGACCGGCGCTTAAGTCGGCTGGCTTTTTGCAGCGTGATGCGCGCATAAAGGAAAGCAAAAAGTACGGCCTCAAAAAAGCCCGCAAGGCCCCGCAGTATTCCAAGCGCTAAACACGGCAACTTTGCGTGCCCGGGCTTTCCTGTGGCCGTCCAACCAGCCTGATGCAACTGCGCTTTGGCACAGATGGTGTGCGTGGGCCGGCGCTCACTCAGCTAACTGAAGAGTTCGTCGCTCGCCTCGCTTTTGCCGCAACTCAAGTGCTTGGCGCGCAGCGCTTTGTGGTTGGCGCCGACACGCGTGAGTCATCGCCGCAGCTAACCACCGCCCTAATAAGAGGAGCGCAAGCCGCCGGAGCAGAGGTCATTGATCTCGGCACGGTCGCCACGCCGGTTGTTTCCTACGCCTGCGACATCTGGAACTGCAGCGGTGCAATGGTGTCGGCCTCGCACAACCCCTGGACCGATAACGGCGTGAAGCTGTTCGCCCGCGGCGGCACCAAACTGACCACCGATGTTGAACAAGCAATAGCCCGCCAGCTAGACCAGCCTGCCGCCAAGCCAGATCTGGCTAGCCCGAATCTGCCGAACGCGCAACCTGCTAGCGAACACACGCCCGCAGAAGCGCTGCTTAGTTACGAACGCTCACTGCGAGCAGGCATCGGCGACCGAACTCTGGACGGAGTTCGTTTGGTAATAGACACGGCCAATGGTGCTACTGCACCTTACGCGGCCGACATGCTTAGGCGACTGGGCGCAGACGTGGTGGCGATGTTTGATTCACCCAACGGCCGCAACATCAATGAGGGTTGCGGCTCGCTGCATCCGCAAGCTCTCCAGGCTGAGGTGGTTAGCCGCGGCGCCGACCTAGGCATGTGTTTTGACGGCGACGGCGACCGCCTGATAGCGGTAGACGACGACGGCAATTTGATTAACGGAGATCGCCTGCTGGTGCTGTTCGCCCGCGACCTAGCCGCAACAGCACAGCTAGCGCACCGCACACTTGTCAGCACCGTTATGGCAAATCTCGGTATGCGCGAGGCGTTGGCCGCGGCTGACATCAACTTCGTAGAAACTCAAGTAGGCGACCGCTACGTGTTGAACGCCATCGACGAAGGTGGGTTTGATCTGGGCGGCGAGCAGTCCGGACACATTATTTTTCGGCGCCTTGCCAAAACCGGCGACGGGCTTCGCAGCGGCGTGCATCTAGCCGATCTGCTACTGCGAACCGCCGACCAGGCTGGCCAGGCTGGCTCAGCGCTAGGCGCCGCCCGGCTGGCCGATAGCGCCATGGCGCAGTATCCGCAGGTGCTAAAGAACGTCGCCGTTCCCACGATCTGGCAGCGGCTTCCAGCCGAGCTTGAAAGTGAGCTAGAAAAAATCCAGCAAGACGACACCGCCACGCCCGCGCACTCACGATTTTTGGTGCGACCCAGCGGCACCGAACCGCTGGTGCGAGTGATGACCGAAGCCAAGGATCTGGCATCTGCGGAACTTTTGGTCAGCCAGCTAATCGCTGCGGTGAAGGCCCACATTGAGAGCACACCTTGACCAATCGCCGCGCCTGTATCCGTAGAACTCAAGTCGGTCGGTAATCTCAACAGCTATGTGCGGGATTGTCGCTATCGCGACTCAAAGCGATGACCGCCCGCCGGTTGAGCCAGAGCTGCTGGTGCCGGTGTTGCTGGAGGCCGCTCAAGAGCTAGCCGGGATTGACAATCCGGTAACGCAGATACCGCAGTTGCGCCACGCCGCTGAGATGTGTCGGGAGGTTGACCATCGTTTGCGCTCGCTCCCCGGCGTGCGGCGGCTGGTGGGGAACTCCCAGATCCAAACCGCAACCAGCAAGGCAGCCAAAAAACTAGCGAATGAGTTGGCACGCATTGACGCTCTGCTGGACATGTCGTATCCCGATTCGGCTGTCAGTGCGATAGCCGAGGCGACCGAGCTGACGGGCCAGCTTGCGGACAGCGTGTTCGCAATAGCGCGCGACCGGCTTCGCACAGCGACAGCGATCGCCGACCTGTACACCAGCGCAGATTCGGCCAGCCCGGCACTTCCCGACGCAGCCATCATCGGGCTTTGGGCCATTCAAGTAGCACTGTCGTCGCTTGATCGGCTTGAGGTAAGGGGTCGTGATTCGGCGGGGTTGCAGGTTTTTGTTGGCCACCCAGAAGGCGGCGCAGCCCGCAGCGACACCACAACCCGCGGCGACACCACGCCCCGCAGCGGCATTCCGTTCACCTACAAGGTGGCGGCAGAAATCGGCGAGCTTGGCGATAACTCCGCAGCCTTGCGCGAGCAAATAAGCAACGACGAAAACCTGCACGCAGCACTCAGCCAGCCCGGTGCGCAGGTGTCGGTGCTAGCGCACACCCGCTGGGCCAGCGTGGGAATAATTTCTGAATCAAACGCGCACCCGCTTGACGGCAGCGAGCTAGCCAGCCCAGAGCTAGCCAGCCCAGAGCTAGCCAGCACAGCCCCAGCCGACCACCCCTCCGACAGAGCGTTGCATTGCGCGGTGGTGTTGAACGGCGACGTAGACAATTTCGTTGATCTCAAAGAGCGCAACGCCCTACGGATCGCCCCGGAAATAACCACCGACGCCAAAGCGATCCCCACCTTGCTGCAGCGAGCCTTGCTTGAACAGGCCCCGCCGCAGCAGTTGCTGTCGGCGTTTTCGCAAACCGTCAACGACCTTGAAGGCTCAGTAGCCATAGCCGCACACACATCGGCTGCGCCGGGCTGCTTGCTGTTGGCGCTGCGCGGCAGCGGGCAGGCCCTGTATGTAGGCAGCACCCCCAATGCGTACATAGTGGCGAGCGAGCCGTACGGGTTGGTGGAAGAGGTTGACGATTATCTGCGGATGAACGGGGAAACTTCCGCCGACGTCGACAACCCGGTCGGCAGCCGCGGCCAGATCATCATGCTTGACGCCGCCGACTTAGTCAGCCCTGAGTTAGCTAGCCCTGAGTTGGCCAGCTCCGAAGCCAGAACGCAAGCGATTGAGCGATATTCCTATGACGGTTCTCAGCTGCCGATAGCCGCCAGCGAGATGACCACCGCCGAAGTAACCACCCGCGACATTGACCGCGGCGACGCCCCGCACTTTTTCCTGAAAGAGATCCGTGAAGCCCCTCGCTCGTTTCGCACGACCTTGCGGGGGCGAATTGAGCGTGGCGGTGATTCTCGCGGTACCGGTGCCAGCCCGGCCAACCGTGTCCGGGTGGTTTTGGAAGACTCGGCTTTCCCACCTCACCTTGCCGAGCTGCTGCGAACCGGCGCGCTAAAAAACATCGTCGCCATCGGCCAAGGCACGGCGGCCGTCGCGGCAGCCTCTCTACCGCATTTTTGCGATTTGCTGTGGGCTTCGGCTCAGACGGCTCAGACAGCCCAAACGGTCCAGCCAACATCGCCAGCCCAGCCATTTCCGAAAGTCTCAGCCTGCCTAGCGACAGAGCTCAGCGGATTCGCCCTGAGCGAAGACATGAGCGACACTTTGGTGGTTGCGGTTAGCCAGTCCGGCACCACCACCGACCTCAATCGGACCGTTGAACTGGCGCGGGCACGCGGCGCAACGGTGCTAGCGATCGTCAATCGCCGCAACAGCGACCTGACCGAACGTGCCGACGGAGTCCTTTACACCTCCGACGGGCGAGACGTTGAGATGTCGGTCGCATCCACCAAGGCCTTCTATGCGCAGGTGGCCGCCTTGACGCTTCTGGCGGTGGCCATGTGCGAAGAGCTAGCCGGACCAGAGCTAGCCGGGCCAGCAACAACCGCGCCCGAGACAACCGCGCACGCAGAGCTAGTGACCGACCTGCTCAACGCCCTAGAAGCCATGCCGGGTGCCATAGATGAAGTGCTCGCCAGCCGCGCCGAGATCATGTTGGTGGCTCGCCGCCACATCGGAGCCAAACGACATTGGGCGGTGGTGGGCAACGGCGCCAACTCCATAGCCGCCAGCGAGATTCGCATAAAAATCTCCGAGCTCTGCTACCACGCCGTCGCCGAAGACTCAACCGAAAACAAAAAACACGTTGACCTATCTAGCGAGCCGCTGATTCTTGTCTGCGCGGCGGGAACCCCAGCGTCGGTGGATGCGGACATCGCCAAAGAAATAGACATCTACCGGGCGCATCGCTCCACGCCGGTGGTGTTCGCATCCAAAACCAGCCAGCTAGCCGGCGGCAGCGACGTGCTGGCCTTGCCGACGGTTCATCCGGCGCTTGATTTCGTGCTGGCGACCGTCGCCGGGCATCTGTTCGCCTACGAGGCCGCACGCGTGATTGATTCGTTGGCCGATCCGCTGCGTGAGATGCGAGTCAGCGTTGAGGCCGCCATCGGGCGCTACACCGCGCTGCCTGCGACACAGCCTGCGACACAGTCTGCGATTCCGCCAGCCCCATCCACGACCGACCTGTTAAAAGACGTTGCGCAAGACATCGCCGCCCCCACCAACCAGCTGCTAGCCGCGCTGCAAGCCGGCACCTACGACGGCCATCTGCGAGTCGCCACTGCACTGCGGCTAGCGGTGGTGCTGCCGTTCGTGCAAGGAGTAACACCGCTTGAGTCGTATCAGCAGACGCTGGGCAAGGTCGGCACGCCAGCGACCGTGCTGGAAGATTTGGAAGGTGCCCTCAACACCGCCATCGACGAGCTGACTCGCCCGGTCGACACCATCAAGCACCAAGCCAAGTCGGTAACCGTGGGCATATCGCGAGCCGAAGATTCCCTGCTGTCCTCGTTGCTAGTCAGCGAAGTGATAGCCGCCGGCGTGCCACGCGATCGGCTCAGCTACGCCGCGCTGCAGGCTCTGGCCGCACTCGACCCAGCCGTTGAGGCAGTCAGTGGCTACACCCGATACCGCATCGACGGCGAGGTGACCGCCGACAGCGGCGCACTACACGAGGTCTCTATTGACCTCACCCGCGTCGGCGCCACCATCAGCGTGGTCGATCGTGGCGGCATTGCGCGCGAAATCGTTTCGCGCACCACCGAAGATTCGCGCCTGCGAGGCACCAAGCACCGCGCCGCCTTTGAGCGCGAGGTAACCGTTGGGCGCGGCAGCGACGCCCGCACGGTCATACACGTGCCCGAAACCAAAGATGGACGTGTCGTTGGGCTGACACTGCTGCACTGTCAGTTTGCGGGAATCATTCCGGCTCATCAGATGCGAGCGGTACTGCGCGGCTACCGCGGTCGCTATGGCGCCTTGGTAGATGCGGTTACCGAAGTCCTGCCAGCGTTCAACGACGACGTGCTAGGGGAGATAGATGTGGTGGATCTGCTGACTCGCCCCGTGCACGTTCTGGCCGAAAACTGGATAGCAGAAAAATGAAGCCAGCCCGACCAGCGGTGCTAGGCGTCGGCATCGATCTGGTGGACGTTGAGCGGTTCAAGCGGGCGCTGGCTCGCCGCGCAGGGCTAAAGCAACGTTTGTTTACCGAGCTTGAGCTTGATCAGTCCAAAGGCCCAAGCGAGGCGGCCAGGGCAAGTCGCCTAGCCGCCCGCTTCGCCGCCAAAGAGGCGGTAATGAAGGCGCTTGGAGTAGGAATCGGCGCCGTGCGCTTCCACGACATTGAGATCCAGCGACTCACCTCCGGCCAACCAAAGCTGAAGCTCACCGGTGCGGCTGCGCGGCTGGCGGCCGATCGTGGCGTAATCGACTGGCAGGTGTCTATGTCGCACACTTCTACTAGCGCCGGCGCCGTGGTCGCAGCGCAGTAGCAGGTCGCACCAGCACCTCGCCCGGCATGATCCCGATCGTTACTCCGGCTCAGATGAACGCAGCAGATGCGGCCGTTACCGCGCCGCCAGCCGCGCCGGCGGGTGCGCTGCCAGCCGCGCCGGCGGGTGCGCTGCCAGCCGCGCCGGCGGGTGCGCTGCCAGCCGCGCCGGCGAGCATCACCACTGCCGCGTTGATCCAGCGAGCGGGCAGCGCGGTGGCATTTGAGGCTCGCTCGCTCATGGGCGGAACATACGGCCGGCGCGTGCTGGTGGTAAGCGGCCCCGGCAACAACGGAGCCGACGGCGCAGTCGCCGCCGAAATCTTGCAAAGCTGGGGCGCCCGTTGCGACGTGCTGGCACCGGCGGCGGTATCGGCTGACGCACAAGGCGCACCGGACTGGCTGTCGCCGCACGACTGCGGCGAGTGCTTTGACCTTGTCATAGACGCCGCCTTCGGCACCGGCCTGCGATCAGCCTGGCAACCAGGGCCGCAACCATCCGCGCCGGTGCTGGCCGTTGACGTCCCTTCCGGCATCGATGCCCTCACCGGCTACGACCTCGGATCTTGGGCAGCCACGACAACGCTGACCTTTGCGGCTCTAAAGCCAGGCTTGTTGTTGCACCCAGCCGCCGCGCAAGTGGGGCGACTAGAGGTCGTCAACATCGGCGCCGAACTTGACGCGGCGACAACGGAGCGCGCAGATTCGCACCTGCTAGAAGACTGCGACGCCCACGCGGCGTTGCCGCAGCCACCTGCCACCGCCCACAAGTGGCAAACGGCGGTGCGTGTGGTTGCTGGCTCTGCCCACTATCCAGGGGCGGGCTATCTCACCTGCGCCGCTGCGCTGCAGGCCGGCGCGGGAATGGTGGCAATAAGCACGCCCGGCTGCCAGGCAGATGCGATACGAAGTCCGCTTGAAGCGGTGTCCGTTGGCACCGGCTCGAACTGGGTGCTGGACGTGCTGGCCGATATCGACCGTTTCGGTTTGCTGGTAGTGGGCCCCGGCTTGGGCAACGATGACCAGATCGCGGAGGGGATCGCTGAGCTAATAGCAAGCTGTCCGCTACCCGTTGTTGTCGATGCCGACGCTCTAGCGGCGGTGGCAACCTCTCCAGGCTGTGTTCAACGCCGCCGCGCAACAACCGTGCTGACCCCGCACGAGGGGGAGTTCAACCGACTAACCGGGCGTGTTGGCGTGCAAACTCTGTTCAAGCAAGACCGCTTCAAAGCCGTGCGGGACGCCGCGCAGCACTTCAACGCAATCGTGTTGCTGAAAGGACCTACGACGTTGATCGCCACACCCGCCCAGTCCGCCCACGTGTATGCCGTTACTTCCGGGTCGCAGCGGTTAGCCACTGCCGGGTCGGGCGATGTGCTGACTGGCGTGATTGCCGGTGCGATTGCTAGCGCTAGTGCCGGCGCCCCCCAGGCCGCATCAGCCGCCAAAGTTGTAGCCGCGGCGGCTCATTGGCACGGCCGAACCGCCACGCTGGATGCCGTCGGACTGGATGCCGTCGGACTGGCGACCGCAACCGGGCCAGACGCCGCCAGCCTCGGCACCGCCAGCACGCCGTTGATCGCCAGCGATCAAATCCGACTGCTTAGCGCAGCCCGCACAGCTATCGCCACGGCGGCGCAACCAGCATGAGCGATCAGCAGCCATCTGACCAGGGGTACGAAACCGCTCGCCCCACCTGGTGCGAAGTTGATCTGAACCAGCTTGTAAGCAACTTCCAAAAAATCCGTCAGCACGTCGGCGACGGTGTTGCTGTCATGCCCGTCATCAAGGCCAACGCGTACGGACACGGTTTGGAGCCGTGCGGCATGGCGCTGCAAGACGCTGGCGCAACGGTGCTAGCGGTCGCCTACGTCGAAGAAGGCGTAGCGCTGCGGCAGTCGGGCATAACCGCCGAAATACACATTTTGGGCGGCGCCGTCACTCGCCAGATTCCGCTTTTTTTGGAGCACGGGCTCACCTTCACCGCGCCGTCCGTTGACAAGCTGCGACAGATTGACGCCGCCGCGGGAGCCGCCGCAATCTCCGCTCGGGTGCATCTCAAAATCGACACCGGCATGGAGCGCATAGGCGTTCACCACTACAGCGCGCAGGCGTTGTTTGAAGCGTCGCTGGAATGCAAAAACGTTGAAATAGTCGGCATCTTCAGTCACTTTGCGAACGCCGATGAGCCGGGTGCCGCAGCGGGAGCTACCGCGGGCGCCGCAGCTAACCCAGTCGCCGCCGCCAACTCAGCCAGCCTGCCCGACACCGAAGCTCAGCTAGAGCGATTCAAGGAGGCGCTTAGTTTCTTCGACAACCACGGCTTGCCAACACCGGTTCGCCACATTGCTAACTCAGCTGGCACGGCGCGCCTCGCACAGTCGCACCTTGACTTGGTGCGACCGGGCATCGCACTTTTCGGCTGTGGCGAATGGGCACAAATGCTCGGAACCAAACCCGTGCTCAGTTGGCAAAGCGAGGTGATCTATTTCAAGGTTGTGCCAGCGTCCACGCCCGTTGGCTACGGCGGCACCTGGGTGTCAAAAAACCAAACTCGGGTCATCACCTTGCCGGTCGGATACGCAGACGGGTACAAGCGCACCATGTCCGGCCAGGCTCAGGTGCTGGTCAACGGGCAGCGCTATCCGACGGTGGGCACTATTTGCATGGACCAAACAATGGTTGACATCGGACCCGATGCCAGCGCATACAACGGCGATGAGGTTGTGCTGATCGGCGGCGACATAACCGTTGCCGACCTAGCGCAATGGGCGGGCACCAGCAGCTACGAAGTGCTCACCTCTATTTCAACCAGAGTGCCGCGCCGCTATCTACCCGTGCGGTAGCGATTCGCTCGCGCATGCACACCGCCAGCCGCCAAACTCTTATTGGCATGCTGTTGCTAACCGAGTCAGTTGAGGCCACCAAGGCCGTAGGCGCGTCGCTGGCGCCTTTGCTGCAAGGTGGCGACGTGTTGCTGCTGTCGGGCGACTTGGGGGCGGGAAAAACCGCATTTGTGCAGGGGCTAGCTGCCGGGCTTGGCGTCACGGAGCCAGTCACCAGCCCCACTTTCACGCTGGCTGCGGTGTATCGCGAGGGGCGCTTGCCGCTGCACCACCTTGATGCCTACCGCTTAGAAAATCTGCGCGAAACGCTTGACCTTGACTTGCCAGAGCTGCTGAGCGACAACGCCGTGCTGTGCATCGAATGGGGTGAGGTGGTGATACCCGAGCTGCCGCGGGACTTTTTGGAGATCCACCTGCGGCTTGCCCCAGCTAGTCCTGCCCCGGCTAGTCCAGCGACGGCTAGCCCTGCCCCGGCTAGTCCAGCGCCAGCCAACGAGTCAGCGAACAGCCGCCTGCTGGAGTTCAAGTTTGTTGGGGAAAACTGGCGCCAGCGCACCAGCGAAATAGCCCCGGCTTGCGCCGCGCAAGCAACCTTGCTAGAAGCACCGCAGGTCGCCGCCAGCTAATGCTGATTCTGGGCATTGAAACCGCCACACCGCAAGTAGGCGTGGCCATCGCTGACGAACAGGGCGTGCTGGCCGAATTTCATGCCAGCGGAGATCGCCGCCACGCCGAAACCTTGGTGCCCGCGATCAAGTTTGTTAGCGCCCAAGCGCAGGTCGCCATCTCAAACCTCACCGCCGTTGCGGTAGATGTCGGCCCAGGTCTGTTCACCGGGCTGCGAGTCGGGCTGGCCAGCGCAAAAGCAATCGCCTTTGCCTGCGATGTGCCGCTGGTCGGAGTAACCAGCCTTGAGGTGCTTGCGTTCGCTGCGCGTTTTAGCGATCGCCGCATCCTGGCAACCATTGATGCTCGCCGGTCAGAGGTTTTCTACGCCAGCTACCGCGGCACAGCCGACGGTGTCGTTTGCTTGGAAGAACCGCAGGTTGGCGAACCCGCCGCCGTGGCCGAACAGCTAGCAGCCAACCAGCCTGGCGATGTCTCCAACGATGCACCTACCGATGTTCTAGCCGTCGGCGACGGAGCCTTGCGTTACCGCGATCTCTTTTGCGACGTGCCGGGGCTGGCGTTGGCACCACCGCAAATGCGCTACCCGAGCGCCGCGGCTCTAGTTGAACTGGCGCGCAGTCGCGTGTTGCGCAACGAATACTCAACGCCCACCGATCTTGTGCCGCAGTATCTGCGAGCACCAGATGCGCGCATCAACTGGGAGCAACGAGAGCGCGTATGACCGCAAGCCTGACTAGCCATCAGTTGATGATCGAACCGATGCGACATGAGCATCTGTATGCGATCAGTCAGATCGACAAGGCCGTCTACCCGCGCCCGTGGTCCAAGGCGCTCTATTTAGACGAGCTGAGACAGCCGCATAACCGCCTCTACCTGGTGGCGCAAAAACTGGTGGCGCAAAAACTGGTGGCGCAAAAAACCGGGCGAGCCACCGACAGCACTGCAAGCACGATCGCTTACGGCGGGCTGATCGCCGTCGCCGACGAAGGACACATCTCTTCGATAGCGGTTGACCCAGCCGAACAAGGTCAAGGAGTTGGCTCTTGGCTGTTGCTGGCCCTGCACCAAGCGGTGCGCGATCAACACCTGCCTGACGGCGAGCCAGTCGGTCAAGCCGTCAAACAAATAAGCAGCATGACCTTGGAGGTTCGTGCGTCCAATCGTGCCGCCCAAAGCCTCTACTCCAGGTTCGGCTATGCGCCGGTAGGAACCCGCCCGCGCTACTACCGCGGCCAACGTGGTCAAGATCGGGAGGACGCACTGATTATGTGGTGCCACGACATCGGCAGCGCCGAGCACGGCGAACGGCTAAAGCGAATAGCAGAACGCCTATGAACATGAACCCCATGAACATGAACGCCGCCGGACCCATGCACATCTTGGGCATAGAGACATCGTGCGACGAGACGGCCGCCGCGGTTGTGACCGACGGTCGCCACATCGGCTCCAACATCGTCTCTAGCCAGGTTGACCTGCACGCCCGCTATGGCGGAGTCGTGCCAGAGATTGCCGGGCGAGCGCACGAGTCGCTGATCGTTCCGGTGGTAGAGCAAGCGCTCCAACAAGCCGAGCTAACCAGCCAAGACATCAACGCCGTTGCGGTCACCTACGGACCCGGCCTGATCGGCAGCCTGCTGATCGGGGTGGCAGCCGCCAAGGCGTTCGCCATGGTTTGGGGCGTACCGTTTATCGGCATCAATCATCACGAGGCGCATCTGTATGCGGCGCTGCTCGACCAGCACGACCCGGCAGACGCAAACCCAAACTCGCCAAACGCAAACCCTGTCGAGTTCCCGCTGGTGGTGCTGTTGGTGAGCGGCGGGCACACGATGTTGATTGAGTTCATCGACCACGGCAAATACCGACTGCTCGGCGCCACGCTTGATGACGCCGCCGGCGAAGCGTTTGACAAGGTCGCTCGTTACTTGGGACTCGGCTATCCCGGCGGCCCCGCCATTGACAAGCTGAGCAGCCAGGGCGACCCGGACGCCGTCGCGCTGCCACGTGCGCTAATGAACGCCAGCTTTGACTTTTCATTCTCAGGACTGAAAACCGCCGTCATCAATCACGTCCGCGCCCACAGCGAAGTCAGCACGGCCGACATGGCCGCCTCATTTCAAGCCAGCGTGGTTGATGTGCTCATCAAAAAATCCCTAAAAGCCGCCCACCACACGGGTGCCAGCGGCATCTGCCTCGCCGGGGGAGTGGCGGCGAATCGCGCCCTGCGAGTCCAGATGACGCAAGCCTGCGACGCCGAAGGCCTAGCCACGCATCTGCCATCCGCAGCCATGTGCACCGACAACGCAGCCATGGTGGCGGCAACGGCTTGGTGGCGGCTCGCCCAAGACGGGCCGCACGGATTCGACCTCGGCGCCGACCCCAGCCTCAAGTTGGATTTTGCCTAGCCAACCGATTTCGCCTAGCCAACCGATTCTGCCCAGCTAGTTGCGACTAATAATCGCGGCCAATAGCATTAGCACTCGCCATAGGTGAGTGCTAATCACGAATCTGGGCATCTCTTAACTAAAGCGACACCTCGTCGCTTGACCAAAAACAGTTCTGCCGGGCCGAACCGCGTGGCAAAGCTGCCCCAAATAAGGAGCAAGTGCTAATGAATCTCAAGCCTCTTGAAGACCGTATTGTTGTCCGTCCCGGCGATGCCGAAGAGACCACCGTAAGCGGTTTGGTAATCCCCGACACTGCCCAAGAAAAGCCCCAGCAAGGCGAAGTTGTGGCGGTAGGCCCGGGCAAGCGGTCAGATCAAACCGGCGACATCATTCCGGTTGATGTGAGCAAGGGTGACACCGTCGTCTACAGCAAGTACGGCGGCACCGAAATCACCGTGGCAGGCGAAGATCTGCTGATTCTGAGCGCCCGCGACGTTTTGGCAATAGTCGCCTAGAGCACGTCACCTAGAGCACGCCGCCTAAAGCGCCCTCACACCCCCTACGCAAACGCAAAAAAGACAACAACAAGAAAGGCCATACATCAAATGACCAAGATCCTGAAATTCAGCGAAGAGGCACGCCGCAGCCTTGAAGCGGGCGTCAACCAGCTCGCCAATGCGGTGAAAGTAACCCTGGGGCCAAAAGGCCGCAACGTGGTGCTTGAGAAATCCTTCGGCGCTCCCACCATCACCAACGACGGTGTCAGCATTGCGCGCGAAATAGAGCTTGACGACCCGTTTGAAAACATGGGCGCTCAGCTCGTAAAAGAAGTAGCCACCAAAACCAACGATGTTGCGGGCGATGGCACAACCACTGCCACCGTGCTAGCGCAATCAATGGTGCACGAAGGCCTGCGGAATGTGGCCGCTGGCGCCAACCCCATGTCGCTCAAGCGCGGCATTGAGGCAGCCGTGGCAGCCGCCGTCAAAGAGATCGGCGCAATGTCTGAAGACGTGTCATCCGACAAGGGCAAGATCGCCTCGGTGGCTGGCATCTCTTCGGCCGACTCCTCCATCGGCGCCATCCTCGCCGATGCGTTTGACAAGGTCGGCAAAGACGGCGTGATCTCCGTTGAAGAGTCCAACACCTTCGGCGTTGACTTGGAGTTCACCGAGGGCATGCAGTTCGACAAGGGATTCCTGTCGCCCTACTTCGTGACCGACGTTGATCGCCAAGAAGCCGTCCTTGACGATCCGCTGCTGCTGTTCATCAACGGCAAGGTCACCGCCGTCCAAGAGCTGGTACCGGTGCTGGAGAAGGTGATGCAGACCGGCAAGTCGCTGCTGATCATCGCCGAAGACGTGGAAGGCGAAGCCCTGGCCACGCTGGTGGTCAACAAGATCCGCGGCACGTTCACATCGGTGGCGGTAAAGGCGCCTGGATTTGGTGAGCGCCGCAAGGCCATGCTCGCCGATATGGCGATACTCACCGGCGGCGAGGTCATCTCCGAAGAGGTCGGCCTCAAGCTTGACAACACAACGATCGACCTGATGGGCACGGCTCGCAAGGTGATAATCACCAAAGATGAGACCACCATCGTTGAAGGCGGCGGCAAGCCAGCCGACGTTGAGGCGCGCGTAACGCAGATCAAGCGTGAGATTGAAGACACCGACTCCGACTGGGACAGCGAAAAGCTGCAAGAGCGGCTGGCGAAACTGGCTGGCGGCGTGGCTGTTATTCAGGTGGGCGCGGCGACAGAGGTGGAGCTGAAAGAAAAGAAGCACCGCATTGAAGACGCCGTGTCGGCAACCCGTGCCGCTATTGAGGAAGGCATAGTGCCCGGCGGCGGCACTGCCTTGCTGCGGTCACGTGCGGCCATCGCCAAGCTCAAGCTGAGCGACGACGAAAAGACCGGCGCCGACATGGTGTTTAAGGCACTTGATGCGCCGACTCGTCAGATCGCTTCAAACGCGGGGTTTGAGGGCGCAGTCATCGTGCAAGAGGTTGAGACGAACTCAGGCAATATGGGCTTTGATGCGGAAACCGGCGAGCACGTAGACCTGGTGGCCGCTGGCGTGATCGACCCAGCCAAGGTGACTCGTGCGGCTCTGCAAAACGCTGCTTCAATTGCGGCGCTGCTGCTGACGACCGAAACGCTGATTACCGACAAGCCCGAAGAAGCCGACAACGCAGCCGCGGCAGCCGCTGCTATGGGCGGCGGCATGGGGGGCATGCCAGGAATGATGTAGATGCGCTGCGTAGCATCAAGGTGTTGCGCAACACATCCGCATCCATATGAACGATCTTGCGCCACGCGCCGACTCGCGTGACCACGACCCGACCCGGGCTGTGCTGGTGCTTGATTTTGGCGCGCAATACGCGCAGCTAATCGCCCGCCGTGTTCGCGAGGCTGGCGTTTACAGCAAAATAGTTCCGCACGGCATCTCCGCTGACGACTTGGCAGAGATGGCGCCACCGGCGATCGTGCTATCGGGTGGGCCAGCCTCGGTGCATGTTCCCGGCGCCCCAGGGGTCGATCCGAAAATCTTTGACCTTGGCATACCCATTTTGGGTATCTGCTATGGCGCGCAACTAATAGCGCAAGAGCTAGGCGGAACCGTTGGACGCAACGAGCGAGGCGAATACGGCGCGACCGCCCTGGAGCGCAACGCCAACCCGTCGCGCCTGTTTGACGCCGGCGCTAGCACGGCTTCCCCACCCGCTAGCACGGTTTCCCCGCCCGCCAGCACGACCACGGTTTGGATGTCGCACTTTGACGCAGTCACCGAACCGCCGGCCGGCTTTCACATAACCGCCACCACCAGCGAAGCCCCCGCATGCGTTATTGAAAACCCCGATCGCGCTATCTACGGCGTGCAATACCACCCAGAGGTCGCCCACACGCACGGCGGGCAGGCTCTGCTAGAGCGATTTTTGCACGACGTCGCCAGCTGCCCCAGCGATTGGACCACCACCAACGTCATTGAACAAGCCGTCGCCGAAATACAAACACAGATCGGCGATCAAAAAGCCATCTGCGGGTTGTCGGGCGGCGTGGATTCGGCAGTGGCGGCTGCGCTGGTGCACACCGCAATCGGCCACAACCTGACGTGTGTGTTCGTCGACACCGGCCTGCTAAGAGCCGGCGAGGCCGAGCAGGTGGTTGAAGCGTTCGGCAATTCTTCAGACGTTGAGCTGGTTCACGTGGACGCCACGCAAGAGTTTTTAGAGGCTCTGGCTGGCGTGGTAGATCCGGAGCAAAAGCGCAAAATAATCGGCGAGAAGTTTGTCCGTATCTTTGAGCGTGAAGCCGCCCAGATCGGCGACGCCATGTTTTTGGTGCAGGGAACGCTCTACCCGGACGTGATTGAGTCTGGCTCCCCGCAGGCCGCCAAGATCAAAAGCCACCACAACGTCGGCGGCTTACCCGAAGACATCAAGTTTGACATCGTTGAGCCGCTGCGAAACCTCTTCAAAGATGAGGTGCGTGCGGTCGGTTCGCAGCTTGGCCTGCCCGATGAGATCATCTGGCGCCAGCCATTTCCCGGCCCCGGGTTGGCGGTTCGGATCGTGGGCGAGGTCACCCCGCAGGCGGTGGAGATCGTGCGCGCAGCCGACGCCGTCGTGCGCTCAGAGATTGCCGCCTCCAACATGGAGCGGTCGCTTTGGCAAGCGTTCGCAGTGTTAGCCGACATCCGCACCGTGGGAGTGATGGGAGACGAACGCACCTACGCCCGGCCGATAATCGTGCGAGCGGTGAATAGCGAGGACGCCATGACCGCGGACTGGGCACGCCTGGATCACGATCTGCTTGAGCGCATCTCCTCGCGCATCATCAGCGAAGTGCCAGGCGTCAACCGCGTGGCCTACGACATCACCTCCAAGCCGCCCGGAACCATTGAATGGGAGTAGCTGAGCCCAGCTAGCTGCGTACCCTGAGCACGGTGGAACTGCCACTTGGCTTCGTAGGGCATGTCGGAAACATCGGCATCAAAGATGACTTGCCTGACATAATGCTGCTCGCCTCCACGGACCAGCCAGCTGCCGCCGCCGCAGTGTTTACGCGCAGCATCTTTAGCGGTCCCAGCGTGACGCTCAGCCGCAAGCACATCGCCGACGGCTCCGCGCAGGCGGTGGTAATCGCTTCCAGAAACGCAAACGTTGCAACCGGCCCACAAGGCGCAACGGATGCCGCCGAGCTAGCAGAGCTAACCGCGGCAGCCTGCGGGTGCGCCAGCTCGGACGTAATAGTCGGGTCTACCGGCATCATCGGCGTGCCATACCCAATGCAAAAAGTACGTGACTATTTCGGTGCGCTCACGCCCGGTGCGCTCACATCCGGTGCGCCTGCGAAGCCCGACCTTGATGGCGCGCCCGCCATCTCAGCCGAAGATCTGGCGAGCGCGATCATGACCACCGACACACACCCCAAAACCAGCCATGCCCAAGCCGGGCCGGCGCGCGTTGTGGGCATCGCCAAAGGCGTCGGGATGATTGAGCCAGATATGGCGACGATGCTCGCGGTCATAACCACCGATGCAGCCAGTCCCGCTGCGGCCCTAGACGCAATGTTTGGGCGCGTGGTTGCCCGCACTTTCAACGCGCTAAGCATCGACACCGACACCTCCACCAGCGACATGGCGGTGGTGCTGGCGTCGGGAGCCGCCGGACCGGTCGAACCCGATGCGTTGGAGGCGGCACTGCTTGAGGTTTGCACCGACCTCACACGCCAGCTAGCGGCCGATGGAGAAGGCGCCGAAACGCTGATCGTGGTGACGGTGGATCAGGCCTATGACGAGCCCCAGGCCAAGCGTGTCGCCAAAGCGATCGTCAATTCGCCGCTGGTAAAGACTGCGGTGCACGGCAGTGACCCCAACTGGGGGCGAGTGGCGATGGCGATTGGGAAGTGCTACGAGTCGGACGGCGCAGAGTCAGCCAGCGGCGAGGCGATAACCCCAGAAGAAGTCGTCATCCGCTTTGGCGAACAAGAGGTCTTTCCCACGCCGGCAACGCCCGAAGCCTTGGCGCAGCTAGGCGATTACCTAAGCCAAGATGAGGTGCTCATTCACGTAACCCTGGGCACGGGCGACGCCGCGTTTACTGTCTATGGCTGTGATCTCACCGACGGCTACGTTCGCATCAACGCCGACTACACGACATGACTAGCGGCGACGCGACCGAGCCGGATGCGCCCGAGCCGGATGCGCCTGAGCTCGAGTCGCCCAAGCCCGGCCCCGGCTCGGCTTCGCCCGAGCCAGCCTCCAGCGAAATCCTGGCTGGCCTAAACCCGGCGCAACAAGCCGCCGTTACCCACGGAGACGGCCCAGCCTTAGTAGTGGCAGGCGCTGGCTCCGGCAAGACACGCGTGCTCACCCGCCGCATCGCCTACCTAATCGATCACGCCCAGGTCAACCCCTATGAGGTGCTGGCGATCACCTTCACAAACAAGGCCGCCGATGAGATGCGTGAGCGCGTAGCCGAGCTGATCGGGCCGATAGCCAAACAAATGTGGATATCAACCTTTCACAGGGCGTGCGTGCAGATCCTGCGCCGCAACGCCCATCGTTTGGACTTCCCCAACAGCTTCACGATCTACGACCAATCCGACGCCACCCGCCTCGTGCGCGACATCGTTAGCACGCTTGGCTATGACTCAAAGTTGTTTCCACACCGCAAGATCTACAACCGCATCTCATCATGCAAAAACCTGCTGCAGAGCCCAGAGTTTGTCGCCGAGAACGCGCAAAGTCGATCCGATCAGGTGCTAGCCGATGTCTATGAGCAGTACCAGGACAGCCTGCAAGCCGCCGGTGCGATGGATTTTGACGATCTGCTGGGCAAGACGGTGCAGCTGCTCGCAACCGACGAAGAGATGCGCAATCACTACCAGAGTGCCTTCGCCCACATTTTGGTGGACGAATATCAAGACACCAACGCGGCGCAGAACGAGCTGGTGCGCCTGCTAGGACAAAAGCACCGCAACGTGTTTGTGGTGGGCGACAGCGACCAGTCCATCTATGCGTTCCGGGGCGCCGACATTGAAAACATCAACCGGTTTGACCGTGCCTTCGGCGAAGATTGCGCAACCTACGTGCTAGAGCAGAACTACCGCTCAACGCAGCCGGTGCTGGATGCCGCAAACGCTTTGATCGCTAAAAACATGGCGAGGATTCCCAAAAGCCTTTGGACCGAAACTGCGGGCGGCGCACCGATCTTCACCTACCGCGGCGACGATGCCTACGACGAGGCCCGCTTTGTCGCCCGCCAGATACGCAAGCTCGGCGAACCCGGCGGTGGCACCGCAACCAGCGCAGCGAGAGGCGCAACGGCAACCGGCACAAACCCCGCCGACATCGCCGTCTTCTATCGCTCCAACGCCCAATCACGCGCCATCGAAGAGGTCTTCGTAGAAGAAGGACTGCCATACAAGGTGATCGGCGGCACCCGCTTCTATGACCGCAAAGAGGTGCGGGACGCTTTGGGATTTTTGCGGGTGGCGGTCAATCCAGCAGACGTCGCAGCAGCCAAGCGCGTCCTCAACCTGCCAGCACGCGGCATCGGCAAAACCAGCATGGATCGGCTTGAGCAGCACGCCAACCGACACGACATGTCGTTCAGCAGCGCCCTGCGCCAAGCCGGCGAGGCAGGCCTAAAGGGCAAGCCCGCCAAGGGCGTCGCTGAGTTTGTCGGGCTGCTTGACGAGCTGCGTGAGATCGTGCCCGACGGCCCGCACGCGGTAATCGCCCACGCGTTGGACAAGTCCGGCTACAGCGACGCGTTGATCGCCGAAGACACCGACGACGCAAACAACCGCCTAGAAAACCTGACAGAGCTGCTTGACACTGCGGCCGGATATGAAACCTGCGAGCAGCTTCTAGAACAGGTCGCGCTAGTGAACGACACCGACGAGCTACCCGACGGCGGCCAGGTGTCGCTCATGACGTTGCATGCCGCCAAAGGGCTTGAGTATCCGGTGGTGTTTTTCACCGGACTTGAAGAATCGCTTTGCCCGCACTACCGATCTTTGGCAGCGCCGGAAGACCTAGAGGAAGAGCGCAGGCTCGCCTACGTCGGCATAACCCGCGCCCAGCAAACCTTGTACCTGACTCTGGCGACGCGCCGCACCTTGCACGGGCAGGCGACCTACAACACGCCGAGCCGGTTTTTGACCGAGATAACCAGCGATGTGACCGAAGAGCAGATCCAAGACCTGAGCGACAACGTGATCGGCCGCGGCACCGGTTTCAGTCGGTCGGGGCTTTATCGCCGCGCCACCGCCGTCTAGCTGCCACGCTGCGCCCTGCAACCCCCGCCGAACTCTTAGCATTCGGGCGTGGATTTATTTGAGTACCAGGGAAAGCAGTTTTTCTCCAGCTACGGCCTGCCAGTCTCCGACGGCGAGGTCGCACTAACGGTTGACGAAGCCGTCGCCGCAGCCGAACGGTTAACCCCGCCGGTCATGGTGAAAGCGCAAGTGCATACGGGCGGTCGCGGAAAGGCCGGCGGCGTGAAATTCGCCGCCACGGTCGAAGACGTGCAAACCCACGCCGAAAACATTCTCGGCTTAGACATCAACGGTCACGTGGTAAAGCGCCTGTGGATCGAAAAAGCCAGCGACATTGCCGAGGAGTATTACGCCAGCTTCACGCTTGATCGCTCCCGGAAAAAGCACCTCGGCATGCTCTCAGCGCAGGGCGGCATAGAGATAGAAGCCGTCGCCGAAAACAATCCCGAAGCCATCAGCCGCATCTGGGTTGACCCGGTTGAAGGGCTGACCGCCGATCAGGCTCGCGCCTGGGTTGAAGGTGCGAACCTAAACCCGCAAGCAACGCCAGGCGCCATAGAGGTTCTCACCAAGCTCTATGAGTGCTACGTCGCCGGCGATGCCGACCTGGTCGAGATCAACCCACTGATACTCACCCCCACCGGGCAGGTGCACGTGCTTGACGCCAAGGTCACGCTGGATGTGAACTCGGTGTTTCGCCATTCCGATTACGAGCAATACGACGAGACCCAGCCCCGCGACGAACGCGAAACCGCCGCCCACGAAAAAGGCTTGCAATACATCGGGCTGGAAGGCAGCGTTGGAGTTATCGCCAACGGCGCCGGCCTGGCCATGAGCACCGTAGACGTCGTGAATCAGGTGGGCGGCAAGCCAGCCAACTTTTTAGACATCGGCGGCGGCGCCAACGCAGCCGTAATGGCCGGCGCACTTGAGGTAATAAACAACGACCCCAACGTGAAGTCGATCTTGATCAACATCTTCGGCGGCATCACCCGCGGCGAAGAGGTCGCCAACGGCATCATTTCCGCCTTGGCCAGCGTTGACATAGCCGCACCGATCGTTATCCGACTTGACGGCACCAACGCCGAGGAGGGACGCAAGATTTTGGAATCCCACCTAAGCGACAAGCTGTTCATGCAGCCAACCATGATTGACGCCGCCCGCAGCGCGGTTTCGCTAGCCGCCGAATCGGCCAGCTAGAGCAGAGGGACTAGCAGTGAGCATTTTTGTTGATAAAGACACCCGCGTTATTTACCAGGGTCTCACCGGTTCGCAGGGTCGCTACTTCGGCCTGCTGAATCGCGACTACGGAACCCAGGTGGTCGGTGGCACCAACCCACGCAAGGCCGGCACCGACGTAGACGGAGTGCCGATTTTTGACAGCTGCCGCTCAGCGGTAGAGGCCACCGGCGCCACCGCGTCTTGCATTTTCATTCCCGCACCCGGCGTTGCCGATGCGATCATCGACGCAGCCGAAGGCGGAATCAAGTTCATCGTCTGCATCACCGAAGGTGTGCCCGCGCACGACGAGGCGAATTTTTTTAATCGCCTGCGTGCGGACTTCCCAGACGTGCGCCTGCTAGGTCCGAACTGCCCGGGCATCATCAGCCCAGCCCAATGCAACATCGGAATCACCGCCGGCCACATCGCTAAACCGGGCGGCCCGGTCGGCATCGTGAGTCGCTCAGGCACGCTCACCTATCAGGCCTTGTATGAGCTGCAGCAAAAAGACATCGGCGTTACGACATGCGTGGGCATCGGTGGCGACCCGGTGCCGGGCACGTCGTTTGTGGATTGTCTGGAAGCCTTCCAAGCCGACCCCGAAACCAAGGCGGTCATGCTGATCGGTGAGATCGGCGGGTCGGCCGAAGAAGAGGCGGCGGAGTTCATCAAGTCAGAGATGACCAAGCCGGTGTCGGCCTACATCGCGGGGGTAACCGCGCCACCTGGCAAAAAGATGGGACACGCAGGCGCCATCGTCTCCGGCGGCAAAGGCACAGCGGAAGCGAAAATGGATGCGCTGCGTGATGCCGGAGCACAGGTCGGTATGAATCCGACCGAAGCCGGCGAACTGATGGCGGAAATAGTCAAACAGCTTTAGCTCTGCAATCACGTGTCGGAGGGGCGGCGCTGTCTAATCTGCCGCGGTGCGGTTAGCCGTTCTTGTGTCAGGAACCGGATCAATACTTGAAGCAATAATCCAAGCCGACCTGCCAGTGACCTTGGTGCTAGCGGATCGTTCCTGCCGCGGCATCGACATCGCCAAATCCCACGGAGTCGCTGCCTGCGTTGTTGAGCGCACAGACTTCAGCCCGAAGTTTGACCGAGTGTCGTACAGCAAGGCCGTCGTTGAATCTCTTGCCGCGGCGAACACTGACCTAGTTGCGATGGCCGGCTTCGGCACGGTGTTGGCGAAGCCGTTCTTTGACGAATATCACGGCCGAGTTCTCAACACGCACCCCTCGCTGCTGCCAGCATTTCCGGGCTGGCACGCCGTGCGAGAAGCCCTAGCCCACGGGGCAAAGGTCTCCGGCTGCACGGTCCACGTTGCCACCGAGACTGTTGATGCCGGGCCGGTGGTCGCCCAAGAATCCGTGCCGGTCTTGCCCGACGACACCGAAGAAACCCTGCACGAACGCATCAAAGAAGTTGAGCGCAGGCTCTATCCCGCCACCATCGCTGAGTTCATCAAAACCCAGCCGACAAGCCCCGCAACCCCGACTTCAACAACCCCGACTTCAACAACACCGACTTCAACAACCCCGACCCCGACAACCCCTTACACAAGGAGCACCAGCACTTGAGAGCACTCATCTCCGTCTACGACAAAACCGGCATTGACCACATGGCAACTGAGCTTGCTCGTTTGGGCTGGCAAATCGTCTCCAGCGGCGGCACGGCTGCGGCACTGCGGGAGGCAGGCGTGGACGTCATAGCCGTCGAAGACGTAACGAGCAGCCCCGAAATGCTTGACGGCCGTGTCAAGACTCTGCATCCGCGCATTCACGGCGGCATCTTGGCCGACCGATCCAAGCCTGCCCATATGGAATCGTTGGCCGAGCACGGCATTGACGCAATTGACCTGGTGGTTTGCAATCTTTACCCGTTCCATACCGATCCCGGGCCGGAGCTAATTGACATTGGCGGTCCAGCCATGGTTCGAGCCGCCGCCAAAAATCACGGCGACGCCGCGGGTGGTGTGGGAGTGGTGGTAAATCCCGCCGACTATCAGGTGGTGCTAGACGAGCTGGCGGATAACGCGAGCCTTAGCGTCGCTACCCGTCGCCGACTGGCGCGATCGGCCTTTGCTCATACGGCGGCTTACGACGCGCAGATCGTCGCCTGGCTTGACCGCGAACCAGTCGACCTGCCGCCCACCTTGCATCTGGCGCTAGAGCAAACGCAGGTGTGCCGCTACGGCGAAAACCCGCACCAGCAAGGCGCCCTCTACCGCGCCGCGGGCACCACCTCTTGGTGGGATCACGCAGTCCAGCACGGCGGCCCCGCCCTCAGTTATCTGAACTATTTTGACGCCGCGGCGGCCTGGCACATGGCGCACGATTTCGGAGTCAGCGCCGGTGACGTGCCAGCCGTGGTGATAGTCAAACACGCCAACCCCTGCGGAGCGGCCATCGCAGCCAACGCGGCTCCGGGCAGCGGCAGCGCGGAGCTGGCTGACACCTACCAGCGCGCATTTGACTGCGACCAGCGTTCGGCCTTCGGTGGCATCGTCGCACTCAACCGCATCGTTGACATCGACACGGTTGAACGCATAGCCCAGGCCGCGCAAGCCGATCTGATAATCGCACCGGGCTTTGAAGAAGGCGTGATTGAGCGCATCATCAAAAAGCGCAAGAACACCCGCATCTTGGAGGCTGCTGCACCTGAGTTGGCTGCGTCTGCGGCGGCACCATCGTCAACACCAGCGTCGGCACCCGCACCAATCACGCTGCGCCAAATCAACGGTGGCTGGCTGGCTCAAAGCGCCGCCAGTTTTTCCTCTCAGCCCGCAAGCTGGCAGGTGGTAACAAAACGCCAACCCACAGCCGATGAGCTTGAAGACGCCAAGTTCGCCTGGCGTGTCTGCGGCCACGTCAGCTCCAACGCAATCGTGCTGGCGCACGCAGGCACAGCCTGGGGCATCGGCGCCGGTCAGCAAAACCGGGTTGAGTCCGCCCAGCTGGCTGCCGCCAAAGCGGCCGGGCGAGCTGCCGACGGAGCCTGCGCGAGCGACGCCTTCTACCCGTTCCCCGACGGAGTGGAAGCAGCCGCCGAAGCAGGCGTGGCGTTGGTGGTGCAGCCTGGCGGGGCGATGCGCGACGAAGATGTGATCGCCGCGGCCGACAGCCTGGGGCTGGCGATGATCTTCACCGGCGAACGCCAGTTCAAGCACTAGCCGCAACCACCAAGCACTAGCCGCAACTACGCTGCGCTGCTGTGACCGCGGAGTTGCTTGACGGCGAAAAACTAGCCACCCAGATCAAGCAAAGCATCGCCGAAAAAGTTGCTGCGGAGCTTGCCCGCAGCGGCAAAGCACCCGGCCTTGGCACCGTTTTGGTGGGCGACGACCCCGCCTCCCACAGCTACGTGGGCGCCAAAATAAAAGACTGCGAGCAGGTTGGAATCAACTCATTCCACCGACCGCTGCCAGCCGACGTCAGCCAAGCCAAGCTAGAAGACACCATTGCGGCGCTCAACGCCGACCCGGGCGTACACGCATACATCGTGCAACTGCCGCTGCCCGACCATTTTGACGAGCCGGAAATACTCAGCTCGGTAGATCCCGTCAAAGACGCCGACGGCCTTCACCCCGTCAATCTCGGCCGCCTGGTGATGAGCGCGCCAGCGCCGCTGCCCTGCACGCCG
This sequence comes from Candidatus Poriferisodalaceae bacterium, assembly GCA_965212125.1. GTDB lineage: Bacteria > Actinomycetota > Acidimicrobiia > Acidimicrobiales > Poriferisodalaceae > CAYRJD01. Next base: position 1,488,640 of record OZ243045.1, on the reverse strand, counting down.
CGCGCAATCCTGACAATGCTCGCCGCGTACAAAGTCCCCGTTGAAGGCAGCCACGTGGTGGTGATCGGTCGTGGCCTCACCATCGGGCGGCCGCTAGCGCTGCTGCTGGCATCACGCCGTGAAGGAGCCAACGCGGCGGTAACGGTCATTCACACCGGCGTGGCCGACCTGGCTAGCTACACCCGCACGGCCGACGTGCTGATAGCCGCCGCCGGTCGCCCTGGATTGGTCACCGCCGACATGGTCAAGCCCGGAGCGGCGGTAGTGGGGGCGGGCATCACGCGCGAGGGGAAACGCATTATTTCCGACGTGGATGAGGCGGTCGGAGATGTGGCAGGCTGGATTACGCCACGGCTCGGCGGAGTAGGGCCTATGACTCGCGCCATGCTGTTGCAAAACACTTTTGACGCATTTGATTTAGCAAACTCAGCCGCGACAACCTAGAAAGGTCTCCGCCAATGAATGACCCCGTTCGAGTAACCGTTACCGGTGCGGCCGGCCAGATCGGTTACAGCCTGCTGTTTCGCATTGCATCGGGTGCGATGCTTGGACCCGATCAGCCGGTTATCTTGCAGATGCTTGAAATTGAGCCCGCCTTGGTCGCCCTGGCTGGCGTGAAGATGGAGCTTGACGACTGCGCGTTTCCGCTGCTCGCCGGAACCGTTGAAACCGCCGATGCGAACGTTGCGTTCGAGGGAGCCCAATACGCACTGCTGGTTGGTTCCCTGCCGCGCAAGGCCGGCATGGAGCGCAGCGACCTGCTGGCTGCCAACGGCGGCATCTTCACCACGCAAGGTCAAGCCATCAGCGCGGCCGCCGACCCAGCCGTGCGAGTGCTGGTGGTCGGCAATCCGGCCAACACCAACTGCCTGATCGCCATGCGCAATGCGCCCGCCATCGCCGACGACCAGTTCACCGCCATGACCCGCCTGGATCACAACCGAGCCGTCGCCCAGCTAGCGGCCAAGGCAGCGGTGTCGGTTAACGACGTCACCAATATGACCATCTGGGGAAACCACTCCGCCACGCAATACCCAGACATCTTCCACGCCCAGATTGGCGGTAGCAACGCAGCGCAGATGGTGAACGATCAAGCCTGGCTGGAAAACGACTTCATCCCCACCGTGCAGCAACGCGGCGCAGCCATCATTGACGCACGTGGTGCCTCATCGGCCGCCTCGGCTGCTTCGGCCGCCATTGATCACATGCACGACTGGGTAGCGGGCACGCCAGCCAGCGACTGGGTGTCTATGGGGATTCCGTCAACCGGTGATTACGGGTCGCCCGCAGGCGTGATCACGTCTTATCCGTGTGAGGTGTTGGGCGGCGACTATTCGGTGGTTGGCGGCCTTGACCTGGACGAGTTCAGCCGTGATCGCATCGAGAAATCCTGGGCCGAGCTGGTAGAGGAGCGCGACACGGTTCAAGAGCTCGGCTTGCTGGGCTAGCGCTTGCTCGACTTGTTGGGCTAGAGCCGGCCGGGCTAGAGCCGGCCGGGTTAGAGCGTTCCCAAAAACTCCAGTAGCTCTGCGTTCACCTGATCCGCGGCTTCCTGCTGCACCCAATGCCCCGACCCGTCGATTATCACCGACTTATGCAAGTTCGGCATCGTCTCCCCAAACTTGGCGATAGACCCAGCCCCCCACACGGTCGGGCCATCCACCTCACCGCCAATAAACAACGACGGCTGCGTAATCGGCGCATCGTCCCACGCCGCGGTGTCTTCCCAGTCGCGATCCACGTTGCGGTAGCGGTTCAGACCTCCGCTAAAACCAGTGCGCAAAAACTCAGACAGGTAATACCCGAACTCGTCCTCGCTTAACCAGGCAGGCCATTGCCCTGGCTCGGGCCAGACAAACCGCTCCCGCAGCTGCCCACCCGGCGCGACCGTGAAACGCCCACCGGATGCGTCGCCGCTTTTTTGCCTTTGCCGCACGCCATCGCCCGATCCAGCGAAATACATCCCCAGCAGCCAGTCAGCCATATCGGCCTCTATCTCGGCCTCGGCTCGGCCGGGCTCTTGGAAGTACTCAATGTAGAACTCTTCATCGCCACCCATCAGGCGGAATGCGGCGCTGGGCTTGAAGTCGTTGCGTGCGTTGTAGGGCACGCTAAGCAATGCGACCGCAGTGAAAATGTTTGGCCGCATCAGCGCACTCGACCAGGCAATCGGGGAGCCCCAGTCGTGACCCACAATCGTGGCGGTGTCGCAACCCAGCGCCCGCAGCACGCCGACGTTGTCGCCCACGTGATGCGTCATTGAGTACTGCTCAATGCCCGCCGGGGCACCCGACCGCCCGTAGCCGCGCACGTCAATCGCAATGGCGCGATAGCCAGCCGCGGCGATGGCTGGCAGCTGGTAGCGCCAGGAATACCACGATTCCGGAAAGCCATGCACGAACAGCACGGCCGGCCCGGAGCCGACCTCAGCTACGTGTATGCGCGTCCCAAGTGCGTCCACCTGATGATGTTTGACTGCTGACAGATCTAGTTTGTTTGTTGGCACGCCCCCATTCTTACGGCAACACTGGTGTTATGCAAAAGAAAAGCCCTCAGTCGCCAGATCTCAAGTGGCCAGAGTTCAACTGGCTAGAGCTAGAACAGCAAGGCCCCGTGCTGCGTGCGTGGCTGAATCGGCCGCAAGCCCGCAACGCTCACGACCAAGCCATGCTCAAAGACGTCGTTGAGTTGTTTACGGCGCTGAACCATCAAACCGACATTCGGGTGGTTGTGCTTGGTGGGCGTGGCAAATCATTTTGCGCGGGCGCCGATCGCCGCGAGCAGCCCACCGCACCGGCCAGCGAAACCGCAGCCCGCTACGCGAACCAGCTCGGCCGCCGAGCCACCCGCGCCATTGAAGACTGCGAAGCGGTGACCATCGCCCGCGTTCACGGTCACGCCATCGGCGGCGGCAGTTGCTTTGCCATGAGCAGCGACTTTCGGCTGACCACTGCGGATGCTCAGTGGTATGTGCCGGAGGTAAATCTGGGCGTGCCGCTGCCGTGGGGCGCAACTCCGCGACTTGTTTCAGAGATAGGCATGGCGCGGGCGCGCCAGTTCATTTTGACGAGCGAACATGTTGATGGCCTGACCGCACTTAGCTGGGGTATGGCGCATGAGGCCTGTGCGGATGAGGCCGAGCTTGACGCGGCGGTTGATCGTTGGGTGAAGCGAATCATTGACCTGCCCGCGCTATCGGTGCAGATGACTAAGCACCAGTTGCGCGGTTACAGCCAGCTGTCTCGGCTGGGTGACCTGTCGGAGTTTGACGGCGATGTTTCAGCGGCTGCCGCAAGAGGCACCGACGCTCAGCAGCGCTTCGCCAAGTTCTAGCCGGCCCGACTAGCGCGGTCCCGCTCTGGCCGCTAGTCCCCGTTAATTCCGGCTAGCTGTCCCGGCTGTCAATCTTGTCGAAAGCGGCGTGCATGGCGTGGACGCCTTCCACCGCACGTGGTACACCACCGTAAATCGTCATCTGCACCATGATCTCTTCAATCTCCGTGCGACTCAGCCCATGATTCAGCCCGGCGGGAACGTGAAAAGCCAGCTCCCCGGTCAGGCTCAGCACGGTCAATATCGCTATCACCACAACGCTGCGGTCCCGGCGCGACATCTGCGGCCGCGACCAGACATCACCAAACGCCCAGTGGTATGCGATCTTGCCGACCTCACCTAGCCGCTCAACCAAGGCAGCCATGTCTGCATCCGGGTCGGCGTTAGCTCGCCCCGCCGTCAGGGTTTTGCGAACCTCAGCGCCCGCCGCCCGACGTTCGTCGTCGTCAAGTTTCGCACCCGGCTCGCGTTCGGGCTGTCGCTCAACTCCGTCAATTGTGCAAAACCGCGCATCCACCACGCGCGTAGCTCGCATCGCCATGGGGTAGCCCGCGTAAACCGCAATGTGTAGCAGCACTTCTTCAATTTCGGTGCGAGTCAGGCCGTGGTTCAGGGCGGTCTCGGTATGAAAAGACAGCTCTTCGCTAGACCCAATAGCGGCCAGCACCGACACCACAATCAGGCTGCGGTCACGGCGTGACAGTTGCGGGCGCGACCAAACGTCGCCCATCACCACGTCAAATGCGAACGTCCCCAGCGCGCCCAGGCTGCGCGTCATTGCGGTTGCGGCTCGCTGCGCGTCGCCCTTGCCAGCGGTGAAACCCGCAAACACCTCGCACGCCGCGTCGTGGCGTTGCTGATAGCTGCGTGATTCCATCAGTTCTCCCAGTTATCCATCCGCTAATCCGCTAGCTGGGGCGGTTAGGTGAGGTCTTCTTCCTCAGGCACCTTGCCAGGCAGGTACGTAACCGGCAGGTCCGACACCCGCTTTACACGACTCGGCAGGTCGCCTTTCACAAACCGTGAGATGCCGGGCGGCAGCGTTGACAAGATGATGCCGTCAAAACTGGCGCGTGTCAGCACCGACATGATCGCCCTTATCGGGTCCGGGTCGCCCAGCTCAGCCGTCACGTTGTATGACTTTTTTCGGAGCTTCTTAACCTGCGCATCAAGCCGTTTGCGCGCCTGCTCTTGACCTTCAACGTCGGGGCCTAGCAGCTCAGCGCTTGACTGCAGCATTTCCGCCGGGATGCCCGTAACCGGGTCGGCCGCCATCATCGACAGTCGCCGAGCGCGGGCATAGCTCTGCGAAAGTGTTGCCGGCACAAGCAAATGGAACTCGCACGGGCAATCGGCCGCCAGCCGCTCAACTTCGGCCACCACTTCGCCGGTTCCCAACGTTTGGTTGGTAACGATCAGCCAGCGCTTGACCTCGATGTCTAGCTCGCCGGGCGTGAGGGAGGGGCGGCGGCGGTCAATCTGGAATGCCAGTCGCAGCTTGATGCGGTACATCGCAATGGCGCCCTCCGTCAGCAGCACGTCTCGCTCAATCACATGAGCGACGTGTAGGTCACGAATGGTTTTGGATGCGTCGCTGACGATGGTTTGCGCCGCATGCTCCCAAGAGACAGGGCTAGCGGCGACGACCGTGATTACTTTTTCAACCGAGTTGGTGCTTGACGCGGGGGCTTCGTCCACTTAACGCTCCGATGATTACCAGGGGCATACTACGTTAGGCATTCTCGGGAATAGTAAATCCCCTGACAAAGGAGCGACAATGAGCAGCGTTTATAACGTCATTGAGCTAATCGGAACCAGCGACGAGTCGTGGGAGAAGGCAACGGTAAACGCAGTTACCGAAGCATCCAAAACGCTGCGAGATTTGCGGGTGGCCGAAGTGATCGAACAAGACGTGGTGATTGACGACGGCAAAATCACCGCATACCGCACCAAGCTGCGCTTGTCGTTCAAGCACGAGGTCTAACCGCCGCCGGTGCTAGCCGCCGGTGCTAGCCGCCGCTGGCACCCCTAACCGCCAGCGATGCTCCTAATCAGGGCGCTAGCTAAATAGTTCGCCTGAGTGGCCTGGTCTAAAAACTTCGTCATCGTGAAGAATCCGTGGAACTGCCCCGGATATTCCAGCAAGGTTGTGGGCACCCCGGCTTGCGACAGCTTGTTCGCATAGGCGACGCCTTCATCGCACAGCGGATCGTGCCCAGCCACGATCACAACGGCCGGCGCTAGCCCCGCCAGGTCATCACATTCCAGCGGCGCCGCATACGGATTGGTGCTGGCCTGAGCGCGGGCTTGTTCTTGTTCGGGCAGATAAAGATCATCAAACCAACGCATGGTCGATTGGGTGAGCAGGTAGCCCTCCGCGTTGGCCCGCATTGACGCCGTGTCACGGTCAAAGGCGGTGGCCGGATAGATCAAAAGCTGCATCGCCAATGGCGCCGTGGCACGATCACGACACATCTGCGCCACCGCCGCCGCAAGATTCCCGCCCGCGCTGTCGCCACCCACAACTAGCGCCGCCGGGTTTATGCCAAGTCGGTCGGCGTTTGCGCTCACCCACTGCGTTGCCGCGTAGCAATCCTCAACCGGCGCGGGAAAGCGATGCTCGGGCGCCAGCCGATAATCCACCGACACCGTTACCGCGCCAGCAAACTGCGTCAGCATGCGACAAGCCCCGTCGTGCGTGTTGATGTTGCCCACCACCCAGCCGCCGCCGTGGAAATAGACCAGGCCGGTGCCAGGCTTGCCCGTGCCAGGCTCACCCGTGCCAGCGTTGCCGCCCGCGGTGCCGTGCGGGCTGCGTGCTTCCGCCGTCGGCGTGTAGATCCGTATCGGTATGTCGTTGCCGTCAGGGCCCGGGATTGTCTCATCGGTTACCGAGCCCACTTCGGTGAAAGCGCTGGACGTAGCGCGCTCCTCAAACCCAATGCGGGATTTTTCGTAGCCAGCCTCTTCAAAGCTAGGAAGGTTGAGATCGTTAACCATTGCGATCAGATCGGCGGCTTGTGGTTCAAGAGTCATGCGCAAGAGCTTATGACAGGTCTTGGATTGGATGCCTTGGCACCCTAGACTGGCAGAAAATCCAACGAATCCAACCAAGAAAACAGCGAGGGGAACATGACAGTTAAGGCTGGCGAACGTCTTGAACTAGATAGCGGTGTGCAGGTAATCGTCACCAAGGGTGGCGAAGGCGACGTATCAGCGTCGGGTGGGGGAGACGTGAAGGTTGGCAAGCGCTATCAGGATGAAGATTCCGGCGTTGAGGTGTTAGTTACCAAGCCAGGTGCGGTGACGCTGCAGTGCAACGGCAAAGACATGGAACTGCAGGAGCCTAAGAAAACCAAGTCTGCCGACTAGCGCTAGCTGGCGGTTGATTTAGCTGGCGGCTGATTTGGCTGAGCCCGCACACTCGGTAGTAGTTGTTGATGTCGCGGGCGGTGAGCTAAGCGCGCCGCAGGCACGCAGCATTAGCGATGCTTGCGTTCAGACGCGCGAACGGCGCGAGCCTGCGATCGTGGTGGTGCGCAATCCGGCCGGCACCGATTTTTGCACCGGGTTGGGCTTTGACCCGACCGAAGTAACGCCCGACCCGGCTGCTGCTCTGGCCGCGGTGCGCGGACCCACAATCTGCGCGATCAGCGGTGAATGCACGTCGGTTGGACTTGAGATAGCGCTGGCATGTGATCTGCGCTTGTGCGATAGCTCTGCGCGGTTCTCTCTGCCAGCTTTGGGCACGTCGGTGGCGGATGGGTCGGGCGCTGATGGCGGGCGGTTGCCCATGTGGGGCGGCACTCAGCGATTGCCACGTGCGATTGGTGCGGGACGAGCCAACGCCTTGCTGCTGCTCGGCACAGAGATTTCCTCCCAAACTGCCGCCGACTGGGGGCTGGTGCATGAGCTAGCAGACGATTTAGATGCCGCAGTTGACAGCTTGGTTTCGCAGTTGGCCGCAGCCGCGCCGATTGCGTTGGAATACCTGAAAGAAGCGGTCGCTCGTGGCATGGAGCAAGGGCTAGCTGAGGGACTTCGACTAGAAGGCGACCTCAATCACCAGCTAGCCGCAACGCACGATCGTGCCGAAGGGCTTGCCGCATTTTTTGCCAAGCGGCCGCCCGACTTTGCCGGCCGGTAGCGGCAAGCCATGACCGAGCAAGCGCTAGCCCCACAGGCGCCAGCCGGGCAAGCACCAGCCGGGCAAGCGCCAGATCACCTGCCAGCAGGCTTGCTTGAACTAGGCCAACAACTCGGCTCCGCTATAGACCAGCGACTCGGCCGCGCTGTGGTTGGCGATACCGATGCGTGGGTGCGGATGCCCCAACTGCTAACGGAACCACACAGCCCCCAGCAGCCGACCGAGCCGGTCCCATGGGGCACGGGTGCCTTGTGCGTTGACCTTGGCCCCGAAGATGAATCCACCTGGCAGCGCTTCGCCAGCACCGTTGCCGACGAAACCGACGTTGAGCTAGTCGCAAGCGCCGCCCAGCAATGGCGCCTAGCGGTGACGCCCTACCGCAGCTTGCCCACGCAAATCCCGCCGCCGCCCGCTTCTGCAACCCCAGCTTCTGCAACCCCTGCGGCAGCAGCCCCCGTTCCACCAACCAACATCGCGGGAGCAAACGTCATAGATCTCACGTCTATGTGGGCGGGACCGCTCTGCACGCAACTGCTAGCCAAGGCCGGCGCACAGGTAACCAAGATCACCACCGCAAAACGCCCGGACGGGCTTGCCAACTCGCCCATGTACCAGCCACTCAACTCCGCCAAACAAACCGTTGAGCTGGATCTGGATTTACCCACAGACAGGCGCGAGTTTGAGCAGCTTCTAGCTGGCGCAGATCTGCTGGTTACCTCGCTTTCGCCACGCGCGCTGAGAAACTTTGATCTGGAACCCGCCAAGTTCGCCCGCACCGCACCGCAACTTCGCACGCTCGCAATAACCGCATTTGATGGCGCCACACCAGAGGCAGATTGGATTGCCTACGGCACCGGCGTCCACGCCGCCTCAGGTCTTGGATGGCAGCACACCCGCCCCGCGTTTTCCTATCCCGATCCGCTGGCGGGATTGCTGGCATGCGAAGTCGCCATCGAGTTGCTGAAGCCATCGGACACCAAGCCCAGCTCCGACCCCAACCAGCAGCTCAAGCAACACCGCCGCGTGTCGTTGGCCGAAGCGGTCCAGCCGCTGGTGCACCTTGCCGTGCGCGCCTTGCCATGTGCACCGTGACAGACACTGCCACGCCCTCCACCCAGGTCGGGCTGGCATGAGCTCGCAACGCCTGCACCTAGAAATCGATGCCGCCAACGGCGTGGCGCAAATCGTCCTAGATCACCCGCCGCTCAACATCTACGACCTGGAAATGCGCGACCAACTAATCGAAGCCGTAACTGCGGTGCGCGACATTCCCGACGTTCGCTGTTTGCTGCTGCGCGCCAACGGTGAGAATTTCAGCGCCGGTGCTGACCTGTCGGAGTTCGGCAACGCCGAGACCATCGCCCACGCTCGCCGAATCCGCTGGGATCGCGACCCCTGGCTACCGCTGGCACGACTACCCGTTCCCACGCTGTGCGCGCTCCACGGCTACGCCCTCGGCTCAGGTTTTGAAATATCTCTGTACTGCGACATCAGAATCGCCTCCACCAAAGCAGAGATGTCGCTGCCAGAGGTGGGGTTGGGCATGCTGCCAGGAGCGGGCGGCACGCAGAGCCTGCCGCGTGTGATTGGCGCTAGCGCGGCGATGCCGATGTTGCTTTCCGGCCGTCGCATAGATGCCGCGCAAGCCCTGCAGCTAGGCATTGTGACCGAGCTAGCCAAACTGGCCGACCTGACCGGCCGCGCCATTGAGCTAGCGACCGGACTTGCGGCCGCGCTGGGACGCCATGAAAACGGCCGGGCGCTTGCGGCTGGCTTGCGCCGCTGCCAAAGAGCCGCCGCGGATCTGCCGCTCGCTCAGGGGTTAGCGGTAGAGCGCAGCCAAAGCGCGCTGGTTATCTAGCCACAGCGCACTACCGCGCTAGCTACCGCGCCAGCTACTCAGTGCTAGCTACTCAGTGTCTATGCGATAAAGCTTCGCCGCGTTGCCAGCCATAATCGCAGCCACATCGTCGGCCGAAATGCCTTCAAGCGCCTTCGCTAGGTCGTGATCGTCACGCGGATACAGGCAAGTCGGATGCGGAAAGTCCGTCTCAAACATCACGCTGCTAGCTCCCAAATACTCAACGGAGGGACGCACCGTGGAGCGCTCAAACCAAAAGCAGCCATAAAACTGCCGCCTGAAATATTCCGACGGCAGCATTGAAAGGTGACTCAACTCATTGGGCACGGTCTCGTACATCTGATGATCAAGCGTCTCTAAGAAAAACGGCAGCCAGCCGATTCCGCTTTCCACCGACACAAACTTGAGGTCGGGGAAGCGCTCCGGCACGCCGGAATAAATCATGTTGCCGATGATGCGGGCGTTGCCCATGAACAGGTTGGCCGACCCAACCGCTAGCCGCAGCTCACCGCCAAAAGACGGCCATGGCGCCTTGCCGAAAAAGTCAAGATTGCCTTCAGAAGAGCCGATATGAAAGTTCACTGGCATCTCTAAGTCTGAACACGCCTCCCACACAGGATCCCAGTGCGAGGTCGCCATGTCTGGCATGCCGGTTTCTTCCGGGTTTGAGCAGGTCACGATGCCGCGCAGGCCATTGCTATGGCAGCGCTGCAGCTCTTTGACCGCGGTATCAAGATCCCACCATGGCAAAAGCGCCATCCCGAACACCCGCTGGCCGCTGGCGTCTTGAAACTCAGCTAAAGCGTCGTTGTAGATCTCAACGGAGACCAACCGCAACGCATTGTCAGGCGACCTAAGAAAATTCTGGTTGCCAAACCCCGCCACGTTGGGATACATGATCTGGGCAGTAATGCCCAACTGGTCCAGCATTTCCACGCGCGCCTGCGCATCAAAGCTGGCGCGGTGCACCATCTCGTTATCCATGTCAAAAAATGCGGTGCCCTTGACCTTTTGCCCGTCAGGTGCGACCACCGACGAAGCGATCGGCAGCCCGATCGGAATGTCTCCGTCAAACCACCAGCGCCGCTGCCCGTCGCGCTCGCCCATTACCGGCACGCGATCGCGATAAGCCGCCGGTGCGCGCGACGTCCACAGGTCATACGGCTCAGACCAATGACTGTCGGCATCAATGATCGTCAGACCATCAAGCAGCGTTCCGCCCGCGGATTTCACTTCTTTCGTTTGTGAATTTGACATCAAAGGCACCCCTTCCTGGTCGGTGCTAGTAGCCGATGTCAGCGCTAAAGCTAAATCAGCGCTAAATCAGCTCGGCCGCTCTCCAAAGTCTGGCCTTTGCGTTCGGGTTCGCTTTAGCTCCCAGAACCCATCAATGTCGCCCAGATCAATCATCGCATCCCACAGCTTCAGCGCATCGTCACCGCTGGGCGCCCTGGTAATCACCGGCCCAAACAAAGCCATGCGCTCGCCATCAAACCGATCCCAAGCGATGATCGGCGTTCCGACGTCTTCGCCCACCAGATCCAAGCCCAGCTGCATGCGTTTGCGAACCATGTCGTCCCACGCTTCGTCGTCATAAGCCTGCGCAAAAGCCCGATCAAGCCCCACCGCTTCCAAGGCATCGGTCACGTCAAAGTTCAGATCGCCGTCGTGGTGGATGCGGGTGCCTAGCTCCCAGTACAGATCAAACACCGGCGCATCGCCCTTGGCTTCACGCACGGCCTCCATCACCCGCAACATGTTGTGCGTGGTTGACATGGCGTTGTAGTAGTCGCTGTCCGGCGGCGGCTCATTTTTCAGCAACAGACTGATCGGCTGCCAAGTGATGTCTAAATCGCGCTGCGTTGCCACCTCATCAACGACCCAACGGGCCGTTACCCAACACCACGGTCAGAGCGGGTCAACCCAGAATTCAATATTTGCCGCAACCCCGCCTTTGGTTTTCTTCGTTTTTGCCATACGCAACAGGCTAGGGCACAACCAGAAGACCACGCTGCGGCGGCAATCACGCACCACGTCGCGCCGATCACGCTTTACGCTCAGCGCTGGCATTATCTAAGCTTCTGCCAGAGCTGCTGCAAGCAAAGGGGCTGCGTTGAATTTAGGAATGCTGCTGTTTATGCCAGCGACGATTGCTGGCGACCAAACGATCCTTGTTGACACCTCAACGACTCCTGCGCGTGAGGTCACCTACCAAGAACTACTAGACAACGTCGCCAAGACAGCCGGCCTGCTCACCACCTTGGGAGTGGAGCCAGGCGACCGGGTGGGAGTGTTCGCAACCAACAGCCTTGAATGCGTGGAGGCAATTTTTGGTGCTGCGTTGCGGGCGCAACCTTGGTGCCGATGAACTTCCGAGCCGGCAAAGAAGAGACCGCCCACCTGCTACAAGACTCCGGCGTCAAGGTGCTGTTTACGCAAACCCGCTACCAAGAACAGATCGCCGCCGCCAAGCCGGATTCCATCAGCGAGGTGCTCCTGCTAGACGACCCCAGCTCTTTCGCCGCTGCGCGCGACGAAGCCTTTGAGTTGCCGGTGCCCGAAGAGGTCGACCCCGACGGCCTGTGCGCGCTGCTCTACACCAGCGGCACCACGGCCTTGCCCAAGGGCGTGCGCCTAACCAACGAAGCCATCACCGGTTACGTGATGGGCACCAACGACGCCGCCACCGGCGAAGACATCGGGCGCATGGCGATCGCCGTGCCGCTGTACCACATCGCCGGACTCACCTCCATGCTGAACGCTCTTTACAGCGGCCGGGTGGTGGTGTTGCTGCCGCAGTTTGAGGCGAGCGAATGGGTTGACTGCATCGCTCAGCACGGCGTCACGCACGCCTTTTTGGTGCCAACGATGTTGTCGCGGGTGATGGAGATAGAAAACTTCACGCCCACTGCGTTTGAATCGCTTGAAGCGATTACCTACGGCGCAGCGCCCATGCCGCCATCGGTCATTCGCAGAGCCATTGCGGCCTTCCCGCCAAATGTGGCATTCACCGGCGCATACGGCCAGACCGAAACCACATCCACCGTGGCGGTCTTAGACCCCGACGACCACCGCATTGAGGGAACCGACGAGGAGAAAGAAACCAAGCTGCGCCGACTTAGCTCGGTCGGGCAGGTGCTGGAGGATGTGCAGATCCGCGTGGTCGATGCCGAGACCGGCGAGCCAAACGCGGCTGACGTGCTAGGCGAAGTGCAGCTGCTGACGGCCCGAGCAATGAGCGGCTACTGGGGCAACGAAGAAAAAACGCGCGTAACCATCGACTCCGAAGGCTGGGTGCACACCGGCGATCTTGGCTACATAGACGAAGGCGGGTATCTGTTTTTGTCGGGGCGCACCGGCGACATGATTATCCGTGGCGGCGAAAATGTGCTGCCCGACGAAGTTGAAGACGTGCTGTATGAGCACGAGGCAGTGCTAGAAGCTGCCGTGGTTGGCATCCCCAGCGAAGAGTGGGGAGAGCGAGTGGTGGCCGCTGCGGTGGTGCGTGACGGCAGCGGCACATCCGGTGACGACTTGGTGCAGCATGCCCGCGAGCGGCTGGCACCGTTCAAGCGGCCGGAGGTGGTGCATCTGCTAGATGAGCTGCCGAGAACCTCTACCGGCAAGCTGCTGCGACGCGACCTAATCCCGATGTTGGAACAGTTGGACGGCTAGCTAGCGGCGTCGCTGACCCAAGGCTGACTCAAGGCTGACCTAGAGCTGACCCAAAGCAGACCCAAGGCGGCTGCGATAATCCAACAAGCAGCCCTCGCTAAGACCTAGTATGCGGCCCATGAACTACCCAGCAGAATTTTCTGTAAACACACCAGACAGAGTCGGCAACTGGCGCGTGCTCGTGCACTGGCTCCTTCTCATTCCGCATCTGATTATTTTGCGTGTCTTGGAGGTCGTCTCTCTCCCGCTTTGGGTGATTGTCTGGATAGCCAGTTTTCTCGGTGGCAAAACCCCCAAGCCGTTGGCTGGGTATTTTGTCATGCTCGGTCGCTATGAAAACCGTTTTTGGTCTTACTATTTTGTGCTCACAGATAGATATCCGCCGTTTGAATTCACATCCGAAGGCATGGACCCGCGGAACTATCCGGCAGTAACAGATTTTGAAGTTGAACTGAACCGAAGTAGCCGATGGAGCGCGCTGTTTCGGCCGATCCTTGTGATACCTGTCGCCATCTGGTACGCGATTTTGGTAATAATTCTGTTGCTTGCTTCAATAATCATGTTCTTCGTGCTGCTATTTACCGGCCGTTGGCCTGCTGGCTTCCAGCGGTTCTACGTTGGGGTCTTCAACGTAGGGACGCGCTTAAATGCCTACTTTTACTTTTTGACCGACCGCTACCCGCCGTTCGGCTTTGACGCGTCAGACAGCTCAAGCATGTCAAGCAACCCAAGCATGTAACAACGGGGCAAGCCCCCCCAGCAAAAGCCCCCCAGCAACCAGTCGGGCGTAAGCCCGCCGCAGCCTTAGCGCGGCCAGCCCCTTAGCAAACGGGGCAGCCCCGCGCAGCTATTCTCCGTAGCATCTTTGTTTCGCCGCGCCAGCGCGGCCTCACAGAGCAAAAAGGGGAGGCAATAGAGCGATGCCTGGGCCTATGGAAGGCGTGCGAGTCGTGGAGCTCGGAGTCTGGGTTGCGGGCCCGGCCTGCGCTGGCATCTTGGCCGACTGGGGTGCCGACGTAATCAAAGTAGAGCCGCACGACGGCGATCCGTTCCGTTCGCTGGACTGGCTCTACGAAAGCGGCAACCCACCGTTCGACCTTGACAACCGCGGCAAGCGAAGCGTCGCCCTTGACCTAACCAAGCCCGAAAGCCTTGACGTGCTGCACGAGCTGCTTGGAACAGTCGACGTCTTTGTTTCCAACATTCGCCCGGGTGGCCTGGCGCGCATGGGACTGGACTATCAGTCGCTCGCCAAGCGCTACCCGAGCCTTATCTATGCGAGCGTCACGGGGCTTTCGCTGCGAGGCGAGGAAAGCGATCGCCACACCTACGACGTGGGCGCATTCTGGTCGCGCGCCGGCATAGCTTCGGCACTGACACCCGAGGGTGAGAAGCTGCCGTATCAACGCGGCGGCATGGGCGACCACATGACAGGCGTGGCCGCGGCGGCAGGCGTGGCTGCGGCGTTGTTTCATCGCGCCCGCACCGGCGAAGGGCAGCTGGTAGAGACATCTTTGTTGCGGCTAGGCACCTACATGCTTGGCTGGGATCACAATGTCACCGCAATGACCGGCGTCGACACCACACCATGGAGTCGTGACGAGCCACCGAATCCGCTCATCAACTGCTACCGCTGCGCCGACGGTGAGTGGCTGTGGATGCTGGGGCTTGAGGGGGATCGTCATTGGCCTGCGGCGATCGCAGCATTGCAGCGACCCGACTGGCTAAACAACCCCAAATATGAAACGCTTGAAACCCGCATTGAGAACTCAGCGGAGCTGATAACAGAGATGGATGAGGTAATGGCTACTCGCACTCGCAAAGAGTGGGGCGAGATATTTGACGCTGGCGATGTGTGGTGGGCACCGGTGCAGTCAACCTTGGCGATGCGTGATGATCCGCAGGCGCGTGCTGCGGGTTGCTGGGTGCCGGTGCTTGATGCCGCCGGCGACACGATCGAAATGGTGGCAACCCCGGTGGATTTTTCCGCTAGCGCTTGGGAGGTCGCCGATGCTCCGCCAGAGATCGGCCAGCACACGGAGCTAGTGCTGGCGGAGGTGGGCATTGACTGGGATCAAATAGAGCAGCTAAAAGATGCCGGCGTGATTCCGTGATACATCCGGTGCGAGCAGCCATTCTCACGCCCGAGTGGGCTAAGAGGGTAATTGCACCGCCTCATGAAACGCTGACGCCAAAGTTGCGAAGCCGCCTGATGGAGCAAAACCCCGATTCGTTTTTGCACGTCACTGCCGAGCCCGGCTTTGACAACGCAAGCGGTGTTGATAACGCCAGTGTTGATAGCGCTAGCGCGACGCATCCCAGCGGACAGCAAAGAACGGCCAAGCAGGTCGCCGAGGCGCTCCAAAAACTGTTAGCGGCGGGCGCTTACTCAGCCAAGACCGAACCGAGCCTGTTTGTGCAGCGCATCGCCGCAGTTGGGCGCGTCCAGCATTCGCTGATTGGTGCGGTTCAAACATCGCCGTCCGAACACAAGCTTTTACCGCACGAAGACACGCACAGCGCGCGGGTTTATGGCTTGGCGGCAAGTTTTGGCGAGGTGGCGCAGATGTGGAGTCCGGTGGTTGCGGCCAGTCCAGATGCGGCGGGCTTGAAAGAGATCATCGCTGCCACTGGCGCTGGTTCAGATGCGGGTTCAACTGGCGCTGACCCAGCCAGCGCTGACCCAGCTGGCGCTGACCCAGCCGGGCACAGCGACCGCAGCGAGCCAGTCCTTCACACCGAAACCGCCGACGGAGCAACCATCACGCTGTGGCGTGTTGATCCGCAAGAGAGTGCCACTAGCGCCGCGCTGGCTGAGCTGTCAACGTCTCTTTGTGATGGCAAGAGCCTCTACATCATCGACGGGCATCACCGAGTTGCCGCGGCACGCCGGGCCGGATTCAAGCGAGTGCTGATCGCTTTGGTGCCGCCCGAGGAGCTTGTCTTGGCTGGATTTGATCGCCTGGTGTCCGACATTGACGTCATGCCGCGCCGCTTGCTGGACACCTTGGCGCAGCATTGTGAGCTAACGCAGGTAGCGGACGAAAGAGCCGCCATTCCGACTGAAGCGGGTCGGCTGGGAATAGGTATTGGAGCAAGCGAAGCTAACTACTGGTACACCGCCAAGCGATTGGATTTGCCGACCACGACCAAGCCCAAGCCCGCAGCGATGCTGGACGCAGAGTTCATTCACGCTCAACTGTTGCCTGCGTTGTTTGGGATAACGGATGCGTCAGCCCCCAACCTCAGCTATCGGCCCTCCTTGCTTGCCACCAACCCCGCCGGTTCTGCTTCAAACACTGCCCCCGCTACCAGCAGCCCAGTCTCCGTCAGCAGCCCAGCCCCCGCCGACAGCAGTCCAGTCTCCGCCGACCCAGCCAGCGACTCCGGCGTGTTCACAATCTTGACAGCCCCGGTACCCGCACAGACCGTGTTTGCGGTTGCGAATATGGGCAAAACCATGCCGCCCAAAAGCACCTACCTGGTGCCAAAAGTCCGCGCGGGCGCAATGCTGGTGGAGTGCTAGGACTGCCGGAGTGCTAGGGCTTGCGGCGCGCTAAGGAGAAGCATCAAACATGAATGAAAGCACGGCAAACAATTCGGCCAACCAAGGCGCCTTGGCTGGCAAGGCTTTGGCTGGCAAGGTGGCGGTCGTTACTGGCGGCGCCAGCGGCATGGGGCGCGCCACCGTTGAGCGCTTTGTTGCCGAAGGCGCGCAGGTGGTCATCGCCGATCTCAACGACGAAAACGGTCGCGCCACCGCCCAAGAGCTAGCCGAAAACGGCTTTGGCGACCAGGTGCGCTTCACCCGCACCGACGTAGCACAAGAGCAGGACATTGCCGCCGCGATTGACCTGGCGCTGGAGAGTTTCGGCCGCCTTGACGTGATGTTTAACAATGCCGGCATCGGCGGAGCGTTTGGCCCCGTCACCGAGCTAGAGGCCGACGCATGGGACGAAACGTTTGCGGTGCTTGTGCGGTCGGTCTTTCTGGGCATCAAGCACGCGGCGCGTGTGATGATCGGCCAGGGGACGGGCGGCTCAATTATCAACACCGCTTCGATTGCCGGACTGGGCGGCGGGGCGGGCCCGCAGGCCTATTCAGCGGCGAAGGCGGCGGTCATAAATCTGTCGTCCACCACCGCCCAAGAGCTAGCCCCACATCGCATACGCGTCAATGCGATCTGCCCGGGATTGATTTTCACGCCGCTTATGCATAGCGGCAACGAGGCCCAGGCTGAGGAGGTGATGTCGCAGTTGCAGCCTTGGCCCGACCGCGGCGAGGGGTCAGACATTGCTGCGATGGCGTTGTTTTTGGCGAGCGACGACTCCCAGTTTGTGAGCGGGCAGGCGCACGTGGTGGACGGAGCGTTGGTGGCGGCTGGCACACGCTTGTTCGGGCAAATAGACAACACTCGTAATCTTCACCGAATGGCGGGCATGGCGTACGGAACTACCGGCAGGCAAGCAAAGATCCGCCGCCTGTGAGCGCAGCGAGCCAGCCAGCGGGACAGCCGCTGTGGCCGACCGATTCGCTCACCATCCTGACCGAATCCGCCGCGGTCATTGACGCCGATCTAGATGCCAAGGACGCCCAGATGGTTGCCGCCGCCGCGCTCTGGGCGCGCGAGTTTGTCGCACCGATGTCGGAGACCTGGGAGGGCGAACGGCGATTCGCTCACGAAGCATTTCAAGATGCGGCGCAGCAAGGTTTCACGGCGCTGCTAGTCCCAACCGCAGACGGCGGCGCGGGGCTCAGCCCGTTTGCCCTGGCTCGTGTGCTGGAAGAAATCGCCGCGGTGGATCTGGCGGTTGCGTTCTCTTTGGTTTGCCACAACAACCTGGCCAGCGCAGTTTCGCGTTTGGCGCCGCCCAAAATGCGGGAGACCGCTTTGCCGGCCCTGGTGCAGGGTGAAAAAATAGGAGCTTTCTTGCTGACCGAGCCAGGTGCGGGCAGCGATGCCGCCGCCATCGCCGTTTCAGCGGAACCGCACAGTGGCAGCGCCAGCAGCAGCGGTAATCGTGGCAGCGCCGCTAGCTGGGTGTTGAACGGCGAGAAGGCGTGGGTTACGAACGGCACAGCCGCGCAGATGCTGTCGGTGTATGTGCAAACCGATCCCGCAAAAGCGCACAGGGGCATCGCCGCGTTTTTGCTTGACACGGATTTGTTGGCTGACACGGTGCCAGCCAACACGGTGCCAGCCAACTCAGCGCCAGCCAACACGGTGCCAGCCGACTCGGCGCTAGTGCGTCAGGACGGCTACCAACTAGTCGGAGGCCACGCCATGGGAACGAACGGCTTTGAGTTCAAAAACTGTGTCGTGCCGGAGGAGGCGCTGTTTGTGCCGGTCGGCGAAGGATTTGCCGCGGCCATGTCTGGCATTGACCTGGCCCGAGTGCTGCTGTCAGCAATGTGCTGCGGCATGTTGCGCACCGCTTTAGAAACGGCAGCCAACTACATACGAAACCGCCAGGCGTTTGGCGCACGCATTGCCGACCTGCAAGGCGTTCGGTTTTTGTTGGCTGACGCTGCGACCGATCTTGAAGCCGCCCGGCTGCTGTCCTACCGCGCAGCCGAGCTGTTGTCGGCTGGATCGTCATCTGGCGGTGCCGCAACCGTGGCCGCCGCGCACGCTAAGAAGTTCACCACACGTGTGGTTGAGCGTCGCATCAGCGACTGCATGCAAGTAATGGGTGCGGCGGGCGCAAGGCGCGATCATCCGCTGCCACGCCACCTAGCTGCAGCCCGCTTGGCCAACTATCTGGACGGGGCGACTGAGATACAAAACGTCGTGTTAGGGCGCGCCCTGCTTGACTAGCAAGCAGCAGCCCAGCTAGTTCATCGGCCGCCCAAACGGCAACTCTTCTAACCAGGTCGACATAAATTGCTCGGCTCGGTAGCACGCCGCCATGAAGTGCCCGTCGTCGTGGCCCGAGGTCTCAGCCATCACGGCCGCAACCTTTGACATGGTCTGCTCGCGCAACTGATCGTGGGTTGTCTCCGGGTCGGCCCACCAACTGAGCGCAGGCCCCAGCGCGCTCACAAAATCAGCCACCACCGTGGTCTCGCCTTTACGCAAATCGGCTAGCGCCTTGGTAGAGACCGCCGCGGCCGACCAAGCCACCACCGCAGCACCCGTGCTAGCGACCGAAGCCGCGCCCTCACCGCTAAGCGCGCCGGGCTTGGAGCCGCAAAAAACCACGTCGGCGTCGCTATTGCTCCATATCTCCCATGGCTTGCCAGCGCTAGCGCCGTTTGAACTTCCCAGCGATGCAACGACCTCGTCCGCTCCGCCGCTGTTCAGTGCCGCGTCGCCCAGCGCCTCCAAGCTGAAGTCTCCGCTAGCGCAGCCTTTGGCGTCGCTAACCGCGATCACCGACCCGCCCTGCGCCAAAACCTCGCGTGCCACGGCTAGGCCTCCGGTGCCCAAGTCTCCTGTGTCAAAACCTTCAATGGCGGCTTTCTTGCCCGCCAGCCCACCATCAAGCACAGCGCCCGCCGCCGCGGCCGCCCCCACGCCAACCAGCTCATCCCCAAAGCTGACCCCGTCGCGGTCGTCGCCCGAAATCGGATTGCGCTTGTCGTGCGCCAACACCGGCGCCAACAAATCTGTGTCAAGTCTCAGTCCGGGTGAGGTCAGCAACTGTTGCGAAGAAAACTCATCAGCCAGCTCACCTTCCAGTGCCGCAACTGCGGTTGCTGCGTCGCCCGGATCAGATTTAAGTCCGATTGATGATCCGCTGCGTTGCATTTCCAAAGTGGCGAATACGTAGGTCAGGTGCCGCGCCAACATCGTGGCGTTGCTAGCGATCAGTTTTGCGCCCAAGCGGGCCGGACCTACGTAGTTCTGCGCACCAGCAACGTCATAGATGACAAACCCAGGTGTCGACTGCAGTTGTTTGATTTCCACAACGCGCAGTCTGCCAGCTTGAGCATTTAGTCGCAGTCTTATTGCGCCCCGTTCGCAAATCCCGCCTACAAGTAAAACTCCGCCTACAAGTCAAATCTCGCCTACAAGGAGCACGTCTGCAAATAGCGCGTTTGCAATAACGCGCCAGCCATTTGGTGAACCTGTAATTTAGGATGCCGCAATGGTTGTAAAAATTTCAGCAGTCCTATTCTCCGTGCTTTTGTTGGCCGCAGCCTGCGGTAGCTCTGACGGTGAGTCCCAAACCGTCCCTACGCTCGCCGAAAATCCAACCGGGATTTCCGGCCTAGCGCTGCCGACCTTTGACGGCACCGTTACAGATCCAGCGGTCGGGACGCTTGCGCCGATTGTGACCGGCACGGATTTGCTGACCGGGGAGCCAGTCTCTTCTTTTGAATCAATAGAGAACGCAAAGCCGCTGATGATCGCTTTTTACGCTCACTGGTGTCCGCATTGCCAAGCCGAACTCCCGCAGGTGTCTGACGGGCTGAACCGAAACCCGCTGCCCGATGCGGTTGATTTCATTGCCGTTTCTACGTTTGAGGACGCCAACCGTGGCAACCATCCGCCCGCTGCGTGGTTCCGCCGTGAAGAGTGGCGCCTGCCGACGATCTCTGACACACGCGGCAGCGCCGTGGCGGAAGTTTTTGGAGTTCAGTCGGTGCCGTTTTTGGTGCTGGTTGACATTGAGGGCAACGTTGCCGCCCGCGTGCCAGGCTCGCTTGGTCCTAACTCGCTGCATCTGTTGGCGACGCAGTTGATTGAAGGTGTCACCGCCGATGTTGAGACGGGACCCAGTTCCAGTTCTTAGCTAGCACTGCTTAGCTGCTGCGCGCAGCGCGCCCGCCCCGCCACCGCTCATCTGTTCGCGCCACATAGCAGCTAAGCGCCATTGTTGGTGCCAAGGGTGCCACTCTTATGAGCGATGAAGTGGCGAGACCTGAGCGGAGAGCGAGCTAGACGACGCTTCCGCGCCAGCTTGCTGGGGCGCGACCTAACGGCTACTCGTGAAAGCCTCGCCGCACTTGTTGTCAGCAGCGTCGCCGCCACCGCCGCCGGAGTGCTGCTCGCAGCTCTCACCGACACCTTGGAGCGACTCCCCGGACTGCTGGTGTTAGTGCCAGCCGCAATCGGAATGCGCGGCAACATCTTTGGCGCGCTCGGCAGTCGGCTTGCGACCACTATTCACGCCGGCATTTACCGACCCACCGTGCGTGCGGACACCATCGTTGGACAAAACATCGCCGCCGCGGCGGTGCTGACCCTGATAACGGCCGTGCTGCTTGGCGTGTTCACCAAGGTGCTGGCACCCATTTTTGGCCTGACCGAAACCATCAGCATGGGCGACCTTGTGGTGGTGTCAACGGTCGGGGCGGTACTGGCATCGGTGGTGGTGCTGATGGCAACGCTCGGCCTGGCTTCGGGCACCACCCGCTACGGCTGGGATCTCGACAACGTCAGCGCCCCGCTTATTTCCACCGTCGGCGACTTCGTGACGTTGCCAGCGCTGTTTGCAGCCAGTGCACTAGTGGGGCTGCGGATAATCACTCCGCTGCTGGCGGTCGTCGCCGTGATTATCAGCGTCGCAACCCTGCTCTACGCGTGGCTGCGCGGGCGGGAAATCTTGCACAACATATTGCGTGACTCGCTGCCGGTGCTGACCTTGACCGGCGTCATAATGGTGGTGACCGGCGTGGTGATAGAGCACCAGCTGGAGGCTTTCACCAACTACAAGGCCGTGCTGATACTGGTGCCTGCATGCTTGGCGACCGCCGGTGCGATCGGCGGCATCTTGTCCAGCCGGCTCTCAACCAAGTTTCATTTAGGCGTGATTGAGGCGTCGGCTTTTCCGCCCCGCAGCGCCCGCCGCGACCTGCTGTTTGGTTTTGCGCTGGCCGTGCCCGTGTTCGCATTCAACGGCGTGCTGGCGCATTTCGCCGCGATTGTGCTGCAGTTTTCTTCGCCGGGATTGTTTCGTGTGGTGGTGGTTTCGATGATCGGCGGCCTGCTTGCCACGGTGCTGGCCGCAGCCATTGCCTTTTACGGCACCTCGGTTGCTAATCGTGTCGGAATCGACCCGGACACGCTGGGCATTCCGCTGGTTACCAGCACGGTTGACCTGGGTGGCGCGGCATCGCTGGTGCTGGCGGCCGGTTGGATGGGCCTGACGTGACTGGGCCTGACGTGACTGGGCCTGCCCTGGTCGGGTCTGATGTGGCTGGGCCTGATGTGGCTGGGCCTGCACGGATTCCGCCTGCCCGAAGTGCGTCTGACGTGGCCGACCACTGCGCGCGCCTAGCCTGTTATCGCAGCGATGCTGAATATTCCTGATGGAAGACAAACCTAGAAACCTAAAAGCCATGCTCTCCGAAGCAAAGGACGGCTCGGAGTTGATGGTTGACCTGGCTTATGCCGCTTTGTATTTTGCGGACGACGGCATGGCCGAGGCCGTGCTCGGCTTAGAGCAAGACATGTCCGACTTGGTGCATGAAATGCGCTCGCTGGCATTGCTGGCCGTGCGCCACCCGCGTGAGGTTGACGGCATGAGCTCGGTGCTGCAGGTGATCTCAGCCATTGAACGGATCGGCAACGCGGCGGCCGACATCGCCAAGATTGTTACTCGCCAGCTAGGCATCCCGCATGCGTTGTTGATCGATCTAGCCAAGGCCGCCGAGGTTTCGCACCGGCTGGTGGTGGCCGAGGGCAGTCATCTCGCAAACCGCCCGCTAGCCGACATGGAGCTGCCAGTGGCGGTGGGAATGCGAGTGGTCGCCGTGCAGCGGGGGCGACTTTGGAACACCGACATCGGGGGCGACACCATCGTTGAGCCGGGCGACGTCTTGTTTATGCGGGGAGATCCGGCGGGCATTGTTCGGCTGCGTGAGCTAGCGGCCGCACCCGTTTGGATGCCGCCCACGCCCGACAGCGAGCCAGATTCCACGCCGCCGATTACCGACCTGGACCGCGCCGTGGCGACCCTGGTGGAGATGAAAAATCTTTCCGAGGCGGCGGTTGGGTTGGCCTATTCCGCGTTGGTGCTGCAAGACAGTTCGCCTGCGCGGGCGGTTCGTTCGCTGCAGGAACAGCTTGACACCATGAAGGCGTCCATGCAGACGTGGGTGCTGCGGGCGGCGTCAGACAATGTTGACCCGGCCGGGTTGCGAGGGTTGCTGCATGTGGCCGAAGCGGCCGAAGACATCGGCGACCAGGCGCTGAAGATGGCGTCGCTGGTGCTTGCGTCTGAAGATCTGCATCCAGTGTTGGCGTTGGCGTTGGGGGATACCGATGATGTGGTTGTGCAGATTCCGGTGGCGCCCGGTTCGGCTGCGGACAACGCAACGCTGGGATCACTGGGTTTTTCGGCCGACCCCGGATTCAATGTGCT
Organism: Candidatus Poriferisodalaceae bacterium; assembly: GCA_965212125.1. Classification (GTDB taxonomy): domain Bacteria; phylum Actinomycetota; class Acidimicrobiia; order Acidimicrobiales; family Poriferisodalaceae; genus CAYRJD01. The sequence goes on along the minus strand of OZ243045.1, from coordinate 1,465,311 downwards.
GGCGGTTCATCGTGCCAACAGCTTTATGTACAACCCGCGCAAAACAGTCACGCTGCGCGCCGGCGATGAGCTGCTGGCTTCCGGACCAGAAGAGGGGCGGGCACGCTTCGCCGCGCAGCTTGGTTTTGACGTGGATGTTGATGAAGAGACCGGCCACCTTGAGCTAATCCCGACAAACTCCGCCGCCTGAGAAGCTGCTTCCACTGCCCAAGGAGCGACTTCCGCTGCCTAAGGAGCGACCGAAGTGGTTGCTAGCGTGATGCGAATGTCGTCTTCACAGGCCCCGTCCCAGATGTCAATTCTTGCGGTTCACGCCCACCCCGACGATGAGGCATCTAAAGGCGCAGGCACCATCCGCCGCTATGCCGATGAAGGCATCCGCACGACGTTGGTGTGTTGCACGGGTGGCGAAGCCGGCGATATTTTGAACCCGTCCATGGACAAGCCAGAGGTCACTGAAAACCTGGCTGAGATACGCCGCAGCGAGCTAGACGTGTCGGCGTCGGTGATCGGCTTTGACGAGGTGGTGATGTTGGGGTATCGCGATTCCGGCATGCCAGACAGCGAGCACAACGAGCATCCCGAGGCGTTTGCCAACGCCGATCTGGAGGAGGCGATCGGCCGCTTGGTGGGAGTTATCAGGCGGGTGTGCCCGCAGGTGATTCTCACCTACCCGGAAGATCAGAGGCGCTACCCGCATCCCGACCACTTGCGTGTGACGGAGATAAGTCTGCCGGCGTTTGAGAAAGCGGGCGATGCGGACTATCGGCCAGAGCTTGGCCCTGCGTTTGAGCCGGTCAAGTTGTATTCGCCGATCTGGTCAAAGCGCCGCATGATTGACACGCATCAGGCGTTTGTTGACCGTGGGCTTGATTCGCCTTTTGACAAAAAGTGGTTGAAGAGCGCCGAAAAGTCGCAGGAGAATATTCATGCGATGGTGCCTGTTGATAATGCGGTCAGACGCAAGAGCCTGCTGGCGCATGCCACTCAGGTTGACCCGAAGTCGCCGTTTTGGTTTGGTTTGCCCGAGGAAGTGGTTGATCAGATTCATCCTTACGACGAGTATTCGTTGATTAAGTCGCGCATTGCGAGCGAGCCGGTTGAAGATGACTTGTTTGCGGGTTTGCGCGGTCCAGCTGATTTAAGCAGTCCTGCTGATTTACGCAGTTCGGCGGGCTAGTGCCTGCCAAGCCCGCGTCTGCCAAATCTGCGTCTAGCAAGCCCGCGCCTAGCAAGTCCGCGTCTGCCAAGGCGGCCAAGAACGAGCCGGAGTTTCTGACCGAGCCCTACCTTGAGCATCTGGCTAGCGAAGGCGCACAGGTTTTTGGTGAGTTGCCTAAGAATTTGTCTGGCGTGGTGGCGCTGAAGATTTCGGGCGGACCGGGTGGCGAGACCAAAGGCAAAACCAACGCCACAATCAAGCTGACGAAGGGTGCGATTGTTAGTGCGGCAATGGGCGCATCCAAAGACGCAGAGGTGACGCTTGAAGCTAGCTATGACCTGGCGAGGGCGTTGTTCGCGGGCGAGGCCGATTCGGTTGAGCAGTACATGGCAGGCAACTTGAAGGCATCAGGCGATATGACGTTTTGGTTGAGCGTGTTGCCAGCCTGGCAGGCGGCATCTAAGGCGGCCGCGCGCAACTAGTCGAGCTTGACATCACTGTCCTTAACCGAGCTTGACATCGGCGGCACCGCACTCTCTCCAAAATCCCAGCCCAGCCGTCCTAGCGCTGTCGGCGGCGATCTTGTACAACTCGGCGTAGGACGAGTTTGACCCGTATGTCTTGGCCTCGGCATAGCCAGAGCGCACAAGCTCATGGTTGACGTGCAATCCGTCAACCGCACGATGCACGTATGCCAGCAAGCGGTCGTAGCGATCGTAAAGCTCTTGATCTTGTTCCAGGTAGAGCAGGGTGCCGGGCGGTATTAGTCTTCTGGCGTACTCGCTGGCGGCATCCCCGAAGCATTCGGCCGGGAGAAATCCACCCAGCTTTTCCGGTGTGTCAATGCCGATGAAACGCACCAACGTCAGCCTTCCGCCGATGTTCGCTTCAATCGTGTCGCCGTCAATCACCTTCGTGACTACCGCATTTGGCTCCAGCGCCAATGTGGTGGCGCTGCTTTCAGCCGCCCCGGACGGGCTGACTGCACCCTGGTTAGTTTTTGCTTCGCTGGCGATTGAGCCCGTGCCAGCACAGCCCGCAGCTAGAAGCACCCCTGCGGCAGTCACGGCGGTAAGCCGAGCACCGGGTCCGCCCGCCCGCCACAAGCGCCGGGTCGTTGCACGCAGGCGCTGAATCATTTTGATAATTCCCGCACGATTTCAGACATTGCCATGCTAAGAACTGATTGTGAGTCTGATTTATTGGCACCGCAGCAGAGAGGTAGGATGACAGATATGGATTGGGCGCTTGTTGCTCCGTTGTACCCCTTGATCATTGGGGCTGCCTTTTTCCTCATGCGCAGGATGGACAAAGGCTTCCAAGAGGTCCGCCAGGAGATTGCGGTGCTTCGCGCAGAGATGATTGCAGGCGATTCAATGCTGCGGCAAGAGATCGGTAAGGTTGATGAGTCTTTGCGGCAGGAGCTCGGAGCTCTTCGCCGGGACATGCTTGCAGGCGATTCGTCTTTGCGGCAGGAGATGAAAGCGCTTGAGTCAGGGCTGCGGTCTGAGATGTCAGTGTTGCGATCGGAACTGCGGTCAGAATTCAACGCTGGCCAGGAGGGAATCCGCTTGGAGTTCCGTTCCGAATTGCACGAGACGCGCACAGAACTTCGCACCGAGATGAAAGAGATGCGAGTGGAGCTGCTCGGTGCCATTGAAGGTGTTGACAATCGGCTTCGCTTTGTTGAAATCAAAGTTGCTGCTCTCACGCTGGGAACTTCTTCCGACTCCGATTCCGATTCCGCCTGAGATCCACTTCGGTTGGCTCGGCTAGTCCGGCTAGGCGGCGCCCAAATCAATTTCAGGTCGGTCGGGAAGTGCTGCGAGCCTCGCCTTAGCTTCGGCAACACCAACACGCCCGAGTCGGCAGGTGCGCTGGCTAAGCACACCCAATCCACTTCGCCGTCGGCTGAACGCTTTACGAACCGAGATAGCCCCTGCTCGGCTGCTGGTTTTGTTAGATCTGGTCTTGCCTGAACGATCGCTCACACCCAAGCTGCCGCTGGACACCTCAGCAAGGCCAGGCAACGCAGCAAGGCCGAGTGTTTCGCCAAGATCCTCTTCCAAACTCTCGGAATAGTTTTCCTCAAGCACTAAAGCCAGTTGTGACTGCATGTCAAATATTGTGCAACCCGGGTGGGACATTTAGGCTTCGCCCCACCATTTAGCCTGTGTTTCTAGGGAATTTGGCGGCTCCGGTGTTACGCGACTGCGCACATGACGTGCTGCTGCTGTGCTCCACGGTGTGGCGAAATTGCATCCGGAACGCGTCAGTCGACGGCGCCACGACAAGCCAAGCGGCAGGCCCCACCGGCAGGCCAAGCAGCAACCCCCGCCCCAACCTCAGCAACCACCCCGCAATCAAAACTAGGCTCAAAATGTGGAGCAAAACCGATACGGCCTAACCATCCCCTTTGAAAGCCCGCTACACACCCAGGCCGACCTCTACAAAGAGCTAGCCGACCTCGGCTACACCGACTTCTGGAGCTCCGAAGCCGAAGGCACCGACGGCTTCACCCCGCTCATCTTGGCTTCGCAGTGGGCGCCCGACGTGCGCCTAGGGGTCGCCATCATCCCGGCCTTCACCCGCGGCCCGGCGGTCATGGCGCAGCAGGTCGCATCCTTGTGCGAGGCCGCCCCCGGCCGCTTCGTGATGGGCATCGGCGCCTCATCAAACGTCATCGTTGAACGCTGGAACGGCATCCCATTCGCCGAGCCGTACCGCCGCACCCGCGACATGACCCGCTTTCTGCGCCAGGCGCTCACCGGCGAGAAGATCACCAACGAATACGACACGTTTGAGGTCAACGGCTTCACCCTGCGGCGTGTGCCCGAGGTGCAGCCGAAGATCCTCATTGCGGCGCTGCGTGAAGGCATGCTGCGCCTGGCCGGTCGTGATGGCGACGGGGCAATCATCAACTGGCTGTCGGCCGAGGACGTGTTGGCCGTGAAGCCGGTCGTTGACGGCGCCTCTAACGAGCCCAAAGAGATAGTGGCCCGCATCTTCGTTTGCCCCAACCCAGACGCCGACACCGTGCGGGCCGGATTCAAGCGAGCCATCGCCGCTTATCTGAACGTGCCGGTGTATGCCGATTTTCATCGCTGGCTTGGTCGTGGCGAACGGCTTGGTGCGATGTGGAAGCACTGGAATGATGGCGACCGCAAAAGTGCGCTGGAGACGATTGACGATGACCTGGTGGATGAGTTGCTGGTGCACGGTTCGCCCGAGGCTTGCCGTGAGCACATTGATCGCTACCACGCCAATGGGGTGACCACTTCGGCTATCTCGGTGATGGAGTTTGGCGGCGTTGACCCGCTAGAGGCGGCCCGACAGCTGTCACCCGCAGCACGGGGCTGAGCGTTTTCGCGGGGCTGAGCATCGTCAAGATCATCACCATCGCTGGCAAAGAAACGCTCGTCGTCAAAGACTGCCCCTAGCTAGCACCCCACTTCGGCAACTCATCTGCCAACTGCTGAACCCAGTAGTGATCACGAGGACTGCAAAGTGCGATCTGCGACTCCACATCGTCAAATTCAGTAATAAAGCGATACCGGCTCTGCACCGTCGCAAGCCATTTGCTGACCTCTACAGGTTGGGTTAACAGCCCGATGCTTTCCGCTCTTACTCCCTCAGCCCTTATCGGCTCCAGCAATCTGGTAGGGGCAATAGGGCCTCTGTTCAACTCATCAACAACGGTGTCATTCCACACTTTGAGCACAAACAGGCGTCGCAGCAACGGCTCATTCAACGGTCTTTGGCTGTACCAGTAGAGGTCGTACAAATCGCGCTCCTTTTTGCGGCGATACCAAGCAGCGAGTTTCTCTGCCAGCGCTTCCTCAAGAGCGGGCACCGGTAGCTCGGGCATCGTGAATTCGTAATGGGCGTGGATAGCAAGCTCTTGCGGCGTAGCCATTTCTGCTGGCAGCCATAGAGGCCTGGTAGAGATATCAACAGTGGCAGCAATCTTGGGTTTGCCTAGCGGCGTGTCTATGTCAAGGATTCCGCCTCCATAGCGGTTGCGGCTAACGACAGCAAAGTCCACGTCATGGATTGATGCCCCATCAAGAACATCAAGAACTAGCTCACCCGCTGCAGCGTCCGGAGCTGCGAAGTCAAGATCTGTAGAAAATCTGCCCTTGTTGCCTGCCCGGTATTTCCGCAGGGAGGTGCCACCTTTGAATACCACACCAAAACTAAAGACTTCTTGCTGGGCTAAGTAGCAGAGGGCGTAGTCCTGTGCGACATCGAGCAAGGCGGAATCTCGCATGTTGCTCTTCCCGCCGAAATGGCGAGTGAGAATCGAGTTAGTGATCACCGCACACGCGGCAAATCACCGCATAGGAAGCACCGAGTCATACAGCCTCCACTTTTTGTTCCATTTGCCACGGACGCTGCGTGGCCCCAGATAAGTAACTGGAAGTTTTGTTGGAAGCTGTGATCTGATACTAGCCGCGGTCAAGTGATCGCCACCCCATTCGGCCAGATACCCCAAACGGGCCAGCGCTGCGGTTGAGCGTCCGTGCGCCTCTCGCATAATGCCTTGCTGATCAGCAGCGTCCAGCGTCCTAGGCAGCCACTCATCAGCGTTGCTCCAGTCATGCTGGAATCTCGGCAGAGTGGCCATTGCAACAATGGCTGTGGCTGGCTGCCACACCGGAATGCCGCCGCGGTCAACGCAGGGCAAGCGCCAGTCATAGCTCACAGCGACATAGTCGGCGAGAGCCCTTGGGGGATTCCAGTCTGGCTTATGTGCGAACGTCTGGACGGTGGGTTGGTGATTGGCGTGCCCAAGCTCCCAAACCGCCGACATGAAAGCCACGGCGACTGGAGCCTGCGGGTCTTTGGCGATCTGGGCGCGCAGCTCTATAAAACTTTCGCCCGAGTGAAGACGCCCAGCTACCTCGCCGGGGACAAATTCCCAGGCACCCCGGGTGCGTAGCGGTAGAAACCAGCCTTGTTGTAGTAGCCGGCTGGCGGCGGTGGTTGCCGTGAGGTGCGAGTCCACCTCACCCAAAATCGCGCCCAGCAGCTCACGAGTGACGATGAGAGGCCTACGGGATTCAAGTTCTTGGAGTACGGGCGCGACGGATCTGGTAATCCGCCTTGGACGCAGATCCATCGTTGTCGTTGAAGCTAGTTCCACGTATAAATACTAATCAAAATGTATCTAGCTGACAACATTATTGTCACTCAGTTGCATTTTAAACTGAAAATCTACGCAAAGCCGCAGTTTTTGACAATAGACGAGAGGCGCTCACCCAGCCACCGCCGACGAAGAAACGCCGTCGTCAAAGACTGCCCCTAGCCACAACACGGTCCCAAGCTCGGTGCCAGCCCAGCCCCGCGCCGCATCTGGTATGATGCGGATTACATCTTGCCCCTTAGTTGAGGATTAGCGAGAATCGAAATCTAGAGTGGCAACGCAGTTGCCACTTCACGTGAAGGTGCGCGCACCAACGCGATCGGTTGCTGTTGATGGCTAGCTGTGGATGCGGGATGTGTCTTATTTCTCTAGCAGGAGAGCAGCAAATTGGCAAATCAAAATGTTCCGCATGAAACCCAACTCAATGAAGAGTTGGCACGTCTTATCCGCAGACTTGGAGTAGATGTCAAGTGCGAAATGGATGAAGGAGAAAGTGGCGGTGGTCGTGTTGACATTGTCGCGAGTGTTAAGGGCAACCAGATACCGATAGAGGTCAGAAGGGGCAACGAAGATCTCGACGATGTGTTTTTTAGACGAATAGAAGATGCCGATTATGGGTATGACGGGGTCGCTCTCGCATATCCCAAAAACACGCGAATCAGTGATTTAGCAGCCACTTCTGACCTCACTTGGTTGGGGGCTCACGAAGGCCGTGTGTATAAATACACAGGCGGCGTTAAAGATCTAGCTGGCTGGTTGTTGAGCGCACCCGCAGTTCCCGGTTCCGATTAGAAACGACAACAGAGGTCGCAAGCGGGTTGTCCGCTGTTCGTGTGCTACGCCACCGCTGGCAACGAAATATCCGCCGTCAATGTCCGCCGTCAAAGACCGCCCTGAAAGCGGCCGCTAATCCAGCTCGCTTGCGGCTTCCAAGAAATCTGCCACCGAAACAACCGGGATGCCGAATTTTCGTGCGGTGGCGGCTTTGCCAGACGCCGATGACACATCGGCTGCCACCAACAAATCACAATGCTTCTTTGTTACCGAACCAAGCGGGCGAAGGCCGCTCTTGTCAGCGATGGCCTCTAGAGCCTCCCGCTTTAGCTGCTCGCCGTCCACCACAACGCTCCCGGTAAAGCAAACCCCCATGCCTTTTTCCAGATCTGGCATGGCAGGGGCTTCGGTGATCTCAGGAATAACTACAAGATCGCTGATGTGAAGCGCGTTTGCGACCATCGACAAGGTCGCGTTTTCCGCTTTCGTAATTATCCCGTCGCGCTCAGCGTTGGTAACTAGGGCATGAAAATATCTCTCATGTAGCTCGTCGGTTTCCTGCCCTGACAGCCCTAGCTCATTCGCCAGTCCCGTCATTTCCGCCCACTCTTCGCTTGTGATGACTGCGTCATCTAGGCACCAGTCGAGCATGTTCAGATACTCGGCCTCAGCGTTGTCATCGGTTGGGTAGCTCATTGAGCCAAGCGAGCGGCACAAAAAGCCGCAGTCTTCTTCGCCCACAAATTCTCTGCGAACTGTCGTGATGGCTGGTGCCGTTAGGAGATCGAATCGGCATGCGTCACCAGCCGGCGATGACACCGCCGCGCGCAGCAGCTGGGCGGTGGCTCGCGCATCGGTCAGCGCCCGGTGGTATTCGCCCTCGCTTCGGATGCTGAAGTGCTCGCAAGCTGCAGGCAGGGCCTTGTTAGTTGCACGTAAGGTGCAGACGCCAGCGCCGAAGTCAAAGTCTCCTTCAATCCGAGAGAACTCATAGCCGAGCATCCGGGTGTCAAAGTTCAGGTTGTGAGCCACGACGACCCTGTCGTGAAGAACGTCTGCCAGCGCGCCAGCGATCTCTGAGAAGGTCGGAGCCAGCTCCACCATCGAAGCAGTGACGCCGTGGATGTGAACCGGGCCAGTGTCTCGCTCAGGGTTCACCAGAGTGTCGAACTCATCAACGATCTCAAGTTTCGGCCCTTCAAGCACTACCGCAGCGATCTCCACCACGCGGTCATGCTTGCCCAGACCAGTGGTCTCACAATCCAGAACTACAAACGAATCAGCCACTTAACTTCCCCCTAAGTGTTCATTTGTTTGCTTGGCTAATCCTAGATCACCTTGCTTGCGGCTAGCTCTGCCACTTCATCCGGGCCCAACCCGGCAAGCTCATTGAGCACCGTCTCGTTGTCGGCGCCCTTCGGTGCGAAGCGCTCTAGCTCTCGCAGCTGCGACCCGTGCCAGCGGATCGGCGCATTGGCCAGCGGCACCTCGCCCAACTCTTCGTCGTCAATCCAGTGCAGAAACTCCCGCTCAATCAAATGCGGGTCGCGCACAACCTCATCCACCTCTCGCACCTCAGCCACCGGCACCCCCGCCTCACCGAACGCCGCCACCACCTGCGCCCGTGTCTTGCCGTTCGTCCAGTCGCCCACCAGCGCATCCACCTCCGCCATGTGCTGCGCTCGCCCCACGTTGTCCTTGAGCCGCTCGTCAGTCAGCAAGTCTTCGCGCCCCATCGCCTCCACCACGGCTCGCCACTGCCGGTTCGTTACGACTATCAGCGCCACATACCCATCGCTGCATTCGTACACGTCATACGGCGCCACGCCCAATGCCGCATGCTTGTTGGCGGTGCGAGGTGTGACGCCACCGCCGACGTGCCACTGCTGAAGGCTGGATGTGAGAGTGAAAAAAGTCGCCTCCGCCATCGACGTCTCCACCATCCGCCCCACCCCGGTGCGAGCTACCTCAAACAGCGCAGTCGCAACCGCCCCGTAAAGATGCGTGCCGCCCAAGAAATCAACGAATGGCGCACCCGACTTCACGGGCGGCCGATCGGAATAGCCGGTGATGCCCAACGGCCCCATGTGGGCTTGCATGGTGATGTCCATGGCGGTGCGGTTGGTGTCCGGGCCGCTCAACCCGTAGCCACTGGCGTGCGCGAACACCAGCTTCGGATTCACCTGCCACAAGGACTCGGCGTCAATGCCCAACCGCTCCGGCACGCCTGGCGCAAAGTTGCAGATCACCACGTCGGCTTTGCGAGCGAGCTTCAAGAACACCTCTCGCCCGGCGGGCTGCTTTAGATCAAGTGTGATCGACTCCTTGCACGAGTTCAGCAAGGCATACGGCAGCGAAGCGCCGCGGGCTCGCAGCGGCTCGCCTTGCGGCGGCTCTATTTTCACCACGCGCGCTCCCGCCATCGCCAACAAAAACCCCGCGTAAGGGCCTTGGTAGATCTGCCCCAGGTCAAGCACGGTCACGCCCGTCAGCGGTAGCGGTAGCGGCAGTGGGCGGTCGCTTTTTAGCGAGTTCATTAGCCTGTGCCACCACTCGCCACGCCACCCACTGCCACTACTTAAAGCTCCCACCCAAGATGTCGCGCGCCATTATCAGGCGCTGCACCTCGCTCGGTCCTTCTCCAATGCGGCGGATGCGCAGCTCGCGATACCAGCGCTCCAGCGGCAAGTCCTTCGTCACGCCAATCCCGCCGTGAATCTGAATCGCCCGATCCACCACCCGACCCGCCGCCTCGCTCGCCACCAGCTTCGCCATCGCCGCCTCGGTGCGAAAGCGCTCGCCTGCGTCAGCCTTCATAGCCGCATCCAACACACACCAGCGAGCGTGGCGAATGTCAATCTCGTTGTCCACGATCATCCACTGCACCGCCTGCTTCTCCGCTAGCAGCGACCCGAAAGTCTCACGGCTCTTCGCCCAATCAATCGCCATCTCCTGCGCCACGATCGCCGGTCCCAAACAACCCGCCGCATACGGAATCCGCTGTCGGCTCAGCCGATCGTTGGCAATGGAAAATCCGCCGTTCACCTCGCCCAGCACGTTGTCGCCAGGCACCCGCAGATCAACCAGTTCAAGCTCCGTCGCATAGCGGGTCGCCCGCAGCGTGTGCACCACCCGGCGCACGTTGAATCCTGGCGTGTCGGTGTCGACGATGAACGCCGTTACTCCGTTGCGCCCCGGGTCGTCGGAGGTGCGGGCGAACAACAACGCATAGTTGGCCTTGTCGGCGCCGGAGATGTAGAGCTTCGACCCGTTGATTACCCATTCCGCCCCGTCTTGATAGGCCTTGGTGCGAATGGCGCGCGCCGGATCGCTGCCGCCGGACGGCTCAGTCAAAGCAAAGCAGCCCGACTTCTCGCCTCGCAAAGTCGGATAAAGCCAGCGCTGCTTTTGCTCTTCGGTCGCCTCGTAAAGCTGCGCCAGCCCCGCACCGCCAAACACCCCATAGCACGGGTTGTAAAGGCCGGCCCGATGCTTGCTCATCTCGATCGCCATGAGCGCCTGGGTGATGGTGTCCAGCCCCGGCCCGCCGTATTCGGCCGGGATGTCAATGCCGTAGAAACCCATCTCACGTGTCAGTGTTTTTAGGCGTTCGGTGTCGGTTGGGTCTAGTTCGCCTGCATCGGGATCAAGGTCGGCCTCAAGCGGCACGATTTCTTCGGTCACGAATCGGCGCACGGAATCAACGATTAGCTGCTGTTCGTCGGTGAGAGAGAAGTTCATGGTGTTGGGCTCATGGTGTTGGGCTCATGGTTGGGCTCATAGTGCGGTGCGGTGGTTCCAGTGCGGGCGGTGGGGAGGCGGTCAGCTCGCAGGTTGCAGGCGACCGATTCGGCTTGGCCGCTCAGCCTGCGCCGGAGGCAGTTCGCCGAACTCGGCTACGTGAAGCATCAACAGTTCATTCCAGCGACTCCGATAGTTAGATGTGTATTCCAGCCGAAACTGCGCCGCGCCGCTGTCTGGCTTGGCTGGCTCACTTAGCTCGCCCAATCCGCTCAGTCGCTCGGCTTCTTGACTGAGCGCGGTGCGCATGCCGAACGGATGCGTCGCCCCGGCGTACCCAATCGCCAGCACTTCACCCTCAGGGCTCGCAACTTGAAACACACCGAGCTGCGCCGGCAAGGTCGCAATGATTTCCGCGCTTAGCGGTCGCCAGGCCTTGTTTCTCATGTCTTGATTGCTCATGTTTCCCCTTGCCGATTGTCTTGGCCGAACGTCTTGGTCGAGTCTGTGAGCCTGCGAGCCCGCCCGCGCCATCGCCGCTAGTTCTGATGCAGCTCCTCATTAATGCCGCCCCAGCGATCCGGGTCCGACACTCGCAACTCAATCGCACCGGTCTCGCTGTTGCGAATCAGCAACATCCCCGATCTGCCCGAAATGTCACGCCCCCGCACCACTGACCCGTCGGGCAAAGTCACCCGACTGCCGGCGGTTACATACAGCCCCGCCTCCACGGTGCAGTGATCACCCAGCGAAATACCGATCCCCGAGTTCGCCCCCAGCAGGCAGTTCTCGCCGATCGAAACCTTCTCCGTGCCGCCACCGCTGAGCGTGCCCATGGTTGAAGCGCTGCCGCCCAGGTCGCTGTTCGCCCCGACCGCCACTCCGGCAGAAATGCGCCCCTCCACCATCGCCGGCCCGAGCGTGCCCGCGTTGAAATTCACAAACCCCTCGTGCATGACGGTGGTGCCTTCGGCCAGATGCGCACCCAGTCGCACCCGGTCGGCATCGGCTATGCGCACGCCGGTCGGGATCACGTAATCAACCATGCGGGGAAACTTGTCAACGCCGCTCACCGTCACCGGCTCACTCTCCTTGGCCGCCGCCATGCGCAGTCGGTTGACATCGCCGGGCAGAACCGGACCAGCGCTAGTCCAAGCGCAGTTCGTCAGCAGGCCGAAGATGCCGTCAAGGTTCGTTTCATTTGGCGCAATCTCACAGCGACTAAGCATGTGCAGGCGCAGGTAGGCGTCAGCCAGGTCGGTGGGCGGCTGCGTGAGGTCGGCAATTGTGGTGGTGATCTGTTCGCCCGCGATGATGCCGAGCTGCTCGGCCAGACAGGAACGCACGGGCGGTTCGGGCGGCGCATAGCCAGCGAACTCGGCGCTTTCGGTCTTGTTTTTTTGGTTGCTTGTCAGCGGCGCAAACGGATACCAAGCGTCAAGGCGCACGCCAGTGGCGACGTCCACGTAGCTATGCCCCGCCGCCATCGCACTCATTATTTCGGGCATCACATCAGACCTGACCTAAATCTCATTTTGATTTTGAGATTTTTTCACGCTACTGCGACATTGTGGCCTTATTGTGTGAGCTTCCAACAGGCTCCTGCAAGTAAGGGGAAGATCAATGATGAAGCTAACGCTTGGAGGCACCGGCACGCCGTTGCCGAATCCGGATCGCGCCGGGCCGATGTCAATCCTTGAGGGGAGCGCGGCAGGGAACGGCGCGCCCAGCACCGACGACTCCGACCCACCCCAGCCCACCCGCATCATGTTCGACGCGGGCAGGGGAGCGGTCATGCGGTTGGCTGGCGCTGGAATCTTGCCCGTCCAGCTAGACGCCGTCTTGCTAACCCACCTGCATTCGGACCACATCTGCGCCCTCAACGACGTCGTCACCACGTACTGGGTGATGACTCAAGATCCATCGCAGCAGCTCACCGTCTACGGCCCGGCTCGCACGAGCGAAATGATGGACGGCTTGCTCGCCATGCTCAAACCCGACATCGGCTTTCGTGTCGAACACCACGACGATCTCAATTGGGGTCCGCAACCGAATGTGATTGAAGTAGCGCCGGGCGACAGCTTTGACGTGGGCGAGCTTTCGGTTCAGGTCGGCCGCACCAGCCACGCGCCGGTTGAGCCGTCGGTGGCGTATCGGGTGACCGACGGAGCATCGTCGGTGGTGATCGCTGGCGATGGCATTCCCTGCGACGAGCTGGACGAGCTAGCGCAAGGTGCAACCGCATACGTTCAAACCGTGCTGCGCCCCGAGCTGGTGAAGCTGCTTCCCGCCGCTCGCCTGCAAGACATTTTGGAGTACCACTCTTCGGTTGAAGACGCCGCCCGCACCGCCGCCAGGGCAAATGTCGCCAAGCTGGTGCTGACGCATTATTTGCCGTCGATGAACTCAGGCGATGAAGAAGAGTGGCGCCAAATCGCCGCCGAGCACTTTGATGGCGAGATTGTGTTGGGCGACGATCTCACCGCGGTGGAGTTGTAACGGCGCGGTCCTTCGCAGCCCGGGCCTTGGCGCCGCCACCCACCCACAACGCGCCCCCAACAACCGAGCTCCTGCAAGCCGCAGCAAGCCCTCGCCAATGCGCGTAGCGTCTAGGGCATGAAAACACCTATCTGCGAGACGCTTGGCGTCGACGTCCCCATTGTTGCTTTCACCCACTGCCGAGACGTGGTCGCTGCGGTCTCAAAGGCGGGCGGCCTGGGCGTGCTCGGCGCGGCCGGCCACACCCCGGAGCAACTTGACATTGACATGGCTTGGATTCAAGACGAGATCGGCGACAAGCCGTTCGGCGTTGACATCATCGTGCCAGCCAAGTACGAGGGCAAGTCCGACGGCGAGCTAAGCGTCAAAGATCTAAAAGAAATGATCCCGCCCAGCCACACCGCATTCGTGGAAGACATGATGAAGCGCTACGACGTGCCCGAGCTGCCGCCCGACGACGGCGCCTCCACGATGGCGGGCACCTCCGAGCCACCGATGACCTACGCCCAGGCGGTGCCGCTGATGGACGTGGCGTTCAGCTACCCGATCAAGCTGATCGTCAACGCCCTCGGTCCGCCGCCGCCCGACATGATCGAGCGAGCCCACGAAAACGGCGTGCTAGTCGGTGCGCTGGCGGGCAAGCGAGCGCACGCCGAGCGTCACGTCGCCGCCGGCGTTGACATCGTGATAGCGCAAGGCCACGAAGCGGGCGGACACACCGGCGACATCGCCACGATGGTGCTTGTTCCTGAAATCGTGGATGCCATCGCCCCCACGCCGGTGCTAGCGGCGGGAGGCATCGCTAGCGGCAGGCAGGTGGCCGCCTCTTTGGCGCTGGGCGCGCAAGGCGTGTGGTGCGGTTCGGTTTGGCTCACCACGCAAGAGGCCGAAACGCATCCGGCGGTGAAAGAGAAGTTCTTGGCAGCGTCGTCTTCGGACACCTTGCGCTCGCGCTCACGCACCGGCAAGCCCGCCCGCCAGCTGCGCTCAGCCTGGACCGACGAATGGGAAGGACCGGATTCGCCCGGCACGTTGCCCATGCCGCTGCAGCCGATGCTGATCGCACGAGCCAGCCAGCGAGTTGACCGAGCCGCCATGAACCCGAGCAACACGGGGGCGGTGGAGTTGTCGAACTACTTCGTGGGGCAGGTGGTTGGTTCGTTGAACGAGTCGATCTCCGCGACCCGGGTGGTGGAGAACATGATCAGCGAATACGTGGACGTGATGGATCGGCTGGAAAAGCTGAACGCGGGTTAAGCGCTGACGCCGAGCTAAGCGCCATCGTCGTGCGGTCTATCTCGCCTTGGCAACGCTTCGGCCCATCTCCCTCAGAGCCTCAGCCGCAGAGTCGGGATCACTTTGAACGGCGTGCTTCAGTTGGATCTTGTTCCACTTTGATCGCTGCTCGCTCACTACTTTTTTCCATCCAGGCCTGGGTTCAACCATTTTCTCCAACACCATGAACTCAATGACGTCTTCAAGAGTTGGTCGAAAACGTTTCCCGCCGACGGGGAAGTGCAGGTCAATCAATTTCCGACTTTTCCGGCTCCCCGCAAGGTAGATCCGATCTAGGTCATCTCGTCGCCCCGAGACGTGCATGTGAGCTTGCGGAAGGTTGGCGACTGGTTCACGGGCATAGTCAAATCTCACGAGATGATTGTCGTCCTTCCTCTCTCCGGCCGTGTACAGAATCAGAGCACTCTTCGCCATCGTCAAATATTTCTGTTCTTTGTCAACTGTGTACGAGTGAAAAAGATGGAGGTAAACAGCGGCGCGACCTGACTTGACCTTGATAGGGATGAGATCGCCTCTGGGAGTTTTCTCGGAAACCCGACACCCAATGACCACGTTGCTTTCCGCAGTCGCCATTGCCGATAACCGAATCCCGTCGGTAACCGTTTTGTTTAGAAGGCTGCTTAGTTCGCTTGCAAACTGACGAACTTGTTTCTCAAGATCCTTGCTAGCCATCCAGGTTTGAGAGCGGTCAGCCTCGTCCCAAACCAGTGATCACGAACCAAGCGATCCGGTGCTCTTCTGAGTCAAAGTATCCGCTCTTTGCCTGTTCGCGAAGCTCTTCCAGCGTTGAGCCTGTGCCCTCCAGCGCATTCTGAATGACCTCGTCTAGCTCTTCTTCGGTTTCAATGACGTGGTACAGCACGGTTTCTTCAGACATTGGCTCCTCTTTCTCTGGCTCAGGCGTATTTCTCAGTGGCGTGTTTCTCAACATAACGCCAAGACTGACTTGGTTCAAGCACAATTCTACTGTCAGCCGCGACATTCGCAGATTCACATTCGCTGGGCCACGTAAAGCGAGCCGTAAATCTAGCTTCGACTGCGAGCGCCGCCAGAACGGGCTAGAAACTGCGCATGGAAACGATGAAAGACCGCGTGGCGGTCGTTACCGGTGCGGCATCTGGCATCGGCAAGGCACTGGCTCACGCATTTGCCGCTGAGGGCGCCAACGTGGTGCTGGCAGATATTGAGGAGGGTGCGCTGAATCAAGCCACCGCCGAAATAAACGAAGCGATCGCCGCGGTCAATCCAAGCGGCGGCGCTGGCTCGAGCACCGCCACCGCGGTTGGCGTCGTGACCGACGTTGCCAGCTCGGATTCGGTTGCCGCGCTGGCCGATGCCACCATCAAGCAATTCGGCGAGGTGCACATCTTGTGCAACAACGCCGGAGTTGGCGGCGGCGGGCTAATCCGCAACCAGCAGTTGGTGGATTGGAAATGGGTGGTTGACGTGTGCTTGTGGGGAGTAATCCACGGCGTGCATCACTTTTTGCCGCACCTGCGAGCGGCCGACCAGTCGCACATCATGAGCACCGCCTCAGTGGCTGGGCTCATGCCCACGCCGGGACTCGGTCCTTACAACGCTGCGAAATACGGCGTGGTGGGGCTGATGGAAACGCTGTACCTGGAAACCGAGTACGACGAAACCACCAACTTGGGTGTGTCGGTGTTGTGCCCGGGCGTGGTGCGCACCAATATCGCCACGGCGCAGCGCAACCGACCTGAGAGTTTGCGCCGCCCGGACAGCGCTAGTCCGGACAGCGCTAGTCCGGCCAGCACCGACGGCAAGCCCACGCCCGAGGCGCGCAGCCGCAACAGTCGCATAGCGGCGCTCATTGAAAGTGGCATGGACCCGGCCGATGTCGCTCAAAAGGTGATTGATGCGATGTATGAGAAGCGCTTTTGGGTGCTGTCGCATCCCGAGCTGCTAGACGATGTCAATCACCGCAACCAGCGACTAGCCACCCTGGAAAACCCGACGGTTTTCCGCGGCTTTGCCGCGAAATAGAAATAGCTAGCGCCAGCAGCCCTACTCATCCGCAGGACTAGGACTACAACACCCGCCGCTAAATGCGTTGCGGCTTTTCGCTATCGGATCGTCCGCCACCGCCTCCGAAGTCTCCGACGTGTGATTATCCGCCAGCTCCGAAGCCGTGTCGCCAGCGATGCGGGCGTGCCACATAATGCGCCGCTGCGTCATATCAAACGGCGTGCCACGATGCATCAAACGGCGGTTGTCCCACACCACAGCCTCACCCGGCTTCCATTGCTGGTGATAAGTGCGTGGCGACTGACAGGCATCCGCGTTCAACTTGTCAAGCAACTCGGTCGACTCTTCCGACGTCATCCCAACAATGTCGTGAGCGTGCCGCCCGATGAGCAGGTTCGGCTTGCCAGTCTCGGGATGCACCTTCACCAACGACCGCAGCGGAGTGTCGGCGTCGTGATAGCCGTACATGTCGTAGCCGCCGTCCTTGTTCTGGGTGGGCAAATAACCCATCCGCCCCTGGCTGTACTGCAGCGAATGATGCGCCTTCAACCCCGCCAGGTACTCCTGCGTGTCCGCATCAAGCGCCTCATAGGCAGCCCGCATGTCCGCCCAGCCGGTCGCCGCACCCTCGCTCGGCACAACCTCGGCGGTAAACACGGCGCCCTTCGCCTGCAAAGGCATATAAGTACTGTCGTGATGCCAGCCCTCGTTGCCGCGCAGCGACTTGACCACGTCATCGTCGGGGCTGTTGTGCAGCTTGCCGTCCTTACCCACGTTGGAGATCGCCGTCGCCGCAAACTCCAGCGAACCAAACCGGGCGGCAAACTCGTTCTGTTCGTCGCGCGTCAGGAACTGATCTTCAAACACCAGCAGCGCGTACTCCAGCCAAACCGAATACAACATCTGGAAGGCATCGTCGGTGATTGAACGAAGCTCAACGTTGCGTACATACGCCCCGAAGCTGGCATCAATCGGCTCCACCTCAAACGGCGCGGCTTTGAGCACCGCCTTTAGCGAATCAGGCACAGCCTTGGTTGCCATAGGGCAATGTTAGCCCAGCGCCAGCAACCGCCACCGAGTCCAGCGCTAGCAACCAGCCACCGGCCGCTGCCGGCCACCAGCAACCCAACCGCCGCCAGACCTGCCAGCAAGCCGGCAGCTACATAGTGAAACGAAGGTTGCGGGCCGCATGTGCGCCCAACTCTTCATCGCCCGACCAGCTGATCAGCCCCGCCGCAATCGGCTGCTCCGGATCAACCCGCCCGCAGGCCTGATCCATAAACGCCATTGAGTCGCAGTGCAGAACCACGGTCGGATCGCTCAACGCATCCACCTCGCCCGCCCGCCCGTCAACGCGCACAAAAACGTCTCGCTCGCACTCACCCGTGATCGCAAAGTGAATAGAAGCACCGTCGGGCAGGCCGATCTTTTTGCCAGCGATATACCCGACCGACATGTGCACCTCATCCAGCGCCATCTCAGCCTCCGGCCCGCCGTTGCTAGTGGGCATCCCCAGCGGAGTGCGGCAGTCGCGCTCGTGCATCCAAAAGTCAAACTCCCGAATCGACATAAAGCGACCATAGGTGCCAGGCCCAACCGGAGTTATCGACGGCGTCGCAAACAGGTCATCGCTAGCCGAAGCCAACTGGCTGCGGCGGCCATCAAGCACCGACCTGAGCGCCGGCGTCAGCTCATCGTTCGGCAGTGCCATCGCCGCGGCGAACTTGTCAGCAACCTGCTCAAACGGCGGCGGCGCATCGGCGCTCTGCGGCAGCCAGTCAGACAACATCTGCTCAACCGACATCAAGTGAGCGGCGATTCCCTTCACCGTCCATTCGGGACAATGCGACTGCACCTCCCACTGCTCGTCGGTCAGCGAATCAAACAGCTCAACGCAACTGTCCCAGCACCTGTTCAGATTTTCAACGATTAGCTCGCGCCCCGCCGCCAACTCAGCCATCAGTTCAGTTCACTTCCTTATCCACTCGCTCGTGGATTACGCCCATCTGCTCAATCAACGCATCGACAGATCGTGCCCCCGACTGAAACACAGCGGTCGCATTCACCGACGTCCAGTCAAAACCCATCGCCGCCACTACCGCCGCTCGCTCGCTCACGGCATCCAGATCGGCGTAAAAGCTCTTGCTTTCTTCGTCGTGGCTGCGCGGCGGAGTCGCCAGCATCATCTGCATGCCGATCGTCGCCGGGTCACGGCCAGCCTCTTCGGCCTGGCGCTTGATCTCAGCCACGCACTCCACGGCGCGCTCATCGGATGTGCCAGACGCCATCCAGCCGTCGCCCCTAGTGGCGGTGCGGCGTATCGAAGCCGGACTGTCGCCAGCCACCCAGATCGGAATGTTGGACCCCTGCGGAGAGACGGGCTCCATCCCCATGTCGTGAGAGTTGTAGTAGTTGCCGCGATACTCAATCTGCCCGCCGCCCCAGTAGGCGCGCAGCAGGTCAATCGCCTCATCCATCCGCTTGCCGCGGTTGGTGAAGCTTTCTTCAAGCGCGTCGTACTCGGCCTCTTGCCAACCCACGCCAACGCCCAGGCGCATTCGCCCGCCGCTCAGCGTGTCAAGCGTGCTGACCTGCTTGGCCACCAACACCGGCTGCCGCTGCGGCAACACCAAAACCTCAGTGCTCAGCTGGATTCGCTTGGTTACCGCCGTCAGATTAGACAGCAGCATCAGCGCCTCCATGATCGGCATCTGGGCGGGGTAGCGCGCAGTGCGGCCCTCTGCGGGGTAGCCCATCACCACATGGTCATAGACGGCCAGGTCGTCGTAGCCGATGTCTTCAATGGCTCTCGCCAGGTCAAGCAATCGTTCCGGGCCTTCCCGGAATGCAACAGAAGGAAACACAGCAGCAATTTTCACGCCGCGAACCTTACGCCACCGCCAGGTAATACGCTGAGAGTGCTTGCACTGGCGCGAGCCCGCAGCAACACTGCAGAAAAAGCAAAGGGAGCCCGCAATGGGATTATTCAGCCGCAAAGCCGAAATGCCGCCGGCCGACCAGGCACTGCCGGGTCGTGAGCAAGAAATGCCCGTGCCCGAGTTGCACGCGGTCTTGGGCACGCCGATAGCCGGCCCGTTCCCCGACGGGCTTGAAAGCATCGTCGTGGGTATGGGTTGTTTCTGGGGAGCCGAACGAGTGTTCTGGACCGAGCCCGGCGTTTACACCACCGCCGTTGGCTATGGCGGCGGCTTCACTCCCAACCCCTCCTATCAAGAGGTGTGCTCCGGTGCGACAGGCCACAACGAGGTGGTGCTAGTCGTGTTTGACCCGGCGCAAACCAGCCTCGAGCAGATGCTGAAAGTGTTTTGGGAAGGGCACAACCCCACGCAAGGAATGCGACAGGGCAACGACGTTGGCACGCAGTATCGGTCGGGGATTTATGTCGCCAACGAAACACAGAAGGCCCAGGCGGAGGCCTCCAAGCAGCGCTTTGCTGAGGTGCTTGACGAAGCTGGCATGGGCGAAATCACCACTGAGATCTGCGACGCCGGACCGTTCTACTACGCCGAGGAATACCACCAGCAGTATCTGCACAAGGTGCCGAATGGATATTGCGGGCTGGGCGGAACCGGTCTGTCTTGCCCGGTGGGCGTAGCGACCGCCGACTAGCCAGCGCGGCTAAGCAGCCGCCGCGCCAGCAAACTGCGCCGCGGCCGCGATCGTCGCTTCGGCTACTGCGCGCCGATCGTCGCCCCACGGCATAGGCATCAGCACCGGATACTCAACCCCGGCGTCAACGTAGCTGCGCACAAACGCCGCCACCTGCGCCGGGTCGCCGATGAAGTTGATCCCTTGGATCATCTCGTCGCTAATGGCCGCCAGCGCCCCATCTCTGTCGCGCTCAGCAAACGCCGCCCGCGCACCATCAACCTCGTCGCCGTAGCCCGCCGCTCGCATCATGTTCGCATAGCCGTCGGCCATCACATAGTTGACAAGATCACGCCTAGCCGGCTTGGCGATCTGCTCTAGCTCGCCCACCGCCGCGTGCACCATCGACATGATCTTGGCATCGCCACCACTGCGCACATGAGCGACCACTTGCGGTATCTGACTGGCCGGCAGATAGTTGAGCAAAACGCCGTCGGCTATCTCGCCCGCCAGTTTCAGCATCTGCGGATTGAGCGCGGCCAGCACAATCTGCGGCCGGTTCTCGCCCATCCGCACGCCCATCCGAAACTTCCGCACCTGCCAAAAGTCGCCCTCAAAGGTGACCGGCTCACCAGACAAACACTCCCGCAGCAGCGTCACGTACTCACGCATCATGGCGATCGGTCGTTCGGGCGTGTCTTGACCGTGCTGGCGCAAGATGGCGGGAGCGGACACACCCAAGCCCAACCAAACCTGCCCATCTGGTCGCAGCGATTGCAAGGTCGCAGCGGTCATCGCCATTAGCGGCGGCGTGCGGAACTGGATGGGAATAATGCCGGTGGCTAGATCAAGCTGGGGGACAGCCACGGCGGTTGCGCCGAGCAGCGACACCGCATCCGTGTAGGTCGCCTCCACGGTCCAAAGCGATTTGTAACCGTGCTGTTGGGCGAACTGCGCGATCGGCACGAGCGCATCAATCCCGAGCGAACCCAGGCTGCCCCAGGTAACGCCCAGCGGGACTTCTTGCGAAACTTCCTGCGAAGCGCCGCCGGTTGCGGGGTTTGGCTTAGCGGGGGCTGGCGGCATGCGGTCAGATTAGTGAGCGCAACGGTGACACTTGCATGTCCCAATGCGTGGGTAGAGTTGAGGCAGGTGGGAAAACGTAAATAAAGTCAGGAGCGCAAGATGAGCGAGACAGCAAATACCGATGAAGTAACCGACACGGCCACCATGTCTGAGGTCACGCAGACGCTCGGCGAAACGCTCCAGTTGATTGACAATGGTTTTGGCTCGCTTACCGACCGCGAGCTGGTCTCTTCGGGTGAGATGACCGACCTGCTGCTAGACGTGCGCGCCGAGGTGAACCGCGCATATAAAGACGTGACGCAGATATCTAAAGAGTCCAAAGAGGTGTCTGATGGCGAGCAAGCCAACAGCGCCACCGCGGAGGCTCTGGCCTAGCTAGCTACTTGCGTCGCAGCAAACGAACCGCTGCGCGCCCAATCGCTTCGCCGATAACCGCACCCGCCAGCACGTCAGATGCGTGGTGCAGGCGCACGTGAATACGCGATGCGCTAACCAACACTGCGGCCGTTCGGTACAGCGGCGCTAAGCGGCTCCGATGAGACAGCACCGCGGCGGCGCAAAACGCAGCCGAAGCGTGGCCGGACGGAAAGCTTGACGTAATCGGCTGGCGCAGCTGATGCGCTGTGGTGTTATCGGCGGCGCTGCCAGGCCGAGTGCGACTAAAGAGACGCTTGATTCCCTGATTGACGATCAGCGACTCCAGCGACATAAGCGCACTAAAGCGAGCAGCGTCGGAAACCTTGCGGCGCGGGCTGAGCGCACGAACGCCACCCAGCAAATGCCAGACAAGGCTGAACTCAGCAACGTTGGATGCGCCATACATCACCCGATCAGCAAGCTCGTTGCCCCGCAGCCGATCCCACCACTTATCAATAGCCAGGTCCAAGCCCGATTGTTCACTCACAGCAACATCACGCCCTAGTTCTATCGGCCCAGCAGTTCTACTGGTCCAGCAAGTTCTACTGGTCCAGCGAGGTGGTGGTCGTTGGCGGCAAGGTCGGCAGCACCGACGGCAGCACCGGATTTGTTGGCGGCGCAACCGTGCGCGCCGGGCGCTCAGCTTCCTCAGGCGGCGGCGGGACGATCAATCGCTGGCCCACAAAGATCAATCGCGGGTCGGCGATGTTGTTGATACGAACCAGGTCGTTCAGGCTCACGCCTAGTTTGTCCGCAATAAAAATCAACGTTTCGCCCCGCCGCACTTCATAAGTTTCTCGGGGCGGTTCTTCGGTGGTCGTGGTGTTGCCCGCAATACCAGCCGATCCACGCAGATTGGCAGCGAAATTATTGTTGGCGTCGGTGTCAGAGCCAAACGTCACCGACTCGCCACAGCCGCTCGCAGCCAGCACCACCGCCAGCGCCACAAATCCGGCTAGCGCCACCGCGGCAATCCGCACGGTCAGGCGGCTGGCGCCGCTCGCGTTTCTGCTTCGCATCCCTGCCGCTCATCCACCTCCACCGGGAGTCGCCGTTGGCGGAATAATCAGCGTCTCGCCGATCCGCAAAATATCGCTCTCCTTGCCGTTCTCTTCCATCAAATCTAGAACGCTGACATCAAAGCCTCTTGCGATCTTGCTAAGCGTGTCGCCGGGCTGAACCACATACGCACGCCGCTGGATGATGGGCGCAGTAGTGGTGGTGGTCAAGCTCGGTCGCAGCGTGGTGAGCACCGGGCGAGTGGTTGGCAAGAAGTCCGGATCTGTTGATGTTCCGCAACCACTACTGACGGCACCGCCTAGCGCTAGCAGTCCCGCCAGCAAGACCGCGCCCGTTAGCTGCCGCACCGGCTTCGTCAGCTGCCGCGCCAGCTTCGCCAGCCGTCGCACCGGCCTAAAGCTGCGCAGGCCAATCATCGGGTGAGATGCCTGACCCGGCAGCATCCGCTCCGGCCAGAAACGGCTGTGGATCTTTTTCGCTAACGGTTAGCAGCTCCGCACCAGCCTCAGTCACCAACACGGTGTGCTCAAACTGCGCGGTGCGGCCACCGTCGGTGGTGACCGCCGTCCACTCATCGGGCCACATCGCCGCATTCGGTCGCCCGATGGTGATCATCGGCTCCACCGTGAAGGTCATGCCCTGCTCCAACACAAAGGTCGCGCTCGGATCAAAATAATGCGGCACGTTGGGCGGCTGATGAAACACCGAACCGATGCCGTGGCCGATGAACTCCCGCACCACGCCGTAGCCAGCCGCCTCCGCATGAGTCTGAATCGCCCGGCCAATCTCACACACCGCCACACCCGGCCGCACCTTTGCGATGCCGTGATACATCGCCTCGCGGGTCACCTTGACCAGCCGCTGCGATTCCTCATCAACGTCGCCCACCAAAAACGTCTCGGAGTGGTCGCCATGCACGCCACCCAGAAAAATCGTTACGTCACAGTTGACTATGTCGCCGTCGGCTAGCTGACGGTCGTCCGGGATGCCGTGGCAGATCACTTCGTTGACCGAGGTGCATAGCGACTTCGGGTAGCCCTTGTAGTTGAGCGGGCTGGGATAGCCGCCCTCGGCCAGGCACAACTCGTGGCACACCTCGTCGAGATGATCGCTGGTAACGCCCGGCGCTATCTCCGCGGCCACTCCGCTCAGCACCCGCCTGGCTGCCTGCCCCGCCCGGCGCATTGCTTCAATGGCGGTTTCGTCTTTGCGCAGCGACGGCTCGCACTGCGTTATCGGAAACCCCGTCTCGGCGTATTCGGGCAGCGGCACGCTGGCAGGAACGCTGCGCTTGGGGGAGATTTTGCCCGGCCTGACCGGGTTGTACTTGCCGGATTTGGAGGGATGCGGCGCCGACTCAACGGGGCGGCTAGCTGGTTGTCGTTTTTTGCGTTTCACCATCGCCCTGATCACCGCCCTGATCGCCTCGCCATCACTGACGCTCACACTATCGGCGGGCTATCTGGCCTTGCTGTCACCCGGCCCGCAAGCCAAGCCAGTCAGCTGCTACTAACTATCCCTGCTGAAACACATGCCGCAGCCCGTGCGCAATCAATGCGTAAGGCACGGTGAAGTGAGTTTCCTCATCCCAGATCATCGTCTTGAGGTTCAAGTTTGGATAGTTCCGGGACTCCAGCAGTTCACCAAGCCGGCGGGTGTGTGCCTCGGTGTTAGCCACCTTGAAGATCTCCGCCGCATTCGGGTCAAACGCCGGGCTAAGCACGTCTTCAGCGCCACCCGCTGCCAGATAGACGACAGCGTCAAGGTCGTCATGGGCGTCGGCGTACTGCTTTTCGTAGTCAAATACCAGCGGGTCGTTCCAGCAAATCCACGGACTGCCAATCACATACCGCTTGAAGAACCCGTGGTGATTAAACAACGTGTAGCAGCCGAACAGCCCGCCCATGCTGTCTCCCACATAGGTGCGGTCGTCGGTCACGTCGAAGTTCTCACTCAGCCATGGCCATAGCTCTTCGCTCATGAAGCCGAAGAAATCCGGCGCGCCGCCGCCCTCTGGTTTTGTGGTTGTCAGCGGCGAAGCCTCCAGCTGACCTAGCTGGTACTCGTCTCGGTTGGGGGAGAAGTCATACATCCGACGGGTAGTTACGAACGAAATGTCATCGCCAGCCTGGTAGCCGATCCCCACGTTGAGCGCTGGCGGAATCTCTCCGCCCATCATCAACATCCAGTTGAGGTTGGCGGCATAGCCGAAGCCATAGTTTGCGTCGGTTGAATAAACCACCGGCAGTGGCTCAGGCCACTCAATCGGCATGCCCTGCACATAGATCTCAAAATCAAAATCCATGATGTCCGAATGGACCGTGTAGGTCTGCGTTCCCGGTATCAAAGCCGGTTTGCCCATTATTTCTGTCATTTGCTCTCCTTGCCATCGCTGCGTTATCGCGGCGTTATTGCGGCGTTACCGCGACGCCATTCAAACCACGAGCCCCTTGTGGGACCCTTCCCGCCAAGCCTTACAGACAAAACTACCGCCTGCATAGAAAGTTTTTCAGAAATCATCCGCCAAATGGTGTAGAAACGCACCAAGAAAAGCACCCAAGTGAAGGGGCAAAATATGTCGACCCAAGTAACTGTCAGCACAGGCACGCTTAGCGGAGTGATCGGCGGGCCTGGCAACCGAGCTGGAGTTCACGCCTTCAAAGGCATTCCGTATGCCGCCGCCCCGGCTGGCGACCTGCGGCTGCGTCCGCCCGCACCAGCCCAGGCATGGGATGGCGTGCGCGACGCTTCCAACTACGGGCTTACCGCCATCCAACAACCCATGCCCGGCATATTCGGCGAACTGGGCACTCCGCAAAGCCCGGCCGGCGACGACTGCCTAAACCTCAACGTCTGGACGCCCGACCCAAGCGCTGGCGGCCTGCCGGTGCTGGTGTGGATTCACGGTGGCGCGTTCTACGCCGGCAGCGGAGTTGACAACGTATACAACGGCTCGGCGTTTGGCGCCAGCGGAATCGTGTGCGTCACGATCAACTATCGCCTAGGAGTCCAGGGCTTCTGGCACTTGGGCGAGCACTTTGACGAGCTAGCCGACTCCGGCAATCTCGGCATGCTCGACCAAATCGCCGCCCTCAAATGGGTGCAGGAAAACATCGCCGCATTCGGCGGAGACCCGAACCAAGTCACCATCGCAGGCGAGTCTGCGGGCGGCATGAGCGTCAGCACGTTGATGGCGATGCCCGCCGCGAAGGGGCTGTTTCAGCGAGCCATTCCGCAAAGCGGCGCAGCGCACAACGGCATCAGCGCACCGACCGCTTCGATGATCGGCGGCCACATGCTTGACATTTTGGGAGTGTCGCCCGGCGACATGGATGCGCTGGCGAGAATGCCGAACGAGCTGCTGCTAGAAGCGCAGACCAAGATCAACAATGAACTAACCGAGACGCGCGACCCCAACCGCTTCGGCGAAGCCGCCGCTACTGCGATGGCGTTTCAGCCGACCATCGGCACCGCAGCGCTACCGAAGCGCCCCATTGATGCCATCGCGGCGGGCGACGCAGCCGACATTGACCTGATGATCGGCTCAACGCTTGAAGAGGCGCTCGTCTTCGTGATTGACATGAAGGACATGTTCAGCGACGAGATAGTCGCGATGACCGCCGACGCCTTGTTTGGCATGGCGGGCAAAGACGGCGCCGCCGCGCTGGCCACTTACCGAGCCAACCGTCCCGGCGCGCAGCCACATGAGATTGCCGCGGCGTTGGTGACCGATCAGATGTTTACCGTGCCAGCGGTGCGTATGGCTGACGCGCAGGTAGCCCACAATCCGAACACTTGGATGTATCGCTTTGACTGGCAAACGCCAGCGGCCGATGGCGCGTGGGGAGCGCACCACTTCTTAGAGGTGCCGTTTGTGTTTGATCAGCTAGACAACGACCAAGCCCGTGGTTTTGCAGGCGACAACCCGCCACGTGCGCTGGCAGACGCCACCCACTCCGCTTGGGTGTCGTTCGTAAAGAGCGGCAACCCGAACAACGCAGGCCTGATCGAGTGGCCGAGCTACAACACCGACACCCGCCCAACGCTGCTATTTAATGACCCGGCCTGTTCGGTGGCGAACCAGCCGCGCGAAGAAGAGGTAGCGCTCTGGGAAGGCGTGCTCTAGCTCGAGCCAGCCCAGAGCGAGCTAGCGCTTGAGCTAGCGCAGCGTGAGCTAGCCCAGCCCGAGCTAGCCCAGCGCGGCGTACGTCGCCTCAACGATTCGCAACGCACGCGGGTCACCCGTCAACCGGTGGTCCATGCGATTCATCACATAACTAATGGTCGTGCGAGCGTCCAGGTCAATCATCGCCAACGAGCCGCCCCAGCCTCCCCAAAACATGCAGCCTGAGCTAGGCGCAGTGAGCCAGTTTTCAAACTCCAAGCCAAAGCCGATGCCGTGGCGCATACGACCCAGCAGCACTTGATCCAAGTTGTCGATTTGCTCTTCCAGCGCCTTGCGCACGCCCGCTTCCGACAGCAAGGTCACACCATCAACGGTTCCGCCGTTGGCCAGCGCTGAATGAACTCGCCCAACCGAACGAGCGTTGCCTATTCCGCCCGCCGCGGGGATTTCAGCCGCACGCCATTCACGCGTTTGCGGTTCGGTTCCGTCTATCGCACAACTCATCAGCGCACGCATAGAGATTGAATCCATATCAATCGCCTCGCCGTTTATCTCCATGTCGGTCATGGTCATTACCTCTGGCGGAACCAGCTCTCCAACGCGCGAATCCTCACTGGCGGGCAGCCCCATATGAAAGTCGGCACCCAGCGGCTGCGCCACGTTGGTGCGAAACCACTCGCCCATGCGAGTGCCGGTAATGCGATAGAGGATTTCGCCTTCCAGGTTTCCCTGCGTGATGGCGTGATAGCCCGAGGCGCTGCCGGGAGGGCTCCACCAAAGCTCCTGCGCAGCCAGATTTTCAGCGACGGCATCAAGGTCGTACAGCTGCTCAGCCGTTAGCGGCGGGTTGAAACCGGGCACGCCCGCGGTATGAGACATCACGTGCTTCACCAGCACGCCTTCTTTGCCGTTTTGCGCAAACTCCGGCCAGTACTGCGCCACCGGCGCATCAAAGTCAAGCTCGCCGCGATCGGCCAGCATCAACATGCAGGTAGCGGCCATGGTTTTGGTGGTGGAGTAGACGTTGACGATCGTGTCTTTTTGCCAGGGGTTGCCGTGCGGATCGGCGTCGCCCGCCCACAGGTCAACCACCGGCTTGCCCTCTACGGTCACCGATACGGCTGCGCCGATTTCCAATCCTTCTGCGAAGTTCAGGGCGAATGCGTCTTGCACTGCGCTGAAGCTGTCGTTGCAGGTGCCGTGAATGTCCGTGCCCATTAGCCGTCCTCTTGTTTTGCGTGATTGCGCTGGTGTGATCGGCTGCCAGCACTCACCGCACGCGTTTTGCGCTCGCAACTGCACTCACATTAGTGCTGCAGCCGCTTTTGGGATTTGCGGCCGTGCTTATGTGCTGACTCTCGGCGAGCACCGTCAGCAGTCGCCGCAGCGGCTCAATGTCCCAGCCAGTTTTACCGTCTATAGGTATGAGAAAACCAGACCACGCCGACAACGGCTCGGAATCTCCCGAGAAATTCGACAAAAGCGTGTTCACCGTCATCGGGTTCGCGTTCGTGGGGCTGCTCGGCATTCCCCCGGGCGTCTATTTCGGCGGGCTCACAGGCGCAATCATCGGGTTTGTTGCCACGATCACCGGCACTTTGACGCTTGTCAAACTAAAAGACGAAACAAGCGAGGTAGTCGTTACGGCACTCCTAGGCGCGCTCCTGGGAGCCCTGGCTGTCAATCTGGCTGCGGCCTTCATCATTGAAGTTCTCAAAGCAAACATTTCCTCCCTCGCCGACCAGCAAATCGAAAAAGCACCATTTGTGATAATGGGTGCCTTCGTCGGAGTACTTGTCGGGGCAGCGAGTGGTGCCAAGGCGGCAAGAGAAATGGAGGAGAAGAAAAAGCGATGAGCTACAGAAGCAGCTCTTAGCGGCAGCTAGTCCTCTTGCTCGCCGCGCAGCTCGTCAACTTCTGCCATCACTTCTTCGTTGTGCTCGCCCAGCCTTGGTGCGCGCCGATAAATCCCCGGCGGCGTAGCGCTCATACGAATCGGCGGCGCAATCTGCACTATCGGCCTGCCCACTGGCTGCTCCACCGCCACCAACATCTCACGCGCCGCCACATGCGGGTCGTCAAACAGATCGCCCGGTTCATTCACCGGACCGCACGGCACCTTCCCGCCTAGCGCGTCAAGCACCTCAGCCTTGGTTCGCTCTGCTGTCCACTGCGCCAGCGCCTCATCAATCGGCTCACGATTTTTGTAGCGCGCCACCGCCGTGGCCGCCTTCTCATCGGTCGCCCATTCGGGCTTGCCGATGATCACCGCCAACTCGCGCCAGTGATTATC
Source organism: Candidatus Poriferisodalaceae bacterium (assembly GCA_965212125.1). Classification (GTDB taxonomy): domain Bacteria; phylum Actinomycetota; class Acidimicrobiia; order Acidimicrobiales; family Poriferisodalaceae; genus CAYRJD01. Next base: position 1,436,156 of record OZ243045.1, on the reverse strand, counting down.
CGAAGGCGCCGCAATCGCCACCAAACCGTCCTTGGTTTTGAACACGTCAAACGGCACCACGTAACGATTGCGGTTGCCGCTTGGCGGATTCTCTCGCCGCCCGGCAGTGGTGTAGCGCGTTACGCCGGTCTCCGAAAGAGCCATCACTGCATCCACCATCGCCACATCCACAAACTGACCTTCGCCGCTTCGCTGAGCGTGAAACAGCGCCGCCACCACACCCATTGCCCCGAGCGTGCCCGGGAACATGTCGCCGATAAAAGGGCCGACGAGATGCTTGTCGTCCGGCCCGGAGCCGTTAGTTGCGACCAGACCACCCATTGACTGCGCCACCACGTCGTAAGCCGGCCAATCCACATAGGGGCTTGCGCCCGAGCGAGGATCGCCAAAGCCGCGGACCGCGCCGTAGACCAGCCGCGGGTTGCGCTCGTGTAGCACCTCCCAGCCCACACCTAGCGAATCCATCACCCCGGCCCGCATGTTCTCCACCAGGGCATCGGCGGTGTCAACCAGCTTGAAAAACTTCTCTTTGCCCTCTGCCGTGGTCAGGTCAAGCATCACGCCGCGCTTGTTGCGGTTGTAGTTGGCGAAGCCGGCGCCGTAAGCGTGCTCGGTGTCTTCCAAGGTGTAGGGCCCGGCGGTGCGTGTCATGTCACCCTTGGGCGACTCAACTTTGATCACGTCCGCGCCCAGGTCGGCCAGCATCATCCCCATCCAAGGCCCCGCTAAAGCATGGGTGCAGTCGATGATGCGCACGCCCGCCAGCGGACCGGTGGCATTGGTCGCCATCGGGGCGGCCTGCTCGTGCGCTCGCAGGTGCGGCTGGTCGGCTTCTTCGGACAGGTTCGGATTGCTGGCGGCTGGCTTGGCTGATTTACTCATGCGAAATTTGGCGCTCTTTTCTCGGTAATAGCAGCATGACCTTCACGCACGTCCGGTCCAGTAAAGCCCAACATCTCCAGCGCCGCTGAAGTGTCAAAGGCCGGGCCCGCGCTGCGCAGCCAGTTGTTGAGGCTGTACTTCGTCCAGCGAATGGCGCTCTGGCTGCCCTTGGCTAGCTGGGTCGCCACGGCGTACGCCTCTTCCAGCACCTTGTCGTCATCGACGGCCTTGCTCACCAACCCCATTGCGTCGGCCTGCTCGCCGGTGATCGCCTCGCAGGTCAGCAGGTAGTACTTCGACTTAGCCATCCCGCACAGCAGCGGCCAGATGATCGCCGCGTGATCGCCGGCTGCAACGCCCAGCTTTGTGTGCCCGTCAATGATGCGGGCGTTGCGACCCGCAATAGAGATGTCCGACATAAACGCCGCCGCCAAGCCCGCCCCCACGGCTACGCCTTCAATGGCGGAGACGATGATCTTGGAGCAGTTGATCATGTTGTAGACGATGTCGCGCGCCTCCCGCAAAGTGTTGAAGCGAAACTCCGGGTCGTCCATGATCCGCTCAATCATCGCCATGTCGCCGCCAGCGGAAAACGTGCCGCCCGCCCCGTGGATGACAACGGTGCGAGTTTGCGGATCGGCATCAACGGCGCGCCACACGTCAGCCAGCGCCAGGTGCTTGGGGGAGTCGACTGCGTTGAGCTTGCCGGGCGTGTCAATGCAGATGTCTAAAACGCCGTCATCGTTGGGGCCGGTAATCGTCAGCGCACTGAACTGTGCGTAACGCTCGGCCGTGTCGCTAGCAGTCATAGAGCCTGAGATTAGTTGCCGATCAAGCGGTTAGTTGCCGGTCAGGCGAGCGTGCACAGCCTCTATCTCCCCCGGCGGTGCGAACATTCGTTCCCACGGATGCAGCAGGCGATCTCGCCCGTAGCGCGGAATGACGTGTATGTGGTAGTGGAACTGAGTCTGATCGGCCGCCGCCCCGTTGTTGTTAAGCAGATTCACGCCCAGCGATTCCAGCCGATCACGCACCAGATGAGCGACCTTGCGGGCCGACTGCAAAATGTGTGCGGCATCTTCGTCGGTTAGCCCCCAAATGTCGGTCATGTGGCGGCGAGGGATTACCAGGCAATGCCCCGGCGTCATCGGCAGCCGATCCATAAAAGCGACGCAGTGGTCGTCTTCATACACCCGCAGCGAGTCCATCTCACCTGACGCAATGGCGCAAAACGTGCAGTGGCTCACCTGCGCACCCGGCTACTGCTCACCCGCTTACTGATAGCGCAGTTCCACGTAGTTGACCGTGTGGTCGGCGCCCTTGGCTAGTACCAGATCCGCCCGCACCCTGGTCGGCAAGATGTTTTCACGCAGGTTGATCAGGTTGATCGAACGCCAGATGGTGCGTGCGACCGCCTCGGCAGCTTCGTAGGGCAACTGCGCAAACTGGGAAAAGTAAGAGTCGGGCTCCATGAATGCCGTCTTGCGCAACTGCTGGAAACGCTCAACAAACCAGCTCTCCAAATCCTCCGCCTCCGCATCAACATAAATAGTGAAGTCAAAATAGTCAGACACATAAGGAGTGTTTGAGGGCGGGCCCGTTTGCAGCACGTTCAAGCCCTCCACTATCAAAATGTCGGGCTGGCACACGGGCTGAACCTCATCGGTGATGTCGTAATGAATGTGCGAATACAGCGGCGCGTCCACCCGTTTGACGCCGCTGGTAACCGCATTCAGAAACTCCACCAAAGCGCCCTTGCGATACGACTCCGGAAAACCCTTGCGACCCAGAATCCCGCGTGCGTTCAGTTCCGCGTTGGAAAGTAGGAAGCCGTCGGTCGTTATCAAATCAACGCTGGGATGGTCGGGCCAGGCGGCTAACACCTTTTGCAAGATGCGCGCCGTTGTGCTTTTGCCAACCGAAACGCTGCCACCGATGCCGATGAGAAACGGCCGCGGCGGCGACGGGCGGCTTAGGAAATCAGCCGTGTCGCGTTGCAGCTGGCCCAGTGCGCCAACCCGCAGGTTCAACAGTCGCGACAACGGCAGATAGATATCGCGCACGTCCTCCAAAGTGATGGGCTCAACCAACCCGGCCAGGCGCTCTAGTTCGGCTTCGTTGATCGGCAGCGGAGTTGAGTCGCGCAGGCGCGCCCATTCGTTTTGACTAAAGCGCTGCGTGTGTATGGCGGCGGGCAGGAAGTAGTTGCCGCCGCCGGCGGGGTAGTCGTCAGCGGCTGCGCTTTGCGCCGTGTTTTGTGCTGTGTTCTGCACTGAATCAGACTCTGAATCGGTCATATCCGCATAGCTTTATAGCCGAAAGCTTGCCTTGCATAACTCTCGGCGCGTTCTGCATAGCTCTCGGCTGCTTTTGCATGAGTCGCCATCTTGCCCGCGCTAGCGGCTGCGGCGCAATTTCCAGCGGCTGAGCGTGTTCCAACGACTAGGCGTGGCGACCAGCGCTCGGGGGTAGGCCTCAAACATCCAGCGACCAAATTTGCGACGCGCCCAATCGTTTGTGTCTGCACAGCGCACCGCCAGGTTTGCCACTGCGGGCTTGGCCAGAACGGAGCTGAGCATTTGAGCAAGCCGATGGTCTGCGCCGATGGCCGACCTGACCGACCGCTCATAGCGCCGGGCTATTGCGGCGTATTCATCGCTGCCGCTGCCAGCGTTGCTGAAACCAGTGTTGCTGAAGCCGGCGGCAATTGCCTGCGCCGCTAGTCGCCCGGCCTTTAGTGCCTGCCCGATGCCTTCACCGGTCATCGGATCAGCCATCGCCGCCGCGTCGCCGCAAAACAACACCGGACCACAAGTCAGCGGCATTTCGCCGATGCGCCTAGCCGGAATAGGCCAAGCGCGCTGGTTGCCGCACGGCTCACTCTGGCTCAGCACTTCGGCAATGTGTGATCGCTCAGCCAAACCCCGCCAGATTTGTGCCATCTGTTTGCCCGTCCCGCTGGCTTTATTGCCGGCTTCATCGCCAGCTTCATTGCCGGCCGCGGTGGGGCGCAAGGCGCAAAAACCGAAGTTCACAATGTCGTCGGCCAGCGGAAACGACCAGGCATAGCCGGGCAACAGGTCGGGCTCAAACCAAACCCAAAGATCGCGCGCTCCACCGCCGCTGACTTGCTTTGGGCTAGCTGCCGTTCTAGCTGTTGTTCTAGTTGCCGTAGCCACCCGCCGATACTGCCTGGCCGCATGCCATTCGCCCAGATACTTAGTGCTGGGGTTTTGGTGGGTCGTGTTTTGCGCCAGAGCTTTGCGCACGCTCGAATAAACCCCATCTGCAGCTATTACATGATTCGCGGCAATGGTTGTCTTGTTGCTTAAGCGGGCTTGGCAGCCGCCGTCGCCTAGCTCTTTGAGCCCGCCGTCCGTAAACCCAATGTCCTCAAGCCCAACACCTTCAAGCACCGCCACACCCGCTGAACGCGCCGCTTCAATCAAAGCAAAATCAAGCTCGGCTCTGGTAACAACTGCGGCGATCTTGTTTTCCAGCGGCAGTCTCGCCAAACGACCCGCCGGCGAACGCAACATCGCATAACCAGGCTCAAACTGAGAGGCGCATTCAGCCACGCTGACTCCCAGATCGGCAAGCTCGGCCAGCGCCATTGCGGTGAGTCCGTCGCCGCAGGTCTTGTCGCGCGGGAACTGCGCCTTATCCACCAACACAACATCAAGCCCGGCGTGCGCGGCGGTTATTGCGCTGGCGCAACCAGCCGGACCGCCGCCGACAACCAATACGTCAGTTTGCGCGCTAGGTGTCAAAACGGGTGGGCTGTGTGATCAGGCATAGCCGGGCAGGCAGTGCAGGCAGAACAGTGCGGCCAGGGCAGTTCGGCTAGGGCTGGGTGGTGGTGCTGGCGATTTCGGGGTTTGCTTCGCCGGAACCCGCCCTGCCAGAGCCCGCCCCGTCAGGGATGTTTGAATCTGTCGGCGACGCAGGCGTTGAAGTGGTTTCTGGTGGGGTAGTGCTGGTTGTAGGCCGGACGAATCTGGGCACGCAGACGGTGGTCGTGGTGGCTTCGGCGCCTTCACCTGCCGCGCCTCCGTCGCCGATGCTGCTCTCAGGCGGTGCGGTACCGAACTCGGTCTCATCCGCTTCGTCCTCAATCGCACCGCTGCCGTCGCCGTCGCCCTCTTCACCTTCGGCGCCAGCAATAGCCGGGTCCGGACACAGCACAGCCTCCGGGTCTGACGGTTCACCGTTGCAGTTATATCCCTCTTGCGGCCGATACGTCGCAAAGAACGAATCCTGCTCAGACTCCTTGCTGCCATCTAAGTAATCGCGATTCCTAGTCGTCCGCACTCGCGTGCATTCGCCCCGCTCGGTCTCAGTCTGCTCTTCCACGTCCACTTCAATGTGCTTGGTCGAATAAATGCTCACGGATATTGACGTGTCGGTGTGGCTGGTTATCACCAAAGCGCCGTAAGGAGTTTGATTGTGCACCACCAAATCAGGCGCCGGAAACGACAGCGTGGCCTCACGCCCGTAGGGGTAACGCGCAAAATAGAGCGAGTGCATCTGATACTCCGTAATATCCAAGCCCGCAAAAAACGCCGCATTAAACATCGTGGTCGCAAACTGCGATATTCCGCCGCCTATGTCTTCAATCAGCACGCCGTACTTGATAAATCCACCCGTAACGAAGCCGTTCTCCTCGGTGCGCCTACCGACCCGGTCGTTGATGCTGAGCGAGTCGCCCGGCGCAATGACCGCGCCACTCACCAGGTCGGCTATCTGCTGAATGTTGGTTACGCGGCTCTTGCAGCAGGGGTGGTAGGTGGTGAACCTCGCCACCCGCTCCACAATCTGCAGCGACTCCATGTAAGCAAGCTGCTCGGCGTCGACAGCCGGGCGTGGCGTCAGCGTTAGCACGCCACCGCCATTGGCATCATCTAGCGAAGCCGCCACTTCCGACGCTGTGCCTGAGCTGCAACACACCACCGCCTCATCGGCCGCTTCGATTCGCACCTGTCCACGTTCAACCACAAAAACCCCTTCGGCAAGTTCGGTTTCATCGGTGGTGGTGCTGAACAGTTGTTCTATCGCCGGTTGAATCAGCTGGGTGTTCAAGATGATGGTGGCGCCGCTCGTGTCGGAGCCCTCGGCATCGCTGCCCTCGCCGCCGCCGCTGTCCGCGTCACTGTCCGCGCCCGCAACGCCGGTGGCACCATCGCGCACCTCCAACCAGGTCGCCACCATCTCCAACGGAAGTTGTTCGGGGCGTCCTTCAAAGATCAGTGCGGGCGGGTGACCGAAGGTGGCGTTGGCTTCGTCCACTGCCGCTATGTACAACTGCGGATTCGCCACGGCAGGATGCTCCATCTTGGGCGTAACAACGTCAATGCCGCTAGCGAGTGCGGCGTTTGAACCAGTGGTTACCGCATTGGCGAGCGTTGCCAGCAGCAGCGAATAATCGATAGCTACAAAGTCGGGATTGGTGCGCACCGCCAGGGCGCCTTCGTGAACTATCACCTGAGCGGACTGCGTGGTAGCGGCGTCTAACAAACCGGAACTGCTGATGGCGGCTTGCGCTAGATCTGGTTCTAGCTGGAATCTGAGTTGGGCGTCGGCTGGATCGGTCTCCAACGGCTGCCAATCAGGCGTGCCAGCTTCGGCTTGCTCGTCGGCTTGCTCGTCGACCTGCTCGGCCTGCCCGTTCGCCCCAGTCGGGTCGTCTGGCACCTGACGAATGGCCTGGACGGCGGCAAGCGTCGCGTCAACGTCAAGCGTCACGCCCAGCTGCGCCAAAGTCAGGCGGGCGGTGCCCGCACCAGTACCGGCACCAGCATCGCTCACCGCTCCGGCGGGCAAGCGGACAGTGATGCTGACCTCTGCCAGATCATCGCCTAGCGTCTCAAGCTCGGAGCGCAGATCAGCCTTAGTTATTACCGGCGTGGACGCCGAGTCCGCCAGCGATGTGCAGCCCGCCGCGACCGCCAGAACCACCGTCAAGCCCAGCACCAATAACAGCTTCCAGCACGGAACCCATTTACTCATCCAGCTAGCCGCCCCGTCATCCGCGCTCAAGTCCGAAGTTCGTCTTGGTTCGGCCTGCTCAAGAGCCCTACCGGCATGACGATGCGGTGAACTCACGTTCAGCCAGTTTAGAAGCTCAGTCCGCTTATCTAACTGCACCCCGCTGTATCCGCTAATCGCACCGACACGCCGCTGTAAACCGCAAGCACGCACCCTCGCTGTGCGTCTAGGTTCAAGTTCCGCCAGACTCAGGGGCCGACCCCTAAACCCAACCTCAAAAGGGAGACAACAAATGGCCAAGCTTTGTGAAGACCGCGTCGTCATCGTTACCGGTGGCGCTCGGGGCATTGGACGTGAGCACTGTTTGATGCTTGCCGAGAACGGCGCCAAAGTGGTCGTCAATGACCTCGGCGGCGCACGCGACGGCACCGGCGCAGACACCTCACCCGCCGACGAAGTGGTCGCTGAGATAGAAGCATTTGGCGGCCAGGCCGTCTCCAACGGCGACGACGTTTCAGACTGGGAAGGCGCCCAGCGGCTGGTCAACCAGGCGGTCGAAACCTTCGGTGATCTTCACGGCATAGTGAATAACGCGGGCATCTTGCGTGACCGCATGCTGGTAAACATGCTGGAGAGCGAGTGGGATGCGGTGATCTCGGTGCATCTGAAGGGCACCTTCGCGCCCGCCCGCTGGGCCGCCAGCTACTGGCGTGAGCAAACCAAAGCGGGCAAGGAAGTAAACGCATCCATCGTCAACACAACCTCGGTCTCAGGCATCTACGGCAACCCCGGCCAGACCAACTACGGCGCCGCCAAGATGGGCATTGCGGCCTTCACCATCATCGCCGCCCGCGAGCTGCAGCGCTACGGCGTGCGAGTAAATGCCGTGGCACCGGGCGCGCTGACCCGCATGACCGAAGACCTGCAGATGGGCCAGCAAGACGAAGAGCAAAAGGCAATGATGCACCCGCGCTACATCGCCCCGATCGTTACCTGGCTGTGCTCCGCCGAAGCCGCCGACGTAACAGGGCGCGTGTTTGAGGCATCGGGCCGGCTGCTCGGCATTGCCAACACGTGGCACCGCGGCCCGCAGGTTGATGCCATTGACGACCCGACCAAGATCGCCGATGCCGCCCGCCAGCTTGTGCGTGACGCTCAGCCAAACAGCAGCATGGACGGCAGTCCGCTTGACGGCGGATTGCTAGACCTGGGCTAGTCGAGCGGACTAACCAGGGGCAGCCGCCCAGGCGGCCGCCACCCACCAAACCCAACCAACCAAACCAAGAAAGGCTCAACCAATGCCACTCAATCCAGATGCCGTCGGCGCTACCGGCGACCCAACCAAATGTGAATGGACGTTTAGAGACTCCTTGCTGTACGCGGTGGGAATAGGCGGCGGCGCGGGCGACCCGTTCAAAGAAGAGCTGGAGTTCACCACCCACAACTCCCACGAAATCACCCAGCGAACCTTCCCCACCCAAGGCGTGGTCATCGGCTTCGGCGCCGGCGGCGCGCTGGGCAAGGTCGGCGACGTTGACTGGGGCAAGCTGCTGCACGGCTCCCAGGGCATAACGCTGCACAAGCAGATCCCGGTCGAAGGCGCCGTCAACATCACCGACACCGTCTCCGGCATCTGGGACAAGGGCGAAGGCCGCAACGCCATCGTTGACACCGAAGCCATCGCCACCGACGAAAAAACCGGCGACCGGCTCTTTGAGCTGCGCTCCTCAGTGGTGATTCGCCAGGCGGGCGGCTTCGGCGGAACCGAAGGGAACACCGCTCCGTTGGTTGAAGCGCCCGACGACGCGCCCGACTACGAGGTGACCTACCAAACCCGACCCGACCAGGCGCTGACCTATCGCTTGTCGGGCGACTACAACCCGCTCCACAGCGATCCCTGGTTTGCGACGGAACTGGCGGGCTTCCCCATACCGATTCTGCACGGGCTTTGCACCTACGGCTTCACCGGCCGCGGCCTACTGCACACGGTTTGCGACGGCGACCCCAATCGCTTCGTCAGCATGGACTCACGGTTTTCAGCGCCGGTATTCCCCGGCGATTCCTTGACCATCCAGGTCTGGAATGACGCACCGGCCGCGGGCCAAGCGATCTATCGCACGATCGCCGACAAGGGTGGCGATAACGACCGCGTCGTGATTGACAACGGCCTGTTCGTACATAACTAAAACAAGCTCGGCCAGACACGGCTAGGGCATGCCAGCCCGCCCCGGCTAAAACAAGCTCGGCGTGTTGCTCGCCAACCCCCGCAGCGCGTCGTAATCCAATATCACGCACCTGATCCCACGATCGGTCGCAAGCACACGCGCCTGCGGTTTGATCTGCTGCGCGGCAAACACACCCTGCACCGGCGCCAGCTTTGAGTCCCGATTCAGATATTCCAGGTAGCGGGTTAGCTGCTCCACCCCGTTTATCTCACCTCGCCGCTTGATCTCAACCGCCAGCGCGTTGCCGTCTTGGTCGCGGCAAAGCAGATCAACCGGCCCGATGTCGGTGGGGTACTCCCGCCGGATCAGCACCGCCCCCTCACTCACCACGTCAATGTGCTCGGCCACCAGCTTTTGCAGGTGAGTCTCCACGCCGTCCTTATGCAGCCCCGGGTCGTCGCCCAGCCGCATCTCAAAATCGCTAAACACCTCAAGCAGCGTGATGTCCAAGCGCTCGCCCGCCTGATTAGTAACCCGCCACGCATCGTCTTCCAGCACCACCGTGTTCGGCGCATTCATCCAGTTGAGCGGCTTGTAAGCACCGCCGTCGGCGTGGATCGCCACACAGCCATCTGCCTTGATCATCAGCAGGCGGGTCGCCTCAGGTAGATAAGCGTCTAGCCGACCGGAGTATTGAACGGTGCAGCGGGCAACAACAAGCCGCATGGCATCGGAGGCTACTGCTGGCGCAAATAGCGTTTAGTCAGACTCAATCAGACTTACCAGCCAGCCATACGATCAGCGCTCTGATCACGTGAACCATCAGCAAGGCATCGGCTTCGCCAGCCGCCTCGCTCTTCGCCAGTTTCTGCTGGCGTTTTCTTTGATTGAACAACATCAGCGTGATTTAGCGTGGTGCTGCCCTGCCATACGTTTCGGGAACCGCCAGGGCGTTGGTTCGTCTCCTAGGCCGCTTAAATCTGCCACCCCGAATCGGTAAGGAGCGGTAAGTTGCGTTCAAGTAAGTGGAGCCGCCCCAAAGAACTGGAGTCGTCCTTGTCCCAGACTTCTCTTCCGTTGGCCGACAACGCGAAAGTTGTGGTCCCTGTTGGTTCCACAACCAACGGACACGATGACGGAATCTTCGGTTGGTACCGATACATACAGGATTTCACAGGCGAGTTCGCGCTGAGTTGGCTGGACCGTATTGCCCGAAGCGGCGATCTGATCTGGGAGCCGTTCGCCGGGTCGGGTACAACCCTCGTGGCAGCCAAGCTCCTGGGCTATGAAGCCATCGGATATGAGCTAAGTCCCTTCATGGTCGATGTAGCCCGAACGAAGGTCGACTGGACCCTGGACATCGCTGATATCCAAATTGCACTCAGCGGCGTGCTCGACCGACTGACGGACCACTTTGAAATTGAGCCCATAGATGGCGTGCGAGTCACCTGGGAGGACTACGACAAACAGGCGCACTCGATTACGTCTGAGTACCCCGATGACCCGAAGCTGCGCAAGTGGATCGCGCCACGCGTCGTGGAACGCGTCGTCAGGTTGCTTGCAGCCTTGGACGACGTCGCAGACGAGCGCGTCAAGCGGTTCCTACGGCTTGCCGCCGCGAGCGTGCTCATTCCCGCTTCGAATATGGCGTTCCGCCCGAACATTTGCTACGAAAAGGCCCCCCACATTGACTTTCCTGTGGTGGGCGGATTCAAGGCCCGTGCGCGCCAGATGCTTATTGACTACGCGACTGTTCAAGACCGAACGGACGTGCCCTCATCGGAGGTCCATGTTGGTGACGCGCGTATTGCAGGTCCAGATAGTGCGGACCTCATCTTCACCTCTCCCCCCTATCCGAACGACATGGAATATGTCCATCAGACCCGCCTTGAACTGACTCTCCTTAACTACGTTGAAAATGCGCGGGGACTAACTGACCTCAAGAAGCAGATGATCTCCTCGAGCGTGAAGCTGGTGTATCGGTCAAATGAATGGCAGAAGGACCATGGCCTGGAGATACCCGGCGTCAGAGAGGTCTATGAACCGATAGCGAAGACACTTGAAGGTCGAAACTGGGGATGGAACGCCGCTGACATGACGGCGCAGTATTTCGGAGGGATGAGAACTGTTTTGCGGAATTGGTCCAGTCGCCTAGCGCCAGACGGACTTGCTGCTGTTGTCATTGGGGATTCCGCCTTCAATGGGGTCAAGGTTCCTTCAGACGTCCTTGTGGCGGAAGCGGCTCAGATGGAGGGACTGACTCTGGAAGACATTGAAGTATTCCGAAGTCGGTGGAACACGAAGCACGACATCGAACTGAGGGAGAGTGTCGTCCTTCTCAGAAAACTGCGACGAGGCCCGCATTCGACATGAGCGATTCGCCGCGTGTGGCAGAGCTATTTGGTCGCTCAACCCTTGCCTCTGCGGATTGGCGTGCCCTCATAGATTCCCAAGAATGCCTCTTCACTGCGAAGCCCTGCTTCAAAACTCGCAAGAGCGATCCCGGCACGTCTATTGGCACATGCGTTGTCAGATTCGGGAGGGTGCCAAAACCTCTTGTCATCTGTCCGAATCGGTTTCTAGCGGACAACGGCCAAGTCTTCACTGACTGCCTTCACTTACTCAGCCGACACGAACCCGGCAATCAACTCCACCTCGTTCCTGAAGTCAGCGTTCCAGGTGGGAGCGTGGACTATTTCCTGGTCTCTGCCAAGGCCGACAAACCCGTTGATTTCGTTGGGATTGAGTTTCAAGCTCTCGATACGACGGGCACAGTGTGGCCCCACCGACAGGAATTCCTTCTCAGTAAGCAGGTAATTCCGGGTCCAGCGGAGGAGATCAAGTCAATGGGGATCAATTGGAAGATGACCGCCAAGACCACGCTGCTCCAACTGCATCACAAGACAGAAACGCTGGAAACACTTGGTCGAAAGCTGGTTCTCGTGCTACAGCAAGAACTGATGGACTACATGACCCGAGAATTTTCGTTTGAGCACCTGTCAAACGCCAACCTTGGCGACTCGTTGCATTTCCACCCCTATGAGCTAGAGCGTCGGGGGTCTGATCTTGAGCTCGTTCTTGGGGGTCGCCAGAGCACTGACGCAGATGGGATAGCACGGGCGCTGAGTCTCAGTCGGAGTGCCAAACTTGGACTGGACGAGGTGCTTGCCAAGTTGCGAGACAAGATGGGTCATGAGACCCGCTGGAATCCTGCTTCGACCTGAAAAGAGGCGGCTAAAGATCCGAGCCAGGTAGGCCTACGCCAGCGCGTAGGTAGCGGTCAGCTTCGGCTCGCCGTGATCGTCAACCACCACGATCTTGCCCGTCTCAAACAGGTGCAACATGTGGGCATGCACCGAACCCGCCGCCGGATACCACAGCCGCTTGTCGTACCCCTCATACATCTGCGGCACAAAGTCGGCAATCTGGCACGGCCCCGCCGCCAGGTAGCCCAAGATCTGCTCCTCACGCTCGGTGCGATGCGCAATAAATGAGCGCACATACTTCGCCGGCTCAGGAATGTGCGGACCGTGCGTGGGCAGATATCGCTCGTGCTCAAAATCCAGCAGCTTGCGCAGCGATGCCAGATACTCCTGCATCGACCCGTCCGGCGGACCCACCACGCTGGTCGCCCAACCCATGACGTGATCGCCCGAAAACAGGGTTGCCTCTTGGGTTAGCTCATAGCACAGATGGTTGGAACAATGCCCCGGCGTGTGAATGGCCTTCAGCGACCAGTCCGGCCCGCTCACAATGTCGCCGTCAGCCAGCACCACATCGGGCACGAAATCCGTGTCGGCTCCCTCGCGCTTTAGCTCATCGGGCAGCTCGTCAAACTCCTTGCGATACTGCTCTTGCTCCTTCTCGCTGATGTAGGCGGAAAAATCAACCCGATCGTCCGGGTCGTCGGCTCGCACGATTCCGTGCGGCCCGTAGCCGTAAGACAGCGCGCCGGTGCGTTCTTTTAGTGCGGCGGTTAGCGGCGAATGGTCGCTGTGGGTGTGGGTGACAAAAGCGTGGGTGATCACCTCGCCGTCGTTCAAGCAGCCCAGCAGGTCGTCAAGATGCGAATCGAGTGGCGGGCCTGCGTCTATCACCGCCACCTCGCCGGTGCCGATTATGTATGTGCCCGTGCCGCGGTAGGTGAAAGGCGTGGGGTTCTTGCAGACGACGCGTCGCACAAGCGGCGATAGCTGGTCGGCCGCGCCGTATTCAAAGTCGCCCATTTCTCGGTAGTGCGAGATGACGGTGCTAGCTCCAGACACGACTAAACGTTAGCCGCGCCGTGAATAGGAGGCGCTGCGATAGGCAAGCGCTGCGAAGAGGGTTTAGCAAGCACGGCGTGGGGTCTAGTGTGTTGGCGTGCTGACAGTGATCTCTCCGGCCAAGCGACTGGACTTTGACTCAAAGTTGCCCCGCACCGTTCCCGCCAAAAAGCACAGCCAGCCGCGCCTGGTCGCCGATGCGGTGCCGCTAGCCGAAGCCATGGCCAAAGTGGGCGCTGATGGCATTGCGCAGATGATGTCGCTGTCGCCCCAGTTGGGCGAGCTAAATGCCGACCGCTTCAGCGCTTGGAGCGCCGAACACAACCAAGCCAACGCCCGACCCGCGCTATGTGCGTTTGACGGCGACGTCTACAAAGGGATCGACGCCGCCAGCTTTACCGGGCACGACTTCAACCGAGCGCAGAATCGCCTGCGAATCTTGTCGGGGCTGTACGGGCTGCTGCGACCGTTGGATTTGATTCAGCCCTATCGGTTAGAGATGGGAACTTCGATCGGCGCGCTGGGTGTCGGCGCCGCGACCGGTGCCGCCAACGGCACCGCGGGCAAGCCCGTGAAGTCGCTGCCGCGGTACTGGCAGCAAACAGTCACCGACCTGATCATCAGCGACCTGGCACAGCACACGCCCAGCACTCACGGATCGCAGGTGTTGGTGAATCTGGCTTCGCCGGAATACGCGGCCGCCGTTGACACCAAGAAACTGCGCGATGACGCTGGCATACGAATCGTCTCGCCCCGTTTCAAAGACCTAGTCCGCGGCGAATACAAGGTGGTCGGTTTCTTTTCTAAGACTGCGCGTGGCGCGATGGCGGGGTGGATGCTGCGCAACAACGTGCGCTCGGCTAGAGCGCTGAAAGACTTTGACGCGCTGGGCTACCGCTACGAGCCAGCCATGAGCTCAGCCGACGAACCGGTTTTTGTGCGAGACGCCGCCAACCCTGCAGCCGCAGCTAGCGCCGCCTAGCCCTGCCCCCAGTTCGGCGGGCGACCCTCCACCAGCGCCGCCACACCCTCGCGGTAGTCCGGCTTGCGCATCATCTCCTCCAGCAAGCGATCGCTCTGCGCCACCGCAGTGCCAACGTCACGATGCTGGTCCAGGTAAATCTGCCGCTTCGTCGTCGCCAGCGACTCCGGCGCCACCCGTTCCGTCAGATCGTGCGCGTACTCCATCACCCGATCAAGCAGCCGCTCCGGCTCGGTTATCTCATTGAACAACCCCCAGCCCGCCGTGTCCTGCGCCAAAAACTTGCGACTAGACAGCAGCAGGTCGTTGGCGCGGGTCAGCCCCACCAGCCGCGGCAGCACCCAAGACAGGCCGTACTCCGCGGGCAAGCCCAGCGGTCCGTGCGCGGTGGTCAGCTTGGCATCGCCAGCGGCGAAGCGCAGATCGCAATAGCACGCCAACACAAAACCCACACCCGCCGCGGCGCCATTCACCGCGGCTACCACCATCACGTCAAGCGCCATCAAAAACGCAAAGTTCTGATCGAAGAACTCACTCACGCCGTAGCCCGGTTGCGGCACCGCCGCCGGCTCGGTCGGCAGACCGTCGTCATAGCCGCCGCGCTCCGAATGACCCTCCAAGGCCGCCGTGTCGGCACCCACGCAAAAGTCACGCCCCTCGCCGGTTATCACCACCACCCGCACGGCCGGATCGTCGTTGGCTTGCTGCAGCAGCCAACGCAACTCAAAATGCATCCGACCGGTCCAAGCATTACGGCGATGCGGCCGGTTCAGCGTCAAGGTCGCAACCGCCCCGTCAACCTCATACTTGGTCACCTTCAGCTCAATTGCTTCCATCTCAGGGTCGTTATTTGACATCTTTGTTACCTGTTTATTACCTGCGCCGAGTGGTTTCGCGATGCAGCGCCGCCAGAGCCTGCTCCGCCAACTCAGTCCGGCAGATCAAAAAATCCGGCAGCCAGGGATCGGCGTAGTTGTATTCAAGCTCGCTCCCGTCGCAGCGGCTGGTGTGAAGCCCGGCCGCCTCAGCAACCGCCGCCGGCGCGCAGTTGTCCCATTCGTATTGCCCGCCCGAGTGAGCGTAAATATCGGCGTGCCCCATAACCACAGCCATCGCCTTCGCCCCAGCCGAACCCAGCGGAATCAGCTCGCCGTCTAGCTCCCTGGCAATGATCAATGCGGCGCCCGATGGTCTTGTCCGACTGACGACTATCCGCGGCTTGAACGGGCGATCGGCGCTGGCCTCGCTAGCGGCGGCGCTGGCCCCGCCAGCCCCAGCGCCACCATCAGCCCCAGCCCGCACGCCCATAGGCGGTAACTGCGGCGGCGGATCGGTGCAAAACGTCACACCCAGCGCCGGCAGCGCCACCGCACCGGCGGTGGGCTTGCCGCCCTCAGTCAGCGCCACATGCACCGCCCAATCGCTGCGCCCTTTCTGCGAAAACTCATTCGTGCCGTCAAGCGGATCGATAATCCACACCCGCGGCTTGTTCAGCCGCTCCAGATCGTCCTGCCCCTCTTCGGAAAGAAATCCGTCGTCCGGGCGCGCCTGCGCCAAGGCCTCAGCTATCAGCAGATGCGCCTCGCTATCGCCCACGTCACCCACGTTCCAACTTGACGTCCCCGCAGCAAACAACTCCTCGCGCACCTTCACCAAATGCTCCCCGGCCGCCGTCGCCACCCGTGCGGCTAGGGCGTGATCTTCAGCAGTAGCCATAGCCGCCAGCCATAAAAAAGCGCTCCAAAGTTCGTAACACAAATCCACAAAACGCGCCCATGGTGCGCAAAAGCTGCATCACACCCGCTCGCGCGACTAGATTCACGCACGTGGTGGTGTTAGAAACAGACAATGTCAAGCGAAGCTTGACTCTACGCCGCTCATTACCCATACGAAAGGTAATCAATAAATTATGACTAGCAAAACTCTACGCCGCCTAGGCGTGGTCTTTGTTGCGTTGGCATTGGTGGCTGCTGCTTGTAGCTCCGATGATGACGCCGACGATTCAGACGATTCAGGCACGACTGCCACGCAAGAGGGCAGCACGCTTCAAGCCGTTCTGGATCGCGGTGAGCTGATTTGCGGTATCTCCGGATCTGCAACTGCGTTCTCCGTGACACAGCCGGACGGCAGCCAAGAAGGCATTGACGCCGACTACTGCCGGGTACTAGCCGCAGCAGTGCTCGGTGATGCCGACGCCGTTTCTTTTGTGTCTCTTACCGCAGCCGCTCGCTTTACATCGCTTAGCAGCGGTTCGATAGACGTGCTGATTCGGAACACCACCTGGACTCAAAGCCGTGACACCGATCTCGGCTTGAACTTCGGACCGACTACTTACTATGACGGTCAGCAGGTAATGGCTCGCGTGAGCGATGGCTTCTCCTCCAGTTCGCAAATAAGCGACCTTGATGGATCTGTCGTTTGCACCAACGCCGGTACAACCACAGAGAAAAACATCGCTGAGTCTTCCGACGTGGCGGGCATCTCCATCACGTTGCAGACCTTTGAGGGCTTCGACGATGTAATGGACAACTTTGTCAACCGAGCCTGCGACGTGGTAACCAGCGACGGCTCTCTCCTAGTTGGTCGCCGCGCCGTGCAACAGCCCGACGATCAAGAGTGGGTGATCTTCCCAGGTCAGCCAATCTCCAAAGAGCCGCTTGGACCGACATATCGCCACGGTGATGATGCCTGGGGCGACATTGTGGACTGGTCGGTTTACGCAACGATCATCGCTGATGAGTACGGCGTTACCTCCTCCACCGCTCAAGCAGTAGCCGACGACTCAAGCAGCCCACCAGAGTTGCTGCGTTTGTTCGGTGGCGAAGGCGAGCTGCAGACCGGTATGGGAATACCGGCTGACGGGTTCTTGCAGGCCATCATTCAGGTTGGTAACTATGACGAAATCTTCGCGGACAACCTCAACCCGGTTGGTATCTTCCGTGAAGGAACCGTCAATGGCCGTTGGACCGAAGGCGGGCTCATTTACTCACCGCCGGCACGTTAAACAGATCCGCTTAACGCAAAAGCAATAAACCGCTGACGCTACGTAGGGGTTCGGGCCAACTGGCCTTGAGCCCCTACGTAGCCTGCGGTGATTATTTTGAGAGCCACTTTTGGGGGAGTGATTGTCCGATACTGCCTCTGCTAGTTCGCTAGACGAGAGACACCATGAGCGCCCGCCGTTCTACCGCAACGCTGCGGTAGTCAAATGGCTGGCGCAGGCGGGGGTCTTAGCGCTGGTTATCGGTGCTTTGATCTTTTCGGTGTCGGTCGCGGGCGACAACCTTGAAGCTTCCGGCATTGCCGTTGATTTTGACTTCTTGTCTGTTGACCCAGGCATCAAGCTGGCCGAAGGCATCGACACCGACCCAGCCACGGGCGGACGAGCCCTTTGGGTCGGCATGGTTAACACGCTGCGCATGGCCGCCGCGGGCATCTTGGTCGCAACCATCTTGGGTGTGCTGATTGGCTTAGCCCGCCTGTCAAATAACTGGCTCACCCGCAAGCTGGCTTCGGTGTATGTGGAGACCCTCCGCAACGTCCCACTGCTGGTGCAGATTCTGCTGATAGCCGCCGTGCTGACTTCGCTGTCGCCGGTCACGCTTAATCAGGGTCCGATCAACGGCTGGCTGCACCTGTCAAACAAGGGCCTGTCTGTGCCGCGCATCCACGCAGCCGACGGGTTTTACCAGTGGGCGACGCTGATGGTGATCGTGGTGGTCATCGCAGTGCTCGTTTACCGCCGCCGCGACAGGGATCGCATCCAAACCGGCGAAGACACCCACCCGTGGCTGTGGTCCATCGGAGTAGTGATCGCTGGCGGAATCATCGCCTGGTTCATACATCCCATCGCAGCCCCGCTCGGCCCGGTCTTTGACGGCATCTCTAGTTTCTTTAACGGGGTCGACCAGGTCTTCATACAAATACTGATTTCGCTGGTTGCCATCGTCGCCGCCTGGTGGTGGATCAGGCGTTTTGTCAGCCAGCGTCGCATGGGCGGCGGCGCAATGCGTCTGATCGACGACGACTGGTTCCGCATGATCTTCGCTGGCATTGGCGCCGTGGTGGTTGTAGTTGTGGTGCTGGTTTTGTGGCCCGGGCTGTCAAGCTGGATTGTCAACTCCCTGCGGGATTTGTTTGAGGTGCTGTCGGACAAGTTTGGCGACGGTCGCACCGGCCAACCCATAGACATCGCTCGCCCAGACATCGTCCAACTTGGCAACTTTCCAAACTATGGCACGTCTGGGCTGAACTTCAGCATCGGGTTTGCCGCGGTGTATTTCGGATTAGTTCTTTACACCGCTTCGTTTATTGCCGAAACCGTGCGTGGCGGCGTCTTAGCCGTGCACAAAGGCCAGCTTGAAGCCGCCAACGCGCTGGGTCTGCGTCGCTCAACCGCACTGCGCCGGGTGGTCTTGCCGCAGGCGATGCGGGTGATCTTGCCGCCGCTGGGCAACCAGTATCTAAACCTCACTAAAAACACTTCGCTGGCGATTGCGGTGGGCTACAGCGACATCGTGCAGGTCGGCCAGACCATCTACAACCAGACCGGCCGAACGCTGCCGGTGGTGGTGATTTGGATGCTGTTCTTCTTGGCGTGCTCGCTCACTATTTCTGTGGTTGTTAACTATTTCAACCTGCGGCTGAAAATCGTGGAGCGCTGATATGGCTAACTCTGACGTGCCAGCTGAGATGAACAGGCCCGGTATGCCAGCTGGCGCGCCCGCCGGCATGCCAGCCGATGCCGACGACGACATGCCGCCAGTACTGCCCAGCCTCAAGCCGAACGAATGGTTGCGGCACAACCTCTTCTCCAGCAAGGCCAACACGGTCTTGACGATTGTCGGGTCAATAATCGCGCTGTTCGCAGTACGCGGGCTGCTCAACTTTGTCTTCAGCGAAGAAAGAGGCTGGGATGCGATTCGTACCAACATACGGCTGCTGTTTACGCAGGCCTACCCAACAGAGCAGTACTCAAGGATTTGGGTAACGATTGGAGTGCTGGTGGTGCTAGCCGGTTTTACCGTGGGAATGTGGGCGCGTTGGGGAGTCGTGCCGCTAAAGCGAATCGCCGGCTGGCTAATGATTACCGGCGTAATGATTGCGCTTGGCGTGCTTCTGCGAGAGCCCAGCGTGCTAATGGGCTCCAACGGTGAAACGCTGCGCGACAGCGCCAACAACATCTTGCGCGAGTCTTTCGGGTCGGCGATGGCCGACCGCTGGGTGTGGTGGGTAGCCGCCGTGGTTCTGTTTGTTTTGGGTGGCGCTATCTGGCAGCTGCTAGGCGTCGAGGGTCGGCGCACCACCTTCGTGCCGGCCACGTTCTTGCTGGGCTTAGCCCTAGCCATAGTGATCGGCAGCATGTGGGTGGTGCGTTACGGGCATTACTCATTTTTGAATGACGAGGTACTTGCGGCTCCCGGCGAGCTTGTCGCAGCCAGCACGCGCATCCCTTGGTCGGTGATGTGGCTGTTGTTGGTGGGCGCATTTTTTGTGGGGCGAGCCTTGCGAACAAGCGGCGCCATATCTGAGAGAAGACAAAAAACGCTGCGAATGTTCGTAAACATCGGCTGGCTGGCTTCGCCGTTTTTCTTGTACTGGATTGTGCTGCGCGACCCCGACTTCGACTACAGCCACGTCTTTTCAACAGACATCCCCATGGCGCTGGCCTTCGCCGTGGTCGGTGGAGCGATTTTGTGGTGGCTAACCAAGCCCGGCTTGGGCGAGCTCGGCCGCATCGCGGCGGCTTTGTTGCTCGTGCCGGTCTCCATTAGCTGGCTGTCAGCATTTTTCGGCTGGTTTCCAATGCTGCAAAAGGCCCGCATGAGTTTGCTTTTGCTTTTGGTAGTCGCACTGCTTGCGCCCAACTTCGCCGGCGACCACCGCCAGCGCCGCCGCCTGGTAGCGGCCTGGGTGTTGCTGATCCTTGTTTTCCACTATTTGATTACTGCGATCAACGCAGACGCCACTATCAACACTCCCAGCAGGGAGTTCGTAGGTGGATTCGGCGTAACGCTGCTAGTGGCGACTCTCACGCTGATATTCGCGTTCCCGCTGGGAATACTGCTAGCCCTGGCACGCACATCTAAGCTGCCGCTGTTTCGCGTCACCGCCACAACCTTCATTGAGGTAGTGCGCGGGGTGCCGTTGATAACGGTGCTGATCTTTTTCGCGCTGATTGTGAATTTGTTCTTACCCGACGGTATTGAGATAAGCCTGCTGGCGGCAGTGATCTTGGGATTCAGCCTGTTTGCCGGGGCGTATCTGGCAGAGAGCATCCGCGGCGGTTTGCAGGCCGTAACCAGTGGACAGGTAGAGGCAGCCAACGCGCTCGGCCTCACCACCGCGCAACGAACGTTGTTTGTGGTTCTGCCGCAGGCGCTGCGGGTATCAATACCGACCCTTGTCGGCACCGTGATCGCTGTGTTCAAAGAAACTTCACTGCTTGCAATAATCGGGTTGTTTGATTTTTTGCGGATCGCCAACATTGTTGTTCCTTCGCAGACAGAGTTTCTGGGCATCAGGCGCGAGGGGCTGCTGTTTGTGTCGGCGGTCTACTGGATAGTCACATTTTCAATGTCTAAGTACAGCCAACGGCTGGAACGTCAGTTAGGAGTAGGACAGCGATGAGCGAAACTGCGAAAGCAAACGGCTCGGCAGAAGACATGATCGTTTGCCGCAATGTCAGCAAGTGGTTTGGCGATTTCCGTGCGCTAAACGACATCTCAGCCAACGTGAAAGAGCACGAGATAATCGTGATACTGGGTCCGTCCGGTTCGGGCAAAAGCACCTGGCTGCGCTGCATCAATCGCCTGGAGACGCATCAAAGCGGCGAGATTTTTGTTGGCGGCATTGAGCTCACCAACGACCTCCGCAACATTGAGAAGATCCGCTCAGAAGTGGGGATGGTGTTTCAGCAGTTCAACCTGTTCCCGCATCTAACCGCTATGGACAACATCACGCTGGCGCCGATCTGGGTGCGCAAAACCGCGCGCGAGGAAGCCGAAGAGCAAGCCCGGACTTTGCTGGAGCTAGTTGGCATACCCGAAAAGGCAGACCAATATCCGGGGCAGCTTTCTGGTGGACAGCAGCAGCGGGTCGCCATTGCGCGGTCGTTGGCACTTGACCCGCAGGTAATGCTGTTTGATGAGCCCACCTCCGCGCTAGATCAGGAGATGGTGAGAGAAGTGCTTGACATCATGCACGAGCTGGCAAGAGGAGGCATGACGATGATGGTCGTTACCCACGAGCTGGGTTTTGCGCGTGAAGCGGCAGACCGAATCGTGTTTATGGAGGATGGCGAAATAGTGGAAGTAGCCACGCCCGACGTGTTCTTCAACAACCCATCCTCTGAGCGCACAAAGATGTTCCTTAGCCAGATTCTCTAGCTGCGCAGCCGGATTCTCTAGCTGCGGCCGCGCTGTTTGCAGCGCCCGCCTGCCGCAAACCCAACACCGGCCCGCCCACACCAAGCCTGCAAGCCAAGCCTGCAAGCCAAGCCTGCAAGCCAAGCATCCACCACCCGCGCGCGCGCTTTATGTACCTTGCGATTTTGCTTGGTTAGTTTCCTTGCTTGATTTGGCGCGCGCCTGATTAGCCCCTAGTCGTTCGCGCTCCCGCTTGCTTTGATGCGACCTAGCCGCACTCATAAAGCAGCCGGAGATGGATTGTGGCCGCAGCCAAAACCAAAACAAAGCGTGAAAAGCGGTGGCGCAGTCGTGCCGTTTCAAGGATTATTGACGCCGGCAACTCCGCCTACTGCGCGCACTGCGAACTGCTCATCAAGTTTCGTGCCCGCATTCGTTCAGAACAGATCATCTGCAACGTTTACGTCAGCAACAAATGGGATCGTGTGGAGCATTTCCACTCAGAGTGCTACGACGAGGCAAAGTCTCCCTACGGCGAGCCCGACAAAGACGTCTAGCCCAGCGCAGGCATCTAACCCAGCGCGAACCCCACCAGCTGCTCAAGCTCTTTCAGCGCTTGGTCGGGATCAACCACTTTGATGGTCGCCATCCCCAGCTCGCGTGCCGGCTTGCAGTTAATGCCCAGATCGTCAAGGTAAGCGGTCTGGCTCGCAGCCAAGCCCATGCGCTCCAACGCCAGCTGATAAATGCGCGGGTCGGGCTTGCGCACACCTTCCGCCGACGACTGCACCACCATCTCAAAGCGCGCCATCACCTGCGCCACTTCGCTAGCCGCGTCCTCGCTGTCGGCCATTGACGGGCCGTGACCCCTGCGAACGTTGTTAGTAATGCAGCCGATTCGGCACCCACCCGCAACCAGCCGGTCAAGCGCTTGCACCATCTGCGGTCGCAGGTCGCCGCTCAAGCAACCAAGCACCGCTTTGCCCGACAGCTCATAGCCCAACGCCGCCGCCTCGGCCTCAAAAAGTTCTGCGAACTCACCAACGCCTACCTCTGAGCGCTCTAGCCGCGCCCAAGCGTTGGCGTCTGGGTCGGTTGCGTTGATCGTGCGAATGGTGTCGGCCGGCACGCCCGCCTCAGCTTCTAGCCGATTGAACGCTTCGAACGGGCTGGAGGTAATGACTCCGCCAAAGTCGAACAGCACAGCGGTAATCGGTTCGCCGGACGATGATGGCACGGCAGGCGATGGTAGCGGTGCCTTGGGCGCGGTACCTTGAACGGAGTGAGCCGAGTCAACCACGACTCAACTTCTTTCTACGGCCGCAATCTCTACGCCGACCCGCAGCAACCGCCAGCGCCAGCCCGCTCCGCCAAGTCCGGTCCGCACGAAGAGCAACCCCCGCCCAAAACCAACATCATCCACTGCGCCGATGCCAAAAACATGAGCCATCTGCCAGACAACTCAACTCACCTGATGATCACCTCGCCGCCCTACAACGTCGGCAAGGAATACGACCAAGACCTCTCCTTAGACGGCTACTTCGACCTGATAGAAGCGGTGCTGGCGCAGACCTATCGCGTGCTTGTTGATGGCGGGCGGGCGTGCATAAACATCGCCAACGTTGGGCGCTCTCCCTACATTCCGCTGCACGCCTACCTCACGCAGTCGGCGCTGAGCTGCGGCTTCGCCATGCGCGGCGAAATAATCTGGGACAAAGGCGCCAGCGCGGGTGCGTCTTGTGCGTGGGGGAGTTGGCAGTCCGCCAGCAACCCCGTGTTGCGAGACGTGCACGAGTACATCTTGATTTTTTCCAAGGGGCGGTTCAAGCGCAGCACGCACAACGGCACCAAAGGCAAAGACAGCATCGTGCGAGATGATTTTCTGGAGGCCACCAAAAGCGTGTGGCGGTTCCCGACCGCTAGCGCCAAGCGCGCCAATCATCCTGCGCCCTTTCCGTTGGAGCTGCCACGCCGTCTGATTGAGCTGTACTCGTTTGAGGGTGATGTGGTGCTAGATCCGTTCATGGGGTCGGGCACCACCGCGGAGGCGGCACTGCGCACCGGGCGCGCCTATGTCGGCTACGAAATAGACAAGCAATACGCAAGCCAAGCCCGCGCTCGGCTGCGTGCGGTGAAAGCTGAGCTCGCCGCCGCCCCCGCCACCGCACCGGCCATTGCATCAGCCGCCGCCCCCGCTGTCGCACCGGCCATTGCATCAGCCGCACCGCCGTCGGGCTAGCCCGCCCAGCTAAATTTTCTGCGTGCGCGTAGCCACCTGGAACATAAACGGCTTCAAGGCCCGCCAAGAGCGAGTAGATGAGTGGATCAGCTACGCCGCCCCCGACGTGCTGCTGCTGCAAGAAACCAAAATGGCCGACGAAGCGTTCCCCGACAAGCATTTCGCCAAGGCCGGCTACGACACCCTCCACCACGGATACGGCCAATGGAACGGCGTGGCGATCTTGTCAAAGCTCGGCATAGATGAACCGCTACGAGGTTTCGCCGACGGCATCGAGCCAGACGAAGACTCCCGCCTGGTGACTGCGGTTTGCGGGCCGCTGCGCGTCAGCTCCGCCTACGTGCCGAACGGCCGAGCCGTAGATCACGAGCACTACCAATACAAACTGAGCTGGATGAAGCGCCTGCGCGAGCACCTAGAGGCGACCACCAAACCCAAATCGGCGGTGCTGGTCGGCGGCGATTTCAACATCTGCCCCGACGACCGTGATGTTTGGGACCCGGACAACACCGAGCCGCGCACTCACGTAACGCCGGCCGAACGCAAGGCTCTAGCCAACGTTTGCGAATGGGGGCTGGCGGATATTTTTCGACAGCACTATGACGCAGCCGGACTGTTTAGTTGGTGGGACTACCGCGACGGCGCCTTCTACAAACGCCACGGGCTGCGCATAGATCTGCTGCTGGGGTCGGCGCCGGTCGCCAAGTCGGTTCAGTTTTGCATGATGGATCGCAACGCCCGCAAGGGAACCAAGCCGTCCGACCACATCCCGGTGCTGGTGGATCTAGACCTGTAGCCGCAGCTGGTTTTGTTCCGGGTCGGCGCTCGGATCACCGTCAACATCAACACCGCCAGCGCCAATCAGCACCTCAGGCAGCTGCTCGGTAACGCTCTCGTGCAGGCGCGCCAAACGCACGGCGCTAAGACCGGTCGCCTTGACCAAAGCCGCCAACGTGCCCAAGCCGTTCTTGGCAATCACCGCCAACACCTTGTCGTCCATCACCGCCAGTTCTTCCACTTGCCGTGCGCGCGCAGAAGTAGTCCGCCACCGCTCCAGTAGCTCTCGCCGTCGCGCCTGTGCCTCGCTGGGTTTCGCAAGCTGATCTGCCATGCCTGCCGCTGCTTCGTTCAGCGCGTCAATGGTCGCCCGTGTTTTCTCAATGCCTTCGCGCCACTCTTGATCGCTAGCCGGCGGAGGTGGCGTGCTGGCTGCCTCAATCTCATCTAGCCATTCGCAGCGCCCTCGCTCTTCATCCCAAGTGAGATAAAGCCCCTCGATCGCCCGCGTCATCGCAACATAAAGCAGCCGCCGCTCTTCCGGATCGCCCTGCTTGGTCGGCACTATGCCTTTGCTGGCTCCGGCCACGATCACATTGCCCCACTGCAAGCCCTTCGCCGCATGAAACGTGGCCAGCGACACAACGCCGCTGCGGCTGGTTGCCGGGTCTATGTCATACGGGGTTAGCCCCGCCAGCCAGGCGTCAAAACCCATGCCGGAGAGATCGTCTTTGTTGGCGCCGTAACCGAAGTCCCTGATGTACTGCTGGGCGAGCTCCAGCACTCGGTCGTATCCCCGTGAATGCGTCGGCTCCGGCGGCGGCTCTTGCTCCAGCTCTGGCGCATCGGAATCTGACTCGCTCGACTCGCTCAACTCGCTGATCGGATCAACCGCCTCCAGCACAAGGTCTCGCACCGCAGCCTCAAACCTGTTAGCGGCCAGGCTCGCCAACTCTTTGCGCAGCTGAACCGCATCGGACCGATCAATCAGCGAGCGAACCCCAGCCAGCTTGCACGCAATCCCGGCCTTATCTAACGCCCGCGCTATCCGCCGCAGGTAAGCGTGAGTGCGTGCCAGCACCGCCCAACTGTTTTTTGGCGTGCCAGCCATTTTGGATCGCAGCAGCGATGTGATGCCCTCGGCTTCAGCCGCCTCGTTGCCCCAGCCAAGAAACGTCGGCACCACACCGTCCGGGCGGCCAGCGATCTGAGCAGAATCGCCGCCGCCGAACACCGCCTCGGCCGCCTTCACAACCTGCGGGGTGCTGCGCCGATTCAGATTCAGCCGCAACGTGGTGGCGCCAGGAAAGTACTCCTCAAAATCGATCAGATACCGAGGGTCGGCCCCGTTCCACCCGTAAATCGACTGGTTCGGATCGCCCACACAAAACAGATCGCTGCGCCCGCCCAACCAAGCGGTCAGCAATCCGAACTGCAGCGGGGTCACGTCTTGAAACTCGTCCACAAAAAAGTGCCTGTACGACCAGTGCATCTGCGCCGAAAATTCCCGGTCGGATTCGATCAGCTGCCGACACCTAGCCAGCACATCGTTGAAATCGATCAGGTTGCGGTCGGCCTTCACCTTCACAAAACGCTTGAACATGCTCGCAACCGTCCCCGCCCGCCGCGCCCCAATCCGCTGGGAACCCGCCTCGTCGCCGTATTGCTCGGGCGTGATGTTGCGCGCCACCGCCCAATCAATCTCCGCGCAGATCTGACTCGCGGTCGGCTCCGAGTTGCCGCTCACCGCCGCCCCACCCCTCGCCGCAAAGCCGTCGGCCGACATCGGGTAACCACGATTCCCGCGCCGATCGGTCAACAGTTCATTGATCAGGTCTCTGTTATGCGCCAGCACTCTGGCTGGCTTGATGTCGCGGCTCTGCTCGTATTGACGTATTTGCCGCAGCGCGGCCGAATGGATGGTGCCGACCGAGCCCACCTTGTGAATCCCCGCGCCCGCCAGGCGAGTCCATAGCTCTTGGGCGGCGTGGCGTGTGAACGTGGCTATCAAAGCCCGGCGCGGGTCAAACTCTGGGTCGTTATCGCAGCGCCACATCACTCGCTGAGCCAGCACCTCGGTCTTGCCCGAGCCCGGCCCCGCCAACAGCAACAAGGGTGCGGCGTCGCTGGTTGCGGCTGCGCGCTGCTGGCTGTCTAGGTCGGCCAGAGCGGGCGAGTTTGGCGATTTCAACGAAGGCACTACCTCAAAACTTAGCCTTGCCTGGGACATGGCAGGCACAAAGTTTTGCGGCGAGCCCGGCAAGCCCAAGCCCGGTAAGCCCAAGCCCGGCGAGCCCCGCATCGTGAGCCTGGTGCCCAGCGTGACCGAAACGCTGCTGGCGTGGGGCATAACTCCGGTTGCGTGCACTCGCTTTTGCGAGCAGCCGAAGCTGACACAGGTTGGCGGCACGAAAAATCCGGACATTGCCGCAATCGCCGCCCTCGCACCGGACCTCGTGGTAATGGAGCGTGACGAAAATCGCTTGGAAGACCATCGGGCACTTAGCGAGCAAGGCATTGCGACTGAGGTTTTGGAGGTGACTTCGGTGAGTGATGCGCGCACCGAGCTTGCGCGCTTGGCCGACCGCTTGGGCGTTGCCGAGTCGTTAGGTACTGAGCCGGCAGATACCGAGCCGCCCGCAGCGCCGCCAGCCGCCCCGCTCCTCACAGCCTTCGTGCCAATTTGGCGCAAGCCGTGGATGACCATCAACGACTCCACCTACGGCGCTTCACTGCTGAACCAGCTAGGCGTGCGCACAGCCTTCGCCGACAATCCGCAGCGCTACCCGACGGTCACCGCCACCGACATCGGCGCCGCCAAGCCCGACCTAGTTCTGGCGCCCACCGAGCCCTACCCATTCACAGACCGCCACCTGCCAGAGCTAGCCCAACTAGCTTCAACGCCCGCGCACCTAATCGGCGGCCAAGATCTATTTTGGTGGGGAGCCAGAACATCAACGGCGCTAAAGCGGCTCGCCGCAGATATTGATCGCATCCGTGCGCGGCTACCGTGAGCCAGCAACCGAGACCTAATAAATAAGGAGGCACTACGCGTATGGGGCCATTGACAGGCGTCAGAGTTATCGAAATGCAAGGCATCGGCCCAGCGCCGTTCTGCGGAATGATGCTGTCCGACATGGGTGCGGAGGTCATCAGAGTTGACCGGGCAGCCAGCGTGCGCCCCGCCGCCGACAACCCACCCATAGACGTCCTCGCCCGCGGCCGCCGTTCGCTCGCCATCGATCTCAAAAACCCCACCGGCACCGAAGTGCTGATGCGCCTAGTTGAATCCGCCGACGCCCTGATCGAAGGATTCCGCCCCGGCGTGATGGAGCGCCTCGGCCTCGGCCCCGACGACTGCCTCGCCCGCAACCCGCAACTCGTTTACGGCCGCATGACCGGCTGGGGCCAAGAAGGCCCGTACTCCCAAGCCGCCGGGCACGACATCAACTACATAGCGCTAGCCGGCGCGCTGGAGCCAATCGGCCGCAAAGGCGAGCCGCCCATTCCGCCGCTGAACCTGGTCGGCGACTTCGGCGGCGGCGGGATGCTGCTTGCGTTCGGCGTGGCGTGCGCCCTGTTCGAGGCCAAGCAGTCCGGCCAAGGCCAGGTGGTCGATGCGGCCATGGTCGACGGAGCCGCCACCTTGATGGCGATGTTCCACTCGTTTCGGGCGATGGGAATATGGAACGACGAGCGCGGCACCAACATGCTCGACACGGGCAGCCACTTCTACGACGTGTACGAATGCGCCGACGGCAAGTACGTCTCGATCGGTGCGATTGAGCCGCAGTTCTATGCGGAGCTGCTTGACAAAACCGGCCTGGCCGACGACCCGGAGTTCGCC
Source organism: Candidatus Poriferisodalaceae bacterium (assembly GCA_965212125.1). Classification (GTDB taxonomy): domain Bacteria; phylum Actinomycetota; class Acidimicrobiia; order Acidimicrobiales; family Poriferisodalaceae; genus CAYRJD01. The sequence continues at coordinate 1,407,647 of OZ243045.1, read as the reverse complement.
AAGCAGATGTCTCGCTCAAGCTGGCCGCAGCAAAAGGAGCGCCTGACGAAGCTGTTTTTGGAGAAGACCCGCGACCAGTGGTGCGAGCTGATGGACGCCAGCGACATCTGCTTTGCGCCGGTGCTGACGCTGGAAGAGGCGCCACAGCATCCGCACAATCTGCATCGCAATGTTTTCACCGAGGTTGCTGGCATCACGCAGCCGTCGCCTGCGCCGCGCTTTAGTCGCACGACCTCGCAGGTGCAGGGCGCTCCTCGCCACCCCGGCCAAGACACCGATGCCGTGCTGGCCGATCTCGGCTACGACCAAGACAACATCGGCCAGCTGCGCGATTGTGGCGCCATTGCCTGAGACAGAGCCCGAGCAGGTGGGCGACTCGGCGGGCGAGTCGGCGGACGAGCCAGCGTCCGATCCGACCGAAACACAGCCCGATCCGACCGACCTGGCGCCGCCGCCCGGTCTGTCCGCCAAGCTGGTTCCGCTCTACCAAGAAGCAGTCGACATAGCGGAACGCTCGCCAGCCAGCGCGTGCGCCCTGTTGCGACTGCTGCTGCGAACGCTGATCGGCGCGGCCGGAGTGCGATCTCGCCACATCGTGCGCGACATTGAAACGCTCGTAACACAAGGCGCGCCAATGGGACTAATGCGAGCGCTGGACGTGCTGAAGCTGAGCGACAACGAGGCTCGCCGACCCGGCGAAGTGAATCTGCTGAACGGCCATCGTGAAGCGCAGAACCTAATGCTGGTCATACACCTATTTGTGAAACACGTCACCGGCGCGCAAGAGCCAGACGCTCCAGCTCCCGGCAGCCCAACCGCCAGCGGCCCGACCGCAGGCAGCCCCGCAGAAAGCCCGAACCAAAACGGCGGCTGAAAACGTCCATCTGGCGCTCGCCTGGGCGATGGTGACCGTGAACGGCACGGCCGGCTGCTGGGCGCTGCTGGCCATGAGGCTCCCGCGCCTGGTCGGCAAACCGCTCTGGTGGTTTACCGGCGTGGCATACACGCTGGTGTTCGTTCAGGTAGTAGCCGGCGTGGTGCTGCTGCAAAGCTCGGGCACAGATCTAGGCGAAGGGGCGCCCGCCTTTCACGTGTTCTACGGAGTTTGCGCGGCCCTCACCGTCGCCGTGCTCTACGGCTACCGCCACCAGATCAGAACCCGCCGCCTGCTGTTCTTCGGGCTCGGCAGCCTGTTCATCATGGGGCTGGGCATCCGCGCCATGTTTCTAGGGTTTTGAGTTTTCGGCGCCCTGAGTTTTGGGCTAAGCCGTCAGGCGCTCACGCAACTGATTGAGCTGACTGAACAACTCGCTCGGCACCCGATCTCCCAGGCGCTCATAGTGAGCCTCAATCAGGCTCAGCTCGGCGCGCCACTCGTCATCATCAACCGAAATCAGCGTGTTTAGGTCTTCCTCGGTAAGGCCGTCCATGTCGCTGGTGTCGAGTGCGTCTGTAGTTGGCACCCACCCGATGGCTGTTTCAACGCCACCCGCCGCACCACCAGCAATCCGCTCACAAACCCACTTCAGTACCCGAATGTTTTCGCCAAACCCAGGCCAGATGAACTTGCCTTCAGCATTTTTGCGAAACCAGTTGACATAGAACAGCTTCGGCAACACCGCATCGAACCGCTCAGCCAAGTCCAGCCAGTGCTTGAAGTAGTCGCCAAAGTTGTAGCCGCAAAACGGCAGCATCGCAAACGGATCTCGCCGCACCTCGCCAACCTGACCGGCAGCAGCGGCGGTTGTTTCCGACGACATCACCGAACCCATAAACACGCCCTGCTCCCAGTCAAAAGCTTCCACCACCAAAGGCACGGTGCCGGCACGCCGCCCACCAAGCAAAATGCCCGAGATCGGCACCCCGGCCGGATCGTTCCAAGCGGGCGAAGCCGACGGGCACTGCTCCACCGGCACGGTGAATCGGGCGTTGGGGTGAGCGGCGGGTGTTTCGCTGGCCGGCGTCCATGCATTGCCACGCCAGTCGGTCAAGTTGGCGGGCGGCTCCGCGGTCATCCCCTCCCACCAAACATCGTCGTCGGGGGTCTGGGCAACGTTGGTGAAAATGCAGTTGGCGCTCATCGTCGCCAGAGCGTTCGGGTTGGTGTTAGCGCCCGTCCCCGGAGCCACACCGAAGATGCCCGCCTCCGGGTTGATCGCATACAGCCGCCCGTCGTCGCCAAATTTCATCCACGCAATGTCGTCGCCGACGGTCTCCACCTTCCAGCCAGGCAGCGTGGGGATCATCATCGCCAAGTTCGTCTTGCCGCACGCCGAAGGGAATGCGCCCGCCAGATAAATGGTCTCGCCATCCGGCGGAGTGACGCCCACGATCAACATGTGCTCGGCCAGCCACCCCTGGTCGCGCGCCATCGTGGATGCAATCCGCAGCGCAAAACACTTCTTGCCCAGCAAGGCGTTGCCGCCATAGCCCGACCCGTACGACCAAATCTCTCGCTCCTCTGGAAAGTGTGCGATGTATTTGTTGTCCGGGTTGCACGGCCAAGCCACGTCTTGCTCGCCGGGGCCAAGCGGTGCGCCCAGCGAATGCACGCACGGCACAAACTCGCCCGTCTCACCCAGCACGTCCAGCGCGGGCTGACCCATGCGTGTCATCGTGCGCATCGAAGCCGCCACATAGGGAGAGTCGGTTAGCTGCACGCCGATGTGCGAGATGTGCGAGTTCAGCGGCCCCATCGAAAACGGCACCACATACAAGGTGCGCCCCGCCATTGCGCCCTTGAACAGCGCCAGCATCTCCGCCCGCAACTCCGCCGGGTCTCGCCAGTTGTTGTTGGGGCCGGCATCGCCCGGGTCGGTGGTGGAAATGAAGGTGCGATCCTCCACCCTTGCCACGTCGCCCGGGTCGGACCTAGCCAGGAAACTGTTGGGGCGGATTTCGTCGTTCAGCGGAATCATCGTGCCAGCGGCGACCATCTCCTTGCAGAGCATCTCGTACTCGTCCTGGCTGCCGTCGCACCAGTGGATGATGTCCGGCGTCAGCACGTCGGCCCATCCATCCACCCAACTTTGCAGTTTCTTGTTTTTTGTGTTTTCGGGCAACGGTTACCTTCTGGCAGATTGTTGGAGTGATTGGGGCTTGGAGTGATTGGGGGCGGAATGATTGGGGGCTAGGTGGTTTTCGCTCGGCCGTAACGGCAGGGCGGGATTCTGTGCGGAATATGGGAGGCGGGATTAGAGACTAGATCGGCAAATCTTAGGTAGAGCCAGGCGGGCGGCGGGGTATTTGCTAGGCGGTTTTGGTTAGGCGGTTTCGTTAATGGTTGTGGTGCTGGCAGCCGCGTCGGCCGCGTCAGCCGCAGCACCCGACGCGCTGTTGGTAGCGATCCAGTCGGGCGTCCCTAAGTCTATTTCCGACCCCAACCGCAGGCGGGTCGCAAGCCCTTGTTCGTTCAACTCAAAAAGCACCCGCTGACCTTGCCGCAACATGCGAAGAATCGACCCCTCCAGCGCATCTTGTGCAAGCTCGTGCTCTTCACGTTTTATGTCGTCAACCAGCACGCCCACTTTCAAGCGGGGGTCATATGACTTGATCACACCTTGCACAAGTGCTCCTATTTTGCGCGCCTTCGTCAGGCGGCCAGTGGAGGGGGTAAGAGTGGGTAAACGTTAGTCCGCCCGTCTTGCCAAAAACCAGTTTTTCGCCGCAGCCCGAAACGCAGCCCAACGTGCAGCCCAACGCGCAACGCAGCCCGAAACCGCCCTACAACTATCTCACCCCTGTCGCGCACTACCTTTAGCGTGTGGCCAGCGAGCAAGTGCTCTCCACGCAAGGCATCTGCTTGGCGATTGAAAAGTTTTCAACAGCGCTGCAAACGCATCGCCGCACGATTGACCTGCTCAACGTCTATCCCGTGCCCGACGGCGACACCGGCACCAACATGGCGCTGACGCTGAGCGCGGTGTGCGAAGCGCTTGACGGGTTGCCCGCCGATCAGAAATCCGACCGCAGCCAGGTTTGCGAAACGATCTCTCAAGCCGCCTTGATGGGCGCCCGCGGCAACAGCGGGGTAATCATCAGCCAGTTTCTGCGAGCCATGGTTGCGGTGCTGGCAGCTGCGCCAGAACGAATCGGCGCCGGGCATCTAGCGGACGGACTGAAAGACGGCAGCGCGTCGGCCGACAAGAGCGTGATGGAGCCAGTTGAAGGAACGATCCTGAGCGTGGCGCGCGCCGTGGCTGCCGTGGCTGGCGATGCCGCCGCCGACCTTGTCGCCAAGGCCGACCCCGCCGATCCCGAAACCGACCTCGCCAGCCAGCCGTCAATCTGCCAGGTGCTAGACGAAGCGCTTACAGCCGGGCAGGTCGCTCTTGAGTTCACGCCCGAGCAGTTGCCCGTGCTAGCGCAGGCCGGTGTGGTTGACGCTGGCGGCGTTGGGTTTTTGCTGTGGCTGAACGCGCTCTTGGCAGTGGTTGACGATCGGCCGCTGCCCGAGGCGCTCGCCCTACCCACCCACGTGAAAGACAACCTCGCCAAGCAAGCAGCCACCGGACAGCTCGCCAGCCCGCCGTCCACCAGCGCCGCGGACAGCCCTGGCGCCGCGGCTGGCTCCGCCGCCCGCCCCGACCTGGGACCTCGCTACGAGGTGATGTACCTGCTGGATTCAACCGAGGAGCTGGTTGATCAGTTCCGCCAAAGCTGGTCGCAGCTGGGTGACTCAATCGTTGTCGCAGGTGGCGACGGCTTGTGGAACTGCCACATTCACACCGATCAAATCGGTGCCACCATTGAAGCCGGCATAACCGCCGGTCGCCCGCACCGAATCGCCATAACCGATCTGCACGAGCAGGTAAGCGACCTAGAGCACGGCCACGCACACCCGCATGCACATGATCACCCGCACCCGCACGACCACGCCGCCAGCACCACCCCGACCAGCACCACCCCGACCACCACCAGCGCTGCCGTTGTGGTGTCGCCCGCCCCCGGCCTAGATCAAATCTTTTCTTCCATCGGCGTGGCGACTCTGGTCAGCGGCGGTCAAACCATGAACCCATCAACGGCGGAACTGCTAGCCGCCATCGAAGCCACCGCCAGCGAAGAAATAATCCTGCTCCCCAACAACGCCAACATCATCACTACCGCCAACCAAGCAGCCCAGCACGCAGCCAAGCAGGTGCATGTGGTGCCTACCCGAACGATCGTTCACGGCCTGGCCGCAATGATCGGCTTCGATCCCGACGCAGATGCAGCCAGCAACGCCACGCAAATGGCTGAGCTAGCCAGCGATGTAATAGCCGCCGAGGTCACCCAAGCCGTGCGCTCCACCACCGCCACCGCGTCAGCCGGCTCTGCTTCGGCCGGCGTCGCCAAGCCCGTAAACAAAGGCGACTGGATCGGCATACGAGCCGAAGGCAAAAGCCGCATCATCGCGGTCGCCGACAACCTTGCCGACGCAGCGATTGATCTGCTGAGCCAGCTAATCCAGCCCGACCACGACGCGCTAACGGTAATCATCGGCGAGCAAGCCACCGAAGCCGACACCCAAGCCATCCAAACCTGGCTAACGCAAACGCACGCCAGCATTGAGGCGGATTTTCTGTTTGGCGAGCAGCCGCACTACCCGTACCTGTTTGGCCTTGAGTAACCCGCCAGCCCAAGCGCCGCAGGCGCCAGCCCCGCAAGCCGCCCGAGCCCCACTAACCCTGCGCGAGCTTGACGAAATCGACGTTCGTCGCATCAAGGGCGTGGGTTCACGGCGTGGCGATGTGCTGGCAGCGGTCGGCATCAAATCGGTCTTTGACCTGCTCACGCACTATCCGCGCGACCACGAAGACCGTACCCGCGAAGGGATGATCGATTCAATCCAATCAGGCGACAAGCTGACTGTCACCGGTGAAATCACCAAGGTTCAGTCACGCCGAACTGGCCCCGGTGGTCGTAAAACCTTGGTAGAAGCCAAGCTGGACGACGGCACTGGCGTTTTGACTGTGGTTTTTTTCAATCAGCCGTGGCGCAAGTCGCAGCTAACGGTCGGGGAGCAGGCGGCGATGTTTGGCACAGTCGCCTACAGAGGCAAGCTCCAAATGACCAACCCGAAGGTAGATCTCATTGGCAACACCGGCAACATCGGTAACACCACCGGCGTGATCGTGTCCGTCTACCCGCAGTCACCAAAAGTGGACCTGATGAGTCCGGAGATCACCCGCTTGGTTTCCGAAGCCTTACGCCGCTGCGAAGATCGTGGCATCGCCGACCCAATGCCGTCCGAACTCAGACAGCGACTGGGTCTGCTAGATCGCCACACGGCGTTGCGTCAGTTTCACAAACTCGAAACCCTTGCCCAAAAACCCCCCGCCCTCCGCCGGCTGCAATTTGATGAGCTCATGCGGATGATGCTGCTGCTGCGGCGCGATCGGCTGGAGCGCGAAAAAGAAGAGCTAGGTATACCGCACAGCCTGGGCGGCGACCCTGGCGAACCCGCCGATCTTGCCAGCACCGCTAGCACCACCGACGCGTACCTCTGGTCTCGCTTCACCGAGCAGCTGTCGTTTCGCCTAACCGCTGCCCAACAAAACGCCATCGCCGACATTGAATCCGACATGTCCAATTCCCGCCCAATGCATCGACTGCTGCAAGGCGACGTCGGCTCCGGCAAAACCATCGTCGCTGCACGCGTGCTGCTAGCGGCGGTAGCTAACGGCAAGCAAGGCGCGCTGATGGTGCCCACTGAGGTGCTAGCCGAGCAGCACTACCTGGGGCTGAACGCATTGCTAAAAGATCTAGAGGTAGCCGACGATCGCGCGCTGGGCGGCAAGCGCCCGCTGCAGATCGCCCTGCTGACCGGATCGCTCAACGCCAAGGCCCACACCACCGCCAAAGACAAGCTGCGCACCGGCGCCATAGACGTAGTGGTCGGCACCCACGCCCTCATCCAGGAGGCGGTCGAGTTTCACGATCTCACAGCGGTGGTGGTTGATGAGCAGCACCGCTTCGGAGTAGAGCAGCGGTCTCGCCTGCGTGAATCCGGCCGCACCGACAATCTCATCCCGCACCTGTTGGTCATGACCGCCACGCCCATCCCGCGCACCGCCGCGATGACCCTCTACGGCGACCTAGACATTTCAGCGCTGAAAGAAATGCCGCCCGGCCGCACCCCGATCGAGACGCACCGGGTAGATGCCGACTCGCAGCTGGCTGGCGGCAGTCTCGACAAAGAAAAGATGTGGAAGAAGGTGCGCGAACAGGTAGCCGCCGGTCAGCAGGCGTTTGTGGTGTGTCCACTTATTGAAGACAGCGAAGAGATCGAAGCCAGCTCGGCTAAAACCACCTACGACCAACTTTGCGCCAATGAACTGGCCGGCCTGAATGTGGGGCTGCTGCACGGCCGCCTCGCCAGCGACCAAAAAGAAAAAGCCATCAACTCTTTTCACCGCGGCGCCATTGACGTGCTGGTTTCCACCACCGTGATTGAGGTGGGAGTGGACGTGCCCAATGCCACCGTCATGGTGATCTTGTCGGCCGACCGATTCGGAATGGCGCAGCTGCATCAGTTGCGCGGCCGAGTTGGCAGGGGAGTGCACGCCTCGCACTGCTACCTGGTGGTTGAAGATGAGATCACCGACTTCGCCGAGCGACGGCTCGCCGCCCTGGTTGCGACGACCGACGGATTCAAACTGGCCGAGGCAGATTTAAAGCTGCGCGGCGAGGGCACTTTGTTTGACGAGTCTCAGTCGGGGCGCGGCGAGTTGAAGCTTGCTTCTTTGGTGCATGATCGCAAGTTCGTGGAGAAGGTGCGCGACGAAGCCGTGCAGATGTTGCGCAGCGCTGATGACCTAGAGACCCAGCCGCAGCTGGCGGGCTATGCCGATGAGATTGATTGGTTCGTTGAGCGGCGTGAGGGACTTGATGAGACGTTTTTGCAGCGCGGCTAGCAGTGTGGTTAGCAGCGTGGCTAGCCCGGCGCCCCTAGCCCGATGCGTGTAGTAGCCGGCGTCTGGCGTGGCCGACCGATACCAACCCCCGCTCAGCCCGACACCCGCCCCACCGCAGATCGCACCCGCGAGGCAATCTTCAACATGGCCTACGGCCTGGGCTTGCCGCAAGACGCCACCGTGATAGACGCATTTTGCGGCAGCGGCGCCCTCGGCATTGAAGCGCTATCACGCGGCGCAGCCCACACAACATTCATAGACAACAACGCCTCGCTGTGCGACGCTTTGCACCAAACCTTGGAAGGCTTTGAAGCCGACCCAAGCACATATCGCATCATCTGCGCCGACGCCGTAGAAACCCTGACCAACCTGCCGCCACCCAACCTGCCGCCGTCCGCCCAGTCCGCCCAACCAGACCAACCAGCGCCCGACCTGCTACTAGCCGACCCGCCCTACGACTCCAACCACTGGCCCGACCTGCTGCAGCTAACGCCCGGCGTCCTCATCGCCGAAGCGCCGCAATACCTGCAAGCCCCATCAGATTCACACTGGACGCAGTACCGCTGCCGCCGCTACGGGCGCGCCCACATAACCATCTTGCAGCACCGCCTGCGCTACCGTCAGCCCAGTGAATAAGGCCGCCACCCAAGCCAAGCCCGCAGCGCTAACTGCGCTGTACCCCGGCTCATTTGACCCGCCCCACAACGGGCACATAGACATCATCGCCAAAGCCGCCAAACTTTTCGACAACGTCGTAGTCGCCGCCATGCGCAACCCCGACAAACCGCCGCAGATGTTTGACGATCCGCAGCGTGTGGCAATGCTGGAAGCATCGCTGACGCACCTGCCCAACGTCAGCGTTATTGACTCCACCGATCTGGTAATCAACGTCGCCAGCGAGGTAGGCGCCAATGTGATAGTGAAAGGTCTCCGCAGCGCCGCCGACTACGACCTAGAGATGCAAATGGCCCACATGAACCAGTCCGTCAGCGGGATTGAAACGATTTTCATTCCGTGCGGATTGAACGAGGGTTTCATTGCATCAAGCTTCATCCGTCAGATAGTTTCCCAAGGCGGTGATTGCTCGCATCTTGTTCCAGGGCCGGTCGCAGACCAACTCAGGAACAGGTGAATTTGAGAGCAGACATATCCGCCCCCAGTTGCATCAGGTGTGCGACACTAGAGGTTCCCGCGTTGCAGGAGCCTGGGCTTTAGCCCGGAAAGGGTCGCGCTTGATGACTGACGCTAGTTATGACTAACGCTGGCGAGATGATTTCTCAAGGCCGCCAGCCGAAAAGTCATGTCTCTGTGAAGCGCAGTGATCCGGCGACCGCTAACTCTTCTGATCCCGCCAACCCCTCTAGTCCCGCTAACTCCTCTAACCCGCAACCCGGCATTCATTTCCACGAACCAACTAGCGATCACCAAGCTCACGCCACCGCCCCCGGAGCTGGCGGGCCCCGCGAGGGTCGCGCCAGGCGCAGACAAGCCCCGCCGCTAGAACCACAACACCAAGTGCTGGCAGCCGCCCAACTCACGGCACAGCCTGCGCCGCCTGCAACTCAACCCGGCTTGCAGCCCACAGCCCAACCCCAACCCCAGCCCACAGCCCAGCCCACGGCACAGCCCGGCATGCAACCCCAACCAGGCATACAGCCACAGCCCAACCCTGGCGCCCAGCCAATCCGCACTGCCGCCCCCGCCCATCACTTGACCGGCCATCACCCGCCCGACCAGCACCTAGCCGACATAGGGCCGATGCAAACATCTCGACCCAACTTGGGTGTCTTTGAGCTAATCCAAGAGGTCATCGGCCGGATCGAAGACGCCCGCTCAATGCCGCTGTCTGGATCGGCGATGGTTGATCGCGATGAGTTGCTTGCGCTGCTAGACGAAGCTCTTGGCGCATTCCCTGTTGAGCTTCAACAAGCTCGCTGGCAGTTGCGAGATCGCGATGAGCTGCTTCAGCGCGCCGCCACCGACGCGAGTCTGATAATCGATGAGGCACGCTCCCGTGTCGCTCAAATGGTGCAGAATACCGAAGTGGTGCGCAGCGCTGAGCGTCGTGCGCGCCAACTGATTGACGATGCCGAAGCGCAGGCACGCCGCCGCAAGCACGAGATTGACGACTACTGCGAAAGGCGCTTGGCAAAGTTTGACGGCGACCTGACCCAAATTCTGCAGCGGGTGCAGGCAGCCAGACAGAAGCTGTCGGCGACATCGTCGCAGTCCGCTCCCCAAGCACAAGCGCACCCCAACGTACCGATCACGCAAGATCCAAATCTGACGCAACCTCACCCCGGCATGCAACAGAACCAGCCGCTGTACCAAGGGCAGCCCGGCATGCAACAGAACCAACCGCTGCGCGACCCCACCATGGTTCGCACCGCGCCCGGAACAGACCCTGCCAGCGCACAGCCAACACGCCCGTTGATGTTTGATCAGGAAAGGGCTTGACGCCGTCGGGTGGAAAGCACGAGTGAAAAGCACTCGCTAAAAGTCCCTCTCGCCGATGCGGCGTCAGGCGGTGGGCTGGTTTATTCGCGCTGGTCGGCCAGAGTTCGTCCAGCCGACCTAGCAGAATCCGAACAAGCGGCCACCTCTGCCAGCCCGGCCGATAGCGCCAGCCAAGAGATAGTGCTCGCCGGCATCACGGTTTCAGACGATCACGACATTGCCGTAGACGTCGCCCTTGAAAACGCTCCCGCCGGCGTGGTGGTAACGGGCAGCATCCAAGCGCATTGGCAAGGTCCCTGCGCCCGCTGCAGTACGCCGGTGCAAGGGCGTACCGACATCAACGTGCGAGAGGTGTTCGCCAAATCTCCAGTCGAAGGAGAGCACTACCGACTAGATCCGCAGCACGTCGATCTCGCGCCGATGGTGCGTGAAGCCATTTTGTTGGATCTCCCCATTCACGCAGTGCCCTGCCCCAACCCGGAGCCTTGCCCCAACCTGCCCGCCGAGTTGGTGCGCGACTCTGACTCCGGCGACCCAGGCGACCCAGGCGCCGCTGGCTCCGCCGATCCAGCCACCGACCCAGAGCCGGACGAACCACCACGCGACCCTCGCTGGGCTGCGCTAGACGTGCTGCGCACCGACCAACCACCCGACTCCGACAGCTAAACCTCGCCAAGCACCCAGCCCCAAACCGCCAGACACCAACCAGCCAGTGCCGACCAGACAGTGCCGACCAGCGGCATTCGTCGGTAGCCTCTAGCAAAGCCTGAGCGCCAAGAGCCAGCAGCACTAGGAGCATCTCTGTGGCCGTACCAAAGAAAAAGACCTCAAAGGCCAAGACGCGTTCGCGCCGGGCATCCAACTGGCGACTCAGCCCAGCCCCCCGCAGCATCTGCTCGCACTGCGGCTCAGCCAAACTGCCGCACCGAGTTTGCGGAAACTGCGGCTGGTACAGAGACCGCCAGGCGGTAGAGACTTCCTGAGCGGAGACTTCCTGCCCAGGGTCACCGCCTAGCAATGGCGACTGGGACACTGCCAATAGCGCTGGACGCAATGGGTGGCGACGATGCGCCTAAGCCTGCCGTAGAAGGTGCATTGCAGGCTGCCGCCGACGGAATCCCCGTGGCGCTGTTCGGCCGCACCGAGGTCTTGGAACCGCTGCTGGCAACAGCGACCAAAAACTGCCCGCTGCCACCCGAGCGCATCGCTGAGCTGATTTCCATCCACGAAGCACCCGACGTCATTGAGATGTCCGAAGACCCCGCCCGCGCCGCCCGCAGCAAAAAGTCCTCATCTCTCATGCGCGCCATCGCTGCGGTGCGCAATAAAGAAGCGTCATCAATAGTCAGCGCAGGCAACACCGGAGCCGCCGCCGCCGGCGCGCTGCTAGGGCTGCGGCGTTTGCGTGGCGTTGCCCGACCAGCCATCGCAACCCCGTTGCCGGTGCCCGGCCGATTGCCAGTCGTGCTGCTTGATTCCGGCGCAATGGCCGATTGTCAACCCAGCTGGCTTCACCAGTTCGCCCGGATGGGATCAACCTTTTTCAAGCTGCGCTTCTACGCCGGCGAGTCAAGCGCCGCTGCCCAGCCAGATGCCGCCGCCCCAAAGGTCGGCCTGATGTCCATCGGCGAAGAACCCGAAAAAGGCAACCTTCTGGTCAAAGCAACCCACAAGCTGCTAGCCGACGACGACCAGCTGAACTTCATCGGCAACATCGAAGGACGTGACGTACTGAACGGCGTGGCGGACGTGGTAGTCACCGACGGCTTCACCGGCAACGTGGTGCTGAAAACGCTGGAAGGCGCCGCTGAGTTTTTTGCCGGCCTGATAATGAACCGCCTGAACACCGAGAAAGAGGTCGGCGACGCCGCCCTCAGACTGCTTGCGCCACTCGTGCAAGAAATAGCGCCGGAGCAGGTGGGCGGAGCGATGCTGCTAGGCGTGCGCGGCGTGTGCATCATCAGTCATGGCTCTTCCAACGCGGTGGCTATTTGCAATGCGGTTCGTGCCGGCCACGCAATGGCGGCGGCGGGTTTGCAAGATGAGCTAGCCGCCAGCGTGCAAGGCGTTACGGCAGGCACCGCCGAGCAGGCCGCCGAAGAACCTGCCACCAAGCCAGCCGCCGAGCCAGCCGACTAACCCCGTCCCGCGCAGCTAACATCAGCCACACCATGTCCTCCGCCAGCCTCAGCCGCGACCAGATTCTGCAGTTGATCCGCGAGCAGCTAGCCGACATCTTGGAGCTTGACGATCCATCCACGATCGCCGAGGCCGCTTCGTTTGTTGAAGACCTGGGCGCCGACTCTTTGGTGCTGATCGAGCTAGTCGAAGGCATCGAGGAAGAGTTGTCCGAGCAGGGCAGCGAGTTCCGCATTGAAGACGAAGAGCTAGAAGACCTAAAAACGGTGCGCGACGCCGTTGATTACGTGGTTCAGCGTCTGGCTGAGCTTGATTAAGCCCTCGATTAGACCCACGAATAAACACTGCCAAATCAGCTAGACGACTTTCAGTCGCGCATCGGTCATCGCTTCAACAACCCGGCGCTGCTTGAGTTAGCGCTGTCGCACAAGAGCTGGGCGTTTGAACATCCCGACAGCGCTGCTGCGGATACCGCCGCCGCAAACAAAGCCCCCGCAAGCACCACCGCAAGCATCACCGCAAGCATCACCCCAAACAGCCCGCCCAACACCAATGAGCGGCTTGAACTGCTAGGCGATGCCGTGCTTTCAATGTGCGTGCTTGACCACGTATATATAAGTCACCCAAATCTGAGCGAGGGAGCCATGTCGGAGGTGCGGTCGCTGGTCGTGCGGGGCTCCACATTGGCAGAGGTAGGGCGGCGCTATGACGTAGGATCGGTGCTCAAGCTTGGGCGTGGAGAAGATCGTGGTGGCGGTCGCAGCAACCCGCGTCTGCTAGGCGACGCACTGGAGGCAATTATCGCTGCGGTCTACCTAGATGCGGGAGTTGAAGCGGCAACGAAGTTGGTGGTGCGCATGCTCGGCTCCGCCATTGTTGATGCCGTCAGCAAAGTAGCCGCCGCCGACACCGCCGCAGGCGCCAGCCCTGCCGCAAACACCGATCCCGCCGCAGGCACAAACTAGGAATCCCATTGGCTGAGTTGCCCGAAATTGAAGTCGCCCGGCGCGACCTAGATAAAGAGAGCCAAGGGCGCAGGATCAAGTCCGTAAAAGTAACGGGCCCAAAAAAGATGATCCCCGGCGCCGCCTCCAAGCCCGCGTTTGCCAAAAAGCTTGAAGGCCGCACCATCCACACCATCAGCCGCCGCGGCACCTTGCTCGTATTTGATATCGGCAATGGCGAGGATCTGGTCATAGATCTGGGCAAGTCCGGCCACTTTCGGAAAACCAAGGCCAACGAGTCGCCGCTGCCAAACGCCAAGATGACCTTCATGCTCAGCAAAGGGCAAATCCAACTAGTCGACGAAAGCACCAAAGCAACGCTGCGTGTGATTGCTCGTGAACGCTTCACCAAGCTCTATTTCGACGAAGACAAGCTCGGCTTCGACCCCATCGAAAACCCAATGCCGTGGATTGAATTCGCCGGGCTACTCAGGGGAGTGAAGCGCCAACTGCGAACGCTGCTAATGGACCAGAAATTCGTGGTGGGCATAGGCCCCATCTATTCCGATGAAATCCTGCACGCCGCCCTGCTGCGCTACAACCGCATCGCCCAAGAGCTCAACACCCAAGAGGTGCGGCGCCTGTATCGGTCGATCGTTGAGACCATGCATAACGCGGTCAAGCACCGGGGCGTGAGCTTCGGCGGCCGCACCGACCTCTACGGCGAACCCGGCAACTACGACGCTTTGCTTGAGGTGTACGGCCGAGCTGGCGAGCGCAGCCGCAACGGGCACGGCGTTGTGCTGAGCGCGGACGTCAGCGGGTCAAAGCACTACTACTGCGAATACCAGGTCTGAACGAGCCCCGTGTTTCTTAACTCCCTCACGCTCAAAGGCTTCAAGTCGTTTGCGCAAACCACCACGCTCAGCTTGGAACCCGGCGTCACTGCGGTGGTGGGACCCAACGGCAGCGGCAAGTCAAACATCGTCGACGCCATTGCCTGGGTGCTGGGCGCGCAAGGCCCCAGCGCACTGCGCTCGCAGAAAATGGATGACGTTGTGTTTGCGGGCACGCAGTCGCTAGCGGCTCTGGGGCGCGCCGAGGTAACGCTGGTCATCAGCAACGACCAGGGCGAGCTCCCAATCGAAACCGCCGAGGTGGCAATCACTCGCCGCTTGTATCGCAGCGGCGATTCGGAGTACTTGCTAAACGGAACGCAATGCCGCCTGGCCGATCTGCAAGAGCTGTTGAGCGATGTCGGCGTGGGCCGCCAGCAACACATCATCGTGGCGCAGGGTCAGATTGAACAGGTGCTCAGCGCCAGCCCGGAACAGCGCCGAGCCATCATTGAAGACGCCGCTGGCATTTTGAAGTTCCGCCGCCGCAAGGAACGAGCCGAACGGCGCCTGGCGGCCACCCAAGAAAATGTCGCTCGCCTAAGCGACCTGCAGCGCGAGCTAAAGCGCCAGATAAGGCCGCTGCAACGCCAGTCCGAGGGCGCCAAACAGCACGAGCAACTTGCCGCCGAGTTTGAAGCGCTGCGGCTTTATGAGGCCGGGCGGCGTTTGGCTTCGCTGCAGTCGGAGCAAAAAAGAATCGCCGCTAGCCAAGCCGAGCTAGCCGCCGACATCGCCGCCAAGAAAGCGTTGCTAGCCGAGCTTGACGAGGCGATCGCCGCAGCCGAGAAAGACGAAAAAGAGCAGACCGCGCTTGGCTTGGCCGGCGGCGGATCGGCCGGTGCCGCGGACGCTGCCACGGACACCGCCACCGCCACCGAAGCGCCCGATTCGTTGGCACGCGTAATGGCGTTGGCCGAACGAGCACGCGGCTTGCTCGGGCAGGTGTATGAGAGGCTGCGAGCAACGCAGCGCGACAAGGGCGCCGCTCTAGCTCAAGATGTGGTCGCTGCGTTCACCGAAGAAAGCAGCCGCATAGAAAAAGAGTTGCTGGCGTTTGAAACCCAACGTGGCGAAATAGCCGAAGAGCTCCAGGCCGCGTCCGCCCAAGAAACCGCGTCCGCCCAAGAAGCCGCGCCGGGCGCACCCGCCACCGACCCGTCAGACATAACCCCCGCCGCGGCCGAGCAATCGCTAAGCGAAACAAACAGATCAGTCCGCGAGATCAGCGAAGAGTTGCAGCGCTGGGTCGGACGAGCAGACGCCCTGCGACTAGCGCTCGACCAAGCCCGCCAAAGTTCCGGCATTGCCGCCCTGCAAGACGCCCCGGGAGTTATCGGAATCCTCACGGATCTAATCGACGTAGAGCCCGGCACCGAGCGTGCCCTAAAAGCTGCGCTGGGGGAGTCGTTGTCAGCGGTAGTGGTGCAAGGAGCCGATCAAGCCCAAGTCGCTTTGCAGGCTCAAGCCGCCCTGCAAGACCAAACCAGCGAAACCCAGCCAGATGCCGTCACCGTGCTAGCCGTGCCCGGCCCCGCCTCCAGCCCAGCCAGCCCCAGCCCAGCCGCCGCCGATGCCGCCGCAGGCGCCAGCCCCGCCTTCACTCCGCTGCGCCGTTTCGTATCCGTGGTCGACCCCGCCAACCAGCAACTACTCGCCCCGCTGCTAGACGGCCTGCTAGCCGACACATTCACAGTCGAGGGCGACTGGCGCGACGCAATCAAGGCCGCCCTGGCGCACCCCAAGCTCACCTTCGTTACCGAGCGAGGCGACCGCTGCGGACCTGGCGGCTGGCGCATCGGCGCCAGCACGAACGCCGTCACCACAGCCGCACTAACGGACGCCGAAAAAACCATCGACCAGCTAAGAGCCGACCTCACCGCCGCCGAGCAAGCCCAAGCCGAGGCTCAAACTCAGCGTGATGCGACGGTCGCCGCCCAAGCCGAGCGCGCCCGACTGCGCTACGAGCACCGCGCAACGCTGGCCGAGCGAGACAAGGTTCTCAGCCAGCGTCAAACCGAGCTAACAAATCGCCACCAAGACATCGCCATCCGCCTCGCCGGCCACGACGAAGCGATGGCCAAAGCCGGCGACCTGCAAGCCCGTCTGGATGCGGTGATCGCAGGTCTGACAAATCTGGCAGACCGCCTGACCGGCACGCGTGAACGGCTAAGCGCAGCCGTGCGATATTTGCGACAGCGTGACGCCGACCGCTACATGTTGCTTGAGCAGTTGCGTGATCGCCGCGACGCACACCGCCGCAGCTACGCCGAAACGCAAGCCGACCTGACGCAACTTGAAGCGACTAGCGCCAGTCACGATGTTGAGAGCAGCGCCCTCAACACCAAACTGGAACTGCTTGAAACATCGCTAACCGAAGAGCTAGAAACCGATGAGCAAACCGTGCTGGCTGCGCCGCAACCACACCTTGATCCAGGGGTTACGGCCAAGCAGCGGCTCAAGCAGGTGCGAGATCTGCTGAAGCGGCTGGGTCCGGTCAACCCGCTGGCGCTCTCTGAGTTTGAGGAGCTGTCGGAGCGGCATGAGTTTGTAGCCGGCCAACTTGACGACGTGCGCCAGAGTCGCCGTGAGCTAATAAAAGTAGTCAAGCAAATAGATGCCGAAATAGAGGTGATGTTTGCGGGTGCGTTTGATGACGTGAAGCAAACCTTTGAGCGGCTTTTTGAGACCCTGTTTCCGGGCGGCACTGGCACTCTTTCGTTAACTAGCGCCAGTGCCAGCGCTAGCGCGCAGGCTGACGCTGCCCCGGCCGGCACCAGTCAATCCGCCGCTGGCCAATCCGCCGCTGGCGAGCACTCCACCGAAGGCATCGAGCTTGACGTCTGCCCGTCCGGCAAACGGGTCAGCCGCCTCTCGCTGCTGTCGGGCGGCGAAAGATCGCTGACGGCTCTGGCGTTTTTGTTCGCCGTGTTCCGCAGCCGCCCCTCACCGTTTTACATACTTGATGAGGTCGAAGCATCGCTAGACGACATCAACCTCAGCCGCTTCCTAACCCTGGTTTCAGAATTTAGAAACGAAGTGCAGCTGATAATCGTCACCCATCAGCAAAGAACGATGGAGTTCGCCGACGTTATGTATGGCGTGTCAATGCCGCCCGGCAAAGCATCCAACGTGGTCGCCGAACGCACCCAGCCAGCCACCGCCAACCCTGACGCAGCCACCGCTAGCCCCAATGCCACTGGTGCCGACAGCACCGACACCGAAAACACCAGCACGACAAACAGCACGACAAACACCACCGCCAAAGACAAAGTCACCGCCTCGCCAGGCTCACCGTGATCGCCACGCTGCTCATCATCATTGGTGTGGTGGCGTTGATCGTTCTCGCCAGTCTCCCGTTTGCTCACAAGTGGTGGACCGGCCGACCCGGCTACCAGCCACGCGGCTCAACCTACCGACCTACCCAAACCCGACCCGACGACCCAGCCAGCCCAGCCGATCCCACACCCCAGCCGCCAACCGGCAAACCCGTCAGCAAGTTCCGCACCGGCTTAGCCAAAGCCCGCTCTGGCATCGGCCAAGGACTAGCCGCAATCGGCCGCCGCAAGGTAGACGAACAAACCTGGAGCCAACTCACAGACACCCTGATCCTGGCAGACGTCGGCGTAAACACAGCCACTCAAGTCGTTGATCAGCTCCGTGCCACCGCCGCCGACCAGCACATAACCGAAGGCGCCGATCTGCTCGCCGCCCTCGCCAACCAGATGCGCGCCGCCCTGCACAGCCACAACCGCAGCCGCTCGCTAAGCACACAAGCCACTGCCGATACCACGCCGGTCTGGCTGTTCGTGGGAGTAAACGGCGTCGGCAAGACAACCTCCATCGGCAAGCTCGGCCACCAACTCCACGAGCAGGGCAGCAAGGCCGTATTCGCCGCCGCCGACACCTTCCGTGCCGCCGCCACCGAACAGCTAGGCACCTGGGCGCAACGCTGCGACGGCTACCTGGTGTCCGGCTCGGTCGGCGCCGACCCCGGCTCGGTCATCCACGACGCCATCTCCGCCGCATCGGCTCGCGGCTACGACATCGTGCTGGCCGACACCGCCGGGCGCCTGCAAAACAAATCCAACCTGATGGCGGAGCTAGCCAAGATTCGCCGTGTCGCCGACAAGCCGCCCGGCTGCGTAACTGAGGTGCTGCTGGTGCTAGACGCAACCACCGGTCAGAACGGCTTGAGCCAGGCGCAAAGTTTTGCCGAGGCCGCCGAAGTAACCGGCGTGGTGCTAACCAAACTTGACGGCTCCGCCAAGGGCGGCATCGTGTTCGCCATTGAGACGCAGTTTGACCTGCCGGTAAAGCTGGTCGGCGTGGGCGAAGGCGCGGAGGATTTGGTTGAGTTCGATCCGGACGCCTTCGTGGATGAGTTGCTAGCCGACGCACAACTACCTGCCGGCTAGCAGCAGCCGGCTAGCACCGCGCGCCGACAAGCTGCACCGCCGCCGCGCCGACCGCCAGCCAACCCGCCTGCGCCCTAGCATCAAAACGCCATGTTTGACTCCCTAACACGCCGCTTTGAAGATGTGTTCGGTCGCCTGCGTGGCCGCGGCCGCCTGACCGAATCCGACATCAACGAGGCCGCCACGCAGATCCGCCAAGCGCTGCTAGAGGCCGACGTCAATCTGACGGTCGTAGAGAGCTTCATCGATCGGGTTCGCACTCGCTGCGCTGGCGAGGAGATCACAGGCAGCCTCACCCCCGGCCAGCAAGTCGTCAAGGTCGTCAACGAAGAGCTGCAAACCACCCTCGGCGGCAACACCCTCGAACTGACCTACGCGCAAAACCCGCCCACCGTCGTGCTGCTAGCCGGCCTGCAAGGAGCCGGCAAAACCACCGCCACCGCCAAGTTGGCGCAATGGTTCAAGACGCAAGGCCGCAACCCGCTGATAATCGGCGCAGACCTGCAACGCCCCGCCGCAGTGGAGCAGCTGCGTGTGCTGGCGGCTCGCATTGATGTGCCGGTGTTCAGCGCGGATGACGTCCCGACCAAAGCCAACAAAGAAAAAGCCGGCAAGGCTAAAGAGTCCAGCAAAGCCAAAGAGCGCGCCCGCAACCGCAACCCGAAAAAAACACCCAACCCGGTCGCCACCGCAGCCGCCGGACTAGAGCACGCTCGCCAAACCGGCCGTGACGTTCTGCTGGTTGACACCGCCGGGCGCCTCGCCGTCGACACCGAGCTGATGACCGAAATCGCCCACGTGTCCGACGCCGTGTCGCCGCACTACACGCTCTACGTGCTTGACGCCATGACCGGCCAAGACGCGGTCACCACCGCCAGCGTGTTCAACGCAACCCTTGAAATCGACGCCGTGATTCTCACCAAAGTTGACGGCGACGCCCGTGCCGGTGCCGCACTTTCGGTCAGCGAGGTGCTCGGCCGCCCGATCGCTTTCGCATCCGTCGGCGAAGCACTGGATGAGTTTGAGCAGTTCCACCCCGACCGAATGGCCACCCGCATCTTGGGCATGGGCGACGTAACCACCCTCATCGAAAAAGCCGAAACCGTCTTTGAGGCCGAACAGGCGGAAGCCTCCGCCCAACGCCTGCTAGACGGATCTTTCACGCTTGACGACTTTGTTGAGCAGCTGCGTCAGGTGCGCAAGATGGGCAGCATGAAAGGGCTAATGGCGATGATGCCCGGGGTGCCCTCTGAGGTGCGCGACACCGACCTAGACGACGGGCGCATTGACACCGCCGAAGCCATCGTGCTTTCGATGACGCCAGCCGAACGCAGCCAGCCGAATCTCATTGACGCCTCACGGCGCGCCCGCATCGCCGCCGGCAGCGGCACCAACACCACGCAGGTGTCGACTCTGCTTAAGCAGTTCTCGCAGATGAAAAAAATGATGTCGTCGCAGCTAGGCGGACTAGGCGGACTTGGCCGTGGCGGGATGGGCGGTGGCGGTGCTCGCTCCAAGCGTGCCAAGCAAGCCCGCAAAGGCGCCAAGAAAAAGCCCAACAAAAACCAAGCCGCCCGCAGCGGCTCACCCAGCCGCACTTCAAGCCGCACCGCTAGCCGCTCACCAAGTCGCACCAGCCAGCCGCAACCCGCCGTCGACCTGTCCGAAGCAATCGCCGACCTAGACATCAAGCTGCCGGACGACCTGCAACTACCTCGCTGACCGCAACTACCTCGCTGACCGCAGCCACCCGAACGCCACTAGCCCTGCACGCCGCTAGCCTTCACTAGCGCAAACGCAACCCCCCGCACACACCCCCCAGTCACGGAGCACGATGGCCGTACGACTGCGCCTAATGCGCACCGGAAAAAGAAAACACCCCAGCTACCGGGTCATAGCGGCCGACAGTCGCTCACCACGCGACAGCCGCGTCCTGGAGATTCTGGGCACCTACTACCCGCTGCAAGAGCCGTCCAGCATCGACATCAACAACGAACGAGCCGTGCACTGGATGAGCGAAGGCGCCAAGCCCTCCGAGGCGGTCGCCAAGCTGCTGAAGATCTGCGGTGCGACCGACGAGTTTGAGGCGCAGGTCGCCAAGCAAAAGAAAGAAGCGAGTCAGGCGTGAACGACCAAGATCAAGCCGACCAGGGCACGGTTGCCGAGGAGGTGCTGCTGTATCTCATCAGTCATCTGGTTGAGCACACCGACCAGGTTGAGGTGGAGATAACCCAGGCCGATTCCAAGGTCAGCATGCTTGCGAAGGTGAGCCCCGACGACATCGGCCGAGTGATCGGCAAGCGGGGCAGGGTAGCCAACGCCATCCGTGCGTTCGTGACTGCCGCTGGAAACAAAGACGGAATCGAGGTTGAGGTCGAGTTCAACGGCTAAGTCAGCCGCCGCTGGCTCGCAACCGCCAGCCGACCCGCAACCGCCCACCGGCCTGCTAGAGGTGGGCCGAATCACCAAGCCGCACGGCCTGACCGGCGAGGTAGCGGTGCGACCGATCACCAACCGGCCGGGTCGCTTCGATCCGCCCAGCGTTTTTGACAGCCCGCTCGGCAAGCTCAACATCACATCCTCACGCCTGCACAACGACCGCTGGCTCGTGCATTTCGCCGAAGCCACCGACCGCACCGCCGCCGAAAAGCTGGCGGGTTGTCCCTTGTGGGCCGCCCCGATCGCAGACACAAACCAGCTGTGGGTGCACGAACTGATCGCCTGCAAGGTGGTCGACCAACACGGCATCGACCGTGGCCAAGTAGTAACGGTGCAACAAAACCCAGCCGCCGATCTGCTGGAACTTTCCGACGGCCACCTAGTGCCGGTCACTTTCGTAGTCGCCACCAAACCCGGACTAATAGAAATAGACGCCCCCGACGGGCTGTTCGACCTGAACGCCACCTAGCCCGAGCCACCCGCCCAACACCACCCACCCATCACACACCTGCCATGCGACCGTTCCAAATCGACGTATTCACCATCTTCCCCGACCAGGTCGAAGCCATGGCGCAGCTGTCAATCTTGGGCCGAGCCCAGCAAAGCGACCTGCTGCAAGTAAGCGGTCGTGATCTGCGCATGGCGACAACCGACGCCCACCACTCAGTAGACGACTCGCCGTTCGGCGGGGGAGCGGGCATGATTTTGAGCCCTGCCCCAACCTTCGCCGCCGTCCGCCAGATTGACCCGCCCCGACCGCTGCTGCTGCTCGACCCGGGCGGTCGCCGCTTCGATCAAAACTTTGCCGCCGAGCTAGCCGCCACCGAAGGCTTCAGCCTGCTGTGCGGCCGCTACGAGGGAGTGGATGAGCGCATCCGCACCGAGCTGGTGGATGGCGAAGTGTCGGTCGGCGATGTGGTGCTGGCGGGCGGGGAGTTCGCCGCAATGGTCATCATTGAATCGGTGGCGCGCCTTTTGCCAGGCGTGTTGGGCAACACCGACTCATCGCTTGAGGAGAGCTTTGCGGACGGATTGCTGGAGCATCCGCACTGGACCCGCCCCGCCGAGTTTGAGAATATGGAAGTGCCGGAGGTGTTGCGCGGCGGCGACCACGAAAAGATCGCCCGCTGGCGTCGCTGCATGGCGTTGGTGCGCACCGCTGCCATGCGACCAGATTTGTTAGAGCAACGCCCGCCGACGCGTCAAGAGCTGGCGTGGCTGGAAGAGTTCGGGCTAGAGCTTTAGCGCCGTCCTGTTCGCACAGCCTGCCCGCAAAACCACGGCACGCCGCTAACCTCTACCAGGCAAAATCAACCGGGCGCACCCGCCCGGCACGCTGCACCCGACCGACAAGGCCAGCAATGCAAAGCACAGACGCAATCGACAAGCCACACCTGCGCGACGACCACCCAGAGTTCAAGTCCGGCGACACCGTCAAGGTGCACGTGCGAGTAATAGAGGGCAACCGCGAGCGCACCCAGGCCTTTGAGGGCTACGTGATCGCACGCCGCGGCAGCGGCATCTCAGAGTCGTTTACGGTTCGCAAGTTGAGCTTCGGCGTCGGCGTTGAGCGGACATTCCCGCTGCACGCTCCCAGCGTCGCCAAGATTGAACGAGTAGCGGTCGGCGACGTGCGCCGCTCCAAGCTGTATTACATACGTGAGCGCGTCGGAAAAGCCGCTCGCATAAAAGAAAAACGGTTCTAATCTCTGGGGCGTGAAGCTCCAGCCGAACCGACCAACGCAGCAGGCCGACCGACCGTCGACGCAGCAGGCACGCTCGCCCGCACACGAGATACGGCCCGCCGCCGACCCCCGGCCAGACTCACAAGAGCTCGGCCGCCACGGCGAAGACATCGCCGAGCGTTGGTACGTCGATCGTGGCTACCAAGTGGTCGCCCGAAACTGGCGCTGCAACTCAGGCGAGCTTGACCTTGTTCTTACCGATCAGACTCAGTTGATTTTTTGCGAGGTGAAAACCCGCACCACCGACCAATACGGCAGCGGCTTTGAAGCCGTCACCGCCGACAAGCAGCGTCGCGTGCGCGCCCTGGCGCTTGAGTTCTTGCGGGCGTCGCGCAGCGGGGATGCCAACGTCAACGCCAACGTCAACGCGCCGCCGAACATAAACGCAGTCGCTAACAATCTGCGGTTTGACGTTGCCTCAATCGTCGCCGGAGAAATTGAGGTAATGCAGGCTGCGTTCTGATCGCAGTCCGTTCAGCGCCGCAGGCTCAAGCCCGCTCACCCAAACAGCGCCCACACCACTAGCGCCACAACCGCCACCGACGCGGCAACCACCATCGCAATGTCAGCCCTGAATCCAGTCCTGCTGCGATCCCGCTTGCGATAAGGGTTGTAGCCCACCGCTGCAGTATCGCAGCCATCACCGCCCCCACTGCCGTCAGACCGACCATCGCAATCCCACCACCTAGTAACTCATCACCTCTATCGCACATTTTTTGTTCGCCCTGCCGGATCGAGGGCGTGTAAGTCAGCTATCTCGTTGACTGCTAGCGCTGCGAATCGTGTGCGGTTGGAAGGGGTGGTGATGACGAGCGCGGCATTGCTCGTGTCTGTTTGTTGCCCGCTATTGCCGCCAGGTCGCACATCAGCCTGATTGCTAGTGCCTGAAATGGGGTGCTCGTGTCTGCTACCGCTATCGCTGCCGTCTGGGGATTGTTCTTGTCGGTCGTCCGCCGCAGTGAAGGTCGCTGATCGTTCTGGTGGTGAGAATGGCGAACGGTAGCTGCTGGTCTTTGACGATGAGGAGGCCCCCTGGTTATTTCATGCGCGGTATCAGACGTGTGCTTCCCGTCCGCGACAGCAGCGCTCCCAAATCCGTTGGTGTTTGTATCGCCATCACCCCGAAGCTGTTGCCCTGAGCGTTCGTTGCTATCGCCGCTGGCGGGGTATCGCTCTGGTTGCTTCGCCCCCGCTGACGAGATCGGAGAGTGTGCGGCTGGCTTGAATTGCGAAAGGTGTCCGGGCGTGGTTGGTGATGAGGAGGCAAGGGCTCCCCCCCCCCCCTGGTTATTTCATTGCGTGGGAACAGACGCGACACGGTTTTTACGCGACTAAGAATACGGTCGTCCTCATACAGAAATAATTTTTGGAACGGGCGGTACAGCACCTCGCGAATACGGGTCTCGTCAAAAGTGATTGGCACATTGCGACGCACATTGTCTTTCAGCGTCTCAGTCCATTTGATGACTTCCATTGTTTCCGGCGTGTGTCGTGTCGCTTCAGTCAAGTCTTCATCGTCTTTGTTTATTTTGATTGTGCCTGTCCGGTGAAGGGATTGCCGCACCCCTTCGTAGTGATCTATGAGGTCGCGTACTTTCTCTACTAGGCGTGATTGATTGAATGCGTAAACGAAGGTGTCGCAGTTGGTTTTGACACCAGAGGCGTGGCTGCTAGCTGCCGCTTTACTGCGCTTCTTATCGGTAGAGCAAACTTCTAGCATCCTGTCAAAGCTGCCATCAGTAATGTTGATCCAGTCGTGCTTGTCATTCAATGGCACCAAAGCGAACTTGCCAGCAGTTTCGGCAACGACCACATCACCTAGCTGCTCCAACCATTCCCGCTTTTCGTCCAGGCTCGCGTACTCAGGCACTTCTGCGAAAAGCAATTCAGCGGGTGGCTTCACACCTTGCGCGGAAGATGGGTTAGAGACACAGATCGTTATTTGCAGCCCACTTCGTGAGCCACCCTTGCCAGCAGAGTTGGCTTGAAAAACAACATCGCCTTCTTTGAGCCTTTCTGCCCCGTTCTTGTACTGGTCGCTGCGGAGATTCACCACATAAATCTTGCTGAACTCATCACGCAGACAAGCGCGTGCCCCAGCGAGTGATGTGCCGTTTGACAAAGAGTTGGGATGGACAAACGCCACTATCCCCTTGCCTAGCTGCGGGACAAACACGCCTTCGTCATCGTCGTCAGCGATCTGCGCTTCGTTGCCGACCGACAATCGGTCGGTCATCCAACGCAAAGACTGAATGTAGAGGTTGCCAGCAGCGTTACCGCCAGGAGACCCACTAGCGATTTGCTTCTGCCGCGCTACATAGGACTCCTTCACCCGCTTCTCTATGTCTTTGTCGCCCTCCGTTTTCACATCTTCGTTGGCTGAGTCCTGCCCTGAGGACCAGGGGGGATTGGTAGCAATGATCGTTATGTTTTTCTGCGCTGCTTTTTGTTTGCGGTCATCATTTTCCAATAACCCCTCGTCTTGGAAGAAGGCTTGTTGGCCGCTTTGAAGGGTCAGCTTGAAAGTGTCAGCCAGCGAAATGTGTTGGAACGTCACAGCGTTGTCGCTCTTGCCGCGCGTCTTGTAGGCCTCTGCGATTTGTAGAGAGGCAATGTGGTACGCCAATGGCTGGATCTCTGCAGCGTGAACTTCGTGGTGATATTTGTGTTCTAGATCTTGCGTTCGTATCAGCGGCTCGCCGTTTTTCACATTTTCGCTCAGCAGGCGCGCTGGGAAAGTTCCTGTGCCTGTGAATGGGTCAAGGAACAGCACGTTTTTGCTGGTTATGCCGTGCCCGAACTCCTGCCGTGACACTGCATCTGCTGACCGCAAAATGAAATCAACAATCCAGGTGGGCGTGTAGGCGATGCCGAGCTTCGCTTGCGTGTCTGGTAGAGCTTCGGCAAAGAAGGAATCATAAATCTCAAGCACCAGACGAGTTTTTGCCTCGCTTGTGTTCGCCAGTGTTCCGCGCTCGCGCACGCCCGCGTAAAACACTGAGAGAGGCGCAAGCAGTTCTGGGATTTTGCCTTCGGTGCGCCAGTCGGGATTGTCAAAAATCTTTTTGACCCCTTCTTCAAAGGCTTCACCTATCGGATTGTTGGCATCTTCGTCTGCCAGCGTCTCAAAAATCGGGTAAGTGATTATGTGCTGAGCCAAGAGCTCCAAAAGCTCCTGCGCAGGTAGCTGCTCGCCCAGCGTTCCGCGCATCTCGGCCAGGTAATCATCAAACGCTTCCGCGCTGGCCGGGCTAGCAGCAATCCGCCGCTCAAGCAGCGACTCAACTTGCGCCAGTATTTCTTTCGCTTCCGCTCCCCAGCTAGGCCACCATTGCTTGCTGCCGCAGGTGAGAACTATTTGCGAGGCGATTGCGTCCGCTGCGAGCAAATCAAGTTGCCCTTGTATGGCGTGGCTCTCGCCCGCGAGATTGTCAAAGTCGGCGGTCGGATCTATCACCACCAGCGGCGAGCGAGTCGTGGTAGAGGTTCGTGTCGTCAAGTCCGCGGCATCTACCCACGCATCCAGGCGGTCATCGTGCGACTTCAATGCCTGCACCACAGACCAAATACGCCCCCAACCACTTTGGTTGTCGCTAATCATCTGGTCCATCGTCTTGCCCTCAGGGATGAGGACGGGCAAGATTATGTAGCCAGTTTTCGGGTGCTTCGCATTAGCGGGTTGGCGCATCACGCGCCCCACAGCTTGAACTATGTCAACGTGCGACCGGCGCGCTGCGAGGAACAGCACAGCATCTAGGTCTGGCACATCCACACCTTCGGTTAGGCAGCGAGCGTTAGACAGCAGGCGCGCCTCGTTGTCTTCTTTATCTGTGCCGCGCAGCCAGTCCAGCGCCCGCGCTCTGCGAAGCGAGTTCATCGTGCCGTCCACGTGTGCCACTTCCAGTTGCAACAGCTTGTCTCTCTGGTCGGCGGACACGTCGGGGAGGTTTCGTATCCCGCTGATAGCAGAGCTCATCACCTCGCGGACACCCTCCGAAGTCTCAACGGAGTTGGTGAAAGCGATCGCCTTGCGAGCGTGAAAGCCACTCTTTTCAAGCGTGCCGACAATGCGGTCTGTGTTGCTTCCCACACCTTGAGTCATCGGGTTAGCCAAAGCGTCGTAACAACCAAGCAGCGATACAGCTACCTCAGGCAGCATCCCAAAATAGGTGTCCCGTTTGTATGACCTATTATTTTCCCGCACGGCACCATCGGCATCTTGCCTGATGCGTTCCAGAGCGCCCTGTATGTAAGGGTCATCCTCTTTCACGCCAACCGCTATAACTTGGTAGTCAGCTAGGTATCCGTCTCGTATGGCTTCACTGAAATTCAGTCGGTAGAACTCTTTGCCGTAGGTGTCCTCATCGTCCATGGAGTAGATGCCGTACCTGCCCTCGCCCTCTTTTGCGTTGGCTGCGCTCACATCGCCTTTCACGCTGGAGGTGTAGAGGCGTGGCGTGGCGGTTGAGAACAAAACACGCTTGCGGTCAATGCTGTACTCGTCGTGGATGAGGCGGAAACCAGAAATCTCGCCACCATCGCTGGTCGCCTTCTCGTAGTCCTCTATGCCGGTGGTGCGATGCGCCTCATCGCAAACCACGAAATCAAACGGGAGCGTCATGGCTTTTTGTTGAGCCTCCGACACCACGCCTAGCGACTGGTAAGACGAAAACACAACACTCATCCGGTCGCTGGGTGCGTCGGCGAGCAGCTCGGCGACTCTCACGGGGTTAGTGGTCGCTGGTGCTGGCAGCTCGTCCAGCGAGCCGCCCGTGTCGTTCCGTTTGCCAACGCTCGGATCGGAGCACACCGCTATATAGGAGTGATCAATCGTGCGGTTGTTCGCCCACTCTTTCATCGTCTGCGCCATTAGCGACAGAGACGGCATCACGTAAAGCACGCGCCCGCCCCTGCCTGCTAGCTGCTCGGCCGCCCACAAATGAATAAGCGTCTTACCTGTACCGCACGGCAAGATGAGCTTGCCCTTGTCGCTGGCAGCGAAACCATCAACAATCGCCTTGATCGCTTCCTGCTGATAGGGGCGTGGCTCTTTGGGCGGTGGCGGTTCGAACTTCAGCCCGTCAGGGTTGTTTATGTAGTCCCGCCAATCGCTGACATCCCAAGCCGCCAAGTGGTGGCGGTAAATCGTTTCCACCTGCGGGTCTACAACTTTCTGTAGCCGCTTCTCAACATTGGCGTTCAGATCGCTGCCCGTGTAAATCAGTATTCGCGATGCGAACTGCCTTGTGGCTGAGGCTGCGATGAACGGGTCAATCTCGGGCTGGGTCAGCTTGTGGTCGGCTGCGTAAAACTTGCATTGAATCGCGCACAGCCGGCCCGAATGCTCTTCGCCCACTAGGTCTATGCCGGTGTCTTGCCCAGTCTCACCGGCCTGCCCAGCAGCCCAATCAGCCCACATCAGCACCCGCTTGAAACGCAGTCTGCCGTACTCGCCAGGATGCCGTTCCAACGCTGCTCGCATTAGCCGCTCAAACTTGGTGCCACGCTCTCGGTTCGTGTCGCCTGTTAGTAGCTCTAGCGCTTCTTCCAAGAACGCCATTAGCTGTTCATCGTTTCCGTTGCCACGCCGACATCCACCGCATCCACGAAATGGTCGCCCGTCAAAGAGGGCGGCAAGCTGTTTACCACTTGCGTTGTCTCGCAAGAGATCCAGGCGAGTTGCCTGATGCGCCGCACGAGATTGAATGCGTCTTGGTCGGCCTCCCACTCATGCCAGCCGTTCGGGTCTTCCTCTATGCCGGAGTTCTTGTCTATTTTGCGGCGGCAGGTTTCCATAAACCATTTCAATGGGGAACGCCCAGACACCTCATACTCGTGTGCCTCTAACGGGATGCCGACGATTTTGCAGCGACCGTTTATGACGATCACAGACCTGTCTTCGGTTCGTGCCTTGCCGTCTACCTTGCCGTATTTCATTTTCTTGGCGATGCGATATGCCGCCGCGTCCGCTTCACCTTCGCTTGGCTTGTCATCCACCAAGCACACGACCCCTTCTTGCTCGGGCTGTAGTTCGTAATCGGCGTGGATTTCCATTAGCCGCTCACCCGCTGAACGGAACGCTTGGAAGTCCGCGGCGAGCGGCACCTTCGGCAAGCTGCGCTGCAAGTCGTGCTTGTAGGTCTCGCGCCAATCCTTGGCGTGCATGACGCCGTACAGGTAAAACCAAATGTCGTCTTTGGTGATGGAAGTGTCGCCGTAATGCTGATGAAAAACCTGCTGGCACCAGTCGGTTACGTTGTCGGTCGGCCCGTCCGCTGCGTCATCGGCAGGTAGCAGCGCGTTGTCAGTCAAGGGCCCCCTTACAGGTCGCGGCTGTGTGGAGCGCGACGAACATTGGGGCAGAGATTAGCTAGCCACAGCCTCAGTTTCCTAACCGCTACCTGCGTTCACTCAACCGCATAAAAAGCCCCTCGCCCAATGTCCCATCCGCGCCTAGAGTCACACCCAAGTCACTCCCATCGCCCCAACCGCAATTGGAACGCAACCGGAGTCGCCCATGCCAACCGCAGCGCCCATGTTGGCCGCCGCCAAATCCGCCACGCTGGTCGGAGTCAAAGGCCACGCCGTCCAAGTAGAGGTGCACGTCTCCAACGGCTTGCCGTCGTTCGCAATAGTCGGGCTGCCCGACACGGCTTGTCGTGAAGCGCGCGATCGGGTGCGTTCGGCCGTGCTCAGTTCCGGGCTGGAATGGCCGCAGCGCCGGGTCACCGTCAACCTCGCTCCGTCCGGACTACGCAAGGGCGGAGCCGTGCTTGACTTGGCGATCGCCGCGGCGGTGCTAGGCGCCACGCAACAAATCCCCGCCGCCGCCCTAGACAACCGCGCATTCCTAGGAGAGCTAGGGCTAGACGGCACCATCAGGTCTGCGCCAGGCGTGCTGCCGCTAGCCGCCGCAGTCGCCCAAGAGGAAATAGTCGTCGCCCCGCAGGCCTACCACCAAGCCGCCGCCGCCGCCCCAAGCGGAGTGCAAGCCGTCGGGCGGTTAGAGCAGCTGACGGCGGTCGTGCGCGGCGCCGCGCCCTGGCCCGACCCGCCACCCATGCCGCCGCCACTCCCGCAGCCGGAGGTGCCCGACCTGTGCGAAGTGCTGGGCCAGCCCCAAGCTCGCCAAGCAATAGAAGTAGCCGCCGCCGGCGGACACCACCTGCTGATGCTCGGACCACCCGGCGCAGGCAAGACAATGCTGGCGCGCCGATTAGTTGGGTTGCTGCCCGACCTGAAACACCAACACGCCCTGGAAGCCAGCCACATCCAGTCCGCCGCTGGCAACGAACTGCCCCACGGACTTGTCACCCGACCACCGCTGCGCAGCCCGCACCACACCGCATCAACGGTGTCGCTCATCGGTGGCGGCAGCGGGTCAATCCGCCCCGGCGAGATCTCACTAG
This sequence comes from Candidatus Poriferisodalaceae bacterium, assembly GCA_965212125.1. Lineage (GTDB taxonomy): Bacteria > Actinomycetota > Acidimicrobiia > Acidimicrobiales > Poriferisodalaceae > CAYRJD01. The sequence continues at coordinate 1,377,305 of OZ243045.1, read as the reverse complement.
CGCACCGTGGCGTGCTGTTCCTAGATGAGCTAGGGGAGTTTTCCCAGCCCACTTTGGAGGCGCTGCGCCAGCCGCTCGAGGAAGGCATCATCCGAGTTAGCCGATCCAGCCACAGCTGCGAGTTTCCCGCCAGATTCTTGTTGGTGGCGGCGATGAACCCCTGCCCCTGCGGCGAGGCCGGTCGGCCGGGGCGTTGCCGCTGCCCGATAACAGCCACTCGGCGTTATGCCCGGCGACTGTCGGGACCCCTGCTAGATCGGTTTGATCTGCGAGTAATGGTGCAGCGTCCCAGCGCCACAACGCTGCTAAAGACCGACCACCGCGAGCAACAAACCGCGACCGTGGCGCAGCGTGTTGCGCTTGCTCGCCAGCGTGCCGCAGCCCGCGGCGTTGAAACCAACGCCGAGTTGGCCGGCCCTCAGCTTGACAAGGTTGCGCCGCTGACGCCTGCCGCCAAGAAGTTGCTGCAGGCGCGCCTTGAGCAGGGCGTGCTTTCAGGTCGTGGTCTGCACCGTGTGCGCATAGTCGCTTTGACCATTGCCGATCTAGCCCAGCAAGACCCTCCGCTCACCGAAGAAAACGTGGCGGTGGCTTTGTCTTTGAGAGCAGACACCACCAAGTTGTTGGGAGCAGTGCCGGACTGATGGAACAAGCACCGCCGCCAACCAGGCCGCCGCTATCTGCGGAGCCAGTCGAGCCAGCCAGCACCGAGCTAGCCGCACTGCTCGCGCTGACCTCACTAGACGAACTCGGCCCAAACCGATTACGCGCCCTGCTATGCGACGAGAACAACACGGCCACCGCCAGCATCACGTCCACCACCAGCGCCCAGCAAGCACTCGCCACCCTCCGCCAACCATTCACCCAACCAAACGGACAACCAACCAGCCGCCCAAACAACCAACTCGCCGCCCTTTGCAAATGCAAGGGCGTAACCGCCGACCACCTACACCGCTGGGCAGCCGCACTCCGCCAAACAGACGAGTCCGCCCTACTGCAACACCACCACCAAGCAGGTATCCACATAGAAACCCCCGCCCAGATTTCACAAAACCCACTGTGGAGCAACGACCCCGAACCGCCGCTAATGCTGTTTCGGCAAGGCAAGCCAGTGCGCCACGAAAGCCGCCGCGTCGGCATCGTCGGAACCCGGCGCTGCTCCGGCTACGGCAAAACGGTCGCTGCGCGCCTAGGCGAGGATTTGGCGCGGGCAGGAATAACGATCGTGTCGGGGCTAGCCAGCGGCATCGACGGCGCCGCCCAACGTGCCGCACACCACGCCGGCGGAGATGTGATCGGTGTGATCGCCTCCGGGCTCGACATGATCTACCCGCCCAGCAACACCCAGCTGTGGCGCGACATCGCCAAATCAGGAACCTTGCTAAGCGAATACCCGCTGGGAGCCAAGCCGCTCAAGTGGCGCTTCCCGGCTCGCAATCGCCTCATCGCCGCTCTGTCGGAGGTGGTCATAGTGGTCGAGTCGGGGAGCACCGGCGGATCGTTTTACACCGTTGATGCGGCCGCCGAACGTGATGTTCCGGTGATGGCGGTGCCCGGCCCGATAACGGCACGCAGCTCGCAAGGGACAAACGCTTTGCTGGCCGACGGTTGCGCTGTGGTGCGAGACATTGACGACATCTTGCTGGCACTGGATCTGACCGCCAGCCCAATCCCAGCTAGCTCGGACCTGGCCAACCCAGCCCAGCCCGATCAAACGACACTTGACCTGCCCGACCAGCCCAACCAACTCGAAACCAAGCTGCTCGATCAACTAGTCGCCAACCCAGCCACCATTGACGACCTAATAACTGAGCTAACAATCGCCGCCCAAGAAACCGCTGGCCAGCCCGACGACGCCAACCTAACCAGCGACGCCAACCCAGGTCTCGCCCAAGTCGCCCTAGCGCTTGATCGGTTACGTCAAACAGGTTGGGTTGTTGAATCCGGCGGCTGGTGGGAGCGGGTTAGATGACGACGCCACTCAACCAAGCCGCCCCCTCAGGCGCGTGGATGCGATGTGTCGTAAACCTTGCGCAACCTCTCACGGCTGACATGCGTGTAGATCTGCGTGGTCGCCAAATCGGCGTGCCCCAAAAGCTCCTGCACCACCCGCAAGTCAGCGCCCCCATCCAACATGTGCGTCGCAAAAGAATGACGCAAAGCGTGCGGATGAGTCGGCGTAGCAGAGCGGACATCCAAAATCCGCCGAATGTTGCGACCACTAATCCGATTGCCGCGCAAGTTCACCACCAACGCTTGGCTGTCGCGCACAAACTTCCCCTGCAACACCTGGTTGTCAAAATCCTGCGAACCGTGCTCATGCCACGCTGTCAGCAACTGCTGCGAAGGCTCACTAAGCGGCACCCGCCGCTGCTTAGACCCCTTACCCAGCACGACTATCTGCTCAGCCCCAGGGTTGTAAGAGGTTTTGTCCAACCCGCAAAACTCCGACACCCGCAGCCCGCTGCCATACAGCACCTCAAGGATCATCCGGTCACGCAGTTCCAGCGGGTCGCCCGCGCTTGCCTCCGTGTTCGTGTCCGCCGCCGCTCCGGCATCAACGCCCGCGCCAGTCCCATCGCCCATCAAAGCGCTGATCTCCGATGCGCTCAAAACCGTCGGCAACCGACCTTGTCGTGTGGGCGTGCTCAAACTTTGCGACGGATTGACGTCAACGGCGCCCAGTCTTGTCAACCATCCGAAATAGCGCCGCAGGCTGGATGCTTTGCGAGCGATAGTCCGCCGCGCATAGTTACGCGTAGTCAGATAAGCGACATAGCGCCGCAAGGTAAGGCGCGTAACGGCTTGCGGGTTTGTCGCGCTGCCGCGCTCAGCCCACCGCACAAAGCTCTCCAAGTCGTGCCGGTACGCGCTAGCTGTTGTTTCGCTTACCGCAACCAGGCTGGCGATGAACTCGCCCAACCGCCACGTCTGCTCCAGGTGTTTGTCGGCATCGCCGCTGTTATCCACCCACCTCACGGTACCGATCGTTCGGCTCCAGGTAAATAGCGGGGGCAAATAACAGAGAGGTATGCGTAAGCAATGTTTGTAGTTCTGCTGACAGTGGCGCTTGTTTTCCCAGGCGCCCACCAGCCCACCCAGCACCAGCCGCTCCTTGCCCAAGCTCAGCCAGCCCAGCATCAGCCAGCCCAAGCTCAACCCGGCGAAACCACCTACATCTGGCCAACAAATGGCGTGATCATCGACCTGTTCCGCGTACCTAAAACTCGCTACGGCCGCGGCAACCGCGGCTTGGAGTTCGCAACGCCCGAAGGCTCATCGTTCTGGGCTGCCGCCGATGGAGTAGTCAGCTTCGCAGGCCAGGTCGGCGGTCGCTTGCACGTAACCGTGGCACACCCCGACGGACTGCGCACCTCATATTCAGGAGTCCAAACCATCGCCACCGACCGCATCAAAAAAGGAGCACGTGTGCGTGCCGGTGAGATCTTGGGCACCACCCACGCAACGCTGCACGTCGGCGTGCGCCGCGGCGACACCTATCTAGACCCGGAGTTGATCTTCCCGCCGCGCTCAAACAACGATCCCGCCGACAACGCCGGCAACGACCCTCGCAACCCCCGCACCAGTCGGCACTACCCGCGTCTGATACCAACCGGCAAACTTCCAATGCGCCTGACCCTGTTTCTCTGATCCTGTTTCTCTGACCCGGCCGCCGTCCTAGCGCCAGCCATCCGCCGCGCACCACACCACACCAGCCCAGTCCACAACAGCCCAGCCCCGCACTGGCTACACTCCATCGGCGACTTGACTTACGCCAAGTCACACCTATTAACCAACTACTTATCCATACCCCCAACTTCAATCGTTGTGACCTCACGGTCGCCGCAACGCAGTAGCGCCAACAAACAGCTACCAGCCAGCGGTGTCGCAACGACTTAGCAAACAACCGTGAGGAGGAGAAACGTGGCCGCTGTAGTCACCATGTCCGACCTGCTAAAAGCAGGCGTCCATTTCGGCCATCAAACCCGCCGCTGGAACCCGAAAATGGAGCGCTACCTAGCGGGCGAGCGCAACGGCATCTACATCATTGACCTGAACCAAACGCTGAGCCTGATAGAGACGGCCTACTGCTACGTGCGCGACACGGTCGCCAAAAGCGGGACGGTGCTATTCGTCGGCACCAAGCGCCAAGCCCAATCGCCAATCAAAGACCACGCCCAAGCGTGTGCCATGCCGTACATAAACCAGCGCTGGCTAGGCGGGCTGCTCACCAACTTCCGCACCATCCGCGGCCGGGTCGACAAGATGCTGGAATACGAACGCATGCAAAGAGCTGGCGACTTCGAAAACATGCCCAAAAAAGAAGCGCTGCTGCACCTGCGTGAACTCGCCAAGCTGCAGCGCAACCTGGACGGCATTCGCAACATGTCCAAGCTGCCCGATGCAGTGTTCGTGCTCGACACACCCAAGGAGCACATAGCGGTCGCCGAATCAAACCGACTAGGCCTGCCGGTGGTGGCGGTCGCCGACTCCAACAGCGACCCCGACACCATCGACTACGTCATCCCCGGCAACGACGACTCCATCCGCAGCACCGAGCTGCTGTGCCGTGTCATCGCCGACGCCGCCCACGAAGGTCGCTTTATGGCTAAGCGAGCGGGACTGGTTACCGCGCCGGCGGATCGTTCGCCCGAAGAGGTTGCGCGCGTCGAAGCCGAACAAGCCGCAGCCACTAAAGCCGCCAACGAGGAAGCCGCCATACGTGAGGCTCGCATCGCAACTGAACAGGCCGAAAAGGCCGCTGCCGCCGCTGCGGTTCCGGACATGTCTCAGCGCAGTGCTAGTGCCGCGAATGGCACAGCCGATACTGCCGACGCCACTGCTGACAAAAGCGATGCCGTAGCCGACAGCCCTGCCGAAACCAGCGATGCAACAGCCAGCCCGGACGCAGCTGACAGCGCCGCAGCTGACAGCGACACCGACACCGACGCTGACACCGCCGATGCTGCCGACGCCACTGCCGACAGCCCCGCCGCCGAAGCCGCGCAGGCCTGACAGACGTGGCAGCCAACTTCACCGCCTCCGACGTCCAAGAGCTGCGCCGCGCAACCGGCGCCGGAATGATGGACGCCAAAAACGCCCTCACCTCCTGCGACGGAGACTCCGCCGCCGCCGCCCAGCTGCTGCGAGAAACCGGCATCGCCAAGTCCGCCGCCCGCTCCGATCGCGACAACAGTGACGGCATTGTGCGCGGCGAAATAGCCGAATCAGCCGACGGCGGCAAGGTCGGCGCCATCGTCGAGCTGCGCTGCGAAACTGACTTCGTCGCCAAGTCCGCCGCATTCTCCGAGCTAGCCAAAGATCTGCTCGACGCAGTGCTAACCAACGGCGAGCAGGCAGTCGCCGACAAGCAGTCCGCCATCGACGAACTAAAAAGAACGCACCAAGAAAACATAGAGATCGGTCGCGTGGAGCGCTTCGAAGCCGACCCGCAAGCCGACCCGAACGCAGTGCTAGACGTTTACATCCACCAGCAAAACGGTCGGGGAGTGAACGCCGTGATGGTGCAACTTGACGGCGGCAGCGCCGACATAGCCCACGACATCGCACTTCACGTCGCCAGCAACCGCCCCAAATACATGACCCGCGACGACATCCCCGCCGATGTAATTGAGCAAGAGCGAACGACGCTGGAAACGATCAGCCGCAACGAAGGCAAGCCCGAGGCGGCACTGCCGAAAATCATCGAAGGCAGGCTGAACGGCTTCTACAAAGACAACGCTCTGCTAGAACAAAAGTTTGTGAAAGACGAAAAGCGCTCAATCGCGGACCTGCTAGGCGACGCCACCCTCAAGCGCTTCGCACAAATCGAGATAGGCGCCTAGCTCCGAGTGCCCGACAGCTCAGCCAAGCGCTCCCGGCGATGGTCGGGCAAAACCGCACCCAAACGAGTTGTCCTAAAACTTTCGGGTGAGGCTCTAGCGGGCGACGCCGTGACTGCGGCCGACGCCGCGACCGCCAGCAGCACCGACACCGTCAACGCCGCCAACCCCGAACCAAACGCCAGCAACAGCATCAGCCCCGTCGTTGTCGACCAGCTCGCCTCCGAAATCGCCGACGTGTCCCAAACAATGGAAGTCGGCATCGCCGTAGTCGTCGGCGGCGGCAACATCTGGCGCGGCAACTCCGGCCAAGGTCGCTCAATGGAGCGAGCCCAATCCGACTACATGGGCATGCTCGCCACGGTCATCAACGCCCTGGCGCTGCAAGATTCCCTCGAACGCCAAGAGGTGCCAACCCGAGTCATGACCGCAATCGGCATGGCGCAAATCGCCGAGCCATACATCCGCCGCCGAGCGGTCAGCCACCTCGGCAAAGGCCGCGTCATCATCCTGGCCGCCGGCACCGGCAACCCGTTCTTCACCACCGACACCGCCGCCGCGCTGCGTGCCGCCGAGCTAGAAGCCGACGCCGTCCTAAAAGGCACCCACTCCGGCATCGCTGGCGTCCACACCGCCGACCCCAAACTCGACCCGAGCGCCGAACTGCTAAGCGAAGTGTCGTTCCTCGAAGTGCTGTCACGCGAGCTAGCGGTAATGGACACCGCCGCCATCGCCGTATGCAAAGACAACAACATGCCCATCGTGGTGTTCGACCTGCTAACGCCCGGCAGCCTTCGAGCAGTAATTGAAGGCGAACCTTTGGGTACGCTGGTTAGGTGAGCGAGCTCGCAGACGAGGTCTGCTCCGATGCGCAAGAACGGATGGCGGCTGCGGTATCGCACTCGCTGTCGGAGTTCGCGACCGTGCGGACGGGGCGTGCTACTCCGGCGCTTGTAGAGAAGTTGCCGGTGGAGTACTACGGCGAGAATGTCCCGCTGCAGCAGTTGGCGTCTTTTGCGGTGCCCGAGGCGCGCATGCTGGTAATACAGCCCTTCGACAAGGCGGCCACGCAAGACATAGCGAAGGCCGTCCGCAACTCCGATCTGGGGGTTGATCCCGCCGTGGATGGCGCAATAGTGCGGCTGACATTTCCGCAGCTAAACGAAGACCGCCGCAAGGAGTTGGTCAAAGTCGTCAAACAGATGGCCGAAGATGGCAAAGTTGCTATCCGTAACCTGCGTCGCAGTGCGCGCCATGATTTAGATGAGTTAGAGAAGGAAAAGGACATTTCTTCAGACGACAAGGCTCGCTTAGAGCAGCAACTAGACAAAGACACGAACGCTTCGGTGGGCGATCTTGACCAAGCGCTGGCGTCCAAAGAACAAGAACTGCTTGAGATTTAGTCGCTATGTCTGACCCCAACGGTTCAAGCCGACCCGACAGCGAAGGCGAAGCAGCCGAGGCAGGCAGCCCAGCCGCCGCGCCGCCGCCCGCCGATTCAGCCCCTGCCGAAGAAAGCGCCGCAGCCGCCGCAGGCGAGCAGGCGTCAGCCCCATCCGAAACTCCACCGCAGCCGGGTGGCTCCAAGCTGTTCCCCCAACTGCCCGACGACCCACGCCTGATCGAAAACCAAGAACGAGCGCGCGCAGCCGCCGCCAACGCAGACCCATCGGACCCAGGCTCCTCCACCAGCTCTGCCGACCCAGCCGCCGTTACCTCAGTAATGAGCTCCAGCGAACTGCAAGCAGGGATTGAATCGCCGCCCGCTGGCACCGCCCCCGCCGCACCAGCAACACCGGCAGCCCCGCCCGCCGGCGGCACTCCCGCCGCACCAGCAACACCGGCAGCCCCCGGCACCCCAACAAGCTCCAACCCCGCCAGCGACAAGCACTGGGAAAACTGGACAGACCTAGACACCCCCGCCCAGTGGCGTGACGGCAGCCAAGACTTCCAAGCGCCAATCTCCTCCGACGAAACCGACACCCGCTCCGTCCAGCAAACCCCAGAGATAGAGGAAGCAGCCCACACCGGCCGCAACGTCATGCTCGCAATAGTCGTCGGCATCATCCTGGGGTCGGTCTTCTTCGGCGCCCTCAGCGCCGGCCGAGCCGTCGTCGTCGTGCTCGCAGCGCTGGCGCTAGTCATCGCCCTGGCGGAGTTCTTCGCAGTCGCCCGCACCGTCGGCTATCGCCCCGCCACCTTGTTCGGACTGACCGCCGTCGCCGGACTCACCGGCGCGGTGTATTGGCGCGGCTTTGAGGCATACCCGCTGTTCGCAGCCCTAATCGGCGTGGGCGGGCTGCTCTGGTTCCTAATAGGAGTAGAGCAAGAACACCCCACCGCCAACTTCGCCGTCACAACCATGGGCATCGCCTGGATCGGCGGCTTGGGTTCGTTCGCAGCGCTGATGCTGCGCGAGCCACACGGCGATGCGGTACTAGTGGCCGTCGTTGTCGGAACCGTCGCATACGACGTGCTGGGCTACGTCATCGGCAGCACCACCGGCCAAACCCGACTGGCGTATCGCGTCAGCCCCAACAAAACCGTCGAAGGGCTAATCGGCGGAATAGTGCTGAGCGCAATCATCACATCGCTGGTTCTGTATCGCTTCCCCGGCATCTTTCCGTTCACCGAAGACGTGCTGGATGCGGTCTGGCTGGCGGTCATCATTGCGCTGGCCGCACCGCTGGGCGACCTCTGCCAGTCGCTGATCAAGCGTGACCTGCAAGTAAAAGACATGGGCACGGTGCTGCCGGGACATGGCGGAGTGCTTGACCGGTTCGACGCCATGCTGTTTGTGCTGCCGGCCGCTTATTACATGTCCGACTTCCTGGTCGGTTAGCGGGCTAGCAGCAGTCAGATGGCTGCGATAAAAGTTGCGGTCTTAGGGTCCACCGGCTCTATCGGCACGCAGACCCTTCAAGTAATAGCCGCTAGCGCTGCTGGAATCATCTGCGAGACTGACCCCACCCGTGCCAGTGCCGCCGAGCCCGTCAGCAGCACCGCGTCCGCAAGCACCACCGAGCCCACCTACGAGGTGGTCGCCCTCAGCGCGGCCCGCTCAACCAAGCTCCTGGCCGAACAGATAACGCAGTTTGCGCCAGCGCGAGTAGCGGTCGAAAACGACGAAGCCGCCAACGACCTGCGCGCCCAACTAGACAGCCGCCCCGCCGCCAGCCCCGCCAGCCCCGCCAGCACCGACGCCAAAAGCACCGCGCCCCAGCCCGACCCCGAAATCCTGGTCGGCAAAGGTTCGCTGGCCGCCCTAACCGCCGAGGCCGACGTCGTGGTCAACGCTGTGGTCGGATTCGCAGGATTAGAAGTAACGCTGGCGGCACTCCAAGCCGGCAAGCGTCTGGCACTCGCCAACAAAGAGAGTCTGATAGCAGCCGGACCGCTATGCCAACCGCTCAGAGACATCCCCGGCGCGCAGATCATTCCCGTCGACAGCGAGCACTGCGCACTACATCAATGCCTGAACGCAAGCGCTACGAACGCAAGCGCTACGAACGCGGCCGCCGCCGACCACCCAGCGCTCTCCCAACTCGTCCTCACCGCCAGCGGCGGACCATTCCTCGGCCGCACCGCCCAAGATCTCGCAGCGGTCACCGTGCAAGACGCCCTCGCCCACCCCACCTGGCAGATGGGACCAAAAATCACCGTCGACTCATCCACCCTCATGAACAAAGGCCTGGAAGTAATCGAAGCCCACGAACTCTTCGGCGTGAGCTACGACAACATCGACGTCGTCATCCACCCGCAGTCGGTGATCCACTCAATGGTCACCTTCACCGACGGCGCCACCCTGGCGCAACTATCGCTGCCCGACATGCGCCTGCCGATCGGCTACGCCCTGGCATACCCCGACCGGCTCAACACTGCGTTCGGAGCGATCGACTGGGCGACCCTCGAGCCGCTCACCTTCACCACTCCCGATCGCAAAACCTTCCGCTGCCTAGACCTGGCAATCGCCGCTGGCCGAACTGGCGGCACCGCCCCCGCCTGGCTGAACGGCGCCAACGAAGCAGCGGTGGCGGCATTTCTGGACGACGCAATCGCCTGGCACCAAATCGCCGACCTGCTAGCCGCCGCCCTTGATGCGCACGACGGCCAACCCTGCGACAGCGTGGAGGCAGTAATAGCCGCCGACCAAGGCGGGCGTGATGTTGTGGCAGCCACCCTGGCGCAGATGTAGCCCGCCCGCACCGCCCCCGCCGACCACCCCGCAAGCCGGCCGCACCGCCCCGCCAACCGCAATGTCCCTCCTTCGTGCCAAAATGTCCCCACAAGGCCAACCCCTAAGCGACCGCCCATGATGAGAACAACCGACGGTTCCCCGACCATCATCAACAAATGGGGCGGCCTGGTGCTGATAGTCGCCGGCATCGCAGTGGGCAGCTATGTCTCACTCAAAGTCACCCTCCTAGTGCTCGCCATCGCCGGCGTGCTAACCGTGCACGAGCTCGGCCACTTCCTCACCGCCCGCCTCACCGGCATGAAAGCAACGCAGTTTTTCCTCGGGTTCGGCCCGCGCCTGTGGAGCTTCCACCGCGGCGAAACCGAATACGGCCTGCGCCTGCTACCGCTCGGCGCATTCGTGCGCATCATCGGCATCACCTCCGACGAGAAGGTCGAACCAGCCGACGAGCGACGCACCTACCGCGTCAAATCCTTCCCCCGCCGCGCCCTGGTCATCTCCGCCGGCTCAGCGGCGCACTTCTTAATGGCGTTCCTGGCGCTGGTGGCGCTGCACGGCATCTTCGGCAACCCCGTGCGATCGCCCGACAACTGGGAGGTCGCCGAGGTGCCCGCAATTTTGGCAGACGGCACATCCGGCCCCGCCTATGAGGCAGGCATTCAACCCGGCGATCGCATCTCCCGCCTGAACGGCGAACAAACGATCCGCTGGCCTGCGTTCGTTGACGGCGTCAGATCCCGCCCCGGTCAGACAGTTGATCTGGTCATAAACCGCGACGGAGAGCTAATAGAGACCAGCGTCCGCATCGCCACCAACACCGCAACGGGACAAGGCCGCATCGGCATCGCTGCCTCCGCCGCAATCGACTATCCCACCGCCGCACTGCCGGTTGCCACGCTGCGGTCGGCGGGCGATTTCGGATACCTGTCTTGGCAATCGATTTGGTCGATCGGCAGAATCTTCGGCAACGTGGACGAACTCGCCGACCGCATCATCTCCGCGCCCAACGACCCGACGGCCAACGAAAACATAGAGACCAGGCCGCTGTCGATAGTCGGGCTGGTTCAGGTCAGCGCCAGCGAGCGGGTCAGCACCGCTAGCGATTTCCTGTCATTGTTTATTGCCTTTAATATCTTCATCGGCGTGTTCAATCTGCTACCGCTGCTGCCATTCGACGGTGGCCATCTAGCCATCGCCATCTACGAGCGCTGGCGTGAGCGCGGCGGGCGTGATCGGCACATGGTTGATATGAAAAAGCTCACTCCGCTGGTCTACGCGGTCACCATCGCACTGCTGATTCTCGCCGTCGGGCTGGTGTATTTAGACGTAGCCAACCCGATCAATCTCTAGCCAACCGATCAATCTCTAGGCCGCCACGCAACCGCAAAACCGAATCACCTGCGCGCAGACGGCAATCGCCTGCGTCCAGACGGCAAACTAGAGCAGTGTTTGAACGCAGGCAGACCAGGTCTGTCAAGGTCGGGTCGGTGCAGGTCGGCGCGGGCGCCCCCATAACCGTCCAGTCGATGACGATTACGAAAACCGCCGACGTTGATGCGACCCTTGAACAGATCTACGCCCTGGCCGCCGCCGGCGCCGACATCGTGCGCTGCACCTGCAACGACATGGCCGCCGCCGAAGCGCTAGCGCAAATCGTGCCCCGCTCGCCGGTGCCGCTGGTCGCCGACGTTCATTTTCAATACCGCCTGGCGCTGGCGGCGATAGACGCGGGCGTGGCGTGCCTGCGGCTGAACCCCGGCAACATCCGCAAGTCAGACCAAATCAAAGCCGTCGCCACCACCGCCCGCGACCACAAAATCCCCATCCGCATCGGCGTAAACAGCGGCTCGCTCGACCCCGACATTGAGTCGCGCTACGGCATGACGCCTACCGCGCTGGTGGAATCCGCCAAGCGCGAGCTGGGCTATTTCGAACAGGTCGGCTTTGACGACGTAAAGATCTCCGTCAAATCCAGCGATGTGCGTCTAATGGTTGAGTCCTACCGGCTGCTTGCCGACACGGTTGACTACCCGCTGCATCTCGGCGTCACCGAAGCTGGCCCACCGCCGGGCGGGCTGCTAAAAGCCACCGCCGGCATCGCCACCTTGTTGATGGAAGGCATCGGCGACACCATCCGCTACAGCCTCACCGCCGACCCGGTGGAAGAGGTGAAGGCTGGCCGTCGCCTGCTGGAGTCGCTGGGCTTGGCGGAGCGACGCTCGGTGGATCTGATCGCCTGCCCCTCGTGCGGGCGCGCCGAGGTTGACGTAATAGAAGTAGCCAAGCGCGCCCAAGCCGCCCTAGAGGGCGAGCAGCTGCCGGTGCAGGTAGCGGTGATGGGCTGCGTCGTCAACGGTCCGGGCGAAGCCAAGTCCGCCGATCTGGGCATAGCCGCCGGGCGCGGCCGCGGGCACTTGTTCGTGCGAGGCCAAGTAGTCAAGGTGGTGCCCGAAGACGAAATGGTGACGCAGCTAGTGCATTGGGCCAGGCGGATTGCCGCCGACGGGGTAGAGGCAGCCTTGGCGCAAGCGGACGAAGGAGCCGCCGAAGCCGCCGAAGCCGACCGCCTAGCACAAGTAAGCGATCAAGGCAACGACATTAATCAAACCGAGCAGCGCATCAACCAGATCCGAACCCGCTAGCCAAGCCCGCGCCTGCGGCTAGCCAAGCCCGCATCTGCCAGGTAGCATTATCAGCGCAGGCAGCTACAGCCGAACTCAAGCTCGCTTGAGTTGCTACGAACTCCGCCGGAGTGCGTGGCGTGTCAGCGGTTAATCGGTAGTGGAAATCACAACCGAAAAACTAACGACAGTTGTGGCGTTCCGACTGCGCATCGTTCCGCTAGCGGAACGGGTGCCGAACGACAGCAGGCGACAGACCCGCTTGCTTGCCTGGCTGACTAAACCAGCCAGCCCGATTTTCCAAACCAATCACCCAAGAGCAGACATGACCGGTATTGCTAGCCCCGACATAACAAGCGCCGACGCGCCAAGCTCCGCCGACACCCTGACAACGCTCACCCGGCTGATCGAACCAGTCGTTACCGACGCAGGCTTTGACCTCTATGACGTGCAGCAACACGGCACCACCCTGCAAGTCCTGATAACCGCCACCGCTAGCACCGCATTAGACACCACCACGCTCAGCCAAATCTCCCGCGCACTATCGCACACGCTGGATGAGCACGACCCGCTGCCCGGCAAGTACACGCTTGAAGTGTCCAGCCCCGGACTTGAACGCAAGCTCATCCGACCGGATCACTTCATCGGCGCAATCGGCGAAACCGTGACCGTGAAGCTCACGCAGCAGCGGGTTATGGCAGCCAACCAAGCACCAACTCGCCGAGTTGACGGAGTGCTGCTCGCAGCCGATCAGTCCGGCATAGCCATCTCGCTACCCGCAGCGCCCGCCGATCAGCCTGCTGCCGCTAAAACCGCCGACCCGCAAAACGCCACCCGCGCCGACATCAGCTACGCAGACATCACTACCGCCCGCACAATCTTTTGCTGGGGCAACTCCACCCGCCCCAACTCCAAAAAAGGAGCAACCAAATGAGTGGTCTGGAAATCATGGAGGCCCTGCAGGCACTAGCCGCCGAAAAGGGCATCAACTCCGAAGTGCTAGCGCAGGCTCTGGCCAACGGCCTGGAGTCGGCATACAAGCGCCTGCCCGGTGCGGCCGAGCAGGCATACGTGGTCATTGACGAGGCGTTTCAGATTCGTGTCTTCGCACAAGAGCTAGACGAAGAAGGCAACGTTGAGCGCGAGTGGGACGACACGCCCGAAGACTTCGGTCGCATCGCCGCCCAGACCGCTCGCCAAGTGCTAACGCAGCGCATCCGCGAAGTCGAGCGAGACATGAAGTACGACGAGTACGCCGGACGTGAGGGCGACATCGTCACGGGCATCATCCAGCAAAACGATGCCCGCTACACGCTGCTCGACCTCGGCCGAGTCGAGGCGCTGCTGCCGCAATCCGAACAGGTGATGTACGAACGCACCGAGCCGAACTCCCGCCTGAAGGCGTACATAGTTGAGGTGCGCAAAACCGCCAAGGGCCCGCAGATCGTGGTCTCCCGCACGCACCCGGGTTTCATCCGTGAGCTGTTCAAGCTGGAGGTGCCCGAAATCGGCGAGGGCATCGTTGAGGTGAAGGCGTGCGCTCGTGAGCCCGGGCACCGAACCAAGATCGCCGTGTGGTCAAACGACCCGAACATCGACCCGGTGGGCGCTTGCGTTGGCGCTCGTGGTTCTCGTGTGCGCCAGGTCGTGAACGAACTGCGTGGCGAGAAGATCGACATCGTGCCGTTCACCGACGACCTGCACGATTTTGTCGCCAAGGCGCTGTCGCCGGCCAAAGTGCGAGAGGTGCGATTCCACGAATACGAAGGCATCGCCGAGGTGGTCGTGCCGGATCATCAGCTGTCGCTGGCGATCGGACGTGAAGGCCAAAACGCTCGCCTGGCGGCTCGGCTGACCGGCTGGCGCATTGACATAAAGAGCGAAGCGCAGATCGCCGAGGAAGAGGCGGGGCTGGCTGGCCAAGACTGGGCAGAGGGGGAGTGGGTTACCGATCCCGACAGCGGCGAGATGAAGTGGGTGCCCGCCGACGGCGGCGAAGCGATTACCGCCGGGCAGTGGTCAAAGGCCGCTAGCGAAGCGCCGGCTGAGGAGGCTGAAGGTGCGGAGGCTGAAGCTGAAGAGGCTGAGGGCGAGGGCGAGAAAGCTAGCGCCGCTGACGCTGTTGCCGAAGATGCAACTGACGCCGACGGAGAAAGCGTCGCCGAAGCGGCCGAAGCCGAAACTGTTGCCGAAGCCGACATCGCTGATGCGCCTGCCAACACCGCCGAAGCGCCTGCCGACACCGAAGCCGTGCTTGACGACGTTGACGACGACCCAACCGCGTCAGCCATCGACCCGACTGCCGCAACTACCCTTGCGCCCGATAAAACGCAAGAGCAAAACTGATGGCGCCGCGCCGCACCCCGCCCACGATCCAACCAACCCACACCAACTGAGGTAGAGGCATTTGCCAAAAAAAGTCCGTGTCTATGAGCTTTCGAGAGAGCTAGGCCTAACCCTTGAACAGGTTTTAGACCTGTGCGAATCACTGGGCGTTGGCGCCACGACGCACTCCTCAAGCATGGACGTCGCCCAAGCCGACCGCATCCGCCGCAAGGTTGAGCGTGAGGGCGTCCCCACCGAAACCACCACCGATGCCGACGAAGACGACGAGATCGCCGCCGCGCTTGAAAAAGCCAAAAAGCGAGCGACCGTCAAGCCCCGAGCAAAAAAGACCGATCCCAAAAAGGCCGCCGAAGCCAAAGAAAAAGAAGAGAGCAAGGCGGCCGCCGCAAAGAAGCCTGCGGCTAAGAAGCCTGCGACCAAGCCTGCGGCGGCTAAGAAGCCTGCGGCGAAGACGGCTGCGACCAAAGCTGCGGCGGCTAAGAAACCAGCAGCAAAGAAGCCAGCGGCAAGTAAAACAGCAGCCAGCAAAACTGCCGCCGCAAAGGAGACCGCAGCCACAGCCGAGGATGCCGACGCCAAGACCGCTGTTGCCGAAGCACCCGACACCGCAGCCGCAGCTGCCGCGTCCGCCGAAACCACCAGCACCGAGGAGCAACCCCTGGTTGCCGCGGCTGCTGCCAGCTCACCAGCCGGCGCGGCTGCCACTGGCGCCGCCGAAGCCGCCGGCTCTTTCGTCGTGTCAACCGGCACCGAACCCCTCCGCCCAGTAACACCCGCGCCACCACCGCGCACCGCCCGCAGCACTCCCGCCGGCGCTCCGCCACCCGGCGCTCCTCCAGGTGCTCCTCCCGGCGCCCCATCCTCACCACCCCCACCCCGCCCAACAGCACGCACCTCTCCGCTGCTGTCGCCCGGCGGCAAGCCCATCCCGCCGCCACCCTCACCCACCCGTGCCCGCACCGGCGGCCCAGGCGGCCCAAACCGCCGCGGCCCAGGAGCAGGCACCTCCACCCGCCCGCAAAGCGACCGCCCCTTCCGCCGCCCGTCATCGCCCCGCCCCGAAGGCGCACCCTCCGGCCCAGGTGGCCCCGGCGGTCCAGGCTCCGACAGACCCGGTGGCGGAGGTCGCCCCGGCGGACCCCGCCCCATGCCCAACCGCCGCGGCCGCCGCCCACGCAGGCGCCGCCGCCAGCGCGAAGAGCTGCAGCCGCAGGAGATGCCCTCCTACACCCCGGCCGACGCGCCGGTTCCGTCCGGCACGATCACCATCGAGCGCGGCACCACCGCCAAAGACATCGCCGTCAAGCTCAACCGATCCGCCGCCGACGTGGTGCGCTTCTTACTGCAGCAAGGTGAAATGGTCACCGCCACCCAGTCGCTCAGCGACGAGATGATCGAACTGTTCGCAGCGGAGATCGGCGCCGAAGTGCGCCTAGTCGAGCCCGGCGAAGAACAAGAACAAGAGCTGCTCAAAGAACTCGACATTGACCTGGACATCCCCATCGCCGACGGCACCGCCCGCCCGCCGATCATCACCGTCATGGGTCACGTCGACCACGGCAAGACGCTGCTGCTCGACCGCATCCGCAGCTCCAACGTGGTGGAAGCCGAAGCCGGCGGCATCACCCAGCACATCGGCGCATACCAAGTGGAGCGCAACGGCCGAGCGCTCACCTTCATTGACACGCCCGGCCACGAGGCCTTCACCGCCATGCGAGCCCGCGGCGCCCAAGCCACCGACATCGTGATCTTGGTGGTCGCAGCCGACGACGGCGTCATGCCCCAAACCGCCGAAGCCATCGACCACGCCCGCTCAGCGGACGTGCCCATCGTGGTGGCGATCAACAAGATGGATCGTGAGCAGGCCGACCTAAACCGCGTCTACGCGCAGCTTTCGGATCACAACCTGGTGCCCGAGTCCTACGGCGGCGACGTCATCACCGTGCCGGTCTCAGCGCTCAACTCCGAAGGCGTCGACGAGCTGTTAGATCAGGTCTTGCTAGTCGCCGAGCTAGAAGAGCTAGCCGCAGTCAGCGACGGCCGGTCGCGCGGCGTCATATTAGAAGCGCACCTTGACAAGGGCCGCGGCCCGGTGGCGACCGCCCTAGTTCAGCAAGGCACGCTGAAAGTCGGCGACGCCATAGTGGCCGGCGCGTCATGGGGTCGTGTCCGTGCGATGACAAACGACCGCGGCCAGCCGCTAACCGAAGCCGTCCCCTCCACGCCAGTTGAGATCATCGGATTCGGCGACGTGCCCCGAGCAGGCGACATGTTTGTCGTGGCACCCGATGAGAAAAAGGCTGGCAAGGCTGCGGAGACACGCGAGCACTGGCAGCGCCAAGCGTCGCTGGCGGGCGTGGCTGGCGGATCGGGCGGCGCCGGCGCACGCCTGGAAGACATCTTCACGCAGGTGCAAGCCGGCGAGACCGCCACGCTCAACGTGGTGCTCAAGGCCGACGTGCATGGCTCGCTTGAAGCGGTCACCGACAGCTTGAAAAAACTGGAACGCCCCGACGTGAAGCTCACGTTCGTCAGCCGCGGCGTGGGCGGCGTCAACGAAAACGACATCCAGCTGGCGCTGGCATCGAACGCATCGGTGATCGGTTTCAACGTGCGACCCGACCGCAAGGCACGCCAGATGGCCGAAGCCGAAGGCATTGAGGTTCGCCTCTACGAAATCATCTACCGCCTGATCGAAGACGTGCAAAACGCCATGCTCGGAATGTTGGCGCCCGAATACGAAGAGGTCGTGGTCGGCGAGGCGCAGGTGCGAGAGGTGTTCAGCATCTCGCGGGTCGGCCCGATCGCCGGTTGCGTGGTGGAGCACGGCAACGTGCAAGCCGGCGCGAAGGTGCGCTTCTTGCGAGACGGAACGGTCATCTGGAAAGGCGCAGTCAAGTCGTTGCGCCACTTCCGCGACGACGTCAATGAGGTGGTGGCAGGGATGGAGTGCGGCATTGGCTTGTCCGACTTCACCGATCTGAAAGAAGGCGATGTCATCGAAACGTACGAAGAACACGAAATCGCGCGGGTCTAAATCCGACGGGTCTAGGTCTAGAGGTGGCGCAAAAGGCTCATTCGCCCAACGCAACCAGCCAGCCCAACGCAACCAACGGTCGCTCTACCAGCGCACCGATCGTGTCAGCGTGCTGGTGCAAGAAATAGTCGCCACCGAACTGGAGCGCATTGACGATGCCCGCCTGGCCGGAGTTGCCATAACCGACGTTGAAGTTGACCGCGAGCTAACAACCGCATCGGTGTTTTTTGACGTGCGCAACCTTCAAGATCTACCTGAAGTTGAAGGTGCGCTGGAGCAACGCCGAACCCGGCTACAGCGTGCGCTAGCCGCACAAGCCAGCATGCGCAGAACCCCCAAGTTGAGCTTTAAGGTTGACACCTCCGTCGCCCAAGCCGAACGCATAGAGCGCATCTTGGACCAGATAAACAGCGACCAGCCAAACACCGGTCAGCCAAACACCGATCAGTCAAACACCGGCAAGTAATGCCTCGGCGCCGCCCGCCCGTGGTTCACGGGATGGTTCTGGTGGACAAGCCAGCCGGGATGACTTCGCACGACGTGGTAGCGGTGCTGCGAAAACATCTAGGCGAGCGCCGCATCGGCCACGCTGGCACGCTTGATCCGGACGCCACCGGACTGTTGGTGGTGGGTGTGGGCAGTGGAACTCGGCTGTTGCGCTTCGCCACCGCCGCTAGCAAGACCTATCAGTTTGTTTTGCATCTAGGCGTTGAAACCGACACGCTTGACGCTTCGGGCGATGTCACCGTTCAGCATCAGCCAGAGCTTGTTAGCCAGATCACGCCGCCGATGGTTAGCGCCGCCGCCGCCAAGTTTTTGGGCGACAGCCGCCAAATCCCGCCGATGGTTTCGGCTATCAAAGTCGGTGGCCGCCGCTTGCATCAGTTGGCTCGTGCTGGCATAGAAGTAGAGCGCGAACCGCGCGACATCACCGTCACCCGCTTTGAAGTAGCCCCCGCCGCCAGCCCCGCCGCCAGCGGCACCAGCCCCGCGGCCTACCGCTGCGTCGTGGAATGCAGCGCAGGCACCTACGTCCGCTCTTTAGGCGCAGACCTCGGACACGCCTTAGGCATCGGCGCGCACATCAGCGACCTGCGCCGAACCGCCAGCGGCAACTTCTCCGTGGAGCAAGCCCAGCCGCTAGAAGCAATGCTCGCCGCCGCAGCGAGCACTCCGGCAACGCCAGACACGAAAACGCCGGCCGCAAGCCCCGCCGACATCTTGCAACCCATAAGCGAGCTAGTTCCCGAGATGAGCAAGGTGCGACTCACCGCCGAACAGCAAGAAAGAGTCAGCCACGGAGCCTGGCTAGATCTGCCAAACCTGTGCGGCGACGGCCCGTGGGCGTTGCTCAATCAGGCGGGGGAGTTGCTGGCCGTTTATGAGACTGCCGAGGTTGCCGCCGCGACCGCAGCCGCCGCGACCGACGCTGAAGCCGAGATCGCCACCGATGAAACCACCGCTGCCTCAACCACGATCCGTCCGGTGGTAGTGATCGTCGCGCCGCAGCACTCAACCCCAACCCCAACCCCACCTAGCTAGCGTTAAATCCGTGGAAATAATCCGTGACATGCACTGGAGCCCGGTGCTGGAACAAGGCAGCGTCGTCACCGTCGGCGAATACGACGGCGTCCACCGCGGCCACCGCACCGTCATCTCCGAAATGCACCGCATCGCCGCCGAGCAAGGCTGCGCCACCGCAGTCGTCACATTCGACCGCCACCCCGCCACCATCGTGCGCCCCGAATCAGCCCCGCTGCTGCTCTGCGACCTCAACCACAAACTCGAACTGCTAGCCGAAACCGGCGTCGACTACACGCTGGTCATCACCTTCGACCAACAGCAAGCCCAAGTGCCCGCCGAAACCTTCGCCCGCAACGTGCTGGTCGACTGCCTTGACGCACGGGTAGTAGTAGTCGGCGCCGACTTCCACTTCGGCCGAGAACGCAAAGGCAACATCGACACGCTGCGCAGCGTCGGCGACGAACACGGCTACGAAGTGGTCGGGCTGCCGCTCGTCAAACAACTCACCGGCGACGGCGAGGTGATCTCCTCCACATCCATCCGAGCCGCCTTAGCCGAAGGTGACGTTGAGCGAGCCCACCGCCTGCTCGGCCGCCCGTTTGAAATACGCGGCACTGTCACCGCCGGCGATCGCCGCGGCCGCCAACTGGGATTCCCCACCGCCAACGTGCCGACAACGCCCGACCTCTTAATACCAGCCGACGGCGTGTACGCAGCCTGGTACCTGCGCCCCGACGGCACGCAGCACCCAGCGGCGGTCAACATCGGCACCCGCCCCACGTTCCACGAGTTCGCCGAACGCTCATTAATAGAGGCGTACCTGATCGGCTTCCGCGGCGACCTCTACGACGAAAAAGCCAGCATCAAATTCGTGCGACGGCTGCGATCCGAAACCAAGTTTGACGGCGTTGAAGCGCTGCAGCAGCAGCTGCAGAAAGACGTGGATGACGCGCTCAAGTGCCTCACGCAGTAGTGCCTCACGCAGCAGCAACAGCAGCCGCCACAACCGCAAGCCGCATCCGCCCGCCAGCCTGCTAGCCTCAACCCCGACAAAATAAATAACTATCTACCCCGCCTAAGAGATCGTCTCTGGCACTGTCCCGGGCATTACAGGAGCCCAACAACATGACCTCCAAATCCGCAACGATCGCGGATCACCAGCATCACGAAACTGACACGGGTTCGCCCGAAGTGCAAGTTGCTCTGCTGTCTGACCGCATCGCCCATCTAACCGAACACCTGAAGACGCACCCGTCCGACCACCACAGCCGGCGTGGCCTGCTCAAGATGGTCGGGCAGCGCCGCCGACTGCTTGACTACTTAATAGACAACGACGTTGAGCGCTACCGCACGATCATCGCAAAACTCGGCTTGCGTCGCTAAGCAAACTCTGCTACGCCACGCCCGCCGCTGCGCCGCAACCACCACCAACCAAATTTCCCCCACCAACCCCCTCAAAAACCAACCCCAACCCGCTAGCCAACCGCGCTAGCGAACCAACCTGGATCAAATGAATAACACCACCACCACCGCCCTAACCGTCTCTTGCCCCATCGCAGACACAGACAAAACCTTCACCCTCGAAACCGGCAAGCTCGCCGGCCTAGCCAACGGCTCCGCAATGGCACGAGTCGGCGACACCCAAGTGCTGGTAACCGCCACCGCCGCCAAATCCCCCCGCGACTTCGCCGACTTCTTCCCGCTAACGGTCGACATAGAAGAACGCATGTACGCCGCCGGCCGCATCCCCGGATCATTCTTTCGCCGGGAAGGACGGGCATCAGACGACGCCATCTTGGCGTGTCGCCTAACCGACCGCCCGCTGCGACCCAACTTCCCCGAAGGCTTCCGCCACGACACCCACGTAGTCGGCACGGTGCTAAGCGTCGACGGCGACAACCCCTACGACGTCGTTGCACTCAACGGCGCATCGGCGGCGCTGTGGGTCAGCGGCATTCCCTTCGAAAGCCCGATCGCCGCAGTCCGACTGGCATTCACCACCGACGGCACTTGGATTCCTTTCCCCACCTACGAGCAGGCCGACGCCGCCACATTTGAGATGGTCGTGGCAGGCCGCCAGATCGGCGAGCCCGGCCAAGCCAGCGCCGGCCAAGCCAACCCGGACGTAGCGATCATGATGGTCGAAGCGGGCGGCACCGAACGCTCGTTCGAGTACTACGAAGAGGGCGCCCCCAAGGTGTCCGAGCAAGTCCTCACCGACGGCCTGCAAGCCTCAAAGCGCTGGATAAACGACATCGTCGAGCTGCAACACCAGCTCCGCCAAAAACTGACCGAGCGCGACGGCGAAATAACGCCGATGGAATGGACACGCACCCGCGACTACACCGATGAGGTGCTAGAGAGCGTGCGCGCAGCCGCCCAAGATCGCATCACCCAAATAATGGAGATCGCCGACAAGGCCGAGCGGCTAGACGCCGAGCAGGCCATTAAAGAAGAGGTCACCGCCCAGCTAGTAGCCGAGGCCGCCGCCGCAGCGCAGACCGCCGCAGCAACGCAGGCAACCGACGCAGCGCAGGCCGACGCAACGCAGGCAGTCACCCCACCACCCCGCCTAGAAAAACAAATCTCCGAAGCCCTGCGCACCATCACCAAACAAGTAGTGCGCACCCGCATCGTCAAAGACGGCTTCCGCATAGATGGCCGCGCCACCGACCAGGTCCGCCCGCTGTCCGCCGAAGTCGGCTACCTCGCCATGGTGCACGGCTCCGCCCTGTTCCAGCGCGGCGAAACCCAAGTGCTAAACGTCACCACGCTGGGCATGACCCGCATGGAACAACTAATCGACACGCTCAACCCCGAAAACCGCAAGCGCTTCATGCACCACTACAACTTCCCGCCGTTCTCAACGGGCGAAGCCGGATTCATGCGTGGCCCCAAGCGCCGAGAAATCGGCCACGGCGCCCTCGCCGAGCGAGCGATTCTGCCGATCATCCCGTCCAAAGAACAGTTCCCTTACGCCCTGCGACTCGTGTCCGACGTGCTCAGCTCCAACGGCTCTACTTCTATGGCGTCGGTTTGCTCGTCCTCGCTGTCGCTGATGGATGCGGGCGTGCCGGTGCGAGACCACGTCTCCGGCATTGCGATGGGCTTGGTCTACGCCGACGACAAATACGTAACGCTCACCGACATCTTGGGCGCCGAAGACGCATACGGCGACATGGACTTCAAAATCGCCGGCACGCAAGACGCCATCACCGCCCTGCAGCTTGACACCAAAATCGAAGGAATCCCCGCCGACGTGCTGTCGCAAGCCCTAGCACAAGCACGCGAGGCGCGCCTGCAGATTTTAGAAGTGATGCGTGATGCGATAGCGCAGCCACGTGAAGAGGTCAGCGAGACCGCACCGAAGATCGTCAGCTTTGAAATCCCCATCGACAAGATTGCCGACGTCATCGGCCCACGCGGCAAGGTGATCAACGCCATCCAAGAAGACACCGGCGCAGACATCTCCGTTGATGACAATGAGACGGTCGGAGTGGTGAGCGTTGCCTCAGCCGACCGTGACGCCGTGCAAGAAGCGGTGCGGCAAATCCAAACCGTCGTCAGCCCGCCCTCCGCAGACTTGGGAGCGATCTACGAAGGCAAGGTTGTCAACATCACCAAGTTCGGTGCGTTCGTAAACCTGCTGCCTGGCACCGATGGCCTGCTGCACATCAGCAAGATCGGCGGCAATCGCCGAATCAACGCCGTTTCGGATGTGTACAGCTTGGGCGATTCGGTCACTGTGTTAGTTGATGACATCGACCGTGACGGCAAGATCTCTTTGTCGGTTGCTGGCGAGGGAGCCGAAGCGACCGGCACTAGCGACGCCAGCGACGCCGGCGACGCCAGCGGCGGTTCAGCTGGAGCAAGCGGCGCAGACAGCCCGACTAGCGACGGCGGTTCAGCCGATGCAGCCAGCCCAGCCGCAGACAGCGGTAGCGATGGTGGCGCAGCCGCCAACACTGCAGACGCAAGCGAACCCGCACCCGCCGCACGCACCCGGCGTCGCCTAACCACCGCCGCTGCACCCTCCGCTGCAACCGGCGGTAGCGATTCGGCAAACGCGGCTAGCGATTCGTCCGGCGCCTCGTCCGGCGCCTCAGCCGGCGCCCCCGCCCCCGGCGCCCCCGCAGCCACCGCCACCCCCACCGGCACACCAGCAACCACACCAGCCCCAGCCGCCAGCACTGCCGACACACGCGAGTACGTCTCCTTTGAAGAGCACTTTGACGCAATCGCCGAGCAGACCTACGGAGACCTTGGTCCCGTGCCGCAGTTCCGCCCCCGCAGCGGACGCCGCCGCCGTTCCAACAACTCCAACTAGCTCGAGCAACTCCAACTAGCTCCTGCAACTCCGGCTAGCTCCAGCAACTCCGGCTAGTTCTAACTAGTAGGGTACGCACCTTGCGAATACTGGTTTTTGGAGCAGCCGGGCGAATGGGCGGACTTCTTTGCGAATTCCTTGACGCCGACCCAGATCTGCAGCTAACCGTCGCCGTCGACCCTGAGCTGGAGTTCGACCCCACAATCAAAACCATGCCGCAGCTAGCCACCTCGCGAGACCAAGTCGACCCATCGCAGGTAGACGTCGCCATTGACTTCACCGTCGCCAGCGTCGCCCTCCAAAACGCCCTTTGGTGCGCCCAGCACGGCATACACACCATCATCGGCACCACCGGCCTATCCGAGTCCGACCTCACCGAACTCAAGGTCGCTTTCGGCGACGCCAATGGCGAGAGAAGCGGCAGCCCCAGCTACGGCAACACGAAAACCGACAGCAGCGGCAGCACCCAAACCGCCAACTGCCTGGTCGCCCCCAACTTCGCCGTCGGCATAGTGATGCTAATGAGATTCGCAGAGATGGCCTCCCCGTTCTTCACCTCAGCCGAAGTAATAGAGCAACACCACGACGGCAAAGTTGACGCACCCTCCGGCACCGCCATAGAAATCATGCGACGCATGGAACGAGTGTCGACCAACTGGCAAGACGACCCCACGCAGCACGAACTAATAGAAGGAGTAAGAGGCGGCAAAGGCCCGGCAAACATCCCGGTGCATTCGGTGCGCCTGAGCGGGCTAGTCGCCCACCACCAAATTCTGTTCGGCGGCGAAGGCGAAGTTCTAACGCTGCGCCACGACAGCCTCGACCGCAGTTCCTTTATGAGCGGCGTGCTGCACGCCTGCAGAGTAATAGAGGTCTTCCATGGGCTGACCTTCGGGCTCGCCCCTTATCTTGACCTGGAATAGCCGAACCGACTAGCTCGCGCCGAACTAGCTCGCGCCGCCACCGCCACCGCCAGCATCCGCGCCACCGCGCCGCTGCCGCCCATTCAGCGCAGCCCGCACCACCACAAAAGCCGCCATCGCAACAGTCAGCGGAATCGAATACCGACCGATAAACCGCACCGCCGCGCCAACCGGCCCCTCAAACACACCGCTCAACCACCACACCACCGCCAGCCGGCTAGTAGTGCCAGCCAGATTCACCACCACGAACCAACTCCTCCGCATGCGAGAAATCCCCGCCAGCAAACACATCGGATAACCCGGCACAGCAAACAGCGCCAACCAGCCCACCACCGACCCGCTAATCCTCCGCTCCAGCCAACGCAACAAGCGCACCAATCGATGCCGCGCCCCAAACTCAGCCTCCAGATAGGCGTGCGTGTTCGGGCCAAACTCATAACCCAGCTGATACAAAAACGGGTCGGTCATAAATAACCGCACAGTCCCCAGCACCATAAACACCACCAACGGCATCTGATGAGCGACCACCGGCAACACGATGTCGGTCGCATTCAGCGCCAGCAGCAGCACGGGCTGACTGTCAAGCAGCGAAGGCAGCGCCACCTGGCCCACATAACCCAGCAAAGCCATCAAAAGCGGCACCGCCACCAACAGACGAATGCGCCTGCGGTCGGCAGCCGACAGCGTCAGCGGCGGCTGATCCTTGCTCAAGTCCTCATCCAAGGCAATCACGCTAGATGCCGCACGCCACGCACGCCACCAAGCACCACACAAACACAAGCAAGCACCACACAAACACAACCCCACGCAAACCCCAAGCCCGCGCTCAATCCGCCACCAAGCCATCCCCGTCCTCTATGCTTTCCCACTGAAGCCCGCTTAGGTGGTTTAGCCATATCCGCTATCGCAGATGTCACGTACTGGGGCGCTGCGTAGTTGTTATTCTGGCTGGCGCTGCCTTCTAGCGATGGTTTTGTTGCTGCCTGCCGTCCTGGCGGCTTTTAGTTTCTCTTACTTGGGAGTGTTTTGTGAGTTCGTCTACCTCTGTATTGGTGCGTCGTTTGCTCGGTGTTTTAATGGCTTCGGTTTTGGCCGTTGGCGTGTTGGTTGTGGCGAGTTCGCCGGCCGGTGCTGCTAACACGGCATCTGAATCCACCTATAACCACGACAACGATGCTAGGACCCCGGAAATCCGCCGTTTCGCCGGAGCCAACCGCTACGCAACGGCCATCGGCATAGCTGAGGCTTATGTTGAGGCTGCATCAGGCGGTGATGTGCTGATCGTGGCATCAGGTGAAAGCCTGGTTGATGCCGCTGCAGCTGCTGGCCTGGCTGCGGATATGCAAGCCCCGGTGGTGCTGACCGTCCCCGACCGCCTGTCAAGTTCGGTTGCGGCTTTCATAGACGCCAACTTCATCGCTGAGGTGTTCCTGCTAGGTGGCACATCGGCGATATCGTCAAGCGTAGAAGACGCCATCGGCGAGCTTGAGACCGTTGACTCCGTTACCCGCCTGTCGGGCGCAGATCGCTATGCGACATCTGCCGCCGTCGCTGCGGAAATGACTGAGGTTGGCGAATACTGCGACACCGGTGAAGTAGCCGCAATCGTCGTGAACGTGGATGGTTCCGCTTCAGACGTAATCGCTGCTGGCCCGTTGGCATACGCCGAGAGCCTGCCGATCTTGCTGACAAGCTCAAGTGGCTTGTCCGATGAGGTAGCCGACTTCTTGTCAGACGCCGAAATTGAGCGTGTGATCGTTGTTGGTGGCACCGCATCCGTGCCCGCCACAGTCGTGGCTGACATTGAAGCTGCCGGCGTTACCACCGTTGACCGCATTAGTGGCGACTCTCGATTTGCTACTGCGGTAGCTGTCCAGGCTGCCATTGCAGACTGCGACGGCCTAACAGTTGATCCGAATCACTACGCACTGGTAAATGCCGACTCACTTGCTGACGGCGTTGCCGCTGCCCCGTATCTGGGCGTTGGCCCTGACGCTGTTGGCGTTGTACCTGTAATGCTGGTTACCTCAACTGGCGCACCGAGCGAAACCCAAGACTTCCTGTCGGGCATCGCTGTGCGTACCGCATCAGGTACCTACAACGACATTAGCTTCACCGCTGTCGGTGGCACCGCTGCTGTTACTCCTGCCGCATTGTCGTCTGCGATTGAGGCAGCTGTTACCTCAGCTCCGCTGACCGCATCCATTGCCGCTCGGCCAAATACCGGTACGGCGAGAATCACGTTCTCAAGCCCAGTCAATAGCGCAACAAGCGGGGCTCTCGTTGCGACCAGCGCGGTCACCAAAGGTTTCTACAGAATCAGTGGTTTGCCGCTGCTTGGTGGTGACGGTATTGATATTGCTGGCAACGTAGTAACTATCACCTTGAGTACAGGCGACGCGTTTGTTGCCGGAGACGTGATTTCAATTGTCGGTGCCAGGATCACTGGTGTTGGTGGTGACAACCGCCGGGTAGCTGCCACCTCATTCACGGTGCCTGCGACTCCGCCAGACAATCTGCGTCCTCGTGTAACGATCTTCGCCGCCGAAGGTGCTCATGAGATCCGCATCGCTATTGACGAGCCAAATCTTGCTAATCGTGATGCTCTTACTAGCTTTGATGTCACAAGAATTCAGCGAGGTAGAGGAGGTAGTGATAGTTCACTTGTTGCCGATAACGATGACAATACTGGAGCTGCTGTAGGCCAAGCAACCGATGAAACCGTAACAGCCAGTGGAAGCCTTGTTATTTGCTTATTCGGTTATGACACGGCCGCTACCAACACTAGCGGTTGTGAGACCGATCCGATTCCTGGTCAAAGCCTTCTAGCGAGGAACGAGTTGATTACCGTGACCGCAGAGGCCTTTGTTGATACGTCTGGTAATCGTTCACGTACAACCGTTACTAGGGTTGAAGCTAATACAGCTGCTTCTGGCGGCAATCCGGGTGTAATCGCAACTCGTGCCACAGTTACCGATGCAACTGTTTATAACCCCACCACTGATCCGACTATGCCGATGCCCGACGCTAATGCTGCTTGGATATGGACTGATGGACTTACCAACCCTGCCACCCTTCTCTCTATCACGGCGAAGAGTGGTGGTGCTGCTGGTGGTGCGCCTGGTAATGACTGGTCCGTTGACTGGGCTTATGCGCCAGATACTGCTAGTACTCCTGGTGGAGGTCTGGCAAACACGGCACCTTCCGCTTCAGCCACCATTTATGAGACCCGCAAGCTGATCAGGATTGTTGTTGACGATGATGCGAGCCTGTTTAATGTTGCTCAGGCCCTGTTAGAGAATGAGGACATCACGGCTAACTTTGATGTTGCCAGTGCCGCGTTGGCTAATGCAAATGATCCCCTTCTTGATATTGACTTGGAGCCAATATTTGATTCTACGCACGTCATAACTGGCGCCCACACAGGCGCGCCAGGTGCTACTGACAACTCTGGGACTGCTATTACCTTCTCTGATGACGATGCCTTCCAATTGGTTGTGCGACGTGATTTGGAAGGTGGCCAGAGTCAAGTAACTGTGAGCATCACCTACAACGACATCCTTGAAGAGTTTGGTTATGACGCACTAGTAGCGGCGAACGTTGGCACTGTTCTCACTTGTGATCCTGCTGGTAGGAATTCGTTACCCGCCACCGCAGGTTGGACTTCGACATCAGTTCAAGCTAGGGCCACTACCTTCACAATGGTTCTTAATTCTACTTGCTTGCTTCACTTGCCGGTTGTTGGTGAAGAGATTATGTTGCCAGCGGGTCTTGGTACTACCTATGCAGATGACACTGACGCTAATTCCATGACAATTTTAGCCACGATTCGACTGCGAGATAGCTAAGTCGAGTCAAGCTTTAATCGCTTGAAATAACCCCGCCCTCTTATCCAAGGGGGCGGGGTTATTCGCGTCTAGGCCTCTGCCCCTACATCGATACCTCTGCGCCAGCACCCTTCCCCTGCACCGGCGAAACGCAGTTAGCTAGAGACGTATTGCTTTATGTCTTCTTGTGTCAGCCTCAGCGCGTAGAGGAAGTCTTTGATTTCAGTTGCCTCTGATGAGCTGGCTGGCAGCTTTGCCAGCTGGCGTTCGCATTCAGGTATCGCTTCGACGAGAAATGCGTGAAGGCTTGGAGCCAACGCTGCCGTTCGCTCATCCGCTTTCAGAGCGAACTCCAAAAGCTCCTCATCTGTTGCCATACGCCCATTCTAAAAAGGGGCGGGGTAGCAGCGCAAGGGCAATTAATGCCACCACCACCGCCACCACCACCGAAGCGCCCGGCCCTGGGTGGGCTGCACGATCCGACCGAGGCAGCCCGACCGAAGCGGCCCGATCGATGCAGCAAGGCCGCCGAACCACGGCTGCCGCAGCCCGCTCGAATCACTCGCCGTAGGTGATCAACACCTCAGTCAGGCGGGAGGATCCAAGGCGTTCTCGCATACCCCCACCCCTTTAAATGCAACCTTTGGAAGAACTCTGAGAACGCCTGTTTTATATCGTCCAGACTTTCATCCTCACAGCTTTTGAGGTAGTTCTCGAAAAATATCAACACGCCATTTAGCTCAACAAAATCGTGTCTCTCAAATTCCAGGATTTTTCGCCCTGCTAAGTCGCTTCTGGGCCATCCTCGAAAGGCAAGTATTGCGCCAACACGCGCATTTGTTTCATTCTTTCGCAAAGTGGCGATGTAGAGGGCTCCTCTTCTAAGGAGCTGCTCTTTGTTGTCTGCCGCCTCAACAACTTCTAGCGACAACCCAACGATAAGTCGGTGGATTACTAAGTAATGCTTTTCACGGTTAGCGCTGTATGAGGTTTCCATTTACGGACGGCAGTAGAGCGACGCAGCTAGCTAGAGATGAATTGTTTTATGTCTTCTTGTGCCAGCCGCATTTCAGCCAGATCATTTTTGACCCTAGCTGCCTCCAACGAGCCAGCTGGCAGCTTTGCCAGCTGGCGTTCGCATTCAGGTATCGCTTCGACGAGAAATGCGTGAAGGCTTGGAGCCAGCGCCGCCGTCCGCTCATCCGCCTTCAGAGCGAACTCCAAAAGCTCCTCGTCAGTCGGTTCTTGTTCTGTTCGCTTATGCGTTTCTATTGCCATACGCCCATTTTAGAAAGGGGCGGGGTGCAGCGCAAGGGCAATTAACGCCACCGATGCCATCAACGCCGCCGAAGCACCTGGCCCCGGCCAGGCTGTGCGATCCGGCCGTGCTAGGAGCCACCGCCAGCACCCTGGCACAGCTGGGTCGACCACCCCGGCACAGCTGGGTCGACGCAGCTCCACGCCCGCTCGCATCAGCTCCTAGCGTCATCCCCCGCCCGCCCCCATATTCCTTGAGTTTGCTGAATTGCTAGGTGGCGCCGGGGCGGCATCGCCAGGCGTGAGCGGACGGCACCAACAGGCAGGAGAGGCCAGCACCAGCAGGCAGCCAGCGTGTCACGTGCGGGCAGGGTTTTTAGTTGGTTATTTGGTGGGGTTTTTACCGTGTTCGGGTTTTTGGCGGACGCTTTAGTGTTTCCAGTTTTGCGCGTTTGCTCGGGTTTAGGAGCTTTTTGATGTTGCGTCGTTTGTTTGTTGGTCTGGTGGTGCTGGTTTTAGGTATCTCGGTGTTGGTGGTGACGCCGGCTGGTGCCGCCAATACAGCAGTTGAGAGTTTGGTTGATCACGACAGAAATGCGGCAACCGCCCAGATACGTCAGTTCGGCGGAACGAACCGCTACGCCACGTCGATCGCCCTGGCCGAAGCCTTCAGGGCGAACAGCGGAGCGGGTGGCTTCATTGACACAATCATCGTGGCGTCAGGTGAAAGCCTGATTGACGCCGCAGCCGCTAGCGGGCTGGCAGGTTCTGAGTCTGCGCCGGTGCTGCTGAGCAGGCCCGATCGCCTGACTCGCGCAGTCGAAGACTTCATCGTTGAGCAGTTCATCTCTGAGGTCTTCATCGTCGGCGGCACCTCCGCCATCTCCCAAGACGTTCAAGATGCGATTGCGGCGTTGGCGCCCGTTCGCACAGTCACCCGCCTAGCCGGTGCGGATCGCTACGAAACCGCCGTAGCCGTAGCCGGCGAGATAGGTGATCCCGGTGTTTATTGCGACACCGGAGCCACCACCGCACTGCTAGTAAACGTTGACTCTTCATTCGCCGACGTGATCGCAGTCGGCCCGCTGGCATACAGCCTAGATCTGCCGATTCTTTTGACTGCGGCCAACGCTCTGCCCGCTGGCGTTTCCGACTACCTCAACGACGCCGAGATTGAGCGTGTTGTCATCGTTGGCGGCACAGCGGCTGTTTCTGAGTCTGTTGTGGAGGGGATTAACAGCGCCGGCATTGATGACGTTGTCCGCATCAGCGGCGACAACCGCTACGACACGGCTCTGGAGATTCGCCAAGCGCTCAGCGACTGCAGCACCGTAACGCTTAGTCCGACCACCGTTGCGCTTGTGAATGGCGAGGCCGCTGCCGATGGCGTGTCGGCTGGCCCGCTGCTTGGCTTGGGCCTAGCCAGCAACGGCGTCACCCCAGTGCTGCTGGTCGACAGCGACGGCCTTCCTGGCGAGACTCGTAGCTACCTGAGTTCGCTACCGATTCGCAATCCTGATGCTTCGTTTGTGAATCTGAGCCTTACCGCTATCGGTGGTACGGCCGTAGTGCCAGCCTCGGTGGTGGCCGCAGCTGTTGAGGCGGCGACAACGTCAGACCCAATAACAGCAACCATCGCAACCCGAAGCGGCATTAGCACTGTGGTGATTACGTTTTCTGATCTTGTTGACATTGCCACAGCGCAGAACAGGGACAACTACCGCCTAAACGGCGACAGGCTGTTTAACCGAGATCGAATTGAGTTTTACAATACAGGCGATGAATACACAGCCGAAGTTCCAGGCGGTCCAACCACAAGGCAGGTGCAAGCCACTGCGCCCACCGTATATATCACCTTTGCCGCCGGTTCTGGCTTGCTCAGCGTCCTGAAAGCGGGCGATGTCATCAGCGTTGTGCCCAAGAAAATCAAAGGCCGCGGCTCTGATGGCCGAACAGTGCAAGCTGCTGACTACACAGTGCCCGACCTAAGCAGTGACAGAGCGGCACCACGAGTGAGCATCACCGCAGGTGAAGGTGGACACGAAATTCGGATTGATGTTGACGATCCCAACTTGTTTGGTGCCGCAGACAACATCAACCTAGGAAACATAAAGATCAACGGTCAGCCCCTGCCAACCATCGCGACCAATTTCCAGGCTCGCTACAGGGTTCCTGCTGGGACGACAATAACGACTGAGCAGGCTGCTGCTGACACTGATGATGTTGTGCCCTGGATAGTTGGAGAAACACGCTCAGACGGTAATGTCGAAACACTGCTGCGGACGCTAACCACCTCCAATGGCAACATAGTGACAAGACTAGATCGTAGTGCTCAGAGGCTGAGACAATTCCCCGGTGAGACCGACGGGGAAGCTGTAGGTTGGCTCGCTCTAAAGGATGACAGTGGTGGTTCGTCGGTAGTTATTTGCTTGCTCGGGTTTGATCGTGAGGTATACGAACTTGGTGCCGACCCTGGTTGTAGCGAAACCGTGCCACTTGCTGAAACTCCGTTTACAGGCCCTACGGCTCGCACGATTTTCAACAACCCGGAAATTACTGCGGGTAGGTTCGATTTTGATACGACGGACATACGTGAAGAGGTTGGAACTGAAAGTGGAAACGATCGCCCCTTCGCTGACGCCATAATAATCACGCAGGAGATTTTTGACTCTAGCGATCCCGCAAACCCCGTCGCCGTTGCTGCCGATTTCACCGGTTTGTTAGAAGCTGGCGACCGCATAACCGTTGAAGCAGGCGCATACCGAGACCTAGCTGGCAACTCCAGTCGCTCCAGATCGGTCACTATCCAAGCTGGCAGAACTACGGTCAGAGATGGCACAACCGTGCCGCGCGCTCCGAGTGTTACTCGCGCCACGGTTACCAGCCCAATTCCCTATGACAGCGATAATAACCCGGAAACGATCGCAGATGAAGAAGAAGCTGTTTGGTCTTGGGGGAGGTATATTTACCTCCAGCGCGACACTGGCTCTGACTACGAAACAGACAGCTTTGAGAGGGTTTTGACCTATCTAGAGCTCGCCGGTAGAACAGATGGAGTTGCTGCTGGTGCTGCTGGTAATGATTGGGCGATTAGTTGGTATGAGTTGCCAGCCGCTAGCAATACCAATACGGCACCCGAGGTTGTGGTTTCTATTATTGAGGATCGTAAGACCATTCGCATTGGATTTGATCAGCAAGCCAGATTAGAGCACGCCATTATTGCCTTAGAAGCTAATGACTTTATTACGGCGAACTTTTTTGTTAGGAGTGACGCGGTTAGAACCGAGTTCACCGGCCTGCGGCACGACGATGCTTACACATTAGATCTGGCTCCGCGAACTGCTGACGATGCGAGGGCTTTGCGTCCTGCGGATCTTCTTGCAACCGATCTAGCGCTTTTCTGCGACCCGGACTCGTCAATTGCGTTGCCGGAAACTAGCGGGTCTGCAGCTGTTACTAATGAAGAGCGTCCTGATCCTGTAGGCGACTGCGCAGCTACACCTACCGCAGGGAACTATGGAACCGGCGACTTCATTGACCGTGGCGCACCCGGCCAAGGCGCTATGGCTACCCGGAACTTCTTGGGCGCACTTAGCGTAGTAACTGTCACGTTGACCTACGACGACGTGATTGAGCTGTTCAAATACTGGACCGCGGATGCGACTGCAACAGGCGCTGATGCGCAAGATAGGACTTTGCGAGGTGCCAACGAGGGTAAGCCAGGCTACCCAACAGGTGCACCAACAATGGAAATAGTGCCAGATCTAACTACTGAAGATGATGACGACATGATCGCTATTGTTACTAGTGTGGCAGGTTGGCAAACGCCAAGTAACCAGCGTCGAGTGCTTACTGTTACTTACAATGCTCGCACGGTAGATAGCAATGGACCGGCCATGCTTGAAGAAGTCCTCCTCACCCAGTCAAAGCTGTTTACAACGGTGACTTTTGACCTGATCTCTGGCGATTTAACTGAACTACCTGTGGTTGGTGGTTCCATAACATTACCTGCCGGTGTTGCAGAAAACTATCAGGGCGTTGCTAGCGAGCTAGTTGCTGCTCAGCAACTAAGAGCTGCTTAAGCGGATATTTAATAGATTTTTAGCTGGATTATTTGGAGTTTTTGATGTTAAGACGTATTTTTGTTGCGTTGTTCAGCCTTGTTTTAGGTGTTTCGGTGTTGGTGTTGGCCGGTTCTCCTGCTGGTGCTGCCAACACAGCCGTTGAGGTTTTGGTTGACCACGATAGCAATGCCGCTACTGCAGAAGTGCGCCAGTTCGCGGGTTCTAATCGTTATGCCACGTCGCTAGCGATAGCAGAGGCATTTGCGAGCGGTGGCGCTGGTGGGTTTGCCGATACGGTTATTGTTGCATCAGGCGAGAGCTTGATTGATGCTGCGGCCGCTACAGGGTTAGCAGCTGCTGAGTCGGCACCCGTATTGTTGACTCCCCCAAACCGCTTGACTCGTGGCGTTGAGAGCTTTCTTGTTGATCAGTTCATTTCTAATGTGATCATTATCGGTGGAGTCGCTTCGGTTTCGCAGGGCGTTGCAGACAGGATTGAAGATTTAGCACCCGTTCGCACCGTAACTCGCATTGCTGGGTCGGATCGTTATGAGACTTCGGTACTTGTTGCAGAGGCAATGGACGACATTGGCACTTATTGCGCAACAGGTAGCGCGGCGGCAGTTCTCGTTAACGTCGACAGCTCCCTTACCGATGTAATCGCAGTTGGCCCGCTGGCTTATGCGCTTAATCTGCCAATCTTGCTAACTACTGCAAATTCGTTGCCATCCAGCGTGTCTGACTATTTGATTGACGCTTCGATTGACCGTGTGATAGTCATCGGTGGCACCTCAGCCGTGTCTGCGAACGTCGTTGACGAAATCACCGACACAGTCAGAGCAGAGGTAACCCGCATCAGCGGCGACAACCGCTACGACACCGCTCTAGCGATTCGTCAAGCGCTTGCTGATTGCTCTACCGTTACTCTCAGCTCATCAAGCGTTGCGTTGATCAACGCCGACGCTACCGCTGACGGCGTGTCAGCCGGACCGCTACTAGGCGCTGGCCTAAGCGGCACTACCGGTGTTACGCCAGTGCTGTTAGTAGGCACTGATCGCCTGCCCGCACCAACGAGTGCCTTTCTTGCCAGCTTGCCGCTGCGTAGCGCAAGTTCGCAGTTCCTCAACGTCGGCATCACAGCCATCGGTGGTACAGCCGTGGTTTCAGACAGCGTCGTACAGGCAGCCAGAACCGCAGCCATCACATCAGGGCCAATAACAGCCACCATTAGAGCCAGGGGCGGTGGCGGTACGACCGCGAGCCCGATCACGATTACT
The DNA here is from genome assembly GCA_965212125.1 of Candidatus Poriferisodalaceae bacterium. Lineage (GTDB taxonomy): Bacteria > Actinomycetota > Acidimicrobiia > Acidimicrobiales > Poriferisodalaceae > CAYRJD01. Next base: position 1,342,061 of record OZ243045.1, on the reverse strand, counting down.
TTTTCGGCTTCGGTGAACAGTTCAGCCGCACCGGCGAGTACCCCTCCAACGCCAGCGGAAATAGCGGCGTATGCCACTAGCGCCGCCAACAAAGGAAACTACCGGATCGGCGGGGAACCGCTCTACGGAGATGACACACTTGTCTACGACGCTGGCAGGCTCACAGCGACCATCACGCTTGGCAGCGGTGGGACTCTCAGAGCGGGAGACACTATTTCTGTGCCGCCAGGTGCGATCGTAGGCAGCCTCGCTGTAAGTGACAGAAGGCGCGTCGAAGCCACCACATTTACCGTGCCCGCGCCAGAGAACGACAGTGTGCGCCCGCGCCTTGAGGTTACCGCGGCTGCTGGCGCTCATGAGTTTGTTGTTCGAATCACCGAAGACAACTTGAGGCCCGGCGAGGAGCTCACTGTTGATGAGATCACCTGGAGAGGTGCTGATCTACCAGCCGCGGCTGGCATCTACCAGCATCCCGAAGTAAACCTAGCTGTGGTTTGTTTGAACGGCGTTGAGGTGAACTATCTTGTGGCGCTGCCCAGTTTCAATGGCGATGACGACGTGTCTGACGATACAATTCTTCAGCCGGGGAGGTCGGGGCTTCGGCCGCCGCACGCTAGTGCACCGCGGCCAGCGGGTTTACCGCACCCAGGTAACCGAGATCGAGTGCAGAGAAATGAAGGGGACGGTCCCACTTCGCTTATTAATAAGAATCTGGTTAACAGCTTTATTGATGCTTGCAGCACCACGCTTGCCGATGGCTCAGCCGGGCTAACGCTTGCCGCGAGGGATACCATAAGAATCGCAGCAGAAGCCATATCTGATGTGCAAGGCAACGTAAGCCGATCCACTTCCGCCAGAGCTAGCGCTAACAGGGATAATCCAGCGGTTGTTTCTGCAACGGTTTCAGATCCAAAGCCACAACCGGGCACTGTGGCAGGCACTTTCCAATCAGCGTCGATTACCTGGGCTCTTGAGCCCGCAGGCCCCGCTGCAGCTGCAGACGGTAGTAAAGATGGAGCAGGTGACAACGCCGCACTTCGCACATTAGGCGCGGATGTGTCCGATCCTGAGCAGAGGGATGGAATCTTCACTCTTCCAAACGGCGATAAGTTCCAGATATGGCTTACGGACACTAATGTCCACGCTGCCACGGCACTTATTGGCGACTTCGGTATTTACTATCCTCAGGTACTTCAAGGGCATGGTCCTGCATTTGCTAACCACTTTAATCGACCGCGCTGCAATAACATAGCCAACAATCCAGGCGCGAGTCTTTCCCCGCCAAGAGCTAACGGCGAAGCAATATTAAATCCCAGAACGACAAATCTTTACGGCCAACCAGCAGTACGTACAGTAGTAAGTAATGTATTAAACAACGTTCGGGTTGAGCCGATGGGAGACGGCAGTGGTGTTGTGCTTGAATACCGGTATGTGAATTGCAGGAATGGTGATACCTCTGCCACTTTCCTGCCCGCGGGTACTGACGCACCTAAGTTTGAGCTTCTCATCACTGCTAACGGCGCTCACACTTTTGGGCAACTAGAAGCAGCGATAAATGGGCACGGGACGGCGCCAGTCTATCCAGATCCAGATACCCCTAGTACCCTCCGTACCATCCAAGATTCTCAGAACTTTAGAGATAGCTACTGGATAGGTAACTATCCATCTCTAGAGATATACGGGGGATTGGGAGTAACTGACGATGATTTCCCAGATCCATGGTCTGATGAGGAAATTGGTGGCGTTAATGCTAACTATGTCGTCCGCGCATATGATGAAGCCCTGCGACGGGCTTCCTTTACTATTACCGGCAGGCCTGACGGTATAGCTGGTGGTGCTGCTGGAAATGACTGGGCGATAAGTTTGGTGAACTTAGGTGCAGGCGACGACGCTGACACTAATGCTGACGTTGTAATAGACGTTCGCGAGTCAGCTAAAATCGTTCAGATATCGTTTGATGACGGCGCAACCCCGGTTAATCTTTTAGATGCGGCAGCGGCAGATGAAGACTTTGCCCGCATCTTTGAAGTGTCTATTAGCAACGCAGACTTGCCAGAGGCAAGAGACTCAGCTTCCCTAACCAGAGTTCTTAGAGGTGCTCCCGTTCTTGAGCAAAACTTTGCCGGCGGACGCAGCCAGGTAACACTCACCCTGCAGTATGACGATGTGCTGAATGTGTTCAGCGATGCTGAGTTTAGGTCAGCAAATGGAGCCACTGCGCAGCTCTTTGGAAATGTTGAAGAAGCAACCCTCAACATTCAGAGGCTCTACTTCCGAGACTATGCGCATGACGGCACTGCGGCTGTGCCTCTTGACCCTTCTGTTGAGGCAGGTTCCACCTCTCAGGTCCTTACCAGCGCTATGGCTAATCACTTCTATCAAGCCGGTATTGTAGAGCGGTGCTCGTTTGAGGACGATGATCCGACCCTTACGGCCGCACTGAACTTTCATGACGATTGGGTCTTTAGGACAACTACTTTAGATATATATTGGCGACTAAACCGGAGCGAAGCTATCCAGGCGGTTGACGGCGGCAGAACTATAGATCAGTGCACCAAGTTTGACGGCGGATCATTCCACTTAACCTCAACGATTACGTACACGTTTAGTGATGCTACGATTAGCGACCTTCCCCAGCGTGGGCAGGAGATCCAGCTGCCGAACTCCGTTGCGAGGAGCTTCAGATACGATCCAGATGGCACTGCAACATTCAACTCACCGTTCTCTAGCACATTGCCCGGTGCCAGCCTGCCCGCCACCAGAACTTTGCGGTCTAGCTAGCGCTCACGAGCGGGTTTTGATTTTTTTACATTATTCAAGGGGTTTAGCGTTGATTTGGAGTTTTAGTGTTTAAGCGAGCTTTTGTGGCCTTAGTCGGTCTTGGTTTGGGCATGTCTGTATTGGTGTTGGCCAGCTCTCCTGCTGGTGCTGCCAATACAGCAAATGAGGTCTTGTTTAACCACGACAACAATGCCGCCACCGCCAACGTGCGTGAGTTTGCGGGATCTAACCGCTATGCCACGTCGTTAGCCATCGCTGAAGCGTTTGCGCGCGATAACAGCGTAGGCGGAGTAATCGACACGGTGATCATCGCATCCGGTGAGAGCCTGGTTGATGCTGCGGCCGCCACAGGCTTGGCGGCTGCTGAGTCGGCACCCGTGCTGCTAACTCCTCCCGACCGTCTAACCCGCGGCGTTGAGAACTTTCTTGTTGATGAGTTCATCACCAACGTAATCATCACCGGCGGAACCGCTTCAATTTCGCAAAGCGTTCAAGATGACATTGAAGCCCTAGCGGCCGTGCGCGTCGTAAGACGCATCGCAGGTAGAGACCGCTACGAAACTTCAGTGCTAGTTGCTGAGGCGATGGACAACATCGGCACCTATTGCGAAACCGGCGATGCGGCGGCGATTCTCGTCAACGTCGACAACAGTTTTGCCGATGTAATCGCAGTCGGGCCTTTGTCTTATGCGCTAGATCTGCCGATCTTGCTAACCACTGCCGACTCTTTGCCGCCCGATGTCGTCAGCTACTTGATTGACTCTGCGATTGACCGCGTGATAGTCGTCGGCGGCACCTCTGCGGTGTCTGAAGATGTCGTAGGTGAAATTGTTGGAATCCTCGGAGCCGAGGTAACTCGCATCAGCGGCGCCACTCGCTATGACACCGCCCTGGCGATTCGTCAAGCACTTGCCGATTGCTCCACCGTTACTCTCAGCCCCACAAACATTGCGCTGATCAACGGCAATGCTGCAGCCGACGGCGTGTCAGCCGGACCGCTGCTAGGTGCTGGTTTGGGCGTCAACGGCGTTAGCAATGGCGTCACTCCGGTGCTGCTGGTTGACACTGCCAGCCTGCCCGCGCCGACCCGTGGTTTTCTCGCCCGCCTGCCGCTGCGTAACGCAGCTTCGCAGTTCCTCAACGTCGGCATTACAGCCATCGGTGGTACAGCCGTGGTTTCTGACAGCGTTGTGCAAGCGGCCATCGCAGCAGCTACCACGTCGCAACCGCTAACGGCCACCATTAGAGCCAGAGCTGGAATGACCACAGCCACGATTACTTTTTCGGCTTCGGTGAATGATTCAGGCGCACCGGCGAGCACCCCTCCAACGCCAGCGGAAATAGCGGAGTATGCCACTAGCGCCGCCAACGAAGGGAACTACCGAGTTGGCGGGACGCGGCTTTTCACAGATGACAGTCTTTCCTACGACCCTGGCACGCTCACCGCGACTCTCATGCTGGGCGACACGCTCAGAGCTGGCGACACTATTTCAATACCGGCGGGTGCAATCTCAGGCAGCCTCACCATAGGTGACGGAAGGCGTGTTGAAGCCACGACATTTACCGTGCAAGCGGCAACACCAGACAATGTGCGCCCTCGCCTTGAGATTATTGCGTCAGACGGCTCCCATGAGTTTGCCATTAGAACCACCGAAACAAATCGAGAGGACGGCGAGGAAGTCACTCTTGATGAAATCGAGTGGAAGGGTGCTGATCTGCCAGTTTCGGCTGGCATCTACCGCCAGCCCGGTGCAAATCTGGATGTGGTGTGTTTGAACGGCGTTGAGACCCGTTACATCGTGGCAGTGCCCGAACTCAACCCGGATAACAAAAACCTGCTTAACCAGTTTCTTGATTCTTGTAGAGCAATTCCTACATCCATAACCACTGAGACCGTCACTATAACCCCCACCTCCACCGAAATAGTCACCAGCACCTTTACACCAGATCCTCAAATGCTTGAAACGGGTGACACCATCAGGATTGACGAAGACGCAATAGCTGACGAGGAAGGCAACCTCAGTCGCGCAACTAGCGGCAGGGTTGGCGCCACCGTGCGCCACCCAGCGCTCGTTTCTGCGACAGTTTCCAGGGCAACGCCCAAACCGGGTGCGGTGCCGGGCACTTTTGATGATTTAGCGTCGGCCACCTGGAGGCTTGACTCTGATGGTCCTGACGAAGCAGGCGACAATGTCCCAATTCGCCCGCTGGGGATAAATGTAAATGCTCTAACGGCCGAAGCGAGTCTCGGAATCTTCACCCTGCCAAACGGCGACAAGGTCCGGTTCTGGCTGACGGAAGACAATAAGCACCAGGCAACCGCACGTGCGGGCGATCTAGGTGTTTACTATCCCCAGGTGTTCCGGGGGAATGGTGCTAATTTTGCCAACCATTTCTATCGACCAGGTTGCCCAGGGCCAGTAGCTAACCCCATCGTGGGTGGCGAGCTTGCCCCGCCAAGAGAAAGTGGCGGTCCGGTGGTGAACAACGTCCGCATTCTTACGAGCTTTACACAGACAGATGATGACGGGGTGGTTCGTCCGATTATTGATTACACAGTAGCGTTAGCAGACAACTACCACCAGCCGATAACTGACGGTAGTGCCGGTGACGGGGTTGTGATTGGTTATCTGTACTCAAACTGTAAAAACGGTGAGATAGTTAGTTCTCTTGATAAGCCTCAACCCAGACTTGATCTTCTCCCTCGATTTGATCTTGTCATCGTCGCCCGTGACACGCACACTGCAGAAGATGTGATTGCTGCGATGGCGGCACACACTGAGGCGCCGGTCTACAGAGACCCCACTCCCGCAGAAGATCGAGTTATCACAGTTCCCAACCCCTTCCCCGAGAACCCTGATAATGAAAATGAAGTCACGCTTACCGGACCTCAAAATGTTGACATTGTAGATACTGCTGCCTTTAGGAATGAGCATTGGCTAGGCAACTTTGCCGCACTAACGGAATATGGCGGAACAACCCCAGCCGATGCCCCTGGCTCTGTTCCCGAGCCGTGGGCCTCACTCGGTGGCGTTGCCGGAAACTATGTTGCCGAGAAGTATTCTGACGCTACCGATGGGCTTGTGTCCGCCGTGCCAGAAATCTCCATCACCATTACGGGTAAGGCCGACGGCGTTGCCGCTGGCGCCGCCGGTAATGACTGGACCGTCACTTTGACCAACCAAGGTGCCGCCGCTGACGCAGACACCAATCCTGACGTTGTGGTAAATGTTTATAAGTCGGCCAAAATCCTTGAAATACTTTTTGACGATGGCACAACCTCAGCCAATCTTACAGACGCGCTGGCGGCAGATGAAGATTTCACCGACGACTTTGCGGTTTCTCTTACGCCCAGCGATGGCGCCGGAGTAACCAGCGCAGCTGCTTTGGCGAATCTTTTCCGTGGTTCTAGAACCATTGAGGCTCGTTTGTCTGGCGGAAAAAGCCAGGTACAGGTAACCCTGGAGTACGACAACCCGCTGACTTCGTTTAACGCTGAGGTTTTTGCAGCAGCAAACACAGGCGCTGGCGAGTTCCTTTCTGGCATAGGTTCTTCAGGAGTGACCTCTGATGTTGTGTCTTATGGCCCGAGGACTTACACCCGCGACTATTTGAATGACGGCACTCTTGCGAACGATCTTGACCCGACTACCGAAACCACAGGCGTAACCCGCACGTTGCTAGACAGAGGGGCTCTGGCTCACTTGTTTACTTCCGACGGGGCGGGGCTAAGGACGTGTTCATTTTTGCCAGCCGATGCTTCCCTGGATGGGTTGAACTTTGACGAAACGCTTCTAGCGCCCTATTACGATGCGCTTACGCGTAATCCAGAGCTTGCTCCGCCGCCTCTTGATGACACGCTTTTTGCTGGCGACAATGATGGTTCCCCTCCTGAAGACATCAGCGCTGCTGTGACGCTTAGGGACGCCATTGAAGGTGCTCCCGGGGGCCATGTGACTGGTCTTTTCCGTACTAACGATAACGGCACCCTTTTCAGAGATAGCAGCCTCAACCCTGTTCCTCTTACTCCTAGGGTTCGTCTTGTATCAGTTGACTCTAATGGCAATCCTCTTGTTGATGATGACGGGAATGCTTATCCGAATGCTCCTATTCCTGCTCGCGAACCGGCCGCCGGTGAGACTGGCGACCCCGCCGATTTCACTGGTGAGCTCATCACTATTCCTGCTCGTAATGATAACGGTGAGATTATCCTTGAAGCTGACGGCACCCAAAGGACAAGGCAAACATATCTGAATGACGAGGTAGGCGAAGCGGTGCGTGATGCTAGCGGGGACCGTGTTCCTATCGTTGATGCTGACGGTAACCCAGCGTTTGTAACTCTCGGCGGCATAGTAACGGTAAGAGACTTCCTTGATGCTGGCGGTAACCTTGTTGTTGATGATGACGGTAACCCAATAACTGCTAGCAACACTGCTTACTTTTTCGTTAATGATTCAGGTGAACTTCTTGACGATGAGGGCAACATTTTCAGAGATAGCATCGGTGACCCTGTTCCTCCTTGTACCACTTCTATCCCAGCCCGGGACGTGAATATCACCTCATCGATTGTGTTCACAATCGTGACTGGTGATGTTGATGATCTGCCCGAGCGTGGGGATCGGGTTGAGCTGCCTAACTCCATTGCGAGGAGTTACGAGTATGACCCAACGAGCACTGACGTGACAGTCAATAGTGAGTTTCCGCTCTCTACCACGCGGTACGGCGAAAGCCAGCCCGCTTCTCGAACCCTGCGCCGCGGCTAGCTAACCCGCCCGTCAGCCCGCCAGCAAACCTCTGCAGGCAAACCTGCGGAAGCAGACCTGCGGGTCCCACAATTACCCTGCTACCCGGTGACTGTCCCAGTCGCCGGGTAGCTTGCGTTCCAGCGCTCCCCAAAATCCCCGAATCCCCAACCCCTCCCAATCCCCCAACACACCCCCAACACACCCTCCAACACACCCCAAGCGAAAGGCTCCTCAAGTGATCTCAACCATGATGGACGGCCCGCTAACGCTGGACACTTTCTTCCGGCGAGCCGAACGACTCTTTGCCGATAAAGAAATCGTCACCGCCACAACAGACGATCTGCGCCGCACCACCTACGGCATCTGGGCGCAACGCACACGCCAGCTTGGCGGGATGCTTGACGATCTGGGCATCACCGTCGACGGGCGTGTGGGCACCTTTGCCTGGAACACCGATCGCCACCTTGAGTTGTATTTTGCGGTGCCGTGTTCCGGCCGTGTGCTGCACACCTTGAACATCCGCCTGTTTGCCGAGCAGGTCGCCTACATCGTCAACCACGCAGACGATGAGGTGATTTTTGTGGATCGGTCGCTGCTGCCAGTTCTGTGGCCGCTAGTTGAGAGCGGGCAGCTGCCATCGGTGCGCCACTACGTCGTTATGGACGATGTCGCTGCCGACGCGCCGCCCATTCCCGACGACCCCCGCATCATTGACTACGAAGCCGCCCTCGCCGCCGCCAAACCCGCCAGCCTTGAGGTGTCCGACGAACGCCAAGCCGCATCAATGTGCTACACCAGCGGCACCACCGGCAACCCCAAAGGCGTCGTCTACAGCCACCGCTCCACCTACCTGCACACGGTGTCGGCGATGATGGCGGACGGCCTCGGCATCTGCGAATCGGACGTCATCTTGCCGGTCGTGCCGATGTTCCACGCCAACTCTTGGGGCCTGTCGCACGCTGCGGTAGCCGCCGGCGCCAAGCTGGTCAATCCCGGACCGAACCTCGCCCCCAAACCACTGGCGGAGCTGATCGAAACCGAGCAAGTAACCGTGGCGGCAGGCGTGCCGACCATCTGGATGGCGGTGCTGCCCGAGCTAGCCGGCCGTGACGTTTCGGCGCTGCGGGCGATTCCGTGCGGCGGGTCGGCCGTGCCCAAGTCGCTGTCGGAGGGGTACCGAGCCCAGGTGGGTTTGCCCGTGTTGCAGGCGTGGGGGATGACCGAAACCAGCCCGCTGGTGTCGGTTGCGCACGTGCGTTCGGGCGAGGCGGATCTGGACGAGGACGCCAAGGCCGACCTGCGTGCCAGCATCGGCACCGTGCTGGCGACGGTGGAGTTTCGGGTGTGCGAGCCGGACACCACCAACGAGGTGCCGTGGGATGGTGAGACCAGCGGCGAGCTGCAGGTGCGTGGTGCGTATGTGACGGGGTCGTATTTTGAGCGGCCCGATGCGGCGGACTCTTTTACCGAGGACGGCTGGCTGCGCACCGGCGACGTTGCGACCTGCGATGCCAAGGGGTATTTGCGGTTGGTCGATCGCACGAAGGATCTGATCAAGTCGGGCGGGGAGTGGGTTAGCTCCGTTGAGGTGGAGAACGAGATTATGAGTCACCCCAAGGTGGTGGAGGCGGCGGTGATTGCGGTGGCGTCGGAGAAGTGGATGGAGCGCCCGCTGGCTTGCGTGGTTTTGGGCGAGGGCGAGACGCTGACGCATGAGGAGTTGGTGGAGTATTTGACGCCGCGGATGGCGAGGTGGTGGCTGCCCGATGCCACGCAGATTGTGGATGAGATACCGAAGACGTCTACGGGCAAGTTTTCCAAGAAGGATTTGCGCGAGCAGTTTGCGGATCTGACGCTGGAGTAGGTCTCGCCCCGCCGTCACGTCTGTCGTTCCGCCCCGCGCGCTCAACTGGCTACTTGTTTCGCCGCGCTATGGACTAAGCTTCTGTCAAGCACGTGGCAATCATCGGCCGCGCAGCGAATGCCAACTAAGAGGGGCAACCAAAAATGAGCGTTACAGATACCAATCGCACAGAGATGACCGATCTCATAGGTCGGGCAGATCCGAACGATCTAGACCAAATCCTCACAATGAGCAACAGCGACGTGAGTTCGCTGATTCATATCGTTGAGGACAACGCCGACGCCATCTACACCTGGGATTATGAGAAGGGCGCCCGGCCGCAGTTGGCCAAGCTGTATGAGAAGGCCAAGGGCGGGCAGTGGAACGGCGAGACCGACCTGCCGTGGGACACACCGGTTGACCAGGAAAAAACCGCCGCCGAAGAGTACGAGAAGCACGGCGGGTTGGACAACCTGGTGGACTTCAAAGGCACAAGCGTCGCCAAGTGGGGCAAGAAGGAGTGGGTGCAGTTCAACATGGAGTCGCAGAGCTGGGGGCTTAGCCAGTTCATGCACGGCGAGCAGGGTGCGCTGGTGTGCACGGCGAAGATTGTGGAGACCGTGCCGTGGATCGACGCCAAGTATTACGCCGCCACGCAGGTGGTTGATGAGGCACGCCACGTGGAGGTGTTTTCAAAATACCTGGACACGAAGCTGACCGGCGTCGGGTCGTATCCCGTCAATGTGCATCTGCGCATGCTGCTGGACGACATCCTGCAGGACGCCCGCTGGGACATGACCTATCTGGGCATGCAGATCATGGTGGAGGGGCTGGCGCTGGCGGCGTTCGGTTTTGCGTATCAGAATACCGAAGACCCGCTGCTCAAGCAGCTGCTGCGATTCGTGATGAGCGACGAGGCTCGCCACGTGGCGTTCGGCGTGTTGTCGCTGCGAGAGGCGTATGCCGATATGAGCGAGCCGGAGCTGATCGAGCGCCAGGAGTTCGCCTTTGAGGCGGCGCTGCGGATGCGGGATCGGTTCCTGCAGCAAGAGGTGTGGGAGCGCATGGGTGTGAACGTGGCGGAGGTGGTGCCGCGGGTGTTCCATGATCCTGGCCGCCAGGAGTTCCAGCACTTGCTGTTTACGAAGATCGTGCCGAACCTGAAGAAGTTGGGCTTGCTGGATGCTGGCAGTGGCTGGCTGCGCAAGAAGTTTGGCGAGATTGGCGTGATCCAGTATGAGGATTGGGTTGATACCGCCGACGAGGTTGATGCGTTTGCGCTGACCGCCGAGCTGGACGCCGAGAATACGTTCGGTGCGACGTCGCTGCGCCGGAGCTCTAGCTCTAGTTAGCGCTAGTTCTAGTTAGCTCTAGTAGCTCAGCCCGCTAACCCTGCCCAGTTCGCCTAGCCCCGTTGCTCGCCCGCCGGCCGCTTACCGCAGCCCTTCGCCACTAACCCGGCTGCCCGCCCGACCTTCCGCCACCCGCGTTTGAGTCGCGCCTAACCCACCCGCGTCAACTGACTGCACATTCCAGCCAGCCATATCTGCTGGTCTGGCTGGCGCTCCGGCTAAAAGGCCTAGGCGAGATTGATTCCATCGCCGATGTCCACGGACTGCCGCTAGACGAAGCCGAAGACTTGCTGGCGCAGCTGATCGATGACGGCTTGTGCCTGCATCGCCCGGTGGATGGCGTGGAGAAGTACATCCTCACAACTGCCGGCCGCGACAAGGGCGAGGAGGCGCTGGCCGCCGAGCTGGACGAAACCGGCACCCGACCCGTGGTTGAGGCTGCATACCAGCAGTTTCGCCAGCTCAATCCGGCGATGCTGGAGCTGTGCACCGACTGGCAGGTAAAGCCACCCCCGCACCAACCACCCGCCGAGCCCGACCCACCCGCCGCCGATCCAGCCGCCTCACCGTCTGCACCCGCCACCGACCCACCCGGCCGCACCCTCAACGACCACACCGACCCGACCTACGACACCCTCGTGCTCACCCGCCTAGCCGAGCTCAGCTTCCGGATCGCCGGTGTGCTGTCGCCACTAAGCGATGCACTGGAGCGCTACAGCCACTACCGCCGCCAATTCGACAAGGCGCTTGAACGCATAGCCGACGGCGATCTGAAGTATTTCACCAAACCGATTATTCCCAGTTTCCACACGATCTGGTTCGAGCTACACGAAGACCTGCTGGCCACCCTCAACCTCACCCGCTCCCAAGAAACCGAATGAGATAAAGCGGAACGACACCCGATCAAACCATCTACTACTATCAGAGCCGTAATAAATCGGTCAGGACTTTCACTTCACATTTCTCCAATTCTGAGGGGAAAGGATCATAGCTAGGTAAGAGATGGCAAGCGTTGAGATAATTTCAGTTGTTCCAGTAGAGCTTTTTACTGAACAAAATATTGAGATAGCCAAATCAAATATAGCCAACTTAAATGCCAAGCTAACCGGTAAGTGGGTAGACTCTGCAAGCACCGCTAATCGGGGATACTATCGGGGCTTAGCTAGACGCATAGCTTCCTATGTAGGTAGTAGCAAGGTAAGTATTTATGAGTTCCAATATCCTGGCTACACAACGACAGGTACTCCTAAGCCATTTGCGGCATTTGTAGGCACTAGTGCTGTTTTTGTATACATTACTAAAGAAAATATAATTGACTTTAGCAAAGGTGATTTTAAGCACCTAGTTTACCAACGCAGACTACAAAATAAATACCTGACATCAAGTAATATGGGAACTGGAACAAGGCTTCGCTTTTTTAGTGAGAGCATAAGAGAGCTGGTCGGACCTAAAAAGAGAAGCCTAGTTGGACCTAAAAAGAAGGGTTTAACTGAACAATACTTACTGGGAGAGCACATAAGCCCAAGCTACGGTTTTACATTTTATTCCTTTGAGCTTGATCAAGACCTAATTTTCCCAATTGAAAGCTTCCTAAAAAAACTTATAGAACCTGACTCCCATAAGATAGGGTACCTGTTAAAACTTGATGATTTAGAGACCACTGAAACCTCACATATCTATAGTAATTGGTCCACAATTTGCATAGCTAATAGCCGCCAACAAGTCTTTACTGCCAAAACTCATGATGAAGTGCTTGCGCTAGAGATAGCCCTACAAACATCATGGAATCGTTGCCATTCAATGTCCAAGCTAATTAGTGCAATAGTGAAAGACGATAGCATAATTGATAAAATGCTGAAAGAAAAGCACGATAAAGAAAAAGCGCTCAAGCGTATGCGCAGAAAAGAAAAATCCAAAGAATGCAAACGCGCAATAAGCGAGGCTATAAAAGAGCTTACCAACGGGGAAACACTCTACAATAGTTTTCTCAATGCTACTAACGAAGCTAACTCTTTACTGTCACCCACCACTTCCGAACGTATCGTGACCATTTACGACAAGATGATTGAAACTAGCCGTATTAATATCCAAAGCAATCGTTTAGAAAATCGACTTACGATGCTGTCTCACCATTATAAGTTAAGAGAAACTACTCTAGCTGAAAACACTCGAAGATTCACAGGGCTCTCTACCATAGTTATTTTGACCCTAACGCTAATGAGCCTACTGTTTATCTTTATTAGCTTATTATTTACCAACGAATCTTACTTAGAATCTACGTCGGAGGGTCCTACGAGACTAGTCATTATCGCACTTTACGTGTTGTTTATACATGCTGTGGTACTAGTTTCTCTTAATATTATTCACCTTATCAAAGTACTTCGTAGGAGCAATCGAATTACCAATTTTTTGAATGCTTGAAACTTTAATGAGCAAGATTGCAAGCCGAAACAAAACAATCAAAGGCGGGATCAAATGGAACTGCGTGACCGAGTAGTGATCATTACAGGCGGAGGAGGCGGGATTGGCTCTGCCACCGCCAGACATTGGCTTCAGCAAGGTGCCCGCGCCATCGTGCTTGCCGACTACGACGAGCAAGCCGCAATGTCGGCCGCCGCTGCAGTTGCCGCCTCCTCAACCTCATCCACCGACCCAGCCACCGTCACTGGCATCGGCCTTGACGTAACGAACGAAGCCGCCATAGAGCAGCTAGTCCACGACACCGAAGACCAACACGGCCCGATCGATGTGTTCTTCTCAAACGCTGGCGCCGGCGCGCAAGGAGCGCTGATCGATGCAGCCAACGACGCCTGGCAACAGCAGTGGGATCTGCACGTGATGTCGCACGTTTACGCCGCCCGCGCAGTTCTGCCGTCGATGCTGGCACGCGGTGAGGGCTACCTGGTTCACACCGCCAGCGCCGCCGGATTGCTGGCGGCGGTCGGCTCGGCGCCGTACTCGGTAACCAAGGCGGCCTGCATCAAGCTGGCGGAAATGGAAGCGATCACCTACGGCGACGACGGAATCTTGGTGTCGGTGCTGTGCCCGCAGGGGGTGAACACGGCGATGGCGCCGAAGCAGCTCGGCGACGGCGCAACGGACGGGATTATGGAGCCGGAGGATGTGGCGGAGGTGGTCACCGACGCAATGCGTGAGGAGCGGTTCATGATTTTGTCGCACCCCGAAGTGCAGACTTACGTGGAGCGCAAGGCCAACGACGTTGACCGCTGGCTGAAAGGCATGCGCCGCCTGCGCAACCGCTCCCAAGACACCGCCGAGTAGCGGTAGCGCGCGGCTGCCCGCGCCGCCACCCGCGGCACGCCCACCAACCCTCACTAGCTAGCCTGTGCGAATGGCCGATCAAGACATCAAAAACCTAACCGACGCCCTTGACCTCCCCGAGTTTGAGGACACCGCTTTCACTACGCCGCCGCCGCTAGACCAAGCCAAGGTCGCAATCGTGACCTCCGCCTCGCTGCACCACCCCGAGCAAGACGACTTTGAGCCAGCCGACACCGGCTACCGAGTGCTGGAAGCCGATCGGCACGACTACATGACCGGCCATTGGAGCCCAAACTTTGACGCCACCGGGTTCGGCCTAGACATAAACACCATATTCCCCATCGACCGCCTCAACGAGCTAGCCGCCGACGGCACCATCGGTTCCGTGTCCGACGTGCACCTGTCCTACGCCGGCAACCAGTTCGACCTGTCGGCCGTGCGCCTAGACAGCGGCCCCGCTGGCGCCCGCCTCCTGCGTGAGCAAGGCGTGGACGTGGTGCTGCTAACGCCGGTCTGACCGCTCTGCACGCGTACCGTGAGTACGCTCGCCCACGTTTTTGAAGCCGAAGGAATCGCCACCGTAGCGCTCGGCTCCATCCAAAAACAGATTGAAGGCATCGCCCCGCCCCGTGGCTTGTGGTGCAACTTCCCGCTGGGGCGCCCGCTCGGCAAGCCCGGCGACCCCGACTTCCAGCACCGAGTTCTCGCCCACGCCTTCGGCCTGCTGCGCTCGGACAAGCCCATCGTTGAGCACTTCGCCGAAGAGATTCTTGACATCCCCGATGATGCCTCCGCAGCGGTGTCTTGCACGATGCCGCCCCGCCACGACCCCGACCTGCACCCGGCAGTTGATGAGGCACGCGGCCTGCGACCGGCTTACGACCGAGCGATCGCCAAGCTCGGCAACCACATGGGAGCCGGTCGGGTGGTAGCGGCGGACGACATTCCGGCGGCGGTGCAGACGTTTGTGGACATCGCCAATGGCACCGACTGGACGGAAGCGAACGTGCCAGGCATTCCGGCACGTGTGGCGCAAGACATCCGTGGCTACTACGAGACCGCGCTGCTGGAACTGGCCGAGCATGCGCCGTCAGCATGGGCTGGGACTCGCTGGTTTTTCGAGGAGACCGAGGCGGGCAAGACGATCATGACCGCACGCAAGGCAATGGCCGACGCCGATGTGAAGTCGCAGATCTGGTTCTACCTGTCGCCGGGCGACCGCTAGACCGACCGCTAGACCGATCGCTAGACCGACCACCAGCGCCGACCATCAAGCCAACCGCCAGACCGACCGCGCTGGCAGTTAAAAACAGTCAGCCCCAGCCCCCATATCGGCAACTCCAGCCACCCCGCACTAACCTCAGGGCAGAACCCCAAGGCTGAAGGGGCGGGCCACATGTCACTTGTCGAATTTAAGCTTGAAGATCGCTTCACCCGCACAGAGGGCGGCGTGGCGATGTCAGGCGTGCAAGCACTTCTGCGAGTGCTACTAGACCAGCTACGAGCCGACAAGCGCGACGGACTAAACAACGCCGCCATGGTTTCGGGCTACCGCGGCTCACCGCTGGGCGGGATAGACGCCCTGATGACTGGCAACGCCGAAGAGCTCGCCGCCAACAACATCCAATTTTTGCCTGCGCTCAACGAAGACCTAGGCGCCACGGCGGTGTGGGGCAGCCAGGTCGCCAACCGAAACTTTGATGGCAAATACGACGGCGTGCTCGGCATGTGGTACGGCAAGGCACCCGGCGTTGACCGCTCCGGCGACGCCCTGCGCCACGCCAACGTCTGCGGCGTTGACCCCAAAGGCGGCGTGCTGCTAGTGGCGGGCGACGACCCGGCGTCCAAATCATCCACGCTGGCGTCGGAATCAGAGCCGATGCTGATGCACATCCAAACGCCGATCCTGTATCCGGGCAACGTCCAAGAGGTCATCGACTACGGCCGCTGGGGTTATGAGCTCTCGCGCTACTCAGGGTTTTGGTCGGCGCTGAAAATCATCACAAACGTGGCGGACGGCTATGCGACGGTTCAGGTCGGCGCCGGGCGAATCAAGCCGCAACGACCCGATTTCGCCTGGAACGGCCAGCCGTGGCATCACACCCAAGAAGACGGTTTGTTCGGGCCGAATGCGGTGCGCATGGAGTTGGAGATCCACGAGGGTCGCATGGAAGCGGTCGACGCTTTCGTGCGACACAACGAGCTGAACCGCCAAACCGTGCCAACCGCCGACGCCAAAATCGGCATCATCGCGGCGGGCAAGACCTATTACGACGTGCGCGAGGCGCTGGACCAGCTTGGTTTGGACACCGAGCAGCTGCGACAGCGCGGCATTCGCATCTTCAAGCCAGCGGTGGTGTGGCCGCTGGAGCCGCACGGCGTGCGCAACTTCTCCAAAGGCCTTGACACGATCGTGGTGATCGAAGAAAAGCGCTCAATTATTGAGACCTTGGTGCGTGAGGTTCTTTACGGCACCGCCAACACCCCGGAGGTGCTCGGCAAGCGTGATGGCGCCGGCGGGTTCTGGTTCCCCGGCCACGGCGAGATGGACGCCGACCTGGTCGCGCTCAAGCTGCGACCCTTCTTGGTGGATCGGCTTGGCTCCGATGCAGTGCGCTCGTCTAGCCCGACCGAAGCCAGCAGCGGCGCAATGGCTGGCAGTGGAGCGGCCGGCGACACGGGCGCACCAACAATCAACCTCACCGCCAACCCCACCGTTGACAACAAATCGCTGAACCGCACTCCGTCGTTTTGCTCGGGCTGCCCGCACAACCGATCCACCTGGGTGCCCGAAGGCTCCGAAGCTGGCGGCGGCATCGGCTGTCACGGCATGGCAGCGATGACGCCCACCCGCAACGTGCGCGGCCTCACCCAAATGGGTGCCGAAGGCGTGCAATGGGTCGGCGCGGCACCGTTCGTAACGATGGATCATCGCTTCCAAAACATGGGCGACGGAACCTTCCACCACTCCGGATCGCTGGCGGTGCGCCAGGCGGTAGCGGCAGACACGAACATCACGTTCAAGATCCTTTACAACGCAGCGGTCGCCATGACCGGCGGCCAAGACATTGACGGCGCCATGGAAGTGCCAGCGCTGACCCGTTCGCTTCACGCTGAGGGCGTGGCGAAGGTGATGGTGCTAACCCACGACCTGAACAAATATCCAAGCGATGCCAAGTTCGCACCCGACACAGACATCTGGCATCGCGACCGGATGGACGAAGCACAGGTGATACTGCGCGACACAGAAGGCTGCACGGTGCTGATCTATGACCAGCCGTGTGCGGCCGAGCTGCGGCGCGACCGCAAGCGTGGCAAGGTGGCAGAGCCGCCAATGCGGGTGTTCATAAACGAAGCCGTGTGCGAGGGCTGCGGCGACTGCGGTGAAAAATCAAGCTGCCTAAGCGTGCAACCGGTCGAAACCGAGTTCGGCAGAAAGACCCAGATTCACCAGTCGTCTTGCAACAAGGATTACACCTGCCTGGACGGCGACTGCCCAGCCTTCATTGAAGTGATCCCCGACGGCAAGGTAAAGACTGCCAGCGCAGCAGATGGCTCTAGTGCTATGGATGCCATCGCCGACGCTGAGCTCAAGGATCTCCCAGAGCCCGATCGCATTGACGAGGGCAACATTTTGATGATGGGTATCGGTGGAACTGGTGTGGTCACCGTCAACCAGCTGCTAGCAACTGCGGCTCTGCTGGACGGCAAGCAAGCCATAGCGCTAGACCAAACTGGTTTGGCGCAAAAGGGCGGCCCGGTGGTGTCGAATCTGAAGATCCGCCACGCTGGCTCAGCCGACGCTGGCAGCACCAACGGCATCGGCACGAGCGAAGAGGGCTCAAAGATCGGTGCCGGCGAAGCGGACGCCTACCTGGTGTTCGACCTGCTAAGCGGCACCAACCCCGCCAACCTCTCCAAGGCCAGTCCCGATCGCACAGTCGCGGTCGTGTCGTCTAGCAAGGTTCCCACCGGAGCGATGGTGCGCGGCGACGTGGCATCAAATTTCCCCGAATGGACTGAATTTCAAAGCTCTATAGACAACGCCTCCTCTCCCATGCGCAATGTTTACTTCGACGCTGGGACATTGGCGGACAACCTTTTCCGCTCGCACATCCCCGCCAACGTGATGGTGCTTGGTGCGGCGTATCAGGCCGGCGTCGTGCCGATCAGCGCGGGTGCCATCGAACGAGCGATCGAGCTAAACGGCGTCTCCGTTGACACCAACCTGGCGGCGTTCCGCGTCGGTCGCAAGATCGCCCTCAACCCAGAGTTCCTGGAAAGCCTCACCAGCAAACGTATCGGCGAGCTAAACCGCGAGCAGTCCAAGCGCCCGACCAAGAGCGAGCAAAAACTGATTGACCAAATAGAGCAGCCTTCGCCGGAGCTTGAGCACCTGCTGAAGGTGCGAGTGCCGGACCTGGTCGACTACCAAAACGCCAGCTACGCCGACACCTATGCCGAGTTCGTGGCGCAGGTTCGCCAGCGTGAGTTGGCTGCCGGCCCGGCCGGTGAGACGGCACTGAGCGAGGCGGTGGCTCGCTACCTCTACAAGCTGATGGCGTACAAGGACGAGTATGAGGTGGCGCGCCTGCACCGCTCGCCGGAATTGCGCAAGAGCATCAAGGCGCAGTTCGGCGACAAGACCAAGGTCACCTACAAGCTGCACCCGCCGGCGCTGCGCCGCATGGGCATGAAGAAAAAGATGGGGCTGAGCAAGACTGGCGAGGCGGCGTTTATTGCGCTGGCGGCGATGAGGCGTCTGCGTGGCAGTCCGCTTGATCCGTTCGGTCGCACCAAGCATCGCAAGATGGAGCGTGCGCTGATTGGCGAGTACCGCGATCTGGTGGAGCGAAGCATTGCGAACCTGTCGCCCGACAACTACGACACTGCGGTGGAGGTGGCGCAGCTGCCCGACATGGTGCGTGGCTATGAGGCGATCAAGGAAGCCAACATTGAGCGCTTCCGTGAGCGTGCGGCTGAGCTAGTTCCGCAGAAGTAGCCCCGCAGAAGTAGCCCGCCGAGCCGACCGCCAGCCGCCGACCAAGCCCGTAGGAACCCAACCCGTTTGCCAGACCCCGACACGAGTGCGCCCGCCGCCGCCAGTTCCAGCACCGCCACGCCTGCCGCCGCAATCGCAAAGTCAGTCTTAGACCTCATCGGCAACACGCCGATGGTGCTGCTGAGCAAGGTCGCAGCCGACCTGAACCTGGCGTGCCCGGTGGCAGCCAAGCTCGAAACCCACAACCCCGGCGGCAGCGTCAAGGATCGCCCCGCGCTGGCCATGATCGAAGCCGCCGAGAAAGACGGCCAGCTAACACCCGGCGCAACAATCATCGAGCCGACCTCCGGCAACACCGGCGTGGGGCTGGCGGTGGTCGCCGCCCAGCGTGGCTACAAGTGCGTGTTCGTGCTGACCAGCAAGGTGGCGCCCGAAAAGGTCGCCCAGCTGACCGCATACGGAGCCGAGGTGGTGGTCTGCCCGGTGGCGGTTGCGCCCGAAGACCCCCGCTCCTATTACTCGACCGCAAAGCGCCTGCTAGAGGAGACGCCCAACGCATTCGGCCCCAGCCAGTACCACAACCCGATCAACCCGCAGGCGCACTACCAAAGCACCGGCCCCGAAATCTGGGAGCAGACGCAGGGGCGCATCACGCACTTCGTTGCCGGGGCGGGCACGGGCGGCACCATCAGCGGGGCGGGTCGCTATCTGAAGGAGCAGAATCCGCAGGTGCAGGTGGTAGTTGCCGACCCGGATGCGTCGGTGTATTCGGGCGGCGACGGCAGGCCGTATTTGGTGGAAGGCATCGGCGAGGATTTTTGGCCGACGACCTATGACACGTCGGTGGTTGACCGGGTGCTGCCGGTCACCGATGCGCAGTCGTTTGAGATGGCTCGCCGTGTTACCCGTCGTGAGGGATTGCTGATCGGCGGCTCTGGCGGGACTGCGGTGTACGGCGCCTTGCAGGTGGCGAGCGAGCTGACCGAAAATGACTTGGTGGTGACGCTGATTCCCGATTCGGGTCGTGGCTATCTGAGCAATGTTTTTGATGACGGCTGGATGGGGTCGATGGGATTTGACATTGCGGCGGCTGGCAGCGGCAGCGGTAGTGGGAGCGAGCCGAGTGCAAGTCCGCCCGACACCACGTTCATCTACGTGAACCCTTCCAACACGGCGGCCGAGGCGATCGAAGCAATGCGGGCCAACAACCTAGAAGCCATCCCCGTCGCCAAAGGAGAGATGCCGGTAGCCGCCGCGGAAATCATCGGCTCGGTATCGCTAGGCGGGCTTGCCGAGCTTGTGAAACTTGACGAAAATGCGGCTGGACAGCAGATCTCTGAGGTGCTAGAGCCGAAGCTCCCGCAAGTGGGAATAGGCGAACCGCCCGAGCGAGCTGCACAGCTGCTTGATACACAGCCCGTCGTCAGCGCAGTCGTTCTCTTCAGCCAAGGCCGACCGGTGGCGACGCTCAATCGTGAAGCCGCTGCCGCTCGCGCTAGCGGCACTGGCACTGCCAGCACCGGCACTGGCTAAACCAAGCCACCCCTCACCCACCAAACCAAAGGCAAAAATCATGACCGACGAAGACACACAGCGACCCGGCGGCGACCCTCTGAAATCAGGGTTTGAAAATCCAGACGAATACGGCTTCGAAACCCGCGCCATCCGTGCCGGCCAGCCGCACGACCCCTACACCGGAGCAGTCGTAGTCCCGATCACCCTGGCCAGCACCTTCGCACAAGAAGCAGTGGGCCACCCCCGCCACGGCTACGAATACGGCCGCACCGGCAACCAAACCCGCCACGCCTACGAAGCCTGCGTCGCCTCCCTCGAAAAAGCCGACCACGGTTTCGCCTTCGCCAGCGGCCTCGCCGCCGAAGACGCACTGCTGCGCCACCTGCATCCGGGCGACGGACTGCTGCTAGGCGACGACGCCTACGGCGGCACATTCCGCCTCATCGACGTGATCCACCGCGGCCAAGGCGTGGAAAGCTCCGCAGTCGATCTAACGGCACCCGAAAAACTGCGGGACACCTGGACGCCGGAGACCCGCCTGGTGTGGCTTGAAACTCCGACCAACCCGCTGGTGAGCGTTTTCGACATTGCCGCCATTTGTGAGATCACCCACGAGCTAGGCGGGATAGTGATAGTCGACAACACTTTCGCCAGCCCATACCTGCAGCAACCGCTGACGCTGGGCGCAGACGCAGTGGTTCATTCGACGACCAAATACATAGGCGGGCACAGCGACGTGGTCGGCGGATTTGTCGCCACCAACAACGACGAACTGGCGCAACATCTGGCGTTCATCCAAAACGCAGCCGGCGCAGTGCCCGGCCCGTTCGACTGCTACATGCTTTTGCGTGGCGTCAAAACGCTGGCGGTGCGAATGGAGCGCCACTGCGAAAACGCCCAGGCAATAGTTGACATGCTGACGCAGCACCCAGCCGTCGGGCGTGTGCTGTATCCCGGCCTTGCCGACCACACCGGACACGACATCGCCGCCAAACAGATGAGCGGCTTCGGCGGGATGGTTTCTTTCACGCTCAAGGCCGGTGCGGCGGCGGCGCAAAAGGTGGCGGAGAGCACGAAGGTGTTCACGCTGGCGGAGTCGCTGGGGGCGGTCGAGTCGCTGATCGAACATCCCGGAGCGATGACTCACGCCTCCGCTGAGGGGTCCGACCTAGAAGTTCCGACCGACCTGTTGCGGCTGTCGGTGGGGATTGAGTCTGCTAGCGACCTGGTCGCCGATCTACAATCAGCCCTCGATGATGTTTGACGGGCTGCGCCCCGACTGCGGCTGCGGGCGACCACGACCAACCGCGAACAACAACAGCAACCGCAAACAAAAACAAAAACAAATAGAAAGCAATAAGTAAGGAATAAATATGGACAACGGTGATATCGCTTGGATACTGATCTCAGCAGCCCTGGTGCTGTTTATGGTGCCCGGCCTCTCCATGTTCTACGGCGGCATGGTGCGGTCGAAGAACGCCCTCAACATGTTGAACATGAACATGTGGTGCCTGGGAATTGTGCCGATTTTGTGGGTGCTGATCGGCTACAGCCTCTCAACCGGCGACAGCAGCCTCTGGTTCATCGGCAACTTTGAACTAGTCGGCCTGAAGGGCATCAACGACGCCGAAGGGCTTGCCACGTTCGCCTTCCTGACCACCTTCGCAGCCATCACGCCAGCCCTGATCTCCGGCGCCGTCGCCGACCGAATGAAGTTTTCGGCGTGGATGATCTTCGTGCCGGTGTGGTCTTTGCTGGTCTACGCACCCGTCGTGTTTTGGATTTACGGCGGTGAGGGCTGGATCAGTAATCTCCCAGCGCACGACTTCGCTGGCGGCACCGCCATCCACGTCAATGCGGGAGCAGCCGCACTGGCGCTGGCGCTGGTGGTCGGCAAGCGCGCTGGCTGGCCCGAAAACAAGCACGTCCCACACAACGTCCCCATGGTGGTGCTAGGCGCGGGCATCTTGTGGTTCGGCTGGTTCGGGTTCAACGCTGGCTCAGCGCTGTCCGCCAACGGACTAGCCACGCAGGCGTTCGTAAACACCTTCCTAGCCGGAGCAGCCGGAATGGTCGGCTGGGTCATCATGGAATACATGCGAACCAAGCGAGTAACCGCCATCGGCATCTCCTCCGGCATCGTGGCGGCGCTAGTGGCGATCACCCCGGCGGCTGGTTTCGTCGGAACGATGCACTCGCTGGTGTTCGGCTTGGCGGCTGGCGTCGTCTGCTACTTCGCCATCGAAGCCAAGTTCCGCTTCCGAATTGACGACAGCCTGGACGTGGTCGGCATTCACTTCGTCGGCGGTGCCCTCGGCGGAATACTGATCGGCCTGCTCGCCGACGCCACGGCGGTACCGGGTGGAGATTTCATAGACGGCATTTTGTTTGGTGGAGGCATCTTGCTTTGGAACCAGTTCTTGTCGATTGCGGTTGTGGCGGTGTTTTCATTTGTCGCCACCTACATCATCGCAAAGGTGTTGGACATTGTGATGGGCTTGCGTGTCTCACGTGAGGTTGAGATGTCCGGGATTGACGTGAGCGATCACGGCGAGGCGGCGTACCAGATTGAGCAGCAACAGCCGGCAAACGAAGCACTACCCGCGGCAGCGCCATCAACACCGCCGCCACCGGCCGCACCGCCGCAGGCCTAACCCGACACCACCATCGGCGTAACCAACCTGTGAATCAGCCCTCAACCGAAACCGAATCCGAAACTCCCGCCCCTGAGCAGCCGCAGCAGTTCAAGCAGACCCGCTGGCAGCGACTGCCGCACGCCACGGAAATAATGCTGCTGCGCCATGGGGCAACTGCGCCGTACACCCCCGGCAGTGAGTTTCCGATGCTGGACGGTCAGGGCGATCCGCCGCTGTCCGATGTCGGCTTTCAGCAGGCGCAGCTAACCGCCGAGCGCCTGGCGACCGAGATGATCGATGCGATCTACGTGACCACGCTGCAGCGCACCCATCAAACTGCCGCTCCGCTGGTGTCGGCGCTTGGGTTGGAGCCGATGGTGGAGGCCGACCTGCGAGAGGTGGAGCTAGGGGAGTGGGACGGCGGGCTCATCCGCATGCATGCGGCGCAGGGGCATCCGCTGTATGAGCGAGTGCGCGAGGAGCAGCGCTGGGATGTGATCCCGGGGGCGGAGTCGAACGATGCGCTGACGGAGCGCTGCATCAATGCGCTGAATGCCGTTGCCGATCGCCACGTCGGTCAGCTAGTGCTTTGCACCGTTCACGGCGGCGTGATCGCTGCGCTGCTGGCGCACATCACCGGGTCGTCTCCGTTTGCTTTCGGCGGCTCAGACAACTGCGCGATCAGCCAGGTTGTCCGCACCGAGGGCGACTGGATAATGCGGCGCTACAACGACAGCTCGCACCTGTGGGAGTGGCTCCACCACGGCTCCGACACCCCCGCGCAGTTGCTGCGCTAGCCCCGCGCAACTGAGCGTCGCCTCGTTATTAGTCAAATTTATAAGATCTGTTATAGCGATGCTTGGTAGTGCTTGATCTCTAAAACAGATCGCACTACATTGGCAGGATGGCTGTTGTTATTTCATCCGACACAAAAGTTGCTGCCAAGCCGTTTGTGAAATGGGTCGGTGGAAAGCGATCAATCCTGCCAGAGCTTCAAGCTCTCCTCCCGAAAGAAATCAAGTCCTACTTTGAACCTTTCGTGGGGGGGGGGTGCGTTGTTTTTTTCAATAGCGAACCGGCTAACAAAGGCGCATCTATCTGATCTGAACACGGAGCTGGCGATTACGTACAAGGTTGTCAAAGACTCACCGGTAGAACTGATCAGACTTCTTAGGAAGCATTCAAAATCGCATGCTGTTTCACCGAAGGAGTATTTCGAGTCGGTCAGAGCGTTGTCAGCCAGACAGAAGGAATACCAAAAGCTGTTTGATGATCCGTTAGAGGTTGCAGCCCGGTTGATCTATTTGAATAAGTGCTGCTTCAACGGTATTTACCGAGTAAACAAGACAGGCCGCTTCAACGCCCCCTGGAACCATAACTCTTACTTCAACTTTTGTGAAGATTCGATTATGGCTGCAAGTCATGTGCTGAAAACGTCTAAAGCTGAAATCACTTCTAGAGATTTCAGCAAGACAAAACCAAAATCTGGCGACTTCGTTTACTGCGACCCTCCATATGACGGCACCTATGACCAATATACGGAGGACAAGTTCTCAGCGGAAATTCAAAAAGAGCTAGCCAAGGTTGTTCAAAAGTGGGCTAGTGAAGGAGTCAATGTGATGGTGTCAAATTCAGATACTGACCTAATCCGAAGGCTATATAAGAAGTTCCAGGTAAATAGCGTCGCAGCTACTCGCCCTGTGAATGCCGACGGAACTGGGCGAGGTCCAGTTGATGACCTAGTCATCACAACGTATTGATTGCTATGGCTAGCAACAAAAACCGGGCAAACCAAAGCGGAAAGCGCTTGGAAGAATGGGTCGCACGGGTTCTAGAGGATCGTGGCTATGAAATGATTGAGCCGAAGTGGCTTTTAAAGCCAGCGAGCCTGCTTGATCAATCCAGCTACTGCTCGCAATACCGAGTAGGTAGTGATGTTTATGGCAGATGGCGAAGAGTTGACTTTTTTGCATACCACCCCGACAAATGGCCTGACGGTCTAATCATTCAGTGCAAGTTCCAAGGGAGCTCCGGGTCGGTTGATGAAAAACTGGTCTTTGAGGCCATGTCTATTGATTTCAGCGAAATACCTGCTGTAGTTGTTTTGGAGGGTGACGGATATAGCGTTGAAGCCAGGAACTGGCTCCTGGAGCATTCAAAAGAGGAGGGAAGCTATCTCCTGGAAGTCTTGCGACTTGGTGAACTTGATCAGTTTGCCAATACAAATTTGTGATTGTGGGCCAGCTTGAAGCCCTGGTCCTAGCCCCGCAGAAACTCCCGCAAGGCGGCGGTAAGCATCGCTGGATCTTTGGCACCGCCTAGCTCGCGCGCCGAATGCATAGACAGCTGCGCGCTGCCAACGTCAACCACGTCAATGCCAAGCTGAGTGGCGGTGAGCGGCCCGATGGTGCTGCCGCAGGGCAGGTCGGTGTGGTGGGAGTACTGCTGAAACCCAACGCCCGCCGCCGCACAAGCCGCCTGAAAAATGGCGCTGGTCTTGGCGTTGGTGGCGTAGCGCTGATTGGGGTTCAGCTTTATCACCGGACCGCCGTTCAGATGAACGTGATGATTGGCGTCGTGCCGATCCAAGTAGTTCGGATGCACTGCGTGAGCGCCATCGGCCGACACGCAGACCGACCGCTGCAGAGCCGCCAGAAACTGATCACGGTTGGCGCCCAACGACAGCGCCGTCCTTTCCAAAAAGTGCTGCAGGGTCGGGCTTGAAGCTCCGCTAGAGCTGGCGCTGCCGACTTCTTCGTGGTCGTAGAGAGCGATGACTGCCACCGTGTTGTCGGTCAGGTCGGTCGCCGGCAGTTGCGCTAAGGCTTGGGTTGCGCTGAAACAAGAAGCCAGGTTGTCGATGCGGGGCGCCGCATAAAACTCGCCGTCGATTCCGAGCGCCGCGGGTGGGGTTAGATCGTGCGTCATCAGTTCCCAGCTGCAGATGGCGGCAGGATCGCAGTCAAGCTCATGCGCCAGAAAAGCAGCGAACCTGCCGGCAGATTCGGGCGGGCTGGCCGCACTAGCGCTATTGGCCGCGTCGCCTAGCCCCCATACGGGAGTCAGGTGCTGCGACGTCAGCTTCAGTCCAGCTTGGGTTACCTCGCGATCTAGATGAATGGCGAGCTGCGGCACTCGCAGCAGCGGTCGGTTGACGTGCAACAAGCGGGTGGAGATTTCGCCGCTGGCAGAACCGCTCGCACTGCCACCAGAACCGCCGCCCGAACCACCCTCGCGCACAGCCACCCGACCCGACAAACCCAAGTCGCGGTCAAGCCAAGAGTTGAGCAACACACCGCCGTAAGGCTCCACCACAAGCTGGCGATAACCAGCCCGCCCGCTGTCGGGCTGCGGCTTGACTCGCAAGTTCGGACTGTCGGTGTGCGCGCCAACAATCCGAAAGCTCAACAAAGCAGGATCAACCTCAGGCGCAGCAAGCGAAGCAATCACCGTCCCGCCATCTGCACTCGAGCCAGACAGCTCAACCCCAGCCAACATCGCCAGCGTCTGCTCAACGGCGTGATACGGCGACGGCGAGTTCCAAATGAACTCAAACAGCCCCGCCAGGGTCGGGTCCAAAACCGAGCCAAAAGCCGAGCCCCAGTTCGGCGGGGCGGCCGGGTCAAAGCCCTGTCGGTCGGTGTTCGGGTCGCTCACAGTAATCAAGTTCTAGCACCGGCGGCAGCCTTAGCCTGCTTGCGTGAGCTTCTTGCCGGTGCGGCGTGCCGACCTGCCAGTCGCAACGGTCGTGTTCGCCGCCCTCAACGTGGCGCTATTCATCCTGACGCACAACTTCCTAGACGCCGCAACGCTCACCGGCGATTCGCTGCGCGAGTCAGCCCTGGAAAACACCGCCCTCTTCGGCCCATACATAGACGTGCGGGGCGAATGGTGGCGCAGCATCACCGGCGCATTCATACACGCCAACCTGTCGCATCTGTTTTTCAACGTGCTGGTGATGTACTTCCTCGGCCGCCGCCTTGAAAGCCGAGTCGGGCCGCTACTGCTAACGGGCACCTACCTGGTGTCAATGCTGTGCGGCTCAGCCGGAGCGCTGCTGCACTCCCCGTCGGCGGTCATCGTCGGCGCATCGGGTGCGGTCTACGGACTGATGGGATGCACCTTCGTGGTGGAACAGCGCAGCGGCCAGAACCCGTGGCGGGACGGCTTGGGGTCGCTGATCATCATCAACGTGGTCGTGTCGTTCTTGATTCCGAACGTGTCCATCGGCGGACACGTCGGCGGACTGATCGGTGGAGTGCTGGCAGCTCTGGCGATAGGCGATCTGCGACGTCGGCGACATTGGGGGATTGTCTGGCCGATACTTGTGGTGATTGCCGTGGCGGCGTTTGTGTTCACGTTGTGGGCGGCGTCCACCTGGCGCGACCCGCTTTTCTAGCCGCGCCGCTAGCCGCGCCCCTCCGCCACCAGCTCGCCCAACGCACCCAGCAGCAGCGCCACGTTGCGCGCCCGTGCGGTGTGCCCCATACAACCGATGCGCCACACCTTGCCAGCCACCGGACCAAGCCCGCCGCCAACCTCAATGCCATACCGCTCCAGCAGCGCCCGCCGCCCGGCGGCATCATCAAATCCATCCGGCAAAGTAACCGTGGTCAGCTGCGGCAACCGATGACCCTCCTGCGCCCACAGGTCAAACCCCAACTCAGGCAGCCGCCTGTGCAACTCATCGCCGCACGCCTGATGGCGCATCCAACAATTCTCCACGCCCTCATCTAGCACCGCACCCAACCCGGCGTGCAGCGCATAAAGCATCGAAATCGGCGCAGTGTGGTGATAGGCACGAGCGCCCTCGCCGGTTACATACGCCCGAATCATGTTGAGGTCCAGGTACCAGCTCTGCGGCACCGCCACCAGCGCATCCAACGCCCGCTCGCTAACGGTCAGCGGCGCCAGCCCGGGCGGCACACCCAGGCATTTCTGCGTGCCGCTGTAAGCGATGTCGATGCCCCAATCGTCGGCGGCGATCTCAATGCCGCCCAGCGAAGTAACGCAATCCACCAGCAGCAGCGCATCGCCCTTGGCCGCGCCGAGCGGAGCGATGTCGTTGCGCACGCCGGTGGATGTTTCAGCGTGCACCACCGCGATGATCTTCGGGTTGGGGTGAGCGTCAATCAGGCGCTGCGGGTCGATGGCGGCGCCCCACTCTTGGGTCACCTCGATCACGTTCGCACCAGCGCGTGCCGCCACGTCGCACATGCGTGTGCCGAACACGCCGTTCACGCCGATCACCACCGGATCGCCCGGCTCAACGAAGTTGACGAACGCCGCCTCCATGCCGGCCGAACCGGTCGCTGAGATCGGAAACGTGAGCTGATTGCCGGTCTGCCAGACCTGACGCAAACGCTCGTTCAGCTCGTCAAGCAGCGTGATGAACTCGGGATCAAGGTGGCCCAGCACCGGGCGACCGAACGCCTCAATTACATCGGGGTAGGGGTTGGACGGGCCGGGCCCCATCAAGACACGATCGGAATGACTCACCGGCTCACGCTAACCCCCGCCGGTGCTGGCTGGCTCCCGCCGATCCGCCGGTGCTGGCTGGCTCTGTCCGCCGCCGCTAGCGGATCACGTCTCGAATGGAAACAACCTCTCCGTTGACCTCAATCGGATTCCACTTGTCGTCGGCCAGCAGCCACAAATCCAGGCCAGCCTCCTTGTCGCCCCGCACACTCTGTGCCGCCTTCGAACAGCTCATGCCCTGCCCGCCCATCGGCAAGTTCTTGCCGTCTTGCCAGTTGACCTTGCCCGACTTGTCTTGCGTGCCGTACTTGAGCACGTCCAAAAACACGTACACCTCGCCGTACAGCTCAACCGCGTCGGCGCCGCATTCCGAAGCCACGGCGCGGGCGTGATGCCGAGTGCCGTCTCGTTTGACTTTCGCCCGCAGCACCACCTTTTGCTTGGGTTTGATGCTTTTGGGAATGGCAGCCATGGCGCCACCCAAACTACCCGCCTTGCGTGGAATGAAAAAGCGGACGTGCGAAGTTCCTGCTGCCGCCAGAGCGTTGATCTATGATCTTGGCGTGACGTGAGGGTGACTATCTCCGTCTCACCTCCTTTCTATTAGTTAGTTACCCGCCCTTCGGGGCGGGTGATTAGGTTTCAGCCCACCTGCGGTTTCAGCCAGCCCACCTACCCAGCGAAGCCAGCCTGAGCCGGGTCGGCCCGCCGATCACGACTGCTCAAAGCAATAGCGACGATCACCAAGCCGATACCCAACATCTCGCTGAGTCCGGGCCGCTGCGCCAACGCAACCAGGCCCACCAACACCGCCGTCACCGGCAGTAGCGCTTGCAGCAGAGCAAACCGAGTGCGACTGAGTTGGCGCATGACGGCTTGGTCGATGCCGTAAGGGATGGCGTTAGATGCCACGCCCGTCGCTAGCGCCAGCACCAAGATTGCGGGGTCGCTGACCGCGGCTCCCAGCTCGCTGGCGCCAAACGGCAAGATCACCACTGCGCCGATCAGCATCGCTACTCCCAGTCCGTCAAAGGACAAGCCACGATGAGCGACCCGATGACCCAACACGATGTAGCCCGCCCAGAAGGCACCCGCCAGCAACGCAAAGCCAACGCCCTTGGCGGAACCCTCCGCCTGCAAGCCCGCCAGCACCGCAACGCCCACTAGCGATAGCGCGACCGCCAACAGCGATCGGCGGCTGCGAGACCCAACCGCGGCAACAACGATGGGTCCGAGAAATTCAAGCGCCACCGCATTGCCGAGCGGGAGCTCACCCAGCGCTATGTATATGGACAGATTCATCAGCGCCAGCGTTGAACCAAAAGCCGCCGCCCAGCCCAGGTCGGCACGTGTCCAACTGTGTCGGGGCGGTTGCCGACTGCCACCTTGTTGCTGACTGCCACTCTGCTGCTGCCTGCTCATCCGCCAGCCGCCGCGCCAGATCCTGCTGCGAACTAGCCCACGAACCAGCAGTATCACCACCGCCGCGCCCAGCACCCGCAGCAGTGCGACCCCGCGCGGAGCCAGGTGGTCAAATAGCTCAACAGCTAGAGCGGCACCTAAATACTGCGAGATCGCACCGGTCACAAAAAACGCTTCGGCCGGTATTTGCCCGACAGGATTACGTGCCATGGCTACGTGTCACCTCGCCAGAACCGTCCTCGCCAGACCCCACCGGACGAGCTCGCCGGGCGGCCTTGTCTGCGATATTGCTGCGGCTTTGCGCCATATAGCTGCGGCATTGTCCGCTCGTCTCATTGCTAATGTTGGGATTCAGCTTGGCAGATACCGCCGCAAGCAAGCCAACAAGCAAGCCAATCAAACACCGCAACCAAACAGGCACCACACAAGTATGAAAAAAATAGCTAGCAGCCCCGCAGCACGCATCGCGGCCGCGGCGTTCGCCGTCATGCTGATCGCCGCCGCATGCAGCAGCAGCGACAACAATGCCGCCAACGGTGCCCGCGAAACCGGCGAGCTAGGCCAGGTAATAGTGCCAGCCGGCGAGCAGATACAAATCCGCCTGCTGCATCTGTGGGAAGGTCAATCCGCGGCGACGGGCATAACCAGCAACATCTCAGCGATGCTGGCGATAGCCGACTACGGCGACATCCGCGGCTTCACGGTGGACTTCGGCCCGCCGCTGCTTGACCCCTGCGAACCCATCGCCGGCGCAGACCTGGCACGTGACCTAGTAGCAGACCCGCAGATTGTTGGCATCGTCGGACCCACCTGCTCAGCGTCCGCAGTCGGAATCGCACCGGTGTTCAGCGAGGCGGGCCTGTCGCTGATCAGCATCGGCACCTCGCCAGACCTCACGTCCGATCTAGCCGGCAACAAGGGCTCCGACAACCACGCCGGCTTCTACCGCAGCTCCTACAACGACGCCGAGCAAACCGAAGCCATCGCGCAATACCTCTACAACGAGAGGCAGTTCACCACGGCCGCCACGCTGCACACCAGCAACGCATACAGCCAGGGCCTGGCGGAGAGTTTCGCCGCCGCATTTGAACGACTGGGCGGCACGATCACCACATTGGGCGTGGCGAACACGCCCGAAGAAGTCGTGACCGCTCTGGCCGGGTTGGCAGCCGACACACCGCAGGCCTTGCAGCTGGCGATCTACCCGCACTCCGATCTGGTCGTTTCCGAGCTAGCCGCCATCCCCGGCCTGGAAAACACCCTCATAATCACGGACGGCTCAATCGGCGAAGAGGTCGTCAACCCCGCATCGCAAGGGGTCTACTTCGCCGTGCCCGACATCAACTTCACCGGCGAAGATGGCAACACAAACCAGAGCACCAATCAAAGCGCCGACGATTTCGTGGATGCCTACCTCACCGATGCCAACGAGCTACCAGCCGGCACATTCTGGGCGCACACCTACGACGGAGCCGTGCTGCTGTTGGAGGCGATAGAAGCGGCTTCGTATGTGAACGATGACGGCGCGCTGGTGATTGACCGTGAGGGCATTCGGGGTTGGCTGAACGAGGTGGCGGACTATGAAGGGCTGAGCGGGAACCACACCTGCGACGAGTTCGGCGACTGCGGGGAAGTCAAGACCCTCATCGTTTACAACGACCCAGAGCTTCCCGACGAAATCGACCTCACCGTTGATCAGACCTATGTTGATTTGGTGCGCGTAAATGTCGTCTATGAGTATTCGCGGAGCTAGATCAGCATCACTGACGGCGCGGCTAGCTGCGCTGGTACTAGCGCTGATTCTGGCAGCCGCAGCGTGTAGCAGAGACAACGACACCGCGGGTGACAACCCTGCCGCTGGCGCGGATGGCTCCGCCGACGGCACCGGTCCGGGCGGCGCCGACGCGGACGGCTCCGGCGGCGCGGGCAGCGCCGACCCGAACAACCCCGACGCAGCCCCACTTGGCGACGGATCGCTGGGTTTCGTAACGGTGCCAGCCGGCGACGCAGTTCAGATTCGCCTAGTGCAAGCCAACCGCGGTGCGCTGGCGCCAGCCGGCAACACGGCAATCACCATCGCCGAAATGGCGCTGGCCAACTACGGCGACATTCACGGCTTTCAAGTTGAGTTCGGCACGCCAATAAGCGACCCCTGCAAGCCCGACGCCGCCGAAGCGATCGCCTATGAGATCACCGCCGACACGCAAGTTGTAGGCATCATCGGCCCGACCTGCTCAGCATCTTCGGTGGCGCTAGTGCCCGTCATTAGCGAGGCTGGCTTGGTGGCGATCACCAGTTCCAGCACCTCAACAACGCTCACCTCTGACCTAAACCAAAACCCCAGCCCCGACTACAACCCGGGCTTTTACCGCACCGCCCCCAACGACATCACCAAAGCCGAAGCCATCGCCCAGTTTTTGTACACGGACCAAAACCTGCGCACAGCCGCCGCCCTGCACACCGGCAACGCCGACACCCGAAACCTCGCGCAAGAGTTCGCAGCGGCTTTTGAGCGACTAGGCGGAACGATCACCGCAACGCGCCAAGCGATCGGCACGGAAAATCTCCTGAGCGCCGCAGCGGAGATAGCCACCGCCAGCCCGCAGGCGGTGCTGCTAGCGATCTACCCGCCCGCAGACACCGACGTGCTAGGCCAGCTAGCGGCTCTGCCAGCCCTGCAAGACACCGTGCTAGTAGCCGACGGCACGGTCGGCCAGCAGATTTCCAACGAGCAAACGTTGGGTATGTTTTTCGTGGTGCCAAACAGCTACGACAACAACCCAAACCAGGCCACGCAAGTGCGAACGCAAGACCTCTTCACCCGCTACTTCGACGCCACCGGCGAACCGCTCGGTTTCACCACCTGGGCGCAGGCCTACGATGCCACCACGTTGTTGTTAGACGCAGTGGCGGGCGCGGCATACGTCAACGACGACGGCAACCTAGTAATCAATCGGCAAGGCATTCGGCAATGGCTGAACCAGGCAGACGGCTATCAAGGACTAGCCAGCAGCTACAGCTGCGACAACTTCGGCGACTGCAGTTTTGTGGGAGTGCGCATCGCAGAGCAAACTTCATCCAGCTTTGGCTTCAGAGTTGTGTTCCAATACTCACCCAGCAGCTAAACAACTAAGCAGCCAACCAACTAGCGAAATAACAGTCAGGCAGAACAAGCGTGTCAGGACATTCCAAATGGGCAACCATCAAGCACCGCAAAGGAGCCGCCGACAAGGCGCGCAGCAAGCTGTTCGCCAAGCTGATCCGTGGGGTAGAGGTGGCAGCCAGAACGGGCGGCGGCGACCTTGAGTCCAACGCAACCCTGCGCACCATGTATCAAAAGGCGCGCGACAACTCCGTGCCGTTAGACACCATTAAGCAAGCAATCAAAAGAGGCACGGGCGAGCTTGAAGGCGTCAGCTATGAGCAGGTGTCTTATGAGGGTTACGCCCCGTTCGGCGTTGCAATGTATGTAGAGGTGCTGACGGACAATCGCAATCGCACCGGCTCCGAAATCCGCAGCGTCTTCACAAGGGCGGGCGGATCGCTGGCCGAACCGGGCGCGGTTGCGTGGCAGTTTGAGAGGCGAGGAATAGTCACGGTGGCAGACGCGGTGTCCGAAGACGACGTGCTAGCCGCAGCGCTAGATGCCGGTGCTACCGACGTTGAAGCCGAAGGGGGAGTGTGGCAGGTGTTAACCGACCCGGCCGACACGCTGGCGGTGCGAGAAGCGCTAGAGGCAGCCGGCGTCGCAGTGCAGTCCGCCGACATTACTTATGTGCCGCAAAACACCATTGAGCTGACCGACCCGTCAGAGGTCAAACAGGTAATGAACGTGCTAGAGGCGCTAGATGAACACGATGATGTACAGGGCGTTTTCGCGAACTTTGATGTCAGCGATGACATGCTGGAGGCTCTGGTCAGCTAGGGCTTGACAGCTAGGGCTTGTGGAATGTGCCTGCGCTGAGGGCTAGTTGTGCGCTACACATAACTAAATGCTTGTGTTGGGGATTGATCCTGGCTTGTCGCGCTGCGGATACGGCGTGGTTGAGGCGGCATCTAGGCGCGCCGCCAGCACCGAGCTAGTCGCAGCGGGCGTGATTCGCACCGCGCCCGAACACTCCACCGCGCAGCGCTTGGCACGGCTACAAGCCGAGTTCAGCTCACTCATTGACGAGCACCATCCCGACGTGGTTGCGTTAGAACGAGTGTTCTTTACCGCCAACGCAAAGACCGCGATCGGCGTGGCGCAGGCGGCGGGTTTGATGATGGCCGCTGGCGCTGCGAGCGGAGCGGAGGTGGTGGAGTACACGCCCAACCAGGTCAAGATTGCGGTCGCCGGTTGGGGCGACGCTCCCAAGGATCAAATGCAGCGGATGGTTCAAACGCTGTTGCATCTGCCGCAGGTGCTTAAGCCCGCCGACACCGCCGATGCGGTGGCAGTTGCGCTGTGCCATTTGGCGCACAACGGCATCGCGTCAGCCGCCGCCCGAACAGCAGCGGCCACCCCCGCCGGATCACCCCGATGATCGGATCGCTACGCGGCGAGATAAAGGAGATAGATCCAGAGGGCGAACTACTAGTAGAGGTGGGCGGCGTCGGCTATCGGGTGACGGTAACTCCCGGCACGCTGGCGGAGATCTCCCAGAAGAGCAAACAAGACAATAAAGACGTGTACTTCTGGGTGAGCCAAGCCGTGCGCGACGATGTGCCCCGCCTTTTTGGATTCACCTCCATTGACGAGCGGCACTGCTTTGAGATGCTGCTAAAGGCGCAAGGAGTAGGTCCGGCACTTGCGCTAAGCGTGCTGTCGCACCTGCCGCCGGGTGAGCTGCGCCGAGCCATTTTGGGCGAAGACCCGAAAGCGCTAACGGTGGTGTCAGGCGTCGGTATGCGCACCGCCCAGCGAATGATGATCGACCTCAAAGCCCGACTGGGTATCACCGCGGTCGGATCAACCACCGCCGTCGCCGGTAAGTCAAGCAGCAGTCCGCTAGCCGAAGTGAGCGAAGGCCTGGCGGGAATGGGCTTCTCACCACCCGAGATAAAAGACGCAATCAACCGCCTGCCAGACTCAGCAAATGACCCGGACGCCGACGCAAGCGAGCTAATGCGCGAAGCCCTGCAGATGATGAACAAGCAGCGATGAGCGCCGCCAGTTCTCCGAAAGACAAGGAAGGCCGCCAAGAGTCCTACCGCCGAACCGATGCGTCCGCCGACCCGCCCGACCAGACATCTGACGCCACACCGCCCGCCGCCACACCACCCGCCGAAGAAGAAGACGTGCTTGACCCGATGGCGCTGGCATCCGAAAATGACGACGAAGCCAATCTGCGACCCCGCAGCCTGGCAGAGTTCGTCGGCCAGTCAGCCCTAAAAGAACAGCTATCAATAACGCTGGAGGCCGCCAAGGCACGCACCCAGCCACCCGACCACCTGCTGTTTGCTGGCCCGCCTGGGCTAGGCAAGACCTCCCTCGCAGGCATCATCGCTGCCGAGCTAGAAACCAACCTCATCGTCACCTCCGGCCCAGCCATCGAAAGGGCGGGCGACCTGGCAGCGATGCTCAGCAATCTTGGTCCGGGCGACGTGATGTTCGTCGATGAGATACACCGCCTCCCCAAAATCGTTGAAGAGGTGCTCTACCCGGCGATGGAAGATTTTCAGCTTGACATCGTGCTGGGCAAGGGCCCGGCCGCCCGCTCAATCCGGCTAGACCTGCCACGCTTCACGCTGGTCGGAGCCACCACCCGCACCGGTCTCATCGCCGGGCCGCTGCGTGATCGGTTCGGGCTGGTTGAACGGCTGGACTACTACACGCCCGACGAGCTGAAGCTGATAGTGCAGCGCGCCGCCCGAATACTTAACGTGATCATTGACGAGGTCGGCGCCACTCAGATTGCGCAACGCAGCCGTGGCACCCCCCGCATCGCCAACCGTCTGCTGCGCCGAGTCCGAGATTTCGCTGAGGTGCGAGGCAACGGACAGATTGACGCCGCCACCGCCGACCAAGGACTGAAGATGTTTGGCGTGGACGATCTAGGGCTTGACAAGGTGGACCGAGCGATTCTGAAAGCGCTGACGGTTACGCACGCCGGCCAGGCGATAGGGCTAACGACGTTGTCGATTGCGGTGGGCGAGCAGCCCGACACCGTGGAAGAGGTGTACGAGCCGTTTCTGATTCAGCGAGGCCTGCTGCAGCGCACGCCACGCGGGCGACTAGCCACCGCCCAGGCATACGAGCATTTGGGGTTAGAGGTAAAGCTGCCTGTCGATGAAGGTCCAGCGCCTGCCACCAAGCTGCCGCTAGATGAATAAGGCCGGCCAGCGATGCTTTCACGGCGATGCTCTCAATAGCCGAGTTTGACTATCAGCTGCCGCACGAGGCAATAGCGCAGACACCCATCCATCCGCGCGACAGCGCCAAGCTGCTGATTGATAGGGGACCGACCACAGCACCAGACCACAAACACGTAAGCGATCTGCCGCAACTGCTGATGCCGGGCGATCTGGTGGTGGCGAACAACACGAAGGTCATACCGGCGCGCCTGGATCTGCGCAAGCAAAGCGGCGGCGCGGCGGAGGTTTTGCTGCTAGAGCCGCTGCGGTCGCCTGTGTCGCGGTCAGCTGTGTCGCGGTCTGCTGCACCGCTGCCCGACACGGTCCCCGACGAGGCGGCGAGCGGTTGGTGGTCGGCGCTAGTCAAGCCCAGTCGCCGACTGCGTGATGGCGCGCAGCTACTCAGCCAGCGTGATGATCTGCTGCGGGTAACAATCGGCCAGCGTCTTGCCGACACGGCTGCCAGCAACGCAGCTGGCCAGCGGGCAGTGCATCTCAGCTACGACAAGAAGCCAGTCGCCACGCCGCACGATGTGGTCAGGCTGCTAGGCACCGCCGGCGAAGCACCGCTGCCGCCCTACATAGCCAGCCCTGCCGCCGACCCGACAAGCCCCGCCGACTACCACCCAACAGCTGCCGACTACCAAACCATCTACGCCGACCAGCCCGGATCGGTGGCAGCACCAACGGCCGGACTGCACCTCACCAACGAAGTGATAGAGGCACTTGCCAGCCGCGACATCGGCTGGGCCACCGTCGACCTAGTAGTAGGGCTAGACACTTTCAAACCAGTCAGCGGCGAGCTGTCAGAGCACGTAATGCACACTGAGCAATACGAAGTTTCGCAATCCACCTGGCAAAAATGCCAAGAGGCGAAGCGAGTAGTGGCAATCGGTACCACCACGGTGCGAGCGTTGGAGTCGGCGGCACGCGGCAAACACACAGGCCGAACGGATCTGTTCCTCAAGCGAGGCGACCAGTTCCAAATAGTGGACGTGCTGCTGACTAATTTTCATCTGCCGCGCTCAACTTTGCTGGTGTTGATTGACGCCTTTATCGGAGCACACTGGCGCAACCTGTATGAGACTGCGCTTGCCAGCGGCTACCGCTTTTTGTCGTTCGGCGATGCCATGTTGTTGCAGCACCCGCCGCAGCCGCCTCAGCTGGCACACCCGCCGCAGCCTGATGCACGCGCCACCGAGCACTAAGCCGCGCAAAACTAAACCATGCAATACGAGCTGCTAGCGCAAGACGGCAACGCCCGCCGCGGCCGAGTCACCACAGGGCGCGGCAGCTTTGAGACACCGGTGTTCATGCCGGTCGGCACACGCGGCACGCTGGTGCATCTTGACGCGTCCGACTACGAGCGACTGGGTTTGGAGGTCGTGCTGGGCAACACGTATCACTTGATGTTGCGACCCGGCGCCGAAGCCATCGCCGAGCTAGGCGGGCTGCACTCTTTTTGCGACTGGGACGGACACATGCTGACCGATTCGGGTGGCTTCCAGGTGATGTCGCTGGGACGCAACCCCAACGACAGCAACAACGCCCACTCATCGCGCACAAAAATTGACGACGACGGGGTGACGTTTCGTTCGGTCTACGACGGCACCGAGGTGCGCCTCACTCCTGAGTCGGCGGTGCAGATTCAGCATCAAATCGGCGCCGACATACAGATGGTGCTTGACGTCTGCGTGATGCTGCCCGCGCCGGAAGCTGAGGTTCGCCTGGCAATGGAGCGCACGCACGATTGGGCCAAGCGAGCGCTGGCCAGCCACACCGAAATAGCCAGCTCCAGCCAAGCCACACCCAGCCAAGCCCTGTTCGGCATCGTGCAAGGCGGCGCCGACACCAAAATGCGCCAACACAGCGCAGAAACACTGGCGCAACTTGACTTTGCGGGCTACGGCATCGGCGGTTTGGCGGTCGGCGAATCCCGAGCGGAAATGACAACCGCACTCACCGCTGCCACCGAAATACTGCCCGCCAACAAGCCGCGCTATCTAATGGGCGTAGGCGATCCAATGCGGTTGCTCAGCGCCATCGCCGCCGGCGTTGACATGTTTGACTGCGTGCTGCCCACCCGGCTAGCCCGCCACGGCACAGCACTCACCAATGAGGGACGCCTAAACCTGCGCAACGCCCGATTCGCCCGCGACGACACCCCCCTGCAGAAAAACACACCATTCGGCGGGCGTTTCAGCAGGGCCTACCTGCGCCATCTGCTCACCGTGGACGAGCCCACCGCGCCACGCATAATCTCGCTGCACAACCTCTGGTTTCTAAACGACCTGATAGCCGGCGCCCGCCACGCCATCGAGCAAGGCAAGTTCGCCGCATACACCCGTGAGGTATCGCAAATTTGGGCGTCAAGCGACTAGGCTGGCACCCGCAACCACAAGATTCATCAGATCTGCAAAGATCCACAAGGAGACGCAATGGCGTTAGCGCTGCCCCTAATAGTTTTAGTTGTTCTGTACTTTTTCATGATTCGGCCGCAGCAGCGGCGCATGCGTGATCGTCAGTCGATGGTTCGTTCAGCGGGCGTTGGCGATGAGGTGGCGCTAGCGGGCGGAGTGATCGGTGTGATCGTGGCCGAAGAGGACGGCTCCGACGTTTTGTCGTTAGAGGTTGACACCGATGTTGAACTACGTGTGCAGCGGGCCGCAATCGCCCAGATCATTACTCCGGCCAGTTCGGGCGCGCCCATTGACCCCTCAGAGCCTGCCGAACTGCCCGAAGGCACCGGTTCAGATAACTAACAAAGCGCTGGCGCTAGCGGGGCTGGTACCAGCGGTAGCGGGCGAGCGCAGCCGATTCGCCTGCCAAACCACTCTTATTCCTCTTTAGATCTAGGGCTCTAGTTTGCGACGCTCTCATGTCATATCGCTGCTAGTCGCAGTACTGGTTGCGGTGGGGTCACTGGCTGGAGTTTTGCTAGCTGGCTGGGCGCCGGTGCTAGGCGTTCAGCTGCAAGGCGGCGTTGAGGTGGTGCTGCGACCGACTGGCGAGGTTGAAGACGATCAGCTTGACCGCGCAATTGAGATAATCCGATCACGCGTTGACGCGCTGGGCGTGGCAGAGCCAGACATCACGCGCCAAGGCAGCCAGGTGGTCATTCAGCTGCCGGGCGTCAAGGACAAGCAGCGGGCGGTTGATTTGGTCGGCCAGACCGCCGAGCTTCGGTTCCGGCCGGTGCTTAGTTCGTTTGCCCTGACCGATACGAATGCCTTTGCGCGAACCACCGAGAGCGTTCGGATGTTTAACGAACAACTTGCCGACTTTCGAGCGGAGCAAGCCGTCGGTGATGATGGTGGCGCTGACGACGGTGCTGCCGATGGCGGAGCCACCGATGGCGACACATCCACCGGCGACGCGGAGACAAGCGAGCCCGCCGCTGAGGAACCAACCGCCGAAGGACCAACGGTTGAGGAACCCGCGGCCGAGGAACCCGCCGCGGAAGAACCCGCAGTGGAAGAACCCGCGGCGGAGTCCGGCGAAACCGCTGAGGAGCCAGCCGCCGAAGACACCGACACATCCAGCGATGAGTCCGACACCGATACCGGTGAGTCCGGTACTGAAACCGACGGCGACGCAGCTGAAACCGACACAAGCGATCCTGCCGACGGCACTGAAACCGATGGCACAGAAACTGACGCAACCGACACCGCGGACACCACAGATGAAACCGGTGCTACGGACGAAACCGACGCAACCGACACCGCCGTGACCGCCGTTGAAGACCTGCCGCCGCCCGAGCTAACTCCAGCCGAACTGGACATCGCAGAAAACGCAGTGCTGCTAGCAGGAGCCGACAACTTCCTCGGTTACGCCCTGGGCCCCGCGCTGCTGACCGGCGAGGTAGTGGACGACGCAGTGGCTACCTTCCAAAACTCCTGGGTCGTAAACATCAACTTCACTCCAGAGGGGTCAGATCAGTTTGACGCCCTGGCCAGAAACTTCTTCGAGCAACAAATAGCGATCGTGCTGGACGGAAGAGTTGAATCCGCCCCCACAATCAACGCAACCGAGTTCGGCGGCACGGCG
This sequence comes from Candidatus Poriferisodalaceae bacterium, assembly GCA_965212125.1. GTDB lineage: Bacteria > Actinomycetota > Acidimicrobiia > Acidimicrobiales > Poriferisodalaceae > CAYRJD01. The sequence continues at coordinate 1,301,622 of OZ243045.1, read as the reverse complement.
GTCATCTCCGGCTCCTTCACCTCCGAAGAGGCGCAAGATCTGGCGCTCGTGCTGCGCTTTGGCGCCCTGCCGGTGGAGTTCGTGCAAGACGACGTCCGCACGGTCTCAGCCACCTTGGGCGAAGGCACCCTGCGAGCCGGCCTCATCGCCGGCCTCATCGGGCTGATCCTGGTGGGGATCTACATGGTGTTCTACTACCGACTGCTGGGCCTGGTAGCGGTGAGCAGCCTGGCAATCAGCGGAGCAATCTTGTGGTCGCTCATCAGTTGGCTGGGCGAAAGCCGCGGCCTGGCACTCACGCTGGCCGGCATCACCGGCATCGTCGTGTCAATCGGTGTCCAAGTCGACTCCAACATTGTCTATTACGAACGCATAAAAGAAGAAGTGCGACGCGGCCGAGCGGTTAGCTCAGCCGCCGACGCCAGCTTCCCAACCGCCTTTGCCACCATCGTGTGGGCCGACCTGGCCTCGCTCATTGGTGCGGGCGTGCTCTATCAGCTAACCAGCGGCACGGTGCGCGGCTTCGCCTTGTATCTGGGCATCGCAACTCTCATCGACCTAGTGGTTTCGTATTTCTTCATGCGACCGCTGGTGAATTTCGTGGCGAGAAAAATGGTGAGCGAACACCCGCGGCGGCTAGGCATATCGGTGGGGGAGATAGCCGGTGCCGCGCCTGCACCCGCAGCGGCGGCAGGAGCCGTCGGCGCTGGCACTAGCACCACCGCCACTCCAGGCACCACCACAACCAGCACTTCAAACAAACCAGGCGCAAAACCATGATCTCAGCCATTCGCAAGATCTACCACGGCGAAAACTCCTGGAGTTTTCTGTCGGTCTCATACAAGGTGCTGCTCGTTTCGGTAATAGCGGTGCTCATATGCGTCGGCGCTCTGCTTGTCAGAGGGCTCAACCTGGGAGTTGAGTTCACCGGCGGCTCCGTCTGGGAGCTACCCACCGACAGCGTCCCGGACGGCACCGACATTTCCGTCAACGGCCTCACCGACGTAGCCCAAGGTGCCGGCGTGCCCGACGCCCGCGTGCAAGAAATAACGGTCACCGGCGACGGCGACATCTTCCGCGTGCGTGGCTCCCTAGACGAAGGCGTCACCGCGGAAAGCGTCACCGAAGCGCTTGCCACATCGGCCGGCATCAGCTCGGAACAGCTAAGCACGCGCCAAGTCAGCCCGTCATTCGGCGACGAGGTAGCTGGCAAAGCCCGCCGCGCGCTGGTGGTGTTTGCGGTGTTGATCGCGCTTTATCTATGGGCGCGCTTTGAATGGAAGATGTCGGTCGGCGCACTGCTAGCGGTGACGCACGATGTCGTTCTCACCGTGGGCGCATACGCCTTGTTCGGATTTGAGGTAACCCCGGCGACCGTCGTCGCATTCCTGACGATCATGGGCTACTCGCTCTACGACACCATCGTGGTGTTCGACCGCGTCAAAACAAACGAACGACTGTTGCCGGAGCGCAGCATCGTCGCCTACTCATCGCTGGCCGACGTGTCGCTAAACCAGGTGCTCATGCGCTCGATAAACACCAGCATCACCTCAGTTCTGCCGGTCGCGGCATTGCTGGTGGTCGGATCGGGATTCCTCGGCGCCGGCGCGCTGCAAGAGTTCGCAATAGCGCTGCTCATCGGCATTATCGTTGGTTCCTACAGTTCGCTGTTTGTCGCTATGCCGATCGTCGCCTTTCTCAAAGCACGTGAACCAGTCTGGGCTAGCGCGCAACAAGCAGCCGAAGCGCTCGGCGACCTTGACTCCATGTCCGCCGCCAGATCGGCGCTAGCCGCGCAGCGTTACACCCGCACCGCCACACCGCGCCCACGCAAGCGCGGCAAACGCCGTTAGCCGCTAGCACCGTTAGTCGCTAGCAAAGACAGGCAAAAGCAAATGGCAGCGGTATCGCGGGTATTGCCGTGGCGCCGGGCAGCCGCGTCGTCCACGACTCTCATCGCTGGCGTTCTTTCCAGCTACCGCAAACGCTGGCCCCGGGCAAGTACCAAGCTCATCACGAGCGCATACCAGGTGGCACGCGACGCGCACGAGGGCGACCGCCGCCTAACCGGCGAGGAGTACATTCAGCATCCCATCGCAGTGGCAGCGGTTGTCGCCGAGCTAGGCCTAGACGATGTCTCGATCGGCGCCGCGCTGTTGCACGATGCGGTTGAAGACACCGAGCTAGAGATGGTTGATGTAACCCAAAAGTTCGGCGCCGATATGGCCGTCATAGTTGACGGCGTAACCAAGCTCGCCCGAGTCCGATTCGCCTCCAAGCAAGAGCAACAAGCCGCCACCTTGCGCAAGATGCTGGTAGCGATCGCTAAAGACCCCCGCGTGCTGGCAATCAAGCTGGCCGACCGCCTCCACAACATGCGCACCGTCGGCGTGCTTGACCCCGAAAAACAGGTAGCGATTGCGCGTGAAACCCTAGATATCTACGCGCCGCTGGCCAACCGAATGGGCATGCAAGAGCTACGCAACGAACTAGAAGACCTGTCTTTTGCGGCGATCTACCCCAAGCGCTATGCCGAGATCGACCGCCTCATCGTTGAGCGAACCCCGCAGCAGCAGACATACGTAGACCTCGTGCTAGGAGAGGTCAGCAATCGTCTGGCGGTTATGAAAATCAACGCCTCCGTAACCGGCCGCCGCAAACACCACTGGAGCGTCTACGAAAAGATGGTGCTAAAGGGTCGTTCGTTTGACGAGATTTTTGACCTGGTCGGCATTCGGCTGGTGGTGCCGACCATTCGAGATTGCTACGCGGCGCTGGGTTCAATCCATGGCACCTGGAAGCCGGTGCTAGGCCGGTTCAAGGACTACGTCGCCATGCCAAAGTTCAACCACTACCAGTCGCTGCACACCACCGTTGTCGGACCCAAAGGCATCGTGGTTGAGGTGCAGATTCGCACCAACGAAATGAACCAGCGAGCCGAATACGGGCTGGCTTCACACTGGCGCTACAAGACCAAGGGCGACAGCCCCGACGTGGACGTGCCCTGGCTAGACCGAATAGTCAACTGGCAAAAAGAAACCGAAACCGACGACCCGGCGGAGTTCATGAGCAGCCTCGCCACCGACCTGGGGCTAGATGAGGTTTTCGTATTCACCCCGGTCGGCGATGTGATGTCCTTGCCGAGCGGCTCCACCCTGGTTGATTTCGCCTATCTCATCCACACCGACATCGGCAACTCGCTGATCGGAGCGAAGATCAACGGCCGACTAGCGCCGCTTGATCGCCAGCTTGATTCCGGCGACACCGTTGAGGTGTTTACCTCTAAAGACGAAAACGCTCAGCCGGCGCGTGAATGGCTGGACTTCGTCGCCACGTCGCGCGCCAAGGACAGCATTCGCCGCATTTTCGCTCGCTCCGACAAAGAAGAGCTGGTTGAAAGCGGACGTGAGGCGGTTAGCGAAGCCATGCGATCCGAGGGTCTGCGATCTTCGCTGCTGTTCGACACCGAAGACATGGTCGCCGTCGCCGAGCAGTTCGGCCGCTCCGACCAAGAGCAGCTGTTTGAGGCGGTCAGCAAGCAAGACCTCAGCGCCGAAGCGGTTGCGCAACGCATGTTCAGCCACCTGAGCGGCGGATCAGCCGGGGCCGGACAGCAGCTGCCGGCACGTCCCGCGCGCCAGCGTGGGTCAAGTCGCCGTCGTTGGGTGGCGGCCGTTCAGGTAGACGGACACGAAGAAACGCTGGTGCGATTGGCGCAGTGCTGCAAGCCCGTGCACGGCGATGAGATACTTGGGTTTGCCACACGCGGCCGCGGTATTTCGGTGCATCGCAACGACTGCGCCACCGCCGTTGAGCTAGCCACTACTTCAACCGCTCACCAAGTTGAGGTGGATTGGGAAGCCTCCGGAGCAGGTGGATTCATCGCCCAAGTTGAAGTGCGTGGCCTGGATCGCGACAAGCTTTTGCTGGACGTGGTGGAGGTTCTGTTCAACCATCATCTGAGCATCGTCGGCAGCGAAACTTTCACCGGCGACGACCAGGTTGCGGTGATGCGCTTTGAGTTAGAGATGGGCGACCTGGCGCTGCTAGAGCAGCTGCTAGCCGCTATCCGATCCGTGCCGGGAGTGTTTGACTGCTATCGGAGCACTGGCACAAGCGCAGCAGCGAACTCATAAGATGCGGGCAGCGAACTCCTAGGATGTGCGCGCCGTATGCCTCCCTCCGCCAAAGCAGTTAAGCGCTCTCACAAAATTAAAGTAAAGACCCCAATAGGCACACACGACCTGTTGCCGCCGGATTCGGCACGCTGGACATCTCTTACGGAGTTGTTTGCGCGCACCGCCCAGCGCTACGGCTTCGGCTTGCTGAGTACACCCGTGTTTGAGCAAGCGGCGGTGTTTGACCAAGTCGGCGGCGGCACCGACGTGGTCGGCAAAGAGATGTATCAGTTCGCCGACCGCAGCGACCGCCAGATGGCGCTGCGACCCGAAGGCACCGCGGCGGTTTCTCGGGCTTTTTCCCAACACCGACCCACCACGCCATGGAAGGTTTGGTATCAAGGACCGTTTTTCCGATACGAAGCGCCACAAGCTGGCCGCTACCGTCAGTTCCACCAGTTCGGCGCCGAAACGCTTGGCACTGGCGACCCAGATGCCGATGTGGAGATCATAGCGTTAGCGGCTGAGATCTTGAAACAGGTCGGTCTCCGCCAGGTGCGTCTGGTTGTCAATTCGCTAGGAACGCTAGAAACGCGCTTTAGATATGTTGACGCACTCCGTACTTACCTGAGCAAGAGGCGTGATCATCTGCACAAGGCCGACCAAAAAAAAGCCGTAACGCACCCCTTGCGACTGCTTGACTCCAAGTATCCAGAAACTATTGAAGCGACCCGCGAGGCTCCACCAATTGAGGAGTTCTTAGATCCCGCCGCAGCGTGGCATTTTAAGCGCGTACAAGCTGGTTTGGATGCGCTCGATGTCGCCTACGAAAAAGAGCCAAGGCTGGTGCGCGGCCTGGACTACTACACCCACACCACCTTTGAGTTTCAGTCTGACGCGATTGACGCGGCACAAGACACCATCTGTGGAGGCGGACGGTACGACAGTTTGGTGGAAGCGCTGGGCGGTCCACCAACGCCGGGCATCGGGTTTGCATTGGGCATTGAAAGACTGCTGCTGGCCTGCGATGCCGAAGGAGTTTTTGTCAAGCCACCGCCAGTGCCAGATGTTTGGGTGATTGATGTCACCGACGGCTCAAACGCACGCTACCTAACACAATGGCTGCGCGAAGCTAACTACAACGCCGACCGATCTTTTGACGGTCGTTCTATGCTGGCGCAGATTCGTTCGGCCGATCGAGCCGGCGCGCATGTCGCGGTCATCATCGGCTCAGATGAGATAGAAACCGGAACTTATTCCCTTCGCCGTTTGCTTGAGCTACCTCCTAAGGCAATTTCAGAGCGAGTCAGTGAAGCTTGGAGATCAAGGTTGCACGAGGACAGGTGGCTTTCAGAATTGTTCGAAAAGTTCAATACTTCTGAGCCTCAAGTGTCGGTTCCTCCAGAGCGGTTTGAGGAATTTTTGCGTCTCATTCTTAGGAAACGACCTCTGATGCAATACAAAAACCGGCTTCTGCCGCCTAGTGAGCCACATGTGTCAATCCGAGCAGTTCGTGACCGACTCCGCCAATAACTCCCACACCGCGCCCGCCGCCGCGCAAATAACCGAGCTCACCATGCGCACCGACTACTGCGGCACACTGCGCGCCAGCGACATCGATCGCCGCGTCACCGTGTGCGGCTGGGTAGATCGCCGCCGCGAGCACGGCGAACATCTGGCTTTCGTCGACCTGCGTGATCACACCGGTGTGGTGCAAATCGTGGTTGACAACGCCCACGACCTGCGCTCGGAGTTCGTGCTGGCCATAACCGGACTGATAACCGCCCGTCCAGACGGCACAATCAACCCAGAGCTAGCGACCGGTGAAATTGAAATAACCGAGGCCGAGGTGGAGGTGCTGGCCACCGCCAAGCCGCCGCCGTTCATGAGCGAATCCGGCACCGCCATCGACGAGACCTTGCGCATTAGGCACCGCTACTTGGATTTGCGCAGCCAAAGGATGCAGAAAAACCTGCGCCAAAGAGCCCGCATCAACGCAGCCATCCGCCAGGCGATGGACGCGCAAGGCTTCACGGAAATTGAAACTCCTTTGCTCATGGCTTCAACGCCGGAAGGAGCCCGTGACTTCGCAGTGCCCAGCCGACTTCATCAGGGCAGCTTTTATGCGCTGCCGCAAAGCCCGCAGCTTTTCAAGCAGCTCTGCATGGTTGGCGGCCTAGATCGCTACTACCAGATTGCGCGCTGCCTGCGCGATGAAGACCTGCGCGCCGACCGTCAGTTTGAGTTTTCGCAGCTTGACTTGGAGATGAGTTTTGCCGACGGGGATGCGGTGAGAGCGGTAGTGGCAAACGCCGTTGGTGCGGCAGCCGCGGTGGTAAGCCCCACTGGCAACTCTGCCGACAGCGCCAACCCTGCCGACAGCGCCAGCGACTGGCCGGAGATCACCTGGCACGAGTCGATGAACCGATTCGGCACAGACAAACCCGACCTGCGCTACGGCATAGAGCTAACCGACCTAACGCAAACCTTCGCCCAAACCGAGTTCAACGCTTTCAAAACCCCGTGCGTGAAAGGCATTTTGGTGCCCGGCGGAGCAGACGCCAGCCGCAACATGGTTGACCAACTGACCGAAACCGCAAAGTCGTGGGGCGCCAAAGGCTTGGTGTGGATGCGAGTGGAACCAGCCGACGAACCAGCGCAGGCCGGCGAGCCCGGCCTCACGATCAGTTCACCAATCGCCAAGTTCCTGAGCGCCGAAGAAATCAGCGGCACCCTCACCCAGCTCAATGCTCAGCCAGGCGACATGTGCTATCTGGTCGCCGACGATTGGCGCCAGTGCTGCCACGTGCTGGGTCTGCTGCGCCAGCACTTCGGAACGGAGCTAGCAAAGTCAGGACAACTAAGCGACGACCTGCGATTCGTCTGGGTGGTGGATTTCCCGCTGTTTGAAGAAATCACCGCGCAAGGCACCCCCGTGCCCGCGCACCACCCATTCACAATGCCGGTGGAAGAAGACCTAGGCAAGGTCACCCAAGCCAGCCAGGCCCGCAAAGCCGCGGAGCCCGGCAAAGCCAGCGAGCCCCTGTCGCCGGAGATGGCGGCCGACCTTTTAGAAGTGCGCTCCCAGGCATACGACTTGGTGCTGAACGGCTGGGAGCTGGGATCAGGCAGCGTCAGAATCTCCAACGGCGAAATACAGCAACAGATTTTTGACGTGCTTGGCATCGCCCCTGCAACCGCCCAGCAACGCTTCGGTTTCCTGCTAACGGCGTTTGAATACGGCGCACCGCCACACGCCGGGTTCGCAGTAGGCATCGATCGTCTGGCGGCTCTGCTTTGCGGCGAAGAAAGCATCCGCGAAGTAATCGCATTTCCCAAAACGCAGTCGGGCGCCGACCCGCTAACCGGCGCACCCAGCGCCCTGGGATCACGCCACCTTGAAGAGCTAGGCCTGCGCCTAGCGCCCGAACTTGAGCAGGAAAGTTAGAGTTACCTCGTGCTAAAGCGACTGCGATGGTTTTTGTTGGGCTTCATAGCGGGGCTGATTGTCTATCGGCGACTGCAGGACAGGTTTGATTCCCTGAAAGATCAGTACTCAACGGTGCGTGGCGCCGCCACAACTTTCAGCGCGCTGCGCGGCATTCGGCGTGACCTGCGAGATGCCTGGGCTGACGGACGCACCCGCATTGAAAACGCCACCCAGCGAAGTCGCAACCGCACACCGGCTGGCTCCTCTTCGGCTGGCCCCTCTTTCACGCGAGGCTGACCCGCACGCGGGCTGAACCCGTTACGCGGGCCGAACCCGCAACTCCCTCAGAGCCAACCCGCAACAAACACCTGCACGCCTGTCGGTACCCTCAATGCGATGCGGGTGACCGATTTGCGCAACGCGTTTTCAACGTTTTTTGCCGAACGAGACCACCAGGTGCGCCCCTCCGCGAGCCTCATTCCGCACGAGCCATCCCTGCTGTTCACCGTGGCCGGCATGGTGCCGTTCATGCCGTATTTCTTGGGCGAAGAAACCCCACCCAGCAAGCGCCTAACCACAATCCAAAAGTGCGTCCGCGCCGGCGGCAAGCACAACGACCTAGACGACATCGGCCGCACCAACCGCCATTTCACGTTCTTCGAAATGATGGGCAACTTCAGCTTCGGCGACTACTTCAAATCCGAAGCCATCGCCTGGGCGTGGGAGTTCGTAACCGAAACGCTAGAGCTGGCGCCCGAAGCCCTGTGGGTCACCGTCTACCTAGACGATGACGACGCAGCCGAAATCTGGCGCACCGAAGTTGGCGTTGAACCCGAACGCATCCAGCGAATGGACGAAGACAACTGGTGGGCGGCAGGCGACAAAGGTCCGTGCGGTCCGTGCAGCGAGATCTACTACGACCTAGGCCCGGACTTCGGACCCGAGGGCGGCCCGGCCAGCGGAATCGAAGGCTGCGAAGACCGCTATGTAGAGGTCTGGAACCTGGTGTTCATCCAGTACGCCAACGACGGCACCGGCACGCTGAACGAGCTTGCCGCTCCCGGCATTGACACCGGCGCCGGGCTAGAGCGGCTGCTGGCGATCAAGCAAGGCGTGCCAACCGTTTGGGACACGGACCTTTTCGCTCCGCTGCTAGCCAAGGCCCAAGCAATCACCGGCGCCACCTACGGACAAGACACCGAAACAGACGTGTCGCTGCGCATCATGGCCGACCACGCCCGCGCATCAACGATGCTCATCAGCGACGGCGTGTTTCCATCCAACGAGGAGCGCGGCTATGTGCTGCGCCGCATCATCCGCCGGGCGGTGCGCCACGCCTGGGTGCTGGGCGTCAACGAGCTCATGATGACGCAGATGACCGACACGGTGATCGACATCATGGCCGACGCCTATCCCGAGCTAATCGAAAACCGCCAGTTCATCAGCGACGTGGTTGCCCGCGAAGAGCAACGCTTCCGCTCGGCGTTAGTTACCGGCTCTGGCATCTTGGACGAAGCGATCGCCGAGTTGCCAGCCGAGCAACCGCTCAGCGGCGAGGTGGCGTTTCAGCTGCACGACACATTCGGATTTCCCGTTGAGCTAACCCGCGAGGTTCTGACCGAGCGTGGCCTTGCGCTAGACGAAGCCGGTTACGAGCAGGCGATGAGCACCCAGCGTGAGCGAGCCCGAGCGATGGCACGCGATGACGCACCAACCTTTGCCGACGAGCGTTACCGCGAGCTGGTGGATCAGTTCGGGCTGACCGACTTTGTGCGCGACTCCGACGAGGTCGCCGAGGCGCACGTGCTAGCGGTGATCGCCTCTGCTGGATCGCCCGACCCACCAGCCAGCACCGTCGAAATCTTCCTAAACAAAACCCCATTCTACGCAGAAAGCGGCGGCCAAATCGGCGACACCGGCACCATCACCTGCCAGCCCGCCGCCAGCCCGCCTGCCGCCAACCAGCCCGCCCAGCCGTCTGCCAGGCCGATCAGCCTGCAAGTTCTGGACTGCACCTATGCCCTAGCCGGCCTGCACCGCCACATCTGCGCTGTGCCACCAGACGTTGAGATTGCCGACCTGCTCACCGTCGGCTCAGTAGTGAAAGCCAAGATCGACGCACCACGCCGCAACGCAATCAGGCGCAACCACACCGGCACACACATCTTGCACTGGGCGTTGCGAGAAGTGCTAGGCGACCACGTCAAACAAGCCGGATCGCTAGTCGCACCCGACCGGCTGCGGTTTGACTACAGCCACTACGAAGCACCCACCGCAGAGCAGCTGCGCGAGATAGAAGACGTAGCCAACGCCGAAATCCTGGCGAACGGCCGCTGCCACCACTTTGAAACAACAATGGACCACGCCCAACAGATGGGCGCCATCGCATTTTTCGGCGACAAATACGGCGACATCGTGCGAGTGCTGGAGGCGGGCCCGAACTCAGTGGAGCTGTGCGGCGGCACCCACGTTGCGGCACTAGGCGACATTGGGCACCTGCGAATAGTCGCCGAGTCAAGCATCGGCTCAAACCTGCGCCGCATCGAAGCCATCACCGGCACACAAACCGTGCAGCGCCTGCAAGAAACCGAAACCACCCTGACGCAGTTAGCGCAACTGCTGAAGTGTCCCGTCAGCGATGTGCTTGAGGCGGTCAATCAGCGCTTGGACGAATCAAAGCAGATGCGCAACCAGATTCGCTCACTCCAGCAAGGCTCTTCCAGCGCGGCGATTGATGAGCTGGTTGCGGCAGCCGAAGACGGCGTGGTAATCGCAGACATGGGCGACCTGGAACGTGACGCGCTGCGCGACATAGCCGTGCGCGTGCGAGATGCGAAAGGCATCCAAGCCGCAGTGCTGGCGTCGGCGCCACCATCGGGCGGAGCGGCATTGGTCGCCGCGGTCGATCCGGCGGGCGGGCAGTCAGCCGACCCAGTGCCCAAGTTCACAGCCGCCGACCTACTAGCCGAGGCTGCCGGCTGCGTGCAGGGCGGTTTTGCACGCAAAGGCAACGCCAATGTGATCGTGGCGGGTGGGAAGAATCCCGACGGAATAGCCGAAGCCCTGCAGCAAGCCCGCCTAGCCGCTGGCTTAGCCGCCAGCTCAGCTAGCGCAACCGACAGTTAAGTGCGCAGCATCGGGGTTGATCTAGGCACCGTGAGAATCGGAATTGCGCTAAGCGACAGCGGCGGTCTGGTAGCTACTCCTTATGAAGTGTTAGATCGCAAAAGAACCAAGCGAGCCGACCACGCCAGCATCGCTGAGCTTGTGCGTTCCGTGCAAGGTGAGGTCGTGGTGGTGGGTTTGCCGATATCGCTGGACGGATCGAACAACCCGGCGTGCGATGCCGCCCGCCAAGAAGCTGCCGGCATTGAAGCCGCCCTGCGTAAGTCGGCGGCTGGTGCGGCCGACCCGGCCGACCCGAATGACCCGGCCGACCCGGGTGATGCGCCGGTGCAAGTGGTGCTTCACGATGAAAGATTCACCACCGTTGAAGCCGAACGATCGCTAAGCCACCAAAAGATGAAAGGCCCGCAGCGCCGACGTGTGGTGGACAAGGTAGCCGCGGCGGTGCTGCTGCAGTCCTGGCTAGACACCCAACAGCCGCCCGTCCAGCCGGCCGACCAGCCATGACGAACGACAAGCAATCCGGCTGGCGCCAAGCGGTCAACACGCTCGTGCGCGGCAACACCCGCGGAGCTTCCGACGCCGCGGGCACCCCCGGGCTGGTTCGCCCCACAAAACCCTCGGAGCAAGACCCAGCCAGCCCAACCGATCTCACAGCGACCGACCGAGCCGCAACCGCTGGCACGGCTACAGCCCCCGTCACCCAGCCCGTCCGCAACCGATCCATTCGCAGCCGGTTGACCCGCGGCCGGTTCAACCGCAACCGGCCAACTACTGCCGGTTCAGATGCAGCCGATCCCGCCATCCCCACCGAACCGCTAATCGAAGGCTTCGAAGGGCTGGATTACGAGGTAGTGCAGACCCGCAGAGGACCCGGCACTAAGGGCGCCGTGCTGGTACTTGTGCTGCTGCTAGGCGTGGCGGTTCTCGTCGGCATAAGAACCGTTGATTGGCTGCGCCAAAAGCTTGACCCGCCCGGCGATCCCACCAGCGAGGTAGTCGTGGCACTGCCGCCGGGCTCCAGCACCGCCGGCGTCTCAGAGCTGCTCGCCGAAAACGGCATCATCCCGGATGCCACCGCGTACGAGTGGTACATCCGGCTGCGCGGCGGACCAGCCTTCCAGGCCGGCGACTACGTCTTCCGCCAAAACTCCTCAGTCTGGGAGGCGTTAGATGTCCTGCGCGGCGGACCGCTGCAAATCGGCCAAGCCGAGCAGGTCTCTTTGACCATTCCCGAAGGCCTGACCATCGGGCAGATGGCCACCTTGTTTGACAACCACAAAGACCTGCAATTTAGCGGCGCCGAATTTTTGGAAGTGCTAAGCACCACGCCGGTCATATCCACAGTCGCACCGCCCCCCGACAACATCGCAACCCAAGCGCTAGACCCATCCGAAGGGATCTTGTTCGGCGACACATATTTCGTAACCGCAGCCACCACCGCCGACCAGCTAGTCGAAACCATGACCACCCAGATGGACGCCGTGCTGGCCGAGCTCGGCTTCGCAGACTCTTTTGCGCGGGTGGGGCTGACGCCCTACGAGGTGGTGATCGTGGCGAGCATCGTTGAAGGCGAGGCATCGCGGCCAGAAGATCGCCCCAGGCTGGCGCAGGTCATCTACAACCGCCTGGACGCCGGCATGACGCTGGGAATGGACGCCACCGTGCGCTATCTGGTGGGTGGCGCCGACGTTGACGCCATTGCACTGGCGATCGATTCGCCCTACAACACACGACTGAATTTCGGATTGCCGCCAACGCCCATCAACTCACCTAGCCGCGAATCGCTGCATGCCGCACTGAACCCAGAGCCGGGGGACTGGGTGTTTGTCGTCAAGACGGCCGAAGACGGCACCTTGTCATTCTCGGTTGAGTACAGCCAGTTCCTGCAAGATCGCCAGGTCTGCATCGAGCTTGGGTTCTGCGGGTGAGCCCTGCTGCTGCGACTAGCACGACTGCTGACACGGCCGCCGCTGGCGTAATCGGCCATCCCGTAGCGCACTCGCTCAGCCCGGTGCTTTACAACGCGGCCTTCAAGCATCTGGACATGGACTGGACTTACGAGGCCTGGGATGTGCCGCCCGGCGACGGCGAGAGCTTCGTTGCGGGCATTGCGCAACGCCAACAATCCGGACGCAAGATCGCTGGGCTGTCGGTCACGATGCCGCACAAGCAAGCGGCGTTTGCGGCCTGTGCGACTCACAGCGAAACCGCACTAGCGCTGCAGGCGGTGAACTGCGTCCACAATCTGAACGGCGACTTGGTGGGTCATAACACCGACGGTGACGGACTTGTGGCGGCGCTAACCAAGCTGCAGGGTCTGGAACTAGCGGGCCTGTCGGCGACGATTGTTGGCGCCGGGGGAGCAGCCCGTGCAGCGGCGCTAGCGCTTTGCATGGCAGGTGCGAATGTGGCGATCGTCAACCGCAGCCAAGACAAGGCAGTCAGCGCAGCAGAGATGGTGACGAAATTTGCCAGCAAGACCGCTGGCAAGGCTGCCGCCGCCGGCACTTGTACCGCAGCCGCCGCTGGGTCCGGCACTGCGTCTGACGCCGGACTCAACACTGTGCCCGCCTCTCAGCTGGTGATCAACGCAACCCCCTTAGGCATGAGCCCGACCGACCCGCTACCCATCAATCCCGAGCAACTGACCAGCAACCAAGTGCTAGTCGACCTCATCTACAGCCCAGCGCAAACCCCGCTACTAGCCGCCGCAAAATCGCAGGGACTTTCCGTCGCCAATGGTGTAGGAATGTTGCTGTACCAAGCCGCTCAGCAGTTTCAAATCTGGACGGGCCAGGCGGCGCCCGTTGAGGTAATGGCGCGGGCGGCAGGTTTATCGCTGGAATAAGAATCACCGACACAAAAACCACAGCGCTGCTAACAGTGCTGCTAACGGCGCCGCTGGCCGTCGCATTCGTTGCGCTGCTAATCACCGCCGCCGGCTGGCGCTTTGTGGCAATCCCGCTGGGCGTGTTCGGCTGCGTGTGCGCCTGGCTGTGCGTCATTGATGCTCGCACCCGGCTGCTGCCCAACCGTGTGATCTACCCGGCGCTAGCCGCCGCGGCGATCTTGCTAGCAGCCAGCGCAACCATCGAAAGCACCACAGCAACCGAAGCCGCCGCACAACTGCTGGGCGGTCTGCTAGGTGGATTACTCGGCTGGGGGCTAATGCATCTGGTTTGGATGTTTGCCCGCGGCGGCATGGGCTACGGCGACGTGCGCCTGGCTGGCTACATCGGACTGCATCTTGGCTACTTCCAGCCAGTGCTCGTTCTGACTGCACTAACTCTGGGATTTGGCGTGGCCGCAGTTGCGGGCGGTGCGATGGTGGCTTGGAAACGAAACCTGCGCATCAAGTTCGCGCTCGGTCCATACCTGATTGCGGCGGCGATAGCCGTGCTCAGCTTCGCCGCACTGCAGCCCGACCTGCGGTCTGCTCTGCAGCCTGACCCGCCAGCAACCACCCCGGCCGCTACCACCCTTGCCACCCCTGCCCTAGCTACCCTCACTTAAGGTGAGCGGCATAATTGACGTAACCGTGCCACTAGGCGAGCGCGCCTACACCGTATTAATAGGGCACGGTGCCAGGCACGAACTACCCGCCGTCATAGACGCGCTCTACCCAGCCGCCGTCAGCGCAAAACCGCAACGAGCAGCCATAGTCACCCAGCAGCCGATCCAAGCAGCGCTATCTCAAACAGCGCTACCCCAAGCAGCGCCATCCCAAACAGCGCCATCCCAAACAACACCGCCAGGCGATCCAATCGCAGCCAGCCTCGCCACGGCTGGCATCCAAACCCTGACGACGCACATACCCGACGGCGAAGACGCTAAGCAGCTCGCCACCATTGAAGACCTCTGCAGCCAGTTTTCGCAGTTCGGCATGACCCGCAACGACATCGTCATCGGAGTCGGCGGTGGAGTCGTAACCGACGTGGCTGGCTTCGCCGCTTCGGTCTATCACCGCGGCATAGCGGTAATCCACGTCGCTACGACGCTGCTAGGTCAGATCGACGCCGCCATCGGCGGGAAGACCGGCGTGAACTTGCCGCAAGGAAAAAATCTGGTCGGTGCGTTCTGGCAACCCAAGGCGGTGCTGTGCGACACCGAAACGCTGGAAACGCTGTCGCCGCGTGAGTATCAATCCGGGCTGGGCGAGCTAGCGAAATACCACTTCCTAGGCGGCGCCGACCTGGACGAGCTGCCGATCGATGAGCGCGTAGCGGAGTGCGTCCGCATAAAAGCCGCCGCCGTTACCCAAGACGAAACCGAGTCCGGATCGCGGGCGCTGCTCAACTACGGCCACACGCTGGCGCACGCCCTGGAGATAAGCGGCAAGTTTGACTTGCGCCACGGCGAGGCGGTGGCGGTGGGGCTGTATTTCGCTGCGCTGCTGGCACGCCAACTAGGACGCATTGACGACGCCGCAGTGGAAAAACACCGCTGCGTGCTGGCTAGCTATGACCTGAGCCACGACCTGCCCGCCAACGTCAACCACGATGAGTTGATAGGGCTGTTTCGCCAGGACAAAAAAGCCACCAACGGATTCACCTTCGTGCTTGACGGCCCGAACGGACTTGAGGTAGTACCGGCGGTGCCCGAAGAAATCTTGCGCAAGACGCTGGCCGAACACGCCGAGCCAGGCAACTCTGCCACGGCTAAACCAGGCACCCTGTAGCCGTGGCGCGTCCAGTTTTATTGCTGCTGTCTGGTCCCAATCTCAACTTGTTGGGAACCCGCCAGCCGGAGATCTACGGCACGGAAACGCTGAACGACCACGTCCAAGCGGCGAGCCGCCAAGCCGAATCTCACGGCTACGAGCTAGAGCACCTGCAAAGCAACCACGAGGGCGACCTGGTTGATGCCATCCACGGAGCGATAGGCCGAATCGCCGCGGTGATTATCAACGCGGCGGCTTTCACGCATTACGCCTGGTCTATCCATGACGCTCTGGCGGCGTTTGACGGTCCGGTTGTTGAGCTGCATATTTCGGATCCAGCCAAGCGGGAGAAGTGGCGCAAGCTCTCAGTGATTGAGCCACTGGCCGACACGGTGATAGCAGGGCAAGGCGCGGCTGGCTATCCCGCCGCCGTAGATGCCGCCGCCGCGGCGATCGCAAAAAGCCAGTAGCACCGTGCCAGCCAGCACCGAGTCAGCCGACACCATGCCAGCCACACCGACCAGCGTTGGTTCGCTCCCCGGGCTGCCAGCCATGGATCGCCGTGAACGAATAGCGCGCCTGCGCGCAACGCTAGACACGGCGGCGCTGCTGCTCACCGACCCGGCATCGCTGCGCTATCTAACCAGCTTCACCGGCACTGCGGGCCAGCTAGCAATAGACAACGAGCGGGCCTTGTTCCTAACCGACGGCCGCTACCGCGCCCAGCTAGAAAGCCAGCTAGCGCAGGCCGAAGTCGCCGACCTCTTCACTACTTATATAGGTGGCCCCGCCGAGCAGCAGCAAGCCCTGCTGTCGTGGCTGAAAGAAGCCAACCACGACCCAGCGAAAGCCGAGTTCACCGTCGGACTTGAAGCGGACACGCTGGCTTGGGCCGACGCAATAGCGCTACAAAAGACACTGCAAAAAGCACCGCAAAACGGCGCCAAGTCCCCCGCCCCCACCATCAAAACGGTGCCGACCAACGACGTGGTCGCCAAGCTGCGCACCCGCAAAGACCCAGGCGAAATAGCCCGCATAACCAAAGCAGCCGCCATCGCCGACCAGGCACTGGCCGATGTGCAAGATCTGCTAACCCGCCAGCCAACCGAGCTTGAGTTCGCCCGAACGCTTGACTACCAAATGCTCAACAGCGGTGCCGAGGCGTTGTCGTTTGAAACGATCTGCGCCTCCGGCCCCAACTCCGCCTTGCCTCACGCCCGCCCCACCGAGCGGCGCATAACCGACGGTGACCTAGTAGTGCTGGACTTCGGCGCCCAGTTTGACGGCTACCACTCCGACATGACCCGCACGTTTTGCATCGGCAAGCCAAACCCAGCGCAGGCTGCGATGCTGAGCACGGTCGCCGATGCCCAACAAGCCGGCGTTGACGTGGTTCGTGCCGGAGTCGGCTGCGACCAAGTTGACATCGCTTGTCGGGATGTGATTGCGGCGGCCGAGATGGGCGATGAGTTCGTTCACGGCACTGGCCACGGCGTCGGGCTGCAGATCCACGAGGCGCCCTGGATCGGCACACACAACAAAACCAAACTAGAAGCTGGCAACGTCGTCACCGTTGAGCCGGGCGTTTATCGCATCGGCGTTGGGGGAGTGCGAGTGGAAGACACGGTGCTGGTAACAGACGGACAAGCGCAACGGCTGACCACCGCACCCAAAGACCCGATCCTGTGAGCCGCTCGCACGCTGCCAGCAACCGCCGCGACCACAACTGTTCGCCGCAACCGCCAGAATGTGTCTGACTATGGCTATTTCTACGGCAGATTTTCGCAACGGCATGAGCGTGTTCCTCGACGGCAACTTGTTTCAAATCAATGAGTTCCAGCACGTGAAACCAGGCAAGGGCCCGGCCTTCGTGCGCACCACCCTGCGCAACGTGCGCACCGGAGCCGTGATCGACCGCACGTTTCGGGCAGGCGAAAAGGTAGAGCAAGCCATCATTGACAAGCGCGACATGCAATACCTGTACGCCGACGGCGAGAGCTTCGTGTTTATGGACAACGAGAGCTACGAGCAGCTCAACGTCAGCAAAGCAGCCCTAGCCGACGAGGCGGGGTACTTGGTCGAAGGCAACCAGGTCGTGTTGCAGCGCTGCGGCGATGAGGTTTTAGGAGTTGACCTGCCAGCGTCGGTTGTGTTGTCGGTAACTGAGACCGACCCAGGCCTGCAGGGCGACCGCGTGTCGGGGGCGCAGAAGCCCGCAACGCTGGAGACGGGCATGGTGACCCAGGTTCCGCTGTTCATCGAGATCGGCGATCGCATCAAGGTCGACACCCGCAGCGGCGCATACATAGAGCGATCGAAGGCGTGAGCGAGAGCGCTGGGCGCGGCGCCAAAGCCAACCCCGGCCGTCCCGCCAAAGCCAACCCAGCCAAAGCCCACGGCGGCGACCCATTCGCCCCGTCAGAACCAGTCCGCCGCCACGAGGCACGCCAACGAGCGATCGAGATGCTTTACGAATCCGAAATGAAACAGTGCGACCCCGCCCAAGTGGTCAACAGCCGACCGGTGAAGATTGACCCACGAGCGCGAGCGCTGATCGAGGGCGTCTGCAACAACCAGACCAGCATTGATGAGCGCCTGAGCCAGTTGCTGATGGACGGCTGGACGGTGGAGCGGCTGGCCAGTTGCGACCGCTGGATCTTGCGGCTTGGTGTTTTTGAACTAATGGACGGCACAGAGCCGGTGTCGGTGGTGCTGAGCGAAGCGGTAGCGCTGGCGCAGACCTATGGCGCAACCGCGAACAGCGTCGCATTTGTGAACGGCGTGCTGGCAGCCGCCGCCCGCCAATAATCCCTGACGACTTTTTTGAAGGCCTGATGTAGAACTACAAACGCAGCAGCGTTTGCGCTCCCACGACCGGTTAGGTCGCTGCCATTTTGATGCAGCCCCATAAAGCCCCCGGTCAGGAGCACCATTGGTTAAACCCACCAAACCGAATCCAGCTAGTCCGAGCCCCGCTAGCCCGCCGCCCGCCAACCAGCCATCCGCCGCCCGCCTGCTGCTGATGGCTGGCGTTGCCCTCGCCGCGGCTACAGCTTCAGCCGTGTCGGTGCTGCTGATCGTTGAGTTTGTCAGCGGCGACAACGAACCCGTCTTTGACCCTACGGAGGGAATCCTGGTTGCGCCGGAACAATCCGACACGGCTAGCACGCCCGATCCCGCAAACCCGGCCGCTAACTCAGTCTCGCCGTTTTCAGGCGTGCTGTTCGCCGATGTGGGTGTCGATGTAGATGCCGATGCCGGACGAGCCGCTAGCGCCTCCGCCAGTGCAACCGCTGGCTCCATCACCGCGACCGCCGCCGCAACCAACGCCCAATCCGCGCAACCCAAGTACGCGTTCCATCCGCACCCCAACCCGGTGCCCGAACCAGTGCCGCTGGCCGGCGGCCGAACCTGGGTGCCCTGGCCCACCGACGCCGAGCAAAACCCCTACCGACAACTATCAGGCATCCGACCGTTCTGGGAAGACCAGCTGAAGCTAGGGGAGGACTATTTCCAAGCCGTCGCAGATCTGTGGCGCACAGCCATGCCGCCATACACAGCGGCCGCGCAAAGCCGTCTGCAAAACGGCGAACGGTTATCGCAAAAGCAAGACGGCACCTACGCCCGGATCATTGACACAGCCGGACTCAGCACCAAGCATCACCTAAGCGACGACCGCCGCTCCGGCTGGGAGCAAATCCGACTCTGCCCGCCGCACCCCGGCTCCGCCGCCGCCCGCAATCAAGCGACATACCAGCTACGTGACACCGACCCCGCACGAGCCAATCCCGCGCAAGCCGCATACATCAGCCAACTAGCGCAACGGCTGCCCGCGCCGGACAACGCCTCCGGTGAATACACCCAGTTCGTTGCGGGCATGAAATCACCCACCGGCCTGGCAGTCCCAAGCTGGGGAGCGACAACCTCGCACTACGCCAGATTGCTGGCCTTCAGTCCGGGCGAACCCGCCGACATTGCCAGCAGCGGACACTCTCTGACTGACAGCGGATTCTTCCCCGGCGACTGGAGCGCCCAAGCACGCCAATTGTTGCTAGCCCACGCAGCCGCGGCGGCGCTAGTCGACACCAACGTCTGGCACGCCATCCAAACCGGCGGACCGAAATCCCTGTGGGAGACCTGCCAAGACCTGGCCGCCATCAGCATCGGCGACAACACCGACTCCGCCCGCCTAGCCAAGCTGGAAACGCTGTGGTCGCGCGGCATCCGTCTGTCTTTCACGAGCCCGCCAACCCAGCGGGCATACGTCGCCGAGCTAAGCCCGACGGGTGCAGCGCAGGCGTTGATCTGCTTGCCCGCTGACGTGGTGTATCTAACCGACGCAGCCACCGGTGAGCGACTAGAAGAATTTGAACGCCGCCCGGATCGCGTGCAAGCGCAATGGCTGCGTTGGGTTATCGACGGCTATCGCGTCGCCAAGCGAGCGAGCTTCGACGGCGACTGCGACCAGTCAGATCCGAACGGCGCTTTCGCGGCGGCGCTGGCTTGGGGTCGCAGCCAGGCAGACACAGAAGCAGACGTAGACACGCAGTCGCCGCCACCAAGCCGGCGAGCGTCAGGTCTGAATCAAATCTGGATACCGGTGCACGAGTGGGTTGGCATTTCTGATGAGCAGGTGTGGAGCTCGCACAGAGATCTCGGCTGGGCCAAGCGGCTGATTTGTTTGGCAGGCATACCGCGTGGCGAGCTGGAGTCGGGGACTCTTGCGGTCGTTGACGGTTCGCAATGCACCGCTGCGGAGCTGCAGGTTCTCCAGAACGCAGCAGCAAGGGCGGCGCCCCGTACCACAGAACTTTCGGGCACGATTTGGGGGCCAGAAGACACTTGGTTTCAGCGGATGTATCTGTCGCCGTTTAAGACGACCGAACAGGTGCTGGGCTGCTCCGCAGATGAGATCACCAGCCCCGCCAGTAGCTCCGTCGCCACAAATCGGACCCGTGTGAAAAAGCCCTGGCCGCCATCGGTATTCTCCCAGCCGCCATATTTTCCCTGCCCAGGCGCGCAAGCCCCGCCGCCGACTAGCCGCTACTGGTGGCCGCCGATCACAGCGAGCACAGCAAGCACCGCCACATCACCCGGCCACACCCCAACATGACCCGCATACTCCTAGCGCTGGCTCTGCTGCTACTGCTCGCCGGATTCTCAACCAGCTTGTTTGACACCCGTCCCACCTCTGCAAGCGCCGCCGTCACCGCCGCCGCCACTCACCCAGCCGCCGCCGTCACAGCCGCCGCTGCTCCCTACGCAAGCTGCCCCGCGACGATGACCTTCGACATCGCTTCGGGTCGCTGCAAAACCCAACAAACCACATCACGCCCACGCCAGTCACACTGCCAATCGGGCTGGACAAAAGTCGCAGGCGAATACGGCGGCTTCGTGTGCCAACGAGCACAACGCACCCGAGTTCAGGTCGGCACGCAGCGAGTTTTCTCACACAACACCTACACCCGAACATGGGTCAGCACCGGCTCACGCAGAGTGCACGTGCGAGACAGGCGGGTCTGGGTGCCGCCCAGCCGTTCCACATATCCGTTGGTTCCCCCGATACGAGTGTCCAACGGCACCACCACCCAGCGCCGCTGCAGCTACGACCCGTTCGCCGGCCAGCAATGCTGGAACGTGCGAGTCCCCGCCTACCGCTGGATCACCACGCACACCGTCACCACCCCCGGCTACTACGCCACCCAACCGGTCTATGAATACCAACCCTCCGGCTATTGGAACAGGGTCGCCACGCCGCACTACACCAACC
This sequence comes from Candidatus Poriferisodalaceae bacterium, assembly GCA_965212125.1. Classification (GTDB taxonomy): domain Bacteria; phylum Actinomycetota; class Acidimicrobiia; order Acidimicrobiales; family Poriferisodalaceae; genus CAYRJD01. The sequence goes on along the minus strand of OZ243045.1, from coordinate 1,280,515 downwards.
GACCCATATACGAAACACGAACCACCTGGCAAACCCGCTCCGCCCGACTGGCGGCATGCCCGGCTGGCTGGAGCACACGCGGCAACCAGTGCGAAAGATCCGTACTGGCAGAGCCATCAGCCCAACCCACCTTGAGATGCCCCGCCGACATGCGACTGAGCTTTGTGGGGTCGGCCGGATCTGGCGCGGGCGCATACGAATGCAACCCCATCACCAGCGACGGCACCGAAACCAGCCGCGGCGACCCAGCCAGTGATCCAGCCGACGACCCGGCCAGTGATCCAGCCGCCGACCCGGCCAGTGATCCAGCCGCCGATCCCGATCCGGACGCGGCGGAATCGGCGAACCTGCTGGGAACCCGACTGGCGTCGCTAAGCGACACCGAGCTAGCAGGCCTGGGGCTGACCCGCTGCGAAAACGGACTGCTGTCGTATGTCGCCTGCGAATCGCTGCCCGACCGAGAATGGCAGGAAGACGAAGACACCTGCGAAGACATCCCGAGCACCGCCTACAGCGAATACCACGGCGGCACCTGCGTCACGGAGTCCGACTCGCTGGTCAAATGCACCAACCCGAACGACTGCAACGAAATCACCGTGCGGACTTATTGCCCGGCCATCGCTGAGCTAGCAACCACAGAGATCAGCCAACAGATCACTTCACGCGGCGCAGAGTCATACCGAGTGTGCGTGTTCGTTTGCGACCAGTTCGCTGGCTTGCCCGTCTATGTGCGTGAGCGGATTCTGCAATCGCCCGACTACTCGTGCGCCGACACGCCTCCCGCCGAAACCACGACCACGACTACAACCACGACAACGACCAGCACTGTTCCCGAAACCACCGTTCCGATCGGCACTCCGCCAAGCACGCCACCGGGCCGCACGCCGCCAACAGACACTCCGCCAACTGGCACCCTGCCAACCGTTCCGCCGACCACCATTCCAGCTTGCATAGCGCCAAGCCGAACCGACCTCGCCCGCGCCGCCGCAGACATCGGTTTCACAAGCTCGCTGCGAGCAGCCAGCCCCACCGCCAGCGGACAACAACACCTGCCCGGCTCCGGTGAGTTCTTGATGGTCGCTCCCGGCCAAGGTTGGCTAGCCAGCAGTCAGCCCGACCCAACCCGCCTAAACATCACCGACTCAGCGGACTGCCTGTGGGAGCCCACCGGAGCGCAGATCACTTGGCGTGAGCTAGTGCCATGGAACCTGCCCGACCAAGACGGCATGGCAAAAGCCGGCGCAGCGCATTTAGTGCAGCAGTGGGAGGCGCTAGCTCCCCTCGACCAAATGATCGTCCGCCAGTGGCACCGGTCGGCGGTCAAGTCAGGAACCACCACCTGCAGCATTGCGGAGCTGTTCAGCTCGCCCGCCCAAAACTGCGCCTGGCAGTTACTGCGCCCCGCCGTGTTTGAGTGGTCCGTGCGGTTTTCCTATGCGACGGCCGCACCCGCTGCGACGGCCAGCCAAGTCCCGACCCAGATAACACTGGCATCGGGATTTGAGTGGCTGCGATCGCTAGAAGAACACGCTGCCGACACGACCAGCTTCAGCCCGCCGCCGGTACTAACGCATGCCTAGCAAGTTGACGGCAGCGGTCGGCTCACGCATAGAGCCTTGGCGCTTGCTGCTGGCAGTGATGGTCGTGGCAGCGGTAGCGGCGGTTCTGTGGTTGTGGGGGCGACCGCCAAACGACCCGCCACAAGCGGACGTGGTCGTAACCAACCAATACTGGCCGCAAGGCGCGGAGCCGACCGGATTCCAGCTGGTGCGTCTGCCCGCCGACATAGCTGCGCGATTTGTTGATCCGCTGGCCTTGGTCGGCAAGGTCGCAGCGGTTGACATACCGCCGGGCGTGTACGTGTCAGCGTCTCAGCTCACCGACAAGTTCCCCGTTGGCAACGATGGCAACGCCAGCGACAACGGCGATAACGCTGGCGGGCCGAACCCGAATAACCGCCAAGCCGAGATCACGCACATGAACTTTGCCGCCGATTTTTCGGCGTGGCCGTTGACGCCGCCAAGTGCGGGCGACTGGGCTGTCATAGCGACCAAGAAAGGCGGCTGCGCCCTGCATGTGTTGCGGCTGGCAGGCGTTGCGGGCGGCGCTGTCGTGCTGGCGGTTGACCCGGGTCTGGCAGCGGAGCTAGCAGAGATAACCAGACTCAATCCGCTGGTGCTATGGAAGTCGCCTGCGGCTGGCTGGCCCGCTTGTCGCGGTGGGCGTGTAGCTCCATTCACCGACCAAGCTGCCGCCCCGTCTGATTCAGCCGCTCCGTCCGATCCCGCCGCTCCGGCCGACCTCGCCGACCCTGACCCCAGAGCGACGTAGCCGTGCTGCTGATCGTTACCAATGCGGCATTGCCAGCCGACGACACTGCTTGGATCACCCAGGCGATAGTTCGTGGCGTGAAATCCGAAGCAGGCGGCGCCATCGTCATAAACGCCCTGACCGACCCGCAACTACAAGAGGCCTCCGACTCCGCAGTTGCGGCGATCGTCGCCGTGATGAGTAGCGAGGCAGATCCGCAGGTGCGAGCAGCTTGCGAGGCAGCCGCCGCCAGTTGTGTCTACGTCACCGACAGCGACAGCGACCAGTCCGCCAGCGACCAGTTCAAAAACGACGACACGCCACAAACCCTGGTCGTGCTGGAAGCAACCGCTGGCACAACATCTATTGACGCAGCAGCCGCCGGCACAGCGCCACCCACCCCAACCCAAGCCCACACCCAAACAATCCACATCAAGGCAAACCAGCCCTACCGCAGCACCTGGAAACTGCGCCGCCTAGGCAGGGCACTCGCCAGCAGCGCTTGCGAACCTCAACGCCTAGATCGCAGCGACCACTCCGTCCGCCGCGCCAGCGCAGCCACAGCCGCAGTCGACGCCCTGGTTGAACTGCTTGACACCGAAGCCGTCGAAGAGTTCCAAATACGCGGCGGCGAAGCGATGATGGTGCAACACGTCGGCGGCAAGCGTGAGCGCAAAGACTCACCTTTCGCCAGCGACGACGAACTCATAGAAGCCATCCGATTCATGGCCGCCTACTCCGGCGGACGCCCGCAGCGATTCGACGAGCTAGACCCACGCCTAGACATCCGAGTCGGCATGCACTGGCGCCTCCACGCCGAGGCTTTTGTAACAAGCCCACCCAACGTGGTCTTGCGCTCAAACATGGCCGGGCGGATGCGGCTGAGCGACCTGAGCGTGGCATGCCCGGAGCTTGAGCAAATGCTGCTAGAGGCCGTCGCTGGCAAGGTGCGCGCCAACGTTGTAGTAGCGGCGTCGATGGGCGGCGGCAAGACCACCTTGTGCCAAGCGCTACTCGCCGCGGTGCCCGACCATGAACGCATAGACACAATCGAAGACACGCCGGAACTGCGCCTGAGCGACTACGGCATCCACCCGAACGCCTACGAACGCCTAACCCGCGACCCCAATCAAGACGGCCACGGCAGCCATTCCATGGCGCATCACATCCGCGACGCCAAGCGATCAAATTCAGACAAGCTGGTAGTCGGCGAAATAAGAGGCGAAGGCTGCGCGGCGCTGCTTGACGCAATGTCGTCGGGCATCAGCGGCTGCTTGGTGACGCTGCATTCCCAACCCGGCAAAGGCGTGCTGGAAAAACTCGTCGCCTATGCGTGTGCCGAGGGCGCCCAACACGATTACGCCCGCCGTCAGATAGCCACCGCCGTGGATCTGTGCGTATGGATGGGGCGCAACGAGCACGGACAGCGGGTGGTGGGCGACGTCACTCAGCTAATCGGCATTGACGAGCAATCTGGTGTGATTAAAACCAAGTGCCTGTGGAGCCTGCAGCCGGGACAGCGTTGGGCGTCGCGTGTGAGCGAGCCAGAGGGTCGCCTGCAACAGATCGGCCACACGGCTCCGAGCGATTCAAACCTTGCGCCATCCATCCCTGCGCCAACCAGCCCCGCGCTAGCGAAGACCAGCCGATGAAGCTCGCCAAACAAGCCGCCCACGCGCCCCGCTGGCCGTACCCGATAGCGCTGCTCAGCGGAATAGTCGTCGCAGCGTGGGCATCTTCGCTCGCGCTCGGAGCTGCAACGGCCTGCGTCACAGCGCTAAGCACCATGTGTTTGGCGACCACCCCGCGCAGCAAGCGCAAGGTCGCCAACGCGCAAGCCGCAGCGCGCTTCATTTCGGTGCTGGCAAATCAGGCAACGGTCTCAAGCACCGTCGTAGAGGCGATCGGTCGTGCCGCTCCGCTGATGCAAGGTCAGCCCGGGTCGGTCAGCCAGGCGGCGGTAGCTCTGGCGGAGGAGTGCCGCAGCCGTGGCGTCGCCCAAGCCGCCGACCGGTTCGCCAAGCGAGCTAACACCGCTGCGGCGGACTGGCTAGCCGAAGTAATCACAACCTCAACGGCCGGCGGTGGCAAATGGGGTTCGGTGCTGGTCGTGCTAGAAGCCGAAGCCAGCGCAGACGCCGCCACCGCGCAGCACTTTCACCGCCAGGTTGCCTCCTTGCTCACCCAGCTAGCCGCAGCGACCCTGCTAGGGGCGGCCATAGTTGTCGGCGCAGCCCGCATCAACGCCACCAGCTGGCACTGGCTCATCCGCGCCGACGGATCGACGGTCGCATTGGCGGTTGCGGTAGCGGTGGCATTGGTGGGATGGAAGCTGCTGGCCGGAGTCTGGGAGATACTGCGTTGAGCGGCGGGACTCCCGGGTGAGCGGCGGCAGCTACGCCGTGTGGGTGGCGGCAATAGTCGGCGCAATGGCCGCGCTGCGGTTGGTGTTGCCAGTGGCGCAGCGCTCACCCGCAGGCACCGCAGAGCTGGCATCGCTAGGTCTAGGACCAAGCCGAATGGGAATAATCACCACCCTCATCACGCTGGGCGCAGCCGTCACCGTTCCGTTTTATGTTTGGCAACAAAGCGCCGCCACCCATACGCAGGTAATCGCAGAAGCTGGCGCCTGGTTGCTACTAGTCGTCGTGATCGTGCCGTTGCTCACGCCACGAGTTTTGCGATCGGTTGTTTCGCAGCGCTACGTGCGACGCCGCGACGCTGCATTGTTGTTATGGATGCGCCGCATACGAATGCTTGTTGCGAACGGTCAGCCAATCAGCGCCGCCGCACTAGACGCCGCCGAGCAAGTCAGCGAGCCCGCCTTCAAACCTTTGGCCGGTGCGATCAACCTGGCGGTGACCACCGGACGAGACCCGCTCAACGCGGCGGCCGCCAAGCTGGAAGGCTCACAAGCCGCCGCTTTGCTGGGGGCGGTGAGCGTGGCGGAGCGATCGGGCGCTGGGGCAAATGAGCTGATCGATCGGGTGCTGCAGCGCGTGCTTCGGTCATTGGATGCCGACCGCAGAGAGCGCATCGATCGCCTTGGACGAATGGGAGCAACCACCGCATCGCTTACAACGATTCTGGCTGGCGGCGTGGTGGTGCTGATGGTCGTGGCGACCTTGCCTGCGATCTAACCAAACCAATCCGTTTTCGCTTCCTAACTGATCACTACAAGAAAGAAAGCAAACAATGGATCAAGCAATTTCCAAGCTGCTGTTCATAGCAGCAGCAATAGCAGTAGCCGCAGGTGTGACCGGAGTCGCCTGGCGAACGCTGAGTAGTAACTCCCCAGCAGACGAGCCCAAATTTGATTACAAGAACATCACAACCGAAACGTTGTGTAATGCGGTCGGCGGCAAGTGGACAATGCCAGCTTCAGGCTCTACCACACCCCCGTGCGCCGCCCCCAGCAACTGAGTCTCCAAGCCCCGCTACTAACCCGCACAAAGTTTGGAATCGGCGCTAGCGCTATTGCGCACGTTCGGCGTGGTGATGATCTGCTTGGCTATCGGCCTGTCGCTGTTCGTCAGTCACGTCGGTCAAGCAGCCGCAATCAGTGCCGCCCGAGCGGGAGCGGTCGCAGTAGCGGATTGGCTGCCGCCCGATTTCAACTGCGTGCTCAACGAGCCACAATCCCAGCAAGCCCAAGCGCTCGCTGCGGACGCAGTGGTTAGTCGGCTTAGCCAGCTAGCGGCAGTTACCCCTACAACCTTGTCGGTGCAGATTGACTCTGCCTGTGCGCTGGTTGTAGGGGTAACGGTTTCGGCGTCGTCATGGCTGCCGCTGCCAACGGCGACCGCAGTCGTTTGCCATCACCGCGCCGACACCGCAACGATCGCGGTTGAAGCTCTGGCGCAGTGCTAGCAAACATGGTGCTAGCAAGCGCAGCGCCAACAGCGCAAGGCGAGCCCAATGGATGAGTCGATCGGTTTTCTAGTGCTGCTGCCAGTGTTGGTGGCGAGCATCTGGCTGCTTGATTACTCCGGCAGCTCTGGGTTGGCTTCGGCCCAAATGTCAGCGGCGGCACAAAGAGGAGCCGATATCGCAGCGGAACGCATCGCCGACCAGCGCCCAACCGAGCTTGCACTTGAGCTAGCAACCGACACGGTCAATGCCGCGGCGATCGGAGTTTGCAATACGGCATCGCCGCGCTACGAAGTCACCGCCAACGTTGTCGCCGCAGACGGCAATCAAGTAGTTGTCGTGCGTGTGACCTGCCCGCTACTAACTCGATTGACCGAACGCAGCCCGACCGCCAGCACCACAAAGACAATCGCAGTTAGCGAGCCGTTCAGCCAAGTAGCACCGCAAACAATCCAGCCGCAAACACCCCAACCGTGAGCATCCCCATCATTGCTCTGGCAGTCATCACATCTCTGGCGACGCTGAGCGCAGCGGCGGCGGACAGCACCTCCGCCATCGTGCACCGCGACCGCGCCATCATCGAGGCACAGGAGCTCATCAAAGAAACCGCCGAATCCTGCGCCACCTACGAAGGCTGCGAAGAGCCGCCCCGCTGCGCCAGTGCCACCAGCCGAGCAGCTACCCCCACCAGCCGCTGCGAAGTCTGCATCGGCGATGCCGGCTCCGTCATCAAAGCCACCGTGCAAATCCCGTTCAACACCGTCTTACTGAAAGGCCTAACGCCAGCCCGCGGCACCCACCTAACAGACCTCGCGCTAGTCAGCCGCTCCAGCCTGCGCGGCTTGGCGCCTTGTCGCGGCTAGCCTGCAGTCTCAGCCGTAAAACGAGTCCAGCGAGGCTCGAACGGATGAAAGGAACCGCGCGTGGCCGATCGCGAGCGACGAATGTCACCACCGTACGGTGGCACCTTTGTTGCCCGAAGCACCGTCCTTGACGCGAACGGGGTGCTGCGAGCGCTAACTCGCATAAGCCACGAGATCGTTGAGCGCAATCACGGCGTTGAAGATGTCTCCCTGGTCGCCCTGCAAACTGGCGGCGTGCGCGTCGGCATGGCGATCACCCGTCTGCTGTTTGAGATTGACGGGGTAGACGTCCCGTTCGGCACGCTTGACGTGGCGCTGCACCGCGACGACATCGGCCTGCGACCGGTCCTACCCGAAGCCGACACCGAGATCGATTTCGACATCAACGGCGCCAAGGTCGTGCTGATTGACGACGTGCTATTCACTGGCCGAACCGTTCGTGCCGCCCTAGACGCGCTCACTCACTTCGGCCGTCCCCGTGAAGTGCAGCTAGCAGTGATGATCGACCGCGGGCACCGCGAGCTGCCGATCAGACCCGACTACGTAGGCAAGAACCTGCCGACCGCCCGCGAGGAAGTCGTCGACGTGCATCTAGAAGGCGTCTTGCTAGGGGAGATGCTGAAGTGAAGTCCGCCGACGACACGGCTGTGCTTGACAAAGGCACGGGGCTAGCCAAGGGCGTGGGGCCAACCCAAGGCACAGCCAACCACCTGCTAGAGGCACACGATCTAGGCATAAGCCCCGCCGGGCGAACCAGCCAAACCCGTGATCACACGGGCCTGCGACAGCTACTTGACCTAACCGACCGCTTCGCCGAAGTCGCCCGCCGACCGATCCCCAAAGTGCCAGCCCTGCGCGCAAAAACCATCGTGCTGGCGTTCTTTGAAGACTCCACCCGCACCCGACTGTCGTTTGAACTAGCCGCCAAACGACTATCGGCAGACACGCTCACGTTCAGCGCGGCCTCATCGTCGCTCAGCAAGGGCGAGTCGATCCGTGACACCGCCGAAACCATCGCCGTGATGGGAGTGGACGCCATCGTCGTGCGCCACGCAAACGCAGGCGTGCCACACCAGATCGCTGGCTGGCTCAACAATCAGGTCTCAATAATCAACGCCGGCGATGGCGCCCACCAGCACCCAACCCAGGCACTTCAAGACGCTTACACACTTTGCCGACACCTGAATCCGGCGAGCGGCGATCAGACAAGCGGCGCGGCGAGCGACCAGCCGAGCAGCGCACCGAACGACCAGCCGAGCAGCGCACCGAGTGCCGACCCGTGGTCGCTGGCCGGGCGTCACATCGGGCTAGTGGGCGACATTGCGTTTAGCCGAGTGGCGCGCAGCAACGTGGCTGTCTACGCCGCGCTGGGCGCAAAGGTGTCTTTGATTGCGCCGCCAACCTTGCTGCCAGCCGATATTGCTGGCTGGCCGGTAGAGGTCTGCCACGATTTTGACGAGGTGATCGGCGACCTAGACGTAGTCGGCCTGCTGCGACTGCAACAAGAACGCATCCACGAAGCCTTGATCGGCCCGCCGCGCGATTACATCCACAGCTACGGGCTCACATCCGAGCGCGCCCGCCGCCTTGCCAAGCACGCCGTCATCACGCATCCGGGGCCTGTCAACCGAGGCATAGAAGTGGCGGGTGATGTCATTGACAGCCTGCAAGGCAACAAGCACAGCGGCACAGCGCTCATCGCCAGCCAAGTAACTCACGGCGTAGCGGCGCGCATGGCGGTCTTGTTCCGACTGCTCGGCGAAAACAGCGGCAGCAGCGAAGCCGGAGAAGCATGACAGCCGCCGACACCGCGCCCAGCCCGCGGCTACTAATCCGCGGCGGCGAAGTGCTTGACGTCACCGGTCGCCGCAAAGCCGACGTACTGATAAGCGCCGGAACAATCGCCGCAGTAGACGGGATAGTCAGCGATTCCACAATCAGCCAAATCGACCCCGCCGGTCGCCCCACCCAAACCCACACGCTTGAGGCCGACGGCTGCGTCGTAACTCCCGGCCTGGTGGATCTGTTCGCCTGCCTGGGCGAACCCGGCAACGAGCAAGCCGAAACGGTCACCACCGCAACAGCGGCGGCCGCTCTGGGCGGCTACACCGCAGTGCAAGCGCAGCCGAACACAGACCCGCCGCTTGACAGCGAGATCGCCCTAGCCGAGCAACGCCGACTAGCGCACCGGTCAAGCTGCGCGGTAATCAACGCGGCGACGCTAAGCATCAACGCAGCGGGCACGCATCTGGCACCGCTTGGCGAACTGTCAAAGGCGGGAGTTAGCTGGTTCACCGACGTCGCCACGCAACCCAACCCACGTCTGGCGCTGCGAGCCATGCAGTACGCACAATCGCTGGGCGCCACGGTGGCGGTAGCGCCATTCACTCCCTGCCTAGCCGAAAACACCGCCATGGCGGAAGGGGCAATCTCAGCCCGACTAGGTCTGCGGGCAGAGCCGGCGGTGTCCGAAGAAATAGCGACCGACCTGCTAATCAACCTTGCCCGCGCCACCGACTGCCACGTGCATCTTGACCGCATCAGCACCGCGGGCGCCGTTGAGCGACTGCGTCAGGCCAAGGCAAGCGAGATCAACATCAGCGCATCGGTCACCGCGCAGCATCTCCACTTCACCGATGCAGATTGCGCGCAGTTTGATCCGCGCCTGCGAGCCCAACCGCCTTACCGCACCAACGCAGACCGAGACGCCCTGCGAGCCGGAGTAGCCGACGGCACGATTGATGCCATCGTCAGCGGACACATTGCGCACCCCAGCGAGCAGGTGGAGGTTCCCTTTGAGCTAGCGCCACCGGGCGTGCTCGGACTGCAAACCGCAGCGGCAGTGGCGATCGGCAGCTGCGACCTGTCGCTGCCACAAGCCTTAGCGGCTCTTAGCTGGCAGCCAGCAACTTTGGCAGGGATTGCGGATTGCCACGGCCATCGGATTGAACCGGGCGCGCCCGCCAACCTGACCGTTATCGATCCGACCACCCAATGGCAGCTGACGGCGAGCGATCTGGTTTCAAGATCGCACAACAGCCCGTACCTGGATCACACGCTCACCGGGCGCGTGCGCCACACCATTTATGAAGGGCAGCTAGTCGTGCGCGACAACGCACTAGTCGCCGCGCAAGAGCCGCAAGAGCTAAGCGCGGTATGACCCGATTGGAAACGGCATGACCCGAATCACTCCCGGCGCACTGGTTCTATCCGACGGCGCCGTGTTTGAGGGCGAGTTCATCGGTGCGACCGCAGGCCAGCCCGAACCAAACCAGCCCGACCCCAGCCAAATCACCGCAGGCGAGGTCGTTTTCAACACCACCATGTACGGCTACCAAGAGGTCATCTCCGACCCGTCCTACGCCGGCCAAATCATCACCTTCACCTACCCGCACATCGGCAACTACGGCACCACCGCAGCCGACAACGAAGCAAGCCGCCCACATTGTCGCGGCGTGATCATCCGCGACCTAGCCCGCCGCCACTCAAACTGGCGAGCGCAAGACAGCCTGCAGGAATACCTGGCAGCCACCAACCTCGCCGCTATCGCCGGCATTGACACTCGCCGACTAACTCGCCACATCCGTGAGCACGGCGCAATGCCCGGCGCCTTCGGCCCGGTCGGCACCACCCCCGCAGAGTTCGCCACCGCCACAGCCGCGCTCAAAGCCGCCGCCCAAGCCGAGCCAGGCACAACCGGCGTCAACCTCGTGAGCCAGGTAACCACGCCGCAGCCCTACAAATTCACGAAGCTCGCCAACCAAGACGGTTGGCGTGTGGTGGCTTTCGATCTCGGCATCAAGGCCGCAATCGTGGCGCAGCTAGGCGCAATGGCCCAGGTTGAAGTGGTGCCCGCCTCAACCACCGCCGATGAGGTGCTAGAGCGAGAGCCGCACGGCGTGTTCTTATCGAACGGCCCGGGCGATCCCGAACTGATCGGCCCGCTGCTAACCGAACTGCCCACGCTGCTTGAAGCGGTGCCAGTGTTTGGAATATGCCTGGGGCAACAGGCGTTGGCGCTAGCGCTTGGCGGCCGCTCCTACAAGATGAAGTTCGGCCACCACGGCGGCAACGTTCCGGTTCTCAACAAGTCCACCGGCGCCGTTGAAATAACCAGCCAGAACCACAACTTCGCCGTCGAGGCCGACTCGGTGCCCGGTGTGACGCAAACTCACATCTGCCTGAATGACGACACTCTGGAAGGCTTCAGCCACGACGAGCTGCCAGCGTTCGCAGTGCAGTACCACCCGGAAGCGAGCCCTGGCCCGCACGATGCGCGCTACTTGTTCAACCGCTTTGACGACCTGATGCGCAAGGTGCACGGCTCGCCGACCAAAGCGGGCGGTCGCAACAGCAAACGCAACAAACGCAGCAAGCAGCGCAGCAACGAGAACCAGCCCAGCTAATGCCCGCCCGCACAGACATCTCCAGCATCTTGATCATCGGGTCGGGTCCGATAGTCATCGGCCAAGCCTGCGAGTTCGACTACTCCGGCACCCAGGCGTGCCGTGAGCTACGAAAACAGGGCTACCGGGTGATTCTCGCCAACTCAAATCCGGCGACCATCATGACCGACCCCGACTTTGCCGACGCCACCTACATCGAACCGCTAGACGCCACGGTGCTAGAGGCCATCATCAAAGCCGAACGCCCCGACGCGCTGCTACCCACCCTCGGCGGACAGACCGCCCTCAACCTGACGACCGAACTGAGCCACAGCGGAGTGCTCGACAAATACAACGTTGAGCTAATCGGCGCCAGCGAACCAGCGATAGCGACCGCCGAAGACCGCGGCAAGTTCCGCGAAGCCATGGAAGAGATCGGCCTGCAATGCGCCCGCTCAGCGGTAGCGCACGACATCGACCAAGCCCGCGCCCTGCTAGATGAGATCGGCCTGCCGGTCATCATTCGCCCCGCCTACATTTTGGGCGGCAAGGGCGCTGCGTTCGCCATGACCCCTGAAGAGTTCGATCAGGTCGCCGCCACCGGCCTAGACGCCAGCCCCATCTCTGAAATCCTCATCGAGCAATCCATTCAGGGCTGGAAAGAGTTTGAGCTAGAAGTGATGCGCGACCAAGCCGACAACTGCGTGGTTATCTGCTCAATCGAAAACGTAGATGCGATGGGGGTGCACACCGGCGATTCGGTCACCGTCGCCCCGGCGCAAACGCTCAGCGACGTTGAGTACCAAAAGATGCGTGACGACGCGTTCGCCTGCATGCGCCGCATCGGCGTTGAGACGGGCGGCTCCAACGTGCAGTTCGCCGTCAACCCGACCACGGGCGAGCAAATCATCATCGAGATGAACCCGCGTGTCAGTCGCAGCTCTGCGCTGGCCTCCAAAGCAACCGGATTTCCGATCGCCAAGATCGCCGCCCTGCTGGCGGTGGGCTACACGCTCAACGAGATCCGCAACGACATAACCAAAGAAACACCCGCCAGCTTTGAGCCAGCCATCGATTACGTCGTAACAAAGATTCCCCGCTGGGCGTTTGAGAAGCTGCCCGGCGCGGTGCCCGTGCTGGGCCCGCAGATGCAGTCGGTCGGTGAGGTAATGGCGATCGGGCGCACCTTCCCGGAAAGCCTGCAAAAGGCTCTGCGTTCTCTGGAGCAAGGCCGCTTCGGACTGAATGCCGATTCGGGCGAGCAGCAATATGAACAGCTCAGCAACGACGACCTGCTAGCAGCCATCGCCGCGCCCACGCCCGAACGATTGTTCGAGGTCGGCGAGCTGCTGCGCAGAGGAGTAGATGCCGATCAGGTTTCAGCGGCGTCAAGCATTGATCCGTGGTTTGTCGATCAGATGTTGATGATCGTGGAGGAGCGCCTGGAACTTGAAACCGCCACCGCGAGCACGCCCACCACCGCTGGCACGAGCACCGCCACCGCCGCCAGCGCGACCTCCACCCCCGGCGTCCCCCAACTGACCAAACAACAATGGCTGCGCGCCAAACGTCTGGGCTTCGCCGACGAACAGCTCGCCTACCTCTGGTCATGCACGCAATCCGAAGTCCGTGCCGCACGATTAGCCGCCGGCGTCAAGCCCGTGTTCAAAACGGTCGACACCTGCGCCGCAGAGTTCGACGCATCCACCCCCTACCACTACTCCACCTACGAAGACGAAGACGAGGTCAGCGCACCCAGCCGCGACCGCATCGTGATATTGGGCGCCGGCCCCAACCGCATCGGCCAAGGCATCGAGTTTGACTACTGCTGCGTGCACGCCAGCTTCGCCCTGTCGGAGGCCGGCTACGAAACCGTCATGGTCAACTGCAACCCCGAAACCGTCTCCACCGATTACGACACCTCAGACCGCCTGTACTTCGAGCCGCTAACAGCCGAAGACGTGCAAAACGTAATCGACGCCGAAAAGCCGGTAGGCGTGATTGTCAGCCTGGGCGGACAAACCCCACTGAAGCTGGCAGCCAGCCTTGACGCCGGACTGATCTGCGGCACCGCGCCAGCATCAATCGACCTAGCCGAAGACCGCGCCCGCTGGAACGCACTGTGCACCGAGCTTGAAATACCGCAACCACCGGGCGGCACTGCGACCGACATCGACAGCGCGCTAGCGGTCTGCTCTGCGGTGGGCTATCCGGTGCTGCTACGTCCCAGCTATGTGCTAGGCGGGCGAGCCATGACGATCGTGTACGACGAGACCGAGCTGGCGTCGGCGATGGGCGAGCTGGCATCGTTCACCGCTCTGGGCCGCGAGGGTGGCCTCAGCGCGGACCGCCCCGTGCTGGTGGATCGCTTCTTAGAAGACGCAACCGAAGTAGATGTGGATTCGCTGCGAGACCACACCGGCGAGTGGGTGCTGGGCGGAATCATGGAGCACGTCGAACAAGCCGGCGTGCACTCCGGCGACAGCGCGTGCGCCATCCCGCCGCCCAATCTCAGCGAGCAAGCGCGCACAACCATCGTTGATTACACGCGCCGCCTAGCGGAACGACTGCAAGTCGTGGGGCTGCTGAACGTTCAGTTTGCGGTCAAAGACGAGAAGGTGTTTGTGCTGGAAGCCAACCCGCGCGCATCACGCACGGTTCCGTTCGTGGCCAAGGCGACCGGCGTTCAGCTAGCCAAGGTGGCGGCAAGGGTGATGGCGGGCGAAAGCCTGGCGCAGCTGCGTGAAAACGGAGTTCTTACCGAATCTGCGCAGGACGGCTACGTGGCGGTGAAAGAGGCAGTGATGCCGTTCGATCGTTTCCCGACCGTGGACACCGTGCTTGGACCAGAGATGCGATCCACCGGCGAGGTCATGGGCATAGACGAAAACTTTGGGTTGGCGTTTGCGAAAAGCCAGCTAGCTGCGGGCGAGGCGCTGCCCGAAGACGGCACGGTGTTCATGTCGCTGGCCGCCCAAGACAAGTCCGAAGGGGTGGAGGTGGCGCGAACGCTGAGCGAGCTTGGCTTTGCGATTGTCGCCACCGCAGGCACCGCCAGCTACCTGAGCGAGGCCGGCGTAGAGGTAGCGCAGGTGGTGGCGAAACTGACCCCGGACGGCCAAGAGATAAGCGCCGGGGTTGATGCCGTGCAGCTACTAGCGACAGGGCAGGTGCAGTTGGTGATCAACACGCCAGCCGGCCAAGGTCCACGAGCCGACGGTCGCCGCATCCGCAGCGCAGCGTTGGCGAACGGCGTCCCGACTCTGACAACCTTGGCGGCCGCCCGCGCAGCCGCGCTAGGCATTTCGCTGCGCAACAACCAGCCATTGCGGGTGCGTCCTCTGCAGAGCTACCTAGCGCTGGACTGACGGACTGACTGGACTGACTGGTTGACGGGCTGATGAGCTGATGAAGTCAAAAAAACGCAACCGCCTGTCGCAGCCAGACAACCCGGCGCTGCCGGACATCTCGGCGCAGCCCGACAACCCGTCGCTGCCGGACATGACCACCACCGTCGGCGGCGTCACTCTGCGCAACCCGGTAATGACCGCTTCCGGCACGGCCGGCTACGCCGATGAACTGAGCGACCACATGGATCTAGCCGCACTAGGAGCGGTGGTCACCAAGTCGCTTTCGCCCTTCGCCTGGAACGGCAACCCCGCGCCTCGCCTGGTGCCAACCGATGCCGGCATGCTCAACTCCGTCGGGCTGCAAAACCCGGGAGTCAGCGCTTGGCGTGAGCACTATCTGCCCAAGCTCGCCAAGACCGGCGCCAGCGTGGTGGCCAGCATCTGGGGGAACACAGCCGACGACTACAAGGTGGCGGCGTCTGAGTTGGTCGGCGCTGATTTGCTGGCGGTTGAAGTCAATATCAGTTGCCCCAACCTGGAATCGCACGCCGCCGCAACCGCCGCCGCAACGATGTTCGCACACAGCGAATCCGCCACCGCAGACGCAATCGCCGCGGCGGTCGCCGGGCTAGCTGACTCAGCCGAACCCGTGCCGGTGTGGGCCAAGCTGAGCCCCAACGCCACGGACATAGTCGCCATCGCCCGCAGCGCGCTTGAGGCCGGGGCGCAAGCACTAACGCTGACAAACACACTGATGGCAATAGCGATAGACCCGGAGCTAGGCAAGCCCGTGCTGGGCAACATCGCCGGCGGGTTGTCGGGGCTAGCGATCAGGCCGGTAGCGCTGCGAGCGGTTTATGACGTGCGGGCGGCCCTGGGCGAGGTGCCGATCATTGGCGTGGGTGGAATCTTCACCGCCGCGCACGCCGTTGAGTTTCTGGCGGCCGGCGCCAGCGCGGTGCAGGTCGGAACAGCATCGTTCGCCAACCCACGCGCCCCACAAAACATCGCCCAAGATCTACGAGCCTGGTGCCGACACCGCAGCATTCCCGCCGTCAGTCGTTTGATAGGCACAGCCCATGAGTCCTGATCGCCCGCCGGGCAGCCCAGTGTCGAACAGCCCAGCCACGGACAGCTCCGCACCAGCCGCCCGCGACGCAATGGCGCTGGCGCTTGACATGCCCGACCCTGCACAGGCGCTATCGCTGGCCAAAGAACTCGCACCGCATTTCGCAGTGGCAAAGGTTGGGCTAGAGCTGTTCTGCGCCGCAGGTCCGCAAGTGATCATGGACTTGCAAGCGGCCGGATTCGCAGTGTTCGCAGATCTGAAGTTGCACGACATCCCAAACACGGTGCGCAAAGCCGCTCAGCAAATAGGTCGGCTAAGGGTGTCGTTTCTCACGATTCACACCAGCGGGGGAGCGGAGATGCTGGCCGCCGGAGTCAAAGGCTTGCACGCAGGTGCAGCCGAACTAGACGCAGGTGCCGACCCAGCCAGACCAGCGCCCGCCGCCCTCGGCGTAACCGTGCTGACCTCAACTGCGATCGCAAACCAAGACGAACTACA
Organism: Candidatus Poriferisodalaceae bacterium; assembly: GCA_965212125.1. GTDB lineage: Bacteria > Actinomycetota > Acidimicrobiia > Acidimicrobiales > Poriferisodalaceae > CAYRJD01. Next base: position 1,264,170 of record OZ243045.1, on the reverse strand, counting down.
GAGCCAGCTAACCGAGCGAGCACGCCTTGCAAGTCAAGCTGGCTGCGCGGGCGTGATCTGCGCAGCCGCCGACATCGCGACCGTCAATCAAGCCACTGCCAATCAGGCCACACCCAGCCACCTGCTAAAAGTCGTCCCGGGGGTACGCCCGGCTGGCACCGCAGCAGACGATCAAGCCCGCGTAGCCACACCCGGTGATGCCATCGCCGCCGGAGCCGACCTGCTGGTAATCGGCCGAGCAGTAACCGCAGCACCCGACCCAGCCGCCGCCGCAACCGCCATCGCCGCTGAAATCCAAGCTGCCTTAAATGCATTCTGGTATTAATGTTCTGTGCGTCAGTATTCGGACGCAACTTGTTGCATGACGCAGGGAAATAGTATGGGGACAGAGTCTGATAGCGCTGAGACTGAGTTTGAGAGAGTTGATCTTGACTCACAACCCCTAACCGCAAAACGCTTAGAAGGATTAAGGGAGCTATTTCCGGAAGTCTTCACTGAGTGCAGGGTTGATTTTGATGCATTACGTCTTTCATTAGGAGAGATGATCGATTCGGGAACTGAGCACTTTGGTCTTACATGGCCAGGCAAGGCAGAGGCTGCTCGGTCAATTCAACAACCATCAGTTGCGACCTTAGAACCGATGCGAGAAGAGTCACTTAATTGGGATGAAACGGAAAATCTAATAATTGAAGGTGATAATCTTGAAACCTTAAAGCTCCTTCAACGTTCGTACCATAGCAGAATCAAGCTGATCTATATGGATCCTCCATATAACACTGGAAATGAGTTTGTATATAAAGATAACTACAAAGAAGGCTTAAATGCATATCTTCAGTTCACAAACCAGGCAGACGAGGAGGGCAACAAGCTAGTATCAAACCCTACTACGTCTGGCAGGTACCATTCCGACTGGCTAACAATGATTTACCCAAGGCTGCTCTTGGCCAGAAACCTGTTAAGAGATGATGGCTTTATTTTCATTTCAATCGGCCAAGAGGAGGTTGCAAACCTATCTTTATTGGTTAGAGAAGTCTTTGGGCGGGAAAATTTCCTTGGCTTAGTAACCCGTGTAACAAAAACTGGTAGCAACAAAGGAACTTTCTTTGCCCCATCGGTGGATTATCTAGTCGTAGCAGCTCGTTCCGTGGGTAATGCGGATTGCTTCTCCGTGGCTCCTGCAGGGGATTATGAGGATAAATATAAGGAAACCGATGAGGATAACAGAAAGTATCTTAGGCACAGCCTATATCACGCTGGCTTAGATCCAATGCGCGGGTGTACTAATCAAAGGTATTGGGTTAAATGCCCAGATGGATCTCTTTGTATTCCTCCAGGAGAAACATTTCCGCCTGAAAATAAGGAGCTTTCTAAGGTATCGCCTCAGAGCCGGGCAGACAAGGTTTGGCGTTGGTCAGATGCAAGATATCAAAAAGAACACTCAGAGTTAGTGTTCCGTGAGGCAAATGGGGTCTCAAAGCTTGTTACTCCTGAAGGCAAAAATAGTAAATGGAATGTATTCACAAAGCAATACCTCAGTGATCGATTGGAAAAAGGGTTTGTTCCAAGGGACTTCTTAACCGGTCATGAAAACACGCTGGGAACTAAAGAGCTTAAAGAGCTAGGGCTTAAAGAAGACTTTGATTTCCCCAAACCAACCTCGCTTATCCAATGGTGTATAGAGCTTGCCTGTGAAGAAGGAGTAGTCTTAGATATATTTGCAGGGTCTGGGACAACAGGCGATGCTGTTCTTAAAGCTAACTCAGAAGATGGCAATGATAGATCTTACATAGCTATTCAGCTACCCGAGCCAACTAAAAATACGAGCTTTAATAATATTACAGAGATTACCCGACAGCGTATGAGGTTAGCTGCAGACAGAATTATGAAGAACTCTCCTGAATTAGCTTTAAACGGCGGGGGGGGGCAGGAGCAGATCTTGGATTTCGTAGCTTCCGTTTAACAGAATCGAACTTCAAGCCTTGGGACACTGAGCTTAACACTGATACTAATTCAATAGCAGAAAAATTCAGTATCTTTGAAAACAACCTAAATGAAAACTCTACATATGAATCAATAATCTCTGAGTTACTTCTAAAATCTGGACTTCCGCTTACCTCTAAAGTTACTCAAGTAAATTATGCTGGCCAGGTCTTCTATTCAGTTGAAGATGGCAAGCTGCTCATATATGTGTCAAGAGAGCAGCCAATTACATTAGAAGCGGTGGAAAGAGCAATCTCTGTAGAACCACCTTTAATCATCATCCTAGAGTCTAGCTTTAGGGGAAGCGATGAGTTGAAAATAAACATACTACAAGCTATCCGTTCCGCAAATATTAATGGCGCAGATATAACCGTAAAGGTGGTATAAGGATGTCTTTAGCTAAATTCAAGTTTGAGCCAGAGCTTCTTTACCAAAGAGATGCAATTGACTCGGTTGCGAACCTATTTGAAGGTATGCCGCTTTCGAGTAATCAGTATTCTGTTATTACCCCTACTACTTCTCAACGTCAAGTTCAGACTGAATTTGGAGGTATTAAGAATCCGGAGCTGCCTGTAGGCTTTGAAGGGCAGCTTCTAAACAACCTTAACAAAGCGCAGATTGATAATAATATTACTCAGAGCGAAGATCTTGAGGGCTTAAACTTTACTGTGGAGATGGAAACAGGGACAGGAAAAACTTATGTATATCTAAGAACAATATTTGATCTTCAGAGACGGTATGAGTTCTTAAAATTTATTGTCCTAGTTCCTTCAATAGCTATACGCGAAGGTGTTATGGCGCAGATTGAACTAATGAACGAACATCTCCAATCTTTATATCAAACTCCTTTTAGGGCAAAAGTTTATGATTCAAAAAATTTAAGCGACTTAAAGGAGTTTGAAAGCTCAAATATTCTGCAAATTCTGATAATGAATATTGACGCGCTGAATAAGGAGTCTAATCTAATAAATTTGCCGAATGACGATATGTCTGGCTATAGCCCTATTGAGTACATAAGGTCTTGCAGTCCTGTCCTGATACTTGATGAGCCACAGAATATGGAATCAGAGAAATCGTTAGAAACTATATCAAACTTGAATCCTTTGTGTGTGCTACGTTACTCAGCAACTCATAAGAAGCTTTATAACCAGGTGTACCGACTTGGCCCAGTAGAGGCTCATGAGCAAGAACTCGTCAAGAGTATTGACGTTGCTAGTGTTCTTGAAGACGCAAACGTGAATACGACATACGTTGAGTTACTGAAAATTGATAGACCTAAGCAGAGAGCTCAGCTAAGAATCAATATGGGCGCAGGGCTTTCAGCAAAACAGAAATCATGCTGGGTTAAGAGTGGTAGCGATTTGTTTGAGCTATCTAAAGGGAGAGAAGAGTATAAAACCGGTTATATTGTTGACAATATATACCTTAGAAGCGGTGAGGAAAAAGTAGTTTTTACAGGGAGACATGTTGTAGAGATAGACCAACCCATTGGTGGGTACGGCGATGAGGTACGTCGCGCTCAGATAAAAATAACTATAGAGCAACACTTAGAAAAAGAAAGGCAGCTTGCGGGAAGTAATGAAAGCATAAAGGTCTTGTCGCTAATATTTATTGACAAGGTTGATAACTACCGTTTATATACTGTTGATGGAGATAAGCCAGGACAATATGCAGAATGGTTTGAAGAAATCTATGAAGAAGTAAGGACACATAGTTTTCCTGACCTCACCTTACCGAACCCAATAGATGCCCATAACGGTTACTTCAGTAAGGACTCAAAAGGTCGTTTAAAAGATACGCGTGGTTCAAGCAACTCTGATGTGACAACTTATGACTTGATTATGAGGGACAAAGAGAGGCTGCTTAGCACTGATGAGCCTCTCAGGTTTATTTTCACTCATTCTGCATTGCGTGAAGGATGGGATAATCCAAATGTGTTTCAAATTTGCACACTTAATAGGGCAAAATCTCATGATAGGCGACGGCAAGAGATTGGTAGAGGGTTACGGCTCTCAGTGAAAGGTTCTGGAGAGCGTGTTCGTGATAAGCAGATAAACAGGCTCACTGTTATTGCAAGTGAGGCTTACGAGGACTTTGCAGCCGCCCTTCAAACTGAGTATGAAGAAGATACAGGAAGAGACTTTGGAGTAATCCCTAGAGACGCATTCACTGGGATACAGTTACCACAAGCAAAAATCAAGATTGAAGAGCTTGATGCCCCAGCCACGGAGGTCACTATAGCTGATTCGAGAGCTATATACGATGCTCTAAATAAGGGTGGAATCATTAATGAAGAAGGGCATATCACAGATGCCTTTTCTCCGGAAGATTCTGATTTTACTTTGTCTCTCCCAGAAAGGTTTAAAATTATAGATTTAGAGATAGTTGACCGTATCGAGAGGTATCGTAACCCGCTTAGAGTTAGAAACGCTAGAGATCGCAAGAAGATCAACTTCCAGAAACACGTAATGCTTAATAATGAATTTGTTGATCTTTGGGGGAAAATTAGCAAGAAGACAAACTATAGAGTGAAGATTGATACTTCAAAGCTTATAGCAGAAATATCGGAAGAGTTACATAACGCTGCTCCGATTGAGCCTGTAAAGATACTGACTCAGATTGCTGAACTTAAGCATGAGCATTCTGGGATAGAAGTAGAAGCAGTAAGTACCTCTAGGCAGACGGACACTAGTACCCCACCTTTCTTACCTGATATACTCGCTGACCTTCAAAATGAAACAGACCTGACACGGAAAACTATATGTGAAATCCTTCAAAGGTCAAACCGCCTCAGAGACTTTCTTATTAACCCGCAAGAGTTTCTTAACCTCATAGTGAGCACAGCTAAAAAAGTTATGAATAACCAACTCCTGCCAGGAATCCAATACAAGGAGATTGCTGGTCAGAAATGGGAGGTTTCTCTACTCGATACCGATACGGGAGTTGACTTAGAGCGGTACCTTGATCGCTTGTATGAGGTCCAAAATATCGATAAGACACCATATGACTATGTTGAATTTGATTCACAAGTTGAAAAATGCTTTGCAAAAGCGCTTGATGCAAATAGGGACGTGAAGTTTTTTGTTAAACTACCAGCTTGGTTTAAGGTGGCTACTCCTCTGGGGTCTTATAACCCTGACTGGGCTGTCATGTTTAAAGAATCAGGTGGATCTAAATTGTACTTGATCTACGAAACGAAGAGCACCACTAACATTGATGAGCTTCATGCCGCTGAGAAATATAAGGTTATGTGTGGAGAAAAGCATTTTGAAGCCATTGATGTTGACTATGAAGTTTTGACGAGACTGGATGAAAGTAAAAAGCTTCGTGAGTTATATGGGACCTCTTAATCAGCCCTAGCCCAGCGCTCGCGGCGGTGGTACGTAACCCGCGTTAGATGCGTCGGCTAGCAGGCGGGCGATCGCCAAGGTGGTTCGGTCAGCGCCGTAAGCGCCCACAACCTGGCAACCGACCGGCAGCTTGCCCGTGGCGGTAAGCCCCAGCGGCGGAACCGTGGCCGGCAGGTACGCCATGCCGGTCAGAATCGTCCAACAGGTCGCTTCTATATAGGGCCGATCAACCCCGTCGCTCGGCAATGTGCGCTCATCGGCGGGGAATGTCTGGCAATGCTCAAACGCTGGCACAAAGGCGACCGGCATTATCACTGCGTCAAACCCAGCAAAAAACTCCGCCCACGCTTGACGAATGTGCGTGCGACGTATGTGATTCGCCAACCACTCCTTATGGCTCGGCCCGTCATCTTTGCGCACAGGCATCATTGCCGCCCGCACCAACCACAGCCCCAGATCCCAGGCTTCGGTCGGATCGATGGCGGGTCTAGCGGAGCGATCAACGCTCACGTCGGCCGCTTCCAGTGCCGCCACCGACTTGTCCAACACCGCCAACACCTCAGAATCCACCGGACAAAAATCATCGTCAAGCCAAGCCGCAACTCGCCAGCCCTGGCCATCGGGCTGGCGCGGCGAGCCAGTCACAGCCGAGGGCGGCGAACCAACCCCAGCCAACTGCGGTACCCACGGCGGCTCTTTGCGAGCCAGCAAATCCAACAGCAGCTCTAAGTCGTCGCAGCTGCGAGCGAGCGGTCCAAAAACGTTGATGTCGGCTTCGGTTGTGCCGCCTTGCGGATGATCCAGGTATCCCAAAGTGGGAATGACGCCCCAACTGGGCTTGTGCCCCCACACGCCATTGAAAGCGGCCGGGAATCTGATTGAGCCACCGATGTCGGTGCCGATCTCAAACCCGGTAAAGCCCATCGCTACTGCCGCGGCAGCCCCACCTGAGGAGCCACCCGTGCTGCGAGTCAGATCCCACGGATTGTTCGTAGTGCCGAACATCTCGTTGAACGATTGGTTGTCGCCCGACCAGCGGGGCAGGTTGGTCTTGCCGATGATGTTCGCACCTTGCGCCCGAACCGTCGCAACGACCGCTGCGTCAGTGTCGGGCACGTTGTCTTTTAGTTCTCGGGCGCCGCCGGTGGAGCGCAGCCCGGCGGTTTGCAGAGCGTCCTTGACGGTTATCGGCACGCCAAAGAGCTGGCCGAGCTGTCGTTCGCTGCCCGCTGGCACTGCAGCCAGCTTCTTGTCCATAGCGGCGGCGGTTGCCAGAGCTTTTTCAAAGTCGCGCGTAACCACTGCATTGATCTCGCCGTCCAGCCGTTCGATGCGGTCGATCAAATGCTGGGTTAGCTCGCGACAAGACATCTGCCGGTCAGCAATAGTGGCGGCTTGCTCGGTGGCCGACCACAAGCCCGGGTCGGTTGCGCCGCTGCTGGCTCTGGCCGAGTGGTCGCTCTGGTTCACGAGCCCCACGCTAGACGGGGCTGGTTAGATGGGGCCGGTTGGACGGGGCTAGTCAGACGGGACTTGCCCGGCGCGACTGGCGGCTGGCGGCTAAGTGCCAGCTACTAACTAGCCAAAGCCAACTGGTAAAGCTCCGGCTGACCATCCGCAAAAGTAATAAGGCGCAACTGGTCGCCAACTATGCCCAGCCTCGCCCAGCGAGAATCAAAGCCACACAACTGCTCCAGCGCCCACCTTTGACCGCCCGCCATCACCGTCGTTTCGCCATCGTCCACAACCACGGCAACCTCTTGGCCGTCAAACTGGACGACATCTAGGTACCAAGCCACGCCACTACTAGCGGGGTTCAACGCCGCCGCCGGTATTTGCGTGGCGGTGACGAAGCCATCACGCACGACAGCGAACTGAACATCCGGAGACAGAAGATCCGCTCGCGGCTCCTGCGTTTCGAAAACCAGGATGTCGTCTTGCGAGGAGCCCTCTTGCAAGACCTCGTCTTTCAAGCTGCCGTCCTCTTCAAAATCCTCAGGACCAAACTCTTCAATCTCAGTCACAATGATTGACCCACCCTCGTCGCCAGTGATCGCACTCACCGACGAAAGTGCGGCGATCTGCTGACCGGCGTGGGTAGTGATCACCTCGTCTTCAACAACGCCCAGCGACGCCACCGCAGCCACGAAGGGACGCTCGTCGTTATTGACGTACTCCAGATTTTTTATGTACCACGTGTTGTCGGTGGCGGGGGAGGCGCCCGCCAGATGGGAAACACGAACCACCCAATGAGCATCCAACATTGCCTCAACCTGAGCATCTAGCGGGCGGTGCCAGTTGTCAGAAACCCTGGCCGAAGCCACCAGCGCTTGAAACTGGGTATCAAGCGGCCGCAGGTTTGAAAGCTCGTCCAGCGGGATGAAGAACTCATCGCCGGAGGTGGTGGTGACCTTTATGCCGAAGTCTTCAACGCTTGCATCAACGACTTCAGCGAGCGAAAGGGGTTGGGCACCTTCAAGTGCGATGTCCCACGCCTGCACCACGAGATCGCCGAGCGCTGCGTCGGGGACGGCATTGCCAGCATCATCGCCAGCACCGTCGGCAGCTCCGCCAGAACCGTCGCCAGCCTCACTATTAACCGCGCCCGTGCTGCTGCTGGCAACCAGGTTGCGAATCAGACACAACGGATCAAGGCTGAGCTGCTCAGCGGTCGATAGCACGATGCCATTACCGGCCGAACGAACCTCCGCGGTCAGCGGGTGTGAGCGCACCCCTGGCATAAGCCCGCTCGGCACTCGCCTGATCGCCCAAACGTTGTCTTCCAAAGTCGCCACCGCCATGTGGCTTTCGCACTCATCGGCGGCCAACATTCCAGCGACGACCAGCCTGTTGCTGTTGTGTGCGTCAATCGCCATTACCTCCACCGCATCCGGCAGTGCCAGCCGCTGCCAGCCGTTGCCATTGTCGACATACCAGTCGGAACCAACCTGAGCCACCACCGCTCCGCCGGTGAAGTCAAAGCGCACCGTCTCAGCCGATTGGCCCGGCGACAAAACCTGCTGCCATTCTTCAAATCCGCTGGGCTGCAGCTCCAGCGGCAACACGGGACCTTGTGCCCCCGGCGTTAGCTGATCAGCGTCAGGCGAACCAGCACCATCATCTGCGCCAGCATCGCCAAGATCCGAATCAGCGCCGCCCGAGCTTGCGCTGTCTTCAGGGCCTTGCGCGACATCTGTTGAGTCAACCAGGGTGCTCCCGGCTGTGCCAATGGTCTGATTATCTGAGTCCTGCTGCAACACGACCAAACCCACAACGAAAACCACCGCCACTAGCGCGGAAACCGACCCTGCGCGAGTTGCGATCTGGCGACGGCGCTGCCGGGCTTGCGAGCGTTCTTGAATGTGCGACAACGACCCGCCGGGAATCGTCAGGTCGCTAGCAGCATCTTGCAGCCGCTCAGTCAGTTCATCTTCAAAATTCATACCATCTCCCCCACTCTTCTCAGCTACCCGGTTCATCGCTGGGTTTGCCACCGGGTTCTCCGCCAGGCTCACCACCGGGCTCACCACCAGCGCGCTCCGCACCATCTTGATCAAGGTCGCTGCGCAGCTGATCTAGTGCGCGCGACAACCGACTCTTCACCGTGCCGGATTGCACACCCAACGCCGCGGCGGTTTCATCAACCGACATCTCCAAGTAGAAGCGAGCAATCACCACAGACCTAAGAGGGGGGCGCAAGCGATACACGGCGTCCTTGGTGTCAAAATCTGTCGCTTCTTCGGATGCTCCTTTGGCTGTCACATCCTGCAGGCGTTCCGGAGCGACTAGGTGCTGTTTGTTGCGAGCCGTTGCCCGCCGCCGCAACACGCTGCGAGCACGATTAGTGCCGACCACATAAGTCCAGCCATACGGATTGGGATGCTGCGAAACGGTTGTCCAGCGTTCATAGGCGCGGGTGAACGCTTCGTCGGCCGCCTCAACTCCTATGTCTTCGCTGCCGAAGTACAAACTCAGCGCACGCGACAGCTTGTCGTGATGGGTCGCGTAGAAATCCTTGAACGAGACCGCCACCGCATCGACCGTCCCGACCACCGCGTCTTCAGCTAGACCGCTGCCAGCCGCAGGGTCGCCGGCGGCGAGGTTGTCCGCCGCTTTGCGCGTTTCACCAATCACGGCTTGCGCTCCGGTTGTCGCAGATGCAAACAACAAGCCCGACTGCGGTTGACCCGGCTGCAGATGAATAGGCGGCGCGCCGAAGACAGTCCTTATGCGATAAACCGCATCCATACAACTTAATAACTCCTAGCAGCACCGACTGGTTCCCGGTTCAGCACGTCCAGATCCCGGTTCAGCACGCCCACACCCAGGTCCAGCGCGGCTACCGAGTTTCCGCTAGCAGCACGCCCGCTTCCGCCAAGGCCGCTACCTCAGGGTCGCTGGCGCCCAGCCATTCAGACAACACCTGAGAGTTATGTTCGCCCCGATGAGGCGCCGTCGCGCCAGGCTCCACGCCGGAATCCGCGGCCGAAAACCGATAGGGCGTCTGCGGCACCCGTCTAGTCCCGCCGTCACGTGCATCAATCTCGACTGCGGTATTGCGATGCCGTGCGGTGGGAGTGTCAAACGCCTGCGCGGTGGTGTTCACGTTGCCCCACGCCAGCCCGGCGGCATCAAAAGCTGCGGTTACATCGTCACGTGTACCCAGCGACAGCAAAAACTTCTCAATCGCCTCGGTGCGCAGCCGCTTCTTGGTTTCAATGTCGGCATCGGGCGGCGCATTGTCAACCAAGCCATGTGTCTTCGCCATGTTCTGCCAAATCCAACGAAAATCACCCGCCGTCAAAATCGGACCACCGATGGCATTCCAAATCAAGCCGCCCTGCGCAACGTAGGGAACGTCGTCTAGGGCGTTGTGGCTGGTTTCGTCGGTCGCCAAGAAGGCGTCCAACATGGCGATATCAATGTGCTGACCCTGCCCGGTTTTCTCAGCGATGCGCAGCGCGGCCAGAACTCCGATCGTGCCGTGCATTGAGGCGTTGGTGTCGGCGACCGAAAGGCACATATCAATCGGCGGGCTGTCGTGCCAGGCGGCGTTGCGCCGAATCCAGCCAGACTCACCGTGCAGGATCGGGGCGTATGCGGCCCGCTGCGATTCCGGGCCCTCCTGACCGAACCCGCTTATCGACACCATTACGAGCGCGGGGTTTGCCTTGGCGAGCTCCTCATAGCTCAACCCGTAGCGATCCATAACGCCGGGACGAAAGTTCTCAATCAGCACGTGCGCATGGGCGACCAGCCGTTTCACCAGCTCAGGGCCACCTTCGGCACGTAGGTCAACACAAACGTTTGACTTGCCGACGTTTTGCTGGGTGTAAAAGCCAGCCAGCCCGGCCCGAACCTGACCCCAGTTGCGGGTTACGTCGCCTTCGGGCGGCTCAAGTTTGACGACCTCGGCGCCCAGATCGCTCAGAATGCGACCCGCAAAAGGCCCCGCCAAGACGCGGCTCATATCCAGCACACGGATTCCTTCAAGTGGTCGCATTTTGGTGTTGGCCTTTCTTGGCTAGCTCTAACTAGAGGCGGTTGTCGTCCGAATAGGTTGGCGCGGCGGAGTAGCCAAAACAAAAAACGCCATCCCGAAGCCGGTGAATATGGCGATTATCACAAAGCCCGGCGAGTAGTTCCCGTCAAAATAGTCCGCCAAAACGCCAGCGACGAGCGGTCCGATGACGGTGCCTAACATCACAATCAGCGAACTCATACCCATGATCGATCCGAACGACGAAGAGCCGAAATAGTCCGCCCGCAGCGCTTGCATCAGCGGGCCGCGCGCCCCCCAAGCCAACCCGTGCAAAATCACAAACAACACAAGTATCAGCACATGGCGAAACGGCGACGCCAGCAACAGCAGCCCGCCGGAATGACCCAGCATCGCTATTGATGCGATCAGCCGCTTGTTGACGCGATCTCCGAGAAAGCCACCCAGCATCATGCCGCACAGCTGCATTAGCGGCAGCGCGCCGGCGATCAAGCTGGCTTGCTGCAAGGAGTAGTCATAGCCGCTTTCAGAAGTGAGATACAACGACAGGTGCGCCAAGACCGCGCCCACTACTAACAGCGCGCTCATATGCCCCAGCGAAATCATCCAAAACGCACGAGTGCGAACCGCTTCGCGGGCTGTGAAATGAATGTCGGTTAGGCCTTCGGCGCGCACCGCAGGACGCTTGGCTGGCTTGGTGGAAACGCCGTCGGGTTCTTGGCCGTAATCGCTAGGCAGGCCTTCCAGCACCGCCGCTAGAAACCAGAACGCTGCACCGCACAGAAGGCCGGATACGGCCGCCGTCCAGCGCCATCCAAAAGTGTTGAAGCTCAGCACCACCAATGGCACACTCACGCCGCCCAGCGCAAAACCCATGCTGCCTATCGCCAAAGCGCGGGCGCGGTTACTAGTAAACCAGCGCACGATTGACAGCGTCACGGTTAAGAATCCGCTAAAACCGGCGCCCACCGAGATCAGCAAGAACGAAAGAAAAAACTGCCAAATCGAATTGACCTGGCTGAAGCCCAGAAAGCCGATCAGCACCAGAACCGCCCCGATGCGAGCGATGCGGCGCGGCCCGTATTTGTCTAGCAGCCAGCCTTGTAGCGGCCCCAGCAGCGCGGATTCGGCGCGATTCAATGAATAAACCGCCGACAGCAGCGACTTGCTCCAGCCGAAATCCCGCTCAAGCACAACTAGGTAACTGCCGAGCGCCTGCAGCACTAGCGAGCTTTGAATTCCTTGGATTAGAGCGCCTGCGCCTACAACCTTCCAGCCTCTGAATTTCTTAGCTGGCTTCGGCACTGCTACATCTTGCCGTGCGGAGCGGTGCTTGGTGGCCTTGGTGGCATAGGCATGATTTGAGGCAGCTAGCGTCATTGCGGTGGCAGCACCATCAGACCCCTCAACCAGCCCGGCCGATCCAGTTAGCTCAGCCGACCCGGTTAGCCCGACCGACTCGGTCGTGCTTTATGAAGAGCGCGACAGCGTGGCAATCATCACGCTGAATCGCCCCGAGCGGATGAACACGCTCACCGAAAAAGTGGTGGCGGGTGTGGCGGACAGCATTGATCGCGCGACCGCGTCCAAGCCGGTGCGCAGCGTGATCTTGCGCGGTTCCGGGCGCACGCTGACTGCGGGATACGACCTCAATCCCGGCGCCAGCGAGAGCCCCGCCAGCAACCCTTCTAGCAACGAAGAACTACACGACACTTGGGGCAGCCCGTTTGACGCACCTGCGCCAGCCAGACGAGACGGCGCCTGGGATCCGGTGCGTGACTACCAATTTATGAACCACAACGTGCAGCGATTTATGAAAATCTGGGATTGTCCCAAGCCGGTGCTGGGTCAGATTCACGGTTGGGCGATCGGCGGCGCAACCGACCTGGTGCTGTGCTGCGACCTGTTGTTCATGGCGTCCGATGCGCACATCGGCTACGCGCCATCACGCATTTACGGCACGCCCACCACGATGCTGTGGGTGTATCGCCTGGGGTTGGAGCACGCCAAGCAGTTCTTGCTGTCGGGTGACGCCATCGATGCGCAAACGGCACACCGCATCGGCTTGGTGGCTCACGTTTGCTCGCCCGACGAACTGTCAGATGAAGTTGAGAAATATGCGCGCCGCTTCGCGCACATCCCGGCGAATCAGTTGGCGCTGAACAAGCTGCTGATTAATCAGGCGTTTGAAAACATGGGCCTGCGCACCACCCAAATGCTGGGGACGTTCTTTGACGGAATGACCCGCCACACCGAGGAGGCGTATCGCTGGGTGGAGGATTTCTCACAGAAGGGCTTTCGCCAGGTCATCGCCGACCGGGACGAGCCGTTTGGTGATTACGGCGAGCGCAGCTAGCCGCAGCTACGCAACCAGCCGCTAGCCCTCTTCGAGCGGGATCTCGCCGGTGATTTTCACGACCTCGCCGCCGTCTATGTCAAGAATGTTGCCGGTCATCCAGGTCGCCCCGGCCGCCAAATACAGCGCCGCCTCGCCGATGTCTTCCGGCTCGCCCAACCGCTTCAGCGGCAACTGGTCGGCTATTGCCTTGCCCCGCGGCCCATCCCAAAGCACCTTGGCAAAGTCGGTACGAATCAAGCCGGGCGCTATGCAGTTCACCCGCACCTGCGGCCCCATCTCGGCCGCCAACTGGCGAGTCATATGCATCAGAGCGTCTTTAAACATGCAATAAACACCCAACGCCTGGCTGGTGTGATGCCCACCCACCGAAGCAATGTTGATGACGCTGCCGCCGTTTTCTTTCATCCACTCCTGCCAAGCGGTTTGAGTCCACTGCAGCGGCGCCCGCAGATTGACCTCATAGGTTTTGTCCAGACGAGGAACGTCGCAATCCACCATCGGTCCCGCCCACGGGTTGGTAGCGGCGTTGTTAACCAACACATCCAGCGATCCGAAACGCTGAATGGTGTCTTTGATCACCCGCTCGGCCTGATCAAGCTGCCCGATGTGCGAAGCGATGTAGTCAACCTCGCCGTCAGCGGTGGGAGCGATTTCGGCGACCGCCGCCTCGCATTTCTCAGCCTTGCGACTGGTAATCATCACCGACGCGCCAGCATCGGCAAACGCCTTAGCTATGCCCTTGCCAATGCCTGCGGAACCGCCGGTTACCAGCGCGGTTTTGCCATCAAGTCTTAAGTCCATTTTGCTTGCGTCAGTTCTTGTTTGCTTGCGTCAGCTCTTGCCGATTTCATTCCACGGACCGCCGTCAGCACGCGGCTCACGCGGCAACCCCAGCACGCGGTCGCCGATGATGTTGCGCTGCACCTCAGAGGTGCCCGCGTAAATCGTTCCCGGGCGGGCACCCATAAAGGTCTGCACCCACGCCAGGCTTGAAAACTCCGCACCGATGGAATCCGTGCCGATGCCGCTGCTGCTCGGAGCCCCGGTCGGGACGGTCGCATCAGCGCCAAGAATGTTCATCGACAGCTCCGTTACCCACTGGTGGTACTCGCTCCAAAGCAGCTTGTGCAGCGAAGACTCCGGGCCGGGCGGATTGCCAGCCAGCACGTTGGTGATGTTGCGCTGACCCATCCATTTCATGATCTCCACCGTGGTGTGCGCCTTGGCCAGATCCTGACGCATCAACGGATCGCTGGTCAGGCCGCGCTGGTCGGCAATCTCAGTTATCCGATTGACCTCGTCGCGATAACGCAGCGCATCGGTAGTGGCACCGTGGCCACGCTCAAAACCAAGCAGCACGTTCGTAACGCGCCAACCATCGTTCACATCGCCAATCACGTTTTCCTTCGCCGTCTTGGCGTCGGTGAAAAACACCTCGTTGAAATCGTGGCGCTTGCTGATGTTGATGATCGGCCGCAGCTCCACGCCCGGCTGAGTCATCGGCACCAGCAAAAAGCTGATCCCCTTGTGCTTGGGCGCCTCCGGGTTGGTGCGGCAAATCACAAAAATCCAGTTAGCGGTATGGGCGTTAGAGGTCCAGATCTTTTGCCCGTTGATGACCCACTCGTCGCCGTCAAGCACGGCACGCGTGCCGAGGTTGGCTAGATCGGAGCCGCTGTCAGGCTCGCTGTAACCCTGGCACCAGCGATCTTCGCCGTTGATGATGCGCGGCAGCCAGTGACGCTTTTGCTCTTCCGTGCCGCACTGAATGATGGCGTTGCCCACCATGGTGATGCTGAACCCATCATTCTCGTTGCCCTGCGGCACTCCGGCTTGCATGAACTCTTCGGCCAACACCACTCGCTCAATTTCGCTGAGACCTGCGCCGCCGTATGCCTTAGGCCAAGACACTGCCAGCATTTGATTATCGGCCAGCAGGACGCGCCATTCCTTTACAAATTTTCCGCGCTCATCGGCGTTGAGCGCTCCCACGCCGCGCCAATCCGAAGGTAAATGTTCGCCCAGGAACGCCTGAACCTTTTGGCGGTATTCCTCGGCTTCTGGGGTGTAGGTGGGTTGCATAGGGCTGAGCTTAGTCAAACCACGAGCTAGCGGTTTTGGACATCGCGTCTAGCTCGCTGTTGCAAAGCGAACGCAGTTCGGCGAGTTTGTTGCTGCCAGCAGCGACATCAGCCGTGGCAGCTTCGGTCGGAGCAGGGGCGCTGACCTCTAGATAGATCTTGGCTTTGGGTTCGGTGCCGCTCGGTCTGACGCAGATGCGACGGTTCAGCGGCTGCGAGCCTGGGCCAGCGGCAGTGCCAGCCGTGCTAGCGCCAGCCGACGAATCAGCCGAATCAGCCGAATCATCAAATCGCATCTCCAGCAGATCTGTTTGGCGCGGCGGGTCAAACAGCTTCCAATCGGTGACGCTGCTAAGCGTCGCACCCGCGCTGCCCTCCAGCACAACCGGCGAGCTTGTTCGCAGCTGCGACCGCAGCCCCGACATCACCGCAGCTATCGCGCTGGCGCTTGCCCGAATGCTCACCTGGCGGGTTTCGAACACCCCGAGCTCAAGCGCTAGCTCGTCAAGTCGATCCAACGGACCGGCGCCGCGCGCAGCCAGGCTTTGCGCCAGTCGCATGAACTCAACTGCGGCTGAGATGCCGTCTTTGTCTAATACGGCGTCGCTCACGGAGTAACCCAACGCTTCCTCATAGCCGAACACCCAGGTGGCATCGGGGTTGGTTAGCCGTGGCAACATCACCCACTTAAAGCCGGTCAGCGTGCGGTGATGTTGCACGCCGCCAGCTGCGCAGAGCGCTTCAACCATTGCTCCCGACACCACCGACGACGCTGCCAGTCGCGGTGTTTGCGGGTCGGTTTGTTGTGGATCGGCTTGATGCGGGCCAGCCGAGTCGGTTTGCCGGATCATGTGGTCGCACAAAAGCACGCCCAACTCATCGCCGGTAAGCCTGCACCAAGCGCCGTCAGCCGTTCGCACGGCTACTGCAAACCGATCAGCGTCGGGGTCGTTGGCAATGACGAGGTCAATGCCACGCTCATCAGCCAGAGCCATCGCTGCGTCCAGCGTGCCAGGCTCTTCGGGATTGGGAAACGGCAAGCCCTCAAAGTCAGGGTCGGGCCGGCACTGATGCTCTACCAACACCGGCGGCGCCAGACCCGCCACCGCAAACGCCCACTCCAGTGTTTTGGTGCCCACCCCGCTCAGAGCTGTGTAGACGGCTTGGATGTGGTCTTGGGCGGTGCCGCCAGCGCCGTCTTTGCTACCCGCGTCGTCTCTGCTACCCGCGCCATCGCTAGCGCCCGCGCCGAAGGGGACAATCGCGGCTCCCACGTAGTCGGCGATCGCCGCCTGAGTCTCAATCATTTCCACTTCGTGCAAAGGTGCCAAATCCGACTCAACAACTAAGTCAGCGCTCTGCAGCTGCGCCTGAATCTTTGCCTCAATCTGTGCGTCAATCGGCGGCCTTATTTGTGTTCCGTCGTTCCAATAAACCTTGTAGCCGTTATCCGCGCGCGGGTTGTGGCTGGCGGTAACCATGATTGCTGCGCCCGCCTGGCGAGCTAGTAGTTGGCGCGCCAACACCGGCGTTGGCACCACTGCGTCAATCAGCGCCGTCGGGATGCCCAAGGCAACCAGCAGGCGAGCCGAATCCGCCGCGTAGTCCGCCGACCCGTGCCGGGCGTCAAACCCGACCACCACGCCGGCTTCGTCCAGACCTGAATCTTGCAGCACCTGAGCAATGGCGCGCGCCGTTACACGCACCATCAAGCGATTCATCCGCGCCGGACCGATGCCTATCTGACCTCGCAACCCGGCGGTGCCAAAGGTAAGCGGAGTGCCGAAATGCTCGGCCAACCAGGATTCGTCTGCGCTGGTTGAGCGGCCAGCCAAGCGCTGCGTTAGCTCGGCGCGCTCATGTTCGTCCGGCGTTGCAGCTAGCCATGCCTTTGCCAGCGCGACCCGCCCCGCCGTCCTGCCAGCCATCTCGCCGTCGTCATTCAAATCAGCATCCAAGTCAGCACCGCTCACAGCCGTAATGTTGCCAGCCGCGGGCTGCCTAGATAGCAAACAGCCCACAGGTACTCTGGGACGGAGCCATGCTGTTCCCGACCTTCGCCTTTGGGCTCTTCTTCGTCGTGGTCTTTGTGGTCAACTGGCTCACCCGCCCGATGCCAAGAATCTGGAAGCCGCTAATGCTGGGTTTCAGTTTTTTCTTCTACGGCTATTGGAGCTGGCGATTCACGCTGCTACTCGCTTTCACCATCGCTGTCAACTGGATTATTGGCAACGCAGCGGCGGCTCTGCGCGAAGCAGGCGAAACCACCGTGGCGCGCTGGTGGGTGCGCACAGGCGTCACCGTCAACCTGGTGATTCTCGGAGTATTCAAGTACTACGACTTCTTCGCCGTTGAGTTCTCAAACCTGCTGGAACGAGTCGGCATTGACGGCTCACTGCCAGTCCTAGAACTAACGCTGCCGGTCGGCATTTCGTTTTTCACCTTCCAGGCAATGAGCTACATAATCGACATCGGCCGCGGCCAAGTCGACGCCATGGAGCCGCTCAATTTCGCCGTCTACCTGTCGTTTTTCCCGCAGCTAGTAGCCGGGCCGATCGTGCGTGCGTCGGAAATGGCACCGCAGCTAAAGACCCGCCCCGACCCTCGCTACGTGCCGGCGTCGGAGGCGTTCCGGCTGATCCTGGGCGGGCTGTTCAAAAAGGTTGTGATCTCCAGCTTCCTAGCCAGCGAAATAGTCGACCCCGTTTTCGCCGACCCAGCCTCACACAACGCACCGGAAGTGTTATTCGGCGTCTACGCCTATGCGATCCAGATCTACGCCGACTTCTCCGGCTACACCGACATCGCCATCGGCGTAGCGCTGCTGCTGGGATTCCGCTTCCCGCAAAACTTCAATTCCCCCTACCGTGCGCTCTCGCTGAGAGATTTCTGGCGGCGCTGGCACATGACCCTGTCGCGCTGGCTGCGTGACTACCTCTACATCCCGCTGGGCGGAAACCGTGGCGCAAAGCTGCTGACGTACCGCAACCTGATGCTGACGATGTTGCTGGGTGGGCTGTGGCACGGCAGCACCTGGACGTTTGTCATCTGGGGCGGCATTCACGGCGTGGTGCTGTCGATCGAACGATTTGTGGGAGAGGGCCTAGCCAGCCGTCACACCACCATCGATGAGCGGATCAGGCAAACCAGTGCGCGGCGCTGGCTAACGCCGATGTGGCAGTGGTTCCTCACCTTCCACGTCGTGTGCCTTGCGTGGGTGTTCTTCCGAGCCGAAAGCCTGGGGAAGGCCTTTGACATTTTGGGGCGCATCGCTTCGCTGGACTTTGCCGACGGCGCTGGCGTGCTGACTCCACTGGTGGCGTTGGTCGTGGTGCTGTCGGTGGCGCTGCAGTTCGTGCCGGAATCTTGGCGAGCGCAGTTTGACGAAAACCTGGCTAGC
This sequence comes from Candidatus Poriferisodalaceae bacterium, assembly GCA_965212125.1. GTDB lineage: Bacteria > Actinomycetota > Acidimicrobiia > Acidimicrobiales > Poriferisodalaceae > CAYRJD01. The sequence goes on along the minus strand of OZ243045.1, from coordinate 1,245,500 downwards.
CGCAAGCTGCTGGTGCAGGGCATTTTGCTGGCTGTGTCGCTGGTGGCAATAGATGCCTTTGGTCCCGACGGTGTCGCCCCGTTTATCTACTTCCAGTTCTAGCCATGTCCGACCAAACCGAAACCCAGCAGCCGCCGCAAGAGCAAGCCTCGCCGCCGCAAACCCCGCGCCCCGCGTCGGCGAACGACGCACCGCACCGATCCATACCCGCTGGCAAGGTGCTGTGGATGGGCATTTTCGGATTGTTGCTGGCGATTGGTCTCAACGCTCAGGTGCTTTTAGCGGAGGCAGAGAGTAAGCCTTTCGGTTGGGCGCGTGACCTGTCGGTAGCGGTATGGGAACCGGTTGAAGCGGTCTCTTCGTTTGTCGGACTGCACCTCCCGCGACTCTGGCTAGACGAAGCGCTCAATAGGGGAGACACGGAGACGGTTGCTACTGGCACCGCTGGTTCAGGTACTGGCACCGGCGCCGCAGGCGACAATGGCACCGATCCCACCGGCGGCACCGGCGACACCGACAGTGCTTCTGGCGGCAGCGGCACCGCCGACCCAAACACCGATGACGCAAGCACCGGCGACACCGGCAGCACCACCGATCCCAACAACAACACCGACCCCACCAGCGCCACCTCGCAGATCCCCGTGCCCACGCCCACCAATCCGCTCAACATGTGGGTTATCGGCGATTCTCTGACGCATTTTTTTGGCGATGAAATGGTGCAGCTAGCGATTGACACGGGCATCATCACCGCCGAAACCGAAAGCCAGATTTCAAGCGGCTTGAGCCGCCCCGACTACTTCGACTGGCCCGGCCGCCTCACCGAGATTTTGATAGAGGAAAGCCCCGACGTGGTGGTGATAACGCTGGGCGGCAACGATGCCCAAGGCCTCGCGGTTGGCAGCAGAGTCTTAGCCACGTTGTCGCAGGATTGGCAGGCGGAATATTCCACCCGAGTAGGGCATGTAATGGATTTGGTTACCACCGATCCGGGCAGAGTTTTAATCTGGGGCGGCATTCCCATAATGCGAGACACGTCGTTTGATGCGAAGATGCAGCAGCTAAACGCCATCTACCAAGCCGAGGCTGCCAAGCGAGACCGGGTAGCATTCGTGCCTAGCCGCGAGCTGTTTTCAGACGCTAACGGTCAATACAGCCGCTTTCTGACCGACGAAAATGGCCAGTTGGTTGATGCCAGACTTAACGATGGAATCCACTTCAGTACCGCCGGCGGAGTTCTGATGTCGGAGTTGTTATTGGGGGCGGTTGGTGAACATGTTGATTTGCAAACCGGACGCCCTGCGAGCTAGCAAAAAACTCCACGGCCTAGCAACCGCACTAGTAGCCACCCTGCTAGTGCTTGCGTTGTTGCCGGCTGCGGCGCGTGCGCAGGAGCCGCCCGCCGCTGAAACCGACGCGCCTCCTGAATCGGTTGAGCCGCCCGATGACCAGGAGCCGCCCGCTGGCGAAGACGAGACAAGCGAAGACGAGATAAGCGGGGACGAGACAGACGCGACCGATGAGGAAGGCGACGGCCCCGCCGACGAATCTACCGAAACCGATCAAACCGAAGAACCACCAACCGACCCACCCAAAATCGGCGATCCGGTGCTGATCTGGCCCGACCCGGTCAACGAATCACAGCTTGGCACCGACGCCATCTATTACCGCTACGCACGATCCGACGGCCGCTCACTTCTACGCACTCCCACGCCCGACAACCCGCTGCGAATCTGGGTTGGCGGCGACTCCATGGCGGGCGGGGCGTCTTATGGCCTGACGTCTTTGCTGGGCGGCAATCCAAACTACGAAGTCGTTTCGGATATTCGCAAATCCACCGGCAACGTGGCGGGCTGGTTTTTTGACTGGCCTACCCATATGAACAATGTCGTCGCCGAGGCGGGCTATGACGTGATCGTGCTGTCAATGGGCGCAAACGACAAGCAGAGATTCCTAAACATTGATGCCGAAGTGGGCGACCCGACCTGGGTGGAGCTTTACAACGCCAGCGTCTCGGCATTGCTAAACGCGGCCGCCAGGCCAGGCCGACTGGTGGTGTACATGGGGCTGCCACACATGCGCCCCCCTTGGCTGCACGTACTGCCTGACCTGGTCAACCCTCTGTTTTCTAACGCAGCAGAAGCCACGCTAAGCCCCGGCGCGCTGTATGTAGATGCGGCATCCATCTTGACGCCCGACGGCGTTTACGTCCGCCGCTTGGCCGGCGAGGAGCATGGCAACCGCAACGTTCGCACTGGAGACGGAGTGCACTACACGCACTACGGCGGGGAGCTGGTGTCGGTACCGATCGTTGAAGAGATTATTCGCCGTCAGGCCAGCGAGATCAGCGAGGCCAGCGAAGCTGAATAGGAACCGGCGGGTAAGAGCTAGCTAGCCGCGCCCGCAGTTGGGTCGCTTGCCGTGGTTGGCCTTGTTGCGACGTGCTCGCAGCTTCATCTTCTTGCGGCGCTTAGACATACAGCGTCCGACTTTATCGGCTTGCGGCGCTCCATCGGCAAGCCAGGATCAGCGAGCCAGAATCAGCGAGCCGGGGTCGGCAAGCCGGACTAAGCCGCGCCGGGCTAAACCGTGCCGAGCTACGAGCTAAACGTTGAAACGAAATTCCACCACGTCGCCATCAACCATTACGTAGTCCTTGCCTTCCACCCGCAACTGACCAGCACTGCGAGCCTGCGACCAAGATCCCAACTCCAGCAGGATCTGCCAGTTGATTACCTCCGCCCGAATGAAGCCCCGCTCAAAATCGGTGTGAATGCGTCCGGCGCAACGTGGCGCGCGCCAGCCCTGCGTGAAGGTCCACGCCCGTGACTCTTTTTCGCCGGTCGTCAAAAACGTGCGCAACCCAAGCAAGCCGTAGGCGGTGCTTACAAAGCGCGCCAAGGCACCCTCGCCTAGACCCAATCCTTCTTGCATCTCCGAGCGCTCCGCCACGTCAAGCTGCGCGGCTTCGGCTTCAAGCTGAACGCACAACGGCAGCACCGCAATGTCGCTAGCGGCATCGCCAGTGGCGTCGCCAGCGGCAGCGTTGCCTTGCTCGAAAGCCGCACCGACCTCCGCAGCCAGCTTGTCGGCGTCCGTTAGCTGATCTTCGCCGATGTTCAGCACAGCCATAACGGGCTTATCGGTCAGCAAAAAATGTTCCTTCAACGCCTCGCTGCGGGCAGTGTCTTTTTCGCCTGCGTTCGGTCCGTGCTGCCAGGCCCGATACAGCGGCACGCCAGCCGACAAATACTCCAGCGCCTGTTCCAAGGCGTCCAGCTCAGCGGCTAAAGCCAGATCTTTGGTTTGCAATCTGGCGGCCTTGCGGCGCTGCTCTATGCGGCTTTCAACCGTTTCGAGGTCGGCCAAGGCAAGCTCCAACTCCACCACGCGCAGGTTTTCAAGCGGATCAATGTGGCCAGGCACGTTGTCGTCGGCAAATGCCCGCAACACAAAAACCACCGCGTCAACCTCACGAATCCCACCCAGAAACTTGTTACCAAGACCTTCACCCTGACTGGCGCCTTCCACCAAGCCGCCGATATCAACGAACTCAGTCGTGGCATGAACCACGCGGGCGCTGTCGCTCATCTTCGCAAGCGCATCTAGTCGCGGGTCGGGCACCTTGGCGGCACCCACGTTGGGGTCGGTCGTTGCGAATGCGTAAGGCGCAGCCAGGGCGCCGCCGCCAGCCAAAGCGTTGAACAACGAAGATTTGCCTGCGTTAGGCAAGCCGACAAATCCAAACCGCTCCATTTCTAGCGAGGCTAGCTACGTGGGTGCCAGACTTAGGAAAATCCAACCTCAAACAAATCCAACCGGGGGAGCCGCAGTGGGACCATTAGACGGAATCAAAGTCATCGAGCTAGCAGGCATAGGGCCGGGGCCGTTCTGCGCCATGTTGCTAGCCGACCTAGGCGCCGACGTGGTGCGCGTCGATCGAACAGCCCAGGAAGACCTAGGCATAGACAGCGGCCGTAAGTTCAACGTGCTCAATCGTGGGCGCCGCTCAATCGCGGTTGACCTAAAAACTCCCGAAGGCGTTGAGCTGGTGCTGAAGCTGGCCGAGCAGGCCGACGCGCTAATTGAAGGCTTCCGCCCGGGCGTCACCGAGCGTTTGGGGCTTGGCCCCGAAGAGTGCCACGCCCGCAACCCCAAGCTGGTTTACGGGCGAATGACCGGCTGGGGTCAAACGGGCCCGCTGGCTCACGCCGCCGGCCACGACATCAACTACATCGCCCTCACCGGTGCGCTGCATTCCATCGGCCCCGCCGACATGCCCACCCCGCCGCTCAATCTGGTCGGCGACTTCGGCGGAGGCGCGCTGTATATGGCGTTCGGCGTGTGCGCGGCATTGCTAGAGGCGAAGTCGTCCGGGCAAGGTCAGGTGGTGGATACGGCGATGACCGACGGAGCCTCCTCGCTGATGTCAAGCATCTACGGCATGCACCACGCGGGCAACTGGGCCAAAGAGCGTGAGAGCAACTTCTTAGACGGCGGCGCGTATTACTACGGCGTGTTTGAAACAGCCGACAACAAGTTCGTGTCGATCGGCTCCATTGAAGGCAAGTTTCACGACGAGCTGCTGGAACTGACCGGCTTCACGGGCGGAACCACCGTTGATCGCAATGATCGCTCAACCTGGGCGCAGAAAAAGCAGCAGCTGGCTGAGGTCATCGCCACCAAGACGCGCGACGAATGGGACGAGATTTTGCTGGGCACAGATGTTTGCTATGCCCCGGTGCTAGATATGGATGAGGCTCCGGCGCATCCGCACAACGTTGAGCGCGGCACGTTCATTGAGGTGGAAGGCGTTACCCAGCCCGCACCCGCACCGCGCTTTAGCCGCACGCCCGGTCAGGTTCATCGCCCACCGCCCGCACCCGGCGAGCACACCGATGAGACCCTGACCGATTGGGGATTCGCCGACGACGACATCAAAAAGCTGCGCGACGTCGGCGCTATTAGCTAGCGGCGAGGGTGCCGCTAGGGCGCCAGCCAGCGGCTAAAGCAACCCAGCCAGCGGCTAAAGCAACTCGGGGTCTTGGATGATCTCAACCAGCGCCACACCTTTATGTTTCATCGCTTGGCTGATGGCGTCGTCAAGATCGCCCGGATCTGTTACCTGCACGCCAAACGCTCCGCACAGCTTGGCGTAGTCGGCAAAGTTCGGGTTGTGAAGGCTGGTCTGCCACACCTCATGCCCGGCCGCCCGCTGCTCCTTGGAGATCTTCCCAAGCGATGAGTTGTTCAGCAAGATGTGCGTGATGTTCATCTCATATTTCACAGCGGTGGTGATTTCGGCCAGGTACTGACCAAACCCGCCATCGCCGCTGACCGACACAATCTGACGATCGGGCGCGGCAGCCCAAGCACCCATGGCGGCCGAAAAGCCAAAGCCGATAGAGCCCAGATAGCCCGACATCAGCACGTCCTGGCCGGTGCTTTCAAAATAGCGACCGAAGGAGTAGGTGTTGTTTCCCACGTCTACGCACACAACCGCGTCGTCGTCGATCTGACGAGTAAGCGCCGCAAACACCGCCGCAGCAGACGCACCAGCTTCGGTGATGTCATCAACGCGCGCAGCCTTTTCGGCTCGCCACAGCTCCCAACGACCCGCCAGCTCGGCGCGCTGATCGGTCGTGGAAACACCCTTGCCGCACTGCTCCAGCAGCACCTGCGCCGTTGTGCCGACGTGACCCTGGATGCCCACGTCAACGCTGTGGAAGCGACCAATCGCCATCGGGTCATAATCAACCTGAATGAGTGGCTTGTACGAAGCGATGCCGGTGTGGTTAGAGAACGAGGCGCCAAAAACCAGCATCAGGTCGGATTCGTTCATAAACCAAGATGCCACCGGCGTGCCCGAGCGTCCCAACACGCCCGCCCCCAGTGGATGGCTGTCAGAAATCAAGCCCTTGGCCTTGAAGGTGGTCAGCACCGGAGCGTGCAGTTTTTCGGCCAGCTCCACCACCGCATCCATCTGATAGCGAGCACCGTTGCCAACCACGATCACCGGCCGCTTTGACTTTTTGATCAGCTCATACGCCTGCTCCAAAGCCTGCTCGGGCGGTCTGATTTCGCGCAGCCCCACACGACCTTCCGGGCTGCCCGCTTGCGCGTCGCCAGCTGGCTGCACCTGAATCTCATCGGGCAAAATCAGGTGCGCAACATCACGCTCAAGCAAAGCCGTCTTGCAGGCGATGCCGGTTATTTCGGCGTGGTCTGAGCCAGCCATAACGGTGGTGGAATAGCTCGCAACGTCGGCGAAGGCGGCTTGCAGGTCAAGGTCTTGAAATGCGCCACGCCCGATGACCTTCGCCGGCACTTGACCCGACAGCGCCAGCACCGGCGCGCGGTCAACCTTGGCGTCGTAAAGGCCGGTCAGCATGTTGGTGGAGCCCGGCCCGGCAATAGCGAAGCACGCGGCCAGTCGACCGGTCAGCTTGCCGAAGGCGGTCGCCGCAAACGCGGCCGCACCCTCGTGGCGCACTCCGACATAGGTGATTTCGCCGCGCCCCGCCGCTCGCCGCAAAGCGTCGGCAAAGCCCAGATTGGAATGGCCGACCATGCCAAAGACGTGGGTAACCCCCCAGTTGACCAGGGTTTCAACCATCACGTCGGACACGGTGCGTTCGTGAGTGGCTTCGGGGTCGATGGCTACATAGACGCCGTCGTCACGCGCCTCAACGGGGAAAGTAATGGTGCCGTCGCTAAACCCCTGCGGCGGCTGCCCGGTTATCGGGTGGTAGTCGTAGCCATGCCAGGGGCAGCGCAGCCAGCAGTCTTCAATCGAGCCTTCGCCCAGCGGACCGCCCTGATGCGGGCAGTGGTTGTCCAGCGCTCCGTATTCCCCTTCAAAGTGGGTCAAGCAGATGGATTGCGTGCCTGCGGTTACCGACATAACTCGCCCTTCGGCAAGCTCTCCAGCTTCGGCAACCTTGTGCCATTCGATCTTTTCGGCCATTTAAATCGTCCGTTCTGCTACAAGAATTAGTGCAAGAGTTTCTGCCAGCGTAAAGCGTAAAGAACGAGACCGCTAAATGACCGCCAAATGATCGCTAGATGATTGAGCCCGCCAGCAAAGATGACTGAGCCCACCAGCAAAACAGCACGGCTAACCCGGCAAGGCATAGTGCTAGGTGACGTGAAGGTAGCCGACAGCTTCAGAGCACGAACGAAAGGGTTGCTAGGTGCGGCCACCCCTGCGACGGCGTTGCTGCTTGTGCCGGCTAAAGGGGTTCATACTTTCGGTATGAGCTTCGCTATTGACGTGGCATATCTGCGGCGCCGCACTGGCGCGCCCGACGGTGCGGGTTGTTACACAGCCAGCAGTGCGGGTTGTTACACGGTGCTTTATTACACGGTGCTGGCGACAAAGGCAATGCGACCGTGGCGAATGGGCCGCCCTCGCTTTCGCTCAAACGCGGTGCTAGAAGCTGGCGCCGGCGCGTTTGAGAGATGGAATCTCCAAGCAGGCGACGAGGTGCAAATTGTCCCCTGACCCGGCCGGGCCATCCGGCGACCCTGTGTCACCCGGCGACCCTGTGCCATCCGGCGCGCTGATTCTGGTCGCCACGCCCATCGGCAACCTAGGCGACATTTCGGCGCGCGCAGCTGAGGTTCTAAAAACGGTGCCAGTGATCGGCTGCGAAGACACACGCCGCACCGGCCGCTTGCTGGAGCATCTGGGAGTTGACCGCAGCGACGGTGTGCCGCGCTTGTTGGTGATCAACGAAGCCACCGAGCAAGCCGCCATCGACGAAGTGCTAAGCCTGCTGGCACAAAACAAGTCCGTGGCACTGGTCAGCGACGCAGGCACACCCGGCGTGGCCGATCCCGGAACCTCACTAGTAGCGGCCGCAGCAGCTGCGGGACATCAAGTAACGATCGCACCCGGAGCCAGCGCACCCATTGCGGCACTGGCCATCTCCGGGCTGGCTGTGCTGCCGCACGTGATGGAGGGCTGGCTGCCACGCAAGGGCGAAGCCCGCCGTGAGCGCATCTCCCAAATCTGCGCCGAGCGTCGAACCGTGGTGATTTTGGAATCGCCGCACCGGATAGTCAGCACCTTGGCAGAGCTTGCGGAAGCTCAGCTTGCTAGCGCCAGCAATGCCGAGCGCCCCTGCGTTGTCGTGCGCGAGCTAACCAAGCTGCACGAAGAGGTGGTGCGCTCAACGCTGGGTGAGGTCGCTGAGATTTTCGCACCCAGCGGCACAGCCGCCGCTGCATCCGCCACACCTACCGCCGCCCCAAAGGGCGAGTTCGTAATCATTCTTGGCCCGCAAGCTGCGCCCATCGTCAGCGACGAAGAAATAACGCAGCGGCTACTTGCGGCTCTTAGCTCCGGCCAACGACCGCGCACCGCCGCCAAGCTGGTGTCGCAACAACTAGCCGTGCCTCGCAATCGCGTCTATGAGATAGTGCTACGGCTGTAACCAAAACAAGAACCAAAACAAGACCTGAATAACAACCCATCGGTAGCATCGTGGTAGTGCCTAGCGATGGGGGCCAGACCTACGTAACAACGCCCATTTATTACGTCAACGATGCGCCACACATAGGGCACGCCTACACCACCATCACCGCCGACGCCTACGCCCGCTGGCGACGGCTTTGCGGCGACGACGTGATGTTTCTGACCGGCACCGACGAGCACGGCCTAAAAGTCCAGCGAGCCGCGCAAGAAAACAACTGCACGCCCATTGAGTGGGCCGACCAAACGGTTGTGCGTTTCAAGCAAGCCTGGGAAGAGTTGAACATCAGCCACAACGATTTCATCCGCACCAGCGAACCGCGCCACCACGTCGCCGTAAAAAAACTGCTGCAGGCTTGCTACGACAACGGCGACATTGAGCTAAAGACCTACGAGGGTTTGTATTGCGTCAGCTGCGAGGCCTACTACACGCCCGCCGAACTTGACGACGGCAACTGCAAGATCCATCAACGCCCGGCCGAACACGTGGTAGAGCAGAACTACTTTTTCTTGCTGAGCAGGTACGAGCAAAGGCTGCTGGATTGGTACGAAGCCCACCCGGATTTCGTGCAGCCCAAAACCAAAAGCAACGAAGCCCTGGGGTTTATTCGCGGCGGGCTGGAAGATTTTTCCATCAGCCGAACCTCAATCAGCTGGGGAGTTCCGCTGCCCTGGGATTCCGACCACGTCACCTACGTCTGGTTTGATGCCCTGACCAACTACATCACCGCCGTGGGCTACGGCGAAGCCGGTGGCGAGGCAGGCGACAGCATCGCCACGGCATCCAACTTTGCCCACCGCTGGCCCGGCATCCACATCATCGGCAAAGACATCCTGCGATTTCACTGTGTCTATTGGCCGGCAATGCTGATGAGCGCGGGGATTGAGCCCCCCAAGAACGTCTACGTTCACGGGTTCCTGCTGATGGGCGGCGAGAAGATGGCAAAGTCTTCGTTCAATCAAATTTCACCAAGCGCGCTAATACAAGACTTCGGCGTTGACGGCGTTCGCCATCATTTTCTGCACGACCAGCCTTTCGGTCCGGATGGCGATTTTTCCTATGAGACGATGGTTGCGCGCTACAACGCAGACCTGGCTAACAACCTCGGCAATCTGCTGAGCCGAGTGGCGACGCTGGTTGCCAGCAAATGCGACGGCATCGGTCCCGCCCCGCAACCCGACAGCCCGCTAGCGGCCATTGCCAAAACCCAACTTGACCAAGCAGCCGCAGCCTGGGATCGTTTAGCGCCCTCGATCGCCCTAAATGAAACCTGGCTGCTTATTCATGAAGCCAACGCCGTGCTTGAACGCGTTGAGCCCTGGAAGTTGGAACCCGGCCCCGAGGTTGACGCCGTGCTGGGCGATGCGTTAGAGATCTTGCGACTGGTAGCGGTGATGGCCTCTATGGCGATGCCACAAAAGTGCGCCGAGATCTGGCGCCGCATCGGCCTGGACGGAAGCCCCGACCAGCAGCGTTTGCCAGCAGCCACGCAATGGGGTGGCTACCCGGGTGGATTAACCGTTGAGCGCGGCGACCCACTATTTGCCCGCATCAAGTAGTCGCCAGCCAGACCGCCAGACCAGCCAGACCTGCACGAGACCAGTATGAGCGCCGTAGAGATAACCCCGGATGACGAGCTAGCCCTCCAAACAGGCAGCGGCGGTTGGATCGACAGCCACTGCCACCTACCAAACGACGACCAGGTCGCCGCCGAGGTAGCGGTTGAGCAAACCGCGGAGCAGCTGATAATAGAAGCAGCCACAGCCGGCGTGACTGCGCTTATTGACGTCGGCACCACCAGCGAATCCAGCGCGGCGGCTTGTGAGCGTGCCGCAAATTTCGCGCAGGTGTTCGCCACCGCAGGGCTGCATCCCCACCACGCCAGCGAAGCCGAAACACAGCTAGGCGCCATTGAAGCCTTGGTGGCGGCCACGCCGAAGACAGATCTGGTGGCGGTGGGAGAGTGCGGCCTGGACTACTTCTATGAGAACTCCGACCGCACCGCCCAGCAAAATGCTTTTGCCGCGCAGATTGAGCTCGCCAACGCCCAAGACCTGGCGCTGGTCATTCATTCGCGTGACGCCTGGGACGACACCTTCGCCGTGCTAGACGCAACCGGCACACCCAAGCGCACGGTTTTTCACTGCTTCACCGGCGGCGTGCCGGAAGCCCGCCAAGCGCTGGAGAGGGGAGCGGCTATTTCATTCAGCGGAATCGTGAGCTTCAAAAACGCAGCCGAAGTTCGTGAGGCGGCCGCATTCGTACCAGCCGACAGTTACCTGGTTGAAACCGATTCGCCCTATCTGGCGCCGGTCCCGATGCGCGGCAAAACCAATCACCCGGCGTGGGTTACATACGTTGGCGCAGCGCTAGCGGAGGCGCGCGAGATAGATGTCGCTTTAGTCGCGCACCAGTCGCGCCGCTGCGCTGAGACGGTGTTTGGTTTGCAGTGACTTTTGGCCGCAGCGAGGTAAAGCGACTGCTGACCGAGGCCGGAGCGACACCTCGCAAGAGCTTGGGTCAAAACTTCGTGACCGACCCAAACACGCTTAGACGCATCGCCAGCCTGGCTGGAGTTGGCGCCGACAGTCAAGTAGTTGAGATTGGCGCTGGCGTGGGGAGCTTGACCCTGGCGCTAGCGCAAACGGGAGCTTGCGTGCTGGCGATCGAAACCGATCCAAAACTTGTCGGCGTGTTAGAAAAGGTTGCCGCCAGTGACAGGTCCAGCCCCGGCCAGATCACGGTGCTTCACGCAGACGCGCGCACCTTGGATTGGACGCAAACGCTCGGTGCTAGCTGCAACCCGGCCGGCCACAACCCGGCTAGCCGCAGCTGGGATCTGGTGTCAAACCTGCCGTACAACATTGCCACCTCGCTGACCCTCAAGGTGCTTGAAGAAGCCCCGCAGGTGCGGAGCCTGTTGGTTATGTGTCAACGTGAAGCGGCCGAGCGGCTGGCGGCCGATACCGGCGATGCGGCCTACGGCGCGGTGTCGGTGCTAGTTCGGATGCACGGCCAAGCCAAGCTGGCCGGCGCAGTGCCAGCCACGGTTTTCTGGCCCGAGCCGGCGGTTGAGTCGGCGCTAGTGAGCATCGTGCGCCACGAAACGAAGGCCTTCAGCGCCGCCACCGAAACCGCCATGCGAACTTTGCTGCGCCAAACATTTGGCAGGCGCCGCAAAATGTTGAGACGCAGCCTGCGTGGCGGTGAGCTAGGTATCGATGCCACAACGGCACAGGATTGGCTGGCCACAGCCGACATCGACGAGCAGGCGCGACCGGAGCAACTGAACTTTGCGCAGTGGCAAGCGTTAGGCAAGGTAGCCAGCGGTGAATAGTGAGTTGGCGCGCTTACCGGCGCACCTAATCGCACCGGCCAAGCTCACCTTGTCGCTGAAAATCACCGGAGTGCGCGCTGACGGCTACCACGAGATTGACGCAACGATGACGTCGCTGGATTTGTGCGACGAGCTGACCTTGACGCCCGGCGACAGCCTGACGGTGACGGCACCAGCACTAGAGCCAACGCCAGCACTAGAGCCAGCACTGGGACCAACGCCGAGCAGCACCAGCGCACACACGCCGACTGGTGTCGACAATCTTGTTGTGGCGGCTTTACGTCTGGTTGGTTTGTCGGCTGCGGTGGAACTACGCAAACGCATCCCCGTCGGCGCCGGACTGGGCGGAGGTTCAGCCGACGCAGCCGCGATCTTGCGCTGGTTCAACGATCAGGTGCGCGACCAGGCGCCCGACCGCATCGTTGATGTGGCGCAGGCTTGCCAGCTAGGTGCCGATGTTGGCTTTTGTTTGGCGGGTGGCCGTGCGACCGTGCGAGGAATCGGCGAGCAGATCAAACCCCTGCCCTATCAGCGCGAGCAGTACACGCTGCTTACGCCGTCTTTCGGGGTGTCGTCGGCGCAGGTGTACCAAGCCTGGGATCGCCTAGCTGCCGCACCCGCACCCGCCACCAACGCACCAGGCGCTGCAAACCAGGACGCCCACGCCACAGCCAACGACCTAGAGCCAGCCGCCCTTGCGGTCGCGCCAGAGCTAGCCCAGTGGCGCGCAGCGTTAGCCGATCAAACCGGACAGCAACCAACCTTGGCTGGCAGCGGCTCAACCTGGTTTGTGAAAGGCCACCACCCAGCGGTTTCACACAAAGGCGTAGCCGCAGTGCTAGCCACCACCACCGAGGCAACCCCACCGGCCGCGCCGCTTAGCTAGCAGTTACTAGCTAGTCGCCGCTAAGCCTCATCCACGGTCACAAAAATCCGATGCCAACCCTCTGCGCCGTTAGGCCGCGGTGGCACCGGCGCTGGGCTCTGCGTTTCACCTTCGCCATCGGTAGCGCGCACATCAATGCGATGACCGCCCGCCGTGGGCGTCCAGTCATAAACCCACTGCTGCCACGATTCCTCATTCAACGACTCACCTAGTCGGCACTGCCGCCATTCGCCTTCATTAAAACGCACCTCAACCTGAGAGATGCCACGTGTGGGCGCCCACGCAACCCCAGCCACCGACACCGTCGTGCCAGCCACCAGCGGGTCGCGCCGCCGAGGCACGTCAATGCGGCTCTGCGTTTTTATCGGGCCCTCTTTCGACCAGCCGCGCGGCACCCAGTAGCCGTCAAACCCATCCCACGTGGTCATCGTGATTTCTTGAATCCACTTAACGGCCGACACATAGCCGTACAGACCCGCCACCACCAAACGAGCCGGAAAGCCATGACTAACCGGCAGCGGCTCGCCGTTCATGCCGACAGCGAGGATGGCATTGCGCCCGTCGCGCACGGCTTCAATCGGAAAGCCCGCAGTCCAATGATCAACCGACCGACCCACCACCTGATCGGCACCACTTTGCACGCCCGCCCTATCCAGCAGGTCTGCTAGCGGCACGCCCGTCCAAACCGCATTGCCGACAAGATCGCCCCCAACCTGGTTGGACACGCACGACAGCGTGATTGCGTAGTCCTGCATATCCATTGCGTATATGTCGTCAAGGCTCAGCGAATAAGGATTGTCAACCATCCCGTCAACACGAAGCCCCCAGTTGGCGGGGTCAACATTTGGCACCGCTAGGGCGGTGTCGATGCGGTAGAAGCTCTCGTTAGGCGTTATGTAAGAAGAGACGTTCGGAATTGCGTCCAGAGTGCTCAGCGCCCGCACTTGCGAAGCCACAGCCCGGTTGGTTGCGGGCGGCAAGGTCAATGCCTCGCGTGCCGCACTAGTAGTAGAGGAGGCGCGCAGCTGGCGACCTATTCCCAACAGCACAACCGCGGAAACGCCCGCTCCCACATAAGCCAAAAACCCACGCCGAGAGGTCAACTGCGTGCGGGGCGGGGCCAGAATGGGCGAAGCCTGAAGCGAGGGGTCGGCGATCTCAGTGGCACTAGTTCCAGCGGCAGTGGCTAGCTCGCCAGCAAGTTCGGCATCTTGCGCAGCGGACAGTTCTTTGGTGGGGCGGCGCTCAAACGTCGGCATGCCGTAGCCGGCCGAGCGCAACACCAAATACATAATGACCGCGCCGATCACGGCTGCGACCAAGCCAGTGATCCATGCCCCTAGAGCCGGACTCATTGGATTGCGGGCCGCAGCCCAGCCTGCCGCCAAACCCATCGCAGCAAAAATCCCGATCGCAAGTCGGTTTGCGTGAAGTGCGGCGGCGCGCCCGGCGACAGCACCGAGTATCAGAGTCACCACGATGATGCCTGCCACGAGCGCGGGCTTTTGGTTTGATCCGACATTGTCAATGCCGACCGCCACCAGATCGCCCGGCGTGTAATCAACCACAACCTCACCAACGGCGACCACCAGCGACGGAACGGCCGGGTCGTAGCCATTAATGAGCTCCCCGAAGGCCATGGCGACCAGCGCGCCAAAGGCACCAGCACCCGCAGCAAACCAGAGCACAGCTTGGCCGGGGCGCGCCCTCATAAGGCTGGCCCGATTGCTAGGGCGAGTCAGGGTCGGCACTGTCGCAACATTACTTGCTAGCTAACAAGCCGCAGTAGCGCCGGGGCTATTAGTTGCGCCGCTGGTAACGCGTGCGCCGCAGCATCTTGCGGTGCTTTTTCTTGCGCATTCTCTTGCGGCGCTTTTTGACTAGCGATCCCATTGGTTCAGCGAAAGCTAACGGATAAAACCGCCAGTGCCATGCGGGCTGGCTTGAGCGGCAGTTTCGCAGGGCGCACTTGTACGCTGGCGTTCACTTGATGGGCAGCGGCATTAGTGGCGGGAGCCTCTTTGTTGAGCCTTAATCGGGGATCGTTCAATGGAAGGACATCGGGTTTTGATCCCGAAGATGGAGGTTCGAGCCCTCCTCCCCGAACCAATGAAGCCTCCCTTAACCGCAGTCGTGTTGGCGGCGGGTGCAGGCACACGAATGCGCAGTGCCACGCCCAAGCCTCTGATGCAGGTCGGTGAACAACCGCTGGTCGCTCACATCATCAATGCGCTGGCCGCACTCAAGCCCGACCGCATCGTCGTAGTGGTTGGACATGGTGCCGCGGCGGTAACCGAAGCGGCTCGCCAGGCAGCTCCCGACCCGGCGGTGCTGGCGTTTGCACATCAGAATGAGCCGCGCGGCACCGGCGACGCAATGGCGGTAGCGCTCAAAGAAATTCCGCCTAGCCCTGAAACAGGCCCGCAGCCGGTGGTGCTAGTCGCACCCGCCGACGCTCCGCTTGTGCGTTCTTCAACGTTGCGCTCTTTGTTTGAGGCGCACGTCAGCCGGGCGGCGGCTGCGACCTTGCTGACGGCGAATGTCACCGATCCGACCGGCTACGGCAGGATCATTCGCGCCAACAACAGACAGGAACACGGCGAGGTAACAGCCATCGTGGAGCACCGCGACGCCACCCCCAGCCAGCTGCTAATCAACGAAATTAACTCCTCGGTTTATTGCTTCAACGAAAACCCGCTGCGAACTGCGTTAGACCAGGTGCTGCGCCAGCCGCCATCGCCGCCACAGCCGCAGACGCCCGATCAAACGTCCAGCGAGATATTGCTGACGGACGTAATAGCGACACTGCGCAGAAACAACCACAGCGTGCACGCCATGGTCGCGCAAGACGCCGCCGAACTAATGGGTGCCAACACACCCGAGCAGCTAGCCGCGTGCGAACTAGAACTCCAACTGCGCGCTAGCGGCAGCTAATGTCGCAACGTGTTAATGCAACGTGTTAATGCAATGTGTCAATGAGATGGGCTAGGGAGAGCGCATGGAGCTAGTCACTAAAAAGCGCATGCACCTGTTTACCGGCAGGGCCAATCCCGAGCTAGCGGTTGACATCGCCGAACAGCTTGGCGTTGAGCTTGGTGATCCGGGCTTGATTGATTTCGCCAACGGCGAGATCAAGTGCCGCTTTACCAAGTCGTTGCGCGGCGGCGACGTGTTCATCATCCAAAGCCACTCAGCCACCGAGACCATGTCAATCAACGACACCATCATGGAGCACCTGATCATGGTGGATGCCGCCCGCCGGGCTTCGGCCAAACGCATCACGGTGGTTTCACCCATCTTCGGCTACGCCCGCCAAGACCGCAAAGCCGCCGGCCGAGAACCCATCACTGCGCGCCTGCTAGCCGACATGCTTTATTCCGCGGGCGCCCAACGCCTCGTAAGCATCGACCTGCACAGCGGCCAGATTCAGGGATTTTTTGACGGGCCGGTTGACCACCTCACCGCCGCGCCAGTGCTAATCGACTACCTCAGAGAAAACGTGCCGGAAGATTCGGTAATCGTCTCGCCCGACACCGGACGTGTGAAAGTGGCCGAGCGCTACGCCCACATGCTCAACTGCGAGGCGGCTTCGATTTACAAGCGGCGCTCCGTTGACAAGGCCAATCAAGTTGAGATGTTGGGCGTGATGGGTGAGGTGCAAGGCCGCACCTGCGTGATCGTTGACGACATGATTGACACGGGCGGCACCATCTGCTCAGCCGTAGAGATGCTGGCCGCCGCCGGGGCCGCCGACGTGCTTTGCGCCTCAACGCACGGGTTGTTCTCCGGCAACGCGATCGACAACTTAAAAAACTCCGCCCTCAGCAAGGTGGTGGTCACCAACACCGTGCCGATCCCAACCTCCAAGCAGTTCGACAAACTGGAAATACTGAGCGTCGCTGGCATTTTTGCCGACGCCTTGGAGTCGGTCTTTGAAGACGCTTCGGTATCGGAGATCTTCGGCGGCAAAAACCTGTTTTAGCCAGGGCACCCCTTAGACTTGCCCGCCGGCTACTCACCTGCTGGCTAATAGGAGTTCACGCCGTGGAACAGCTAAAACTCAACGCGCAGCCGCGCACACATATCGGCAGCCGGGCGGCGCGCCGGCTTCGTGGCGTCAACAAGATTCCAGCGGTTATGTACGGCCACGGCGACCCCGTCAACCTGACCTTGGATCGCCTGCGGTTTCGTGCCGCGCTCAATGCGGCTGGCCCCAACGCCATCATCACGCTTGACCTTGACGGCAGCGAGCACCTAACGATTGTCAAAGAAATGCATCGCGACACCATTGCCAACCGCGTCACGCATGTTGATTTTCTGCGCATCTCCCTTGACGAGCGACTTGTGGTGTCGGTGCCGATTCATCTGATCGGCGAGGCCGTGACCGTTGGCCGCCAGGGCGGTGTTGTGCAGCAGCAGCTAATGGCACTGAGCGTGGAGGCGCCGGCTAGCGCAATCCCGCCCGCGTTTGAAGTTGACATTTCCGAACTCTCAATTGAGTCGCCGATTCGAGTGTCAGTTATTGACATGCCGGAAGGCATGATCAGCCAGGTCAGCGATGACACATTGGTTGTTATTGGCCAGATCAGTCGTGCCGCAGTTGCAGCAGAAGAAGAGGAAGCCGAAGACGAAGAGGTTGAGGGTGAAGAGGCAGAGATGTCTGATGACGAGCAAGAGGCTGAGGCATCCGAAGACGATCAAGGCTGACCTGGCCGGACAGCCATAGCGGTGTCTGTTTTCAGGCAGGCCCGCCAACGCAAGGGCGCATCCGCCAACCTGCTAGTGGTTGGGCTGGGGAATCCAGGCGAGAAATACGAGATGACGCGCCACAACATTGGTGCCGACTGCGCACGGTCGTTTGTGGAGCGGGAGTCAGGTTCGCTATCTAACGACCGGCGGCGGCGATCGCTTACCAGCGAACTAAAGCTGGCAGATGGTTTGGTGGCGGTCGCTTGCCCCCAAACCTTTATGAACGAGAGCGGCGTCGCAGTGCGTGCGCTGGTCAAGCGCTACGGCATTTCCGACCCGCTCAAGTTAGTAGTGGTGCACGACGAGCTAGATCTGGAGCCCGGGCGGCTGAAACTAAAGTTGGGCGGCAGCACCGCCGGGCACAACGGGCTGAATTCAATTCAGGCGCATCTCAAAAGCTCCGATTTTTTGCGGCTGCGTATTGGCATCGGGAAGCCGCCTGCGCCGGGTGTAGGTGCGGCTTGGGTGCTGAAGCGGCCATCGCTAGCTGAGCGGGATATTTTGAACACCGCCGTAAACAAAGCCGTGATCGCGCTTGACAGGTTGGTAACCGATGGCGTTGAGGTGGCGATGAACTTCGCCAACACACGATGAGCGTGCTTGAGTCCGCGCCCGAATCCGTGCTTGACATCGCCATAGCAAAACTGGCGCGCATCAGCGATTTCGCTGCCACGCAGGTGGTCGCCGCCGAAAGCGTGCGACCGTTTTTCTTTGCCGCGCTGGCGCGAAAGATGCCTGGCAAACCGCTGCTGGTTGTCGCTCCTGCCAACGCCGACGCGCAACGCATAGCTGAAGATTTGCGCAGTTGGTTGGGGCCCGAAGGCGTGCTAGAGCTTCCCGCTTGGGAGACGCTGCCCTTTGAGCGCGTCAGCCCGGACACCGCAACGATGGGGCAGCGTATACAGGTGATGGCGCGTCTGGCGCAGCACCGCGCTGGCCAGCACCGCGCCGATCAGAGCGCCATCAGCCAAGACAACGCCAGCCAGAGCGCCATCAGTCAAGACAGCACCGCGCCACCCGCAGAGCCGCAGCCGCTGGTGATCGTTGCGTCCATCCGCGCAGCGCTGCAATGCCTGGTGCCCGACGCGGCCGCACCGCCATACCTGACCCTCAACAAAGGTGGCGAGTTAGACCCGGCCGCCCTCGCCGCCCGGCTGGTTGATTTTGGCTACCGCCGCGAACACCAGGTTGAACATGCTGGCGAATTTTCGGTGCGGGGCGGCATTATTGACGTGTACGCAACGACCGCCGACCTTCCATTGCGGATTGATCTGTGGGGCGACGAGATCGAAAGAATCACTGAGTTCTCCGTAAACGACCAGCGGTCGGTCGGCGTGCTGAAGACGGCAACGATTTTTCCAGCGCGTGAGCTGCGACCCGACGAAGCCATGCGTCAGCGAGCCCAACAGCTGGTCAGCACCGAGCCATGGGGGGCGGAGCACTGGCAACGCATCGCCGACGGCGAGCTATTTGACGGAATGGAGTCATGGCTGCCGTGGCTGGTGACCGACCAACAAGTGCTGTTGGATCTGCTGGGACGTGACGCCTGCGTGGTGTTCATTGAGCCCAATCGCTTGCGCGACCGAGCCGTTGATATCGCGTCTGAGGCCGAAGAGCTGACGCATTCCCTGGCAACCACCTGGGGTGCGAACACCGAAGATCGCAAACACGACTTCCCGCTGATGCACGTCAAGTTTGAAAGACTCACCCAGCACTGCGAGGCAAGGCTGGTTCACCTAGACAGCACCCCCATCTCCCCAAAACAAACAGCCCAGGTGCTAACAACCATCGCTTGGGAAAGCGTCGCCGGCGGTTCCGAGCGCTTGTTCAACCAGCTACGCGATCTGGTAACCGGCAACACCGCAATCGGCAACACCGCAGCCCGCAACAACCCGACCAACAACACCGCCCACGTAATCGTCGCCGCCGAAAACGAAAGCTCCGCCCGCCGCATAACCGAGGTGCTGGCCGAGGAAGACATCGCGCTGGTGTGGAGCCCGACCGGCAGCGACGCGCTCGGCCAAGTTGTGGTGGCGCCCTTCAACTACTCCTTTATTGCACCCGACGCAGGCGTGGCAGTGCTATGCGAAGCCGACCTCACCGGCCGCCGCCGAACGCACCGCGCAGCACGCCGACGAGGGCAAGCACAAACCTCATTCGAAGACCTCAAACCAGGCGACTTCGTGGTCCACCATCACCACGGCATAGCCCGCTTCGCCGGTCTTGTGCATCGCTCATTCAGCGGCTCACTCGGCGACACCGCCCGCGACTACCTAGAGCTCCAGTTCCGCGGCACCGATCGGCTCTACCTGCCCACCGACCAGATTGAACTCATCCGCCCCTACATCGGCGGCGACTCACCCACGGTCAGCAAAATGGGCGGCGCCGATTTCCAAAAACAAAAAGCCCGCGTCCGCTCAGAGGTCAACCAAATAGCCCAAGAGCTAGTAGTGCTGTACCAAACCCGCCTAGCCACCGCCGGCCACCGCTTCGACACCGAGACTCCCTGGCTTGATGAGCTAGCCGAATCGTTCGCCTATGTCCCCACCGCCGACCAGCAAAAAGCCATCGATGACGTGCTGGAAGACATGGCCTCCGACAGCCCCATGGACCGGCTGGTGTGCGGCGACGTTGGCTTCGGCAAGACCGAGATAGCCATAAGGGCGGCCATGTGCGCGGTGAGCAGCGGCAAGCAAGTGGCAGTGCTGGTTCCCACAACGCTGCTCGCCCAGCAGCACCACCAAACCTTTACCGAACGCCTGGCAGCTCATTCGGTGCGCGTGGAAGTGCTAAGCCGATTCCTCACCCCCGCGCAGCAAAGAGCGGTGACGAAAGGCCTGTCCGAAGCAACCGTTGATGTCGTGATCGGCACGCACCGCCTGCTCTCGGCCGACATTAATTTCAAAGACCTAGGGCTGCTGGTCATAGACGAAGAGCAGCGATTCGGAGTAGCCGACAAGGAAGCGATCAAGCACCTCAAAGCCGCAGTGGACGTGCTGACGCTTACCGCCACACCCATACCGCGCACGCTTGAGCTAAGCCTGACTGGCATCCGCGATCTATCGCTGCTGCAAACGCCGCCCGAAGAGCGCCGCCCGATCCTCACCCACGTCGGCCCCTACGACGACAAAGCCGTCAGCGAAGCGATACGGCGCGAGCTGCTGCGTGAAGGTCAAGTGTTTTTCGTGCACAACCGGGTCGCCGACATCGACGTCATCGCCCAGAGCTTGCGAGAGCTAGTGCCAGAGGCGCGCATCGCAGTCGCGCATGGACAGATGGACGAAGGAACCCTGGAGTCGGTCGTCATCGATTTCTGGGACGGGCGCTACGACGTGTTGGTGTGCACGACGATCATTGAGTCGGGCATCGACATGCCCAGCGTGAACACATTGGTGGTTGATCGATCCGACCTGCTCGGGCTAGGTCAGCTGCACCAGATCCGTGGGCGTGTGGGGCGCTCAGCCCAGCGTGCATACGCGTATCTCTTCTACCCCGAAAACCGATCGCTGACCGAAAACGCATACGAGCGGCTGCGCACCATCGGCGAATCAACCGAGCTCGGTTCGGGCTATCGCATAGCGATGCGCGATCTGCAGCTGCGCGGCGCTGGCAACTTGTTGAGCGGAGTTCAGTCAGGTCACATTTCCGCCGTCGGCTATGACCTGTACTGCGAGCTTGTTAGCGAAGCATTCGCGGAGCTGCGCGGCGAACCAAAGCGCGAGCCGGACGAGCTCGCCATTGAGCTACCCATAAAGGCATACCTGCCGGACGACTATGTGCCCCAGTCAGATCAGAGGCTGGAGGCATACCGCCGACTCGGCCTGGTCGCAGAGCTAAAAGAAGTAGCCGACATAGAGGCCGAATGGCTTGACAGATACGGGCCGATACCGACCGCCGCCCAAACGCTGCTGCATGTTGGGTTGTTGCGCGCTCAGTGCGTGCGGCTAGGCATCCGCAGCGTGATCTTTGCCGCAAACTCCCAAAGAGATCACACCTCGGCCGGCCGCTTGGTTTTGGCGCCTATTGATTTGGCTGGAAGCGAGCAAGTGCGACTAGATCGCATCGCCGCCAAGCACGGGTTTGTGGCGCCGCGCTACAAAGAGCCGCGCCACACAGAATCCAGCAAATCAGGCGAAGTTCAGCTGGGCGTGGCAAAGATGGATGCGAGCCTGCCGGGCAGAGCATTCACCTTGCTGGAAGAGCTTCTTCCCGCACCCGCCAGCGCCCCGGCCAGCGCCCCGGCCAGCCCATCAGTCAGCCCGTCAGCCAGCTTAACCAAGCGCAGCCAAGCCCGTAACAAAAACTAAACAATCTCGCTCGGAGCGACGATATGCGATACCTAGGGCGTGCCAAAGTCGTACCCTGGCAATGTGCCCGCAACAAAGACCTTGCCTGAGCTTCTTTCCGCACCCACCACACGGTGACCTACATTGCAAAGGCAGGTCTGGCTTTAGCCGCGGCCGCGCTGATCCTGAGCGCATGTACCGGCGGAGAAAGCGTCTCAACATCTGACGGCGACGAGCAAATCGCCACCGACGGCGGCGGCGAAGGTGCAGCTGAGCGCACCGAAGCCGATTTTCAGATGCTGATCGAAAACCCCAATGCGGTAGTCGGCTCGCTTGAAGACATCGAACTGATAGCACAACAAGTGCTGGACAGCCTGGCCGAAAGCCCGCCTTCGCTAATGGACGACCCGCTTGATCCTGACGCTGAGGTATTCGTGGCGCGGCTCACTTCAATGCTGCGGCTGCGCCTGGCAGGAGTAGCGCTAACCGATTTGGGATTTGATGTTGACCTAACCGGCACAGACGAGGAAATCAACGCTTCCGTTGTCAATGCGCGCAGCCTGGGATTTGAAGAGTTCGCGCAACAAAGAACCGTAGAAGAAAACCCAAACCTCCTCAAGCAGGCGTCGCCTCACTGCGTCACAATGATCGCCACTCCCACGCAACAAGAAGCCTTAGATGCGGCGCAGCGAGTGCTAGACGGCGAGCCCCCCGCAGAGGTAGCCAACGAAGTCAATTTCGTAAACTCCACTCCGGAAAATGGTGCTCTGGGCTGCCGTCCGACACGTGAATGGGAAGCTCTACTGGGGGCAACGGGCATGGCCATCACCCAGCTAGAGGTTGGAGAGGCCTCACAGCCGTTGCGAATCCGATCCGTGGATTCGCCCACCAACGAGCTATTTATTGTGGTGCATGTAGATGAGATCAGGCTTGATGAAGCAGACGTGCCTCCGTTGGGTCCGTTCGCCGGTGCCGTGTTGCAACAGCAGATGAGAACATATGAGGTCTTTGTAGCGCCGCAGTTGGGGGCGTGGTCAATGGATGACCTGGCGATCCGGTAGCCGGGTCCGCTAGCTAGGCCTGCTGACTAAACCAACTAAGTTTTGCCGAACTCTGCTGATTCGCTGGCGGCAGCCGCTGAAAGCCTGCACGCTCTAGTTACCCGCCTGCGGCGCGAATGCCCCTGGGATCGCGAGCAAACGCACGCCTCGCTGGCTCCCTACGTGCTGGAAGAAGCGCAAGAACTTGCCGTGGCTCTGCGAGCGATTAACCCCACAGATGCCACCAGCCCAGCCCCCGATCAGGCGGCTCTTGATCAGGCGCTAGTTCAAGATCTGGTTGAAGAGCTTGGCGACCTGCTGCTGCAGGTGTATCTGAACGCCGCAATCGCGGAGCAAAACGGCACCTTTGCCCTAACGGACGTCTATGCCGCCATTGAACAAAAGATGATTCGCCGCCATCCGCACGTTTTTGAAAGATCATCGGACGAACCCGAAATGAGCGAAGAACAGTTGGCGCAGCAGTGGGAGCGCATAAAAGCCGAAGAGCGCGCCGACCGCCGCCCTAGCTAACCCCGCGCTAGCCAATCCCGCGCCAACCAACCCCGTACTAGCTTGCGGCGCCAACCATCGGTACTCTCAACAGCCATGCGCAACACAGCCAGCACAGGTTCGTCCGACATCGTGAGCGTCGTCGGACGCGAGGTGCTTGATTCCCGCGGCAATCCCACCGTTGAAGCCGAAGTGCGCCTAGCCAGCGGCGCGACAGGTCGGGCGATCGTCCCGTCGGGAGCATCCACCGGCGCCTATGAGGCGGTTGAGCTGCGCGATGGTGGTGAGCGCTTCGGCGGCAAGGGCGTGCTTAGCGCGGTCGCCAACATAAACAGCGATATCAGCCAAGCCGTCACCGGCCTGGACGCCCAAGAGCAACGCCTGCTAGATCGCACCTTGCTTGACCTAGACGCAACGCCTGACAAGCACCGCCTGGGCGCAAACGCAATGCTGGCGGTGTCGCTGGCTGGCGCCCACGCGGCGGCGGCGCATCTGGCCGTGCCGCTTTATCGCTACATCGGCGGAGCCAATGCGCACGTATTGCCAACTCCGATGATGAACGTCATCAACGGCGGCGCCCACGCAAACAACAACCTTGACATCCAAGAGTTCATGCTGGTGCCGGTCGGTGCGGCGTCATTTAGCGAAGCGTTGCGCTGGGGGGCGGAGACGTATCACACGCTGGCCGGCGTGCTCAAGGAGCGTGGTTTGTCGGTGTCGGTGGGCGATGAGGGTGGATTCGCCCCGGACCTTGATTCCAACGAAGCAGCCTTGGCGTTGCTAACCGAAGCGATCGAAAAGGCCGGATTTACGCCGGGTGAAGACATAGCGCTGGCGCTTGATGTTGCGTCGACTGAGTTTTACGGCGACGGCGCCTACAACCTGACGGGCGAAAACAAATCGCTAAGCGCCGCCGAGTTCGTCAAATATCAGACCGAGCTATGCGAGCGGTACCCGCTTTGCTCAATCGAAGATCCCATGGCCGAAGAAGACTGGGACGGTTGGGCGGCTATCACCGCCGAGCTTGGAGATCGCATCCAACTTGTGGGTGACGACGTGTTCGTTACCGCCACGAGTCGGCTGGCACGCGGCATCGCCACGAACGTGGCTAACTCCATTTTGGTCAAGGTGAACCAAATCGGCACGCTCAGCGAAACGCTTGACACCGTGGCGCTGGCAACCAGCAACGCCTACACAAGCGTTATCTCGCATCGCTCTGGCGAAACCGAAGACGTGACCATTGCGGATCTGGCGGTGGCTACTAACTGCGGGCAAATCAAGACCGGCTCACTGGCACGCTCTGACCGCGTGGCTAAGTACAACCAGCTGCTGCGCATTGAATCCGACCTGGGCGACAACGCCCGCTATCTGGGCGGCGCCGCACTAGCGCGATCATCAGCCCAGACAGCACCACAGCCAGCGTCCGGCTCCGCCGCATGAGTCCCGCTAGTTCTGTTGGCTCTAGCGCGACCGACTCCGACACGACCACCAGCCCGCGCGGCACCACTAACAGCGACCCACCGCGCAAACGCCGCAGCTTCGCCTCTTTGTCAATGCTGACGGTTGGTTTGGTAATGGCCGCCGCGATCGGCATAACGCTGCTGGCAGTGTTTGTGTTTCCCACTCAGCAATACTTCGAGCAGCGCAACCTCATCACCGAAAACGAACAGAGGCTGGCGCAGCTACGCCAGGAAACCAGCCAACTGTCCGAGCAAGTTCAGTCCGCACAGAGCCCAGCTTCAGTAGAGCGCCGCGCCCGAGAAAAGCTCTCCCTAGTGCGTGAAGGCGACACGCTGTATCAGCTAACCATCGACCCGGCCGACAGCGTGAGGCTGCCAGATGACTGGCCACTGGTTGGGGTTAAGCATCTCCTCGGCGTTGATTGAACGCTGATTCAGCGCTGATTCAGCGCCGATTGAACGCTGATCAAGCCCCGCTAAGCCCCGCTAAAACGCGGCGCTAGACCTGCCGAAACGCGGCGCCGCGCGCGCCAATTCTCGCGGCACGGCCGCGCAATGCTGCAAGCCGACCTCAAATAAGGCAGAATGTGCCAGCTACTAGACAATCATCCAGAAAGGGACGACCGTGGAGATAAGCGTCACCGTAAATGGCCAGTCGCACACCAACGAGGTAGAGCCGCGCACGCTGCTTGTGTATTACCTGCGCGACCAGCTCCGATTGACCGGCACAAACGTCGGCTGCGACACCTCTTCCTGTGGGGCGTGCACGGTTCACGTCAACGGCGAGTCGGTCAAGTCGTGCACGATGCTGGCCGCCCAAGCCGACGGCCAAGACATCCTCACCATTGAAGGCCTGGCGCCTTCGCAAGACGAACTGCATCCCATGCAAGAGGCGTTCCGTCAAAACCACGGCCTGCAGTGCGGCTATTGCACACCCGGCATGGTGATGGCGGCGGTGTCGCTACTGAAAGAAAACCCGTCCCCATCTGAACAAGAAGTGCGGCTAGGGCTTGAGGGCAACCTCTGCCGCTGCACCGGGTATCACAACATTGTCAAGTCGGTGCTAGCTGCCAGCGGCGCCAAAGTCGACTGATTCAGGCCAGCAAGAAATAGCGAGAGAACATAAGCATGATTCCTGCAGCATTTGATTACAAACGAGTTGATTCCGCAGACGCAGCCATCGCCGCGCTCACCGAGCATGGCGACGAAGCCAAGCTGCTAGCCGGCGGCCACTCACTGATTCCGTTGATGCGGCTGCGACTTGCTTCGCCCGCCGTGCTGATTGACGTTGGTCGCATAGCCGACCTTCGCTACGTCAACGAAGCGGACGACCACATCGCCATTGGCGCGCTGAGCACTCACCGAGAGGTTGAAACCAGCGCCGTGCTGATGAAGCAGTGCGGCCTGCTGGCTCACGTGGCCGGCGAGGTGGGCGACCCACAGGTGCGTCATCGCGGCACGCTGGGCGGCTCACTGGCTCATTCAGATCCGGCATCGGATTTGCCGGCGGCGATATTGGCGCTAGACGGCACGCTGGTAGCGCAAGGGCCGAACGGCACGCGCGAGATAGCCGCCGCCGATTTCTTTACGGGTTTCTTTGAGTCCGCGCTTGCGCCCGATGAGTTGCTGACCGAGGTGCGAGTACCAAAGATCGGCAAGGCAGGCTGGAACTACCAAAAGTTCAACCGTCGTGCGCAAGACTGGGCGATCGTCGGATCGTGCGCGGTGCAGATGAACGGCGCCGCGAACGTTGCGTTGGTCAACATGGGGGAGACCCCGCTGCGAGCTAGCGCGGTAGAGGCAGCCTTGGCAGGTGGTGCGTCGGCCAGCGAAGCCGCCGAGCAGGCCGCCCAGGGCACCGAGCCATCTTCAGATCTGAACGCCACGCCTGACTATCGCGAGCATCTTGCGCGCGTGCTTACCAAGCGTGCGCTTGAAGGCGCCGGGCTGAGCTAGTCCAGTCGCAACGCTGCTAACCCAGCAGCACTTGCCGTCAGTTCACCAAAGTCAGCGCGCTTCACTAGCTAGGTGCTACCGTTCAGCGGTTCGCGACATAGCACAGTGTTCTGTGTTTGTCGTTCCATATTTCACCAGAAGGGGTTCAACGGGTGAGAAAATCAAAAATAACTAAACGGTCGGTGCTGGCAATGCTCATTGCCCTCGCCCTCTTTGCCGCGGCTTGTGGCAGCGATGACGACAGCGACAGCAGTGCCGCAGACACCACTTCGGGTGCCACGGCCACGACCGCTGCGCCACAAGCCGAGCCCAGCGGAGATGACACGTGCATCGGCGGCGGCACCCGCGGCGGCACGCTGATTCTCGGCAGCACGCAAGTTCCACGACACTTCAACGGCACCGTGCAGTCCGGCTATGCCACGGCAGTACCGGGCACGCAGCTAAACGCCAGCCCGCTGCTATATGACGACGACTACAACCCAATGCCGTACCTGGCAGAGAGTTGGGAGGTCGCCGACGACGGGCTGTCCGTCACGTTGAACCTGGTTGACGATGCCGTCTTCCACGACGGAATGCCGATCACGTCCGCCGACGTTGAGTTCTCAATCTTGACGGCGCAGGCAAATCACCCGTTCAAGCCGATGTTCGCTCCGGTAACAAGCGTGGACACGCCCGACGACCAGACGGCGATCATCAACCTTGGCCAGCCGCACCCGGCGATCTTGTTAGCAATGTCGCCCGGCCTGTTGCCGATCATCCCCAAACACATCTTTGATGACGGCCAGGATCTCAAGACCCATCCCCGCAACACCGAGGATTTCGTCGGCTCCGGACCGTTCAAGCTGATTGAATACGATGCGGGCAAGACCATCCGGATGGAGCGCTTCGACGACTTCTTCATTGAAGACGCCCCCTGCCTTGACGGCATCGTGATTGACATCACACCAGACTCCACATCCATCGTTCTAGGTCTGGAAAACGGAACGACCCATCTGTCGGCCACGCTTGGCCCGCCAGCCAACATCTTGCGCCTGATGGACAACCCAGACGTTGATGTGACCTCCAGAGGTCACGAAGCCATCGGTCAGATCCAGTGGCTGGAGTTCAATGTGGCCGATACGGCGCTGTCGGACAAGCGGGTGCGTCAGGCAATCGCTTACGCAGTTGACCGCGAGTTCCTGTCTGAGGTCATCGAGCAAGGACTCACGTTCCCTGCTCCGACCGGCATCGCAGTCGCCAGCCCCTTCCACGACGAGAGCGCCAACCGCTACGACAAGGACATTGACCGAGCTAAAGAGCTGCTAGCCGAAGCGGGCTACGACGAGGGCGAGCTGAAGCTCACCATCGACTACATCCCGCCAACGCAAGTTATACATGCCGAGTATGTGGTGCAGGCGCTAGAAGAGGCCGGCATTGAGGTGGAGTTGAGCGTGTCGCCAGACTTCCCAACATGGGCGCAGCGCATTTCCTCCGGCGACTTCCAGATGACCATCAACAACGTCTGGAACTGGGGTGACCCTGTCATCGGCGTGCATCGCACCTACCTGAGCGACAACCGCGTTGGGGTTATCTGGACGAACAACACCGGCTACGCCAATGACGAAGTTGACCGCCTGCTCGCGGCCGCTGGCCAAGAGCTAGACACCGCAACAAGGGCGTCGCTCTACGGCGAGTTCCAGCAGATCGTGGCCGACGAGGTTCCGATCTACTTCCTGACGACTCCGCCGTTCTGGCAGGCAACCAGTTCAGCAGTGCGGTCTGGCCCGAGCGACACCATCTGGGGGCTGATGTCACCAATGCTTGGGGTTTGGCTAGACGAGTAGTCGAACACAACGGCTGACGGGCTGGGGTTGGGCGGTCAATCAGTGCTAGTAGTTCATCAGTGCTAGTGGTTCATCAGTGTTAAAAGCGATCGCATCAAGAGTCGCCCAAGCGATTGGGCTCATATTGGCGGTGATTGCTCTTAACTTCGTGCTCATCCACATCACGCCAGGTGACCCCGCCACGGTCATCGTCGGCGAGAGTGGCGCGGGCGATCCCGAGTTCGTTGAGCAGATCCGCTCTCAATACGGGCTTGACCGGCCGCTCGTGGTTCAGCTCGGCACCTATGTGGGTCGTGTCGCAACCGGCGATCTCGGCGAGTCCTATTTCTTCAACCAGTCGGTGACCTCGCTGATCTTTGAACGGCTTTGGCCCACGATCTTGCTGGTGGGCACCGCTCTGGCATTCGCCATAGCCGCGGGAACGTTGGTGGGAGTTATAACC
Organism: Candidatus Poriferisodalaceae bacterium; assembly: GCA_965212125.1. Taxonomy (GTDB): domain Bacteria; phylum Actinomycetota; class Acidimicrobiia; order Acidimicrobiales; family Poriferisodalaceae; genus CAYRJD01. The sequence continues at coordinate 1,216,537 of OZ243045.1, read as the reverse complement.
GCACGCCGCCCCGACAGCCCGTTCAGCCATGCAGCAACGGTGCTGGCGTTGGTGGGTTTCTCTATGCCCGTGTTTTGGACCGGCATCATGCTGGTGATCTTGTTCGCCTCAACCTGGCAGCTGTTGCCGGTGCAGGGTTGGCACGACATCACCTATTCCGCAGGAGTAGTGGGCACCTCCGTAGACATAGCCGAGCATCTGATATTGCCCGCACTGACGCTGGGACTCATCTATCTGGCGCAATACAGCCGGCTGTCGCGTGCGTCAATGCTGGAGGTGTTGGAATCGGATTACGTCCGCACCGCCCGCGCCAAAGGGCTGAGCGAGGGAGTAGTCGTGTACAAGCATGCGCTACGCAACGCCATCATTCCGCTGGTCACGGTGGCTGGCTTGCAGTTCGGCACACTGCTGTCTGGCGCTCTGCTCGTTGAAACGGTTTTCAACTGGCCCGGGCTGGGGCGACTCGCCTTCGACTCAATCCTGCGGCGCGACACATCAGTGCTGCTCGGCGTGCTGCTTGCCTCAGCGGTGCTAGTGATAATCGCCAACCTGCTGACCGACCTGCTCTACTCCGTCATTGACCCGCGCATCCGACTGCGAGACAAGTCCCGTGCCTGAGGTCCCTGTGTCTGACAGCCCCGTGTCTGACAGCCCCGTGTCTGACGTTGATCTGGCGCCCCCCGATCTGTCAAGTCCTGATCTGTCAAGTCCTGAGTTGGCGCGCCCCGGGCGCGAAACGCTGCGGCTGTTTTTGCGAAACAAGGCGGCCGTGGTGGGTGTGGTGCTGCTGATCGGGATAATCGTGATGACCTTTTTAGGTCCGCTGCTGTACGAAAACGACCCCAAAGACATCATTGCGCGGCCGCTAACTCCACCCGGCGAGATCTCCGAAGCACGCCTTGGAACCGATTACTTGGGGCGTGATGTTCTCGCCGGCGTCGTGACCGGCGGTGCCACGAGCTTGACGGTTGCGGCAGTGGCCGCGGCGATGGTGATCGCCATCGGAGTGACCATCGGCTCGCTGGCGGGCTACTTCAGCGGCTGGCTCAGCAACGTGCTCGTGCGCATAACTGAGTTCTTTCAAGTGTTGCCAGCGCTGCTGTTCGCAATGGTGTTGGTGACGTTGTTTGAGCCCTCGCTGTGGGCAATCTCGTTCGCAATCGGTGTAACGGCGTGGCCCGGCATTGCGCGCATCACCCGCGCTGAGTTCCTGCGGCTGCGAAATCTGGAGTTCGTTCGGGCGGCGCAAGCGCTCGGTGCCACCGACTGGCGAATCATCCGCCGAGTGGTATTCCCCAACGCCTTGCCGCCGCTGATTGTCTCAGCCACGCTGATAATGGGTACGGCGATTCTGTTTGAGGCGGGCCTGTCTTTTCTGGGGTTGGGCGACGCCAACTCAACTAGTTGGGGATTAATGATCGGGCTGAACCGTGGCAACTTCTTGACGGCTTGGTGGTCGGTCACGTTCCCCGGGCTGGCGATCTTCGTGACCGTGCTGAGCTTCAGCCTCATCGGCGACGGGCTGCAAGACGCCTTCAACCCCAAGCTGCGAGGACGCTAAGCATGTCTAGCGGTGGCGGATTCACCGGTGGGCTCAACGGCAAGCAAAGGCTGGCGGTGAGCGGGCTGACCGTTGCCTTTGACAACTTTGTCGCCGTGCAAGACGTGTCGTTTAATCTCCACGACGGCCAGACGCTCGCGCTCGTCGGAGAATCGGGATCGGGCAAGTCAGTAACGGCGCTGTCAATAATGCGCTTAGTTGAGCTGGGCACCCGAGCCACGATTAGCGCCGGCAGGGTCAGCTACCGCGAAGACGACGACACCGTGTCCGATCTTTTACAGCTGCCGGAAAAGCAAATGCGCGCAGTGCGCGGCGACCGCATTTCTATGATTTTCCAAGAGCCGCTCACCAGCCTGAACCCCGTTTACACCGTCGGCAGCCAGATTTATGAGGTGCTGCGCCTGCACCGCGGAATGTCGCGCTCCCAGGCGCGCCAGCGAGCGCTGGAGATGCTTGACCGCGTGCGCATCCCGGACGCTGCTTCGCGGCTGCGGCAATACCCGCACGAGATGTCGGGCGGCATGCGTCAGCGAGTGATGATCGCCATGGCGCTGGCGTGCGACCCCAGCATTCTCATTGCCGACGAGCCGACCACCGCGCTTGACGTCACGACTCAAGCTCAGATTCTCGCCCTCATCGCAGAGTTACAAAGCGAAACCGGAGCGGCGGTGCTCATCATCACTCACGACATGGGGGTCGTGGCGGAGATAGCCGACGAGGTAGTGGTGATGCGGGCATCAAACGTCGTTGAACGAGGCGGTGTCAATGACATCTTTGAGCGGCCGCAGCAGCCCTACACACGTGAGTTGCTAGCCGCAGTGCCGCGCCTTGGTTCGATGGCTGGATCAGAGGCACCGCACCGCTTTGAATTGCTGACCGACGACCCGGAATTGTCGGCCAGCGCTCCGGAAATGCCAGCCGACGCCACAAGCCGCGAGCAGTCAGCGTGACTGAGTCAGCGACTGCTACCACCGGCAGCAGCCCCGCCACCGGTGAACCCATCGTGGAAGTCAAGGATCTGACCAAGCATTTCTCGGTTGAAAACAAAGGACGCATACACGCCGTGGAGAAGGTCAGCCTGGCGGTAGAACGCCGCGAGACCTTGGCGGTGGTGGGCGAGAGCGGCTGCGGCAAATCCACGCTGGCGTACCTGATCATCCGCCTGCTCAACCCCACCAGCGGCACGATCACCCTCGACGGCTCCGACATCACCAACCTGCCTGCGCAGGAGTTACGAGAGCACCGCCGCAAAATGCAGATCGTGTTCCAAGACCCCTTCGCCAGCCTGGATCCGCGGCGACCAATCGGCAAGGCCGTCGGCGAGCCGCTGGAGATTCACCGCTCGGTGCCACGCAAGGAGATCCCCGAAACGGTGGCATCGCTGCTGGAACGGGTTGGGCTGTCGGCTGACGACATGCCGCAATACCCGCACCAGTTCTCAGGCGGCCAACGCCAACGCATCTGCATCGCACGCGCCTTGGCGCTGCGGCCTGATTTGGTGATAGCCGACGAAGCCGTCTCGGCGCTGGACGTTTCCATCCAGGCACAGGTCGTGAACCTCATGATGGATCTGCAAGCCGAGCTGGGCTTGTCGTTCTTGTTCATCAGCCACGACCTCGCCGTCGTGGAGCGAATCGCTCACCGAGTAGCGGTGATGTACCTGGGGCAGGTAGTGGAGCTGGGTCCGCGCCGGGCAGTGTTTGAAAACCCAACGCACTCCTACACGAAGCTTCTGCTCGATTCCGTGCCGGTGGCCGACCCTCGCCAGCGGCGCACCGACCGCTCGGTGCAAACCGATGAGATCCCCAGCCCCGTGTTTGGCCCTGGCAGCGCGCCGGAGCCGGTGCAGCTTGCCGAGGTCTCACCCGGACACTTCGTAGCCCAGGAATAAGCCCATGCCAGAGCCAACCGCAGAGCCGTTCGTTATCTACCCCGCCAGGCGAGTCATCACGATGAACCCCGCCTTCCCCTCCGGCGAAGCGGTGGCCGTGGCTGGCGACCGTGTGCTCGGAGTCGGCAGTGCCGCCGAACTAGCGCAGTGGGGCGATCACCGCATCGACGACCGCTTCGCCAAGCACGTGCTGTTGCCGGGCTTCGTTGAAGCTCACTGCCACGTGATGTCCGGCGGGCTTTGGAGCTTCACCTATGTCGGCTATTTCGACCGGCGCGACCCGCAAGGCAAGTTGTGGCCGGGCTGTAAGTCCATCGAAGACGTGCTCGCCCGACTGGCGCAGGCAGAGGCCGAGATGGACGGCGACCCGGCTAGCGGCGACCTGGCTAGCGGCGACTCAGCCACCGGCGACCCGGCGACCCTGCTGGCGTGGGGCCTAGACCCGATTTATTTTCCCGGCGAACGGCTAGTCGCACGCCACCTTGACACGGTTACGGGCGCCCGCCCAGCGCTGGTGCTACACGCCAGCGGACACCTCGCAACGGTCAACTCCGCGCTAATGCAACGCTGCGGAATAGACGAAACCGCCACGAGCCCCGGCGTGGCTCGCGACTCCGATGGCATGCCCAACGGCGAGCTGCAAGAACCAGCCGGAATGATGCTCGCAGGCGAAGCCTTCGTTGAGATGATGGCGGCCAACCGAACCGAAGCCGCTCGCTGGCGCTACGCCGAAGAGGCGCGCAACGCCGGCCACACGCTGCTGACCGATCTGGGCACCACGCAGCTGTGGGAGCAAGACCAGCTTGACAACTGGCGCAAAGTAACCGACGACCCGCGCTATCCGGCCAGAGTGATGGTGGCGATGTCAAACCTGTTCGGAGTTCCGCAAAATCCCGCCGAACTAGCGGAGCTAGGCGCCAAGCTAAAAAACGAACAGACCGCCAAGCTGCGCTTCGGCATCGTGAAGCTGATCTTGGACGGATCAATCCAAGGGTTCACGGCTCGGGTCAGCTGGCCGCACTACTACAAGCCACCGCCAGACCACACCGGCAACGGCCTGTGGCTAACTCCGCCCGATCAAATGCCAGACCTGATCGAGGCGTACCACCGAGCCGGCTTGACCGTCCACTGCCACTGCAACGGCGACGAAGCCTCAGAGGTTTTCATTGACGCCGTTGAGCAAGTGCTGGAGCGTTATCCCCGTTGGGATCATCGCCACACCGTTCAGCACAGCCAGCTCACCACCCCCGCTCAGTACCGGCGAATGGCGGCGCTGGGGATGTCGGCGAACATCTTCGCCAACCACATTTTCTATTGGGGCGACCAGCATCGCGACGTGACGGTCGGACCGGAGCGAGCAGCACGAATGGACGCATGCGCGACTGCGCTGGCGGAGGGGGTCAGTTTTTCTATTCATTCCGATTCGCCGATCACGCCTCTCGGGCACCTGCACACGGCCTGGTGTGCGGTAAATCGTGTGACTGCATCGGGCGAGGTGCTCGGACCCGACGAACGCATCAGCGTTGAGGCGGCGCTGCGCTCCATCACCATTGAGGCCGCCCGCCAGCTCAAACTTGACGACGAGATCGGCAGCATTGAGGCGGGCAAGCTCGCGGACTTCGCCGTGCTGGAAGACGACCCAACCCAGGTTGACCCGATGGATCTAAGAGACATAGGCGTGTGGGGAACCGTGCTTGGCGGCGAGCCGCTTGAGGCCGACCACCACCCCGGCTGACACCGAGCGGCTTGACGAATGACGTGACACCCAGCGAGCCGGCCGCTGCCGCCGCAGCCAACCCCGCCGCAGCCAACCCCAGCCCCATCGCGGTAACGGTCGTGGGCGGCTACTTGGGTGCGGGCAAGACAACGCTCGTGAACTACGTGTTGCGCTCAGCGGACGAACGCATCGCCGTGATCGTGAACGACTTCGGGGAGATATCCATCGACGAAGATCTCATCATCGCAGCGGATTCAGACAAGCTGACCCTCGCCAACGGCTGCATCTGTTGCAGCTTGGCGGACGGCTTCGCAACAGCACTAATGCAAGTGCGATCCTCTGAGCCCGCCCCGACCCGGCTGCTCATTGAGGCGAGCGGTGTTTCCGACCCAGCGCAGATCGCCGTCTACAGCCACACTCCAGGGCTGCGTCCCGATGCCGTGGCGGTGCTGGTTGATGCTGAGACCGTGCGGGAGCGTGCTGACGATCGCTGGGTGGCAGACACGGTGCGCCAACAGATCGCCGCCGCCGACTTGTTAATCCTCAACAAGATTGACCTGCTCAGCTCGCGCCAGGACACCGACGATTTGTGCGACTGGCTTCGCACGCTCGCTCCCAACGCCGCTCTGGTGCGTGCGACCAACGCTGAGGTGCCCTTTGCCGTGTTGTTCGATGCGGCGGTTGACGCGTCGGGCAACCCTGCCGCCACCGACCCTGCCGCCGTTGATTCCGCGCCCACCGCCGAGCCCGCCACAAACACCGCGGTCGACGTCTTTGAGTCCTGCACCGTCGCACTGGACAAACCGATTCCGATGGAACGAATGGAGGCACTACTGGCGAACCTGCCCGAATACGTGCTACGACTCAAAGGACTCGTTCAGCTCACACACTCCGACCAGTCGCCAAGCACTAGCGCCAGCAAAGCCAACGGCAACGAAGCCAACGTCAGCGACTACGTAATCCAAGCAGTCGGCAAGCGCTCATCTATCACCCCCAGCGAGCCACACAGTCGCCACTCCTTGAGCCTTGTCGCCCGCAAAAACTCCGCAGCACTTGACTGGTTAGAGCGGGCGCTTGAGGGCGCTGAGCTGGGCTAGTCCAGCAATCCGGTGGCCGCACCGCCGTCTATCAGCAGCCCAGTGCCGGTGATGAACTTCGCCTGCTCAGAGCACAAGAACGCAACCGCCGCGCCAAAGTCATCGGCCTCGCCGGTGATCTGAGCCGGTATTGATTTAGCCGCCTCTTCCGGGCTAGCTGAGATCTTGGCAACGCGGTCGGTCCAATGAGTCCCCGGCTGCGCTGAGTTAACCGTCACGCCGTTTGCCGCAATCTCACGGGCGGTGATCTTCAAAAAACTCGTCAGCCCGGCACGCGCCACCGAGCTAGCCATCAAAAACGAGATCGGTTGCTTCACGCCCACGCTCGTAATGGCGCACACCCGACCCCACCTGCGTTCAGACATTGCTGGTATGGCAGCCCGGCACATTTCAATCATTGCTTTGCAGTTCATGTCAAACGCAGCTTGATAGGCGTCAATCTCAGTGTTGGCGAACATGCCCGGCGGCGGCCCGCCCGCGTTCGTTACCAAAATGTCAACCTGGCCGAGCTCAGCGATGGCTTGCTCAACAAACCGTTTGCCCTCGCTCGGGTCGCTTAGATCGGCTTCAATGGGCACGATGCTTGTTTGGCCGCCCGCTTGATTGCTGGCGTGGTCGGCTATCTGACTCGCAGCTTGTGTCAGCTTTTCAGGGTCTCGCCCGCAGATAGCTACTTGCACGCCTTCAGCCGCGAGCGCCTTGGCCGTGCCAAGTCCTAATCCCGCTGAACCAGCCGCCACCGCTGCTTTGCGTCCCGCAATTCCAAGATCCATCTAGTTTCCTTCGCTAGTCGCCAACCCGCCATACCGTAGCCACTTACCGCGGCATAAAATAAGTCACCACTAGCTGGCACGCACTGTTCGCAAGGCACATTGAGCTGCTGGGCGGGCAGGTATGTGGACTCCCGTAACAAACAAGCCCTGGTGGCTAGGCGGGACTGGGGATGTGTTTCTGTTGTGTTTCGTTTGTGTGTGCTTCAAACATGTGTGTTATCGTGCCAGCTATCTGACGGGTAGCGTGTTAGATATCTGACACGGAGGGGTTTGCTATGTGGGGCAAGGTGTTTGTTTTTGTTGGTGGATTTGTGGCTGTCGGACTGTTGGCGGCTGCTTGTGGTAGCGCGTCGGCTGCGCCTGAGGTGGTGATAGCTGCGGGGCAGCCCGCTGCTGTGGCTCCTGAGGTGTCTGAGACAACGACCACGCTCGCCGCAGCTGAGGTGGAGGCGGTTGGGCCTGAGATTCAATCAGCGGTTGAAGCGGATGAACAGGTGGCGGTTCCTGAGTCTGCTACGCCTGAAGAGGTAGCTCCTGGGGGTGAGCCTGAGGAAGTGGCACCAGTTGCGCGTGTTTTTGAGCAAGACGAACAAGGTCGCTACATCGTTTCTGAAGATTATCTAAGCCAGTTTCATGTAGACGTATGGGAGTTGTTCCCTGATGCTTTGGAAGTCACAGCCATTACTTACAGTGATGACGGTTATGAACTTGTTTCGGAACACACACGAGAAGGTTTCCCGGAAACGCATGTTGGCCCCAGAGAAGAGGGCGATGCTTGGCTACGGGAGAGAGGTATAGATCCGGACACTGTTGAAATAAATTGGTGCGAGCCTATACACATAAAGTGTTGGGATTGGGACTGATGAGACTGAGTAGATAGTTGGTGTTACTGGTGTAGTTTGATTTTGTTTATGCGTTTTCGGTTTCTTTTTTACGTGCTAATCGGCGCGTTGGTTGTATCGGGTGGGGCGTTATTCTTTTCGGACACTGCGGAAGCGGAGCATGAAAGACTTATAGGGTATACGCATATCACTTCTTGGACTAGGCCTGCAAGTACTGTAAGAGAGTGCTATGTTCCTCATCCTGATGTGGGTGAGATTTGTGGCGATAGAACGATTCCTGCACATAACAATAAGACTGAGGTGTAATTCTGCTGTTGTTAATACAAATTGTGGGCACACCTCCCCCAGAAGGGGTTATAGATATTCTGGCCATGTTGATGTGCCGAGAACCCAGAAGGTCATCCACTGCCCTTATTCAGGTAAGGAACATTTAGACGCGGACGACCGCAGTTGTACGCCTCCGCCTCCGCCTCCGCCTCCTTGTCGTTATTCTGGTTTGGGTCATTTGTCGAGTGAGCATCGTGATTGTGTGCCTCCTCCGCCTCCTCCGTCTTGTTATGATGCTTATGCTTCGGGGCATGCGCCTCATTTTGCGCGGGATTCGCATGTGGGTTCTAGGTCGCATGGGAATTATTGTGGTCATAGGCATGAGCGGCCTGCGTGTTTGCCGGTGACTGCTGCGCATTTAGCGGAGGCTGATCCGAGTCATTTGGAGTCCTCTGCTACGGAGATTGAGAGTGGTTTTCGTTTTTGGTGTGAGCACAGCCATGAGCGGCCTGCGTGTTTGCCGGTGACTGCTGCGCATTTAGCGGAGGCTGATCCGAGTCATTTGGAGTCCTCTGCTACGGAGATTGAGAGTGGTCGTCGTTTTTGGTGTGAGCATAAGCATGAGCGGCCTGCGTGTTTGCCGGTGACTGCTGCGCATTTAGCGGAGGCTGATCCGAGTCATTTTGATTCGTCTGTTACAGAGGTTGAGAGTGGTTTTCGTTTTTGGTGTGAGCACAGCCATGAGCGGCCTGCGTGTTTGTCGGTGACTAAGGCGCATTTGCGAGATCCGTCTTCTGGTAATCGGCATTCTGAGTTGATTGAGCACGGTAGTCAGACAAGGGTGTCTGACGACGGGCGGGAGGTTTTGGTGGTTGATCCTGCTTTGGCGGAGAATCAGTTTTGGTGTGTTCATAGGCACGCGTTAGAGTGTTCTTCGCCTAATGCGGCTCATGTTGCTGGTGGGCGGCATTGGAATAATGGTGTGCAGCGGGATGTTCTTTGGGCGAATTGGCACAACAGCAGTGTTGCGCGTTGGCGTGCTGAGCGTTGGCAAAATCGTACTCTGCGGTCTCCCCTGGGTGATGTAGGTCATCCTGTTAATGCTTATTTGGGTACTTGGGCTTGTGATCACACTCATTCGTCGCCTGTTTTGGCTTGTGAGCTAACGGGTCGCGGGAATGAGTTTCAGTTGGTTGAGCGGGATTGGGATTTCTTATCTGGGAGGCATTTAGATTTCGCGGAGGCGTTTTCTCGTAGGTTGTGGCATAACGCTGGTTGGCGGTTTAGTGACGGTAAGCTTATGTATAAAGGTTCACCGGTTTTAGGGGATCAGAACGACAGGTTGATGGTAAGTACTAGAGGGCCAGTTAATACAAACCTGGCTAACGCTGTAGTTACAGGTATCACTAACTCAGCTTCTGGGCAGCCACGGCTTTACCTTTCTCTCCATAAAGGTAAGAGAGGCCCTCAAATAGGTCAGCTAGTTCTGGACTGGAATACCTTGTTCGGCTCTGACTGTCCTATACCTGACCTCACCTCAGCACCTGAGGACACTGCTACACCTTAAGAGCGAACTCCTAGTTTTCCCCCAAACCTAACGCACACCCGACCCCACCTGCGTTCAGACATCAAGCGTTTTAACGTCGCGAAGCGCACCTAACTATTGAGCGGGCAGGTACATGACCAACAAGCCCCGGCTGCGACCTAATACCCTTGCCGCAGATGTTCACCCCTCCGCCGTCACCGAGTGCGGTGTCAGAATCGCTCACCCAGCACGGCTACCTCCCCGACGAAGGCCTTGCCACAGTCGTCTACCTGTCCATGACGATGTCACGCCCGCTGTTCTTGGAGGGCGACGCCGGCGTCGGCAAAACCGAGCTAGCGAAAGTCTTGGCGGCCTGGACCGGCGGCAGCTTCATTCGGCTGCAGTGCTACGAGGGCATTGACTCCACGCAGTCCCTGTACGAATGGGACTACACCCGCCAGCTGCTGCACCTGCGTACCGCCGAAGCAGCCGGCCAGGCGACCGGCAACGCCGCCACGCTTGAAGACGAGCTTTACTCCGAGCGATTCCTAATCAAGCGACCTCTGCTGCAAGCCCTCGCTAACGAAACCAGCGACGGCTCAACCGCAGACCACGACGCCCCGGCCGTGCTGCTCATTGACGAGGTAGACCGAGCCGACGACGAGTTTGAAGCTTTCCTGTTAGAGGTTCTCTCCGACTTCAAAGTAACCGTGCCCGAGCTAGGCACGATCTCCGCCGAGCAGCCACCGCTGGTAGTCATCACCTCCAACCGCACCCGCGACGTCCACGACGCCCTCAAGCGCCGCTGCCTGTACCACTGGGTGTCGCACCCGTCGCTTGAAAGAGAAGTTGAAATAGTCAAGCTGAAGCTGCCCGACGTGGACGGCTTGCTTGCCACCCAAGTAGCCGCCGCCGTGGCAGCCATGCGCGACCTGCACTTGTACAAATCGCCGGGCGTGGCCGAAACCATTGACTGGGCGACCGCACTCGGCAAGCTGGGAGTCGCCAAGCTGGACGAAGAGGCAATCCAGGCAACGCTGGGCACCGTGCTGAAATATCGTGAAGACCAGCAGCGCGCCACCACCGTCGGGCTAGAGGCAATCTTGGCCGCGGTCGGCAATGCTGGGGCCAAGGTCTAGAGCCCAGAGACGTCTAGGGCTCAGAGACCAAGCCAGTGCCCAGCTCGGCCAACACCGCCAACGCCGCTAACGGAACCAGCGCCGCCGACGCACTCAACACCCCCGAGCGACTTGCCGTAGCGTTCGCCGCCATCTTGCGCCGAGCCGGCCTGGTTGTCGCCCTGCGCAGAGTGATGGCATTCACCGAAGCGCTGCGCTTGCTGGGAATCACCTCACGCAACGACGTTTACTGGGCGGGCCGATCAACGCTCATCGGCAGCCCCAGCAACATTGAGCTCTACGACCGCGCCTTCGCCGTGTTCTGGGAGCGCCGCAGCGCAACCGGCATAACCGCCGAGCCTGATCCCATTTCCCTGACGTTGGCGACAGACACCGACGACGAAGACGATTCACTCAGCGCCACAGAAGACTCCGAACGCATCAAAGGCCCCACCTTGCGGGTGCGCTACAGCGACGTGGAAACGCTGCGCCACAAAGACTTCGCCGCCTGCTCCGACGACGAGCTAGCCGAGCTGTACGAACTGATGCCGGTGCTGCGTTTTCACGTGCCGACCCGCCGCTCACGCCGCAAGGTCGCCTCCAAAAAGCGCATCGGCCAACCCGACCTGCGCCGCACGATCCGCCAAGCGCTCAGCACCGGCGGCGAACCAATCCGGCGCAACTTCCTCACCGCCGCCCGCCGCCACCGGCGAGTCGTGCTGCTACTAGACGTCTCTGGTTCAATGGCGCCTTACAGCCGCGCCCTTGTGCGGTTTGCGCATGCGGCAATCATCTGGCACACACGAGTAGAGGTGTTCACGATCGGCACCCGGCTGACACGAGTCACACGCGAGCTGTCATCGCGCGACCCCGACGCAAGCATCTTGGCTGCGTCCGACGCGGTGGAGGATTGGTCGGGCGGCACTCGGTTGGGTGCGACGGTGCGCGAGTTCAACGACCTTTGGGGGGTGCGCGGCCACGGGCGAGGAGCGATCGTGGTGGTCGTTTCCGACGGCTGGGATCGCGGCGACCCCGAAGAGCTATCCGATCAGATGCAGCGGCTGCACCGAGTTACGCATCGGCTGGTCTGGGTGAATCCGCTGAAGCACACCGACGGGTACGCCCCGCTGGCACGGGGAATGGCGGCGGCGCTTCCGCACGTGGATGAGTTCATCGAGGGGCATTCTTTTGATTCGCTTGAGCGCCTGGCCGAAATAATCACCGCAAATTAACTTCCCAGCTAGCACGGTCCAGCTAGCACGGTCCAGCTAGCACGGTCCAGCCAACACGGCAACCCTAAGCTTGACGGCGTGGATGAAATCTTTGACGACATCGACCGCTGGCTAAAACAAGGCCAGCGAGTTGCGGTTGCCCGAGTCATTGACGTAGATGGCAGCGGGCCACGCGACCCCGGCGCGGCGATGGCCGTTAGCGAAGAAGGCGAAGTTGCCGGCTCGGTTTCAGGCGGTTGCGTTGAGGGTGCGGTTGTGGGCGAAGCCCTGCAGCTGCTGGCCGGCGAGCGCGACGCAGGCGTAACAACGTTCGGCTACAGCGACGACGAGGCCTTTGCGGTGGGACTCACCTGCGGCGGCACCATTCACATCTTCGTTGAAGAGCTCAACTGGTGAGCCAGGGCACTTCTATATACGAACAGTTCCGCGATGCCTGCCGAGCCGAAGTGCCGGTGTCGCTAATAACCGTCATCTCAGACAGCACCGCACCCGACTCAGCCAATCGCGACACAGCCAGCAACACCACCCGCCGGATGCTGGTGATAGCCGACCCCGACAACCCCAGCCCCGACCCGACCATCGTCGGCGATCTCGGTGACGATGAGCTAACCCGCGTCGTGCAACGTGACGCTCTGGGAATGCTCGACGCCGGCCTGAGCGAAATCCGCCATTACGGACCCAAGGGCGAGGCCCGCCAAGACGAACTCAGCGTGTTCATCGAATGCCACGCCCGGCGACCGCACATGGTCATATTCGGTGCGGTTGATTTCACCCGTGCGCTGAGCGACCAAGCCAAGCTGCTCGGCTATCGGGTAACCGTGTGCGATGCCCGTGAAGTGTTCGCCACCAAGAAGCGCTTCCCGTCGGCCGATGAGGTGGTGGTCGACTGGCCCAATCGCCTGCTTGACAGCATCGGCAAAGACCTAAGCGGCCGCGATGCGGTGTGCGTGCTAACCCACGACGCCAAATTTGACGTGCCCGCCATAGTTGGCTCGCTGAAAACCCAAGTCGGCTACCTGGGCGCCATGGGGTCACGCAAAACACACGACAAGCGGATTGCCCGCCTGCGTGAAGAAGGCGTGACCGACGCCGAACTAGCCCGCATCCGCGCACCCATCGGCCTAGACATCGGCGGGCGCACGCCCGAAGAAACGGCGGTCTCAATCATGGCCGAAGTCATCGCGCTGCGAACCAAGCGTGCCGTCCCCAGTCTGAGCGATGCCCAGGGTGCGATTCATTAGCGTCTTGGTATGGAGTTCGCAGCCGAAACCGAAGACCATCAAGCCATCCGCGAAGGCGTAAGGCGAGTTTGCGCCAACTTCCCCGACCCCTACTGGCGAGACTGCGACGAAAAACATGAGTTCCCGTGGGACTTCTACAACGCCATGGCCGACGGCGGCTGGATCGGCATCGCCATCGCTGAGGAGTATGGCGGCGGCGGCCAAGGCATAACCGAAGCGTCGCTCGTACTAGAAGAAGTGGCGGCCAGCGGTGCGGCCATGAACGGCTGCTCAGCCATACATCTGTCCATCTTCGGCATGGAGCCGGTCGGCAAATACGGCTCGCCGGAGCTAGCCAGCGAAATACTGCCCGGCGTCGCCAAGGGCACCATTCATGCCGCCTTTGGCGTGACCGAACCAGACGCAGGCACCGACACCACGTCCATCCGCACACGGGCGGCGCGTGACGGCGACGAATACGTCATCCACGGAGCCAAGGTGTGGACAACCAAGGCGCCCTACTGCGATGTGTGTTTGCTGCTGGTGCGAACCACGCCCAAAGAAGAATGCGACGGCCCCACCCAAGGCATGACGCTGCTGCTGGTTGACCTGCAAGACCCGACCGTTGAAATCACGCCCATCCCCAAGGTCGGCCGCAATGCGGTGGTGTCGTGTGAGGTTCGCTACGACGGTTTGCGTGTGCCCGTCAGCCGACGGGTGGGCGAGGAAGGCGAGGGTTTTCGCTACATCTTGGACGGGCTAAACCCGGAGCGGATACTGATCGCCGCCGAAGCGCTGGGGATAGGTCGTGTGGCGCTTAATCGGGCGGTGGAATACGCCAAGAATCGTGTCATCTTTGGCCGCCCGATCGGTCAAAACCAAGGGCTGGCATTTCCGCTGGCGGACAGCCACGCCCGCTTGCATGCGGCCGAGCTTGTGGTGCGGGAGGCGGCGTGGCGCTACGACAACGGCATGGACTGCGGCGAGCAGGCCAACCTGGCGAAGTACTTGGCGTCGGAGGCGGCGTTTGAGTGCGCGGATCGTGCCATGCAAACCCACGGCGGATTCGGGTATGCGAAGGAATATGACGTGGAGCGCTACTGGCGTGAAAGTCGGCTAATGAAGATCGCCCCGGTCAGCCAGGAGATGGTGATGAACTACGTCTCTTCCAAGGTGTTGGGGCTGCCGCGGTCTTACTAGCCGCGGTTCTATCAAGCGCCCGAGCAAGCCCCTAGCCAGCCAAGCCTTCGCCCTGCCAAGCGATTAAGTCAGCCGAATAAACCATGCCCGTTGTCGCCGTGTTATTAGCCGCAGGTGCCGGCAGTCGTTTTGTCGCCAGCACCCACAAACTGCTGGCGGCTTTACCGACAGACGCCGCGCCGCACGCCAGAGTTGTTGATCGTTCCCTCGCCGCGATGCTGGCGGCAGGCTTTGAGCAAGCCGCGGTAGTGACGGGCGCAGTCGAACTCTGGCCAGCGCAAGCCGCCCCGCCTGGGCAAACCACGCCGTCCGGACTGACCGTGTTGCACAACCCCGATTGGGCGAACGGCCTTGCAACCTCACTACAGGTCGCCATCAACTGGGCGCAAAATCAAAACGCCAGCGCAATCGTTGTAGGCCTGGGCGACCAGCCGTTCGTCGGCACGCAAGCCTGGCAAGACGTAGCCGCCGCCGTCAGCCGGCCGGACAGCGAGCAGCAGCCGAGCGGCGAACACCAAAACGAACACCAAATAGCGGTAGCCACCTACGACGGCGAGCCCGCCAACCCGGTCGGACTGAAACGATCGGTCTGGGAGCTGCTACCCAAAACCGGCGATGAGGGAGCCAGGCAGCTGATTCGCTCCCGGCAAGAACTCTGGGTGCCAGTAGCCTGCCAAGGCACTCCAAGCGACATTGACACCGTGGAGGATCTAGAAAAATGGACCTGACAAACGAAGTTCGCGTGGGCATCCCGATTGAAAAAGCCTGGGACACCCTCACCGATATTGAGTTCATAGCGCCGTGCATGCCCGGGGCGCAGCTGCTTGAGGTTGACGGCGACGAGTACAAGGGGCAGATCAAGGTCAAGGTCGGCCCCATCACCGCGCAATATCAAGGCACAGCCCAGATCATTTCAAAAGACGAAGACACGCACACCATGGTCGTGTCCGCCAGCGGGCGAGATTCACGTGGCGCGGGCAATGCGGCGGCGGAAATAAAAGCCCAGATGACGCCCGACGGAGACGGCACCGCCATAAGTATCACCACCACTCTCAAAGTAACCGGCAAGGTCGCTCAATTCGGGCGAGGCGTGATGGGCAGCGTGTCGGAGAAACTGCTCGGTCAGTTCGCCGAGTCGCTTGAAACGAAGCTGGAACAAGAAGGCGCCGCCGGTGCTACCGGTGCCACAGCCGCCGACAGCGGCAGCCCGAAGTCGGTCAGCGCGGCTGCGAATGCCGATTCGGACGGCCCTCGCAAAATTGACATGCCCGAGCCCGAGCCGGTTGATCTGCTTGCTACCGCCGACACGACCTTGGCTAAGCGGATTGTGCCGATTGCGTTAGTGCTGTTGCTGCTGCTTTTGTTGCGTCGGCGCAGGCGTCGCCGTCGTGCCCGTCGCGCCAACGCTGGCTAGCGAGTAATGCCGGCCAACAAGGCCCTACCCAGCGATGCCTTGTCTGGCCACGGCCTACCCAGCTACACAGTCATCGCCGACCCCGGCGAACCAACTCCTGCGCAAACAACCGCAGTGGCGCAGATGCTCGGTCGTGAGCCGACGTGCGGTTTTCGGTTGTGCGTTACAGATGCCGCCGGGGTGCCGCTGGTTATTCAGAACGCACCCTTCACCGATGAAGGCCGACCCATGCCCACCCGATATTGGCTGGTAGAGCCCAAGCTTTGTCGTGCCGTTGCGCGCCTGGAAGGGCAGGGCGGTGTGCGCCAAGCCGAGCAAGCGGTGGATGCGCAGGCTCTCGTTGAGTTGCATGACCGCTACGCCCGTCAGCGAGATGCGCTGGTGCCGGCCGGTCATAGCGGCCCGCATCCAACCGGGGGAGTAGGCGGCACGCGCCGCGGCGTCAAGTGTCTGCACGCTCATCTGGCGCACTACCTGGCGACGGCCGACGATGTAGTTGGCGACTGGACTGCCAGGCAGCTAGCAGAGCAAAACCTGGTGTGAAGCAGTCCGAGCCTGATGTGAAGCAGTCCGAGCCTGATGCTAGGCAGTCCGAGCCCGTTGCGGTTGTTGATTGCGGCACCAACACCACGCGGCTGCTGATTACTGCCGCTCAGCCTGCCCAGTCAGGGCCAGCCGAAACTCACGCAGAAACCCAAGCCGAAACCCAAGGCGAAACCCGAACCGAAGCCAATGCCGAGCTAGTCCGCATCGAGCGGATCACCGGCCTAGGGAGAGGTAGCCGATCCCACGACCCAGGCGCCCAGGCGGGCATTCTCCAACCCGACGCCATAGAGCGGGTGCTGACTGCGCTTGATGAGTTCGCAGAACTTATTGCCACGCACGAAGTAGCTCGCGTTCGTGCGGTCGCTACCAGCGCAGCTCGCGAAGCGCCAAACGCGCAAGATTTTCTAGCCGCCGCAACCAGCCGCTTGGGGCACGACGTTGAGCTACTCAGCGCGCAGGACGAAGCGCGCTACAGCTTCAGCGGCGCAACGACTGAGCTTGCCACGACCGACCTCGCCATCGCAGCCGCGCCTACCACTACAACCGCGCCTGTCGCCGAAAAAAACCTGCTCGTAATCGACATCGGCGGCGGCTCAACGGAGTTTGCGATCGGCAAGCCCGCCCAACTGTCGGACTGGCGGTCGCTTCCGCTTGGGTCGGTCAGATTCAGTGAGCAGTACCTAACCAGCGATCCACCCGCGCCCGAGGAACTGTCCGCGGCGATTTCAGTCGCCCGCCAGCATCTCGACGACATCGACCG
Organism: Candidatus Poriferisodalaceae bacterium; assembly: GCA_965212125.1. Taxonomy (GTDB): domain Bacteria; phylum Actinomycetota; class Acidimicrobiia; order Acidimicrobiales; family Poriferisodalaceae; genus CAYRJD01. The sequence goes on along the minus strand of OZ243045.1, from coordinate 1,199,374 downwards.
CGAGCTGCCGCAGATTCGCAATGTCGACCAACTAATCGGCGTGGCCGGCACCATAACCACGATGGCCGCCGTTGAGCTTGGCCTCACCCAATACGACCCCGCCGCAATAAACCGATTCCAACTAACTCGGGCTGCTGCCGAAGACGTGTTTCGCACGTTGGCGACCGAATCGCTGGCCGACCGAGTCCATAATCCGGGTTTGGCGGCCGCTCGTGCGCCGGTGATAGTTGGAGGGTGTTGCATTTTGGTGGCGATCATGCGTCACTGGAAATTTGAGCAGTGCCAGGTCAGCCACAGGGATTTGCTAGACGGGATCGCAGCCGACCTATTGGGTTTCCACCCGTTGGGTTGAGCCGTTATCAGAAATTTCCGCCCGTTGCGGCGTAATCTGCCGCCAGTGACAACTCTGCGTACCGACCGGCTAATGCTGCGTCCGTTGAAGCCATCTGACTTCAAGCAGTGGAGTGAGGTGCGTTTACGTTGCGGCGACTGGCTCACTAAATGGGAGCCAGCACCTCCTGCGAATGCGGCCGACCCATCGGTGGACAAGCACGCTTTTGTTGCTCGTTGCCGTGCGCGTGATCGTGAGCGGCAAATGGGGACAGGATTTTCTTTTGGCGTGTGGCACAAGCGCAACCTGTGCGGCGAGGTCAACATCTCCAACGTTTTGCGGGGAGCTTTCAACAGCGCCTCGATCGGCTACTGGACAGATCGGCAGGTAGCGGGCCAAGGGTTTGCGGGGGAAGCGGTTTTGGCGGCGCTGGGCTATGGCTTTGACGTAGTCGGGCTGGAGCGAATTCAGATTTCGATCATCCCGCGTAACACCGCTAGCCGTCGAGTGGCGGAAAAGCTGGGCCTGCGAACCGAAGGGGTTTCCCTGGAGTACCTACAGATTGCGGGCTGTCGTGAGGATCACATTCACTATGCGATAACTGCGCAAGAGTGGCAGCAACGCTGCGCTGAAAACAAGGCGGGAGCGGGGAGTCCCGCGAATCAGGTGATCTAACCCGGTCTCGCTAGTCCGGTCTCGCTAGTCCGGCCTCGCTAGTCCTCCCGCTCGGCCAGCCAGACCTGCCCCGGTTCGCAATCGTCTGAAATAGAGCACCAAAGACACTGGAAGCCCGGCCGCCTGTGGGGCTTCTCACCTTCGCCAAGCGTTAGCTCGGCCAAACGCCTAGCGCCATCCACCGTGCGCAGCACCGCAATCCGCAACACCTCCATGTCAACTCTCTCGGTTACGACCGCTCCTTCAGTCACATAAAACGTGCCCACCAACATGGGCGGCACCCCCGTCTGCAGCGTTTCCAAAAGCGCATAGAAACGCATGTCTTGCGCATCGTTCAGGTTGCGGTTGCCGGTCTTCAGATCAATAATCACCCGCCCGGGTGTGACTAGATCGCCCGCTGTGTCGCCTGCTTTGCCAAGCGTCAGATCAAACTTGCCCGACAAGACGATCGTTCCTTCGCACAACGGATGCCGGCGAGGCACCTCCACGCCCAGCTCCCAGCCGCGCCCAATAGGTGGAAAGGTGTCTTGAAAGTTCTGCAGCAGCGAGGTGCATTCGCTAGCAAAAGCGGACGCCGCCCCGGTGGACATTGCCGCTAAGAACTCACCTAGCCGATTTCCGCTTTGCTGATCCTGCTCTATGTAATGGCTGATCGCATGGCCGATGTAATCCGACGCCTGGTCGTGCTCGTTGACGGGGTTCGCCCAGAACTCAACTCCACGATGAATCACCGACCCGCGAGCGGTGGCGGGGTTGTATTCAAACGGAGTTTGTTGTTCGGCCATGTAGCTGGCTTCGCATGCGCCGACCGCCGACAAGGAGCGCTTGGATATCCACAGGTCTTCGCCTTGGGCTCGCAGCTGCTCAGCGATCGGTTCAAGTTCTCCAGCAAGCTGGCTGTGTAGGTCGTCGGCCAGGCTGACTGGGAAAGTTCCTCGCTCCTCGGGCGGTACGCGGATGTTCGCAAGCGTGCGCTGCTGGGTTGGGTTCATTGTCATGGCTAATTGTCGTACTTAAATGTCCCAGCTGCGTGTCATCATCTTCGTATGCAACAGCTAGCAAAAGATTATGAAGCCGAAGACCTCAAAGACCTGCCGCTGGGTTCTCCTGGCTTAGCAGATGAGCGCGCCGCCGCTGTGGTTTCCGACGTGGTTTCAGGGACGGTTTCGCCTTCAGGGCGCCGCCCGCTGTGTTCGTATCGGCAAGGTTTCGTCGCGCAAACTCGACCAGCCAACACCCAGCCAGCAACCACCCAAGCCCTGCCCGACGAAGGATTACCGGAAGGGTGGCAAGCCCCGATCCATCCGATCCAGTCCGCACCTTCGGCGCGCTTCGCGCTTATGGCGCGTGCTGCTTGCGATGCCGCTCGATCACTGGGGTTGAATCCGCCCGGATTTATGAGCCCGCCGCGCCACAAAACCGCCGACCGCACAATCCGCCGCGCTAGCCCCAGCTCGGACACTGGTAAAAACATTGGCAATAGCTCCGGTGAGAGTTGCTTGGTGGCAGTGCGAATAAAGGGTCGCCCGCTGGGGGCGATTCAAGCCGACATTGTTGAGGGGGTGATAATCGCAAACAATCTCACCGCAACTCAAGCCGCCGCTGTGCGTACGGAGCTATGGCGTTGCCTAACTACGCTTGCCTCAGACGAATAGTCCCGGGTTGAATAGTCCAGGGCTGATTAGTCCAGGGCCCGGGTGGCGGAATAGGCAGACGCAGAGGGCTTAAACCCCTCGGTTCCATAACGGAACGTGCGGGTTCAAGTCCCGCCCCGGGCACCGCTGCTGCTTGAAGCCTGGACGGCGGCAGCCCGAATAGTCGCCTCGGTTTCTGTTCCGGGCCCTAGTTGGTTGTCCGCTGCGTTTTTGCAGCGCTCCCACAAAACCTTGTTGAGCGGGGTGGCAACGCCAACCTGCTCGCCAAGCTCAACTATGCGTCCGTTGAAATGGTCAACCTCAACGTTGCGGCGCCCTGCTTGCAAATCTTGCCAAGTGCTGGGATAAGACTCTTGCGAATCGCGTGCGCGCTTGTCTGGTCGTGCCGATGTATCGCGCAGCGATTTCCGCAATCGCTCCACGTGCTCGGCCACAGACACCGGCTGGTTAGATCCGTCGTCAATGACCGCTTCAATCTTTGCGGCCACCAAAACATCCAGCGCCTCTTGAGTCAGATCGGCAACAAATGCGCGGGTGTCATTGTCAGCAAACGCGCCCTGCACCGATTGATCCGTCAAAGCCAAATATGCGTTAGAAAGATTGACAACCAGCTTGCCCCACTTTGAGGCTTTTACCCGCGGCTCAACCACGGCATTCAAGTCGCCCTTTAGCAGATCATCTCTGACCTGCTCGCATAGCTCGTCGCTCCCGGTCGGCCACCGTCCAATCGCTATCTGGCGAGCTCCGGTGTGGGTCACCATGCCTGGCTCATCAATACGAGCACCGATGCGCACCATTACCCCGTATGTGTTAAATCCTCGCTCCGCCAGCCATTCCTCATTGCTCACCCCGTTCTGAAAGCACAAAATCGGCAGATCCGCATACAACTCAGAATGCGCCTCAACCGCCGCAAAAGTGTCTTGAGTTTTCATGGCAAGAATCACGATCGTCGCCGCGTCAACACTTAACTCACTAGCGCTGCTGGCAGACGGCAGCTTGAACACGCCTTTGGTACGACCCCCAATGCGCAGCCCGTCAGCCCTGAGCGCTGCCAGATGTTCGCCACGTGCGATCAGCGAAACCGCGCAACCAGCCTGACTAAGGCGAGCGGCGACAACCGACCCGATAGCTCCCGCCCCATGCACTATGTAGCTGCGTGCGCTTGCAGTCATACTGACACGGAACTTACTAACCCTGACCTAGCGTGGTGCCGTGCCAGCAAATAAGACTGCAAACAAAATCGCCCCGGCCAAAGGAAAGCTCGGAATCCTCACCCCAGGCATGGGTGCGGTTGCCACCACCTTCATCGCCGGGGTCATCGCCACCCGGCGCGGCCTCGCTCCGCCCATCGGTTCCGTCACGCAGATGGCTCACATCCGCCTAGGCGCACGCAGTGAGCAGCGAAACCCGCTCGTTAAAGATTTCGTTCCGCTGGCCGAGCTAGACGACATCGTTTTCGGCGGCTGGGACCCGATCACGCCCAACGCGCTGGAGGGCGCGCGGACTGCGGGTGTGCTCAACGAAAAAGACATGTCAACAATCTCGAGCGAGCTTGAAGGCGTTGTCAGCATGGACGCAGTGTTTGATCAGCGCTGGGTGCGCAATCTGGTCGGCACTAGAACCAAGCCGCCAGCCGGTTTGCGAGATCAGGCTCAGTCGCTAATCGCTGACATTGAAAAGTTCGGTACAGAAAATGACTGCGACCGCATGGTGATGATTTGGTGCGGATCAACTGAGGCCTATCAAGAGCCAAGCGAGGTGCATACGTCGCTGGACGCGTTTGAGGCCGGGCTCGACGCCAACGACGAAAACATCTCACCCAGCCAGCTCTATGCGTATGCGGCCCTCCAGTCCGGCGTGCCCTTCGCCAACGGCGCCCCCAACCTCACCGTTGACACTCCAGCTATGACCGAACTTGCGCAGCGGCGTGGCGTGGCTATCGCTGGTAAAGATTTCAAGACTGGTCAGACCTTGATGAAGACGCTTATAGCCCCCGGGCTGAAGGCGCGCATGCTGGGTCTGCGCGGCTGGTACTCAACCAACATCTTGGGGAATCGCGACGGCGAGGTACTAGACGACCCTGAAAATTTCAAAACCAAAGAGGCATCCAAGCTCGGCGTGCTGGACACCATCTTGCAGCCAGAGGTTTACCCCGACCTCTACGGCAACATCGATCACGTAGTGCGAATCAACTACTACCCGCCGCGCGGCGACAACAAAGAAGGCTGGGACAGCATTGACATCTTTGGTTGGCTCGGCTACCCGATGCAGATCAAGGTTGATTTTCTGTGCCGCGACTCAATCCTGGCGGCGCCCATCGTGCTTGACCTGGCACTGTTCATAGACCTGGCGCAAAGAGCAGGCTCAAGCGGCTGTCAAGAGTGGCTGTCGTTTTATTTCAAGGCGCCGCAGGCCGCCACCGCCGTAGCACCCGAGCACGACATCTTCATTCAGCAGACCAAGCTCAAAAACACGCTGCGTGAATGGATGGGGGAGACCGCCGTCACGCACAGCGAAGCTGGCTAGGCGCAGGGAATCCAGCACAGCAGATTTCTTAGCTTTCTCTCAGGTTTGTGTTTTACCTTGACAGCCGTAAGCAACACCGTTATATGTGGAAGGAAACGGCATGGCTGAATCAACTGGCTCAGAAACCGAAAACGGCGCAAGCCAACCATCCCCCGCCAAGTCAAGATTCTCTCTGCTACCCAAAACCTGGCCGAACGCGCTGATGTTTGTCGTTCTGCCGCTGCTCGGAGTGCTAGTAGCGGTAGGCGTTGCGTATAGGGCATTTGGTGGTTTTGAGAGCAAGCTGTCCGAAGCAGTGCAGACGCAAGCTTCTACAGCAGCATTGGCACAGGCGACACCTCCTACGGATTTGAACATTTTCGGCAACTTAGAGGATCGCATAAGAAACGGAGACATAGCGAGATCCATAGAAGATGGGATAGACAGGTTTGGTGATGAGCTTGAGAGGTACCTAAATGATTTGTGGGGTGGGACAGAAATCGAGGACCCCAACGAGCGCTTTGACCGGGACGAAATTTGCGAAGACAACCGTGGCCGAAACTGTTACGACCTGCGCGACATAGATCCGCGCTACGCAGATGAGTTCTGCGACAGGTTTTTTGAGCGGGGCCGCGCTAACCGGGAATGCCTCAATCGAATACTCAGCCGGCGATAACCGACCTGGGTAACCGACCTGGCGGCCGCTAGCGAGCCCTGCAGCTTCTTAGCTTTTTCTTAGATTCTGGCTTTACCTTGCCGTCGTAAGCAACACCGTCACAGATGGGGGACAACATGACTGACCCAACTGGCTCAGACTCAACTGGCTCAGACTCCGGAAACGGCGCGGGCGAGGTAAACGAACCGGACGCGCCACAAGATGAGGCGGCACAAGGCGCAGAGCAGCCATCCCCCGCCAAGTCAAGATCTTCTATGCCACCCAAAACCTGGAAGGGCGCTCTGCTGTTCATACTCCTGCCGCTAATAGCGGTGTTTGTGGCGGCGGGTGTTGCGTTTCTGATATTTGATGATGACTCTGACCGAAACGGAGACCGCAGCAACCGCCTTGTTCTGGACGAGATTTGTGAGGATCGCTCCGACGAAGACTGTGACGACCTGCGTGATTTCTACAGAGCTCTACGCAACGGCGATGAGTTTTGCTACCGGTTTGATGTCCAGGAGCGATCCGGTCGAGAAGTGCCTTGTGAAGACCTAGACCTGGAGGACCGCTTCGATCTGGAGGATCGTTTTGAGCGGCGGGACCGTTTCGACCTGCGGGATCGCTTCGACCTGCGGGATCGTTTCGAGCGGCGAGACCGCTTCGATCTGGAGGACCGTTTTGAGCGGCGAGACCGCTTCGACCGGGACGAGTTTTGCGAAGACCGTTTTGGTAGAGATTGCTACGACTTGCGTGAGTATGACAGGGACTATGACTTCCGCGACGATGACTTCCGCGAGGGAGATGAGTTTTGTGACCGGTTTGATAGCCGGGGGCGACTTGACTTAGAAGCACTTCGGAAAGAGCTTTGTGAAGAGTTCAACGGGCGGGATCGCTTTGACCGGCAAGATCGCTTTGACCTGGAGGATCGCTTTGACCGGCAAGATCGCTTTGAGCGGCGGGATCGTTTCGACTTGCGGGACCGTTTTGAGCGGGGCTAGCGCTAGCCAGTCTGGCAACCGCTAACAAAGACCGCCGTCTGCGACAAACTCGTGGCCGGTGCAGTAGCTGCTGTCATCGCTAGCCAGAAATAGCACAAGCTGGCCGATCTCGATCGGTTCGCCCACGCGGCCTAGCGGCACCATTGCAAGAGCCTGCTGAGACAACTCTTCGCCGCCGGAAAACAAAGATGTCTGGGTCAGCATCTCGGTGTCTATAAAGCCCGGATGTACCGAATTGACCCGCACCCCGCGGTGACCCAACTCTCGGGCCGCGGATTTTGACATCCCTCGCACGGCCCACTTTGAAGCGGCGTAGGCAAACGCCATCCGCGCACCCATCAACCCAGCCACAGAGCTGATGTTGACGATCGAACCCGAACCAGCCTCAGCCATCACCGCACCAACTTTTTGCATCCCCAAAAACACACCCGCCGCGTTTACTTCCAGCACCTTGTTGAAGTCCGCCAGGCTGGTCTCCATCATTGGAGAGTTGTTGTAGATGCCGGCATTGTTTATCAACACGTCAATGCCGCCGTGCCGCTTTACCACGTCCGCTACAACCGAATCCCAATCCGACTCAGACGACACGTCGTGCGGCAGATAGTCGCAACCTAGCTCGCCCGCCGTCTTTTCGCCTTCTTCATCCAGCACATCGGTGAGCACAACGGTTGCGCCCGCTTCCATGAAAAGCCGACCCTCAACCGCCCCTTGCCCGCGCGCACCACCGGTGATGATCGCCACCTTGCCTTTGAGATCTGTCATTTCGCCTCCTATGAAGTACCTATTCTTTTGTTGCGGTCAGCTACAAAGATTCCAAGCGCTTTAGCAGAGCGGCTGGATCTGACACAAAAGTTGCCAGCTCCTCGCTAGACACCACCTCTTCCCAGCCGCCGCCGGTGTTGCCGTCAGCCGAGTCGCCGCCAGCATCAGCTCCGCCAGCATCACCGCCGCTGGTGCTTTTGAGCAGGCACGGCAGGCTTTTGGCCGCCGCAAGTTGCGCGGCATCGGCGTGGTTGCGGTGAATCATCTTGATCTTGACCGCGGATTCCGCCAAAGCCTGCTTCCAAGATGTCTTGCCAAGCGGGTTGTAGCCGTGCGTTATGTCGCACAAAGCGCAATGAGCACGGCCGCGCACCTTGCCATACGCATACTTCAGCTCGCCAACAATTCCGCCGTCGGCGTCATATATGCCCACTAGAGCCACACCGCAGGTTAGCCGTGTCAGCGCTAGCGCGGGTTTTCTGACTAGCGTCAAGGCTGTGAACGCACGGTTTGGTCGAGTAGTGCCAGCCATGGTTACCCCGTTTGCCTCAGACGGATCGCTAGACGTGGATGGCGGGGTAGCACTGGCGCGCTGGCTGGTAGAGCAGGGCAGCGAAGGCCTGGTGCTTACCGGAACCACCGGCGAAGGCCCCGCGGTAACCGACGAAGAAGATTGGGAGCTGTGGGCGGCGGTTGCCGAAGCGGTGACCGTGCCGATAATCGCGGGCACCGGCACCAACGACACCGCTCACTCAATCGCACAATCCGCCAAGGCTGGCGAGCTTGGCGTGGCCGCAGTTCTGGTGGTGACCCCGTACTACAACCGACCCTCCCAAGCTGGAATAGTTGCGCATTTCACGGCGGTTGCTGAGGCCACCGATTTGCCGGTCGTCGTCTACGACATTCCCGTGCGAACCGGCCGACAAATCGACACCGACTCCATGCTGGCTCTGGCCAACAACGTCCCAAACATCTTGGCGCTCAAAGACGCCGCGGGCAATCCCACCCAAACCGCCGGCCTCATGGCTCAAGCGCCAGCCAGCTTTGAGGTGTATTCCGGCGATGACGCACTGACGCTGCCACTGCTCGCCTTGGGCGCGGTGGGGGTCATAAGCGTGGCGGCTCACTGGTGCGCACCTGAGTTTGTGGCGATGTTTGACGCCTGGGAATCGGGCGACGCCGTCAAGGCTCGTGAAATAAACGCCCGCCTGCTAGAGAGCTTTGACTTTGAATCCGGCGATGCGGCACCGAATCCCGTCCCAACCAAAGCAATGCTGCGAACGCTGGGGCTGCCCGTTGGCGAGCCCCGCCTGCCGATGGGACCCACGCCAGCCGGGCTAGAAGACACCGCCCGCCAGGTTTACGCCCGCCTGAAGGGTGAATCCTGACAGCACCTGTAGGTGTCACTTTTCTAGGCGGGCTAGGTGAGGTCGGCCGCAACTGCACCGTTGTTGAGATTGACAAAAAACTGTTGGTTATTGACTTCGGGGTCATGTTTCCGGATGCGTCCATGCCGGGGGTCAACACCCTGTTGCCCGACACCAAGTGGCTAGCCAGCCGGGCCGATGACGTAGTCGGGCTAGTAGTTACCCACGGCCACGAAGATCACGTCGGCGGCGTCGTGCGCTTTGTGTCTGAAATCGGCGCGCCGGTATTCGGATCTGCGCTAACTATGGCCTTCGCCCAACAAAAACTAAAGCAAGCCCGCCTAGGCAAAACCAGCTCCACCACCGTCCTAGCCGACGGTGAGCGCCGCCACATCGGCCCGTTCGATGTGGAGGTAATCCCGATCACGCATTCCGTGCCGCAGAGCCTTTGCGTGATCATCCACAGCCCCCAAGGCGTGCTGGTGCACACGGGCGATTTCAAAATCGATAAGACACCCATCGACTGCCGGCAAACAGACCTGAAGCGTCTGGCTCAGCTGTCCGCCGACCCCGGCATTCGGCTCTTGATGTCTGATTCCACGAATGCGGACGGCCCCGGTCGGACTCCTTCTGAGGCCGAGATCGGCGACACGTTTCGCCGGTTGTTTCCCACCTACGCTGGCCGGCGGCTAATCGTCAGCTGCTTTGCAAGCCATCTGCATCGCGTGCAGCAGATCGTTGATGTTGCGCTTGAGCAGGGCCGAGTCATATTTCCGCTTGGTCGGTCAATGGAAACCAACTTTCGGATTGCGCGTGAGCTGGGCATTTTGAATGTGCCGGAGAGTTCGGTTAAGCCGATTTCCACGCTGGGCGATTATGACCGCGGCGAGGTCTGCGTCGTGTGCACCGGTTCCCAAGGAGAGCAGCAGGCCGCGCTGGCGCAGATAGCGAACGGCGCTCAGCCCGCCGTGCATATCAAGCCCGGCGACGTGGTGATGCTGTCAAGCCACCCCATCCCCGGCAACGAAAGGTCGGTGTTTGCGGTTGTCAACAAGCTGTGCCGACTAGGGGCGGAGGTCATTCACGATGGGCATGAGCATGTGCACACCAGCGGGCACGCCCGCCGCGACGATCTAAAAGAGATGATTGAAACCACCCGCCCGCAGTGGTTTGTTCCCATTGAGGGCGAGTTTCACATGCTGACCCGTCACGCCAGCCTGGCTGTTGAGGCGGGGCTTGATCCCGCGCAGGTCATGGTGGTTACCGACGGTGCGAGGCTGCGCATAGACGACAAGGCGGTGAGCGTGGCGGGCGAGATTGATGTGCCGCCGGTGTTGTTTGATGGCTCCAATAACGAAGTGAGTTCAGAGCTGATATCGCAACGGCTGCAGTTGAGTAAGAGCGGGCTGGTGCATGTAACGGTGGTGGTGAGAGGGAACGGCGACCTGGTTTGCCCGCCCCAGATAACAACCAGAGGTTGGATAGATACCGAGTCTGGTGCGGCCGGGTCTGGTGCAGCTAAGTCTGGTGCGGCTAAGTCCGGCGCGGCACTGGCAAAAGAACTGCAGACGATGGTTGCCTCAACGGTGAAGCGATCCCTGACGGCCGGCGGCGGCAACGGCAGCAACAATCAAAAGCAGGCTGGCAACCAAAAGCAGGCTGGCAATCAAAAGCAATCCGGCAAGTCCAAGAAGCGCTCCAAAGATCGCAACAAAAACAACAGGCACAACCAGCGCAATAAACGAAACACCAAACTTGACGTCGCAAATCTGAAGCGTCAGATTCGCCGCACCACGGGACGCTTCGTGGGCGAGCGCACCCGGTTGAACGCGGCTATTGAAGTGTCAGTGATTGTGACGGATTAGAGCCACGCCCGCAGGTACTCTCAAATCCGTGTCTGGCCGCAAAACCACCCGCCGCAGTGGTGCCTAAGCATGGGTAGCAAGCCCAAAGCGAGCGGCGCCGCGATGAACGGTGCCGGCGCGAGCAACGGTGCGAACAACGGCGATGCGGCCGATCGGCCAAGTCTTGGCAACGTAATAGCGGACACCACGCGCAGCCGCTCTAGAGAAATCATCGCGCTAGTGCTCATAGCGCTGGCGATCATCAGCGCTCTGGCCCTTTTCGGCGACCGTGCCGGAGCGGTCGGCGACGTGTTGCAAAAGACGCTGGCCGTAGCGGTTGGCATTTACCGGTTCGTCGCTCCGCTAGTGCTGTTGTGGGCAGCCATTGAACTGATATTGGGGCGTTTTTCCAAGCGAGGGTTGCGCGCAAGTTTTGGATTGGCGCTGCTATCAATCGCATGCACGGCGATTGCTCATTTGACCTCCGACGCCGACGGGTTTGGACCGGATTTAGACGCGCTGCGTGAAGGCGGCGGGTTGGTGGGTGCCACCATTGCGACCCCGCTAGTGGCGCTAGTTGACCGCCAAGCCACCTGGGCAATCCTGCTGCTGCTGGTGCTGTTTTCAGTAATTGTGATACTGAACATAAGCCTGCGTCAGGTGCTGCACGGGTTCGGCATCGTGCTAGCGAAGCTTTGGCGACTGGTTGTGATTGGCTTCAAGGCCGCAGCATCAAATCTTCAGCGAGTCGGCAAAGCCGAGCCGCAAGACACGTCCGAAGCCTCGTCTGAAGCTGCGCTGGATGCCGACGGATCGCCCACGGCCGGGCAACTCGATGCGGCTGACGATCCAAACTTCGGCGAGTTCATTGATCCGACTGCATCTGAAACCGGAACTGAAGCCGCATCTGAAGAGGGGCCGCAAGAGGGACAACAAGAAAAACCAGATGCGACGCCCGAACAAGCCGACGAGCCACCCGCCGCAAGTGCCGCCGACGGTGCCGCCACCGGTGCCGCTGCCGCAAACACTGCTGCCGATACCAGCAAGCGCCGCCGCAAGCGCGCCAGCCCAACCACCAACCCGGGGGCCAACCAACCGACCAAATGGCAGCTGCCAAGCCTGTCGCTGCTAGAGCGCTCAGCCTCTACCGCAAGCGAAACAGCCCGCCAAAAAAATGAGTCCACGGCCCACCTGCAAGCCAGCGCCGAACTGCTCGAGTCCGCCCTGGCAAGCCACGGAGTTGAGGCTCAGGTGGTCGGCATGGAGGAGGGCCCCACCGTTACCCGCTATGAGCTGACGCTCGGCAGCGGCGTAAAGGTGGCGAGTGTCACCAGCCTTCACCGTGACATCGCCTATGCGATGGCGGCTACCGATGTGCGGATCTTGGCTCCCATCCCGGGCCGCTCCGCCATCGGCGTGGAAGTTCCCAACGCCCGCCGCCGTCTAGTTGGGCTGGGCGACATCCTGGCTAGCGACAACGCCAAAGCCGCCGAGCACCCGCTGCAAGTTGCGCTGGGGCGAGACATCTCTGGCAACGAGGTGATGACGAACCTGGCGACGATGCCGCACCTGCTGATAGCGGGAGCCACCGGGGCGGGCAAATCGTCTTGCATCAACTCTGTAATCACTTCGTTGCTGATGCGCTCCACGCCCGACGATGTGCGGATGATCTTGGTTGACCCCAAGCGAGTAGAGCTAGGGCAGTACGACCGACTGCCGCATCTGCTGACCGGCGTCGTTACCAACCCGAAAAAAGCCGCCAACGCATTGGCGTGGGTGGTGGCGGAAATGGAGCGCCGCTACGACGTGCTGTCGCAAGCCGGATTTAGAGACATCACCGGTTACAACGAGGCGTTTGACGCTGGGTTGCTGACGCCCGCGGCGCCGGACAGTGCTGACCCGGCCAGTGCTGACCCGGCCAGTGCTGACCCGGCCAGTGCAGACTCGGGCACCCCAGATTCAGCCAGCTCAGATCCAGCCAGCGCCGAAGCCGCAGAGGCAATCCGAACCGCCGAGATAATGGCCGAGATGCGCGCCGGGCTAGAAGACGCGCCCGAGCACGAACGCATGCCGTTCATCGTTGTGGTGGTTGACGAGCTAAACGACCTCATGATGGTCGCCGCCCGCGACGTTGAAGACACCATCACCCGCCTAGCGCAAATGGCTCGCGCGGTGGGCATCCACCTAGTGATAGCCACCCAGCGCCCTTCGGTCAACGTCATCACCGGCGTCATCAAGGCCAACATCCCCAGCCGCATGGCTTTCGCCGTGTCCAGCTTGGCCGACAGCCGAGTGATTCTCGACCAGCCCGGAGCGGAGCGCTTGGTCGGCCGTGGCGACCTGCTGCTAATGGAAGCCAACAACAACGTCTTGCAGCGCGTGCAGGGGTGCTGGGTGTCAGAGGCTGAGGTGCACAAGGTGGTGACGCATTGGCTGGAGCAAGCGCCCGAAGCGAGTTACGTGCAAGAAGTTGAGCAGCACGATTCAAGCTCATCTTCGCCCAGCGCTCTTCGCCAGGCCAGCGGCGGCGACAGCACAGACGACGAGCTGCTTGCCCAGGCGATGATCATCGTGGTGGAGTCCCAGCTTGGTTCCACCTCAATGCTGCAACGCAAGCTGAAGGTGGGCTTTGCGCGAGCCGGCCGGCTGATGGATTTGCTGGAACAAAACGGCGTGGTCGGACCTTCGCAAGGCTCCAAGGCACGCGACGTTCTAATGACACCAGAAGAGTTGGGCCAGGCGGACGCGGCAGAATGAGTGCTTGGCTGCTAGGGTATTTTGAAACCTATCCAGTTTGCCTTTGCTTCCGGTAGGCCTCTGCTTATTGTAACACTAGATACCCTCTACAGAAACAGAAAAAAATAAATGCCAAGTAAATCTAAAGCCACGGGGGGGGGTGTAGGTACTCCTAATTGGAAGAATCGCACTTTGTTCCATGGAGATAATTTAGAAGTTATGCGAGGAATGAATAGTAACACTGTTCATCTTATTGCAACTGATCCGCCATTTAAAAAGGGTAGAGACTTTCATGCAACTCCAGAGAGTCTTGCTAGTGGTGCTTCTTTCCAAGATCGCTGGTCGTGGGAGCGGGATGCGCACGAAGAATGGCTAGATAAGATGGCGGACGAGGTGCCCGATGTAATGGAAGTGATTCAGGGGTCAAGAAAAAGCTATGGAGATGACATGGGAGCGTTTCTTTGTTTTATGGCAGTCCGGTTATTGGAGATGCATAGAATACTAAGACCTGATGGTAGTTTATTCCTTCATTGCGACCCTACTGCGAGCCACTATCTTAAAGAACTACTAGATGCAGTGTTCGGAAGAAAGAACTTCTTAAACGAAATAGTTTGGTCCTACAGATCAGGAGGCGGATCAAAGCGGCATTTTGGCCGTAAGCATGACATAATTTTTTGGTATGCAAAAGACAAGAACAGAAGCTATACTTTTAATACCGATGAGGTAAGAGTTCCTTATGACGCAGTCATAGCAAAGAGTCGTAAGGGTCTGTTCAATCCTAAGGGAAAAGTTTCTGGCGATGTTTGGGATATTTCTAGGCCGCGTAACGGATCAAAAGAATTTGTTGGCTTCCCTACGCAAAAACCACTTGACCTATATAAGAAAATAGTTTTAGCTGCCTCAAATAAAGGAGATATTGTATTAGATCCATTTTGTGGCTGCGCTACAACCTCAGTTGCGGCTGAGCATCTAGACCGGGAATGGGTTGGAATAGATATATGGGATAAGGCACATGAAGTAGTTATTGATCGATTACGTAAAGAAGGACTAGTAGCTGGTGATGGAGAGCTAGCTACAGATGGACAAGTGAGGATAACTTTTGGTGAAATACACTATGAAAAATCGCCTCCTGATCGGACAGATGATGGATCTGAAGCTGCACCAAAGCTTAAGGTAAAGGAAAGCGTTCTAGAACCACCAGGCAAAAAGATGAGTCGTGCTGAAATGCTTGAGTATCTTTTGTCAAAGGAAGGAATTAAGTGTCAGGGATGCAACAGGGTTTTTGACCACGAGGCTTACCTGCAGCTTGACCACAACACACCGCGCTCTGATGGCGGAATGAACCACATTACAAACCGTGTTCTACTATGCGGGCCATGTAACTTACGGAAGAGCAACTTGCTCACGTTATCTGGCCTTAGGAAAAAGAATACTGCCGATAATTTCATGGCAGAGCAGAGCTAGTTTTACAAACCTGTGTCAAATGGCATAGATTGCACTTATGGAGTTTTTTAGCGCAGACCATTTCACCGACATAGCAACCGGACTGGAATTTCCAGAAGGCCCGGTGGTGCTAGACGACGGCTCAATCGTGCTGGTGGAGATAAAGCGCGGCACCATCACGAGAGTCGACCCCAGCGACGGCTCCACCGAGGTGATAGCAAATCCCGGCGGTGGCCCCAACGGCGCCGCCATCGGTCCCGACGGCGCTCTCTACGTCTGCAACAACGGCGGCTTTGAATGGATCGAAATGGGCGGCCTGACCCTGCCGGGCGAGGCCGCAAGCGACTACACCACCGGTCGCATTGAGCGCATCGACCTAAACACAGGCCAAGTTGACGTCATTTACGCCGATGTCGACGGTGTGAATCTAAAAGGCCCCAACGATCTCGTGTTTGATTCACACGGCGGCTTCTGGTTTACCGACCACGGCAAGATCAGAGCGCGTGAGCGTGATCGCGGCGGTCTTTACTACGGCAAGGCCGACGGCTCGTCCGTAACTGAGGTGGTGTTTCCGCTGGACGCTCCTAACGGGGTTGGCTTGTCGCCCAACGAAGATCGTGTTTATGTGGCCGAAACCTTTGCGGGCACCCTGCTGCATTGGGAGCTATCCGGGCCCGGCGAAGTAACCGATCCGGGAGACATCCGCTCAAGTTTCTTGGCTCGCCCCGGCGGAGCTAAGTACTTCGATTCGCTTGCGCTAGACGCCGAAGGCAACGTCAGCATCGGCACTATTTTGACTGGCGGTATCAGCACCTTTACTCCAGCCGGCGAAGAGCTGGAATTTGCGCCGACCAACGATCTGCTTTGCACCAACATTTGCTTCGGTGGGCCGGATATGACTACGGCGTATCTGACGCTGTCAAGCACCGGCCGGTTGGCGGTGGGGGAATGGCCGCGGCCAGGGCTGAAACTGGCGCACTAGGTTCTGCCGCCCGGTTCTAGCAACCGGCTCCGCCACTCGGTTCTAGCAACCGGCTCTAGCCCGCCCCTTGACCGTCGTGTGCCTTAATGCATGCGCCGGTGATCGCATCCGACGACGGTGACACCAAATACAGCAGCGTTGAGTCAAGCTGGCTGGCCTTAGCAATGCGCTGACGCGGGAAGACGGCGGCGATGTCGCCCATTCGCTCCAGCATTCCGTCCATCATTTCGCTCTCAAATGCGCCCGGCGCTATGCAGTTGACGTTCACGTTGTAGCGAGCAAACTCCAGCGCCAACATCTCGGTCATCCGCACCACTGCGCTCTTTGTAATCGCGTACATAGAAGTTCCCAGCGGGGCGCTGTAAGCCGCCATCGAAGCGATGTTCACGATGCGGCCCGACAGATCGGCACCATCGGCGTTGGCCTTGCGCAGCCGCCGAGTCACCTCGCAAGCCAGGTGAAACAGCGACGTCAGGTTGGTAGAGATCATCTCATCAACAAACGCAACATCCATCTTCAGCGCTAGCTGGGCATCGGGCTTGCCTGCGTTGTTCACCAGAATCTGAACGGTGCCAAGCTCTTGCTCGGCTCGCGCCACCGCAGCAAAGAGCGCCTCGGGGTCGGTCACATCCAGCTGCAGCGACAACACCTCAGCCCCATCAGCGCCCAGCTCTTGCGCCAAGTCTTCCAGCCGCTCCACCCGCCGCCCGCAGATGGCAACCTTCGCACCGCAGCCAGCCAGAGTTGTCGCAAATCGTTTGCCGAGCCCCGACGTTGCTCCGGTAACTAGCGCAGTTTGACCGCTTAGGTCCACTGAAATCGGTGCCGCAGATTGTTCGTTATTGTTAGCCATGCCAACAAGCTAGGCGACAAGCTAGGTTCAGTTAGATGCCAGTGAACGACATTTACGAAATGATGAGCACGCTGCGAGCCGTGCGGCGGTTGCGTCCCGATCCGATTCCAGACGAGGTGTTGCAGCGCGTGCTGCAAGCTGCGTGTTGGGCTCCCACCGGCGGCAACGTGCAGCCGTGGCGCGTGGTGGTCGTAACCAGCGAGCCCCGCAAGGCCGCCCTGGCGGATGTCTATAGCCCGGAGTGGTACCGCTACACCAAGCAAATGCGAGCCGCCGTTGAAGCCGATCCAGACGGACAACAGGCAACGGCGCGCATCCTGGCCGCGGGGGATTACCTGGCGGATCACTTGGCGCAGGCGCCGGTGCTCCTGGTGTTTATCGGTAACCCGGCCCACATGGCCATCACCGATGAGGGGCTAGATCGTGTGTCCATGATCGGCGGCGCGTCGGTTTACACCGCCGTACAGAACGCAATGCTGGCTGCGCGCACCGAAGGGCTTGGCTGCGCCCTGACCACTTTGCACTGCTACGACGAGGCGGCCGTGCAGCAGGCTCTAGACATTCCTAGCGACTGGGCAACCTTGGCGCTGGTGCCACTGGGCTATCCAGTCGGCGGCGGCCACGGACCGATTTCACGGCGCGGCCCTGAGAAAATGGCATACGACGACGCCTTTGGCACGACATGGGAGCGCGGCAAGATTGCCTGAGCATCCAGCAGGATTGCCTGATCGCTCACCCGATTTTGGCGCCATGTTTGCCCCGGACAGGCTGCGCAAACAACTGCTCTGGGGCACTAGGCCGCAAGACCCGGCCACGTCGGCTGCGGCCGTTTCGGTGATCTTGGGGCAAAACACCGACGCAGGGTCTCGCACCGGCCCGGATGTGTTGTTTATCGAAAGAGCAACCCACGACGGCGACCCCTGGTCGGGTCACATGGCGTTTCCCGGTGGGCGTGTCGACCCAGGCGATGCGGGCAGCACTTATGCAGCCGCCAAGCGTGAGACGGCTGAAGAAATCGGCGTGGATCTTTCGGATGCAATGCGGCTTGGCCGGCTGCCGGATCAGCAAGGCGGCCCGCAAGGAACCCAAATGCGGCTAAGCGTTACGCCGCACGTTTTTGCGTGGCAGGGCGAGCGGCCAGCTTTACAGCCAAACCATGAGGTAGCCGACTGCGTTTGGGTGTCGGTGGCCGATTTGTTCAACAGCGATAACGCCATCAGGTACAGGCATCCCAAGTATCCCGGCCAAAGCTGGCCCGGCATAGAACTGCACGACGGCCGGGTTGTCTGGGGCTTAACTCTGCGGATGCTCAATGATCTACTTGATCGCGTCAAACAACCAGTGCTAGCCGATGTCTGAGCCAGAGATGTCTGAGCCAGAACTGCCTGAGCCAGAACTGCCTGAGCCAGAACTGCCTGAGCTGGAGCTGCTGACCTCCGGCTGGGGGCTGATCGAAGGCCCCCGAACCGACGCGGACAACAACCTCTATTTCTCAGACGTGCACAACGGAGGTGTGCGGCGGCTGCGGCTTGGTGGCGAGAAGAGTGGCGAGATAGAGCTAGTCATTCCCAAGCGCCGCGGTGTCGGCGGGATGTTGCTGCACGCGAACGGCGGTCTGGTTGTCAGCGGCCGCAACATTCAACACGTAACCGGCACGGCAGACGACGGCGAGATACGGGTGCTATTTGACCCAGGCGCGCTCGGCTTCAACGACATGCATGCCGACGCGGCCGGGCGTGTCTATGTGGGTTCGCTGCGGCGCGATCCGTTTGATGAGTCGGTTGCCGGCAGCGCGGGCGAGCTTTACCGCATCAACTTGGACGGCTCAGTGGACGAGGTCTATGGCGACGTACAGCTAACCAACGGCATCGGTTTTTCACCCGACGGTCGGCGGCTGTATCACTCCGACAGCATTCCAGGTCGAGTTTGGGTGTCAGATGTTGCCGACGCAGCCGTAACCAACCGCCGGGAGTTCGTGGCGGAGTCCGACACGCCCGATGGCTTAGCCGTTGATATCGATGGCGGAGTTTGGGTGGCTCTAGCAAACGGCGGAAGGGTTCAGCGCTACACCCCAGACGGCAAGCCGGATGTTTCAATCGCCGTGCCCGATCCGATGGTTACCAGCGTTTGCTTCGGGGGAGCGGACATGCGTGACCTCTATATCGCTACCGGCGGCGGAACTCCAGCCGGCGGCTGCATCTACAAAACCAGAACGCAACAAGCCGGTGTACCAACCCCGCTAGCGCGGGTATGACGCGCTAGCCAGCGCGGGTATGACCCCTCCGCCAACGGAGTCGGACTTGCCAGCGAGCTTGCTGCTGCATCTGCAAGCCAGCGGGTCTAGCGCCAGCGATGCTCCGCTGTTGTTTTGCCTGCACGGCATCGGTTCCAACGCGGACGCATTTATTCCGCAAAATCCGCTGGCCGAAAAACTCGGTATGCGCTTGCTGGCTTGGGACGCACCCGGCTATCGAAACTCACCAGACCCAAGTCAGGCACCCGGCATAGATGGCTGGGCTGATGCGGCCGCTGAGGTAATCACGCAGGAGTCAGAAACCAAAACCGCCACGGTGTTGGGCGTTTCTTGGGGTGGCGTAATCGCCACTCGACTTTGCTTGCGCCGCCCGGAGTTGGTTTCGGCTTTGATCCTGGCCGACTCAAGCTGCGGCGCGGGTGGCAGACCAGAAACAGCAGAGGCGATGCGCAGCCGAGCGGCAGGTCTGACCGAGCTCGGCCCGGCCGAGTTTGCGAGCACGCGCGCCAACGTGCTTGTTAGCGATAGCGCGTCGCCGCAGCTGCGAGGCCACATCGCGCAGATGATGGTTGAGTCTTTGCGCATGCCTAGCTACCAGTGGGCTTGCGACTCCATGGCCGACACATACCACGCCCCAGATTTAGGACAGATTCAGGTGCCGACTTTGGTGTTGGTTGGCCAGCACGATCAAGTAACGCCGCTAAATGCTTCTAAAAAGCTGGCAGACGGAATCGCCAACGCAAAGCTGCAAGTCATTCCCGGTGCGGGACATCTGGCCAACCAGGAAGTGCCCGTCGCGTTCAATGAAGCCGTGGCGGAGTTTCTGCAGGCCCTTTAGCCCACCAGCCAGCCCCGCCCTAGCGAGGGGCGGGCACCAACCACCATTAGCGAGGCGGCAGCCGCACCCCGCCGTCAACCCTGATCACTTCGCCGTTCATATACGGGTTGGTGATGCATTCCATCACCATTGATGCGAGCTCTTCGGCGGTGCCCAGTCGCTTTGGAAACAGCACGCTCTCGCCCAAATGTTTCTTAAATAAATCCGACTGCTCACCCTCGCCGTAAATCGGCGTGTCGATCAGCCCTGGCGCGATTGTGTTGACGCGAATGCCAGTAGCTGACAGATCACGCGCAATCGGCAGCGTCATTCCCGCGACACCGCCCTTTGACGCCGAGTAGGCCGCTTGACCAATCTGGCCGTCAAATGCCGCCACCGACGCCATGTTCACTATCGCCCCACGCGCGCCGTCTTCATCCAACGGCTCCGTCTTGGCTATTGCCGCCGCGGCTTGGCTGGTCATGCTGAAAGTGCCGATCAAGTTCACATTGACTACAAACGAAAAATCCTCAAGCGGCATCGGGTTGTTGTCACGGTCAATGGTGCGGGCGGCTCGCCCCAACCCGGCTGAGTTCACCACCGCTCGCAAAGGAGCGATTTCAGCCGCCGCCGCAACGGCTGCCTGGACTTCCTCCGGGTTGGTTACGTCGCAGTGCACAAACAAGCCGTTCAGGGACTTAGCCACATTTATGCCCTGCTTTTCTTGCAGGTCGGCAATAACGACAGAAGCTCCGGCCTCGGCCAGCAGAATCGCGCTGGCGTGACCTATCCCGGATGCGCCGCCGGTGACAATGGCGGAAGAGTTAGTCAAGTCCATTCGTGGCATAGGGCAAATCTAATCGCACGGGGCTAGGCGCACGAATCTGGCCTCACGAAATCAATCGCAAAGGGGCGCAGCCTAAATGCTGGTCGGTAGCGTTAGTAGCGATGGCGCAAGGTGACACAGATAAGTCGCCCGAGCCAAATGACCTAGCTGAGTCTGAACCAAATGACCTAGCTCCGCAAAGCTCTGACGAAGCTGGCTCGTCAGCCGACTCATCCGAGCATGTGCCGCGTTTCGCTTCGCTTTCTATTCCGGCGTTTCGGGTGTTGTGGTGGGGCACCACGTTTTCGTTTATGGGCGTGCAGATGCAGTTCTTGCTGCGGGCGCTGTTGGCGTGGGATCTATCGGAGCGTGAAGGCGCACTTGGAATCGTCTTTTTGGCGTTCGGGCTGTCGTTATTTGTTGCCACTCCGCTAGGTGGCGTGGCGGCTGACCGGATGCGCAAGCGACGCCTAATGATGTGGGGCCAGGCGCTGCTCACAGTCAGCGCTACCGCCATGGGCATTCTTGTTATCACCGACAATGCGGTCTTTTGGATGCTGCTGGTGGCGGGGGTCGTACAGGGCTCAATGTTCGGGCTGATCGGTCCGGCCCGCATCTCTTACACAACTCAGATTGTCGGACCCAAACTGGTCGGCAACGCAGTAACGCTGCAGATTTTGTCTATGAGCATCACAAGGGTGTTCGCCCCGTCGCTGGCTGGCATCTTGGCTGGCATTGCGTTGTTTGGCATCGGCGGCGGCTACCTGGCGGCGGCGATCTTCAACATCATCAGCTACGTGATGCTGTTCTGGCTTGAAGACATACCCCCGCGCCCCAACCAGCAACCCAAAGCGCCGCTGCGCGACCTAATCGACGGCCTGAAGTTTGTAGCCAGGCGGCCTTCGTT
Organism: Candidatus Poriferisodalaceae bacterium; assembly: GCA_965212125.1. Taxonomy (GTDB): domain Bacteria; phylum Actinomycetota; class Acidimicrobiia; order Acidimicrobiales; family Poriferisodalaceae; genus CAYRJD01. The sequence goes on along the minus strand of OZ243045.1, from coordinate 1,177,761 downwards.
GCGCCTCTTGGTGCTGTGCTCAACGCTGGTTGTGATGTTTGGATTCAACTACATCGCCTTTTTGCCGGCTCTGGTTGAAGGCACCTTTGACCTGAGCGATGCTTACGTCGGCTTGCTGAGCACTGCCTCATCGTTTGGCGCTATCGGCATAGCGATCCCGCTGGCATCCAGAGCCGACTCATCCCAAGCGGGGCGACTTACTTTGCTGATGGGCTTGATGTTCGGCATAGGCGTTTTGTTGCTAGCCGCCACACCGAACTATGCGCTCGCGTTCTTGGTAGTAATCCTCATTGGCGGAGCGGCTACCGGTTTCTTAGCGCTTTCGCAATCTCAAGCGCTACGACAAAGCGACGAAGAGCACCAAGGCCGAGTGCAGTCGCTGCTGCAGCTTTCTTTTGCCTGTTTTGGAATTGCGGCAGCTCCGTTGGGCTGGCTGGCGGAAGTGGCCGGCCTGCGCACAGCGATCTTGTTGATGGGGTTGGTGGTGCTAATAGCGACCGCGGGCTATGTGCCGGTCGGCTTGAAACGCATCACCGCCGGATCAACGTCCGAGACTGCGTCGTCGGTTGATTAGCGGGCTTGGCTAGCTGGCCCTAGACCCGGCTAGCAACATCCTTGTCGGACAGGCTTGTTCTAATGTCGGTGTCAACCACCGCGGGCACGTCAGGGCACCAGTTGCGCATCGCTTCTTCCATGGCGTCGCGCACTATTGCCTCAACCTTTTCGGCGTCGCCTTCCAGGCATTCCACCACCACGCTGTCATGCACGGTCTGAACGCCCCTAGCTCCGCCATCATTGGAGCCCGCAATCTCACCTAGCCGATCGTGCAGCAGCGCGAAAGCGTCCAGCATTATGTCAGCCACACCGCCTTGAATCGGAGCATTGCGGTATGCGTTGGCAAGCTGTCCTATGCGAGAGCCAAGTGCGCGTTGCAACAGCAGGGTCTGCTTCTCAGCGCCCATAACTTCGCCAACCGCATCAACAACCGCACGCCTCAACTGCCTATTTTCTAGCGCTTTAGAAATCGCCGCAATCCGGTGCTCGTCAGCCCTGCGCCTCGCTGCAACGCCTAGTTTCTTCAGCGCCATATTCCAAGCATGAGCCGGCTCGGGCTTTTCTGAGCTACCAACAATTTCGGCGGCCGTCGCTAGGACCGATTCCGTTCGCACGGTGAACTGCTGACGCCGTCCGGCCAGCGTGCGTGAGTCGATTTGAATCGGCTTGCCGTCGGTGCCCAAGACCACCGCCGCGCTGAACGACATGCACCAGGCGGCTTCCACTGGACTGACTGCAGTGCTGGCCACGGGATCAACCATCGCACTAGCCACAGAGCCAGCCGCAGCACCGGCGTCGGCGATGCCTGCTCCCAAGCGCTCGGCAATTTCCTCAACTGTGTAATGACGTTGCATCTCAGCACGTAGCTGCTGCCGGGTTTCGCCTACGCGTTGGCGGAGCTGATGAAGCTGCAACGTAAGCGGCCAATCAACTGGCGGCGGCGAATTAGACAGAGCCTCAACGAACTCATCACGCTTGGCGACCCAGGCACCCACACCCGGATAAGTCGTCAGATAGGTGCTAATCAGCTCGTCGGCTTCGTGACGCTGCGTGGCAACGCCGTCCTCAGTCAGGGTTCGCGCTAAGCCCGCTCCCCGCAGCCCATAGAGAATCCCAAAGTTGATGCGCTTGGCTTTCGTGCGCATTAGCTCGTGCTGGGCCGGGTCAGTCGCTCGCAGCTTTTGCATGTCAATGCCGAACATGTTGGTGGCGGTGGAATCGTGGACGTCTAGACCTAGCTCAAAAGCTTCTTGCAGCTTCTTATCGCCAGCAATCTGCGCGGCAAACCGCAACTCGGCCTGGCTCAAATCTGCGTACACAAACACACAGCCAGGCGCGGGAACTATGTAGGGCTTCAGGCGCGGTGTCAGGTTTTGAGCGTTGGGGTTGCGGCTGGCTAGCCGCCCGGTGTTCGTTCCAACCACCTGCAAGTAGCTGGAATGAAAGCGGCCGTCGGGATGCAAGCTAGACAACAGCCCTTCGCCGTATGTCGAAAGAATCTTGGTTGCTTCGCGAAACGCCAGCAGAGTCGTGCAAATCTCGCCACCTATCGCGCTCAAAGCCATTGCGCCCATGCTGTCGGTGACGTCCAGCAGACGGGGCACATTGAACTCTTGTTCCGTCCAAAGCTTCACCCGATCGATCTCGTGCTCGTTCAGCACGTTTCTGACGTCGTACTCGCTGTTCGGATTCCAACTGGGTTTGAGTTGCGCGTCAAACAGCCCGGCTTGACCTCCGCCGGTCAGCTCAGCCAGCCGCGTCAATAGCTCGTCGCGGCGCTTCTCCAAGGTTTGTAGTTCGGCTCGCCAGCCAGCTTGATTGACCGCCAGGCCGGTGCGCTGCATCTGCGCAAGAAAAGGGCGGGCGCTCTGCTCTAGTTCGCAGATCTTCTCTAGTTCTGCCTCGGCCAGGCGCGTGCGCGCGATCTGGCCAACCCACATTGTCTCTACGGCATCGGCCGCCGCATATTGAAGCTGCTCTTCGCTTAACTCGCCATCAGCGGTGAAGGAAATCTGAGTGGTGCCTTTGCCTTGTGCCCGCAGCCCTAAGTACCACTCGGTAGCCCAAGCCAGTGAGTGATAAAAGTCAAACCCGCTGAGCCCTTGATGCAGCAGCGCGTCTGCCAACATCACGTCCCACCAAACCGGCGGGGTCAGTCCCGCCGCCAGCCCAGTCAGTCCCGTCGCCGACTCCGCAACCTGGTCAAACAGATCACGCTCAATCACATGAGAGTCAAAGTTGGCGTTCCAGGCATCGGCTCGCACGCCGGACAGCGCGGCAGCGAGCTTGGCGGTGTTGATGTTGCGAACGTCTACCACCCAGCTGTGATCAACACCTTCGGCATTGCGAGTGGCGGCCGAAACCACCCGCAGAGCACCAATGGAATAGCTCGGATCGGTTTTGGAATAAACCGTTTCGGTGTCGATGGCGCACGCCTGCGCGCTTGCCAAGGCCGAGCCAAACTCGGCTAGGTCGGCATCGCCAACGATCGTTAGCGGAACATCTTGCGGTAGTCGATTTGGTTGAGGGCGAGGGTCGGCGATCACCGGTTAGCTGCCATAGCTAGCTATGTGGCCAGATATGTGACTAGCTATACGACTGCGCATGCGACTAGGCATACGGCACCGCAATCAGGTCGCCAGAGTCGGCCGCCGTTGCGTCTTCGCTCAATAGTTGCTGGATGCGTCGCGTAACAGGCCCCGGTTGGCTGTCGCCGATCGGAACCCCATCCCAGCTATTGATCGGAAACACGTGGGTGTCACCGCCACACAAAAACATCTCAGCTATGCCGTCACGCTTAACTTGCGCGGCGTTGATGGGTCGCATCACCGCTTCTTTAATAAGTCCTTGCGGCACTAGCTGAGATTCGCACAGCTCCAGCACTCGCCGCACGGTAGTGCCAGCCAAAATCCCGTCAAAGGGTGGCGTGCTAAGCACTCCGTCAGCGGACAGCAAGCACACGTTGAGCACGCATGACTCAGCCAGCAGCCCGCCGTCATCAACCAGGATTCCGAATGTGCCGCCACGATCCAGAGCCTCCAGATGCGTCAGCACGTTTAGCAGGTAGTTGTTTGACTTGGTCGCGGCGAGCAAGGCTGGTTTCATCGGCGTGTCGATGATCGTTGCCTCGCTGACGCCTGTTGCAGACGGATTGGCGTTCACGCTTAGCAGCGGCCGCGGCTCAAAAATGATGCAATAAAAACAAGGCTCTTCGCATTCGGCCGGACTGAAAGAAAATCCGCCGGGTCCCGCACTTAGCCAGTACCTGATTGCGCCGTCCCGCACGCCAGCGACAGCGGCGGTGTTCACAACCATCTTGATGAAGTCGTCTTGCGTCCAAGGGTGCTTTATGCGTGCTAGCTCCGCGCTGGTCAGCAGGCGATCGATATGGGTGCGCAGGCGATAAATCTGCCCACCGCTCAGGGTGGCTGTGTCAAACACACCATGGCCGCGATGAACCATGTGGTCGTCAAGCGGCAACGACATCAAAGCCGGGTCGGTAATCACACCGTTCAGATATGAGCTGAACATCGCCAGATAACCCAAGTCGGCTGGCCGCTTTTTGCGCAGGCGTTTTTCTACCTCAGCCGCGTCTAGCAACTCCGCTGTACCCGGCTGCTCGGCTAGCTGGGCGCCTGACTGGCTATCTGATTGCATCATTTGCGCTAGCGGCGCCAGCGGTGCCAGCGGCGGCAGGCGCGCGATTGTTGCTAGGGGAGCGGGCACCGGTCAAGCGATCCATTGCACGCATGATCTTTTGCACGCGCCGAGCTATGGGCGGGTGCGTATCCCATCGAGTTTTCCGGGCGGGCAAACCTGCTTTCTCTAAAGCAGCGTCATACGCCTCACCGCTTTGCTGGGACCCAGTTGCGCCTTCAAACGTGTTCAGGGCCTGAATCAAGGGCTGGCTGTAGCCCAGCTTCACCGCGGTTGCGTCGGCTTGATGTTCGGCCTGGCGACCAAAAAACAACAGCACCAGCGTGGCGGCTTTATAAACGAAAGCCAGCAAACCCAGCACGGCTCTGGGTGCAAGCGAAATGACCAGCAACACGAGACTGAGCCATCTCCTGGATGTGGTGTTGATAGCCCAGATCAAAAGATCATGGACGATGCGCAGCAGCGAGTGAAACCAAATAATCGGACGCTTGAACCAACTAGTCACCAGCAGCACTATTGGGTGCATGCCTGCGTGATGACCCAACTCGTGACTCAGAACGGCTTCAAGCTCGGATTGCCGGAGCAAGCGCAGCGCCAAGCTGGTGACAATCACCAGGCGTCCACCACCCGCATAAGCGTTCATCTCGTCGCTATCAACAACCCGCAACAGGTACCGGCGGTTGCCGCCCTTGCCCACGCGCCTCAGCACTGCTTGCCAAGCTGGCCGCAAGTGGCTGCGTTCTTGGGGAGTTGGGGCACGCGAATCGGGAGCGATGAGTTTGATTTGCAGCCAATCCAATCCGGGCACGAACACGATGGGCAGCAAAGCGAAATAGCCCACCGTCAAGAGAATCAAGTTGCGCAGAAAGCTGCCGTCCCACACTGCCCACACGACGGCTGGCAGCCAGGCAATCCCCGCGATGCTGAGAGCTGAGAACGGGAGTATCACAAGCAGGATCAGCCACGACAACCAAGACGTCCAGTCGCCGAATCGCTTCAGGTCAACTAGCTGCTCTTGGTCTAACTGAGACATTGCTTACTTATTGGGCTTACTTATTGGGCTTATTGGGCTTAGCTATTGGCGCTTGTTAGTGAAGCGGCGCAGACGCAGGCTGTTGTTGACCACCAGCAACGACGAGCAAGCTGTGGCTATCGCTCCCCAGACCGGTCTGACGATGCCGAAAGCGGCTAGCGGAATAGCGGCGGTGTTGTAGGCAAACGCCCAGCCCAGATTTTGCTGAATGGTTTTCAGAATACGCCGCGACAGGGCAATGGAAGCCGGAATGACGCTTAGGTCGCCGCCCACCAGCGTCAGTGCCGAGCTGTCTTGGGCGATGTCGCTGCCGGTTCCAACCGCGATCGAAACATCTGCCTTGGCTAGGGCGGGGGCGTCATTAATACCGTCGCCCACCATCGCCACCTTGCGACCTTGTGCTTGTAGCTGTTCTATGTGAGCCAGCTTTTCGGCGGGCGTGAGTTCGGCCTGCACCTCGTTGGCGTCAATGCCGAGCTTTTCCGCGATGTGGTTCGCCGTGAGCTTGCTGTCCCCGCTGAGCATCCCCACTCGCATGCCGCTGGCACGCAGCTGTGCGATGGTCGGGGCGGCCGATGGCTTAATGCGATCGCCCACGCCGATCACCGCTTCGGCGCGACCGTTGCGCCCAACCAGCACCGCGGTGTTGCCGTTGCGCTGAGCCTGGACGGATGCCTCAGCTACCGCATCGGGCACCACGTCAAACAGTTCCGGGCGACCTACTAGTACTTGGGTGTGAGCCGACCCCGGCAGGTCAAACTCGGCGATGGCGCCGAAACCGGGCTGGTAGGTGATGCTTGTTGCCGGCGGAGTTGCTGCTTGCGTGCTTGCCGCCGTAAGTGGCTGCTGCTGTTGGGCGTATGCGACGATTGCTGCTCCGATGGGATGTTCGCTGCGCGACTCTGTTTCCGCCGCTAATGCCAGCAGCTCAAGTTCCAGCGACTCTGCCGCGCCGTTGTGCGACTCCGCCGCAGCCGCAGCCGGCACGACCATTGAAGTCACGTGCATCTGGCCTTCGGTGAGAGTTCCGGTCTTGTCGAACAGCACCGTGTTGACGCGCCTGGTTTGCTCCAGCACCGTGACGCTTTTGACCAGCACACCCATGCGAGTGGCCTGACTGGTGCCAACCACCAGCGCAATCGGCGTTGCCAAACCCAAAGCGCACGGGCAAGCCACCACTAATACCGCCACCGCGGCCAAGCCCGCGTCTTGAAATTCAGCACCCGTTAGCAGCCACCCGATCAAAGCGATCGCAGCCACGGCTAGCGCGCCCGGCACAAATACAGCGGAGACCCGATCGGCCATCCGTTGCACCGGGGCGCGGCTGGCCTGAGCGATCCGCAAGGTCTCCAGGATTTTCGCCAACGTGTTTTCGTTGCTGACGGTCAGGGCGCTCACCACCAAAGAGCCGCTCACATTCAGCGTGCCGCCCATCACTTCGTCGCCCTCGGCTACCTCCAAAGGCAGCGATTCACCGGTTATCGCCGCGGTGTCAATGGAAGCGTGGCCTTGGATTACGACCGCGTCTGTGGCTATGCGCTCGCCCGGTCGAACCAGAAACTCATCTCCCACTTTGAGAGCGGAGATGTCAACGTCTTCGCCTGTAGCCAGCCGGGCCCGCCCAGAAATAAGCGTCGCCAGGCGCGTCACTGCGTCGCCGCTTTTTGCTAAAGAGCGCGTCTCTAGCCAACGTCCAACCAGAACCACCGCCACGATCACGCTGGCCGCGTCGAAGAACACGGTCGACTCGCCGCCGCCAGCGCCGCCGCCCGTTTCCGCCGCGCCCGCCGTCGAACCCGACAGCAAAATAGCGACCGACCAACTCCACGCCGATAGCGCCGCCAACGAAATCAACGAATCCATTGCCGTGGTTCTGTGCTTCAGCCGCACCCAAGCAGTGGTTAAGAATCCCCAGCCGCCCCACCACACGACAATGGTGGCCGCGCCAGCTAAGGCCCACCGCCAGCCGCTGAACTGCAGCTGCTCAACCATTGAGATGAGCATCGTAAATAGCGCCAGCGGCGCGCTAACCACCCAGCGAATAAGTGCGCGGCGCTCCGCCGGGTCGGCTGCACTCGGGTCAGCCACGTCTGCACCAGCCGCGTCTGCACCAGCCGCACCTGCACCAGACACGCCCGCATCGACCGCACCCGAACCAGCCTCCGTCCGCCGAGCCTCCGCCAGCTGGCGCGCCGGCTGTTGAGAGGTGACCTGATAGCCCAGCCCGGTGATGACCTTGGCTAGCTGTTGCGGTGCCAGATCGTCACGGTGGGACACCAAGACGGTGCGAGTGCCGAAGTTGACGCCAGCCGACTCCACGCCCTCAACGCCCGCCAGCGAACTCTCAATCTTGCTAGCGCAACCCGCGCAGGTCATTCCATCTATCGCCAGCAAAGTTCTTGTCTGCTCCGTAGCAACAACGGCCATATCCATAAGGCTACGAAGGCAGGGGACATTGCCCTGGAATCGCCAAAGTCATCGCCCAGGCGCCAGCGTCGGCGAAGATGATGCCTGCCCTGCGGCCGTGAATCTCCTACCCTGCGATGAAATGGCCAGCGCAGGCGCAGGTGGCGAAACCAGACGCAGGGGCAGATTCTCCAAGCCGCCCCGCACTTATGGCCCCACCGCGCTGGCAACCCCGGCAAACCTGGTGTCGTTCGCACGCATCGTCGCCACGCCCGTATTCGTCTGGCTGCTGCTAGAGCGCAGCCCGTCGTGGGCGGTGTTCTTTTTCGGTTTCATCCTGGGGATGAGCGACTTTTTGGACGGCTGGCTGGCTCGACGCCACGGCGGCACTAGCTCCGGCGCTTTCTTAGACCCGCTGGCCGACAAGGTGCTGGTGCTAGGCGGCATGGCGGCTTTGGTGAAGGTCGGGCAGTTTCACCTCATTCCCGTCGCGCTGATAGCGCTGCGTGAGCTAGGAATAAGCGTTTACAGATCTTTGGTTGCGCGGCGCGGCATCAGCGTTCCAGCCACCAGAGCTGCCAAGCACAAAACCTTCATCCAGCTTTGGGCTATCGGATTTGCCGTGCTGCCGCCCGTGGCCGACAACGTTCACTGGGTCGCCACCGCAACATTGTGGATAGCGGTGCTGTTTACGTTGCTCACCGGCGTTGCGTATTTGCGGGCCGCATCAAACTCATCAGCCAAACGCAAGTAGCGGATGAACTGCGAGGTCGTTGCGGTTGGCACCGAACTGTTGCTGGGTCAGATTGTTGACACCAACTCATCATGGATTGGCGAGCAGCTAGCCGCCGCGGGCATCAACAGCCACTACCAAACAAAGGTTGGCGACAACTGGGATCGAATAACCGATGTGCTGAACCGGGCCATCAGCCGTAGCGATGCGGTTGTCGTAACCGGCGGATTAGGGCCCACCCAAGATGACATCACGCGCGAGGTGGTGGCTGACTTGATGGGTGTTGAGCTTGTGCTGGACGAGGCCATAGCGCAACGCATCAGAGAAATGTTTGAGTCGCGTGGCCGCCCGATGCCACAGAACAATCTGCGCCAAGCGATGGTGCCGCAAGGGGCTAAGCCCATTCCCGAGCAGCCTGGAACCGCACCCGGGTTGATCATTGAGTTGCCGCGGCCCACGACCGGTTCGGCGCAGCCAGCCGCGGATTCGCCGGTTGTGCTGTATCTGGTTCCCGGGGTGCCACGCGAGATGAAAGCGATGCTCAACGGCACCGTGCTGGCCGACTTGCGATCTCGCGCCGGGCACACCGACGTTATTGCTAGTCGCGTGCTGCGTACCTGGGGCGAAAGTGAGTCGGGTTTAGCTGAGCGCCTAGCCGAACGGATAACCGAACTTGACGAGGTCGGCAATCCAACGCTGGCGTTTTTGGCTAGCGGAATTGAAGGCATCAAAGTTCGCATCACTGCCCGGGCGTCAAACCAGGCGGCCGCCGATGAACTGTTGGACACCGAAGCCGAGGCGCTGCGGACGCTGCTGGGCTCGCTCGTATTTTCAAGCGATGACGAGTCGATGGAGCAGGTGGTGCTAAAGCGACTGGCCGAGCGCAATCACACGTTGGCGATCGCTGAAACCTTTACCGGCGGACTGATGGCCAACCGCTTGTCCGCCGCCCAGCAAGCCTTCGGCGCGGCTGCCACTGGCACGTCTGTCGTCCCATTCAGGGCGGGCACGGTTGAGCATGGTGCCCGCGAGCACGGAACTAGCGAGCACAGCGCCAGCGCCAGCGCCCGCGGCGACGCAGGTGAGATGGCTATGTCTGTCAAACAGATGTTCGGCACCGACTGGGGCCTAGCGGTGTGCGAAGCGGATTCATCTGACACCGAAGTAGTCATCGGCATCGCTGGCGATCTAGCCGCTGGCGATCCCACCACCAGCGGTCCCGTCACCCGAACCCTCATCATGCCCACCGACCTGCAGCAGCGCAGCCAATGGAGCACCATCTCCGCGTTTGACTGGTTGCGCCAAGCGCTGGAGAGCTAAGGGACCAGCGTCAAAACATCAACGGCGCGCACCATCTGGCAGGCTGCGCTAATGAGATTTAGTTTTTGGACACACAACAACCAGCCGTGGGACGTCATCGCCGAAGGCTGCCAGCATGCGGGCGACACCGGCTGGGACGGCATTTGGTTTGCCGACCATTTCATGCCCAACGACGAAAACATTGACCAGCCAGCGCACGAGGCTTGGTCGGTGTTGGCGGCGCTTGCCGCACTGGTGCCCAATGTCCGAATCGGTCCGCTCGTTGCCGGCAACACCTATCGCCACCCGGCACTCACCGCCAAGATCGCCACCACCATCGACCACATCTCCGGTGGGCGAGCAGTGCTAGGGATCGGTGCGGGTTGGCAAGAAAACGAGCACCTTGCTTATGGGTTTGACTTCGGCACGCTGCGCAGCCGGATGGATCGTTTCGACGAAGCCGTTGAGGCCATCGTTTCATTGCTCGGCAACGACCGAACCAACTTCAGCGGCCAGCACTACCAGATGACCGAAGCGCCGCTTGATCCGAAGCCAGTGCAATCTCGCTTGCCACTGATGATCGGCGGAGGGGGAGTGAAACGCACTTTGCGCACGACGGCTCGCTTCGCCGACGAGTGGAACTTCTGGGGCATGCCCGACGACATTGCGCATCTGTGCGGAGTGCTTGACCAGCATTGCGACGACGTCGGCCGCGACCCGACGCAGATCGCTCGCAGCGCAGTGGCGTTGATGCTGATCTCAACCAACGAGGACGACCTGAAACGCTTTCGTGAGCGTGACTTCGGGCGAGCCGCCATCGTTGGCACGCCAGATGAGGTGACCGAGATCGTGGGTGCCTATAAAGACGTCGGCGTCAGCGAGCTGATCGTGCCCGACTTCACCTTTGGTCCGATGGAATCAAAGAAGGCGACAATGGATCTGTTCATCACGCAAGTAGCGCCGAACTTCCGCTAAGCGGCGACTCGCTCAGCGGCGCCAGCGCCAAACCAAATAAGCCAAGCACGGGCAAATCAAACGCTGCCCTGCTAGGTAGCTGTGGCAAACTACACTTATGTAGTTCAGCCGTAGCCCGGCTGAACGCGCGTCAGTTAAATGCAGGCGAGCAATGTCCCACCTCTGTTCTAAGTTGCGTACATAGCAACCGCTTCCAAACCCTCAAAGGCAGACCGCCTCAAACCCCAAGGAGAACAAAATGGCTAAAAGCAACGCAATAGCAGGTGCTACAGGACACGATCCCGCTCTTGGCTACATCCGCCAAGATGGGGAGAAGCGCGACAAGGCGCTTGGCTCAGCGCTGGCTCAGATTGAAAAGCAGTTCGGTGCCGGAGCGGTCATGAAAATGGGTGATCGCCGACTCATGGATATAGGAGCCATTTCGTCTGGCAACCTGGCCATTGATCTGGCATTGGGTATAGGCGGATTCCCGCGTGGGCGTGTGGCAGAGGTATACGGCCCAGAAGCGTCAGGCAAATCAACCGTCGCGCTGCATCTGGTAGCTGAGGCTCAACGCACGGGCGGCATCTGCGCCTACGTTGATGCCGAGCATGCGCTAGACCCGATCTACGCCCGCAACATTGGCGTAGATGTTGATGAGCTACTTATCTCACAACCAGATACGGGCGAGCAAGCTCTGGAGATCACCGACACGTTGATTAGCTCAGGCGCAATTGACGTAATCGTTATCGATTCGGTTGCGGCCCTCACCCCTCGTGCGGAGATTGAAGGCGATATGGGTGCTTCTCATGTCGGGCTGCAGGCACGTCTGATGTCGCAAGCGCTGCGCAAGATCACAGCCAACCTCAACAAAACTAACACCATCTGCATGTTTATAAACCAGCTGCGAGAGAAGATCGGCGTGATGTTCGGCAGCCCCGAAACGACACCGGGCGGCCGCGCGCTGAAGTTCTATTCGTCGGTGCGTCTAGACATCCGCCGCATTGAAGCAATCAAATCCGATAGCGAGGTAACCGGTGGACGCACACGCGTGAAGGTGGTGAAAAACAAGGTGGCGCCACCGTTCCGGCAGGCCGAGTTTGACATTATGTATGGGCAAGGCATTAGTCGTGAAGGTTCGCTGCTAGATGTTGGCGTGGAGAGTGGGATCGTCAAAAAATCTGGTGCCTGGTACACCTACGAAGGTGAGCAGCTAGGGCAGGGTCGTGAAAAAGCTAAAGAGTTTTTGGCTGACAACCCTGAGGTAACCGTTGAGATTGATAACCGCATACGCGCCGATTTAGGTCTTGTCAGCGGCGACGCGGAAGCTGGCACTGACGGCACTGACGGCGCTGATGAGGCAGGGGGCGACAACAAATCCAACGCAGATGGTGAAACAATTAGCGCTGGTGACGGAATTGAAGCTGATGCGGAAACAGTCTCCGCGGCTGTCGCATCTACGGAAATCGCTGAGTGATCGGCCTGCGAAGCGCTTTGGCAAGACTGGCCTTGTCAAGGTTGTTTCTGTTGTAGCGGCGTTGCTGTTGTTGGCGGCTGCCTGCTCAAGCGACACAGATTCAGACAGTCCAAATCCAGACAGCGCAACCGCAGATCAAGGCACGGATTCGTCCGCCGGTACCGATCGCGGACTGGGCGTGCCCCAGAATGTGCTTGGTCAGCTTGAAGATTGTGGCGACGGCTCTTTGTGCGGTGAGGTTCCGGGCGAAGATGGAGAACCCGTGCGCTATCGGGTCATACCAGCCACCGACTCGGAGTCGCCAGCAGGGTTGATCGCTTTTCACTTCGGCGGCCCCGCAGGCAGTCCCAGAGAGACGATAAGAGGTTTCGGGGAGTTTCTAGGGCCGTCGGGCGCCAGCTTTGTTGGGCGTTTTGACTTGCTGGGGGTTGAGCAGCGAGGAACGGACTTAGTTGACGGCGTGGACTGCGGGAATGACGCGTTGTTCCACAGAATCCAAACCGGCACGGCTCCAATAGCGGAACGGGCAGAGCTGGCTCAACAATGGATTAGCGGTTGCCCGGCGGAGTCTTACGGTTCGGTGACTACCGCTTCAGATACTGCAGCGGTGCTGCGCCACCTAGATGCTGGCCGGACGGTTTTTGCCGGTACTTCCTATGGCGGCGTTATTGCTGTGCTGCTGGGACAGAACCATGCTGACACTGTTGACGCGATATTTATGGACAGCCCGTCAACAAACGATTGGATTGACCCACGCTCCGACTTAGTCCAAGCAGGCAAGTTCAGTAATGCGTTTGAGCGATTTCTTGCTAGTTGCGACGAAACGCTCAGATGCCGTTTCGCGCCTGACGGCAACGCCGAAGAGAGGTTCCGCTCTTTGATTGATATTTACGAAGTACCCGGCGATTTGGCGATTTCGATAGGACAGCTGCTTGGGTCAGAGCAGACCTATCCTGTTCTTGACGACATGCTTGCTAGGGCCATTGACGGTGACGATTCAATAGTCACTGATTTTGCAACTGAGTACCACGGGCGTGAAGGTGAGTCCTATCCACCCTCAGCTGAAATATTTCCATTGGTTGTGTGCGCTGACGGCAGACCCGACTACACCGACGATCACAACGAAGTGCTTGACAATCTGCGCTCGCTCGGCGTTTTGGGAGAACTTCTCGCCAAGGGAGCGCCGTCCGCTATCGGTATTTGTGATGCTTGGTCGGGTGAGGCGGAGCCGTATGAGTTAGACCTGTCGCAAAGTGAAGTTCCAGTGCTGATAGTCGCTTCAACAAATGACCCCGCTGTTCCCTGGGAGGATGTGAAAGCCTTTGTTGAGACATCCTTGCCAGAGCAATCCGCTGCGGTAGTTGTAAACGACTTTATGCATACCCAGTGGCAGGTAGGAAACCGCTGCATTGACGAGGTCGCAAACGCTTTTATTCTTGATTCCACCTTGCCGACTATTTCCTCGCCTGCCGGGTATGAAGAGTGCGCAGCCTTAGAAGCTGCGGGAAGTTAAGGCTGGCTTGTGATGCGAAGGACGTCTCTGCAGTTGCTGCGGCAGCAAAAATCCCCGACTGGTCGGCCTGCGAAGCGCTTTAGCAAGGTTGGCTTTGTCAAGGTTGTTTCTGTCGCAGCGGCGTTGCTGCTGTTGGCGGCTGCTTGCTCAAGTGATACAGATTCAGATGGCCCAGACTCTGACAGCGCCGCTACAGATAACACCGCTACAGACGACACCGCCTCAGATAACACCGCGCCAGACAACACAACCACCACAACGACAGACCAAGACACGGACTCGTCCGCCAGTAGCGATAACGATCGTGGGCTAGGCGTGCCTCAGAGCTTGCTTGACCAGCTTGAAGAGTGCGGCAACGGTTCTTTATGCGGTGAGGTTCCGGGCGAAGATGGAGAATCCGTGCGCTATCGGCTCGTGCCAGCTAACGGCTCGGAACCACCTGCGGGGCTGATTGCTTTTCATTTCGGTGGCCCCGGAACCAACGCCAGAGAAACCATAAGATTTTTTGGCGATCCGTTTTCTGGAAATGCCGACCTTGTCGGGCGTTTTGACGTGTTGGGGGTTGAGCAGCGAGGAACGGACTCAGTTGACGGTGTGGACTGCGGGAATGACGCGCTGTTCCACAGAATCCAAACCGGCGTGGCACCGTTAGCTGAGCGACCCCAACTGGTTCAACAATGGGTGAGTGGCTGCCCGACGGGGTCGTACGGTTCGGCGACAGCCGCTTCGGATACAGCAGCGGTGCTACGCCATCTAGATGCTGGCCGATCAGTTTTTGTTGGCTACTCCTATGGCGGCGTTATTGCTGTGCTGTTGGGACAAGATCATGCCGATGCTGTTGATGCGATATACATGGACAGCCCATCAACTGGCTGGCTTGACCCTCTCCAAGGCTTAGCTCAAACGGTCAGGTTCAACAATGCGTTTGAACGGTTCCTTGCCAATTGTGATGAAACCCGCGACTGCCGTTTCGCGCCCGACGGCAACGCCGCAGAGAGGTTCGGTACTTTGGCCGATACCTACGAAGTGCCCGGCGATTTGCTGACTGCGACAGTGCTGCTGCTTTATTCCGAGGAAAGCGGCCCCGATCTTGACCTCATGTTTGCCACGGCCCTGGACGGCGACTATTCATTCCTCACTGCTGTTGCTGGTGCTTACCACCAACGTGAGGGTGAGTCCTATCCACCTTCAGCTGAAATATTCCCGCTGGTTGCGTGCGCTGATGGCATAGGTGAGTACACCGACGATTACAACGAGGTGCTTGACGATCTGCGTGCGATCGGCGTTTTGGGCGAACTCGTCGTAAAAGGCTTACCGGTAACTATTGGTATTTGTGATGCTTGGGCGGGTGAGGCAGATCCGTTTGAGCTAAGTCTGTCGCAAAGTGAAGTCCCGGTGTTGCTGGTCGCTTCAACAAACGACCCTGCCGTTCCTTGGGAGTCTGTCAAGCCCTTCATTGAGACGTCTTTGCCAGAGCAATCCGCCGCGGTAGTGGAAAATAATTTTACGCATGTCTTGTGGAGGTCGGGAAACAGCTGCCTTGATGCAGTCGTAGAAGCCTTCATTTTTGATTCAACCTTGCCGACTATTTCTTCGCCCGCCGGGTACGAATCCTGCGCCGACTTAGAGGCTGCGGGCAGCTAGAGCCAACGATGGCTGGCAGCTAAGGCACAGTCGGGCTTTAGCCTGAGAGCGTGAGCACCAGCCCGTCCCGCTATTTCATCCGCACCTTCGGGTGTCAAATGAACGAGCACGACACCGAGTCGATCGCTGGAGTGCTTGAGGCAGATGGGATGGCTCCCGCCGCCAACATTGACAATGCCGATGTGGTGGTGCTGAACACCTGCTGCATACGTGAGAACGCAGACAACAAGCTGTATGCCCAGCTTGGAGATCTCAAGGCGGTGAAGGCTGAGCGGCCGAACATGCAGATCGTCGTGGGGGGCTGCCTCGCCCAAAAGGACCGTGAAACTATTCAGCAGCGAGCGCCGCACGTTGACGTGGTTTTCGGCACGCACAATCTGCAACGAGCTGCCGAACTGCTAGCCCACGCACGGGTCGTGGGGCCGATTACCGAAATACTTGAAGAGTCTGAAGAGTTTCCAACGGCTCTGCCCGTGCGCCGCGACCAGCAACACGCAGCATGGCTAACTATCCAGATTGGTTGCGACAACGCCTGCGCATTTTGCATTGTTCCGGCCGTGCGTGGTCGTGAAATCTCCCGTCCTTTTGCAGAGCTAGTAGGTGAAGCCAAAGGGCTGGCCACGCAAGGAGTAACCGAAATCACGCTGCTCGGGCAGAACGTCAACAGCTACGGCCGCGACATCACCCTTGCGCTGCGCAAAGGCGGGGCTGGGGGCGATGAAATCCGTGGCGGTGAAACCGGTGCTGAAACCGGCACCGACAAAAATCACGCCTATCTTGCAGGCGACAACTGGGCTGCCGACAGCCCTAAGGCGCGCCCCCTGTTTGCCGATCTGCTCCGCTCGCTCGGTGCCGTAGAAGGCATCCGCCGCATTCGCTACATAAGCCCGCACCCCAAAGATCTGCGCCCCGAAACCGTTGCCGCAATGGCCGAGGTGCCTGCGATATGCGAACACCTGCACCTGCCGTTGCAGTCGGGTAGCAACAAGGTGCTGTCGGCCATGCATCGCGGCTACACCGCTGAGCGCTACCTAGAAAAAGCCCAGTTGGCTCGCAAAACCGTGCCCGACTTGGCGCTCACCACCGACATCATCGTTGGCTTCCCGGGCGAAACCGAAGACGACTTTGCGCAGACGCTGCAGCTGGCTGCCGAAGTTGAGTTTGACGGCGCATTCACCTTTGTTTTCTCGCCGCGACCAGGCACCGAGGCCGCCAAGCTGGCCGATCAGTTTGTGCCATCCGAAGTGTGCAAAGACCGCATGGCAAGGCTTCGCACCGTCATCCAAAGATCCGCCCGAGCCGGCAATGAAAGGCGGGTAGGCCGAACCGAAGAAGTGGTAGTGGAAGGTCGCTCCAAGACCGATCCAAACAAAATGAGCGGCCGCACGCGCCAAAACCGCCTGGTTCATTTTGCACCAACCGCTTCGGGACGCTCTGACAGTTCGCGGCAAGGCGACCATCTACGGCAGGGCACCTACGCCCTTGTGAAAGTAACCGGAGCTGGCACTTTTCATTTGACCGGCGAGATGGTTGAAACGCTGCAGCCTGCGCTTCATCGAACACGCATTCCGGTGGTCGCAGCCTGAGCGTTCAAAGCGATCTGAGCGATGTCGTCATTCTTGGCCCCACCGCGAGCGGCAAATCGGCGCTAGCGCTTGAGCTAGCACAGCGTTGCGACGCTGCCACCGGCCATAGCGCCACCAGCCGGGTTGAACTGCTTTACGCCGATTCAATGGCTGTCTACCGCGGCATGGACATAGGCACCGCCAAGCCAACCGCTACCGAACAAGCCACAGTTCCTCATCATCTGATCGATCTAGTCGACCCGTGCGAGCCTTTTACCGTGGTTGATTATCAGGCCGCTTTTGACGCCGCCAAAAACTGCCTCCGCGAGCGTGGTTCTCAAGCCCTGCTAGTCGGCGGCACCGGTTTGTACCTGCGGGCGGTGATTGATCGCCTTACTCCGCCGACTCGTTTCCCGGAGGTGGCTGAATCAATCAGCACGCAATCAACTGAGGAGATGTATGAGCGCCTTGCGGAACTTGACCCGCTGGCCGCCTCCCGCATGCAGCCCACCAATCGGCGACGCATCTTGCGCGCCCTTGAAGTGACCTTGGGTTCCGGCCAGCCTTTTTCGTCGTTCGGGCCGGGCTTGGACTCCTACGCGCCGTCACCATTCACTCTCTTCGGCATTGACATTGACCGCGCCGAGCTTGATGAGCGCATTGCCAAGCGTTACGAGCAGCAAATACAAGTCGGATTTGTTGATGAGGTGCGTGAGCTCCCTGACGATTTGTCGTTCTCGGCAGCGCAAGCGTTGGGCTACAAGGAACTGCTGGCTCATTTGCGGGGTGAAATCACCTTGGCGGAGGCGATAGATCTTGCGGTCAAGCGCACGCGTCGCTTTGCTCGCCGCCAGCAGCGTTGGTTTCGGCGTGACCCACGCATTACCTGGATTCCATTCGGCTCAACCACTCAGATGGCCGATCAAATCCTGGCTGCTATAGCTGCTGGCGAGGCGACTGCCGCCGACAGCAAGGCGAGCAATGCAGTCTGACCGGCAGCAGTCCGATCGGCAGCAGCCTGACCGGCATTCCCACTGGCGGCTTGAGAAATATCACGGACTGGGAAACGTCTTTTTGGTAAATCTGGTTCAGGTGGCACCCAAACAGCTCGCAGAGATTGAAGATCATCTGGCAAGTGCGCCGGGTGGTGCCAGCAACGCAGCACAAAAAAAGACAATCCGCAAAAAAATAGAAGACCTGGTTCCACGCAATTTGCTGAAGGAAATCCCTGAGCAGATCGCTGAGCAAATAGCCAGTGTCGCCGGAACGGACGAACTGCCCGACGGGTTGATCATTGGCTTGTGTCCCTTTGACCCTGATTCGTTTGACTCTGACTCGCCCGCCAGCAGTGCTGCGCCTGGTGCTGCCAGCGAGTCGGCCACCGCAAACCGTCTGCCGATAGCGATGCTTTTGCGCAACGCAGACGGATCAGATGGCGAAACAAGCGGCAACGGTCTGCGCTGCCTAGCGCACGCCGTGCTGCGGGCAACAAGCCAGAGTCACGCTCACGTTGATGTCTTGACGGCAGGCGGACTTCGCCGAGTTGAAGTGCGCAGCGAATTCGGCTCCAGCGAATCCCATACTGACATGACTTCGGTTCAAGCGCAGGTCGGAATGGGATCGCTAGAGCTGAGCGATTCGATAACCCGAGACGTTCACAGCCAAGCCGCCTGGGCCGCGGAAACTGCGGTTCACGAAAGAATCGTGCAGCACCTACAACCGATCTTCAACAAAGCCACCAACCCCGATTACCTCAGCGGCAACACCGAAGCGCATTTCTTCCGAGCGGCCTACGGCACGATCGGAAATCCGCATCTGGTTATTGAAATCGCCCCGCCAGAAGCACCCAGCGCTAAAGCCTTAGACGCAGACACCCGCGTTAGAGCCACACTGGAGGAACTTGGCAACGACCTTACCCACCACACCGACCCGCCCCTTTACCCCAGCGGCATCAATGTTGAGCTCATCTTCGGCGTGCCAGATTCCAGCCCGGCTAATGCGATCAACATGATTGTTTGGGAGCGCGGGGTCGGCATCACAAAGGCGTGCGGGACAGGTGCCGTCGTGGCGGCAGCTCAGGCAGCAAAATGGGGTCTTGTGCAGGTTGAAGATCCGATAACCGTTTGCATGCCGGGTGGCAATGCTCAGGTGGTATTGCCCGCCACCTACGGCGAGGCAGAGCCGGTTCTTATCGGCCCTTCGGTGTGGCTGGCGAACGTCAAAGCGACTTCTAAATGACTTCCAAAAAAGCCCGCTCGCAAGACGCCGATGAAAACGCCGACGCAAACGACACTGCAGCTGCCGCCAAAGACACTGCCGCAGGTTCGCACCGCGGCGGCTTCGGTGAGTTTGGTGCCGACAACACCGGCCTTATCGACCGCACCTATCGCGAGCAAATCGTTTTGGTCGGCATGCAGTTGGGCGACCGCACCATCAGCGAAGTAGAAGACAACCTTGACGAACTGGCCCGCCTAGTTGACACAGCCGGCGCCGACACGGTTGATCGTGTGGTTCAGCGGCGCGAAAAGCCCGACCCAGCCACCTATGTCGGCAGCGGCAAAGCCACGGAGATCTACAACACATCAGTGCATCACGACGCCGACACCGTGGTGTTTGACGACGACCTCAGCCCCGCCCAGCAAAACAACCTGGAGCGCCTGCTGCACCGGTCGGCGCTTGACCGCACGGCGGTCATTCTTGACATCTTCGCCCAAAACGCAACCACGCTTGAAGGTAAAGCCCAGGTTGAGCTTGCCCAGCTTCGCTATCGCCTGCCACGACTGCGAGGCCGCGGCAAACAGCTATCCCAGCAAGGTGGCGGCATCGGCACAAGAGGACCCGGCGAAACCCAGCTTGAAGTTGATCGCCGCCGCATCCAGCGCCGCCTAGCCAAGCTAGAAAAAGACCTCAGCGGGCTGCGCCGCACCCGCATCAACCAGCGCAAGTCGCGCCGCCGCTCCCGCTATCACACCGTGACGATTGTCGGCTACACCAATGCCGGAAAATCAACGCTGCTAAACAACCTGACCGGCGCAGCGGTAACAGTTGAAGACCGCCTCTTCGCCACGCTTGATGCGACCACTCGCAAGCTCGCACTGCCCGGCGGCGAAACCGTGCTCATCTCAGACACGGTCGGCTTCATAAAAAAGCTGCCCACCACGTTGGTGGAGGCATTTATGTCAACTCTTGAAGAGGTGGCTGAGGCCGACCTGCTGGTTCACGTTGTGGACGCCTCTGCCGCCTACCCCGAGCAACAGATGGCCGCAGTGCGCTTGGTGTTACGTGAAATCGGTGCCGCCGATGTACCCGAGCTGGTGGTGTTCAACAAAATCGACGCCTGCGAAGGTGGCGTTGAGCATTTGCTGCGAACCCACGAAGGCTCGGTTGCGGTTTGCGCTCTGGGCAGCCCCGGCAAGAACGGTCCCGGCAAGAACGGCCCCAGCCAAACCGACTCAGGTATCACAGAACTAAAGCAAGCCATGGGAGATCGCCTGCGTCACCTAAGCAGCATCGTTGATTTGCTTGTGCCTTACGACCGCGGAGATGTGGTCGCTGCATTGCACCGCGAAGGTGCGTTGCTGACCGAAGAGCACGCGGACGACGGCGTCCACATTCGGGCACGCCTAGACGAAGTGTCTCAGGCGCTGTTCTCTGAGTTTCGAGCTAACTAGCGCAGGCGTGATATGACCGACTCCCGCACGGCATCGGCCAACACCGCCCCAGCCAACACCGCGCCGGCCGGGTTCGTTCCACCGGCCTATCCATACGACCTGCTCAAACCGCTCATCGCCCAAGCCGACCACCTTGCTGGCGGCTGCGTAGATCTTTCGGTTGGCACGCCGACAGACCCGCCCCTGCCGTCGGTGGTGGAGGCTTTGGCTAGCTCCAAAACCGAACACGGCTACCCGACATCCATCGGCTCCGTCGCCATGCGGGAAGAGTTCGCCACGTGGGCGCAATGCGCGCTGGGCGTGCAGGTTGATCCTGCCACTCAGGTTGCGGCGACGATCGGGTCAAAAGAGTTCGTGGCGGGGCTTCCGCACTGGCTGCGACTGCGCAACCCCGCAAAGGACACCGTTTTGTATCCGGCCATCAGCTACCCCAGCTACGCGATGGGAGCGACGCTTGCCAATGCGCGGGCGGTGCCGGTGCCGGTGGATCAAAACTGGTCGCCCCAGCTTGACCAAATCAGTGACAGCGATGCGCAGCGCGCCTTGCTGTTGTGGATGAACACGCCCGGCAACCCGGCGGGCGGCTTGGATGACTTAGCGGCGGCGGCAAAGTGGGGGAGAGCGCACGACGTGCCGGTGTTCAGCGATGAGTGCTACGCGGAATACACCTGGGAAGGATCGCCCCGCAGCATCTTGAGCGACGCTAGCTCCGCCGACCACAAAGGCACGGTGGCGGTGCATTCACTGTCGAAGCGATCCAACCTGGCGGGCGTAAGAGTTGGGTTTTACGCAGGTGATGCAGAGCTAGTCGATTACCTAAAAGAAATCCGCAAGCACGCTGGATTTATGGTTCCAGGCCCAGCCCAAGCTGCGGCGGCTGTGGCACTGGCCGACCAGCAACATGTCGTTGAGCAGCGTGCCCGCTATCACAGCCGCTTGGAGCACCTAGCCAAGCTGCTCGAAATATTTGACGTGCAAGCCACCCTGCCCGGCGGCGGCTTCTATCTTTGGGTACCAGCGCCCGGCGGCGATGCGTGGGAGTTTGTTTCGCTGCTAGCGAACAAGATCGGCCTAGTGGTAGCACCGGGCGATTTTTTCGGTCCGGACGGAAGCGGCTACGTGCGAATAGCCGCAGTGGCAACCGACCCGCAAATGGAACTACTAGAGCAACGCGCCAGAGAGATATGACCGTGCCTCCAAAAAATCCCAGACCTCTAAAAAATCCCGCGCCTTCAGCAGATTTCAGTTCGCCAGATTCTGACCTGCTGCAACTCGCCGCCGAGCTAGTCGCAATCCCGTCGCAGAGTCACGAAGAAAAAGCGCTAGCGGACTACACCGAGCAAGTGCTACGAACCCAAGCACCCACGCTTGAAGTCACGCGCATCTCCAACAACATCATCGCTCGCACCCAGCTAGACCGCTCTCAGCGTCTGGTTATCGCTGGCCACCTTGACACCGTGCCAGCCGCACCAAATGATCCGGACCACCTAACCGCTCGCATTGACGGCGATCGGCTTTACGGCTTGGGCGCCTGCGACATGAAGGGCAGCCTGGCCGCGCAGCTGGCTGTTGCGGCGCAACTCAACGATCCCAAGCTAGATGTCACTTTCGTTTTCTATGAGTGCGAGGAAGTGGCTGCTCCGCACAACGGGCTGCGACTTTTGTTTGAGCAAGCTCCTGAGTTGTTGGCCTGCGATGCGGCGCTGCTGGGAGAGCCGACTTCGGCGCTGCTGGAAGCGGGCTGCCAAGGTTCGTTGCGAGCCAAGGTCACCTATCGCGGCCAGCGCGCTCATACCGCACGGCCGTGGAAAGGCGTGAACGCAATCCATCGCATGGGTGATCTGCTGGCGGCACTGACCCAGCCGGCGAGCGAGGGGCAGCTAGCAGATGAAGGGCAACCGAGAGACGGGGAGCGCACCGGCACCGGCACAGCCCGGGAGCCCTACGTTGCCCGCCGTCCTGTTATTGATGGCTGTGAGTTTCGCGAGGCAATCCAAGCGGTAGCTGTAAGCGGCGGCGTGGCTGGCAACGTCGTGCCCGACGAAGCCTGCCTTACGTTGAATCTGCGTTACGCACCCGACCGCACTGCGGCAGACGCGGAGGCCTACCTGGCTGAGGTGGTGGGCGAGTGCGATGGCTTTGAGGTAACCGACCATGCTTTTGCGGCGCACCCCGCGCTTGATCACCCACTCTTGCAGCGCTTGATTGCGGACAACAACCTCACGGTCTCAGCCAAGCTCGGCTGGACCGATGTCGCCCGTTTCGCCCAGCACGACATTGCGGCGGCGAACTTTGGCGCAGGCGATCCGACCATTGCGCACACGCGTGACGAGTTCGTGCAGCGCGATGAAATAGTGGCGGTGCACGTCGCGCTAATGCACTTGCTGCACGCCTAGCTGGTTTGCACGCTTAGCTGGTTTGCCCGCCTAGCTCGCCCGCCCGGCCAATCCGCGAGAGCCGCCCGCGGCACCGACATCCAAGCGTGGGTAACCAAAACAACACCAGCGCGCCTGTACCCTAGATAGCTGACCTGAAAGAAATCCTGTGACAACCACATTCGCTGAACTCGGCGTTCCGTCCGAGCTGTGCGACGTGCTCGCCAAGCAAGGAATTGACGAGCCATTCCCCATCCAGCAGGCAACCATCGCTGACGCTCTCGCCGGAAGAGACGTGTGCGGCAAAGCCAAGACTGGATCGGGCAAGACGTTGGCATTTAGCTTGCCGATGCTTGCGCACACCAAACCATCGCCCGACGGCAATCCGACAACTCTCATACTCACACCTACGCGCGAGCTGACTAACCAGGTCGCCGAAGTAGTAGAGCCACTAGCTGAGGCCGTAGGCCTGCGCTCACGTGCGGTCTATGGCGGCGTTGACATTGCCCGCCAAATCCGCCAAATCGCCAAGGGCGTTGACGTCGTAATCGCAACGCCCGGCCGCCTGATCGATCTGATCGATAGAGGCGAACTGAGCATCAGCAACGTAGATCGTGTTGTTATAGATGAAGCCGATCGGCTGGCCGACATGGGATTCCTGCCGCAAGTGGAGTGGCTGCTGCGACAGATCAACAACAAGCATCAAACGCTGCTGTTCTCAGCCACCCTGGACGGCGTGGTTGACACCCTCGTGCGCCGGTACTTAGCCAACCCGACCTTCCGAGAAGTTGAAGAAGCCGAAGCGGTGGTGTCGCAGATGTCGCACCTGTTTTTGCTAACGCACCCAATGGATCGCGTGCGTGTGGCGGCCCGCATTATCGCTGGCGTGCCTCGCACCTTGCTGTTCACGCGCACAAAGCGTGGGGCTGACCGGCTGGCCGACAACCTCAAAAAAGAAGGCGTAAAGGTTGGAGCCATCCACGGCGACCTGCCACAAAGCAAGCGTGAGGCGTCTTTGCGAGCCTTCGCAAGCGGTGAGCTTTCCGCGCTCGTCGCTACCGACGTGGCTTCGCGCGGCTTGCATATTGACGGCGTTGAGGTGGTTATTCACTTTGACCTGCCGTCAGATCACAAAGAATATTTGCACCGCTCTGGGCGAACGGCGCGAGCCGGCCGCAGCGGCACCGCGGTAGCGATGTTTATGTGGGATCAAGAGCTAGAGGTTCGCAGGCTGCAACGCCGCCTTGGGCTCAAGCTGCCCCTAGAAGAAGTGTTTTCCAGCGACGATCGACTTGACAACCTCGCCGCCTGGACGTTGACCGACAGTGCCAGCGTGGTCGCTGCTGCCCCAGCCGCTGGGACTTAGCCATGGCGGAAGAGTCCAGCAACTTTCCCGCATCTGGCGCTTTGCTTCCCGCATCCGGTGCCTGGCACCCAGACCTGCCAGTCGCATATCGCAGATTTTTTGATCTCTCCCCTTCGCGCCCTTTCAGCTTGGAAGGCGGCGAGCTGCTGCATCAGCCAGTGCTCGCTTACGAAACCTGGGGCGAGCTTGACGCCACCGGCGCAAACGCAATTTTGGTTTGCCACGCTCTGACCGGTGACGCCCACGCACACGGACCATCAGACCCGCCCGGGCAGATGACCGAAGGTTGGTGGAACGATTTCATCGGCCCCGGGCGCCCGCTTGACACCGATCGCTATTTTGTGGTCTGCGCCAACGCGCTGGGCGGCTGCCAAGGAACAACCGGCCCGTCATCAATCAATCCCCAAACCGGCGAGCGCTACGCGGCTGATTTCCCGGTTGTGACCGTGCGAGACCAGGTGCGAGCGCAGTCGGCACTCGGCCTTTACCTAGGCATTGATCACTGGGCGGCTGTCGTGGGCGGCTCAATGGGCGGCATGCAGGCGTTGGAGTGGTCGGTTATGTACCCCACTCGCCTTGACGCCAGCGTGATCGTCGCCTCTTCGGCAGCAGCAACGGCACAACAGATCGCCTGGAGCTCGGTCGGCCGCCACGCAATCAAAGACGACCCCAACTTCGCCGGCGGCAACTATTACGACGCGCCCGCTGGAGCTGGCCCGCACCTCGGGCTGGCAAATGCACGCCGCATCGCCATGATTCATTATCGCTCCGCCGCGGAGTTTGACCGTCGCTTCGATCGCATATCCGAAGAAGCGATACTGCCCTACCGCGAATCGCAGCGCTTCGACGTTGAGCGCTACCTTGATTCACACGGCCGCAAGATCTGCGAGCGCTTTGATGCCAACACTTATCTGGTGCTGAACAAGTGCATGGATTTGCACGACATTGGCCGCGGCCGTGGCGGCATTGAGGCCGCGCTAAAACGCATTCAAGCGCCGACGATGATTATGAGCGTTACCAGCGATTTTCTGTATCCCCGCCCGCAGCAGATGCGCATCGTTGAAGCCCTAGATGGTCAAGTGCCGGTTGAGCACATTGACGTTGAGAGCGATAACGGTCACGACGGGTTTCTTACCGCACCCGATCAGACAGGCCCGCCGATGGGTCGTTTCATCGATGAGGCAGCCAAGCAGGGCTACGGCTCTTAACCGCCGTGCTAACTGTTGCCCGGCTGGCTGGTGCTTTGCTAGCCAGCGAATCGGTTAGCTCAGGCATATGGTGGTGGCGCCTGGCGGTGGCGGCGCTGGTGGTGCTGACGCTGGCCTGTGCGGCTGGCTTCGTATTATTGCTGAGGCGCTCAAAACCAGCCGCCCAAAACCAGGCCGATCCGGCCACAGAGCCAACTAACAGCGAGGTAATGAATAATGGCTGACCAGTTTGACCCGGCCGAGATGATCGCCCGTTTTGTTGAGCGATCCGAAGCGGTGCGCAAGCGCAACCTGCCAGCAGTCGGAGGCGAGGAGCGTCGCCACTTCATTGAGCAGGCCGAGCGTGACTACATGGACTACTCAATGATCGCCGCCGCCAAACCAGAGCTAGCCGACGGAATCCTCACCCTGACCATCGACCTGCGATCAGAATCCCAGTCTTAGCCAGCGAGCAGAGGCAGTCAAGCGAAGAAGCAGCCGGGCGAGCGGGGACGGCTAGTGCGCCCTGCTCTTGGTAGATTTCGGGCCACTAGCGGATGTAGCTCAGTTGGTAGAGCGCAACCTTGCCAAGGTTGAGGTCGCCGGTTCGAACCCGGTCATCCGCTCAGCATTAGCAAAAAAGAAGGGGAACCTTTATGGGGTCACTTGACGGAAGAGTTGTACTTATCACCGGCGCGGGTCGCGGCATCGGCCGTGAGCATTCGCTGCTGCTGGCATCCGAAGGCGCCAAGGTGGTGGTGAACGACCTCGGCGGCACCGCTGACGGCACCGGTGAAGACGCCGGGCCCGCCAGCGAGGTAGCCAAAGAAATAGTTGACCTGGGCGGCGAAGCGGTCGCCAACAACGACTCAGTCACCGACTGGGAGGGCGCTCAGCGCATGGTGAACCTGGCGGTGGAAACGTTCGGCGACCTGCACGTGCTGGTGAACAACGCTGGCATTCTGCGCGACCGCGTGATCGTCAATATGACCGAGCCAGAGTGGGATGCGGTGATTGACGTTCACATGAAGGGGCATTTCTGCCCTACGCGTTGGGCGGCTGCGTACTGGCGCGAGCAAAGCAAGGCTGGCAAAGAGGTGAATGCGTCGGTCATCAATACAGCGTCGGGCGCGATGCTCGGCAACCTCGGCCAGTTCAACTATGCGGCGGCCAAGGCCGGGATTGCGGCGATGAGCCTGGTGGGCGCGGGCGAGCTGTCCCGCTACGGGGTGCGGGTGAATTGTCTGGCGCCGATTGCGCGCACACGACTGACCCTGCAAACCCCCGGCCTGGAAGAGGTCGTGGCTGCGCCGGAAGATCCAGGCGAGTTTGACCTGTACGACCCTGCCAACATCAGCCCTTTGGTGGCCTACCTAGCGACCGCGGATTGTCCGTTTACCGGCGGCGTGTTCCACGTTGGCGGCAATGAGGTCGGGCTGTATGGCGGCTGGTCGCTAGCCGACAGCGATGTGGTTGCGACCGAAGGCCGCTGGAGCGTTGAAGACCTAGCCAGGGTTGCCCCGCGGCTGCTGGAAGGCCGCGACAAATTGTCGTCGGTGGCTACTTCAATCGCCGACACATTCAAAGGGTTCGGGCAGCGCCCCGCTACTAAGTAAGTCCCGCTATTAAGTAGCCCCGCTACTAAATAGACAGGGCG
Organism: Candidatus Poriferisodalaceae bacterium; assembly: GCA_965212125.1. Taxonomy (GTDB): domain Bacteria; phylum Actinomycetota; class Acidimicrobiia; order Acidimicrobiales; family Poriferisodalaceae; genus CAYRJD01. The sequence continues at coordinate 1,150,669 of OZ243045.1, read as the reverse complement.
AGCAGAGCGGGCAAAGCAAGAAAGCGGGCAAAGCGAGCTGCCGCAATAGCCTGACCGCCTGCCAGCCCTAGGGTTACCGTGGGCTAGAGCGCCTGGCGGAGTGGCCGAGTGGTTAGGCAGCGGCCTGCAAAGCCGTGTACGCCGGTTCGAATCCGGTCTCCGCCTCATATCTGCAGCGACCTTGCCCCTATTTATGGCAAACCTTGCTAGCGTCTAGCAGACCCGAAGGGCGATTGGCGCAGTTGGTTAGCGCGCTTGCTCGACACGCAAGAGGTCACAGGTTCGAATCCTGTATCGCCCACAGTTAGCCGTACCCTGGCAGCAATGCGCATCGCTGTTCTCACCGGTGGCGGTGATTGTGCCGGACTAAACGCCGCGATCCGAGCCGTCGTGCGCACCGCCGGACACCGCCTTGGCGCCAGCGTGCTTGGCTATCGCCGCGGCTTTGAGGGCGTGCTTGATGGCGACAGCGTTGAGCTTGACGCTGAGGTCGTCCGCGGCACGCTGCCCCGTGGCGGCACAATGCTCGGTACCTCTCGCAGTTCGCAGCGTCTGATCGAGGGCGGCCCCGACCCGCTTATCAAGCAATTTGAAGCGGACGGCGTGGACGCATTAGTTGCCATTGGCGGCGAGGGCACGCTCATCACCACCAACCGCATTGCCGAGGCTGGGTTTCCGGTTGTGGCGGTGCCAAAGACCATAGATAACGACGTAGCGGGCACCGACATTTGCATTGGTTTTGACACAGCGCTGACCGTGGCGACCGAAGCCGTGGATCGCTTGCACACCACTGCGGAATCTCACGACCGCCTAATGATCATCGAAGTAATGGGGCGCAACACCGGCCACATCGCTGCAGGTGCGGGCATCGCGGGCGGGGCGGCCGCCATCTTGGTGCCGGAGGCTCCCGTTGACGTTGACGAGATCGCCCACCGCCTCATCGCCCGGCACGAACGCAGCCGCAGCGCTTCCATCGTGGTCGTCGCCGAAGGAGCAATCGTCAGCGCAGACGGCAGCAACACCGAGGCCGCGGCTACCACCACGATCACCGCCGCCGTTACGCAGGATCTAGCTGGGCAAAACCCAGCCCCGCAGAACTCAGCCCCGCAAAAACCAGGCGAATGGGGCGGTCGTGTTCTCGGCGGAGTTGGGCAACTGGTCAGCGAACTACTAGCCGAACGCACAGGATTTGAGGTGCGCACGACCGTGCTAGGTCACATACAGCGGGGCGGTCCGCCCACCGCCGCCGATCGCTTGTTGGGCAGTCGGCTTGGTGCGCGTGCGGTTGAGGTTCTAATAGAAGGCGAAAAGGGCGTCTTGGTGGGGCTTTATTCGACCGACATTGTGCTGCGACCCTTAAGCGAGGTCGCAGGAAAAGTGCGAAGCCTGGCCGGCGATGAGCTCGCCCTGCTGGAACACATAACGACCGCGCCTGCAGTCCAATGACCGTGCCCGCACGCAATAACCCGTCCCGCACGCAGCGCCCGCCCGCCCCGCACTAACCTTTAGGTGCGGCGCAGCAACGCCGTTTTACAAATCATCTGGGGAGTCTGTAAAGGCTGAGAGGGCGACCATTGGTCGTCGACCCGCAAACCTGATCTGGGTAATGCCAGCGGAGGGAGAACAGTAAATGCTTCAAGGATTTTTGGGAAAGCCATTATCGCGAAAGCCATTCAAGGCACTGCTCGTGCTAGTGGCACTGCTCACATTTGCGGCGGCCTGCGGCACCGAAACCGCCGACGACACCCCCAGCCAATCTGCCGACAGCGATGATCAATCCTTCGGCGCAACGACCGAGACAAAGTTCTCTGACACCACCATTACGTTGATCACGCACGACTCGTTCGTCTTGTCGCCCTCAACCCTGGCGCAGTTCACGCGTGAAACGGGCATCAAAGTTGAGCAGCTAGCGATAGGCGACACCGGCGTGCTGGTGGCTCAGTCCATTCTCAACAAAGACAACCCGCTCGGCGACGTGCTCTACGGCATCGACAACACCTTCTTGGCACGTGCGCTAAACGAGGACATTTTTGTGCCCTACCAATCTCCCGCCCTAGACAACATTGACCCAGATCTGGTTCTTGAGATTGACGAGCAGTACCGCGTGACGCCCATTGACTACGGCGATGTTTGCGTCAACTACTGGACAAACCGTTTTGACATCGGCTCGTATCCGCCAACTCCTACCAGCCTTGACGACCTCAGAGATCCCGCCTACGCCAACCAGCTTGTGGTGCAGAACCCTGAAACGTCTTCGCCCGGGCTTGCCTTTTTGCTAGCGACCATTGCGCGCTTCGGCGACGGCTGGGAGCAGTACTGGGCCGACCTGCGTGCCAACGGAGTTACCGTCACCAGCGACTGGAACTCCGCCTACAACGGAGAGTTTCTGGCTGGCGACGGCGACCTGCCTTTGGTGGTGTCGTATGCGTCAAGCCCGCCCGCCACAGCCATGTTTGCAGAGGGACCTGCCGGACTGACAACGACTGGCGTTATTACCGACACCTGCTTCCGCCAGATTGAGTACGCTGGCATCTTGGCGGGCACCACCGAGGTGGCCGCATCGCAAGAGCTGATCGACTTCATGCTTTCGCCTCGCCTGCAGAGCGACATTCCGCTGAATATGTTCGTTTATCCGGTGGTTGAAGGCACCGAGCTGCCGCAGGTTTTTGTAGACAACTCAGCCGTGCCGGAAGATCCGCTGATCTTGAGCTCGGCCGAAATAGAGGCGAACCGTGACGCTTGGACGCAACGCTGGGTGGAGATAGTTCTGCGCTAGGTCGGCATTGGCGCGCTAGCTCAACCGCAGCGAAATAGGCACCGCTAAATAACCATGCCTGACACCGCAGTGCGGCAGACCGCTGGCGCGTCTGCAAAATCCTCCGTCCGGCCAAGGCTGATCGGGTTGGGCCTGGTCGGGCTAGGGCTGATTGCGCTGATTCCGGCCGCTTTCGTGGGTGTGTTTTTCGTCTATCCCGTCCTCACCGTGGTCGTCAACGGCCTGGCAGGTGTGCCCGACATTCTCGGCTCAACCACGCATCTAAACGTCATCTGGTTCACGTTCTGGCAAGCCGCGCTATCAACGATTCTCACTCTGGTGGTCGGGCTGCCGGCCGCAGCCATGCTCGCCCGGTTGCGCCCATCCGCCCGGCGGCTGTTGCGCGCCGCAGTAGCGGTGCCGTTCGTTCTGCCCACCGTGGTAGTGGCGAGCGCCTTAGACACAACCTTTGAGCGGGTCGGGCTGTCCGGCGCAAACAGCCTCGTGTCGTTCCACCACACCGTCTGGGCGATCTTGATAGCGCACATGTTTTTCAACTACGCGGTGGTAGTGCGCGTGGTCGGTTCGTGGTGGGCCGGCCTAGACAGAAGAGTCGCCGATGCGGCCGCTGCGCTGGGCGCCAAGCCCCACCAAGTGCTAGCCAACATCACCTGGCCGATGTTGCGCCCCGCCGTTGCGGTAGCCGCGGCGATCACCTTTCTTTTTTCGTTCACCTCATTCGGGGTCATTCTCATCTTGGGCGGCCCCACCGCCGCCACGCTGGAAACCGAGATTTACCGTTTTGCGATCACCCGCATCGACTTTGACACCGCCGCGGCTCTGGCGCTAATCCAACTGGTGGCCGTAGCGGCATTGGTAACGCTTACGACGCGCTTTGAGCGGCGTTATTCCCTGGCCCGCCGACCGGCCGGACAGGCACACATTCCCCGCAATCGCCGTTTGACCGTGCTCAACGCCGCCGTAATGGCGCTTTTGCTTGGGCTACCAATCGCCATTCTTTGCGAGCAGGCCTTTCGGACAAGCGGCGGCTACTCCTTTGCCAACTTCACCAGGCTGACCGAGCGCGTAGATCTGCTGCCGGTCAGTGCGGCCACGGCATTAGGGAACTCCCTGCTCTTTGCGGTGGTGGCGACCGTCATTGCCACCGTCGTCGGTGTGAGCGCCGCGGTAGTAGCGGTGCGCGGCGAACGTCCGTTTGCGAAGGCCTTTGACGTGGTGCTGACCCTGCCGCTGGGGGTGTCGGCGGTAACCGTCGGCATCGGCATATTGCTGGCGTTAGATCAGCCGCCGCTCGATTTGCGAACCTCTCGCTGGATCATTCCGCTGACGCACGCCCTGGTGGGTTTGCCGTTTGTGGTTCGCTCCGTGGTGCCGACTCTGCGCTCGATCGATCAGCGGCTGCGCGAGGCGGCATCCGTGTTGGGGGCGGCCCCAAGTCGCATCTGGCGTGAGATTGACCTGCCGATCGTTTCGCGAGCGGTCGCAGTCGGCGCCGCATTCGCATTCGCTATTTCGTTGGGCGAGTTTGGTGCCACCGCTTTTCTGCCACGCGGCGGCGACACCTTGACCGCGCCTCTGGTGCTTTTCCGGCTGCTTGGCACTCCGGGTGAAATCTTGCGAGGCCAAGCGCAGGCATTGGCCGTGGTGCTGATGGTTATCACCGCCGCCGCAGTGCTGCTCATCGAAAGGCTGCGACGTACCGATGAGGGAGTGTTTTGACTAGTCCGCTGTTGCAGCTTGAAGATGTTGGCGTGTCCTTTGACGACAAGATCGCCGTCAACGGGGTTGACCTAGTCGTCAATGAAGGCGAGCTGATCGTGCTGCTCGGCCCTTCCGGCTGCGGCAAGAGCACGCTGCTGCGAGCCATCGCCGGCCTGCAGCCGCTTAGGTCGGGCCGTGTTTTGATGAACGGGCAAGACCTGACCGGCAAGCGTCCCGACGAGCGCGGCATCGGCTTGATGTTTCAGTCTGAGGTTTTGTTTCCACATTTTGATGTGGCGGGCAATGTTGAGTTCGGCCTGCGAATGCAAAGGTGGAGTCGCCCGCAGCGCCAAGCGCGCATAGCGGAGATGCTCAATCTGGTCGGGCTGACGGGTTTTGAAAAGCGTGACGTAACCACGCTGTCTGGCGGCGAAGCCCAGCGGGTTGGCTTGGCGCGCTCGCTCGCCCCGCAGCCCAGCTTGTTGTTATTAGATGAGCCCTTCGGCGCGCTTGATCGGCCGCTGCGTGAGCGATTGGTCGATGAGCTTGGCCCGCTGTTGGCAGCCCAGGGCGTTACCGCTATTCATGTAACCCACGATCACGATGAGGCGTTTGCGCTGGGGCATCGTCTGGCCGTCATGTTTGAGGGATCGTTGCCGATGGTTGAGCCGCCCGAGCAGGTATGGACGCATCCGGGCCTGGTTGAAGTGGCACGCTTTTTGGGGCACAGCAATACGTTTGCGATGGCGCAGTTTCCACAGCTAGCGCAGATTGCACAGCAAGACAGGCCCGACGACTTTGCCAACTGCACGCACGTCGGCGTTAGAGCCGACCTGATTGAGGTGCGCTTGGTAGAGCCGAGCGCTGTGCTGGCTGAGCACGAGCTGGCTGAGCACGAGCTGGCTGAGCACGAGCTGACCGGCACCGTCGTTAGCTGTCGTTTCGCTGGCGAGCGTTACGAGCTAGCGGTGGCGATGCAAAATCAAGCTGGGCAAACTCAAGACAAGCAAAGCCAAATAGTCCTTGAGATACACAGCCAGCACGGAATCTCGGAAGGCAGCCAGGTGGTTTTGAATATTCCTCGCGATGCCCTAATGCCGCTGGTTGGCTAGCTTGAATGTATGGCTGAATTCTCATACACAGAGATGCTCCCGCTGAGTCACAACGAGAACATCCCATACAGGCAACTCGCTGACGCAGAACAAGCCGGTGTGCGCACGATCACCGCTGCCGACCGCACCTTCCTAGAAGTGCCGACGCAGGCCCTGCGCATGCTCACCGCCGAAGCCATGCACGACATTGCGCACATGCTGCGGCCGGCGCACCTAACCCAGCTGGCATCCATCTTGGAAGACAGCGAAGCCTCGCCCAACGATCGTTTCGTGGCGCTTGAGCTGCTGCAGAACGCAAACATCGCAGCCGGCGGCGTGCTGCCTGGTTGCCAAGACACCGGCACCGCCATCATCTGGGGTCACAAAGGTGCGCACGTGCTCACCGACGGCGACGATCACGAAGCGATCAGTCACGGCGTATTTGACACCTACCAAACCTCAAACCTGCGCTACTCCCAGCTCTCGCCGGAGTCAATGTTTGAAGAGGTCAACACCGCCAACAACTTGCCAGCGCAGATTGAGATTTACGCCGAGCCACACCCCGATAGCGCCCTGGAATATGAGCTTGTATTTATGGCGAAGGGCGGCGGTTCGGCCAACAAGAGTTTCTTGTATCAGCAAACCAAGGCCCTGCTAAATCCCACAAGCCTGCTGCAGTTCCTAGACGTAGAGCTACGCAAGATCGGCACCTCGGCTTGCCCGCCGTATCACCTGGCCGTGGTAATCGGCGGCACCTCGGCCGAATACGCATTAAAGACCGCCAAGTACGCGTCGGCCAAATACCTAGACACGCTGCCGACGCAAGGCTCAAAATCTGGCTCGGGCTATCGCGATCTGGAATGGGAGCACGAGATTCACGAGCTCACAAATAAGTTCGGCATAGGCGCGCAGTTTGGCGGCAAGTATTTCTGCCATGACGTACGGGTGGTGCGCCTGCCGCGCCACGGAGCTAGCTGCCCGGTGGCTATTGCGGTGTCTTGTTCGGCCGATCGTCAGGCGCTAGCCAAAATCACCGCCGAGGGCGTGTTCCTGGAGCAGCTTGAAGCCGATCCGGCCAAGTATCTGCCCGAGATCAGCCAAGACGAGTTGTCCGATGACGTGGTGCAGATTGACCTGAACCAGCCGATGGATCAGGTCCGAGCCGAACTGAGCAAATACCCGGTCAAGACTCGACTTTCGCTAACCGGCACGCTGGTGGTGGCGCGCGATACCGCCCACGCCTTGATCAAAGACCGCATCGATGCTGGCGAGCCGATGCCTAGCTACCTCACCGATATGCCGGTGTATTACGCCGGGCCAGCCAAGACGCCCAAGGGTTTGGCGTCTGGCAGCTTCGGCCCCACCACTGCTGGCCGAATGGACTCTTACGTGGATCAGTTCCAAGCCGCGGGCGGCAGCATGGTGATGCTGGCGAAGGGCAACCGGTCGCGCGAGGTAGTAGAGGCGTGCGCCAAGCACGGCGGGTTTTATCTGGGCTCAATCGGCGGCCCGGCGGCGCGCCTGGCGCAAAAGTCAATCCGCAGCGTTGAGGTGCTGGAGTATCCCGAGCTGGGGATGGAAGCCGTCTGGAAGATAGAGGTGGAAGACTTCCCCGCGTTTGTCGTAATCGACGACAAGGGCAACGATTTCTACGCCGAGGTCAGCACGCCGGTAGAGATCAGCTAGTCCCGCCAGAAGAAGATGCTCCAGTCGCCCAGCCAATACGCCACCGAAAACGTGATCCCCGCCAGCGCCAGCAACACCATCGTGACGATGGTTGAGCGAGGCAGCTTGCCTTGCTCGTTGGTCGGCAGGCGCGCAAGAACCTTCTGAAGAAGTCGGTCGGCCCACGCTACGTCACGCGACAAAATTCCCAGCCCGATGGAGATCACCAGCAATCCGGGACCGGGCAGCACAAGCATCGCTCCGCCAAGCACTATCAGCGAGATCGCAAATGACATGCGAATGATGCGGGTTAGAGCATGCCGCCACGCAACGCGAGTTGTCGGCTCACGCCTGCCGGTTTCAAGCTCAGCGCTTATGGCCGATTCTCGGAAACCCGGATGCTCGTCAGCTAGGTGTTCGTCTTCGTGGCCGTCGGGCTCCATATAGCCGTATTCTGCCCTGATGGCAGTTGGCACCAGCACTCACCCCTTCTTGCAATGGCAGGTGGGTGACGCAACCATCAGCAAAATCACCGAAATTGAGTTGGACTGGCCCTTTTCGGCTTTGTTGCCCGACGCCGATCAGGTTGTTGATCAGCACGATTGGCTGCGCCCGGATTTTGTCACCGACGATGGGCGCCTCAAGCTGGCGCTGCATGCCCTGGTGGTTGAGACGCCCGACGGCACCGTGATGGTGGATACCTGCGCGGGCAACGACAAGTCTCGCCCAGGTGCGAAGCCGTTCGGCGGCCTGTCCACGAACTTCTTGGGCGAGCTCGAAAAGGCCGGGTTCGAGCCGGCTGGCATTGACGTTGTTGTTTGTACGCATTTGCATGTTGATCACGTGGGCTGGAACACGCACCTGGTTGACGGCGATTGGGTGCCGACTTTTCCGAATGCCGAATACCTTTTTGTGCAAGAGGAATACGAATACTGGCGGACCGAGCCGCAAACGTTCGGTCCCGTGTTTGAGGACTCAATTCAGCCAGTGGTGGATGCGGGTCTGAGCCGTTTGGTTGATCCCGGCTATGCGATCAACTCCTGCGTGCGGCTTGAGCCGACACCGGGGCACACCCCTGGGCACGTCAGCGTTGTGATTGAGTCCCAAGGTGAGTGTGCGGTCATTACCGGCGACATGACGCACAGCCCGGTGCAGTTCGCCCACCCGGATATCGCATCAACTGCGGATTGGCGGCAAGACATGTCAACGGCTACTCGCTTTGACGCATACGAGCGCTGGGCGGACGGAAGACTGGTTATCGGCACGCACTTCGCCGGACGCACGGCTGGGCGGTTGATTGCCGAAGGGTCGGCCTGGCGCTTTGAGGTGCTGGACGGCTAGCGGGCCGGTCAGTCGGCCAGCTAGATCAGCAGGTTGATTCGCAGCTCGTCCGCCACCGCTGGGTCCATCTCGCCCTGAGTTAGCAAAAATCCGGCGGCGCCCGCAAACCTGGCACCCGCAAGCTTGGCGCCTGCAAACGCGGTGTCCCCAAACTCGGCGTCCAACGTTGCCAGCGCACCGGCCAGCACCGCCCGTGGAGCCGTCAGCAGCGGCTTCACATCTTCCATGTTGATGCCTTCCCGCTCAAACACATCGGCCAGCTCCGCCATGCGTTTCTTGGAGCGCTGCTCGTTGGTAACGCAGTACTCATCTAGCACTAGCGACCGATTCACGCCGCACAGCTCCATTACCAACGCCGTGGCAATGCCGGTGCGATCCTTGCCCGCCGTGCAGTGATAAAGCATCGGCCAGTTGTCCGTGTCGGCGGCCAGGGTTACAAAGCGAGCAAACTCCGCTGCGTTGTCAAGCAGCAGGTTCATATAAACCTGCTGCATTTCTTGCTCGCTCATAGAGGTGATTTGGCCGGCCAAGATGCGGTCAAGCAGCGCCGTTGGTTGAACGTTGCGCTCAGCGATAGGTAGCGAAACAAAGTTGGTTACACCAGCCCAGAGACGCGAAGGGTCGCGTTTGATTTCATCGGCCGCACGAAAATCAACCACCGTGCGAATGCCACGACCAGCCAGTTCGTCTTGGTCGTCTGGCGTCAGGTTGCTCAACCGATCCGCCCGGTAAAGCGCGCCGGTGCGGATTCGCCCGCCGTCGGCGCTAGCCCAGCCACCCACATCACGCACGTTGGTAGCGCCCTCTAGCGGCACCCAGTTGGCGGTGCTTACGTTGTTGGCACCCGCGCCAGTATCAGATCCAGACATGGCGACTAGCTGGCTGCCTTGGGTGAGCTTGCCTTAGATGAGCTTGCCTTATCCGGTGCGGGGCCGCGGGGCAGCCCCAAAATCCGCTCCCCAATAATGTTGCGCAAAACCTGCGTGGTGCCGCCCATGATCGTGTAGGAGGGGGAGTAGATCACATTGCGTGATACCCGGTTAGCCAGCATCGTGTGCGCACCGGCTACACGCCCCACAAAGTTGGCGACGGTCTGCTCAAACTCGGTGCACCAGGTCTTAGTTATCGCCGAATACTGCGCGAACGGCGTTTGCCTTAGCACGTTGCGCAGCACCATCTTGCGGCCGATGCGGTAGCCGGATTCAATCTTCGCTACCTCCTGACGAATGAGCGGGTCGGCCAGATCGGCCAGCGGCAGCGTGTCGTTGTAGAGGCGCTGGTTTGAGGCGAGGCGGTCTATGCCGCCACGTTCATGCTCAAGCTGACGCATTGTTTGGCCGAAGCTGTTGTTCAGCTCGCCCACCAGGTTGTCGGCCGGCACGGGGGTCTCTTCAAACACGACCTCATTGAAATGCGAGTCGCCGGAGCTGTCCTTGATGGGATTAATGGTGATGCCGGGAGAATCCATCGGCACCACTAGCTCGCTCAATCCCTTGTGCGCCGGCGCGTCGGGGTCGGTGCGGCAGATCAGATAGCACCAATCAGAATGGGCGGCGCCGCTTGTCCAGATTTTGCTTCCGCTAACGATGAATCGATCGCCGTCGCGCACCGCCTTCGTGGCAATAGCCGACACGTCCGAACCGGCGTCTGGTTCGCTCATTCCGATGCACCAACGCGACCGGCCGCGCCGCATGTCCGGCAAAAAGCGGCCTTGCTGTTCCGCCGTGCCATAGGCCAGCAAGACCGGCCCGATTTGGCGATCGGGGAAGAACGCACCGGACATGGGTGCGCCCGCCAGCAGCAGCTGCTCTGTAACGACAAAGCGTTCTATCTCTGGCCGGCCGCCGCCGCCCACATCCGTTGGCCAGGTCATACCGATCCAGCCGCGCTCGCCCAGGCGGCGAGTGAAGGTGTCGCTGTAGCCAATCAACCAGCCGTCATCGCATGTGAACAGATCTTGGGTGGCGTTGGCCGTCCAATCCTTGGCATCTTGAGCCAGCGCGGTGAGCGATTCAGGCCAGCTTTGATCCACGGCTCCTGAGGGTAGTACGGGTGTGGCATCGGTTAATACAAGGGCTGACGCCGGCTAATGCGTGCCAAACGTGCCAGTGCTCAGCCAATGTCGTCCCCGCGCACAAGCACTGGTGCGCAGACATTACAGTTGCCCCTGAGATAACTAGCCAATCTGGGAGGCGCAGATGAAAGCAGTAGTTATCACCGAACACGGTGGCCCTGAGGTACTGAAAATACTTGACGTACCCGACCCAACGCCGGGACCCGAAGATGTGATGGTGGAGGTGGTTAGCACTGCTATGAACCGCTCAGATCTGCTGGAGCGAATGGGCCTCTACTCAGAACCAGGACCGGAGCGGGAGCACAACATTCCAGGGCTTGAGTTTGCAGGACGCATCATTGAGATCGGCAACCAAGTACATAGCACCAACCCTGCTAACAGTTGGGCGGTCGGCGATGAGGTAATGGGCATCGTCCCAGGCGGTGGGATGGCGCAGCGAGTCGCAACGCATGAGCGAATGCTGCAACGTGTGCCGTCAACGGTGTCGCTTGAGACAGCTGCGGCCATACCGGAAGTGTTTATGACCGCGCACGATGCCTTGGTGACCCAGGGCGGGCTGCGCTTCGGTGGCAAAGCGCTGGTGCATGCCGGAGCTTCTGGCGTGGGCACCGCCGCTATCCAGATCTGCAAAGCGATCGGGGCGCAGGTAGCGGTGACTTGCTCTACGTCAAAGGTCTCTGCGTGTGTCGATTTAGGTGCCGATCTGGTGATTGACTACACCAGCCAGGATTTTGCCGAAGAGGTAAAGACCTGGACGCAAGGGGCGGGCGTGAATGTGGTGCTAGACGTGGTCGGCGGTGACTATGTGGTACCCAACATTGACTGCTTGGCGATGCAGGGTCACATTATTCAGGTTGGAATAATGACCCTCGACCAGTCAAGTTTTTCGATTTCCATGTTGATGCCAAAGCGATCATCAATTACCGGCACGGTGCTTCGTGCACGGCCTATCGAGCAAAGAATCATGGCCAATCAGAGCTTTATATCTGAAATCTTGGGCTTCTTTGACAGCGGTGCGATACGCCCAGTGATTGATTCGACTTACGCGATGGAGAAAATCGCCGATGCGCACGAATACATGGCGACCAACGCCAACGTCGGCAAGATTTTGGTTTCCGTCAGCTAGCGGTTGCCCATCTCTACGAACTCACGCTCGTTCGGCCCGGTGTAGCGCTGGCGCGGTCGATAGATCTTCTGCTCTGGGTCGTCCAGCATTTCCAGCCAGTGCGCTAGCCAGCCCGGCGTGCGCCCAATAGCGAACAGCACCGTGAACATGTCCAGCGGAAAGCCCATCGCTTCGTAGATCAAACCCGAATAGAAGTCCACGTTCGGATACAGGTTGCGATCAACAAAGTACGAATCCGTCAGCGCCACTTCCTCCAGCTTGAGCGCAATGTCCAGCAGCGGATTGATGCCGGTCACCGCAAACACTTGGTCGGCGGTTTCACGGATGATCTTGGCGCGTGGGTCGTAGTTCTTGTAGACGCGGTGCCCGAAGCCCTGCAACAAGACCTCACCGGACTTGGCTCGCTCCACATAGCTGGCGACATTGTCAAAGCTGCCGATTTCGTGCAGCATCCGAATGACCTGCTCGTTCGCGCCACCGTGCAGCGGCCCGTACAGCCCGCAGGTAGCCGCCGCCACAGCCGTATACGGATCGGCGCGGCTTGAGCCAACCGTGCGCATGGTGGTGGTGGAGCAGTTCTGCTCATGATCTGCGTGCAAGACAAACAGCACGTCCAAGGCCTTGGTCAAAACCGGGTCGGGCACGTAGTCCGGATCGGCGACGTTCCACATCATCCGCAAAAAGTTGCCCGTGTAGCCCAGATGGTTGACCGGGTATTCATATGGCAGCCCCATGCGCTTCTTGTAAGCGAACGCCGCCATCGTCGGCATCTTCGCCAGCAGGCGGATCGCTTGGATTTCCCGATTTTCCGCGTCGTCAATCTCCCTGGCTTCGGGATAGAACGTTGACAGCGCCGCAACCGTTGACACCAGCATGCCCATCGGGTGCGCGTCGTAGCGAAAACCCTTTATAAACGTGGCGATGTTTTCGTGCACGTAGGTGTGGAACGTGATGTGGTTCGCCCACTGCTCAAACTCATCTTTTTGGGGCAGCTCGCCGTGCACCAGCAGGTAGCAAACCTCAAGGAAAGATGAGTTGGCCGCAAGCTGCTCAATGGGGTAGCCGCGGTAGCGCAATATGCCTTCGTCGCCGTTGATGTACGTGATGTCGCTTGTGCAACTGGCCGTTGAGAGGTAGGCGGGATCATAAAACCACAACCCTGGGTCAAGCTCGCGCAACCCCGACGATGGAATAGTGCCGTCTTCTATTGGCACCGTCACCGACTTGCCGCTGCGATTATCGGTGAGCGTAAAACTCTCGTCTGTAGGCACTATGACCTCCCCGCGTCTCTAAATCTACCCAACTTGGGCTGAAGTTTCTAAATCAGCGCGTAAATCCCGCTCTGAAATGCCCAAAACACGCCAAAACACCCTTACAGCGGGGCGTTGTCGTGGCGGCGATCGGGCAGATCTTCCCGTTTAGACGACAGCAAATCCACCAAATCCGCCAGTTCTTGACGGGTTTTGGCTGGATCAATCACTGCGTCCACGTAGCCACGCTCAGCGGCGATGTAGGGATTCAGGTAGGTCTGCTCGTAGTCGGCTACCCAGCTAGCCGCCTCCTCTTCGGATGCATCGCGCTGCAATATCTGAGCGGCCTGATTGGCGCCCATTACCGCTAGCTCCGCGCTGGGCCACGCCAGACAGGCGTCGTTGCCCATCGTTTTGGAATCCATAACGATGAAAGCCCCACCGTAAGACTTGCGCAGCACCACCGATACGCGTGGCACGCTGGCGCGGGCGTATGCAAACGCCAGCTGGGCTCCGTGGCGGATCATGCCGCGCCACTCCAGGTCTTTGCCTGGGTAGAAGCCAGGGGTGTCAACCAGCGTTATCAAAGGCAGATTGAAGGCGTCGCAAAAATTGACAAAGCGGGCGCCTTTTTGGCTGGCGGTTATGTCGAGCGTGCCAGCAATCGCCAGCGGTTGGTTTGCGATGACACCCACCGGGCGGCCGCCGATGGCAGCCAGCAGCGTCACCAGATTTGGCGCCCAGCCGGGTCGCAGTTCCAGCAGTTCGCCGTCGTCAAACAAAGCCGTCGCGATGTCTCGCACGTCGTATGCGCCGGTGCTGGTGTCGGGCAGAAGGTCGGCAGCCTCTGGCACGAGGCGGTCGGTGGGATCGTCGCTGCCAAGTAGCGGTGGTGGTTGCTGGCAGTTGTCAGGCAGGTACATCAGCACATCGGCAATGGCGTTCATCATCTCGTCTTCGGGCACCACCAAGCTGGCTACGCCCGACTCTTGTTGATGCACCGAAGCGCCACCAAGCTCGCTGGTGCTGACGTTTACGCCGGTCATGTCGCGCACCGGAATGGGGCCGCTTACAAATGCGTAAGCCTCTTCGGACATGATCACCACGTCGGCCAGACCGATCAGCAGCGCCGGACCTGAGATAGCCGGGCCGGTAACCCCGGCAATGATCGGCACCACGCCGGAGCAGCGCGCCAGGCGCTTGGCGGCCTTGCCCCAGGCATCCAGGGCGGTTATTCCGTGATTGATGTCTGCGCCGCTTGAGGAGAGCAGCAATACGACAGGGATTTGTTCGGCCTCGGCGAGCGCCAGCCCAGCGGCAATATTTTCGCCGTCAATGGGAGCCAGCGCGCCGCGGCGTTCTGGCTGATCGGCGGTGTCTGCTTCGGCTGCGCCAGAATCGCTGGCAGCAGAATCGATACTGGCAGATTCGGTTGCAGCATCAGGCTGATCGGTGCCAGGCTGATCGGTGCCAGGTTGGTCGGAGCTAGCCCACCGCGCCGCATCTATTAGCACTACCCGCTTGTTGCCGATCTGCGTGCTTGACACCCGCACAAAGCTGGGGGTGCGATCCCGCAGCGTCAGCTCAGTCTCCAGCGGAGCGGTCTCTGGCGCGGTCTCCGGCAGCGCAGTTTCAGACGGCACTGTTTCCGGCGGCACGACCTAGATGCTATGGCGGCGCTAGCCCGCTATTTGCGACAAGCGGCCGCCTACGTTGCTTTCAAGCCTTTGATTTTTGACACCGTCTCGCGCACCACCTCACGAATCACCTGGCGCGTGGCGGACGCCGCTGCCGTAAGCAAGCCCTTGCGGCGGATTGCCAGCCCCACTTCTCGGCGCGACATACCACGCAACGTCAGCACGTTCCAGTTGCCACGTGCCACCCACTCAGGAATTGAACTAATCGGCACCACCGCCGGGCCGTATCCCTGAAACGCCATCGTTGCCGCCATCCTCACCCCGTCCAACTGGGCTTTCTTGCGCAGCACCACGCCGTGCTTGGCGGCGGCAGCATCCACCAGATTGCGCAAACTAGAACCAGGCGAGCCCAGCACCAGCTCATATTGCGCCAACTCTTTAAATGTCACCACACGATCACCTTCGGCGGCTAGCTCATGGTTGCTCGGCGCTATGACCACCATCTGTTCATCCCACAGCGGGCCGCTCACAAGATCGTTGTGATGGAGCGGAACGTTGGTGATCGCTAGATCCAAGGCACTGTTCTTTAGCAGCGCCACCAGCGAGGTGGTGGGGGCGTCGGTCACGGTTATCTCAATGCCTGGATGCTGATTTGTAAGGGCATCCAGCAAAGGGGGCAGCAACCAGCGAGCCGGCGTGCCGATAATGCCCAGCTGCACTTCACCGGTAACGGTTGACGTCATTGAGGCAACGTCATCGCGGATGGCACCCAGTTCAGCCGATATGCGGTTGGCTCGTTCCAGCACTATTTTACCCTCAGGCGTTAGCTGACTCAGCCCGCGGTCGACTAGTACAGCGCCCAGCTCTTCTTCCAGCTTGGCGATACGCGAAGAGATGTTTGACTGAACCGTGTCGAGAGCAAGTGCCGCTGCCGAAAATCGTCCGTGCGTGGCGACCGCGGCAAGGGCCTCTAGTTGTTTGAAATCCATACCCGCCATTTTAGGCGCGCATTAGCAGCTATCTGTTTTAGAGATTTCAAGTATCTGCCAGACTGCGTTGTTAGATAGTGCGAATTGCTTTACTATTACTTGTGTCGCCCGACGAGAAGACGGAGCGCACTGGTCCTGGCGTAACACGCTGGAGACCTAATTGAAGCCGACTCGGTCCCCCTTCCGAGTCGGTTTCGTCTTTCCAGGGTTGTTTCGCTACAGCGCAGCTTTAAGAGCGTTGAGGGCCGACCCGGCGGTGAACCATTCCACCTGGTTGGCACCGAAGGTGTGATTGGCCTTGAACGCCCAGGTCTCACCAGCGGGCGGGGTCACCTCAACGGTTAGCGGCTGCCCGGGTGCCAGGCCTGCCAGCCCACGCACGGCAATGCGATCATCCTCGCCGATGCGGTCGTAGTCCGCCGGGCTGTCAAACGTCAAGGGCAGCATGCCTTGTTTTTTCAGGTTGGTTTCGTGGATGCGCGCAAACGAACGTGCCAGCGCTATCAGACCGCCCCGAAAGCGTGGCTCCATCGCGGCGTGCTCACGGCTAGAGCCCTCGCCCATGTTTTCATCGCCGATCACCACCCAGCTCACACCGGCTTGGTGATACTCACGAGCGATCTCCGGAAACGGCTGAACCTCTCCGGTCAGCTGGTTTTTGCCGTGGCCAGCTTCGTACGAACCAGAGGCACCCTCAAACGCATTGATTGCGCCCAGGTACAGATTGCCGGAAATGTTTTCCAGGTGGCCGCGGTAGCGCAACCACGGACCAGCCATTGAGATGTGGTCGGTTGTGAACTTCCCCTTGGCCTTAACCAGCACCGGCAAGCTCTCGTAGTCGTTGCCGTCCCAGGGCGCAAACGGCTCCAGCAGTTGCAGACGCTCAGAAGTGGGGGAGACCGTTATCGCAATGTCGCCGCCACTCGGCGCCACGAAGCCGTCCGACCCAGACTCAAAACCCGCCGCCGGTAGTTCAACGCCAACTGGCACCTCAAGCGACACCTCGGTGCCGTCGTCGCTGGTGAGGGTGTGCGACAGCGGGTCAAAGTCAAGCGTGCCCGCCAACGCCATCGCCACGACCGTTTCCGGCGAGGTAACGAAGGCCAGGGTGGCGGCATCGCCGTCGTTGCGCTTGGGGAAGTTGCGGTTGTAAGAGGTAACGATGACGTTTGTCTGCCCGACGGTGTGGCTCTTGTCCGGGCTGCGATCCCATTGCCCGATGCACGGACCGCACGCATTAGCGAGCACCGTCGCACCCAGGGACTGCAGATCTCGCAGCAAGCCGTCGCGCTCAATCGTTGCGCGGATTTTTTCAGAGCCTGGCGTTACCAGCAGTTGGGTCTTGGCTTTCAAGCCCGCCGCCGCAGCCTGGCGCGCGATGCTGGCAACGCGGGTCATGTCTTCGTAGCTGGAGTTGGTGCAGCTACCCACCAGCGCAGCACTTATTTCCAGCGGCCAGCCCTGCTCGCGCGCCTCGCCTGCTAGCTGGCTGATCTCGCGCGCCAGATCCGGCGTGTGCGGGCCGTTGATGTGCGGCCGCAGCTGGTCAAGATCAATCTCAACCACTTGGTCGTAGAAAGCGCCCGGATCGGCCAGCACCTCTTCGTCGGCGACCAGCTCGGCTTTCACTTGCGTAGCGGCGTCGGCAACCTGCTCGCGTTCAGTGGCTTTCAGGTAGCGCGCCATCGCCTCGTCAAAGCCAAAAACCGAAGTGGTGGCGCCTATCTCTGCGCCCATGTTGCAGATGGTTGCCTTGCCTGTGCAGCTAAGCGTTTCGGCGCCGGGTCCGAAATACTCCACCACCGCACCCGTGCCGCCCTTGACGGTAAGAATCTCCGCCACTTTCAAGATCACATCTTTGGGTGAGCTCCAACCCGACAGTGCGCCAGTCAGCCTCACACCGATCACTTTCGGCCAGCGCACGTTCCAAGGCCCCCCGGTCATTACATCAACCGCGTCTGCGCCGCCCACGCCGATCGCCAGCATTCCAATCCCACCCGCGTTGGGCGAATGGCTGTCGGTGCCGATCATCATCCCGCCCGGAAACGCGTACTGCTCCAGCACTACTTGGTGGATGATGCCGCTGCCGGGCCTCCAGAAGCCAGCCCCGTACTTGGCGCACACATCGCGCAAAAAGTCGTAAACCTCTTTGTTGTCGTCGGCGGCTGCGAGCAGATCGCGCTTGCCGTCCAGGCGAGCCGCAATGAGGTGGTCGCAGTGAGTCGTAGTGGGCACGGCTACTTCGTCTAGCCCGGCGGTGATGAACTGCAGCCAAGCCATCTGCGCGGTTGCGTCTTGCATGGCGACCCGGTCGGGCGTCAGATCGACATAGCTGGCTCCGCGCTCCAGAGCTTGACTGCGATCGTGCAGGTGGCGCACAAGAGTTTTTTCGGTCAGCGTCAGCGGCCGCCCCAGCGCTTCTCGCCCCCACTGCGTGGCTTCGGTCAGCCCGTTGTAAACGTCTTGGATTAGCTCTATCGGGGTGCTGGCTTGAACTGGCATCTCACGGCCTGACTTCGTAGTAGATGTTCGCGGCGTCGTCAAAGTCGTGTTCAACGAAACCCGTGAATCCCGCTTCGGCCGTTAGCTGTTTGGCCTTTTGCGGATGCAGTCCGAGCGTGCCGAGCCCCATTCCGCCGGGCTCGCTCATGGCTGACTGCAAACACGATGATACCGAGAACCCGTAGAACATCGCCAGCAGCGGATTGCGTTTGTCAATCTCGAAATCGCCCCGCGAGCGGATGTCTTTTACTAGCAAGGTGCCGTCGTCGCTGAGGGCTTTGCGAATGGCGCTGAGAGCGGTGTCGGGGCGAGGCATGTCGTGCAGGCAGTCGAAGGTGAGCACCAGTGCAAAATCGCCAGCACCTATTTCTTCGGCGTTGTTTATTTCTTCGGCAGGGGCGATAACGAATTCAACGTTTGACAGCCCGGAGTCTTTAGCGCGCTGGCGAGCCTGAGCTATCGCAGTCTGGGAGGGGTCGCAGCCGATCACCTGGGTGTTGGGCCATGCCTCGCCAATCAGGCATGCCGACACGCCCGCACCGCAGCCCACGTCAAGCACCTTGGCTCCCGCTTCCAGCTTGGCTTTCACGCCGTCTAGCCCGGGAATGATCGTGGAGGTGAGCGCCTGGCGGCTGAAAGGTCCGGTGGTGCGAGCCAATCCCGCCGCGGCGCGCGGCCCCTGCTGCTCATAGGTCATGCCGATGCCGGTCTGGAACGACTCAAGTATCAGATCGAGGGCTTCGGTTTCGGTGCCGCCACGAAACGCACCCATCGCAAACAGCACCGAATCTTGCTCGTCCACTAGCAGTGCCTTGCCTTCGGGCGTTATCAAAAAGGCGCCGTCCGTGTGGGTGAGCACGTCCGCCGCCGCCATGCCGAACAGCCATTCGCGTATCAGGCGCTCGTTCAGGCCGGTGGCAGCTGCCAGCTCTTCGCTGGTGATCAGCCCGGGCGAGCCGTCGCTGCCGGAGCCGCCGTCAGAGCTGCCGCCGGAGCCGCTGCCGCCAGCCGCGTCGCACAGCTCCGCCAGCTTGGTGAACAAGCCCAGCCGGTCGCCGATGTGGAGCATGAGCGACACCATCTCGCCCTGCTTGTAAGACCACACTTTGAAAGCCAGTTGCTTTAGTTGGTCTGGGTCCATTTGCGCTGCAGTATCAGTCATAGTTTTATAAGTAGGGGTTTAGATATAGGGCCATTGTTGTTTGGGGTCGCGGCCGGTGGTGCCGGTGCTCTTGTCGGTGATCTCATTCAAAGCCCAGCGTCGCCGCCAGGTAGCCGCCTCCGGCCCCGCGGTTGACGGACTCTCATCAGAATGAGAGCGCTTGCGAGCGGCAAACCAGTTGCCCGAACTGGTTTCGTCGGCCAGCACTTCAACGGCTTGTTGCATCTTGCGGGTGAAGCGCCGGTTGTTGTCTTCGCTGGCAAAGTAAAGCGGCCTGCCAAAATTGATAACCGAGCGAGCGCGGCGCGGCCACACCCGACCTTTGCGCATGATGTCAAACGTGCCACGAATATGCACCGGCACCACCGGCACACCGGCTTGTCGCGCAAGGTACGCCGCCCCCGGCCGAAACTCATGACCCCAGCCATCGGCGCTGCGTCCGCCTTCGGGATAGATCACCATGCTCCATCCGCCGCGCAACAGCTTGACCGCCATGTCAATCGTCTGGCGGTTTATTGACGCCCGCTCAATCGGAATCGCCCCAACAAACAAAGCCGACATCATGGAGGTAACACGATTGCTAAAGAAATAATCCGCCGCCGCACCCACGATCAGCCGGTTGCACCACGGCTCCGGGATGGAGGTAATCATCACCGCCGTGTCGGCGTGGCTTTGATGATTGGAAACAAACAAGGCGGGGCCGTTCAGGCCTTGCAGGCGATCAAGCCCTTTGATGGTGGGCGTTGCGTAGTAGCGCACAAGCGCCTTGCCGATCGTGTCGCGAAACACGCGGCGCACCACCCGTGCGGGAAATCGTCTGGACCAAGCCGTGTCGTAGTTGGCGCCCACGTTTGCCGGTAGCGCTTTCTGGCCTTTCGGGGTGGGAGCCGACCGCAGCGGAAACTCAGCGCGCCGCGTCATTTTCACCAGCGACATTCGTGTGCTCTTCTTCGGGACGCTCATGATCTTGCGGCACTCATGATCTCACACCACGTCGGCCATCAGCACGGGCGGATTGTGAATGTGCGTGATGCTTGGATTGCGCCCCACAACGTCGCTGGCAATCTCCAGCGCGTCCGCCAACGTGGTAGCCGATCTAAAACCCAACCGCTGCACAGCTCTATTGTTGCCGCCAACGACGACAACCGCACCCACATGCTCCAAAGCGTGCGCGCACCAGTACCACATATACAGCGGATGAACCCCGTGATACGCATACGAAGTGCGGTACAAATGCCGATACCACTCATCTTGCGCGTAGCGCTTTTCGTAGCGCTGTTCGATCTCAACAGGGTCGGTCGTGTCGGCTAGCACCTCTTCAAAGAAGTCGATGTAGCTGGGGTGATGAACCGGGTGGAACTCCCACGGCGTGGGGTGAGCCATTATCACAACGCCGCCCTGGCGCACCAGCGGTTTGCCCCGATACATATTGAAGAAATACCCCAGCCCCAGGCACGCCACCAATACCGGATTCATAACGGAGTTGACGTTGTACGGGCACAGGTACGGCAAGCCCATCGTCAGCACGTCCGCCTGGCCTTCCACCCGCACCATCTGCTGGCGATAGACGTGCTCCAGCGTGACCTTGTGAACGGCCTCAACCTCACCAGCCTGCACCGAAGTAACGCCGTAAGGGGCGCGGATGTTGTGAAAGATCCGCCGGGCGGTGCTGTTGGGCATTATGTCCAGCGCCTTCTTCGTGCCCAGCAGCATCAAGCGATCCTTAGGCGACATCTCCCACTCACGGCGTTGCAAAAAGTCATACGGCGCTGGGAACGTGTCGTTGTTGAGCGTGGTTTCAATCTGGAAAACCTTCAGCCCGCTTTGCGCCAGCAAGCGACCTTGGCGCCAGTTGCGAGAGTGCAGCTCGCTGTTGTCTGGGTCCATGAATGAGTTGGAATGGCGCAGCGTGTGCACGTTGTGATGGTGCCGCAGCCCGCGATAACCCGACAAGCCAGTGGCGACGCTCTTGTGGCCGCCGTCCAACGAAACAAGGTTGATGTTCACGTACACCAGCAGGTCGGATTCAACTGCGCGGGTGCTTATTACGACCTCTTCGCCCTCGTCGGTGGTGCCAAGGTGGGTGAGTGCGTCCGGATCTTCCGCGTCAAAGTTGTATAGGCGCCCCTGCGGTGCAAAGGAGTCATAGACACGATCGCCCACCGCGTGCCGCAGTTCATCTTCGGTCATGCGGCGGTGCAAGGCGAGTGCGGCGATTAGATGCACGTCGTCAACGCCCGCGGCGGCTGCCTTGTCAAGCACTTGTTCAATCACGCGTGAGCGAATGTCGGGTGCGGCCATTGGCGGCAGCGGCAGCGACACGTCGTCAAAGGCGATCGTCAGCTTCATGCCAGCGAACAGCAGAGCGGAAAGCGGTTTGCTGTCGCCCAGGGGTTCTTCTAGCGCCTTGGCGATGGCGGTCTCGACGTCTTTGATGGGTGGCAGCGGTTCGTTGGGATATACGACGCGGCTGCCCACCGGCAACTTTTCCAGGCGCAGCTTCTCGCCGTAACACCAAACGGTCGCCGGGCTATTGCGCTCGACCTCTAGAACCAAGCCGCGCCGTGAAGTGCCCTTCCGCTGAATCATCGCGCCGCTCCGGCGCGCGCCCGCTTGTAGGAGCGACTGCTGGTAGTCCTCGGGTTGCGTCGCAACGGTGCTAGCGGCAACAAAGTGTTCGGAGCGCCCGGCGAGCGACCCCACTCTTCAACCAGCCAGCCGCGCTTGTCGGCGATGGTTATCAGTCGGGTCTCAGGATTGACCGCCACCGGATACCCCACGGCTTCAAGCATCGGCAGGTCTGAGGCGGCATCGGCATAGGCAACACCTTGAGCGCTGTCAAAGTCCTGCTCGGCCGCCCAATCGGTCATCATTTGGGCGCGCACTTCGCCGGTAGGCGGCACGTCAGTCATCTCGCCGGTGTAGTGGCCGTCGGCGTTATCAATGCGGGCTGCGATTATCACGTCAAACAGAGGTTGCAAGGGGCGCACCGCTAAGTCAAGCGCGCCGGTAATCAGCACCGTCTTGTGGCCGGCTGCCTTGTGCGCCCGCACGCGCCGCAACCCGGCCGGGAATGATTTCGCCAGGATCAGATGGCTCAGCATTTCCTTGGCAGCGGCGTCTAGCTTTTCTACGGAGGCGCCTTTGTAGCGGCGATAGAAGAAGCGTAAGAAATCGGTGCGATCGTGCCGGTCTCGCCGCCAAAGTCCCGGTGCCTGCGACAAGGTGCGCAGCACAAATCTGAAACGAGCAGCGGCGTCAAGGTCGCGTGTGGCCAGCCACGAGTAGCTCTCCACGACGTTGCTGGCGATCAGAGTGTTTTCAAGATCAAATGCGGCGAACTGGCGATCCGGATTTAGCACCGCCGCTCGCAGGCGATCGGTTCGGTCCGGGCCGCTGCGCACCTCTGGCGTGGTTTTCAGGCGGGACTGCACCACCACCGTCGGCAGATGCACATCGGCGATGTAGTTCGGCCAGTCGATTACACGCGGGTCAAAGGCGAAGGCTTGCTGATCGGCGGCGTCCAGGCTGTCCCACAATCGCAGCGTTGAGTCAATGCTGTAGAGGGCTTCGCATTTGCCGTAGGCGCCGTAGAGCTGGACGTAGCCCTGCAGTTGCTCCAGGCTTTGGCGGCGCTCGGCTAGGCGCAGGGTTAGGTCGCTTCTGCCTCGCAGCGGCAGGTGATTGACGAAGCGGCTGGCGATGTCTAGCAGCCGCACGACTCTTTCAAGTTTTTCTTCTAGGTCGGAGGAGCCGGCGTAGCGCCAGGAGGTGCTTGCGGTTGGGTGGCCTTTGGAGTCGTAGAGCGGGTGTTGTTCAAACCAGCGCATGGTGGTGTCGAGCAGCACTTTGAATCGCAACGGGTTGACCGCGCCCGAAGCGATTTGGAAGATTTCAACGGGCGTGGGCGTTGCGGCTGGCGCCGCTTGCGTTGGTGCGGCGGTGGGCGCGGCGTCCGATTCCTTCTCGCGGCTGCTGGCGCTGCCGCTAACCCGTGCGCTGACGGCGACGATGCACGCCGCCACCATGTCCACCGGGATCACGTCAATCACGCCCTCGGGATAGCCGGGAAACGTGTCAAGCTCGCCCTTCGCAAAAGACACGATCAGTGGCTCAGCCATCCGAAACCCACGAATCCAGCCGGGCATGGGCTCCGCCAGCGCCGACTCAATTATCGACGGCCGCACGATCGTTACCGGAATGTTCTGCCGCAGCTCCACTAAAGCCTGCTCGCCCAAAGCCTTGGAGTAGGTGTACACGTCGGGCCAACCGAGCGATGTCGCCCGGCTGCGACCGGCCTCAGTCATCTGACTATCCACCCATTCGGTGCGCAACTGCTCGGTTTTGGCCGCCAGCATCGGCAGACCCGCCGGGCCGAGTTCCTCTCTAGCGGCACGCCGCAGAGTTGTCAGGCGATCAGGCTCACGACTGCGGGCGTCAATATCTGAGCGAGTGCGTTTGGCGGCGGCTACTTCGGCCCGCCAGTCAATGTCCAGCGAAAAAGGCGAGTCAGACAGCAAGGCTTCGGCGGCCGCTCCACGCCGGTTGCCAGCGACATAGCAGGTGGAAACGGCTATCAGATGCGGTGTGGTTCCGGTGTCTTGGCAGGCGGTGAGAATGCGGTTTGGCCCCAGCAGGTTTATGTCAATGGAGGCGTCAAGCGGGCTGTCAAAGCTGACCGTGGCAGCGGCGTGAATGATGATGTCGCAGCCGCAAAACGTGGCGAGGTCGGCTGGCGAAAGCCCCAGATTGTCGGCGGTGACATCACCCGACAGCACGTTGACTCGCTTGGCGCAGGTGGCGTCAAAGCTGTCGCCCCAGCTTTCTCGCAGGGGCTCAAAAGCGTCGTTGCGAAATATCTCTCGCTGCACGCGCTGAGCGGCGTCGTTGCGGCGGCCGGGGCGCACCAGCAGCACCAGATCGCAGTCGGGCACGCACCGCAGCAGCCGCTCAACCAAGGCGGTGCCTAAGAAGCCGGTGGCGCCGGTGATGGCTATGCGCTTATGTGCGAGGGCGTCGGCGATCACGGGGCTTGTGTCTAGTTGGCGCGGCGACTGATGCGACAGCGGGATTGTTTGGTTGTGTTCATGCGTGTGGTGCTTGTGCGGGTTGCGTTCATACGTTCTTACGGTCTTGCTGCGTTCTTACTGCGTTCTTACTGCGTTCTATTGTGGCGGTCTGTTGCTGCGTTTAGCGCGGTGCTTCGTTGCGCCCTATTGCGACAGGGCTTGGATCTGCAAAAACAGCCTGGTGCATGGCGTTACCGCACGCCAACCGCAAGACAAAGCAAAGCGTTCGTAGTCGCTGCTGGGCGGGGCGAAGGTGGCTAAATTGCCGCAGGCGACTGCCGACAGATCAGCGCAGCGCTGCCAGAGCCCGTCAAGATATGCGTCTGTGCCGGGGGCGGGGTCGTTCGGCGAGCGAGTTCTTAACGCGGGCGGAGAACCATCATCGCCTAGCAGCGAAGCGCAATCTCCCGCAACGCGCCCGCCGCAGGAGTACCCGTAAAACGCGTACGCCGATCCGCTCGGGGCGATCAGCACTAGCTGGGCGCAGGCTTGAGCGCTGCCGTTGGAGCATCGCACCCACCAGCCGTCAAGTGAGGAAATGTCGCCCGGTGCGGGGGTGGCGGGTGACACGGGCTGGCTGTTGAAGGTGCTTCCCGTGCTTGATTTTCCGCCGAGCAGGGAACCGCAGTCAAGGTTTGCGCGCCCGCCACAGCTGAACCCGAACGCCTCGTAGTCGCTGTTGGCGGGTGATTCGTACAGCAGTCGATCACACGCCAGCCATTCGCCGTCTCCGCAGGTAAGCCAGAGCTGATCGAGTGTGGCGTCGGTGCCGGGCGGAGTGTCGCTTGGGTCAAAACGCTGCGGCGCTTCAACCAGTGAGTTCGGTAGCGAAGCATCGCGGTCGCCTTCGGGAGACACGATGATTGAGTCGGAGCCGCTACCAGCACGACCAGCGCCAGCACCAGCAGCACCGTCAGAACCGTCGCCCACGGCCAGGTCTCGCAGCTCGCAAATGTCGCGTGCTATGCGAAGGGTTTCTTTGCCGACAACCGACTCAATCCTTGACTCATCGCCTGGCGCCGTGCCAGCGAGATCAGTCGATAGCTCCCTAATCGTGAGGTCAAGCGAAGCGGCAACCTGACCGGTAACGCAACTGCCCAGCACCTCGATCGCCAAAGCCGCATCGGTGCTGCCGCCAGAACCGTCTTGTCCGCTCCGTCCGTCTCGCCCGCCCCCAGCCTCAGCATCGGACCCGCCAGCGCCAGACCCAGCCGAACCCGCCAAGGCGGAACAAGCCGCCAGCGCAAACACGGCCAACACAACCAACACAGCCGTGGCTAGCGCAACCCCAACCGCCTTCGCTCGCTGCGGTCTAGGCAAGTTTGGATGAGATGTTTGAAACGTCTCGCAGTGCCGTTCCATCTGCTCCGTCAGTTCTGAATTGGCGAGCGGGTTGCGACTTCGCCTCATCAATCAGATTGTTGAGAAGCTCCGCAAAGCTGACGCCTTGCTCGGTCCAGAAATACCAGCAGAGCGAACCGGGGATCGTGTTCAGCTCGTTTATGTAAATGCCGTTCGGGTTGTCCGTGCCGTCCCACAAGAAGTCAAGCCTTGACACCGAACGAGCCAGCACCAGCCTCGCCACCGCACTGGCGGCGTCAGAAATGGCGGCCTCTATCGCCTCGGGCACGTTGGCTGGCAGCTCACGGGGCGAGCTAGCCATCCCCTGGCTGCCGCGCAGATACTTGTCGGCGTAGTTGTAGATGTCGCTGGTTTGCTGATCCTGATCGGTGGAGCGCAACGGACGCTCGATGGCGCTCAGCCGCTGGGTTGGCCACGCCAGGAGAGAAACGTTCAGGTCGATCGAGTCGGCGATGTACGGCTGCACCACCGCACCTTGTGCTAGGGAGATCGCCGAAGACGTCAAGGCTTTGGCGGTTGTTAGGTCTTCAACTATTTCGATGCCGATTGAGGAGCCGCCAAAGCGTGGCTTCACGATCAGCGGACCTTGCGCCAACGCAGCGGTCTGGTCGGTCAGCTGCAGGCCATCATCAACCACCCAGAGGGGCAGGGTGGGTAGGCCGGCGGCGGCGATGACGGAGGTGAATGCGAACTTGTCCATGCCCAGAGCCGCACCCGCTTGGCTGGGGCCGGAGTAGCGCAGCCCGGCCATGTCAAAGGCGGCCTGCAAAGTGCCGTCCTCGCCGGGCGCCCCGTGGCAGCAGTTCAGCACGACCGATATGTCAAGCGAGGATCGGCGGCTGCGGCGACCAGTGTGGAAGAAACCGCCATCCTCGCCGACCAGAAGCTCAATCGGTTTGGCCTCGCTTGGCAAGCCGTCGGCGAACTCGCTTGGTTCAGCGGCGGCGGAAACCTCAAACCAATCGCCGTTGCGCGCCCAGTACAGGGCGATCGGATTTTCTTCCATGTCGGTCAGACAGTGCGAAGCCTGCAGGCCGGTAAGCACGGAGATGTCGTGCTCGGGTGAAGGCCCGCCAAAGCAGACCGCAACACGGCTCACAGCAAGCGGCTCGTTTTACGCATTACGCATCAGCACGTCACCCATCAGCAAGCTAAGGGTAAAGCCCGCAGCATCCCTGTCCGGTTTTGGGTTTACGGAAAATGATCTGGCAGATCGTTTTCGTAAAGCACGCCGTCGCCGGGCTTCAGGTTGGCGCGCACCCACTGCACCGCCGCCTCACGATCTTTCATCGTGCGCACCACGGCCGTACCGCTGTGAGCGCCATCTATCAGAGCCGCCTTGTTGGTCAGCCCGACGATTACAAAGTCATTAGCCACGCCCTCGGCGGCGGCTCTGGCGAACTCGGCGTTTTGCTTGGCCTGCGCTGAGCCCATTTCAACCATCCCTGGAGTCACCACGACCCGGCGATTCACATCGGCGTTCGCCAACATCTCCAAGGCGGCGGCGGCTCCCGCTGGGTTGCTGTTGTAGGTGTCGTCAATCACCGTTACTCCCGAAGCGCTGACGGACATCTCACGCCGATTCGACGGAACTGGCAGCGTCGGCAAGCGTTGGGCGATGTCTTCGTCGCTCACGCCTAGCACCGATGCGGCGGCAATCGCGCATGCGACGTTGGTAGGCGATGCCGCTGAGCTGACCGCGGCATCAATCGGCCGCCCGAAAAGCACAACCTTGTGGTGGGACTTATCGGTTCGGTACACGCACACGTCAGCGGCCGGGGGAGGGTCGCCACTGGTGCTGCCGGTGCCAGCGGCATCGCCACCGGGCGCCACCGCCGAGCAGCGAATCACACGAATGCCCGATGCCTCCAACCGCACCGCCTCAGCTTCAAGCAGCGGCGCGTCAACGTTCAGAATCGCCGTGCGACTAGTGCCGAAGACTTCGGTTTTGGCCGCCACGATCGACTCAAGACTTCCAAAGCGCTCCAGATGAACCGGCCCCACCGAAGTCAGCACCGAAACGGACGGCTGCACCCAGCGAACCATCGCCGCTATTTCACCCCGCCCGTAGGTGCCCATCTCAGCGATCAGCACCTCCGTGCCACGCTCAAGGTGCTCATTGATCGTGCGGCAAAGCCCGGCGGTGTTGTTGAAACTGCCAGGCGACGCCACCACCGAATGCGTCCCGCTAACAAGGTGGCGCAGGTAGCCCTTCACGGTGGTCTTCCCGAATGAACCGGTGATCGCCACGCGGGTGGGATCAATGCGGTCAAGTTTGGTGCGCGCTTTTTTGACCCAGCGCCGCGTCAAGGTGCGCTCAATCGGCTTGGTAATCAGCAGCGCCAGATCGATCAAGCCCGGCAACACGATCGCCACGATCGCCAGAGCGAGCGCGCTTGCGTTTGAGTCGCCGCCCGTCATGGCGGTGATCGCCAGCACCACAGCAACCAACACCGCCGTCGCAATCGCCACCGTGATTAGCCGCCGCGTCCACGTCAGCTTGCTGGTGTGACCACGATGCGACAAACCGAGCGGCCCGACCAGCGCGAGCAACACCGCCACAACGACGAGCCAGTTCACAAACGCAGTGACAACGACCGCCGCTATCGCTGCCGCCAGCAACAGGCGATTGAGGTTGTGAAGCCACCACCAACGCCAGGCAAAGCGAGCAACCGAGCCGGCCAGATAATGCTCCCGCTGGCACACACGCAACCAGCGAAAAGACGACAGCGCCACGCCGACAAGCGCAGGCAGATACACCAACGGGTGCAGGTCACTCATAGCTGGCTAATCGGTTGCTGTGGTGGTCGGGTTCGTTGTGGTGGTCGGGTCAATTGCAGTGGTCGGCTCCGGCTCGCAGTCAATCGTGTGAAGCTGCCGTGCGATTATCTCAGCCAGCTGCCTCGGCGCTTCGTTAGGCACAAAATGCCCGACATCAGACAGGATCGTCAGGCTGGCATTAGCCAGCATGGTCTCCGCCCGCACCGCAATGCCCGGTATTACCTCACGATCGCTGTCGCCCCAAACCAACTCAACCGGCATCTTCACCGCCTGCAGTTGAGTTTCGTATGTCTCATTGACGACCGCCACAAGCACGTCACGCATCACGCCCTCGGTGGCTTGATAGTCCGCACTGCCGGATCGCCTGCGCAGATTTTCCATTGCCTTGTCGCTCACAAGTTTCATTGCGTTGGCACGCCTCGCCAGCCGAAATCGCAGGGAGGGTTTTGACCGCACGATGGCGGGTCGCAGCAGGGGCACTCCGGTCAGTACCAGTGCTGCCACCGCATTCGGTCGTTGGTGCGCCAGCTCCAACGCCACGCGGCCGCCGAAGCTGTGCCCCACCAAAATCACCGGCATCTCGCATTCGGCCAGAGCGGGCAAGAGCAGGCGCGCATACAGGTCGGCTCCGCCAGCGCTGGGTGGGGGAGGCGACGTGCCGAACCCCGGCAGGTCAAGCGCCAGCGATGAGGGACAAGCCGCTAGCGCAGGTTGCGTTCGGACTGCGTCGAAATCCTGATGGGTGCGCCCCCAGCCGTGCAGGTACAGAACGCGGGGAGGTCCATCAAGCTCGGCGGACTTTTGGAGCGATCCAAACAGGGTGCCACCTGCGAAGCTACGCAGCGCGAATGAGCCCAACGATCCTCCTAGGTGTGTCGCACGAGTAACGCCGCACGTCGCCAGCCGTGGGTAGCTAGCCCCTCTAGTTTGGCAAGTAAGGCCACCCTTGTAGCGGTGATTTATTTTGAGTGGGGCTGATCGGGTCGCAGCTTGTGCTAAGTAGGAGCGCGTGAAACTCCCCTTCGGCGTACGGATCTTTGCGGGATTGATTGGGCTGGCGATGCTGGCGGCGGCCTGCGCTGGGAGCGACGATGCGAGTTCGGGCGACGACACGAGTTCCGCGCCCGACACGAACACGAACCAGCAGCCGACTGGTTCGCAAGATACGACCAGCTCGCCCTCGGATAGGGACACGGCGCCGGCGACTACGACTTCGCCAGATGGCAGCTCGCCGCAGACGACCGCGCCCACCGCTTCATCTCCCACAACGGCACCGTCCACCAGATCGTCCACCACGTCATCCTCTACATCATCCACCACGGCACCGCCAACCACAGCACCACCCGCCGTTGACCCAGAGCCCCTGGACATCACGATCTCCGCGGAGGGCTGCCATTCACGGCTGCCGCGGCTGCAAATCTCCCGAGCCTCAAACAGCCAGCGAGTTGAGCTAGCGACATTCATACCGATGCGAAACACAACCGCCATCGTGTTCCGCTCGCAAACCAGGCAGACCGGCACGGATGCCAACAGAGGTGCCAACGGCGAACTCAGTGGCTTTGTCGCAAATCGCCGCGGCGAGGTGTATACGTTCAGCGCACCAGCAAACGCCGGCCGAGCCACCTTGCCAGCAAGCCCAGCGCTTGACCTCAGCAACGACACCGGCGTCAACTTTGAATTGGGCTTGCTCGGTATGGCGCTCGCCCCCGCCGAAGACTGGCTGTACATCCATCGCACCAACGTCAGCGGCAGCAATGTGTTGACCGCTCACGCCGTCTCGGGCAATTCGCTCGGCCCCGCAGTTGAGCTGTTGCGCATCTCCCAGCCGTTCGCCAACCACAACGGCGGCGACATCGTCTTTGACCACCGGGGCTACCTGTACACGATGTTTGGCGACGGCGGCGCCGGCAACGATCCGCTGGGTAACGGGCAAAATCTCAGCACTCCGCTCGGTGCGATATTACGCCTGGCGGTAGACCCGACCGCCGCCCCGAATCGGCGTGCCCTGCCCGCGCCTGGCAACCCCTACATCGGAGTGCCGGGAGCAGATGAACGCATCTGGGTGAGCGGCGTGCGCAACGCCTTTCGCATGAGCTTTGATTCGGTTGAGCAGCAACTGTGGGTCGCCGACGTCGGCCAGTCGTGCACGGAAGAGGTCACGGTGCTCGATCTAGGTGAAGGCCAAAACGAAGGCGGCGCCGACCTGGGCTGGGACGTGTTTGAGGGCACTCGCCAGGCTGGCGGCAAGCAGGTTCGCCCGCATCGTGAGCCCGACTTTGAATACCGCCAGGATTCCGGCAGCCTGTGCGCGGTGATTGGCGGGCAGGTTTACCGCGGCGAAAACCTGCCAGCGCTTCGGGGTCTATATGTGTGGGCCGATCTGTGCGCTAGGCGCGTTTACGCCAGCCAGATAGTCGGCTCGGGCGGTGGCCGGGGTGGCGCAGGCGGCAGCACCGCAAACTCTGCGGCGATTGATCTAGGAGTGCAGACCGGCCCGGCGTGGGGCTTCTATGCCGATCCGCTGGGCGAGGTGTATCTGGTCGACAGCGAGTCCGGCGTGTTCCGGCTGACGCCAGCCAGCTAGGCCAGCCAGCTAGCACCGGCCGCCTAGCGCCCACCGTTTCTGCTGGGCTAGCTAGCTAACCCGCTGCCCGATTCAACGCCGACAGCAACGCCTGAAAGCTCGCCGTCACGATGTTCGGATTCATGCCCACTCCCCAGAACACCTGCCGATCGGGCGTCTCAATCTCAACGTAAGCCGCGGCCGTGGCATCGGCTCCGGTGCCAACGGCGTGCTCGTGATAATCCACCAGAGTCGCATCCACACCAAGCCCGTCAGCCAAAGCGCTCTTGAACGCCGCCAGCGGCCCGTTGCCGGAACCCTTGATCTCCTTATCAACGGTCTTGGTGCCGTCCACGGTGCGAATAGTGGCAATCACCTCAGATTCAGCCGACGACATCGAGTCAAAGTGGCTGCTGTGGCCGACATAAGCGTAAGGCTGCTCCAGATGTAAATAAGTCTCGTTGAACTTTTTCTGAATCGCCTCGGGCAAAATCTCGCCGCCCTCGTCGGTGATCTGCTGGATCACGCCGCTGAACTCAATCTGCAAGCGCCGGGGCAGGTCAAACCCGAAGGTGTTTTTCATCACGTACGCAACGCCGCCCTTGCCCGACTGGCTGTTCACCCGAATCACATCCTGGTAGGAGCGCCCGACGTGAGCCGGATCGATCGGCAAATAGGGAACGCCCCAAAGGCTGTACTCGTCGGGCAGCGCCTCGAAGCCCTTTTTGATGGCGTCTTGATGGCTGCCCGAAAATGCGGTGTAAACCAAGTCGCCGCCGTAGGGGTGGCGCGGATGCACAGGCAACTGATTGCAGTACTCCGCTATTCGCCGCAGGTTGTCAATGTGGCTGATGTCTAGCTCCGGGTCAACGCCCTGCGAAAACAGGTT
The DNA here is from genome assembly GCA_965212125.1 of Candidatus Poriferisodalaceae bacterium. Classification (GTDB taxonomy): domain Bacteria; phylum Actinomycetota; class Acidimicrobiia; order Acidimicrobiales; family Poriferisodalaceae; genus CAYRJD01. Next base: position 1,118,691 of record OZ243045.1, on the reverse strand, counting down.
CATCGCCAGCGTGATGATGTCCACGTTGCCGGTGCGCTCGCCGTTTCCAAACAGGGTTCCCTCGACTCGGTCTGCCCCCGCCATGACTCCGAATTCCGCGGCGGCGACAGCGCAGCCACGGTCGTTGTGCGGATGAAGCGACAGCACGACCGCGTCGCGGTTGGCGATGTTGCGGTGGAAGTACTCAATGAGGTCGCCGTAAATGTTGGGCGTTGACATCTCAACGGTCGCCGGCAAGTTCAAAATGATCGGATCGGTTTTGGTGGCGCCCCACTCGCCAGCCACCCGATCGCAGATTTCTAAAGCGAACTCAATTTCGGTGCCGGTGAATGACTCGGGGGAGTATTCAAAGCGGATGTTTTTCGCCGTTGAGGTCTCACGCAGCTGCTTGCATTGCGTGGTGCCTTCAAGCGCAATATCCACAATGCCGGGCTTGTCAAGGCGATAAACCACCTTGCGCTGCAGTACCGAAGTCGGGTTGTAGAGATGCACGATGGCGTTGGTGGCGCCCGCTATTGATTCATAGGTGCGCTCGATTAGCTCCGGGCGGCTTTGGGTTAGCACCTGAATCCACACGTCGTCGGGCACTAGGTCTTCCTCGATTAGCAGACGGCAGAAGTCAAAGTCCGGCGCCGAAGCGGACGGAAAGCCGACCTCTATTTCCTTGAAGCCCATCTCCACTAGCGCCTCAAACATCTGTCGCTTGCGTGGGATGTCCATCGGGTCGATGAGGGCTTGGTTGCCGTCGCGCAGATCTACCGAACACCAAAGCGGCGCTTCGGTTATCGATTGGTTGATCCAGGTGCGATCTTTCAGGTCTGGGCCAAACGGATACGTCTCGTATTTGCCGTAGGGCATTGGACTGGGTTGTTGTTGGCTGATCGCCTTGACGTTTGCCATTGGTTTTCCTTTGGGCTTTCTTTGTTAGTAGTGGGGGTGGGGTTGATTTGGGTTGGGTGGGGTTGATTCGGGGCAACAAAAAACCCCCTGGCCCGAAGGCGCAGGAGGTAGGGCGAGAACCGGTGTGGGTTCTCGCCTAGGTCAGGAGCAGTAGGCCTAGTTCGTTTCTTGCCTCAAAAGTCACGGGCGCAATGGTAGCAGCACTTTGCTAGTACTCGCGATTCGCCAGTCGGTCATGCAAGCGGACTCCGGTGATGTGATTCCAACTGGCATCGCTGCCCAACTCCCAGCGCTCAATGTCGTCTTTTAGGTAGGCCTCACTTATCGCCGCCAGTTGTGCTTTGCATTCCTCGTCGTTTATCTGCACAAGCGCTTCAACGCGGTGGCGCAGGTTGCGAGGCATCGGATCGGGCGAACCGATGAAGAACTGGCTGCCCGCGCCGCTGACACCGTCGCGGCCGAACTTATAGATCCGGCCGTGCTCCAAGAAGCGACCGATCACGCTGCGCACGTGAATGTTTTCGCTCAGCCCCGCAACCTGCGGCACCAAACAACAAATACCCCGCACAACCAGATTGATCTCGCATCCCTGCGCGGACGCCTCATAAAGCGATTCGATAATCGCCGTATCCACGAGGGCGTTCACCTTCATAAATATGTAGCCGTCGGGCTTGCAGGCCTGCTCAGCGATTAGCTCCTGCAGGCCGTCTTTCAAGGTGTCGGGCGCAACCAGCATCTTGTCGTAACTGGCGTAGCGGCTGTAGCCGGTGAGCTTGTTGAACAGCTGGGATATGTCGTCGGCGATGGCTTCATCGGCGCTGAGCAAACCCAGATCCTCGTAATACGTAGCGGTGTCGGCGTTGTAGTTGCCGCTGCCCACGTGGGTGTAGCGCCGAATCTGATTCTTGTTGCGCCCCTCACGCCGCACCGCCAGCGCAATCTTGCAGTGCGTCTTCAGCCCGACCAGCCCGTAAGACACATGCACGCCCGCCCGCTCCATCTGCCGCGCCCATTCAATGTTGGCCTGCTCATCAAAGCGCGCCTTCAACTCCACCACCACCACGACCTGCTTGCCGTTCGTCGCCGCCTCAACCAGCCAATCCACAAGCTGACTGCGCTCCGAAGTGCGATACATCGTCATCTTGATGGCGATCACGTCCGGGTCGCGCGCAGCGCTGCGAATAAACGAAGCGACGCTCTCGGTGAATGACTCGTACGGGAAGTGCAGCAGCACGTCGCGCTTTTGCAGCACCGCAAACGGATCCGCCGCCTCCGCGGAGTCGGTCTCCAGCGCGGGCGTGATGCGCGGGCGGTGGCGCTCAAACTTGAGATCCGGGCGATCCAGCTTGTAAAGCTGTTCCAGGTCGCTCAGCGCCAGCAGCTGCGGCACGACCATCACCGCATCTTGGGATAGGTCAAGCTCGCGCGTGAGCATCTCCAGCGAATCTTCGGTCAAGCCGTTCGTCGCCTCTAGTCGCACCGGCTCCCCAAAGCGCCGCTGATTCAGCCCGTACTCAAGCTGTTTCATCAGGTCGTCTGCGTCTGCGTCGGTGTCGTCGATTTCAATTTCCGCGTTGCGCGTCACCCGAAACATTGAGTGATTAGCCACTTCCACGCCTGGAAAGATCTCCGCCAGATGCGCGGCGATGACCGCTTCAAGGGCAACGAAGGTGGTGGCGCTGCTCGCCGCGTCGCCTGCCAGTGCCGCTGCGGGCAGCTGCATAAAGCGCGGCAATATCGGCGGCACCTTGACCCTGGCAAAGGCGTAGTCGTCTGGTTTGACCTGCACCGCCAGATTTAGCGACAAGTCGGAGATGTAAGGAAACGGGTGTGCCAGGTCCACCGCCATCGGCGTTATCACCGGAAAGATTTGCTCGTTGAATAGCTGGGAAGTCCATTCGGTTTGACGAGCGTCAAGGTCGCTCATCTGCGCCAAGACAATTCCTTCCGCATTGAGCGCAGGGCGTAGGTCTGTGTCAAAAATTTCAGCGGCCGTGCGTAGTTGGTCGCCCGCCACATCGCGGATTTCTTTTAGAACCTCAATGGGCGTGTAGCCGGTGCGAGCGCGGCGCGCCATGCCTGCCCGTGCGGCCTCTTGCACGGCTGAAACCTGCAGCTGAAAGAACTCATCCAGGTTTGAGGCGTGGATGGCTAGAAACCGAACTCGCTCCAGCAAAGGGATAGAGCTGTCGGAGCTTCTGCTGAGCACCCGTTGGTTGAACTCCAGCCAGGACAACTCGCGGTCTAAGAAGAGCGCTTGGTCGTGTGGTTGGTCCTGCGCTGGCTGGTTCTGTGCCATGCGTTCAGGGTAGGGCTGCCGCCGGGCAAGCCCCGTGCAGCGGTCAGTCCGGCGCGGCTCGCGGCTAGTTCCGTGCCGCGGCTAGCCCGCCGCGCTAAACCAGCTCAAAGTCAAAGTCAGGCGTTACTTCCACCGTGTGCCCGATGTGCTCCGAACTCATCAGTGCCTCTAGCACCGCAGGATTTTCGTTGCGCGCCCACTGGCGCCCGCTTGATCCGTCCAGCGCACCCTCGCCGGTCGCAGTCCTCACCGCCGCCAGCGCCACCTTCGGACCGTCCGCTTCATGCATCACCGTGTAGGCCTCCAAGGTCGCCTGGCCGGTGTAGTCGGCCTCCAACTCAACCGGCGGAAGCTGATCCACCTCCGGCTGGCAGTTTTCGTAGGCGAACTCGCCCGACTGCGACGGCGAAGTGGAATAGACACCGAAGGCGTGCTTGGTGAGGTAGCCGCCGGTGGACGAAACGAACCCAACGTCGCCCGGGTTTTTGCGCAAAACGCCGGCCATGGTTGCGATCGAGTGTGTGACGTAGTTGTTGAGCGGGCCGCCTGCAAACGTCAGCCCGCCGGTTTGAGTCAGCGAGCGATCCAGTCCGAAGCCCAACTCGGTAGCAGCTATCTGCACCGCCGAAGGAAAGCAGCTGTAGAGGTCAACGTGGCTGATGTCGTCTTGGCTGACGCCAGCCAGGCTCATCGCCCGCGGACCCGCCACTCTGATAGCCAGCGACGAATGCAAGTCCGTCCGGTTTGAAACGAAGTCGGTGTCGTTGGCGTCGGTGCCAGCGTGCGGGAACACCCAGCGGTCCTTCGGCACGCCCGCGTCGGCGGCAGTCTTGGCCGAACACAAAATCAGCGCGGCCGCAAGGTCAAGATCCCAGTTGGAGTTCATCGCCTTCGTGTACGGAAATCCGACCAGCCGATTGCTGGGGCTGGGAGTGCGGATCTCCTCAGCGGTCATCGGCGTGCGCATCCACGAATAAGGATTGGCGACGGCGGTCTGGTTGAACTTCTCCCACAGCTGCGAGACACGGTCACGGTGCGCTTCGATGGTTTCGCCCCGCGAGTGGCGGAAGGCGGACTCAAATAGCGGATAGATGTTGATGGGCATTTGCAGGCCGCGTGACAGCTCAACGTCGTTGTTCATGGTGAGGTCTTTGCCAAGCTGGTCAGGCGGTGCGGTGTTTTCGTCTTGAGTGGTGTAGGGAATGCGCTCGCCCGCTCGCTTGGCGCGGCGGCGACTCCAGATGCCCTCCGCACCGACTATCAGCACCACATCGGCTTCGCCGTGCGAAATCGCCAGGCAGGCTTTGTTGACCAGCGACTGCGGCGCGTTACCGCCGTCCGGCGACAGCCCAGCGCGCGCCGACGCTCCGAAACGCTCTGCCAGCGCGGCACCTGGATTGGGATAAGGCCAAGCGCCCTTGATCACCCAGATGTCCGTTGCGCTCTTCAGCAGGCCGGGCGAGCTGGCATCTTTGGCGGCGGCTTCCAAGGCCTCGCCCATCATCGCCAGCGGCTCAAGCGCCTCAACCGGGTTTTCCGGCTGCTGCAAAAACTGGCCGACGCCGACCAGTACGGGTGTGTTGTCTTTCATGCCGTGTTGTCTTTCATGTCTTTCATGTTTTAGTCACCTGTTAGTCACCATTTCGCTCAGCATCTCCAATAGCCGCAGCGGGCCGCTCACCTGCAGCGTGGTCACCACCGTGTCGTCCCACAGCGCCAGGTCGGATTCGATCGATTCAAGCGGGCCAACCAGAGCGACCTGCTGGACAAGTTCTACCGGGATGGCTGCGGCGGCTTCGCCCTTGTGCCCCGCCAGGTACATCTCTTGCACCTTGTCGGCGACGTGCTGATAGCCCATCCGGCAAAACACGTCGTAGTGAAAGTTGGCGCCGCGTGCGCCCATGCCGCCCATGTAAAGCGCCAGCATCGGGCGAACCTTGTCGGCCGCTTTTTCCACGTCTTCGTCAATCACCACGCCCACCGGACACACCACCTCAAAGTTGGCGCCGTCAGGTATGCGGCCGTCGGCGCCGATCAGCGGCTTGCCGGCAGCCGCGAAGCCAGCGTTCAGAGCGTCCACGTAGAACTGGTTGTCTTTGCGGGCGAAGAACAGCGGCAGCCAACCTTCGCAAAGCTCCCCGGCCAGCGCAACATTGCGTGGGCCTTCGGCGCCCAGGTAGATGGGGATTTCGGTGCGCAGAGGATGAACCGTTGAGCGCAGGCTTTTGCCCAGCCCCAGCCCGCCCGGGTGCGGCATCTGGTAGTGATCGCCAGCGAAGCTGACCGGTTCGTCACGCTGAAAAATCTGGCGCACGATGTTTATGTATTCACGGGTGCGGGCGAGCGGCTTGGGGTAGGGCTGGCCGTACCAGCCTTCAACCACCTGCGGGCCGCTGACGCCCAGCCCCAGCAGAAACCGTCCGCCGCTTAGGTGATCCATGGTGATGGCGGCCATGGCGGTGGCGGCGGGGGTGCGGGCGGAGAGCTGGATGATGCCGGTGCCTAGCTGGATGTTTTTGGTTTGGCTGCCCCACCAGGCCAGCGGCGTTAGGGCGTCAGATCCGTACGCCTCTGCGGTCCAGAACGAGTGGAATCCCAGGCGTTCGGCGGTTAGGAGGGATTCGAGAGCGCCGGCTGGGGGCGAATCGGCCCAGTATCCGGCTCCGGTTGCAAGCTTCACGGCGTATTGATTAGCACAAATCTGGCGGGTGCGACCTGATGCGTTTGCGGGGAGATCCGCCAGCCGTGGGGTATCGCCTGCGGCCATCGTTGCCGGAAAGTAGCAGTCAGGTCGCTGACGGCACAGACTGGACTTGTGCTTGATCGCGATGCTTGATCACAATGCCTGATCACAATGCCTGATCACTACGCCGTTTTGGGGGTGCGACCTGATGCGTCTGCGGCGGAGATCCGCCGGGCGTGGATTCGTGCCGCCCGGCGTTGGCATCCCGATCAGCGCATTGAAGAGGACTCCGCTGGCGCTGGCAAGGCTCAAACCGAAGCGCAGCGGATGATGCGGGTGGTTAATGAGGCGTGGCGAGTTTTGGGCGACGCGCAACTGCGTGCCAGCTACGACCAGGATTATCGCCGCGCCCTGCGCTCTCAAGTCGCGGGCACCGGTTCCGGCAGCAGCTCCGGCAGCAGCTCCGGCCGCGCTACTCCAGCCAGCAGTCCGGGTGGCGTTAATCCCGACACGGAAATCTTTGAGCCGGACGCGCCGCCAGAAGAGCCAATGTTTGTCGTGCGCAGTCGAGCCGCCGCTTTGGTGGTGCGGGCCTTGCCTTGGCTGTTGCTGGCGACGGTGGTGATAACGATCTTCATAGTGACCGCATATGCGTCAGGCAGCGACGACCCGCCGGTCGGCGGCGAACCCATCTGCGTCCGCTTTTTCAATACCGGGACTGTTCGCTATGTGCCGTGCTCCAGCGAAAACGACGGCGTGCTAGATGAGATCGTTTCGGTGTCGCCCGGCGTTGTTTGCAGCAATCCGGATGCGGTGCCATACGAAGTCGCGGCTATCCGTCGCCTTTGCATTCTGCCGCCGCCGGGTTAGCGCGGGTTAGCGCGAGCTAGTGAGGACCAGCGCGGGCTAGCCCAGAGCCGGTTAGCCCAGAGCCAACTAGGCCTGGCCGAGAGCTAGGCCTGGCCGTAAAGCTCCCGCAGCTCCCGCCGCAGAACCTTGCCGGTCGCATTGTGCGGAATCTCTTCAATAAATACCGTCGACTGCGGCACCTTGTAGCGCGCCAGATTCTGCCGACAGTGATTAACCACATCGGCCTCGCTCAGCGTTACGCCCTCTTTCAGCACGATGACCGCACGACCCACCTCGCCCCACTTCTCATCCGCCACACCGATAACGGACACCTCACCAATCTCCGGCAACTGGAAAATCACGCTCTCCACTTCCGCCGGGTAGACGTTCTCGCCGCCTGAGATGTACATGTCCTTCCAGCGGTCGACTATGTAATAGAAGCCGTCCTCATCTATGCGGGCGGCGTCGCCGGTTTTCAGCCAGCCGTCGCTGAAGGCCTCCGCGGTGGCTTCGGGCTGGTTCCAATACCCGGGCGTGATGTTGGGGCCGCGGCACCAAAGCTCCCCGTTTTCGCCCACCTCAGCCTCGCGGCCGTCTTCGGTAACGATGCGAACCTCGTTATGCAGCGCAGGCAGCCCGGCGGAGCCAATCTTTTCGGTGCACTTGTCGGCTGGCAGCGCTAGCACCAGCGGGCTGGTTTCGGTCATCCCAAACGCCTGCTGCAAGGGCATGCCCTTTTCGGCCCACGCCTCGATCAGCGGCAGCGGGGTGGGGGAGCCGCCGACCGCCGGTGCGATCATCGTCGGGAACGAAGCGTTTTCAAACTCCGGCACCTGGCTCATAAACAGCCAGTTGGCTGGCACGCCGATCGTGTGCGTGATCGCAGTTTCCGGATCGGTCAGCAGCCGCAGCGCTTCGGCCGGCTCAAACGTGCGCATGATCAGATTTGTGCCGCCGAAATGGAATGCGGGATTGGCGAACACGTTCAGCCCGCCGGTGTGGAATAGCGGCAGGAACGCCAGGTTGATCATGGCTTCGCTGATCCCATAAAACTCAACGCAGTTGATGGCGTTCCACAGCGTCATGCCCTGCGTGATGATCGCTCCCTTGGGCTTGCCGGTGGTGCCGGAGGTGTACATGATCGTGAGAATCTCATCGTGCGTGCATGGCTCCGCCTCTTCCTTGGGGGCGTGGGCGGCGATCAGATCTTCATAGGCGACTGCGTGCTCACCCGCACCGCTTTCGCCCCAGGTGGCGCGGTGGGTGATGTTGCAGATCTCAGCGATCTTGGCTGCATTTTCGGTGAACGGGTCGTCGTGGATCATCACGTCTGGCGCGGCGTCGCCCACGATGTATTCCAGCTCGGGCAGCGTGAGGCGCCAGTTGAGTGGCACAAAAATCGCCCCCAGCTTCCAGCAGGCGAACTGCACCTCAAAGAAGTTGGTGTTGTTTTCGGCCAGCACCGTGACCCGGTCGCCACGACCGATGCCGAACTCGGCGGTGAGCGCGGTGGCCAGACGGCTGGTGCGATCGTTCAGCTGGGCGTAGGTGAATGTGCGGTCGGTATCAAGGTCAACGACGGCTGGTTTGTCGGGTCGCACCTGGGCGTGGTGGGCCAGCCAGTCAAACGACGCGGTGGTGTAGGCCGGGCGCATGGTGGGGGCGTTGTCAGCGGCGGATGGTTTTGCTGCGTTCACGCCCGCAAAGTTAGTCTCGCCCTGGCGTTTTGTCTTGCCTGGCCTGGTGCCCGTCCAGCAGGCTCGGCGCTTCGGCAGGCTCGGCGGGCTCGGTGCGCCATGCCCGCGCCGCTAGCCTCACCGCTAACCATCGGGGCGATTGGCTCAGTCTGGCAGAGCGCTGCCTTCACACGGCAGAGGTCACTGGTTCAAATCCAGTATCGCCCACTGCAATAGCGAACACGGAAGGGGAGAAGGTGGAGATCCGGCGCATTCAGTGGGTGGACAGCATCCGGGAAGTGTGGCCGAATGAAGATCTGGATTTCACCCCTTGGCTCAAGGAGAACCTTGATGTGTTCGAAGAGTCCCTTGGGTTTGAATTTGAGCGAGACTCAATTCAACGAGAAGAGCGAACTGGAAACAGCGCAAGTTCGCTAAAGGTTGATTTGGTAGGTACCACCGATTCGGGACAGAGCGTCATCATTGAAAATCAGTTTGGTTCATCTGACCACGCGCATCTAGGGAAGGTTCTTACCTATACGGCTGCGTTTGAGGCTGATATTGCCATCTGGATTGTGGAAGAGCCGCGTTCTGAGCATGTCAAGGCCATTGAATGGCTGAACGACTCTGGCCGCCTAACTGCCTACATGTTCAAGATTCAGGTAGTCCGGATTGATGACTCGTCTGTTGCACCGTTGTTGACGTTGATAATCGGCCCTTCGTCAGATGAAATTGCCGAGTCAAAGCGAGAGATGACTGAGGCCGAGCGCTCTATAAAAGCCTTTAACACGGAATTGCTTAAGCACGCTAAGACACAAACGGATCTATACGCAAAAATCACCGCCAGTAAGAGATCCCCATCTGTCTCTTACGATAAGGGCGCATACCTCAGGTGTATGGTTCTGAAAGAATCCAATTCTGTTGATTTGTGGATTGATGGAGGTAAAGGCAAAGAAGACTGGAACGAAGAGGTGTATAGGCAGCTTTTCTCAAATAAAGACGCAATTGAAGAGTCATTTGGCCATTCTCTTGAATGGAAAGACAATGTCCGGAGAGGTCGTAAGGTCATACATACTTGCGATGGGGGTTGGGCAGACCAAGAAAACTGGCAGGAGATCATTGAGGATGTCGTTGATCGCACGGTCCGTTTAGAGGGCGCGATTCGTCGATACCTTAAGAAGGCGATCAAGCGCGCAAACGCTGCCTCATCCTCCTAGTGATCAGTTGTAGTAGATCGTGCGGAACGTCAGGTTGATTCGTGCCTGCGGTTTTGCCTCGCTTCGGGTTGCCTCGCTTTGAGCACCGCCGGCGGCATTACCTAGCAGCCTCTTGGCGATCTGCTCACCCGCCGACAGCGTTGGGCCAGGCTTTCGATTCCTCTTGGGGATCTGATGCAGCCAGTTGCGCTGAGTGGTGCCACGCATAACCAACACGTCGCCATGATGCAGATCAACACTGATGATCTTGCTCGGCTGCTCGCCCGGGCTGTAGCGGCGCCTTAGCTGAAACTGCCTGCTCGCCCCCAGGCTGATGGAACCGATGGTGGGGTACGCGCCCAGCGTGGATTCGTCATCGGCATGCCAGGACACGCCGTCGTATTCGTCACGGTATTTATTAACCAGAACTGAGTTAAAGCTGGCGCCACCGCACGCCTGTTCAACTTTGTTTTTGAGTTCAATCAGGCGGCCGGTCCAATAGCGAGGCCGCATCTTGATGCCGGAATAGGTGTATTCGGTGTTCACGTCGTCGCCGGTGTCGCCGTACCAAGCCGACAACCGCGGCACGGGCACCTCCTTGCTGTACATCAGCATCTTTTCTTGCTTCCACTCGGTTTCGTATTCAAGCCCGGCCAGATGAGTGTCAGCCTCATGCGACTCGATGTAGCCGCGATACAAGGTCACGTCTGCATCGGGCAGATCTAGGCGTTCGGCCGAAGGACTGACCGGTGGATTGGCTGGTGGACTGGCCAGCGGGTCAGCCGATGCGAGCGGAAAGAGCGACTGGCTAGACACGATTACTGCCGGGCACGGTCATTGGCTAGGCACGACTACCGCTGGTCGGGGTTGATCAGGTCGTTGGCCATCAGCGCAGCACCGATTGCGCTGGATTGCGAACCCAGCTCAGCCAGCACCACGTCGGGCATCGGGCGATAGCTGGCGCCAAGAATCGTCTTCGCCAAGTGGCCTTCAACCCGTGATCGCAAAGGCTCACCGATGTCGGCCACGCCACCGCCGATGATGATTCGCTGCGGGTCGAAGATCATCACAAGGTTGGAAATGCCCAGCGCCACCTGGTCGCTGTATTCGTCCAATATCTGCAGCGCCTGCGGATCGCCAACACTCACCGCATCGTGCACGTGATGGCTGGTCACCGTTTCCGCGCTGCCAGCTAGCTCAATGCCCGCATTGAAGTTTCCCGCTGCGGCGGCTGCGCGACCCATTCGCCTCAGCGCTATGCCCGATGCGAAGTACTCCCACGGCCCTTTCACGCCGGTGATGTGCGCCGGCCCGCTGGCATCAACAACCATGTGACCGGTTTCGCCCGCAAAGCCGTTGGCGCCCTGCACCAGCTGCCGGTTCACCACAAACCCGGTGCCGATGCCGGTGCCCAGCGTCACAAAAACGAAGTTCTCGCAGTCGCGCCCTGCGCCCAGGTGCGCCTCGGCCCACGTGCCTGCGTTGGCGTCGTTGTCCAGGCTGACGGCGCACTCGTGGCTGAAGCGGGTGGCTAGCTCGGCGGTGAGGGTTTGCGTTAGCGGGAACTCAAGTATTTCCGGCAGGTTGGGGGAGTAGCGAACCACGCCGCTGCGATCCGCCAGGCCCGCTACCGCCAAGCCCACGGTGGCGAAGCTCGGTTGGCTCGCTTGCGGGCTAGTTGTTTGTGGGCCGCTTGCCTGCGGACCGCCTGCCTGTGAAGCAACGGCGTCGGCCAGCCTCTCGCACATGTCGGCCACGGTCTTGGTGAGAACCATGCCGTCGCCCGCGCTGGAGTCAAGCTCGCTGGCGATCACCTCATAGGTGGGCAGAGTTGCGCTGGCCGCATCAACAGACACGACCACGCCGAGCACCTTCGTGCCGCCGACATCAAAACCTGTGAATAACTGACCGCTCACTTTGCCTGACGCTAGATGCGAATGCGGCGTGTGCTGCGGTTTGTAGTGCTAGCGGCTGCCGCGGTTGCATAGTTAACTTGCCTCCAATGAGCCTTTCAGTGAGTTCCCAGTGAGCACCGCGGCAGACCGAGAGTCGGTTTTTGCGAGCCGCCGCCAGCGGGTGGCGCAGAGTTGGGAGCAGTCGGGCTGGGCGAAGGCGGGCAGCCCTGGCGTGGTGTTGCTTTACAGCGGTTCCGCAGTTCCGGCGCCGGGCACGGACTTGGTGCATCCGTTTTTCCCGCATCCCGATCTGGTCCATTTGGTTGGCAGCGGCACGCCGCGTCTGCTGCTGGCCTACAGCGACGGCGCTTGGCAGCTGTTTGGCTATCGCTCAACGCCCGATGAGATGACTTGGGAGCAACCCTATGAAGCGTTGGGCTTGCCGCTGAGCGAACTGGCGGATTGGCTGAGCGAGCGTCTCGCTAATCCAGTTACGGCTGATTCAACCGCGGCTAACCCAATCACGCTGCTAGGAGCGCCACTTGACGAAACGCTGTCGGCTGCTTTGTCGCCTTTATCGCCCGAGTTGCTGGCGAAGCTGGCAACTAACTCCGACAGCGCCGCAGAGCTATCGGCGGCAATAGCGCAAGACCGCCTGCACAAAGACGCCGCCGCCATCGCCGACCTGCGAGAAGCCGCAGCCTGTTCGCTGTGTGGGTTTGACTGGGTTTTTGAAAACGTGTCCGCGGGCATGACCGAGCGAGAAGTGCTCATCGGCCTGGAGGCAGAGTTTTTTGGCGCTGGCGCAGCACGCGTCGCCTACGACAGCATCGTCGCCGCTGGTACCAACAGCGCTTTTTTGCACTACGTCCCCAGCGCCACTGAAACCCTGCGACCCGCCACCGCCACCATCAACAAGGGCGACCTGCTGCTGATCGACGCAGGCGCTCAGATCGGCGGCTACGCAAGCGACGTCACCCGCACGATGGTCGTCGGCGCCCCGCCCACCGACGAGCAGAGCTTCCTATGGCACCTGGTGTTGCGAGCCCAAGAGCAAGCGATTGACCGCTGCCGCCCTGGAACCGAATGGCGTGAGGTGCACCTTGATGCCGCCAAGACGATTGCGGCGGGGCTGGTGGAGTTGGGCGTGCTTGTGGGCGAGCCAAGCGAGCTGGTTTCATCGGGCGCGGCCGCCCTGTTTTTTCCGCACGGTCTGGGGCACCTGATCGGACTCGCCGTGCATGATGCGGGCGGCTACGGCCCGGGGCGTGAGCCGTCATCACATCCGCAGATGCGTTACCTGCGAACCGACCGGGTGCTGGAGCCGGGGATGGTTACCAGCGTGGAGCCCGGCGTGTATTTCATTGAGGCATTGCTGGGCGATCCGCAGATGCGTGAGCGTTTTGCCGCTGAGGTTGTGTGGGAGCGGGTTGATGAGCTGCGTGGCTTTGGTGGCATCCGCATTGAGGACGACGTGCTGATACAAGACGGCGATCCCGAGGTGTTGAGCGCGGCGATCGCCAAGCCGCTGCAGATCGGCTAGCGCCCGAGGCTGGCTAGCGAGCCGAACTAGCGCCAGGCAAACACCGGCTGCTCTAGGTGGTCAACACGCACATCCTCACCGTCATAGGCAACAGCCTTGAACTGATACAGCACCGCACCGGTCGGCGCATGAATCAAATCCCCACCGATCGGCATCTGAATGACCGGGCGGTCGCTCTCAGGAATCTGAATAAACCTGGGCGAGTCGGGACGGTTCAGTTCACGCAAAGCAATCCGATGAATAGAAGCCACCTCAGCTTCGTTGGGCACCGGCTCAATTTGGCTGGCGCTGCCGCCAGCTTGGTTGTCAAGCCAAAACACGAAAGGCGTGATCACAAAACCCGACCGAGTCGGATAGTCGTCAAGCTGACCCAGCAGATGATCGTCGGTCAGCACGAGACCGACCTCTTCGTGCGCTTCCCGCACCGCCGCCTCCAGCGCGGTTTCGCCGTCGTCAATGCGCCCGCCCGGCAGCGCCCACTGCCCTGCGTGCTTGCTCAGCGCGGAACCACGCCGAGTCAGCAGCACAGACGACCCGCCAGCCGTGCCAGAAACCGCCCCGGTGATTTTTGAGCGCACCGCCGGATCGTCCAAACCCGGAATGTCGGTCAGCAGGTCAAGCCGTGCGTTGTCGTCAAGGTCGCTAAAGAAATCATCGCGGCCGTGCTGTTCGGCGTCGCTGTCTAACACGATCACACAAACCGCCGCCCGCCGCCGCTGATCATCTTCATGCTGGCGAACCTTGTGCCGTTGCAGATTTTGGGCCAGGCGGTCCCGCAGCGCTCCGGTATGTGCGATGTCGTTTGAATCAGTCACAACGCCATTGTGCTGCGTGCGCGCCGCTGCGCGCAGGCTGCTTTTTTGAAAGTTTCCCCGCTTGGTGCGACACTATGGCGATGCTTGAGCAATACCGAGTCATAGATCTCACCAACGAGCGCGGCCATCTAGCTGCGTTCATCCTCGCCCAGATGGGTGCCGACGTGGTTGCCGTTGAGCAGCCGGGCGGTTCATCGGCGCGCCACATAGCGCCTTTCGCCGGCGATGAGCCGCACCCGGAGCATTCGCTGAACCACTGGGCGTACAACCGCGGCAAGCGCAGCGTGGTGCTGGACTACCAGCAAGACCCCCAGGCGCGCGCCGAGCTAGAGAAGCTGATCGCCGGTGCGGACTTCTTGTTTGAGTCGTTTGACGCGGGACAAGCCGCCACCCTCGGGCTGAGCTATGAGCAGCTCAGTCAAATCAATCCCGCACTCATCCATGTTTCCATAACTGCGTTCGGCGGCACCGGTCCGCGCGCCGATTGGGCGAGTTCGGATCTGGTGGTTCAGGCTTCGGCTACAAACATGGTGATCACCGGCGACGCAGACCGTGCGCCGCTGCGAGCGGGCGGTGTGGTTCCGCAAGCGTTCAACAACGTTGCCTCTGAGGCGGCGGGCGCGGCGCTGATAGCGCTTTGGGAGCGCCAGACAAGATCGGGCATGGGCCAGCACATTGACATGTCCGCCCAGCAGTCGATGTCGCAAGCATCGCAGTCCAACTCCTTGGCAACGCCACTTAACACCACGCCTGCGGAGCGTTCGGCCGGCGGAGTCATTTTGGCTGGCATCAACGTTCAGCTGATGTGGGCGTGCGCCGACGGCCACGCATCGGTGACGTTCTTGTTCGGCAACGCCTTCGCTCGCTTCACCCAAAATCTGATGGATTGGGTGTACGAAGATGGTTTCTGCGACGAAACCCTCCGCGACAAAGACTGGGTGGAATACACGATGATGCTGCTGGACGGGCGTGAACCGATCAGCGAATACGAGCGTGCCAAGGATGCCCTGACGGCGTTTTTTGCAACCAAAACGAAAGCCGAACTGCTGGAGGCGGCCATGCAGCGGCGGCTGCTAATCGTGCCGATCTGGACCATTGAAGAGGTGGCCAACTCTCCGCAGCTAGCCGATCGTGGCTACTGGGAAACGATCACCCACAGCCCGACGGGTGCTGATGGTTCGGACGGTGCGGGCGGGTTCGCCGGTGACGTGCGCTATCCAGGCGCTTTTGTCAAATTCTCAAAGACTCCGTTGCAGGTGCTGGAGCAGCCGCCACGCCTAGGCGAACATAGCGACGAGGTGCTATCCGAGCCTGCCCGCTCACCCGCAGTTGCGGCCGCGCCAGCCGACAGCGCCCCGACCACACCGCCGCTGGCTGGCATCAAGGTGCTGGACTTCATGTGGGCGATGGCTGGCCCGGCAGCCTCGCGCGTGATGGCCGACTACGGCGCTGATGTCATCCGAGTCGAATCCGAAAACAAGCTGGACGCCATCCGCTCGCTGACCCCATTCAAAGACGACGTGGGCGATCCCGAATATGCCGGCGGCTTCAACAATCTGAACGCAGGCAAGCGCGGCCTGGCGCTTGACATGTCAAAACCTGAGGCCATAGACGTCATCTGGGATTTGATCGACTGGGCAGACGTGGTCATGGAGTCGTTTTCGCCCAAAGCCATGGTCGCCTGGGGCATCAGCTACGACGACATCATCAAGCGCAAGCCCGACATCATCATGGCCTCAACCTGCCTGATGGGCCAAACCGGACCGCTGGCGCTGCTGGCCGGGTTCGGCACGATGGCGGCGGCGATCTCCGGCTTTTTCTATCCGGTGGGATGGACCGACCGAGCGCCGGCCGGCCCGTTCGGCGCCTACACCGACTACACGTCGCCGCGCTGGCTAGTAGCGGCGGTGATGGGCGCCTTGGAGCACCGCCGCCAAACCGGCGATGGCCAGTACATAGATATGTCTCAAGCAGAGGCGGCGCTGCATCTGTCCAGCCTGGCTTCGCTTGACTACAACGTGAACGGCCGCATCTGGGAGCGAAACGGCAACCGCGACACTGTGTTCGCTCCGCAGGGGGTGTACGCGGCGGCGGGCTGCGAAGACCAAGCGGAAACCGGCGGCAGCTGGGTGGCGATTTCTTGCACGAGCGACGATCAGTGGCGAGCCTTGGCCGGGCTAATCGGCCACGCGGACTTGGCGGATTTACCGGTTGCGCAGCGCCACGAGCGTCACGACGAGCTTGATCAGCTAATAGCCGACTATGCGCAGGGCTATGAAGCGATTGAGTTGGCGGAGCAGCTGCAACAAGCCGGCGTGGCGGCTTATCAAGTGCAGAATTCGCCTGAGATGCTCGCCGACCCGCAGGCGATCCACCGCAACCATTTCATTGAAGTCAGCCACGCCAAGCAGGGCATGACTTTTGTGGAGGGCACCAGGTTTCGGATGTCGCGCACGCCAGCGGTGATGACCCACGGCGGCCCGACGTTTGGTGAGCATTCCTACGAAATACTGACGGAGTTGCTTGGCTACGACGCCGATCGCATAGCGGAGCTAGCCGGCGCAGAGTTGTTGGAGTAGCGGCCGCTGGAATAACGGTTGCTGAAATACCGGCCGCTGGAATAGCAGCCGCAAGCACCGGGCGCGCTACGGCTGCCGCCAGCAGCTACCAGGTGTCAACCATCGATCGCTTTTTGCCGTGCCTGCCACTCGCCGCCTCCGCCGCCCCGTGGCCGCCGTGCCCAGCTAGCAGCGCCATCCGAATCCACTCACGGCTAGCGGACGGATCAATCACGTCGTCAATCTCAAAAAACGTGGCGGTGTTCACAGCCTTGCCGCTTTCATAAAGCCTGGCCACCCGCTCCTCATAGCTCTTCTTGCGCTCAGCCGGATCTTCAATCGCCTCAAGCTCCTTGCGGTAGCCGAGCTTCACAAAGCCCTCCAATCCCATCCCGCCAAACTCACCGGTCGGCCACGACACCGTAAAGATCGGCGCCTTGAAGCTGCCGCCCGCCATCGCCTGCGCCCCCAGCCCGTAGCCCTTGCGCAGAATGATCGTCATAAACGGCACCTGAACGTTGGCCGCAGTAACAAACATGCGAGCGGCGTGGCGCACCGTGGCTTCGTATTCGGCCTGCGGCCCCACCATGATCCCCGGCGTGTCGCACAAGAACAGCAGCGGAATGTCGTGCGCATCGCACAGCTGAATAAAGCGCGACGCCTTGTCGCCCACGTCTGCGTCAATGGCTCCGCCCAGATGGTGGTTGTTGTTAGCCACGACGCCGATCGGCTTGCCTTCAATGCGAGCCAGCGCCGTTACGCAACCCGGCCCCCAGCCACGCCGCAGCTCAAGCACCGAGTCAACATCGCAGAGCTTGTCGATGACCTCTCGCACGTCGTATGCACGCAAGCGATTCTCCGGGATCACGCTGCGCAGCAAACGCTGATCGTGCGCCTCCCAGTCAGACACCGGCCCCTGAAAATAAGACAGATACTGCTTGGCGGCGACCACCGCCTCGGCCTCGTCCTCAACCAGCACATCAATCACGCCGTTGGGCCACTGCACATCAACCGGCCCGACCTCTTCGGGGCGGAACACACCCAGCCCGCCGCCTTCGATCATTGCGGGGCCGCCGATACCGATGTTGGAGCCTTGGGTTGCGATGATGACGTCGCAGCAGCCCAGCAGCACGGCGTTGCCGGCGAAGCAGCGGCCGTTGGTGATGCCGACCAGCGGCACCAGCCCGCTTAGCTGCGCGAAATAGGTGAAAGCCCAGCAGTCCAGGCCGGCGCCGCCGATGCCGTCTGTGTCGCCGGGGCGTCCGCCGCCGCCTTCGGCTAGCAGCACAATCGGCAAGCGGTTTTGTTCGGCTATCTCAAACAGGCGGTCTTTTTTGCGGTGGTTCTGCCCGCCTTGCGTACCGGCTAGCACCATGTAGTCGTATGACATCACGATCGTTTGGGCGGTTTGGGCGTCAAACAGGGTGCCGTTGACGCTGCCAACGCCAGACACCATGCCGTCGCCTTGCGTGTTTGCGATCAGGTCCTCAAGCGTGCGCCGCCGCCGCTGAGCGGCCACCGTCAGTGCGCCGTACTCAACGAAGGTTCCGGGATCTACCAAGTCGTCCACGTTTTCGCGTGCGGTGCGATGGCCGCGTCCGTGGCGTTTTTCGACGGCTTCGGGTCGGTTCTCATCCAGCCCGCCAGCGTGGCGGTTTAGTACCTCGGCCAAGTCCGGGCGGATGTAGTCAGGGTCAACCTCTTGGCCAGCGCTGTCTAACGCAACGTCCACATCGGCTGGCTCCACGAACAAAAGCGGATGGCCGTCGTAGACCGTGTCGCCAACTTCAACGCCCATCATCCGCACGTAGCCCGTCTGGGTGGAGCTGATGATGTGCTCCATTTTCATTGCTTCCATCACCGCCACGGGCTGGCCCTCGCCCACGACGTCGCCAACCTCAACGGAGATTGACACGATCGTGCCTTGTAGCGGAGCAGCGACGGGCAGGCTGTTGTCGGGGCCGGTCACGGCGCTGGCACTAGCGCTGGGCGTGCTTTGGGTCACGGCGGTGCGCTGATCGGAAGCCGCGCCGGTCTGCTCGCCCTGCCCGTTGACGTCGCCGTACTGCAACACCGCCAGAGGGTCGTCGCTAACGACCGCCCCTGCGCGCTGCCCAGCGGTTTGCCCCGCTGCTTGGTCTGCCGCCTGCCCCGGAGCCTGGTCAGCACCGCTCTCGGCTTGAGCGTTTGCTGCGCTGTTTAGCTCGGCCGCGTGCTGGGCAATGAAAGACGTGGTTACCTCGTTCGCAAGTATTTCCGGCCGATCTAGCAGCGCTAGCAAGAACTCGCGGTTGGTCGCCACGCCTTCAATCCGAAACTCCGCAAGCGCCCGCTTTATGCGTCTGAGAGCGGCGGGGTAGCCGTCGGCGCCGCTGTGAGCGATGACTTTGGCAAGCAACGAATCAAACGCCGGGCTGGTCGAATACCCGGCGTAGCCGTAGGTATCGGTTCGAATGCCGGGGCCGCTGGGCGGTTCAAAAGCGGTCAGCGTGCCGCCGGTAGGGCGAGCGGTGCCGTCGTCGTTCATGGTTTCGGTATTGATGCGGCACTGAATGGCGAACCCGCGCGGCGCTGGCCCGGAGGCACCGGTGCCTGCAGTACCAGAGCCAGCAGTACCGGCGCCAGCAGCGCCGTCTGAGCCAATCAGCCCAAGCTCGCTCAGGGTCTCCCCGCCAGCAATGCGCAGCTGAACCTGGCACAAGTCCACTCCCGTTACCTCTTCAGTAACGGTGTGTTCCACTTGGATGCGAGCGTTGGTTTCCAGATACGCCACCTGCGCTTTGCCGGCATTGCCGACACCGTTAGCACCGACACCATTAGCACCAGCACCCGCGTCCGCTCCAGCGTCAACGATGAACTCCCAGGTTCCCAGACCGCGATAGCGAACCGCAGCGGCCATCTCAACCGCGGCGGCACATAAGGCATCACGCGTGGAGCTCGCCAGTCGCGGCGCGGGAGCCATCTCAACGATCTTTTGGTTCTGGCGCTGCAGCGTGCATTCCCGCTCGCCCAGATGCACAACGTCAGTTCCGTCGCCGACTATCTGTACCTCAATGTGGCGAGAGTGCTCAATTAGCTGCTCCAGGTACACGTCGTCGTTGCCGAACGCAGCGCTCGCCTCGCTTTGGCAGCGCTCAAAGGCCGCGGCCAGATCTTCGCCCGCCCGCACGGCTCGCATGCCACGCCCGCCGCCGCCGGCAATGGCTTTAATCATTACCGCCCCGTGCTCGGCGAAAAACTCCTCTGCTTGGCTGACGGAGTTCACGATCCCGGTCGCCGCCAGCAGCGGCACACCTAGCTCTTCGGCCTTGGCGCGTGCCGCTACCTTGTCGCCGAACAGTTCAAGCTGATCAACGGTGGGGCCAACGAAGGTGACGCCGGCCTGCTCGCACGCGCTGGCTAGCTGCGGGTTCTCCGCCAAAAAGCCATAGCCCGGATGCAGCGAATCGCAGTTGTTGGCCGCTGCGATGCCAACGATTCCGGCGATGTCTAGATAGCCAGCCGCACCTGCTCCCGGCAGTGCCACGGCTTCGGTCGCGATTTGAATGTGGCTGGAGGCGGCATCGTCGGCGGTGTAGACGGCAACCGTTTCAATCCCGAGATCGTTGGCGGCGCGGGCGATCCGAACGGCTATCTCGCCGCGGTTAGCGATGAGTAGTTTTTTGTTCATCTGCGAGTCCTCTGGCAATTTCTCTGGCGATAACTAGCTAGCTAGCAAAGCAATCACTCAGCAAAATCTAGTTGCGGAAAGTCAATTCAGTCCGTACAGGCGATCGCCAGCGTCGCCCAAGCCGGGGACAATGTAGAAGCGTTCATCCAAATGCGTGTCGATCGCCGCTACCACCAAGCGGCTGACGAGGCCGCACGCCTGCAGCGCCGCTACGCCCTGCGGCGAAGCGAGCACGCAGACCGCAGCGATTGATTCCGCGCCGGAGTTGGCGACGATCTCACATGTGTGCACCAATGTGCCGCCGGTTGCTAAGGCGGGATCTAGCACGATTGCCGAGCGGTCGGCCATGTCGTCCGGGATGCGGTTTACGTAGTGCTCGTAGCTGACAGCGCCGTTCGCCGCGTCACCGTCTGCCGCTTCTTCGTGGCGCACTGTCCCGACGAACGCAACCTCAGATTCGGGCAGCAGCGTCATCGCACCGTCAAGCATCCCAAGCCCGGCTCGCAACACCGGTATCAGCACCGGCGAGCTTGCAATCGCCACACCGGTCGTCGGCGCCAGCGGCGTATCAATCGTGGTCGCCGTGGTCGGCAGGTCCTTCGTGGCTTCATAAACCAGCATCCGGGTCAGCTCGGACATGTTGCGGCGAAACCCAACCTGGTCGGTGCTCGTGCTGCGCAGATGGGCGAGCCGCACCGCCGCCAAGGGGTGCGCTAGTTCTATTACTTCCATAGCCACCGTTAACTGTAAGTCTGCTGGCCGCTAAAACGCCTAATCTCACACCATGGACATGATCTGCGACCAACTGCTGGCTGAAACCAACGCCCTGGCTGGCATCGTGAGCGACCTTAGCGATGAGCAATGGGCCAAGCCCACCCCGGCGCAAGGCTGGAACAGCCGCGACACGGTCATTCACCTTGGCATGACCGACTGGGTTGGAACGCAAGCAACCGTTGACCCCGACGCTTTTGAGGCGACCAAGGAGCGGATGATGGCGGGCGACACCGACCTGCATAATGCGGCCGGCGTTGATTTTGATGCGCTCAGCGGCACGGATCTGTGGGCGTGGTTTGCGGGCGAGCGCAACAAGATGGTGGAGGCTTTTCGCCAGGTGGCACCCAAGAGCCGCCTGCCGTGGTTCGGCCCCGACATGGGTGCCCGCATGTTCGCCACGGCGAGGCTGATGGAAACCTGGTCGCACGGCCACGACGTGGCGGACACGTTTGAGATGCAGTATCCGAGCACGGATCGGCTGCGCAGCGTCGCGCACATCGGCGTGGTTACTCGTGGCTGGAGCTACGCCAATCGGGGCTTGGCTATGCCAACCGAAGACGTCTGCGTGACCCTGACTGCGCCCGACGGCGACGACGTTTGGGTTTGGGGCGATCCGAGCGCGGCGAACACCGTGACGGGCAACGCCTATGACTTTTGTTTAGCGGTGACGCAACGCCGTCACTACCGCGAAACGGGACTTCAGGTGAACGGCGATCTGGCCACGGAATGGATGGAGATTGCCCAAGCGTTTGCGGGCGAGCCAACTCAAGCCAACGAAGGGCGTGTTGTTTAGCTGCGCGATGTTGTCTAGCTGCGCACTGCCCAAGAGCGCGACGCCCAAGAGCACCATGCCCAGCCGATGCTCATAGTCGGGTTGACGGGCGGCATCGGCTCTGGCAAATCCACCGTTGCGGCCTTGCTGGCGGATCACGGCGCACACGTGGTTGACGTTGATGGCTTGGGTCGCGAGATCATCTCCGCTGACGGGCAAATAGTTGCGGCGGTTGCGGATCGGTTTGGGCAGTCGCTGCGGCTGGCCGACAACAGCATTGATCGGGCGGCGCTGGCGGAAATCGTTTTTGAAGATCCAGCCGATCTGGAGGCGCTGAATCAGATCAGCCACCCCGCCATCAACGCCCTGATCGATGAGCGCCTAGATGCTCATCTGCTGACCAATCCGCAAACCCAGATAACGGTGTTTGACATGGCGGTGTTGGCCGAGAGCAGCCTGGGGAGGGACAACAAGCACCGCTATGAAGTAGTGGCGACCGTGGAGGCGCCGCAAGATGCGCGGCTGGAGCGGCTGGTTGAGCGCGGCATGACCACCGCTGATGCGCTGGCCCGCATGGCTGCGCAAGCCAGCGACGAGCAGCGCAGCGCCATCGCCGATTTTGTGGTTGCCAATGGCGGCTCGCTGGAAGATTTGCGGCCGGTGGTGCAGCAAATGTGGGTGCACCTGCTGGCGTTAGCCGAATCGAAACACGGCCGCTAGGCGCGGCTCCGTATGTCCCATCTGCCTAATACCGTGAAGGCGTGAGTTCCGCCCAGCCCGCAGAATCTGAGTTCGCAGAGCGTGAGTTGCTGATGCCGCGCATGCTGGCATTTGACATTGACGGCACCTTGCTGCGCAACGACGGGATGATCTCCGAGCGGGTGTTTGACGCTCTAAGCCAGGTCCGTGATCGTGGATTTTTGTTAGCCCTGGCGACCGGGCGCCCCTGGCTGGCCACGCGTGATGTCAATAACGCGCTGGGCGGATTGAGCTACGGCGTCTGCCTAAACGGCGCGGTGGTGTTTGATGCGCGCACAGAGCAGATGCTGCATTCACGAGCGATTAGCGCGCAGCAGGCTTGCGAAACCGCTCGGCTTGTTCGTGAGATGCTGCCCGGAGCCCGGCTGGCGGCCGACCTCGTTGACGGTCGCCACATCTGGGACCACGATTTCGCCACACAGATGCCCGTATTTATGTCCATAGAAGTAGAGCGAGCCGACCGAGCCGAGGATGCGCTCGCCCAAGAGAACGTTGATGTGCTCACCTGGCTTGTTGAGATTGAAGGCTCGTTCAGCCTCAGCGGCGAAGACGGTGCAGGGTTCAGCGTTGGCTATCAAGACGACTTCCGCGACGCCCGCCGCATCATCAGCACCTTGTCACCAGTGCTTGATCCATCTTTGGAGGTGCGCCATTCGGGGGTCGGGCCAGCGGAGATAGCGATGGCGGGGGTAAGCAAGGCCAGCGCCCTGGAGTGGGTGGCGGATCGCCATGGAATTTCCAGCAGCGAAGTAATGGTTTTCGGTGACGGCTTCAATGACGTAGAGATGTTGATCTGGGCTGGGCAGTCAGTTGCGATGGGCAACGCCCTGCCGGAGGTTCGCAGCCATGCCAATCACGTCACCCTTACCAACGAACAAGACGGTGTGGCAGTGGTTTTGGAAGAGTTGCTGGCAGCCGACTTGTCGCAGCAGGCGCCGCCACAGCAAGCCTTGCCGCAGCAAGAAGGGCAGCTGCCGTCATGAGCCAACCGCCAGACAGCGGGACCGAGAACCAACCGCCAGCCGACGAGCCAGACGAGCAACCCGAAAGCGAACCGGACGAGCCACCAGCCAGCGACCCAGCTAGCGATCCAGACCGCGATCCGGCCAGCCCGCCCTACGACCCACTTAAAAGCCAGCCCGATGAGTTGCTTGGACCGGCCGTACTCTTTGAACCACCAGCGACCGGACCGGCCGTGGCCGTGCCAGATGACCTCGCGCCAGAGTTCATCGAGCAGGTAACCGACAAGGAAGAGATCCCGCTGCACAAGCGCAGCGATCTGATCCTGAGTCGCTTCCATCATTACCGCGACACGATTCGCAGCTACCAAGTGCTCATCGACGGTCAGGTCGTCGGCCGCATAAAAGAAGAAAAAACCGAAACCTTCACCCTGCGCCCCGGCAGCTATGAGGTTCGGTTGCGCCTGCTGTGGATCTTCAGCCCCAGAGTTCAAGTTGAGCTGCCGCCGGGCGGTGAGGTTCACATGATCTGCGGCCCCAATGGCGGCATCTTGAAAGCGTGGCGATTGTTTTTTGCGCCCACCACCGCAATTGTTTTGCGCCACGATCCGCAAGCCAGCACTAGCGTCTAGCCGATGCCGAATACCTCTGCCCCGCCGAATACCTCTGCCTTGCCGAATGCTTCCGCCCCGCCAGAGGAGTGGCTCGCCGATTGGATTACCGATAACTGGGACCCGACGGCAACCGTTGCCCAGTGGTGGGAGAGGCTGGCGGATGCGGGACTCACAAACCCGTCACTGCCTGAGCCGTACGGGCGCGGCTGGGGCAGAGTTGAGACACGCCACCTATCCACCGCGATACGCAGCACCAGTGCGATCGGCGCACCAGCCGGCCTTGGAATGATGCTGGCGGCGCCCACGATCTTGGAACACGGCAACAGCGACCAGATCCAACAGTTCGTTCCGGCGATACTCAACGGCACCGACGCCTGGTGTCAGCTTTTTTCTGAACCCGGCGCGGGCAGCGACCTGGCAGGGCTGCAAACTCGGGCGGAGCGCGACGGCGATGAATGGGTTGTGTCGGGTCAAAAGGTCTGGACCTCGGAAGGCTCGCACGCCGACTGGGGAATGCTGATTGCGCGCACCAGCCCGGACGCCCCCAAGCACAGCGGCATTAGCTGGTTCGCCTTCCCCATGAAACAAGACGGAGTAGAGGTGCGCCCGCTCAAAGAGATGACGGGACGCTCGCTGTTCAACGAAGTCTTTATTGATTCGGCACGTGTGCCGCATGCGAACCTGATCGGCGACCTAAACGACGGCTGGCGGGTTGCCAACACAACGCTCGCCGTGGAGCGCTCCAGCATTGGCGGCGGTCACGGCATGGCATTTGCGGCTGCGCATCCGGGCAGCGTGGCCGGACACCTAGACAAGCCAGCTGGCGACTTTGTCGGAAAGCGCCTTGCTCTTGCCGCCGGTGGCGTGGGACCAGGCACCTTGGGAATACTGACCGATGAGGCGCGCAAGCGCGGCCGTATTGATGACCCGCGCATCCGAGAAGGACTGGCGACCTTGCACATAGACCTGGAGCTGATCCGCCTTAGCGCCATGCGCGGGCGCGTCAAAGCCAACCGAACTGGCGGCGAAGGCAACCTGGCGAAGCTGCGAATGATCACCGCACTGAAACGTGTGCGCGAGCTGTCTGGCCAAATCTTGGGTGCGGATATGACACTGTGGGGCGAAGACGCGGCGACTAACGGTCAGCTACAGGAGATGACGGTGTTTTCGCCCGCCCCGTCGATTTATGGCGGCACCGATGAAGTGCAGCGCAACATCGTGGGTGAGCGGGTGCTGGGCTTGGCGAAAGAGCCGGGCCCGGATAAGGGAACCCCGTTCAAAGAGCTGACGCAAAACGCAACCAAATGGTGAGCGCCTCGCCAGTTGAGCGCGCAGGCAATTGAGCGCCCGCGCAAATCAAGCGCTGCGGCTCTTTACGAAACCGCCCAGCTAAGCCAACGCCCGTCGCGCTGCTCTAATCGCAGCTTGTGATCAAAGCACTCCGACAACGACTCTTCGGTTAGCACTTCGCTGAGTGGCCCGGTCGCCATCACATTTCCACCGCGCAACAACAAAGCGTGTGTAAACGACGAAGGAATCTCATCGGTGTGATGCGTAACCAGCACCGTCGCGGGAGTGTCGCTGTCGCGCGCAAGTTGCGCCAAGCTGGCCAGCAGCGCCTCACGCCCTGCCAGATCAAGCCCGGCGGTCGGCTCATCTAACAGCACAAGCTCAGGCTCGCCCATCAAGGTGCGTGCTAACTGAACTCTTTGCTGCTCCCCGGATGACATGGTTGCGAAGTTGCGGTCCGCAAGCTGCTGCGCCCCGATGCGTTCCAAGCAGCGCATCGCCGCGGCTTCGTCGGCTTCGGTGTAGGTGTGCCACCAGGTTTCAAGGGCTGCGTATTTGGCGGTGATGACCACCTCCAAACCGGTAACGGTGGCGCGAAACTGGTCCCGCAGCGACGAACTAGCTAGCCCGATGCGGCGGCGCAGTTGGCGCACGTCGGTGCTACCCCAACGCTCGCCAAGCACTTCCACCGTCCCGCTGCTGGGATACTGATAGAGCGACAAGATTTTGATAAGGCTGGTTTTGCCGCTGCCGTTTGGCCCCAACACCACCCACCGTTGGTCGGGGCAGATCTGCCAATCAAGCGGACCCAGAACGGTTTGGCCGCCGTAAGACACCGACACGTCGCAAAGCGAAGCGCTGGGCTGCATCGCTAGCTGCTGGCGGTGTGGCCGTTGCCGGTCTGCGATTCCCAGGTCGCAAACATCTCTGCGAACTGCCCACCCAGAGCGATCAGCTCCTCCGGAGTGCCTTGCTCAATCACGCGCCCGTCGTCAATCACGGCAATGCGATCGGCCCGCATCGCCGTCGCCAGCCGGTGGGCGATCAGCACGGCGGTTCGCCCCTGCAGCAACGACTCAAGCGCATTCTCAATGTTGGATTCGCTGCGCAGGTCAAGGCTGGAGGTGGCTTCGTCAAGCACGATCACCTGCGGTTTGGCAACGAATGCGCGCGCCAGCGCCAACATCTGCCGCTCACCGGCCGACAGCGAAACCCCGCGCTCATGCACCAAAGTGTCAAGGCCGTTCGGCAGCCCCGCCACAGTGTCGCGCAAGCCCACGGTGTCTATCGCCGCTTCGATTTCATCCTTGGAGATTTCATCGCCAGCGAACGCAATGTTGTCAAACACCGTTCCGTGAAAAAGAAACGGCTCCTGCGGAACCACGCCCAAAGCGTTACGCAAAGAATCAAGCTGCAGGTCGCGCAGGTCGTGTCCGTCAATGCTCACACGACCTTGCGTCGGGTCATAAAACCGCGTAATCAACTTGGCGATGGTGCTTTTGCCAGCACCAGTAGGCCCGACCAACGCAAAGGTTTCACCCTCGGCAATGTCAAGCGAAACATCGTGCAGCACCTCTGTTACGTCACCTCGTTTTTGCCCGGCCTCAACTACCTCATGCTCGGTTGCGTCAAGGCTGATGTCGCTGCCGTAAGCGAACGACACGTTCTCAAGCGTGATGCGTCCCTTGATCGGCGGCAACGGCTCGGCGTCAGGCCGCTGCGCCACCGTTGGTTCGTTCGCCAGCACCTCGCCGATCTTTTGCAGACCCGACTGGCCTTGCTGGTAGGTGTTGTAAAGCTGAACTAGCTGCTGAATCGGCGCAAAAAACGTCGTTACAAAAAGCACAAAGGCGATTAGCTCGCCCGGCGTGAGCGTGCCACGCGTCACCATCCAGCCGCCGATCGCCAGCATTATTCCCTGGGCGGCGATGCCGATGGCTTCCGTTGACGGACCGTAGGTGTTGGATACTCGGGTGGCCTTCAGGTTGGCGTCGCGGTAAGCGCCGACCACCTTGCGATGATGTTTCGCATTGCGGCGATGGCGAGCCAGTGCCGCGATCACACGAACTCCGGCCAGGTTCTCCGCCAGATCGGAAATCACCCTGGCGGTGTGCTCACGCACCTTCATATAACCCCAAGCGCTGCGAGTGCGGAACCACAGCGTCAAAGCCACCAAAGGCGGAACCACCAGCGCTAGCAATATCACCGCCAGCGCCGGGTTGTAAAAGACAAGCACGGTGGTTACGACTATGACGGTCAGCGCCTGAATAATCAGATTGACGAAACCTTCATTCACCAGCAGGGCGACGTGCTCAACGTCCGATGTCATTCGGCTAAGCAGCACACCCGTTTTTTGCTGGGTGTACCAGCCCAGCGACAGCCTTTGGTAATGACTAAACAGTCCCAGCCGTAGGTCAAGCAGCAGGTCTTCGGCGACGCGTCCGTTCCAGCGCTGGCGCATGTAGCTGAGCAACACGTTGACAGCAACGATCGACAAATACACCACGACCACCGTGTTCAGCACCCGCGTGTTGGCGGCGATCACGCCGTTGTCTATGCCTTGCTGGATTATCACGGGCCCGACCAGCATCGTCAGCGTCTCTGCGCACAACATCGCGAAGCCAACCGACATCGCCGCTCGCCTCGGCTTAAGCAGTTGCCTTAGGCCGAACTTTGGTTTGCTCGGTTCGGTCGGGTTGTAGCGCACATTTAGGTCGGGGTGCTCCGGCTCTTTTGCCAGCAGCTTTTTGGCGCCCTCACGCATTTCTTCAGGCACGCCGGCGAAGGGGAGCCCGGCTTGTGTGCTCATTTGGGTGGCGGTTTGAGCTCCGAATCCGCCGCCGTGGCCTGCCATCACCATGTCAGGCTCGCTCTCGTTTGGCGGCGTCTAGCACCTCGGCGTAGCGCGGCTCGTTCGCCATCAGTTCTTGATGGGTGCCGTCGGCTGCGATTTTTCCATCGGCTAGCAGCACGACTCGCTGAGCCAAGCTGATGGTCGACAACCTATGGGCGATCACGATGGTGGTTCGGCCTTCCAGCAACCGCATAAGCGAAGTGTGAATCTGCGCCTCGTGATGAACGTCAATAGAGCTAGTTGCATCGTCAAGCACGATGACGGCCGGGTCGGCCAAAAAGCAGCGCGCAAGCGCGATGCGCTGACGCTGGCCGCCCGAAAGGTCATAGCCACGCTCACCCACCACGGAGTCGTAGCCGTTGTCTAGCTCGCTGATGAAGTTGTGCGCCTGCGCGGCTGTGGCGGCCTCGATTACCTGATCGCGTTCCGCGTTCGGTCGGGCGTAAGCGATGTTGTCGTGAACGCTGGCTGAAAACAAAAACGGCTCTTCGGGCACCAGTCCGATTGATCCCCGCAGACTGTCGGAGGTAACCGCAGCAATGTCGTGGCCAGCGAGTTCTATGTGGCCGGTTTCAAAGTCGTAAAAGCGCAGCAGCAGTCGAGCCAGAGTGGACTTGCCGCTGCCGGTGCGTCCCACGATGGCGATTCGCTGCCCGGCTGGGATGTGCAGATCCAGGCCGTCCAGAATCAGTGGGTTTGGCGCGGGGCTGTTCGAGACAGCGCTGTCTGGATCTGTGTTGTTTGGGTCTGCGCTGTCTGGGTCTGCGCTGTCTGGGTCAGCCATTACCACGTCGGGCGAGGTGCCGTAGCGGAAACTCACATCGCTAAATCGCACGTCCGCGCCGCTGCCGGTTTCACCACCGCCCAGATCCACCGCCCCGGGACGATCGGGAGTGGCGAGTGGCTCGTCCAACACTTCGAAAATGCGTTTAGCCGACGCCCGTGCTCGCTGGCCCATTATGAACACAAACCCGACAAACCTGAACGGTGCTTGCAGAATCAAGATGTAGAGGTTGAAGGTGACTAGGTCGCCGATGGACAGAGTGCCGTTGATCGCCTGGTGCCCGCCGATTAGCAACACCAACGCCAGCGCGATGCGCGGGGCGCTTTCAATCAGCGGCGTGTAAATCGCGCGGGTGTGGTGCTGCAAAAAGTTCGCCCAAGCCAACCGCTGAGCGGCCTGCGCCATTTGAGTTACCTGCCGCTGCTCAGCCGCAAAGGCTTTCACTACCCGCACCCCGGCGATGTTCTCGTCGGTAACGGTGGCGACCTCCGCATTGCGAGCGCTGATGACCCACGAAAGCGGGAACGAGATGTTGCGCAGTCGCTGCCCCAGAGCGAACACCACCGGCATAGCCGCCAACGAAATCAGCGTGAGCCCGAAACTGATCTGGAACATAAACGTGAGCGCCACGATCACGCTCAGCATCTGCACGGTCATGATCGGAGCGAACGCCAAGAACAGCTGCACCGAACGAATGTCGGAGTTGGCACGCGAGACGATCTCACCGGTCTGGACGCGGTCATAAAACGAAATCGGCAAGCGACCCAGGTGCTCAAACAACATCGTCCGCAAGCTGTACTCAACTCGAAACGCCATCGAATACAGCCCGTTGCGATAGCCGTAAGTGCTAAAACCTCTAGCAACACCCAGCCCGATCAACACAAAGGCATACGGCCAGAGGTTGGGGGCATCGCTGGTGGCGCTGTCAATAGCCCACCCCACCACGCGCGGCACCAGCACCTGCACCGCCATCGCCAACACGGCGGCGCTGACCGCCCACATCACCAACCGGCGTTGCTGCGCTAGCAGCGGCCACATGCGCCGCAGCCAACTCAGATCCTTGTCGGACCGAATAAATGCCTCGCCGTCGCCAGCTCCGCTGTCAGCACTGCCAGCCCCGCTGTTGCGCCGCGCTTGCTCGCCATTCCGCTGCGCAGATTCCTGTGCGGCTTGGCGGTCACTCTTTGCTGTACTTCTGTAAGCCGCCATATCCATTGTTGAGGGTAGCTTTGTGTCCGTGCCACACGTGCGGCCGCAGTCAAAGCGGAGGTAAGACCCATCGACTTAGCGTTAGGGCTGGCGCTTGTAGTACTGCTGATCGCACTTAACGCGCTGTTTGTCGCGGGCGAGTTCAGCCTGCTAGCGGTGGCGGCCTCATACACCGAAGGTCGCGCGGGCAGCGTTGAAGCGCTGCTGAGTCGCCTCAGTTTTCATCTGGGCGGAGCGCAGCTAGGCATAACCATCTCCTCGCTGGTGCTAGGCATCGTCGCCGAAGGCACCATCGGATCGCTGCTGGGCAACATCGGCGGACCACTTGCCGAAGGCACCGCGCTGTTGTCAATAGCTGCGATAGCGGTGGCGGCGGTTACGCAGATGACCTTCGGCGAACTGATCCCCAAAAACCTGGCGGTGTCGTTGCCGCACAAAACCAGCACCTATCTGGCACCCACCCTGCGGCTGTACGGATTGCTGGCGGCGCCGGTGGTTTTGTTGTTCAACGGCATCGCCAATCAGGTCGTGCGAGCCATGGGGCTGCGGCCCGCCGAAGAGCTGCGGGTGGTGCGCACCCATGAAGAGCTAGAGCAGGTGTTGCGGTCGGCCAGCGCCAGCACCTTGGACGACGAGTCGGCACGGTTTTTGGGTCGCAGTTTGCGACTGGCTGGCAAGGTGGCGGCGGACGCCTTGCTGCCACGCACCTCTATGAACACGCTGCCGGTTGATGCTTCGGTTGCAGATTTGTCGCAGGCTGCGGCGGAAAAAGGTCACACTCGCTTTTTGGTCACCGGCGCCAACATTGACGACATCGTGGGCTTGGTTGATGTGCGCGACGTGTTTGCGGTCAGCGCCAACCAGCCAGCACCGCTGAGCGACATTCCGATAACGCAGATAATGAAGGAGGCGTTGTTTGTGAGCGAACAGCTGCCGCTTGATCGGGTGCTGGACGAAATGGTGGGCAGCAACAATCGCCTGGCTGCGGTGATCGATGAGCACGGCGGCACGGCTGGGTTGCTCACGCGTGAAGACATATTTGAAGAAGTGCTCGGCAATCTGGAAGACGAATACGACCAGCCCGCCGCAAGTCCCACCGCTAGCACAGCCGCGGGCCAAAGCGCGCAACCACAAGCGCAACCAAGCTCACAGACGCACGTGCAGAGAAAGCTCAGCGGCAGCCTCACGCTCGACGAGGCCTCCGAGGCGCTGGAAGAGATGGCCGAGCAGGCCCAGCCCACCCAGTTGGCTGCTCAGCTGGGTGTGTCTTTACCGGACGGGCCTTATGAAACCTTGGCGGGGTTTGTGCTGTCGCTGTTGGGCAACATTCCTAAGCCCGGTGAGTCGGTTAGCTGGGAGGGCTGGCGATTTGAAGTAACGGCGCTTGACAAGCTGCGCATCGCCGAACTGTCGGTCACGCAAATCAGCGAAGCTGCGGGTCTGGGTGAAGCTGCGGGTCTGGGTGAAGCTGCGCAACCCAGCGAGCCAGCGGCAGGGGAGCGCCCATGACCGCCGCCGCCATAATTTTCTCGCTGCTGCTGATCTGCATCAACGGCGGATTTGTCGCCCTTGAGTTCGGCCTGATCGGCGGTCAACGATCGCGCATAGACGCCCTCGTCGCTGACGGAAACAAGTCAGCCCGCCGCGCCCAGCGATTGCAGTCCGACGTGCTAACGACGCTCGGCGGCGCGCAGCTAGGCATAACGATTTGCTCGCTAGCCGTCGGTCGCCTGGCAGAACCCGCCGTGTCAAGTCTGATTGAGTCCGCCCTGGAAGGAATCGCTGAGCTGCCCAGCGGCGTGCTCCACACGCTCGGTTTCGCCATCGCGCTTGCGCTAGTTGCGGTGTTTCACATGGTGATCGGGGAGATGGTCCCCAAAAACCTGTCATTGATCGGCCCCGAGCGAACGCTGCTGGTGCTGGCTCGCCCAATGGCCGCCTATCTCGTTGTGGCGCGGCCGGTGATCAAGTCGCTGCTGTGGGTCGCTAACTCAATACTGTCCCTCGCTAAGGTCACGCCGAAAACCGAGCTAAGCGAGTCGGTGACACCCGCGCAGTTTGCGCTGATGGTGGGAGAGTCGGCCGAGTCGCAGCTGGTTGATGATCAGGCGCCGGCGTTGGTCAATGCCGCACTCAGGTTTGAGGCAACGGTCGCGGCCGATGTGATGACCCCGATTCAGAACGCCGGCGCGGTGCAGCTGGGGCAATCCCTTGAAGACGTGGGACAGCAGTTCATAGGCACCGACACCACCCGCTTGCCGGTTTATGGCAACGACCGCAACGACGTGCGCGGCTTTGTCCACTGCACCGATCTGGTTTCGGCCGTTGGAGGACAGGATTTGAGCGAAGTCAAACTCAGCACGCAACACGTACGAGACATGCCTGAGGTAGCAGCCGATGCGACCTTGCCCGAAGTTGTGGCGGTGATGCGAGCGAATCGCGTCAATTTGTTGCTAGTGACAGATGACGAAACGGGCCGTGGCGTTATTCGGCTAGATGATCTGATGGAACTGCTAGCGACCTCTCAGCAGACCCAGCCCTAAGCGCCCATGGCGTGGTAGCCGCCATCAACGTGGATGATCTCGCCGGTTGTTTGAACGAACCAGTCCGAAAGCAGCGCCAGGGTGCTGCGCGCAACAGCGGTGCTGTCGTTTATGTCCCACCCCAGCGGGCTGCGTTCTTGCCACGCCTCTTCAAACTCGCTGAAACCCGGAATCGATTTAGCCGCAATGGTTCTGATCGGCCCAGCCGATATCAGATTTACCCGAATGCCATCCGGCCCAAGCGACTTCGCCAGATAGCGCGACACAGATTCAAACGCAGCCTTCGCCACGCCCATCCAGTCATACGCGGGCCAAGCGACGCTGGCGTCAAAGGTCAGTCCCACAACCGATCCGCCCGGCGCACCCGGTTCGGGGCTTTTCATCAGCGGCGCCATGGTGGCGGCCAACGCCTTCAAGCTGTAAGCCGATACATGCACCGCAACCGCAACATCGTCCCACGGGGCGCTCAGAAAATTCCCACCCAAACACGACTCCGGCGCAAATCCAATGGAATGCAACACGCCGTCCAGGCTGCCCCAGCGCTTTTGGATTTCATCACGCACGGCTTCGATTTCGCTCGGCGAGGTCACATCTAACGGCAACACGTCGCAAGGCTCCGGCAGCTTGCGAGCCGAGCGCTTGGTAAGGCTCAGCCCTCGGCCGGCACCGGTCAGCAGTATCTCGGCACCTTCTTCTTGTGCCAGCTTCGCAACTTCAAACGCCAGCGATGCGTCGGTCAGAACGCCAGTGATCAGCAGTCGTTTTCCGTCAACCAATCCCATGGCGGGCTCCGTTCGCAGTTCCGTGTAGTTGTTCGCAGCAAGATTTGCTGGCTATATCGTCAAAGAAGCTAGTGCGGCACCTACCGTGCCTAAGGGGCTTTGGGAATATGTCTGACGAAGAAAACAAAATAAGCACCATCGGAATCGTCGGCGGAACCGGACCAGCGGGCGCGGCGCTGGCTGCGCGGCTGGCAGATGTCGGCTACTCGGTGGTACTGGGCTCACGCTCCAAGTACCGCTCAATGGAAGTTGTTGACAAGCTGATGGCGAAGTGGCCCGACCACAAGCTGGACATCACACCGGCCGAGAACGCGGTCGCCGCGGCTGCGGACACCGTGATAATCGCCACGCCTTGGGATGCCGCCGCCATCACCGCCCGCAGTGTGGCGGAGCATCTGAACGGCAAGGTGGTCACGACAATGTCAAACGCGCTGGAGCGGGTGGACGGTGAGTTCGTGCCGCTGATTCCGCCGCGTGGGTCGGTAGCGGCATCGGTGCAGGCGACCGTTCCGGAGGCGCGCGTAGCCGCCACGCTTCAGCATGTGCCAGCCAATGAGTTGGGCGACCTGAACCAGCCGCTGCACGGTGACATTTTGATATGCAGCGATTCACGTTCGGCTACCTCGGCGGTGGCGGAGATGGTCGGGCGCATCCCCGGTGCGCGCGCTTTGGATTGCGGCAACCTCTCAAACGCCACGGCCATTGAGGTTTTCACGGCGGTGTTGCTGCAGCTAAACACTCGCTATCACACGCGGGTTGCGCTGAAACTGGTGGGGCTTGAGCACCTTGACGATGACCAGCCAGAAGCCGAAGCCGACTAGCTAGCCAGCGCCTCGTCAATAATGCTGTTAGGGAAAAAGCCTCGGTTGGATTCCCAGGTTCCGTCGGTGCGCACGATCGCCCACCACGGCTGATAGCTCGCTTCAACCGAACGCCAAATGCTCAGGTCGTTGTCGGGAATCTGCGGGAACGAGCCAACCCTGTACCTGTCAACAAAGCCCCGGTAGTCACCAACTCTGCCTTGAATGGGCACGCCAATCAGCGCCAGATCGTCGCCGTGTTCATTTTTGAGTGCTGCGACCGCAGCAGCTTCACGCCTACAAGCTGATCACCACGGCGCCCAAAACCAGAGAAGCACGTCTTTGTTTGCCACGGTGTTTGGATCAAATACCGCGCCATCAAGCTGAGGAAGCTCCAACTGCAAGATCAAGGATCGGTTTTCCACCTGCGTGCCGGCACTGACTAACTCGCTAGAGCCGCTGCTGGTGCTAGTGGCAGCACACGAACTGGCCAGCAGCGCCACGGATATAGCGATGGCAACAGCACCGATCAGACGGTTTCGCATCCCCAGCAAGCTCATCGCCAGCAAGCATAGAGGTAGCCAGTCGCTGGTTGCGGTCAGTGCGGTGGCGGTACATTTGCGCGCGTGAGCACCCGATTACTCATCGTGCTTGCCTTCATTATGGGTTTGCTGATTCTTGCGGCGTTTGCGCTCCAGGTAGTGATTGCGCTCTAGTTGAGTTGTGATCTAGCCCGTACCCTGACCTGTGATGCAAGACAACCACTACGACCTGGTAGTGATTGGCGGAGGACCTGCCGGCTATGCGGCTTGTCTGCAAGCTGGTGGTGCCGGTCTTTCGGTAGCGCTGGTTGAGCGCGACAAGGTGGGCGGCACCTGCCTACACCGGGGGTGCATTCCCGCCAAAGAACTGTTGGAGACCGCCGCGGTGCGCCGGGCGGTGGCGGAGGCTGAGCAGTTCGGAGTGCAGGTAAGCGAAACCGGCTTTGACTTGGGCATCTCTCAAGAACGCAAACAGCGCATCGTTGATCAGCTGCACAAAGGCTTGAGTGCGATGCTGAAAGCGCGCGGCGTGGAAGTAATCCAAGGAACTGGCCAGTTGGCCGCCGATCGGACCGTCCAGGTAACAGGCGGTGCCGAAGCCGCGGCCGACACCGCTGCGGCCGACACCACCCTGACCGCCGAGCACGTGCTGCTGGCGACAGGTTCCGTGCCGCGCACCCTGCCCGGGCTAGACGTTGACGGCAAGCTGGTAGTCACCTCAGACGAGGTATTGGAGATAGCGCAGGTGCCGCCGCGTGTGGCGGTCGTCGGCGGCGGAGCGATCGGCTGTGAGTTCGCATCAATGCTGGCCGATTTCGGCTCCGAAGTAACCGTGTTGGAGTACGCCCAGCAGCTAATCCCCGGCGTTGATGCAGATATCGCCAAGGCCTTGGAAAGAGCGTTCAAAAAGCGCGGCATCAAAGTGCTTACCAAACACTCCGTTACCGGACACACGCCCGCCAAAGGTGGCGCTAGCACAACCGTGCATTACCAAGGCGTTGCAGCCGATGGCAGCACAGCTGGCGCCGCCAGTCCCGCCGACACCGCCAGCGCCGCCGACACGCAAGACCTAGAGGTTGATCTGATCGTGGTGTGTGTCGGACGGCGACCTTTCGCCGACCTAGCAGGTCTGCTTGCCGACAGCGGCGGATCCGAGATTGCGATGGACGAGCGAGGCTTCGTCAAAGTCGACGAGATGTGTCGC
Source organism: Candidatus Poriferisodalaceae bacterium (assembly GCA_965212125.1). GTDB lineage: Bacteria > Actinomycetota > Acidimicrobiia > Acidimicrobiales > Poriferisodalaceae > CAYRJD01. The sequence goes on along the minus strand of OZ243045.1, from coordinate 1,082,721 downwards.
ACAAGTGCGGAGGGCGTTTATGCGTTGGGCGACTTAATAGACACACCGCAGCTAGCCCATGTCGGTTTCGCCGAGGCGATCATGGTGGTGCGAGACATCCTGGGAGAAAATCCGCCGCCGCTGGATTACGTCAATGTGCCCTGGACGATTTACTGCCACCCAGAGGTGGCGTTTGCCGGCATGACAGAACAAGCCGCAACCGAAGCCGGCAAGGCGGCCGGCTACGAAGTGGTAACCACGAAGCATCGCTTTTCCGGCAACTCCCGCGCAATGATCGTCAATTCCACCGAAGGCATGGTGAAGATCGTGGCGCAGCGCCTGCCCGACAGCGGCAAAGCGGGACGAATACTGGGCGTGCACATGATGGGGCCGTGGGTTACCGAGCAGCTTGGTCAGGGCTATCTGGCCGTCAACTGGGAGGCGACGGCGGAAGAGGTGGCGGCGTTCATCACTCCGCATCCAACATTGTCTGAGTTATTCGGCGAAGCGATGCTGGACCTGACCGGCCGAGCGCTACACGGCTGAGGCGCCAAGCGATGAAGACCGAAAGCAGGACGCTCTAATGGCAACGACCGAACTAATCCTCCCGCAGCTTGGCGAAAACATCACCGAAGGCACGATCACAAAATGGTTCAAAGGCCCGGGCGACCGCATTGAGCTAGAGGAGGCCGTCTATGAAGTGTCGACCGAAAAGGTGGACAGCGAGGTTCCGTCTTCGCTTGCCGGCGTCATAACCGAGATAAAGGTGCCCGAAGGCGAGACTGTTGATGTCGGCACGGTGCTTGCGTTGGTTGAAGTGAGCGCCGACGCCGCTCCCGCCGCAGCTGCACCCGCGCCTGCTGCTCCTGCCGCAGCCGATCCAGCACCTGCCGCCGCCGCGCCGGCAACCGCGCCCGCTGCCCAACCCGCCGGTCAGCCCGCCGCCAGCACACCCCCAGCCAGCCCCGTGTCAGATGGCCATCTTTTGTCGCCGCTAGTTCGCCGCCTAATCCGTGAGAACGGCCTGAGCGTTGACCAACTAGTCGGCACCGGCGTGGGCGGACGCATAAGTCGCGACGACGTGCTGAACGCCATAGACGAGCTGCGCCGCGGCAACGCCAAGCCGCCAGCACCCGATCAACAAGCGGTGGTCCAGGCCGCCGAAGTGATGCGACCCAGCGACGAAACGGCAAACCAATCCGCCGCTTGGGAAAACGGCGAGTCCCGCTTTGAGCCGTTCACCAAAATCCGCAAGCTCACCGGCAAGCGCATGATCGAATCATCAAACATCGTCGCCTACGTGGTGACGGTGATGGAGGTCGACTACGAAAACGTTGACCAGGAGCGGCGCAAGCGTCGCACGAAATGGCGTGAAGACGAGGGTTTCAGCCTCACGTACCTGCCGTTCATCGTGCTCGCCGTGGCGGACGCTCTATCTGAATGGCCGAACATGAACGCGTCGGTAGTTGAGCAAGACTCCGAGCCCGGCCTGCAAATCCACCGCAAGCTAAACATCGGCGTGGCCGTTGACCTAGATCACGCCGGGCTGGTCGTTCCGGTGCTGCGCCAAGCCGACACCTTGAACCTGCGCGGCGCGGCGCGCGCAATGAACGATCTGGCACAGCGCGCCCGCAACCGCAAGCTGCGCCCCGACGACATCACCGGCGGCACCTTCACCATTTCAAACAACGGCTCCTTCGGCACCTACACCACCGCGGCGATCATCAACACGCCACAGGTGGCGGTGCTGTCCACCGATGGGGTCGCCCGCCGGCCGGTAGTAACCACCGATGAGTTCGGCATTGAGAGCATCGGCATCCATTCGGTTGGGCATCTGGCGCTGGGCTGGGATCACCGAGCCTTTGATGGCGGTTATGCCGCCGGGTTCCTAGGGCGCGTCAAGCAGCTACTTGAGACGCACGACTGGTCGGCAGAGTTCTAGGTGCTGTTCTAGGTGCTGCGAGTTCGCTGGCTGGGTCGAGTTCGTTATGACGAGGCGCTTGATCTGCAGCGTCGGTTGTGCGAGGCAGCCAAAGACGACTACCTGCTGCTGCTAGAGCACAACGACGTTTACACGGCCGGACCCAACGCCGACCTGGCAAATCTGCTGGTAGATCCGGCGCAGGCTGGCGCAGATTTTCATCGCATAGAGCGCGGCGGCGACTTCACCTACCACGGTCCGGGGCAGCTAACCGGCTACCCGATCCTGACGCTGCCCGGGCGGCGCGGCGGCGGGCTGGCCGAAACCGCTGCGTACGTTCGGCAGTTGGAGCAACTGCTAATCGACGTGCTGGCCGATGTTGGTCTGTCCGGCTGCGGTCGCATTGACCGCTACCCGGGAGTGTGGGTTGACCCGACCAGCGACAACCCGCACAAGATTGCGGCGATCGGTGTGCGGCTGCGAAGAGGTCGCACGCTGCACGGGTTCGCTCTCAACGTGAGCACCGACCTGGGCTGGTACGACCACATAGTGCCGTGCGGCATCACCGAGTTTGGGGTGACCTCGCTAGCCGATCAGGGTGTGGGCGCAAGCATGAAAGACGTGGTTGATGCGGTTGTTGATCGTGCGGCGCAGGCCTTCGGCAGGCCCGCGGAGCAGGAGCCCGGCGAGCATGAGTCCGACGGCAAGCCGCACTTCGAGCGCATGGATGTCGCCGACAAAACACGAGCGGATCAGCTAGGCGCTGAAGCACTGCTGCAGGGGCTTAGCGGCACCAGCCAACCGATCTCGCTGAGCGTCAAGCCGCCGCGCAGCCACACCCGGCTTGCCAGTGCCGGAGTCGCCGACGGCTTAGAGATAACCCAGCGAAAGCCCAGTTGGCTAAAAGCCCGGGTGGATACAAACGCTGGCTACAAGCGACTCAGCTCGGTAATGCGCCGCAACGATTTGGTGACGGTTTGCGAGGAAGCCGGCTGCCCGAACATCTACGAATGCTGGGGGGCGGGCACCGCCACTTTCATGATCAACGGAGCCGACTGCACCCGCGCCTGCGGATTTTGTTTGGTAGGCACCGCCAAGCCGCAGCCCTTAGACGCAGCCGAGCCCGCCCGTGTGGCAAACGCGGTGAGCGAGATGGGGCTAGCGCACGTTGTGGTGACTGCCGTGGCGCGTGACGATCTGCCCGACGGTGGGGCAGCCGCTTTTGCCGCAACCATCGGTGCGATTCGTGAGGTGTGGCAGCCGCCCGCCGAATCAACCACAGTGCCTGCCACAGCGCCGACCACAGTGGAAGTGCTGATCCCCGATTTTGGTGGCAGCGCGGCCGCCCTGCAAACGGTGATCGACGCCGCCCCAGATGTGGCTAACCACAACATCGAAACCGTCCCACGCTTGCAGCGAGCGGTGCGGCCGTCGGCTGGCTACGCGCGCAGCCTGGCGGTGCTAACTCGGCTAGCCGCCGCCGGGCTGGTCACAAAGTCGGGTCTCATCGTGGGAATGGGCGAAACCGACGACGAAGTCGACGCCACCCTGGCAGACCTAGCAGCGGTCGGCACAAAAATAGTGACCATCGGGCAGTACCTACGCCCGACCAACCGCCATATCCCCGTCGCACGGTGGGTTGAGCCAGCGACATTTGACCGCTGGCGCATCTCGGGGGAGCAGCTAGGCATTGATCACGTGCAAGCCAGCCCGCTGACCCGATCTAGCTATCACGCCGGCTCTAGCTACCAAGCAAGCACCGCCGCCACGCCCGCACCTCAAGACGCTTTGGTATCGGTTGGTAGCTCTAAGTGAGTAGCGGCGTCGCGTTTGACGCTGCGACCGTTTTGTTGCAATGGGCCGCTGGCGGCCTGGCGTTTTTGTGGGTAACGGCACGGCGCAAGGAAGTAGGGCTGGGTTACGGTTGGCTGCTGCGCTCCAGCTTTGCCGTCATTGCTATCGCCGCCGGACTGGCCGCTCTGCGCTGGCCCTATCGGGCTGGCGACACCATCAGCTATGCAGCCTCAACCGCCGCAGCAATAACGGCTGCGCTGGTAGCGGCTGCGGCTATCTGGGCGCTGATCGGCTCGGTGATCCATCGCGGCAGCGACCGCGCCCACCAAGTAAACGACGCCATCGCGCCGCTAGTCGGGCTAGTCGGATTGCTGGTGTTGGCGATCCTGCAGGGCGTAGCCGACGAAGCCGGGGTCGGACCGACCACACTGCACACGGCACGGCTGTTAATCGGCACGGCATTTTTGGGAGCAGTGTCAGATGCGATGTTGCTGGGGCACTGGTATCTAGTGCAGCCGGGGTTGCGGCGAGAACCGCTGCTGCAACTGATCGCCTGGCTGCGACGCCTCTGGCCCTTAGAGGTAGCGATATTGCTGGTGCCGACGGGCATGGTGTCGGTGTTTAGCGGGGCGATTGATGACGGCTACGGCGGCCTGTTGGGCTGGTTTTGGATCGCCTGCGCGGCTACCACGATCGTGCTGGCGCAGGTTGCGGTGCGCGCCCTAGCCGAACCGCAGTACGCGGCGGTGATGGCGGCTACCGGACTGCTTTACCTAGCCATCCTCAGCGGGTTTGGCACCGACCTGGTGGCGCGCCTGGTGCTCGCCGCCTAGCCAGGCTCGCCGCTAACCGGGCTTGCTGCGCCGCCTACTTGCCTTGCCAGTCCGGCTCGCGCTTTTCCTTGAACGCTCTGCCACCCTCGGCAGCATCTTCGCTCGCCCCCACTAACCGGCGGATGCTTTCACCCATCCGGACGGCTTCGGTCCAACCCATGCGCGGGCTGCGTGAAGCCATCTCCTTGACCGCTCGCACCGCCAACGGCGCGCCCTGACAGAGCCGATCGGCCAACAGCCGCGCCTCAGCCAGCAGATCTTCGGGCGGCACAACCTTCCACGCCAACCCGATCTCCTTAGCACGCTCGGCAGTGATGTTGTCGCCCGTCAGCAGTAGCTCCATGGCGTTCGACCAGCCCAGCTTCGGCGGCATCCGAATCGCCCCGACAATGGTCGGCACGCCAATCCTCACCTCAGGCATCCCAAACACGGCCCGCTCCGACGCAATCAAAAAATCAGTCGCCAAAGCGCCGGTCAGCCCGTAGCCGATGCAGGCTCCGTTCACCGCGGCGATCGTGGGCTTCCAAAGCTCCAGCCCACTTTCAAAGCTGTTGATGGTGGGAATCTCAAAGAAGGTGCCCGGCCAGGTGCCAGCCGACCCGCCCGTGCGATCACGCAAGTCGGCACCGGCGCAAAAGGCACGCCCGGCGCCGGTCAGAATGGCCACCCACGCATCCGGGTCGTTGTAAAACTTTTCCCACGCCGCGTTCAGGCACTGGCGCATCGTGGAGTCGATGGCGTTGAGCGCCTGCGGTCGGTTGTAGGTAATCGTGGCGACGTGCCCGTCTAGTTCGTAGGTGGCGGCTGAGTCAGCGGTCAGCGCTGGTTCGCCAGGGGCAGATTCGCCTGACACTGGTTCGGTGGTGGTTTCGCTCATGGTGCAGTTCTAGTCTTACACGCAGGCAGAATGCGTCCATGCGGTTGGTGATTCAGATCCCTTGCTTCAACGAAGAAGACACGCTGCCCGACACCTTGGCGGATCTGCCACGCACGCTGCCGGGATTTGACGACGTGCTGTGGCTGGTAATCGACGACGGCTCCAGCGACGAAACGGCCAAGGTGGCGCGCGCCAACGGCGTTGATCACGTTGTGCGGTTGACCAACAACAAGGGGCTAGCCGTGGCGTTCGCAGCCGGGCTAGACGCGGCGCTGAGACTTGGGGCGGACGTAATAGTCAACACCGACGCGGACAATCAATATCAGGCGGGCCACATAGGTCGCCTGGTTGAACCGATCCTGGCTGGCAAGGCCGACCTGGTTGTGGGGTCGCGCGACATAGACAACCACGCTGAGTTTTCGTGGCTGAAAAAGCGCCTGCAGCATCTTGGCTCTTGGGTGGTACGTCAAGCCTCCGGCACTGCGGTCGCCGATGTGGCATCAGGGTTTCGGGCATACAGCCGCGAAGCCGCCCTCACCGCCAACGTCGTGTCCAGCTTTACCTACACCTTGGAAACCGTGATCCAGGCTGGCAAAACCGACCTGGCCGTAACCGATGTGAGCGTGGGCGTAAACCCATCAACCCGCCCGTCCCGGCTGTTTCGCTCAAAGCGGCAGTACGTCACCCGCTCCGCCGGAACGATCGCACGGGTGTACGTCATGCACGAACCGCTGAAGGTCTTCTCCGTGCCAGCGGCGCTGTTCGCTTTGGTGGGGGTGGTGCTGTTCGTTCGCTTCGGCTGGTATGCGATCACCGCCAGCAGTGACGGCCACATTCAGTCGCTGGTGGTTGGAGCCGTGGCATTGCTGGTGGCCATGCAGTTGTTTATGTTGGGAGTGCTGGCGGATTTGCTGCGCTCTAACCGGGTGGTGGGGGAGCGAACGCTAAAGCGGGTGCGAGCGATAGAGCTTGCGCTAGTGAAAGAGCGCACCAGCCCGCCGCCCGGCTAGCCCAGCCCGGTCGGTCGGCTAGCCCAGCTCGGTCGGTCGGCTAACCCAGCCGGCCAGCTAAACCAGCGGTCGGGCGCTAGCGGGAATCGGCAGCGGCAGAGCGGTGGAGCCCATTAGCTGCGCATCAACTGCGGCCGCGCAGGCTCTGCCTTCGGCAATCGCCCAAACGATCAGGCTCTGCCCGCGACCCATATCTCCGCACACCCAAACGCCATCAACGTTCGTGTGGTACTGGTCATCTCTGGCGACGTTGGAGCGATCGTCGGTTTCAACGCCGAGCTGCTCAAACAACCCGCCCGCCGCCGATCCTTCCGGGCCGGTGAAACCCATCGCCAACAAAACCAGATCGCACTCAAGCTCAAAATCAGAATCCGGTACCTTCTCAAACTGGCCGTCGGTCAGCTCAACCTTGTGCGCTCGCAGGGCGGTCACGTTGCCTGCATCGTCGCCCACAAACTTCTCGGTGTTGACCGAATAAACCCGATCGCCGCCTTCCTCGTGCGCGGAGGACACCCGATAAACCATCGGATAGGTCGGCCAAGGATTTTCCTGATCACGCTCTTGGGGCGGGCGCGGCAAGATTTCAAACTGATGCACCTTGGCGGCACCCTGGCGGTGAGCCGTCCCCAGGCAATCCGCCCCGGTGTCGCCGCCGCCGATGATGACCACCTGCTTGTCGGCCGCGGAGATCGGCACCGCGGCGGGGTCAATGTCGCCCTCTTGCACCCGATTAGACAGCGGCAAATATTCCATCGCCTGATGAACGCCGCCCAGCTCACGCCCCTCAATCGGCAGATCGCGCGCCTGAGTCGCCCCGCCCGCCAAGACCACCGCATCAAACTGCGCGGCTATCTCCGCAGCCGAGCGATCAACGCCGATGTTGGCTTCGGTTACGAAGTTCGTGCCCTCGGCTCGCATTTGATCTAGCCGCCGATCAAGATGACGCTTTTCCATCTTGAACTCCGGAATGCCGTAGCGCAGCAATCCGCCCAAGCGATCCGCCCGCTCAAACACGGTCACGGCGTGACCGGCACGGGTGAGCTGTTGCGCGGCCGCCAGCCCGGCTGGCCCCGAACCAACAACCGCCACCGACCGATCGGTCAGCTCCGCTGGCGGCAGCGGCTCCACCCAGCCCTGCTCCCACGCATGGTCAATGATCTCGGCTTCGACCTGTTTGATCGTCACCGGATCTTGATTGATGCCCAGCACGCACGCCCCCTCACAAGGCGCGGGGCAAAGCCGACCGGTGAACTCAGGGAAGTTGTTGGTCGCATGCAGACGCTCAATCGCCTCAAACCAGTTGTTGCGATAGACGAGATCGTTCCAATCCGGGATGATGTTTCCTAGCGGGCAAGCGTCGTTGCAAAACGGCACCCCGCAATCCATGCAGCGGCTGGCCTGCTTGGTCAGGTCGCCGAAATCAAACGGCTCATACACCTCTCGCCAGTCGCTAATGCGAACCGGCACGGGGCGTCGTTTCGGCAGCCGCCGACCGAGCTTTAAAAAGCCCCGCACGTCACCCATGAGCTATCGCCTTACCCATGAGCCGCCGCCATGATCGCAGTCTCGGGATTCACACCCTGCTCTTCCGCCAGAGCTGCGGCACTCAGCACCCGCTTGTAATCCTGCGGCATCACCTTCACAAAATGATGAACCTGCTGATGCCAGCGCGACAGAATCTTCTCAGCCACATCAGAACCTGTCTCGCTTTGATGCCGACGCACAAGGTTCCGCAACATCTGAGCGTCCGCGGCGTCGATCGACATTTCCAGGTCAACCATGTCGCCGTTGAGGCCGCTGTAAAACCGCTTGTGTGGGTCAAAAATAAACGCCGCTCCGCCCGACATGCCCGCCGCAAAGTTGCGCCCGGTCGAACCGAGCACCACGACGGTTCCGCCGGTCATGTATTCGCAGGCGTGATCGCCCACGCCCTCAACCACCGCCACAGCCCCAGAGTTGCGCACGCAAAATCGCTCGCCCACGGTGCCGCGGAAATACGCCTGCCCGGCCGTTGCGCCATACAGCGCCACGTTGCCCGCGATGATGCTGGTCTGCGCCACAAAATCGGGGTGCGACTCAGCCGGCGGCCGCAATACCAGCTTGCCGCCCGACAGACCTTTGCCGGCGTAGTCGTTGGCGTCGCCGATCAATCGCAGCGTGATGCCGGCAGGCACGAAAGCGCCAAAGCTCTGCCCAGCCGATCCGCTGAGCGCAATCTGAATAGTGTCATCGGGCAGCCCCGCCCCGCCGTGAGCCTTGGTAACGGCGTTGCCTAGCAGCGTGCCGACGGTGCGATTGGTATTGCGAATGTTCGTGGAAATACTCACCGGCTCGCCCCGCTCAATCGCGGGCGCAGCCTGGCGGATCAATTCCACGTCCAAGGCTTTGTCAAGGCCGTGATCCTGCGACTTGGTGCAGTAGCGGTCTTGTTGCCAGGGCGATTCCGGCACCGCCAAAATCGGCGTCAGATCCAGCCCGTCGGCTTTCCAATGGCTGATTGCGCGATTCACGTCCAGGCGATCAACCCGACCGATCGCTTCGCTCAGCGTCCGAAAGCCCAACTGCGCCAACAGCTCGCGCACCTCTTGGGCGATGAACTCAAAGAAATTGACGACAAACTCCGGCTTGCCCGTGTAGCGGCTGCGCAGCTCGGTGTTTTGGGTGGCGATGCCGACCGGGCACGTGTCCAGGTGGCAGACCCGCATCATGATGCAGCCCGAAACCACCAGCGGGGCGGTCGCAAAGCCAAACTCTTCGGCTCCCAGCAGCGCCGCCATCACCACGTCGCGCCCGGTTTTGAGCTGCCCGTCAACCTGTACGACTATGCGATCGCGCAGCCCGTTCAGCAGCAGCGTTTGTTGGGTTTCGGCCAGGCCTAGCTCCCAGGGTGCGCCAGCGTGCTTGAGCGAAGTGAGCGGCGAAGCCCCGGTGCCGCCGTCGTGCCCGGAGATCAGCACCACGTCTGACTTCGCCTTCGACACGCCCGCCGCCACGGTGCCCACGCCCACCTCCGACACCAACTTCACATGCACGCGGGCAGCGGGGTTTGCGTTTTTGAGGTCGTGAATGAGTTGCTTGATGTCTTCGATGGAATAGATGTCGTGATGCGGCGGCGGCGAGATGAGCCCGACGCCCGGAGTTGAATGCCGAGTGCGAGCGATCCAAGGCCACACCTTCGGACCGGGCAGCTGACCGCCTTCGCCCGGCTTGGCTCCCTGCGCCATTTTGATCTGCAGGTCATCTGCGTTGACCAGGTATTCGGAGGTAACGCCGAACCGACCCGAAGCGACCTGCTTTATGGCGGAGCGGCGCAGATCACCGTTGGCGTCAGGCACAAACCGGTTGGCGTCTTCGCCGCCTTCGCCGGTGTTGGACTTGCCGCCGATGCGATTCATGGCGATCGCCAAGGTTTCGTGCGCCTCCGCGGAGATAGAGCCGTAGCTCATTGCGCCGGTGGAGAAGCGCTTGACGATTTCACTGATCGGCTCGACCTCTTCAATCGGGACTGGATCGCCCGCACCCTTAAATTCCAGCAGGCCACGCAAGGTCGCCAGCTGCTCGGACTGGTCATCAACCAGCTTCGTGTACTCCTTGAAAATTTCGTAGCGGCCCTGCCGAGTGGAATGCTGCAACTTGTAAACGGTCTGCGGGTTAAACAGATGATGCTCGCCCTCGCGCCGCCACTGATATTCACCACCCAGCCAGAGCCGGCGATGCGATATTTCGGTGGGGTTAGACAGATAGGCGTAGCGATGCCTGATCGCCACCTCTTCGGCCAGCGTGTCAAGGCCAACGCCGCCGAGCTTGGAGGTGGTGCCCGTGAAGTACTGATCGATCACATCGCCGCTAAGGCCGATCGCTTCAAAGATTTGCGCGGCGACGTAGCTGGCGACAGTGGAGATGCCCATCTTGGACATGATTTTCAACACGCCCGTTGAGCAGGCCTTTGTGTAGTTGCGTTTCGCCGTGCGTGAATCAACATCAAGAATCGCACCGCTGCTCACCATGTCTTCGATCGACTCAAAGGCGAGGTACGGATTGACCGCGGCCGCCCCGTAGCCCATCAGCAGCGCAATGTGATGAACCTCGCGCGCATCGCCGCACTCAACGATCAGCCCAACGTGCGTGCGCTTCAGGGTGCGAACCAGATGATGATGCACGGCCGCCACTAGCAACAGCGAAGGAATCGGCGCAAGGTCGGCGGTGCCGTAGCGATCCGACAGCACGATCACGCTGGCGCCGTCTTCAATCGCTGCGCTCACCTTTTCGCAGATGTCCGCCAGCGCCGCAGCCATCCCGGCGCCGCCCTCAGCCACCGGGTAAAGCCCGTCAATCGCGAAGGTTGCAAACTGCGGCTTATCGCCGTCTTCGTTCACGTACAGGATTTTCGCCAGGTCTTCGTTTGACAACACCGGGTAGGGCAGCACGATTTGTCGGCACGATTCGGAGTCCGGCTCCAGCAGGTTTGCCTCCGGCCCGATCGTTGAGCGGGTGGAGGTAACCAGCTCTTCACGAATGGCATCTAGCGGCGGGTTCGTGACCTGCGCAAAAAGCTGGCTGAAATAATCAAATAGCAGCCGCGAGCGCTGCGAAAGAGCGGCTATGGGCGTGTCGGAGCCCATCGATCCAATCGGCTCGTAGCCGGTGCGCGCCATCGGCGTCAGCAACAAGCGCAACTCTTCGGTGGTGTAGCCGAAGATGCGCTGGTTTTTGAGCACGTTGCCCTCTTGCGGAGTCAGCGAAAACCGCGGCGGCAGGTCTTCAAGATGCACAAGCTCTTTGTGCAGCCAGTCGCCGTAAGGGTGCTGGGCGGCCAGCTCCGATTTGATTTCGTGGTCTTCAACGATGCGCCCCTGAGAGGTATCAACCAAGAACATCCGGCCGGGCTGCAGGCGACCCTTGGTGACAATCCGGGCGGGGTCAATGTCAAGCACGCCCACCTCCGAAGCCATCACCACCAACCCGTCGTCGGTCACCCAGTAGCGCGATGGCCGCAAGCCGTTGCGGTCAAGCACCGCACCCACCACGGTGCCGTCGGTGAAGGCGATCGAAGCCGGGCCGTCCCACGGCTCCATCAAGCACGCGTTGAACTGATAAAAGTTCCGCACCGCGTCGTCCATCTGCTGATGGTTTTCCCAAGCCTCGGGGATCATCATCAAAACCGCATGCGGCAAGCTGCGACCGCTCAGGTTCAGCAGCTCCAGCACGTTGTCAAAGGTGGCGGAGTCGGACTCGCCCTCCGACACGATGGGAAAAGCCTTCTGCAAGCTGTCGCCGAAAACGCTGCTCGCCAGCCGCCCTTGGCGGGCATGCAGCCAGTTGCGATTGCCGATCACGGTGTTGATCTCGCCGTTGTGCGCCAGCGTGCGATAGGGGTGCGCTAGCTGCCAGGACGGAAAGGTGTTGGTGCTGAAGCGTGAATGCACCAGCGCGATCGCCGACGTCAAGCGCTCGTCGGTCAGGTCGGTAAAAAACTCCGGCAACTGCTCGCAGGTGAGCATCCCCTTGTAGACGATGGTGCGACCTGACAGCGACGGGAAGTACACGTCATCGGCGATCTCATGCTCGATGCGTTTGCGCAGAATGAACACGCGCCGCTCAAGCTCTAGCCCGGACACCTGCTCGGTGTCGCCAGCTACAAACAGCATGCGAAAAGCCGGCATCGGGTTGGTGGCGAAGCTGCCAAGCGAGTGGGGATCTGTGGGCACCTCTCGCCAGCCCAGCAGGGAGAGCTTTTCTTTTTTGATGAGGTCGGCTATGGCGCTGGCGGCGTTATCTGGATTGTCGCGCGGCAAGAAGGCAATGCCGGCTGCGTAGTGACCGGCGGGCGGCAGTGGGAAGTCGCAGACCGTCCGGAAAAACTCATCGGGCAGCTGCAGCAAGACCCCCGCGCCGTCGCCGACGTTGGCTTCGGCTCCTGTGGCGCCGCGGTGGTCCAGGTTCAAAAGGCACTGCATGCCTTTTTGCACTATGTCGTGCGAGGCGCGTCCAGCCAGATCGGCGATAAAGCCAACTCCGCATGAGTCGTGCTCAAAGCGTGGGTCGTACAAGCCAACGGCCGGGGGCGGCCCGGAGTTGTTGCTATGCACGGCTGGATCTCCGCAAGGTTCTTCCTTTAGGTCAAGTGCTAAGTCAAGGCGCTAAGTCAAAGCGTTAGATCAAACCATGCCGCTCTAAAGAGACCCGCTCGCAAGAGATGTGGCCTCCGCAGCCTCCTCGGAAAGAGGCCTGGCGTGGATTGGCGGGACTTCATTGGCCCAAGGAGCGCGCCAGCCTAGCGGTGAGGTGCGCGTGCTGCCCCTTTTAGCCCTGCGTATTTAACCAATGCAGTGAATAAGTTGCCATTGTGGTGAATACTTGCTAACCTGCTCGCCTATGGCTAAGGACACGGCTAGCAACGACATGGCTAGCAGCAACACAGCTAAGGCAACCAAGCTAAAAGCTGGCGTGGTAGGCGCTTCGGGTTTCACCGGGGCTGAGCTGATGCGTCTGTTGGCGGGTCATGCAGACCTTGAGTTGGCGGTCGTAACGGGCGACTCTCAGGCCGGCACGCCGGTGGCGGAGCTTTATCCCAGCCTGGCGTCGGTCTATGGCGACATGACCTATCAGTCCTATGAGCCCGCAAAGCTGGCGGAACTTGACGTGGTGTTTTTGGGCTTGCCGCATATGGCGAGCCAGCCGGTGGTGGCAGATCTGATGGGTCAGGTTGGCTGCATCGTTGACTTGGGGTCCGATTTTCGACTGAAAGACGCCAGCCTGTATCCCCGTTGGTATGGCACCGAGCATGCGCAGCCGGAGTTGCTGAGCGAGTTTGTTTACGGGCTGCCCGAGTTGCACCGTGAAGAGATACGCGGCGCCAAGGCCGTGGCGGTGCCGGGTTGTTATCCGACTGCGGCGGCGCTGGCGCTGGCGCCGTTCGTGAAGGCGGGCCTGGTTGAAACCGACGGCATCATTATTGACGCAGCATCGGGGGTGAGCGGTGCTGGCCGAGCGGCGAAACCCAACACCACCTTTGCGGCGGTCGATGAAGATTTCAGCGCCTACGGATTAGACGGGCATCGCCACACGCCTGAGATCGAACAGGTGCTTGGTTGTCAAGTGCTATTTACTCCGCATCTTGCGCCGATGGTGCGCGGCATTTTGGCGACCTGCTACGCCCGACCCACCGCTGCGTTTGCTAGCCAGGCCGCGTCAGCCGATCAAGCTGCGCTAGCCGTGCTGCACGACGCCTACGTCAACGAGCCCTTCGTAGTGGTCAGCGACGCCGCGCCCCACACCAAAGCAACCCTGGGCGCCAACACGGCTCACCTAACCGCGCGCATAGACGAACGCACCGGCTGGCTGGTGGTGCTGTGCGCCATCGACAACCTGGTGAAAGGCGCATCGGGCAATGCCATACAAAACGCCAACCTGGCTCTGGGTCTGCCCGAAACGCAAGGCCTGCCGACCTGCGGACTAATGCCATGAGCCCCGCCGCTGCCGGAACCACCACCGGAACCACCGCCACCGCTAGCCCCACCACTAGTCCCTCCACCATCGCCGACCCGATCCAGGCGCTCAGCCAGGTGCTGACCGCCAAACAGGCAAGCGAAAGCGAGCCCTACATCCGCCGTTGGCGTGACGCAACGGTCGTGGTCAAACTTGGCGGCAGCGCCATGACCGACCCGGCGCTAACCGACGTCTTGGCGACCGACCTTGCGCTGCTAGCGACGCTGGGCGTTCATCTGGTGGTGGTGCATGGGGGAGCCCCACAGATTGCGGAGGCGATGAACCGCCTAGGCAAGCAGCCCGAGTTCAAAAACGGCCTGCGAGTAACCGACGCAGAAACCCTTGAGATCGCCCAAATGGTGCTTGCCGGGAAGGTCAACCCCAGCATCGTTCGTGCCATCAACGTTCACGGCTACAAGGCGGTCGGCGTCAGCGGCGCCGATGCGCGCCTCATAACCGCAGTGCAAAGAGACCCGGATCTGGGATTCGTGGGCGACATCGTCGGGATCGACCCCGCGCTGCTTTTGAACTTGACCGCAGCCGAGATGATTCCGGTGGTCTCCACCATCGGATCGGACACATCCGGTCAGGCCTACAACATCAACGCCGACACCGCCGCATCGGCGATTGCGGCTGCGATGTCCGCGGAGAAGCTGCTTTACCTCACCGACGTGGCGGGCCTGTATGCCGACCTCAGCGATCCCGACTCGCTCATCACCGAAACGACCGCGCCGGAGCTTGCGCAGAGCCTCGCAAAGGGTGAGCTTGAAGGTGGAATGATCCCCAAGATTGAAGCCTGCGTTGAAGCACTCAACAACGGAGTCGGCCGCGCCCACTTGCTAGACGGCCGTGTGCCACACGCAGTGCTAATCGAATTGTTTACCGACGACGGAGTCGGGACGATGATCACCAGCCAACCCGAATAAAGAAAGACCGAACCATGCCAACCACCACCGCACCACACGCCGGCGCCATGCACGCGCCCACCGATCTGGAGCACTGCCCGCTCATGCCCACCTACGGCCCACCGTCGGTGCAGTTCGTCAGCGGCAGCGGCTCTCGCCTAACCGACAACGAAGGCCGCAGTTATCTGGACTTTTTGTCCGGGCTAGCGGTGACCTCGCTCGGCCACGCCCACCCTGCAGTGGCGGCCGCCATAAGCGAGCAAGCCAACACGCTGCTGCACGTGTCGAACCTGTTTGCGACCGAACCGCAAACCGAGCTGGCGCAAACCATCAACCGCTTGCAAGGCGGCGGCGGCCAGGTGTTCTTCTGCAACAGCGGAGCGGAATCTTTGGAGTGCGCCATCAAGCTCGCCCGCAAATACGGCGGGCACGGTCGCCACGTAGTAGTTAGCGCGCTGCGTTCGTTTCACGGCCGCACGCTGGCGACCCTGCACGCCACCGGCCAGCCCGAAAAACACGAGATATTCCAGCCGCTGCCCGACGGCTTCCGCCACGTGCCATACAACGACACGCAGGCCCTGACCGACGCGCTCGATCCGTCTTGCGCGGCGGTGCTGCTGGAGGTTTGCCAGGGTGAAGGCGGAGTGAATGTCGCCGATCACGACTATCTGCAGCAGGTGCGCCAGATCTGCGACGAGCGCGATCTGCTGCTGATCTTGGATGAGGTGCAGACCGGATTTGCTCGCACCGGCAAATGGTTCGCCTGGCAGCATTACTTCGCCGCCGACGGTGCCGTTCGCCCCGACGTGGTGACGATGGCGAAGGCGCTTGGCAACGGCATGCCCATCGGCGCGGTCTGGGCGAAGCGTGAGATTGCGGGCGCATTTGCGCCGGGCGATCACGCCACGACTTTCGGCGGTCAGCCGCTAGCCGCATCCGCCGGCCGAGCCGTGCTGCGTGTAATGGAAGAGATTGATGCGCCGGCATTGGCGCAAGCCCGTGGCGCTGAGCTGGCGGCCGCGCTAGAGGCATTGCCACAGATAGTCAGCACGCGTGGCATGGGCTTGTTGTTGGCGGCCGAGCTAGACCCGACCGCCGTGTCGGCAACCGGCCCGGAGATCGCGGCGGCGTGTCTGAAAGCCGGACTGGTTATCAACGGCATCACCCCGACCGCCGTGCGCATGGCGCCAGCGCTGACGGTTAGCTCAGATGAAATAGCCGAAGCGGTTGGGATTTTCGCAGGCGTACTCAAGGCGCTGGAGGAGTAATGCGTCATTTTCTAGAGGTTGATGATCTTTCCCAAGACGAGCTTTGGGAGGTGCTGAACCAAGCGGCGCAACCACCTGCGCTTGGTGGGCCCAGCATCGCCGCGGCTGATCCGACCCGCGCGCTGCCGTTGGCGGGAGCCGGCGTGGCGCTGGTGTTTGAGAAGGCATCCAACCGAACGCGCAACTCAATGGAGATGGCGGTAGCTCAGCTGGGCGGCCATCCGGTTTATATCCGCGGCGAAGAGGTCGGCATCGATACGCGTGAGCCAGCCGAAGATGTAATCAAAACGCTTGCTGGCTTTCACGCTTTGGTTGCAGCGCGCGTGCTTGATCACATTTCTCTTGAGCGCATGGCCGCCTGCAATGTTGCGCCGGTCATCAACCTGTTGTCAGACCAGGCGCACCCGATGCAAGCCCTAGCCGACCTGCTGACGATCATTCAGCGCTTCGGCCTCACCGCCAGTGACCCAGCCAGCGCAACCCCTCTGCGCGTGGCCTTCGTCGGCGACGCCAACAACGTGTGGCGTTCGCTAGCGATCGGCTGCGCCATGCTCGGCATCCAAAGCATGATCGCCGCCCCCGATAACTACGCCCCCCAGCCAGCCGACCTCGAACGCATCAGCGCGGCGGGCCTACCAGCGCTTGCGATGAACGATCCGATAGCTGCGGTGACCGACGCCCACGTCGTCTACACCGATGTGTGGACCTCAATGGGTCAAGAAGGCGAAACCGCCCAGCGACTAGCAGATTTCAAGCCCTACCAAGTCGACGAAAAACTAATGTCCCACACCCACGCCGACAGCATTTTCATGCACTGCCTGCCTGCGCACCGCGGCGAAGAAGTAGCCGCCGCAGTGGTGGACGGAGAGCGCAGCGTGGTTTGGCAGCAAGCGCAAAATCGCATGCACGCCGCCCGCGGGTTGCTTGCGTTTATGGCCAGCGAACTAGCCAGCGATCTGGCAACCGGTTAGCGGGGCACAGATGAGTACCAAGGTTCAGCGTCAGCGACTTATCGAACAGCTGATCACAAAAACCCAGATCAGCAGCCAGAAGCAGCTGCGAGAGCTAATGGCCAAAGAGGGCTTTTCGTCCAGCCAGGTGACGGTGAGCCGCGACCTGCAAGAAATAGGTGCCACCAAAGTCCGTGCCCGCGGGAATCTGCTGTACGCAATTCCCGAGCTGCCCGCTCAGCGTTCGGTAGCGCCGAATGTGCTGAATCGTGTTTGCAGCGAGTGGGTGGTCAAGGTGAGCTGGTCGCAAAACATCGTTGTGCTGTCAACCCCGCCCGGCTCCGCTCATGTGGTGGCGTCGGCGATTGACCGTGGCGATTTGGAGTCGGTGCTCGGCACCCTGGCGGGCGACGACACGATTTTGATCGTGGCAGACAATGCCGCCGGCGGTGCCAAGGTGGCGGCCTTCTTTGCGGATCTAGCCGGGATTACCGCACATGCCTAAGAAAGCGCCCAAGCCTGCGCCCAAGCCTGCGCCCAAGCCTGCGCCCAAGGCCGCGCCATCGGCCGCGCCTAAAAACACCAGCGGCACGCTGTGGCAAGGCCGATTCAACCAAGACCAAGCCGATTCGCTGCGCAAGCTAAACGACTCGCGCCATTTCGACTTCCGCATGTACGCGCAAGACATTGAGGCCTCCAGAGCGCACGTGCGCATGCTGGCTTCGGTCGGACTGCTTGAGGCGGCCGAGCGTGATGAGATCATCGCCGCCCTAGATGCCGTCGAACAAGAGCTAGCCAGCGGCACTTTTGAGGTTGCCCCAGGCGACGAAGACATCCACACCGCCGTCGAGCGTCGCGCCAGCGAGCTGTGCGCCGCCGCTGCCAAGCTGCACACTGGGCGCAGCCGCAACGACCAGGTAGCGACCGATTTGCGCTTGTGGTGCAAAGACGAGATCGCCAACCTCAGCGCCGAACTAGAGCGACTAATAGCGACCATCGTCGCCCTGGCCGAGCAAGCCCTGGCAAACGATGTGTACCTGCCCGGCTACACCCATCTGCAACAAGCGCAGCCGGTCGGGCTGGCGCATCATTTCTTGGCGTGGTGTTGGATGCTGCTGCGTGACGCGCAGCGCTTGACGGCCGCCCGTCAAGCCGCCGACGTTTCGCCGCTGGGGGCGGGCGCTCTGGCGGGCACCACGTTGCCGCTCAAGCCCGAACTCACCGCCGCCGATCTTGGTTTTGCGGCGACCTTTGAGAACTCACTAGACGCCATCGCCGACCGTGATTTCGTGGCCGACCTGCTGTACGCCCTGGCGATGCTGGGAGTTCATCTCTCTCGCATCGGCGAAGAGGTGGTGCTGTGGTCAAGCACGGAGTTCGGTTTTATGAAGCTGAGCGACGCTTTCTCGACCGGGTCTTCGATGATGCCGCAAAAGAAAAATCCCGATATCGCCGAGCTTGCCAGGGCCAAGTCGGGCCGCCTTGTTGGGCATCTGACCGGTTTGTTGGCGATGCTGAAGGGCTTGCCGCTGGCGTACAACAAAGACCTGCAAGAAGACAAAGAACTTTTGTTTGATGCCTGCGACACGGTTGGTTTGGTGCTGCCGGCTTTGGCCGGACTGCTAGCCAGTGCCGATTTTGATGCGGCTGTGATGGCGGCGGCTGCCGATTCGCCGTTTGCGGCGGCGACCGATTTGGCGGAGTGGTTGACCGTGCAGGGGATGCCGTTCCGCAAGGCACATGAGCTGGTGGCGGGCCTGGTGCGTGATGCCCTGCAGGGTTCAGACGGCAAGGGCGGGGCGGCTAGCCCGAGCGAGGCAGCGAGCCAAACCGATGCCGCTGCGCGATTCGTAGAGGCCGTCGCCGCGCATAGCGACTTAGGTCCCACGCCAGCAGCCTTGCTGGCACCCGGTGAGGCATACAGGCGCCGCAACAGCCCCGGCGGCGGTGGACCGCAGGCTGTGGCCGAGCAACTAGAGCGTGTGAAAGTCGCCGTCGCCGAGGCTTTCTAGCCGGTGGATCTTTCAAGCTCGACGGACAAGGCCGGGTCGCAGCAGTCCGAGCCACGACAGTCCGAGCCACGACAGCCCGAACCACAACAGCCCGAACCACAACAGCCCCAATGGCTGACGGCTGGCGATGAGTGTCTGGCGGCGTCTAACACTCTGGCCGACGCCATAGAAACGGTCGCAGGCTTCGCTCCACAAGATCCGGCGCAAGCGGACGCCCGCGAGCAGGTCTTGCAGTTTGCGGCAGCGCATCCTGACGCGCTGCACCGAACCTGCCTCGCCGGGCATTTCACAGCCTCGGCTTGGGTTGTTGATAGTCGTGCCCAAACAGGACTTGTGCTGCTGCACGCAAAGATCAACCGCTGGCTTCAACCGGGCGGCCATGCGGATGGCGACGCTTGCTTGGCGGGGGTGGCGTTGCGTGAATGCAGCGAGGAAACGGGCATCGCCGGGCTGCAGATTTGGAGCGAGCCCGTCGACATTGACGTGCATCTGATCGCCGCTATGCCAAGCACCGCATCCGGTACCAGCGGCGGTGAGCCTGAGCACCTTCACCTAGACATCCGTTATGTGGCGCAAGCGCCCGCTGATGCATCGGCCCGCGGCAATCACGAATCAAAACAGTTGCGTTGGGTCGGCGAGAATGAACTCGCAGATCCGTCGCTTGGGCTTGACGACAGCACGCTGCGCTTGGCGCGTTACGGCTTCGGCTGCGCCCGCCAGTAGCCCACTAGCTAGTCCACCTAGCCCAGGCAGACGCCCGTCGCACGCCCGGAGCAACCCGACCACATTGCTAAGATCGCGCCGATGATCGCCGGGACTGCGCTATGGATTGCGATCGTAATAGCCGCATCAATTTCGGCATGGGGGATCGCCTCCGTGCTGCGAATCAGCGCCGACCAATTCACCGCTGCGGGCTACCGCCGCCGCAACTGGGTTTTGCTGATGCTGCTGGTCGGCCCGATGGCGGTGCTGTTCTTTTTCGCAACGGTGCGCTACCACGTCCTGTACCCGGAGCGCTACCGCACGGTCGACGGCGTAGCGCCAGCGGATCGCTAGCCAATGCCGAGCTCCGCTGTGAACGACCTGGCGCTGGGTCAAGACCTGGCGATAGAAGTCGCTGGACTGAAGGTCAGCTACGGCGACATCGAAGCCGTCAAAGGCATCGATCTGCAAGTCAACACCGGCGAGATACTGGCATTCCTCGGCCCGAACGGCGCCGGCAAAACCAGCACCATCGAGGTGCTTGAGGGTTACGTAAAGCGCTCGGCTGGCCAGGTGTCGGTGCTCGAAACCGACCCGCAAAACGCCACCCGCGCCTGGCGGGATCGCATCGGCATCGTGCTGCAAGAGTCCGCCCCCGACGGCGATCTGACCGCCGCTGAGTTCCTGCGAAACTTCGCCAGCTATTACAGCAACCCTCGCAACGTCAATGAGCTAATCGAACTGGTCGGCCTGACGAAGGTGCAAAACACTCGCACCACCAAGCTGTCCGGCGGTGAGAAACGCCGCCTGGACGTGGCGCTGGCGCTGGTCGGCAACCCGGAGCTTGTCTTTTTGGATGAGCCCACCACCGGGTTTGATCCGGCCGCTAGGAAGCAGGCCTGGAGCATGATCACCGACCTCAAAAACCTCGGCGTGACCGTGCTGCTGACCACGCACTACATGGATGAGGCGCAACACTTGGCTGACCGCATAGCGATCATCGCCGACGGACAAATCGTGGGCGGCGGCACGCCCCAAGACATCGTTGACCTCGCCGGCCAAACGACCACGATCAGTTGGGACAAGCCCGCCGTTGGCTCCGACGCCGCAGCCGCCGCCGGTGCTACCGCCTCGAGCACCACCGCCAACGGCTCACTTCAGAGCGTGGCAGGCGAGCCCGTGACCGAGATGCACACGCCCGACGGCCCTCGCATGCAAGTGCAGACCGACGACATAGCCAAGGTGCTGCGAGAGCTGCTGGCGCTACCAGATGCCGACGCAATCGCGGCGACGCTGGCGGTGGAGCCGCCCGACCTAGAGCGCAGCTATTTGGCTTTGGTAGGACAGGAATGACCACAACAGACCAAGCCGCAACGGCAACCCCAGCCCCAACCCAAACAAGCCAGCGGCCAGACAAGCCGACAACCCGAGTGCTAACGCAGCTCCGCACCCTGACCCGCTACAACCTGACTGCGTTCCGACGCAATCCGGCGGCGTCGTTTTTCACGGTCGGACTGCCGGTGTTGTTCCTGCTGATCTTCACCTCAATTTTCGGCAACGAGATGGTCAACCTCGCCGGCGATGTCGGCGGCGCCAACGAAGAAGTGCGCCTGGCTACTTTCTATGTGCCGGGCATCCTGGCGCTGGCGGTGGTGTCGGCGACGCTGGTGAACCTCCCAATCACCAACACATTCCGCCGAGAGAACGGCATGCTCAAGCGCCTGCGCGGGTCGCCGCTTCGCCCCAGCACCTACATCACCAGCGAGCTCATCTCCGGATTTTTGCTAGTGCTGCTGATGACCGTGGTGCTGGTCGGACTGGGCTGGATTATTTTCGACGTGTCAATCGGCCTGACGTCGCTGCCAACGATTTTGCTGACGCTGCTAATCGCCTCGCTGGCATGCAGCGCCCTGGGGCTGGCGCTGTGCTCAATCATCGCCAGCGAAACCGCGGCACCAGCGGTGACCAACATGTTCGTGCTGCCGCTGTATTTCGTGTCCGACGTGTTTTACATCTCCGATGAGAGCACTGCGAAATTCATCACGCTGATCGGCGACATCTTCCCGATCAAGCATTTGGCGGGCGCGCTCGGCGATGGCTTCAACCCGAATATCTCCGGCGTGTCTTGGCCCTGGAGCGATTGGGCGGTGCTGGCTGCGTGGGGCGCATTCGGCACGATCGTTGCGGTGCGTCACTTCCGGTGGCTCCCACGCAAGCGCTAGCAGGTCTCGCGCTGACAAGTCCCACGCTGGCGCTGGCAAGTCCCACGCTGGCGCGAGCAATAACCAAGCGCGCGGCACACTAGCCATATGGATCTGCTGGACGACCTGGCGGCGCGCGGGCTAATAGCCGACACGACCGACAAGGCTGAGCTTGCGAAGCGCCTGGCCGCCGGCCCGATCACGCTGTACTGCGGCTTCGACCCGACCGCCGCCAGCCTGCACGTCGGCAACCTGATGGGGCTTTTGACGCTGCGCCGTTTTCAGCTAGCCGGGCATAACCCAATCAGCGTGGCGGGTGGCGCAACCGGAATGATTGGCGACCCCAGCGGGCGTTCCGACGAGCGCTCTCTGCTTGACGACGACACCCTGGCCGCAAACGTGGAAGGCATCGTGCCGCAGCTGCGACAGTTTTTGGATTTTGACACCAAAGAAAATCCCGCCCAGCTGCTCGACAACCGCGCCTGGACCGTGGGCGTGGGCGTGCTTGATTTTTTGCGAGACGTCGGCAAGCACGTGACCGTCAATCAGATGGCGGGCAAGGAGTCGGTCAAGTCACGAATGACCACCGGCGACGGGCTGTCGTACACCGAGTTCAGCTACATGTTGCTGCAGGCATACGACTACTTGTGGCTGGCCGAAAACGTTGACTGCGAACTGCAGGTTGGCGGCTCCGACCAGTGGGGCAACGTGGTGCTGGGCGTTGATCTGATTCGGCGTCGGCTAGGCCGCCAAGCGCATGCGCTGACCTGGCCGCTGCTGACTAGATCCGACGGAACCAAATACGGCAAGACCGCTGGCGGCGAGACGATCTGGCTGAGCGCAGAGCACATGAGCCCGTATCGCTTTTACCAAGCCTGGATCGGCGTGCCCGACGACGAGGTGGAGTCGCTGCTAGCCAAGCTGACGTTTCTCAGCTTGGATGAGATAGCCGAGCTAACCAAAGAGCATCTGCGCGATCCGTCTGCCCGCAGTGGTCAACGCCGGCTAGCGCATGAACTGACCTCGCTGGTCCATGGCGCCGACAGCGCGGAGGCTTCGGCGCAAGCCGCGCAAGTGCTGTTCGGATCGGCAGTTGACGTGCGAGAGGTGTCGGCGCAGGCGCTCAGTTTCCTGGCTAGCGAGGTGCCTGCCTCCAAGCTGAACGGCGTGGGAGTTCAGCTGGTTGACGTGCTAGCTGACACCGAGCTAGCCAAAAGCAAAGGCGATGCGCGGCGGGCGATGAGCGAGGGCGGCATCTACTTGAACGGCGAGCGAGTAACCGACACCGAGCGCACCGTTGAAGCCGCCGACGTGTTGCACGACAGCTTCGTGTTGTTGCGACGCGGCAAGAAGACCTGGCACGTCGCAACCGTTTAGCTGGCGCGCTAGCTGGCGGCACCCGCGGGTGGCGTGTAAACGCGCTAGCGAGCGCCGCGCAGGCACAGCACCCACAAACACCGCGCCCACAAACAAACACCGCAAATAGGTTGCGACTGGCCGCCGCATCCCCTAGTATCGGTCTCCCTTCTTGAAGCGGTTCGCTGCTAGTAGAAGGTTGGTGGGCAAGCAAGGTGCCTCCGTTGCTTAAGTCCGTGGTTTTCGCCACGGCGGCCAACACGCACCACTGCGATAGCGCAGCGCTTCTTGACAACAGAACAGAGGACGATTAACGCCAGTGCGGGCAATCGGCCGCTTCAGCTAACGCTGCAGCTACCGGTTGAACCACTAAGCCGCGTCGCCAGCTACATCTGCACCTGCACTTTGCCTTCGGGCATTGCGCATTCGCATTTGCGGCCGGGGGCGCAACCATCCGCATCGCCCGGCCAGCTTGTCTGGTTTTGGCGATGCACAATTCCAGCCAGTTGTAGTGCGGGAGGGTTTCCCCCTCCATACGCACTGCGAAGGCTCTCTGATCATGCCGACAGCCCGGCCCTTCACAGGGTCAGTCTGAAAGCGAGATCTCGATGGAGAGTTTGATCCTGGCTCAGGACGAACGCTGGCGGCGTACTTAACACATGCAAGTCGAACGATCCTGAGACTTCGGTCTCAATAGGAGAGTGGCGAACGGGTGAGTAACACGTGAGAAACCTGCCTCGGAGATGGGAATAGCCCAGGGAAACCTGGATTAATGCCCAATATCCTGAAAGCACCGCATGGTGCATTCAGTAAACGTTCCGGCGCTCCGGGAGGGTCTCGTGGCCTATCAGCTTGTTGGTGAGGTAAAAGCTCACCAAGGCATCGACGGGTAGCTGGTCTGAGAGGACGATCAGCCACACTGGGACTGAGACACGGCCCAGACTCCTACGGGGGGCAGCAGTGGGGAATCTTGCGCAATGGGCGAAAGCCTGACGCAGTAACGCCGCGTGGGGGAAGAAGGCCTTCGGGTCGTAAACCCCTTTCAGCAGGGACGAAATTGACGGTACCTGCAGAAGAAGCGCCGGCCAACTACGTGCCAGCAGCCGCGGTAATACGTAGGGCGCAAGCGTTGTCCGGATTCATTGGGCGTAAAGGGCTCGTAGGCGGTTCGGTAAGTCGGGTGTGAAAACTCAGGGCTCAACCCTGAGACGCCACTCGATACTGCCATGACTAGAGTCCGGTAGAGGAGTGTGGAATTCCTGGTGTAGCGGTGAAATGCGCAGATATCAGGAGGAACACCGATTAGCGAAGGCAGCACTCTGGGCCGGTACTGACGCTGAGGAGCGAAAGCGTGGGGAGCGAACAGGATTAGATACCCTGGTAGTCCACGCCGTAAACGTTGGGCACTAGGTGTGGGTTCCATCCAACGGAATCCGTACCGTAGCTAACGCATTAAGTGCCCCGCCTGGGGAGTACGGCCGCAAGGCTAAAACTCAAAGGAATTGACGGGGGCCCGCACAAGCGGCGGAGCATGTTGCTTAATTCGAGGCAACGCGAAGAACCTTACCTGGGTTTGACATGTTGAGTATCGCCATAGAGATATGGCTTCCTTATGGACTCATCACAGGTGGTGCATGGCTGTCGTCAGCTCGTGTCGTGAGATGTTGGGTTAAGTCCCGCAACGAGCGCAACCCTTATCCTATGTTGCCAGCGCGTAATGGCGGGGACTCGTGGGAGACTGCCGGCGTTAAGTCGGAGGAAGGTGGGGACGACGTCAAGTCATCATGCCCCTTATATCCAGGGCTGCAAACATGCTACAATGGCCGGTACAAAGGGCAGCGAAACCGCGAGGTCAAGCGAATCCCATAAAGCCGGTCTCAGTTCGGATTGGAGTCTGCAACTCGACTCCATGAAGGCGGAGTCGCTAGTAATCCCGGATCAGCAACGCCGGGGTGAATACGTTCCCGGGCCTTGTACACACCGCCCGTCACACCACGAAAGTTGGCAACACCCGAAGCCAGTGGCCCAACCCTTTGGGAGGGAGCTGTCGACGGTGGGGTTAGCGATTGGGGTGAAGTCGTAACAAGGTAGCCGTACCGGAAGGTGCGGCTGGATCACCTCCTTTCTAAGGAGTCTCCCTTTTATCTAAGTTCCAATCTCGGAGCTTGATTCGTAGGAGATTCTCAGTTGGAGCACTGGTACGTTCTCTGTTCTGCTGCCAAGAAGTGGTGCGCTTTTGCACTGCTTTTTGAAGCAGCATCTTGATTATTGAATAGTGATGCACGAGCATCAATAAGATAGATTTTTAGCTAATCTTTTAGCTAATTCTAAAGTTTATTTTTTGATTCTTCGAGACTGAGTATCGATAAAAAATACCATGCTACGAAGAGCCAATGGTGAATGCCTTGGCGCCGAATACCGATGAAGGACGTAGTAGGCTGCGATAAGCCACGGGAAGCTGCCGAGCAAGCTTTGATCCGTGGATATCCGAATGGGAAAACCCAACATCTTTAGACGGATGTTACTTCTACCTGAATATATAGGGTAGATAGAGGGAACCAGGGGAATTGACACATCTAAGTACCCTGAGGAAAGTAAAGCAACAGCGACTCCCTGAGTAGCGGCGAGCGAAACGGGAAAAGCCTAAACCGATTCCGGTGTAATAGCCTGGTGGCGTTGCCGGATTGGGGTTGTGGGACGCTCATAATCGATCACCAGGTCGGTTAAGGAGTTAAAAAGTCATCAAATAGTGGAACTGTTCTGGAAAGGCAGGCCGGAGAGGGTGAGAGCCCCGTACACGACATTTTTTGACCTCCTTGAGCTGCTCCCGAGTACCGCCGGTTCCGTGAAGGCCGGCGTGAATCTGCGAGGACCACCTCGTAAGGCTAAGCATATTTCGGCGACCGATAGTGAACTAGTACCGTGAGGGAAAGGTGAAAAGTACCCCGGGAGGGGAGTGAAATAGTACCTGAAACCATTGGTTTACAAGCAGTTGAAGCACTACATAAGTTCGCTTGCGAATTTATGGTGCGACAGCGTGCCTTTTGAAGAATGAGCCAGCGAGTTACGGTATGTGGCAAGGTTAACCAGTGATGGGAAGCCGGAGCGAAAGCGAGTCCTAATAGGGCGATTTAGTCGCATGCTGTAGACCCGAAGCCGGGTGATCTATCCATGGGCAGGGTGAAGCGGATGTAAGAATCCGTGGAGGCCCGAACCGACCTAGGTTGAAAACTGGGCGGATGACCTGTGGATAGGGGTGAAAGGCCAATCAAACCCGGTTATATCTGGTTCTCCCCGAAATGCATTTTGGTGCAGCGTCGCATTTTCAGTCATGGAGGTAGAGCACTGATTGGGTTAGGGGGCCTACAAGCTTACCGATCCCAGTCAAACTCCGAATGCCATGACTCCAGAGTGCGGCAGTGAGTCCACGGGGGATGAGCTTCGTTGGACGAGAGGGAAACAGCCCAGAGCGCCGGCTAAGGCCTCTAAGTGTGTGTTAAGTGGCAAACGATGTGAGATTGCAAAAACAGCCAGGAGGTTGGCTTAGAAGCAGCCACCCTTTAAAGAGTGCGTAACAGCTCACTGGTCGAGTGATCTTGCGCGGATAATGTAACGAGGCTAAACACACCGCCGAAGCCGCGCCTTTACCTTTACTTTCGAGTGAAGTTGAGGGGTAGGGGAGCGTCGTGCTTGCAGAGAAGCTTGAGCGGAAGCGCGAGTGGAGCGGGTACGAGTGAGAATGCTGGTATGAGTAGCGAGAGAGGGGTGCGAATCCCCTCCGCCGATTGCCCAAGGTTTCCTGGGGAAGGCTGGTCCTCCCAGGGTTAGTCAGGAGCTAAGGCGAGGCCGAAAGGCGTAGTCGATGCACAACCGGTTGATATTCCGGTACCACCACGTGCGCGCCCATTCAGAAACTTGGTTGCTAAGGGGCTGTTTTTTCTTAATTGAAAAAGCGAACCGACCCACCGAGTGAAAGAAAGCAATGAGGGGACGCAGGAGGATAGGTGAACCCAGGCGATGGTTGTCCTGGGGTAAGCGAGTAGGACGGGGACTAGGTAAGTCCGGGCCCCATTAAGTCTGAGACGCGATGCCGAGCCGTTACAGGCGAAGTCACTGATTCCACGCTGCCAAGAAAAGCCTCTAGCAAGTTCACGTGGTGCCTGTACCCCAAACCAACACAGGTGGGCAAGTAGAGAATACTCAGGCGAACGGGAGAACTGTGGTTAAGGAACTCGGCAAATTACATCCGTAACTTCGGGAAAAGGATGGCCTTCAAAGGTAATAACACTTTGCTGTTCTAGCCAGAAAAGGTGGCACATACCAAGGGAAAGCGACTGTTTACTAAAAACACAGCAGCGTGCGAAGTCGAAAGACCATGTATACGCTGTGACGCCTGCCCGGTGCTGGAAGGTTACGGGGAACGGTTAGCTCTTTTAGAGCGAAGCTGTGAACCTAAGCCCCAGTAAACGGCGGCCGTAACTATAACGGTCCTAAGGTAGCGAAATTCCTTGTCGGGTAAGTTCCGACCTGCACGAATGGCGCAACGACTTTCCCACTGTCTCAACCACAGACCCGGCGAAATTGAAGTACGAGTAAAGATGCTCGTTAGCTGCAGAAGGACGGAAAGACCCCGTGGACCTTTACTATAACTTGGTATTGGGTTGTGGCATGTGTTGTGTAGGATAGGTCGGAGACTTGGAAGCATTCGCGTCAGCGGATGTGGAGTCAACCTTGAAATACGACCCTGCATATGTTGTAGCTCTAACTTTGAACCCTTATCGGGTTTGAGGACAGTGCCAGGCGGGTAGTTTGACTGGGGCGGTCGCCTCCCAAACTGTAACGGAGGCGCCCAAAGGTTCCCTCAGACTGGTTGGCAATCAGTCGTTGAGTGCAATGGCACAAGGGAGCTTGACTGTGAGACTTACAGGTCGAGCAGGTACGAAAGTAGGGCATAGTGATCCAGCGATTGCGTGTGGAAGCGTCGTTGCTCAACGGATAAAAGGTACCCCGGGGATAACAGGCTCATCTTCCCCAAGAGTCCATATCGACGGGAAGGTTTGGCACCTCGATGTCGGCTCATCGCATCCTGGGGCTGAAGCAGGTCCCAAGGGTTGGGCTGTTCGCCCATTAAAGCGGTACGCGAGCTGGGTTTAGAACGTCGTGAGACAGTTCGGTCCCTATCCTCTGTAGCCGAAGGAGATTTGAGGAAAGCTATCCCTAGTACGAGAGGACCGGGATGGACGTAGCTCTCGTGTGCCAGTTGTTCCGCCAGGAGCATGGCTGGTTTGCGACCTACGGGAAGGATAAGCGCTGAAAGCATCTAAGCGCGAAGCCTTTTTCAAGATGAGATCTCCCACTGGATTAACCAGGTAAGGCCCGTGGTAGACGACCACGTTGATAGGCCGGATGTGTAAGCACAGCAATGTGTTCAGCAGACCGGTACTAATCGGCCGAGGGCATGGTTTTGGTACTCAGCCTCGTTGAGGTGAGAAATCACCGCTCGTGCATCACTTTTCATTGCTTGCTGCTGCAAGCTGTCTGCGTTCCGCAGGCACAGAGATTTTTGAGGTCTCTGGTGGTTATTGCGACAGGGTCACACCCGTTCCCATTCCGAACACGGAAGTTAAGCCTGTCAGCGCCGATGGTACTTGAGGGGGGACCCTCCGGGAGAGTAGGTCGCCGCCAGATTTAAATTAGAGATGGCCCTTGGCGAGAGCTACCAAAATGGGTAGCGCCGCCAGGGGCCGTTTCGCGTCCGGGTATAAATTGTCAGCGCACAGCTGTGAACCGCCGCGCCGCCTTAGCCTGCGAATGTGAGCGCCACTAAAGCAAACCGCAAACCAGGCGCGAACAAGCTCAAGGCAAACAGCCCCAAGCCTGCCGTCGGCATCGCTCTGCAAACCGTTCCGCCCGGGCAGCGAGATCGTGTAGCCCTGCGCCTGCGCAATGCGTCCAAAGATTTCCAGGCGGGCCGCTTCGGCGACGCCGACAAGTCTTTGTCCAACCTGATGCGCAGCTACCCGAAAGAGCCAGAGTTGCTGGAGTTGTTCGGTTTGACGCAATACCGGCTGGGCCATTGGGAAAAAGCCGTTGGAGCGTTGGAGGCCCTGCTTGAGCTAGCCGGTGGCGGTGCCAAAACCGGCGTTAGCTCTGCGTCCGCCCTGTCGAACTCCTCGCTCTTACCAATCATGGCCGACTGCTACCGAGCGCTCGGCGACACTGATCAAGTGCGATCCCTGTGGGAGCAGCTGCGTGCGGCTTCGTCCGATGCAGATGCCATGACCGAAGGTCGCATCGTCATGGCGGGAGCGCTAGCAGACGCGGGCGACCTGGCTGCCGCTATCCGCCTGTTAGAGCGAGGTCCGGTTAAAGCGTCCATTGTGCGAGATCGCCATCTACGGATCTGGTACGCCTTGGCCGACCTCTACGACCAAGCCGGCGAAACCCAACGTGCCCGCCGAGGCTTCAGCCGCATAGTGGAAGTGGACGCGGATTACTTTGACGCCGCGCAACGACTCAAAGCACTCAGCGAAGCGGACTAAAGCCGCCCCACCCCACAGTGATAGCGGGCTATCGCAGCCACCGCGGAAGCGTCTGCTAGAGATCCGCTGTTGGAGGTATAAACGCTCGCATTACTTTTTCGGCAGTTGCCTTCCAGAGTTGTCCGTCTTTCTCAACTAATCCAATCTCAACGAGGCGGTTGAGGTCGCGGCTGAGTGCTCGGCCACTTGTTTGGGCGTACATAACGGCCAACTCAGGCGTTAGCAGGCTAATGTCCGATCGAGACACAGACTCGTAGGAAGACATCGCTAGCACTAAGTCTCTTTGGCGATTTCTCGCTGGGGTTCTGGGGAACTGGTCCATCGTCTCATGCACGTAGTTGATCCACGCGACACGGTGCTGTCGCTCACGCACAGACTTTGCTTGCTCACGCATCCTGTCAACGAAGCCTTCCACAGCGTAGGCAATAAAGTCATTAGTTGATTTTGTGGCGCTTGCCTTTGCAAGCTCTCGGTAGTAGCGATCGCGAGTGAGGTTGTAGTGGTTGGAAAGTTGATGTGCGACCAGGAGGGGTATTCTCCCTGATCGCGCTAGCAAAGCGAACTCCAGCAGTCGTGCTGTGCGACCATTGCCATCGCCGAACGGATGTATCCAGGCGATGTATAGGTGGGCATAGATGGCTTTAATCACCGCTAGAGCGAAGCTGTAATGAGGATTGTCGCCAACGAACGCGTCGCTGTTGAGCCACTCCGCCAGGCGCTCGAGGAGGTATGCGCAATCCTCAGGCGGCGCTCCTCGGTAGGTGTTGCCTACGCCGACGCTGTAGCTCCTGACTTCACCGGGTGTGGCTTTGCTGTCGTGCTCGGTTCCAGTCAGCACCTTGCGGTTGTAGTCGCAGATTAGTTTGGCCGTGATCGGCTCAAACTTTTGGTTTTTGTTCCGCTCGTAAATCTCAATCTCGTCAAGCGCTTCAAGAACGTTCAGCACTTCACGCTCTTGATATTCCCTTGACGGTGGTGCTTCATATTCGCCGCTATGAATTTTGGCAACCTCTTCTTGCGTGAGGGTGTTGCCTTCAATGGCGGTCGTCGCCTGGGCTCCCGTGGTGAGTGCAACCTCGTACATCTGTTTAGCGACTTCGGGTTCCAGCAACGTGCTAGCAAGGGCTTCACAGGTCGCTTCCAATGCGCCCAAAAGCATCCATGTCTTCGGGCGCAGCTTTAGGACATCATTTGCATCAAAAGTGATCCATGGGTGGGATTCTTTATAAGCTCTCATATCCTTACCCTACAGGATTTTATTCTTACCGACTGCTGCTTTGTCCTATCTGATGTCATATTCATTGTCCGAGTGACTGTCAATCCGAGTGGTTGGCAAGAAGTGAGTGAATGCCGGCCTATGTGACCAGGCCGGCGAAAACCAGCGTTCGTCACCGGTGGGCTTCAGTCGCGTAGTAGCTACATAGAAGTGAACGCGGGCTACTTTGACGCCGATGACATCACCGCAAGCGCCTACTAGCTATTCGTATTCCACGGCGATTGACTTCAGCGGCTGCCCGCGTCACTGGCAAGCCAGACGCAAGTGGGCCCAGAACGGCCCGGATTCCGAGGAGGCGACTGACATAGATGCCATGACTGACCCCTCTGCTACTGCCGCAACGACGCCTTGATTCATCTCAGCGGGCTGTGCGGCTAATAGGTTGCATTAAGCCCCATGTTCACTTCCGCCGACGGCCAATCGCAACTACGTCCATGCCCGGAGAAATCCCGGCGACGGCCATTGCGATTCTGGGCGTTTGCTCTGACGCTGGCATTGCTGGCAGCCGCCTGCGACCCGATCACCTTGATAACAGAGCTAGAGCCGCGGATAGCGCTTGCCGGAAGCTCAGACGACACAAGCGAAGACACCGCTGCATCCACGACAACCACGTCAACTACAACCACGTCAACTACGACCACGTCCACCACAACGACAACTACAACAACCACCACGACCACCGTCCCGGAGAGCACAACCACCACAGTTGCCCCGTCCGACGATGAGTCGTCAAACACCCCAACCCGCGGCGACCGCTATGCCGGGCTACTTGCCGCGCTGACAGTGGAACCGGAGTGCGACCGCTCCACCTATGAACGCAAGCACTGGCGGCACTGGATTTCATGGCCGGGAGCAGCCAGCGACGTGCGCCAAGCAATCCTGTCGCAACAGTCGCTCATCCCCGTAGAGCTATCCAAGTCCGGCAGGGTGCTGACCGGTGAATGGTTTTCGGTCTACGACCAGGTGCGCACAACCGTCCCGCGCAGCTTTGACGTAGACCACGTCGTGCCGCTGGCGGAAGCTCACGACAGTGGTGGCTGCACCTGGGACAACGACCGCCGCAAAGAATTTGCGAATGACCCGCCGGGGTTGCTGGCCGTGTCGGCTTCATCAAATCGCAGCAAGGGAGCCCGCGACCCGCAAAACTGGATGCCAAAAAATGAGCCGTATGCGTGCTGGTATCTGGTCTATTGGATGGAAGTAAAGAACATCTGGGATCTGTCTGTCGACAGCGAAGAGCATGCGTTTTTGGCGCGCCAGCAAGGCAAGTGCGCAGCAGACGATCTGGAATCGTGGCCTTCTCAGCTAGAGGAACGCAACTGACTAGGCCTGACCGCGACTGACTAGACTTGACCCTGTGAGCCGCCCCGCCGTTGGCACCGATATCGCCGCCATCTTGGGCGATCAAGCCGACTACCTCTTGTCTCACAAATGCGAGACCATCATCGCCAGCGCGCTCACCACGCCGAGCCCGGATTTCGTCACCCAGGTAGTAGCCGACAGTGACCGCACGCCGCAGGTAATGCGCAGCCTGCAGGCGCTTTTTGATCACGGCCGCCTGGCCGACACCGGCTACGTGTCGATCCTGCCCGTCGATCAGGGCATAGAGCACACCGCGGCGGCCTCATTCGCCCCCAACCCGATCTACTTTGACCCAGCCAGCATCATTGAGCTGGCAATCGAGGGCGGCTGCAACGCAGTCGCTTCGTCTTTTGGAGTGCTGGGCGCAACCAGCCGCCGCTTCGCCCACCGCATCCCGTTCATCGTCAAGCTCAACCACAACGAGCTGATGACATACCCCGCCACCTACGACCAAATCATGTTCGGCTCCGTCGCTCACGCCCACGAGCTAGGAGCGGCTGGCGTTGGGGCGACCATCTATTTCGGGTCGGCGGAGAGCGGGCGCCAGATCACCGAAGTCGCCGCTGCGTTTGAGCAAGCCCATTCGCTGGGCATGTTCACCGTGCTGTGGTGCTACCTGCGCAACCCCGAGTTTGCCCCGGGCAGCGACGCCAACCCCGCCAACACGCAAGACAACCACCTGGCTGCGGACGCCACCGCACAAGCCAACCACATAGGTGTCACCATCGGAGCCGACATCATCAAGCAAAAGCTGCCCGAAAACAACGGCGCTTTCAATCTGCTGCCCGGCTTCGCCAAGACCCACTCAGCGGTGTACGACCAGCTCACCTCCGACCATCCGATTGACCTGTGCCGCTGGCAGGTCGCCAACTGCTACATGGGCCGGGTCGGCCTCATCAACAGCGGCGGCGCTAGCTCAGGCGAAACCGACCTGGCCGAAGCGGTCAGCACGGCGGTCATTAACAAACGCGCCGGCGGCTTGGGACTAATATCAGGGCGCAAAGCATTTCAGCGACCGATGCGTGACGGGGTTGAATTGCTGGGCGCAATCCAAGACGTTTACCTGAACCCGGAAATCACAATCGCTTAAGCCTGCCGCCCCCAACCAGCCAGCCCCCCAAACCAATCTTGCCCCCCAAACCAATCCCCAGGAGAGAAGTGACAGACACAGCAGTTCCACGCGAGTTGCCGCTACAAGAAATAGACGAAGTAATCATCCGCTTCGCAGGCGACTCCGGCGACGGCATGCAGCTAACCGGCGATCAGTTCACCAGCATCTCCGCATCGCTGGGCAACGACCTGGCAACCCTGCCGGATTTCCCGGCTGAGATTCGTGCGCCGCAGGGCACCCTGGCCGGCGTTTCGGCCTTCCAGGTGCGCATCTCCGACTTCGTAATCACCACGCCCGGCGACTCCCCAACGATGCTGGTGGCGATGAATCCGGCCGCGCTCAAGGCGCAGCTTCACAACCTTCGTCAGGGCGGAGCGCTGCTACTAAACACCGACGCCTTCACCGAAAGAAACCTGGAAAAAGCGGGCTACACCGCCAACCCGCTAGAGGACGACTCGCTGACGGACTACCGCGTCTATGAGGTGCCGATGACTCAGCTGACCCGCGATGCGGTGGCCGAGCACGGCGTGAAACCACGTGACGCCGAGCGGTCCAAAAACTTCTTTGCGCTGGGGCTGATTACCTGGATGTACACCCGCCCGACGGAACCGACCCTGGAGTTCATCAAGACGAAGTTCGCCGGCCGTGATCAGGTCATCGCCGCCAACACCACCGCCTTCACCGCTGGCTACAACTTTGGCGAAACGGCCGAGGTATTTGAGGCGCACTATGAGATAAAGCCCGCGCCGTTGCCGCCCGGCGAATACACCAACGTCAACGGCAACACGGCGTTGGCGTGGGGCTGCATCGTGGCGGGGCACCTGGCACGCCTGCCGATATTTCTGGGCTCATACCCGATAACGCCGGCGTCGGATCTGCTGCACGAAATGTCCACCAAAAAGAACTTCGGCGTGCGCACCTTCCAAGCCGAAGACGAAATCGCGGCGTCGGCCTCCGCGGTCGGGGCGGCGTTCGGCGGAGCGCTTGCGTTTACCTCTACCTCAGGGCCGGGCTTAGCGCTCAAGGGTGAAACCATCGGGCTGGCGGTCAGCCTGGAGCTGCCGCTAGTGGTGCTGGACATTCAGCGCGGCGGCCCCTCAACTGGCCTGCCAACCAAGCCCGAACAGGCCGACCTGATGATGGCGATGTTTGGCCGCCACTCCGAATCGCCGCTGCCCATCGTGGCGCCCCGCAGCCCGGCGGATTGTTTTGCCACCGCTATCGAAGCCGTCCGCATCGCCCTCAAATACCGCACGCCGGTCATCTTGCTGAGCGACGCTTTTCTGGCTAACAGTTCAGAGCCGTGGTTGTTGCCCGATGATTCAACGTTCCCCGATATCGGCGTTGAGTTTCACACCGGCTTCAACGGCACCAACGAAGACGGCGAGGGAATCTTCCTGCCATACCTGCGCGACCCGGAGACGCTGGCCCGCCCGTGGGCCATCCCCGGCACGCCCGATTTGATGCACCGCATCGGCGGCATTGAAAAAGAAGACGGCACTGGCAACATTTCCTACGACCCTGAAAACCACCAAAAAATGGTTGACCTGCGCCAGGCCAAGGTGGATGGGGTTGACGTGCCAGACGCACAAATAGACGGCGACGTTGACGCCGACCTGTGCATTTTGGGTTGGGGTTCTACCTGGGGCGCGATTGACGCCGCCTGCGGCCGAGTGCACGAAGCCGGCCACAAGGTCGCCCACATTCACCTGCGCCACCTGATGCCGCTGCCGCCAAATCTGGGGGAGGCTCTGGCGAAGTACAAGATGGTTATCTGCCCGGAGATGAACAAGGGTCAGCTAAGCGAACTTGTGCGCTCCAAATACTTGCTTGACATCAAGCACGTTGGCAAGATTGACGGCGTGCCGTTTACCACCGGTGAGATAACCGACGCCGCCATCGACGCCATCGAAACCATCAAAGCGTCGGCTAGCTAGCCCGGCGAATCAGCACGACTAACCAGCGCCACGAACCAACCCAGCGAACCAACCCAGGAGACACCGACCAACGTGACCGACACCACCGAACAAGCAACCCCCGCGCAGGGCGGAGTTACCACTCCCGCCGATTGGGCCAGCGACCAAGAAGTGCGCTGGTGCCCCGGCTGCGGCGATTACGGAATCCTCACTGCCATGCGCCAGCTCATGCCGCAGCTTGATGTCGACCCGGCTAGCACCGTGTTCATCTCAGGCATCGGCTGCGCCGCTCGCTTCCCCTACTACATGAACACCTACGGCGTCCACGGCATTCACGGCCGAGCGCCCGCCATAGCCACCGGGCTAGCCCTGGCGCGCCCCGACCTAGACATTTGGGTGATCGGCGGCGACGGCGACATGCTGTCGATCGGCGGCAACCACCTCATTCACGCGCTGCGCCGCAACGTGAACATAAAGATCCTGCTTTTCAACAACATGATTTACGGGCTGACCAAGGGGCAGTTTTCGCCCACCAGCGAGGTCGGCAAGGTCACCAAGAGTTCGCCGATGGGCTCGCTGGACCACCCGTTCAACGCCTTGTCGGTAGCGATCGGCGCTGAGGCTTCGTTTGTGGCGCGCACCCACGACTTGGATCGCAACCACATGATGGAATCGTTTCGGCGGGCGCACGCGCACAAGGGCGCGGCCTTCGTAGAGGTGCTTCAAAACTGCAACGTGTTCAACGACGGGGCTTGGGAAGGCATCACCAAAAAGCAGAACCGCGACGACAAGTTGATAGAGCTACAGCACGGCGAGCCGGTGCGCTTCGGCGCCGACAACGAGTTCGGTGTGGTGGCGGTGGACGGACATGCCCGGGTTGTGAATGTGGCGGACGTGGGCGAAGAGGCGTTGCTGACGCATGACGAAACCCGCGCCGATCCATCCACTGCGTTCATGCTTGGCCGCTTGGCGCGGGGGCCGTTTGAGCCGACGCCGATTGGCGTGTTCAGGGCGATTGAGCGGCCGGAGTATTCCGAGTCGGTAACCCGGCAGCTTGCGTTAGCGCACGAGAAGCAAGGTCCGGCCGATGTTGCAGCCCTGCTGCGCTCGCGCGGCACCTGGACGGTTTAGCTACCAGCTGCGAGTGGCGACTACCCGTCAGCGTCTAGACAAAGAACTAGTTCGCCGCAAGCTGAGCGCTAGCACCGCTAGTGCCCAGGATCTGATTAGCAGCGGCCGCGTCTTGGTGGATGGTGCGCTTGCCGCCAAGTCGTCGCGCTTGGTTTCGGCGGGCCAGGCGGTGGTGGTCAGCGAGGGTGGTGTCAGCTATGCGTCGCGTGGCGGCCACAAGCTGGCCGGTGCGCTTGAGTTTTTTGGCGTTGATCCGGCTGGCAAGGTTGCGGTGGATGTGGGGGCTTCCACCGGCGGATTCACCGACTGCTTGCTGCAGCGCGGCGTCAGGCAGGTATTTGCCGTTGACGTGGGGCGTGGTCAACTGCTAAAGCGGATTGCGGATGACCCACGGGTGGTGGTTATGGACAAATGCAACGTGCGCAACCTGACTGCTGCGGAGCTAGGCGCGGCCGGCGGGGACGTCAGTCTGCTAACCGCCGACCTGTCGTTTATTTCGCTCCGCACGGTGATGCCTAACCTCGCTGGCTTGGCTGCCAGTTCGCTGGCCGACCTGCTCCTGCTGGTCAAGCCACAATTTGAAGTACCCCGCCGCGTCGCCGATCGCGCCAGCGGCGTAATAACCGACCCGGCGATGTGGCGCCAAGCAGTCGATGGCGTAACCCAAGCCGCCGCCGGCGAAGGCTTGTCGCTTCAAGGCGAGTTTGAGTCGCCCATCCGCGGCGCCGCTGGTAACACTGAGTTCTTCGTGCACCTAAAGCCAAGCAACCAAACGAGCGACCAATGAGCCGATCCAAAAAAACCGTGGCGGTGCTGTTCCACAGCGAGCGAGATGAAGCCGCCCAAAAGTTACTGGATTGGCTGTCGGAGCAGGGCCACAAGGTGTGCATGCCAGATGAGGACGCCGAAGCCCTGGCGCGCCCCGACCTGGCAGCCGACCTTGGCACCTCCGACATAACCATCGCCGTCAGCGTCGGCGGCGACGGCACAATGCTGCGAGCGTTTGACCTGCTAGCTGGCCACGGGGTGCCGGTAATAGGCATCAACGTCGGGCATCTGGGTTATCTCACCGAGTTTGAGCTGCACGACATGACTGGCGCGGTGCAGCTGGCTCTCCAAAACAAGCTGCCCATTGAAGACCGCATGATGATTGAGGCGACGCTAGAGCCCGCCACCGAGCCAGCCGTCGACCCCGCCGATTCCGCCCAGCCAGCCGACTCCGCCGACCCAGCCACCGACTCCGCCCAGCCCCGCGACCTAGGCCCCTGGTTCGGCCTCAACGAAGTCATCTTGGAAAAGCGCGACCTGGGGCACACAATCCGCACGGAGGTGACCTTTGACGACCAAGAGTTCGCCACCTACGCAGCCGACGGATTAATTATCTCCACCCCAACCGGATCTACCGCTTACAGTCTTTCCGCAGGCGGCGCGGTGGTCGCGCCGACTCACCAATCCCTGCAGCTAACCCCGGTAGCGCCACACATGCTGTTCGATCGTTCAATCATTTTGGAACCCGATGCCAAGATTCGCTGCCGCATGCTGGGCGTGCGGTCAGCCAATCTGGCAGTTGACGGCCGCAGCGTCGCAACGCTGAACGAAAACGACACCCTGGTCGTCAAGCGCTCCGACACTCAAGCCCGGCTGATCACCTCACCCCAAACGAGTTTCCAAGGCGTTCTGAAGCGCAAACTTGGCCTGATTAATCGATAATGCCGCCTGATGCTGGTTGAGCTGTCGGTCACCAATCTTGGGGTGATTGAGCAGGCGCGGTTGGTGCTGTCGGACTCAATGACCGCGCTGACTGGCGAGACCGGCGCTGGCAAAACCATGATCGTTCAAGCGGTGCATCTGCTGACCGGCGGTCGTGCCGAAGCGTTGATGGTGCGCACCGGAACCGAAGAGGCGGTGGTTGAAGGTCGGTTCGTTTGCGACACGCCGCTAGCTGGTGCCGCCGCCGCAACGGGCGATGCATCCGCCAGCGACACATCCGACAGAGCATCCGCCGACACCCTGCTTAATGGCACCCCGTCCGACCCATCGTTCGACTCCGACGCACCAACCGAGCTAGTCCTCACCAGAGTCGTCTCCGCAACAGGCCGCAGCCGCGCATATGTCAACGGCCAGATGGCGACCGTGGCGCGCCTTGCCGAACTAGGCGCAGACCTGATCGACCTGCACGGTCAGCATCAACATCAATCGCTGCTAGCCGCACGCACGCAACGCGAAGCGCTCGACGCCTATGCAAAAATCGACTTGACACCACTGCGAGAAGCAAGTAGGAGCCTGGCGCGTTTGCAATCTGAGTTAGTCGACCTGGGCGGTGACGAACGATCGCGCGCCCAAGAGGTTGACATGTTGCGCTATCAGATCAACGAGATCGAAGACCTGGCAATTGACGACCCCAACGAGCTAGAGACGATCGCCGAACGCGAAGACCTGCTAGCTGACGCAGCCGCGCACATACAAGCGGCCCACGCTGCACGCGCCGCGCTGGTTGACGATCCGGGCGGCTCCGAAAACACCGCCATCGACAAGCTGGGGGAGGCAACCGCCGCTCTGGCAAACAGCGCGCCGTTCAACAAGACCACTGATCGCCTCAAGGCTTTGCACGCCGAGCTAGCCGACTGCGCCGCTGAGCTACTTGACCTGCTTGACACAATCGACGAAGACCCGCAAGAGCTAGAAAACGCCCGCGCCCGCCGACAGCTGCTGCTGGACATGACCCGCAAGTACGGCGACACCTTGACCGCAGTTTTGGACTTCGCCCAAACCGCCCGCACCCGCTTGGCGGAGCTAACTCAGCACGACGAGCTAGCCGCCCGCCTAGAGCAAGAGATCGCCGAAGCCACGACCAAGCTCGCAGCCGCCGCCGCCAAGGTCGCCAAGGCCCGCCGCCGAGCCGCTCCAAAGCTGGGCGCGGAAGTGTCCGCCCTGTTGCCTTCGCTGGCAATGGCTGGCGCCGAGGTCAGCGTTGAGGTGAACGGAGAAGACCCGGCCGACAACGTAGAGATGCGAGTCGCGACAAACAGCGGCCAAACCCCGGGACCGCTAAGCAAGGTCGCCTCGGGCGGAGAGCTAGCGCGCATAATGTTGGCGCTGAGGCTGGTGCTGACCGCCGGCCCGCCGACCTTAGTTTTTGACGAGGTCGACGCTGGCATCGGCGGCGAAGCGGCCATGGCGGTGGGTCGCTCACTGGCGCAGCTAGCGACCGAACATCAGGTGTTGGTGGTCACGCATCTGCCACAGGTCGGGGCGTTCGCCAGTCAGCAGGTTGCGGTCCGCAAAACCGACGACGGCACCACGGTGGCGTCGGATCTAATAGATCTGGACCACGAAGCGCGGGTAGAAGAACTGACACGCATGCTTGCGGGCATGCCGGAATCAAGCAGCGGACGCGTCCACGCTTCGGAGCTGCTAGCCGCCGCGGACCACCGGCATAACACCGCATAGGCGTCTGGCTGCGGTAAGTTGGAAGCTACCCCAAGGAGGGAAGTGGCCAAGCACATCTTCGTCACTGGCGGCGTCGCTAGCTCGCTGGGTAAAGGTCTCACTGCGTCCTCGCTGGGCCGACTTCTAAAAAGTCGTGGCCTCCAGGTCACCATGCAAAAGCTTGACCCCTACATCAACGTCGACCCCGGCACGATGAACCCCTACGAGCATGGCGAAGTTTTCGTCACCGCCGACGGCGGCGAGACAGACCTTGACCTCGGCCACTACGAGCGCTTCATCGACGAACAGCTAACCCGCGACTCCAACGCAACCACCGGCTCCATCTACCAAAAGGTGCTGGCCGACGAACGGCGCGGCGTCTATCTGGGCGGCACCGTCCAAGTCATCCCGCACGTGACCGACGAAATCAAAAGCCGCATTGGGCAGCTAGCCAAGCCCGACGCCGACGTGGTCATTACCGAGGTCGGCGGCACGGTGGGTGACATTGAGATCTTGCCCTTCCTAGAGGCAATCCGTCAGATGCGCCTGAACGTCGGCCGTGAAAACGTCTGCTACGTGCACGTCACGCTTGTGCCCTTTATCGGCCCGGCGGCCGAGCAAAAAACCAAACCCACGCAGCACTCCGTTACCGAGCTGCGCAGTCGTGGCGTGCAACCCGACGCAATCGTGTTGCGCAGCCAAACCGCAATCGACGATTCCCTGCGGGCGAAGATCTCCAATCTTTGCGACGTAGAGCTAGCCGGAGTGATCAACGCGGTTGACGCAGGGAATCTGTATGAGATTCCGATGATGCTGCACGAAGAAGGCCTTGACGATTACGTGTGTTCAATCTTGGGGCTGGGACACCTGAAG
Organism: Candidatus Poriferisodalaceae bacterium; assembly: GCA_965212125.1. Taxonomy (GTDB): domain Bacteria; phylum Actinomycetota; class Acidimicrobiia; order Acidimicrobiales; family Poriferisodalaceae; genus CAYRJD01. The sequence goes on along the minus strand of OZ243045.1, from coordinate 1,041,785 downwards.
CCCGACCTGACCGAGTGGCAGCGGATGCTTGACAGCATCAATCAGGCGTCGCACAGCGTGCGGGTTGGCGTCATCGGCAAATACGTAGAGCTGCAAGATGCCTATCTTTCGGTGGCCGAGTCGCTCCGCCACGCAGGCTTTTTTCACCGCGCAAGTGTGGAGATCGAATGGATACAAGCCGAAGGGGTTGAGGAGCTAATCGCAGCCGACAATCTGCGCCATCTTGACGGGATCGTGATTCCGGGCGGCTTCGGCAAGCGCGGCGTTGCGGGCAAGATCGCTGCGGTTGAATATGCGCGCCGCCACGATGTGCCCTGTCTGGGTCTGTGCCTGGGGCTGCAGGTAATGGTGATCGAGTTCTGCCGCAATCAGTTGAACCTGGCGGGCGCCGACAGCACCGAGTTTGACGAAAGCACTCCGCACCCGGTGATCGACATTATGGATTCGCAGCGAAACGTCACCGACAAGGGCGGAACGATGCGCCTGGGCGACTACCCGGCGCAGCTGGCACCCGGCAGTCAGGTGGCGACTCTTTACGGCAAAGAGGTGGCGCAGGAACGCCATCGCCATCGCTTTGAGGTGAATCCCAAATACCGCATGGCAATGACCGAGCAGGGTTTGATTAGTTCGGGGCTGTCGCCCGACGGCAGCCTGGCTGAGTTCATAGAGCTTGAGGGTCATCCGTTTTGGGTGGGCACGCAAGCCCATCCCGAGTTCACCAGTCGGCCGAACCGACCTGCGCCGCTGTTTTGCGGGTTGATCGCGGCAGCGATGGCACGATCCGAAGGTCGCAATCCGCATCTGCTGCCGGACCCGCCGGGCAGCAGCGAAGCCGACACAAGTGCCGAGCCAAACAGCCCCCGCAGTTGAGCTCCCGCTAGAGGCCGAAGAGTTTTTTGCGTGGCTGGCTAGCTCACGCGGGCGGGCGGCTTCAACCCTTGCCGCATACCGCGTAGCCATCAGCGCTTACGTGTCGTGGCTGGCCGACCGCGGCCAATCCTTGCTAGCGGCTACCGAATCCGACGTGGCTCAGTATCTGGCGTATCTGCGAACCGAACGAGGCCTAGCTCCGGCAACCATCACGCGCGCGGCGGTAGCGATCAGAGGTCTGTATCGCTTCTTGGTGGACGAAGAACTCACCCGGCACGACCCGGCTAGTTCGCTAGACGTACCCAAGACACCGGCCGGGTTGCCGCGTGCCCTGAGCGAAGAGCAGGTCAATGCGTTGCTGGCGTCGCCGGTCGGCGATGAGCCGTTGGTGCGGCGTGACCGTGCCATCTTGGAGGTGCTTTACGGGATGGGTTTGCGGGTCAGCGAGCTGGTCGGTCTGTCGCTGCCTGATTTGGATATGACCGATCGTCTGATGCGAGTTCTCGGCAAAGGCAACAAGGAACGAATAGTGCCGATTGGTCGCTGTGCGGCGCAGGCTCTGGACGATTGGCTGAGCGGTGCCGGGCGCCAAGCCGTGCTGGACGGCAACTCGCGATCTGCCGGTGAGACTGCCAGTCGTAATCACGCCAGTCGCAATCACGCCCAGGCGGTGTTTATCAGCGCCCGCGGCGGCCGACTCACCCGTCAAGGAGCTTGGCTGGTGATCAGAAAACACGGCGATCGGGTGGGGCTGAGCGCCGATGTGCTAACGCCACATGTGTTGCGTCATTCCTGCGCAACGCACATGCTCGATCACGGGGCCGATATTCGCAGCGTGCAGGAGTTGCTGGGTCACGCTTCCATTTCCAGCACGCAGCGCTACACGGCGGTGTCCGATCGCAGCCTGGCGCGAGCGTACTTGAGCTCGCACCCGCGGGCGCGGTTCTAGCTAGTCATGCCCGCGCCCCATTTAGTGCGCCGCTGGAGTGCAACGGTAAAACGTCAAACACCGCCAACGCAGCAAGACCTGGCGTGGGTGCGAGGTTTGCTAAGCGAGCCGGAACTAGCGCTATGGCAGCAGCTTGGCTTGGCCGACCAAACACACACGATCGCAGTCGCCCGCCACGTCGAAAAAACCTACGCCGTCGACCAGCCCGACTCCGCCGCCAGCCCCACCCAAACCAACACCGCGTGCGTTGCCGCGCTGCTGCACGACATCGGAAAAATCACGGCTCCCGCATCGGCAACCGCACGGGTAGCGGCCGCGCTGCTAAGACCGGTGCTGCCTACCTCTCGCACAACTCGCTGGGCGCAAAGACCAAACGGCTGGCTGGGCGGTCTGGGTCGCTTGCTTAACTATCCGACCAGCGGAGCGACGTTGTTAGCGACCGCGGGCAGCAACGATCAGGTTGTCGCCTGGGCGGCGGAACATCACCTCGCACCAAAGCATTGGAGCGTTGACCAGCGACTCGGCGCTTGCTTGCAGCTAGCCGACAAGGTCGCGCGCTAATCAGCAAGGTCGCGCGCCAAGAACCCCATCGCCTCTTTTGAGCGCTGCAGAGTTTTAGAAGCAACCGCGGCAGCCTTATCAGCCCCGGTGCCAAGAATCCGCCCAAGCTCGGTTTTGTCCGCCAGCAGTTCAGCCCGCCTTGTTTGGATCGGCGTAAGCAACTCAATCACGGCCTCGGCCACGGCGGACTTAAGCGATCCGTACTGGTCGTATTCGTCAGCCACGGCACTCGGATCACGCCCGGTAGCGGCACCCAGAATCGACAAAAGATTAGACACCGCTGGCCGCTCGTCCGGGTCGTAAACCACTTCGTTGAGCGAATCGGTAACAGCGCGCGCAAACTTGCGGGCGATCTCTTTGGGGCTATCAAACATCCCCACGCTGCCCTGCGGCGACTCCGAAGACTTAGACATCTTGGAGGTCGGGTTCGTCAGATCCATCACCCGCGCACCCACCTTTGGAATAGCCGCCTGCGGCAACACAAAAGTCTCCCCATAGCGGCTGTTGAAGCGTTGCGCAATGTCGCGTGTCAGTTCTAGGTGCTGGCGCTGGTCGTCGCCGACGGGCACCCGCTCAGCGTCGTAAAGCAAAATGTCCGCCGCCATCAACGCCGGATAGGTAAACAGCCCGGCCGACACATGGTCTTGCCCGCCACCGCCGGGGGCTTCGGATTTGTCCTTGAACTGCGTCATCCGCCGCAGCTCGCCCAGCGACACCGTGCACTCCAGCAGCCAAGCCAACTGAGAATGCTGCGAAACATGACTCTGCACAAACAAGGTGCACACATCCGGGTCAAGCCCAATCGCCACCAGCGTCGCCATTGTCTCCAGCGTCTTTTGCTGCAGCTCCGCCGGGTCTTGCTGCACGGTTATGGCGTGCAGATCAACCGCGCAATAAAAGCTGTCGTATTCGTGCTGGTCTTGCACCCACTGCTGCAACGCCCCAAGGTAGTTGCCGAGGTGGATGTCGCCGGTGGGTTGGATGCCTGAAAGCACGCGCGTCACACCGCTGACGGTAGCGGCACGCCACGCGACTATTGCGGCTCAGGTCGCCCGCAAGCATTGCCACAACTAGCCCCCAATCCGGCGGTAACTTCACTGCTGTGGTGAGCGCTACTACCGAAACGCCAACCGTGCGCGCTGGCGATTTTGAAGGCCCGATTGATGTCTTGCTAAGGCTCGTCACGACCAGCGAGCTAGACATCTATGAGATCGCCCTGACGGACATCGTGAATGCGTTTTGCGCGCAAGTTGAGCAGCTCAGCGGCCCGGAAAACCTTGGCCCGGCAAATCTTGACTGGGAAAACCTTGACCGGATCACACAGTTTTTGGTGCCAGCCGCCATCTTGGTTGAACTCAAATCGCGCCAGCTGCTGCCAGTCAGAACCCCAGAGTTAGACCTGGAAGCCGAACTAGCCGTTTACGGCGAGCGTGACCTATCGCTAGCCCGCCTAATAGAAGGACACACATTCACCGCCGCAGCGCGCCGCCTGCGACAACTTGTTTTGGACGCGGCGCAGCACCACGCCCGACAGTCAGGCCCCGATGAGCGCTTTGCCATCGCTGCGCCCGATCCGCTCAAGGGCGTTGCCCCGGCCGACATAGCCGCCGCATTGCGCACCGCACTCGCCCGCCCGCCCGATCCGATGGTTGATATCTCTCACATCGCCGCCCCGCCGCTCACCGTCAAGCAGTGCGCCTATGAGCTGGTAAAGCAACTGCCGGACAGCGGCCCGATCAGTTTCAGGGAACTGACCGAACACATCACTGAACGAGTAATAGTGGTGGCGCATTTTTTGGCGCTGCTTGAGCTGTTCAAACTTGGGTATGTAGATCTGAGCCAGCTAGAGCGCTTTGGCGACATTGAGATCGCCTGGCTGAGCGGGCATGGCGAGATTGATCTGTCCGAGCTTGATTTCGACGTGGGTTTGGCTAGCAACGGAGCCGCCGCAAACGGAGCCGCCGCTGCCGCAAACGGAGCCGGAGCCGCGGCATGAACCAGCGCCGCGACACGAGCCAAAACCGCGACCCAGGCCAGCGCCCCCACCTGCGGGTCTTGCCCGACCCCGAACCACCCAGCGAGATAACCGCGCAGCGACTGCACGCCGACATAGAAGCGGTGCTGCTAGTCGCCGAAGAGCCAGTCGCTTTTGCTCAGCTTGCCGCAGCCACCGACAGCGACGTGGCATCGGTCAAGGCGGCATGCGCAGACCTGGAGGCGGATTACCGCAGCGCCGGGCGCGGCTTTGAACTGGCTCAGGTAGCCGACGGCATCCGACTGCAAACCACGGCGCAGTCCGCAGACGTCGTGCGGCGTTTCGTGGCGAAGTCCAACTCTGCTCGCCTGTCCGCCGCGGCCATGGAAACGCTGGCGGTGGTTGCGTACAAGCAGCCGGTGTCTCGCTCGCAAATCTCCGCCATCAGAGGGGTGAACGCAGACGCGATCGTGCGTTCGTTGTGCGAGCGTGGCTATCTAATCGAAACGGGACGCGACCCAGGCCCAGGCGCCGCCGCGCTGCTAGAGACCACCAACTTGTTTCTGATCCAGCTTGGCATCAACAGCCTGGCCGACCTGCCTTCGCTGGCTGATATGGATTTAGACGCTGGCATGATGGAGCGGCTTGAAGACGCCGCCAACAGCTAGCCCAGACCCAGCTAGCCCCGAGCCGGCGGCAGACCCAGCCGCCGCTCCGGCAGATCAGCCGCCGCAACGGCTACACAAATACATGGCTGCGGCAGGAATCGCCAGCCGCCGAGCCAGCGAAGACCTAATCGCCGCCGGCCGCGTAACGATAAACGGCACCACCGCCGAACTAGGCGACCAGGTCACCAGCGCCGACCGCATCGAAATCGACGGCATCCACCTACCCGACCCAGCAACCACCGCGCACTATCTGCTGAACAAGCCAGCCGGAGTGGTGTCCACCGCCAGCGACCCGCAAAACCGACCAACGGTGGTCGAACTAGTAGCGAACGCACACCAGCTATCGCAGCGGCTCTATCCGATCGGCCGCCTAGACACCGACTCCGAAGGAGCGATCATCGTTACCAACGACGGCGAGCTAACCCACCTGCTTACACACCCTTCCTTCGGCGTCCCCAAGGAATATCTGGCACATGTGCAGGGCAGCCCCAGCCGCACGGCGCTGCGAACGCTGCGTGAAGGAGTAGAGCTAGACGACGGCATAACCGCCCCGGCCCGTGTTTCGCAGCCGCAGCCCGGCATGCTGTCAATAACCATTCACGAAGGCCGCAACCGCCAGATTCGGCGCATGTGTGAAACTGTCGGGCACCCGGTGCAGCGCTTGGTGCGGGTTCGCATCGGCCCTATCAGCCAAGATGTAGCCCCCGGGCAAAGCCGCCGCCTTAGCGTTGAGGAGGTTCGCTCACTTTATGAAGTCGCCACTACAGGCAAAACGCAAGGCAAAATAGCAAGAACCAACTATGAGTCTGTCTGAAAAAACTCCCGCGGCGCCTAGCGCAGCGATGCCCGACGCAGCGGCGGATTCATATCGCCTGACGAGTCGCTACACCGGCGACGATGACACGGTTCTAATGACCGGGCTGCAAGCGTTGGCGCGCCTGCCCATCGAGCAGCTTCGGGTGGATCGGGCTGCGGGCTTGCGAGCGGCGGCGATGCTGGCCGGCTACCCGGGCTCACCGCTGGGCGGGTTTGACAAGGCCATCAACGAAGCCATCGCCGTGGCGGGCAGCGACCTGGCAATCCACCACCTGCCCGGCCTAAACGAAGAGCAGGCCGCCACCGCAGTCATGGGTTCGCAGCTTGCTTGCATTCGTCCCGATGCGCGCTACGACGGAGTCATCGGCATCTGGTACGGCAAGGCGCCAGGGGTTGATCGCGCCACCGACGCCATCAGGCACGGCGTGTTTGCTGGCGCCGACCCACGTGGCGGAGCGGTCGTGATCGCGGGCGATGACCCCGCCGCCAAAAGCTCCACCATCCCGTCGTCGTCGGCCGGCGTCTTAGCCGCAATGCACGTGCCGGTGCTCTATCCGGGCACCCCCGCCGACGCCCTGCGACTAGGCCGCCACGCCATCGCCATGTCGCGCTGCACAGGGTTGTGGACCAGCTTGAAGATCGTGGCAGACGTCGCCGACGGCGTCAGCACGGTCAAACTTGACCCCCTGGCGGTAACGCCGGTGGCACCCACCATTGACGGCAAGCCCTACGTCCACATGCCCGACGGACACCTGCTGACGCCGCGCACCGTTGAAACCGAGCGCGAGATCTACGAGGTGCGCTACGAGCTTGCCACGCAGTACGCAACCGACAATCACCTAAATGAGATAACGGTCAATGCGAGCGACGCCTGGATCGGAATCGTGACCTCCGGCATTACCTACCGCGAGCTGCGTGAAGCACTGCGGCGGCTGGGCCTGCCGCACGACTCCCAGCTAGCCGACTGCGGCATCCGCCTGCTGCGCCTAGACATGCCCATCCCGTTCAGCGCCAAGCGGGCGCAGGAGTTTGCGCACGGCCTGCAAGAAATATTGGTGGTGGAAGAGAAGCACCCAAACATTGAGTCGCTGCTAAAAGATGCGCTCTACCAGCAAGCGCAGCGGCCGATGATTGTCGGCAAGCGCGACGAGAAAAACCGCCTGCTTTTCCCCGGGCATGGCGCTCTCAATGCCGACGACCTGGTTGATCCGCTGCGCACCCGGCTGTCGGCCCGTCTGGCCGATCGGCTAATCCCCGCTAGCCAGACGCCGGTTCGCATTCACATTCCGATCCAGGCGGAACTGTCGCCCGCCGCCGAGCAAGAGGTCCTCCGCACGCCGTTTTTCTGTTCCGGCTGCCCGCACAATCGGTCGGTGCGAGTGCCCGACGGGGCAGTGGTCGGTGTCGGAATCGGCTGCCACACCATGGCGCTGCTGCTGCGTCCCGACCAGGTCGGCGACCTAATCGGGCTGACCTCTATGGGTCAAGAAGGCACCCAGTGGATCGGCATGGCGCCTTTCGTGGAGACCGGGCACATCTTCCAAAACCTTGGCGACGGCACGTATTTCCACAGCGGCAAGATGGCTATCGCCGGTGCGGTCGCCGCCGATGTCAACCTCACCTACAAGCTGCTGTGGAATCGCCACGTTGCCATGACCGGCGGCCAAGACCCGCAGGGTGCGATCGATATCACCGATGTTTGTCGGGACTTGCTGGCGATCGGCGTGGCGCGGGTGCTGATCACCACCGACGACACCAAGGCCTACCGCGGGCGCGGCCTGCCCGACGGAGTAGATGTTTGGGATCGTGCCCGGCTGATTGAAGCGCAAGAGCTGCTGGCCGACACCGCAGGGGTAACCGTGCTGGTGCACGATCAGCAGTGTGCGGCCGAGGCGCGCCGAGAGCGCAAGCGCGGCATCGTTGATGCGCCGCCCAAGCGAGTGATGATCAACGAGCGGGTTTGCGAGGGCTGCGGCGACTGCGCGCAGATCAGCAACTGCTTGTCGGTTCAGCCGGTTGAAACTTTCTTCGGCCAAAAAACCCAGATCGATCAGACCACCTGCAATCTTGATTTCTCCTGCCTGGAGGGCGACTGCCCTTCGTTTATTGAAGTGCGCAAGGCCGGGCCGTTTCGGCTGGCGGTGCGGGAGATGCTGAGCGCCTGGGGCTTGCGGAAAACATACAGAGCGCGTGAGGTGCCAGCGGTGCCGCAGGATTTCCCCGCTCCCAAAACGCTGCACGACAACACCGACGAGCTAGCCGTTCGCATGTGCGGCATTGGCGGCACCGGGGTGGTCACGATCGGACAGATGCTTGGCACCGCCGCACTGTTTGACGGCTACCAGAGTCGTGGTCTGGATCAGATCGGGTTGTCGCAAAAGGCCGGACCGGTTGTGGGCGATCTTCGGATTAGCCGATCGGGCGAGGTTGCTTCCAGCCGAGTCGGCGCCAAACAGGCCGACCTGCTCTTGGCGTTTGATCAGCTGGTGGCGGCATCTGAGGTGGGGGTGGGAAGCTGCGCGCCGGGACACACCGTTGTCGTGGGCTCTACTTCGCCGACGCCCACCGGAGCGATGATTACCGACTCCAGCGTGAGGATGCCCGACGTTGATGAGCTTGACGAAACCTTGGCCGCTGTCAGCCGGGCCGATGCGCAGTATTGGATGGACGCTGCGGCGGCTACCTCGGCGCTGTTGGGTTCAAGCGTTGCGGCGAACGTGTTTGTGGTTGGGATGGCCGTGCAGAGCGGCGGCCTGCCGCTGAGCCCGGAGGCGGTGACCCAAGCCATTGAGCTGAACAACGTGGCCGTCGAGGCGAATCTGGCGGCGTTCAACTGGGGGAGGGCGCAGATTGCTGATCCGGCGATGGTCGCCGCGGCGGTCAGCGCAGCAACTAGCGAATCAGGCAACGAGTCCGCAGATTTGACCGCCGACCAAACGCCGCCAGCCTCTGCGTCAGCCGACCAGCCCGCGGCCCAGCCCGGCGCCCGTCTGCCACAGTCGCTCGCCGCGCAGATCCAACAGCTGGCAGACAAAAACAACTGGCCTGCAGATTTGACCGCCGCGACAACCCGCTATGTCGGCGAGCTAGTGCAGTACCAGTCAGCACGGCTAGCCGCCCGCTACCTCACCACCTTGACGCAAGTGGCGCAGGCCGACGCCAGCAAAACCTGCGAGCTAACCCAAGCCGCCGCCGCGGGGCTATTCAAGCTGATGGCATACAAGGACGAATACGAGGTCGCTCGCCTGATGCTTGATCCCGCCACAACCGCCCAAGCCCGCCGACTGGCGCGCGACACGGACGGCTACGTCGTGTGGATGCTGCATCCTCCGCTATTGCGTGCGCTGGGCCGCACCGGCAAGATCGGTTTCACGGCTAGTTGGCGGCCGCTGATCTGGCTGTTGTCTAAGTTGCGGTGGGTACGCGGGCACTGGTTTGACCCGTTCGGGCATTTTGAGGTGCGCAAGGTTGAGCGCTCACTAATCAAGGAATACACAGACGCACTGCTGGCAGCGACAGAACGGCTGCCCGGGCTAGACCAAACCAGCCCGGCCTGGCAGTCGGCGTTAGCCATCGCCAAGGCACCCGACGTCGTGCGCGGCTACGAACACATCAAACTTGAAAACGTGGAGAGCTTCAGGTCTCTGCTTGCCAGCGCGAGCTAGCTGCGTGCCAGCCACTAGTCGCCGCGCCCAAGTAGTCGGCACCGGTCTTATTGGCGGCTCCGTAGCGAGCGCCCTGCGCATGGCGGGCTGGCATGTAACCGGCCGAGACATTGACGCAGCCACCGCGCAGCAAGCACTAGAGATGGACGTCATCAATGCCGTCGGCACCGACGATCAAGCCGCACTTTGGGTGGTAGCGGTGCCAGCCAGTGCGCTTGTTGAAGAAATAGAGCGCGCCTTGGCCGACAGCAAAAATCCGCAAGCCATCGTTACCGACACCGGCAGCGTGAAGTCCGCAGTCGCTGCCGCCATCGATCACCCGCGCTTCGTGCCCGGCCACCCCATGGCAGGGTCGGAACAGGACGGCATAACCGGCGCCGACCCAGACATGTTCAATGGGGCGGTCTGGGCGCTGACCCCGTCGGCGAGCACCGACGACGCGGCGCTGCAAACGCTGCAGGCCGTGCTTTCGGCGCTGGGATCGGACGTGATAACGCTGACACCGGAGCGGCACGACGTTTTGGTTGCGGTCGTCAGCCATGTGCCGCATCTAACCGCCGCTCTGTTGATGTGCTTGGCAGACGACAAAGCGCAAAACAACGCACCGCTGCAGCGGCTGGCGGCGGGCGGCTTTCGCGACATGACACGCATCGCAGCGGGCAACCCAGAAATCTGGCTGGACATCTGCGCGGAAAATCGCCAGGCAATCGTGGATGTGTTAGATGAGGTGGCCGCACGATTGAGCGAGATGCGTCAGATGATTGAAGTCGCCGATCAGCCGGGCTTGCGAGACTTGCTTGCGCAGGCTCGCCGTGCGCGCACCAACTTGCCGTCGCGCTATGTCCGGCCGCAGGAACTGCAAGAGGTCAGGGTTCCGATGCCGGATCGCAAAGGCCAGATTGCGGCGATCACGATGTTGGCGGCAGACTGCAATATCAATGTGGCTGACATTGAGGTAGCGCATTCAACCGAGGGTGATCGAGGTGTTTTGGTAATGGTGGTGGCTCGCGAAGACGCAGAGGGTTTCTTGGCTGCGCTTGCCGACCAGGGATACCACCCAACCATCCGTGAACTAGCAACCTGAGACATGGCAAGTGAAGCAAACCCTCCGAGCGAGCCGAGCGAGTCAAGCCGGGCGATAATCCCTTTTGACGGACCCGCAACCGGCACCGCTGAGGTGCCCGGCTCAAAGAGCCTGACCAACCGGGCGCTGGTGTGCGCCATGCTGTCAAGCCCCAAAACCAAGATCACGCTGACGGGGGCTTTGCGTTCTGACGACACCGAAGCGATGATTAAAGCCGCCCGCAAACTCAGCGCGGATGAGGCCGATGTAACAGCGGACGAGGGCACCACGATCACGCTGCGCGGGATACACGACAAGCCCGCTGAGATTACGGCTGTGCAGTACCTTCTCAGCAATAGGGTCGAGTCCATAGGAATCATTGCTGATGCGGCTGGAACGGTTGCGCGTTTTATGTTGCCAGTGACTGCGGCGCGTGAACAAACATTTTCGTTATATGCCAACGACCAGTTGCGCACACGCCCAATCAGAGAATTAGTTGAGGCTTTGAAAGTCCTGGGCGCCCATTTTTGGGGCGATACCAACGGAGGCGACTCTTACGAATACCCACTTCTCTTTCGTGGAGGGAAATTGAGTGGCGAACCAATAACCATCAGTGCCAGTAAAACCAGTCAATTCTTGAGTGGGTTGCTGTTGGCAGCCCCAAGTTTTCCTAAGGGGCTAGACATAAGCCTGAGCGATCTTGAGACTGCCGTCAGTCTTCCCTATATAGAAATGACGATCAAGATCATGAAAGCTTTCAAGGCGAAGGTTTCACCGCCTGCCGCAGGTCAGCCAGGTCCCTATGTAGTAGAGCCAGGTGGCTATCTGCCCGACCAGCCGGACACATTTACTTACCACATTGAGCCCGATGCGACAGCGGCGGGTTATTTCTGGGCCGCAGCAGCTATCACCGGTGGTGAAGTTCGCACTGAGGGGTTGACCTTCGACAGCTTGCAGGGCGATGTGAGGTTTGCGAAAGTGCTGGAAGAGATGGGCTGCCAGGTAACCGAGGAAGCCAACGCGATCACCGTGAAAGGTCCCGAAGACCTAAGCCAGCTGAAGGGCGGCGAATTTGACCTGCGCGATATCTCCGACAACACCCAAACGCTGGCGGCTGTTGCCGCATTTGCTAGCGAGCCGGTGACCATTACCGGGGTTGGCTTTATCCGTAAAAAAGAAAGCGACCGCGTTGGGTTGACCGCGGCGGAGTTGCGCAAGCGCGGCGTCAATGCCACCGAACTACTTGACGGCATACGCATCGTCCCTGTCCCTAATCCAGCGAAAATCAAGCCTGGCAGTATCGCCACCCATAACGATCACCGCATGGCTATGTCGATGTCGCTACTTGGGCTAAAGGCTGGCGGCATCAAAATTGAAGACCCCGCATGCGTGAATAAGACCTTCCCGAACTTCTTTCAAGCGCTAGAAAAACTGCGGCCTTGAATCAGGTAATAGCAATCGATGGGCCGGCCGCTTCGGGCAAGTCATCGGTGGCGCGCCGGGTCGCAGCCGAGGTGCTGGGCTGTCCGCAGATGGAGTGCTACTTAGACACCGGAGCCATGTATCGCTCGGTGACCTGGGCGGCGCTCAAATATGGCGTTGCGCTAGACGATGCCGCAGAGCTAGCGAAACTGGCGCAGCGGCTAGAGGTTGGCATCAGCTATGTGACCGCATCGGACGGCGCAACCATCCAAGAGGTGCTGATAGACGGCAGCCCAGCGAGCGAAGAAATCCGCACGCCTGAGGTGGATCAAGCGGCAAGCGTGGTCGCTGCGTATCCGGCGGTTCGCAAGGTGCTGGTAGAGCAGCAAAGAAAATGGATTGCGGACCATCAGCCGGCGGTGGTTGAAGGCCGAGACATCGGCAGCGTTGTGGCGCCCGGAGCTGTTCTGAAAATCTTCCTAACGGCCAACGAGCAAGAGCGCGCAAGGCGACGGCAAGACCAGCGAGCTTTCCCGATGAGTCAAGCCGCCACCGCCACAAGCACCGTCGCCGACGATCTAGCCAAGCGCGACAAGCACGACACCTCACGGGCGGAATCGCCGCTGCAAGAAGCACCCGGCGCACATGTTCTAGACACCAGCGACCTCAGCTTGGATCAGGTGGTAAACGAAATAAAGAACCTGTACGCCGACGTGATGGCAAAGCGGTGAAGCAACCCACCAAGCGCCCGACGGTCTCGCCCGGCAGCCTGGGCGCCCGAGCCTTCTACCAAACCCTGCGCCTAATCGTCAAGGGAATCTTTGTTGCGTGGAACCGCATCAGCGTCAAAGGCAAAGAGAACATCCCCTACGGCGCTTGCGTCTGGGCGCCCGTGCACCGCAGCTACATCGACACCCCCATCCACGCTGCGCTGCCGATACGGATGCGGTTTCTGGGCAAGGAAGCCATGTGGAAATACGGCTGGCTTGGCTGGATCTTTAGCGCGCTGGGTGGATTTCCGGTGAGCAGGGGAGCGGCCGACCGCGATGCCATGCGCCTAGCGATTGAAGTGCTTGAAACCGGCAGCGAGCCGCTGGTTGCTTTTCCGGAGGGCGGCCGGCGGGACGGGCCACGAGTGCATCCACTGCAGCCCGGCGCTGTCTATTTGGCGGCCAGGGCTCAGGTGCCGATCGTGCCCGTTGGAATCGGCGGGACGGCTGCGGTTATGCCGCGAGGTGCGAAGTTTCTTTACCCGCGCAGAATCCGTCTAATCATCGGCGAGCCGATCGCCCCGCTGGCACCCGGCCCGAGCGGGCGTGTTTCGCGCTCAGCGATAAATACCGCCTCGGAGGAGTTGCGGGAGCGCGTTCAAGAGCTATACGACGAAGCACAGGCCTATGTCGGCACGCCGAATAAGTACACGCGCTAGCTAACCCTGCTAGCCAGCCAGCAGGGTCAGCACGTCACTGGCGGCTATGTCGCGATCGTTCGCCGCAATCCGCCGTCCCGCCGGCACGCCCAACAGCGCATTCACGCTGCTAGCCAGAGCGCCAAGCAGATCACGCATCTCACGCGGCGGCGGGAAGTATTCGGTCTCGTCGGTTATTGACACCTCTTCCACGCCGTTGACCGGCGCCAGCTTCGCAATGACGTCGGCCACCAACTCTTCGGGAGCCGAAGCGCCGGCGGTAACGCCAACCACACCGCTGATCTCGTCGCTCAGTTCCGACGCCGCGTTGATGCGATGCACCTCAGCGCAGCCAGACTCTGCCGCCAGCTTCGCCAAAGCCATCGTGTTAGAGGAGTTGGCCGAACCGATCACCACCACCGCATCACAGCGAGCCGCAATCGTGCCAAGCGCAGACTGCCGGTTCGTAGTGGCGAAGCACAAATCGCTGCGCTGCGGCATCCACAAATCAGGGAAGCGCTCGCGGGTTGCCTCCAACACGTCTTGCCAGTCACGATGACTAAGCGTGGTCTGCGCCAGCAACGCAACCGGCTGATCCACCTCCTGCGGATCAAGCTCCGGCCCGTGCAAATCATCCGGCGTCTCAACCAGCGTGATGGATTGCGGCGCCACCGCCAAAGTGCCGACGGCTTCCTCGTGCCCGGCGTGCCCGACATAGACAATGCGATATCCCTGCTCGGACCGCAGCCGCACCTCGTGATGCACCTTTGTAACTAGCGGGCAAACCGCATCGACCACATAGCCGCCCGTGCTGCGAGCGCTCTCCACCACCTCCGGCGCCGAGCCGTGGGCAGACAACATGATCGGCCGACCCGCCGGCACGTCGGCGATGTCATCAACGAAGATCACCCCCAGCCGGGCGAATCGGTCGACGACCCGTTGGTTGTGCACGATCTCGTGGTAGCAGTACACGGGCGGGTCGAACGACCGCACCAGCCAGGCGAGCGCCTTGATAGCCATCTCCACCCCGGCGCAAAAGCCACGTGGGCTTGCCAGCAAGACACGATCAACTGCCACGATGACGAAGCTAGCGATTAGGTGCAATACCCGTGGCGGCGGCGGTTCGTATCCTGGAGCTGTGCCTGTCGAGGTTGAGCCTGTCGAGCTTGAACGACCTGAAGCCGAGCCTCTGGCCGCGCCGGAAGCACAGCCCGCGCCCGAAGCGCAGCCCGCGTCCGAGGCTGAGCAAAGGCCGCCGAACTTGGCGCTGCCGACCCTGGCAATAGTCGGCCGCCCCAACGTCGGCAAGTCAACCCTGTACAACCGCATCGTTGGCGGCCGTGATGCGGTAATAGACAGCCAGCCGGGCGTGACCCGCGACCGCAAGGTGGGCGAGGCGACCTGGACCGGGCACAGGTTCAACGTGATTGACACCGGCGGCTGGCTAGCGAAGGATCGCATAAGTCTTCTGGTTGGAACGCAGATAGACGAAACAATCAGCGCCGAAGCTCAGGCGAACGAGGCCAACCTGGCCGGCAAGATTTCACGACAGAGCGAAAACGCCATGGCAGCTGCCGATGTTGCGTTGCTGGTGGTTGATGTGACCGTTGGGGTGACCGAAGACGACGCCCGCGTGGCTGGGCTGCTGCGGCGCTTGGACATTCCGACCGTCGTGGCCGCCAACAAGGTTGATAGCGAGGCGCGCGATCACGAGATCTGGGAGTTCCAAAAGCTAGGGCTGGGCGAGCCGCGCCGCCTGTCTGCCTTGCATGGGAGACAAGTTGCGGATCTGTTGGATCACGTTGTTGGGTTGCTGGCCGACCTGCCGCAGCGAGAGTTAGCCACGCAGCCGAGCCCCTCAGACCAGCTAGATCAATCAGCGCAATCCGAATCACCAGACCAGCCGAGCCCGCCCGACCCACCAGACCAGATAGCGGCGGTTGCGGTCGTGGGGCGCCCCAACGTCGGCAAATCAACCTTGTTCAACCGACTCATCGGAGACGACCGCTCAATCGTTCACGACATGCCCGGCACAACCCGCGATGCGGTCGACACCGTGGTTGACACCGATCTCGGTCCGATCAAATTTGTTGACACGGCTGGCCTGCGCCGCAAGTCAAGGGTTAACGAAGACACCGAGTACTACTCCAACCTGCGAGCCCTGCGCTCTATGGAAACCGCCGATGTTGCACTGCTAGTTATTGACGCAACCGCAGGCGTAACACATCAAGATCAAAGACTGGCCGAACGCATAGATGCGGTGGGCAGCCCGCTGTTGGTGGTTCTCAACAAGTGGGAGTTGCTAGACCACGAAGAGCGTGAAGACGTCATCAGACAAATAGGCGACCGGCTGCACTTCGTCGGGGCGGCGCCGGTTATGCGCATAAGCGCACTTACCGGGCGGGGTGTGCACAAGTTGTTACCGGCCATTGAAGAAGCAGTTGCTGCCTATGAGACGCGCATACCAACCCGCAAGGTCAACGATGCCATCCGCAAGGCGCAGTCACAGCAGCCAGCGCCACGAGGCATCCGGGTGCTCTACGCCACGCAAGGTGCTACTCATCCTCCAACTTTTACGCTGTTTGCAAATCGTGAGATACCGGGTTCGTATATGCGTTACCTGGAGAACTTTTTGAGTAATGAATTTGAGCTGGGCGCCACTCCGATCAAACTGCGCGTGAGGCGACGATGAGCTGGTGCAACGTTTGCCAGCAGGGCTTTGAGGCGCAAACGCAAGCCGGCGCCGGCGCAACCGCCTCTGGGGCAACTGTCGTGCAATGCCCAACTTGCGGCTGGGCTGCCAGCGGCTCTGATGAAGCGGTGTTTGACGAAGCCGCGCCGCAAAATCACCCAGAGGCTGGCCACCCCGGCCAGTCCGGCCATCCCGTTCAAACCAGCCGCCCCAACCGAACCGGCCCACCGTGGCATTTCTGGGCAGTGATAGGTGCCGCAACTATTTATCTTGGCTGGCGAGCCATAGAAGGCGTGGTCCGGCTGGTGCAATGGATTCTTTGAGCGGCAGGACAGAACTGCGAGAAACGTGCCTGAACTGATACTGCCTGATCCTCGCACTGACTTCTCGGGCTGGTACCAAGACCTGCTAACGAAAGCAGACCTGGCAGAGAACGGTCCGGTGCGCGGCACGATGGTTATCCGGCCGTGGGGCTTCGCTATTTGGGAGCGCATGCAGCTTGAAGTCGATCAGCTTCTCAAAGCCCGCGGCGTCCAAAACGTTTACCTGCCGCTCCTAATCCCCAACAGCTACCTGGAGCGAGAGGCCGAGCACATAGAAGGGTTTAGCCCGGAGTTGGCAGTCGTGACCCACGCCGGGGGCGAAGAGCTCTCAGAGCCAGCGGTCGTGCGACCCACAAGTGAGACCCTCTTCGGCGATGTGATGAGCCGATGGGTTCAGAGCTATCGCGACCTGCCGCTGGTGCTCAACCAATGGGCCAACGTCGTGCGATGGGAGCTTCGCCCCAGGATGTTCCTCCGCACGTCGGAGTTCCTCTGGCAAGAAGGCCACACGGCTCATAGCTCCGAAGAGCAAGCGCGGGAATACGCCGAAGGCATTCATACCGATGTATACGGCCGCTTCTTTCAAGACAAGTTGGCGATGTCTGCGTTCGCCGGCGAGAAAACCGCCCACGAGCGATTTGCCGGAGCTATTCGTTCTCTAAGCGTCGAAGGAATGATGCGAGACGGCAAAGCACTGCAGCTTGCAACCAGCCATGAGCTGGGCACCAATTTTGCCAAGGCGTTCAATATCCAGTACAGCGACCAAGGCGGAACGCTCCAGCACTGTTGGACAACCAGTTGGGGCAGCAGCACCCGAATGGTTGGCGGTCTGATTATGAGCCACGGCGATGAGCACGGACTTGTCCTGCCGCCAGCGATCGCCCCGGTGCAGGTCGTCGTGGTTGCCATTGACGACTCAAGCGACGTTTTGCAATCGGTGGATGTGCTCGTTTCGCAGCTGACAGACGTGGGCGTTCGCGCATCGACGGACACCAGGGCGGATGTGCGGTTGGGTCGGCGCAGAACCGATTGGGAGCTCAAGGGTGTTCCGCTGCGCGTGGAGGTTGGCCAGCGTGAGGTTGAGAACGGCGAAGCGTCGGTGGTGTCTCGGGTTGACGGTCAGCGCGACAAATGGCCGCTTAGCGGCGTAGCGCCAAGAGCCCTAGAAAAACTCGCCGAGGTTCAGGCGCAGATGCTTGACGACTCAAGCGAACGACTCGTCAGTCAGACGCAAGCGGTGGCTGCCGTCGCCGATATTGACGAGAAAA
Organism: Candidatus Poriferisodalaceae bacterium; assembly: GCA_965212125.1. Classification (GTDB taxonomy): domain Bacteria; phylum Actinomycetota; class Acidimicrobiia; order Acidimicrobiales; family Poriferisodalaceae; genus CAYRJD01. The sequence continues at coordinate 1,024,105 of OZ243045.1, read as the reverse complement.
ATCACACCGGATTCTGGCGGCTTCCCTGGGCGGAAGTCGGCGAGTCAGGGGAGGCGCTCCTGCGAGATCGTGGTCTTACCGTCAGGTGCTTGATTGATGGATCTCGGGACGGGCCGGACGCGATCGTGGCTAAGGCGTACTAGCGGTGCTAAGGCGTACTAGCGGTATCGTCTAGCGCATCCGCGGGCTGTGGCGCAGTTTGGTTAGCGCGCTGGTCTGGGGGACCAGAGGTCGGAGGTTCAAATCCTCTCAGCCCGACCATCTTTGCCAGCCGCCGCTATTAATCAGCCGCCGTGAACAGCACGGTCAATCAATAGTCATTCGGTTGAATCGGATGGCTGCGGCTACGACCGAAGCGACCGTGATAACAATCAACACGAGCACTGCGACCGCACCAGTGGTGAGCGATGAGTCGTCTCCGACCCCGGCCCAGTCGGCGACGATGCTGGCCGTGTAACGCCGCACCGATGCCTGGCCAAGCGGCCCGGGCAAAAACGCGATGGTGCCTTCCCAAATCAGCACATAGCCGAGGCCCCACCCCAAGATGCGCCGCAAAAGCAAACTCCCCGCCATGAACAATCCGCAATATGCCAAGCTGCCAAGCAACGCTGCCACGAGAATCGCAATCACGTAGTCGCTACTGATATCAGCCGCCCATGCGCTTAGAACGAGGCTTGCCGTGGTGATCGGCGCAACGATCGTGAATGAAGCCAGCGTTGTCGCCAGCGGTGCTAACGCCCGCGAGTTAGGCGACAGCCACACATAAACCAACGATTTCTCATCACGCAGCTCGCCCAAGCCGGCGCTCGCGAATAGCAACGCGATGACTGGCAGCATCAGACCCAGACCGGTTGCGTTGATCAGGGTGTTTATATCTTCTGCAATTTCGGCGGAGGTTCTGTCGCTCGTATCACGGATTGAGTTCGCTACCAACGCCACCAGCCCTATCAAGCCAGCCCCCAGAGCGGTTAGCAGCACCACCCGCCAGACGCTGACGGAATTGCGAAAAGCCAACCGCCACAGCGTGAAAAACGAAGCCAAGACTGCGCCAAGCCCGGTGCGGCGCTGTGCCCGACGGGGTATGAGGGGTGTGCCCTGCTCAGGCGCGCTCATTTTTCCGCGCTCATCTCTTCTCAACCAGATAGCGGAAGACCGACTCAAGATCGTCGTCAACCTGATCAACGGAACGCAAGGTCGCTCCGGCTGAGCGGGCGGCGGGGGAGAGCGCCTGACCAAAAGCGTCCGGGTCGTTTACATCAACCGTCAAGGTCGTGTCTTCCTCGCCAAGCGTTACTCCCAACACGCCAGGAATCTGCACCAACGCAGCGGCTAGCTGGCGTGGTTGATTGGTTTCAATAGCGCTGCGGTGCGGGCGGTCGTACAGCAAGCGTCGCAGCGAATGGAAGTCGCCGGTGGCGGCCAGGCGTCCCTGATGAATAACGATGATGTCGCTGCCAAAGCGAGACACCTCATCTAATACGTGGCTCGACAGCAACACCGTCATCCCGCTGTCGCCCAGCTGGCGAAACAGCGCAATCATCGAACGCCTCTGAACCGGATCAAGCCCAGCCAACGGTTCGTCGGCCATCAACACCTTGGGCTCACGGATGAGCGCCGTCGCCAGCTTGACCCGCTGCCGCATGCCCTTGGAATAGTGGCTCACTGGTCGCTTGTCTTTGGCATCAAGCTGAACCTGATCAAGCGCCTGCGCCGCGTGGTGCTTTGGGTCGCGCAGGTGCGTCAGTGTGGCGATCGATCGCAACATCTCAGCCGCCGTCATGTGATCAAACAACGCATCTTGTTGCGGCACTAAACCGATCTGCGATCTAACGCTGCTGTCCGATCGTGGGTCTGCCCCCAGAATTCTTAGCTGGCCGCGTGATGGCAACAGCGAGCCCGACAGCATTCGCAGCAGCGTTGATTTGCCGGCACCGTTTGGTCCCAGCAAGGCGGTGACACCTGGCCCGATCTCAAAGCTGACATCAGACACGGCTACTTGCAGGCCAAACCAGCGGCTCACCGACTGGCAAGAAATGGTGGGGGTGTCCAGGCTAGAATCGGTGGTGCTACCACCGATTCTAGCCTGGACACCTGCACGCGCATCGCTATTAGTGCTGGCGTCCGCGGCGGTCATCTCTCAGATCCGATCCGCCGATAGCTGAACCAAGTAATAAGCACTCCCAGCAAAACCCACGCCAAGTAAGAGGGCACAATCGGCGCTAACCCGGTGTTGGGCATTGAGTAATCGGAGCCGCTTAGAGAGTCGGGGACAAACGCAAAAACGTGCAACACCAGATCGCCCGTGAGGTTGCTAACAGACAGCAAGTTGATGGTCTCATGGAGTGCGCCATCCGTTGTCGCTGCGCCCGCACCCGCTGAGGTAGCCAGCAGCACTAGAACAATGGCGATGGAAGCGACCGCACGGCGCTTTGATAGGGAGGTGATTGCCAGCGCAACAACCGTGTAAATCGCTGCTATCACTAGCCCGGTGAGGAGAATGCGCGCAACGATCAGCGCCGAGTCGCCAACTGTTTCTGGCCCATCACCCGCGGCGGTGTAACCCACCCACAGCAACAACGTGGGGACTGTGGTCAGCAGCATCATCAAGACCAGCAGGCTGACTGCCTTGGCTATTAAGTAGTCAATTATCTGCAACGGTGTTGACAAATACAGCGGCAGCAAGCCGTTGCTGCGATCCGTTGACAAAATGTCGGGCGCTGCCAAAGCGGTAAATAAGAGAACGGCGACAGAGGTGATGCCGAAGTAGTCCGGGTAGGAGACGATGTCTATGTCATCGGTGTTGCTCGTAAACAAAGAAACGCCAGCCAGCACGACGGCAGGCAGGTATGCAATGACGATGGCTAGCGTCGGCAGCAGCTTGTAACGGCCGGGGCGACCCAAGCCCAGCACGCTGCGAAAGCTGACGATGGCGATGGTGGCGATGGCAGTGCCGCGGCCCGTGCGCGCACCTTCATATGCGGTGTAGGTGCTCTCGGCTATGTGGGTTTCAACCCCGCGTGTGTCGCTCATCAGCGCGTGCCGCCCATCAGGCCGTTCCGTTGCCGGGAGTGTCGCTGTCGGGAGTGCTGCCGTCGGGAGTGCTGCTGGCGGCGAAGACAGCTTCTTCTAGGGTGCGAGTGCGCACGCCCATTCCACGCAAATGAGCTCCGCTGTCGGCTATCGCATCGCGGCACAGGTCGCACAGCAGGTCGTACTCGTGTTGCTGCTGTTCGATCAGGTCGGCTGCGGGCGAGAGCAAGTCAGGCGGCGCGGTGACGATCATTATCGGTCCGTCCATCTCAATGGAGCAACCAGCTTCTTGCAGCATCCGCTTGACCGCGTCGCCGTCAAGCAACTCAAGGCTGACCTGCGCCAACTCGCGCTCAACGGTCGCGGTAGGAGCAGAGCCAGCGGAGCGACGCCTTCCCAACAGCTCGTCGATGTGGCCGACCATTGACACCTTGCCGCCGTCCAGAGCGACCACCTCGGTGCACACCTTCTCTACTTCGCCCAACACGTGCGAGCTCATCACAATGTCAACGCCGTGTCGCTCGCGCACCTCAACAATCAAGTCGAGCATGGAGTCTCGCTGCACCGGGTCCAGGCCATCGGTGGGCTCATCTAGCAAAATCAGAGTCGGGTCGGCCGCCAAAGCTTGCGCCAGCTTCACGCGCTGACGCTGACCAGTTGACATGGTTCCCAAAGTGCGGAAGCGCTCTTCCCCCAGCCCCACCGACCACAAAGCATCCGACGAGCGACTGCGCGCCTGGCTACGCGGCAAGCCCCGCAGCTGGGTCATGTGTTTTACAAACTCATCGGCTGGCATCGTGTCCGGCAACACGTTGCGCTCCGGGAAGTAGCCGATACGCGACCGCACTTGCGCGCCGTCTGTTTGCGGGTCTCGCCCGAGCGTCTCAATCGCGCCCTCGGTCGGTTCCAACAGCCCTAGCACCAACTTGAGCAAGGTTGATTTGCCAGCTCCGTTAGCGCCAACCAAGCCGGTGATGCCCGACTTAATTTCAATGTCCACCGCATCGAGCGCCGCCGTTTTTCCGAAGCGCATTGAAAGGCCCGCGGTCGCTATTACTGGTTCGCCCACGCCCATTACCACAAAAGCCACCCTAGCCCAGGCTTTCTTGGCGGAGAGTTCGTCAGCCGCCCGACAAACCACGCGCGTGTAGTTTCAACCCTGTACCTTCAAACCTTCAAGCGCCGCAGCAAGAACCCGTAACTCCTACCAATCACGTCTGCGGAACCAGAAAGGGAACAGTGACGCTGACTGAAGACGCCACCAAGACGGAAGCCGCAGACCTAGCCGCAGCAGACCCAACCACGGCGGACTCTGCCACAGGCGAGGTCTCTATGCGAGTCGTCAAGCGTGACGGTTCCACCCAGCCAGTTGATCTCAACAAGATCGTGCGCGCAGTGCAACGCTGCGCCACCGGTTTGGACGGCGTAGATGCCCTGCGCATTGCGACACGCACCATCTCCGGTCTGCACGACGGCGAGACAACCACCAAGCTGGACGAGCTGTCTATCCGCAACGCGGCCGCCCTCATCATTGAAGAGCCCAACTACTCGCGCCTAGCGGCCGGACTTCTCTCTACTTATATAGACAAAGAGGTTCAGAACCAAAACATCTCATCGTTCAGCCAGTCGGTGGAGTTCGGTGTTGCCTGCGGACTAATCCACGAAGACCTGGCGACGTTCGTAACCAAGCATTCCCGCAAGCTGAACGACGCCGTGCGACCGCAACGCATGGAGCTGTTTGAGTTCTTTGGTCTGCGCACGGTCTACGACCGCTACCTGCTGCAACACCCCACCGACCGCACCGTGATCGAAACACCGCAGTACTTCATGCTGCGAGTGGCGTGCGGCTTGGCGCAAACCGTTGACCACGCCATCAGCTTGTACGAGCTGATCTCCACGTTGGAATACCTGCCGTCCAGCCCGACGCTGTTTAACTCCGGCACCACCAACCCGCAAATGTCGTCTTGCTATTTGCTGGACAGCCCGGAAGATTCTCTTGACGGCATCTACGCGCGCTACGCCGACATCGCCAAGCTGTCGAAGTTCGCGGGCGGCATCGGTGTGTCGTGGAGCCGGGTTCGTTCGCGCGGGTCGCTCATCAACGGCACCAACGGCCTGTCCAATGGAATCGTGCCGTGGCTGAAGACGCTGGACTCTTCGGTGGCTGCGGTGAATCAGGGCGGCCGTCGCAAGGGCGCCGCGTGCGTGTATTTGGAAACCTGGCACGCAGACATTGAAGAGTTCTTAGAGATGCGCGACAGCACCGGCGATCACGCCCGGCGAGCGCACAACTTGAACCTTGCCAACTGGGTGCCGGATCTGTTCATGGAGCGAGTGGAAAAAGATTTCCTGTGGTCGCTGTTTGACCCCAAGCAGGTGCCCGAGCTGACCGACCTGTACGGCGATGACTTCACCAACGCCTATCAGGCTGCCGAAGACGCAGGTCGGTATGAACGCCAAGTGCCAGCGCGCCAGTTGTACAGCCGCATGATGAGAACGCTGGCGCAAACCGGCAACGGCTGGATGACCTTCAAGGATTCATCCAATCTGAAGTGCAACCAGACCGGCGAGCGCACGAATGTGGTGCACCTGTCGAACCTCTGCACGGAGATCCTTGAGGTGACCAACGCCGCGGAAACCGCGGTGTGCAATCTGGGCTCTATCAACCTGAGCCGCCTTGTGCGCGATGGCAGGTTTGACTTCGCTCGGTTGGCTGAGATCGTCAAAACCGTGGTGCCGTTTTTGGACCGCGTGGTTGACATCAACTATTACCCGACCGAAGCCGCCGGCAACTCCAACTCCAAGTGGCGTCCGGTGGGGCTGGGAATCATGGGGCTGCAGGATGTTTTCTTCCAGCTTGGCCTGCCGTTTGACAGCCCCGAAGCGCAGCGGCTCTCCACCGCGATAAGCGAAGAGATCTATTTTCATGCGCTGTCCACTAGCTGTGAGATGGCACGAGAGCATGGCCCGCACGACGCGTTCAAGCAGACGCGCATGGCCAAGGGTCAGTTTCAGTTTGACTTGTGGGACGTTGCGCCAGCCGACCAGAGCCGCTGGAACGAGCTGCGCGACCGCATCGCGCAACACGGACTGCGCAACTCTCTGCTCATCGCCATAGCGCCCACCGCCACGATCGCAGCCATCGCTGGCTGCTACGAATGCATTGAGCCGCAGGTGTCAAATCTGTTCAAGCGCGAGACGCTGTCGGGGGAGTTCTTGCAGGTCAACCGCCATCTGGTGCGGGAGCTTCAAGGGCTTGACCTGTGGGATGGCGACATGGTTGAGAGCATCAAGCGCTCCGAAGGTTCGATCGCCGCCATTGAGCGAATCCCGCAGAATCTGCGTGAGGTTTATCGCACCGCCTGGGAACTGCCGCAGCGTTCGCTGCTGGATTTGGCGGCTGCGCGCGGGGCTTACATTGACCAAAGCCAGTCGCTCAATTTGTTTATTGAAAGCCCGAACATCGGGAAGCTGTCTTCTATGTATATGCACGCCTGGAAGAGCGGCCTGAAAACCACCTACTACTTGCGGTCACGCCCGGCCACGCGCATCAACCAGACGACCACCTCAGGCGCCGGCGGCAACGGCAGCGTTGATGCGACGATCAGCGCCATGCCCGAGCCCGCCGGTGGCGTCGGGGGTAATGCCTTCGGCGCCGACCCCATGACCGACACGACGGCGGACGCAGCGGCGGTTGAGTGCTCACTGGAAAATCCTGAGACCTGCGAGGCGTGCGACTAAATGGAATCTTTTACCCACACAGCTACGAGCGCCGCAGCCAACACTGCGACCAATACCGCGGAGCAACTAAGCGAGCCGCTGCCGCAACAAGGCACCGATGCCGCTAGTCCAGATACGGGCAACACTGATGTTGGCAGCACTGGCACCACCGGCGGCTCTCCGAGCACCGCAGGCACCAGCATCTTGGACCCGGGATTCAATCTGACCCTGCGCCCCATGCGCTATCCGGTGTTTTTTGAGATGTTCCGCGACGCGATAAAAAACACCTGGACGGTGGAAGAGATTGACTTCTCCGACGACGTGGTGGATCTAGACCGCCGCCTGCTGCCAGCCGAGCGCCATCTGATCAATCGCCTGGTTGCGTTCTTCGCCACCGGCGATTCGATCGTTTCCAACAACCTGGTGCTGAACCTGTACCAGCACATCAACAGCCCCGAAGCCAGGCTGTATCTAAGTCGGCAGCTTTATGAAGAAGCCCTGCACGTTCAGTTCTATTTGACGCTGCTTGACAACTACATCCCCGACATTGCCGAGCGCGAGCAGGCATTCGCCGCCATTGAGAACATCCCGTCGGTTCGCAACAAGGCGGAGTTTTGCTTTAAATGGATGGCCGGCATCAGCGAAGAGACCGAGCTTCAAACTCACGAGCAGCGCCAGCGGTTTTTGCTGAACCTGATTTGTTTTGCCGCCTGCATTGAAGGGCTGTTTTTCTTTGCCGCTTTTGCGTACGTCTATTTCCTGCGCAGCAAGGGGCTGCTCAACGGTCTGGCGTCTGGCACCAACTGGGTGTTCCGCGATGAGTCGGCGCATATGAACTTTGCCTTTGAGGTCGTGCGCACCATTCGTACTGAGCAGCCCGAGCTGTTTGACCAAAATCTTGCCAGCCAGGTGCGAGAGATGATGGAAGAGGCCGTGGAAGTAGAAACGGGCTTTGCCGAAGACGTGCTGTCTGAAGGCGTGGCGGGAATGTCGACGGCTGACACTCGGCTGTATCTGGAGTTTGTGGCGGATCAGCGGATGATCCAGTTGGGGCTGCCCAAGATCTACGGATCACGCAACCCGTTTGACTTCATGGAGCTACAAGACGTGCAGGAGCTAACCAACTTCTTTGAGCGGACGGTTGCGTCGTATCAGGTGGGTGTTGAGGGCGACGTGTCTTTCGACCAAGACTTTTAGCTAGAGCCGCGCGCCGCAGCGAACTACGAAGCGGCGGGCCGCGCCGCGGCGAACAACTCCAGCAGATGGCTAGCAGCCTGTACCGGAGAAACACGATTGGCCGATACCTCGGCCTCCAGCTTGGGCAGCAGCTCCGCAACCTGAGGATCTCCATAAAAACGCGCACCCACCTCAGAGGTCAGCAACGCCCGCAACCAGCGAACCCGCTGCGCTTGACGCAGTTCAACCAGCTCACCCGACTCAGTAAATATTTGGTGGTGGCGTTCAACTTCGGCCCACACGTCTTCTAATCCAGCGCCGGTCAAAGCCGAACAAACCGACACCGGGCAGGTCCAGTTAGGCGAAACCGAAGCGGTCAAATGCAACGCTCGCCGATAGCTAGCAGCGGTCTGCTCAGCCCGGGCGGCGTCAGGCCCGTCGGCCTTGTTCACGGCGATCATGTCGGCCAGCTCAAGAATGCCTTTCTTAATGCCCTGCAAGTCATCGCCCGCGCCGGGCAACAGCAGCACCAAAAAGAAATCAACCATGTCTGCGACCGCCGTCTCAGACTGACCCACCCCAACGGTTTCGACCAGCACTATGTCAAAGCCAGCGGCTTCGCACAGCAAGATGGTTTCACGAGTGCGAGCATGAACGCCGCCCAGTTCGCCGCCGGTGGGGGACGGACGCACGAAGGCCAGCGGGCTGTTGGCTAGGTCGTTCATGCGGGTTTTGTCGCCCATGATTGATCCGCCGGTGCGCTGCGATGTGGGGTCAACGGCTAGCACGGCAACCCGCTGACCGCGCTGCGTAAGCACGGTGCCTAGGGCCTCAATAAATGTGCTTTTGCCAACGCCGGGAATGCCGGTTATGCCCACCCGCATCCCGCCCGGTGCGGTTTCATTCGGCGCGGCATCGCCAGCCGATGTGGCGGCGGAGCCATCGGGCAACAGAGCCGCTAGCAGTTCTTGTGCCTGGCTGCGGTGTTGGGGCTGCGTTGATTCCACCAGCGTTATGGCCTGACCCAACAACGCTCGGTTGCCCTGGCGCACGCCTTCAGCTAGATCGGTCACGCTGGGCTCTTCGGGCACCATTACAAGGTAGCGAGCGAGCGCCAGCTAGCAAGACCAAGCCAGCCAGGCCAAGCCAGTCAGCCAAAGCAAGCCAGCCCCGTTAGGTGCGCCCAACGCCAGTAAAGGGCACACTTTTGACATGTCTTGGTTTGCAACGCTGCGCGGCAAAGGCGACACCACTCACCCCGCCCTCAAATTCTTGGAGCCAGATGAGCATCCCCGCTGGATAATGCCTGCGACCGGCGGCTTGCATCCGCTGACAATGCTGGTGCTGGGCGTGGCATCCATAGCGGGCATATTGCTGACGGAAACCTTGCCGTGGGTGCAGATCACACTGATTTCTACCGTGGTCTTTTTGGCAGTCGCCCTGCTGACGGCGACCCGCTACCGGCTGTTGGTTGTCAATGAGTACGAAGTGATAGTGATGCGGACCAAGGCGCTGCGCACGACCACGCCGGTTGAGCGTCTGGGTGCCTTTGATCGCGTTCACCCGTTTGAGGTGCGTGGCTCAATGTGGGGGCAGATTGTGGTGGGTAGCGAAAAACTGTGGGTGCATCGCCGGTTTCACAAGGAGCTGCATGAGGCCGATGAAGAGCTGGGGAAGCTGAGCCCGCTGCCCGATACTGATACTTCCGCAAGCGATGCCGACGCCGATAGCGGGGCGGCGGCTAGTGATGATGCGGCTAGCGGCACAGCAAAAAAAGACAAAGACGCCGCAAACAAAGACGCCGCAAAAGCCACCAAAAAACAGTCAGGCAAGCCGAACCGCCGAGCAGCCGAAGCCGCCAGCGCGTACCACCGGGCCAACCGCGCCAAAAAGCGCGTCAAATACGCCAAGCGCGGCGGACGCCGCTAGCTAGCCAGCGATCCGGTTAGCCCAGCTTCTTTACAAGCTGAATGGCCGCCTCGGCGATAACCGTTCCCGGACCGAAGATCGCCGTGGCGCCGGCTGCCTGTAGCTCGTCGTAGTCCTGCGGCGGTACCACCCCGCCGACCACCACCATGATGTCCGATCGGCCTTGCTCGGCCAGCGCAGCAACCAGCGCGGGCACAAGCGTTAGATGACCGGCGGCAAGCGAAGATGCCCCAACAATGTGGACATCGTTTTCAACTGCCTGGCGTGCGGCCTCAGCCGGTGTGCTGAACAACGGCCCGACATCTACGTCAAACCCAAGATCGGCAAAAGCAGTAGCGACCACCTTCTGGCCGCGGTCATGGCCGTCTTGGCCCATCTTTGAAACCAAGATGCGTGGCCGCCGTCCATGCTTGTGCTCAAACTCCGCGGTGAGCTCGCGAGCCTGCGCTACCTGATCAGCTTCGGCGTTGGTTGGGCTGGCTGCTTCGCCGTTCGCGTCGCCTGTGCCAGCCGCGCCGCTGCCGGAGTCGTCCTGCGCCATCTCATTCATATAAACGCCACTGATGGTATGGATCTGTGCGGTGTGGCGTCCAAAAACTCGCTCCAGCGCAAAAGTCATCTCGCCCACCGTGGCCTTCGCCCTGGCGGCATCAATGCTGGCGGCCAGCAGGTTGCCTTCGCCGCTGCTCGCCACCGCCGTTAGACGCTCCAACGCCGCCTGAGTTTCGGTCTCGTCGCGTTCATCACGCAGTCGTCGCAACCGATCAAGCTGCGCAGCCAGCACCTCCGCGTTATCTATCCGCAGCACCTCAACCTCGCCGTCGTGGGTTGGCCGATACTTGTTGACACCCACCACAACCTGACGCCCCGAATCAATCCGAGCCTGCGTGCGAGCGGCGGCCTGCTCTATGCGCATCTTCGGTATGCCCGCCTCATTGGCACGAGCCATCCCCCCGAGCTCCTCGATTTCGTTGATGTGCTCACGCGCACGGCTAGCCAAATCAGCGGTCAGTCGCTCCAGGAAATAGCTACCTCCCCACGGGTCAATGACGTTGGTGGTGCCGGCCTCGTGCTGCAAAAACAACTGCGTGTTGCGAGCAATGCGGGCGCTGAAATCGGTTGGCAGCGCCAGAGCCTCGTCAAATCCGTTGGTGTGCAGGCTTTGGGTGTGCCCGTGAGTGGCAGCCAGCGCCTCGATGCAGGTGCGAACGACATTGTTGTAAACGTCTTGCGCGGTGAGCGACCAACCCGAGGTTTGGCAGTGCGTGCGCAGCGATAGCGACCGCGGGTTCGTCGCATCAAAGCGTTGAACGAGTTCCGCCCACAGCAACCGAGCGGCACGCAGCTTGGCGATCTCGGTGAAGAAGTTCATCCCCACCGCCCAGAAAAAGCTGATGCGCGGGGCGAAGTCATCAACCGCCAGCCCCGCATCAATCCCGCATCGCAGGTATTCCAAGCCGTTAGCCAGCGTGTAGCCCAGCTCCAGGTCGGCCGTGGCTCCGGCCTCTTGCATGTGATAGCCGGAAACTGAGATGGAGTTGAACTTGGGCATCTCCGCTGAGGTGAACTTGAAAATGTCGCCGATAATGCGCATTGACTCCTGCGGCGGAAAGATGTAGGTGTTGCGAACCATGAACTCTTTGAGAATGTCGTTCTGGATGGTTCCGGTTAGCTGAGCGGGTGCGACGCCCTGCTCTTCGGCGGCAACCACGTACAGCGCCAAGATCGGCAGTACGGCACCGTTCATCGTCATCGACACGCTCATCGTGTCAAGAGGGATGCCGTCGAACAGGGTTCGCATGTCCAGGATCGAATCGATCGCCACGCCAGCCATGCCGACGTCTGACACGACTCGCTCGTGGTCGGAGTCGTAGCCCCGATGGGTTGCTAGGTCGAATGCGACCGATAGGCCGCGCTGGCCAGCAGCCAGGTTGCGGCGATAGAAGGCGTTTGAGTCTTCCGCAGTTGAGAAGCCTGCGTATTGGCGCACGGTCCAGGGCTGGTTTGTGTACATCGTGGGGTAGGGGCCCCGCAGATACGGCGCAAAGCCGGGGTAGCCGTCTAGGTAGGTGGGGGAGTCGGCCTCAAACAGGTCGGCGATGTCGGCTGCGGTGTACAGCGGCGCTACGGCTATGCCTTCGGGTGTTTCGCGGCCTTCGGGTTGCGGGCCGCCTGCCAAGCCCGGCGCGTCCAGAGAGGCGAGTGGCATTGCGGCGAAATCGGGAATCATGCCTGCGACTCTTCAACGGCTTGGTGCGCTTCAGTCAGCACTTGCAGCGCGTCGCAACCGGGCGCTATTAACTCAGCCCCGCCGCCGGCATCGCTGGCAGTACCACTAGCGGCATCACCGGCTATGTACACCCGCACGGCACCGGCGGATTTCAGATCGGCTACAACTTTTGCGGCTTGCGTCGCGTAGATCTCATCGCTAGAACAAATGCACGCCAGTTGCGCTTGGCTTTTTGCAAAGGCCGCTGCCGTGTCAGCCGCGACGACATCAGCGGGACCGTCAAAGTTGGCCTCTGGAATGATCGTGGCGATCCCACCTGCTTCGAACAGGCTTTTTGCGAAGTTGGCGCGCGCTGAACTGTCCGAAGGTTTACCCAAAGCCGCCACAAACATCGCTATCGGTGCGGCGATCGCTTTAGCGCGCAGTTGCTCAAACGGTTCGGCCCACCGACCGTGCGAGCTCGTTTCTCCCAGGGTTTCTGTCAGGCCGGTATCTGCTAGCTCCAGCTGCTCCAGATATGCGAACTCATTAACACCGACCAGAACCTGCTGCTGGGTGGCAATGGCCGCGGCCCGCCGCTGAGCCGTCTCAGCAATCGCTGCTCGCAAATCTCCGTTGCTCGTTGTTTCGGCAACGATTCCGCCCGCCGCTTCAATGCTTGTGAAACGATGCCAAGCACGCTGCGCTATCTGCTCGGTCAGATCCTCCACAAACCAGCTGCCACCCGCCGGATCAATAACGGCATTTGTTTGAGATTCCTGCAGCAGGATTAGCTGGGTGTTGCGGGCGATACGGCGACCAAGCTGCGCTTGGGTTGACTGTGCTTGGGTTGACTGTGCTTGCGCCGCGCCGCCTGCCGCATCAAGCGGCAGCAAGGTCACGGCATCCGCACCGCCTAATGACGCCGCCAAAGCAGCCGTGGTGCCGCGCAACACATTCACCCAAGGGTCGTCGCGACTCATCATCGCCGTTGATGCGATCGCATGCAAAGACATTGTCGCTATCGCTTCCCCCACACCGCAGGCATCCAATATCTGCGCCCAACAGCGCCGCAGGGCGCGACACTTTGCGACGACCACAAACACGTCAGCGCTAGCTGTGATGGTGAACTCGATTTGAGCGGCCGCACTGGCTGCATCAAGCCCTGCGCTGGTAAGCAAGCGCAGCCACAGGGTTGCGTTGGCGAGCAGTGCGCCAAGCTCCTCGATGTCGCCTGCGCCAGCTTCGTTGTAGGCGGTTCCGTCAAGCGCTAGCGCCCGCAAGCCCGGCGGTTGGGCGCGGGCGTGTGCGGCTACATAGCTGGCGGTTTCTTCCAGTTCGGCTTCTTCCAGTTCGGCACGGAGCCGATCGTTTAGCCCGGCATCTCTACCTGGCTTGGTTTCAAATGCCGCACCGATCGGATCTAAGCCCAACGATCCCTGAGTGATTCCAGCGCCCTGCAGCTGTTCGGCAAATTCCTTCGCCGCTGCGAGGCGGGCGCCAGATTGCAGATAAATCGCAGGGGCCTTGTCAGCAGCAGTAGCGGTTTCCAGTACCGCCCGAAGCAAAACGGCACGCGACTGACCAGGCTGCTCCGACCACCCATTCCCCAAAGTAAGAGCGTCCACGCCGCCGGCCAGTTCCTCGCCAGCCGCCGTAGCAGCGGATTCGGCCGCGTCGTCGTCCGATAGTGGGTCTAGTAGGTCCGACGGCAGATTGATCGTGCTGCGAATCTGCCAGCCGCCGCTAGCCGTAACCGTCCCGCTATTAACTCCACCGCTAGCAGACCTGGCAGACCTAGCGGCCAGCGCGGCCACGCGCGCCGAGGCAGCACCGCCAGCCAGCCAGCCGCCGCTGGTGTCCGGGGTGTACAGCGGCTCTATGACTAACCCGTCATGCGTGGTGGTGGTTAGCGCATCCAGCGAATCGTCTTTACTCGCTGCCTGTGCGGCAGACACCCACATTTCATAGGTCGGCAAGGCAAACGACCGAGACATCATTTTGAGGGTAGCGGCGCGTGTAGCGGTCGGTCTGACCGCTAGCTGCGCGTGGCATCCTTGCGAATGTGGCGCTTGCTGATCCACCCGACCCAACCAGCCCAGCCGCTGCCTTACCCGAGTTTCGCTACGACGCGGCACTAGCCGACAAGATTGAGCTCGCCTGGCAAGACCTCTGGGAAACCAGCGGCATCTACCACACGGCGAGCACACCCACCAGCGCCGACAAATCCCAAAAACTCTTCATAATGGACATGTTCCCGTACCCATCGGGGGCGGGCCTGCACGTGGGGCATCCACTGGGCTTCATCGGCACCGACGTCTACGCCCGCTTCAAACGCATGTGCGGATTCCACGTGCTGCACACCATGGGCTACGACGCCTTCGGGCTGCCCGCCGAAGAGCACGCCCGCCAAACCGGCGAGCACCCACGCGTCAACACCGAACGCAACATCGCCAACATGTCCCGCCAACTCAGGCGCCTGGGCCTGGGCCACGACAGCCGCCGCAGCTTCGCCACCACAGATGAGGACTATTACCGCTGGACGCAATGGATCTTTTTGCAGATCTACAACAGCTGGTACGACCAAGCCGCCGACCGAGCCCGACCGATCGCCGAGCTGATCGCCGAATTTGAAACCGACCAGCGCCCCACGTCAAACGGCACGCCCTGGCAAGAGCTAGACAAACAGCAACGCCATCAAGAGCTAAACCAACACCGCCTGGCTTACCTAGCGGAGGCGCAGGTGAACTGGTGCCCTGGCCTGGGCACGGTGCTGGCAAACGAAGAGATCACCGCCGAGGGCCGCAGCGAGCGTGGCGATCACAAGGTGTTCAGGCGACCGCTGAAGCAGTGGATGATGCGAATCACCGAGTACGCGGATCGGCTGCTTGAAGATCTAAACCGTCTGGATTGGCCCAACTCCGTCAAGCTGATGCAGCGCAACTGGATCGGGCGTTCCGAAGGTGCGCACATTCGGTTCCCCGTGGCGGCGCCTGGCACTGATCCGGCCGATCCGGTTAGTCCGACGGCAGGTGAGCTGGCCATCGAAGTATTCACAACCCGCCCGGACACCATCTATGGCACCACTGCGATGGTCTTGGCGCCCGAGCATCCGCTGGTCAGCCAGCTAACGGCCGACGCCTGGCCGGCGGGCACGCCGGCGGCTTGGAAAGGTGAAGCAGCAACCTCGGCTCAGGCCGCCACCCCAGCCGAAGCGGTCAAGGCATACCAAGCGACAGCTGGCTCTTTGAGCGAGTTCGAACGTCAAGGCGAACGCGAAAAGACCGGCATCTATCTGGGGTCAAACTGCATTGTGCCGGTCAACGGCGCTGAGATTCCGATCTTCATTGCCGACTACGTGCTGATGGGTTACGGCACCGGTGCGGTGATGAGCGTGCCGGGCGAAGATCAGCGCGACTGGGACTTCGCCAAAAAATACGGCATCGACATAGTCCGCACGGTGGAGACGCCATCCGATTTTGACGGCGAGGCTTACAGCGGCGAAGGTCCAACCATCAACAGCGATTTCTTGGACGGAATGTCCATTGACGAGGCCAAGCAAACCATCATCGCCTGGCTGACAAGCAACGACTACGGCGAACCCAAGATCACCTACAAGCTGCGAGATTGGTTGTTTTCACGTCAGCGCTATTGGGGTGAGCCGTTCCCGATCGTCTTTGACGAAGACGGCTTAGCGCAAGCGGTGCCCGAAGAACAGCTGCCGGTGCAGCTGCCGGAGCTGATCGATTGGGCGCCTCGCTCGCTAGATGAGCACGCCGAACCGGAGCCGCCACTCGGACGGGCCGAACAATGGGTGGCGGCAAAATACGACCTCGGCGACGGCGAGCGCACTTACCAGCGTGAGCTAAACACCATGCCCAACTGGGCGGGATCGTGCTGGTACTACCTGCGCTACTTAGACCCGGATAACCCGCAGCAGCTTGTAGACCCCGAGATTGAGCGCTACTGGATGGCCGACCCGGACGCCGCTGACCCGGACGCCGCCGATCCAGATGGCGCCGATCCAAGCTCCAACGGCAACGCCGATGCGGTGGGCGGAGTTGATCTGTACGTCGGCGGGGTAGAGCACGCAGTTCTGCACCTGTTGTATGCGCGCTTTTGGCACAAGGTGCTCTACGACCTAGGCCACGTCAGTGGGCCGGAGCCGTTCAGGCGGCTCTACAACCAGGGCTACATCTTGGCGGCGGCCTACCAAGACGACCGCGGCGTCTACGTGGATGCCGAAAAGGTCGCCGAAGCCGACGGCAAATACTTCACCGACTCCGCTCCGGACAAGGCGCTGCATCGCTCATTTGGAAAGATGGGCAAATCGTTGCGCAATGCAGTAGCGCCCGACGACATCTATGCCAGCTACGGGGCCGACACCTTGCGCCTATATGAGATGTTTATGGGCCCGCTCAACCAAGACCGCCCCTGGGAAACACGATCGGTCATCGGTTCGCACCGGCTGCTGCAACGGGTTTGGCGCAACCTGGTAGATGAGCGCACCGGCCAGATCTCAGTGGTAGACGAAGAGCCCGATGCGGACCTGCTGCGCTTGTTGCATCAAACCATCGCCGCGGTTACCGAGGCGATGGACGACCTGCGTTTCAACTCAGCCATCGCCCGCATCTCTGAACTCAACAACGAGCTGACCGCGCAAGCCAAGCCAGTGCCACGCAGCGTGGCGGATGTGCTGGTGCGACTGCTAGCGCCGCTGGTGCCGCACATGGCGGAGCAACTCTGGGCGATGCTGCACGGAGTCGGAGTGCCGAACGTGCTTGGCGCGGCGGCTGGCACAGCTGCGGCAGCCGACAGCACGGCGGCCAGCCCGGGCGCCGCCCTCACGCCAGCAAACTCGGTCGTGTATGCGCCATTCCCGCAGGCCGACAAGAAATGGCTAACCGCCGACACGGTGGAAATCCCCATCCAGATAAACGGCAAGGTGCGCAGCCGAATGACCGTTGCGACCGACGCCAACCAAGACGACCTGCAGTCCGCCGCGCTAGCCAACGAACGCATCCGTGAGCTAGTGGGAGACAGCGAAGTCAAGCGCGTCATAAGCGTCCCAGCCAAACTTGTAAATGTCGTACTAGCGACCAGCAAAGGGGAATAACAAATGAACGAAACAAACCAAGCAGCGGCAATGCCTGCACACGGCGGCAAGCTGGCGGCACGCACCCTGGCGGCGGCCGGCGTTGAGTGCGTATTCACCCTGTCGGGCGGCCACGTAATGGGCATCTACGACGGCTGCATCGACGAAGGCATAGAGGTAATCGACGTCCGCCACGAACAAGCCGCCGTCCACGCAGCCGATGCCTGGGCACGCCTGCATCCCGGCAAGGTGGGCGTAGCGATTCTCACCGCTGGCCCGGGTGTGACCGACGGCGTAACGGGAGTAGCCAACGCCTGGCGCGCCAACTCACCGATTCTGGTTTTCGGCGGGCAGGGTCCGTTCAGCAACTCCGGCCGCGGCTCGCTGCAAGAAATGGATCACGTGTCGGTCATGCGGCCGATAACCAAATGGGCCGACGCCTGCCTGCAAACCAATCGCATCGCCGAATACATAGAGCTCGCCATTCGCAACGCCCTGAGCGGAGTGCCCGGCCCGGCGTTCTTGGAGATACCGATGGACGTGCTGCACGCCCCGGTGGATCTGGCGAGCGTGCCGGCTCCGGTATTTCGCGACTACCGGGTGGCGGCGGTGGCACCGCAGCAAAACATAGAGCAGGCCGCGCAACTTATTGCCAGCGCCGAATCACCCATGGTCATGGCCGGCACTGCGCTGAAGTGGAGCAGCGGCGGTGAAGCATTGGCCTCGCTGCTAGACGCCACATCAATGCCGTGCTACGTGAACGGCATGGCGCGCGGCGAGATCGCCTGGGATCACCCGTCGTTCTTGTCGCTCACCCGCAAGGTCGCGCTAGAGGAAACAGACCTAGTAGTGCTGGCGGGAACGCCACTTGATTTTCGCATGAAGTTTGGCCGATCAATACCGCCGCAGACACGCATCGTGCAGCTAGATCTTGACGAAACGTTGATCGGGCAGAACCGAACCGTAGAGATCGGGCTCGCCGGCAACCTGGGCGCCAACCTTGAAGCGCTGCTGCAAGTGCTAAAGCAAAACGGCGCCATGCCTGACGCCAGCGCCTTTTTGAAGCGACTGTCGGCGCAGGAAGAAGAGCTAGACCAGCAGCGGCTCGCTGCGCTGAACAGCGACGAAGTTCCGATTGACCCACTGCGCTTGTGCAAAGAGATCGCCGCAGTGGTAACCGACGACATGATCGTGATCGGCGACGGCGGCGACATCGTGGCGCAGGCCTCCAAGGTGATCAAGCCGCCACGGCACGGCACCTGGATGGACCCAGGCCCGCTCGGCACTCTGGGGGTGGGGATGCCGTTTGCGCTGGCGGCTCAAAAGGCGTTCCCGCAAAAGCGCGTGCTAATCGTCTACGGCGACGGATCGTTTGGTTTGAACGGCTTTGAGTTTGACACGGCGGTGCGGTTCGGCCTGCCGATCGTGGGCGTGGTAGGTAACGACGCCGCTTGGGGGCAGATGCTGCGACCACAAGCTGGCATATACGGCCAAGACCGGGTCATCGCCACCGAGCTTGCCTACACCCGCTACGACAAGGTGGTGGAAGCGCTAGGCGGACACGGCGAGCACGTGACCGAGCCGAGCGAGATCAGGCCTGCGCTTGAGCGAGCGTTTGCTTCGGGCAAGGCGGCGCTGGTGAACGTTGAGATGCGTCAAGATCGTGACGCAATGAAGGGCTCAACCTATGTGTGAGCCGAGCCTGCCGAGCCTGCCAAATCTGCCGAGCTTGCCGAACTTGCTATGAGCCGGCCATGAGCACCGTATTTACCAAAATCATTGACGGCGAGCTGCCGGGCGAATTCATTTGGCACGACGACCTCTGCGTTGCGTTCATGTCAATCAACCCGCTCAAGCCAGGCCATACGTTGGTGGTGCCGCGCAAAGAAATTGATCACTGGCTAGACGCCGAGCCCGACCTGCAAGCGCATCTGTTTGCGGTAGCGCAACGCATCGGCAAGGCTCAGATGGCTGCGTTTTCACCGGCCCGCATCGGGCTAGTCATTGCCGGATTTGAGGTGCCGCATCTGCACCTTCACGTTGTGCCGATCAACTCGCTGGTGGAGATGGATATGTCCACCACGCCGCCAATGGTTGACCCGCAGCAGCTGCAAGCGCCAGCCAAAGCCATAGTCGCCCATCTTGAATCCGTCTAGCTCGAGTCTGTCTAACTGGCGACCGTTCACGGTCCCGAATCTGATCAGCGTTCTTCGCCTGGTCTGCCTGCCGGTGTTTTTGTGGGTCTTGTTTGGGCTTGACGATCGCTGGGCGGCGGCGGTGCTGCTAGGTGCGCTTGGCGCTACCGACTGGGTTGATGGCTTCATCGCCCGGCGGTTCAACCAAGAATCTGAGCTCGGGAAAATCCTTGACCCCACCGCCGACCGCCTCCTGCTTCTCGTAGCGGTGATAGCGATGATCGTTGACGGCTCCTTGCCGTTGGTGGTAGCGGTGCTCGCTCTGGTGCGCGAGGGGGGGGTCGGCATCGCCGCGCTGGTGCTGGGCGCTTTGGGTGCCCGCAAGATTGAGGTCACCTGGTGGGGCAAGACCGGCACGCTGTTGCTGTTGTTTGCGGTGCCGTTTTTCTTGGCGTCAAACTCTGACATCGGTGCGGCGGATGTGTTTGAGGTGCTCGCCTGGATCTGTGCAATCACGGGACTGCCGATCCATTACTACTCAGCGTTGGGTTACATCCCGCAGGCGAAGCTGGCCCTGGCAGAGCGCGCCACCACGAGCAAGCACGACCCCACCACCGACCCCAAGCGCAACACCTCCAAACACAGATAACTTCACAGCGTGCAAACCCCAGAAGATCTGCTCTATTCCAAAGATCACGAATGGGCCCGCCGGGTTGAGCATGAAGGCAACCCAGCCGTCCAGGTCGGCATTACCGACTTCGCTCAAGATGCCCTAGGCGATGTGGTGTTCGTGGAAACGGAACCACCGGGCTCGGCGGTGCGGGCCGACCAGCCGTTGGGCGAAATCGAATCAACGAAATCGGTGTCGGATTTATTCTCACCGGTCACCGGCGAGATCGTTGAGGTGAACACCGCCTTAGAGCAAGAGCCGCAACTGATCAACGAAGACCCGTATGGCGCGGGTTGGATTTGTGTGATTGCATTCACCGACGAAAGCCAGTTGGCACAACTGCTGAGCGCAAAGGACTACGTGGCTCTGGTTCAAGATGAATAGCCCACCTGACGATTCTCGCCAACACTGCCGCCTGTGCGGACACGAAAACGAACCCGACGCCAGGTTCTGCTCGGCCTGCGGCGGACACATGACGGCCGACCCCGATGCCGTTACCCAAGGCCTGGCTCCGCTAGTGACATCGCCGCAAGCGGGCGGGCCCGCAGTTGAGCTAGTGGCCGTGAGCGGTCACCGCGCAGGCACCCGCTTTGAGGTGTCCGGTGCGGTTATTTCAATTGGCCGCCATCCCGACAGCGACGTGTTTCTCGACGACATAACGGTGTCGCGCAAACACGTGGAGTTGCTGGAAGGCCCGACCGGCTATGCGCTGCGCGACACCGGGTCGTTGAACGGAACATACGTAAACGGCGCACGCATTTCCGAGGAGCATGTGCTGGCTAGCGGCGATGAGCTGCAGGTGGGAAAGTTCCGGCTCCTGTATGTGGTCTCGTCGGTCGGTTTGTGATTCAATTGCGGCTGGTGAACCGGGTGGAGAAATAGTGGGAGCGTCGGTGGCAGAACCCGCCAAGGAAATAGAGGTCGGCATAGACGGCCGCCTGACCATTGGCCAGGTTGTTTCACATCTAAAAGATGAGTTCCCAGATCTCACTGGTTCAAAGATCCGCTTTCTGGAAGAGCGCAAGCTGATCAAGCTTGCTCGCACCGTTGCGGGCTATCGGGTGTTCAACTCGCACGACGTTGAGGTGCTGCGTTGGATTCTCACCTGCCAGCGCGACAACTATCTGCCGCTAAACGTCATCGCCGGACGTATTGAGCGTGGCGAGCATCTGGCAGACATGTGGGATCACCCGATGCCGCAGACTGCAGAAGAACTGGCCGACAGCGAGCCAGCCGACAGCGCCGCAACCAACTCGGTCGTGGCCGCAGAGCCCGTGCAAGCCAAAGCCGAGCAAGCCACAGAGTCCGAGCAAGCCACAGGCGAGCAGACCACGCCGCCAGCCAGCGAAAACCTTCCGCTGACTCCCGCCGATGACAGCAGAACTCAAAACAACGTTCACAGCAGCGATGAACAGACCAGCGACAAGCAGACCAGCGCGCAAGTAAAGCTGTACACCACCGACGAGCTCTGCGTTGCCAGCGGACTAGAGCCAGCGCAAGTAGCCGAGTTAATCGATTTTGGGATCTTGCCGGTTGTCGCACCTACCGCAACGCAGTCCCGCCAGCTTGAAGGCCAGGGACAGCTAATCGATAACCAATGCTTTAGCGAAGAGGCGCTCGTGCTAGCACGCGTCGCACGAGAGTTCGCCACCCACGGCCTGCAGCCACGCCACCTGCGCATCTTGTGCAACGCCGCTGAGCGTGACGCCGCAATGTTCATTCAAGGATTACAGCCGCTGCTCTACGCGCGCGACTCCGACGCAAACGACGGAGCAACCCGCGCAGGCGAACGACTATTAGATCTGTGCGAACGCATGCGCGGCGTGGTTATGCGGTCGGCGATGTCGCAGATTCTTGAATGAGCCTTGAATAAACCCTTGAATAAACCCTTGAATAAGCACGGCGTAAATCCACCCCTCAAGTACAGCTAATTTCGCAGCGGTAGTAGCGTGTAGCCATGGCAGACAGTGGTTCATCTCTTGTGGAGTTGAAGCTGCTGGGCTTACAGGTCCAGGTGCCTTCGCAAAGTCGCTTGATGTTGCTGCGGGAGACATCGGGCGAACAGCGTGTGCTGCCGGTGGTGATTGATGATCCCGAGGCGCAGGCCATCTACCGCGGCATAGAGAAAATCGAGCTGCCCCGCCCGCTAACGCATGATTTGTTGCAGACGATTTTTGAGTCGCTTGACGTAACGATTGTGCGGGTAACCATCACCGAAATCAGCGACCACACATTCTTTGCCGAAATAGAGCTAGAGATGAACGGTGATCTACATGTCATCTCCGCTCGCCCAAGCGACGCGGTGGCTCTGGCGGTACGAAGCTCGGCGGCGATATTTGCCAGCCAAGAGGTGATGGAAGAGGCCGGGCAGATAGTCGAGGTTCATTCGGCACTGGAAGAAGACACCACAGAAGGCGGCGAGCCTGACACAGACCCCAAGGAGCTGCTTGACGACTTCTTGGAGTTTCTAGAGGATGTCAATCCCGACGATTTCGACCAGCCCGAATCGCCTCCGGATAGTCCGCCGAGTAGTTCCTGAATCGTCCCTGAGTCGGCCGCCAACAAATTGCCCCTTGCAATTTGGCGATTAGTCGTTCTACTCTGCTAGCTAAGCCACGCACTTGTAGTTACAACCGCGTGGTTTTTGTGCCATACCGGCCGATACTAAACGACTAGCAAAAACTCAAGGGAGCACTCTTATGGGCCTAGATAAGAACGACACGAACGACAAGAACGGCAAGGAGCAGACGGGCGTTTCGACTACCGACTCTTACCGGGCGGGCTACACCACTGCGGAAGCCTCAAAGATTGCTGGCGTTACAAAGCGGCAGCTTGACGAATGGGCGAGAAACCACTCGCCCGTGGAACCGTCTTTAAAAGAAGCAGCGGGCAGCGGCTCACGTCGCTTGTACAGCTACAACGACTTGTTGGATCTCCGCACCGTCAAGCAGATGCTTGATGCGGGCATGGCGCTCACCAAAATCAAGAAGATCTTCAAGTACGTCAAAAAGGCGCTCAAAAAGGAACTTAAAGACAGAGCTTTGGCGTCTCACATCGTCATTTCAGGCGATGAGGTTTTTGTGGCGGTTGATGGGCAGCTAGAGGACGTGCTGAGACGACCCGGCCAAGGGGTGCTGAACGTGGTTCCGTTTGGACCAATCCAGCAAGAGGTAGCGCAGCAAATAAAGACTGTGCGCCCGGAGCTAACTGCGGATGGCAAGCCCGACGAAGACGACGGGCAAGAGCAGCTGAAGCTGATCGCCGACTAGGCGGCGTCGTTTGGTTCGCCGCCAGCCGCGCCGCCGCCAGCATCTTCGTCGTCGGCGACAAACTTCAGCGACGCTGAGTTCATGCAGTAGCGATCGCCCGTCGGGTTAGGTCCGTCGGGGAAAACGTGCCCCAAGTGAGCGCCGCACTTCATACACATGGCTTCGGTGCGGACCATCCCAAACGACCTGTCTGACTCGGTATCAACCGCTTCGGTGTCGGTTGGCGCATAGAAACTTGGCCAGCCCGTGCCGCTCTCAAACTTGGTATCAGAGTTGAACAACTCCGCGTCGCAAACAATGCAGCGGTATTTGCCGTCTTTTTTGTTATCCCAAGTTTCACCGGTGAAGGCTCGCTCGGTGCCGGCTTCTTGAGTCACGTGGTACTGCTCAGGTGTCAGCCGTTCACGCAGGTTGGACTCGTCAAAGGTGACGCTGCGTTCTTTTGCTTCCTTGGTCTTGCTTTTCTTCATGGCTACCAGGCTAGGTCAAGTTTCTTCCGCGTTGATGGCACGGACGATGTCGATGATCCGCCCCAAGCTGTCTAATCGCTCCGCCAGGTCGGCGCCTTCCGGCTGCACCCCCAAAACAGTGATGCCAGCATCGCGATAAGTCCGCACCGCCTGAGTTACCTGCTCGGTGTTGCCGAGGAAGTTGGTTTCCAAGATCAACTGGTCGGGCACGGCTGCGACGGCTTGCTCACGCTGGCCGTCCAACCACAGCTGCTGAACGTGCTTTGCCGCGTCCGCATAGCCGCCGCGGCTGTACGCGTCGTTGTAGAAGTTTTGCGTTGCCGACCCCATAGCCCCCAGCGTGAAGGCAACACCGGGTCGGCGGGGCTCAATCAGGGCTTCAAGATCGTCGCTGAACTGCACCGCTCCGCCAGCTTGATAGGCGATCGCATCGGCGTCTCGCCCAGCGGCGGTGGCACCGGCGCGCACCCGACCCAAGGTGGCATCGGCGGCGCTGGGCACAAACGAAGTTCCAGCCCAGCCGTCGGCTATCTGACCGGTGTATTCCAGCGCCTTTGGCCCAAGCGTGGCCAGCCAGATCTCAATGCTGTCGTTGGCGGGTTGCGCCAGACGAATCGATTTGCCTAATCCATCCGGCAAAGGCAGAACGTGATGCTCGCCCTGGTAGGCGATCTTTTCGCCCGCAAAAGCCTGGCGCACGATGTCAACGGTTTCACGCAGCCGCTGCAAGGGCTGCGCAAAGCGAACTCCGTGCAGACCTTCCACCACCTGCGGCCCGCTCACACCCAAGCCCAAGATGAATCTGTCCCCACTAATGGCGGCAAGCGATAGGGCGGTCATTGCGGTCATAACCGGCGCCCGCGCGGAGATCTGCAAAATGCCGCTGCCAAGCTTTACCCGCTCAGTTACCGCGGCCAGATACCCCAGCGTGGACACACCATCCATGCCCCAAGCCTCAGCCGACCAGACAATGTCAACACCCAGGCGTTCCGCTTCGCGCAGAAAATCAACCTGGACCTCCCAGTCGCGCTGCTTGCCAGAGGCAGGACCACCGAACGCAATAGCGGTTTGCATCATTGACTGCTCCTCATCTGCGACCCAAGCCTGCGGCTTCAAGTCTGCGACCCAAGTCTGCGACCCAAGCCTGCGGCCCTGTTCGCCCGCTACCTTATTTGTATGAAAATCACTCCGCTGACAGGCACCTTCGGCGCTGAGGTAACAGACTTTGATTTGCGCAGCGTTGCCGCCGAAAGCAGCGAACAAGTAACGCAAGTACAAGATGCGCTGGCCAACCATGCGGTGCTGGTTTTTCGTGATCAGCAGTTGGACATAGACAGCTTTGAAGCCCTAGCGCTGATGCTGGGTGATTTCGGCGACACGCCCTACATAACGCCCGTTGGCGATGGGCATGACAACGTGCTGCGAGTGATGCGCGAAGCCGATGAGGATGGACCCTTGTTTGGAAGCGGCTGGCACAGCGATTGGAGCTTTCAGGCGCAACCACCTTCGGCAACGCTGCTGTATGCCGTGGAGGTGCCAACCAGCGGCGGCGACACGGCCTTCATCAATCAAGCGTTGGCTTATGAAGCGCTGTCGCCGGCGATGGCCGAGCTGCTGGAGCCGCTGCGTGCGGTGCACAGCGCCCGCCGCTCGTACGGTCCGAGCGGCACCTTTGGTCGGCCCGACCCGAACTCCTCCATGGACATTCACGGCGACCAGTCGGCGGTTCAAGAACAAAGCCATCCGCTCATTCGTACGCACCCGGCAACCGGCAGGAAGATTCTGTTTGTGAATGAGGTTTACACGGTCGGGATTGAGGGCATGAAAAGCGCCGAGGCGAAGGCGCTGCTGAACTTTTTGCTAGAGCACAGCAACCAGGTGCAGTTCACGGCACGTGTGCGCTGGCAGCCCGGCACTTTGACGATGTGGGACAACCGTCAGGTTCAACACTTCGCCATTGACGACTACGCCGGACATCGGCGAGAAATGTTGCGTATTACTTTGGCGGGGGAGCCGCCCGTTTAAGCGAGCCCGGCTAGGCAATAGCGATAACGGTTCCGAGCTGCGCCAAATCCTGCAGCGCCTGGTCGTAATGAAACCGCGCCGAACAGGCGTCACGCGCCCACGCTTCTTCCGGCACGGAAGCCCGCTGCCCCAGTCCCGTAACAACCAGATCGCCCGTGTCTTCAGAGCTGACATCGGCACTGTGATTTAGCAACATGGCGTCAAGCTCGTCGGCGCGCTCACCCGGCTCTTCAAATATGTACAGCTTGTCGCCGTCGGTAACGAACGGAGTGATGTAGTGCACCCGCGATGATTTTCCAGCACCCGCCGCAATGTCAAGGCGCAGCATCGACACATTTTCAAACGGGCTGAAGCGCTGACCTAACATCGCCCACAAGCTAACTGGCCCACAAGTTGGCTATGACTAAGCGAGGCAAGCACGTGGCAAACGAATCAAACGGGATCGACCGGAGCGATTACTTCGGGTTTGAAACCGCCCTGACAGACCCCGGCATTCTCAACATCACGTTTAACCGACCTGAAGCCATGAATGCCTCCAACGCCCAAATGAAGCGCGACCTGGTTGAAGTGCTAACGCAAGCGCAGATGGACGACCGTGTGCGAGTGCTGGTTTTCACCGGCCAGGGCAAGGCGTTTTGGGCGGGCGACGACCTGCGGGGTTATGAGTCCGACTCCGCTTCGGTTATGCCCGATATCCACCCCGGCCATCATGACGCGGCCGGAACCTACAACGGACTTAGAACGATCTCCCAAGCCGTGAATACCGCAGTCCGCAATCTTGACAAGCTGACTATCGCAGCCATCAACGGCTTCGCCATCCAAACCGGATTTTCCCTAGCGCTGGCATGTGACTTCCGCATAGCGGCGCGCTCAGCGCGCATGGGAAGCGCCACCTTGCGGTTCGCTCTGCTGCCCGACGAGGGCGGGCAATGGTTGCTGGTGCAGCACCTAGGCGTCGCAGCGGCGATGGATTTCATGATGCGTAAGCGCATCGTTGAGGCCGAGCAGGCGTTTGATCTGGGGCTACTTCACGATGTGGTTGATGATGATCAGCTGCCCGCGGCGGCGCATGAGTTGGCAACTGAGC
Organism: Candidatus Poriferisodalaceae bacterium; assembly: GCA_965212125.1. Taxonomy (GTDB): domain Bacteria; phylum Actinomycetota; class Acidimicrobiia; order Acidimicrobiales; family Poriferisodalaceae; genus CAYRJD01. The sequence continues at coordinate 997,290 of OZ243045.1, read as the reverse complement.
TAGCGAACGGACCGCAAGCGGCAATGCGAATGTTGAAGCGCTCCATTCATCTGGCGGCGGAGCTGACGTGGCAGCAGAGCCTTGATGAGATCGCGGCAAAAACCGCTGTTACCGATCACTTGAGCGACGCAGCGGAAGGAGTGCGGGCATTCGCCGAAAAGCGCGCCCCGCGTTTTAGCTAGCGATCTGCTTGACGAGTTGCCTGGCAGGCTGCCCAGCGTTAGGCACAGCGCTGGATTAGGCACAGCGCTGGCGCGCGTGGCAGACTGCTGGCATGTCCGCATATTTCATTGCTCAATACGTTGTTAAAGACCCCGACCTTTACAGGGAATACCAGAAGGGCGCTGGGCCGACCATCGCCGCAGCCGGTGCCGAGTTGGTCGTTTTTGATGCCGCCGCCGAAACCATCGAAGGCGAGCCTCCCGGCCCGCAGACCGTCGTGCTTAAGTTTGAAAACACCGAGGCCGCCAAGGCCTGGTACAACTCATCTGAGTATCAGGAAGTCGTCGGCAAGCGCCTTGAATCCACCACCGGGTTTGCGCTTATTTCGCAGTCGATGAACGTCGGTTAGCTGCGCAACAACTCAGTCGCGCAACAACCTAATCAGGCTGGACGTGTCCCAGCGTCCGCCGCCCGATTGTGAAACCTGGTCGTAGAACAGCGCTACTTGCTGTGTGACGGGCAGCCGCGCACCGTTGCGTTCGGCTTCGGCAAAGACGATTCCCAAGTCTTTGCGCATCCAGTCAACCGCGAACCCGAAATCAAATTCATCCGCAGCCATCGTTGCTCCGCGGTTTTCCATCTGCCAAGATCCCGCCGCGCCCTGTGAGATGGTGCTGAGGATCAGGTCAAGATCCAGTCCGGCGCGTGCGCCAAACTCCAAGCCTTCCGACAGCGCCTGCACCAGCCCGGCAATGCAGATCTGATTCACCATCTTGGTGAGCTGTCCCGAACCGGCCGGCCCCAGCAAGGTGACCGCCCGTGCGTAGGCATCCATGACCGGAGCGGCGCGGTCGAAGTGTTGTTGGTCGCCTCCGCACATCACGGTTAGCGCGCCATTGACCGCACCGGCTTCTCCACCCGAAACCGGAGCGTCAATAAAGCCGACTTCGACCTGAGCGCAGGCGGCGTGTAGTTCCCGTGCCAGCTCTGCCGAAGCAGTCGTGTGATCAACCAACACCGCACCGGCCGACATAGCGCCCAGGGCACCGTCTTCTTTGGCGGAAACCACGTCTCTGACGTCGTCGTCGGCTCCCACGCACACAAACACAAAGTCCTTGCCGCTGGCCGCCGCGGCAGGGGTATCGCAGAGCGTGATGTTCGTGCCGGGCTTGTCGGTTGCGACCTCATCGGCGTAGGTGCTTTGCCATTGTTGGGCGCGATCGGGCGTGCGGTTGTAAACCGCAGTGTCATAACCCGATTTGGCTAGGTGGCCGGCCATCGGAAAGCCCATCACGCCCAGCCCGATAAAGGCAACGGAAGGAGTAGTAGTCATTGTTTGATGAACCTTTCACGTAGGTCGGCTTTTTGCACCTTGCCTAGTGCGGTCTTGGGCAAGGCATCGGTCCAGATGATTTCCGCTGGCAGCTTGAAGCGAGCTAGCAGCGGTTTCAGGTAGTCAAGCACGGCGGCCGTGCGCGCCGCCTCGTCAAGATTCACTGCATCGCCGGGGCTGACGGCTATGACGATTGGCACTTCGCCCCAGCGCGGATCTGGGCGACCAATGACCGCAGCATCGGCCACGGCTGGGCAATGCGCTAGCTGCTCTTCAATTTCAGCTGGATACACGTTCTCACCACCGGAGATAATCATGTCGGTCAGGCGATCATCCACATACAGCCAGCCGTCGGCGTCCGCGTGTGCCACATCGCCGGTGCGATACCAGCCGTCAACCAAGGCGGCATCTGTGGCCTCAGGGTTGCGCCAATATTCGCGCATCACGCTGGGACCCTTAACCCAAATCTCACCAGGCTCACCCAGCACCGGCTCTGTGTTTGATGCGTCGTCGGCAAGCGCCACCAGGCGGACCTCGCACAGGGTTGATGCCTTGCCGCAAGAGCCGGGATGATCCGCCGCCTCGTCTGCTCGTAGATGCACGCAAATCGGTGCGGTTTCGGTGGCTCCGTAAATTTCGCCCACCGATATTCCCCGCTCGAAATACGGCTCGGTAACCGCCGGCGGTATCGGTGACGACCCGGTCATAATCCCGCGCAGCGAACTGAGGTCGGCCTGGTCAAATTCAGGGTGGGTTGAAACCGCAACCAAAGCGGCAGGCACCAGCACGGTCCAGGTCGGTCGCCACTGCGCGGCATCGGCAAGGAACAAGCCGGGATCAAACGCCCGGTGTATCAGCACCGCCGCACCCGTTAGCAGTGCTGGCAGCGTCTGGATATTCAGCCCGCCCACATGAAACATGGGAATCACCGTTAGTACGCGATCGCTGCGGGTCAGATCGTGTGCGTGAGTTGAGTTGATCGCATTGGCGGACAAGGCACCCTGCGTCAAAACGGCACCCTTGGGATGCCCCGTGGTGCCAGAGGTGTATGCCAGCAGCGCCGCATGATCGGGCGTGCCAATGTCCGACGCGGCGCCGTGCCCAGCGGCATCGTCAGCGGTATCGTCAGCACCGCCGTCTTGCTCCGCCCCGATCGCCTGCTCAGCCAGCAACGCAATCTCAACCTGGCAATCAGCAACAATCGCCGCCCCGTGCTTGGCGAAGCTGGCCTCGCATACCAGCAGCTTCGGCTCGGCATCGTTGAGAATCCAAACGTGCTCTGGCACCGTCAGCCGCGAGTTCAGCGGCAAAAAAATGGCACCAAGCCTGGCGCACGCCAATAACAGCTCCAGCGCGGCCGGATGGTTCGGGCCAAGCCATGCCACGCGGTCGCCTTCGGTTACTCCCTGGCCGTGTAGCTGCGCCGCACGCGCAGCCGCGTTAGCAACAAACTCAGCGTAAGAGTGCGTGCGGTATTCAAACTGAATGGCAAGAGCGTCGCCATGGCGCTGCGCCCACCGCTGCACATATGAGAAAAGGCTGGTGCCGGTGCTATTGCTGCTCACACCCTTATGCCAGCTCGCCCGCCAGAATGCCTTCAGCCACCACGACTTCGCCGTCTAATGAAATGCTGTGGTTGCGCAGCGGCAAATCAAAGTGCCCGAGCGTGTGTCGGCCAGCGTGCTCGTTCGCACCGGTGGAGTAAAGAAAGTTGCCAGCAAACGCCCGTTGCTCGGTGCCGTTCGTTTGGCTGCGGTCGTAGAAAGTCAGCGTGTCCCAGCGGGCGTCCGGGTTCATTCCCCAGCCGACGTGGCTAGTCGCATACGCCTCACGCTCGCCCCAGGCGGCTATGTAGCTGCGGAATAGCTCGGCGTCGGTGCCGTCGCCGCTGATCTCCACCACGTAGTCGTTTTCAATATGCAAGGTGAGCGGCGACTCCAGGTAGCGCTTGAACGTGAGGTTCATGTCGCCACGATCCATCACGATCGTGCCATTGACCGTGTTCGCATGCGGGAAAGCCAGGCAAAGCCCGCCAGGCCAATGAGTGATCGTGCCGGGGCGAGTGGTGTAACCCCAGCCACCCCCGCAAGGAGCGTCGGTCAAGCCCACGCTCAGGTTTGTGCCAGCGGCTGAGGTAACCAGCATTTCTTTGGCCGCAATCAGGCGCTTGATGCCAGCCTTCACTTTTGGCTCCAGGTCGGGGTTGGGTATGAGGCGTTCGAGTGCTTCGGGATGCTCATTGGAAACCATCAGCACGCGCGTCCCCTCGCCCAGAATCTGCGGCAGCTCAGCGGCGTGCAGCAACCCTTCAACGGTGCAATCAACGGCGAAGTCAACCGCTCCGAGAGCGGCGATTACCGCCGATGATCCGGCGATGGCATCGGACGCACCGGTTGAGCGCACCGGCACGGGCGCGCTTTGCGGCGGGGTGGGCATCACTATGTGGATTGGTCGCACTCCCAGTCGCGCCAGCGCCAGCTCCGCCAGGTTCACATTCACGGAACGGCTTTGCGTTTCAGACAAGATCGCAGCGGTCTGCGGCGCCTCCACCTCGCACATCTCAAAAACCTTTACGAAAGTGTCAATCCACTTCGCTTCAATGCGTTCGCTCAGCATGCCTAATGACCAGCTTTCACCCTGTTGGGTTCTGGGTTGGTGGATTCAAGGAGCCAGTCCATGTATCCGGGGCCGGTTTTAGCTATGGCGATCATGACGATGGACGGCAACTCGTAGCTGTGGATTGATCCGATAATGCTGCAAATCTGGTCAAAGTGTGTGTCAATGGTCTTAAAGAGCAGGACGTGCTCCGTATCTTCAACGACCTTGCCTTCCCAGCGGTAGCAACTGTTGATTGGCCATGTTTGACTGCACGCAGCTAGGTGCGTGCCAACGACGTTGCGCGCGATGGCGTCAGCCTCTTGCTTGCTGGCGCAAGTCACCGTGATCTCAACCGGCTTCATTGGTAGCTCTCATGGTATGGGTGTCCGGTTGACTAAAGAACGTCTTGGGTTAGGGGTTCAATCTCGTGCTTGTCTAGGTGTGCGGCATCGTTGTAGCGCGTGCACACCCAACGCGGCTTGGAGTTGTGATTTTGCACGTCAATCTGCGTGATCGAGGTAACAATCGCGGTGGTCGACACGCCGTGGTGTTCGGGGTCAACCCCTAGCGCCGCGGCCACGGCCGCCGCCACCACGCCACCGTGGCAGCCAATAAACACGGTCGTGCCGGGATTAGGCAGCAGGTATTCCTGAACGATTTTTTCAAGCTCGGCCGCAACACGCTTGCGAAATCCATTGCGGCTCTCACCGCCAGTCACCACCGGGGCATAAGGATCGTCATCGGGCGAGACCCACTCAAAACGCTCACGTGCCTGCTCCCAGGTGATCCCATCCACCGCACCCAGCCGCATCTCCTCTAGCTCCTCGCGCACGACGATGCCGCCCTGCGCTTTCGCCAGCGCTGGCAGAACTATCTGCGTGGTCTCAAACGCTCTTGGCAGCGGCGATGAACAGACCACATCCACCTCTGGCTCAAAGCCCGCCGCAAACCGATCGCGCAGCGCTTCGGCCTGCTTGCGCCCCAGTTCGGTCAGGCCGGTGCAGCCTTTGGGGCCGCCCACGGTTCCGTTAGCCATGACCTGCGATTGGCCGTGGCGCACCAGCAGCAAAGTTCCAAACAGATTGTCGCTAGCCACGGCTACAAACTGTAGGGCGCAAGCCTGACGGCGCAGACTTGGTGGCGCAAGCGTGCGAAAGCGACCAAAATCAAGTTGACTCACACCTGCATGACCATTGAAGTAGAGATTGATCCAGCCGAGGTCGGGCTGAGCGCCGAACGGCTTTCGCTGATTGGCACCCACCTGCACAAATACGTTGATGACGAACGCTTGCCTGGCACCTATGTGCTGGTCAGCCGCGGCGGCAAGGTCGCCTACGTTGATCGCTACGGCCAGCGCGATTGCGAGCGAAATCTGCCGGTGGAGGCCGACACCCTCTATCGCATCTATTCAATGACCAAGCCGATTACCTCGATCGCCGCGATGCAGCTATATGAGCAGGGGATGTTTCAGCTGGGCGACCCGATATCTCGCTGGCTGCCTAACTTCGCTAACACCCGAGTTTTCGCTGGCGGCAACGCGCTGGCGTATCAAACCCGCGAACCAAAGCGTGAGATCACGGTGCACGATTTGCTCACGCACATGAGCGGGCTCACCTACGACTTTCACCTGGCTCATTTTGTGGATGAGATTTATCGTAAGAACGGTTTTGTCTGGGGCATGCCCGGCGACCTGGAGCACTCTTGCGACGTTCTTGCCAGCCTTCCACTTTTGTTTGAACCGGGCAGCGAATGGAACTACTCGTATTCGACCGACGTGCTGGGGCGCTTGGTGGAGGTGCTGTCCGGCCAAAGCCTGGATGAGTATTTCGCTCAACACATACTGGAACCGCTCAAGATGAGTGACACCGGTTTTTCGGTGCCAGCTAGCGAGGCTCAAAGGTTCACCAGCAACTACGCACCCAATCCCAAAACGCTGAAGCGCACGCTGCTAGATGACGCCGAAACCTCGGCCTACCTCAGCGCGCCCAAAGCGCTATCGGGCGGCGGCGGCCTGGTGTCAACCATGGCGGACTACCACCGCTTCACGCAGATGCTGCTGGCTGGCGGCACGCTAGATGGCACCCGCATCATCGGCCGCGCAACTCTGGCTTACATGACGCAAAACCACCTACCGGACGGCAAGGATCTGACGGCGGTCGGGCGGCCACTTTTCGCCGAAGCCGCCTTTGACGGGGTTGGGTTTGGCTTAGGTTTCTCGGTCAATCTCGACCCGCCCAAAACTAAAATGCTGGGCAGCGCCGGTGAGTTCGCTTGGGGTGGTGCGGCTTCGACTGCGTTCTGGGTTGATCCAGCCGAGGAGATAACGGTTGTGTTTCTAACGCAGCTGCTGCCGTCAAGCACGCATCCGATCAGACCAGAACTGAAGGCGCTGGTTTATCAAGCGCTCTTGTAAGCGGAACCTTTGTAAGCAGAAAACGAGACTAGAAACATGGCACCAGCAAGCACGCCGCAAGAGTTTGATCTGATAATCGTCGGAACCGGCTCGGCTAACTCAATCATCACCCCCGATTTTGATAACTGGTCTATCGCCGTCGTTGAGCGAGGAGTTTTTGGCGGGACGTGTCTGAACGTCGGCTGTATCCCGTCAAAGATGTTTGTTTATTCCGCTGACGTGGCGACCGCCATTTCGCATTCGTCCACCTACGGCATAGACGCCCAGATCAACAGTGTGGATTGGCCAGCTATTCGTGACCGAGTATTCGGCCGGATAGATCCGATCGCCGCGGGCGGATTTGACTATCGGGTGGGAGATGGCTGCGCCAACGTGACCGTGTTTGCGGGCGAGGCAAGTTTTGCAGGCGAAAGGCTTTTGTCGGTGCGTGCGAACCAGCCCGGTGGACACTCCGACGGCCAGTCCGCCGGCGAGCCCGGTTCCGGCAGCGAGCCCGAACCAGCCCTGATAACTGCGCCGCACATCGTCCTTGGCGCTGGCGCACGCCCCTTCGTGCCGCCATTTGAAGGCTTGGCCGACGTGCCGTTCGACACCTCCGACACCGTGATGCGTCTGCCGGAGTTGCCCAAGCGAATGACCGTGCTGGGCGGCGGTTACATCGCGTGCGAGCTTGGTTACGTGTTTGCCGCGCTTGGCACGAAGGTAGCCGTGGTCAACCGCAGCGGCGCCTTGCTGCGAGCCGAAGACGATGAGGTGTCGGCCGCCTTTACCGAAACGGCAGCGCAGTATTTTGATTTGCGACTAGACACAAACGTGGGAAAGATCAGCTACGAGCCGGGCACGTCGGGACCCACAAGTAACCAGTTCAACGTAGAGATAACAAGCAACGACGGCAGCGGCAAAACTGGCACCAAAGCCAGCACCGAGGTTTTGCAAAGCGATGTCTTGCTGGTGGCTACTGGCCGCGTGCCCAATGGCGATCAGCTCAACCTAGAAGCGGGCGGAATAGCGCACGAAGCGGGCCGCGTTCTCACCGATGAGCATTTCGCTACGAACGTGGAAGGCGTCTGGGCTTGCGGCGATCTGTCCAGCGCTATTCAGCTCAAGCATTTAGCCAACGCGCAAGTCCGGGCGCTGCGGCACAACCTTTTGGTAACAATCGGCTCGCCCGTTGTCAAAGACGACAACGAGATGAAAAGTGTGAACGAGGCGTTTGTGCCGCATGCGGTGTTTTCCAATCCGCAGATCGCTTCGGTCGGGCTAACCGAACGCGCAGCCCGCGCCGACGGATATGAGGTGGCGGTGGCGAAGAAGTCCTACGGCGACACCGCCTACGGCTGGGCGATGGAAGACACCACCAGCTTTGCGAAGTTCATAGCCGATCGCCGCACCGGCAAGTTGCTGGGCGCGCACATCATCGGAGCGCAAGCCTCAACGCTGATACAGCCGCTGATCGCAACGATGGAGTTTGACCTGTCAATAGAGCAGATGGCAGCCAAGCAGTTCTACATCCACCCGGCGTTAACCGAGGTAGTTGAAAACTGCCTGTTGGATCTGCTGGCCGAGCTCAAGTCCTAGCCGTCAAGTTCTAGTTGCCGAGTCCTAGTCGTCAAGGCGGCGGGCGTCGTCGAGCATGTTTATTTCCCAGAGAACTTGCAGCAACCGATCTTCTGCGCTTATCGCTGAGAAGCGGCAGGGTCGATCGGCTGTGATCGTGGAAGGCACCGGCGCCAAAATAGTTCCAGGAGTGGGATGACAAAACTGCACCACGCTTAGCCGATCTTCGGTTTGCTTTTCATCGGCAACAACCCGATGCCAGCCAACCGGAATCAACCCGTTAGTTACGTGCTCTAGCAAAATGCCGGTGTTGATAATCGCATAGCCAGGTGGGGGAGCCGCATCAACCCAATGTCCGCCGACCCGGCCAGCGGTTTTGCCGCCCCCGTCCGACTCACCGGAATCCGTGGACACCTCCGATCCGACAAGCACCTGCAACCCCTTGGCGGTGGCACGCGGCAGAGCGGTAATCAGGTTGATGTCGCCATGCTCCTCAGCCCAGCGATGTGGGGTGCCCTCGCCGCCGTCGCTTTGGGGCGCTTGCGCCATCGGCGGATAACGAATGGCTCTGGTCAGATGAGAACCCTGATGAACCATCGCATCGAAGTAGTTTTCGTGAGCGCCAATGCCGACCGCGATAAGGCGCAAAAATCTGGTCTGCAACTGCACCAACAGCCTGTGAAACTCAGATAGCACCTCGGCGGAACCAGCAATGCCCGTGTCTTCGTCGCGTGGCAAGATCGCAGGCAGATAGCGGCCGGGATAGCTCTTGGCTAACGGGTGCCCGGGTGGCAGCTGCTCACCCCAGTTGAGCATCTCCTTCCAATCAGGAGTATCAGAGATCGCAGCGGTCTCCACCAGCAAACCGGTGTAGCCACGCGCGCCCTGCGCAGCGGGGTCGTTGTAGTTGGCCTTGGTGTCGGCATCCAGCGCAAAGAAGCGAGCCAGAATCTCATAGGTTTCGTCTAGCAGTTGCTCGGGTAGATCGCTGCGGGCATAGACAAAACCAGTCGTCAGACTGCGCATGACACCGTCGGTCGCGGCGTTGCGTTGTGCTTGGCTGCCGCTTTCAAAAGCCAGCAGGTCAACGTCAAGAATTTCCATCAGATGCCTATCCAGCGGGGGGCTGTGTCGTAGGGGCTGTGTCGCGAGTTCATGCGTAGCTGCCAACCGCATCTAACACCACACCCATGCCGGCCGCGTGGTCAATGCTCACCGCAATTTCGCAGTTGGGCGGGTTGTCGGGCAGCGGGCGTTGGTCCCAAACGCTCATTCCGCGCGTCAGCGCATCGTCGGTCGCCACGCTGACATGCCCGCTCACAAACTCAAACAGTTGCGGATGAGTTATCGCCAACACCGCACAGGGGTCATGCAGTGGAGCCTCATCTTCGCCGGCATGGTGCTGGTTCGTGGCTAGGTAGAACTCAAACAAGTCCGCCACGAACGCGCTTACCGTGCGCGCCTCACCGCTGCGCAGCTGCTCAACCGCGGCAGGGCCGAAGCGAAACTGATGGGTCAGGTTGAGCCCCGCCATGCGTATCGGGCCGATGCCGCTGGCGAGCACCTGTGCCGCTGCGTGCGGGTCAGCCCAAAAGTTGAACTCAGACACTGCGGTGACGTTGCCGACCGTTGTGCTGCCGCCCATTAGCGACACGCCCGCCACCCGGTCAGCAATGTCAGGAGCCTGCTGCAGCGCTAGGGCGATGTTTGTCAACGGCCCGATCGGAACCAGCCACACGTCATCAACTGCGCGCACTGTGTCGATGATGAACTCAACTGCGCCTTGCGTTTCTGGCTCACGCGTAACCGCTGGCCGGGCGGGGCCATCTAGCCCGGTGTCGCCATGGACATGGCCCGCGTGGGCTGGTTCAACCGCCAGCGGCTTGCCAGCTCCAGCAAATACCGCTACGTCAATTTCCGCCAACTGAGAGATCAGCAATGCGTTGGCGGTGGTGTTGGCGAGCGGCGCATTGCCCGACACCGTGGTGACTCCCAAAATCTCGGTGTGGCGGGCAGCCAGCAGCAGCGCTACTGCGTCATCGTGGCCTGGGTCGCAGTCCAAAATGATTTTGGGTGGGTCGGTTGGCGGCTGCAATGTTTCGGTAGGCAATGTTTCGGTAGGCAATGTTTCTGTAGGCAATGTTTCTGTAGGCAGGGTCTAGACAATACAAGCGGATATCGGGTGCTCTATTGGTCCTCTTGGTCTTGGGCCTCACCTGGCACAAGGTTCGCAAAATCCACTAGACGCAATGCCCGCGGCTGGTTCAGCCCCTCCAAGCTGGCTTGCGCGATGGTGCCCGTGCCGTCCGGCAAAAACTGCGCTCGTCCTTGAGAATAAAACAGCACGCCTTGAGTGTTATCGGCCAGCGCCGAAGCCGTGAACACAAACTGCGCGATCGCCCGGATGCGCTGCTCGCCTTGCACTTCAAAAAAGACCTCATTCAGATGCAGCGCAATGGTGTTGTCGCGCAACAGCTGGACATCAACCAAAGACGTGCCCACAGGAATGGCCGACTCAAGACCTTCGGATGCCTCAACATCGCTTGGCCCGGCCAGCAGATTGTTGAGAGGCCCTTCCAAAAACACCGGCGCTGGCAGGTCGCGCAGCGTTTCAACTAGCTCGCCGTCTCTGATGAAGAAAACCGGATGGCTTGTTGAGTTGAGAGGCGTCTCATCGGTAGCAAACGAATCGTCTGAGTCTGAATCCGATGGGAAAACATCGCTCGGAACTGAAATCTGATTGGGTGCGGCATCAACCGAAACCGCGCAAGCGCTGATTCCAAAAGCCGCGCCGAAAGCGAGTGCGCCCGCCACCGCCAGCCCGAGCCTGGTGCGCTCACCGAACCCGACGCGCTCACCGAACCCGGTGCGCTCGCCGAGCCTGGCGCGGCTACGCATTAGCACTTGTGCGACTGTCCAGCGGCAACTGCACCACGAAGCGAGCCCCACGCGACCCGTCGGGTTTGTTCTCAATGTAGGTAGTGCCTCCGTGCAGGCGCGTGTGTTCATAAACCAGCGCTAGCCCAAGCCCCGCTCCACCACCAGCTGCACGTTTTCTGGCTAGGGCACCACGCGTGAATCGCTCAAACACGATGTCGCGCTCAGCCGGTGTCACCCCTGGGCCGTTGTCTTGCACCGCTATCAAAATGTGCGATTTACCTGCGTCGTCGTTGTCTGTCAACGACATCTCAACTTGGATGACACCTTCGCCGTACTTTTCGGCATTGCGCAACAGGTTGTCCAATATCTGAGCCAACCGACGCTTGTCGCCTACCAGCAAGGCCTTGTCCGCGTCCGGCGTCACGGTTAGCGACAGGTTTTGAATGTGCCCCTTGTCAAACGCCTCAACGCTGTGCCGCACGAGCCGCGCCATGTTCACAGGTGTTAGCGGCAAGCCGTTTTCGCCTTCGTCAACTTGGGCGATATCCAACAAGTCTTTTACAAGCTGTTCAAAGCGGTCAACGTCACCGGCGAGCAGATCAAGGGCGGCAGCCGAATTTTCGGACAACTCATGGCGCCGCCGCATTAGAACTTCCATTGAAGATCGCAGGGTCTGCAACGGCGAGCGCAGCTCGTGGCTCACATCAGAAGAAAAGCGCGCATCACGCGCAATGCGCTGCTCCATGCTGACCGCCATCTCATTGAACGACCGCGCGATCTTCGCAAGATCAGGGTCCTCGCTAAGCGAGACGCGCGTCCGCAGATTCCCTTCCGCTATTGAAGTGGCGGCAGTTGAGATATCTGTCAGCGGACGAAGCACACGGTGGCTAGCAAACACGCCTATGCCACCAGCCATGATGATGGTGAGGGTCGTTCCGATTAGCAAGATGGTGCGCAAGCTGGCCAAGGTGTTTTCTATCTCGGTTAGCGGAACAACCTCAAAGTAAGCGGCATTACTGAGCGAGGAGACCTCATCGGGTTGCAGGCGCAGCCCGAGCGCCAACAACGCCACGTCGTCTTGGCGATAGACCATGTTGAAAGCAGTGCCAGGAGTGCTGTCAGAGCTAATGACTGTCTGCACCAAAGTCTCGGGCAAGGCGTCGGGCGTCAGCGAAGGGGAGCGCCAGGTATTTTGACCGGTCCACATAATCGACCGACTGCCAGCCAAGCTAGGCAGCGACTCCAACAGCACACTGAAGTCAGGATTCTCAGAACGCAACGAAGCCTGAACCTGACGTGCGTTAGCAAAAAACTGTTCACGCGAAGATTCCTGGCGATGATCAACGAGCGAACCACGGGTCAAGCTGTACGTGAGCACTATCAGCGTTAGCGCAGCTATGGCGGCACCGACGGTAAACAGCGCAATGATGCGGGCGCGTAGTGGCTGCCTCCGTAACCATTGCTGCGCGCGCCGCCGGCGTGTGAAAGAGCGACGGCGTCTTGAATGGCTCAGACGAGCTTGCGACACTGGGCTTGCGGCACTTGGTTAGGGGTTCAGCTTGTAACCAAATCCGCGAACGGTGGTGACAAAGCGTGGCTGGGCGGGATTGTCTTCTAATTTCATGCGCAGTCGTCGGACGTGTACGTCAACGATCCGCTCATCGCCCATCACGTCAAGCTCCCACACCTTTTCTAATAGGTGCTCGCGGCTCACCACCTTGCCAAGGTTTTGCGCAAGCTCACACAGCAACAAAAATTCTGTTTTGGTTAGAGGTATCTCTTTATTGCCTCGCTGAGTAACACCCTCAGCTGGGTTGATTGAAAGATCCTCTATGACTATCGGGGCGCTGCCGTTGCCGTCAACGGGGCGGCTGCGGCGCAACAAGGCGCGGATGCGAGCGGAGAGCTCCTTAGCGGCAAAGGGCTTGCTCAAATAATCGTCGGCGCCAGCTTCAAGCCCGCCAACCACATCGTGGGTGTTGTTGCGGGCGGTCACGATGATGATGGGAACGACGCTGGTTCGCCTGATGTAGCGACACACCTCAAAGCCGTCCATCCCCGGCAAAGTGAGATCTACCAAAATCACATCCGGCTCAGATTGGCTGAGTATCTGTAGGGCCTCTTCGCCCGACTCGGTGTCTTCCACCTGCCAGCCTTCGTCGGCCAGCGCCAGCCGCAGAGCCGAGCGGATGCGTTGGTCGTCTTCTATGGCGAGAATCTTGAGGCTCATGGTTTGGTTGGCTTCATGATGGTTCTCTACCTTGCGTGTTCTTTCGGTCGTGAGGCGGCCTCGGCGGCCCATTCACCTCTGGAACGCAGAACCAAAACCGCTATTAGAGCTACACCCACAGCGCCAAACAGCGAACCCGCAACCGCGCCAGAGAGCTGACCCCAAGTGCACTGTTGGGTGCATTGCAAGTCAACAACCGACGAACCAATGAGCCCACCACAAAGCGACGCTACTAGTACAGCGGCGAATGCAACACCGCGCGCCAGCACCGAGGGCAACGTTGTGGGTGCGGCGAAAGGCCGCAGAGCTATGTCCGGCTGTTCGTCGCTGCCGCCGTCGTCGTGTGATGCCACCACTTCAGCCTAGATACCTCAGCGGTGCTAGGAGCCTAGATATGTGCGTGCGGTGGTAGCTGCGATGGCAGAATTTGAGTTATGCGCGAATGGGCGGTCGGAGGGGGGATTATCACGTCGGGTGATTCTCTGCTGATGGTTCACAATCGGCGCCGCAACGGAAAAACCGATTGGACCACGCCCGGCGGTGTGATCGACCCAGGCGAAACCATGCTGGAAGGCCTGACGCGCGAGGTCACCGAGGAAACCGGCCTGATCGTGACTGCTTGGCACGGCCCCGTTTACACCGTGGTTGCGGAGGCGCCGGACATGGAGTGGACGCTTACGGTTGAGGCCTACCTCAGCCAAGCTCATGAGGGCGAGCTGACGATTGATGATCCAGACGGAATCGTGTTTGATGCCCGCTGGGTAACCAGCCGCGAATTTACTGACCTGGTTGAGGGCCAGCAGCGCTGGTTTGTGGAGCCGTTGCAGGGGTACCTAGACGAGCGCTCTGCGGCGGGCGGGCATTTGAGCGATGCTCACCAGAGCCCGGCGTCGGCCAGCCGCGCTGGGTCAGTCAGCAGCGCTGACGCATGCCCACAGTTTGGATATTTGGTCCGTGGCACCAGCCAGGCTGGTTTGCAAATTGAGCGCCTGTCATAGCCCCGCTAGCCCCAGCGGTTCCGCTAGCCCCAGCAACCCCGCGGAGCTTCCAATCCTGCACGTGGATATGGACGCATTTTTTGCCGAGGCGGAGCGACTAGAAGATCCCTCACTGATCGGGCGAGCGGTCATCGTGGGCGGTAGCGGCCGCCGAGGCGTTGTGGCGTCCGCCAGTTATGAGGCACGAGCGTTCGGGGTGCATGCGGCCATGCCGGTGGGCCAGGCGCGACGGCTGTGCCCCAATGCGGTTTTCGTGTCGCCAACCGCAGGGCTCTACGCGGCGGCCACGCGCACCATTCGTAAGGTTTTTGAATCTTTCACGCCGCTAGTTGAGATGGTGTCGCTGGACGAGGCGTTCTTAGATATCAGTGGTGCCCACGCATTGTTCGGCACCTCCGAACAGATCGCCTGGGGAATCCGCTCAGCCGTTCACGCGGCTACACAACTTGATTGTTCGATCGGAGTCGCTTCTAACAAAACGCTCGCCAAGATGGCTTCGGTGGCTGCCAAGCCCCAAGCTTCACAGCAAGGCACGCAACCAGGGTTGGGCGTTTGCGCCGTGCCCGTTTCGCAGCAGTTGCAGTTTCTGCATTCTCTGCCCGTCAAGGCGCTGTGGGGTGTGGGTCGGGTGACTGAGAAGCGCTTGGTGGAAATGGGCGTCGCAACCATTGGCGACCTGGCTGCCATACCGCCTGCCGCTTTGACGGAGGTATTTGGCGTTGCGCGCGGCGAACATCTGACGCAGTTGGCGCAAGGGATTGACGAGCGACCGATCCAGATCAGCCGGGGCGCTAAATCGCTAGGTCATGAGGAAACGTTTGCCACCGATGTAACCGACGTGGCGGTAATGCGCAGCAAGATCACGCAGCTGTCAGATTCGGTGGCATGGCGTCTGCGGCGAGCCGGAGTAGCGGGGCGGCTAGTGCAGCTAAAAGTGAAGCTGGCCGATTTCACGCTAAAGACGCGTGAAACAACGCTGCCCAGCACCGCGGCCAGCGTTGATACTGCCGTGCGCATAGCGGATGTAGCGATGGTTTTGCTGAAGCAGCTGCTAGCGGAGCTAAACGAGCGAGACACGGCGAAAGGCGTGCGACTAATCGGCGTATCGGTTGCTCACCTAGAACCCAGCGTTGAGCACACCGGCGACAGCGGCGATAGTTCTGTCAGGCCTTATCAGTTGATGTTGGACTTGGGGGACAGTCCGGACAGCCAGCCACCCGACACGCAGCAAGCAGATTCAGCATCGCAAAACGATGCCGTGCTGACAGTTGAGCAGCGGCTAGCGGCTGAGCAGCGGCTGGCTGCCGCCGTGGACGACATTCGGGAACGCTTCGGCGGTGCCGCCATTGGGCTTGGTTTTAACTCCGGTATTGGTGACCGTCCCGTTACACCGCGTGAGATCTAGAGGCGAGATCTGGTCGCGCGGAGTGACAACTGCCTGCGCCCGACCTACACTAGGGAAGACACAGCCGGAAACTGTGTCGGCGATTAGCTGGGTTTATGCCAGCGATTAGCTGGGTTTAGTAGTCAGGTGTAGGAGGATCAAATGCCGCTCTCCAATGACGAACAAAGAATCTTGCAAGAAATCGAAAAGGATTTCTATGACACAGATCCCAAACTTGCTCGCGAAGTTTCCGAGACCACGCTGTACAAGCACGCGCTGCGCAACATCCGCTGGGCGGTGCTGTTAGGCATCGTCGGGCTGGTGGGTGTGATCGTGGGCCTGCAGGTTCACGTGCTGGCCGCGTTCGTTGCGTTCTTGCTGATGTTTTTGAGCGCCATAACGATCGAGCGAAATCTGCGAGCCATGGGCCGATTGGGACTTGCGAAGGTCTCAATGACGTTGCGCTCTAGGCGGCCGGACGGCGGCTCTGAAACTCTTTCAGAGCGCATGCGCAAACGCTTCAAAAAAGACCAGTTCTAAGCGAGCCTCGCGCCAGGGCTAGGTAGGGGCTGTCTCCGGCCTCGCGCCGCGCTGGCGCTACTGGATCTGCTGCCGCGAACGGTTCAGGTAGGTACGTCTGACGCGTGTCCAGGGTGAACTTTGCTCTCGCAGCGTGTGTTTGAGATCACGCACGCGGCTGTCCTGCATATCAACCTCGCTAGCGGCGGGCTCGTTTTGCGCAAAGCAGGCGTAGTCCATGGCACTTGCGACTTTTTGAGTCGCCGCAAAATCTAAGCCGTTGGTTTCGGCGGCACGCGTGGCGAACTCCGTGTGGGATTCACCAATCGAACGCTGCGTGCCAGCTGCATCCAGCGCTTCGCATAGATCCTGCCAGCTGCATTGAACCTCGGCGCGGTAGTCGCCCTGCGCTCGCCGCCGTCGCCGTTCGCGCCGCAACCAAGCCAGAGTTGGTACCGCAATCAGCCAGGTCAAGCCGGCCGCTACTAGCACAGCCAGCGCCACCAACACCACGACTACCAACACGGTCCCGTCAAAGCTGTTAAGAACGCCGGCATCTTCACCTGAAAAATCTTCAAGGACGCCCGTAAGACCTGAGACCCCTCCTTCAATCGAAAGATCACCAAGCAGGTCGTTATTGGGCACTACCTCGCCGGTGTCTTCGGCTAGTAACACTGAGTTGGGGTCGCCCGGGGCAGCCTGCTGAACCGACACTCCGGTGTAAGCGGTCGTGCGGGGCGCACCACGACCCGGCGTTGGTTCGAAGTACACCCAGCGATCGCCGATCCATACCTCAGGCCAAGCGTGATAGTGCTCACCGCGCACAACGTAGACGCCGTCGACTAGCTCGCCCGGTGTGAAGCCGACCGCTACCCGAGCTGGCAATCCGATTGCGCGCGCCATGGCTGCGTAGCTGCCCGAGAACTGCTCGCAATAGCCACGCCGGTCATCAAAAAGAAACGTTTGCAATCGATCTGTGCCGTGCCCGCTGGTAGCCGATAAGGAGTACGTGAAATTGTCAAGGAAAAAGTTTTGAAGCGCTAGGGCGCGCGCAAAAGGCGTGCCGGCTTCGGCCGTTATCTCTTCGGCTAGCGCAACAATTTCGGGAGAGAAATCGGCTGGCAGGTCCGTGTAGTAGCCGCCGATTTCTTCTGGCACGGTGTCACCGGCTGCGTTCAGCTGTTCAACGGTTGGCACGGTCAGCGAAGAAGTGACGGTGTATGACCGACCAGTTTCTAGCTCAATGCCGCCGCGCAGTACCAAGGTGGCGGTCTCCGGGTCGTAGAGGACGTCTTCGCCTTCAAATACGACCGGTTCATATGCGGCTGGCAGCCAAATGCTGTCAAGCGCTTCGATGGTTACAACCTGACTCAAAACTGGTTCGTCCTGACCAATCTCGCGTAGCTGCCCCGAAGCGTCGGAGTACGACCTGTCCGATCCCCACACCGAGCCGTCAAAGGTTCCCAACCCAGAGACCCGCCAATAGGCAGGCGCGTCAGCCTCAACCCTGAATAGCTCCGCGTTGGAGGTGCTAACCAGTCGGCCGCGCGCATCTACCAGTGGGTTAAGAGCAA
Source organism: Candidatus Poriferisodalaceae bacterium (assembly GCA_965212125.1). Lineage (GTDB taxonomy): Bacteria > Actinomycetota > Acidimicrobiia > Acidimicrobiales > Poriferisodalaceae > CAYRJD01. The sequence goes on along the minus strand of OZ243045.1, from coordinate 979,642 downwards.
CGCGCGCGGGGCGGCTCTCGCCGTCTAGATCTTTTAGGGCTATCAGGGCGTTGCCGTCGGCGCCGGGCAGCAGGGGAGTGAGCACTGCCGCACCGATTGCCGCCGCGGCTGCCAATCCCAGCGAAAGCCGAACCGGCGATCGAGCTTGGCGGCGGACTGGGCTGCCACCGCGCAGCCACGACACTTTGCGGTGGGCGAGCCGGTGCGTCACCGCAAACAGCAGAGCGCAAAAGACCGCTATCGCCGCACTTAGGACCGCCCAGCCATCCGTGGCTAGCGCGCCAATAAACATCATCAAAATAAACGCCGGGATGCAAGCCGAAAAAGCGCTCTTGTGCCTAAAAGCCAGGCTGTCCGAGCTCACCGCTATCGCCCACGCTCCGATGGCGGCGGCCAGCACAAAGCCGTTGGTGGCTTCGGTTGGTGCCACGACGAACCCAAACTCAGACCACGCGTTTGACAGGTCGGCGCCTAACTGAGAAAAGGTAAATCCGGTCGGGAAGAACTGCGCGTAGAGCGTGTAGTCGTAAAGCAGCTTGGTGCAAAGCAGGCCGCCCAGCACCGCTGAGGCGAGTGCTGCCAGCGGCAGCGGCCAGTTTTGGCGCCGCGTTTCTCTTATCAGTACGTGGGTGCCTATTCCCAGCAGCGCCATGGCGAACAGGTAGTCCCACGACTGAAAAAGGCGACGAGTTATGACAATGGTTATCGCTGTCAGGGCGATTAGCCAGAACTCCGACCACCACAAGGGCTGGTGCGGGCGGGCTGGTTTGCTCAGCTCGGTGTTCGGCAGAGTCGCCCTGCTTGGCGCGGTCCCTGTTGTGGTCTCTGTGGCGGTCACAGCGCCACCCGCGTGCTCGCGTCAGCCAGCCCTGAGTTAGCCAGGCCTGCTGACGTCGTCGCTCGTCCCGTCGCCCGGGAACTGACGCTGCCAGCCTTCGCGCAGGCATGTTTCCACGCGGCCGGCAACTGTGAAAGATCAGCGACATCAATCGTGGTTACCGAACCGTGCGACCGGGGCTGGGCAACTTGATCCCGGTCTGCTTGAACTCGGCCTGCTTGAGCCCGCCCCGTCCGCAGCGTGATTAGAGAGCCGACTTGACTTGCCAGGCTCCCGATGGCGGTGATGTCGTTGACTTGATTAGCGACGTTGTGCCCGACAACAGCCACCAGAGCCCCGACATCGCGCCCGCCTAGCTGACCGAGCGCGCTTCGTAGCGATCCGAAATCCGTAAGCGATACCTCGGCCAGATGACCAAAGAGTTCTTCGGCACCATGCGCGGCAGTGCTGAAGCCGACCACCCCTCCACTGGTAGTCACCAGCTTCACGGCATCTCCACGATCAAGCGTTGTGGCAATAACGCTGGCCGCGACCGTTACGGCGAGATCAAACGATTCGGCGATGGTTCCACCGCCAGTCGTCCCGCTGTAAGAATCCGCCCGAGTGTCAAGCAGCACCGACATTTGATTCTGTTTGGGGATTTCACCCTCACGCACCATCGGCCGCCCAAGCCGCGCAGTTGAGCGCCAGTGGATTCGGCGCGGATCATCACCCACCGTGTAATCGCGCAGTCCGTAAAAATCCTCACCCACGCGGTGCAGCGAATGAAACCTGCCGCTGGATGCCAGCGTTTGCGTCCCAGCCGCAATAGCCATAGCCGGTAGCGGCACAATTCGCGGGAAGACCACAAACTTTGTGGCCTCTCCCACGCTGACGGTTACCTCCGCAAGCGCCAGCGGGTCCGTAACGGTTATCGTCGCCGGCCCCACTGCCAAGCGACCGCGCCGCCCGGTCGGTAGCTGGTACGAACCCTCCGATGTCATAGCCGTGCGCAAAGGGCCAGTTTGTAAGACGGCTCCGCTTGTGCCTGTGACGAAATCGGTAATAGTGAAAGCGGGAGTGCGCCGCCCCAGATTGGTGACCCGCAAGGTCACCGCCGCATATTCACCGGCATGAACTCGTATCGGGCTTAGCGTGCGGCGCAGGCGCAAGCGCATGCGGGCACTGGCAATCCAGGCGACCGAAACTCCGCCCAACCCCAAGATCGCCAGACCAATAACGATCAGTTCGGTGACCGCCAGCGCTCGACCAACCAGCGCGATAACAACGGCTAGCGAACTCAACTGCCAGCCTCGCTTGGTGAGTTTCATAAGGCGCTTACGCTGGCCGAGTCGCTAGCTAGATCAGGCTGGCTAGATCAAACCGAGGCGGTTGGTGCCGCCACAGTCGCCAACACCTCAGATATTGCCTGGCTAGCAGTTATGCCCTGCAACAACGCATCGGTGCTCAGCAGCAGCCTGTGCGATGTTACCGATTCAATGACGGTCTTGATGTCGTCCGGCACAACGTAGTTGCGATTCTGCGAAGCGGCGTGGGCTTGGGCAACTCGCTGCAGGTTGAGAGTGGCTCGCGGGCTCATGCCTAGCTTGATGAGGGGATGACTCCGAGTGGCATCGGCCAGCGCCACTATGTAATGGCGCATTTCATTAGCGATGTGCACATCGGCAACCGATTTTGACATTGCCAGAAGTTCTTCGGTGGTCGCTACTGGACCTAGCTGGACTATTGAATCCGCTAAGCCGCCGTGGGCTTCCAAGATTTCCATCGCGGCCATCGGATCTGGATAACCGACACTCAAGCGCATCATGAAACGATCCAACTGAGACTCTGGCAGGGGATAGGTGCCCTCGTGCTCCAGCGGGTTTTGCGTGGCTATCACCATGAAGGGCCGCACAAGCGTGCGAGTTTCACGATCGGTCGTTACCTGGCGCTCTTCCATTACCTCCAACAGAGCCGCCTGAGTTTTGGGAGAAGCGCGATTGATTTCATCAACTAGCACGATGTTGGAAAAGATCGCACCAGCGTGAAACTCAAACGTTGAGGTTTGCGCGTTCCAGATGTCAACTCCTAAGACATCGGTGGGTAAGACATCGGGTGTGAACTGAATTCGGCCGAACGATCCCGAAACGGACGCAGCCAGGGCTTTAGCCAAGCTGGTTTTGCCGACGCCAGGCACGTCTTCTATTAGCAAATGCCCGTCCGCCACCAGACACAACATGGCCTGATTAATGACGTCGGTCTTGCCGTGAATAAGCGTGGCGATGTTTTTCGCGACGCGCTCAAACGTTTCAGCAAACTCTTGCGTTAGGGCTGCCGACGGGGCGTCGGTGGTGGTGCTGGTAGTTGCGGCAGGTGTCATGTTTTGTTTTTGGTGCGCTCGGATTATGCGCTAGTTAGGTGGGCTATCACGCGCGTGACGATGTTCTGGCTAGTAACGCCGTCAAGCGAAGTCCCCAAGCTAGCCCAGCCGCACGCTCGTCTATTGACAGCATTACAGACTTGGGCGTCAGCCAGCTGGGTAATGGCGCCAAGCGTGAAGTGCCTGTACCACACGCATTGAAAACGACTGCCGAGCCGTGTTCGGCGTTGGGAGATTCCGACCAGCTTGCGAACCGCGCTGGCTTGCTCGCCGTCTTGCGTGCCGTCTTGCTCAACTACCACTTCGCCATGACCGAATGAGCCAAAGCAGATCAGCCCGTTCGCCGGCCCTGCCTCAAATTCGCCTTGGTGAACTTTGGCTGGCACGCCAAAAGACGCAAAGGCGCCGGCAATGGCCTGACCTAGCCACCCAAATGAGTGAGCCACATCGCGATTCCACAATTTGTCAGCGGTTGGCACAAAGACGTCTAGCCAGGTTGATTCAGCCGGATCTAGCCACACCAAGCCCCCGCCACTTCGGCGGCGGACGATGTCGAAGCTAGATACGTCAGCGCAACTGTCAGTACTAATACCTGTGCCAGCGCCAGAGTGAATATCAACCTCACGGTGAAACTCCCTTGAAGTTGACCCCAACACTAACGCAGATCGGGTTGGTTCCAGCAGCGATACACGCCGCCGCTGGTCGGCCAGGATTGGTCGACTGTGAAGCCGCCGGGCGCTGCCACGCTGGTGCTCTATTACCCAGCCGTTGCGCGGGCCCCGATCAAGCTGCACCAAATCGGTCTGCACCAAATCGGTCTGTGTCAAGTCCGGCCGTGTCAGATCAAAACCGTATGCCAGTGGCTGCGGCTAGGCGTTAGTCAGCGGAGCTAGCTCAGGCAGGTAGTCCAGCCACTCTGTCGGCGCGGTTTCGTGTGGTGCAGCCTCTACCGCCATCGGTTCGGGCGCAAACGGTTTGCGGCGCAGCTTGAAGCTGGATTCCGACAACAAGCTGTCCCCCTTAGACACGTTGCACGCCCGGCAACACGCCACCACATTTTCCCAACTGTGATCCCCGCCACGGCTGCGAGGGTGCACATGGTCAATGCACTCAGCCGTGCGACCGCAGTATTGACAGCGAAACGAATCACGCGCAAAAAGCGCGCGGCGGTGAAGCGCGGCGCGATTGCGGTAAGGCACTCGAGCCATGTAGCGCAGACGCACAACCGAGGGCACCGCAACCGACAAGCTCGGAGACCGAATAACCCCGTCGCCTTCGCATATCACTTCGGCCTTCTCGCCCAACACCAACACGATGGCGCGCTTCACGTTGGTAATTGCCAACGGCTGAAAGGTGACGTTTAGTACCAGGGTGCGCTTTGACAGCACGCCGCTTGAATGTCCGCTCATTTGCGTACCGCCTTGCACCAGTCAAGCCAAGCCATCACATCATGCAGGGGCACAAAGGACGGGTCGGTGTCGCCATAGGCGGTCTGATAGCGAAATCGCAGATACTTTTTTGGCGCCAGCGGCAAGAAAGGCGGCCGCCGCCACCAGTGGTTGCGTCTCAACGCAACAGCTAGCGAGAGTGCCGTCCGCCAGAGTTTGGGGCGGCGCAAGATGGCCCCAAACACTGCAGTTGAAGTCGCAGATCTCTCATCCATCACCGCAAAGCTACCCAGTCCCACAGGCAAGTTCGGTTACCCCGCTAAAGCCGCCACAAATCTCGCCCTTGCTTTTGTGGGGCAATAGGGCATATAGTGGGGCGCTGTGGTTCTTTGTGGGTTAATTTCACATGTCTGAGCATGTATTGGCTGATAACCCCTTTGTGGGTCAGTTTGAGCATTCGCTTGATATCAAGGGTCGGGTTGTCCTGCCGGCCGGGTTTCGCCCTGCCTTTGAACTAGCGGGTTTCTTGATCAAAGGCAGCGAGGGTTGCTTGGCTTTGCTAACGCCTGGGCGGTTTGATGAAATCGCCGGGCAGATGGCGCAACGGTCAGCGGCGGGCGGCGTAAACCAAAGGGCTGCGAAGCGGTCGTTCGGTGCCGGCGCAGCACGTGTGGTGCCCGACAAGCAAGGCCGTTTCGCCATACCCGAAGAGCTACGTCGGTTCGCTCACCTCAGCAAAGACTGCGTGATCATCGGCGCCATTGATGAGATCGAGATCTGGGACGCGCAGCGTTGGGAGCAAATCAACGCGGAAGGCGAGAAGGCGCTGGAATCGCCCGAGCTAGCGGATGGCGGCAACAACGCTGACACCAGCAGCAACAACAGCAGCTCCAGCAATAACAGCTCCAGCAGCGCCGGGGCCAAATCGTGATTGATTACCAACACGATCCGGTTATGGCCGCGGAAGTGCTAGAGGCCTTTCGTCCAGTTGGCGGCGGTCTAATCGTGGATGCGACCGTTGGCGGCGGAGGCCACGCAGCGGCTTTGCTCGCGGACAACCCTGAGCGGCGGCTTTTGGGAATCGATCGCGACCCAACCGCCGTGCAGGTAGCCACGCAGCGGCTAGCGACATTTGCCGACCGCGCCGAAGTCCGCCACGGATCTTTTGGCGACCTAGGAGAAATCCTGACCGAACCTCTGCACGGGGCTTTGTTTGACTTTGGCGTTAGCAGCCACCAGTTCGACACCGCCGAGCGCGGGTTTTCGTATCGCTACGAAGCTCCGCTTGACATGCGGATGGATCAGGGCCAATCGCAATCCGCCGCCGATGTCGTTAACGACACAGACATTGATGAGCTGGCGCAAATTCTGCGACACAACGCGGACGAGCCGTTCGCCCGTCGGATCGCCAGAAAGATCATTGAGCAGCGACCCATAGTCACCACGACCGAGCTAGCCGAAGTAGTGCGATCCGCAATCCCCACCAAGGCACGACGCGGCCGTCGGCATCCGGCGATGCGCACTTTCGCAGCCATACGAATTGAGGTCAACAACGAACTGTCGTTGATCAAACCCGCGCTTGAAGCGGTCATAGAACGCCTAGTCCCGCAGGGGCGAGTCGTAACCATCACTTATCACTCAGGAGAGGATCGAATAGTGAAAATCATTTTCCGAAATTTTGCCGACGGTGTGTGCGAATGCCCGGCGAGTTTGCCTTGCATTTGTGGCTCTGAGCCCGCAGTGCGCTTAATACCACGTCGGCCAACCACGCCGACTCCGCAAGAAGTTGAACGTAACCCCCGTTCATCCGCAGCCAAGATGCGAGTTGCTGAGCGTCTTGCCACTTCTGCCAGCACATCTGGCTAAGTCTGTTGGCATAGCCAACAGATCTCTTTTAAGTCGCCGATGAGTGTCGTAGCCGTTGCGTGGGAAGGCCATCCCGCCAACGCTCCCGGCCGGACCGCGTCCAGAGTCACGCGCAAGGTTGAGCAGCGCCGCCGGTTCGGTCTGCGCTTTGTGGCGGTGTCGCTTGTGCTGTCTTGCGTGGTTCTGGGCGTGCTGCTGGCGCTCGCCGCATTTCACACACGTCTGGCGGCCGGTCAGTATCGACTGGTCGAACTTGAAACAGCGGTCGCTGAGGAAAGTGAGATTCTCATCGGCTTGCAGGTGGAGCTCCGCAGCTACGAATCGCCTGCGCAACTAGAGGTGCTAGCCGAAGGTGCCTTGGGTTTGGTGACGGCTGAGAAACCGGTGAACCTGAAAATGAGCGCAGACCACATCTCAAGTGCGAGCAGCACTCTGCAGGTGGATGGTGCCGGGGTAGGCACCGACTGGCTGCTGTTGAAAGAGCTGCTCGGCGGCTCTGCAGCCACGCGCAACCGCTGAGGCGTTTGTGGCGAGTAAGCAGTTTTCCCCCGAGGGGGAGCAGCCGGTGCGCATGGGCTGGCATCCCTCGCAGGGTCCGCATCCTGCCCGCTCCGCAGATGAAGTGCGCCCAGCGCGCACTTTGCGGGTGTCGGTTGCTCCGATCAACGCTCATACCACCAAACCCCGAAAATCACAAGCCCGACGCAGTTCCGCCGCGTCGCTTGGGCCACCCGCGTCTCCTGCCGTAGCTGCCGCCCGCCCAAGCCCAGGCGACCCCCGATCAGCCCAACCAAACCCAATCAGCGAAGCCCAATCGCCCGGCTACAGCCCGCCCAAGCCGGGGCGACCAGGCTTGCGGCTAGCGCTGCTAGGCGTGGGGCTGATTCTCATAATGGGCGCACTTGCGGGACGCCTTTTCCAAGTGCAGGTGCTTGAGCGAGACCGCTACGGGAGCTACGCCGAAAGCCAGGGAGTGACCGCTCGCGACATCAGCGCTCGCCGCGGTGCGATTCTTGACCGCGACTACAACGTGCTGGCTATCTCTGACGACCGACCAACCATTTATGCCGATCCACGCCTGGTGGTTAATCCGTCAATCACCGCCGCCGCGCTAGCGACCGTTTTAGATATAGACCAAACGCGCATCACCCAACGCTTGGCGTCAGACCGACACTTTGTTTATGTGGATCGCCAGGTCACTCCCGCTCAAGGCACACGCGTGACGGAGCTGGAACTGCCCGGGGTCGGCCTTACCTATGAGTCTTCGCGCATCTTGCCGAACGGAGAACAGCTAGCACGCGGCGTGCTAGGAGCCGTCGACATCGACCAAAACCCCACTGCGGGCGCTGAGGTGCAGTTTGCGGATGAGCTTGACGGCACCGACGGCGTTCGAGTTGCGGCTATTTCACGTGATGGCATACCGCTACCGGCTCGCACATCTGTCTTTGAGGCGCCAACCCCTGGCGACGATGTCGTGCTGAGCTTGAACACTGAGATCCAATGGATGGTTGAGCAGGAGTTGATGAGGGCGGTTGTTGAGCATGACGCCAAAGGAGCAACGGCCGTACTAATGGAAGTGCGAACGGGTGATCTGCTAGCGGTAGCAAGCGCCCAGCACGACCGCGAAACCGGCGAAGTGACAACCACGCCGCACAGCCCCGCATACACCGATTCCTTTGAGCCAGGATCGGTAAGCAAAGCATTCACGGTCGCAGCCGCCTTGGAAGAAGGCGTCACGACTCCGACCGAACTGATCAACGCAACCTCAGAATACAAATACGCAGACAAGATTTTTCGCGAGCCCTACCGCACGGTGGACGAGATTTTGACCACCGAGGAGGTTCTTACTCAGTCGTCAAACATCGGCACCATTCAGTTAGCCGTTCGAATACCCAGCCCAACTCTGTATGACTACCTGCGAGCGTTTGGGTTTGGCCGCCACACCGGAAAAGGGCACAACCCAGCCCTGCCAGGTGAAACAAAGGGCATCTTGCAAAGCAGTCGGGAATGGTTCGGAACCAGGCACGCAACGATCGCCTTCGGGCATGGCGTGTCGGTAACCGCCGTGCAGCTGACAGCCGCGTACAACGTGATGGCAGCTGGCGGTGAGTATGTGGCGCCGCGACTGCATCTGGGCAACGTTGATGTCGGTGGTCGGTTCAATCCGATTGAACGAGAGGCGCCGGTGCGCGTGCTATCGCAAGGCACGGCAGGGCAGATGGTCAGCATGCTTAGCGCCGTAGTAACCAACGGAACCGGCAAGCGAGCGGTGGTGCCTGGCTATGAGGTGGCTGGCAAGACCGGAACTGCGCAAAAGCTGGCGGCCAACGGCACCTACAGCGAAGAGAACTATGTGAGCTCATTTGCTGGCTTCCTGCCCGCCAACGACCCGCAGCTAACTGTTGTGGTGCTCTTAGACGAGCCCCGCAAAGAGCACATCGCCGGGCTAGTGGCCGCCCCGCTTTTTGCCGAAATCTCCGGGAAAGCAATGCGCATCCTGAAAGTCGCGCCCGGTGGCTGATAACCCTGCGGTCTTACTTGGCGAGCTAGCGGCATTCCTGCCCGAAGCAACGCTGGCCGAAGAAACTGTGTCTGCCACTAGCGCCGCCGTCCCCGTCAGCGACATCACCCACGACAGCAGGCAGTGTCAGCCGGGAATGATGTTCGCCTGCGTGGTTGGTGCAAACCACGACGGCCATGACTTTGCGGGCGAGGCGATCCAAGCCGGGGCGGCCGCATTGCTGGTGCAGCGCAAACTAAGCGAGCACTCTGACGTGCCGCAGCTGCTAGTTCCCGACGTGCGAGAGGCATTGGGAGCGTGCGCGGCGGCCATTCATCACCACCCTTCGCAGCGCGTGAGCGTGATCGGCGTGACCGGCACAGCGGGCAAGACCAGCGTTACCCATGCGATCTCACAAATGCTGAATGCCACACAAAGGCACTCGGAACTGCTTGGCACGCTGCAGGGTGCTCGCACCACGCCCGAAGCACCAGACCTAAGCCGCTGGCTGAACCAGGTCGCGGACACCGCGTCCGGCGCGTTCGCAGTGGTTGAAGTGTCATCGCACGCCCTGGCGCTGGGGCGAGTCAACGGCATTGAGTTCGCAGCGGGCGTGTTTACCAATCTCAGCCCGGAGCACCTTGACTTCCACACCGACATGGAGGACTACTTCCAGGCCAAGGCCAAGCTGTTTGACGGCCGCAGCTCCCTAGCGGTAATCAACACCGGCAACGAGTGGGGAAATCGGCTACACCAACAAGTCAGCCAGCAAAACAAGAACTCCGTGCCAATTTTTCCATACTCTGTTGGGGATATGTCAGATGTAGAGGTGGGTAGTGATTACCTGAGCTACACCTGGCGTGGGCGTCGCCTAACAACCCGGCTATGCGGCCGGATAAATCTAGAAAACCTGGCCGCGGCGGCAGCCACCGGTTTGGCGCTAGAGCTGAGCGAGACGGAAGTTGTGGCCGGGCTTGAAAGCGTCCAACCCGTGCCGGGTCGCATGCAACCGATAACCGCGCCAGCATCGCAAGATCTAGGCATAACCGTGCTGGTGGATTACGCCCATAAGCCCGACGCGCTGGCCGCCGCGCTTGCTAGCGCCCGTGAGCTTGCCGCGGCTCGGCTGTGGGCGGTGTTCGGCGCGGGCGGTGATCGCGACAAAGCTAAGCGTCCACTAATGGGCGAGGTCGCCTCTGAGCTGGCGGACTTTGTGGTTGTCACATCCGACAATCCGCGCAGCGAAGATCCCGCCGCAATAGCCGCCGAAATCGAAGCTGGCTACACAGCGGGCCGCAATACGGCAGACCGCGCAACCTCTGAGCGCATCCTTAATCGCAGCGAGGCGATCGGCTATGCCATAGCCAATGCGGCACCAGGTGATGTGGTGCTAATCGCCGGCAAAGGACACGAAAGCACGCAGATTGACAGCACCGGCGCAAAGCCATTTGACGATGCCGAGGTCGCCGCCCAAAAGCTAAACCAGCGGTCCAGCCCAGAGCGGCAATCCAGCCCAAAGCGAGACGCCAAGTGATAGCCCTGCTGACCGCCGGGGCGGTAGCTATGGCGGTGTCGCTGCTTAGCACCTGGCTGCTGATTCCCTGGCTGCAAAAACGCGGCATCGGCCAGCCCATACAGCTTGATGGTCCCCAAGGCCACATGACCAAGAAAGGCACGCCCACAATGGGCGGGCTAAGCATCTTGGCTGGCGCGCTGGCTGGTTTCACGGTGAGCCACCTGCGCGGCGGCGGCAATTTTTCAAGCACAGGAGTCGTCTTGATGATGGCGGTGGTGCTAGCTGGCATCGTTGGCCTGATTGACGATTACCTGAAGGTGAGCAACGAACGCAACGTCGGGCTAAATAAGCGGGCAAAACTCATCGGCCTGATCATTGTCGGGGTCACCTTTGCCTTAGTAGCCACGTTCTGGCTGGATTCCACCCCGATCATCAGCTTCACCCGCATCGGGTTTATTGATCTCGAGCTGCCGCGCGGCGTCTGGATTATCTGGTCGGTGCTGGTTGTGCTAGCGGTGTCAAACTCAGTCAACCTCACCGACGGGCTTGACGGGCTAGCCGGGGGAGCCGCCGCGATCGCCTTCGCCGCATTCGTCATCGTCGCTTACTGGGCGTTTCGCAACCCCAACATCTACGAAGTAAAAGACCCGCTGGATCTGGCCGTCACAGCCGCAGCCCTAGCCGGAGCTTGCGCCGGGTTTTTGTGGTGGAACGCACCACCGGCACGAATCTTTATGGGCGACACTGGGTCTCTAGCCATCGGCACGGCCCTGGCCGGGCTGGGTTTGTTGTTGCACGTTGACCTGCTGTTACCGATCATCGGCGGGCTTTATCTAATAGAGACCATGTCGGTCATCATGCAGGTGGGATCTTTCCGGCTGTTCGGGCGGCGGATTTTTCGCATGGCGCCCATTCATCATCATTTTGAGTTAGCTGGCTGGCCCGAAACCACCGTGCTGATACGCCTCTGGGTCATCAACGGACTGCTGGTAGCGGTAGCGCTGGTGATTTATTACGCCGACTATCTAAGCCTGGACCTGATCCAAGTTCCGGCAAATTCGCTATGACAAAGCAGGCCGCGAAGCAGGCCGCGAGACAAGCCGCTACCGAATCGGAGCCATCCACAGCGCGGCTGGAAAAAGTCCTGGTTTTCGGGCTGGCGGCCACCGGACGTGCCGTAGCCGCGGCGCTGAGATCACGCGGCCACACGGTGATCTTGGCCGACGACGCCGCGGCGGTTAGCAAGGCCAGCACAGCCAGTGCCGATGCAACCGCAGCGCATCTAGCGCCCGACGAGGCCGAGCTGCGTCGGCTAGTTGGCGAGGTTGACGCCGTATCACCCAGCCCAGGTGTGCCGGGACACCACCCCATCTACAAGCTGGCGCAAGAGCTCAAGCGTCCAATCCTGGGCGACTTCGACCTGGCGGCTCGCTGGGATAATCGCCCCATCGCCGCGATTACCGGCACCAACGGCAAAACAACGGTGACCGTGCTGGCCACCGCAATGCTTGTTCGCAGCGGGGTAGCCGCAGTTGCGGCTGGCAATACCGAACTTCCCCTAGTCGCAGCAATCGACCAGCCCAGCGGCACCGATGCAACCACAGCCGAAGCATTCGTAGTTGAGGCATCGTCGTTTCGGTTGGCAGCAGCTCAAAACTTTGCACCCAAAGTTGGTGCCTGGCTAAATCTGACCCCAGATCATCTGGACTGGCATGGCGACATGGCAGCGTACGAAAGCGCCAAGGCGCGCATCTGGCGCAACGCAGACCAGGCAGCGGACCAGACCACTGCGCAGGACACTGGCCAACCCGCCGTGGCGGTTTATCCCCACGCCGACAGCCAGATCGCCAAGCACGTTCCCGCCGCCGCAAAACCCGTGACCTTCGCGTCTGCGCAGTGTCTCACCGCCGGCGACCTAGCAGTGAGCGACGACAACCTTTGCGCTTACGGGCGAGTAATCGTGCCGGTGGCGCAGATGGCACTCAACCGCCCGCACGACATCGCAAATGCGGCTGCGGCTGCAGCTGTTGCCCTAGAGATGGGCGCAAACGACACCGCCATAGCCGCCGAGCTAGCCGAATTTGAAGGGCTAGCTCATCGCCTAAAGAAAATCGCAGTCGCTGGCGACGTTGCATTCTACGACGACAGCAAGGCCACCACGCCTGCAGCAGTGTTAGCGGGCGTAGCGGGACTTGAAAATGCGGTACTAATAGCGGGTGGTCGCAATAAAGGACTGAGCCTGAAACCGCTGAGCGCTCTTGCGTCGCAGCTTCTAGCAGTCGTGGTGATAGGTGAGGCGGCCGAGGAAATCGCAGACATCTTCAAGGGGCACTGTCGCGTGGAACGAGCCAACAACATGCGAGCCGCAGTTGAGCAAGCCGCCGAGCTAGCGGCAGAGCTAGCCGGACAATCCGTGGTGCTGTCACCTGCCTGCGCTTCTTTTGATTGGTACGACAGCTACAACGAGCGCGGCGACGATTTTGCCGCCGAGGTTTTCCGCCTGACCCAGTCAAGCCGTCAAGCCGAGCATCACGATCAGCACCGAAGCGAGTCTGGGAACTAATGCCTGCCAACCCTGCCAGAGGTGGCGGCCCCTCCGCCCAACCGTCAAGACCGCTTATGCGCGCCCGCCCACCCCTCCGAAACGCAGCGGGGGCCACTGGCACGCGCCGCCAGGCTCGCGCTAGTCGACAGACCGGCGCCACCCGCACCCCCCGCCTTGGCGGCCCGACAATTCATTACGTCGCACTGCTGGCGGTGATTTTGGTGCTCTTGCTCACAGGGGTTGTGCTGGTGCTGTCGGCCTCACCCATAGTCGGCATTAACGACGGTGGCGAGCCGCTGCTTTATTTCCGCCGACATCTTTATTCCGCCGGGCTAGCCGTACTGGTGCTGCTAGTAACCCTGAGCATTGACTACCGGTTCTGGCGACGCTTCGCCATCCCGTTAGTTGCGGTCAGCATGGCTTTGCTGGCAGCGGTATTGGTTGTCGGTGACGTCGTTTCAGGATCCAAACGCTGGCTGGACTTCGGCCTCTTTAATGTGCAGCCCTCTGAGCTGGCAAAGCTGGCCCTGGTAATCGCAGTAGCGGTTTTTCTAGAGCAGCGGTATCACGATCTAGCGCACAACTCGCGCAGCATGCTTCCGTTGCTGGCCGTTGTTGGCGGCGGGTGTGGCCTAGTCGTGCTCCAGCCCGACCTGGGCACCTCCGTGATTTTGGCCGCAATCGCTATGGGCATGATGTTTTCCGTTGGCGTGCCCGGGCGATATTTGATGCGCCTAGCGCTTTTTGCAACGCCGGCATTGGCGCTCCTATTTTTAGCGGCCGATTATCGGCGCGCCCGTCTAACCGGATTCTTAAACCCAATCGAAGAACGCCTGGGCGCTGGCTACCAAACCTTCCAAAGTCTGGTGGGACTTGCCCAAGGCGGCGTAACCGGATCTGGGCTGGGAGCGGGCCAAGCCAAGTGGGGTTGGGTGCCCAACGCTCACACCGATTTTATTTTCGTGGTTGTCGGCGAAGAGATGGGATTGCTCGGTGGCCTGGCGGTTATCGCGCTGCTGACGCTGGTGGGGGTGCTGGGTTTCCGCACCGCTCGCCGAGCCCCCGACATTTTCGGCTCGCTAATGGCAGCCGGCATCACCATCTGGCTCATGTTGCAGACCTTCATAAACATCGGTGGAGTGCTGGGCTTGCTCCCAATCACCGGCGTGACCTTGCCGTTTTTGTCGTATGGCTCATCGTCATTGCTAGTAACGGCTATGGCGGCGGGCATCCTTTTGAGCATCACAAAGAGCACTCAGAACCTGCCCAAACCCAGGCGCTAGCCGGCACGGCTTAGGCAATGGCAACCGACCGCACAGATAGCCGCACCAAAAACAGCGGTGCCAACAACCGCGCCAGCCTTGCCCTGATCGCCGGCGGCGGTACTGCCGGACATCTGGTCCCGGGGCTAGCTGTGGCGAACGCCTTAGTGGAGTCAGGTTGGCCCGCTAGTCAGATTCATTTCGTTGGTAGCGCCGTTGGCTTGGACTCCCAGCTAGTGCCAGCCGCTGGCTTTGCCTTGACGACGCTGCCGGGGCGAGGAATAAATCGCCGCGGCAAAAACCCGGTAACGCCAGCGAACTTCGCCGCCGCTTGGGCGCTGCTGCGGGGCATAGCAAAGGGCATTGCCTTGGTGCGAAAGATGCGACCGAGCGTTGTGCTATCGCTGGGTGGCTATGCCGCCCTGCCGGGTTCGATTGGTGCGATTGTGATGCGTGTGCCGCTGGTGTTGGTTGAGCAAAACGCAGTTGCCTCTGGCACGAATTCAATGCTGAGCCGTTTCGCCAAAGCTGCGGCCGTGCCAACTCTGGGCACAGGTTTGCGTAAAGAGGTGCTAACCGGCACTCCAGTTCGTCCGGAGGTGATCGCCCTAGCGGAACGATCTGCCGCCCGCCAAGACTTGCGGGCCGAGCTGGGTTGGCCGGACTCAGCCGACACAAAGGCGGTGGTGATCTTTGGCGGCTCGCTTGGCTCGCTGCGCATCAACACCGCCACCTGGCAAGCCCTAGAGCAGTTAGGCCAGGGGCAGCCAGGCCAGCTATTCATTTATCACGTAGTGGGAAAACGAGATTGGGATGAGTTGCCGCAAGCCGCCCGTGATGCTTCCCGTGACCCTGTCAAGAGCACGGCCAAGGGGATCTATCGCGCTGTGCCCTACGACGACAACCTGCCCGTTGCGCTTGCGGCGGCAGATCTGGTTGTCTGCCGGGCGGGGGCATCAACGATCGCAGAGCTAAGTGTGTTGGCAAAGGCCGCTGTGCTTGTGCCGCTGCCGGGCGCTCCCAATGACCATCAGCGCCGCAATGCCGAGATTTTCGCCGCAGCCGGTCAGGCATCAATAGTTGACGACGCTGATCTAGACGGCGCACGCCTGGCTGCCGAAATCAACGCGCATCTGACGGACGCCGGAGAGTCCGATCGCACGGGCACTTCCAACTTCGCAAGCGCACACTCTGCGCATCGCATCGCCGAGCTGGCGCTTAAGCACGCGGCTGGCCCCGATACGGCTGGCCCCGATACGACCTGCCCTGAGAAAAGCAAGTAAATGCCAGCCTCGCTTGAAACCGGATCGGCGATAAACCTGACGGAGACTCTCGCCATTCACGTGGTCGGCGCGGGCGGCGCGGGCATGAATGCCATCGGCGTGGTGCTAACAGAAATGGGGCACCAGGTAACCGGCAGCGACTTGAGGGAATCGCTTGGCATTACGCGCCTGCGTGCTATGGGTGCGCAAATCAGCATCGGGCACGACGCCGCCAACGTCGGCGATGTTGATGTGGTAGCGCACTCCACAGCCATTCCAGACGAGAACCCTGAGCTAGAGCACGCCCGCGGTCGCGGCATCCGCGTTTGGCAGCGCGCCGAGATTTTGAGTGCCATTTGTGAGCTCAAACGAACCGTCGCGATAGCCGGCACGCACGGCAAGACCACCACCTCTTCAATGCTGTCGTTATGCCTGGTGAGCGCAGGTCTGCAGCCGTCTTTTCTGGTTGGCGGAGATCTGAATGAGATTGGCTCCAGCGCGGTCTGGAACAGCGACGGTGAGCTGTTCGTGGTTGAGGCAGACGAATCCGACGGCACTTTTTTGAAACTGCGCGCGCCGGTGGTGCTGGTTACCAGCATTGAGCCCGACCACCTGAGCTACTACGGTTCAACCGAAGCGCTGTATGACGCGTTTGAAGAATTTGTGGCTGCGGCGCAGCTGGCCGTGCTGTGCATTGACGATCCGCAAACACGGCGGCTAGCTGAGCGCGTTAGCGGCTCTGACCAGGCTCATTCTGATCAGACTCGTTCCGACCAGACTCGCATCGTTACCTACGGCTGCCACGAAGATGCCGACTACCAACTCAGCAAGGTTGAAAGCGATCGGCGCGGGGTGAGCTTTGATGTGCGAGCCAAAGCCGGCACTGCCAAAGCCAGCACAGCAGAACACACCTCGCTTGGCAGTTTCACGTTGCCGCTGCCCGGTCTGCACAACGCACTAAACGCGGCCGGCGCACTCGCGGCTGCCTGTGAGCTAGCAGCCGAAGTAGAGCCAATACGTGAGACGCTCAGCCGCTTCGGGGGAGTTGCGCGGCGGTTTGAACGGCGCGGCGAACGCAACGACGTGACCTACATCGACGACTATGCGCACCTGCCCACCGAGGTAGACGCAGCCATTGCTGCCGCGCAAACCGGGGGTTGGCAGCGGATAGTGGCGGTATTCCAACCGCACCGCTACAGCCGCACCGCGTCGCTGTGGCAAGACTTTGAGGATTCGTTCGCAAAGGCCGACCTAGTGGTGATCACGGGCATCTACTCCGCAGGCGAGCAACCCCAACCGGGCATTACCGGCGATCTAATAGTGCGGGCAGTACTCGGCAGCCACCCTTACGCCCAGGTCGCTTACATCCCTAACTGGTCAGACTTGCGGAGCTATCTAGAAGCGGTTTTGAAGCCGGGTGATCTGTGCTTGACGCTGGGAGCGGGCGACCTCACGACGCTTCCAGAGGAAATGCTGACCGCATGACGGCAAGCACATGACGGCCGCCGCATGACGACCGACTCGGAAGCGATAGCCACCGCGCGGGCAACGCTTGGCAAGGGTGCCGTCGTTGATGCTCCGCTCGGTGCGCGCACCACGTACCGAGTTGGCGGAACCGCTGCGATCGGATTCACCGCTCAAGACGAGACCGACCTGCGCCGTGTGGCTGAAGCAAAAGCCGCAACCGGGCTGGCTGTCTTGATTGTCGGGCTGGGATCAAACATGCTGGTGGCCGACACCGGCTTTGACGGCATAGCCGTCCACCTTGGTGAACGGTTCGCAGAAATCGACTGGCCTGATGCTGATTTGCCTGATTCTGATTTGCCTGATGCTGACCAGCCGAGTGCTGAATCGGCGAACTACAGCCCAGTGAAAGCCGGGGCAGCGGTTCCTTTGCCCGTGCTTGCGCGCCAATGTGCCGCACGTTCCTTAGGCGGTCTGGGCTGGGCTGTTGGTGTGCCCGGCAGCGTGGGCGGAGCGGTGCGCATGAATGCAGGCGGACATGGCAGCGACATTGCTTCATGCCTGTTGAGCGCCACCGTTTTTGATTTAGCAACGGCGCAGCAGAGCCGCCACAACGCCGCGCAGCTACAGCTGGGTTACCGCTCCAGCTGCATCCAACCATCGCAGGTGGTTACGTCTGCCAGCTTTGCCTGCTACGAACAAGACGCCCAGCAAGCTCAACGTGAGCTAAAAGAGATCGCCGCCTGGCGCCGCCAAAATCAGCCCGGCGGACAAAACGCCGGATCGATATTCAAAAACCCAGCGCCAGATAGCCAAGCGCCAGATAGCCAAGCGCCGGACAACGCCCCAAGCGCGGGCGCTCTGATCGACCAGCTCGGCCTGAAAGGGCTAAGAGTCGGCGGCGCACACGTTTCAGAGGTTCACGCAAATTTCATCGTGGCAGACACGGACGCCACCGCCAGCGACGTAGCCAAGCTGATCGACCTTGTCGCACAGCGAGTACAAGAGAGCAGCGGAGTAACGCTCAACGCCGAGGTTCGCTTCGTGGGGTTTGACGATCGCTAGCCAGCACCCCTCAAACAGCACACGGAACCCCCCAAGCAGCTCACGCTCCGGCATCGGTTGCGCCGTTTTTGCTTTGGTCGCAGTGCTGCTTGCGGCTGCGGCCGCGGTAGTGGTTCTCTTTTCGCCGCTGGCCGATGTGGAACGTGTTGAGATAGTCGGCCTGCATCGCCTGACGCTTGATGAGGTTGAAGGCAAACTCAATTTCAGCCCGGGTGTCGCGCTTGTAAGCCTTGATTTTGCCGCCGCTCAGGCTGCGCTTGAAGACCTGGTTTGGTTTAGCGATGCGACATTTGAACGTTCGCTAAACGGCGTCATCACCGTCCGCATCAGCGAGCAGCGACCGGTTTTGATAGCGAGCGCTACTAGTACTTGGGTGGTGATTTCGCATGAGGGCCGCGTGCTGAGCGAGCCATTGACCACACCGCCACCACTGCCACAAATCGTGAACACACAAGCAACGGCGGCAAGTAGCTCTTTCACACTTGGCGGATACTTGCCCGCCGATTTTTTGCCGCTCCTAGACATTGCCGACGCAGCAGAGCAAGCTCAAGTAGCGATTACCCAGCTAGGGCGTGACGACAGAAACGAAATCCGCCTGCTGCTGGCATCAGGCGATCAGGTGGCGGTGGGCGATGATTCTCAGCTAGCCGCCAAGCTGGCTGCACTGATAGCTCTGCTTGATGAGCTAGACCGCCGTTCAGACACACCGACCGTGACCGGCGCCCTAGAGATTGATGTGTCGGTCCCGCATCTGCCCGTGGTCAGGGACATGACCGACCCGTTAGCGGCCACGGCTGGCCGGAGCTAGCAGGCCCAAATTGCGGGACTCAATCGTTAGGGGCTAGATTGCGCCCTGCTGTACTCTTAAGAACTTGATTGCTGGGGGCTGTCTGGCCGACGCCAGTGGTGGGATTTACTTGGAGTCGCAAACCTTGAGTCGGAAGGCTCTCTGCCAAATCGTCCCTTGAGGGGTGCAATGAACTTGCCAGCAACCTACGTAGTGACAATCAGAGTGGTCGGCATCGGCGGCGGCGGCTCCAATGCCGTTAACCGCATGATTGAGGGTGCCCTGCCGGGCATTGAGACGATCGCCATCAATACCGATGCGCAGGCTCTCATGTTGAGCGATGCTCAGGTCACCCTTGACATCGGCCGCCAAACCACCAAGGGCCTTGGGGCTGGCAGCGACCCAGAGCTAGGTATACGTGCGGCCACCGAGCACAGCGAAGAAATTGAAAACGTGCTCAAGGGCTCCGACATGGTGTTTATCACCGCAGGTGAGGGTGGCGGAACCGGCACCGGCGCGGCGCCGATCGTGGCCGACATAGCCCGTCAGCAAGGTGCGCTAACCATCGGTGTGGTCACTCGGCCATTTGCCTTTGAGGGGAAACGCCGCCAACTTCAAGCCGAGCAGGGAATTGAAGCACTGCGCGACAAGGTGGACACGCTGATCGTGATTCCGAACGACCGCCTGCTGGCAATGGCAACCGAGCAGACATCCATGCTGGACGCCTTCCGCATGGCCGACGATGTGCTGTATGCCGGAGTGTCCGGAATTTCCGGGCTGATCACCACACCTGGCTTAATCAACACCGACTTCGCTGACGTGCGAGCGATCATGGCCGACGCCGGTACCGCTCTTATGGGCATTGGCGTCGCGCACGGCGATAACCGTGCCATCAATGCGTCACGCTCGGCGGTTGAAAGCGAGCTGATGGAAGAATCCATCGCCGGAGCGCGCGGTGTTTTGCTAAACATTGCCGCCGGACCAGACCTGAGTTTGTTAGAGGTGGACGAGGCTGCTCAAATCGTGCAAGAGCACTGCAGCTCCGACTGCCACATCATTTTCGGCACCGTTATTGACGAGAGCCTGGAAGATGAGATGAGGGTGACGGTGGTTGCGGCAGGCTTTGGGCGCAGCTCTGGCGACGGGCTGATTTCTACGGTCTTGCCAGATGGGATAGGCACTTACTCTGACGGCGAAGGCCAGGTTGATTTCTCATTTGATGATTCCGATGAGGGAGACGACGACTTAGATGTGCCGGCGTTTTTGCGCTAGCTGAACCCGAAGCCGCTCTAGCCCGTCGTCCTAGCCCATCGCCCTAGCCCAAGCCCATTGCTTTAAGTGCTAACTCTGCAGCGCTGCATAACTGCACGCAGTCTGGGTTTCGTGAGTTTCACGGATCGCTGTGACCGTGCGGGCGATGACCCTGTGATTGATGACCCGGCCGATGACTCTCATGCGACCTGGCTGAACCAAGTGCACGGCTGCGAGGTTGTGCGCGTTAAATCGCCCGGCGATCAGGCTGGTGTGTCGGCCGACGCCGCCTGGACTACTTCACCTGGAGCGGCTCTAGCAATCCGCACGGCGGATTGCTTGCCGATCGCGCTTTACGGCGCCACCGCCAGCGGCGTTAGCGCAGCCACCACCGCCGCGCCAACCCCAACGCCAGCAATAGCTGCGATACATGCGGGCTGGAAAGGCTTGCTGGCAGGTGTAATCCAGGCAACGGCGGCGCAAATGCGAGCCGCGGGAATAGCTGGGTTGCGCGCAATTGTTGGCCCATACATACACGCCGCCAGCTATGAGTTCGGGCAAAGCGATCTAGACAAAATGCTTGAGCGCTACGGGCCGCATGTCGGCGCACTCACCAGCCAGGGCAAGCCCGCCCTAGATCTAGGGGCAGCCGCCTTGGCAGCTTTGAACGAAAGCGACATCGCTTTGGATTATCTGTCGCATAGCTGCACCGCCGCTGCGTCGGATCGCTATTTCTCGCATCGTGCGCGTGGCGAAACTGAACGCATGACCATGACAGTGGTGGTGTCTCCAGCTACCCAAGCACGTCCTGCAAGCTCAACGTGAACCAGACCGCCGAACAAGCCGCCGAACAAGCCGCCGCCGTAGCCAGCCGCTTGGCGCAGGTCCAATCACGCATCACCGAAGCGGGTGGCGATCTAGCCAAAACCCAAGTGCTAGCGGTTACTAAAGGCTTCGGCCCTTGGGCGATAACTGCGGCGGCCGCGGCAGGGCTCAACCAGATCGGCGAAAACTACGCCCAAGAACTTCTCAGCAAATGCCGTGAGCTGCCCGCGCCGACATTGGAGCAAACTCAGATGCACTTCATAGGGCACGCTCAAACCAACAAGGTTCGCCTGATCGCTGAACTTGTCGACGTATGGCAGTGCGTAGATCGCCCATCACTGGTAGCAGAGATAGCCAAGCGTTGCGGGCAGGCAACAGTCATGTTGCAGCTAAACGTTTCGGGCGCCGCATCTCAAGGCGGCTGCGCGCCAGAGCAAGCCGCCGAATTGCTATCGCAAGCAACCGACGCCGGCCTTGACGTTGTGGGAGTAATGGCAATCGGAGCGCAAGGGTCACCCGAAATCGTGCGCACCAGCTTCGAAAAAGCCCAGCGTTTTGCAGACAAACACCAACTACCGCAGCGGTCATTTGGAATGAGTGGCGATCTAGAGCAGGCCATCGCGGCGGGCAGCACGATGCTGCGAATAGGCACGGCTCTGTTCGGGCAGCGACCGCTCACGCGGTAGCCTGAAAAGCCAGGTACCACATGCCATCAATATTTCGCCGCACAATTATGTATCTGGGTCTTGCTCCTGAAGCTGCGTATGAAGAAGCCCAGGAAATGTCGTATGAGCAACTGCCAAACGACCAGCATGATCTGAACCCACAACCCCAGATGAGCCCGCAGCCCTACCCAGAACAGGGCTATGACATGGGGCAAAGCATGAAAACCGCCTACGAAATGGAAGGCATTTCTGATGTGCGGCCTTACGAAATAGCAAATCCCGCCTCCGACCCTGCTTACCCGGTTCCTTTGCATGTTGAGCCGGTGACTGCGCCGCCTGGACTTGGAAATCAAGCCGAACCAAGCACGTTTGCGGCTACCAACTCCCAACCGATTGTTATCGCACCCAACGTGTTTGACGATGCTCAACATGTCGCCGACAGATTTCAGAACAGTCAATCAATAATCTTGAACCTGCAAGGCCTGGATCGCGAGCTCACCAGAAGGCTTTTGGACTTCACAAGCGGGCTTTGTTACGGCTTGGGCGGCACCATGTCAAAGGTCGCCAACCAGGTTTACATGCTTGTACCAGCGGGTGTGGAGTTGTCCGACCAAGCCCGGCAGCAGTTTCAGATATCTGGCCACTGAGCCGGATATCTGCTTAAGGTACGTGCGCAACAAGTGAGTTTCATCTGCACGGTTCTTGATCTCTACACGCTGGCGATCTTCGGTCGGATTCTGCTGAGTTGGATTCCGTTAGCGCCAGACAGTCCGGTCGCAGTTGTTGGACGTGTCCTGATCATCATTACGGAACCGCTGATGGGACCGCTAAGGCGGGCGCTGCCGGTGTTGCGTGTCGGCAACGTTGGTTTAGACCTGTCTCCGATTCTTTTGCTCATCATCATTCAAGTTGTTCTAAAAGGCTTGATACTGGGTTGCTGATGAAATCTCTAAACTGTCGCAGTGCCTGATTTGCCACCCGAAGTTCTTGCCAACGAAATGGCAAAATTTGAATCTGAGCTAGCTCGCGTCAGCAAGCGCCTGGCAGATGTTGAAGCGAGCCAGATGACGGGCGCCGTGCCAGTCGAAATCGTTTTATCGCCGGAGACAACGCGCCGCATTGCGCAAGCCGTGGAAGAGATGGGTGTTTCCATTGGCGGTGCCGCAATGATGAGGGTGTCCGAATCGGCTAAGGCTGTGGCGGATCCGCTGACTGAACTGCTGACGGGACTGGTCGCCGAAGAAACAAGGCGCGTGCTTATGGAGATGCCAGGCGCTCCTGCCGGCGCTGTTCCGCCAGCCGAGCCCGCTGCTAGTGCTGCCGAGCCCGTCGCTAGCCCTAGCCCCGCCGAGCCCGCGCCGCCAGCCAGCGAAACTGCCCCACCGGCTGCTCCGGTTAGCACAAACGACCTCGCTGGCCCCGAGCCACTCACACTTGACAGCCTGGACGACCCGTTCCTAGAGGCCCTGATTCAACGAGAGCCCCTGCTGCGCAGCTAACCCGCACTCCCGCAGTTAGCCCGCACTCTGCAGTTAGCCCGCTACCGCCACCTCAACGACCGGGTCTTTTGATCCTTCCAACCAGTCAAACTCCGTAGCCAGAACATTCTCAGCGATCATCTCCTGATAGGCGCGCACGCGTTCGGCATCGGACGGACTCCAACGCACCGTCAGAGCGATGCGGTCGGTCACTTCTAGCCCTGCATCTTTGCGAGCCTGCTGAATCACGCGTATCAAATCACGGGCATCACCCTCAGCGGCAAGGTCAGCGGTAACGGTGGTATCAAGCACCACCACAAGGTCGCTGTTGTTCAGCGTGGCCGAAGTGCTTTCGTCGGTCGGTCGCAGCGCCAGCTCATATTCGCCCGGTTGTAGTTCATGGCCTGCCACGCTGACCACCCCGTCAGCGCTCTCTTGCCAATCCTGATTTTTGGCTGCCGCAAATACCGCCTGGGCATCTTCGCCAAGGCGCGGCCCCAGTACTGCGCCGTTAAGTCGCAAATGCTTGGTCGCATGTTCGTCAAAAGATTCCCGCAGTTCAACCGAGCGCACGTTGAGCTCATCGGTCAGCAACCCAACTAGCGGCTCCAGGTCTTTAGCACCCGGCCCTGCAACGGTGAGCGAACTAAGCGGCAGCCGCACACGCAGACCCGCATCTTCACGCAAGCGCAAGCCAGCGGAGGCAACCTCGCGCACTATCTCCATGCGGCGCACGAGTTCTTCATCGGCTGGCAGCTCTGCGGGATCGGGCCAATCTGCTAGATGCACACTTTGCCCGCTGGTCAAGCCAGCATGGATCTCGTCGGTGATCATCGGCAGCAGTGGGGCAGTCATCTTGGTGAAGATGACGAGAACCGCAAAAAGCGTGTCAAAGGCTTGCGGGTCGCCCAGGCTTTGCGCTGCGGCTTGGTTTTGTGTCGCACCTTGATTTCGTGTAGCGCCTTGATTTTGACTGGCGCTGCCAGCGGTGCCCCAAAAGCGATCGCGACTGCGGCGGATGTACCAGTTGTTCAGCGCACCAACAAAAGCTTGCAGCTGCGCCGCGGCCCCCGGCAGGTCGTAAGCGTCAAAATGCCTGGTGACCTCTTCCAGGGTCGTGCGGGTCTTCGCCAGCAGATATCTGTCAAGCACATGATCCGGCGTGCCGCTAATCGGCTTGGCCGTATAGCCATCGGCGTTCGCGTACAGAGTAAAAAACGAATAAGCGTTCCAAATCGGAATCAAAACCTGGCGCACAACCTCATCAATGCCGGCATCTGAGAGTCGGGTGTCCCCGCCCCGCACAATGTTCGTAGACATCAAATACCAGCGCAGGGCATCGGACCCCTGGCGGTCAAAGATCTCCGTCGGCTCGGTGTAGTTACGCAGCCGCTTTGACAGCTTGTTGCCATCACCGGCCAGCAAGATGCCGTGACAGATCACGTTTTCAAACGCCGGCTGCTCAAAGAGCGCACCCGCCAGCACATGCAGCGTGTAGAACCAGCCCCTGGTCTGGTTTATGTATTCAACAATGAAGTCAGCCGGGAAGTTCTGCTCAAACCATTCCTTGTTTTCAAACGGGTAATGCACCTGGGCGAACGGCATGGAGCCAGACTCAAACCAGCAGTCGAGCACCTCAGGCACCCGTCGCATAGTTGATTTGCCAGAAGGATCGTCAGGGTTAGGGCGAGTCAGCTCGTCAATGAATGGACGGTGCAGGTCGTCAGGCCGCACGCCAAAGTCGGCTTCGATTTCGTCGAGGCTGCCGTAAACGTCGGTTCGGGGATACTCAGGGTTGTCGCTCACCCAAATGGGAATGGGCGATCCCCAGAAGCGGTTGCGGCTAATCGACCAGTCACGGGCGCCCGCCAGCCACTGGCCAAAGCGACCCTCCTGCACGTGCTTGGGCACCCAGTTGATCTGTTCGTTCAGCTCGCTCAGGCGGTCACGAATCTCGGTGACCTTCACATACCAAGACGAGATGGCCTTGTAGATGATGGGCGTGTCGGTGCGCCAGCAATGCGGATAGTTGTGCTCATAGGTGGCGTGTTTCACCACTCGCTGACGTTCCTTGAGCTCGGCGATGATCCCCGCATTGGCTTCAAACACGTTCAGCCCGCTCCACTGCGTTATCTGGTCGGTGAAGCGGCCCCTGTCGTCAACCGGCACGGCATCGTCAATCGCAATGCCGTTGGCTTCGCAGACAACCTGATCGTCCTCGCCGAAGCCGGGAGCCATGTGAACGATTCCCGTGCCTTCGGTGGTGTCGACAAAGTCTGCGCCAAGCACTCGGAACGCTTCGCTGCGATGGGCGAAATAGTCAAACAGTGGCTGATAGCTGAGACCAACCAGTTGGCTGCCAGGCACCGTGTCGGCGACGACGTATTCGCCTAACAGATCCGTGAGCTCTTGGTCGTATTTCTCAAGCAGCGCGCTTGCCAGCACATAGGCAACGTCTTCGCCGCTAGTGCCAGCGCCTCCACCAGTCCCGCCTCCGCCAGCGTTTTTGCCGGTGCTTCTGACAATGGCATAGTCGATATCTGGCCCGACCGCTAGCGCCAGGTTGGATGGCAAGGTCCACGGGGTGGTAGTCCATGCCAGCAGCCGCAGCGGCCCGGTTTGGTCGCTGACGGGCGAAGCGTCAGATGCCGGCACCTCAAACCAAACGGTTAGCGCGGGGTCTTGGCGTGGGCGGGTGGCATCGTCAAGGCGGATCTCAAAATTTGACAGCGGCGTCTCCGCCCCCCACGAATAGGGCATGACCCGAAACGCCTGGTAAATCAGCCCCTTGTCCCAGAGCTGGCGAAACGCCCACATCACCGACTCCATATACGACAGATTCATGGTCTTGTAGTCGTTGTCAAAATCAACCCAACGGGCTTGGCGAGTGACCGTTGCGCGCCACTCTTCGGTGTAACGCAGCACGGATTCACGGCACTGAGCGTTGAACTGCTCAACCCCGTATTCCTGAATCGCGGCGTGGCCGCTGACGCCAAGCTCGCGTTCGGTTTCCATTTCGGCTGGCAGCCCGTGGCAATCCCACCCGAATCGGCGATTTACCTGAAAGCCACGCATGGTCTTGTAGCGCGGCACGACATCTTTGACGTAGCCGGTCAGCAGATGCCCGTGATGCGGCAGGCCGTTGGCAAAGGGCGGCCCGTCGTAGAACACGAACTCGCTTTCAGCTAGGCGTTGATTAACCGAGTCCTCAAAAGTGCCCTGCTCTTCCCAGCGGTCCAGCACGCGGCGCTCGATTTGAGAAAAATTGGGCTGCGCTGGCACTGCCGGATAAGCGCTTGCAGTCTCGTCAGTCACTTGCTAAACCAGCCTTGAATGAGTCCTTTGCTGGTGAAATCGCCACTAATTGCCCAGTAATCGTGGAGTGTCAGCGGGTGCAGGGTATAGGCGCATCAGGTGCTCTGGCGCGTAGAGTACGCGCCGCATCAAGGCGGATTGGGACAAGAAGAAATAGGTAACGGTGGCAACCAAAAAATCCACGACTAAGAAGCCAGCGAAGAAGCCCGCGGCTAAGAAGCCGGCGAAGGCGGCTAAAGCGGTTAAGAAGCCAGCAGCCAGGAAGCCCGCGCCCAAAAAGCCGGCGAAGGCGACTAAAAAGCCGGCGGTGAAAAAGCCTGCCGCCAAGAAACCTGTCGCGAAGAAACCTGCGGCTAAGAAGCCGGCGAAGGCGGTTAAAGCAGCTAAGAAACCTGCTGCCAAAAAACCCGCAGCTAAGAAGCCCAAAGTGCCGCCAGCCGACCCGGCTCTCCTCGCCGCAGCCAAAGCTCGCAAGCCGCCGCTTGCAAAGAGCTTTTTGGCGCAATGCCGAGTCGCGCTTGAAGCCGACCTCGCCCGCTATTCAACGCAGGCCACCAGCCTGGAGCGTGAAGCCGACGAGCTAACCCTCAACCATGAGCCCGGTGACGTTCAGTTTGACGAAGAGTCAGGCGCGGGAAACTCCTTTGCGGTAGAGCGAGACCAAAACCTCATGCTGTCCAAGCAGGCACACGCCGAAATGGACGAAATAGAAAAAGCCATTGAACGCCTTGACAACGGCACCTACGGCATCTGCATCATCTCCCACAAGCCAATCTCAAAAGAGCGGCTCAGAGCGATCCCGCACGCCGCCGTGCGCGTAGAGCAAAAAAGCCACGGAGCAACTTGGCGATAGCCGCTTACCGCAAGCACCACACGCCGCTGATCGTCGGCACGGCTCTAGCGATCTTGGTGCTAGACCAGCTAACAAAAATCTGGGCGGTTGCGGTGCTGGACGACCGCATCATTGACATCGTTTGGAAGCTGAGACTAAACCTCACCCACAACACGGGATTCGCCTTCAGCGCGGGCGCAGGCTCTGGCCTAGGACCACTGCTGGCTCTGCTCGTGCCGGTAATCGTCATTGTTCTGTGGCGTTTCCGCCACCGCATCAACGGCACGGTGGCACGGCTTGCTTTGGGCTGCCTGCTCGGCGGTGCGGTTGGCAATCTGATTGACCGCCTAGTCAGAGGCAGAGGTTGGGGACGTGGGGGAGTGGTTGACTTCGTTGACCTTCAATTTTGGCCGGTGTTCAACCTGGCCGATGCGGCGATAGTGGTGGGAGTAATTTTGGTGACGCTGCACATCTACCGCCACGGCAAAAACAAATCGAGCAGCCAGGTTGTATGAAATACGAGGCCCCCGCAGCGTTAGACGGGCAGCGGCTAGACCGAGCCATAGCGACCCTCACCGGCCTGCCGCGCGCCCAGGTCAAAAACCTCTTGACAAACAACGGTGTCAGCTGCGATGGCGAACCGACCTCTACCGCCGCTAAGCGTGTCGTTACCGGGCAGCTAATAGAGATAGACGCCGCCCAGCTAGACGCAATAAACGCAGCTCGCGCCCGTGCCACCGAACTCATTCCAAACCCAGATGTTGATTTTGCGGTTCTCCACGAAGACGAGCACGTCATAGTGGTGAACAAGCAACCCGGCCTTGTGACTCATCCGGGTGCAGGTCATCTAGATGACACCTTGCTCAACGGGTTGCTGCATCGTTATCCCGAGATAACAAGCGCCGGCCCGCCCGAACGACCCGGCATCGTGCACCGTCTTGACCGCGACACCAGCGGACTGCTTGTTTGTGCGCGCACCGACGCCGCCTACCAGCACCTGGTCGCACAGCTAGCCGATCACAAGGTCGTGCGTGAGTACGTCACCTTTGTGCGAGGGACACCAGCCGCCAGACGCGGCACGATTGACGCGGCGATCGGCCGCTCGCACCGCAATCGCACCAAAATGCAGGTCGGCCAAGACGGGCGTGAGGCACGCACCGACTATGTCGTGCTCGGCAGCGCGCCATGCCCGGAGCTGAACCCCCCGGTTGCAAGCCTGCTGACCTGTCGCTTGCAGACCGGCCGCACTCACCAAATCCGTGTTCATCTGGCCAGCATCAAGCTGCCGGTATTGGGCGATGCCAGCTACGGCTGCCCTGATCCTTTCGGCGCCAACCGTCAGCTACTTCACGCAATGAGGCTCACCCTTGAGCACCCAACCACCAGCGAAACGCTCACGTTTGTCGCCGAGCCGCCCGCCGATATCAAGTCCGCCGCTCAAGCGCTGGGGCTGACTAAAGAGCTTGCCGAGGCGCTAACTGGCGCCGCAAATCACACGGGTTGAGTCATGGCGGAACCGCTTCATCTGTCGCTGACCGAGCCTGACTACGGCGGGAAGTGCATCACGCAGATTCTGCCCGCGCTGATCACGGGCGTACCCAATCACGTCGTCGCCCAGCCCGTATGTGAGGCGAGCGCCGTGGTGTTGCTGGTGGTGGATGGTTTGGGCTGGCATCAGCTACAGCGCCGCGCCAAGACAGCCCCGCTGCTAGCTGGCCTGGCAACAGGCGGCTCGGCTGCAGCTCAGTCCGGCGAACCTCCGGCGGCGATCACCACGGTTGCGCCCAGCACAACGTGCGCAGCCCTTACCGCGATCACCACCGGCGCAACACCGGCCGAGCACGGTTTGGTCGGGTTGACGTTTTTGACTGCAGCCGGATTGCTCGGAACACTGGGCTGGACGGTCAAGCAACCCGACGGCACCAAGAAATATCCGCAAGACGCACGCCAGCTGCTACCACCCGAAACGCTGCAGTCGGTTGAACCATTCGCCGGGACACGAGCCTGCGTGGTTACGCGCTCAAAGTTCGCATCCACCGGATTCACGACGGCTCACCTGCGCGGCGCCAAATTTGCTGGCTACAAGAGTCATCGCCAAATCGTGCCGACGGTCGCAGAGCAGATCGCAGCCGGAGAGAAGCTGGTTTACGCGTATTACGACAGCCTCGACCGCGCCGCTCATCTGTACGGACTAGGCAATCGCTACCAGGCAATCCTCAGTGGCGTGGATGCAATGGTTGACGCCTTGCTCGATCGGCTGCCCAGCGATGTAGCCGTTTTGGTCACCGCAGATCACGGCGTGCTAGAGGTCACCCAACCGCCAGTGCCGCTAAATCAAAACGTGCTCGCCCACACGCTCTACTCCTCAGGTGAGCCACGGTTCCGCTGGCTGCACGCGCAACCGGGCCGGGCCGAAGACCTGTTTGCGGCGACGGCAGAGCAATACCTAGGCACCTGCGAGGTGATGACGCGCCAGCAACTGCTAGCAGCCCAATGGCTGGGTCCGCACATGACGCCAGCGATCGAAGAGCGGCTAGGCGACGTCGCCGTTATCGCTAAAGAGGCGGTAATAATCGGCGAAGCCGTTGGCGGGGAAGGCTCCGCGCAGGCGACTTTGGCTAACCGCGGACGCTGGACAAAGTTCATCGGGCATCACGGCGCACTGACCGCTGAGGAGATGCTCGTGCCTTTGGCTCAGTTCTGGGGCAGAGACCGTCAGGGCTAGATAGGATTGCGAGTTATGCCAGATGTGGTCGCGCCCGATATGGCTGCGAACAAATCCTCTGACCAGGAGTCACCGGATTCACAAGAGTTACCGGGTTCACAAAAGTCGTCGGATTCACAAGAGTCACCCCAAGAGTCGCCCGATTCGATAGCAACCTCAGAACCGGCCAAGCTCATGCGCATCGGCACGATGATCCGATCGCTGCTGAGCGAAATACATCACGCTCCACTTGACGAGGCTGGCCGTGACCTGATGCACGACATTTACCAGAACTCCGTGAAAGAGCTATCGCAGGCAATGGCGGAGCCGCTGCGCGAAGAGCTTGAGCGTCTGACGCTGCCCTTCAGCTCTGAGGTGCCATCCGAAGCCGAACTGCGCCTGGCGCAAGCTCAGCTAGTGGGCTGGCTGGAAGGATTGTTCCACGGCATCCAAGCCGCGGTGGCGGCGCAGCGCGAGATGGCCGAGCAGCAGCTGCGGCAAATGCTGAACGCGCCGGAAGAGAACAACGCAGACGGCGGTGGCAGCGAACCGGGTTCGGGTGACCGCGGTGGTGTTTATCTGTGAGCGGCCAGCCGCTTGCCGACCAGCCGCTTGCTGAGCCGGTCATTCAGTCATTTATTCAGAACAGCTATCTACAAAAATAAAAAGGGAGAAGAATGGCTTTAGCAGTTGACACAAAGGATTGCACAGCGCTCGGCGATGCCGAGCTTGCGGAGATGGCGGAGTTGCTACGTGACGAGCCGCTGCGGTTTGACGTGGGGCACTTGTCAAAGCAGCGTGATGCATGGGTGTTGGTAACTCACGTTCGAGACGGCGAGCAGCTACACGGCTACAGCTTTTGCACCTTGGAGCGTGTGGGTGGCGATCCGACAGTGCTTATCGGTTTGTCCGCTGTGAAGCGTTCCAGCCGCCGCAACGCAGCGCTTAAGGCCATGGTTACCGACCAGCTTCGGCGAGCGGTGCTTGCCTTCCCCGACGAAGACGTGTTGATGGCTTCGCAGGTGGCTGAGCCGGGTGCCTTTGAAGCGTTCAAAACGCTTTCTGGTGTGGTGCCGCGTCCTGGCTATGAGGCCAACGGCGAGGATCGTGCCTGGGGGCGGCGACTGTCAAAGCGCTTTGAAGTGCGTGGCGAATACAAGGCCAGCGAGTTTCGTGTCTATGGCGAAGGCGAGCCCGCCTGCGTGTTAAATCACTGCGCTCTAAAGCCTGAAGCCGTTGATGTGGGCCTGACCGATCTGTTTAAGGGCATTGACCCAGCACAGGGTGACTCTTTGCTTGCGTTTGGCTGGGCCAGCCGCGAGAAGCTGTCAAAGCTCGTCTGAAACGAACGCCTGAAACCAGAGAGCGGCCGATCTAGTCGGCCAGCCGACTAGCAGCGCCGATCGCTAGCCAGCCGATCAAAGTGGACTTCACGAAGCTGGCGCGATCGCGTTCTATGACGCGTGCCTTCCTCCCCGACGCCGTCCCGCCGGAAACCTTGACGCAGGTATTAGATCTAGCCCGACGGGTGCCATCTGCGGGCAACACGCAGGGCTTTGATTTCGTGGTGCTAACCGGCCCCGAGCAAACCCAGCGCTACTGGGATGCAACCCTGCCCTCCGAGCGGCGGTCAAGTTTCGCCTGGCCAGGCCTGTTGCAGTGCCCGGTGCTTGTAACGATCTGGGCCAACCAAAGCGCCTACACGCAGCGCTACGCCCAATCCGACAAGGCCGCTACCGGGCTGGCCGACGTACAGGCTTGGCCCACGCCTTACTGGCTGGTGGACGCTTCGTTTGCCGCGCTGGCGATGCAGTACGCGGCTTTGGATGCCGGTTTGGGTGTCTTGTTTTTCGGGATGTTTGAGCACACCGCCGCCGTCAAAGCTGCGCTAGGCGTGCCAGCGGATCGCGTCGCGGTTGGAACTGTGGCAATCGGTTGGCCCGACCCGACCGGATCAACCGCGGGTCGAAGCGCCACCCGGCCGCGGCGACCGTTAGGCAGCCCAAGCCAAAGCGATCCAGATGCCGTCGTGCATTACGCAAGCTGGTAGAACTAAGCAATGCCTAAACAGATTCCCATGGTTGATTATTTGGTGCTGGACAAAGAGCCCCACATCCAAGTGCGCCAGTGCAACACATGTCAGGCGCAATATTTTGACCGGCGCAATGCGTGTGCGTCTTGCGGAGCTAAAGAGTTCAGCGACCAGCGCCTAGCAAACACAGGCAAGGTGCGAACCTTCACCATTGTTCATCGTGCCGCGCGCGGAGTGCCCGCCCCCTACGTGTCGGCGGTCATTGACATAGACGGCGGCGGGCGAGTGAAGTCCAACGTGGTCAACGTTGCGCCCGAACCAGACCGCATCAAGCTCGGCATGCCGGTGCGCCTCACCACCTATGTCGCCGCCACAGATGACGACGGCAACGAAGCAGTGGCATTCGGCTACGAGCCAACAGAGTAAATTACTGACCAAGCAATAAGGCCAAGCAATAAAGGGAGAACAACCATGGCAGCTACCACCACCGACGACAATCCCATCTGGATTCTGGGCACCTCAATGACCAAGTTCGGTCGATACAAGGACAAGGACCTCATTGACCTGGCCGCTGATGCGTCAATCGGCGCGCTTGAAGACGGCGCCACCGCGATGGATCAGATGGACATCCTCGCCGCAGGCTGCCTGTATGAAGCCAACGGCGGCGTCGGGCAGCGGCTGCAGAAACAAATCGGCCAGACCGGCATTCCCGTTTACAACGTTGCGAACGCGTGTGCAACCGGGGCGACCGCGATCCGAACCGTGATGATGGCGATCAAGGCCGGCGAAGCGCAGATGGGTCTAGCGGTGGGCGTAGAGCAGATGGGCAAGATGGGCATGCTCGGCGGCGACAAGGCCGCCCGCACAGACAAAGAAGTCTTTGAGCCCAAGGGGCGTTATGGATCGGTGCTTGGAACCGAAGGACGCCTAGGCACCAACATGATGCCGGGCGTTTTTGCGCAGGCCGGCATGGAATATGCGTATGAAAACGACGGCGTTGACTTTGAGCAGTTCGCCAAGGTGGCGCAGAAAAACCACGAGCATTCAACGCTGAACCCGCTAGCGCAGTATCGCAAGGCGTTCTCGCTGGAAGAGGTAATGGCTTCGGAGGTCATTGCCTATCCCAACACCTTGCTTATGTGCTGCCCCACGGGCGACGGGGCGGCGGCGGTGGTGCTGGTGTCTGATGAGAAGCTGAAGACGCTGCCCGCCGAGCAGCAACGGCGCGCCGTAAAGGTTTCAGCGTCGGTGCTTACTTCTGATCCGTGGACCGAAGGCTGCCAGGTGCAACCGGACGTGAACACATTGACCCGCGAAGCCGCCGACCAGGCATATGAGCAGTCGGGCGTTGATCCGGCCGATTTGGATTTGGTGGAGCTGCATGACTGCTTCGCCACGGCCGAGTTGCGCCACTATGACAACTTGAGGCTGTGCGAGCCGGGTGGAGCTGGCGAGTGGATCGACAAGGGCGGCCCGTGGCGCGATGGTGAAATCCCCGTCAACGTGTCGGGCGGATTGCTTTCCAAAGGACACC
The DNA here is from genome assembly GCA_965212125.1 of Candidatus Poriferisodalaceae bacterium. Classification (GTDB taxonomy): domain Bacteria; phylum Actinomycetota; class Acidimicrobiia; order Acidimicrobiales; family Poriferisodalaceae; genus CAYRJD01. The sequence goes on along the minus strand of OZ243045.1, from coordinate 946,154 downwards.
CGATCGGCGCGACCGGAGTTGCCAATCTGTTTGAGGTTGCGACCCATGTTCGAGGCGAAGCTGGTGACCGTCAGGTTGAAGGCGCGAAGGTTGGCCTGGCGCATGTGATCGGTTTGGGTTCAAGCTGTGGCGTGCACATCCTGGAAAAATCAGGCCTCTAGGCGCCCCCAAAATCGCACCCAGTGGCTAAAGCACTGCAGACCTGGGCTGCGTCTGCCCGACTCTGGATTGTTGGCGCACGCCCACGAACCTTGCCCGCGTCGATCGTTCCGGTGGTGGTGGGAACGACAGCCGCGGACGCGCTAGCCAACGGCGATGGACTGATTTGGTGGCGAGCGGTGCTGGCGCTGGTCGTCAGCCTCAGCCTGCAGGTGGGCGTCAACTTCGCCAACGATTACAGCGATGGCGTGCGCGGCACCGACGCAACCCGAATCGGCCCGCAGCGGCTGGTGGCATCGGGCGCGGTACCGGCGGATCTAGTCAAAAGGGCCGCGTTTGGTGCGTTTTCGGTTGCGGCCGTGGCTGGTTTGGTGCTAGCGGTTTTTCTAACTTGGTGGCTGATCGTTGTGGGGGCGGTTTGCATTCTGGCCGCCTGGTATTACACCGGCGGTCGTAGGCCATACGGCTATAGCGGCTGGGGCGAGCTGGCTGTTTTTGTGTTCTTCGGACTGGTGGCAACCGCCGGATCGGCTTTTGTGCAGGACGGTGAAATCACGGCTCTGGCAATCTGGGCGGCTGTCCCGGTGGGCATAAGCGCCGTGGCATTGCTGGCAGCGAACAACCTGCGAGACCTGCCACGCGACGAGCAAGCGGGCAAGCTGACGCTGGCCGTGCGCCTGGGCGACAAGGTCACCCGTGGTTTTTATGCCGGGCTGCTAATCGCAATGTTCATAGCGGTCTTGTACCTGGGTGCGGTGCGGCTGTGGGCGCTGATTGCATTTGCGGCTATTCCGTTTGCGATCGGTCCGGCGCGCAGGGTTATCCGCGGGGCGGTTGGAGCTGATCTGATACCAGTGCTGGCGAGCACAGCGCGCCTGCAGATTATTTTCGGAGCCTTGCTAACGACCGGGCTAGTGCTGAGCGCTTAGTTCAGCGGTAACTAGCTGCGCCACTCCGCCGCTCAGCAGCGTGCGCGTAATCACATCAAATCCAGTGGCACTCAATAGCGCCGCCAGCTCGTCCGGTTGAGGCAGATAAGCGACCGAAGCCGGCAGATAGCGATATGCATCTTTGTCGCTCAGCCAGGCGCCAATCTTTGGCACCACTTGCCCGAAGTAGACACTGTGCCCCAGCCGCAACAGACGGTTACTAGGAATAGCTACCTCCAGCAGAGCCACGCGCCCGCCAGGTTTCAGACAGCGACTCAGCTCGGCGAAAAAGGCGGGCAGGTTGTCTAGGTTGCGAAGCGCGAAACCGCAAACCGCCCCGTCAAAAGATGCGTCCCTTGCGGGGAGCCGTTGAGCGTCGGCGCACACCAGCGGCGCCGATGTGCGAGCGGCCTTCAACATGCCAGCGCTGAAATCAACGCCAACAGGAAAAAGCTGCGCGGCCGCTAACTCATTACAGAGGTCGCCCGTTCCGCAGGCCAGGTCAAGCACCGTTTTGCCGGGTGCCAGCCCAAGCGCGGCGACCGTGCGCCGACGCCAACGCACATCCAAACCAAAAGTAAGCAGCCGGTTCATCAGGTCATAGCGCGGCGCAATGGCGTCAAACATTTGCTGCACTCGTGCAGCCTTTTGTTCCGGGCTGGGCAACGGGCTGTTCTGCCCTGCGCTTGCTTGCTCCGTGCTTGCTTGTTCCGCGCCCATCTGCTCCGCGTCCACCCGCTCTTCGGCGTGTGCCACTAGTTGAACCAGATGCGGCGGTACTCGCGGCTTTGGGGATGCAAGAGCATCGCCACCAGCGCAACATCAAACATCAGCCGCAAGGCCAGATTGAGCCCGAACCCGAAGCGAACCACCCAATACAGCGTGGCAAGCGTCGCAAAGGCTGAGCCGCCAACGCACACCCAGTAACCCCACTTGCGCTCGTTGGCTACACCCAGGCCGCCCAAGACAAACACGCCCAGCATCAGCAACGGAACAAAACTCGCGAGCGATCGCCCTATTAGTTGCTCTGCGAAATATCGGTAGAGCGTGCTGCCAAACAAAAGAATGGATGCGCCGCGAAAGTACGAGAGCATCACGGCGCTGTACAAGGTCTGTGGTTGAGAGCGATTTAGCCAGCGCCAGTTCTGCACGGCGCTAGTCTGCCCGACTCACTTGGCACCACGTTGGCAGTGGGTTGGCACGGTGACGGTCGCACGTGGGCCGCACGTGGGTACAGCCCTGGCGTTGACCGCTCTCATAGCCTGGCAGCGTGGTTGATCATGAATCCGCAGCCGATGCAGATAGCACCGCCAGCGTTGATACAGCCAACGCAGTCGATACAGCCAACGCAGATGAGTTTGTGATCACGGTCAATGCCGACGTTCACGGAGCAGTCCTTGAACTAGACGCACAGCGCTGGTCGCACGATGCCATGACCGAAGCGATACGCCATCAGCTCACGCAGGTTGAGCGCCCAGTGTCGGTGTGGATTGACAATCCCGATCGCTCCGCTACCGACCCGACCGTCAGCGACGACAAGGTGCTTCCAAGTGTTGCCGATCGGCTGGACAAACGGCTGTCGCAGATCGGCTTGAAATTTCAGCGTGACCTCTATCGCATGGAATGCCCTTTGCCGCTGGCCGAGCGCACCGAAATAGTCACACGCCCGTTTGCGGTGGGGGGCGACGACGAGGCTTGGGTTGCGGTAAACAACCGTGCGTTTAGAGGGCACCGCGAGCAGGGCGGCTGGACCTTAGAAATGCTGCAGGAGCGACAAGGCGAAGAGTGGTTCAGCGCGGACGGTTTTCGCATCCACGAGATTGACGGCGCGCTAGCGGCATTTTGTTGGACGAAAATTCACGCCGACGAAACGCCAGCGGTTGGAGAGGTGTACGTAATTGCGGTTGATCCCACCTTCCATGGTCGTGGCCTGGGGCGGGCGCTGACGCTGGCCGGCTATCAACACCTGCAAAGCGTCGGCATCACGCAAGCGATGCTGTACGTGGACGCCGACAACACTCCGGCGCTCACGCTTTACAAAGACCTGGGGCTAGAGATAGCCGTGGTGCGGCGATTGTTTACCGACTGATATGAGCCCCGCCAAACTAGACGTCGGGCTGTACGACCTGACTCGGTCCGAGTTGGCCGACCTGCTCGACTCCCAGCCCAGCTATCGCATTGACCAGTTGTGGGACGGCTTGTATCGCCAGCAAATGCCGCTGAGTGAGCTAACAAATTTGCCGAAGCAGCTCCGCACCGATTTGGGCGAGTTGGCGGGCAACAGGTTGCAGCTGGTTCAGTCTGTGCCGGCCGACAAGGGGCGCACCACGAAGCAACTCTGGTCGCTGGCGGACGGTCAGCTAGTGGAGTCGGTGGTTATGCGCTACTACAACCGCACGACGTTGTGTGTCAGTTCGCAGGCGGGTTGTGCGATGGGTTGCACCTTTTGCGCGACCGGGCAAATCGGGTTTGCGCGTCATCTGAGCGTCGGCGAAATCGTGGAGCAAGTTTTGCGTAGCAACGAATCGCAGTGGGGCGACGCAGGCGCGGCGCGGGGTAACGCCGGATCGCAGCCAGCCAGCACGCAAGACTCCGTCAACGTCGTGTTCATGGGCATGGGCGAGCCGCTCGCCAACTTTGACGCCGTCTGGGAAGCGGTTGAACGCCTCAACACCGACGTGGGCATCGGTGCTCGCCGCATAACGATTTCAACCGTGGGAATAGTGCCGGGCATCAAGCGCCTAGCCGAGACGGATCTGCCGGTAAATCTGGCGGTGTCTCTGCATGCAGCTAACGACAAGCTCCGCAACCAGCTAGTGCCGATCAACCAGCAATACCCGCTGGCTGAGCTTGCGCGAGCACTGCAGCATTACCGCCGCGCCAAGCGCCGACGCATCAGTTTCGAATGGGTGATGATTGACAACGTGAACGACTCTTACCGGCATGCGCAGGAGCTAGCCGAATATTGCCGTCCGCTCGCAGCACACGTGAATCTGATTCCGCTTAATGCCACTCCTGGTTATGAGATGTCACCTTCGCCGCGCTCGGTCATTGAAGACTTTGCCGACGACCTAACCAGCGCCGGGGTGAACACCACCATCCGCGACAACCGCGGCACCGACATTGACGCCGCCTGCGGCCAGCTGCGTGCCAGCGCCCAGACAAACGCGGTCACCCTCAAGCCCGCTCGCCGCCAGGCGTAATGGGTCGGGCACAGCAGGCGTACACGGCGGGCGAGCGCAGTAGGTATGGCTAAACCCCGCTCACCCAAAGGCCGCGCCTTGCGAACGCACGAGCTACTAAAGCACGAGTACGAAGCCATCTGTGAACTGGATCACTCAAGCCCTTTTGAACTGCTGGTAGCGACGATCTTGTCTGCCCAATGCACTGACAAGCGAGTGAATATGACCACTCCGGCCTTGTTTAAGCGCTACCCGGATGCCCAAGCGCTAGCCAACAGCGACATCGGCGAGCTGGAAGAACTGGTGCGCCAGACCGGGTTCTACCGCAGCAAGGCGCGCAACCTGACGCTGATGGCGCAGCGGTTGCTGCTTGAACACGATGGCGAGGTGCCGTCCGCCAGAGAAGACCTGGTGAAGCTCGCCGGGGTGGGGCGCAAGACGGCCAACGTCATTCGGTCGGTCGCATTTTCGCTGCCTGGGCTGCCGGTTGACACCCACGTGTCAAGGCTGACCAAACGACTCGGCATCTGCGACGAAAAAGACCCAGTGAAAATCGAGCTAGCCCTCAACCCGATGATCCCGCAGTTTGAGCGTGGCGACTTCAGCCTGCGTGTGATTTTGCACGGCCGGCGGGTGTGCTCTGCGAGAAAACCACAGTGCGACGAATGCGTATTAAATGATTTCTGCCCTAGCGCGTTCCAGTTCGGCTAACTGCCGGTTCAGCTAGCTGTCAGCTTGCGTCGTCACTTTGCACAGCCGCCAAGCCGTCGGCCGCATCGGCCAGGCGCCGCCGCGCAGTGCGTAGATGACGCTGAGCTTCGTACAGATCTGCCGCCACCGAATCAGCCGCAGTGTTCCGCAGCCCGTCGCCGGCTTGCCCGATGCGCTCGCCCAGCTCGGCTAGAGCGGTTTCCATAGAGCGGATTTCTGCTTCGCTAAGCACCAACGCAACGCTAAGGGCTAGCTAGCGCAGGTACCATCGCAAGGGTGTTGCAGCGGCTCGATCTACGGGATCGTGTCCCGCAACAACCCGCAGCCAGCGCGGCGGCAAACAGAGCGCTTTGGCGTGATCTGCTGCCAGCCAACACTCAGGCCGACGGCGCTCCCATCGACGCCGTGCGAGAGCTACTAGCGCAGGTGCGAACCGGCGGCGACGCTGCCATCCGGGAACTAACGAAACGCTTTGACGGCGCCGATATCGCCAATCCGCTGGTCAGCGCCGCAGAGCTTGAGGCGGCCTGGCATCGCATTCCGGAGCGACTGCGGGACGCCCTAAGCGCAGCCAAGCGGCGGATCACCGACTACCACAGCTATGAGTTGCCCGAGGCCCGCACTATTGCCACGGATGGAATCTTGATCAACAGCGTTGCCCAATGCGTGGATCGGGCAGGCATCTACGTGCCGGGCGGCCTGGCGGCGTACCCGTCAACGGTGCTGATGACGGTGTTGCCTGCCCGAGTAGCCGAGGTGCCAGAGATCGTGTTGTGCACCCCGCCCACATCCACGGGCACCCTCAGCGATGCCGTGATGGCGGCAGCGTTTTTGTGCGAGATTGAAGAGGTGTACGCCATCGGCGGCGTGCAAGCCGTGGGCGCCATGGCGTATGGCACGCAAACGATTTTCCCGGTTGATGTGATCGCCGGTCCGGGCAACGCTTGGGTTGCGGCCGCACAGCGTGAGGTGGCAACCGAGGTAGGCGTGGCGGCGGCTTTCGCCGGCCCGTCAGAGATAGCCGTGATCGCCGACGACACCTGTCCGGTAACCAGCGCTGCGATAGATCTGGTGCTGCAAGCCGAGCACGGGCCTGGCGGGCGGGCGTGGTTGCTGACCTGGGATGAGGACTATGGCGCCCAGGTCGTTGAAGCGATCGGCGCCATCGCCGATATGTCGCCCCGCCGTGAAGAAACGCTTGCCACCTTGAGCAGCACCGGTTATCTGTGTCTGGTCGATGGTCCGGAACAAGCCGTCACCGCAGCCAACGCCATCGCACCTGAGCACCTGCAGCTCATGTGCCAAAAGGCCGCCAAGCTGGCCGATCAGGTTCGCCACGCCGGGGCTGTTTTTGTTGGCCCTTGGACTCCGGCGTCGCTGGGTGACTACGTCGCTGGGCCATCGCACGTTCTGCCCACCAACGGCACCGCTCGTTTTGCCGGTGCGCTGAGCGTGGCGGATTTTCAAAAACAGATGCACGTCATTGAGGCGACCCGCGAGGGATTTCTGAGCCAGATCAACACGGTGGTTTCGCTAGCGGAATCCGAAGGGTTGTGGGCGCACGCCGCTTCGGTTGCGATGCGCGAGCAATGGGCGTCGCAAGGCTTGGGCGAAGGGTCTTGAACAGTGAGGCTTGAACGATGAGCAGAGCTGAGCGCCCGCCCGTGCGGGCTGACCTAAAAGCCATGGAGGGCTACCACTCGCCGCAGCTAGATGTTGAGGTTCGGCTAAACACCAACGAATCCGCGCTGGAACCACCGCCCGGGTTCACGCAAGCCTTGGCTGCCGAATTTGACGACATTGCGTGGAATCGCTATCCCGACAGAGCCGCCGGAGCCCTGCGGGAGGCGCTAGCCGCCGCCCATTCTGACAGCACCGCCAATCCAGACATAACGGCCGACCAGATATTTGTGGCGAACGGCTCAAATGAGATCTTGCAGACCTTGTGCCTCACCTTTGGCGGTGTCGGCTCAACGGTGGTGACCTTTGAGCCGACCTATGCGATGTACGCCCAGATAGCGCGCGCCACCCAATGCGGATTGCTGGAAATAGAGCGCGGTGCCGACTACCAGGTTGAAGCCGCATCAATCAGCGACCTGGTTGCCACTCAGCCCGCCACCCAGTCCGACACCCGACCTGCAAGCCCGCAGCCGAACCTGCTGTTTTTGTGTTCGCCCAACAACCCGACCGGCACGCCCGAAAGCCTTGACCTAATAAAACACGCCCTTGAAACAACCAGTGCCGTGGTGGTGGTGGATGAGGCGTACGGGCAGTTCTCATCGTTCAGTGCGCTGGAGCTGCTAGGCGACCCGGCTGCCAAGGAGCGGCTGGTGGTGGTGCGCACGTTTTCCAAAACATGGGCGATGGCTGGGTTGCGCCTGGGTTATTGCATCGCACCCGAATGGATGTTGGCGGAGTTTGACAAGGTGGTTCTGCCGTATCACGTCGACAGTTTCAAGCAGCTGGCCGGGCGTTTGGCGCTTGAGTTTGGCGCAGAGATGGATCAGCGGGTGGCAAGCGTGGTGGCTGAGCGGGTGCGCGTTAGCGCCGAGTTGGCCGAAATGGGTTTTGACGTGTCCCCATCGCAGGCAAACTTCGTGCTGTTCAACACTGCGCCGACGGGTCGCGGCGGCGATGAGATTTGGCAGGCTTTAGTGGATCAGTCCGTGCTGGTTCGCAATTGTTCTAGTTGGCCGCGCTTGGCGAACTGCCTACGCGCCACAATAGGTACCAGTAAAGAGAACGATCGTTTTCTGGCTGCGGCCGCCGCGTCGCTCTAGTCGCACATCACAACACATCACAACACCGAATGTCTTGAAATGAAGAAACCCAAAAACACTGAGCCATCAGAGCCTCGCACGGCACAACGCCAGCGCGACACGAAGGAAACCAAAATCCAGTTGGCGCTCAACATTGACGGCACCGGCACAACCGACATTGCGACGGGCTTGCCGTTTTTTGACCACATGCTTTCGCAGCTTGGCAAGCACTCACGCATTGACCTCCAGATAACCGCCCAGGGCGATCTTGAAATTGACGCCCACCACACCGTGGAAGATGTCGGCATTGCGTTAGGTGAAGCCCTGAAAGAAGCCCTCGGCGACAAAGCCGGCGTGCGGCGCTTCGCTTCTATTTCCGTGCCGTTGGATGAGGCGGCGGTGGCGATCGTGCTTGACCTTTCGGGACGGCCATTCTTGCTCTATGAGGTGGCGCCGCCCGGTGAGAAAATCTTGGGCGACCCGCCGTTTGATCCGCAGCTTTGCGAAGAGTTTTGGCGCGCATTCGTGATGTCGTCAGATATGACGCTGCACATTGAGATGCTGCGTGGCCGCAACACGCACCACATCATTGAGGCCTGCTTCAAGGGTGTCGCCCGTGCGCTTCATGACGCAGTGCGCGTTGAAGATGCCGTGCTGCCGACAACGAAGGGCATGATCTGAGCCGCTCTGATACGGGCGCGGCCAGCCCGCGCCAGCCGCTAGTCGCGGTAATCGATTACGGCATCGGCAACCTGCGGTCAGCTCAAAAAACCCTGCAACTAGCTGGCGCCGATGCGCACCTAACCAGCGACCCAACCCTCATCACCGCCGCCGACGGCGTTGCCCTGCCCGGCGTTGGGCACTTTGGCACGTGCATGAATCGCCTGCGCCAAGTCGGCCTAGAAGAAATCGTGCACCAGGTGGTCGCAGCCGCCAAACCGTTCATAGGGATCTGCGTCGGAATGCAGATGCTGTTTGAGTCATCCCAAGAAGCACCCGGCGTGGCGGGGCTTGGCATATTGCCCGGCACGGTGGAGTTGCTTTCCGATGAGCTGCCGCGCCCGCAGATGCAATGGAACAAGCTGCGATTCACGCAAGCCACCAGCCCGCTGCTAGATGGCCTGCCCGATGGGGTGTGGATGTATTTCGTTCACAGCTACGCCGCCAAGACCGATGAGTCGTTAGTAACGGCGGTATGCGATTACCCAGACGCAACGACGGCGCTGGTGGAGCGCGGCCCGCTTTGGGCGACCCAGTTCCACCCCGAAAAGTCAGGGCCAGCTGGCACGCGATTTATTGCGAACTTTGTGGGGCAGGTGGCACAGGCCGCAGGCGTGGCCAGCAACTCCGCAGCCAGCAGCAGCAACACCGCCAGCTAGATGGATCTCTATCCCGCAATTGATCTGCGCGACGGCCGTTGCGTGCGTTTGCTGCAGGGCGACTACGACCGCCAGGTGAGCTACGACGCCGACCCCGTAGCGGTTGCGGCCGAGTTCGCCAAAGCCGGAGCACCCTGGATTCACATCGTTGACCTAGACGCCGCCCGCAGCGGCAACTCCGCGCCCATCAACCAGCAGGTAATAGCCGAAATCTGCTCCTCAGTGCCGGTGCCGGTTCAATGCGGCGGGGGGGTGCGCAACGCGGCGGCAGCCAGCGCCCTGCGAGCGGCCGGCGTGGAGCGCTGCGTGCTAGGCACCGCCGCCATTGAAAACCCGGATCTGATCGAACAGCTCACAAGCTCAGGCCTGCGAGTGGCGGTAGGGCTAGACGTGCGCGGCGAAGAGATAGCTACGCACGGCTGGGAGCATCGCACCGGCCAAAGCCTGGCGCAGGCATTGCCCAGGTTTGCGCAAACCGGCGCGGAAGCGGTCATCGTTACGCAAATCCACCGCGACGGCATGGGGTCAGGCGCAGACCTGCAAACCCTGGCGAACGTGCTAGATCTGACCGCGCTAGACGTGATCGCCAGCGGCGGCATCGGGTCGGTTGATCACATCACCGAACTCGCAAATCTGCAACAGGGCAGCCGGCGCCTAAGCGGAGCGATCTGCGGCAAGGCTCTGCACGACGGCACAATCACCATCGCCGCAGCGATTGCCGCGACGGTTGCCGCCACAAACACCACGCCCGAACAACAGGACTAGAAGCCAGCAATGCGAACCGTCCGAATCATTCCCTGCCTAGACGTTGACGACGGTCGCGTGGTGAAAGGGGTGAACTTTGTGGGGCTGCGCGATGCGGGCGATCCGGTTGAGCTCGCCCAGCGCTACAACGACCAAGGCGCGGATGAGATCGTGTTTTTAGACATCACCGCCAGCGCCCACGATCGGTCAACCATCACCGAACTGGCCGCGCATGTCTCCGAACAGGTGTTCATTCCGTTCACCGTTGGCGGCGGCATTCGCAGCACAGACGATGCGCGGGCAATCCTGCGGGCCGGTGCCGACAAGGTGTCGGTCAACTCCGCGGCGGTTGCGCAGCCCGAGCTGGTGAGCGAGCTGGCTAGCGAGTTCGGGTCGCAATGCACCGTCGTGGCGATTGACGCCAGGTCGGTCGGCGAGCACAAGTGGAACGTCTACGTGAATGGCGGACGCACCGACACCGGCCTGGATGCGATCGACTGGGTAAAGCAGGCGACCGAACTGGGGGCGGGCGAAATCCTGCTGACGTCAATGGACGCAGACGGCACTCGAAACGGTTACGACCTGCAGCTAACTCAGGCGGTGTGCGATGCGACGCTTGTTCCGGTCATTGCCAGCGGGGGAGCGGGAACCATTGAGCACCTCGTCCAAGCGGCGCTTGAAACCGACGCCGCTGCGCTGTTAGCCGCCTCGGTATTTCACTATGGCGACTACACCGTCGCTCAAGCCAAACAGGCTCTGCTAGACGCGGGCGTGATTGTTCGCCCACCGCAGGCTTGACTAGCTAGCCCTGAGTAGCCAGCCCAGCCCCTCACGCATTAGTTTCTAGCTATGAGTTATCCGGGCACATTCGCAAAAACGCATCCAGACCGTCCTGCGGTGATAATGGCTCGCACCGGTGAGACTCAGACCTACAAAGAGCTAGACGACGCTTCGGCTCAGCTTGCGCAGTTCATGTATGCGCAAGGCTTACGGCCAGGCGATCACGTGGCGCTGTTCGCCGACAACAATCTGCGCTATTTCGAGACCTATTGGGGTGCGGTACGCAGCGGGCATTTTTTGACGACGGTCAATCGCTATCTAACCGCCGAGGAGGCGGCATACATCGTCAACGACTGCGGTGCGACCGTGCTGATCGCATCGGCGGAGCTGCGCGATGTCGCGACTGAGATTTTGCCGTTCTTGGACAACTGCCCGATCCGGCTGATGTTTGATGATGTAGCACCCGGCTTTGAAAGCTATGAAACTGCTCTCGCCCAGTGCACGGCTGAGCCTTTGGAATATGAGCCACGCGGCTCCACCATGCTTTACAGCTCTGGCACCACCGGTCGCCCGAAAGGCATCCTGCGCGCCATGCCCGAACAGCTGATCACCGAAAACGACTTGGTCGGCGAATTGTTGCTGGGCGGTCTGCTGGGCTTCAATGAGAAGACGCAATATCTGTCGCCCGCACCGCTCTATCACGCCGCACCGCTGGCTTACAACGTTGGCACGCAATCGCTGGGCGGAACCACGGTGATTATGGATCGCTTTGATCCGCTGGAATCTCTCAAGTACATAGAGCAGTACAAGATTTCACGCAGCCAGTGGGTGCCGACCATGTTTAGCCGCATGCTCAAGCTGGACGAAGCCGATCGCAACCGCTATGACCTGTCAACGCATGAGCTGGCAATACACGCCGCCGCCCCTTGCCCGGTTGAGGTAAAACATCAGATGATTGAGTGGTGGGGCCCAATCCTGGGTGAGTACTACGCAGGCACCGAGCTAAATGGGCTTACCTATGTGGTCTCCGAGGAGTGGTTGGAGCACCCAGGCACGGTGGGCAAGCCCTTATTGGGTGTCATTCACATCTGCGATGACGACGGCAACGAGGTGCCAATAGGCGAAGTGGGCACCATTTACTTTGAGAGCGAAGCGCAGACGTTTGAGTATCACAACGCACCCGACAAGACCGCCGAATCACGCCACGATGAACACGAGCTTTGGTCAACGCTGGGCGACGTAGGTCGGGTTGATGAAGATGGATACCTGTATCTGACCGACCGGCAGTCGTTCATGATCATTTCGGGTGGTGTGAATATCTATCCCCAGGAGATTGAAGACCGTCTGATACTGCACCCCAAGGTGCTTGATGTGGCCGTGTTTGGTGTGCCCAATGAGGACTTTGGCGAAGAGGTGAAAGCGGTTTGCCAGCTTGTTGACGGCGTGGAAGCAAGCGATGCACTGGCAGGCGAGCTGAGGGAATACGCAAGCGAGCACCTGGCAAATTTCAAGGTGCCGCGCTCTTTTGACTTTCGTGATGAGCTACCGCGACTGCCTACCGGGAAGCTCTACAAGCGGTTGTTGCGTGATGAATACTGGGGCAACAAAGACTCAAAGATCGTCTAGCGCGGCGCTTAGCGCGGGCTGCCTGGCCAGTTGGCTATTTAGGGCCTGCCTCACAAAAAGCGATCACCAGCTCGGCCACTTGTGCCGAATGCCCGCCTAAGAAATGGTCGGCACCTGAAATCACGCTGAGCGAGCGGTCTGGCCAATCGGCGCTGCGCTGCCCTGCGTTCTCCGGCGAGCAGAACTCATCATTTTCGGGCACTAGCAAAAGCTTTGGTCGTTCGTCGGATGCGGCCGCCATGGCAGTAGGGCTGATGATTTGCAAGGGTGCGGCGATGCCGACCCAGCCGTACAGGGCGGGATGCGTTGCGGTCAAAGACACGTCGCCCCCAAACGACCAGCCGACCGATACAACCCGCGGCGCTGTTTCGCTGGCTGCGCCAAATTTGCTGGCGGCAGCAAAAGCAGCCTCTGCGTCCAGCACCTCAGCAATAACGCCCTCAGCAAGAGCGTCGTTTTTGCCCTGAGTGCCATGCTGACCCTGCGAGGCACCAACGCCACGAAAGTTGTAGCGCAGCGTCGCTAGCCCGGCTTTCGGCAAGGCCGCAAACAGGTCGCTAATCAGCGGGTTCCACATGTCGCCGCCGTAGAGCGGATGCGGATGCGAAAGCACCACCACAACCTGAGCCGCGTTGCTTGAGCCAGCAACGCCGTCGCCTGGGTCAGACCCACTGTCAGGCATAGCAAACTCCGCTTCAAGCTGACAACCGTCTGCCGTTATTAGTTCCGGATTCGTGTTCATCAAATAGCTCGCCTCGCCAGCCGGCGCAACGGTAACCCGGTGCCGCAGCGGTAGCCCAACCGCACACCGCTACCGTGAGCTTGTGGCACAGACGGCAAAGCAAAAAGCAAGTACAAACGGCTTGCCCAATAGCGCAGGCACCGCCAACCTGGCGGATTCACCCGACGACAAGCGCCCCATCAAGATGCTGCACGACCGCATCATGGTTCGGCTACCCGGCGGCCAGGCCGAGCGCCGCAGCAGCGGTGGAATCCTGATACCGGCCACCGCCCAGCAACAAAAGCGTCTGATCTGGGGAGAGGTAATCGGCGTGGCTCGCAACGTGATAAACGTTGAAGAGGGCGACCATGTGCTGTTTAATCCCGAGGACCTTTTTGAGGTAGAGGTGCACGGCGAGGATTTTCTAATCTTGCGTGAGCGTGACGTACATGCAATTGCGGCCTCGCGCATCGAGCCAGGCGCACCCGGGCTGTATCTCTAGAAGCAACTCTTGTAGAAGCAACCCTTGAGCGAATACCAAACCGCAGGCGGCATCAAAGTCGCTGTGTCGATCCAAGCCGTTGACGGCACCAGCGCGGTTGAAGAGTTGACCGATCGGCTAAACAGCGCGCGCGGCGTGCTGTTGTCGTCAAGCTACGAATACCCGGGGCGTTACACCCGCTGGGACATCGGCTTTGCCGACCCGCCGCTGGAGCTGACCTGCAACGATCGCAGTGTCGCCATAAACGCCTTGAACGAACGCGGCGAGGTTTTGCTGGACGTCGTCTATGACGCACTTAGCACGGGCCCGCAGGCCGGCCACATCATCAACCTTGTGCGCGAGCCAGGCGCGGCGGCGTCGGTGCGAGCTTCTTTGCGGTGCGAGGTAAAAGAAACCGGCGCAGACAGATTTCCCGAAGAGCAGCGCAGCCGGCAGCCGTCGGTGTTTTCGATCGTGCGAGCCCTGGTGGATCTGTTTGCCAGCGACGACCCGCACATGGGCTTGTACGGCGCCTTTGGCTACGACTTGGCATTCCAGTTTGAGCCATGCGAGCGAGTGCTGCCACGCCCCGCAGAGCAGCGCGATTTGGTTTTGTACCTGCCAGACGACCTTCTCATAGTCGATCATCAGGGCGGCACGGCGCAGCGCTTCAAGTATGACTTTGCCGTCAACGGCCACAGCACCGCCGGGCTTGGTAACGCCACCGCGCCAACCGCCTACGAACCCGATGAAGAAACCGAACCCGCGTGCGATCACGAGCCGGGCGGCTACGCCAAAGGCGTTGAGAACGCTCGCGCGTACTTTGCGAGAGGCGACCTCTTTGAGGTAGTCCCCAGCCAGAAGTTCACCGAGCCATGCTCCGAAGAGCCCGCCGAACTGTTCCGCCGCCTGCGAGTGCAAAATCCGTCGCCGTATGGATTTCTAATCAACCTTGGCGAGGCCGAGTGGCTGGTCGGTGCCTCACCTGAGATGTATGTGCGAGTAGATGGCGATCGGGTTGAGACCTGCCCGATTTCGGGAACCATCGCCCGCGGCACCACGCCGCTTGACGACGCTTCGCAGATTTTGGCGCTGCTCAACTCTCCCAAGGAAGAGTCCGAGCTGACGATGTGCACCGACGTTGACCGCAACGACAAGAGCCGCATCTGCGTGCCGGGTTCGGTCAAGGTGATCGGCCGCCGCCAAATAGAGATGTACTCACGCCTCATCCACACCGTTGACCACGTGGAAGGCCGCCTGCTGCCGCAGTTTGACGCGCTGGATGCGTTTTTGACACACACCTGGGCGGTCACGGTTACCGGCGCACCCAAAGCGGCGTCTATGAAATTCATCGAGTCGAACGAACGCAGCCCGCGTGCCTGGTATGGCGGAGCGGTCGGCAAGATCGGCTTTGACGGCAGCTTGAATACCGGGCTCACCTTGCGCACGATCCGACTGGTTGACGGGCGGGCTGAAGTTCGGGTCGGGGCGACCCTGCTGTGGGATTCCGACCCGCAAGCCGAGGAGGCCGAAACCGAGCTGAAGGCGTCGGCGTTTTTGGAGGCGATTCGCACACCCCGCCAACCAGAGCCAGCTTCGCAGCAAGCCCCAGCGGCAATGCAATGTCGGATCTTGTTGGTGGATCATCAGGATTCGTTTGTTCATACGTTGGCGAACTACCTCCGCCAAACCGGGGCGGAGGTGCTAACGCTGCGAGCGGGCTTTGATCTGGCGCAGATAGATCCCGCAAAGTTTGACCTGGTGGTGCTGTCTCCGGGCCCCGGCCGCCCCGACGACTTCGCCATGCGTGAGCTAATAGCGACCGTGCTTGATGCGGACCTGCCGCTGTTTGGCGTGTGTCTTGGGCTGCAAGGAATAGTGGAGTACTTCGGCGGGAAGCTGTCCAGCCTTGACACCCCGATGCACGGCAAGCCGTCCGGCATCACCAATCACGGCGGTCGCCTGCTTGAAGGGCTGCCGACCAGCTTCAAGGCGGGGCGCTATCACTCGCTGTTCGCCCACCGCTCTGAGATACCTGAACAGCTAGCGGTGACGGCAACCAACGACACCGACGATGCCGTGATGGCTATTGAGCATCGTGAGCGGCCAATAGCGGCCGTGCAGTTCCACCCTGAATCGATCATGTCGCTAGACGACGGGCTGGGCCTGCAGCTAATCAGGAATGCGGTCAAGCAACTCGGCGGCTCTACTGAACAGAGCGGGGCGGAAAAAGCAGATGCTTAAAGCAGCGCTGTCGCTACAGACCGAGCGTGACGTGGTTGACATCACTGGCCCGCAAGCCGCCGAATATCTACAAGGTCAGATCTCAACAGACGTTGATGCCCTGCAAATAGGCAGCAGCGCAATGTCGTTCGTGCTTGATCCCAAGGGCCGCGTGGAGTCGCTGTTTCGCCTGACACGGCTGGCCGAGGAGCACTTTCTGGCTGACACCGAGTCTGGCTTCGGAGACGAACTTAAGGGTTCGCTTGAGCGCTTCAAGCTGAACACCAAAGCCGACTTTGAGCTATCGCATCGTTGGATGCTGTCGGTGCGCGGTGGCACAGATAGCGCGGCAGCGCAGTCTGAGCAAATCAACGCCACGCAAGGCATAACCGTGGCGACCCTGTGGCCGGGCGCAGATGCATCGTTGGGATTACAGCCGCTAGCTGGCTTTGACCAGATAGCTACCGAGCCCGCCGGGGGTAGCGCTGGCGATCCCGCTACCACGGACGGCACCAACGAGCAAGCCTTTGAATGGCTGCGAACGCTGTACGGGTTGCCGATGCTTGGCAAAGAGATCATGCCCGGCGCGATACCAAACGAAACCGGTTTGCTAGACGTGGCCGTGAACTTCACCAAAGGGTGCTACCGCGGCCAAGAGCTAGTTGAGCGAATTGACTCACGCGCCGGCGCCAGACGCGAGCTGTACCGCGTGCTGTCGACCGAGCCGCTAATGGCGGGCGAGGAGCTAGCAAACAACCAGAGCGACCCGCAAGGCAAAGCGATCGGCGAGATTGTCAGCGTCATTCAGTGCCCAGACGAGATCTGGGACTCCAGCTCCACCGCGGGGCAGATCGGGCCAATAAGTTCCGCGGGCTTCGCAGTGCTTGCCACGGCGCTGGTTGACGAACTTCCAGCAGACGCCGATTTGGGCTATTTGGTAGTGCCGATAGTTCCAGGCGGATAGTTCCCAACCCGAATCAGCCAGCCAGCTAGTTCTACGTGCCAAGTAGCTTGTAGATTTAACGGCAGCAGCCACAACAGGAGAACGCCATGAGCAAACCAGCCCTACTAGCAAAACTCACCGTTAAAGAAGGCCAGCGTGAAGCTCTGCTGAGTGTTATCGCCGACCTGGGAATGAAAAACGTGTCCGGAGAACCTGGCACAGAGATTTACGCCGCCCACAAAGACAAGGGCGACGAGAACGTGGTGTGGTTCTATGAGGTCTATTCAGACGATGACGCTCTGACCGCGCACGGCACCTCCGATGCCATGAAGGCGTTCGGCAACGAAATCAAAGACTTCATAGCCGGTCGCCCAGAGCTGATTTTCCTAGAGCCAGTCGCCGCCAAAGGCATCACTCTCTGAGTTTGGAGCACACCTACCTGGGCCGAATAGTTGCGGCACATAGGCAAGCCACCGACAACGATCAACGTTCGTTAGACGAACTGCATGCGAGCGCCCGGCAAGCCCCGCCAGCGCGGGGTCTCGCCGCCACCCTTCGCAAGAAACCACCGGCAGGCGCGGCGACAGCCACGAGCATCCGGCCAGCGGTGATAGCCGAAATAAAGCGCAGGTCTCCCTCCAAAGGCGATCTACGCCCCGGCCTAGATGCGGCCAGCCTGGCGCGGGAATACGCCGGAGCCGGAGCTGCCGCCCTATCGGTTCTAACCGACGAAGAGTTTTTTGGCGGCTGTGCGCAAGATCTAATCAGCGCACGTGAAGCATCCGACCTGGCGACCCTGCGAAAAGACTTCACGGTTAGCGAGCGTGACGTCTTAGATGCGCGCATCATGGGTGCCGATGCGATTTTGCTAATTGTGGCAGCCTTGTCTAAAGACGAGCTGATCCGTTTTGCGGACCTGGCAAGCGAGCTTGGTATGGACGCCCTAGTTGAGATTCACAGCGAACCGGAGTTAGAGCAGGCCTTGGCCGCGGGAGCCAAGCTGATCGGAGTTAATCAGCGTGATCTGCACACTTTTGAAGTCGACAACGAGCGAGCGCAAAAGCTGAGTGAGCAAATGCCAGACGACATCGTGCGGGTAGCCGAATCGGGCATACGCAACGCAGACGACATGTGCCGACTAGGAGACGCTGGCTATCACGCGGCACTGGTAGGCGAAACGCTGGTGACCAGCGCAGATCCGGCTGGCACCCTGGCAGAGCTACTGGGCTCGCCTGACGGCGGTTAAACGGCGTGCTGATCCAATGTTCATAAAAATCTGTGGGGTAACAACCGAGGAAGACGCTTTGCTGGCGGTTGGCATGGGTGCCGATGCGATTGGCTTTAACTTCGTGCCGGGTTCGGTGCGTGGCGTTTCGGTCAGCACCGCCCGCGACATCGCTCGGCGCTTGCCCGGTGGCGTCATCACCGTGGGAGTTTTTGCTAACGAGCAGCCCGAGCGCGTCCTGGAAATAATGGGTGAAGCCAGGCTGAGCACCGCACAACTGCACGGAGACGAAACACCGGCCGACTGCGCCTGGGTGTCGGAGCGCGTCACGCGCATGTTCAAGGCATTCAAGGCTGGCGACCCGGCTCTAGATCGCCTGGCCGAGTATCGAGCGTCGGCGATTCTGATGGACGGACCCGAACCCGGCAGCGGGCACGTGTTTGACTGGACCTTGCTAGATGGCGTTTCGCGCGGCCTGCCCCTGATATTGGCGGGCGGGCTTAATCCGAGCAACGTGGCGTCAGCCATTGCGCAGGTGCGCCCCTTTGGCGTGGATGTCGCCTCCGGCGTTGAGTCGGCACCCGGCATCAAAGACCCACTGCTGGTGCGACAATTCATCACCAACGCACGCCAGATGGCAAAAGAACTCGGCCTAGAAGCAACCTTGTCTGGCTCGAGCGACGCCACCGGCGCCGATGCGTCAGGTCAGATTTATGACTGGAGCGTTGAATAAGCATGGCGCGCAAAATCATGAGCGAGCCCACTGCGGCCGGGAGATTCGGCGAGTTCGGTGGTCGCTACGTGCCCGAGACGCTGATACCCGCATGCGAAGAGCTAGAGGTCGCCTTCAAACAAGCCTGGGCAGACGAGGCTTTCGTTGAAGAGTTTCACACCACCTTGCGCGACTACGGCGGTCGCCCATCGCCCATCACCGAATGCGGCCGCCTGTCTGAACAGCTTGGCTTGCGCCTCTTGCTAAAGCGTGAAGACCTGAACCACACCGGCTCCCACAAGATCAACAACGTCGTGGGGCAGGCGATGCTCGCCCAACGCATGGGAAAAACCCGCCTCATCGCCGAAACCGGCGCTGGCCAGCACGGCGTCGCAACCGCCACCGCCGCAGCATTGCTAGGGCTGGAGTGCAAGGTCTTCATGGGCGAGGTTGACATCAAACGCCAAGCCCTGAACGTGTATCGCATGCATCTGCTTGGCTCCGAGGTTGAGACCGTCACGTCAGGCAGCCGCACGCTCAAAGATGCCGTCAACGAAGCGCTGCGAGATTGGGTCGCAACCGTGGGGGGAACGCATTACTGCATAGGTTCGGTGATGGGCCCGCATCCATACCCGTGGATGGTGCGAACCTTCCAACACGTAATCGGCGACGAGGCACGCGAGCAGTGCCAGGCTCTGTTAGGAAACGACCCCGACGTTGTCGTCGCATGCGTGGGCGGCGGCAGCAATGCGGCCGGCATCTTCTCAGGCTTCGCCGACCTGCCTGCCCGGCTAGTGGGCGTCGAGCCCAGCGGCGGAGCGGCGGTGGGGCGCGGCGAACCCGGCGTGGTTCACGGCATGTTGTCGTATTTGATGCAGGACGAGGTCGGCCAAATCCGTGAGGCGCAATCCATCTCCGCCGGCCTTGACTACCCGGGGGTAGGGCCGGAGCACTCCTATCTTGCGACAACCGGGCGAGCGGAATATCCCGCGGTTACCGACGCAGAAGTGGTTGAGGCATTCAGCCTGCTGGCTCACACCCAGGGCATCATCCCGGCTCTGGAAAGCGCTCATGCATTGGCCTGGATCGTGCGAGAGGCGCCGCAGCTAGCAGGCCAGACGGTGCTGATGTGTTTGTCGGGACGGGGCGACAAAGACGTGGCGCAAATGATGGAGCTTCAGGGAGCTACAGGGTCAGCAATGAACAGCCAGCAATGAACACGGCCGGCCCGTTAGAACACAAACTCCGCTCTCAGTTACAAGCCGGTCGCAAGCTGTTGGTGCCATACATCACTGCTGGGTGTGAGGGTTGGGAGCTGGCGGTCCAGGCTGCGGCTGCGGCCGGCGCCGATGCGATCGAAATAGGCATTCCTTTTTCAGATCCCGTGATCGACGGCCCGGTCATTCAAAAAGCCTGCACCATTGCTCTAGAGGCAGGCACCACACCTGCTTCGGTTTTAGAGGCGGTGCGAAACCTGGACGCAGGTGTGCCGCTGGCGGTGATGACGTACTACAACCTGTGCCACCACCTAGGCGAGCAGCGTTTTGCGCAAGAACTAGCCGAAGCGGGCGTAGCTGGCGCCATCTTGCCCGACCTGCCGCTAGTCGAAGCAGACACCTGGCTAGAAACCGGGCTTGCCAGTGGCGTCGAAACGATCCTGCTGGCTGCTCCCACCACTCCCGACAAGCGGCTGGACGAGCTGTGCCAGGCAAGCCGCGGGTTTGTTTATGCGGTGGGCTTGTTGGGCGTGACCGGTGAGCGTGAGCAGCTAGCTAGCACCGCCACCGAGATCGCCGCCCGCTGCAAGGCGGTCACCGACAAACCAGTGCTCTGCGGAGTGGGCATCGGTTCGCCCGCCCAAGCGGTTGAAGCTTCCGAGGTAGCGGACGGCGTGGTTATCGGCTCCGCCGTGATGCGTGCGATGCTCACCGCAGCAGAGCTTGCGGCAGACACTGCGGGAGATGCCGCGGCAGCCGCGGCGCTTGCGGTAGAGCAGCTGGTAGCCGAGTACCGACAAGCGCTTGATGCCTGACGCCTCCGACTTGGCGCCTGAAACCTGCGAGCTGTGCGAGGCGGCTCGTTTCACGCATTGGTACTTTGAGGATGAGGTCTGCTGGGTAGCCGATTGCGAAGCCTGCTCAACCCCAATGGTGGTTTGGAAACAGCACGGAACCGAGCCGCCGGACAGCGAGATTGAGCACATGCTGAAGTGTTTAAACGATGCCGCTGATCTACGATTCGGACCCGGGGTGGTGAAGATCGATCGGGTAATGCGGCAAGTGCCGGAACATTTTCACGCACATGCGCGCGACCCGGGTTGGTTAAGCCGTCGCTGGGATGAGCCACCAAGCCGCTACACCGGTGTCGGCGGCGTGCGCAAATGAGCCGCAAATGAGCAGAGCGCGCAAATGAAAATCCTGCTAGCGGTCATCGTGGTCGCATTTGTCTTGCAGGCGTGCGGCTCCAACAGCACCACCACCTCTAGTGCGACAACTCTGGTGCTGCCCGGGCGAGTAAGCAGCACGCTCCTTGAAGAAGGCCGCAGCGTTCACAATGACACATGCGCGGTCTGCCATGGCCGAGCTGGCGAAGGAGGAATAGGGCCGGCGTTGATCGGAGTGACAGAACGCCTAACCGTGGCTGACCACTTCAAGGTTGTGCAACGTGGTCGTGGTCAGATGCAGGCCTTTTCGGGGATTCTTTCCCCCGACGAAGTATTGGCGGTGGTTGCCTATCAGCGAGATCGTTTCGCTGGCAGCTAGCTAGGCCGATCGGCGATCACAAACAGCATCTCGGCTTGGCAGGCCAGCTCGCCTTCAACACTGGCAGTTCCGCTCGCCCGCCCTCCTCTGGCCGACATGCGACCTAGCTCTGCTTCAAGCGTGAGCACATCACCCGGCACCACCTGCCGGCGAAAGCGTGCCTTGTCTATGCCGCCAAACAATGCGAGCTTGCCGTCAAAGCCCTTGTGGCTTAACGCCGCAAGGCCGGCGGTCTGCCCTAACGCTTCAACCATGAGCACCCCCGGCAAGGTGGGGTAGTCGGGGAAGTGGCCAGCAAAAAAGTACTCATCACCGGTTAGGTGCCACTCAGCAGTGCAAGAGACACCGGGTTCCAGGGCAACTATGCGGTCCACCAGCAAAAACGGCGGCCGGTGGTCTAGAAGTTCGGCTGGCTCAGGAAACGACACCGCTGCGGCTGCTAGCTAGCTAGGTGCTGGCGCCAGGACGATGCAGCCGTTATGCCCGCCAAAGCCAAACGAGTTTGACAGAGCCGGGCCAGGAGTCCAATCAACGGCGGAGCCGGTAACGAGATTGATCTCCGGCAGCTCCGGGTCGGCGTTAATCCATCCCGCTGTGGCTGGCACCTTTTCGTGCTGCATCGACAAGATCACCGCTAGCGCTTCAAGCGCTCCGGCCGCACCTAGCGCATGACCGGTCACGCCTTTGGTTGAGGTAACCAGAGGTCCCGATTCGTCGGTGCCGAAGAGCTTGCTCAGGGCTTCGGCTTCCGCTGCGTCGTTTAGCGGAGTGGCAGTGCCGTGAGCGTTTACATAGGTGATGTCCGCTGGCGTTAGCCCGGCGTCATCAATGGCTAGCTGCATGCAGCGCAAGGCGCCCGCACCGCCGGGGGCAGGTGCGGTCACGTGGTAGGCGTCCGCATTAGAAGCCGACCCCAACACCTCACCGTAAATTTTGGCGCCACGTGCCTGAGCCGATTCCATGCTTTCAAGTATGAGCGTGGCGGCACCTTCGGCAATCATGAAGCCATCTCGATCACGATCAAAGGGGCGAGAAAAACCGGTGTTCGACATGGCCGTCATATTCTGGAAACCAGCGATGCCAACCGGCGTCATAACCGATTCGCAACCACCGGATACGGCTACGTCAATCAACCCAATTGAAATAAGTCGCGCCGCGTAGCCCAGCGCATGGGTGCCCGCAGCGCAGGCGGTTGTGATTACTTCCGCTGGTCCGTGCAGCCCGTACTCCATAGAGATTGAGGCGGCGGAAGCGTTAGGCATGATCATCGGAACCAAGAAAGGCGACACTCGCCGCGCACCTTTGTGCTCGTGAACTAGCACTTGCTCCTCAAAAGACTGCATGCCGCCGATTCCGGTGCCATAAATCACGCCGCAACGCTCAGTGTCGGCCGCTAGCTCTCCAACGTCGGCCATGGCCTGAGCGGTAGCCGCGGCGGAGAACTGCTGGGAGCGATCGGCGCGGCGCGCGTGCTTGGGGGAGTCGTAATACGGCTCCGGGTCAAAATCGGCGACAAAGCGTTCACCGACAGGCGGGTCGCTATTGAGACCCTGCCAGAAGTCTTTTACTCCGCTGCCTGCGGCCGAAACAACACCAAGACCGACTATGGCAACTCGGCGTGGTTCAATCACAGCTTCGATTCAACTAGAGCTAGCGCGTGAGCGACAGTGGTGACGTCTTCTAGCTCTTCCTCGTCAACTGCAATGTCAAAGGTTTCTTCCAAAGCCATCACCAACTCTACTAAATCCAGGCTGTCGGCATCAAGGTCGTCGGCAAAACTTGCTTCGGCGGTGACTTTGTCGGCTTCAACAGATAGCACGTCAACGGCGCACTCACGGAATTTTTCAAAGACTTCGGCATTACTCATGGTGCAAGTTTAGTCCCACAGCTAGCGCTCATGCCCTATTGCCTAGTGCCCCATTGCCAGGCCGCCGTCAACTGGCAGCACGGCACCGGTTATATAGCCGGCCGCTTCAGAGGCTAAGAAAGCGATCGCCGCCGCTATTTCGCCTGGCTCGGCTATCCGCCCTAGCGGCACGGACTGGGTGATGGCGTCGCGTTGTTCTTGCGTGAGTGCGTCAAGCATGGTGGTAGCAACCGGCCCTGGCGCTACAACATTTGAGGTGATCGGGCGAGAACCAAGCTCACGTGCCAACGAGCGAGCCATTCCCACCAAGCCTGCCTTGCTGGCTGCGTAGTTGACCTGCCCGGCCGAACCGATTGCCGCCACAACCGACGACACGAAAATCAGTCGCCCCCAGCGGGCCTTGAGCATTGTTCGTGCGGCGCGTTTTGCCATGCGGTATGCGCCGGTGAGGTTGGTGTCAACCACTGCGGCGAAGTCGTCGTCGCTCATGCGTAGTAGCAGTTGGTCGCGGGTGATGCCGGCATTAGCGACAAGCACCTCAACCGGCCCTAGCTCAGCCACAACGGCTTCAAAGGCCGCGTCAACTGCGGCGGAATCGGTTTGGTCGCAAACGACGTGAAAAAGCCGCGCATCTGCTGCGGCGCCTGCTGCAGTGCCCGATGCACCGCTGGCAGGAGTGCTAGCGGTCGTGGCTACCCGATGACCGGCATCGGCCAACAACTGGGCCGTCGCCAGCCCAATGCCGCGGCTGCCACCGGTGACAAGCACGGTTCTGGGCTGGTCGTTACCTGCGCTCACTGGTTTGTAGTTAGCAGGGTTGGCTAGCTAGCCGACCACTTAATCAACGCAGAAGCCGAGCTCATGCCCGCACCGAAACCCACCAACAAAACATTGTGCCCGGCTTGGATTTTCCCGGTCCGCACCGCCTCTTCTAGCGCCAGCGGAATTGAAGCCGACGATGTGTTCGCAGTGCGATGAATAACCATGGCGGCCTTCTCAATTGGGATTTCCAACCGCTTGCATGCCGTTTCAACGATGCGAATGTTGGCTTGATGCGGCACGACCACGTCAATGTCATCCGGCCCCAGCCCGGCCTGTTTCATGGCCTGACGGGCGGCCTCTTCCATTACCAGCACGGCCTTTTTGAACACCGTCTGGCCTGCCATATACAAAGGCCCATCAAAGTTGCAGTACAGCGATTCTTCCATTGAGCCGTCGCTAGACAGATGCCAGCCCATCAAGTCGCCCGGGCCTTCGCAACGCTCAAGCACGGCGGCACCGGCGCCATCGCCAAACAAGATGCAAGAGGCGCGATCTTCCCAGTCAAGAAGGCGGTGCACGGTTTCAGCGCCGACCACCAAGATTCGCTCATAACCCATCAAGCAGAACCCGTGGGCGGTAACCAGGCTGTAAACGAAGCCCGAGCACGCTGCGTTTAGATCCATCGCTCCGCACGTCAGGCCCAGGCTCTCTTGCACGGTTGAAGCGGTAGCCGGAACACGCCGATCGGGCGTGGTGGTGGCGAGCACCAGCAGGTCAATGCTGGACGCATCCACCCCCGCAGCCTTCAGCGCCGCCTGGGAGGCTTCAACGGCGAGCCCCGCGGTAGTCCCGCCGATGTGGCGCTGCTTGATGCCGGTGCGTTCGGTTATCCACTCATCTGAGGTGTCAAGTTTGGCCGCCAAATCGTCGTTGGTAACAACGTTCTCCGGCAGGGCGACCCCGATCCCGGTAATGCGGGCTCCTGTGTTATCTGCAGAACTCATCATTAGTCCCCTTAGGTAATTTTACTTGGCCCTCAGCCAGGCGATTGATTGACGAGCCGTTACGCGCTCACCATCGGCAGCCATCACACCTAAGACGGTACCTGCGAAAGGCGAGCGCACTTCTTCATCGGCGACCCAACCCACAACGTCACCGACATCTAAGACAGTGTTCGGCTGGACTTCTTCGTTGGGTTTGAACACGCCGGCGCACGGGCTGACTATTAGGCGCTCGGTCACGTACAGGTTTTCGCCGCCCAGCTCCAAGGCGCCCGTTGATGGGATCGCAGCCAGCGCGGAGAGCAGCTTGTCGATGTCGGAGGGCTGACTAATAGACAGCGCAGTAGCGGCGGGCACGGTTCGGCTGACCATTCCGGTAAGCGCCTTGCCCGGCCCTAGCTCAACAAAGGTGGAGACGCCCGCTTCTTCCAGGGTGTGTAAAGACGCCCGCCAGCGCACCGCGCTTGTGAGCTGGCTGACCAGCAACTCTTCCCAGACATCGGCGGTTTCGTATGCAGTGGCGTCCACATTTGCGATCACCGGAACCGCTGGCGTGTGTATCGCCACGGCGTTCAGAGCCGCCCGCAGATGCTCTTGCGCTGGCTCCATATATGGCGTGTGAAACGCGCCGCTAACCGCCAGACCCATCACCCGCTTAGCGCCGGCTTCCTTAGCCGCTTCGCTGGCCTTGGCTAGCGCATCTTGCGTACCCGCTATTACAACCTGTCCGGGAGCGTTGAAGTTCGCAGCCCACACGTCACCTTCGGTTTGTTCGCACACCTCTACTACCAGGTTGTCGTCTATGCCGATGACGGCTGCCATGGCGCCGGGTTGTTGTTTGGCGGCGGCTTGCATTGCGTCGCCGCGCGCGCAAACCAATCTGACCGCATCCTCAAACGACAGAACGCCGCAAGCACACAAAGCGGTGTATTCGCCAAGGGAGTGACCGGCAACGAATGCGGGCGCCGCGCCGGTGCGTTCGGCCGCATCAAGCATCACCAGCGAAAGAACGAAGGTGGTCAGCTGGGAGTTGTGAGTGTGGCGCAGGTCAGCCTTGTCGGCGTTAAGCAGCAAGGTGCCCACATCGCGACCAGAGATCTCTGACGCCTCTTCAACCAGTTCCCACGACTCATGGTCAACCCAAGCCTGCCCCATCCCAGGTGTTTGTGATCCCTGACCGGGGAAAGTAAATGCCAGCAAGCAGCCTCCTGGGGCTTGGGCGGGGTTATCGGTGAATCAGCAAGGGTACGCGGCTAGCCGCCTTGAACGCGACATAACTAGCCATAACCTGGCACAAACCATAGGCCCGGGTGGTGGAACGGAAGACACGGGGGACTCAAAATCCTCTGCCCTCACGGGCGTGCGGGTTCAAATCCCGCCCCGGGCACAGCACTCTTGACGCCCTAACCATGATGCCCCGCCGTGCGTCCCTCACACCCTCAGCGCCACACATCCTTAGACTTGCGCCTTGGCCGGGCGCTGTGGACGATCCCAGCCTTGGTTCTTACAAGGAGCGGTCGGCGTTGTCCAGGCGAGTCGTAATAGCAGAAGACGAGTCCATCATTCGTTTGGATCTGCGCGAGATGCTGGAAGCCGAGGGCTACGACGTTGTCGCCGAGACCGGCCGCGGCGATGAAGCCGTTTTGCTCGTGCGAGAGCACAAGCCTGATTTATGCATTTTTGACATTCAGATGCCCGGCCGTGACGGCCTGGATGCAGCCCGCGAGGTCGCCAGCGACAACGAAACGGCGATCGTGATTTTGACGGCCTTCAGTCAGCGCCACTTAATTGAAAAAGCCCGTGATGCGGGCGTGCTGTCTTACCTGGTGAAGCCGTTTCAGGTGGAAGAGTTGGTGTCGGCTATAGAGGTAGCGCTGGGTCGGTTTGAAGAAATGCGCGAGCTCAGCTCCACGGTCGAATCGCTAGAGGAGCAGCTGGAGACCCGCAAGCTGGTGGACCGCGCCAAAGGGCTGCTAATGGACGAGCACGGCATGACCGAGCGAGATTCGTTCGGCTTTATTCGCAAGTCGGCAATGGACGGCCGCATGTCCATGGCGGAGGCTTCGCAGAGCGTGCTTGACGGGCGGCTTACGCCATGAGCGGCGCTGGCTAGGTCTCGTGGCAAAGCTCCTGCTGCTTGACGGAAACTCACTGACATACCGGGCCTTCTATGCGGTTCCGGACCACATGGCCAACAGTGCCGGCGAAGTAACCAACGCCGTTTTTGGCTTCTCCTCAATGCTGGCGTCGCTCATTAGAGACCAGCGCCCCGATGGCATTGCGGTCTGTTTTGATCGGCCCGAGCCGACCTTTCGCCATGAGCGCCAGCCTGCGTACAAGGCGCAGCGCGATCGTGCGCCCGAGGATTTGATACGCCAGTTGCAGGTGGTGCGGCGGCTGCTTGAAGCGATGAAGGTTCCGGCGGTTGATCTGGCTGGCTTCGAAGCCGACGATTTGCTGGCGACGCTGGCGACCGCTGCGCAGACCAACGGCGACGACGCAGTCGTGGTTAGCGGCGACCGAGACACCTTTCAGCTGCCGCAAGACCCGCACATCCAAGTGCTCTACACGTTGCGCGGCGTGAGCGAATATGTGCTGCTTGATGAAAAGGGCGTAGCTGAAAAGGTGGGCGTGAGCCCCGGGCTGTACACGCAATACGCCGCCATGCGTGGCGACAAGTCGGACAACTTGCCGGGCGTGCCGGGAGTGGGCGAGAAAACCGCCGCCAAGCTGCTGACCGACTACGGCGACCTGGACGGGATTTTCGCCAATCTGGATGACCTCACACCGAAGCTGCGCGAGAACCTGGCGGAAAATGAAGCGCTTGCGCGCGAGAACCTCAGCCTGATGACGCTGCGCACCGACGTGCCGATCGACAAAGCCCAAGTGAACATCAAAGATCTGCGGTGGCAGCAAAGCGATGTCGCCGCGCTGGTGAAAATATTTGCCGAGCTTGAGTTTTCCGACATGCACAAGCGCCTGGTCGACGCGGCTGTCGGAACGGCGTTGGAGGGTTTGATCGGCGATGCCGGTGCTGGTGCGGGTTCCGGGGCGGCGGATTTAAGCGCTGTGATTGCGCCCGAGCTGAAAATAATCGCGCCAAAGACTGCGGCTGACGCGCTAAAGCACCTGACCGGTATCACCGACACCGCAGTCGGCTACCGCCTAAAACCAGCCGATGCAGTGCTAGCCGATGCAGTGCTAGCCAGCGCAGCAGCAGGCGGCGGCCCGGAGCTAGCCGACCTAGCGCTGGTGCTCGATTTAAAGCCCGGCGGCTCAAAATCCAGCGCTGCCCCAAAGAAAATCACCGTGCTCTGCCTCAGCGCGGATCTGCTAGCCGCCAAGCAAGTAAAGAGCGGGCTAAAGAAACTATTTGAACGACGCAAGCCGCTAGTCGCCGTTCATCACGCAAAAAAGCTCATGGCTGCGTTGAAGTCGATGGGGATTTCGCTCAATGCCCTGGGCATAGACACTCAAGTTGCCGCCTACCTGGTCGATCCGGCAACCTCAAAAAAGGAGCTCGATGAGCTGCTGCTGCGCTTTTGCAGGATGGCTTTGCCGGAGCTTGCCGAACCAGCGCAAGGCGTGCTGAACATTCCGGACGACCCTGCCACCGCCCAGGCCAACACTGAGCAGCTTGGCGCGCAAGCGCTAGCGGTCAGTCAGCTTGCACCCGTCCTTAGCGGCTCTCTTGAAGAGCTAGAGATGACCTCGCTTTACACGGAAATAGAGCGCCCGCTTATCGCCGTGCTGCAAAAGATGGAGACACGCGGGGTAGGGGTTGACAGCGCTGAGCTAACTGCGTTCGGCAAAGAGCTTGGCAAAGAAGCCACCAAGCTGGCAATGAAAATCACTAAGGCCGCCGGCCGAGAGTTCAACATCAACTCACCCAAAGAGCTCGGCAAGGTGCTGTTTGGCGACTTGGGGCTAACGGCTGGCAAGCGCACGCAATCTGGCGGGTATTCGACCAACGCCGCGACGCTTGAGGCGATCCGCAGCGAGCACGAAATAGTTGACCTGGTTCTGCGCTACCGCGAAACGACCAAGCTGCAGAGCACCTGTGAGAAAACGCTGCTGGGAGAGATAGCCCCGGACGGTCGCATACATGCGGTGTTCCATCAAACGGTGTCGCGCACCGGGCGCCTTAGCTCCGAGCATCCCAATCTGCACGCCATACCCGTGCGCGCCGAACACGGCAAGCGAGTACGGCGAGCCTTCGTGCCAAGCGATGGGTTTGAGCTGCTAGTCGCCGACTACGACCAAATCGAGCTAAGAGTGGTGGCGCATCTGTCGGAAGACCCGGGCCTGGTCGCAATGTTTGCTTCGGGCGAAGATGTGCATCGCGCCACGGCTGCGGCGGTGTTTGGGGTGGGTCCCGACAAGGTCACAAGCGACATGCGCAACAAGGCCAAAATGGTCAGCTACGGCCTGATTTACGGCATGGAAGCGTTCGGCTTGGGCCAGCGGCTTGGCATTGAAACGGGCGAGGCGGCCAAGATTTTGGATGCGTATTTTGACGCGTTCAGCGGGGTCAGAGACTTTATGACTCGGGTCGTTGAGGAAAGCCGCGAGCGCGGCTACACCGAGACGGTGTTTGGTCGGCGTCGCCCCATTCCCGAGCTGAACGCACGCAACCATCAGGTCCGACGAGCCGCCGAGCGGCAAGCGATGAACGCCCCGGTGCAGGGCCTGGCGGCGGACATTTTCAAAATAGCTCTGGTGCATCTTGATGCTGCCCTTGAAGCAAAGAAAACCGAAAGCTCGCTGATACTGCAGGTGCATGATGAGGTGATCTTGGAGGTCACCCCAGCCGAGCGTGACGACATTCGTGAGCTCACCGCGGCAACGATGCGTGATGCGGTTGCGTTGTCCGTGCCGCTTGAGGTTGACATCGGCATCGGTGCGACCTGGGCAGACGCCAAGGGCTAAGGCGCCAAGGGCTAGCCAGGCCCTGCTGCCGCTAGCCTTCATGCGGCATGTCTCCGCCGGCTCTGCGGGACGGCTTTTATTGCCTACCTGAGCAACCACTAAATGACTTTCTCAACTGAGACGCTCCCAGACGAAGATCTAGCGCAAGACTCGGAGCAGTTCGGCACATTCACCGACGCAGGCGATTACATCCCTCGCACGGTTATCGAAGACGACCTAGACGGCGACAGCCTGGACGAAGCCATCGCCAAC
The DNA here is from genome assembly GCA_965212125.1 of Candidatus Poriferisodalaceae bacterium. Classification (GTDB taxonomy): domain Bacteria; phylum Actinomycetota; class Acidimicrobiia; order Acidimicrobiales; family Poriferisodalaceae; genus CAYRJD01. The sequence continues at coordinate 916,007 of OZ243045.1, read as the reverse complement.
TCCATCGTGGAGTTTGATGACGGCGACATGATGACCGGCACGGTCGTGCGGGTGGATCGTGACGAGGTTCTGCTGGACATCGGGTTCAAATCCGAGGGCGTCATCCCGTCGCAAGAGTTGTCAATACGCAACGACATTGACCCGTCAGAAGTGGTCGCGGTCGGCGATCAAATCGAGGCGCTTGTTCTGCAAAAAGAAGACCTTGACGGCCGCCTAATAATGTCCAAAAAGCGTGCGCAGTACGAGCGTGCGTGGGCGCAAATTGATGAGCTGAAAGAAAATGACGGCGTTGTAACCGGCCCTGTTATTGAAGTAGTCAAGGGCGGCTTGATCGTGGACATCGGGCTGCGCGGTTTCTTGCCAGCTTCGCTGATTGAGCTGCGGCGCGTGCGTGATCTTGAGCCCTACATAGGTCAAGTAATGGAAGCAAAGATTCTGGAGCTTGACAAAACTCGCAACAACGTTGTGCTCAGCCGTCGGGCGTGGCTAGAGGAAAGTCAAAAAGAAGAGCGCAAGACGTTCATGGACGAAGTGCAGGCCGGCCAGCGCCGCACGGGCAAGATTTCCTCAATCGTCAGCTTCGGTGCGTTCGTTGATTTGGGCGGCATGGATGGGCTAGTGCATCTTTCGGAGCTTTCCTGGAAACACGTTGATCACCCAGGCACCGTCGTGGAGATCGGCCAAGAGGTTGAAGTAGAAGTGCTAGGGATTGACCGTGAGCGCGAGCGCATCTCTTTGTCAATCAAGGCAACTCAGGAAGACCCGTGGCAGGTGTTTGCCGACACTCATCGGGTTGACGAGCTGGTTTATGGGCGCGTCACCAAGCTGGTGCAGTTCGGTGCTTTCGTGCAGGTGGGCGAGGGCATTGAAGGGCTTGTGCACATCTCTGAGATGTCGGCGCATCACGTTGAGCAACCCGAGCAGGTGGCAGTACCGGGCGAGGAGCTTTGGGTCAAGATCATCGGATTTGACCTGCAGCGCCGCCGGATCAGTTTCTCCATCAAGCAAGCGGCGGAAGGTGGCACCGTGGCGGAGGAATATCAGGCAGCGTTTGGCGAGCACGCCTACGACGATTCCGGCAAGTTCATCGGCGACGCCACCCCCCAGGAGGGCGAGGATTCAAAAGAAGAATCAGAGGCTGAGAAAGCCTGGCGTGAGTATTACGAAGAGCACGGCGAAGAGGTGTACCAAAAGGCTCTGGCGCAGTACGAGTCTCAGGGCGATGCCGCTGGCGCAGAAAACACAGGCGCAGAAAACACGGCCCCCGAGCCGCCGGCCAGCGCCGAATCAGCTACTAGCGCCGATTCAGCTAGCGAAGCAACCGCCGAGCCAGCCAGCGAGCCAGCCGTTGAAGAGAGCGCCGCGGCAGACCCCGTGCCAGCCAGTCCCGAAGCTGAACCGCAGCAGAGCACGTAGCAACCACAGGCGAAACGCAGCCAGCGAAGCGCATGGCTACCGAGCAAACCACCGCAATAGGCCTGACCGGCGGCATCGGTAGCGGCAAAACCACCGTTTCAGCCGGTCTTGTTGATCGTGGCGCCTATCTAATAGACGCCGACGCCATCGTGCGCGAACTGCAACAACCAGGCGGCGAGGTGCTAGCCGCCATAGCGGCCGAGTTTGGCGATGCAATGCTGAGCGAAGACGGTGCGCTAGACCGACCCGCACTGGCAGCAAAAGTATTTAACGACGCGCAATCCTTGGCAAAGCTAAACGAAATAGTGCATCCCGCCGTCGGACGAGAGATCAAAAAGCGCTTGGAGCAGGCCTACAAGCAGTCGGAGCGTCTGATCGTGTTGGACATTCCCTTGCTGGCGGAAGGCCTGCTGAAAAACGAAACTCCGCGCTACGCAACCAGCGGCGTGCTCGTTGTAGATACACCCGTTGCGATTGCGATAGAGCGGCTAGTAACCGCCCGTGGAATGTCGCGTGAAGATGCCGAAGCCCGAATCGCCTCCCAAGTCACCCGCTGCGAACGGTTATCGGTCGCCGATCACGTGCTTAGTAACGCGGAGACGTTGGCCGAGCTTGCACCGCGTCTAGATGCCGCCCACGCGTGGGCGATGAGCTTGCCTACAACGCCAGCCCAGCCCGCCACGCCAGCCCAGCCCGCAACGCCACCAGCGGAATAATCAGAGCTTGACCGGCGCCCCGCAGTGTGGGCAGGCCGGCGCACCGGAACGTTCATCAAGCTGCGATGGCCTTATGAACAAGAAGCAGCCGTCGCAGGTGATTTCCTCTTCCTGAACGGCGGCGGATTTAGAAGCCAAACCAGTCGGCCCCATCTCGTCGTCATCATCCTCACGTATCTCATCCTCGGTCGCCAGGCGCTCTTTCAGAATCTCGCCCAGGTCGGCTTCTAGCTCTTCGTCTTCTTCTTTGTCGTCCTCATCAACCACCGGGCGAGCTCCGGCCGGTATCTCCACCGCCGCACTGTCCGCGTCGTCACCATCGTCATCATCGTCATCGTCATCTGCATCCGCATCGTCCGCGTCGTCACCATCGTCGTCATCGTCATCTGCATCCGCGTCGTCAATTATTCCGCTGCCCAGGTCGCTAAGTTCGCTCTCGTCAGGCTCGCCAAGCGCGTCATCATCTACGCCCGCGGCGAGCGCCTCGGCACCTTCACCGCTCAGCACGTCATCTATGTCGTTGTTAGGCATTAATACTCATTGGATTTCGTCACAGCTATTTGGGTCTTGTTACAACTATCTGGTTGACCGACGCGACAGAATAGCTACGACCCAGCCATTCGCAACGCAATTATTATGAACGACTCTCAAACTAAACGTGCGACCATCCCGCCAGTAACCGCTGGCAAGCCCTTTCGCGTTGAATCTGGGTTTGATCCGGCCGGCGATCAGCCCGCCGCAATAGCCGCATTAGCGAAGGGCATCACTGAGGGTATGACCTTTCAGACCCTGCTGGGAATCACCGGGTCGGGCAAGAGTGCGACGGTCGCCTGGATGATCGAGCAAATCCAGCGGCCGACGTTGGTGCTAGCGCCCAACAAGTCGCTGGCCGCCCAGCTAGCCAACGAGTTCCGAGGGTTCTTCCCCGACAACCGAGTCGAATACTTCGTGTCGTATTACGACTACTACCAGCCGGAGGCGTACATGGTCGCCTCGGACACCTACATCGAAAAAGACTCTTCGGTCAACGACGAGATCGACCGCCTGCGCCACTCCGCCACCGCCGCATTGCTGACGCGGCGCGACGTGATCGTTGTGGCATCGGTGTCGGCCATCTACGGTTTGGGCGCGCCCGACGAATATCTGCGCAACATGCTGTACCTGCGGGTGGGGGAGAGCTACGACCAGCGCGAGCTGCTGGGTCGTTTGGTTGACATTCAATACGAGCGCAACGACATGAACCTGACCCGCGGGCGCTTCAGCGTGCGGGGCGACACGCTAAGGATCCATCCCGCCTACGAAGAGTTTGAGGTGCAAATAGAGCTGTTTGGCGACGAGGTTGAATCCATCAGCGAGGTTGACCCGGTAACCGGCAATCGCCTGGGCACGCTGGAAGAGGTCACGGTGTTTCCGGCGTCGCACTATGTAGCGGGCACCGAAAAGCTGAGCAATGCGATCAATGGCATTGAAGGCGAACTGGCAAAGCAACTGAAAATATTCAAGGGCGACAACAGCCTGCTAGAGGCGCAGCGCCTGGAGATGCGAACCGAGCACGACCTAGAGATGCTGTCGGAACTGGGCTATTGCAACGGCATTGAGAACTATTCAATGCATCTAGACGGCCGCACTTACGACGAAGCGCCCTACACGTTGCTGGATTTTTTCCCCGAGGACTACCTGCTGGTGATCGACGAGAGCCACGTTGCGGTGCCGCAGCTGCACGGTCAGTTTGCGGGGGACCGGGCGCGCAAAGACACGCTTGTGGAGCACGGCTTCCGCCTGCCGTCGGCGCGAGACAATCGGCCCCTGCGTTTTGAAGAGGTGATGGAGCGGCTCAACCAAGTGGTGTTCTTGTCGGCCACCCCGAGCCAATACGAGCTTGACAAGAGCGAGCAAGTGGTCGAGCAAATAGTGCGCCCGACCGGGCTGGTCGATCCCGAGGTGACCATCCGGCCCACCAAAGGGCAGATTGACGACCTGCTGCTGGAGATTGAGCGCGTCACCGAAACCGGTGCGCGGGTGCTGGTTACGACGCTCACGAAGAAGATGTCCGAAGACCTGACGGACTACCTCTTAGAGATGGGCGTGCGTGTGCGATACCTGCACAGCGACATTGACACGATCGAACGGATTGAGATTCTGCGCGACCTGCGCCTGGGCGAGTTTGACGTGCTGGTCGGCATCAACCTGCTGCGGGAAGGGCTGGATCTACCCGAGGTGAGCCTGGTGGCGATACTTGACGCCGACAAGGAAGGGTTTTTGCGCAGCGAAACGTCGCTGATTCAGACCATGGGGCGAGCCGCCCGCAACATGGACGGTCGGGTGATTATGTACGCGGACAAGATAACTAAGTCCATGCGCCATGCCGTGTCGGAGGCCAATCGCCGCCGCCTGGTGCAAGAGGCGTACAACAAAGAGAACAACATTGACCCGCAAACGATTCGCAAGGCCGTCACCGACATTTTGGAGGTGCTGCGCCGGCCGGTCGAAGAAGCCGCCGGCCGCGGCAAGGCTGGCTCGCAAGACACGGCGCCTGTGCCGGAGTCGCTAGCCAGCGATCTCGCTCGGGCTAGGGGTCGCAGTCAGTCACGCGGCCAAGTTCGCCGAGGGTCAGAGCTAGTGAATCTGTCGGATTTGCCCGAAGACGACCTGGCGCGCCTGATCTATTCGCTGGAAGAAGAGATGCGTGAGGCGGCGGTCGAGCTGAAGTTTGAGTACGCCGCCCGGCTGCGAGACGAGTTGCGTGAGTTGCGGCGCGACCTGCGCGATGCTTCTTCTTAGCATCGCTCCTAAGGCTCTTGACTGGACTTAGGATGTTGCCCTAATGGGCGACTCGTTGATCATCCGCGGCGCACGCGAGCACAACCTAAGAAACGTCAGCGTTGAGCTTCCGCGCGATCAAATGATCGTGTTCACCGGGATATCGGGCAGCGGCAAATCGTCGCTTGCATTTGACACGATTTTTGCCGAGGGGCAGCGCCGCTACGTGGAGTCGCTGTCGTCGTATGCCCGCCAGTTCTTGGGGCAGATGGACAAGCCCGACGTGGATTTCTTGGAAGGGCTGTCGCCGGCTATTTCCATCGACCAAAAGAGCTCAAGCCGCAACCCCCGCTCCACGGTCGGAACCATCACCGAGATTTACGACTACCTGCGGCTGCTCTACGCCCGCATTGGAGTTCAGCACGACCCCGACACCGGCGAGGTGGTTCAGCGGCAGACCACGCAGCAGATTGTTGATCGGGTGCTTGGGTTGGCGCCCGGCACTCGCTTTGAGGTGCTGGCGCCGGTAGTGCGCAGCCGCAAGGGCGACTATCACACCCTGCTGGGCGACCTGGTGAAGCAGGGCTACGTGCGCGCCCGAGTTGACGGCGAGGTGATCGAGCTTGGCGACCCGGAAGAAATCGAGCGCCTGGATCGCTACGTCAATCACGACATAGAGGTAGTGGTTGATCGTCTGGTTATGCGTGACGGGATTGAGCAGCGTCTGACTGAATCGATGGAGGCCGCGCTCAAGCTGGCCGAGGGACACGCTTGGATACACGTTGTGCCCGCCAAGGCCGCGGCTGCTGGCACCGCCTCCGGCAAAGCCACCACTTCCGCCAAGGCCACCTCCACCAAAGCCGCAACCAAGAAAGGCGCCAGCTCCGGCAAAACCACTAGCTCCGGCAAAGCGGCAGCCAAAAAGCCTCTCCAAAAGGCTGGCGACAAAGAAGGTGACGTGATGATCACCTACAGCCAGCACCTCTACTCGCCCAGCACCGGCAAGTCTTTCGAAGAACCCGCGCCACGCAACTTTTCGTTCAACTCGCCCTACGGAGCCTGCCAAACCTGCGACGGCCTAGGTACCCGCTTTGAGGTTGACCCGCAGCTCGTGGTGCCAAATCCGAACCTGTCGGTGATTGACGGCGCGATAGCTCCGTGGGCTGGCCCGACCCACCGCTGGTACGGGCGCCTGCTGCAAGCCGCAGCCGAGCTGCACGACATCTTGTTGGACACGCCGTGGAGAAAGCTGCCCAAAAAGCACCAGAACATTTTCCTGTACGGCCGCGCATCCGGCGAAGGCAACGGCCGCTCGGCCAGCACCAAGATGGCCGACCAAAGCGCCCTGGCGGGCGACCGCATAACCGTGCGCTACCGCAACCGCTACAACCGCAGCCGCAGCTACAGCACCAACTTTGAGGGGGTCATTCCCTCGCTCAGGCGGCGCTACGCCCAGACCGACAGCGACTCCGCCCGCACAAAAATCGAGGGCTACATGCGAGCGGTTCCGTGCGGAACCTGCCGTGGTGCCCGGCTAAACGTGACCAGCCTGGCCGTGAGAGTCGCCGGGCTGAATATTTTTGAGTTCTGCTCGGCGTCAATCGGCGAGGCCGCCAAGCTGGTTGCGTCCCTGGAGCTAACCGAGCGTGAATCCATCATTTCGGCGCCGATCATCAAAGAGGTTGAATCACGCCTGAACTTCCTATTAGACGTCGGGCTTGACTACCTCACCTTGAATCGCTCGGCGGTGACGCTGGCCGGCGGCGAAGCGCAGCGCCTGCGGCTAGCCAGCCAGATCGGCAGCGGTTTAGAGGGCGTGCTTTACGTGCTGGACGAGCCATCGATCGGGCTGCATCAGCGTGACAACCGCCGCCTGATCGACACCTTGCAAAACCTGCGCAACATCGGCAACACCGTCTTGGTGGTGGAGCACGATCAGGAAACCATCAACGAAGCCGACTGGGTTGTAGATATCGGACCCGGCGCGGGCGAGCACGGCGGTGAGATCGTCTACAGCGGTCCGGTCAAGGGGCTGGCTGCTACAAAGGGCTCCATCACGGGCGACTACCTGGCGGGCCGGCGCGCCATTCCGATCCCTTCCGAGCGCCGCGTCCCCAACGGAGAAATAGTCACCGTGCGCAATGCGCGTGAAAACAACCTGCGTGAGATTGACGTGGATTTCCCGCTTGGCTGTTTCGTCGTGGTGACGGGCGTGTCCGGCTCCGGCAAGAGCACGTTGGTCAATGAGATTCTTTATAAGGCGCTCATGCAGCGGATCTACGGCTCCAAAGAAGTGCCCGGCCTGCACACCGAGCTGGAAGGCTGGGGCGAGCTGGACAAGGTCATTGAAGTAGATCAGTCGCCGATCGGGCGCACCCCACGCTCAAATCCCGCCACCTACACGGGGCTGTTTGACCACGTCCGCAAGCTGTACGCCCTCACCAACGAAGCCAAAACGCGCGGCTATCAGCCCGGCCGATTCAGCTTCAACGTAAAAGGCGGCCGCTGCGAGGCTTGCTCCGGCGACGGCACTTTGCGAATCGAGATGCATTTCTTGCCGGATGTGTACGTGCCGTGCGAGGTGTGCGACGGCGCCCGCTACAACCGCGAAACCCTGGAGGTCTTGTTCAAGGGGGAAAGCATTTCCGACGTGTTGAACATGTCGTGCGAGGAAGCCTTGGGGTTCTTTTCGGCTCAGCCGCCGATCGTGCGCCACGTCCAAACGATGGTGGATGTGGGGCTGGGTTACATCCGGCTGGGCCAGCCGGCCACGACGCTTTCGGGCGGTGAGGCGCAGCGGGTCAAGCTGGCGTCGGAGCTGTCCAAGCGTTCAACTGGGCACACCGCTTACATTTTGGATGAGCCCACCACCGGCCTGCATTTTGAAGACATCCGCCGCCTGCTGGAGGTGTTGGATCGGCTGGTGTCGAACGGCAACACGGTCATAGTGATAGAGCACAACTTGGACGTAATCAAAACCGCCGACTGGATTATTGACCTCGGCCCTGAGGGTGGCGAGGGTGGCGGCACGGTAGTGGTGGAGGGGCCGCCGGAGGTCGTGGCTGCGACGCCGGGCAGCCACACCGGGCAGTTCCTAAAACCGCTCCTAGCGGCTGGTTAGCAGGCAGCTGGTTAGCTAGTAGTTGGTTAGCTAGCGCCACAAGCCGCGGACGCTCCGCCGCTGGTCTGTAGCACTGTCTGTAAGCACTGTCCGCAAATACCGTCTGCAAACACCGTCTGTAGAGCAAGCAAGCAAAGCAGAGCAAAATGGATTCTCGACCAGAACCAAAGGAAATACCCGACACGCCGGGCAGCTACCAGTTCCTAGATGCTGACGGCCGGATCATCTACGTAGGCAAGGCCAAGAGCCTGCGCAAACGCATCAGCACGTATTTCAGCGGCTCACGCAATTTCCATCCGCGGGTGGCGCAAATGGTGGCGACCGCCAGCTCGGTGGAATGGCTGCAGGTCAACACCGAGGTTGAGGCTCTGATGCTGGAGTACAGCCTCATCCAGCGCCATCAGCCGCGCTTCAACGTCAAGCTGCGAGACGACAAGAGCTACCCGTTCCTGGCGGTTACCACTAGCGATGAATGGCCGCGGGCGATGGTCATGCGCGGCAAACGCAAGCGCGACAACCGCTACTTCGGTCCGTACGGCCACGCATACGCGATCCGTGAGACGCTCAACTTGTTGCTGCGAACTTTTCCCATTCGCACCTGCAGTGACAACAAGCTGGCCGAGCACCAGCGGCTTGGTCGGCCGTGCCTGCTGTTCCACATTGAGCAGTGCGCGGGGCCGTGCGTGAATGAGGTGAGCCGCGAGGACTACGACCAAATCGTTGCCCGGCTGGTTCGGTTTTTGGAGGGCGACACCGACGATGTGGTGGCGGATCTAGAGCAGCGCATGAACGAAGCCGGCGAGCGGCTGGAGTTTGAGTTGGCTGCGCGCCTGCGTGACCGGCTGACCAGCGTGCGCAAGGCCATCGAGCGCCAGCAGATCGCGGGCACACGAGACGAAGACTTTGACGTGATCGGCATCAGCGACGACGACTTAGAGGCCGCGGTGCAGGTCTTCTACGTGCGCAAGGGCCGGGTGATGGGGCAGCGCGGTCTGATCGTGGACAAGGTTGAGCAGCTGAGCCGCGCCGAGCTAGTGGCGGTGGTGCTGCAACGGCTCTACTACGACGAGAACCCTTTGGGCATGCCAAAGGCCGTGCTCGTGCCAGATCTGCCCGAGGATTTGAGCACGTATTGCCAGTGGCTGAGCGAGCTGCGCGGATCGGATGTGCCGGTGCGTATTCCGGTTCGTGGCGACAAGCGAGCGTTGCTGCAGACCGTTACGCAGAACGCCGCCGATTCGCTAATGCGTCATCGCCTGAAGCGCGGCAGTGATTACAACAGCCGTGCGGCTGCGTTGGTTGAGTTACAGCAGCATCTGGATTTGCCCACGGCGCCGCTGCGGATTGAGTGCTACGACATGAGCCATCTGCAGGGCACGAACTATGTCGGATCGATGGTGGTGCTGGAAGACGGCCTGCCAGCCAAGCGGGAGTATCGCCGCTTCAAGATTCGCGATGTGCCAGGCAATGACGACTACGCCGCCATGGAGGAGGTCTTGACCCGACGGCTGTCTGCTTACTTGGCTGATCGTGAGCTGCCGATTGAGGAGCGGGGCAAGTTCGCTTACCCGCCGCAGTTGCTTGTTGTGGATGGCGGCAAGGGTCAGCTAGGGGTTGCCGAAAAGGTGATCGCCGAGCTGGGCTTGGGCGGCGAGATTGCGCTGGCGGCGTTGGCGAAGCAGTTTGAGGAAGTGTTCGTGCCCGGTCGCTCGCAGCCGGTGCAACTGCCGCGCCAATCCGAAGCGCTTTATCTGTTGCAGCGAGTGCGGGATGAAAGCCATCGCTTTGCGGTGTCGTATCACCGCCAGCTGCGTGCCAAATCAATGAAGCGCAGCGTGCTTGATGACATTCCAGGGCTTGGCCCGCGCCGCCGCACCAGGCTGATTAAGGAGCTGGGCGGCATCACGGCGGTGCGCAAGGCATCGCTAGAGCAGCTGCAAGAGCTGAACTGGCTGCCCGAAGCGGTGGTTGACGCGCTGTGGGCGAAACTACGCAACCAACCAAGCGCCAAGAGCGCCTAGCTACTCTGAACTCATGGCAGACCCGCCCGCTGACCGCCCGACAAACCCGCCACCCAGTCCAGCCGGCCAGCCCCAAGACCACGTCCCGGAGTACGTGGTCGTGACCGGGCTCTCCGGCGCCGGCCGCTCCACGGCGGCCAAGACTCTGGAAGACCTCGGCTGGTTCGTTATTGACAACCTGCCAGCCAGCCTGATCCCCGAAGTCGCCGACCTAATGGCATCGCACAGCAAAGAGCACGCATCGGTGCCCCGATCCGACGTCCGCCGCCTGGCGCTGGTGGCAGGTTCACGCGACCATTATGAAGACCTTGAGCCCGCGCTCGACCGGCTGCGCTCTAGCGGCGCCCGCCTGCGGGTTGCGTTTTTGAACGCCGCAACGGAGGTGCTGGTTCAGCGCTTTGACGACACGAAGCGGCGGCACCCTCTACACAACGACGAAACCGAATCCGTAGTTGATGCGATAGAGCACGAGCGGTCGCTGCTGGAGTCAATGTTTCAGCGAGCCGACCTGATCATTGACACCGGCGGCCTCAGCGTGCACGAGCTGCGTGATCGGCTGCGTGATGCATTCGGCGATCCCAGCACCGACACCAAGATGACTACCGCAGTGATGTCGTTCGGCTACAAGTACGGCGTGCCGACCGATGCGGACCTGATGTTCGACTGCCGCTTTCTGCCCAACCCGTATTGGCAGCCAACCTTGCGGCCGCAGTCGGGCTGCGATCAGCCGGTCAGCGAATACGTGCTGAAACAACCCAGCGCCAAGGAGTTTTTCGAGCGGGTGATGCCGCTGTTGGAGCTGCTCGTCCCGACGTATGAGTCGGAAGGGCGGGCGTATTTGACCATTGCCTTCGGCTGCACCGGCGGGCGGCACCGCAGCGTCGCAGTGGCCGAAGAGGTAGCCAAGCGGCTGTCGGCGGCGGGACACTTATTACATTGCCGCCATCGGGATCTAGAACGCTAGAAAACCAGAATGCGTGGAGCCAGAATGCGTAGAGCCAAAGTGCATAAAGAAAGAGCATCGCTATGACCATCCGAGTAGGAATCAACGGCTTCGGCCGAATCGGCCGCAACTTTTACCGGGCGGCACGCCTGAGCGGCGCTGATTTTGAGTTCGTAGCGGTGAACGACTTGGGCAACCCCGCCACGATGGCTCACCTGCTCAAGTACGACTCCGTGCTGCCGAACCTGGAGCCCGAGGTTGTTGCGGGTGAGAGCGAGATAAAGGTCGGCGACGAGGTGCTACGGGTGCTCAGCGAGCGCAATCCGGCGGACCTGCCGTGGGGCGATCTGGGCGTTGATGTGGTGGTGGAGTCGACCGGCTTTTTCACTTCCCGCGACACGGCTGCGGCCCATCTAGACGCGGGCGCCAAGCTGGTGGTCATCTCTGCGCCAGCTTCGGGTGCCGATGCGACCTTCGTGGTCGGCGTGAACGACGGCGACTTTGACGCGGCCAACCACAAGGTGGTGTCAAACGCAAGCTGCACCACCAACTGCTTCGTGCCGATGGTGGCCGTGCTGGATCAGGCGTTCGGGGTTGAGCGTGGCCTGATGACCACGGTGCACGCATACACCGGCGATCAGTCCTTGGTTGACGGCCCGCACTCGGACTTGCGCCGCGCCCGTGCCGCCGCCATCAACATCATTCCGACCTCTACTGGCGCTGCCCGTGCGACCGGACTGGTGTTGTCGGCGCTGGACGGAAAGCTGGACGGAACCTCGCTGCGGGTGCCGGTGCCCGACGGCTCGATTACGGACTTCACAGCGGTGCTGGGCAGGGACGTTTCGGTTGACGAAATCAACGATGCTTTTTCGGCGGCGGCGAGTAGCGGGCCGTTGGCGGGAGTGCTGGAGTACAGCGAAGACCCGTTGGTGAGCAGCGACATCGTGGGCAACCCGGCTAGCTGCGTGTTTGATTCGAAGCTGACTATGGCGATGGGCAACCTGGTCAAGGTGAGCGGCTGGTACGACAACGAGTGGGGCTACTCAAATCGGCTGGTTGATTTGGTCAGGCTCACTGCTGGTGGATGATTTGCCCAGCCTGGAGGATCTGGAGCAGATACTCGGCGGGCTAGCAAACAAGAAAATCCTGGTGCGTTGCGATTTCAACGTGCCTCTGCGTGAGCCGCAAGACGGCGCTGGCACTGGCTCCGCTGGCACATCCAGTTCCGCCGCGGCCAGTCCCGCCAGCTCCGCTGCCGTGATTGCCGACGACCTCCGCATAACAGCGGCCGCAGAAACGCTGAACTGGCTAACTGAGCGCGGCGCCAACGTGACCGCATGCTCTCACCTCGGGCGACCCAAAGGCGAACCTAATTCACGCTGGCAGATGAACCCGATACGTGAGCGACTGAGCCAAGTAGTACCAGGCGTTGACCTGCTCGAAAACCTGCGCTTCTTTCCAGGCGAAGAGGCCAACGATCCAACCTTTGCGGAAGCCCTGGTGAGCGGCGAGTTGCCATCCGCAGGCACCCCTACCACCACAAGCACTCCCACCACCGCAGGCGCTCCAACTGCCTTTGACGGATACGTCAACGAAGCATTCGGAGCGTGCCACCGCGCTCACGCTTCAATAGTCGGTCCGCCGAAACTCCTGCCCTCAGCCGCCGGGCGACTACTAGCGAAGGAGACGCAGGTTTTCTCCAAGCTGCTGCGCAAGCCACGCCGACCTTTCGTGGTGCTGCTCGGCGGTGCGAAGATCAGCGACAAGCTAGGCGTGGTGGATGCGCTGTGCCGCAAAGCCGATGAGGTGTTGGTGGGGGGCGCAATGAGCTTCACCTTCATGGCGGCGCAGGGGTTGCCGATTGGCGATTCCTTGTGGGAACCCGACCAGGTCGCCAACTGCCAGGCGCTGCTTGCTAGCGACGGACTTACCAGCGACGAGTCAGGCGGTGCCGCGACGATCCGCCTGCCCAGCGACTACGTAGTCCTCACCGCGGCCGGCCAAGTCCAAAACGTCGGCACCAGGTTGGACGAAGGCGACCGCGGGCTAGACATCGGCCCCGGCACTGCGGCGGAGTACGGCGACGTCATCGCCGAAGCCGGCACGGTTTTCTGGAACGGCCCGATGGGCTTGTTCGAAGACCCACGCTTTGCCGCCGGAACACGATCCGTAGCGCAGTCCATCGCCGATTCCCGCTGCTTCGGTGTGGTCGGCGGCGGCGACAGCGCCGCGGCGGTGGCGGAGTTCGGGCTGGCGCAAGACATGGATCACGTCAGCACCGGCGGCGGAGCGGGACTAGAACTCTTAGAACACGCCGACCTGCCAGGGCTAGCCGCACTGCGGGAAGCCGCCAAACGCTACAAGCGCTAGCGATCTAGCGATACTGAACCAGATGACCGACCCAGCCCAGCCGACCAACACGCCACGCCGGCCGATAGTCGCTGGCAACTGGAAGATGCATCTGAATCACCTGGAGGCGATTCAGCTAGTCCAAAAACTGAGCTACGAGTTGGCCGGGCACGATTACGCCGCCACTCAGGTTGCGGTTCATCCGCCGTTTACGGCCTTGCGCTCCATTCAAACGGTCATTGATGCTGACCGCCTTGAGTTCAAACTTGGGGCGCAAGACTGTCACGCCGAAAAGCAGGGCGCGCACACCGGCGAGGTGTCGGCGGCGATGCTTGCCCGGCTTGACGTGGAGTACGTGATAGTCGGGCACAGCGAGCGGCGAACTGCCGGCGAGGTTGATGAGGAGGTCGCCGCCAAAGCCGCTGCGGTGATGGATGCGGAGATGCTGCCGATCGTGTGTGTGGGTGAGATGCTGGCCGAGCGGGAAGCTGGCGCTGCGCAGGAAGTCGTGGCGGCACAACTGCGGGGGAGCCTGGCGGCAGTCACACGGATTGGGCTTGACAGGTTCGCAAATCTGGTGGTCGCCTATGAGCCGGTCTGGGCGATTGGCACCGGTGCCACTGCGTCGCCCGAAGACGCGCAAGAGATGTGTGCCTTCGTGCGTGAGGTGGTCGAGCAGGTGAAACCCAAGGCTGCGGGGCAGGTGCGTGTTTTGTATGGCGGTTCCGTCAAGGCCGAAAACGCCGAGTCGCTGCTGAGCCAGCCCGACATTGACGGAGCCTTGGTGGGTGGCGCTTCGCTTGACGCGCAGCAGTTCGCACGGATCGTCCAGGCTGCCGCGGTCTAGTTGCCGTCTAGCGCTAGCAATGCCCAGCCCGTCCGACGACATCATTGCGCAGCTAGACCTGCAACCCCTCCCCAGCGAGGGTGGCCTGTGGACGCAGTCATGGCGCGATGACCACTCAAGCGCGATCTATTTCTTGCTGCGACCTGGCGATTTTTCAGCAATGCACCGACTTAACGACACCGAACTCTGGCACCACTACAGCGGTGCTGCCGTGCAAATGTTGCTGCTCTGCCAAGACGGATCGGTTGAGCAGCCAGTGCTAGGCACCGATATTGCTGCAGGTCAGCGCCCGCTTGTACCAGTGCCAGCGGGCACTTGGATGGCGGCTGCGACAACAGGGGAGTGGTCTTTGCTGGGCACGACCATGGCGCCGCCGTTTGATGAGAATGGGTTTGAGCTTGGAGATGTCAGCGAGTTGGCAGAGCAATATCCCGCAGCCGCACAGATGATCGCCACGCATTTCAGTTACCGCACGGCGGGCGAGCAGGCACAGTGATGAACGATCCCGACGCACAACCAGACTCCGCAGTCTCGCCAGCAACTCCCGCCGAACTGCTGGACATGACCGGGCGAGTCGCCCTAGTCACCGGTGCCAGCGGCAATATCGGCGCGGGCATTGCCGAGCGCTTCTTGATGGCAGGCGCAACCGTCGTAGCGCACAGTCGTACAGGGTCTGTCGCAGAGCAGCCACGCCTAACCAACATCACGGCCGACCTGGCCGATCCAAACGCAGCTACCCAACTAGTGGACCGGGTGATGCTCGCGCATGGGCGAGTTGATGTGCTGGTGAACAACGCAGGCATTCAGCCGACCGTGCCGTTTGCCGAGATCACCGACACGCAATGGCAAGAGATGATTGACACCAACCTGACTGCAGCGCACCGTCTAACCCAGGCAACTGCAGCCGCCATGCGCAACAACAGAACCGCCGACTCCAACGACAACAGCGGCACTAACACCGCAGGTGGCGCCATCGTGCACGTGGCATCAATTGAAGCATCGCACCCAACCACGGAGCACGGCCACTACGCCACCGCAAAGGCCGGCCTGGTAATGCACGCCAAGGCCGCTGCCCTCAGCTACGGAGCCGACAACATTCGCGTCAACAGCATCTCACCTGGCCTGATCAGCCGACCCGGCATAGAAGAGCAATGGCCCGGAGGCGTGGAGCGGTGGAAGTCGGCGGCACCTTTAGGGAGGCTTGGCACGCCAGCCGACGTCGGCGACGCTTGCGTGTTCTTGTGCTCGGATCTGGCTCGCTGGATTACGGGCGTTGACCTAGTCGTTGACGGGGGAGTGCTGACCCGACCAACGTGGTAGCCAGGGCTTCCAAAAGAAATTCAGCAAATCTCAAGGAACGATAACCGGTGCTCCTGAACCGATCAGGTACCTTCAGGCTGATGGAGCAAAGTTCAGATGTGCCTAAAGAGATCACTGATGAGTTAACTCTGAACGGAAAGCCGTTTATCCATATTGAGGCCGCGCTTGAAGAGTCAGCAAAAGTGCTTTTTAATCAGCTCGTTGAGATCCATAGAGCGAGGCCATCGGGATCGGCATCTGAATTCAATTGGATCCGTTCTGAGACTTTTGGAGGAGTGCGGCAATTACTAATTTGGGTGGGCGATGTCGGGGCAGAGCAGGTAGAGGTCAAAAAATTTAATGGCAACGACTTAGACGATTTGATCACCGAAGGGCTATTTAAGGGCACTCCAGTGAGCGAAACGCGATGCCGCATCCGGATTCCAGGGATAGCGGTGCGCTTTTACGAATGGAGAGTTAGACAATCAAATCCTGAGGCGATATCGCAGGTTGAGCATGCAGTCAGGAGGATTGTTGATCACCCTGAGCGATTTGCAGAAAATCATCCTTTAGCTGAAAAACATCTAAGCGCAGCATTTGATCTCATTTGGGATGAAGAGCTTGATGGCGTGGTGATTAAGCGAATAGGGACTGAGCTCCGTGGTGCACTCGGGGAACTCGTTTCGGATCTGCCTGGCGTTGAAAAGAGCCCTGAAGAAGTGGTGGCCTATTTAGAGGCATGGTTTGCCAAACAGACCCAGATGGTGATTCCGCCGCGTCAAGACAAACTGATTGCATCGCTAACTGCGGCAGCGCTTCTTTCAAGTAACAGATTGCTCCATCTGCTTGATGAGCGGCATCTGGGAGAGCCAGAACCCACCAGAGACGAAGTCAGGCGCACAGCTTTTGTGGTTGCCCTGTGCTGCTACGAAATTTACGCGCTCACCGAGCAACGTGATAAGCCGTAGCGGGCAGTAAGCTGTCGCCAATGCTGACTCTGATTATTGGGTTCTTCCACCTCGTTGCTGCGTTTGCGATGATTGGCCTGGTGCTGCTGCACAGCGGCAAGGGCGGTGGTGTCTCGGACATGTTCGGCGGCAGCGTCGGCTCAACGGCGGCTGGCTCCACCGTGGCGGAGGCGAACCTCAGCCGCATCACCTCGGCCGTGGCGGTGACATTCGGATTCACGACAGTCATCCTGGGTCTGCTGCTGGCATAACCAGCGGCCACATGCTGGTGGGCACTACGCCTCCAGCCAAGCTCGCCTGCGTTCAGGGCATAATCAATCACCACGTCGGAGTGGCGGAATTGGCAGACGCGCTAGGTTAAGGACCTAGTGCCCGAAAGGGTGTGGGGGTTCAAGTCCCCCCTCCGACACCATTTGCTCGGGCCAGCTAGCCAAGGGTCTGCTGCGCCTGCCCTATCTAGGCCGCCGTGTCCACAACTCGCTCAAATACGAACTCGTACGACAAGAACGATGCCGAGTGCTCAGTGCCCTCGGCACGTGGGATCAGCTGAGTCATCTGAAGCAAGTGCCAACCATCACGCAGTGCGTCCAAGCCAGTCTTGTAGGGAACGTGCGAGCGCGGCCCCGAAGGGTCTAAGTCGGGTACGCCCGGACCCGCACCGTCGGTGGGGTCGTGGAACGCCCAAGCGACCGACCGTGAGTCAAGCGCCGAGTTCTCCAAATAAAGCTGAAGTACCTGCTGAAGCTTGGCCACGTCAGCTGGCTTGCTCTTCAAGTTCTCTCAGCAGTTCCGCCCGGTTCTCTATCCGGGTGTGGTACCAGTCGATGTCAAAGCGTGAGTCGCCGCTGAGGTATCGCCACAGCCGAACCTTTTCCATGAGGTCAAGCAGATGATCACCACCGAACGACCAAGGCAGCCGGCGCCGCAACTCGGCTGAGACGTTTGAACCCTCGGCCGTGGTGGCGAAGATGTGGTCGGTCGACGGCGGGGTGACCTCGTCGTAATCGCTGTCGTCCCACAGCCGGACCTGCGGCTGGGTCGGGTTGAGCCGGATTTTGAACATCCACCTATCCGTGCCGGAGGGGTTGGTTTGGCCGGCATGCCATATGCCGTGGTGCCAGATCATGACGGTTCCGGCTTCGCCCGTGAAGCACTGCTCACCAGCAATGTGCTGATAGCGAGCCACGCTGGTCTCGTGGACTCTGCGTATGTGCGTGCCAGGCACGAACCGAGTTCCGCCGGTGTCAGGGGCGACATCGTGCGGGATGTAGAGAACCTGGATGTCAAACGTGGGGTCGCCTGAATCGATGACCGTGTCGGCGTGCAGATGCTGCCATCTCTTGCTTCCGGCCGGATTGTGATGCACGGCGAGGTGATCAAATACAGAATCGCTTCCCACGAGCGACTGGATTGCGCCTGCCACCTCGGGAACCTCAAGCATCTGCCTGATGCCGCCGCCGTCGGTAAATGTCTCTTTGAACGGAGTGCCGCTTTCGGGGCTGGTGATTGACGGGTCATCCTTGTCGGCTAGTTGTTTGATCTGCTTGAGGGCTGCGGCATTGATATCGGGTGGGACGATGGCACCCAGGCGGAGGTAGCCATCGGACACGAACCGTGCGACATCAAGCGTTCGTAACAACTTCACAGGCGCGACTTTATGCGATGAGAACGCAACTATATGTTTGTCAGACCGTGCGCTTGCCTGGGCGGCTACGCGGTGAGAGATTTACATCAAGCCTCAACCGCTTGGCCGCCTCAGCCGATTAACTGAGGGGCTAGTGAAGACACTTGACGCCGCTGAAATCCAGCGCTGCACGCCTTGGCGTGAGCTAGTCGCCGCCGTTAGCGATGAGCTGCTGTCGGACACATCCGTCGCGCCAGAGCGGCAGGTGCATAATTTTGATCTCCCCGATGGTTCAACCGGCTCTCTGCTGGTCATGCCGAGTTGGAGCAAGGGCGGGCTAGTCGCCCTCAAGGCTTCCACATTCTTTCCGAACAACGCAGGCACAGACACCCCGACGATCAACGCAGCCATGTTGTTGTTTGACGGGCAAACCGGCAGGCATCTCGCAGCGCTAGACGGAGATGCGATTACCACGCGTCGCACGGCAGCCTGTTCGGCTCTGGCGGCCTCTTATCTCGCACGTGATGATGCTTCAAGATTGCTGGTGGTGGGTACGGGCCAGCTTTCAGCGAACATGGCCCGGGCTCAGGCCGCACTGCGACCGCTCGCCCATCCGCTAGAGGGCATCGCTATTTGGGGGCGAAATCCTGACAAAGCTAAGGCGGTTGCTGGCCAGCTAGCGGCAGACGGCCTGCAAGCCGAAGCGGTCACCGATCTTGAAACCAGCGTGTCAAAGGCAGACATCATCTCTTGCGTGACTTCTGCGCAATCGCCGATTGTGTTCGGAGACTGGCTAGCTCCAGGCGCGCACCTGGATTTGATAGGCAGCTTTCGCTCTGACATGCGCGAATCCGATGATCAAGCTGGCACACGAGCGACCGTCTTTGTGGACACCTTCGCAGGCGCAACCCGCTCAGGCGACTTAGCCCAGCCGCTTGCTGATGGGGTAATCGTTGAGTCCGAGATCAAAGCCGACTTACGTGCACTCGTCGCCAACGAACACCCAGGCCGAACAGACGACCAAGAGATCACCATGTTCAAGTCGGCAGGATTTGCGTTAGCGGATCTGGCTGCGGCTCGCCTCGCTTGGCAGGGGCAGGAGTAGGCGAGCGCAAAATAAGCAAAGGCAAGGGTAGGCAAGAGGCACACAGATAGCCCTTTTGCTGTGCTATGTGCCTAGCGCTTAGGCTCGCTAGTCCGCGTACTTTGCTATGCGCATTCTTCTGTGTGCCCAGACATCGGGCGCATCTCAGAAACTGCGGAAATTGGGGTGACCGAATGAGCCGAATCCTCTGGATAAACCCGGTCGGCATTGACTCTTATGACGAACCAATCGGTGAGGAGCTTCGCCGAGAAGCCGCACCTGAAACGCGTGTTGACGTCTGCTCTTTGCCAGGTATCGGGCCGCAACACCTTGAATGGAACGCCCTGGAAGCAGTCGTCGCTGGGCCCACGATGGGCGTAATCCGCTGGGCATCAGAAGTTGAGAGCTACGACGCCGCAGTCATCGGCTGCTTCTACGACCCGTTCCTGCGTGGCGCTCGTGAGCTGGCCGGACCGATGGCTATCACCGCACCTGCCGAAGCGTGCATGCACATTGCAGCAACGATCGGCGAGCAGTTTTCAATCTTGGTCGGGCGCCGCAAGTGGATTCCGGAGATGCACGAGAACGTCATCAAGCACGGCTACGGCGACCACCTCGCATCATTTCGTGTCCTTGACATGAGCGTTGACGAGTTCCAGGCCGACCCTGCCACCACTCAGCAGCGAATCCTGACCGAATCCGAAAAGGCAGTCAAAGAAGACCGCGCCGATGCGGTCGTGCTCGGCTGCACCATTGAGTTCGGCTTTTATCGCCAGGTGCAGCAAAAGATCGGCGTGCCGGTGATTGATGCCATCACTGCTCCCTTGCGCTACGCCGAGTTCTTGGCAACTCTTGGAGCCGACCACGACTGGCGAACAAGTCGAGTGGGCGGCTACGACTCAGTGCCAGAGCGCGAGCTTGAATGGATACCCATCGTGGAGCCGGTGATCAACCGCGACCCACGCGGGTGAAGTCTGCACAAGCGCAAGAGCACAGAGCGATGGAACAGGTGGCGAAAGAGCAGACGCTGAAGGAGCAGGCATGGACATTCTGACCGCTGACGACATTGAGGATCTAGCGCTCGGCGCGACCCTGCTGGGAACTGGCGGCGGTGGCGACCCGTACATCGGCAAGCTGCTCGCTCACCAAGCTCTTGAAGAGTTCGGACCGGTCAAGGTCATCAATGCCAAAGACCTCCCGCCTGATGACCTGGTGTTGTCCACCGCGATAATCGGCGCCCCAACCGTCATCTTGGAGAAAATTCCTGCAGGGACAGAGTTCGTTGCCGGAGTGAAATCGCTGGCGTCGTATCTGGGCAAAGAGCCAGCGGCGATCATGCCGATCGAAGTAGGTGGGCTCAACACCCTCATTCCCATTGCGACCGCCGCCGAGATGGGTCTACCCATCGTCAATGCCGACTCCATGCGGCGTGCCTATCCGCAAATCGAAATGACGGTGTTCACGCTGGCTGGTTTGCTCGCCACACCGATGTCGATCGCAGACGAGAAAGGCAATCAGTGCTTGTTTGATGCCACCTCAAACCAGATCGCCGAGACGCTGGCACGCACGGCCGTCATTCAGCTCGGCCTGGCCAACGCCCTTAGCTGTTATCCGTTAACCGCTGGCCAGATCGCCGAGCATGGCATTCAAGGTTCGCTGTCTTACTGCACCGAAGTTGGGCGACAGCTGCAATCGGTCAAAGACGGCGACGAAGGTGCGTGGGCGCAGTTTTTGTCCGAGTACCAGGCGCATGAGTTTTTCGCAGGCAAGGTCGTTGATCTTGACCGCCGTACGACCGATGGTTTTGCCCGCTCAACCCTCATTCTTGAAGACCTTCACGGCAGTGACGAAACCATGCGCATCGAGGTGCAAAACGAAAACCTGATCGCCTTCTTAGACGGCGAGCCGATCATCACGACTCCGAACTTGATCTGCCTACTTGATCACGAGACATACGACCCGATGACCACCGAAGGCATCGCCTATGGCAACCGAGTAGTAGTGATCGGCATGCCCTGCGCGCCCGAATGGCACCGCGATGGAATGGAAGCGCTTGTGGGGCCGCGCGCATTCGGCTACGAAATCGATTACGTGGAGCTGCCCTCATGAACCAGACAAATAACTCAGACGCAAATAGCACCAACAGTTCAAGCAACGGCCAAGCCGACGGCGGAGAGCTCCGAATCGGCATAGATGTCGGAGGCACAAATACCGATGCAGTGGTCATCGACACCAGCGGTGTCGTTATAAACGCAATCAAGGTAGTAACGACTCCTGAGCCGATCGATGGCATACGCGAGTCGCTTGAAAAAGTCCTTCAGCCGGTTGACAAATCACACGTCACCAAAGCGATGCTCGGTACCACTCAGCTTGCCAACGCCATAATCCGGCGTAAGGGGCTTGACAAGGTTGCGGTGCTGCGCTTGGCTGCTCCGTCCTCGGTGGGTGTGCGCTCGGGTGCGGCCTGGCCCGCAGACATCCGCGACATCGTTATCGGTGCCGCCGCGATAGTTGAAGGCGGCAATGAGTACAACGGCGCGGAAATAGCTGCGCTAGATGAGCCCGCCATCCGCCAGCTTGGCAAAGACGCGCTGGCTGCGGGGTGTAAGGCGATTGCGGTGTCGGGTGCGTTTAGCCCGGCTTCAACCGAACACGAACTCAGGACGCTAGAGATTCTTAGCGACGAGGTCGGATCGGACATCGCTGTGTCGCTGAGTCATCAGGTCGGCTCGCTGGGCTTGCTTGAAAGAGAGAACGCCACCATCTTGAACGCTTCGCTGTTAAGCGTGGCGGCCGGTGTGGTTGATGGATTTGAAGCTGCGCTGAGCGATCACGACCTTGCCATCAGTGCCTATCTCACCCAAAACGACGGCACTCTCATGACCGCCGCCGAGGCTGGCAAATTTCCAGTGCTGACCCTTGGATCTGGCCCCACGAACTCGATGCGCGGCGCCTGCGCACTGGCGGGGGTAAACGATGCTGTGGTTATTGACGTTGGTGGCACCTCAGCCGATGCGGGCATCTTGGTTGACGGCTTCCCGCGCGAATCAACCGCTGCCGTTGAAGTCGGCGGCGTGCGAACCAACTTCCGCATGCCCGATCTCATTTCAATGGGGCTAGGTGGTGGAACGATCGTTCTTGACTCACGTGCCGACACTGGCGACGGGCTCGCTATTGGGCCCGACTCAGTGGGCTACGCCGTCGTCACGGAAGCGCTTTGCACCGGCGGTTCCACGCTGACCTTGTCGGACATTTCCCTCGCGGGCGGGCGTCTGCAAGAGTTCGGCGATCCCAAACTTGTGGCGCAGATTGACAGTTCGCTCGTTGCCGATGCGCTGGGCTGGGTTGACGAACAAGTCACGATCATGAGCGAGCGGATGAAGTCCAGCCGAGCGGCACTTCCACTCCTCGCAGTGGGTGGGGGAGCGCACCTGATTCCCGACGGAGTCCCTGGCGTCTCCGAGGTGCTGCGCCCGGAGAACCATTCCGTTGCCAATGCATATGGAGCTGGCATAGCGGAAGCGTCAGGAGCTGTTGACCGGGTCTATAGCTATGACGAAACCGGCCGTGAGGCCAGCCTGGATGACGCTCGTGAGCTGGCTAGCAACGCTGCGGTGCGGGCAGGCGCCGATCCGGATCAGGTCCGCATCACGACCGTTACAGAAGTACCGATGACTTACGTGCCCGGCGGCGGCTGCCGTGTGATGGTTAAGGCCGCTGGCCCGCTCGCCTAGCCAAGCCCGGTCAGCTAACCCGCCCCGCAAAACCTGCCTAGCCAAACCCGCTTGCAATGACTTCGTCTGTCCCCATAGCGGATTCGCACAACGATCTGCTGCTCGCTTGCATCCATCGGCGCGAGCGCGGGGTGGCCGATCCCTTTGGCGATGACTGGCTGCCGGGCCTGCGTGAGGGTGGGGTTGTCTTCCAGGTACTGCCGATCTTCACCGAGGAGCAGTTCATAGGCGAAGGGGCGCTTCGCCGAACACTTGAAGTCATTGCTTTAGCGCACGAGATCACCGAGCTGCATGCCAGCGATGTTGGCATGGTTAACACAGCCTCCGACATAGACGAAATCATTGACAGTGGACGCATAGCTCTCATGCTCGCGATTGAAGGTGCCGAGCCGATCGGGCCGTCTTTGTCGATGTTTGACACCCTGTGGCGGCTGGGTGTTCGTATGGCTTCGCTTACTTGGAATCGGCGCACTCTCATGGCCGACGGCATCGCCGAAACCGAGACGTATGGTCGCTTGACCTCGCTAGGGGTAGAGGCAATCCAAGAGATGAATCGCTTGGGAATGGTGGTGGATATTTCGCATCTGTCCGCTCCTGGAGTTGGCCACTTGTCGCAGGTGGCGCTTAAGCCGTTTGTGGCTACTCATTCGTCGGCGCGCAGTCTCTGTGATCATCCCCGCAATCTCACCGATGAGCAGATCAAGCTCGTGGCTGATTCCGGCGGATTCGTAGCCGTGAATGCCTTCGGGCCGTTTGTGGCTAAACCCAGCGCGGCCAAGCAGGGCGCCACATTGACAGATTTCGTAGACCACCTAGCGCACGTTGCGGCCGTCGCCGGACCAGACCGAGTTGCGATCGGTGCCGATTTCATAGATGACCTGGTCAGACAAGTTGATCCAATACTCAGCAAGCAGATTCTCGTTCGCCCCGAAGACCTGCAATACATAGACAACCTCAAGGCTCCGGCAGACTTTCGCCACCTCAGCGAAGCTCTGCTGGAAAGATTTGGCGTTGAGCAAGCCGTAAAGATCGGCAGCGGCAACATGCTGGGCTTCTTTCGCCAGAACCTGCCCTAGCTAGAACTTGCCCTAGGAAACAGCGCCAAAGATTAGTTTTGGGTTATGGCAGCCGATCGTCCCGCAACCGTGAGGCAGTTGGTCGCTTCGCCATCCCTGGCTGACGCCGACCTGTTGGCAGGTGAATCAGGACTTGACCAGCAGATCACCGATGTGGTGTTGCGAACATCTGTTGACAAGCAATCCACACTTCAACCCGGTGAGATGGTTGTCCTGGATGCGGGCTTAATCGGTGACCACCTCTATCAGATTGACATCGCCATTCGCGTCAGTTGCGACGCTGGGGCAGCCGCTCTCGTGGTCGTAAACCCCAGCTTTGACATTGGGCTTGGCTCGCAGCGTCTCGCCAACCGTTTCGAACTTCCATTGCTCTCGCTGGCTGCCGCTGATGTAATGGCACTCACGCAACAGCTTCGCGGTCTGCTGTGGGCGCCAGATGTTGAGCAAGCAGCGGTCATAGACGAGTTGCTGCGGAAGCTTCACGCGATGCGGCTGACAGACATTGAAGAAGTGCTTGCTCTCATCCGCGACCTGAGCGCCGCCGATGTCTGTCTGATTGACCGCGATCGTGTCCGCATTGCTGGTGATGAGATTGCCTTGCAGGACCAGCGGCTTGCCACGCATAACGCATACAACATTGACCATTCGCTAGGCACCGCTCTTCACAGCGCGGCAATTGTCCTTACCCCCGGTGAAGAAACCGTGTACTGGCTAGTTGGCGAATCAAAAGGATCGGATAGCGCTCAACGCTTGCTTCGCACCATGCTGCAAATTGGCTCGTGGTATCTCACGGCACTTCTGGGATCAGCCAGAGTGCGTGCAGTCAGTGACTCGCGCCGAAGAATCGCTGCGCTAAATGAGATTCTCAACACAGGTGAGTTAGCTGAGCGAGAAATCCAACACCAACTCCATGAGCTTGGTTGGAGCGCCGCCGGTTGGAACACGGGGGTTCACATAAAGCTGCGTGGAGCCGACGCCAGTCGCATCGTTGGACTGCACGAAGAGCTGCTTGGCCGTTTTCGCGATGAAGGTTTTGACGGTCCCTTAGTTGAGCGCAACGACGGGTGGAGCGGTTGGATCAATAACCAAAGCGAGCCAGTTGTTGAGGGCTATGCCGGCACCGTGCAGATGGTCTCCAGGGTTCTTGACACTTTTGTGGAGGTGCATCCCACTCTGGCGGCTCATGCTGGAATCGGCCGCCCCTACGAGGGCCTTGATGGATTGCGTCGCTCGCTCACTGAAGCCAGTGAAGCCGCGGTCATCGCAAACGCTCGCTCAAGCGATCGCTCAGGCGCAGCACACATTGATCAGCTAGGCGTGCAAAGAGTGCTAATGGGATGGTTTAGTTCCGAGGACTTTGCTCGTTATGCCCAGTCGATCATCCAGCCGGTTCTGGATATTGACCCAAATCATGAGCTATTACGAACTCTTGAGGTTTACCTTGATTCCAGCTGCTCAACCACCAATGCCGCTTACAAGCTCGCTGTGCATCGCAACACGGTCGCTAACCGAATCAGAAAGGTCTCAGACGTGCTCGGCGCCAGTTTTGAAGACCCCGAAACGCGGCTTTCACTTCAGCTCGCTTGCCGTGTGCTACGAATAAACCGCTAACTGGCAGCTACTAGCAGGCTTTGTGCGAAACGCCTATTATCAAGCGTGCTGTTGTGCTAAGCGCATCTACACGTAATTGCTTGTGAAGGGTACTTTCGGTGGCGAATCGGCTAAATGCCGACTGCTCTTCAAGGAGGCCATCTGTGAGAACCAGACGATTCACCCGCCGCCAACCACTTTGGCTGCTGCTACTAGCCCTGTTTGCCCTAGCACTTGCGGCTTGCGGCAGCGATGACGACGATGCGGCTGATGACGGTACCGCTAGCGACAACACGCCGGCCGCAACTACGGCTGCGCCGGAACCTGAGGCAACGACAACCACGGCCGCGCCAGAGCCTTTCCGTGTCGCCTATCTCTCAGCGAGCTCTGCCAACACTTGGCTGCGGTCTTCATTGACGCAAATGGAACAAGTAGCGGCTGACAACAACGTAGAGATAGTTGAGTTTGACGCTCAGTTTGATCCGGCGCTGCAATCCACCCAGTTTCAAGATGTAATTGCGTCAGGTAGTTATGACGGTGTCATCCTCGTTGCGATCGCCGGTCTGGCATCCGCACCAGATATTGCGGCTGCTGTTGCAGCAGGCCTTGAGGTAGTGATTCTCAACCAGGTTGTTGGCGATGATTTCTCCACGGCTGACCCGCAGGTGCCTGGCGTCAGCGCATCCATCATGGCTCCGCCGTTGCAGAATGGCGTTCGACTAGGCGCATTGACCGTGCAAGCCTGTGCCGATATTGACCCGTGCGAGGTCGTCTACATCTTTGGCATCAAAGGCATTCCGCTGGACGATGCCTTGCGCATCGGGTTTGATCAAGTCATTGACAATCAACCGCAGATAACGGTTGTTGCCGAAGGCGAAGGTCAATACCTAGGGCCTGAAGGCGGCATCAACGCAACTCAAGACATACTCCAAGTAGCCCCGAACTTTGATGTGCTAGTTGGTGCTGACCAGTCGGTGCAAGGAGCAGAGATTGTTCTGGCCGAGGAAGGCAAGCTTGATCAGGTAGCGCTAATCGGACTAGGCGGCTCGCAGCCAGCGATTGACGGTATTCGCAGCGGCGCTTGGTTTGGCGGTGTGTTCGGTGCACCCAGCGATGAAGGTCGCTTGGCAATGGAAGCCATGGTTGCTGCCCTCACCGGCGGAAGCGATGTCGGCGGAGTTGATCCCTTGGTTGACCTGCCGGATAACGGACTCGTGACCGCAGCGAACGTTGGTCAGTTTGATGCTCAGTGGGCGGGCTGAGTCAAGCTTTCTAACCTGGCCCAATAAGCCAACTAGCTAAGACTCATTCAGAACCCATCTCGGAATCACCGTGATCGGGACACCGTGAGTCGTGCCGAAGCACTTCTGAGCCTTACTGGCGTCAGCAAGCGTTTCGGTGCGACGCGTGCCCTGGATGATGCCAGTATCGCTTTTCGGGCTGGCGAGGTTCATGCCTTAGTAGGAGAGAACGGTGCAGGAAAGTCAACGCTGGGTGGAATCGTTCTCGGCGTTCATCAACCTGATCGCGGGGATATCACTCTTGATGGCGAGGCCTGCCATCTGCACGACCCAGCGCATGCCGCAGCGCGCGGATTAGTTGGCGTATCGCAAGAGCTCTCACTGCTGCCGGCAATGTCGGTCGTTGACAACATCGTGTTGGGTAATGAAGAGCACATAGGTCCTTTGGTCAAGCAAGGGGCAAACCGCCGTCGAGTACAAGAACTGGTATCACAGCACGGTCTTGAGGTGCCGCTTGAGGCACGAGCCGGTTCGCTGTCCGTAGCCGATCAGCAAAAGGTTGAAATTTTGCGTGCGCTTGGTCGCGCTGCTCGACTGGTCGTCTTTGATGAGCCCACCGCGCGACTCGCCAGCCATGAAGCAAACGAGCTGCGCCAGACCGTGCGCGACCTAGCCACCGCAGGCTCGGCGGTTGTCTATATCTCTCATTTCTTAGAAGAGGTGCTGTCGGTTGCTGACTTCGTAACCATCATGCGAGATGGTCAAATCGTGCGCACTAACAAAACTTCAGATGAGACATACGACTCGCTCGTTGAGGGGATGACTGGACGCTCAATTGAGGAAGCGTTTCCGCAGAAGCCGCCTACCCCGAGCAGCGATGGCCCAGCGATGCTGCAGGTTCGAGCGATATCACGTCCTGGTGAGTTTGACGATGTGTCGTTTGACGTTCGCGCTGGGGAGATCGTCGGCTTTGCTGGGTTGGTCGGCGCCGGTCGTAGCGAGGTAGCTCACGCCATCTATGGCGCGTCAAAAACCAGTTCAGGCACGGTGGAGATTGATGGCGTCACCTTGGCGGGCACTGTTAGCAGCGGTTTAACTAACGCGGTGTCGCTTATTCCCGAATCTCGTCGCGATCAAGGTTTGATCTTTGGCAGGTCGGTCAAAGAGAACACAACGTTGCCTTATCTGGATCGTTTTGCGCGTTGGTTAGGGATACGTCGCAAGCAGGAACGCGATGCAGCTGAGGTGGCGTGCGAACGTGTGGGTGTGCGTGCGCAGACGCTGAACACTGCAGTTGCCGCGCTCTCGGGCGGCAATCAGCAAAAGCTCTTGTTCGCTCGCGCAATGTTGGGCGAAGCGAAAGTATTTATTGCAGACGAACCCACCAGGGGAGTAGACGTCGGTTCCAAGCGTGCCATCTACGAGGTGCTGACAAAGTTGGCGGAGTCTGGCAGTGCGGTGCTATTGATCTCATCTGAGCTTGAAGAGGTCATCGGTTTGAGTCATCGTGTTCTTGTGATGCGACGCGGCCAAATCGCCGCTGAGTTCGCCGGGGAAGAGGTAACCGAGACAAACATCCTTGCGTCTGCGTTTGGCAGTTCAGATAACGGAAGCCCAACTACACCATGACGCGAGTTCTTCCCATCTTGCAGAGTTACGGGATAGCGGTCGTCACCGTTGCTCTGTTCTTTTTCTTGGTCTTAACCACGGATGGGTTTGTCAGCACGGCCAACTTCCGCAACATCCTCGATCAGCAGTCGGCCTTGCTTATCGCCGCCTCATTCGTCACCATCACCATGATCGCCGGTGGGTTTGACATCTCTGTCGCTTCGGTGTTTGTTGCCGCGCCGCTGTTTGCTCTGCAAGTTGAAAACGCCACGGAAAATGTTCCCCTGGCGCTGCTGGTTGGAGTGGCAGTGGGGTTGGCGGTCGGCATAGCTAACGGTTTTATAGTCACTACTTTCAAGGTCAACTCCTTTATCGCCACACTTGCCACCTCTTACATGGTCTTTGGCGCGGGCTTTCTAATCAGCGATCGCAGTGTCTTGCGAGCCGCAACAGATGCTTACCCAGACATTGCGCGCACTCGCATCTGGGGGATCACTTCTGCCACTTGGATAGCGGCCGTGGTGGTTGTCATCGCCTGGTTGTTGTTGAGCCACACTCGCTTCGGGCGGCATGTCTATGCCACTGGTGGCAACCCTGAAGCTGCGCGTCTAGCAGGCGTTCCTGTCTCTCGTATTGTGATCATCGCTTTCGCTCTAGCCGGAGCGGCGGCAGGACTCGCAGGTGTCGTGTCTTCTTCGCGGTCGCTGTCGGCGTTGCCTTCGGATGATTTCAGTTTTGTGTTCGGCGTGATTTCTGCCGTGGTGGTCGGCGGCACATCAATAGCCGGGGGAGAGGGAGCCATCTGGCGGACCGTCGCTGGCGCGTTCTTCATTGCTTTGATGACTAACGGCTTCAACCTTCATCAAGTTGATCCAATCTGGCAGCGCGTAATCCAAGGAGCCGTGATTCTCGCGGCGGTTGCCGTAGACACCTGGTCGCGCCGCCGCGCTTTGTGATCGGACTTTGTGATTTAGCACTGCCTGCCACGGTTCACGCCTGATCTGCCGTCGCCTGGACTCCTGGACTGCCGTTGTCTGAACTACCTACCAACACCGATGTTGTTGTCATCGGCGGTGGTATTGCTGGCGCGTCGTCGGCCTATCACCTGGCACGTAAAGGGCTCAAGACAGTTTTGCTTGAGAAGGAGACTGATCTAGGAACACATAGCACCGGCCGCTCCGCCGCAACCCTCGTTCCCGGTTACGGCGGTGAAGTAAACGACACGCTCACTGCGGCAAGTCGCGCATTCTTTGATTCAGACGCTGGCGGTTTTGCCAACCATTCGCTTCTCACGCAGCGACCGCTCCTGTGGATCTATCCGACCGAGCCTGCTGCAGTGCTTCAAGATCTGCCAGGAGCTTCACCGTTGAGTATCAAAGATGCGCTCGCAATTTTTCCGCAGCTTCGCTCTACCGCTGTTGAGCGAGTGGCCGTCCAATATGAGTGTTACGACATTGACGTCGAGGAGCTTTTGCAGGCGTTCATACGTGGTGCTCGTCAACACGGTGTTGCTGTCGGCAGGCATACAGAAGCTCTAAGCGTTGAGCGTCATGGGGGCCACTGGCAGATCCGCACCCCTGACCCCGCTCTGCGTGCTCGCGTAGTGGTGAACGCGGCAGGGGCTTGGGCCGATGAGCTCGCTGGGCGTGCGGGGCTTACTCCGGCGGGGCTGCGATCGTTGAAGCGCACGGCTTTCATCGCCCCGGTCAAGACAGACACGTCCGACATGCCTCTCGTGTTTTCCGCCGACAGCACTTTTTACTTCAAGCCAGACGTGCCCGGGATCTTGCTTTGCTCAAGAGCGGACGAGGCTCCGATCAAGCCAGGTGACCCGCGTGCCGAAGAGATAGATGTGGCATACGCCATTGAGCGCATCAACACTCACAGCACTTTTGACCTGCGAACGGTTCATCGCGCATGGGCAGGACTGCGTGTCTTTGCCGAAGATCGCCACCCACTCATTGGGCCCCATGGCGACGATGGGGCCTTCATTTGGTGTGCAGGGCTCGGCGGTACAGGCGTTCAGACTTCACCAGCAGTGGGAGCACAGGTCGCCGAAATTGCTGCACAAGTCCTCGCAAGCGACGCCTAACGATCCAATGTCACATCGCTGTGGCAAGCTGAGATCGTGCAGCCAATTCTGACAACAGAGCACGGGTGCCTCTACAAGGGCGACTGCCTTGACGTGCTCGCCACCCTTGAGGACGAGTCGGCGGATCTGGTGTTTGCCGACCCGCCTTTCAACCTTGGTAAGGACTACGGCAAGGGCGTGTCGGACTCGCTGAAAGACGCCGACTATCTGGATTGGTGCTCGTCTTGGCTAAAGGAGTGCGCCCGAATCACCGCGCCAGGTGGTGCCGTGTGGCTTTACAACCTGCCGAAATGGAACATTGAGCTCGGCCACATGCTGAACGGCATCGGCCTGACGTTTCGTCATTGGGTGAGCGTGGCCATGACGAATGGCCTGCCGATCGCCGGTCGGCTGTATCCGTCGCACTACTCGTTGCTCTATTACACCAAAGGCAAGCCGAAGCATTTTGAGCGGTCGAGGGTGCCGATTGCGACCTGTCGGCATTGTGGCGGCGAGATCAAGGACTACGGAGGCCATCGCAAGAAGATGCATCCGGAAGGCGTGAACCTTTCTGATGTCTGGACGGACATCGCGCCAGTGCGACATGCGAAGACCAAGCACCGCAGAGCCAACGCCTTGCCAGAGAAGTTGCTTGAGCGCGTGCTGACGATTTCGTCGGCGGAAGGCGACCTGGTTGTTGATCCGTTTGGCGGCTCCGGCACAACCTTTGCTGTTGCCGAGCGGATGCACAGACGCTGGCTAGGAATTGAGCTTGGCGATTGCGACGCGATCGTTGCCCGTCTGGCAGGCGACGGAAAGATAGAGGGTTATATGCCGAACAAGGGAGACGCGGGCAAGAAAGCTGAACGCCAGCAAGAGCCGCTTACACGCGGGCCGACTACAACAGCGCCCGACCGTCTGTTCCCTTCTTGATTCTTCTAACTCGTCGGTCAATGCGATCGTGCTCAACGACGATGATGCCAAGGTAGCCCCGCTCAACGTTGAGATGCGCCCATAGCGAGAGATACGGCCGCAGCTCCCGCACGTTGCCGACCCGATCGGTCAGGTATGTCTTGAGTTTCGTGGATGGGACAATCAGCACGCCAGCTGAAATGCAGCCTTCGATTAGACCGACGCTCATTTTGTTCATAGCCCTATGCGATGAGGAGATATTTCCCGTTTCCCACTCAACGCTGAAGGGTGGGGCACTACCAAAGCGCTTGGCAGCATCCATGTTGCCAAGTTGCGAGCTATCCGCTTCATCAATGCGAAATGGAAACTCAGCCTCCGTCTCCCAGCCGTGATGTGCCAGCGCTGTGATGAAGGCTCTTCGGATTGGCCCGACCCCATTTCCCTTCCGCGGCTTTCTGCCTGACTCGGGATGTATCGCAAAATCGTTTGAACCTGGTGGCCAATGAACCTTGTTGATCGCGTCGTGGATTTCGTCTAGCGCTCTATTGGTCGCGGGATAAGGATCTGTCTCAATCAACGTGATGACCTCAATGATTTTCATTGCGGTCGGAGATTCCCACCTGTCAAGCGGTTGGTCTAGCCGTGTTTCTTAATCTGGTTTCTCAAGCTGCCGTGTTTCTTAAGGGAAAATCCCACCCGCGCAAGCCGAGCGCGGCTAGTTTTACGCGCTGCTGCGCGGCGCGGGTTGCGTCTAGCGACCTGTGAAAGGCCGAGCGCGCACTTAGGTGAAACCAGGGGAAACCAAATGGCAGGTCCATTCACTCGCTTTTCAGGACTGATTGCAGGTCGCCCGCGCACGGCGCTGGCCGCATTGATAATCGTGACGATCGCTCTGGCATCAGGTGTCAGCATGCTCGGTCCGCAAGCCGGCAATGAAGTTTTCTTGCCCAATGACAGCGAAGTAGCCGATGCGTCCAACACGCTCACCGATCTCTTCCCCAACTCCGCCGGGCTGATCAACGTCACCGTGCTGCATCGCGGCGACGCCATCACCCCGGAAGGCTTGGCTCAGATCGACAACGTGATCACGTCGGCAACCTCCCTGCCAGACGTGGCTGAGCGACTAGCTCTGAC
The DNA here is from genome assembly GCA_965212125.1 of Candidatus Poriferisodalaceae bacterium. Taxonomy (GTDB): domain Bacteria; phylum Actinomycetota; class Acidimicrobiia; order Acidimicrobiales; family Poriferisodalaceae; genus CAYRJD01. The sequence continues at coordinate 883,493 of OZ243045.1, read as the reverse complement.
CAGCCCCGTCGTCTCGCTAGCGAACATCTACAAACAAGAGCTAGGCGTCAGCGATCTTTCAACCACCACCCAAGCCCAAATCAACACCGCCACGGCAAACCTGTCGGCCGACCCCGTGCTCGGCACAACCTTGGCAAACCTCTCCGGCGAAGCCAGCGGAACGACGCTGGCTATTTCGCAAATCCGGCTGCGTGCGATAGGGGACGTAGATTCGCAAGAGGCCGCCGAGCTGCTCATCGCCGACGCCGTTACAGAGGTTGAAGGCCCGCTTTCGGTGCGCAGCCTGTCGCCCGCAACCACCGCGCAGGAGTCCGAAGATTCGCTGGCTTCCACGCTTTCGGTTCTGCTGTTCATTGCGTTGCTGGTTATTGCGTTGCTGTTGCTGGTTTTCTTCCGGAAGGTTTCGGACGTACTGCTATCAATGGCCGGGCTAGGCATAACCGTTATCGGAACGACCGGATTCCAAGGTTGGGCTGGCCCCGATGGGTTAGGCATCATCGGCTTGCCAAATCCGATCACCACGATCGTGCCGATAATGCTGACAGGTCTGATCGTTGACTACGCCATCCAATCGGTCGCTCATTACCGCGAGCAGCGGGCGAGCGGCGCGGCGGTGCGCGAGTCAGTCCAGCGAGGGCTGCGAGGAATCATGCTGCCGCTCGGCTTGGCCGCTGTAACCACCATCGTCAGCTTTCTCACCAACATCGTTTCACCCATCCCCGCCAACAAAGACTTCGGAATCGTGGCGGCATTCGGCGTGTTCTTCGGGTTGCTGACGATGCTCGTGCTGGTGCCCGCAGCTCGTTCGATAATTGACCAGCGCCGGCAAGCCAAAGGCAAGCTCACCGATGTAAGGCTGATGAAGAACGCCATCCCCGGCGCGGGCAAGTTGGTGGAGCGCATCGGCGGTTATGTCTCCCACAGCCCGATGGTGGTGCTGGGAGCCGCCGCAGTAATAACGATCGGTTTGGGCATTGCCGCCACTGGCATCAGCACCGAGTTCAGCTCGAACGACTTTTTGCCGACCGGCGGGGAGTCGCTGCAAGATGTTGAAGACCTTGACGAGGCGCTCGGCGGGCAGACCGAAGTGGTGACGGTGCTTATAGAGGCCGAGCTAACCGACGATCGAACCCTGCGCAACTTGCTCTCTGTGGCGGACGCGTTTAACAATGAGCTGACGCTTCCAACGGGAGCGGTCGGAGGGATTGCGCTGTCGCTGGGCGACTTGGCGACCGACTGGCAAGTTGACAGCGGCGAGCCAGGAGACAAGTACGACCCGACGTTGGTCCGAATTGCTGATGACTCAGATCAGGGGCTGGCCTTTGATCCCGTTGGCATCAATGCATTCTTGGTGCGTCTGGAGGCGCTTGATCCGGTGACATTTGAGCAGGTCGCTGTGAACAACAAGGACGGCATTGACCACACCTTGATTCAGTTCAACGCATTGACCGGCGACCAGGATCGCACCGAGCAAATGATTGCCGACCTTGAGGGGCTGTGGTTTGGCGACCGCTCGCAGATAACGGCGACTTCGGGGGAGATCATCAGCCTGGAAGTGACTTCGGCCATGACCGAGGCTCAGTCAAGTTCGATCATCATCACCATCGTCGCCGCGCTGATTGTGCTGATGCTTTTCTTCTGGTTTACCGAGTTCAAGCCGATGCTGGCGGTGATAGCGGTCTTCCCGATTGTGCTTGTGCTGGTGTGGGTACTCGGCACGATGGCGCTGCTGGGCATTCCCTACAACATCATCACGGCGTTGATTACTGCCCTGTCGATTGGTATTGGCGTTGATTACACCATCCACGTGATCCATCGCTTTACCGAAGAGATCGAGCACGGCCGCTCGCTGATTGATGCGACTAAGACCACGTTGGGGACGACTGGTTCGGCGTTGATCGGGTCAGCGCTGACCACTGCGTTGGGGTTTGCCGTGCTGTTGGCCAGCCCGTTGGTTCCATTTCAGCAGTTCGGCATCGTTACGGGCATCACGATCTTGTTTGCGCTGATTGCGTCGATCATTGTCGTTCCGCCGATGATGATTGTTTGGGCGGCTTACCACCAGTGGCGAGCCCAGATGGCCGAAGCCAGCGGCGGGATCACCGGTGCCGGTGCGCCAGCGGGTGGCTCGCCTGTTGGCGGTGCTGCGCCGGCAGGCACAACGGCTACACTGACTAGTTCAAAATAGCAAGGTTATGTAAGGCAACCAAATGTTAGCAGAGGTAGTCACCGCAATCGCTACAGTTGCAGCCGTCATAATCTCACTGGTTCTAGCCCTTAGGCCGCGCTGGTTAAATTTCCTATGGAGGCCGAAACTTAAACCTTCCCTTGGAGAACCTTCCCGTAGGGAGGGGCTCAATGAGCCTTATTGCATTAAGCTGAGAGTGGGAAAAGAAAAGTCGATAGACGACGTATTATTTCGTCTTAAAATATGTAATCAAGGCAGAAGTGAAGCTAAGAGCGTTTGGGTACGAATGAAGGAGTATTCTTACGCTGACCCCGAAGATGGCCCTGACCTTAACCCTAAATCCGCTCCTTATAAAAAACTGATCCAAGAGATCAATGAACCGGTCAATCTGAGGTGGTCAGGGTTTGAGGAAAAAATCAGGGAAGTTAAGATTCCAGCGAAATCTGAGCTCTTTGTTGAACTTTTTGAATATAAGATTACGGAGAATGATAAGGAGAATGAGTTGGTATTTAGAACAACTGAGACAATAATATCAAAGCCTAATCCTCTCATGGCAATGCACAAAGATGTAAATAAGCGCCGGCATCTGATACTCGTGACGTTTGGCGCTGAAGATGTGACGCCTCAAACTAAAGCTGTGGAAGTTATTCTCAACGCTAGACATGACAATGATAATAAAAACCCTCACCATATTGACTCCTTTAAATTAGTTGAGATACCAAAACCAAGCGACTACAAATCTGGGTGATTTTGAGGGGATATACCTGTGGTTTTGAGCCCTCCTTCTTCAATCTAAAGCGCCAAATCCAACCCTGGGTAACCTATAGGAATAGTATGTAACCATGATCGTTAGTTATGGCGAAGCACTAGCTGATGTAGTGACTACTTCGGAGAGCGGTCAGTTGGCTCGGGCTGTGTCGGGTGGTGGGCCCCTGAACGTGGCTGTGGCGCGGCTTGACGTTCCCAGCGCTTTTGTTGGGCGTATTTCTATGGACGGCTACGGCGAGCAGGCTTGGAAGTACCTCACCGACAACGGTGTGAATCTGCGTATGGCGGAGCATAGACCGGATCCGACCGCGCTGGCGATGGTTAAGTACAACCCAAAGCTTACATTCCGGTTTGAAGGTGCTGCGGCCGCTGACACTTTGCTGAGCGCAACAGATCTGACTCCGCTTGACGCGGGTCCGCACGTCTACCTACGCCAGAAAGAGTGATGCTACTTAAGGCACTCTAATCAAGCATCTAGGGCATATCTGTAACCGACTATTAACAGGTCATGTATAGTCATGAAATGTTTAATGAAGTACTTGCCGCATGGAGCACAGTTGCAGCTGTTGTAGTCGCTCTGTTTATACCAGTAGTACGGCCCGTCTGGGCTTGGATAAGAAGACCGAAGCTTGAAATAACCGTTGGAGGTACAGAGCCTCACTGCGTACTACCATGGGATAGTGAAAACCGCTTCTCTTTTGAAGAAATACTTATCCGTATCAGGGTTCACAATAAGGGTCATGACGAAGCTAAGAATACTTGGATGCGTATTGAGCGCTTTTTCTCCTTTGATGCGAAAACGCCGGGCATAGCCAGTCTGAATGCTATGTCACAAGATCCAGGCTGGTGCCTGCTTTTTGAAGAACCAGCAAACCTGAGATGGCCAGGGGTAGGTGCGATGAAGCAAGTTGTGATTCCTGCAGGATCCGTGCTCTTCGCAGAGCTTGCTGACTACTTGAGAGGACCTAAGGATTTCACATTTAGGACTACCGAGCAAATAATCGGAAACCCTGGCCCTCATGGATCACAGGGCTGCCACATTGTAGAAGTGACCCTGGGAGCTGAAGACATTAAGCCGATAACTAAGTTCATTCAAGTTACTATCACCATCGAAAACGGCATCGAGTGCATCAAATTACGTAAAGCACCAACTAAGCACAGCAATGGGAGGCTTTTGGCAGCAATAGAGGAAGTGGCAGGGAAATCTTTTGCCCAACCCTGTGACTAAAATCAGTTATGTATAAGGGGGTCCATAACAACAGCATGTAACCGGGATAGCTAGTTATGTTTAAGTGCTAGTTGACATGACGGTTGACTCAAGCACCTGCAGAGGAGTAGCTGTTTTGATGGTTGCCGTAAGCCAGTTGAGTCGTGCCACCTATAGGACTGGTACGGGCGGCACGAAGGGCTTGGGCATGTCGCCGAAGGTGGAGCAGTCAATCTCAACAATCACAGGGCTCTTAAGGGCAACAGCCTCTTGCAACGCCGACTCGCAATCGCTGGGCGCAGTGATTAGACGGTGCTCAATCCCATAGGCCGATACGAGCACGGCGAAATCAGGAGTCATCAGATCAACGCCTGATCGCCGTCCAAAATGCTCATCCTGCAGATTGCGGAGCACGCCGTAGCCATTGTCATTGAACAAAACAACAACGACCCATGGCTGTTCTTGGGCGAGCGTTCCGAGCTCTCCAAGATGCACAGCGATTCCACCGTCGCCGACCATCACGAAGGTGGGAACGCTGGGGCGGGCTAGCGCTGCGCCAACCCCCATAGCTAACCCCTGGCCTATGCCGCCTCCGCGTGCGTTGACGTTGGTTGCTGGCTCATAGATCGGGAGAAGCCGGTTACCCCACGCTGAAGCTGGGATTGTTATGTCGCGAACAAACGGGCTTTGGTCATGCATCGCCGCCCGCAGCGCGTCGCAAAGAACTGCATACAGGCCGATTTCGGCACGGATTCGCTCCCTGGTTGCAGACTTGGTTTCTTTGATCCTCTTGGCCCAATCCGGATCTTGCGTCAAGGGTTCGCCCGCTTTAAGCGCCTCCAAGATTTCTTTGACCGCTTCTGAAGCCTCAGCAACAATGCCGAGCTCGGCCGGGTAGGCGCGGCCGATGGCTTGTTCATCAACATCAATCTGGATGTGCGCTTGGGGCAGTGCGAGCTTGTAGTGCCGTGTCTCGTTTGATCGAAAATGGGTGCCACACGAGATGAGCAAGTCGGCTTCGCCGAGCAGCTCCGCGCCATCTGGCGCGCTAGCGAAATTGCCGATCACGGCGTCATCGCGTTCATCGATTGTTCCGCGCCCAGCGTTGCTTGTAAACACTGCCGCATTAAGAGCCTCCGCCAGCGCCGCTATCTCGGTTCTAGCCCTGGTCGCACCTCCACCGAGCCACAAAACGGGTCGTTTCGCTTTCCCTATTAGCGAAACCGCGGCTGCGATCTTCGCGGGCGATGGGGGAGGTGAGAGAGATAGGGAAGGGGAAAGCAGCGGCGTTGTTGGTTCGGGCACGGTTGTTGGCCGGTATTGGATGTCAATCGGGATCTCAACGCTGACGGGCCCCATTGGAGCCGTCACGGCGGTTTGCGCGGCCTCGGCAAGGAGTGATCCCGTAGCTGAGCTATCTGCAACGGTGACGGCATCTTTGGAGATCGCTTGAAGCATGCCAACCTGGTCTTTGGTTTCATGAATGACCCCACGACCGCTCCCCAGGAACTCAGAGTCAATCTGGCCAGTCACATGAAGTACTGACGACCCAGCGGTGAGCGCTTCAATGAGCGATCCAGCTGCGTTTCCAGCGCCGGTACCGGTGCTTGTCAACGCAATGCCGAGAGATTGTTTCACCCGGGCGTAGGCATCGGCTGCATTTACGCAGCCAGCCTCATGCCGCATTCCAACGAAACGGCTGCGGTGTTCTGCAGCATCAACGAGTGGTTGATTATGAATGCTTACCAGTCCAAAAATCACATCAGTTTTGTGGCGCTCGGCAATTTGTATTAGCGCGTGCCCGGCATTGTCGGCAGGCTGCGGCTCAGCCGCAACGGGCTGTGGCTCAGACATAGCAGCCAGTGACTCAGACATAGCGACCGACTCCGCCGCTTACTTCGATCGTGGTTCCAGTGATGTAGCTAGACACCGGCGACAAGAGAAAAGAGATCACCGAAGCGACCTCCTCGGCAGTACCAAGCCGTCCTAATGGGATTCCACGATCTCGGGCCAGCGCCTGTGACCATTCCTCCCAAGTTTGCTCGGTGCCTGCATCGTCATAACGTCGGTGCCACTGTGAGGTGTCGATCAGCCCCAAGCAAACACTGTTGACACGAAGGCCATCAACCGCCAGCTCATCAGCCAGATTTTTTGACAGATTGAGAATCCCAGCACGCGCCGCGCTGGTAGTAACGAGGTTTGTCTCAGGTTGGCGAGCCAAAACGGCATTGATATTCACTACCGATGGATGCGAGCTCTGTTTTAGGTGGGGAAGCCCTGCGGCGAGAGGATGCAAAACGCTTCCGAACTTGAGGTCAAGCTCGTCAGTCCAGTCATCCCAAGAAGCCTGGCGGTACGACTTCATGCGCGACTGCCCAGCATTGTTTACAAGCCCATCTAGCTGACCGAACTTGCCCACGGTGGCTTCAACAAGGTCGCTGACTTCTCCCGGGTTCCGCACGTCGCACCTCAAAGCAAGAAACCTCTCAGCTTCATCAGCGGAACGACTAGCAATAACCGAAGCAAGACGATCAGCATTCCGCCCGCAGGTGCTAACGCTTGCTCCTTCGGACAAAAGATGCTCAACCGTGGCTAGGCCGATCCCAGATGTCCCACCTGTGACCAGCACAACGGATTGATTGAGTTTGAGATCCATCCGCCAAGTTCAGTTCATAACAAAGCCGCCATCGACGACGATGGTCTGGCCAGTGATGAAAGCCGATTGGTCGCTGAGCAAAAAGACCGCAGCGCCAGCGACATCCTCAGGGACTTGCGCCCGTTCGATAGCGCGACCGCTCGCATAGAGCTCGTGGCGCTCCGCCGGGATGTTTTCCGCTGAAGGGCCGACGGTAAGGCCGGGTGCGATGGAGTTAACACAAATACCGTGCGGTCCAAGATCTCGCGCCATTCCCCGGGTCAGCGCCATCACTCCGCCCTTAGAGGCGATGTAATGAGCCAAGCGCGGCGACCCGTACAGGGCCGCATCTGACGCCATGTTGATGATGCGACCCGCGCCAGCGGGAATCATGGCCTTCGCCGCGTACTTAGACATCAGCCAAGTGCCGAAAAGATTCACCCGCAGCACCTGTTCCCACTGCTCGGTGGAGATTTCCCAAAATGCCCGGCCACCCACACCGTCGGCCAGGGCGGCATTGTTCACCAGCCCCCACGGCGCTTCTTCAAGACCCTCAAAGACCTGACAAACCTCAGATTCAACGCTGATGTCGCAAACAACCGCACTAACGCTGCCACCGGTGGAGCGCAGGTGCGCCGCAGCGCTGTCTAGCAAGGCCGCGTCACGATCAAGCGCTATGACATGGACGCCCCGCTTGACGCACGCTTCGCTGATTGCCAACCCGAGACCACGGGCAGCTCCGCTGACCACGACTGTGCGGCCCCTCAGGTCAGAGCGATCCCGCAGGTCAGAATGGCCCTGCAGGTCAGAGCGATCCCGCGGGTTAGAGGAGTCCAGGCTCACTAATCCCTGGTGATGTTCGCCATTGGCGACGTCGGGGGATAGGTCGGGATCTGCGGCTTGCTAGCCCCAAGAATCACGCAGAACAGCGCATCGGTATCGCCGATGTTCTTAAGGCTTCTTGGAGTGTCGGGCGGTACCCGGGCTAGATCCCGATACCTAAGCACTCGCTTGGCGGTCTTAGTGCCGTCGTCGGGGTCGTGAATGGACAGCTCAATCTCACCCTCAAGCACAAAGAACACTTCCTCAACGTCGTGATGGTCGTGCTCGGGTCCCACCGCCCCCGGCGGGAGGCGCATGTTGGAGAAAGTGAAGTGCTCGGCCTGAATGATCCGTGAGTCGCTGTCGTGATCGCCAGTTGCACCCGAGCCGATATAGCGAAGTTGCGCCCGCCGAAACTCCGGCCCGGCCTTGGTTTGGAACGCAAGGGTGTCCCAGTCTTCGACGCGACTTTCATAAGTTGCGACGCAACTATCAATTATTGATTCGAGATCAGATTTTGACATGGTTTAGCTCCTGTTGATTAAGAGAAATAGGGGTTTGGTAAGTGGTTAGGAAATTTTCAACAACTTGGTTGAATTGATCGGGTGCTTCTTGGTTGGACAGATGCCCTGCCTTAGGCAATTCGACGTAGCGGGCGCCAGGGATCGCTGCCGCGAGGATCTGCGATTCACTTGGTGGGCAGATTCTGTCGCACTCACCAACGAGCACAAGGGTCGGGCAGCGGATTTCCGCCAGCCGTGAAGTGTGGTCAGTGGCAGCCATCGCTGAAGCGGCATAGCCATATCCGGGAAGGCGAATAGAGCGGGCCATGTTTGCAGCTACGGCAGCTATCAGATCAGGCTCAGCTGAAGCGGATAGCAGGCGCTTTGCTCTGCCAGCTGCGAACGCCTCGTTGCCTTCGTTTTGCAGGGTGGTTGCGCGTTCTCGCATTGCAGAGGCCCGACGGGGGTCGGTTCCAGACCCGCGACTGGAGTCGGCTAATACCATCGCTGAGACATCAACCTGTTTGCGGATAGCGATTCTGGCCGCTAACACACCGCCGAAGGAAACCCCGACAAGCACCAGCGGGCCGTAGTCCTTCAGGGCGGTCTCGTAGATGGCGGCGAAGTCATCCATGTCTTCCAAAGGCTTCGGGGGATCGAGGGAGTCGCCATAGCCAGGAGCGTCGGGGCAGATGCAGTGAAATCTTTGCGCGAAGTAATCAAGCTGCTCATCAAAGCTGTGCCGCGATGATCCGATCCCATGCAAGAACACGACGGTTGGGCTAGCGCCTCCCATGCCCGTCTCTCCCACAGTGGCGGCGAGACCTCCCAAGTCGACTGTCTCAATCATGCTGGGGAATCAGGCACTGAGGAATCAGCCGCTGAGGAAGTCGTACCGGATAGCGGCGCAGTATCTGCCCACTGCGGATCGAGCTCTTTTAGATGCGCATCAAAGATTGGACGCAACTCTCGTCGCAGGTGAAGAACTGGCTTGTCTGCTTGGGTGAGGTGCTCATCACTATGCGCTTCAGGAATCGTCCGCAAGCTTTCAAGCATCGCCTTGTCTTGGTTCAAAACATGCAGGTGAGTTCCCCTCAGGCGAACCTTGAATAGCAAGCGCCACAGCGCTCGTTGCCATCCGCTGACCTTGCGGCATCTGGGGAAGTGGATCTCTGTTCGCTGCTCGTCAATGGGGGTGGCGAATCCCAGAATGCGCAGATCGGGGCCAGGGCCAGCCAACGATGGCCGGTATGGAATATCCAGGCGGCAATACAGCAGGTCGCCGAGTTCAAACTCAACCCAATCAAAATTGACGCCGACCTGATTTTGCCGCTCAACTCTAAATCCGGTATCAGAGGCATCCACCTTCACGCGATCTTCAACCACTCCACCGCTAAGGGTCAACGACGAGTTGTGCAAGAACGGAGCGTGCATTATGTCGGCGACGTTTTCATACGCAAGCAGCCAATTGGTCGCCCATTCCACCGTTTCCGGGATCACCGAGTAAGAAGGATCGGTCAGCTCAAAAGGTACGACGAGCTCAGTGGGTTCATCCTCACCCATCCAGCCCCAGATAAAGCCAGCTTCTTCAACCGTTGAATACTGACTGGCGATCTTGGTGCGCTCCTGGAGCGAGCACTGGCCACCCTGCGATGGAATCGAGGTGCATTGACCATCACCGTTGAACCGCCAGAAGTGATACCAACACTGCAACTCACCATCAACGATGTCGCCGATTGAAAGCTTGGCTCCACGATGCGGGCAATGGTCTGCCATGAGATGAGGCGATCCCGTGCCGTCACGCCACAACACGAGGTCTTCACCGAGTAGTCGTTTGGGCACAGGAAGATCGCTCAAGGCCTCAGAAGCGCAGATCATGTACCACCGGTTTCGGAGTCCGAGGTAGGGGTGGCCTATGGGCAACTCGGTCGGCAAGCGGTCCGTTGGCGGAGTGTGCGCCACGCGCCGAGCACCTATACCCGTCGACTTACTTAGGCGGTGTTTAAGGGAGGTTTGTTTCATTCTTCCTTCTCCTTTATTGGCTGGGGAATCTGTTTCACGGCTTGCTCTGCTGCGCAGATGGCGAAGATGGGTCAGGTTCACCGGCCATGCGTTTGCGCGCCTCAGGCGATGGCGGCCCTGCGGTGCCCCACAGATCCGATTGGTCTGGGACTCTTTGCCAAACTCTCGGAACCCAATTGTTCTCGTCAACAACGGAGAGCCCAGTGGTGATCTCAGGGACATACCCGACGGGATCTCCGTAGTAGGCAAAAGCATTATCGCCAGGTCCGTGCCGGCCAGGGCCCCACAGTGGGGCATGACCCGCGTGGCGCAGCCGTCCGATTGATTTCATGAAAGAGTCAATGTCTGGCAGGTTGTAAGCGATGTGATTAACCGAGGTCCATTCGGCGCGGTTAAACGCGATGCTGTGGTGCTGGCTGTTGCATCGCAAGAACACCATCTGATCTTCGGACCAGTCGCTGATACGAAAGCCGAGAACACTGGTCCAGAACTCAACCGCCGCTTCGAAATCAACCGTGTTGAGCACGACATGGGATAGCTCGGTGGGTAGGGGTGCGTTGGTGTCTCTTGGCGAGACGGCCTTGACGCTTGAGCTGATGATGACGAGACGGCCTTCCGGGTCACGAAATCCGCAGCCATAGCCGCCGCTGACATCGTCGCTGTGTTTGGGTTCAAGCTCTAACGCAATCCCGTTTGACTGGAGATGCTCGGCGGCAGCATCAACATTGCGAGGTGAAGCAACTGCGAAAGCGATATGACGCAGCCCGCGTTGTTCGCTGAGATGTAGATCCAGGATGTGATGTTCAGGCCCGGTGCCACGGAAATACAAGGCGGCGTCATCACCGTGCTGCAGCTCAAGCCCCCAGCCTGTTTCGTAGAACTCTTGTGCGTCGGCAAGCGACGTGCAGTTGAGCGACACCGAGCGAAGGGCGCGCAAACCTAGCGGATTCATACTTGCACCTTTCTTTCCCAGAATACGAGCCGCGAACTGACAAAAACATTCAAACGATCAAGGGCGAAACCAATAACTCCCAGCACGACGACAACTGCCATTGCCTCATCGGGCCGGAAGTTGGCCTGGGCGTTTCCGATGAGGAACCCGAGGCCGCGACTCTCTCCAATGAGCTCGGTAACGGTGATGACAATAAGCATGATTGGGGTTGCTACCCGCAGTCCGGTCAAGATTGCCGGCAGCGTTAGCGGAGCGAATATGTCTTTAATCAGGCGCCATTGCGACGCTTCGGTGTTTCGACCCAGCCACAGATACGACTTGTCAACAGCCTTAGCGCCGGCGTAGGTGCAGAACATGATTGGGAAGGCGCAGTCAAGCATTACCTGCAAAATTTTTGCGGCGCCGCCTAGCCCAAGCGCTGCGATCATGATGGGGTAGAGGGAGATCTTCGGGATTGAATAAAGCCCGCCAAGGAAAGGCTCAAGCGCCGCATCAACCCAGCGGCTCCGAGCCATAAAAAGACCAATGGTGGCACCGATCACTAATGCGAATCCCAGCCCGATGAAGCCACGCTGCAACGTGAGCCGGGCGTGAAACCACAGGTCGCCGGACTCAATGAGTCGCCAGAGCCGACTGGCAATCTGGCTGACGCTGGGGATGAGACGGTTGTTTGAGATCTGGGCGTAGATCTCCCAGCTTCCAACGAGGGCCGCCAAGCCAACCAAGCGTCGTATGACGCTGTTGCCCGACCCGCGTAGGCGCACTGGTGTCGCTAGTTCGGTCGCGAAGGTCTGTTCAGGCAGGGTTTGCCCAGACAAGGCTTGCTCAGACACTGACAGTTCCTCTCACGATCCGGCCCCTTGTCAGCAATCGCCCCGCATAAAGCAGAACCCGATTCGACAGGAAACCAGCAAGCCCCAAAACCGCAATGCCGCTGTACATCCTCTGGTAGAGCGCATCACGTGACGATCTGAGAATGTCGCTGCCGATGCCGTCGGAGAAGCCAATGATCTCAGTGGCAAACAGAAGGATGAACGACACGGCTAGGCAAATCTGCAAGCCCGCGAAGATCCGTGGCAGCGCCGCCGGAAAAACAATCTGCGCAAACGTTCGGAGCCTTGAGGACTCTGCGTTGCGAGCTACCTCAAGCAGAGCCGGATCAATTGAGCGGGTGCCGCTGTTGGCGTTGAGATACGCCGGGTAGAAGCAAGCCAGGGCGATCACGATGATGCGGGTTTGATCGGTGAAGCCGAGCATTACTGCGAAGGCGGGGAAGAGGGCGATCTTTGGCAGCGGGTACGTGAAGGACACGATCAGCTCAAGAAATTCTTCGGCGGCCTTATTGACACCGGTAAGCAACCCGACAAACACCCCCAGGCCGGAGCCGATAAGAAAGCCCGCATACGCCCGCTTCAGACTTGGCTGCAGTAGCTCCCACAGATCCCCAGAAGAGGCAAGTTTCACGACTCCCGAGGCAACGGAGTAGGGCGAGACGACGTAAGCCGGGAGCTGGCCTAGCCAGCTGAGGACCTGCCACAGCAGAACAAGCAAAACGGTGAATGCGAGCGAGACTGGCCACTTCTTCTCCAGGGCTGTTTCAACGCCACGCTTTAGGTCCACGTCATTCACGGTTTGCTGCCGATTCGCTTGCTGCTGGATCGTCTGCTATCGGCACCCCATCAGGCAGCGGCATCACGATCTGATCGCGGATAAGGCTCCAAAATTTGTGGTGATACTCAACAAAGGCAGGATCGCGCTTCGTGTCGTTGTTGCGTGGCCGACCCAACGCAATCGAAACATCGGAAATCACACGACCTGGGCGTGAGCTAAGCACGACAACTCGGTCGCCGAGAAAGATTGCCTCGTTGATGTCGTGAGTGATGAACACGACGGTCAGATTGGCTTGCTCTCGAATCCGGTTGAGCTCTTCTTGCATCAGCTCGCGCGTCTGAGAATCAAGCGCACCGAAGGGTTCGTCCATCAGCAATATGGTCGGGTTCAGCGCCAAGGTACGCGCAATGGCGGCGCGCTGCTGCATGCCGCCAGAGAGCTCGTTCGGATAAGAGTCGCTGAAACCATTAAGCCCTACGAGGTTGAGAAGTTCACGCGCCTGAGAGCGAGCCTGCTTGCGTTTTTGGCCGTCCGCCTCAAGCGGCCAGGCCACATTGGCCTCAATCGTTCTCCAAGGGAAAAGCGTCGCGTGCTGAAAAACCATTCCACGATCACGGCCAGCGGCAAGGATCGGCTCACCATTGAGCGTCATTTCCCCGCTCGTGGGTGCCTCAAAACCGCCTAGCAGATGCAACAGAGTGCTCTTGCCGCATCCGCTAGGGCCAAGCACGGTGATGAACTCGCCGGCTTCAACGCTGAGATCAATGTCGTGCAGGGCATGTATGCGCCCACCGCGCCCGTCGTAGATCTTGTTGACCTTCTTGAGCTTTAGCACATCTTGCTCCTGCCGTTAACCAAGCCTGGCTCCCACCCGACCCGACCCAGCGCAATCGCTAGTTACTTGGTAAGTGAGAAGCCTTCCATAACTATGTCTTCGGCGACGACCGAGAGGTCGCTAGGCAAGAAAGCAATATCAAACATATTGTCAATCAGCAGTTGCACATCTGACAAGTCGATAGCTGCATCAGGGGACCTGCCGGCATCTGTCCTGGCGGCATAGATCTCAGCGGTCGGCGATGGGTCGTAGCCATTGTCAATGAGTGTTTGCCCGTAGCTAGCTCTGTTAGCGATGAAACGCTCGTTCGCAGTCACGAAATCGGCCCGCCAGGCGCAATAGGCCTCGGGGTTGTCGGCAACGAAGTCGCGATCGAAGAAGATGTCCAGCAGCTCATGGTCAAATCCGGGTCCGGTGAGCGCATCAAAGACGGTGGTGAGACCACCTTCGCGTTGTGCGATACCCCAGAACGAGGCAACAAAGAACTCAATGTCAACCTGCCCGTCGCGCAAGGCCTGCTCAGCGTTGGGTGGGGGAACAGGCACGTAGGAGACATCACGGTCTGGGTCAAGCCCCATTCTGGCGATCGCAGATTTGGCCCAGTATTCGGTTGAGGTGTTGGGAGCGATAATGCCGATGGTTACTCCGGTGAGATCATCGCCGGGTGCAAACCTGCCCTCAAGCGCCGCATAGGGGAAAACGAACCCATTGTCTTCACTGACAATCGCGATGGAGGTTGCCGCCATGATGTTCAGGTCGTTTGCGACGGCCGTGAAGAGCTGCGGTGCAGAAATGGTGCCAGCGTCCAGCGTGCCAGCCTGGTATGCCGCAAGTCGATCCGGCGGGCTGAACTCGGTTAGCTCCATCGTGTAGTGAGTGCCGTTGTATTGGCTCCCAAGCGCATCCGGGTCAAGGAACATCAAGTAGAGCTGGTCTTCGGTGCTCGCACCGTGACCGAAGCGGATGTTGACAGGTTCATCTGGGGTTACCGACAGATCAACGGCTGAACAGCCAATCTCTACGGGAGCGGGTGCTTGCGTCGTTTCGGACGTTTCCGTTGCAAGCGTGTCTTCGGACGAGGTGTCTTCGGATGACGAATCATCTGAGTCGCTGTCGTCGCTTCCACAACTTGCGGCCAGCAATGCCAGGCTCAGAAAAACTGAGGTGAGAATAAGAAAGCGTGATTTACGCATCGGACATTCCTTTCACGGGAATTCGCTGTCAACAGGTTTTGGTTCTGCCGTTTGAGTTCCCCCACTTGTCCCCGGCCGACAGTGCCGACAGCACTAATTGCCAAAGTATCTTAGCACTAAACTACTTATTGTCAAGTAGTTAATAGCTGGGTAGCTAACGAATGCTAGATTGAGCCTGTGAAAGGTGCCGACGAGCAGTTTGATGAGGTTGACCGAATCCTTGACGATTGGCGCTTGCGGCGACCGGATTTGGACCCGTCACCGATGGGGGTGTTTGGCCGGATAGCCCGGCTGGCCGCCCGAAATCGGCAATCACTCACCAAGATGCTGAGCGGCTATGACCTCACGCCCGCCTCGTTTGACGTGCTTGCTAATCTCCGCCGTAGCGAGCCGCCGCACCGCAAGACACCAACCGAGCTGGCTTCTTCATCAATGATGTCAACTGGCGGTATGACCTTCCGGGTCGACAAGCTTGAGAGCTCTGGTCTTGTCAAGCGGTTTCCGTCGGAGGATGATCGCCGGACCATTCAAGTTGAGCTGACCAAGAAGGGGAGAGACCTCATCGATCAAGTCATTGAGGTGCATCTGGAGCGTGAGCGATCAGCGTTAGAAGCTTTCAAGGCGGATGAGATAGCCACCATGGCTCGCTTGCTGGCGCGGCTTGAGCGTGGCCTAGCTACCTGAACGCCAGGTTCCTAGCGGGCAACCATGATCGTTAGCTGTGGCGAAGCGCTAGCTGATGTGGTGGCTAGCTCGGATAGCGGCATGTTGGTTAAGTTCGTGCCAGGCGGTGGGCCGCTGAATGTGGCGGTAGCGGTGGCGCGACTTGGCGCTCCTAATGCTTTTGTTGGTCGTGTGTCCACGGACGGCTACGGCGAGCAGATCTGGAAGTACCTCACCGACAATGGCGTGAATCTGAATGCGGCGGAGCGTGGCCCGGAACCGACCGCGCTGGCGGTGGTTGAGCACACTCCAAAGCTCACATTCCGGTTTGAGGGCACCGCCACGGCTGACACTTTGCTAAGCGCAACAGATCTGGCACTGCTAGGCACAGGTCCGCACATCTTGCACGGTGGCACGCTTGGGCTATTTCGTGGTCGCACCGCTGAGGTGCTCGCCCAGCTCGCTGAGCAGCACGACGGGATCGTTTCGCTTGACCCGAATGTTCGCCCACAGATAATCGCTGGCCCGGACGAGACACAACGTTGGCGCCATTTCCACGATCGCTGGCGCAAGTGCGCCCACATCTACAAAGCGTCCGATGAAGACATTGAATGGATCTGGCCAAATCGGCCACCCAGTGCTTGCGCCGCGGAGCTACTTGAGGGCGCAGCTGAGGTGGTCTTCATCACCCACGGCCCCAGCGGGGCGACCTGTTACACGCCCGAGGATGAAATATCGGTGGACGGCATACCGCTAGACCCAGCAGAGATAGCCGACACGGTCGGCGCGGGCGACAGCTTTATCGGAACGGTCCTGGCTTTGCTACATCAAGAACGCGGCAGCGACCCAAGCAGTGCTGCGGCGGGCAACAGTCAACCAGCCAGCAAGACAAACCTCACCTCAAATCAATGGCGTGAAATCACGCAGCAGGCGGTGCTTGCATCGGCGCTCACTTGCACGCGCCCTGGCGCTGATCCGCCAACCGCAAGCGAACTAACTCAGTGGCGTGGAGCGTATAAGGAACATGACGCATAAGGCGTAGGACACATAATCGCGCAGCTAACAAGCACTCAACTGGCGCCAAAAATCACCAAGCACTAGCATCGCTGTCAACCAGGGGTAACAACCAAGGGAGACAATATGGCCGACGTGATGACCGTTGAACTGCCAGGCAGGCTTGGCAATCCGGCAGCGACACTGGGCACTGACCCACGTGCCGATCAGCGAATGGTGGCGGTGCTTGAACCGCTCGGGCTGGCAGGCGAACCGCCACCCACGCCAGTGTCGATGGATTCTCCAACCGATGAGCTGTTGGCATTTCTGACAGAGGCCGAGGCTGGCTACGAATTGATGTTTGAGGTTCTCTACGGCGAGCTTGACCCTGTGCCAGGCGTTGAATCCCGCACCGAGGTCATCAAGGGCGTTGACGGCAACGACATCAACCTCTACATACACCGCCCCACCAACGCCACCGGTCCTCTGCCAGGCATCCTGCACATACACGGCGGCGGCATGGTCATCCTCAAGGCGGCGGGCGCCTCTTACGCCCGCTGGCGTGACGAGCTGGCCGCCCTGCAAGTGGTCACCATCGGAGTTGAGTTCCGCAACGGCGGCGGCGCCCTCGGCCCGCATCCATTTCCCGCCGGACTGAACGACTGCGCCTCGGCGCTGCAGTGGGCGCACGCAAACAAAGACGAGCTAGGCCTGTCGGGCATCGTCGTGTCGGGTGAGTCCGGCGGCGGCAATCTCACTTTGGCGACAACGATCAAGGCAAAACGAGACGGCAACCTCGCAATGATTGATGGCGTGTACGCCCAGTGCCCGTACATCAGCAACGCATACGCCGACCCGCCCGCATCGCTGCCGTCGCTCACCGAGAATGACGGGTATTTCCTCAGCAACGAAATGATGGCTCCGCTGGCGCGTGCCTACGATCCCAGCGGCAAGAGCGACAACGATCCGCTGGCGTGGCCGCTGAATGCGACCACCGATGACCTAACGGGGCTGCCGCCGCACGTGATTTCGGTGAATGAGCTAGATCCGCTGCGTGATGAGGGCTTGACCTACTACCGCAAGCTGGTGGAGGCGCAGGTGCCCGTGAATGCTCGCACCGTGAACGGCACTTGCCATGCCGGCGACGTGATATTCCGAGCGAATATGCCAGAGGTGTATGCGGCTTCGGCGCGCGACCTGGTGACCTTCGCTTACGCCTGCGTGAGTTAGGCGCAACTAGGTGAGTTAGGCGCAACTGCGTGCGCTGCAGTTGCGTGCGCAGGCTCCTAGTTTCTGGCGGAGTTGAGGGCTGAGTTCATTTCCTCCAAAGCACCGCGGGCGCACTCGGCGTGCTCGCCACTCGCTTCAGAGCTCATATCAGACGTTCTCCATGCCCCAATAATTGACCGGCTGGCATTCACAAGGATCCCACCGCCATCTGCTCGCTCCCCAGCTACCGCTGCCGTCGCGTCCGCGCCCTGCGCGCCGTAACCAGGCACCAGAAAAACAGACTCAGGCATAAGCGTGCGAAGTGACTTGGCTTGCTGCGGCCGGGTCGCTCCAACAACCGCCCCAATATCCGAATAGCCGCCCAAAGATCTTTTTCTTTCTTGCACCCACGAATCAATAAGACCAGCCACCTTGTCGCTGACCGACCCGTCAACAGTCGCGAGCCCTTGAACGTCCCCGGCACTGGGATTGGAAGTTTGCGCTAACAGGAATATCCCATGCTCTCCTTCCTCGCCAAGAAGAGGCTTGACGCTGTCGGTCCCAAGGTAAGGACTTGCCGTCACCCAATCAACGCCGAGGCCGTCACTTACCCCGCCGTCAAGCAGCGGCGCCCCGCCGAATACTGCGTACCTGTACAGCAGCGCGGTTGAACCGATATCCCCACGCTTGGCATCAAGGACGACCTCAAACCCCTTTGATTTCGCATAAGAGATGGTTTGTTGCAAGCAGCGCCAGCCAGCCGTTCCGTAGGCCTCATAGCAAGCGGACTGCGGTTTGACAGCGGCGCACCGACCCTGAATGGCGTCAAGGATCTCCTTATTGAACCGCAGGAAAGCCGCCGCAACCTGCTCATCAGGTTCGTCGGTGACAGAGGTAGCCCACTCGGAAATGTGAGTCGGAATTAGCTCAAGCTGTGGGTCAAGCCCAACGCATGCGATGGAGTTTCGGTTTTCGGCTGCCTGTTGGAGTCGGTCGGCAACGTGCATCGGGGAGGCTGGACTGGCCGACGGATTAAACCAGCGGTCTGAACCGACTAGCTCGAACCGGCTAAGAGTTCATCCGAAAGTCAGGCTCATGACGACGGATCTCACGCCGGGCGATCGTCATCTTGTGAACCTCGTCCGGCCCGTCGGCGATTCGCAGCGTGCGCTGATGCGCATACATGTGCGCCAGCGGAGTGAACTGCGTAACGCCCGCCGCACCGTGCACCTGAATCGCCCGGTCAATCACCTTGAGCGACATGTTCGGCACCGCCACCTTGATGCCGGAAATCTCCTGCGCAGCAGCCTTGTTGCCGACCGTGTCCATCAGATGAGCCACGTGCAGCACATACTCGCGCGCCTGATCAATCTCAATGCGTGACTCCGCAATCCAATCCTGCACCACACCATGCTGCGCAACCAGCCGCCCGAATGTTTCACGCTCCAGCGCCCGCTTCACCATGGCCTCCAGCGCCCGCTCGGCCACGCCGATGCTGCGCATGCAGTGGTGAATCCGACCCGGCCCGAGCCGCGCCTGGCTAATCGCAAAACCCTCGCCCTCGCCACCCAAGATGTAGTCCTCCGGGACGCGCACGTTCTCATAGATGACCTCCGGGTGCCCGCCACGATCGTGGTAGCCGAACACCATCGGGTCACGACCAATGGAAATGCCATCCGCATCACGCGGCACCACGATCATTGACTGCTGCCGATGGCGCGGCCCGTCCGGGTCGTTCTTGCCCATCACGATCAGCACCTCGCACTCCGGGCGCAAAGCGTTAGACGAAAACCACTTGCGGCCATTCAGCACATAATCCTTGCCGTCCTTATCAATGCTCAGCCGGATGTTGGACGCATCCGAGCTGGCAACCTCAGGCTCGGTCATAGAGAACGCCGACCGAATCACACCCTCCAGCAGCGGCGCCAAGAAGCGCTCCTTCACCCGCTCGGAGCCATACAGATTGAGGATTTCCATGTTGCCGGTGTCCGGGGCGGAGCAGTTCAGCGCCTCAGAGGCGAACGGCACCTTGCCCAGCACCTCAGAAATGGGGGCGTAATCCAGGTTTGACAGCTTGGTGCCAGGCGCCTGCGGGTCAAGGTGCGGGATGAACAAGTTCCACAGCCCACGCTCCCGGGCGGCCGCCTTGAGCTTCTCCATCAGCGGGGGAGTGGCGTGAACGTTGTCAAGCTCAGCCATCTCGCCGTAGTACTCCTCTTCGTTGGGGTAGATGAAGTCGTCCAAGTACGACTTCACCGACTCCAGCAGATCTACGCCTTGTTGTGTGAATTGATGTGCCATTTTTTTGTCGCTTTCTCTAGTGCTTGCCAGCGTTAGCGCCCGCCAACTTGCGCTTGCGCTCGCCCGCTCTCGGCTACTTACTAGCCCGCACAATAGTGGAGCCAGCAAAGCGATGCGGAGCCCGCCGCAATATCAGCAGCCAGGTCAGCAAAAACGACAGCGCCAGCAGCACGAGCGCCAAGATTCCGGCCTCGGCCACGAAGGCGTCGGTAAATGCGTCAAAGATTCGAGTGCTGAGCGTCGGGAAGCCGATCGGTGCGATTAGCAAGCTGATCGGCAACTCTTTCATCACCGACAGCAACACCAGCCCGGCACCCGCCAACACGCCCGGCGCTAGCAGCGGAAACTCAACGGTCGTAAATCGCCGCACCGGCGAGGCGCTGAGCAGCTTGGCGCTGTCGCGCAGGCTTTGCGGCACCGCTCGCACCGCCAGCAGCGTGGTGCCCATCGCCAACGCTGCGAAGCGAATCACGAATGCGATCAATAGCAGCGCCAGAGTGCCGGCCAGCAGGTCGTTTGCGAAGTCCGATCGCAGCGTCCAGAAGCGCAGCGCCAGCGCTATCAATATGCCTGGCACAGCGAAAGTGCTGATCACGATGAGGTGTGCAAATCGCCCCAGGCGTGAGCGATGGCGGGTGATCAGCAGTGCGATTGGCAAAACTGCGGCCGCCGATAGCACCGCAGCGAGCACCGAGCTGAAGGTGGTGTTCCAGGTTGCTTCGGCAATTTCACTGAAGCCGATCACAAGCGGGCGGGATCTGCCTGACGAGGTGAGCCCGGCCGTGTTCAGCAACCCGGTCAACGACCAGTCCAACAGCGACGCCACGGGTGCGGCCAACGCCAGCAAACCGATACTCCAAACAAAAAACTGACTGGGAAACTGCAGCCGCCGAAGCGGATATGTCGGCAGGGGAGTCAGGCGCGCAGAGGTGTCGGTGGGCAGGCGCGACGAAAATGATCGCTCGGCCAGCACAACCAATCCGGCCGTCACAAGCAGTATCAGGCTCAGCGCCAACGCAACCTGCGGGCTGAACAGGTGCGAGGTGTGGATGGCACGCGTCAAGGTGTCGTATGCCATGAGCTGCACCGCCCCGAAGTCGCTTATCGCATACAAAAACACCAGCAGCGTTCCGGCGGCGATTGAGCCGGCGATTTGCGGCAGGCAAACCCGCAAGAAAACATTGGCAGGGCTTTGACCTAGCACGCGGGCGTTTTCTTCGAGCGAGCCGGAGAGGTTTCGCAGGCGGGCGGCCACCGGCAAGAAAACGTACGGGTATGTAAACAGCGTGAGCACCAGCCAGGCACCCCAGTATCCGCGCAGCTGGTAGGTGAAGTCGAAGCCAATGGCGGAAAGGGCGCGGTTGGCCAAGCCGCCGGGATTGAGCGTGCGAATGAACGCCGCCGCCCCGATAAAGGTTGGAAACACCAGCGGCAGCGGAGCCAGAATCGCCCATAGTCGGCGACCTCGGAAATCGGTGCGGGTGATTATCCACGCCAAGGCCGTGCCGATGATGCCGGCGGCAAGCGATGTCGCTATCGCCAGGCGCAGCGTGCGCAGCAGTGGGCCGATGGTTTGATCGCTGATGAGCAGGTTCCAGGGGTCTGCGCCGCTGGTGAAGTTGCGGTAGAGCAGGTAAGCGCCCGGAAACGCAAACAGGCAGCCCAGCGCCACAACGGCGATTCGCAGCGCGGTGCTGCTTGGGGTGAGGCGGTTTGCGCGCACTTGCCTTGCTAGCTGTGGGGATGGGGATTGGACGGCTGCGGCCGGGTGTTCAGTCCGTGTTTGCGGGCAGGCTCAGGGATGCCAGCGCGGGTGAAATGTCCGCCGCTACCGGCTGCGGAACTGCTGCACCGTCAAGTTCAAGTGCAGCGTCAACTTCAGCAACGACATCGGCTTCGCTTGGGGTGACGACGGTCTCATCTGCTGTCGCCGCGAGCGCTGATACCGCAAGCCCGGGCGCTGCGAACTGAGTCACTTCAGTCCCCACGAAAGACACGTAGACCTCATCGCCGCGCATCAGCGCCAGATCTGGTTCGCAACGCACGCGCACTTGCCTGTCGCCTAGCGCAACGACCGCCATGATGTCGTGGCCGTAATACTCAATGACCGACACGGTGCCTTTAGGAGCTGGGGCACGGGGCGCCGAGCTAGCCGACCCACCTGAGTTAGCCAGCGAACCTGAGCTAGCAAGCGAAATAGCCAACTGCTCGGGCCGCATCATCACCTCCACGGCGCCGGTGGCTGGCTGAGTCAGCGGCAGCTCGCCCAACTGGCACAGCGCGCTATCGCCATCAGCGGTGGCGCTCAGCCAAGAAGCCGTCCCGACAAAGTTCGCAACAAATCGATCAACCGGATGGTTGTACAGCTCCGCTGGCGTGCCGACCTGAGCAAGCGCGCCTTCGTGCAGCACTCCGACACGGTCGCCCATCACAAACGCCTCGTCTTGATCATGCGTCACCAGCAGCGTGGTGATGCCCAACTCCAGCAACAGCTGCCGAACCTCAGTCCTAACCGTGGCACGCAGGCTGGAGTCAAGATTCGAAAACGGCTCATCCAGCAGCAAGATCTGCGGGCGGGGTGCCAGCGCTCGCGCCAGCGCCACGCGTTGTTGCTGCCCGCCAGACAGCTCCGCAGGCATGCGGTCTTCAAAACCCGCCAAGCCCACCAGGTCAAGGACCTCAGCCACTGCCTCAGCGTTGCGATTTGAGCGAGCCAACCCGAATGCGACGTTGCGCCGCACGTTCAGATGCGGAAACAAAGCCCAGTCTTGAAAAACCATCCCCACCTTGCGCTGCTCGGGTGCGATGAACTTGTTTTGAGAGGTAACCAGGCGATCGCCCAGAAAGATCTCGCCAGCCAGCGGGCGATCCAGCCCGGCGATGGTGCGCAACAAAGTCGTCTTGCCGCAGCCGCTTGGGCCTAGCAACGCGACCGATTCACCCAGTTCAACTTCCAGGTTCAGGCTCTCAAGCACTTTGGTCGCGCCGTAAGCGTGATCCAAGTTGTTTATTCGTAGTTGCATGCGGGATGGCTATCTTAGGCTTGCTTAACAAAGATTGCTAGCCAAGCATTAGTGCTGCGCGTCAGTGGCATTATTGCTGCAAGATGCCGCTGGCGGCGATGATCGCATTGGTGCTCTCAAAGCCAGCACCCAGATCATCAAAATCAATGCTGCCAACCGCCGGCGCAGCCACCTCAGGCAACACATCGTTGGGCGCGACACCAGCGGCTAGCGGATATTCCAGCGAGCTATCGGTGAAGAACCGCTGCGAAGATTCAGCCAGCAGATGCGCAACGAGGTCGTTCGCCAACTCAGCCTTCTCGGTGTGCGCCGTAACCGATGCCGCGGTGATAATCAGCAACGCCCCGATGTCGTCACTGCCTAGTTCGTGGTTAGCTGCGCGATGGCTGTCGCCGTTGGCTGCGGCCTCTTGATAGTTGTAGTAGTGGTTGACCAGGCCGAAGTCGATCTCGCCGCGGTTCGCCGCATCAATAATCGAACGATTGTTTGGGTAGTAGCGGGCCCCGTTAGCACGCATGTCGTTGATCCATTGCGTGGCAACGTCGTCGCCGTGCTGCGAACGCAGCACCGTGAACCAGTCCACAAACGAGCCATTGGTAGCCGGAATCGCCACACGACCGCGGTATTCCGGCCCCGTTAGGGCGAATACCGAATCGGGCAGGTCGGCGGCCGCAACATTTTCGGTGTTGTAAACCAGCACACGCTTGCGACCCGTGAAGCCGACCCAATGGCCGGTGCTTGACCGGTATTGCTCGGGTGCCAAATTGAGCACCGCCTCATCTAGCGGCTGCAGAAAATCCCGTGCCTGGAGGTAGCCGACCGGGCCGGGGGAGCGGGAAAGAAAAACGTCGGCGGGGGAGCGGTCGCCTTCTTCGCCCGCCAGCAGCGCCAGATCGGCGGAGCTGCCCCACCGCACATCAACGGCATTGCCGCTGGCGCATTCGTAGGCGTCGAACACCGGAGCCATCAGGCTTTCGCTGCGCCCGGAATACACGGTGATTCGGTCGCCGGTGCGTTTGGCGCATGCTGCGGTGCTATCGCCGCTGTCGCTAGAAGCACCGCCGGCCGCGTCAGCGTCATCGCTTGCCGAGCTGGTTGCCGAGCAAGCACCTGCCAGTACAACAACCGCAAGCAGGGCGGTTATCACCCTGGGCCTTGCTATTTTGGACCTTGTTAATTTGGGCGTCGTGAGCCCTTTGCCTAAATTCACCAGAGGTTATGTTAAGCACACCTAACAATAGAAAGCAAGTCAGGTGAACCTATCAACTGCCGAACATCAAGCCGCGGCCGAAGCGCTGCTGGCAGCCGAAGAGACCCAGCAATGGATCGAACCCTTTAGCGCGACCTACCCGAACGCTGAGATACCCGATGCGTATGCGGTAGCGCAGCTGGTGACGGCGATGAAAGTGCAGGCCGGCCGCACGGTCAAAGGGCACAAAGTAGGGCTCACCTCAAAAGCCATGCGCTCAACGTTCGGCGCAACCGAGCCCGACTATGGAACTCTGTTTGACAATTGGTTCTTAGACGAAGGCTGCACGATTTCGCACACGATGCTCAACCGGGCCTTCGTGGAAATTGAAGTGCTGTTTGTGCTGCGCACCGACCTGGGTGGAGCGGACGTGAATGCGATCGACGTAATCAACGCAACCGACTACGTGCTGCCGGCAATAGAAGTAGTCGACAGCCGCTACACGCGCCGCGGCGATTCGGGCGTGGTTGACAGCATCGCCGATGCTGCGTCTTGCGGGTTTGTGATCGCCGGGGCTAGCCCCAAAAAACTGACCGACATTGACATCCGCCAAGTGGCTGGCTCGCTGCACCTGAACGGCGTGCTGGAAGAGTCGGGCGTGGCGGCGGCGGTCATGGGCAACCCGGTCAACTCAGTCGCCTGGCTGGCGCGCAAGCTGAACGAATTCGGCGTTCAGCTAAAGGCGGGCCAGAGCGTGCTGTCGGGCTCTTTCATCAAGGCGCACGCAATCGGCGCCGGCGACACGGTGATGGCGGATTTCGGGCCGCTGGGGCAGATCAGCTTCGGCGTTATCCCTTAGCCAAGCCCGCTAGCTCTGCACCCAAGCCATAAAGTCACAGGAAATCTTGACCGGCCCATCGTTGGGCGGAACCGCCAGGTTGTGCCGAGCCGGCCGGGATGCGGCATCGCCGAAGCGCTCTAGCCAGGGCTCATTCAGCGCCTTGCGAGACGCCACCGGATCTTGCACATAAAAAATCATCTTCGCCACGCAGTCCCAATCGGCATCTGCCGCGTCAAGCATCTGCCCGACGTGAATAAACAGGTTTAGAATCTGGTCATCTAGGGATTCCGGACAGTCGCGCGTCCCCGGGTTGTAAGGCGGGATGATGCTGCTAGTTAGCAGTGGTCCGATCTGAGTCGCCGCCGGGATGGGATTGACGTGCTGAAAGCTGGCGATCTCAATTGACTGGCGCTGGACCGACCGGCGCTCTTCTGATTTACGCGCCATCTGTGCCGCCAGAACCGCCACGCCGCTCCAGCCACTGCTCAAACTCGTCCTGGTGTTCTTCCGCCAACGGGAAGTAGCCCTGCGGCGACTCGCCTTGACGCACCTTCTCCAGCGCAAAATCCTCGCGCTGCTCCATCGCGACACTGTCCGCCGCTACCTCAGCCGCGAGGCTGGCAGGTATCACCACAACGCCCTCCCGATCGCCCACTATCACATCGCCGGGCAGCACCGTCACCCCCGCACAAGCGATCGGCACCTGGTGATCGAGCGGGGTGTGAATGCGCCCGAGCGTGGCTCCGTGCGATGCCTGGTGGTAGACGGGCAGCTCAAGTTCGGCGATCGCTGGGGTGTCGCGCAGGCTGCCGTCGGTAACCACACCCGCGCAACCCAGTTGCTGTGCGCGTGTCGCAAAGATGTCGCCGATCGTTCCCGCGTGGCGCTCTTCACGAGCCTCAATAACCAAGACCTCGCCTGCGCTCAACGCCTCAATCGCCACCCGTTGAGCGTTGAAGCCCAACGCTTTGGGCAAATCCGGTCGGGCAGGCACATAGCGCAGCGTGTGCGCAATGCCCACCATCGACTGGCCGGGCTTCACCGGCAACAAGCCACCCAGAAACGCATTTTGATAACCACGCCGCTGTAGCTGACTGGTCAAAGTGGCGGTGGCGACCGACGCCAGCTGCGAGCGCAAGTCTTCGGGCAGTGCATTGACAGGGGTGCTACTAGTCACGTCGCCAGCGTAAAGCACCCTGCCAGCTTTGGCTAGGCCAGCCCTGGCTAGCAACCTTGGCTGCCAACCCGTGGCTAGATACTCAGCCCGCCGCCAGGTAGTTTGGAAGGTGGCTAGGGGAAGAACATGAGTGAAACAATCAAGTCACGCACCCAACCGGTGGCACCCAAAGGGCTGAATCACCTAGTGATAAACGTGCGAGACATGGAGGAGTCGCACCATTTTTGGTCTGACCTGTTGGGGTTCCGTCAGGTCGGCCAGCTAGAACGCCCACCCGACCACCCCCGTGCCATGAACATGCGGTTCTATTGCGGCCAGACCGAAGACACGGGCCATCACGACATAGCCCTGGTTGAGCGCCCGGAAATTGAATCGCCGCCGCAGGACTGGGACATTGCAAAGGGCGCTTGCGCGATCAATCACGTGGCGATCGTGTATCACGACCGCGAGTCGTGGCTGGAGCAGATCAAGTTTCTGCGAGACCAGGGCGTCAAGCTGAGTCAGCGTGTCAATCACGGCATGACGCACAGCGTTTATCTGTCGGACCCCAACGGGTACGGAGTTGAGGTGCTGTACGAGTTGCCCGAAGAGGTGTGGAGCGGCGACCTGAACGGGGCGCTCAACTATTCAGAGGTGCTGCCGATGGAGCAGTTGTTGGACGACGACACCGACTACGTAACGGAGTTCAAGCAGTCGTTCGAGTAGCTGCGCCAGCGAGCCAGCGGACTAGCCGCGCCAGCGCCAACAAGCCAGCTAGAAAATACTGAACCCGCCGTCAATCTTGATTACGTCGCCGGTGTGCCAGCGCGCCGCATCGCTCATTAGATAAACCGCAATCGGTCCGAAGTCGTCCGGCGTGCCCCAGCGTCGCATCGGCATCCGCGGCATCACGTTGTCAACAAACTTGTCCCACTCAAAAAGCTTCTGCGTCATGGCGGTTTCAATCCAGCCAGGGATAATCGCATTGGCCGAGATCTTGTAGCGGGCCATCTCAACCGACAAGCCGAGCATCATGGCGATCATCGCTCCTTTGGTGGCGGCGTAGGCCTGCCCACGGGCGGCACCTTGAATGGCCGTTCCGCTGGAAGTAAGCACCAGCGCGCCGCCCTCGTTTTGCTCAACCATCTGGCGACACGCCGCCCGCAGCGTGTAAAACACGCCGTGCAAGTTCACGTCAATAACGCTGAACCAGTCTTCGTTGCTGTGCTGCTGAAAGGGCTGTTGGTTTTGCGTGCCGATGCCCGCATTCGGAAAGCAACCGTCAATGCGCCCGTAGCGCTCAATGACAGCCGCCATTGAGTTCTCAACCTCTTCTTCTTTTGACACATCGCATAGCAGCGCCGTTGCCGATGGGTTGATCTCTTGCAGCTCGGCCTGCGCGGCTGCGTTCTTATCTGGGTTGGTTCCCCAGACGCTCACGTCGGCACCCGCCGCGGCGATAGCTCGGGCGTAGCCCAGACCGATACCGCCGTTGCCGCCGGTGATGACAGCAACCTTGCCGGTTAGGTCAAATCCGTCGTAGCTCATGTCGGGCGGTTCATGCGGGGCGGGGCTCGGGCGGGTCGGTGCTAGCTGAGACAGTGCTAGCTGAAATCCATGCCCTCATGGCGCCCGGTGGAGCGCCATTCGTCAAGCATCCGGAAGAAGTGAATCGGCCCGGCACCATACATAGCGCTAAAGAAGCCGTTGGGATTGCCGAGCTTGCCCTCGTTGTTGTAGTAGCCCGGCGTGCAAGCCTTATAAAAGCTCACGCCAAGCCGGGCCTTGTCTTTCATCTCATCTTGCCACCATTGCTCGGCCTCAGCGGTGGGCTCAATGCGCTGAGCGTCTTGCTGATCGGCTTGCTCGATCAGATACGCAACGTGCTGGGCCTGCTCCGACAAAGCATGCGGCACATTGACGGTCACAGCGGTTTGGGTGAACCCCAAGAAGAAGCAATTCGGAAATCCGTGCGAGGTCAGGCCGTGGAATGTTCGCACGCCATCGGCCCATTTATCGCTGATGCTTTGTCCGCCCCGACCGATGATGTCGTAGCCAGCCCGCCGGGTGTAAGTGGTGCCAACCTCAAACCCGGTAGCGAAGATCAGGCAATCAAGCTCATATTCAACGTCGCCCACCAAGACTCCCTTGGGGGTGATGCGCTGCACGCCTTGACCTTCGGTGTCAACCAAGGTCACGTTCTCACGGTTGAAAGTCGGCAGGTACTCATCGTGAAAGCAAGGCCGCTTGCAAAACTGGCGGTACCACGGCTTCAACGCCTCAGCGGTGTTGGGGTCGTCAAGCAGTTCCGCCGCACGGGCACGCACCTGTTCCATCTTCTCAAAATCAGCGAGCTCCATTAGTTGGGCTCGCTCCTTGCCTGTCAGGCGGCGGCCGGCTTCACGAGCGACCGTCTTGGCAGCGATGCCGGTCAGGTTGCGGAATATGTCGGTCCAGCCGTCCGAAACCAGATCCACAGGCTGATCGCCGCCGCTAAGCAGAGTGTTGAAGTTATGCATGCGGTCGGATTGCCAGCCGGGTTGCAAAGAGTTAGCCCACTCAGGGTCGGTCTCGCGGTTGTTGCGCACATCCACCGAAGAAGGCGTGCGCTGGAAAACGTAAAGGTGCTGCGCCCATTCGCCCAGGTGGGGGACGCACTGCACGGAAGTTGCGCCGGTGCCGATGATGCCAACCCGCTTGTCGGCCAGATTGACCAGACCGCCTTGGGAATCGCCGCCGGTGTATTCGTAGTCCCAGCGGCTGGTGTGGAAGGTGTAGCCCTCGTAATCGTTGATGCCGGGAATGCCTGGCAGCTTCGGCCGATTGAGCGGGCCGTTAGCCATCGCCACATAGTGCGCAGTGAAAGCGTCCCCACGATTTGTGCTGACCAACCAGTGGGCGGCCTTGTCGTCCCAGCGAAGCTCGGTCACCGAAGTTTGCAGCAGGGCGTTTTCGTACAGATTGAAGTGGGTTGCGATGGCCTTGCTGTGCTCGAAAATCTCCGGCGCGAAGGAGTACTTGTGCTTGGGGATGTAGTTCAGTTCCTCTAGCAGCGGCAGATAGCAGTACGACTCCACGTCGCACATCGCACCCGGGTAGCGGTTCCAATACCAGGTTCCACCAAAGTCGCCGCCCTTTTCAACCACCCGCAGGCTTTCAACACCGGACTTGCGCATCTGCGCGCCCATAAGCAAGCCGCCAAAGCCGCCGCCGATAATCGCCACCTCAACGTGGTCAAACACCGGTTCACGTTCGTCGGCCTCCACGTATGGGTCGTCCACGTAGTTAGAGAAGTCTCCGACAACCTCGGTGTATTGCTCGTTGCCGTCGGTGCGCAGGCGCCGGTCTCGCTCAAAGCGATACTTGTCACGCAAGACAGCAGGGTCAAACCCCAGCTCATCGGCTGTGCGGTTGAGAATGGGCAGCGGTTGGAGGGCCTGCTCGTCTTCTTGAGTAGAGGAGTTGTAATGCATATCCGTCTGATGTTAGTAAAAAACTAGTCAGCGACGACCGTTTAACAGCCGACCGATGGGGGTGTAACGCACGCCAAAGCGGTAAGTAAGCAGCAGCACGCCGACGCAGACGGCAAAGATGCCCAAAAACTTTGGCCAGGCGGGGAAGTCCCATTGGTCAACTATGTCTTGCAAAAAAATCAGCAGCGGCAGGTGTGCTATGTACATCCAATACGAAGCGTCAGACATGTAGCGCAGCCAGTAACGCTCGGCGGTCAGCATGATCGCAAAGAAGCCGATCAAGGCATATGCCGCGCTCCACGTGTGGATTGTTTCAACCACGGTTGCCGGGAACCACGCCGGCTCGCTGCCCTCGTAGGTGAGGCCCAAGCCCACTAGCAGGGTTACGAATGCGATGAATCCGCTGACCGCGATCCATGGCCATTCGGCTTTGCCAAAGCTGCGCTGCATTGATTCGCCGCTGCGGGTGCGAGCTGTGTACAACAACGCACCGAAGGCGAAAAACGACCCGTAATAAAGAAGTACCCAGAAATCTGGCACGAGTTCGGCTGAGGTGACAGGCCCCCATATCGGCGGTGCGCCTGACTTAGAGATGAGCCCAAATAGCAGGGACGCAAAGGGCATCACCCACAGCCCGATTCGTGCCGCCTGCCCGCCTAGTGGTTTGCCGGTGCCATTGCTTTCGGCGCGGCTGGTGCTGTCGTGGCTAGCGCTGGCGTGGTTAGCACTAGCGCGGCGGCCGACAAACAGTGCGACCAGTGCAAACCCAGCGACCATCCAGAGCAGGAACCACAAAAACCAAAGGTGATGGAATGAGGCGATCCAAGTTTCAAGACCCTCGGCTTGACCTAGGCCGAAGTCAAGTGTCTGTTGGTCGAAGCGGGCGCTCAGTGCTCGATCTGAGAGCCAGTTCATAAGCGGCACTATCGTCACCAGACCCAGCAAAAACGGCAGCGCAACGCGGCGTGCTCTGTGCGATAGCAACGCCGCTTGGCCACGCCTTTGCCACAGCAGCGTCGTGAAAAATCCGCTGAGCAAGAAAAACAGCGGCATGCGAAAGCCGTGTATTACCAGCAAGATCAGAGTGAACAGATTCTCGTCTGGGTTTACATCTTTGAGTGAAACGTCCTGCACTGGCCAAAAGCCTTCAATGAAAGACAGAATCCCGTGCAGCACGATGCCCAGCAGCATTGCGAACGCGCGCAGGGCGTCTAGGTCGTGTCGGCGCTGTGTTGGCTGCGCGGTTGATTGCGCGGCGCGCGCTTCTATCGGAGGCATGCTTCCCCTGGAGTCAAGCCAGAGAGTAAAGCAGATGCAGCGGCTAGCCGGTCGACCTTGGGCGCGTCATTGCGCTCCACAGCGAGCGATAGCTACCCCAAGTAATCGCATCGCCGACGTAGCCGTCCTCCTCAAGCGCTTTGGTCAACTTGGGCAGATTGCGAAACGGAATGCCCGAATCGACATGGTGCGCCAAATGGTGCCCCACCTGGTAGGGAGCGAGCCAGCGGCGAGTCAGCCAGAACTGCTTCACATGAATCGTGGTGACACGCCGATCAGCCGAGCGAGTCATTCCGCCGTGCTCAGCGATCGCTCGCAGGCGATTAATCACCTGGTAAATGGTCGCATAGGGCAGCACCCACATCAGCAGATACAGCCACGGATGGCCGGCGACGACAAACAGCGCAAACACCAACAACTGCCCCAAGTAGAACCGCAGGCTGGCGCGCCTGCGGCCAGACTTAGCGATGCCGGTTACTAGCGGACGCACAATGCGCCAGGCCGACACTCCGGTCGCGTCTCGCAGCAGCTTGCGAGACATTGAAGAGCGCTCAATCGGGTAGAACGAGTACAGCAAAAAATCCGGCTCCTCGGGCCCGAACTCGTCACGGTGATGGCGAGTGTGAACACGCCGATAAGCGTGGCTGCCCGTCCCGAACGCGAGCCAGCCCAAGATGTTGATGCCGATCAGGTCGTTAAGGCGGCGTGAGGAAAACAGCAGCCGGTGCGCGGCCTCGTGATGCAAAACAAACATCCGCAACTGCGTGCCACCCATGATCACCACCGCAACTGCCATAACCGCCACGATGGCGGCCCAGCGCGCCAGCGGCGAGCTTGCCCAGCTGGCGGTGCTAATGCGGTCTGTTGCCACCACTGCGCTGGCGACGATGATGAACAACAATGTCGGCAACCACAGCACGGTTGCGGCGTTGCGGATGTTCGCTATGGCGCGAAGTTCTTGGCGAAAATCCGACCGTGGCCGGCCATCTTCACGCAGGCGGTCGGAGCCAGAAAAGGGCTCAACAGGCTGTACCATGCCACCGGTCATTTCGCCCAACAGGGTCTCGTGCGTCTTTTGCGAAGCCGATGTGCCGGTGGCGGCCATGATGATGTCCCCGATCAAATCCAAGCGCAATCAGATTGCAACGATTTAGTACCTAGTGCCTGACAAGATACCGACAATGCAGCGAATTTTAGCACTTGACATGGAAGGCGTACTGACGCCGGAAATCTGGGTTGCGGTGGCCGAGCGCACCGGCGTGGATGACCTACTTAAAACCACACGTGATGAGCCCGACTACGAGAAGCTGATGCAGTGGCGCATTGATGCGGTGAATCGCAACGACATCACCGCCTCATTCGTTACCGGCATCGTTTCGCAAATGGAACTGCTGCCCGGTGCGGCCGATTTTCTCAAGACCGTGCGATCGCGCTATGGCGTGGTGGTGCTGTCGGACACCTTCGAAGAGTTCGCCGGGCCGCTGCTGGATTTGATGGGCCGTCCGCACACGCTGTGCCATCGCATAAACATTGAGAATGACCGCTTTGTGTCGTTCAAGCCGCGTATTCCCAACGCGAAATGCCGCGCCGTGGACGCGTACAAAGAACTCAACTACCACGTCACCGCGGTCGGCGACTCCTTCAACGACTTGCCGATGCTGAAAGCAGCCGACGCGGGATTCCTGTTCCGCCCGCCGCAGCGCGTGATTGATGAAATGCCCGCAATGCGTTCAACCGCCGACTATGACGAACTGCTGGAATGGATTGGGGACGTCTGATCGGACTAGGACGCCTGGTCGGGCTAGCCTTGCGCGCCGTATCAGACAGCCGTATCGGGCACAGCCCGACCCACTAATCGGCTACCCACCAAACCAAACGGAGCAAAGCAAAAATGTCAAAAAACACAGGCGATCAAATCCCCAACGTCGAACTGCGAACACTGGGCGATGACGGCATGCCGCAATCGGTGCAGTCGCAAGAACTACTAGGCCAAGGCAAGGTCGTGCTCTTTGCGGTACCGGGAGCTTTCACCCCGGGTTGCACACACCAGCACCTGCCGGGCTTCGTTGAAGGTGCCGCCGACCTGGCAGGCAAGGGCGTTGACAAGGTGATCTGCATTTCGGTCAACGATGCCTGGGTGATGGACGCTTGGGCCAAGTCAGCAGGTGCCGAAGACATCGTCATGGCATCCGACGGCAACGGTGAGTTCGCACGGGCGATGGGCCTTGAGATGGACGGCAGCGGCTTTGGGCTTGGCAGCCGCTCGCGCCGCTACGCAGCCGTGATTGAAGACGGCGTCATCTCCAGCCTTGACGTTGAAGAGGGCGGCGGCGTTGACGTGTCCAGCTGCTCTTCGGTACTTAACCGCCTGGGCTAGCTCAAACTCTGGGCTAATCAGCGCAACGGCAAACCAGCGCAACGGGTGCCACGTCGCCGCCCCTCCAAAAACAGGCACCTGGTCAGCCCTGCCATGGCGGGGATTATCAGGCTGCGCTCTGCCAGACCGCGCACTTTGCGCGTTTGGTTCTGGACGGTTTTCCTGACGCTGGTCATAGCCGCGGTGGCGATCTTGCCGGTGCCTGCGGTGCTGCGAGCACGCTCGAATTCTTCGGTTGCGAACAACTTTGCGGATTCACTGCAAGCCGCCCGCCAAGTAATAGTTAGCGCGGATCAGCCGAGCGCCACCCCACCCGCCGAGCTAGCCGCGCTCGCAATGCCGGTGTTGCGCTTAGAGCGAGCCGGACAGGTGCTGACAGCGGCAACGCAGCAATATGCGTTTCAGGCTTCCATCGCCTCAGTGCTACCCGCCTGGCCGCGCCCAAACTGCTTGAGCATCCGACAGAACGGCTACACGCTGGTCGGCATCAACGACGATCAGCTTCTAATCCCAGCATCGGTCCAAAAGCTGCTGACTGCGGCGGCTCTCCTCGAGCATCTTGACCTGAACGAGCGGCTAACGACCCGGGTGCTCAGCAATGTCAGGCCTGTCAATGGCGTGCTTGAAGGTGATATTTGGGTGGTCGGTGGGGGCGACCCGCTGCTGGCTACGGAGTCTTACGCCGATCTGCATAGCCGCCAGCCGCAACTGTTTACCGACGTGGAAGATCTGACCGATGCGCTGCTGGCGCAGGGAATAACAAGCATCCGCGGCCGCATAGTCGGCGACGAAAGCCGCCACGACACCGTTCGCTACGTTGAGTCGTGGCCGGCCCGCTACATCACTCAGTTCAACACCGGCCCGCTGTCGGCGCTGACGGTGAATGACGGCTTGGTGACGCTTGGCTTTGCGCCGCTGGCGGCAACCGAGCCAGCGCTTGAGGTTGTGAAACTGCTCGGCGATCTGTTGCTTGTGCGTGGGGTTTCACTTGATGTCTCTTATGAAACCGGTCGGGCACCGGCTAATGCGGTGCTTTTGGCGGAGGTGAAGTCGCCCACAGTCAGACAAATGATTCAGCAGATGCTGCGTGAAAGCGACAACAACACCTCGGAGATCTTGCTGCGAGAGCTGGGGCTGCGCGTAAATGGCGTTGGCAGCACCGCGGCGGGCGCGCAGGTGGTGACAGAAACGACCAGCGATCTGCTGCGGCAGGACAGGCAACAAAGCTCTCTGCCTGCGCCGGTTGTGATAGATGGATCAGGACTTGATCGCGGCAATCTTGTTAGCTGCGCGCAGCTAACCGAGCTGCTTGACTATTACGGGCAGGATTCAATTATCGGCCAAGGGTTGCCGGTGGCGGCACGGTCGGGCACCTTGTCGCACCGATTCAGAGGCCACGCGGCGGCGGGCGCGCTGACGGCAAAAACCGGCTTGCTTACGGGCGTCAACGCTTTGGCGGGTTTCCTTGAAACCCCGACCGGCACTTTCACTTTCTCGCAGATCGTCAACGGCGTGCCCCGCGGTTCGCGCATCGGCATAGAGACTCAAGAAGAACTAGTCGAAACGCTCCTGATGCATCCAGTTGATTGCGTTTACGCACAAGCTCAGCTGGCTGCGGCTTGGCGCGGTGATGCTCAGCCTGAAAGCGCGCCGGGGCCTGTGGCCAACAGCCCAAGCACCTGCGGCTGGTTCCCACCACCGGAGCCGGAACCTGAAGTTGAACTTGCAGACGACACCGTCGGACCCACAGCTGGCGAAGAAACCGTCACCGGCGAAGAAACTGTCGCCGACGACGAAAGCACCGACGACGAAACCACCACCGATGCCTCCGCCGAAACCGCTACCGACAGCGAAACCGCTGCCGCAGACCCAGCCAGTTAGCCTGGCCTGTTGCCATGTTCAAAGCCAAGTCAGCTGGCCGCAGCGAGAAAGGTGCCAAGGGTTTTCGTGGCGAAATAGAAGAGTTGGTAGCGCTGCTGCGGGCTTACGTCGTCCAAGAAACCGTCGGCCCGCTACGAGGCATCGGCCGCTTCATTGCCTTCGGCCTGGCCGGTTCGGTCTTCATTTCGATAGGCATCTTGTTTGCTTGCGTAGGACTCTTGCGCTTGCTGCAAACCGAAGTGGCGGTGTTTGATAACAGGTGGTCTTTCGTGCCGTACCTCATTACTGCGGCCGCCATGCTGGTCATATTGGCGGCTCTCATCGGAGCGGTATCAGGCGGCGACAAAAAGCCAGACAAACCAGAGCCAGCAACACAGCAAAGCGAGGCATAGATGGCTGACAGCAAAGTAACGCCCGACAGCACAACCGCAGAAAACATAACTCCGGCAGACATAGAGAACCGCCTGCGGGAAACCATGGGCGGCGCTAGCGACAGCGTTGAAGAGATGTCCAGCGCAGCATTCGCAAAGGCCGCCCTGGTGCTGGTGGGCTTGGTGTTGGCTGCGTTCATCTTTGGACGTCGGCGCGGCCGCAAAAAGACCACCACGGTTGAGGTGGTACGGATCTGAATATCACTAGCGCTGTCGGAAGGACGCTGGCCCGCGCCATTAGGAACGACCGCGGCAACAGCATCGCCTTGGCTCTGACGATCATCTGGGGCGGAGTGAAGCTGATTCGCCGGCTTGCCGCCCGCCAGCGTGAGGTCGTCTACAAGGCTGAGCTAGCCCCGGGCGAGGGCATACGAATCCGCAACGTGCAGCCCACCGCTGATGACGCCGGGGCGTAACACGAGCGACAGCTCCAGCAATAGCTCCAGTAATAGCGCTGGCGCGATTCTCGCCGCGGGCGAACGAATCGTGATGATTGACAGTCGCGACCGGCGGTATCTGGTGACGCTGGCGAGTGGGAGAGAGTTCCACACTCACGCAGGCGTGGTGCCGCACGACCAGATAATCGGCAGCTGCGAAGGCAGCGAGTTCAGAAGCGAGTCCGGTGCGCGCTACATCGCTCTTCGCCCCACGCTGTCCGACCACGTTTTGAAAATGCCACGCGGCGCGCAGGTCATCTATCCCAAAGACCTGGCGGCGATGCTGATGCACGCGGACATCACTCCGGGGCTGCGCGTATTCGAAAGCGGTGTCGGCTCGGGCGCACTTTCGTCAACGCTGCTACGAGCTGGCGCGGTTGTGACCGGCTATGAGATCAGAGCCGACTTTGCGCAGCGTGCCCGTGAAAATGTCGCCGCACTTGGCAGCGCGGATGATCTCAGTCGCTACGACGTGCAAGAGCGCGATGCCTATGAGAGCGTTGAAGCCGAGCAGCCTTTTGATCGTGCCTTGCTTGACCTGCCTGAACCCTGGCAGGTGGTGCCGCACTTGCTGAAAGCGCTGCGGACCGGTGGAATTTTGGTTTCGTACAGTCCGTCAATAATGCAGGTGAGTCGTTTTCGGCGTGCCCTAGACGACACCAAGGCCTGGACGATGATTGAGACGCTGGAGGTGCTGCACCGAACCTGGCACGTGCAAGGCGAGTCGGTGCGGCCGGATCACCGCATGGTGGCGCACACTGGGTTTATTACGCACGCCCGCAAAGTGGTGGGCTAGCAGGGCGTGGACTAGCCGAGCTAGTTAGCAAAGATGAGCCGGGCTGGCCGGCAGGCCGCCCTCAGGCTTCAATAAAGATGCACTCTCCGGGGCATTCCTCAGCCGACTCAATCACAGCATCAAGCTGCGCATCGGGGAAGTTAGCTAAGCCCTCGGCGCCACCCGGGTCTGAGAAAACCTTCTCACCCTCTCGCACGTAGGCCAGACCGTCGTCAAGCAGAGTGAACACATCGGGCGCGATCTCCTCACAGAGCCCGTCGCCGGTGCACAAATCCTGATCAATCCAAACCTTCACTACGAAGCGCCTTTCTGCTACTTGTAATAGTAGCTGCCAGTAGGACATTGTACGCAGAACCCCGACCAGCCGCGTGTAATTGGTGTGTAACCGTGTGCAATTAAGTATGCCCGCTGTATGTCACAGTCTGGCAGTAGTGTCTAATGGCATGGGATCACCCCCGGAATCCAGCAAGCCGAACACCGCACAGGGCGGCTCCGGCGCGGCCAAGAAGCCTCCTGCCGGAGCGGGTGCTCGTAGCCGTAGCCGCTCAACGCAGTCCAGCCAGCCGGCGCGATCCGGCCAAGCTGCACGATCCGGCCAAGCAAGCAAGGCAAACACCAAGCGTCCATCTAGCTCGGCCACGAGGCCAACATCTCCGGCGAAGGCAACCTTGGCAGCTGCGAACGCGCAGAACAAAGAGCTAGCGCATTTCCTAAATCAGACACGCGAAAAAATCGTTGATCTAAAAGCGCGGATGGCCAAGGCCCTGCGCGAGGAATCAGAACGCAGCAAGCACGAGCTCGCCATGCTGCGCCACGAGATTGAAAACCTGAAGATTGAAGTTGACAGGCTCACGCAGCCACCCGCCATCTACGGAACCTTCTTAGCCACCAACGACGACGACACCGTTGATGTGCATGCCGCGGGCCGCAAGATGCGAGTGCAGCTTCACTCCGAGGTAAAGATCAAAGACTTGACGCCCGGCGATGAGGTCATGCTGAACGAATCGCACAACGTGGTGCTTGCGCGCGCACCCGCCCGCGTCGGGGGAGTGGTGACGCTTTCCAAGCTGATGGACAAAGGCACGCGCGCGCTGGTTGCGGATCACGCCGACGACGAGCTAGTGGTGGATCTGGCAACTCATCTGCAAGGCAAGAATCTGCGCGCCGGCGACAACCTGCTGCTTGACGCACGCGCCAACCTGGCAATCGAGCAGCTGCCTCGCCCAGAGGTCGGCGACCTGCTGCTAGAAGAAGTGCCCGACGTTACCTACGCCGACATCGGCGGGCTGGACGCTCAAATAGAGCAAATCGTTGACGCGGTTGAGCTTCCTTACCTGCACCAAGACCTGTTCCGCACCTACGACCTGCCCGCCCCGAAGGGCATCTTGCTGTACGGACCGCCAGGCTGCGGAAAAACCCTGATCGCCAAGGCCGTGGCGAACTCCCTGGCTACGAAGGTGTCAGAGTTCAGCAGCGACGAAGGCGGGCGCAGCTTCTTCATCAATATCAAAGGCCCGGAACTACTAAACAAATACGTCGGCGAAACCGAACGCCAGATCCGCCGCATTTTTGAGCGCGCCCGCGAGAAGGCCGACGAAGGCTGGCCGGTCATCGTGTTCTTTGACGAGATGGAATCGCTGTTCCGCACACGCGGCAGCGGGATCAGCTCCGACATGGAATCAACCGTGGTGCCGCAACTGCTAGCAGAGATTGACGGGGTAGAGGGGCTGCGCAACGTAATTATCATCGGCGCCTCAAACCGTGAAGACCTGATTGACCCAGCCATTCTGCGCCCCGGCCGCCTGGACGTGAAAATCAAAATCGATCGCCCCAATGAGACCGCAGCGTCTTCTATTTTTTCTGCGTACCTGCGCGCCGACCTGCCGATCGACGCCATGGAAATAGAAGACCTCGGCGGTGGCGATCCCGACAAGGCCGCCCGGGTGATGGTTGAGACCACCGTCGAAGAGATGTACCGCAACGAGGAGATCAACCGCTTCTTAGAGGTGACCTACCAAGACGGCGACAAAGAAGTCATGTACTTCAAAGACTTCGCCTCCGGCGCGATGATTGAAAACATCGTGCGCCGCGCCAAGAAAAACGCGATCAAGCGCAGCCTGGATAGCGGCAGCGAAGGCATACGTATGGATGACCTGCGCAAGGCGATGCGCCAAGAGTTCCGCGAGCACGAAGACCTGCCAAACACCACCAACCCCGACGACTGGGCGAAGATCTCCGGCAAAAAAGGGCAGCGCATAGTGTTTATTCGCACCCTGGCTGGCGATGAAGACGACTCCGACCAATCAGGCGGCCGGGCGATTGAACGGGTGCGCACCGGGCAATACCTCTAAGCCGCGTAAAGTTTGACCGTGGCTGTTCACAAGGTTGTCGGTATAGAAACTGAGTTCGGCATCATGCACATGGGTGCCGAGTTGTCAAACCCTGTTTCGGCTTCGTCGATGCTGATTAACGCTTACGTCAACGGCTACTTGTCGGAGCGGGTCAGTTGGGATTTCTTTGACGAGCAGCCCGGGGTGGATGCCCGCGGCTTCAATGAGTTTGACGCACTGGCGCCAGAGATAGAGACGCACCTGGTGAACGCTGTGCTAACCAACGGTGCCCGCTACTACGTGGATCATGCCCACCCGGAGCTATCCACTCCCGAATGCAGCGACGCGCTGCAGTGCCTGGTCTACGACCGTGCCGCGGAGGAGATTCTGATTCGCTCAATGGAGGCGGCGTCGCAGCTTTTGCCGGAGGGTGAACAACTGCTGGTGCACAAGAACAACAGCGACGGCAAGGCCAACAGCTACGGCTGCCATGAGAACTACCTGCTAGATCGTGCGGTGCCATTTGGCCGCATCGTGCGCGACATCCTGCCGTTTTTTGTGAGCCGGCAGCTCGTGTGCGGGGCTGGCAAGGTTGGCAGCGAGGCGCCCGAAAAAAGCGCCGGCCAGGTGCCGTTTCAGATCAGCCAGCGGGCGGATTTCTTTGAGGAAGAAGTCGGCTTGGAGACGACCCTGAAGCGCCCGATCGTCAACACCCGTGACGAGCCGCACGCCGATTCAAGCAAGTACCGCCGACTGCACGTGATCTTGGGCGACGCCAACATGAGCGAGGAGCAGACCTACCTGAAGCTCGGCACTACATCACTGGTGCTGGCGATGATTGAAGACGGCGTGGTGCCGGAGCCCATGACGCCAATGGCCCCGATAACTGCGCTGCGCGAGGTGAGCTACGACCTAGAGATGACCGGCTTGATTGCGCTGGCTGATGGCCGCCGCCTTACTGCTCTGGAAATGCAGTGGGAATATTTGACCTACGCGAAGAAGTACGCAGAAAGTCACGGGCTTGAAGTGGTCGGCGGCGAAGAAGTTGGCGATGATGTTTTGCGGCGCTGGGAAGAGGTACTGACCGGCCTGGAGCGCGACCCGATGTCTTTGGCGGACCGCCTGGATTGGGTCGCCAAGCGCCGCCTGGTTGAGGGCTACCGCGCACGGCACAATCTGGACTGGTCGCACCCGAAGCTGGCCGCGTTGGACCTGCAGTATCACGATCTGCGACCCAGCCACGGCTTGGCACGGCGAGCCGGGCTGCGCACCCTGGTTGATCAAGCCGAGGTTGATGCCGCGGTGACCGAGCCGCCACCAACCACGCGGGCATATTTCCGCGGCCGCTGCCTGGAGCAGTTCCCCGGCCAGATAATCGCCGCCAACTGGGATTCAATGGTGTTTGATGTCGGCACCGATGCGCTGCGCCGAGTGCCGATGATGGAACCGTTGCGGGGAACCAAGGCGCACGTCGGTAACTTGTTAGATGAATGCAGAGATGCCGCTGAGCTGGTCCGCAGCTTGGGAGCCTGACGAGAGCTGAGGAGATAGCGCAATGGCTGAGCGAGAAAAAAAGCAACGCCCTTCTGCCCGCGCGGGCAAAAAAGACAAGGAAGAGTCGCCTACACCAGCGCCGCCAGCGGCGGAAGCCAAGGCTGCGCCAGCACCTGCAAAATCAGACACGCAGAGCACCCCCACGCAAGGCGTTGAAGACGTATCGGCTGAGCTAGACGAAATTCTTGACGAGATTGACGAGGTGCTTGAAAGCAACGCCGAAGAGTTCGTTAAGAACTACGTGCAAAAGGGCGGCCAGTGACGGCAATGCCGCACTTCGCTCCCGGCGACGATCCGGGAGCAAGTTTTATCGAGCTGCTGCGTCGTACCGGTAACGACCCATTCCCGCACGATCTACCGATTCAGGTAGATGCGGCGCGTGTCGCGCAGGTGATGGAGCAAAGCGCCCGTGGCGACCTGCCCAGCACGACGGTACGCAACACGACGGTTTTGGCCATTGAGTTCGCCGAAGGTGTCGTTGTGGCTGGCGATCGGCGCATGACAGCGGGCAACCTCATACGCCAGCGTGACACCAGCAAGGTTTTTCCCGCCGACAGGCATTCCGCGGTTGCGATCGCCGGCGCGGCCGGTCCCGCATTCCAAATGGTGAAGCTTTTTCAGCTGCAGTTGGAGTATTACCAAAAGCTGCAAGACCGCCCGCTGAGCCTGGAAGGCAAAGCGAACCAGCTAGCAACGATGGTGCAGCAGAACCTGCCCCAAGCAATGCAAGGGCTGGCGGTCGTTCCGCTGTTTGCGGGCTATGAGCCAGCCACCTCCGAGGTCGGTCTTTTTGAATACGACGTGACCGGCGGCCGCTATGAGAAAAAGGACTACGGCTACGCCATCAGCGGCTCCGGCAGCATGCACGCTGGCACGGTGCTCAACATCCAAGCCGACCGCACGATGCCTGCCGCCGCCGCGCTTGACGTAGCCGCTCAGGCTCTTACTCAGGCCGCGCAGTTTGATAGCGCCACGGCTGGTCCGAACTTTGAGCGCGGCTTGTTTCCGACCATGTGCGTTATTGATGACGCCGGGTTTCGGATGCTTAGCGAAACCGAATCGGGCGAGGTGTTCGCCGCAACCACCGGCCAAGCCAGCGCCGGCCAAGGGAGCGCCGGCCAAGGGAGCTCAACATGAGCATGCCGGGGATGTACGTAAGCCCCGAGCAGCTGATGTCGGATCGCGCCGATTATGCGCGCAAGGGCATCGCCCGCGGCCGGTCGCTTGTGGTATTGGAATACGACCGCGGAATAGCGTTAGTCGCCGAAAACGCCAGCGCAACCTTGCGCAAGGTTTCAGAGATTTACGATCGCATTGCATTTGGCGGCGTGGGGCGTTACAGCGAGTTTGACACTCTGCGGATCGCAGGCCTGCGGCTAGCGGAGCTAACCGGCTACCAGTATTCACGCGAAGATGTTGAGGCACGCAGCCTGGCTAATCAATACGCGCAAATGTTGGGGCACACCTTCACGCACGAAATGAAGCCGATGGAAGTTGAAATAGTGGTGGCCGAGCTTGCGCCAAATGACGCGGACGAAAACGCGCTGTACCGCATCCAATACGACGGAACAGTCACCGACCAACATCGATTCAGCTGCATAGGCGGCGAAGCCGAAAACGTCTATGAGCAAGTCGAGCAGGGCTACAGCGACGCAATGAGTCGCGACGCGGCAATAACGCTTGCGGTGCAGTCGCTGTCCGGGCCGGAGGATGAGCTGTCTGCCGCCGAGCTTGAGGTAGCGGTGTTGGAGGCAACCGAGCAGGACAATGTTTTTGCCCGGCGATGCTTTAGGCGTCTAACCGATGCTGAAACTGCGCAAGCATCCGGCGTGCCAGAAAAGCAGACCCGCACTGAAGCTGGTGCCGCAGCCAGCTCCGCAGCCGACAGTGAAGCCAGCACCGATCCCGCCGCCGACCGCGATGATTCAACCGGCACTGACTCAACCGGCACCGACTCAACCGATACCGATTCGGCCTAACTAGCCCACGGCTTAGCGCATGCAGCGACGCATAGTTGGTCTTGAAAATGAGTACGGCGTTACCTGCACCCAGCGCGGCCAACGACGGCTAAGCCCAGACGAAGTCGCTCGCTACCTTTTCCGCCGAGTCGTTTCGTGGGGGCGATCCAGCAATGTCTTTCTGGTCAACGGTGCGCGCCTCTACCTTGATGTCGGTTCGCATCCGGAATACGCCACCCCCGAGTGCGACTCCGCCTACGACGTGGTGTGCCACGACCGAGCTGGCGAGAGAATCCTGGAGAGGCTTGTAAAAACCGCCGAGAAACACCTGGCCGACGAAGGCGTCAGCGGAACTATTTATATGTTTAAGAACAACACCGATTCCGCCGGCCACAGTTACGGCTGCCACGAAAACTACCTGACTACCCGTGAAGACGATTTCTCCGGGTACGCCGAAGTGCTCATCCCGTTTCTGGTAACCCGTCAGATCTATGCGGGCGCTGGCAAGGTGCTGAACACCGGCAGCGGCGCGCGCTACTGCGTGTCGCAGCGAGCCGAACACATCTGGGATGTCGTCTCAAGCGCCACAACCCGCGGCCGCCCGATCATCAACACCCGCGACGAACCCCACGCCGACGCCGATCAGTTCCGACGGCTTCACGTGATCGTGGGCGACTCCAACATGAGTGACTACACGGCGTTTCTCAAAGTCAGCACGGCCATGCTGATGCTGCGAATGCTGGAAGACCCGGCCGTCAATATGCGCGACATGGCGCTAGAAAACCCTCGCATTGCGATTCGCGATATCAGCCACGATCTGACCTGTCGTCAAAAAGTGCGGCTGTCCAACGGGCGTGAGGTCAGGGCTTTAGACGTGCAGTCGGAGTACCTGGAGCGTGCGTTGAAGTACGCCGAAAACAACGACATGTCCGAGCAAGAGTCGCAGGCTTTGAAGATGTGGGAGCACTGCCTGACCGCCATTGCTGATGACCCGCTAAGCCTGGACCGCGAGGTTGACTGGGTCATCAAGCATCGCCTC
The DNA here is from genome assembly GCA_965212125.1 of Candidatus Poriferisodalaceae bacterium. Classification (GTDB taxonomy): domain Bacteria; phylum Actinomycetota; class Acidimicrobiia; order Acidimicrobiales; family Poriferisodalaceae; genus CAYRJD01. The sequence continues at coordinate 839,828 of OZ243045.1, read as the reverse complement.
ATTGAGCAGTACCGTTCTAAGCACGGCTTCTCGCTAAACGATCCGGAGATTGCGCAGCTTGATCTGCAGTACCACCACGTGCACAGCACGAAGGGCGTCTTCTCGTTGCTACAAAAGCACGGTCAAGTGGAGAAGCTGCTGCTAGAAAAAGATGTGAAGCATGCAATTAATAATCCGCCGCAGACCACACGAGCCAGGCTGCGGGGCGCGTTTGTGAAAGCCGCGAAGGAACGCCGTCGCGACTACACGGTTGACTGGGTGCATCTCAAACTAAACGACCAGTCGCAGCGGCCGGTGCTGTGTAAGGACCCTTTCAAATCACACGACGCCCGTGTTGACCGTCTGATCGCATCGTTGTGATCGCAGACTGCTAGCCGTGGTTGATCCAAACGCGCCCGAAGGTCAGCCCTTGCACGTGCCAGTGCCAGTGACACCTGCTCGACAACCAGCGCCGCCAACCCTGCAACCGGTTCCGGCGGCTCCGCAGCCGGTGCAGCCTGCCCAGCAAAGCGTCTTCGTCGTTGAACCAGAGTCAGCAACAACCACCCTTCCGCAACCCGACACGCCACAACCCAGCGCATCACAACCCGACACGCCACCGACTGACACGCCACCGACTGACACGCCACAACCCGGAGCGAAGAAGCGCAAACCAAAGCGCAGCCGGGGGCGCCACTTCATTGAGTGGACCATTGTTTTAGGTGTCGCCCTTGCGTTAGCCCTACTCATTCGGGCGTTTGTTTTTGGTGCGTTCTACATCCCGACAAATTCAATGGACCCCGCTCTGGAGTCGGGTGACCGCGTGCTGGTCAACAAGCTGTCTTATTTCCGGGCGGGCCCAAGCGTCGGCGATCTGGTGGTGTTCCTACCGCCAGCAGCTAGCGCGACCAGCGGCACCGACGACATCGCCGACATCGAACTAATCAAGCGTGTGGTAGCGGTAGGCGGTCAAACCGTTCAAGGCATCGGCGGAGGTCTCTTCATTAACGGCTCGCCAATCGTTGAGGAATACCTGGACCCCTCAGTTTGGACGAGACCTTTTCTTCGTGTCCTTGTGCCTGATGATCACGTGTTTGTCATGGGCGACAATCGGAGCAACAGTCGCGATAGTCGCCAGTTCGGGCCGGTGCCGACCGACAACGTCATAGGGCGAGCGTTTCTTATCTACTGGCCGCCAGGTTCGATCGGCAGGCCTTAGCTAACTTAGCCCGGCCGCCACTCAGCTCAGCCCGGCAGCCGCCTTCGCACCAGCGATAAGGCGATCAACGTGGTCGCCATGCATTGCGTCAATGCGCATTGCGGTCAGCGCCTTGGCGATGCGTTCGTACTGCACATCCCAAGCAACGCAGAGCCGCTCAAAACGATGAAACAAAACCGTTAGACCACCCGTCCATTCCTTGTGCGGGAAATTAATGCCATCAACCCCCGCTTCGGCCAGCGCCGCAGCCCGCCGCTCAGGGCCTTCTTTTATGCGTCGAATGCGAGTGGAGTTGATCAGATGCGCTGCCGTGCGCTCACGCAGTCCCGCTAAAACATTCCAATCCGGATGACACAGCCACAAGCGTTGTTCCGCACCGAAGCTGCGAGCGCACTCAATCACCGGATCAACCGCACTCAGATCTTTCAGATCAACCGAAAGCTCAAAGTCGGTGCCGCAGCTTTGATAGAGGTCGCTCAAGGTGGGCACTTCAGTGCCGATCTGCTCACGTCGCAAAGATGCGTAGCGGCGGCGCTTCACGCCAGACCAAACAACTCCGTCGTGATCCAGCATTGGCTGTCCGTCGCCGCTCAGCCAGATGTCGGTTTCAAGTCCGCTTGCGCCTTCTTCCAGCGCCAGTGTGAAGGCCTGGAGGGTGTTTTCGGGCGCGTGCGCCTTGCCGCCTCGATGGGCAAACAAAACGGGGTTGTAACGCTGCGACGCGGGGCGGTCCACGTCAAGCATTGTGCCTAACTTTGCGGCGTCAGGGTTGGAGCTTTGAAGGCGTACCCTCAACATTGTGAATCTGACACCCAACGAGGTGTTGCTGGTCGCACTGGTGGCGTTGTTGGTGCTCGGACCAAAGCGCTTGCCAATCGTGATGCGGCGGGCGGGCCAAATTTTCAGTCGCCTGCGGCACTGGACAACCGATGTGCGCCAGGAGTTTGATGCGGCGATCTCTCCGCCCGTGGTTGAGCAAGCCGATCCTCCCAAGCAGACCGACCCAGCTGACTCGCCTGAGCAGTCCGACTCGCCCGGGCAGACCAACCCGCCTAAGCCCGGCGCCGCAAAACCAGACGCCGCCCCTGAGCCAACGAAGTGAGGTTGCTAAGGCGCAGGCCACGACCAACAACGATGAGCTTCTGGGATCACGTGGGCGAGCTGCGCTACCGCTTGATCTGGGCTCTGCTAGCGATAGCGGCTGGCGCCATCGCAGCCTTCATCGTTTACGACTGGCTGCTGACTGAGTTTTTCCTGCCGCCTTACTGTGAGGTGCTAGGCACTTTGGAAGTTGAGCGCCCGTGCACGCTGGTGATTACCGAGCCGCTTGACGGGTTTCGCACCCGCTTAAAAGTGGCGCTGTATCTGGGCGTCGCACTAGCCACCCCGGTACTTGCGTGGCACCTATGGCGCTTTATCACGCCAGCGCTGAACACCCGTGAAAAGCGTTGGGCGTTGCCGTTCATTGCGTCGGCTACTTTGCTTTTTGCGACCGGAGCGTTCATTGCTTACCTGGCGCTTGAGCGTGCGCTGCAGTTTCTTATCGACGTAGCCGGCAGCGACGTAGACCCCTTACTCACGCCTGGTGCGTACCTGGGTCTGGTTACTTTCATGATGCTGGCGTTCGGTATTGGCTTTGAGTTTCCGGTGGTTTTGATATTCGCTCAGCTTGCCGGCGTGCTCCAGCCCCGCCAGCTACACCGCGCCAGGCGCTACGCGATCGTTGCCATCGTGGCGGTCGCTGCGATCATTACCCCTTCCGGCGACCCCATAACTCTGCTGACCCTGGCCGTGCCGATGTATGTCTTTTATGAGCTTTCAATTGTGATCGGCCATTTCCTGACGCGCGGCCGCGCCACGCAATAGGGCACGGCAATAGGGCACGCGGCAAGAGAACATGAGGCAATAGAGACATGCGCAGCGATTCAAGTTTCACGGCGGCGACTAGCGCAGACCGCGCAGACGATAGAGCGAAGCGCGCGGCCACAACCGCAGAGCGCGCTGACGACCTGCGGGCCGATCTGCTCGCCAAGCGCGGGGTCACTCCCGACGCTTTCCAGCTAAAAGCCTTTGACGCCATCGACCGCGGTAACTCCGTGTTGGTCGCGGCGCCAACCTCATCGGGCAAAACACTCGTTGCGGAATACGCAACTGCCCTAGGTCTGGCCGCCGGTTACCGGGTCGCCTACACGTCACCAATCAAGGCGCTCTCCAACCAGAAGCTGCGCGATCTGCGAGCCACACAAGAGCACCGGGTCGGCCTGCTCACCGGCGACAACGTCATCGAACCCGACGCCCCGGCCCTGGTAATGACTACCGAAGTTCTGCGGAACATGATCTATTCGGGCGCTCCCACTTTGGCGCAGCTAGGGGTCGTGGTGCTTGACGAGGTGCACTACCTGCAAGATCCATATCGCGGCCCGGTCTGGGAGGAAGTGATCATCGGACTGCCACCGCATGTGCGTCTCGTGTGTCTTTCGGCGACCGTTACGAACGCAGCAGAGTTGGGCGACTGGATCAGCAGCGTGCGTGAGGACATCTGCGAGGTGGTCGTCGAAACCGAACGACCGGTTGAGCTGCACGAACATTTTCTTGTGTTTGACAAGGGCAGCCGCCAGATCCGCGACTTCCCAACCTTGCGCGGCACTCACCCCAACAGCGATGTCCAGAGGTTTTTACAGCACGCCCAGAGATCGCGCCATCGCTCGGGTGGTCGCGCAGGTGGCCGTCCAGGTGGCCGTCCAGGTGGCCGCCCGGGCAATCGCTCAAACAGCCGCCCAAACAATCGTTCGAACGGTGGCGCACCCAACGGTGCTAACGAGCGCGTACAGCCTGCCCGTCCGCATCGCCTTGAGATCCTTTCGCATCTGGCAGAGCAGAGTCGTTTGCCTGCGATCGTGTTTGTGTTCTCCCGTCAAGGGTGCGACGACGCCGTGCGTGAATGCGTCGATAAGAACCTGCACCTGATCGACCCCGTATCGCAGCGGCGAATAGTTGAAATTGCCGACGAGCACGTAGCCGACATAAGCGCAGCCGATCTGCGTTCGCTTCATTACCACCGCTGGCTGGAGGACCTGCAAAGCGGCGTTGCTGCCCATCACGCGGGCATGGTGCCGCCGTTCAAAGAAATAGTGGAGGATTGCTTCGCCGCGGGATTGCTCGCCGCGGTGTTCGCAACCGAGACCTTAGCGATGGGCTTGAACATGCCCGCCCGTTCGGTTGTCGTCGAGCAGCTATCCCGCTTCAGAGGCGAAGGCTTTGTGACGCTGACGCCGGGGGAATACACCCAGCTAACCGGGCGAGCCGGACGGCGTGGCATCGATGAGGTCGGTCACGCGCACACGCTGTGGAGCCCGTATGAATCATTTGAGCAGACGGCCGAACTGGTTGCGAGCGCCGACTATGAGATCGATTCGTCGTTCCGGCCGACATTCAACATGGCGGCAAACCTGATTAACACCTGCGAAGATCGCGACGCGGCGGTTGAGCTGCTCAGCAAGTCCTTTGCGCAGTTCCGTGCCGATTCACGAGTGCCGGAGTGGAGCGAAGAACTGACCGTCCGCAAGGAAGACCTCAAACACGCCCGCCGACGGTTGCGCCAGGTAAGCGGCGGCAAGAAAAAGTCGCATCACCGTGAAACCCGGGCGGTGAGAGATGCTCGGCGTGAGTTTGAGCTGTGCGAGGCGCGGGCAGATCTGTTGCAGGGCCGCATTGCTCTTGCCCACGGCGGGCTGGCGCGCACCTTTGATTTGGTTGCGGAACTGCTGGAGCATTTCGGCTGCGTGGATGACTGGCAGCTAACCGACAGCGGCACGCAGCTGAGCCGCATATTCCATGAGGCCGACCTTGCGATCGTGTTGGCTCTGCGTGCCGGTCTGTTTGACAATCAAGAGCCAGCTGTGCTGGCCGGGCTGGTGAGCTGCATTACTTATGAGCATCACAGCCGCACCGACCCGCCGACGCCGATTTTTCCGAGCGGCGACGTGCGCGATGTGGTTACTGCGATTGAAGGCATCGGCGATGAAGTGAACCGGCAGGAACGAGCTTTCGGGCTAACCCAAACACGCCAGGGCAGCTCTGCGTTTTTTGAGTGCGCTTATGCCTGGGGTTCGGGGGCTTCCTTAGAGGAGATCTTGGTTGGTGACGAATTCGGCAATGGCCCGCGGCTTGGCCAGCAGCTATCGCCCGGCGACTTTGTTCGCCAAATCCGCAACCTGGCTGATCTTGTTCGCCAGATCATGATCGTTGCGCACAAGTCCGACACCCGAAACAGCGCCCGTGAAGCGTTGGGCGCTCTCGATCGGGGAGTGGTGGCAGCCGCGACAGGCCTTGCTGGCACCTCTGCTAATGACAGTTCTAACGACGTTGCCCCCGACAGCCCAGCGGCGCCCGTGTCTGACACCCCGCCCGTGTCTGACACCCCGCCCGCATCTGCTGGGAAATGAAAAAGGGCGAACCCTGGGGGAGTGCAACATCGCTACCGCCAGGTGCCCCGGTTGCGCACTCAAACGCTGAACTACGAGCAAACGTCGAACCAGCGCTGCAAGCCGGAGAAACACCTCCAGTTGTCGGCATCGCTGGCGGCGACATTTGGGCTGCGGTTGGAGCGAGCACCAACACGCAAGAACGCCTTAGCAGCGGCGCCACTCACGGCGCCCAGATCGACGCAATCAGCGTGCAAACCGACACGGGTCACTATTTCTGCTGCGCCCATGTGATCGCCCGTCCGCCCTGGTGGCAGGGTGGCTGGTTTGGGCGCTGGTTCGGCTGCTGGCCTTCCGGGCGGCACAACCAGATCGTCGCAATAATGAACTCCGAATGGCTGGGGCGCTGGCGAGTCGCACCCGCCGCCCATCCCGGTGACGGCCGTCTAAACATCGTCGAGGCAACGCCGAAGTACAACATCGCGCAGCGTTTACTGGCTCGCCGACGCCTCCGCACGGGCGACCATCTGCCTCACCCCGGCCTGCGATCCAGGCGGCTGACGCAAGCCCAGTTCGACTTCGCCAAGCCGCTGAGCCTGTGGCTTGACGGCACCTGCGTGGGCCGCGTCAGATCGCTGCGCATAGAGGTCGTACCAGCCGCCGTCAAGATCGTGTTTTAACTGACCGCATATCCCGCGGCGCGGAGCCGCCGCGTTCTACGATCAAAGAATTGAAAGCCGCAAGGCCCGCCAACAACACAGCACCAACTCCCGCCGCACCGAACCCAACTGACACGAAGGCTTACGTGACTTACTACGAAGTTGAGACCTTCAACGATCAAGAAAGCGATGTGCTGCGGCGTTATGTAACCAACCTTGACAAGCCCGTCTTTGCGCTCGTGAATCTGCCCGAGGTTGTCAAGGGCGCCTTGTTTGCCCGCTACTCCCGCTCCACGAAAAGCCTGCGGCGGCTGCTGCTTGATGAGTTCATTGACGATCTTGACATCACGGGCGACACCAACATTGACGCCACGGCCGGCCTAGAGCGAGCCGAACAGCTGTACGAACGAGTGTTCGTACAATACGGCGACGACTCAATCGCTCAGCTCGGCGGCGTGCATCTGGCATGCGAGCAAGCGTCAAACCTGCTCACAAAAGTGTTAGAGCGCGGCCGCCTCATGTCATATCTGGAGCAGTCCACCCGCTATCTCGCCTACAACAAACGCCTGAACGGTCGCTACCGCTACTTCCGGCCGGAAGAGATTTTGACGTCGTCGGCTGGCGCTCGCTACGTGGGCACCTTGGATCGCATCTTTGACCTGTACGGCGAACTAGTCCCCGCAATGCAGGAATACTTTGAGAAGAATTTCCGGGCTACGTCAAGCGGAACTGGCAGCGGAACTGGCAGCGGGGCTGGCAGCGGAACCGCCAGCGGCACAAAAAGCGGCGCCGGCAGCGACATAGCGGCCAAGCGTGCGCTGCGCGCCAAGGCGTTGGATGTCGCACGCGGCTTGCTGCCAGCCGCCAGCATCTCCAACGTCGGAATCTTCGGCAGCGGCCAGGGCTATGAGGCGCTGCTGCTGCGCATGCGAGCCAGCACGCTGCCGGAGGCGCAGCTTTATTCCCAGCTCATGCTGACCGAGCTGCGCAAGGTGATCCCTTCGTTTTTGAAGCGAGTCGATCAAGCCGAGCGGGGTGGAGCCTGGAGCGACTACATGCGCGAAAACCGCGAGGCGATGGATGACCTGGCCGATGAGCTCTTCGGCGAAGAAGAACCGCAGGGCGGACCCGAGGTGCAGCTGCTTAGCTGGGACCCCGACGGCGAAGACAAGATGCTGGCTGCGATGTTGTTCCCGCACACGCACCTGCCCGAAAGCCGCCTGGCGGACTACGTGCAACGCATGGGCGCCGAGGAGCGTCAAGAGCTAATCCGCCGCTATGTGGGGGAGCGCGGTAACCGCCGCCACCGACCCGGCCGTGCGCTGGAGAGCACCGATTACCGCTTTGAAATACTCGGCGACTACGGCAGCTTTCGTGACCTGCAAAGGCATCGCCTGCTCAGCATCGATTGGCAAAGGCTGACGCCTCATCATGGCTATGCCATCCCGGCTGAGGTGGTGGCCGCGGGCGAGCAAAAGCGCTACGAGCAGACGATGGAGATGTCTGCGTACCTGTACGACGACATTGAAGAAGAGCTCGGCCACGAGCTAGCCGCTTACGCCGTTTCTTTCGCATATCGGATTCGCTACGTGATGCAGTTCAATGCGCGTGAGGCGATGCACATGATTGAACTTCGCACCCAGCCGCAGGGTCACACCGACTACCGCCGCATCTGCCAGGCCATGAAAACTCAGATCGCCGAACGGGCTGGCCATAGCGCAGTGGCGGAGATGCTGTCGTATGCGCTGGACGGCGACGCGGTTGAAGGTCGGCTGGCGGCCGAGCAGGCGACCGAAACCAAGCGCTCCAACTCCACCGCGCAGGAGAGCTAGATGCAAGAAAACGCCCGGGTTGCTACCGCCGAAGACATTGAAACGTTGTCGGCGCTAGCGACCGAAGCGATTGCTGAGCAGGCTGACAGTCGCGGCGGTTGGGTGTGGTCTCGCCGTGAGGCGCGCGGGGAGCCGTTCGCTGGCGGATTTGAGCAAGCACTGCAAGACCCCGCCCAGCAGGTCTGGGTGGGGCAAATCGACGAGGCGGCCGTCGGGTATTGCGTTGCGGGCCTGGACAAGTTGCGCACTGGTGAAACTCTTGGGGTCATTAGCGATCTGTACGTAACCGAGCCTGCGCGCGAGGTAGCAGTGGGGGAGCGATTGATTGAGGCCGTCCTGGCTTGGTGCGAAGGGCACGATTGTGTCGGCGTTGACGCGCTGGCGTTGCCGGGTAATCGCGCCACTAAGAACTTTTTTGAGTCCTTTGGTTTTAAGGCGCGCATGCTGACGGTGCACCGACCGTTAACGGATCGTTCCGCCTCCGCCTAAACTCTCAGCAATGCGGACGCAAAAAGGCATCTCGCAATGAGTCGCCGCATTGACATTGAACTCACCAGCCAGCGTGACGACGACACCTGGACCTGGCGCGCAGTTGGTGCCAAAGAGCCCAAAGGAATGCTGGACGGGGCGTTGCTGAAAAATCTTGCGGGCGAGGCGAAGCCCGGCGATCGTCTGCGCGCCGATGCCGAGTTTGACATTGACGGAATCTTGATCTTGGAGGTGATGGCGCCGAAGGCACGCAGCGGGCGTGACGAACCCGAACGGCTTGAGCTGATCGAGTCGTCTTCGTCTGGTGGCGTCACGACTCAGCTGGCAAAAAAGGGCAAGTCCGGCAAGAAGGGTCGCAAGGGTTCGCGACGAGATCGCGGCGCATCAGATAGATCGGACAGGGGCGACAGGGCAGACAGATCGGACAGGGGCGACAGATCAGGCAGGCCAGACAGAAGAGGTCGGCGAGGCGGTGATGCTGGCGATGGCGACAACGACGGCAGGTCAGACGGTGGTACGAGAGGCCGGTCGGAAAACCGGTCAGGAAACAAAAACAGTACGGACGACTCCAAAGAGGGCAGACCCAGACGGCGCCGAGGCCAAGGCAACAGAGCTAAAGACAGCAAGAGCCGGGACAACAAGCCCGACGATCTGCCGCTTCCGCCCAAGGCACCTCGGCTGCGCCCGAAACAAACCCACCGCAAGGCTTTCATCAACTCCCTGCCCGCCGAGCAAAAGATCATCGCCGAGCAGCTACAAAAAGGCGGCATCGGCGCGGTTCGGTCAGAGATCGAATCGCAGAACGAGCAGGCGGCAAAGTCTGGCGGCGACAAAATAAACGCGGACGAGCTGCTGCGGCTGAGCGAAAGCCTGCTGCCGAAGCTGCGTGAAGCCGAATGGCACGATCGTGCCGACGCAGCCCTGGCTGGCATTGACAAGGTGGATTTGCGTGACCTGCGCGCTGTCATAGTGGCGGCGGAAGACTTTGCGCGTGACGCGCAGGCGCGTGAGCAAACCGAGAAGATCCGCACCGGGTTAGCCGAGCGTCTTGACCGCAGCCAGGCGGAATGGCACGACGAACTTCGCAAGGTGATTGTCGCCGGCCGAGTCGTGCGGGCATTGAAGCTGAGCTCTCGTCCGCCCAAGCCCGGTGTGCCTCTTCCGCCGGAGCTGGCTAAAGATCTGACCGAGCAGGCGAACGCCGCTCTCGGCACCGGCAACTCCCAGCAACGCTTGGCGATAGTGCTGGAGGCCGTCGCCTATTCGCCCGTGCGCCCGTATGTGGTGCTGTCAAATGTTCCGGAGCAGCCTGAGGCTGAGTTGGTGGAAGCGGTTAAGAAGGTGGCGAAACGGATTCCGGAGATCGCCGAGCAGCTAGGAATCGCCGCGCCAAAAAAGTCCGCCGCTAAGCCATCTCCGCCAACAGATGAAGAGTCAGCACCACCAATACCGCCGATACCGCCAAAGCCCGACTCGCCTACGGCCGCCGAGCCGAACCCGTCAGCATCTGAGGAACCTGCTACGCAAGAAGAACCTGCTACGCAAACGGCTGAAGAGTCGGCGCCGCCAACGTCTGCGCCCGACTCTGAATCAGAACCTGCGACCACCTCGTAGCACCCCCCCCCATAAACCCCATTAGTAATCGGTGCTGTAGTGCGCGATGCTCCTGCCTAACGCCGTCCCTGTTCTACCCTCTCTAACCAGCCTGCCGTATGCCTAAAACCTCCACCAAAAAGCCATCAATCCCCAGCCAGCCTTCGGAGATCGCTCGCCGCATCGATGCCACGCCGGTGCACGATGAGATGCGCGATTCGTTCATGCCGTATGCGCTGTCGGTTACCACCGCCCGTGCGATCCCCGACGTTCGTGACGGGCTAAAGCCAGTCCAGCGCCGCATCTTGTTCGCCATGAATGCACTGGGACTGCGCCCCGGCGAGCCGTTCCGCAAGTCCGCCGCAGTGGTCGGCGAGGTAATGGGCAAGTACCACCCGCACGGCGACAGCGCCATCTATGAGGCGATGGTCAGGATGGGGCAGCCGTTCGCAATGTCGCACACCTTGGTTGATCCGAAGGGTAACTTCGGCAGCCTGGACGACCCGCCGGCGGCCTATCGCTACACCGAGGCGCGCCTGACGGCCGAGGCCATGACGCTGGTCGCCGACATTGACGAAGACACGGTGGACTTTGTCGCCAGCTTTGACGACGAACGCAAAGAGCCGACCTGCCTGCCAGCGGCGCTGCCGAATCTTCTGCTGAACGGTGCCAGCGGCATCGCAGTCGGCATGGCGACTTCAATGGCCCCGCACAACTTGGGCGAGGTGATTGCCGTCATCAAACACGTGCTAACCAAACAGCGCCCGAAGCCAACCGTTGAAGCCCTAATGAAGCACCTGCCCGCTCCGGACTTTCCCGGCGGCGGGCTGATCGTCAATGACGAAGCATTGCAAACCGCATACGCCACCGGCAAGGGCACGGTGCGTGTGCGAGCCCGTGCGGCGGTGGAAAAAGCGACCGCTCGGCGCCAGCGCATCGTGATCACCGAGCTGCCATACATGGTCGGCCCGGAGCGTGTGCTTACGAAGATCCGTGAGCTAATCCAGGCTGGGAAGCTGCCCGCGGTGGGTTCCGTCAACGATCTGTCGGATCGCAACAGCGGCCTGCGGCTGGTGGTCGAGTGCCGGCCGGGCGAGGGTGGGCAAGGCGTCCTAGGAGATCTGTACCGCCTCACTCCGCTGGAGGACAACTTCAGCATCAACAACGTGACCCTGGTTGATGGCGTGCCAGCCACGCTGAACTTGTACGAGCTGTGCAAGCACTTCATCGACCATCGCCTGGCGGTGATCGTGCGGCGCACTCAGTATCGGCTTGATCGTGCAAACGAGCGTTGCCACATTGTTGAAGGTCTGCTAAAGGCGCTTGACCAGCTTGATGAGGTGATAGCGATCATTCGTGGCTCAGCCGACGTGCCGACGGCTCGCAAGGCGCTGATTAAACAGCTTGCGATCAGCGAGATTCAAGCCAACCACATTCTTGAATTGCAGCTGCGGCGACTGACGGCGTTGGAAGTAAGCAAGCTGAACGAGGAGATGGCGGAGCTGAAGGCTGCGATCAGCGGCTATGAGAAGCTGCTCAACTCAAAGACTCGCCAGCGCACGCTGCTCAAGAAAGAGCTTGAGGAGCTGGCGGAGAAGTTCGCCACGCCGCGGCGATCTGAGCTCATTAGCCCCGAAGACTTGGCGGCCTTTAATGAGCTAGCCAAGGCTGATAAGGCCACGGCCAGCAGCGCCAAGCTCGGTGCGTCAGGCAACCTCAAGCTCCCGACACTTAGCCGCCCCGGCCCTAGCCGCCCCGGCCCCAACGGCTCCGAGCTTGCTAGCGCCGCAATAGGCAGCACCATCGTGACGCTTTCAACGTCAGGCCTGCTGGGTCGGCGCGCCGCCGATGACACCTTCACCGCAAAGCCCGGCCGCCATGACCTAATTGACATTTCGCTGGAGACTTCAACCCTGGACGTGGTCTATGCCGTGACCGACCGCGGGCGACTGCTAAACGTCGCAGCGCATTCAATTCCGGAAATGGCTCGTGGTAGTCGTGGCGCCTCGGTGACGGAGATGTTTTCGCTCAGCCGTGGCGAAAAGGTTGTGGGCTTGCTGGCTGGTGCGGATGCGATCGCTAACAGTCCGACCGAGGCAAACGCCAAGACCAAAGGAAGCGAGCTAGCGCCGATTGCGCTCGTGACTCGCAAGGGGCAAGTCAAGCGAGTTGCCCGGGAGGCGTTGTCGGCGCGGCGGCGTATCAGCTCGCTAGTAAACCTCGCCACTGACGACCGAGTGGTAGCGGCTTTTGATGCGCCCGATGAGGCCGAACTGGTGATGATTGCGTCGAACGGTTTGACCTTGCGCACCGGCGCAAGCGGCATACCGAAGCGTGGGCATGGCGCTGGCCCTGTTGCAGGGATAAGGCTCAAGCCGGGCGCTGAGGTCGTAGCTGCCGGACTGCTTGAGTTTTCTTCGCTGGCGGTGCTGGTGACCGACAGCGGTGCCGTAAAGGTCACCGCCCTTTCCGATCTGAAAGGCGCAGGGCGCGCCACCGGCGGAGTGCCAGCGATTGCATTTCCCAGCGAGTTGCCCGGCAAACCTCCCGGCGAAGTGCCTGGCGACAGCCCAGACACGGCGGTGGTTTCAGCTTGGATCGGCAGGGCTGAGGCGGCGGCGGTTTTTGTAGAGCTTGAGCAGCTGAGCACGACGCCACTTCGGCTGTCGCCCCTGCAAGCGACCGAACCTAAAACCCCTGCCGTACATCTGCGGGGCATTGTGGAGGGTGAGACTGTGCAGATCGTTACAGACGAGGAGATTGTTACAGACGAACAGATCGCCAATGAAGAGCAGACCGTCGCCAACGACGACGAGGCCATCCCGCTACCGGTGCGTGCGGTAGGGGAGTGCCGCGGCGAATGAGCGATGGCGTTATTACCGTTGATCCGCCCATCGCGCCGCCTTCAACAACGCGACCAGAATCAGGGCAGCCGGCAACAGAGCAGCTTGAGCTAGGGATGGAGCCCGATCCACCCGCCATGTCACCCGCAAAAAAGCCGCCTCCTAGAAAGCCAGCCGCCGAAAAGCCAGCCGCTAAGAAACCCAAGCAGCCGAAAATCACAGAAGCCGCTGCGAAACCCGCTGCCAAAAAGCCCGCAACAAAACCCGCTGCCGCCAAGAATTCCACCACCAAGAACTCCACCGCCAAAAAACCACTCACCCCGAAGAAATCCACCACTCCAAAGAAACCCCCCACCGGCGAGTACGACGCCGAGGCGATCGAAGTCTTAGAAGGACTGGAAGCCGTCCGTCGCCGCCCCGGCATGTACATCGGCGACAACGGCTCAGCCGGCCTGTCGCACCTGCTGTGGGAAATCATCGATAACAGCGTTGACGAAGCTGGCGCTGGCCACGGCAAGCTCATCGAAATATCGCTGCACGCCGACGGCTCCTACGAAGTCGCCGACCGTGGCCGCGGCATCCCCATCGACAAGCACGAGGGCGAAATAACCGCCCTTGAAGTCGTCTTCACGCAACTTCACGCCGGCGCCAAATTCGGCAGCACTCACTACAACGCCTCGGGCGGCTTGCACGGCGTCGGCGCAGCCGTCGTAAACGCATACTCAACCAAAGTCACCTGCGAGGTAGACCGCAACGGCTACACGCACCGCCTTGAATTTCACGACCGCAAGCCCGGCAATCTTGACAGGACGAACCGCTTCCGCAAGGGCCACGAACTCAAACGCATGGGCAAGGTTTCGTCCAAACGCACCGGCACCCGCGTGCGCTTCTGGCCCGAGCTTGGGTTGTTTGAGCCAGATGCGGAGATCAACTACGAAGCCATCAGAGAACGCCTAGCGCAGATCTGTTTTTTGCTGCCCGGCCTGAAGATCCGCCTGCACGACAAACGCAAAGGCCACAAGCGGGCCGCCGAAGAATTCGTGTCAACGGGCGGGCTGAACGATTTTGTGGAGAGCCTGTACGAGGATGCGGAGCCGCTCACGGGGCGCATAACGCTGACCGGAACCGAATCGTTCGCCGACACGGTCCCGATTAAGGGCAAGCCCGCAGAGGTCATCCGCAACTGCCAAGTTGACATCGCCTTGCGTTGGGTGACGAGCTACGACGCCAAGGTCGTCAGTTTCGTCAACACCATTCCAACGCCGGACGGCGGAACTCACGTTGTGGGTTTTGAGCGTGCGCTGACTGCGGCGGTGAACGGCGCCATCAGAGACGCCAACCCGCTCAAGCTGCGGAAGATGCGTGGCGATGCGCGTGCCCAGCGTGAAGACATCCAAGAGGGGCTGGCAGCGGTGATCCGAGTCACGTTTGCCGAGCCGCAGTTTCGTGGGCAGACCAAGCGTGAGCTGACTACGCCGCAGGTTCAGCGCATCGTGGCGCGTGTGGTTAGGGAGCAGCTGGGGGACTGGTTCTCAGGCAAGGCGCCGGGCTCTCGCAAGACCCATGTGAAAGCCGTGCTTGACAAGGTCAGCGATGCGGTGCTAGGTCGGGTTGCGGCCAAACAAGCCCAGGCGCAATCTCGCCGAGCCGCCAGCCTGAGCGGCAACGCTTTGCCGTCCAAGCTTTCCGATTGCCGCGAGCACCCTGGGGGAGAGCTGCTGATAGTGGAGGGCGACTCGGCCGCTGGTCCGGCCAAGCGTGCGCGTGATGCGGGCTGGCAGGCGGTTTTGCCGTTGCGTGGCAAGGTTGTGAACGCCGCCAAGAGCACGAGCAAGGCCGTGCTTGATAACGCCGAGGCGGTGGCTTTGTTTACTGCCGTCGGTGCCGGCTCAGGGGCGGATTTTGCGCTTGAAAACGCCCGCTATGAGCGTTTGATTTTGCTGGCCGATGCCGATGTCGACGGTAGCCACATTCGCTGCCTGGTGCTGACCCTGTTGTTCCATTACATGAAGCCCTTGCTGGAGGCGGGTCGGGTCTATGCGGCGCAGCCTCCCACGCATGCGCTCACGGTCGGCACGTCTAAGGAGTTCGTCTATTCCGAGGCGGATCTGGCGAAGCGGGTTGCCAAGCTGAACAAGGACGGGCGCAAGTATCGGGTGACTCGCTTCAAGGGGCTGGGCGAGATGGACGACAACGAGCTGTTTGAAACCACGCTCAACCCGGAGACCCGTGTGCTGCGCCAGGTGACGATTGATGACGCAGTGGCCGCGCAGAAGCAAGCTGCGGAGGCCTTTCAGATAATGATGGGTTCAGAAGTTGAGCCACGCAAGAAGTTCATCATCAAGCACAGCAAGGCGTACGGCCACGCACTTGATGTGTGAGCGGCGCAGACGCGCCACCGGCGCTACTTCTTGAAATCGACTTCTTTACCGCGGTTGATGCTGACCCAATCCCGCGCCTCTATATAGGGCTTGAAGGTCTCGTAGATCGCTTTTTCGTCGGTTTCGGTCTTCGGCCGCTGCAGCTCATACAGGTGCGGGAACTCCAGCCAGCCGACCACCTGGTTCCAGAGCCGCAGAGCCGCATCACCGCTGGGCGGGTCTAACAGCACCGGCCCAAACAGCGACTGTCCGTCCGGGAAGAACAAGGTCGGCACACCAAAGCCACCAGAGTTGATCACCCGGTCGTGCTCGGTACGGATCTCATCGTGGGTTGTTTCGTCGGCGATGGACTCATCCACGATGTCTGGATTGGCATTGATTTGCTCCAGCAGGTGGCGAGCCACGTCAGGGTTGTGCGGGCGGTTGCCATCCACGTGGAGGGCTTTGCCGGCGGCGGCGTACCAATCGTCCAGCAGCGCCATGTCCTTGCGCCGCAAAATGGCGCCAATGCGCATCATCGACCAGCCGTAGCTCCAGTCACGTTCCCACGGATGCTTCTTGCCGGGGCGCAGATTCACTTCCTCAAGGCTGAAAAAGCGCCAGTTGACGGTTAGGCCGAGCTGATCACGCACGTCACGCATCCAAAGCGATGTCTGATACGCCCACGGGCACATCACGTCAAAATGAAAATCCAGTTCAACCGGCGGAGTGAATTCAGCTGTGGCGGCTTCAGTTTGTTGCGGCATGGGCTTGAGATTAGCAGCGCTGGCCAGCAGGCGGGATGGGGCGTGGTATGGCACGCTGGGTACCTAGGCAGTGGGGAATAGGTCATAGGCGCCAGCGACCAGCCCGTAATCCATTCAACTTTACAGAACTAGTATTAGCGGAGTTCTACCTGCTAAACGGCGGCGTGTACGGCACCGGCGCATTCGATCAGGCTGCAGGACCCGTACAGCGGCGGCTCGGCTCCCAAAATGCTGCTGGATGCTTGTCCCTAATGCTTGCTAGGATGAAGGCATGTCAATGAAGGAGCGCACGCGCCTCCAAAAAGACGTAGACCTCAATCACCTCTTAGAGGTCGTCCGCCAGCAGCGGGCCGAAGCAGAAGCATCGGGTTTGACCTCCCGCCTCAAAGCCCTGGTTGCTGAGATACCCGAGTACGAGCGCAAGCTAGCGAATCCTCCAAAATGCCCGAAAGAAACGGCTCTCCTCAAAGAAGAGCTCGCCAACCTACGACTGATAGAAGCTGACATAAAGGAAGATGAGCTAGAACAGGCGCAAGCCCGTTAGCCCCGCTTCATCAGCTTGAAATCGGGACACCCTTACTATGACCGAGTCGCTCGCGAAGCCCGCTACCTGCTTATCCATACCCTTATCGGCAAATTGGCAGTAGAAGTAAAGAATGCCAAGAAGGAGGGTGATAAGGAGCAGCTTTTAAGCAAGGGAAAAGAATACCTTGCTGAGATGCGGAAAACTGAGCGCTTGGCACGAGGGCTGGCTACGGATTCCTTCAGGATTTTCACAGAGGAGAAGAAGCCAGTTCAGAGAGACGAGTTACGCGCCGAGATACGCGATTTCAACGAAGTGTATTTCATGGTTAGAAATTGCACGAAAACTCTCGCCGAGAAAGAAAACGGCAGCCTGGAGGATGTTAGGCAGGTGTTCCTAACGCTCATCAGGACAGCGGATTCAAAGGGCTGGGGCATGCAGAGGCGCCCCATTGCTCCCCTTGCCTAACTAAACGACTAGCGGCTGCTTAGCTCGCTTGTCGGCTACTGTGGGCTTATGCCGTTGAAAGAGCGACCACGCTTCGAGAATGACTTCACTCCCGATGAGCTCCTAGAGGTTGTTGAGACCGCTGAGGCGGATTCGAAGGCCCTGGCTCCTGACCTCCTAGAGACCCTCACCGTAGAGATACCCAAATATGAACGCAGGCTGGCGGATCTGGATGAATGCTCGCTAGAGGCAGCCCGCATCAAAAACGAACTTGATGACATGCGGCTGATGAAAGAAGAGCTCAAGCAGCTACTTGCCAGCTGATCCCGGCCCTCCCACCAATCTGCGGCTGGCCGGTGCCGGCACTTGAAGAGCTGACGTGGCAATAAACAGATGGCGGCCACGATTTTCTCTAATATGAGCCTGGTATGTCCAAAAAGACTCTTACAGCAATAATTTCTTCAGCGGTAATTGTCGCCGTGGTGGTGCTCATCGTCGTGATTGCATCCAGCAGCAGCGACGACACGACCGAGGTGCAGACTGCCGTAGAACCAGACACGACAGAGCCAGAGGCTGTTCCCGAGCCCGAACCCGAACCTGTGCCGGAGACCACGGTTACGACGACCGCTCCGCCCGAGCCGGCAACCGAGCCCGAGCCAGAGCCCGAGATTGAGGAAGAGGCCGAAATAGAAGAGGAACCTGAGGTTGAAGCAGAAGTTGAGGTGGTGGCTGAGGTAGAGCCAGAGGTTGAGGTTGAGGTCGAAACCGAAACTGAGATCGAGACCGAAACTGAGGTAGAGGTTGAGACTGAAGTTGAAGATGAGACAGATCTGGCGGAAGCCGATCTTGAGGGCGATTTTCGAGTTCGTTGCCTTTACCGCTCCTACCTCGTTACTCAGGATGCTGACACTGGGCTTGATGTAAGGGAGCCCGTACCCGTGAGCGACCGCGTCTACTTCTGGGGTCGGTGGCCGTCTAGCGATGACAGCCTCAAAACAGCGCTAGGTCGATGTCCCATTGTCCAAGGGCCTATTGATGGCACTCCACCTGATGAGACTCCACCTGATGAGACTCCACCACCAACGACATTTCTTGACTCTGTGTCCTAAGGGCACAGCGTCAAAGCGGAGTGCTGGCCGCGGATCGCTACAACCAACCCCGCTGGCCAGAACGAGGGCGTGCTAACCGAGAGCCCGTAGCCGCTATTCCATTCCCTTAGGCGTCAATAGAACCATCCCCTACCCCCTACCAGCCGTCTGGGAAATAGAAGCCGCACGCCTATCCAGCCCGCAGTTAGGTGAGCGAGTGAAGCACACACAGGTTTTCAGCGACGACGCTGTGAACAGGCCGAGTGCTTGTGGACTAACTATGGGCCGCCCTGTAGTAGGGCGCACAAGCAGGCGGGGTTGCTAGCAGTGGCTAGCTAGCGGACTCGCCGTTCGCGTACCACACCCAGTCGCCCCCGTTATTTTCGGTGCCGTCGGGGTTGACGCTGGTGTCAATCGTCTCAAACTCGACAATATCCCAGCCAGAGCCTTGGCTATTCGCATACGAGAACTCAGTAGCAGCGTCCTTGTCTGAGAACACGAGCGTCAAATTGATTTCCGACTCCCCCGACTCCGGGTTGCGGTAGCCGCCTATCCAAACTCGCTCCGACTGGAAGTGGGGCGACATTTCGTCTAGCCAAGCCTGCGCCCGCTCCAACACGGCTGCGGCAGGATCGTCGGCGATCTCAATTTTGAGCTCAGTGTTTTCAATAGCGACAGCGAATCCCGAAGCGGCGTGCGCCTCAGTTGTGGGCGATGCTGTGAACCCGTCGGGATTATCACGCAGCAAGCCGATCACGTCGTCAAGGCTGGGGGTGGGCACGCCCTCGTCGTAGAACGGGGTTATCAGCGGAGCGGAAGTGATTATCTTCTCACGCACCAACTCCTGCGCCACCAGCGCATCAGGATGCTCAGTAGCTGAATCGCCTAACTCGTACTCGCCCGCTAGAAGCGTCGTCGCAGTGAGTCCGGAAACAGTCGTGTCGCCCGCCACCGTCACCGACGTACCGCAAGCCGCAGCGAACAGCACGAACGCGGCGGCTAGCAAAAATGATTTAACAAATCTCATAGGGCGCAGGATAGGCGGCAAGACAGATGCCGCCAGACGTTTTTCGCAGCTCGGCGGGCAGAGGGCGCTGTAGGCGGCTCTACCCAAAGCGTTGCATGTCCCAGACTCCCTGTAGGTAAGAGTCACAAGCAAGCTGTGCGCGAGCGGGAAAGGCTTACTTTGACAACGAAAACCGGAAGCAAGGGCACGACTCCGCGAAAATCCTCACCAAAACTCTCAAGCCGTCTAAGAAACGCTACTCTGTTTTTACAGCAGCGCTAGTTGGGGTAGCGCTGCTTGCCGCCGCGTGTGGCGGTGAGACCGCGATACGAACCACCAACACATCCGCGAGTGAAGCTGTCGTAGAGAAATAACGTGGCGGAGGAAGACACCGAAACTGCCGAAATAGTAGGCACAGCGGACACCGAAGCGGTAGAAACCCTGCGCGCCTGAAAACGAAACAGTCGCGAACACTGCTTTTCTAGCGTTTCTTTTCTTGTTAGCTGCCATCCTGTTTTCTCTGGCGCGGCATCAGCAGCTGAACGAACAAGGCCCTCTGCTCTGGAAGTAGAAAGACGGCAGTGGTGGTGATGGTGGGAGGGAGTGAAGTTGGCTCGATTAACAGGGGATCTGAGCGACGGTAGTACTGCCGTTGACTTATAGAAGGGCTCTGTAGGAGCGCGACACATCGCTAGCTATCTTACTATAAAATTCTAGTGCTTTCGTAACCGCACGCCCCATCGCTTCTTGCCCGTGTCTAGTAGTAGCACCACGCGCCAATTCCATAGCACTTTTAATAATGGTAGACGGCACGTTAGTAGTGGGGCTTCCAGTACCACACGCTTTGTGTAGGAAAGTATCCCAAGCAGTGTTGCTTATGCTCCCTCCTTTAACTTGAGTGTCTGCTAACTCGCGTATTCTATCGGTGATACACATTGCAAATTCATTGACTGCCGCATTCGCCTTATCAATTGATTTAAACAGTTGCTCTGCCCCTCCTTCCACTTCCCATTTATCTACCGCTTCTAGTGATTTTTCTAATGACTCCGCGCCAGGCACCTCTTTCAAGCGCGCCGATTCAAAATACCCACCTACAGCTTTTTCAGATACTTCTCTAACCCAGCTTTCCGTACGCTCGCGCGCCGTGGTGGAATAGAATCCCACGTCATTCTTATCGCCCACCTTTTTGACTATCTCTAACCAATCGTCGCTCCCTCGATCAGAGCCATCATCATCTAAATCACCTGAGAGTGCTTCAGCGCGGCTAGCGACAGTGTCCCATAGCTTTGTTTCCAATTTATTATGTTCTTCTAATCGGGCCTGAAAGAACGCACTTACACAATTTTTCAACTGTGTGGTAGGATGCCCGCCCGTTTGAGCCTTACACATTTCTATTCCTTTTCCTCGCACCTACAATCTTGCCGATGGTGCTCACCTGTCGGAAACCCTACCAGATAATGAAGGCGGCAAGCGGATGGATAGCTGCCCTCTCAGTCAGACTACCTGAGTCAGCCGCATCCTTAAGGCCCACAGCCTCAACAACACCACACGTCGCCACTAACTAAGCATCCCAACCGGATTGCCCGTATCGGCTTCCGCAATGCCTATCCCAGGCTGCCCACACCCACCAAAAGAAAGAGCTAACTAGCTCAGTTGCTGGGCGTGAACTATCTGGCTAAGAGCAGATGGAAATAAACTGTTCCGCGTCGCTGGGGCTCAGTTACTCAAATCTAAAGCGTTGCTTGATGAGCCCGCCTAAACCCTTTACTGTAGACATCTGGGGCGTATTTAGAAGCCCCATAATCAAAACTGCCCTCATTGAGCCATGACCTGAATCTGTGGGTTATCGTTCGGGAGGTTGCCTATACCGCTTTCTTTGCCTTGATTGCCATGAGAGGTGTGCTATAGTGGTCTTTATGTCCATAGATCTAAGCGCTGAGTTTCTCAGCCCCGAATGTAAAAGGTCAGCAGAGGACCCTGAAGCAAAATGGTGTCTTCTCATTAGATGGCGCGACAGTGGTTTAGCTCCTACAGAACTTAATATTAACCTCCGTGAGTGGGACTTTTCATTTCGCCTTTATCATACTGAGAAATGCGCTGTTGACTGCCTTAAAAAGCTACTACTTGATGATGAAATAGCACTTGATGATAAAAGGAAGGAAATAAATGAAATCCTGTACAAAAAGGTGGACCATGCTTTAAAAGCCATTCCGCCTTATTCCTATGACTCACCTGATGGTCCTATCGCTGCCCGAATTAATGTTCAGCTAGTTGCTAAATCTAGCGGGCATAAAACAAAGCTAACGAAGCGTGTACGGTGTAAGGATAAAGAGCGATGGGCTCTATGGCTAAAGCTGAGGCGGCAGCAGAGGCTCAAAAAATGGGTGACTCTATTTTTTAAGAATTTCGTCACCCTCTTGCTCATTGTGCTCATTTTCTACTTTATTGTCATAGTACTGGCATATATAGTAATATCATACTTGCTCCCAGCTGCTCCAGATATAAGCCCGTCAGAAGTCATAGTAACTGCCCTCGCTCTAAAAGTCGTTTCTTGGGTTTTAAAACAAATAGGACACGGGTCACGTTGGTTATTTGGAAAGCAGAGTTGACAGCACGAATGCTCAGGCGGTGTTGCAATTACGTAAAGCTATTTTGCCAAAAGCTCCTGCTAACAACAGCGCGTTGCTAGCAGTACAGTCTAGCAAGTTTGATAACTGTCCATCTCGCTTACGCCTGTTCTAGTAAGGCTTCAGCCATGATGGTGGCTCGTTGGTAAGCGGCTTCGAAGTAGTGCTCGGCGATTGTTTCACGGCCTGCGAGCGGCGGCGGACCCAGTGAGCGCACTGTTGCCGTAGCCGCAGAGAGGTCGTCGCCGTATATCGACGCTGAACCTGCCGCTCCCCCGGACATTGGCCCGGCGCTGACGCTGCTAGAGCTTGAATCAGCCAGGCGATCAAGAATCCCAGCGCTGATGGCTTCGCAAACTTCAACCACGTCCTTGCCGCCGACCTCTTTGCCGTGCCAGAACTGCTGTTGCGATTTAGACGACGCGCCACCAGAAGCCGCCGGGCCTGAGCCTTTGCTGCTACCACCGCTACCAAGCCGCCTAATCCGTGAAGGCGTTGAGGACTTGCCACGCCTTCGTCGTGGAGGGCTCATTTGCCCACCACCAATCCGTTTTCGGTTTCAGTCAACTCCGTCAACAAGTTCTCATTAATACCCAACGCAGCACGCAGCTGCTCGGCGTCAAGATCACCCAGCGAACTGGACTTCGGCAAGATCATGTCGGCAATCCGCCGCTTGCCAGCAACCACCTCTTCAACACGCTCATCAACGGTGCCCGGGCACACCAACCGATGACAAATCACCGTCTTCGTCTGGCCGATGCGCCACGCACGATCACGAGCCTGATCTTCCACCGCCGGGTTCCACCACCGGTCATACAGCACAACATGACTCGCCGCCGCCAGGTTCAGCCCCGTGCCGCCAGCCTTCAACGACAACACCATCGCCCCTGCCCCACTGCCAGATTGGAACCGTCGCACCATCTCATCACGTGGCCCACGCGACAACCCACCGTGATAACAATCAATCGGCATATCCCAATGTTTCGTCAAATACTTCGCCATCCGCTCGCCCCAGGTCGCAAAGTGCGTAAAGATCAGCACCTTCTCCTGCGCTGCGAACACGACCTCTAAGATCTCATTCAGCCTCGCCAGCTTCCCGCTGCGGCCTTCCAACGCCTGGTCGTCATCGTTGGGGCGATAGTTCAGCGGGTGATTGCAGATCTGCTTCAGCGCCGTTATCGCCGCCAGCACCGCACCCTTGCGCACGTTCAGATTCTGCTCGCTCTCAGCCGTGTCAACGATCAGCTGATCAAGCACCGCCTGATACAAGCCGACCTGCTCGGGCGACATGGTGCAGTGGTCAAGATCGTCAATGCGGTCGGGCAGCTCGGCTGCGATGGAAGGCTCAGTTTTGGTGCGGCGAAACACCAGCACGCCGTTCAACGCATGCAAAGCCGACTCGGTCGCCGCATCACCATCGCCGGGCTTTGACAGGTGCGCTATGAACTGCGCCCGATCCCCCACCAGCCCGGGCGTGCAGAAATCCATGATCGACCACAGGTCGGCCAGGCCGTTCTCTATCGGCGTGCCGGTCAGCGCAATGCGTGTGCGGGCTTGCAGTCTGCGTAGCTGGCGGGCGGTCTCGCTGTTGTGGTTCTTGATCACCTGCGCCTCGTCGACTACCACTCGATCCCATTGCAGCTCTGACAACACGTCTATGTCTCGTACGGCTGTGCCATAGGTGGTGATTACGAGGTGCGCTTTTGCGACTTGTGTCGGCAGCTGGTCGGCATCGGCGCGGGCCGATCCGTGGTGGATCATTACTTTTAGTTCGGGCGTGAAGCGAGCCGACTCGCTGGCCCAGTTGCTCACGACGGCGGGTGGGGCGATGACCAAGGTCGGCAGGTCGCTGGCGCTAGCGGCGCTGGTGGAGCCGTTGCCTTGCGAGACGGTTTGCGCGATGCGAGCTAGCACCGTGGGGGTTTTGCCGAGCCCCATGTCGAGCGCCAGACAGCCGCCCAGGCCAGCCTCGTCCAAGAAATCCAGCCAGCCCAAAGCCTCGGCCTGATAGTGCCGCAACTCGCCGGTAAATCCTTCGGGCCTGGTGGGCGGATCGGTCTGAACCGCTGCCGCCGCAGCCAACAGGTCAGCCGCCCAACCGCCCTCAGCGATGCTGACCCCGCCCGCCAGCGCGGCGCCTTCAAGACCGAGCGCTTGCCGCAGCATCTGCGCGCCAGTTAGTTCAGTTACATCGGCTCGTTCTGCCAGTGCGGCGGCAGCTTCGGCCAGGTCGGCGTGATCTAGCGCAACCCAGGTGCCACGGTTTTGAATCAACGGGCGAGCTTGCGATGCCAGGTCACGGATTTGCGCCGCCGTTAGCTCTATGTCGCCGAACATCGCCGTCCAACTCACCGCCGTTAGCTGCTGGGCACCCAAAACGCTGTCGGGATCGTCTTCGGCGGTCAGGCGCAGCGAAGCTTCGGGCTTTTGACGAGACAGCTGCGGAACCCGCACGGCGAACCCGGCGTCCTCTAGCGCCGGACCCGTGACCGCCATCAGATCCCACGCCTCGGCTTGATCGAGAATCACCTCGCCGCGCCGCTTGCCACCCGGCCGCATAAGCACCGGCAACAAGCGCTCCAGCCGTGCCAGCTGCGCCTTCACCTCGGCTCGGTGGCCGGTGGTGCCAGCGACCATCGCCACCTCAACCGGATCAAGTGCGTTGTTTGGTCCCGGCGCCAGCACGGACATATGCCAGGCACCCGCCTCGTCGGGTTCGTCTAGCTGAACCAGCAGCGGATAGCGCACCGGCGTGGTGACCGGGCGTGCCCACTGATCCAAGCGCCGTGTCAGCTCTGAGCCGACGCTGGCCGAAGCGGTGAAGCGCTCGCCGGCCATGCTTGCCAGATACGCCTCGATCAGCTCGGCTCGGGTGCGTGGGTCGTGCGGCGCTTGCGGCACCTCAATGCGTGCCGTCACGTTGTGCATGAGTGCGCTGACCGTTGTGCCTAGCACCTCTTCAATCAGCGCCTTGGGGTCGGCGTTGGGCGTCAGCGCCTTGACCGACGCCGGCAGCGAGTCGGCAAGTTGACTCAACACACCGGTGGCTAGCACGGCGGGTTGCCATTTCACACTGAACGTGCCCGTGTCGGGTTTGGAGCGATTGCGAGGGCTGCGAATGCGTCGCAGCAATGGAACCGTGCGTCCACGTGCGACCAGATCAACCGCTACCAGGCAGACCGTTCGCATCCAAACGGCGCTGTCGCCCAGCAGTTGTTGGGTGTCGGTTTCGACGGTGATTTCGTTGGGGTCTTGGTCTTCGAGGTCGATGGTGTTTACGTCGGTGCCGTTTGTGTCGCTGCCGTTTATGTCGTCGGCTGCGTCCGTGGTGTCGGCTGCGTCTATGGCTACGTCCGTGGCACTTATGTCGGCAGAGTCGGTGGTGGTGCCGTTGCTGAGGCTGCCGTTAGCGCTGGCGCCGTTCGCGCCGTTGCCGCTGCCAGCGCCAGCCCGACCGGTTGCGCTAGCCGTCGGCCCGCTCAGCGCGACCAACCAGCCGAGAATGTCTGAAAGATCAGCCACGACGGCCTCGGCCGAAACAGCCATTGCGCCGTTGCCCGCCGGCAACTTCACAGGCTTGTGCGCCGCCCATGCGCCTTCAATAGCGCCCGTTGTGGCCAGATGATCCAGCACCATGTCGGTGCTTTCGGGTTCGCTGTTCGCGCCCGCCAGCCAAGCCACAACCCGCCCGGAATCCCACGACAGCTGCAATGCGGCGGGCTCAATGGCTCCTTGCGGCTCCCCGCGGCGGCGCTTGTCGCCTTGTTTGCCGTGGCGGCCGTCACGGTCACCGCCGAGCGATTTGCCATTGCCCGAGGCACCACTGGATGAAAGCGGCTGAGGCGGGCTTGGGTCACGACCGGTGAGTCGCACATAGGCCTTCGTCAGGTCGTTCAGGTCGCTGCGGAAATCGGCCGTAACTTGGCGGCGCGTTTGCCGGGGCAGGTGGCGGATCGTCTGCAGCGAGTCGTCGATTTGCTCTAGCAGATCAAGCAGCACGCCCTCCCAGCGAATCGGATCGCTAGCCAGAGCGGCGAGGGTGTCTTCGGATGCGGTGCCGTGAACTTCACCCCACGCCAGGTCGGCGATCTGCTGCCAGCGCAGATGCACGAGCTGAGACTTCCCGTTAGCCGTGCTGGCGCCGCTGGCAGCACTGCCGGCAGCGCCGTCAAGAGCAACCTTGCGCTTGGTAGCCGTGGTAGGTGTCATGTTCAGTATCGGTAAACCTGGTTGGTTGGTCTGGGCGGATGATTTGCAGGAGCAAGTCCGCGGGCTGAGGGCTAGCTGTGTGGCCCGGTCAAGTAAGCGTCAGTGGCACTGGTGTGCTGGCGACATTGTTCTTAAGCGACGCCACACCGCAGCCGCAATGTCTTGTTGACAGCGCTTACGTAGCAACCCAGGCTAGTGGAGGCCGCCGCCGAAACAACGCACCCTCGAAACGCATGCCCGATCATGCGCCTAGCAACCCGTGCGCCCGCCAGTCCGTGCGGCCGCTAGCCATATCCTTATCCTGCGGCTATGCGCTGGTCGACCACATTTATTCCAACCCTGCGTGACGCACCAGCCGACGCCGAAGCCATCAGCCACCAGTTGCTTGTGCGCGGCGGCTTCATCCGCCAGCTGCACGCCGGGCACTACTCGCTACTGCCGTTAGGGCAGAGAGTTCACCGCAAGGTCGCTGACATCGTGCGTGCGGAAATGAATGCGATCGGCGCGCAAGAGTTTCACCTACCCGCGCTCCATCCGGCCGATCTGTGGCAGCGCAGCGGTCGCTGGGAGCTGATGGGCGAGGAAATGTTTCGCCTGCAGGACCGCTCAAATCGTGACCTGGCACTGGCGATGACACACGAAGAGGCCATGGCGTCGCTAGCGCTGGAACTGAACTCCTACAAGGAGCTACCGCAGGCTTGGTATCAGATCCAGTTCAAGTTTCGGGACGAGCCACGCCCCAAGAGCGGGCTGTTGCGTGTGCGTGAGTTCGCCATGAAGGATTCCTACAGCTTTGATCTTGACGAGGGCGGGCTTGACAAGTCGTTCAATGCGCATCACGGCGCTTATGTCAAGATTTTTGATCGGCTGGGCGTGGGGGCGCTGCCGGTCGATGCCTCTTCGGGCGCAATGGGCGGGTCGGCCAGCGTGGAGTTCATGGTGCCCTCGCCCGCAGGCGAAGACGACGTGGCGGTGTGTAGCTCGCCCGATTGTGACTACCGCGCCAACGTTGAGCTGGCGCAGTCGGTGCTGGTGCCGGAGCAAGCGGCGGACGGCTCCGACGACGCGCCTGACGAACCGGCACAGCTTGAGCGCTTTGCCACGCCGGACGTGCGAACCATCGAGGCACTAGAGCAGTTCGACCCGGCCGCTGCCGCTGCAAACCAAATCAAAACGCTGGTGCTCGTAGCCGACGGCGAGCCGCTGCTGGCACTGATGCGCGGCGATCATCAGCTAAATCTGGTGAAGCTGACTGACTACACCGGCGCCAAGGAACTACATCCCGCCGAAGCCGAGCAGATCTTTGCCCTGCTCGGAGCGCATCCCGGCAGCCTGGGAGCGGTCGGCGTTAGCGGTCTGCGCATCATTGCCGACCAAGCACTGCAGGGCCGGGTCAATCTCGTTACCGGCGCCAACGAAGACGACTGGCATCTGCGGGCGGTGAGCATGGAGCGCGACATCAGCGTGGCCGATTGGGCAGACCTGCGTGAGGTGCAAGCTGGCGAGACATGCGTGCGCTGCGGCGGGCAGCTGCAGGTGATTCGCTGCATCGAGGTCGGCCACATCTTCAAGCTGGGACGCAAGTATTGCGAAGCGCTAGAGGTGTCGGTGCTAGACGCCGACGGCAAGGCGGCGACGCCGATTATGGGCAGCTACGGCATCGGCATCGGACGGGCGATGGCGGCGGTGGCAGAGGTTCACAACGACGAGCGCGGGCTGATCTGGCCGGTTTCGATAGCCCCGTTTGAGGTTGTCGTGACCTTGCTAGACCCCGATGATGAGCAGTTGAGCGCCGCCGCGCAAACCATCGCCGCCGATCTGGAAGTCGCAGGCGTTGATGTGCTGCTCGATGATCGTGCAGCCCGACCCGGCGTGAAGTTCGCCGACGCAGAGCTGATCGGCATACCGCACCGTATAACCGTGGGCGCTCGCAGCATGAAAGACAGCCAGGTCGAACACAACCAACGCAGCGGCGGCGAGCCCCAGCTACTCCCCCACGACCAGGCTGCGGCAACCGTTGCGGAAATAGTTAGACAGGCTCGCCTTGGCTAAGCCCGAAGACGACCTGACGATCTCTCGCCGGGCACAGCTGCGCCCGCTTGATGAGATCGCTAAGGAGTGTGCGATCCCGCCCGACTGCCTAGAGATGTTCGGCGCCGGCAAGGCCGCCAAGATAAATCTGCGCGCCGCCCACGAGATGGCCGACCGCCCCAAAGCCAAGTACGTGGTCGTCACCGCCATCTCCCCCACCCCATTAGGCGAAGGCAAAACCACCACCACGGTCGGACTCGGCCAAGCCTTCGCCCACATCGGCCGCCGAGCCGCCATCACCATTCGCCAGCCGTCAATGGGACCCACATTCGGCATAAAGGGCGGCGCCGCGGGCGGCGGCTACAGCCAAGTGGTGCCGATCGAGCTGCTGAACCTGCACCTGACCGGCGACATGCACGCCGTCACCGCCGCCCACAACCTGTGCGCAGCGATGCTTGACGCGCATCTTTTTCACGCCAACAAGCTTGACCTGGACATCCACCGCATCACCTGGCGGCGGGTGCTCGACATAAACGACCGAGCGCTGCGCAACATCACCATCGGCCTCGGCGGGCGCCAAGACGGCATCCCTCGTGAGAGCGGCTTTGACATAACGGCTGCGTCAGAGGTGATGGCCATCTTGGCTCTCGCCACGTCTGAGGCCGATCTGCGTGCCCGGCTGGGTCGCATCGTGCTGGGCTATTCCAAAGCCCGCGATCCGATAACGGCCGAAGACATCAGCGCCGCAGGGTCGATGGCGGTGCTGCTGCAAGAAGCCCTGAAACCCAACCTGATGCAAACTCTGGAGGGCACGCCCGCCTTGGTTCACACCGGCCCGTTCGGCAACATCGCCACCGGCAACTCTTCTATTGTCGCCGACCAGCTGGGGCTGCGGATGGGCGACTTCTTGCTGACCGAGGCCGGCTTCGGAGCCGACCTGGGTGCCGAGCGGTTCTTCAACATCAAGTGCCGCTATTCGGGCATCACCCCGGACGCAGCCGTCGTGGTCGCCACGGTGCGAGGCCTGAAATCGCACAGCGGCAATCACCACATCGTGGCAGGTCGGCCGCTGCCGGAAGAGTTGCTGGCGCAGAATCCAGATGAGGTTCACGCCGGCGGCGCCAACCTGCGCAAGCAAATCGAGAACGTCCGCCTGCATGGGGTTACACCGGTGGTGGCGGTGAATCAGTTTCCCGCCGACCACGAAGCCGACCTGGTCGCCATTGAAGAGATTGCCGCTGCAAGCGGCGCCCGTGTCGCTCGCTGCACGCATTTCAGCGACGGCGGGCGCGGCGCTACCGACCTGGCCGAAGCGGTAGCGGAAGCCGCGCAAGAGCCCAGCAAGTTTGAGCTGCTCTACGGCAGCGAAATGCCGCTGCGAGACAAGGTCCGCACCGTCGCCACGCAGATTTACGGCGCCGCCGATGTGTCGTACAGCGCACGGGCAAATCGTGAGTTGAATGCGCTGGAGAAGAACGGGCTGGGCGACCTGCCGGTTTGCATCGCCAAAACGCACCTTTCGCTGTCGGCCGATGCGGCGCTGAAGGGCGCTCCGACGGGCTGGACTTTGCCGGTGCGTGAGGTGCGGGCGTCGGTCG
This sequence comes from Candidatus Poriferisodalaceae bacterium, assembly GCA_965212125.1. Taxonomy (GTDB): domain Bacteria; phylum Actinomycetota; class Acidimicrobiia; order Acidimicrobiales; family Poriferisodalaceae; genus CAYRJD01. Next base: position 810,134 of record OZ243045.1, on the reverse strand, counting down.
GTGCGGGATTCGTAACGCCGATTTGCGGCGACATTAGGACTATGCCCGGGCTGGGCAGCGACCCTGCGGCCAGCCATATCGACCTTGACGCCGATGGTGAGATAGTCGGGCTCAGCTAGCGATCGGGCGCCGGCTCAGCTAGCGATCGGCTGGCTCTGTTCCGGCTCCATCTCCACGGGTGCGTCGCTAATGCGCAGATGCAGCGTGGCCGCCATGAGCGCCACGGCAATACACACCCACCACCAAAGCGTGTAGCTGCCGGTTGCGTCACGGGCAATGCCAGCGCCGTATGCGCCGACAAAAGCGCCAACCTGATGCGACCAGAAAACCAGGCCGAACAGCGTGCCGGCGTGGGTGGGGCCGAACTGGCTGAGCACGATGGCAGAAGTGAGCGGCACCGTGGCAAGCCAGAGCAAGCCCAGCGCCACGCCGAATAAGAGCACCGTCACCGTGTTTGACGGCAGCAGCAGGAAAATGCCGATGGCTGCCGCACGGCTGGCGTAAATGACGCTGAGCAGTTTGGAGTTGTCGCGCTTCGCTCCTAGTGCGCCCGCGCTAAACGCGCCGATCACGTTGAAAAGCCCAATGGATGCGAGCGCCAGCGTGGCGAGGCTGTCGGTTTGCCCTTCGTCGGTCAGGTGCTTCGGCAGGTGAAGCGCAATGAATGTGACGTGGAAGCCGCACGCAAAAAATGCGGCGTTGAGCATCAGGTAGCTGCGGTGCCCGGATGCGACCTTCAAGGTTTGGCGCAGGGTGGGCGGCGGCGCTGGCGTCTGGCCGTTGGCTGCCTGCGCGGCATCTGCCAACGCTTGGGCGTTACCCGCTTGTGGCCCTAGGCCTGCCGGACCCGTGCCTATCAGCCCAGTGTCTGCCGGTTTGGCAGGCGGCTGATACGAACGACTGCGCAGCGGTCGCACAACTAGAACTATCGCCACGGTGATGATCGCCATCACAACCAGCGTGTTTGACCAGTTCACAGCGTCGATCAGCAGCCCCGCAATCGGCACTAACAAAAAATGCCCGATAGATCCGCATGCGGTCACCAGCCCAAGTGCGGTTGACCTGTGCTTCTCATCAACCAAGCGACCGATTGACGCAAGCACCACGGTGAACGAAGCAGCCGCCAACCCGAATCCCACTATCACTCCCCCGCCCAAATGCAGCGTGAAAGCGCCGGTCGCATTGGCCATCACGATCAGCCCGGCGGCGTAAATGCCCGCCCCGGCGATCAGCACCCGCACCGAACCGAAACGGTCGGCCAGCGCGCCGGCAATGGGCTGGCCCAGCCCCCACACCAAGTTTTGCAGCGCAAAGGTCAGCCCGAGCGTGGCGGTGCTGACCCCCAAGGCATCTTCGATGGGCTCTATGTAGAGCCCCATGGTCGCCCGCACGCCCAGCGTTATGGACGCAATGATTGAGCCCGCCGTGATGATGATGATCGTGGTGCGGCCGAACTTATTGCGACCGAACTTGTTGGAAGCAGATTTTTCGCTGGCGGCGGCCTCGGTGCGCGGCTCGGTGCTCAGAGGCTCGGTGCTCAGAGGCTCGCTACTCAACTAAGCACTTGGGTAATGTCAAGTATCAGCAGAATCGTCAGCAGCACGATTAGCCCGACGTTTATGGCGCTGACGGGCCACTTCCAGCGGTGGTCGCTACCCCAGTACCGCTTGATGCTGTAGCCGTTGGCGACTATTCCCACGCAGGCGAGCGGGATGCCGATGTACGGGCCGACGCCGGGCGCCAAGCCAATGAAGGGCGCTATGAAGGGCAGGACTACATAGGTCAGCGTGCAGCGCACCGCCGAAATCAAGATTGACCAGTGCAGCGTGCGCGTTGGATCGGCTTCGGCTGCGGCGGTGCCTGCTGCGGAAGTGCCTGTGGCGGTCATGACGGGCGCTAAATCCAAGTGGTCAACGGGTAGGCGTAGGCGGTCAACGGCTAGCTAATCAACGTGCACGGAACGGCGCCCGCAATACGCAAGGCGTTGGGCACTATTTTCACGTCAATCGGGAAGTCGCCAATCGGCTCCCCATCGGCTCGTACTTGCGGACCTGCGTTTTCTGATGCGTCCCCGTTGCTTCCATTGTCGGCTTCATCATCCAGGCGCTCAATTTCAATCCGCTTACCCCGCATGGTACTGACCTGCGGATGTGAGATATGTCGCCCCTTGCGGGTGGCAGGCATCAACCGCAGAAACCTCATTGAGGTGGTCGGCCCGATGACTACAAGATCAATCAAGCCATCGGTGGAGTCGGCTTCGGGCGCTATGAAGTAGCCGCCGCCGAAGCTGTCCGTGTTCGCCAGCGCCACCAGCACGGCGTCCATTTCTTGGCGGTTGCCGTCAACGGTGATGGCATAGCGAACCTTTTTCAATTTAAGCGCCTCTAAAGCGGATGCGATGGTGTATTTGCTGGGTCCCTTCGGCCAAGCAAGGCGACTGGCACGATTGTCGGCGTCAACCGCAAAGCCGCAGGTAGCGATTGAGTGCGACCACAGCACTGGGCTGTCAGCGGAGCCGCCGCTGCCAGACGGGTTGTCGCCGCTGCCAGATGAGGTGATCGCCAACGCATCCACGTCTGTTGGATTTTGCAAGCACGCTCTTACGGCTGAGGCAATCAACGGGGTCGCTTTGCTGGCTCGCATCTTGGGTGAAATCACGGGCAGCCCCATTGCCCGAGCGAAATCATTGCCGGTGCCAGCCGCAATAATGCCGAGCCCTGCGCCAGTGCCAGCCACGCCGTTCACCGCCTGATGGACGCTGCCGTCGCCGCCCATGACGATGACCCGTTCGCCCTGGCTGGCTGCTGAGGCGGCCGCCTCCCGCAGCTCCGCTCCGTTGTGGGTGCGTTCAATGCGCAGCGCCACGTCTTGATGAGCCGCCTCATGGGTCAGCTTCACCACTACTGCTTGCTGTAGTTGTGCGCCCTTGCCGGAATGCGCCTGTGGATTGGCAAGCAGCACGGCGGATTTGGGTGCGTGTGGGTCAGTCATCAGTTGTTCCGGTGCTGGCTAATCCCGTGCTGGCTGGCTAATCCAGCGCGGGCACAGCGTCGACCACCACGGCCGCACCAGCTAACACTGTATGGCGAGGGCGACCAATCAGGCTGCGACCGTGCCACGGAGTGTTTTCACTGCGGCTGTGCAGGCTGGCACGATCAACGGTCCAGGTTTGCTTCGGGTCGAACACGACCAGGTTGGCGGGTTCGCCAACAGCGATCGGTCGGCCGTGCTCGGCTATGCCCGCGATTGCTGCGGGGCTGCTAGAGGTGACCTGCACAAAGCGGCGTGGCGAAATCTCGCCGGTAGCAACCATCTCGGTCCAAAGCACTGCCGCCATTGTCTCTACCCCCAGCATCCCCGGCGGCGCCTCGGCTAGCGAAAGCGCCTTTAGGTGTGCGCTGTGCGGTGCGTGATCGGTGGCGACCGCATCCAACGCACCATCTGCCAGCCCGGCACGCAACGCGCCAACGTCGGTTGCACGCCGCAGCGGTGGGTTCATCTTTCCGTCAGTGCCAAGCCGTGGCACGTCTTCTTCGGTGAGCACCAGATGTTGCGGCGTTACCTCTGCGGTCACATTTACGCCTGCGGCCTTTGCGGATCGCACCGCTGCCAACGCACCGGCGGTGGAGAGATGCAAGACGTGATAGCGCCCGCCGGTTCGGCGCGCTAGCTCAAGGTCACGCACCACGATGGTTTCCTCGGCCTCCCCCGGCCGACCCGGCACGCCTAGCTGCTGTGCTACTGCGCCGGAGTTGATAACCCCACCGGCCACCATGGTCGGGTCTTCGGCGTGCTGGCTGATGACCGCTCCCGGCAGCGTGGTTGTCGCTGCCAGCGCGGCCTCCATGACTGCGTCGTCGGCTACCGCATCGCCATCGTCGGTAAATACGCGCACGCCGGCTGCGTGCAGCGCGGCAAAATCAACCGTGCGCTCCCCTGCACGGGTGACCGACACGCAGGCCGAAGTGCGCACATCGCAGGGCGCTCCGGCGGTGAGCGCCAGCACTTCTTGCATCATTGCAACGCTGTCGATGGGCGGCAGCGTGTTGGGCATCATCACGCAAGCGGTAACGCCGCCTACCGCCGCGGCGATTGACCCGGAGGTGATGGTTTCGCTTTCCTGCGCGCCGGGCGTGCGGAAATGAACCTGAATGTCGCACAAGCCGGGCAGCAAGAAGGCCTCCTCGCCGGAGATGACCCGCCGTGCGGCGGATTGCCCGGAAGCCCCGGCGGCGCCACCTGCGGCAGGCGTGGCGGCGGCGGGTGTGATCGCCGCAATGCGACCATCGCTAATCGCCACGTCAACCGGCGAGCCGAAGTCGCTTAGCTGACCGCGCCAAGCCTGCTCAGGCGTTGCGGCAGATGCGTCCAACGGCACAACGCCCGTTATCAGCAGATCGGCTGGCACATCAGCAACTTACAAGCGCAACAAGCGCAACTACTGTTGGCTAATCGTGTCATCAGAATCCGATCCAACAGAGTTCGCCGACGCACTTGAGCGCACGCTGTTGCGCGAGCTACCTAACTGCACGGCTTTGCTAGGCATTGAGCGCCTCTCAAGCGGCGCCAGCATGGAGACCTATCGGGTAACCGTCGCAGCCACAGATAACAGCCAGCGCGACGTTTGCTTGCGGCGTGGCACCGGTGGGATTGACCGCGACGCCGAACACGCCAGCGGGCTAGCCGTCGAAGCTCTTGCCATGCAGACCGCTCGCCAAGCCGGGGTGCCCGAACCTGAAGTGCTCTACGTGCTGCAGCCCGACGACGGCGTGGGCGCGGGGTTCCTGATGGAATGGCTGGACGGCGTAACGCTGGGCTCGCGCATAGTCAGGGCGCCAGAGCTAGACGCAATCCGACCCAAGCTGGCGTACCAATGCGGCCAGGAGCTAGCTCGCATACACGCAATCGATCTTGACGCAACGGGCCTGGGCAAACTGCTGCGGCACGTGCCGCCGGCGGATTACCTCACTCAAACCTGGGAGCGCTACCAGGCGTTCCCAACCCCGCAGCCAATGATTGATTTCACCGCTCGCTGGCTGCGTGAAAACATGGTTACGGAGTTTTCGCCGGCGCTGGTACACAACGATTTCCGCAACGGAAACCTCATGGTTGATGAAACCGAAGGCTTGGTAGCCGTGCTGGATTGGGAGTCGGTTCACATCGGCGATCCGATGCGAGACTTGGGTTGGATCTGCACCAACTCTTGGCGTTTCGGTCGCCGTGATCTGCCGGTCGGCGGCTTCGGCAAGTTTGAAGACCTGCTGCGGGGCTACGAGGAGCAGTCCGGGCTGACCGTTGATCTAGCCCACGTGCGCTACTGGGAGGTCTTCGGGTCTTTTTGGTGGGCGGTGGGTTGCCTCAGCATGGCCGAGCACTACCGCACAGGTCCCGACGCAACCGTTGAGCGCCCAGCCATCGGCCGCCGCAGTTCCGAATGCCAGGTGGACTGCGTGAACCTGCTGATACCGGGGCCGGTTGATCTGTTGCCGAGCGCTCAGCGGCTGCTGGAAGATCCGACTCTTGGCGAGGCGAGCACCGCTGGCGAGGCGGGCGCAGCCACCGCAACCCCATCCAGCGACGCAGAAATGCCCACGCTGGAAGAGCTGCTGGTGAGCGTGCGTGATTTTCTGCACGGCGACGTGATGGCGGCAACAACGGCACGCACGAACTTTCTGGCACGGGTAGCGGGCAACACCATCAACATCGCCAGACGCGAGCTGCTAATCAGCCCGGAACTGCGCCGCCACGAGCTGGCCGCGCTAGCCGAACTGCTGGAGCTTGACCCGGCGCTGGAGCACAACTCACTCAACCAGATGCGTTGGCAACTCGTCCACCGCCTGCGTGATGAGTCAATGCCGCTAGACGCGCCCGGCCTGCAGGAATACCTGCGGCACTCAGTGGTGCACCAGGTGGCTATCGACCAGCCGACCTACTCGGGTTTTGTTCACGCAGCGACTGCTAATGTGTCGCCATGACTGTAAATCTTGCCCACGAGGCATCCATTGACATAGCGGCAGCCCCCGCCGACGTTTACAACATGGTTAGCGACCTGACCCGCATGGGTGAGTGGAGCCCCGAAAGCACCGGCGGCAAGTGGTCCGAAGGCTCCCCCAGCCAGGTCGGCGCAACATTTATCGGCACCAACGAAATGGCAAGCATGGGCGACATGCCTTCGCATGCGTGGGAGTCCAGCTGCGAGATAACCGTCGCCGAACCCGGCTCACAGTTTGAGTTCATCGTGAGAGACATGGAAGGCGGCGGCCCCTACTCACGCTGGACCTACAGCATGCAAGACAACAACTCAGGCGGCACAAAACTGACCGAGGCTTGGATAGTTGACGACATACCGCCAGCGATGGCTGAGGCCGGCGAGGAAATGCTGACCGCCCGCAACAAGATGGTGGCGGATGGCATTGAAGCGACCCTGGCCGCCATCAAGGCTTCGGCCGAGGCTTAGGCCAAGGCAGAGGCAGACCTAGCAGCTAGAAGACCGGCCGCAGCAACGTGGGCGAAATCCCCAGAGGACAAGAAGGCGACTCCAACCCGATTCGCGCGCTAGCGGGGCTGGTTGAGCCGATCCACACCGTTTGCTATTACGCCCGTGAGGTCAGCGGTTTCACCGACGCCGGTTTCAAGGGCTGGTGGCACGCCTACTTCGCCTATCGGTCGGCGCCTATGGGGCGTGTGGGCGCGGGCACCGTCACCGCCAGCTTCTACAACTTTGCGCCCCGCATGATTGAAAGAGCCGTGCCCAACTGCTGGGACATCATGGAGCCGCCCGCTGTCCGAGCCAAGCAAATCGAGATAACCGCCCAGGCACTGAACCGCAGCCTGGGCGACTTCGCCAACCAGGACGCAGTTTCGCAAGCCGCCACAACGCTGCGGAAGTTCACCGACCAGCTGCCGATCGGCGCCCGCCCGCTCTATGCCGCTTGGGCGAAGGAGCCGTGGCCAACAGATACGCCCGCCAGCGACGACTTAATGACGATGTGGCACGGCTGCACGCTGCTGCGAGAGTTCCGCTTCGACGGGCACAACATCGCGCTGGCCGCCAACGACCTTGACCCCGTGCAATGCCACGTGATGATGGTCTCGCACGGCCACGGCAATGCGGAAACCATTCTGAACATCCGCGGCTGGACCGAGCAGGAATGGGACACTGCATTCGCGCAGCTAGTTGAGCGCGGCTGGATTGACGAGAGCGGCCAGCAAACCGAAGAAGGCCTGGCCGGACGCAAGCAAGTCGAAGCCGACACGGACGCTCTGGCCGCGGCCGTGCTTGACCCTGACCAAGGCGGCATTACCGGCGATGAGATGAACGACCTGCTGCAAAACCTGGCTGTCGTCTTGGAGCATCTGATTACGACCGGCGAGGTGTCAGGCGTTTGGCCGCCGCCGCACGTCATAGCCAAAGGGTGACGCCCGATAGCCAACCCGATAGCCAACTCGATAGCCAAAGGGCGGAACCCACGTCAGACAATTTCATACGCGACCTTGTAGCTGCCGACCAGCAATCCGGTCGCTACGGCGGAGTTGTTCAGACCCGTTTTCCGCCCGAGCCGAACGGCTACCTGCACATCGGCCACGCCAAGGCAATCTGCCTGGACTTTGGCATCGCCGAGGAGTTCGGCGGCATCTGCCAGCTGCGCTTTGACGACACCAACCCCTCCACCGAAGACAGCAGCTACGTCGAAGCCATGATTGACGATCTCGCCTGGCTGGGATTTACGCCCAATCAGGTTCTCTATTCGTCTGGCTACTTTGAGCAGCTTTACGAATGGGCGCTGCATCTCATCAATGCCGGGCTTGCCTACGTAGACGACCAGAGCGCCGAAGAGATTTCGGCGCAGCGCGGTGGATTTGGTCAGCCCGGAGTTGAAAGCCCAGGCCGAGCGCGCAGCGTGGCAGACAATCTCGCCATGTTTGAAGCGATGGCCAAGGGCGAGGTTGAACCCGGCGGCCGGGTGCTGCGGGCGCGCATTGACATGCAGCACGACAACATGCAGATGCGCGACCCGGTGATGTATCGGGTGCGTAGCGAGCCGCATCATCGCACTGGCGACCGCTGGCACATCTACCCCACTTACGACTGGGCGCACGGGCAATGCGATGCGCTGGAAGGCACCACCCATTCGCTGTGTTCTTTGGAGTTCAGCGATCACCGTGAGCTTTACGACTGGTTCTTGGCGCAGCTGCCGCTAACGAAGCCTGCGCCGTATCAAACGGAGTTCGCCCGCCTAGAGCTCAGCCACACGCTTACTTCTAAGCGCGGCCTGCAGCGCCTTATTGAGCAGGGGCTAGTTGACGGTTGGGACGATCCGCGCCTGCCCACCTTGCGAGCCCTGCGGCGGCGTGGCTATCCCGCCAAGTCGATTCGGGATTTCTGTGCATTCATTGGCGTGTCGCGCACAAACAGCCGCCATGCTGTTGAGCTACTTGAGTCGTTCGTAAGGACGGATCTGAACGCGGCGGCACAGCGGCGCATGGCGGTGTTGCGACCGGTGCGTTTGGTGATCACCAACTGGCCGGTTGATGAGAACGGCGAGCCGATGGTGGAGTATCGCAGCGCCATAAATAATCCGGAAGACCCGGCGGCGGGCAACCGTGAGATTGCTTTCAGCGGTGAGCTGTTTATTGAGCGCGACGACGTGATGTTGGACCCGCCCGCCAAGTACTACCGGCTGGCGCCGGGACGTGAGGTGCGCTTGCGGGCGGCATATTTTGTGCGCTGTACTGAGGTGCTGACCGACGCCGCTGGCGAAATCACCGAGGTTCGCTGCGAATACGACCCTGAAACCGGAGCGGGTTCCGCGCCCGACGGCCGCAAGGTCAAGGCAACCATTCATTGGGTGTCGGCGCAGCACAGCATCACGGCTTCGGTTGCACTGTATGAGCGGCTGTTTGATGCCGAGGCGCCGGGGGCGGACTCTGGCGATCCGCTAGATGATCTAAACCCGGACTCGGTTGAGCTGATTACCGACGCACGAGTTGAACCCGCTTTGGCGCAGACGCCGCCGGGTGAGGTCGTGCAGTTTGAGCGGCTCGGGTATTTTGCCGCGGAGAGTCGCCCCGCCGACCCAAGCGCAAGCAGTCCCGCCGAAAACCGCCAGCCGCTATTTCACCGCACGGTTGGCTTGCGCGACGAGTGGGGCAACATCCAAAAGCGCCAGCAAGCCGGCTAGCTAGCGCCAGGGGCCAGCTTCCCCATCCACATAGTGATCGGGGCGAATACCAAACGCCTCAATCATTCGCTGCCAGCCGCTGGCGACCGCCAGCAGAGCACCCAGCCGCAAGATTTGAGCCTCATTGAAATGCTCTTGCATCTGCGCATAAAGCGCCTCGGGAATGGCACCGTTGTTGGTGCCAGACATATGGTCGGCCAGCTTCAATGCGACCTTCCACGACGGCGCCAGGTGCGCCGAGTTTTCATAGTCGCCAAGCTCGGTCAGCATCTCCTCAGTTATGCCGTCGGGATCGGGCGCAGCCGCAGCTTCATCCGCACTCTCAGGGCGCATCAACGATGCGCTTTTAACCAGGCTTCAGTGAAAGCACTCGTTGCGGTTCGCCATCCGAATGCGGCACAGCTCCAACATGTGCGGGTCTAGCCCAACACCTCGACTCGCCGCATACATAGCCCCGACCCAATCCAAAAACAGATCCAAGGTTGACTCGTCGTTAGCCAGAGTTCTAAACAGGTTGTCGTCCTGGTAAGCCTTCGCATACCAAGTGTCAAGGCGCTGCTGCTGGCTGTCGCTCAGATTCGCCACCTTGGGTAAAAAGCCGTGTGAGTTAGCCATAGGTGCCCCAATTGTATCGCACAAGCACATCTACCTAAAAAGCGATAAACAAGGGGCATGAAGGCAGCGGTTCTAAGCGAACAACCCGGCGATCTAGCAATTGAGGATCTGGCGATTGACAAGCCAGACGCACAAGAAGTGCTGATCCAAACCGTCGGCGCCGGGCTGTGCCACAGCGACCTGCACTTTATGGAAGGGCTGTTTCGGACGAACCTACCGATGGTGATGGGGCACGAATCGGCGGGCATTGTCCAAGCGGTCGGGCGTGATGTCAGCTACGTAAAGCCCGGCGATCACGTGGTCGCTTGTCTGTCGATTTTCTGCGGGCAGTGCGCAAGCTGTCTGTCGGGCAATCCGCACCGCTGCCAAAACTTCAAAGCCACCTCACGCCCAAAGGACGCATCGGCACGCCTCAGCCGCCAAGACGGCACCGGGGTTGACCAGATGGCTCGCCTGGGCGGCTTTGCCGAAGAGATGCTGGTGCATCAAAACGGCGTGGTGAAGGTGACACCCGATGTGGCGCTGGAAAAAGCCTGCCTGATCGGCTGCGGTGTGCTGACCGGATTTGGAGCGGCCGTTCGCACCGCTGGTGTCGGCGTTGGCAGCGTGGTTTGCGTTATCGGTTGCGGCGGCATTGGCCTATCGGCCGTGCAAGGCGCACGCATCGCAGGCGCTAGTCGGATTATCGCGGTCGATATGACCGCCGAAAAACTTGCGACCGCGCAGACGGTGGGCGCTTCGGATTGCATCAATGCCAGCGAAGTTGAAGACGTAGTAGCGGCGGTGAAAGAACTGACGGGCGGCGTGGGCGTTGAGTACAGCTTTGAAGCGATCGGGCTGTCGGAGACCGCTCAGCAGGCGTTTGCGATGTTGGCGATTGGTGGCACCGCCACCGTTATCGGAATGATTCCGTCTAAGTCAACCGTTGAGATCCGTGGCATAGACCTGCTGTCGGAGAAGCGCTTGCAGGGTTCAACGATGGGTTCGAATCGCTTCCGAACCGACATTCCGATGCTGATTGATTTGTATAACCAAGGTCAGCTAATGCTCGATGAGATAGTTAGCTCAACCATGGATCTGGAGCAGGTCAATGAGGGCTATGCGTTGATGAAGGCCGGATCTATCAACCGGACGGTGATTACTTTCTAGCTGCGCCGGCTGACTGCGCCGGGCGGACGGCGAGCGGGTCGCTACCGCAGCGGCAGAATCTCGGTGCCCTCCAAATAACCCGGCTCAAGCACCTCCACTCCGGGGCGCACCCGCGCAATCTCTTCTTTGATGGGCGTGGTGTCGGTCGGTATGGAAAATCCCGGCAGCCAGTTGTCGTGATGACTAAACAACACTCGGGCCGGGCGCAGCAGATCCACCTGCCTGCCGATGAACTGCGCCAGCGAACCTTGGATGGGTTCGCCGTCAATATTGCCGCGCCCCGCCACCGCCAAAATCGCCACATCGGGTCGCAGGTCTTTGAGAACCCCAGACCAATGCCCGGAGGTGTCCTGAAACAAAACCGACCCGTCGGGGGTTTCCAGCAGATACACCAGCGTTCCGCCGTCACCGCGATCGCTGTGCCCGGCACCGCACTGCGCGATGTGCTCGCTGGTGGCTGGATCAACCTCGCTAGACAAATATTTCATTAGCTCGGCAAAGCGCTCCTGTTGTTCTTGCCAGGTAACGCCCAAATCACCCACGCAAACCGTCCCGGGCTGTTCCATTTCTTGGTGCGACCAAACGCATGAATGCTGGCTGGGATAAACGCTGACGCTCACGCCAGCGCCCAGGTCGATGCGCTCGCCGCCGCCCACGCAGATCATGCGATCGGTCGGCACGCCGGCGCTTTCCATCACCCGCACCGATTCATAAGAGCCCACCAGCGTTGCGTTGGTGTTCGCTAAGATTCGTTCGGCGCCGTACAGATGATCAAAATGGGAATGGCCAACCAGAATCCAGTCGGCTTCGGTCACGTCGTCTGCGGTGACTCCCGGGCCTTGCGCATTGGTGGCGCGGTCTATGTAGGCGTCCAGGAAGATCGTGAGGCCGGCAGTGCGTAGGCGATATGTGGCGCAGCCGTACCAGTCCAGGGTTGTAGGCATCGCTAAAACTTATACAGCTTCCTTACGTGCGGGCTTGCTGCGTCGGTCGGCAATGGCTGGACTGCTGACGGTTGGGTTGCTGCTGATGGCAGGAGCCGCCGGGTGCGCCAGCCAAACAAACGACGATGCCATCAACGGAAGCGCGGTCGGCGACATAACCGTGTTTGCGGCGGCATCGCTGGCGCCCGTCATGGAAGAGCTAGCGGAACTGTTTGAGACGCAAGCCGGCATCGCTGAACGTGCCGCCGTGCAGATATCGCTAGCGGGCAGCTCGGCGTTGCGAGAACAGCTACTAGCCGGAGCACCTGGTGACGTTTTTATTCCGGCCGCCGCCTCGCATCTGGCCGTGGTCGCTCGCGAGCGTCCGCTATCTGGCGGCGAGGTGGTCGTGGCAAGAAACAGCCTCGCCTTAGCGGTGCCCGCCAACAATCCGGCAGAGGTAACGGGGCTGGCAGACCTTGAGCGCGGGGGCTTGCTTGTCGGGCTATGCAACGCGGCCGTGCCGTGCGGAGCTCTAGCGCGCGAGGCCTTAGCTCAGGCCGACATTGCGGCAAGCGTCGACACCGAAACTCCCAACGTGAGTGCGCTGGCCACGCTGCTAGCCGTCGGCGAGCTAGACGTGGGAATCGTCTACAAAACCAACACGCTCGCGCCGGAGATAGTTGGCATTGCGTGGACGGCCGGTGCCTCTCCCCCACAGACTTCTTACGCTGCCGGAGTGCTTGGCGACAGCAAAAACAAAGCAACCGCTCACGCATTCGTGGATTTCTTGCGATCGCCGCCAGCACAGGCGATCTTCGCCCGACACGGTTTTGAACTGCCTTGAATAAGCCTGCCCTGAGCAAACCTGCCCCGAACAGGCCGCCCTGGCCGCTGCTAGCGCTGGCTGCGCTGGGAGTGCTGCTCTTCGCACTGCCGCTAGCTGGCCTGCTCTTTGAGGCACCGTGGAGCAGCCTCGGCTCCCTCCTCAGCTCACGTGTCGTGCTTGATGCGGTCGTGTTGTCGCTGATTTCATCGGTTCTGGCAACCGCTGTCGCCGCACTTGTGGGCGTGCCGTTGGCGTGGGTGTTAGCCCGTGTTCAGTTTTGGGGGCGCTCGGTGGTCAGGGCGCTAGTGCTGTTGCCGCTGGTGCTGCCGCCCGTTGTGGGTGGCGCCGCCCTGCTGTTTGCGCTTGGTCGGCGTGGCTTGGTCGGCGGGCCTCTACACGATGCGACCGGGCTGCTGTTGCCGTATTCGATTTGGGGGGTCGTGTTGGCAAACGCCTTCGTCGCCACTCCCCTGCTGATCTTGGCGCTTGAAGGTTCTTTGCGCGGGCTTGACACCCGCTACGAGGCAGCCTCCCAAGTCTTGGGCGCATCGGCGCTGCGAGTGTTTTTCAAGGTGACTTTGCCGATGATCAAGCCTGCGCTGATCGGCGCCTTGGTGGTGACGTGGGCACGCGCCCTAGGCGAGTTCGGTGCCACCATCACCTTTGCGGGCAACCTGCAAGGCCGCACACAAACGCTGCCGCTGGCGGTGTTCGTGGCGATGGAATCAGATCGCGGCACCGCCGTCGCCATCAGCCTGCTGTTAGTGGCCGTGTCGCTTGTAGTGCTGATTGGGTTGCGTGATCGCTGGTGGCCAACCCGATGAACGGCCCGACCAGTGCTCCCACAACCGAACAGTTGACGCTGAGCGGCGTGATCGAACGCCCCAGCCTCACGATTGACGTCTCGCTTGAAGCAGCACCCGGGCAGACCACTGCGCTGCTGGGTCCGAATGGCTCTGGCAAATCCACCATCGTTGCCGCCATCGCTGGCTTGCTGCGTTTATCCGACGGAACTATTCGGCTTGGCGAGCAGGTGCTAGACGACCCACGCAGCGGCATTTGGATCACCCCGCAAGATCGCAGGGTTGGCGTGGCTTTTCAAGACCGCTTGTTGTTCAACCACATGTCTGTCCAAGACAACGTCGCTTTTGGATTAGTAGCGCGTGGCATGTCACGCGGGCAGGCTCGCCAACAGGCACAGGAAGTTCTCAGCCAAGTTGGCTTGGATGCCGCCATCGCTCAGCGATCGCCTGATGCGCTGTCGGGTGGCCAAACCCAAAGCGTGGCGCTGGCGCGCTCATTGGTGGGCGAGCCGCGCCTACTGTTATTGGATGAGCCGTTCGGCGCGCTTGACATCAGCGTGCGAACCAGACTGCGGCGGAGATTCGCCCAGATGCTGACGCAGCAAACCGATGTTGCGCGGCTGCTAATAACGCACGACCCAACCGATGCGTTTTTGCTGGCCGACGTCATCTACATCATTGAGGACGGTGCCATTACCCAAGTTGGCACGCCCGCAGAGATTCGCCAAAGCCCGCAAACGGCATACGCCGCCGATCTAGCCGGCACAAACCTGCTGACTGGCGAGGCATCTAACGGACAGGTTCAGCTAGCTGTGGCGGAGGCGGGAACGGCGTCCGCGGTCGTGCTGCAGGTGGCGGACGCTTCGGTCAGCGGCTCAGTGCTGCTAACCATCCATCCCCGTGCGGCCACCTTGCACTTGCAACAGCCCAGCGGCAGCCCGCGCAATGTTTGGCGAGCGGCGGTGGCTGCGGTGGAGCCGCGCAGCGAGGTGACTCGTGTGGTGCTGGAGCAGCCGATTCCGCTCAGCGTTGACATCACCACTGCGGCGGCGCAGGAAATGAGCATTGCGGTAGGCGATCAACTTTGGGTGGCGATCAAAGCCACTGAGATTGGGCTGACGGCACTAGATTCCCGCGATGATTAGCTGTGTTAGCAGGTGTGCTGACACGGCAGCGCATCTTTAGTTAAGGAAACTTTTTTGGCAAGTTCTGCATCCAGCAGTGAGCAGGAATACAAGCGCGGCTCCAAGGTTGTGTTGCTGAACGGCATCCCTGGCGTGCCGGAGGGCACCCGCGGCAAGCTGGGGCGATCTTTAGGTTTTTCGCTGAAGCGGTATCGCGTGCGGTTTGACAATAAGACCGAGACGATGTCGATCGCGCACGACATGTTGGTGCCTGAGAAGGAGTGGCCGAAATTTAAGGCTGCTCGTGAGAAGGCGCGGGCGCAAGCGTTAGAAGAAGCACAGGCCAAAGCCGCGCAGCCCGCAGCCCCAGCAAGCCCCAAGCCTGCGGCCGCGCCAGTTGCGGAGGCAGCGCCCGCACCGGCGGAAGCCAGCCCCGTACCCGCGGCGCCCCCTGCTAGCTCAGAAAGCGACGAAGACCCGCGCCTGGCAAAGCTGCTTGCGCGTTCTCAGAGCGCACGCGATGAGTCGGGCGTGCCTAGCCCTGCTGCCGCAGAAACCGCACCCGCAGCGCCGGCTGAATCTGAGCCCGCATCAGCTGAGCCCGAGCCAGCGGCGGCGACAAACGAGCCAGCCGCTAAAAAGCCAGACAGCCCAATGGCAGGCGTGAAACACGAAGACCCACCCACCGCCAACATTGAAGTTGTTGAGCCGGAGGTGTTTGTTCCCGGCCCAGATATTGACGCGCGCAGCTACTCCACTAACGACCGCGTGTCGGAGCTACTGGCAAAGGTCCGCGGCGGGTAAGCAGCCACCCGGAGCTAGCTAGCAAACGCCCAGCTAGCTAGAGGCCTTCCAAGCCTCGTAATCCGTTACTGGCATTCCGTCGGCGTTCCAGCCGCCAAAGCCAGTTTCAATATGGCTCACCTTGGGCATGCCCATCTCCTTCAGCGTCTGCGTTGACAACGCCGAACGCGCTCCCCCAGCGCAGCACAAGATGAACTCGCGATCCTCACTGAAAATCTCTTTGGTGTAGGGCGAGTCGGGCGAAACCCAAAACTCAAGCATCCCGCGCGGCACATGCATCGCGCCAGGGATTGCGCCGTCGCGCTGCAACTCACGCACATCGCGAATGTCCAAAATCAAAGCGCCCTGCTCGCTAACGCGCTGCGCCGCCTCAGACGGACTGATGTTGTCGATCTGGCTCTTGGCCTCCGCCACCATCTCTTTTACAGATTTAACACCCACTGCTCAACCTACTTTCCCCGTTGATTCTGCCACGAGCTTGCCCTCAGTGCGACAAGTAGAAGTCGCTTCGGTCAGATACTGCAAATCCGGCACCGGCCGCGCCATCACCGGATCGCTGGCAAACGCCTCCTCAAAGGCCGCCGCGGCTGACAGCACCTCAAAATCGCGGTAGCTAGGCCCGACAACTTGCAGCCCGAAGGGCAAGCCGTGTTCGTCAAGCCCGCACGGAATCGCCGTAACTGGCACCCCCACCACCGTCAGCGAAGAAGTCATCGACAACCAACCCATGTAGTTCTCAACCGGCACGCCATCAATCTCGGGCGGATAGAGATGGTGCCAATCAAACGGCGGCACCGCCACGCCAGGGCACAGCAAAACATCGCACTGCTCAAACGCCGCGCTGATATCGGCAAACAGCTCCGCCTGACGGCGACGCGCACGAGCAATGTCAAGCACGCTCACATTCAGCGCCGCCTCATAAGTAGCGCGCACGTTTGCGTTGAACCCCTCATCAAATTTGTGGATGCTGCGGTGGTACTGCACGGCGAACACGTCGGCTCGCAAATGCCAGTCAATCTCCGGGCCGTCGGTCAGGTCGATCGGCACCTCAACGATCTCACCAACCGTTCCCGCCAGCCGCTCTATCCGATCTGCGAAAGCCGTCCGCACCGCCTTGGCCACCGTCAGCCCGCCCAGATCAGGGCTCACCGCCACCCGCAGCTTGCCGAGATCAACCTTGGGCAGATTGGCGAAGCCAGCCGCCTGCGCATCGCTGATTGGAAATGCCATCGGGTCGTGCGCCGAGGAGCGATCACGCCCCACCATTACCGACAGAGCCAGACCGGCATCGGCGACCGTGCGAGCCATGGGGCCTTGCACGCTGTAGTTGGTCTGAGTAATGGTGCGGGTCTCATAGGGCACCGTGCCGGGCGTTGAACGATGCCCGACCACACCGCAATACGAAGCCGGAATCCGCAGCGACCCGCCGTGGTCGGAGCCGGTGGCCAGCGGCGCCATCCCGCAAGCCAGCGCCGCGGCGGAACCGCCCGAAGAGCCGCCGCAGGTGCGTTCAATGTCGAACGGGTTGGTGGTTGCGCCGTGTAGCCGATTCAAAGTGTTGGCGCCGATGCTTAGCTCTGGCGTGTTGGTCTTGGCTACGACGACGGCTCCCGCGGAGCGCAGGCGTGCGACTAGCGGGTCGTCTTCGGTCGCCACGTTGTCCGCGAAAGGAACCGCCCCGAAAGTGGTCGGCAGCCCCTTGGCGGCTTGGATGTCTTTTACCGCGAGCGGCAGGCCGTGCAGCGCGCCTAGCTGCGTCGCCGCGTCGCTTCCCTTTGCTTGAGCCCGCGCATCGGCCGCGGCTTGTGCCGCGGCGTTTGCCTCAAGCAGCGCAGCCTCATCGTCACGCGCCACGAAGGCATTAACAGAGTGCTCTACGCGATCCGCACGCGCCAGGCAAGATTCCAGCAGCTCCACCGGCGAAAGCTCGCCCGTCGCCATGAGCCGAAGTGCGCTAGTCGCGCTCAGATCGCACGGCTCAGTTGTTGGTAAGTCCATAATGACCTTCCTACCGACTATCTTGGCATTACATGGTGCCCCCCAACACACAAGTAGCCCAAACGCGCCATAACTCAAGCTCCACCCACTGCTACGACGTGGTCGTTGTGGGGGCAGGTTTTGCTGGCATGTACATGCTCCACAAGCTGCGTGAGTTTGGCTTTGACGCGGTTGTGCTAGAGCGCGCCTCAGACGTCGGCGGCACGTGGTACTGGAATCGCTACCCCGGCGCTCGCTGCGACGTTGAGAGCCTGCAATACTCCTACTCCTTCGATCCGAAGCTCCAGCAAGAATGGCAATGGACCGAGCGCTATTCCGGCCAGCCCGAAATCTTGCGCTATGCGAACCACGTGGCAGACCGCTTTGACCTGCGGAGTGACATGGTGTTTGACACCAGCGTTACCTCGGTGCATTGGAGCGAATCCGAATCCCGCTGGGAGCTAGGCACCACCAGCGGCGACTATCACGGTCGCTTCGTC
Organism: Candidatus Poriferisodalaceae bacterium; assembly: GCA_965212125.1. Lineage (GTDB taxonomy): Bacteria > Actinomycetota > Acidimicrobiia > Acidimicrobiales > Poriferisodalaceae > CAYRJD01. Next base: position 792,228 of record OZ243045.1, on the reverse strand, counting down.
ATAATGGCGACGGGCTGCCTGTCTTCCACCAACACGCCCGACTTTGAAGGCCTGGAAGACTTTGCCGGCCCGACCTACCACACCGGCAAGTGGCCACACGAAGAGGTCAGCTTTGAAGGCAAATCGGTTGCCCAGATCGGCACCGGCTCCTCAGGCATTCAGGCGCTGCCGATAATCGCCGACCAATGCCGTGAGCTAACCGTGTTCCAGCGCACACCCAACTATTCGATTCCGGCACGCAATGGCACCCTGAGCAGCGAAGAGCAGCAGGGATGGAAAAGCGAGTACGACCAAAAACGTGCCGAGGCTGCAGCTCAGATGGCTGCGATTGTTCCACGCCTGCCGATCGGTGAGGGAAGCGCTAAAGAGACCGCCGAAGATGACTTCATCGCCCAGATGGAGCAGCGTTGGGAGACGGGCGGGTTCACTTTTTACGGCGCCTATTCAGACATAGTTCTTGATAAGCAATCCAATGAGCGGGTAGCGGAGTTTGTCCGCGAAAAGATTGCCGGGATTGTCAAAGACCCAGAGATCGCCGCGCTGCTAACGCCCGACAACACCATCGCCTGCAAGCGACCCTGCCTAGATACGGATTACTTCGAGGCCTTCAATCTGGATCACGTGCATCTGGTTGATGTGTCAGAACAACCGATTGATCGCATAACGGCAACAGGGGTTCAGGTGGGCGACGAGCACTACCCCGCCGACGTGTTAGTGCTGGCAACGGGTTTTGATGCCATGACCGGCACGTTGCTGTCAATGAACATCGTCGGCCGTGAGGGAGTCACCCTGAATGAGCGTTGGGATGCCGGGCCGCTCACCTACCTAGGGCTAGGGGTGCCGAGTTTCCCGAACATGTTCATGGTCTCCGGCCCGGGCAGCCCTTCGGTGCTAACCAACATGATCTTGTCCATTGAGCAACATGTGGAGTGGATTGCCGACTGCCTCGTGAGCCTGCGCGAGCAGAAGGTCTCAACAATTGAGGCTGACGCGCAAGCCGCGGAGGAATGGGTGGATCACGTCAACCTGATAGCCGACCTAACCCTCTACCCCAGCTGCAACTCTTGGTATCTGGGCGCAAACATCCCCGGCAAAACTCGAGTGTTCATGCCGCTAGTGGGCTACCCGCCATATGCGGAAGTCTGCGAAGACGTCGCTGCTAACGGCTACCGAGGCTTCCAACTGGCCTAGCGGCTGGTGCGGCAAAGCAAGCCTGAAAACCGGAGCCACGAAATGGCACCTGCGCCTGCGTCAACCAACGGCGATCTGGCTAGCGAAGCAGCCGGCGATCTGGCTAGCGATGTAGCTGGCGATGTAATAGTCGAGTTCAAAAACGTCTACAAGATCTTCGGACCACGCCCGCACGGACGGGCCTTTGAGCTAGCCAAAGGCGGCTACAGCAAAGACGAAATCCAGAGCATGACCGGGCACGTGGTGGGCCTGAACGACGTCAGCTTTTCGGTCAAGCGAGGCGAAATCTTCGTTTTGATGGGATTGTCAGGCTCCGGCAAATCCACAGCCATCCGCACCGTAAACAAGCTGTTCCACGTAACCGAAGGCGAAGTAATCGTGGACGGAACAAACTGCCAGACGCTGAGCGGCAAGCAACTGCAAGCCTTTCGCCGCAAAAAAATGGGCATGATTTTTCAGCATTTTGCGCTATTCCCGCACCACAACGTGATTGACAACGTCAGCTACGGGCTAAAGGTGCAAGGCGTAAGTCGCAGCGAACGAGTACGCAGCGCGCTAGACGCCCTGGAGCTAGTCGGGCTGGGTCTGTTTGCTTACAGCCAGCCAGACAACCTGTCCGGCGGCATGCAACAGCGTGTCGGGCTGGCGCGCGCTTTGGCCGCCAACCCGGACATTTTGCTTATGGACGAAGCCTTCAGTGCGCTTGATCCGCTCATACGGCGCCAGATGCAAGACGAGCTGATGGACATCCAATCAGAGGTTCACAAGACGATTTTGTTTATCACCCACGACCTGAACGAAGCGCTGCGAATCGGTGACCGTGTTTGCATCATGAAAGACGGCGCGGTGGTACAGATCGGCACGCCCGAGGAAATCCTCACCGAGCCCACCAACGGCTATGTCGCTGAGTTTGTGAAAGATGTTGATCAGGGTCGCTGCATCAAGGTCCATGAGGTGATGGCAGACCCGTCGCCAATCTCTGCCGACTACTCCCTCGGCGATGCCCTGGCACAGTTTGAAAACAGCCCTGCGACGGCGGGGCGCTTCATTGTTGATGGCCGCGGGCACCCAACCGCGCTGCTGACCTCGGCGGATGGGTTGCGGGCAATCAACATGGGCAGCAACGACCTGGCGTCCGCGCTACGCACTGATTTTGACAAGACCGACCCGGACGCCACCTTGAACGAGCTTTACGCTGCCGCCGGCCGCGGCTTGGCGGTAGCCGTCGTAGATGAGGAAGGCAAGCTGGTCGGCAATCTTGATCCTCGCATGATCATGGAGGAGCTCGGCCGGGTTGAGCAGCTGGTTGACGGCTTTGAGCGAGAGACGTTCATGTGATGCCGCTTGGGTTCGCTAGTCAGCTTGCCAGTCAGTTCGTTAGTCGGTTCGGCAGCCAGCGCGGCGACGGCGCCAATGAGAGCGACGGCCATTTCTTTGACCGCTTCGTAGACAACATCACCAACCTTGACGTAGCCGACACCGCCGTTGAGAAAACAACAGTCGGCATCGAATACGCAGCTCAGATCGGGTTGTTTGTCATACCGGCAGTGCTGATTGTGTACGCCTTGTACAAGCGCCGCATCCCAATGCTCATTGCCAGCAGCGGCTTCTTGGTGTTTGTTGCGTGGTACCGCTTCGTAACGCAAGACTGGGAGCAGCGAGATAACGAGTTTCTCAGCAAATGGGCGATCCCGGTCGGCGACTGGACCGAGCAGGTCACGCGCTGGGTTGATCTAAACCTGACAGCCACCCTAGGAGTAATCGAGTGGCCGTTCCGGGCGCTGCTGAGCGTGATAGTGACCAACTGGCTGCTGAATCTTTCTTGGCTAACGGTGTGCTTTGCGGTGTTCCTCATCGGCTGGGCAATCCGCAACTTCCGCATCGGAGCGCTGTCGTTTTTGGGGCTTGCGATTTGCGGGCTGCTCGGCGACGCCTACTGGCTTGAAACCTCCCGCACCATCGGCCTTATCGGCGTTGCCGTCCTGTTATGCGTGATTATCGGCGTGCCCATCGGAGTGTTGTGCGGGCGGGTTGATGCCGTGTGGCGCATCGTGCAGCCGATCTTGGACGCCATGCAGGTCGTTCACACGTTCGTCTACATGCTGCCGTTCATTTTCTTTTTCGGCATCGGCCCCGTCTCAGCGACGATGGTGACGATGGTGTTTGCGCTGCCGCCGCTCATACGCCTGACAAATCTGGGCATTCGCCAGGTGCCCGAAGACGTGATCGAAGCGGCTCGTGCTTACGGAGCGCCGGAGTGGCGCGTGCTAACTGACGTGCAGCTGCCGCTGGCTCGCCCCGCCCTGCTGGCCGGTCTAAACCAAACGATGCTGCTGTCTATTTCAATGCTGGGTATCGCCGCGATTATGGGCGCCGGCGGGCTTGGGCGGCTGCTGTTTCAAGCCATTTCCAACCTGGACATTGCGCTGGCTGGTTCGGGTGGTCTCGCATTTTTCTTGGTTGCGGTGGTGCTCGACCGCCTGACTCAACCGGTGTCGGGCGACAACATGAATCTGCTGACCCGCATAACGAATGCCTGGCAGAACCGCCGCACCCCGGAGTTGTTCTTAGAGCAACGCCTGGCCAGTAGCGCTGCTGCTGCTGATGCCACCGCCGATGCCACCGCCGATGCTGCCGCGGCTGACGATGCCGAAGCCCAAGCCCAAGCCGAAGCCGACGAAGCGGGCGCGGTAAACGAAAGAGTCGATGCCAGACGCCAGCTTTCACTCAACGGCTTCACCCAAACAGCCAGATACACCAGCGTCAAAGCAACCGAACTCATCTACATGAGCATCGGCGCGCTAGCAGCCCTGATTGCGTTATTGGCGCTGCTTGTTCTGCCGTGGGCGCATAACGCCGGACCCGTTTCTGGCTACGGCCGCTCCAGCGACCTAGACCTGCCGGGGCAAAGCTTCAACGGCATCGCAGCTGCGGGCGGCTCCTGGTTTGGGATAGTCATTCTCCTAAGCACCGTCATGGTGATTGTCGGCGCTCTCAACACGTTCATCCAGCCAGGCAAAAGCTCGCGCTGGTTTGCTCCTGGCGGCGCAACCGCATTCTCAACCGCTGCGTTCTTTATCGCTTTGGCTTATCTGCTGATGTCACCTCCCGACGACGCAATCAATTACCGCGTCGGAGTTGGCGTGTATGTCGCTCTAATCGCACTGGCTGTTGCCGTTGCTGCCTGCATTGCTTGGACAAGCCACGCCCCGCTAACCGAAAAAATCCAACCCAAACTTGGCGTTTCTTACAGCAAGCTGCTAACCGCCGGATTAGTGGTGGCCTTGCTGGTTGCCGCTGGCTATTCCGGCTGGTCATACGACACCAGAGCCGAGGCGGTCATCACCCCTGAGGTACAAGCCGAAATTGACCGAATCGACGCCGAGGCGCAAGAAGCCGAAGAAGCCGGCGATTTGGATCGGGCCGGCGTATTGGCAACGGAGCTAATAAGCAAGATCGCCCAGGCTCGCCGCACCGGTGACACCGTCTTGGACGGCTTCTCTGGCACGGGCACCGGGTTGGGTATTTGGGCGTTGTTGATAGGCATCGTCGGAGCCGGGCTGGTACCGGCCTTCGCGGGCGTGTTCGCCACCGACCGCAAACAGATTTATCTCTGGAGCGTGCTCACAACCGGCATCGGGGTGGGGCTGGCTGGCATCAGCCTGGCTTGGATATTTTCTCAGGTCCGTTCAGCCGACACGAACTTCGTTTCGGGCGTTGGCGCAGTGTTCCTGCTGGCAGCGGGGGCTGCCCTATTTGCCGCATCTGCCAGCACCTGGGATTCCTTTGAGCGCCAACGACAGTACGCAAAAATGCGAGATAACGGCGAAAAAGCGCTTAGCACCTGACTCTGGCATTTCATCGGCTAAGATTTCGGCACGTAGTTTTTTGGGTGGGCAACGATAAGGGAGGCGTTAAATGGCTTCACACGGAATTCGTGATCAGGTAGCAGTTGTCGGCATGGGCTGCACCACGTTCGGCGAGCATTGGGATCGTGGCGCAGACGATCTGCTGATTGATGCCGCCACCGAGGCTTATGCATCGGCGGGCGTAGCGCAAGACGACGTTGACGCATTTTGGCTGGGAACAATGGGCTCGGGCGTTTCCGGCCTGACGCTGTCGAAGCCGCTGCAACTGGACTACAAGCCGGTAACCCGTCTTGAAAACATGTGCGCCACCGGCTCCGAGGCCTTTCGCAACGCTTGCTACGCAGTGGCTAGCGGCGCTTATGACACGGTCATGGCGATCGGCGTGGAAAAGCTGAAGGACAGCGGCTACTCCGGTTTGACGGGGTCCGCTCCTCCGAGCGACGGCACCAGCTCAACCATCACCGCCCCGGCCACGTTCAGCTTGCTGGCCCCGGCTTACGCCAACAAATACGGCCTTGACGAGGAGACCATGAAAGAGGTTCTCACTCGGATTGCTTGGAAAAACCACAAGAACGGCGCACTCAACCCACGGGCGCAGTTCCGCAAAGAGGTCGCTAAAGAGACCATCTCCGGCTCCCCGCTGATTGCTGGTCCGCTCGGCATTTTTGACTGCTCCGGTGTGAGCGACGGTTCGGCTGCGGCGATAATCGTGCGAGCCGAGGACGCCCACAAGTACACGGACAACCCGCTGTACGTGAAGGCGCTGAGCTTTTCGGCGGGCCCGGCAACTGGTGCGCTGGACTCCACCTACGACTACACCACCTTCCGCGAGGTGCAGGCATCGGCAGCCGAGGCATACAAGCAGGCCGGGATTACCGATCCTCGCTCGCAGATTGCGATGGCCGAGGTGCATGACTGCTTCACTCCGACCGAGCTAGTGCTAATGGAAGACCTTGGCTTCGCCGAGCGTGGCCTGGGTTGGAAAGAGGCGGTGGCGGGAACGTTTGACCTTGAAGGCGATCTGCCGGTTAACCCCGACGGCGGCCTCAAGAGCTTCGGACATCCGATCGGAGCGTCCGGTCTGCGGATGCTGTTTGAGTGCTGGCTGCAGTTGCGCCAGGAAGCTCCACCCGAGCGCCAGATATCTTCGGTAACCGAGCAGGGCAAGACCCTAGGCCTCACCCACAACCTGGGCGGTCAGCCCGGTGCGTGCGTGTCCTTCGTTGCCGTTGTCGGCACGGAACTGGGCTAACGCTTAGATATCCCGCAATATTCCGCAAGGGGATCTCGATCTCCGCAGCGGCTTGCGTGCGGGCTTAGTCTCGCTGCGCCTTGCCTGCCATGCAATTCAGGTCTACCGAGCTAACTGAAACCGAGCTTGCGCTACAGGCGCGGGTGCGGGAGTTTCTGGCCGCCGAGCTACCACCAGGCACCCATCAGCCTGGTCTGGGTATGGCTGCCCGCCACGATCGTGAGTTTTCGCTCAAGCTGGGCGAGCAGGGTTGGGTGGGCATGGCACTGCCGTCGCAGTGGGGCGGATCTGACAGGACCGCGGTCGAGCGCTTCATCGTCGTTGAGGAGATGCTGCGTTGGGGGGCGCCGGTCGGTCATCACTGGGTTGCCGATCGCCAGACCGGCAATGTGATTTACAAGTTCGGCACCGACGAGCAGCGCGACCGGTTTTTGCCGCCGATTTGCCGCGGCGAGCTGGGCTTTTCAATAGGCATGAGCGAACCCGACAGCGGTTCGGATCTGGCGTCGGTTTCCACAAGTGCGGAGCGCGCCGACAACGGCTGGATAGTTAACGGCACCAAGATTTGGACTTCAAACGCGCACAAAAACGACTGGTTTATTTGCCTGCTGCGAACTGCGCCCGTTGAGGACAACAACAAGCACGCGGGCTTGTCGCAGCTGCTTATTGATCTGAAATCGCCCGGGCTGGAGATAAGCCCAATTCCGTTTCTTGACGGTTCGCATCATTTCAACGAGGTCACGTTCAACGACGTGTTCGTGCCCGACGAAAATGTTGTGGGCCAGCCCGGCATGGGTTGGAATCAAAACACCACCGAAATGGCATACGAGCGTGGCGGCCCAGATCGCTGGCTGTCGCCGTTTTCAACCGTTGAGCAGCTGCTGCGCGAGAGCGAAGGCGGGCCGCTGTCGCAAGCGGTGTCGGATCTGTTTGGCGAGCTGGCAGCGCGTTGGTGGGGCATTCGCAACCTGTCGCTGTCGGTTGCCAGGCTGATTGACGACGGTCAGGCGCCTTCGGTTGAGTCGGCTCTCGTTAAAGAGATGGGCACACGATTTGAGCAAGAGGTGGTTGAACGCATGGTGAACCTGATCAATCGTGAGTACTCCCCCGACTCTGAGTCTTTGTTTGAGCGGATGATGGCGCAGTGCGTGGTGACGTTTCCGAGTAACACGATTCGAGGCGGCACCATTGAAATATTGCGCTCGGTAGCGGCCAAAGGCCTAGAGGGGCTGCCCACGTGAACGGCTCACCTGCGAACGACATCACCGTGACCACGGCCGATCCGCTAATCACCGAAACGCTCACTCGCCTCCTGGACGAACACTGCTCCCCCGAAGCCGTGCAAGCCGCCGAAGCGAGCGGCTGGGCCGAAGAGCTCTGGCAGGCGTTCAGCGAGATCGGCTTTGCGCATATTTCCATTCCCGAAAGCGCTGGTGGTTCGGGCGGCACCTTGCTTGATGCTTTGGAAGTGCTGCGCTTGTTGGGCTATTACGCCGCACCCATTCCGGCGGCAGAGACATCCATCTTGGGCGGCTGGCTGCTTTCGGAGGCCGGACTGGAGCTACCAGATAGCTCACGCCCGCTAGCAGTGCCCACCAGAACCACAAGCACTCCGACGGTGGAAGGCGCGGCAGGCGCAGATTCCATGCACTCCGCCGAACCGCTGGAAGTCAAGCTGAACGGCTCACTCACCAGCGTGCCCTGGGCTAGCGCCGCCAGTCGAATCGTTTTTGTGGCAGCCGGCAACCAAGACACCGCCGCAAGTACCGCAGGGGCAAGCACTACTACCGGCGCCGATAATCCGCACGGTCGGCTTAATCCACAGCCCGCGCTAGTCGTCTCAGTTGATCCGGCAAAAGCAAAGATCACTCCAAAACGCAACTTGGCTGGCGAACCACGGGACACGGTGAGCTTTGACAACACCAGCGCGACGGCCTGCCTAGCTCCGCCCAGCGTCAGCGAATGGGCTTGTCGTCTGCGCGGCTCACTCTCACGGGCCGCGTTGATGGCTGGTGCTTTGCAAAAGATGACTCAGCTGACGGTCAGCTACACCAATGATCGAATCCAGTTCGGCCGCCCGGTTGCCCGCTTCCAAGCAGTGCAGCAGCACCTGGTGTGGGGCGCGCAAGATGCCGCCCTGCTAGGAATAAACGCACAGGTAGCTGGCTTGGCTGCCTACCGCGCGCTGGAGGATGCCGCCGCAGGCGCTACCGCCACATCAGGCGCCGACATAAACGCCGCCGAATTTGAAATCGGCGCGGTGAAGCTGCTGGCAAATCAAGCCGCCGCCCGCGCCACCAAGGCGAGCCACCAAGCACACGGCGCTATGGGCATGACGCAGGAATACCCGCTGCATCATCTAAGCCGCCGGCTGTGGTCGTGGCGCTTGGAATACGGCGTTGAAGCCGAATGTGCGGGCCTGCTTGGAGCCATCGCAACCTCGCAAGGCGCCGACGGCTTGTACCCGCTCATTACCTCCGGCCAAGCCCGCTAGGCCTGCTAGCTCCTACGCTCTAGCTATGGCAGAGCTTGGCACCTACGGAGACCTAACGGTGGGTTTGGGCGATGACCACGTAGCCATCATTGAAATACACCGCCCGCCGCACAACTTTTTTGACATGGCGCTAATCGATTCGCTGGTCACCGCTCTGACCGACCTAGACAGTGAATCGGCTTGTCGCGTGGCTGTGTTGCGTTCGGAGGGAAAGAACTTCTGCGCCGGCGCGCAGTACGGCCAAGACGGGCAGCGCCCCGCTGGCACGGGTTCGGCTAGCACGGCCGCCAACCCACGCCACCTATACGACGCCGCCTTTGACCTCTTCTCTACCAAAACCCCGATAGTCGCCGCGGTGCAAGGCGCAGCCGTCGGCGGCGGATTGGGACTGGCGTGCGCAGCCGACTTCCGCATTGCCACACCGCAGGCTCGCTTTGCCGCAAACTTCGCACGGCTTGGCTTTCATCACGGATTCGGACTCACGGTCACCCTCCCCGCGCTAGTCGGCCAACAACGAGCCCTGGAGCTTCTGTACACAGGTCGGCGAGTGCCCGGCGAAGAGGCACTTGAGCTCGGCCTGGCCGATCGCTTGGTGCCAGCCGAAGACCTGCGCTCGCAAGCACATGAGTTTGCGCGTGAAATAGCCATGTCTGCGCCAATGGCAATCGACTCAATCCGCCAAACCATGCGCGGACATCTGCCCGCGGCCATCAAAGCCGCTACCGATCACGAAAAGGCCGAGCAAGATCGCTTGCGCGCAACCAAGGATTGGGTGGAAGGCGTGAACGCAATGAACGACCGCCGCACACCCAACTTCACGGGCAGCTAAAAGGCCAGGCGGCGACTAATGGAACTCACCACCTTTAACCAGGTAATGCACCTTGAACAGCACGGCCCCGACACCTACATCGGGCTCAGCCCCAGCTATCACTGGGGGCGTGTTTATGGCGGGCAGGTGATCTGCCAGGGGCTCTGGGCGGCCATGAAAACCGTTGATGAGCGATTTGTGGCACATTCGGTGCACGCCTATTTCATAAAGGGCGGCTCAACCGTTGAACCAATCCGCTACGAGGTTGATCGCTTGCGAGACGGCAGGTCGTTTTGCACTCGGGCGGTCGTGGCGCGCCAAAGCGGCGGCGCGATCTTAAATCTGTCCTGCTCGTTTCACGTTTACGAAGAGGAAGCCGAAGTGCAGACTGCGCGCATTCCGCCGGCACCCTCCCCCAACGCTGAGTTCTCCGACAAGAGGGACTGGTGGCCTTGGATAATGGAACGTCGGCAGTTGGAAAGCCTGCCTGGGTCAAGCCAAGCCTTGGGCTGGGTGCGAATCAGCGACCCAATGCCTGACGATCCACGCCAGCACATCTGCGGCCTGGCTTTCACATCAGATTCGGTTCATTTTGATGCTGCCCGCTCGCTGCATCCGCTGCAGGTGCCACGTGAGCAGTACCACGACAAGTTCATGGGGGCGTCCCTTGACCACTCCATTTGGTTTCACCGTCCGCTACGCGCCGACCAGTGGCATCTCTATCACTTTGATTGCCATGGGCTTAGCAATGCGCGGGGAATGACGGTTGGCAACCTTTTTTCGATCGACGGCCTTCACGTGGCGACGATCGCGCAAGAGCTTTTGCTGCGTGAGCGCAAAACCCAGCCTGACTAAAAGCCAGCCTGACTAAAACCCAGCCTGCTTATCAACCAGTCCTTCGAGCGGCTGCCCGTTCCGGTAGGCGACCAGGTTGCGGCAGAACCGATCCAGGTTGCGCTTGCTGCGCAACTGCGATGCGCCAGCCGTGTGCGGTGTCATCACGCAGTTGTCAAGTTCCCACAGAGGGCTTTCTGGCGGTAGTGGTTCTTGCGGCGTTACATCTAGCGCGGCCCCGCCGATGGTGCCATTAACCAAGGCCGTCTCTAAAGCGTCCTTGTCGACTATTTCGCCACGGGTCACATTGAGCAAAATCGCATTGGGTTTCATCTGCGCAAAAAGCGCAGCATCAAACAGGGCGTTCGTGGCCTCAGTTAGCGGTAGCGCAATGGCCACCACGTCTGACGTGCTAACCACTTCAGACAGTGCGTCAAACCCAAGCACCTGGGCAACTCCGTGCTCCGGGGCGGGCTCTACGTCAAATAGGTCAAGCGCTTGAACCGGCATACCGAACGCGGTCGCTCGCTTTGCCAGATGCCTGCCCGTGCCGCCAAACCCGAGTATTCCCATCGTCATACCTTCAAGCTCAAGCTCGCTGAAACGCATCAACTCACGCTTGTCATTCGCCCAACCCGCGGGGCCAAGTTTGATTGCCATTGCGATGCGGCGGGTCAGGGCTAACAGCAGGCCAAATCCATGATCAGCCAAGTGGCTGCCAACCAGCCCCTTCTCTCCGGTCAAAATGACCGGGCTGTCTACGAACTCTGGGTACATAAACATGTCAATGCCGGAGGCGGTCGCGTGCACCCAGCGCAGTTTCGTGGCGGCTTTGAACAGCCGCTTCGTGGTAAGCCCTAACACCACCTCAATGTCAGCGGCGTGCGCAATCCCATCACGCGGGCTGTCAACCACGATTACGTTCGCATCGGCGCCTGCGGCGGTCTGAATCTGCGCTAGATCTTCTGTTGAAACCTCAGGCAGGGTCAAGGTCTTTGTGACGAGGATGTTCATCTGACCTCTACCGCTCCAATGCCGGAGTATTCCGCCCGCCAAGTTTGGCTGGCATCGTTGTTGTCTAGCGCGAACGTGATGTATGCGCCGGTGATCACAAGCTGTCCGGGCTCAAGCCCCAGCCCGTGGCGGTGCAAGGTCGCAGCTAGCGCAGCAATCGACTGGTAAGGGTTGTCGACCATCTCAGCTGCGGTGCATGCCAGTCGCTCTTCCCCGTTGCAGGTAACAACCACCCGAGTGTCGTCTAAGACGTCGGCTGGCGGTGGCGGCACTCCCGTGCCCTTCACGATCGCCCAGTTTGTGAGATTGTCGGCTACCAGCAGCGCAAGGCCTGCCTTTGGGGTCAGGCGTCGCTCGTTTATTTCAAACCCGGCGAACACCCCCGCAACGTGCTCTGGCACTTGCGCGGGGTCAAAGCTCTCGCCCGCTATGGGCTTGGCGACCTCAAAGCACATTTCTGTTTCGATGCTGATTGCGCCAAGACCTTTGCTGGGGCGCGGCCAGCCCGGTATTACAGACGCTAAAGAAGCGCCGTTCTCTACCAACCTTGTCAAGTGCCCAAACGGGCGCGTGTCGCTGCCGACTGCCTTGCGTGCGCGCGGCGAAGTCAGGCCGACCTTGTAACCGACGAGCGGTGTTTGGTCGGTTGCTCCACCAGCCGCACCATCAGCCGCACCACCACCAGCTGCCCCACCAGCAGCGCGGCGGCGATGCAACTCAGTCTGAATAGCTAACCCATCATCAATAGACAGGTCGGCAAACTGCGCCTCAAGCTCGGGCAGGGCGCCCGGCCTGGGGCTGGCAGTCTGATAGTTCCAAAGCGAGTCAGCCGCAGCGGCTAATCGTTTCGGAAGCACTAGGCCAAGCTAGTTGGCTAGTTACTAGTTGGCTAGTTACTAGTTGGCTAACTAATAGCTAGCCAGCTAAATGCTTGCTGCGGCCTCAAATCCGACATCAAGGTCAGCCAAAATGTCGGCGGCGGTTTCCAAGCCCACAGACAACCGAACCAGGTTCGGATCAGTTCCTGTGCTTATCTGCTCTTCCGGCGTCAGCTGGCTGTGCGTGGTGCTGGCAGGATGGATAACCAAACTGCGCACGTCGCCAATGTTGGCCACGTGGCTGTGCAGTTCAACGCTCTCGGCAAACTTCTGCCCGGCCTTGACGCCACCAGCGATACCAAACGCAAGAACCGAACCCGGCCCTTTAGGCAAATACCGCTGCGCCCGCTCGTTATACGGACTGGACTTCAGCCCGGCATAGCGAACCCACTCAACCTGCTTGTGCCCTTCCAGGTACTCAGCAACAAGCTGAGCGTTTTGCACGTGACGCTCCATCCGTAGAGAAAGCGTCTCAATGCCCTGCAAGAACAAGAATGCGTTGAACGGCGCAACTGCGGCACCGATGTCGCGCAGCAGTTGAACTCTGGCCTTGACGATGTAGGAGCCAGCCCCTAGCGCCGGCCAATATTCCAGACCGTGATAGCTCAGATCAGGCTCTGTAAACATCGCATGCCGACCCGAAGCACCAAAGTCAAACGTGCCACCGTCCACAATCAGTCCACCGATTGAGGTTCCGTGGCCGCCAATGAACTTGGTAGCCGAATGCACCACGATGTCGGCGCCGTGCTTCAGAGGGTTGCACAGATACGGCGTTGGCACGGTGTTATCGATAATCAGCGGTACGCCGACCTCGTGCGCCACCGCGCTAACACCTTCAAAATCAAACACATCGTTCTTCGGGTTGCCGATCGACTCGCCGTAGAAGGCCCGCGTGTTGTCTTGCACCTCTGCTCGCCAAGCGTCCGGGTTATCCGGGTCGCTCACAAAGCTGACGTTGATGCCCAGCTTTGGCAGCGTGTAATGAAACAGGTTGTATGTGCCGCCGTAAAGCGATGGGCTCGCCACGATGTGATCGCCCACCTCTGCCAGGTTGAGCACAGCCAGTGTTTCCGCCGCCTGACCCGATGACACCGCCAGCGTGCCGGGCAAGCCGACCGCTGTGCGAACGCCACCTTCAAGAGCGTTGATGCGCTCTTCCAGCACGTGCTGGGTCGGGTTCATGATGCGCGTATAGATGTTGCCAATCTCTGAGAGTGCAAACAAGTTCTGTGCGTGGTCCGAATCGCGGAACACGTAAGAAGTCGTTTGATAGATCGGCACAGTGCGAGAGCCGGTGTCACCATCCGGGCTCTGCCCGGAGTGGATCATTCGTGTTTCAAACCCCCATTCGCTAGAAGGATCTGATATTGCATTTTCGTTACCCATTGGTCGTTCCTTTCTCGGCTGAGACAATGAAACAAAAAGTAGGCGGTCACTCTATCCGCTGAAACTGCTAATCAGCGCGCGACCTAATCAAGCGCGGCTTCTGCGGCGACTACCACTCCTGTGCTAAGCAGGTTGGCTTGCTCGGTTTCGCTCACGCCGAACTGCGTAAGTATCTCCTTGGTGTGCTCGCCCTTGAGTGGGCTGTGCGTTCTGATGTTGTTCGCGACGCCTTCAAGCTGAGTCGCGTTGCGCAGGATTTTTACTTCCCCCGCGGTGGGGTGCGTGACCGGCGCCGCCATTTGCAGATGCTCCACCTGCGGATCGGCGAAGGCCTGCGCGACCGTGTTAACCGGGCCGCACGGCACCCCCGCCGCATTCAGGCTCTCTACCCAATGCGCGGTTGGAGCCGCTTGCAACCGTTGAGTGATCAGCTCGTTTAGCTCTGTGCGATTTTTGTAGCGGTCGGTGGCGGTGGCGAACCTTGTGTCCGTCGGCAGGTCTGCCAAGCCAGCTGCGTCGCAAAACTTCTCCCACAGCCGCCCACCCGACGCGGCGATGTTCACAAACCCGTCCGCTGTTTGGTAGGTGCCCATTGGGCTGAGCGTTGGATGGTCGTTGCCGCTTTGTTGCGGGTCGTCGCCTGCCACCGTCCAACGGGCGGCTTGAAAATCAAGCATCGCCAGCATTGACTCCAGTAGCGAGGTATGAACCCAGCGACCCAAACCTGTTCGCTCACGCTCGTGCAGGGCGGTCAGAACTCCTACGGCTAGTTGCAGCCCGGCGGTTACGTCGCTGATGGCAACGCCTGCCCGCACCGGACCCTGCCCAGGCAGGCCGGTTACCGCCATCATCCCGCCCATGCCTTGCGCAATCTGATCGACGCCGCCGCGGTCGCTGTAATCACCCGTTTGCCCGAAGCCAGAGATAGACCCCAAGATCAGGCGCGGGTTGATCGCCGACAATGTCTCCCAGTCAAACCCGAGCTTGGTTTTGACAGCCGGGCGCATGTTCTCAATCAGCACGTCCGCTTGCTTGGCCATTTGGTGCAACAAGGCTCTGCCTGGTTCGCCGCTCAGGTCAATCACGATTGAGCGCTTGTTGCGATGGATGTTCAACTCGTCCGGCGAGGGGCGGTGTTGCCCGGCAGCGTGATGCTGCCCGGCGGCGCGGTCGGCGGTGAATCCCGCCAGCGGCGATTCAATCCGTATGACGTCGGCTCCCCAGTCCGCCAGTTGGCGAACCGCAGTCGGCCCTGCGCGCGCAATCGTTAAATCCAGCACCGTCAGATCGGCTAGCGGTAGTGCTTGCACAGGCTTAGCGTATGTGCCGTAGTGATTTTTGTTGATCAGCCTCTTTGGCGCTGGCATGGCGACCGCTGGGCTCACCTGATATCAGACAGCGATCTGGCGGAGCTACATGATTTTGCCGAGACCATCGGCAAGCGCCGGGTGGGTTTTCAAGGCGACCACTACGACGTGAGAATCTCCGAGCGCGAGCGGGCGCTGGCGGCGGGTGCGCAAGAAATCGATGCGCGTGAGGTAGTCCGCAAGCTGAACGCCACCCAGCTGCGACGGCGCGGCGGGCTGCCGAAATGGAACGTTGTTTGGGAGCAGCAATGTGCGCCGCAGGCCGTGCCGAAGCAGGTTCGCTCTGAGCTGGCTCGCTCTGAGCTAGGCGGCGCGGCGCTTGGTGATTGCCTGAGCAATGCGAGCGCGGCGTTGTTGCATGCCGATTCGGCCGAGGCGGGTCACTGGCGCCAGACGCCACTGCTTCACGCGTCGCTGCTAGAGCGTGCAGGTGAGGCAGCGCTATTGCTGAGCAAGGCTCCGGCTGCTGCGGATGAGCTGCCGGCGCATCAAGCACTTGGTAGCGCAGGGCGGACCCTCGGTGTTGAGCTGGGCATATCGGAGGTCCGCAAGCCAACCCTGATAGCGCCGTTTTTTGGGCCCAGCAACCAGACCAACTCCCCTGTAATGCTGGGACTGGATCTGTTGGCAAGCAGTGGCTAGCAGCACGGCGCTGTTACTAAGTAGGCGGATACGCCAGCCCAAATCAAAAGAGGGATGAAATGTCGTTAGGCACAAAAATCAGTTCACCGTCTCCGTAGCCCCACCGCCTGACGCGCAATCTATTTAGCAGCTCAGCCAACTCGTGAGCCATTTCCGCTTCATCACCGATGGGTGTTTCTAAAAGTTCCAGACAGGGTGCGACGACCCTGATTATTTCTAGGGAGGCGGCTAGGTCTATTTCTAAATCTTGGAATAGGGCATCGCTAAGCTCATCCCACCAATACTGCAGGTCGGTTAATGCGCTGTCCGCCGTGTCTTTCGCTGCCCCGTGCAAAAGCGAAAGTGAATCTTTGGCTGTCGTCATCCAATCATCGTCATCTTGGCGTGGCTCGTCTGCGATAGCCCACAGCGAACGCGTCAAAGTATGAATCTGCTTTATGTGAACATCGCTGCGTCTAGCGCACTCTTCATCAGGCGTTTCGTTTCCCAGTTGAAATAGGCTCCGTCTCGGCCAGCTAGTCAGGCGGCTAGCTGTTTTTCTAAACGCGCTATTGAATCGCTTAGCGCGGTAAGCGAAGTCATTGCCCCGTGTTTCACGCTCGCTTTGGTCGCTTCTGCTAGCCGCTTTTTGTATTTGCTTTTCAGGTCAATAAAATCCGTTAGCCGCTTCTGCGCCATCTCTCTCTGCTCCGGTGTCAGCTTCTTGCCTTCCGGAATAAACGCGAGGCAGTCAAATGAGTCAATGAAATCCTCAAAAGCTTGTTTTCTGGTTGTTCCCATACCCCTAACGATACCTTGAGGGCAAAACGCGGTCAATCACATTTAACGGCCTGCCGCGATCAACCTTCCTAGATTTTGCCGCTGGCCGGCGGATCTAGCGGGTCGCGCGCACAACAACCCAGCCAATAAGAAGGCACCTGAGAGACACATGCGTCATCTTGGTTGGGTAGGTGCTCTAGCTTTGCTCTCCTAATGCTGGGCTTTGCTCTCGTAATGCTGGGACTGGACCTATGGACACGCCGTGAGTAAAACAAGCACAGGCAAAGCGATCGTGGTTGGCAGCGGGCCGAATGGTTTGGTCGCTGCGGTCACGCTCGCCCGTGCGGGCTGCCAGGTAACCGTCATTGAAGCCGCCGATCAGCTAGGCGGCGGCATGCGCACCGAAGCTCTGACCCTGCCTGGTTTCTTGCACGACGTTTGCTCAGCGGTTCATCCTCTGGCTGTCGCTAGCCCTGCTATCCAAGCCCTAAATCTTGAGCAATACGGCTTGCAGTGGCTGCATCACGAAGTGGTTGCGACTAATCCGCTGGCTGGCGGATCGGGGGCGACTCTTTACAGGGACTTGAACCGCACCGCCAACGAGCTTGGGGTTGATCAAGACGCCTACCTGCGTTTGCTGGAGCGAATGCTGGCTGCCTGGCCGGTCTTGCGAGAACGCGTCTTAGGTCCGCTGCTTGCGCCCCCGTCCAAGGGCTCACTAGAAGATCTGCAGGCAGTCGGGCAAGCGGGGCAAACAATCCCGCGCTGGGTTTTGCCAGCTGAGTTTGCTGCGCAATATTGGTTTGCCGCCGCACCAGCCCGGGCGCTACTAGCCAGCTGTGCCGCGCACGCTTTCCTGCCGCTGCATCACCTTGGCACGGCAGGGTTTGGTGCCCTGTTGCTAGTGCTGGCGCATTGCTATGGCTGGCCGATAGCACGTGGCGGCTCCCAAGCAATTGCCGATGCGCTCGCCGCAGCCCTTAGCGATGCGGGCGGCAAGATTGAACTTGGCCGCCGAGTGCATGCGATAGAAGAACTACCCAACGATGCGGTGGTATTGCTTGACCTAACTGCGCATAACGCGGCAGGGCTGCTATCTGGAACACAGACAACACAACAGCACCAAGCAACACGGCGGTTAGCAGCGGTGAAGCCCGGCAGTGCTTGCTGGAAGATTGATTATGCGCTCGATGCACCACTGCCTTGGACTCACTTGCCGTCACGCAAGGCTGGCACGGTTCATCTTGGTGGAACCCTGGAAGAAGTAGCGGCAACGCAAAGAGACGTTGCGGCGGGGCACTTATCGCGCCACCCATTCACGCTGGTAGCGCAGCCGACCCTGGCCGACCCAACACGCGCGCCAGCTGGCAAACACGTGGCTTGGGTCTACGCGCATATCCCTCATGGGCCAGAGAGCGAAGGGTTCTCCGAGAGCGAAAGCCCGACCGAAGCAATTGAGCGGCAGCTTGAGCGTTTTGCGCCCGGGTTTCGCAGCCATGTTTTGGCACGCTCGGTGATGGACCCAAGCCAGCTTGAAGCGCACAACGCGAACTACACCAGCGGCGACATAACCGGCGGCAAGCTGAGCTTGATGGGGTTGCTGCGCAGGCCGCGCCTGGGTGCAAATCCTTACCGGCTCGGGCGCGGTGTTTATATGTGCTCAGCTTCCACTCCGCCTGGACCTGGCACGCATGGAATGGCTGGCTATCACGCCGCGCAGGCCGCCCTGCGAGCAGAACTGGCCTAGGCCTCAGCCCCCTCGCCAGCTGCACCACCAGCCCCGCCAGCCTCGCCGGTCTCGTCATCCTCTGCCTCATCATCGTCGTCATGTCTGGTCAGCAGGTCTGACTCAACAAGCTCGTGCCGCTTTACATAAGTCGAACCAAACGCCTGAATGGTCGCCGCAGCCGGCACCGCCAACAGCGCCCCAACGGTGCCGAGCAAAGCCGCGCCAATCACCACGGCCGAAAACGAAACAGCGGGATGAATGTCGACGGTCAGCGACACGATGCGCGGCGAGATCAGGTAGTTCTCAACCTGCTGGTAAATGATCACCGCACCAATCACCCAGATCGCCGATACCGGGTCATCCACAAGAGCGATGAGCCCTGGCACCAGCCCAGCCAAGTAGGTGCCGACCACCGGGATGAGCTGCGAAACGACACCCACCCACATCGCCAACGGCAACGGGTACGGGATTCCTATCACCGCAAACACCGCCCAGTGGAACACGAACGATGCGACGCCTAGCAGAAACCGTGAATAGATATAGCCACCGGTTTTGGCGATGGCTAGCTCCCAGCCACGCAAGACCATGGTTTGTCGCTCAGGCGACAAGGTTGAGCAGATCAAACGACGCAGGCGTGGTCCCTCAGCCACTAGATAAAAGGTGAGCAGCAGCACCGTCAGCGCTTGGACGACCAATCCAGCCACGGTTGACCCCAAGCCGACTAAGTTGCCCGCCAGGCGACCCGCCAGCGTCGCCACCGCTCCGTTATCGCCGGTGAACTGAGATATCAGGTCGTCCGTGTTGATCTCAATACCGAACTGGTTGTTAAGCCAGTCAGCTATTGCCTCAATGTATTCAGGAGCAGAATCGACCAAATTGGTGATTTGATCGGCAAAAACCGATGCCATAGCTGCCACGAACAGAACAGTCAAAAGTCCGAAAACCCCAAAGGCCATCGCCGTTGCCAGGCCGCGCCGCCAGCCACGTTCAGCCAGCCAGTTCACAGCTGGCTCAAGCGCAAATGACAAAAACAGCGACATCAATATGACGATGAAAAAGCTGCGCAGCCGCAATGCGAACCAGTACAGCAACACCAAGCCGATTATCGAAACCGCAAACAGAATGATCGCTCGCGGCACCCAGCGTGGCATGCGGTCGCGGTCGCTCAACGGAGTGGGGTTGTCAGTCGGCATCAGTGCTCGCTGTGCCGGACTCGCTGACACCGGACCCACCCGCGCCAGCACCACCCAGCGCCGCCAGCACCGGTTGATGTATGTGCCCGTTTGTGGCAACGCCGTTGCGCGATGTGTAGCTGTCAGCGCCCGCCAGGTCGGTAAACATTCCGCCGGCCTCGCCGATGATCACGGGCATTGGCGCCAAGTCCCAGGCCTCACAGATGGGGTCAATCATCGCATCTGCGGCGCCAGTGGCGACCATGAAATACCCATATGCGTCACCCCAAGTGCGCAGCATGGCCCCCGCGTCGTGCAATTGAGCGAACTGCTTGTTTGAGAAAGTAGCAAAATCGCTCGTGTTTATCAGAGCTTTTTTGATGCTGGGCGTTTCGCTTACCTGACAGCGCTCCTGATCTAGCCAGCACCCGATGCCGCGCCCGGCTGCCAGAGTCTGCTCCAACGCAGGCAGGTCAATCACTCCAAGCAGCGGGCCGCTCTCATCAACCAGAGCTAGCAAGGTCGCATAAAGCGGCACGCCTCGCACAAAACCACGGGTGCCATCGATCGGATCGATAATCCAAGTCCGACCGCTTGTCGCCAACTCGCCGCCAAACTCCTCGCCCATCACGGTGTCTTGCGGGAAGCGCTCGGCTAGCTCATCACGCAAGTACTGCTCCACGGCTAGGTCGGCTTCGGACACTTCGGTGCCGTCCGGTTTGAACTGCGTGGTGAGCGAACCACTAAGCGGGCCGCTATGTGAGCCGCCAGGAAACCATTTGCGCGTCATGGCACCGGCGGCTTTGGCCAGCGCAATTGCCTCTTCCAGCAGGGGCTCAGCCGCTGGCAGGGGCTCACCCGCTGGCGGAGGCTCAGCCGCGTTCATTTACCTGCCAAGGGAACTTGCGCGGGCGATGCTTCTTCTCTAGCGGCTCAAGCGGAAACACCGTTACGGGCACGTCTACTTGGCGGGCTATTCGCTCTGTTGGCAACAGCACCAACCGAGATCGGGCGCTGGCAAGTCGGTCGGAAAACAAAATGACGTAGTCCGCGGAAACCTCTGACCGCTTCTTAACCACCTCACCCACAAAGCTCTCGCTAGCCAGCGGGTGGAACTCAAAGTCCACGTTCTTGCTGCTGCACTGAGTAGCCAGATCCCTAACCGCGTCGCTGTCGTCGTCAATGGGCAGCAAGGTAACGCAAGAGGCGTGCCAGCGAGATAGCTGATCCACCACCCATTCAGGTATAACCACCGCCCGCGGAGCCGCCAACAACACGCGTGACGGCACCTTGAAGGTGTCCGGCTCGGCTGGCTTTTCCTCAGCCGCGCCGATCGCCCAGGTTCGCAGGTCGCGCGCTACCAGCACCGGGCCGATCATTTCAAACAGAACCACCGAGCCCAGCACCACCGTGGCCGCATCAGCACCACCGCCGACAAGCTCCTCCGAAGCCAGAATCGCCAGCCCCACTGCCACGCCGGCCTGCGGTGTCAGGTTCACACCTAGCCGCAACGACACTCGCCAGCCCAGCCCGCCCAGCAAGCCGCCACCCAAACCGCCAACGATTTTGGCGGCGACTCGGGTTGCGATGTATGCCAGGCCGACCAAGCCCACCATGGGGATATCGCTCAGATGAATTGAGGCACCCGCCAACGCAAAGAACAACAAATAGAGCGGTTGCTCGATGCTGCGCAGCGTCCTAAACAACCGCGCACCAAAGGCTTCGGTTGAAATCGTGGCGGCCGAAGCACCAGCAACTAAAGCCGCCAACGGCAAAGAGATGTCTAGCCAGCCCGCTATTACCCAGCCCAGCATCACGTTGACCAAAACGAACAGCAGCAGTTCGCCGGAGGTTTCGATATGAAAGCCGACGCGCGAGATCACCCAGCCGCCGACCAGCCCCAGCACCGCCCCGCCGATGCCGAGCTGCACGAAGTCGAGCGCGGCGGTTGACAGCGTTGAGGTTGAGCCCTCTACCGAAAGCACCGCCACCGGCAGCACCACGGCGAATGCGATGGTTGCTAGGGCGTCGGATACGGCGTGGGTGCCGACAACTCCGATCGGGTAGCTGCCGGTTGCCTTTGTTGAACTAACGATGTGCGCGATCGTCATCGGCGCGCCCGCCCCCGCCAAAGTAGCCAGCAAAAGCGCCACGGCATTGCTGGCGCCCGCCCAGCGGGTAACCCAATAGACCGACAAGGCGCAAAGCACGAACTGGGCAACGCCGGTGGTTAGCGTCCAGCGGGCCGCCCGCAAGGCTCGCACCGACACGCGCTCGCCGATAATGAACATCAGCACCGCTAGCGCTACCTCGGTGATGGGGCGCATTGCGTTTAGCGCATCAATGTCCAGCAGCTCCAAGCCCGACGGGCCAGCTAATGCACCCACCAGCAAAAAGCCCACTATCTCCGGCAGGTTGGTGCGCGCCAGCAAGCGGCTAGCGATATACGCCAGCCAAGCCAGGATCGCGAAAGCTACGACCGGATCTTTAAGAGTCATTACGTAGTTAGGTGCTTAGTAGCTGGGTGTTCATGAGCGCGCCGAACAGCGGCACGGCGGGCTGGATTTCTTGGGGGCGGTTCGGCGATTACAGCCCGGTGATCGGTTCAAAGTTGGGATCACGCCTATCCACGAAGCTTTGCACACCTTCTTTGAAGTCGGGGCGCTTAAGCGACTCAACCATGACCTTGTTTGATTGACTAAGCGCGTCGTCACGGCTCATATCAAGCTGGCCCCACACCTGCCGCTTCATCTGCGCCATAGACCAAGGGGCGCTCAGACGACCCAACTCGCCGGCATAAGCAACGGCCTCGCTCAGCAGGTCGGCCGCCGGGTAAACCTTGGTAACCACGCCTAGTTCCTGTGCCTCTTCGGCCAGGAAAACCCGCCCAGACAACAAGATGTCAAGTGAAGTTGATGGCCCGACCACGCGTGGCAGCATCCAGGAGATCCCGTGCTCGGCTATTAGCCCGCGGCGGGCGAAGGAGCTTGTGAATTTCGCGCCCTCGGCCGCAAAGCGAATGTCGCACATCATGGCGTGGACAAATCCCAGCCCTGCGCAAGCGCCGTTTACCGCCGCTATCACCGGCTTGGGAATGCTGACTGCGTAGTCGTGGCGCTCGGCTCGCAGCTCTGGGGCCGTTGGGTCGCCAGGGTCGTTCTCGCTATCGCCGGTGCTGAGACCTTGCAGGTTGTCCATGTCTGCGCCTGCACAAAACCCTTTACCTGCGCCGGTAACGACTATGGCGCTCACGGCGGGATCGGCCGCCGCCATATCCAGGGAGTTGAAATAGCCGGTGCCAAGCAGCCCCGTCCAGGCGTTTAGGCGATCCGGACGATTGAAGGTGATAACCGCCACGCCGTCGCTCACCTCATAGAGGACTTGATCTGTACCTGTGCTTGTGCTCATTTTTGCGCTCCCTACTTATCTAACTCGACCACTTTGACCGAGCCAAACGCGTCGCCCACACTAATTTGCAAAGCCACGTCCATGCCCTGCGTTACGTGCCCGAACAGGTTGTAAGAGGGCGCCAGCTTGTCGCGGCAGTCGTCAGTGCAGATAAAGAACTGGCTGCCGTTGGTGTCTGGACCAGCGTTAGCCATCGCAACCGCGCCCAAGACATATTCGCCTTGCACCGGCTCGTCGGCAAACTTGTAGCCGGGGCCACCTGTACCGCTGCCTTCTGGGCAGCCACCCTGAATCACAAAATCCGGAACAACACGGTGAAACGTCAGCCCGTCGTAGTAGCCGTCTTTTGCCAGGCTGATGAAGTTGTTGACCGTGATCGGCGCCAGCTTCGGATCTAGGCGCATAACTATGTCGCCCTTGTTTGTGCCAAGGGTTACCTCATAGATCGCGTCAGGGTTGATGGTTTGCTCTGGAAGGGCAGGCATTGTTGCTTTCTGTTTTGGTTCTAGCGAGTCTGATCTAATCAGTAGAGCGCAGAGTCGCGCCAGCCAGCGCGCCGGTGTGTTCGCCGTTGCGCATGAAGACCTGCCCGTTCACCAGCGTCGCGTCATAGCCAGCGCCCTTTTGGACGTACCGACCTGCGCCGCCCGGAAAATCGTGCACGTATTCCGGGCCCACCAGCGACAAGCCCGCCAGGTCAATCACGTTGATGTCGGCAAAACCGCCGGGCGTGATTCGCCCACGATCAACCAAGCCAAACAGATCGGCCGTGTCGGAAGTGATGCGGCGAATCCCCTCGGGCAGGTCAAAAAAGCCGGTGTCGCGCACCCAATGGCTAAGGAAGAAAGTTGGCTGACTTGAATCCATGATCTGGCCAACGTGCGCGCCCGCATCAGCCAAGCCCATCACGATTGAGTCGTGCCGCAGCATTCGCTCAATCGCATCAAAGTCTTGGTTGAGAATCGGCAGGCTCAACATGACCGCACCGTCGGAGCTATCGGTCGCATCCAAAAACAGCTCAACGGGCGTTACCCCGGCCGCTTCGGCTTGCGCTTCCAAGGTGTCCGCTTGAGTGGTTCGATACTTCGGGTTGGTCGCATCCAACAGATACAGGCGCTGCAAATCCACCAGAGCGCTCGCCATTCCGGTCGCCTCGTCATGGGGCTGGTTGGCTTCGTCGATTAGCGCTTGGCGCTGCTTGGGGTCGCGAATCATCTCCAGCCGCTCAGGCACCGATAGATGCCGCATGGATCGCCAAGTGTCGCCCGACCTGTCCCACGGCGTGCGGTGCTGAATGCCAAGCACCACGCCGATGGCACGGCAGGTGGTTTGCGGCCGCAGATTTGCGCCGGTTGAGTTTTGCTTGGCCACGTAGTCCAGCACCATGTCGCACATCTCTGGCTTCCGGGCCGAATAAACCAAGCCAAACGTTGACGGGCGCTGGCTGCGGCGGGTGATCTCGCCTAGCACTTCAATCTCATGAAAGCCGCCGGCGAAATCCGGCCCGCTCGCTTCATAGCGTGGCGCAGACTCAAACACTCCCCGCTCGTGCTTGCCCAGCACATCACCAAACGCATACAGCTCTTCGTCGTCGGCGAAGGTGCCAGGAATGGGGCGGCCGTCGGGAGTGCGGTGCAGCAGCGTGCGCGAGGTTGAGAATCCGAGCGCGCCCGCATCCATTGCCTCATCAACCAGCTCGCACATTGCGTTGATCTGATCGCGGCTAGCTGGCGTCTGTTCCAGGCTGTCGGGACCCATGACGTGCCAGCGCACCGCCACGTGGCCGACCATGCCACCCACGTTGAGCCCTTTCGGCAGGCCATCCAAAAAGCTCAGGTACTCGCCGTAGCTGCGCCAATCCCAGGGCAGGCCTTCCATGATTGAGTCTTTGGGGATGTCCTCAACGGACTCCATTACCTCCGCCAGGTATTCAATGTCGTCCGATTTGACAGGCGCAAAGGTCACCCCGCAGTTGCCCATCACAACGGAGGTAACGCCGTGCCAGCACGAGCTAGATCCGATCGGGTCCCACGCCATCTGAGCGTCTAGATGCGTGTGAATATCGACAAAGCCAGGCGTCACTATCTTGTCGGTCGCATCAATTTCGGTGCCGCCGGGCTCCGACACCTCACCGATCGCGGTTATGCGTTCGCCGTCTATCGCCACGTCGGCCGCAAAAGCCGCCGCGCCGGTGCCATCAACCACCGTGCCACCTCTGATTACTACGTCGTGTGACATGTCTCCCCTATCCCTAAGTAACTAAGTAAGCAAATCTATGCGCTAGCAATCTACGCGCTAGCAGAAAGTTCTGGAGTTCACGTACGGCACCCGCCCGGCCCGCATGCTGACCGCTATTCCTTCATCGACTAGCCACACCACGCGCTTGTCGGCATCGCCGGCATCAACTGGCACGAACTGGATTTCGCCCGTGTTCGGCCCGTCTTGTATGCGCTCCCCGAACGCAGATCGCAGGTCGGTCACGCTTGAGCCAATCCCAAACCCAGACACCGTCGAAGTTGAACCTTCAGCTACGTCAATGCGCTGAACCTCATCGTCAATCGCCGTTATGAAAACGCCGGGCAGGTCTGCTCCGGCCCCGTAAATCTTGCATGTGTCGGTGCCGTCAGGAAACTGCACCAGCACTCCCCCGCTAGCGGCTAGAGCTTGTTCAAATGAGTGCCCGATCAGCACGGGACCAAGGCCTGCGGTAGAGAGCTTTGCATCGGCATTTAGCGGGGAGGCTCCGGGAACGGTTGAGGTGGAGCCGCTAATGATCTGTGGCTCTGTGGTTTCAAGATCGGGGTCGTCAGCGGCAAGCGTTGTGGTGGTCGCGGCGGTGTCCTCGTCATCGTCGCCGGTAAAGAAACTGCAGGCAGACGCCACAAGCAACACCAGCGTTGTTAGTGCTAGCCAGCGCAGGGCTTGCTTCGGCCGGGTTGGTTTTTGCTGTGTTTGTTTCTTCACGAATAACGCTTTCTGAACTCAGGGGTGTCCGATTTGATCCCAGTTGTTTACAACATCAATCCACAACTGTGTTGTGAGCGCCAGCGATTCCACATCTACGCGCTCATCGTTGCCGTGAAACCTGCTCATAAAGTCTTCGGAGTTGCCGCGGTCGCTGAACAAACCAGCACCATAGGCGACGACTCCCTTTGATCGGAAAAATCTTGCGTCCGTTGCGCCCAGTATTAGCGACGGCATCAGCGGCGTATCCGGATGTGCCTTAGCCATCAAGTCGCCCAGCAGGCGCCACAGCGGCGTGTCGGTGGACGAAAAAGTCGCTTGCTCATCAAAAATATGCTCCACCTCAACCTCGCTGTAGAGATCACCTATTGCTTCTTTTAGATGCTCGTCAATCTCACGGGCATCGCCAGCCGCCCGGCGGATATCCACTTCTATCTCAACCTTGTCGGCCACCACGTTGGTCTTCGTTCCCCCTTCAATCACATTAGGCGAAAACGTTGTGTGACTACAGGCATGAAGATGGCGGGCCAAGCCAGGCGAAACCTTGTCGCTCACGCTTTCAATCTCATCCCAAACCGTTTCGGGGTCAAGCAGGGCTGCCTTTATGTCGTCGTCAACGGTGAGAGAGTCCACTTGGTGCTGCCACATTTCGGTCATGCTGGACTGCGGGCGATAGTCGGCAATGCGGCGCACCACTTCGGCTGCCTTGATGAGCGCATTATCCGTGCCGAAAGGCATTGAGCCGTGGCTAGGTGTGCCGCGCACCTTCAGTTTGCGCCACGCCACGCCCTTCTCACCGGCCGCCAGGGTGAGCTTCATGCCGCTGCTGGTTTTAGTAGGCAGGCCGCCGAACTCCGTCAGCACATAGTCACAGGCAATCGGGTCCCAGTTGTTGTCAACCATCCACTTTGCGCCGTAAGTGCCGCCGGCTTCTTCGTCCGCAACGCCGAAATAGATCAGGTCGCCAAGGGGGCGTTTGCCGGTTTGCTTGGCTTGTATTGCCAGGTGGCGAAATGCGACCGCCATCGACGACGTGAGATTAAGCATGTCGATAGCGCCACGCCCCCAGACAACACCGTCGTCATCGCCGCCGACCAGCTCGCCGCCAAACGGGTCGCGGCTCCAGCCTTCGGGATTGACTGGCACAACATCTGTATGCCCCATCAGGCAGAGCTTTGGCGCTTGCGGGTCAGAACCTTCAATGCGAGCGACCAAACTGCGGCGTCCTGGCAGAGAGTCAAAGTGCTCAATATCAACGCCAGGGTGTTCCAAATAGTTTTCCAACATGTCGCTGTTGCGGACTTCTTCGCCCGATTCGGGAGTGCCGTCGTTCACGCATGCGTTACGAATCATTTGCTGCAGCAGGTCAACGGTGGCAGCCGTGTGAGCGGGGTTGGTGTGGGACAAATCGCTCATAGCTGTTGCCAGATTACTGTGAAGTTATGAGCAGCACTAGTTTTGAGGCGCCGGACGCACGCTTTGGCACCCCTGGCGCAGACGATCTGCAGGATTTTCGCCAAGCTGCCGCCCAGTTTTTGGCCGACTCCAAGGACAGCGGGATGGCTTGCCCGGCCTATGGGGCGATTCTTGTGCCCGCACTGCATGATCAGGCCAAAGCCTGGCAGCAGCATTGTTTTGCGAATGCTTGGAGCGGTCTGCACTGGCCCACTGAACACGGCGGGCAGGGTTTGACGCGTTCGCACACGGCGGTATGGATGGAGGAATGCGAGCGGGCCGGAGTGGCGCCCTATTTAAATTTGCAGGGCATCGTGCTGGCCGGTGAGGCCATTTTGCGTACCGGAACACCCGCTCAGCAGGCACGCTTTTTGCGTCCAACCATTGCTGGGGAAGTTCTTTGGTGCCAGTTATTTAGCGAGCCGGGCGCAGGTAGCGACTTAGCCG
This sequence comes from Candidatus Poriferisodalaceae bacterium, assembly GCA_965212125.1. Taxonomy (GTDB): domain Bacteria; phylum Actinomycetota; class Acidimicrobiia; order Acidimicrobiales; family Poriferisodalaceae; genus CAYRJD01. Next base: position 764,559 of record OZ243045.1, on the reverse strand, counting down.
GGCTAAGTACTTCAGCCCGGCGCGACGGCGAGCGGTTTATTTTGAACGGGCAAAAGGTTTGGTCGTCTAACGCGCAGTTTGCCGATTTCGGGATTTTGATGGCGCGCTCCGAACCTGACGCACCCAAGCACAAGGGCATCAGTTTTTTCTTGCTGGACATGTCGCTACCTGGCATACAGGTGCGCCCCATCAAACAAATGACCGGCGATCAAGAATTTTGCGAGGTTTTTTTCACCGATGTAGAGATGCCCGCTGAGGCTTTGCTAGGTGATCCCGGCAGCGGGTGGAGCGTGGCGATGGCCGTGTTGGAAGACGAGCGCGGCGGGGCGGGTTCCAGCCGCGTTATCAGCCTCGGTAAGCGGTTGGCTCAGATGCAACAAAGCGCTAGCAGGCCGGGCGCTGCCGCGGACGGTTCGGCGGGCACTGCGACCAAACAACACGCCCTGATGGAACTGTTTGCGGCCGGGCAAGCGCTCAGCTTTTTGATGCAGCGCAGCGATGGAAACCCGGCGATGGCGCCCGTTAGCAAACTGCTCGGCGCCGAACTTGGCTACCTGGAAGCGCAAATCAACGTTGATCTACAGGGCGCAGCCGCGCTGCTTGATAGCGACTCGGTCACGCGGTTTTTGTATGCGCCAGGTATGCGGATTGCCGGCGGCACAAACGAAATACAAAAGAACATCATTGGCGAGCGGGTGCTGGGGTTGCCGCGTGAGCCCTCTAGCCAATCGTGAACCCTCTAGCTAACCGTGAACCCTCTAGCGAATAATGCGCCGCCCGCTTGAACGTAAGCCGCTAATACTTGGCGGCTCGGTAACGCTGGTGTTTGTGTTGCTGTTCGGCGTTGTGCTTGGCAGCTTCACCCAAGAGCGCTCAAACCTGGCGCTGCTACTAAACGTCGCCTTGTTTGCGGCGGTGTTTGCGGGCGGAGGTGTGGCGGGATATTTCGCGCGGCATCGGCATCTGATGACAGGAACCTTCTCGGCCGCTCCGGCGGCGGTGCTGGCGTTAGTAGTGCAAATCGTGCGCTGGCTGAGCGATAGCGAGCCGGTGCCTTGGGTGGGGCTGCCGCTGGTGGTGATGCTGACCGCTTCGGTTGGCACTCTGGGCGGCTGGCTCGGCGCTCGCTTCTCGCCATCTCGCCATTCGCTCTACACGGACTAGCCCGCACCCGCTAGCTAACTACCTCACACCGCTAACCTCAAACGTGGTGAGTCGGCCAGATAGCCGCGGCGACTTCTAAGCTCTCACGCTTGGATTGGCGCTGAGGAAGGTCGGGACTTCACAGGGCAGGGAGCTGGCTTATTACCAGGCGCCGTGAGGCGACGGAAAGTGCAACAGAAAGCAAACCGCCGATGGGCCGCTTGTCGGTCACAGGTAAGGGTGAAATGGTGCGGTAAGAGCGCACCGGCGTTTTGGGCGACCAGAGCGGACAGGCAAACCCCTCCCGAAGCAAGGCCAAGCAGAGATCGGGCGGCTCGTCCAATGATCTCGGGTAGGCCGCTTAGATGGATGGCTATCCCGCCAGTTTTAGGCCATTCGGCCGCAGAACCGGAGGACAGAATCCCGCCTACCGGCCGGCTCACCACCCTGCGCCCTGGCTTACCCTGCGCCCTGGCTTATTAGCTGTCTAAACCCGCTAGCCGCTCAGGTGGTCGGTGGCGTTGAACGCAGTTAGTCGTAGCGGTCTGGCAGGCGTATTAGTTGAGACTGGGTTAGCGGAGACCTGCACCGTTGAGATTTGCGCCTGAGCGACGTGCATCCGCCAGCTCATCGCAACGCCAGCATCAAGATCAGCCCCCAGCGCCCAAGCGATCGCCGCCTTGATGGGCGACACGTGGGTGAATACCGCAACGTGCTGATACTCCCGGTCTTGTCCGGCAGCTACAAGATCATCACATGCCGCCATTACACGCTCGGTCAGCGCTGGCAACGATTCCCCACCTGGCGGCGCAAAACTTTTATCGGCTCGCCACTGCTGCCAGTCTTGCGCGGGCACATCTTTGGATGGTTTCTGCTCCCAGTCGCCGTAGTTCAGCTCAATCCAGCGAGCCTCAATCTCAAGCTCCAGGCCAGTTGCTCCAAGCAGCGGCGCTGCGGTGTTTACAGCGCGATCAAGCGGTGAAGAAATCACGTGATCCACCGGTATGGCGGCGGCGCACAAGGCCTGCGCTATTTGTTCGGCTTGTTTTTGGCCGGTTTCGTTTAGCGGATTGTCTGTGCGGCCTTGCAGCAGACCTGCCGCATTAGCGGCGGTCGCCCCGTGCCTGACGATGCTTATTCGCATGGCAGATCTATTCGGCGCTTGAATCTTGGCGGCGTTGTAGCGCGGGCAGCGTGCTGTCAAGACGACCCGTGCGCCCGAACAGCGCTCTTCTTGTTTGATCCTTGAAGCCCCAAGTGCGCCAAAGCCACGCCAGCAACAACACGCCCACCACCTCAAACACCAGGTTTGTAATGAGCCCGCGCTGCACCAGCGGCAGGCTTTGGTCGTAAAGCGGTTCGCCGCTCAGCGGCCAGCCAAAGAGCGCGGGCGAAGCCCAGGCTCCGTCAAAGATCAGATGCCAAAACATGCCGATCGGCAGCATTAGCCAGCGCCGCCGGACATGGCGCCTACCCAGAGTCAGCACCATCACCGCTATCAGCACCACGACGGGGGTAAGCAGAGTATGGGTTAGCCCGGCATAACTATTGGTTGAATAAAAGGCGCCCAAGATGGCGCCGATAGCTAGATCAAGAGCGTCGGGCAATAAGGCTCCCAGCGCGACCATGCGGTGATCAATGGCGGGATCACGAAACGTAAACCACATCGCGACCAGCGCAGTGGCTACAAACCAGATTGCCAAGTCAGCCGGTGCCAGCGGTTCGCACTAGCAGCGCCCTGCATTCCGGGCAATCCGCCGGCTCGTCAATATCTAGAGATTTAATGCGGTCACGTTCGCCGCTTGACATGCTCAGATTGCAGGCCGTGCAAACGCCACCCTCCAGCAATCCCACGACGACCGGGCCAGCTGCGTTCTTTTGATAGCTGTCATACAAAGCCAGCAGGTCTTCCTCTATTGCGGCGACCAGCTTGTTTCGCTGCGCTAAAGCGGCCTCATTTTCCTTGGCGGCTTCGGCTTCGGCGGCCGCTATCTGGTCGAGCAACTCCGCTTTGCGTTCCGTCAATGCTGCTTGCTTTGCGTGCAGGTCATCAAGTTGTGTAAATATCGGATCGGCCTGTTCCATCAGCTCTAGCGCTGCGTCTTCCTCAACGCGCAGATGCTCTTGCAAGGTTTCAATCTCATGACTGAGAGCGGTCGCCTCCTTAGGCGAAGTGATGGTGCCGTCGTAGAGACGCTGGCTGTCATCTTGGATTTTTTGACTCAGGCGGGCGGATTCTTTTTCGCGGCCGCGCTGGCGCTCTTCAATGGCTTCAAGCTGTGCGGCTAGCTCAGCTTCTGCTGGCTCCAGCGCCAGGGACTCAGCCTCGGCTTCTGCCAGGGTTTCACGCTGCGGCAGGTTTTGCGCCTTGTGCTGAATTTTTGCGCGCTTCAGATCAACGTCTTGTAAAGCTATGAGAATCTCAAGCCGGGGCATTATCCGCCCCAACCCTAGCCCGTGCCTTCGCTTCCGTCCGCGCCGCCGTTATCGCCGGCACCATCGCCCTCGCCGTCGTCAGCAGACGCCAGCGGCAAGTGCTCCGGTCCGACCTCGGCGCACGGCAGCCACTCTTGGCGCGTCACCCCGTAGCCGGTATCAACCTGCACGCTGCAAATGGCTGCCGGGCGTGGAACCAGCTCGCCCGTTACCGGGTCAATCTGCACCATGCCGCAGGTCACCTCAAACTCGCCCAGCAACACGCCATCAACGCCATAAAGATTCACAGTGCAGATGTCCTCGTTCAAAAACAGATACTGCGAAGCTCGGTCTGCAGGTGGAGCAGACGGCAACCGTCTGACCGGCGCGTTTTCTAAGGCCCGGTTCATGTAGTTGCCCCAGATGCGCGCTGGCAACCAGCCGCCTGTTCCGTTGCGCCCTTGAATGTTGCGCATCGACACCTTCTCGGTCGGGTCGCCCATCCACACCGCTGTCGCATAGTCCGGCGTGAAACCCGTAAACCACGCATCGGTGAAATCCTGCGCAGTGCCCGTTTTCCCAGCCGCTTCGTGACCGTTTGTCAGCCTTGCCCTAGTTCCGGTGCCGCTTTGCACGTTGCCCTCAAGGGTCGCCGATACCAAGGCTGCGGTCTCTGGCGATATCACCTGGCTGCCACGCGGGACATGCTCGTACAGCAGGTTCCCGTTGTTGTCTTCCACGCGAGATATGTAGTACGGCTCCATCCGAATGCCTTCGTTGATGAAGGTTGAATAGGCGCTGGCCTGTTCTAGCACCGTTACCTCTTGCGCCCCTAGCGCTAAAGACAAGAATGGTTCAAAGGCCTCGTCTTCGGAGCGCCCCATCAAACGGGTTGCCATCTCGGCAATTCGTTCCGGACCTGTTTTTATCCCTAACCGCACAAAAGCGCAGTTGGAGCTGGCAAGCGTCTGCGCTCTGAGCGTGTCAATCTGACCGTTTGCATTGCCGAAGTTGTCAACCATGTAATCCGCTTGTGGTGGGTTGGGGAATGTGCATGGTCCGTTCCCACTGATGGTGTCGTGCGGCAAGTAGCCGGCCTGCTCAATGGCTGTGGCCAGCACATACGGCTTAAAAGAGGAGCCCGGCTGGCGCATACCTTGAGTGGCAAGGTTGAACTGCAAGTCTGAAAAATCTGGCCCGCCAATGAACGCCAAAATTGCGCCCGTTGAAGGGTCAACGGTTGCCATCGCCACCTCAAAAGTTTCAATTTTTTCGGGGATCTCTTCGGCTATGGCGGCTCTCATCTGAGCTTCAAGCTGTGGTTGAAGGGTGGTCTCAACCCTCAACCCGCCGTTGAACACCTGGTTGAAACGCAACTCGCTGGTCTCACCAAGAGCCGGCAGGTTAAGCAGTGCCGTGGTTACCTCATCTAAGAAGTAATCTCGCCGCAGGGAAATCTCAGTGCGCTCCGGCGACAAGTTCTCACGCGGGATTGGTCGGTTTTCATACACCGCTCGCTGCGCCGACGAAATAATGCCCGACTCTTCGGCTTGCTCTAACACGCTGCTGCGGCGGCGCGCCACGAGGTCTATGTTTTTTTCAAAGCCGTCAAACACACCGGGGCTGCGAATCAAGCCCGCCAAAAAGGCCATGTCTCCCACGTCTAGCTCGCTTGCGTCTTTACCGAAATACGTCTCCGCTCCGACCTGAATGCCGTATGCGCCGTTGCCCAAGTAGATCTCATTTAGGTAGAACTCAAGAATCTGCGTCTTGGTGTATTCCTCTTCCAGCCGGGTCGCTAGCACCGCCTCTTTTATCTTGCGGTTGAACGAACGCTCGTTGCCAACCACCCGCAGTTTCACGATTTGCTGGGTAATGGTGGAGCCGCCCGATGAGATGTTGCCCGCCGAAACATTTGACACCAGCGCACGCACAGTTGCGCGCAGGTCAAAGCCGTTGTGCTCCCAAAACTTCTCATCTTCGGCTGCGAGCAACGTTGCGATTACGTCTGAATCCACGTCGCCTAGTTCGATTAGCTCGCGATCAATGTCAAAGTGCAAGACGCCTATTTGTCCGCCGTTCGCGTCATAAACCTTGGTGCGCAACGCTCCGGGCAGCAAGCCGAGTTCGGTTTCAGTTCGGGCTCGATCAACCGCGTCAAGGGTGCGAGACAGGTGCGGTCCGATCGCCCATGCTGAAGTAGCCAGCAACACCGCACATAACAGCACGATGACTAGCAAAACTGGGAGCCGCGCGAAGCGGCGAAGTGAGCGCAAGAACCTCCAAAGTACCGCTTTCGGCGGTGTTTTTGACTGCGCCCACCTTGTCAGGGCACAATCACAAGGCACAATCATTGGGTGGCGGCATCGCAACATGACCTAGATCCGGCTGCGCTGCGAGCACTTGATCCAACCTGTGTGTGGATTTTTGACGGCGGTCCGAACACGGCTGTGCTGCCAACAAACCCCACGCACGCAAGCCCGGTACCGCAGCCAACCTGCGTGATAGCCGCCGACAGCGGGCTTGAGCACGCGACAGCTTTGGGTTTTACCCCAGATGTGTTGGTTGGCGATCTGGATTCGGTGTCGGAGATGGCGGTTCGGCAATGGCAAGAGGCAACAGCTGGCGCTGGCATTATCGAGCAACATCCGCCGACGAAAGATCTGAGCGATCTAGAGCTCGCTTTGGAGTTTGCAAGCCGACTGAAGCCAGGTCGTGTTGTTGTGCTATCCGGCGGTGCCGGTCGTTTAGATCACGTTCTAACTGCGATGCTGTGCTTGGCTGGCTGGGCGAACAACGGCCTGAAGCTGGATGCCTATGTGGGCAACGCCCGGGTTGTCCCCGTAACTGCGGGCACAAAAACATCGCTGGATCTGACTGGCGACCAGGTTTTGACGCTGCTAGCGGTGGGTGGGCCAGCCCGTGTCAATACAACGGGGCTGCGTTGGGATCTGACCGAAGATCACCCGCTGCTGCCCAACTCAAGCCGCGGGCTTAGCAACGAGCCAGCCGCTGACAGATCCGCCGATCGCAGGCCCGCCGAGATTCACGTTGCAGAGGGCATCGTGCTAGCGATCATCGCCGAGCGTGACGCCGGCCACGAGAACAGCCCGTCAGCAACTAGCCCGACAAAAACTAGCCCGACAACAACTAAACCGTGAAGCAAGCTAAACACCGTCTATGAAGCGCCCGGTATGGCTAGTGGGCTTGTTTGTGCTGCTAGTCGCTCTGGGCTCTGCTTGCACGCAAGGCTCCGACATCACCGGCGCAATACGAGTGCTGGCGCACGAAGACTTCCTCATGCCAGCCGACGCCATTGCCGAGTTTGAAGACAGCACCGGCCTGCGAGTGGTCGTGCAGCGGGCAAGCGACCGCGCAGAGGTTCTTAACTTGCTGAGCCGCTCAGACACGCATCCGGTGGCCGACGTGGTCATCGGAATAGACACGCTTGATCGGGAGCGCGTGATTAACGAATCGCTGGTTGATCCTTACACTCCGCTGCGCCCCGAGACGATTGATCCGCAGCTGCGCGTGCCCAACGACTGGCTGATCCCCGTCAGCTATCTGGACGCCTGCGTGAACTACGCGGTGTCGCATTTTGTGCAGCCGCCGCAAGACCCAACAAACACAGCGCCACGCTTGCTAGACCGCTTTCCCGACGAAACCACCCGGCAAGACGAACCTCCGCCAACCGGGGTAGCCGTTCTAGGCAATCCGCAACAAGCCGAACGGATTGTTTTGCCCGATGCCAGCACGGACAGGATCGGCCTCTACCTGATGGTTGCGCTTGAGCGCTTCTTTCCGGAGCAAGTCCCAGATCAAGACCCCTGGCCGCAGGTGCTTGCGTTGATGCTGCGCTCGGGCGCGGTGCTAACCCCAACCTGGGAGCAGGGCTACTTTGAACAGTTCGGAGGCAGCATTGCTCCTGGCCGATCGATTACCTGGGGGGCGGCCGGGATGCCTGCGGTTTACGCGCAGTATCAACCGAACCTCATACACCAGCCGCTGGAAGAACTGCGAATCAACATCGGCGTGGCGCCGAACGACTGTGTTCGCATCGTCAACTACGCCGGAATCATCGCCGGCACGACCAACCGGCGCTCAGCCGGGCTGTTTATGGAGTTCGTAACCTCGCCGGAGTTTCAGTTTGGAATCCCCGATCGCTTCGGCAGTCGCCCGGCCAGGTCGGACATCTTGAGCACTCCGCACTGGCGTCGCTTCGGCGTGCGCGTTGATGCCGCCATGCTTGACGCGACATACGTCGGCGCAAACTGGGAAACGTGGCGGCTTACCTGGGCGCAAGTGGTGCGCGAGGCGGGCAAGGAAACCGAAGTCATTCCGCCCGTGGTGACCGTTACTCTGCCGGACAACTAGCCCGTACCAGACGGCTAGCCCGTCCACCAGACGACTAGCCCGTGCGCCCGACCAAACTGCACGAATAGACGCCCTTAGAGCGCAACACATTGGTCGCCGCTTGGTTCAGGCGTGCCTGGCTTATCCGACCGTCGTTTACTGCGTCCGTGAGCGAATTGAACGCCGCCCTGGCATCGGTCAGCCCGCCAACGAGCGTCAGATCGATCCCAGCCGCAACCGCCAAAGGCGCAGCCGCAGCAACGCTCCACTGGTCAGCGATGGCACGCATCGTCAGCGAGTCGCTAACCACCAGCCCGCCGTGCCCAAGCTCTTCACGCAGCAGCCCCGTCACAGCCTCTGGCGACAGCGTGGCAGGCAACCCGTTGGTAAGGCCGGGCACCACTAGGTGACCGATCATTACTGCGGCCCGCTCGGTTCCGATGGCAGCAGTAAACGGCGTTAGGTCGCGGGCTTTGAGTGCGTCAATGTCGTCGGTAACCGCTAGGCGCCTATGTGTGTCGGCGCTCGCGCCACCATGGCCGGGGAAATGTTTCACCACTGCCAGCACCCCGCCGTCGGAGATGCCGTTAACGGTTGCGACCCCGTATTCGGTAACTATGGATGGGTCTTCGCTGAACGAACGACTGCCAATGCCGGGACCCCCACCCACGTCAAGGACCGGCGCAAGATTGACATTGAACCCCAGCTCGGCCATCGCAAAGGCGTGATCGCGCGCCGCCCGCGTTACCTGCTCAAGAGTTCGCCGCACTTGCGCCGACGCTGACGGTAGACGCGGCAACACCCCACGCAATCTTTGAACGGTGCCGCCTTCCTCATCCACCGCAAACAGCAACCGAACTCGCCCGGACAGTTCTTGCAGCTCGTCGATGCGGCGCCAAATGTGCGGGGTTGCGCTGCCCTCTAGCAAGATGCCGCCAATCTGATGAGTGCGTGCCAGCACGGCTGCCGCACCGAAATTCACCTCGGTGAGCGACGGCATGATTAGCTGCCCCACCCGAACTCTGGTTGGCAGCTCTGCGGTGCAAGCGGTGTCAATATCGGGCCACCAAGAACCCCGCAACAACTGCCGGGTGGACATGCCAACCAGCCAGCCGACGGGGCGATCACCGGAGATGTCGATGTTTGGACCGGGGTCGCCCACCGCAACCTCGCTGCCGTCGCTCAGCTGCAGCCAAATGCCTAGCGCTCCCGGGGCGCCAATGCGAGCTCCTACAACTGGCTCCGAAATGTCTAGCGGGTCCCACGTTGGCACTATTGCGGTGCCGGCTACCTCAACCTCACCGTTGGCAGTTACCAGCCAGTAGCCGATCTCACCCGGGCCGCGCAAGATTGCCACAAGCGGCGATTCTGTTTCAGGGCCTGTTTCAGGGGTCGTTTCGGGGGTTTGCGCCTGTGCGGTTTGCGCGCCTAGAACCTGCGTCCCGAAAGCCAGTCCCGCAAGAACCGCGGCAGCCGCAAGCAGCCTGCTGATGGTCTTGCGTTTAATCGGCACGGGCTTGATCGACACGGGCTCAATCGACACGGGCTCAATCGGCTGGCTAGCTAGCACTCGCTAGCCAAGGTCCAGGCGCTGCTCTAGATCTTCGGCCGACGGAAGCACATGCATCAGGTTGATTACATTTCCGCCAGATCCGTCGTTGACCACTTCTATGGGCGCGGTGAAGGTCACATCACGCACCAAGCAAAACGCCTCATCAACCGCCGGACAATAAAACACCGTTGCGGTGGCTTCCAGCACAAAAGCGTCTATCTCAACCAGGTCGTCAGCACTCAGGCTGACCCGAAAGCGAATGGGCGTCTCCGGGCCCATCGCCTCATAGAGAGGCTCATCAACGGCTTTTAGCGCAGCAAGGTCGCTGCTCCAAGCGAAGGTGAAGCGCCCATCGGTGTTGTACTTGTAGTCGGAGGGCAGCTCAAAGTCGGCCACAATCGTCAGATCGCCGGGCGAGACCGTCTGCGGCGACAAAACCACCTCGTCGTGCGCAATGCTGACCACCGTTATCACCGCCAGGTCAAGGTTTGATAGCGCCACGGTTGACACCTCACCGCTGGCTAAATCCAGCGTGCGGATGCGATGATTGTTGGTGTCGGCGATGTAGAGCGTGCTAGAGGTTGCGCTCAGACCGCTGGGCTCTGAGAAGCGCACAGCGGCGCCTTGGCCGCCGGTCAGCCCGGCAGAACCGTCGCCCGCCACCACGCTTGAGGTCTGCGCCGTCAGATCTAACAGCTTGATCCGGTGGTTATACGTGTCAGCGATGTAGGCCTGATTCTCGTTAACTATTTCAATACCGATCGCATGCTGCAGCTGTGTTTCTGCGAAGGTGCCCACCTCATCGCCCCACGAAAACAGCCCCTCACCAATCAAGGTTCTCAGCTCGCCGTCTAGGCGCAGCGAAACGGCGCGCACCGCACTCGCCTCGGGGTCGGTGAAATAAAGCATCCCGTTGCTGACAGCCAACCCGGAAGGTTGCGACAAGGTTGCGGCCAGGCGCGGCCCGTCTTCAATGCCTTCACCACCGGTTCCGGCAAAGAGGTCAACCCTTCCGGTTTCCAGATCAAGGCGCCAAAGCTGATGGCGCCCCGCCCCCGCAATAAACAGCGATCTGCCCTCGCGGTGCAGATCCCAGGGCGAAGCGAGCGCGACGTCGGTTCCTATTCCAGGTCGGAAAACGTTTGTCGGTTCGCCCGTGCCGACAATTGTCCTTACCTCACGGCGGGTGAGGTTTGCCGAGCGAATCGTGTGGTTCTCGCGGTCGGCGATGTAAAGAGTGTTCCCATCGGCCGACAGCGCCATGCCCTGCGGGCGTGAAAACTGCGTCTCCTCAAAGCTGCCACCAGCGGTGCCCCGTGAACCATTGCCGATCACGTCAATCAGTTCGCCAGACAGATCGGCTACCAGCACGCGGTGATGACCAGTGTCCGCAATAAAGAGGCGGTCGTTGGCCTCGTCTGCCAGCACCTTGCCCGGGAAGCTAAGCACCGTCGGCAACGCGCCGCTGACCTGCAATAAGTCGCCTAACGGTGTGGCGCTTATTTCGCCGGCTCGGCCGAACTCGTCGGCCATGGTGCTGATGATCGGCTCAAACAGGTCGTAAACGCCTTCGCCTGCGTGCTGCCCTACAACATTGCCACGTGGATCAATCAGTACCAGCGTGGGCCAGGCTCGCACCCCGTACATGTTGCGCAGCAGCTCAAACTCGTCGTTCACCACCGGATGCTCAATCCCGTAGCGGCGTACCGCTTGATCGATGGCTGGCGTGGTGCGCTCGGAGTCAAACTTCGCCCAATGAACGCCGACCACCACTAGCTCATCGGGATACTCCGCTTCCAAGCGCTTCAGGTCGGGGATGACGTGCAGGCAGTTGACGCAACCTTGCGTCCAAAAGTCAAGCAGCACGATTTTGTTGCGCAGGTCGCCGACTATTGACAATGGGCGACTCACGTTGAACCAGTCCAAGCCGGGTGGGAACTCAGGGGCGGGATCGGTGCCGCCGTAAGTAATCGTTACCTCGCCGTCGGTGCCGTCGCCAGAGGTGCCGCCGGTGCCGTCGCCGCCCGAACCATCCTCGCTGGCCGACTCGCCGTCGGCTGCTGCGTCTGACGCCGAAGTTGAACTGGAGCAGGCGGCAACCAACACCACCAAAGCCACCAACCAAACGAGCACACGCCCGAAACGCTTTTTAGCTAACACAGTCAGTTCTCCTGAGTTCGACGCGAGCTGATTACACCAGTGTTGAACCCTGCCAGATGCAAGCCGCCGTGGAAGCGGGCGTGCTCTATTTTCAGGCAGCGGTCCATCACAACATCCAAGCCAGCGTTAGCGGCCAGGCTTGCAGCGGGCACGCTCCACAAGCCAAGCTGCGCCCAGAAGGCCTTCGCCCCTATCGCTATGGCTTCTTCGGCCACCTCCGGCAAATCATCTGGCTTGCGGAACACATCCACAAGATCCGGCACAACTGGCAGATCCGCCAACGACCCGTAGCACTTCTGCCCCAGGATCTCATCGGCCATCGGATTGACGAAATACACGTCGTAATCGGTGCTGCTGCCGGTCAGATAAGTGGCAACGAAATTGCTGGGCCGTGCCTGCTTGGCCGAAACCCCAACCATTGCGACACTGCTTGCCGCACCCATGATCCGCTGGCGCTCTAATGCGCCGGGCTCATCCCAGTCAGGCACTGGCTCATGTACAACGGTCATCGCAGCAGGCGGCTTACTTGTTACTTGCTTTGCTTGGACGCAACGGTGAGGGCTTGGTCAAGATCCCAGATGATGTCTTCAATGTCTTCTAGCCCGACCGACAGCCGCACCATGTCGGGCGTGACGCCGCCAGCCGTTAGTGCCTCATCGCTTAGCTGCTGATGCGTGGTTGAGCCGGGGTGGATTATCAAGGTGCGAGCGTCGCCAACGTTTGCCAGATGGCTAATCATTTGCAGCGACTCAATCAGCGCGGCGCCTACTTCGCGGCCGCCCTTGACTCCAAAGGTGAATACCGCACCGGGGCCTTTTGGCAAATACCGCTGCGCCAAGGCGTGATAGGGCGACGACGGCAAGCCCGCATAGTTAACCCACGCCACTTCCGGATGGTTGTCTAAAAACACAGCCACGGCTTGCGCATTTTGCACGTGAGCGTCCATCCGCTGCGGCAGCGTTTCCAAGCCCTGCAGCAGCAGAAAAGCGTTCATCGGCGACAGGCAAGCGCCGATGTCGCGCAGTTGCTCTACTCGCAGCTTCGTGCAGAAGGCGTACTCGCCGAAGTTTTCCCAAAAGCGCATGCCGTTGTAGGTGTCAACCGGTTCGGTCATGTGCGGAAAGCGGCCACTCCCCCAGTCAAAGCGGCCGGACTCTGCCACAACGCCGCCGATTGAATTGCCATGCCCGCCGATGAATTTTGTGGCCGAATGCAACACGATGTCTGCGCCGTGCGCCATCGGCTGGCACAGATACGGCGTTGCGAAGGTCGCATCAACCACCAGCGGAATGTCGTGCGCGTGCGCCACATCGCTCAGGGCCGCCAGGTCGGCTATCGCCCCGGACGGGTTGCCGATGATCTCGGTGTAGCAAAACTTGGTTGTGTCATCGATGGCTTGTGCGAACGCTTCCGGGTCGTCGCCGTCCACAAAGCGGGCGTCAATGTTGAAGCGACGCAGCGTTACGTCAAACAGCGTGGTGGTGCCGCCGTAAAGCGCGGAGGAGCTAACCAGGCTGTCGCCGGCTTGCGTCAGCGCCGTCGCGGTTAGGAACTCCGCGGCCATACCCGAAGCCGTCGCCACCGCACCGATGCCGCCCTCCAGGTTTGCCACGCGCTCTTCAAACGCATTGATGGTCGGATTTGAAATGCGCGTGTAGATGCTGCCGTATTTCTGCAAGGCGAACTGATCGGCGGCGTCTTGCGTGTCTTCAAACACAAAGCTGGTGGTCTGATAGACGGGCACCGCTCGCGCCCCCGTCGCCGGGTCCGGCCGCCCGCCAGCGTGCAGAGCACGCGTGCGAAAGCCCCAGTTGTGATCGGTTGCAGATTGCTCGCGGTTGCTCACTTGCCCAATAGTACGGCCGCCCTGACGATTTGTCGGGTCAGCCGGGATTAGGCGGAGATGTCTGCAACAATACGTTTGGCTTTGGCTAACGCATCGGCTGGATCTAGCCCCGCGATCCCCACCAGCCAGCAGGCAATCGGCGCGGCGATACGTTCGCTGCTGTGCGCGGCTTCGCCGGCTAGCTCTAACAAGATCTCAGTGCTGGTTGGGTCGGGCGCTGGCAGATCAAGCTCTTTGGCAAACGCCGCTAACCACTGCTGCGCGGACGGCAAGTCGGACGCTTGACTGCCGGGCTGCTGACCGGCGGGTTGATGACTGGCGGGCTGCTGACCGGCGGACCCGTCAGGCATGATCGGCGGCACTCACAAACTGCGGCGGGTCGTAGGCGCGCACGGGCGGCGGCGCAGTTTCTAGCTTCTCTATCTCTACCAGGCAGGTGTGCGGAGTGGGGCCTTGACCCAACCGGGAGGTTCCCTTGTCGCGCGTCAGCACGTTCGGATTGCCCGCCCGACAGGTGCCGTCTTCGTCGGGGTCGTACCAGGCTCCGGTTGAAAGCTGACACACGTCGGCTCTGATCGTGTCGTCAAGCACCGCCGCGGCTAGGCAGGCTCCGCGGCTGTTAAACACTCGCACCACATCGCCTTGGGCTATTCCTCGCTCGGCAGCCGTCGTGGGGTGCAGGCGAATCGGCTCTCGCCCCGAATGCTTGGTCGCTTGGCTGGGGCTGGCAAAGTCGTACTGGCTGTGCAGCCGGGTGCGTGGCTGATTTGAAATCAGGTGCAGCTTGCTGCTGGCTGCGGTGTTGCCCATTGCGTCGCTGCCCTCTGCGCCACTGCCCATTGCGCCGCTATCCGCTGCGCCAAGCCTTTCGTATGGCTCAAACCAGGCGGGGTGTGGTCCGCAATCCTCATAGCCCAGGTCGGCTAGCTGCTGCGAAAACAGCTCGATCTTGCCGCTGGGTGTGCGCAGCTCGGCACCCGCTCTGAAATCGGCCAAGAACACCTGATCGGTGTCTCCCATGTCGGCGACATCGCTGTGGCGCCAGTGCTCACTGGCCTTGAACTCTTCGAATGGCGGCAGCGCAGGGTTTTCGGCGGTGAAGATCGCATAGAGCGCCTCCAGCCATTCATCAACGCTGCGATCCTCGGAAAACTGCGACCTAAACCCCAGGCGCTCGGCCAACTGGCAAAAGATCCAGTGGTCGTCCCTGGCCTCCGCATAAGGCTCAACCGCCGCCCTTTGATACACCAGATGTTGATCGGCGCTCACGATGTCGCTGCGCTCAAGCTGCGTGGTTGCGGGCAGCACGATGTCGGCGTGCTTGGCGACCGGCGTCCAGAACGGCTCATGGACAATCACCGTGTCTGGCAGCTGCCAAGCGGCGCGCAGGCGATTCAGATCTTGGTGATGGTGAAACGGATTGCCGCCACACCAATACACCAGTCGTGTGTCAGGGAACGTGCTGGTTCGCCCGCCAAAGTCGTATTCACGGCCAGCGCCCTCTAGCAGCTCGGCAATCCGGGACACGCCGATCACGGGCATGCCGGATTTGTGCGGCGGCACCGGCAGCCCGGCTATGCGTTTGCGAGCTTGGCCAGAGCCGGTGTTGCCAGCGGTGAAGAACGCAGCCGCCATGCCTCCGCCCGGCAGGCCAATCTGACCCAGAACGCAGGCCAGCGCGGTCGCCGCCCAGTAAGACTGCTCGCCGTGATCGGCACGCTGCAGCGAAAGCGTGACGTTAACCAACGTGCGCTTGTCGGCCATCTCGTGTGCCAGCGCAGTTATTTGGGTGGCGTCAATGTCGGTGATCTCTGCGGCCCAGGCAGCATCAAATGGCTCCGCCAGCAGATACTCGCGCAGCACGGGCCAGCCCTCGCAGTACTTGTCTAAAAACTCTTCGTCTGCTCGCCCTGACACAACCAGCTCGTGCATCAAGGCCAGCATCAAAGCCACGTCGGTACCAGGCCTTAGCGACAGCCACGCCGGCGGGCGCGTGGTGGGTGGAATAGAGCCGACCACGTCGTCAGCCAGCGGGCTGACGCTGAGCAGCTTCATGCCATTTTCGCTGGCCTTGAAAAGCCATTCCCGGGTGTGGTGCGCGCCCTGACCTCCGTAGGCGACGTCGGTATTTGACGTCCGCATGCCGCCAAAGCTGACAAACAACTCCGTGTGATCCGCGATCACACTCCAGGCGGTCTGCTGGGCGACGACTTGATGGAAGGTCATCCCGAAGATGTACGGCAAGATCGCCTCGGCGGCTGCCGACGAATACGTGCCCTTTTGGGCGGTGTAGCCGCCAAACAGATTTGCAAATCGGTGAAGCTGAGCGCTGGGCGCATGAAACCGACCGGCCGCGCCCCAGCCGTATGAGCCGGCGAAGATTGATTGATTGCCGTGGGTTGTGCGAACTCGCTCCAGCTCCACGGCAACCAAATCAAGCACCGTTTCCCAGCTGACCTCTACAAACGGCTCGCTGCCGCGCTTGCCAGGCTGCCCAGGCGGGCCGACTGCTGGCCCAGGCCCGTGCTCTAACCACGACTTGCGCACGGCGGGACGCTGCACTCGACACATCTGGTATTCGCTAAGCGCCTCGCCGATGGGTGAAGGGTCT
The DNA here is from genome assembly GCA_965212125.1 of Candidatus Poriferisodalaceae bacterium. Classification (GTDB taxonomy): domain Bacteria; phylum Actinomycetota; class Acidimicrobiia; order Acidimicrobiales; family Poriferisodalaceae; genus CAYRJD01. The sequence goes on along the minus strand of OZ243045.1, from coordinate 748,479 downwards.
GGGTCGGTTTCGTGGCCGCGCACATCAAGCACTTGATCGGCGTCACTTTGGACGCGGTAAGTGCCGAAGTGGGTGCCAAGCAGTGTTGTTTTTATAGCCATGCCGTCGCCGATAGTTCCAGGCTAGTTATGCGTTCGGCTAGCGCTGGTCATGCGAGAGATCTTCCACGCTCTCTGGTGTTTCTGATCGACGCAGCGCAGCGGCCGTGCAACGATCGCCGCCAGGAGGCAGCCCCATACAGGGTTGTGCGTCTCTAAATCAATGCCCGCTTCCACACGCGTGAGAAACTGATCTAAACTGCCGTTGTAAGGCACAAGGAGGTTGTGCTATGCGGCGCAATGTGTTTGTTTTTGTTGGCGGGTTTGTGGCTGCCGGGCTATTGGCGGCTGCTTGTGGTAGCGAGTCAGCTGCGCCTGAGGTGGTGATAGCTGCAGGACAGCCCGCCGCTGTGGCACCAGAGGTGGCTGAAACAACAACCACAACCGCCGCGCCTGAAGAGGTCGCGACTGAACCAGAGCCTGTGGCAGAGGCTGAGGTGCAGACGGTGGTTGACGTTGATGAGGAGGAGGTTCCTGAGGTATCTACGCCCGAAGAGGTGACTTCTAGGAATGAGCCTGAGGAAGTGGCACCAGTTGCGCGCATTTTTGAGCAAGACGAACAAGGCCGTTACATCATTTATGATGAAAGTGACGATGATATGATTTTTGACTTATTCCCTGATCTCTTAGAAGTCACAACTATTTTTTACGGTGATGGCTATGTGCTCACTACGGAACACAAACGAGAAGGCTTCCCCACAGATCGCATTATATGGCGTGGTAGCTATGAAGAGTTGTTAGCACGCGGTGTTGATCCAAGCGAAATCATTTGGGTAGAATGACAGGTAACTGAGAGCTAGCTTCTTGTTTTTATAGCCATGCCGTCGCCGATAGTTCCAGGCTAGTTATGCGTTCGGCTAGCGAATAAGTAGCCGTGTTGATCATTAGCTCACTGGCTTGAGAATCGGTCGCAAGCTGCTTTAGTTCTTGTACCACAAAATCCGGCGTGCCGATAATTGAGTTAGACGGCATTTCGTTGGCTTGTGTCCATTCGGGATGCTCCAAGGTTTCTGACGGAGTTAGCAGCGGCAAGAAACGACCTGTACGCATGCCGTATTTGCGCAGCCGAGCCGGCGCAGCCGCCAAGTGCGCCGCCTCATCGTCGGCCGCACAAATCACCGCCGCAGACACGATCGTGTAAGGCTCGCTCAAAGACTCCGACGGACGAAAATGCGTGCGATAAATCTCCACCGCTTGCAGCGTTCCGCCCATATCAAAATGATTCGCAAAAGCGAACGGCAAACCCAAGATGCCAGCGAGCTGCGCGCTGAACCCGCTCGAACCCAACAACATCACCGCCGGCACCGTGTCTGCTTTCGGGGTGGCACGGACGTGATTCCACAGGCCGTCGGGTTGGCGCGGATCGCCCAGCAAACCCATCAGCTCAATCAGGTCGCGCGGGAAATCTTCCACGCTCTCCGGGGTTTCCGATCGGCGCAGCGCGGCAGCCGTGTAACGATCGCTGCCGGGAGCCCGGCCGATCCCCAAGTCAATACGACCCGGGTGCAGCGCCTCTAGCAAAGCGAACTGCTCGGCAATAACCAGCGGGACGTGATTCGGCAGCATCACTCCCCCAGAGCCGATGCGCATTGTTTTTGTGTTGGCCGCCAGGTGCGCTATCAGCACCGCGGGCGAAGTGCTGGCAACCGTACCCAAGTTGTGGTGCTCGGCAACCCAGAAGCGCACATAGCCAAGCCGCTCGGCTACCTGCGCCAGCTTGGTGGTGTCCGCTAGTGCTTGGGCCGAACTAACGCCCTGCGAAACGACCGCCAGATCTACCACCGACAGCGGCACTGCGGTATTCACTTTTTGCTAGCCCAGTTCATTACCCGTCATTACTCGTCATTACTCGCTAGCCCAGCGCGCCAGCTGCAGCGATGTCGCCGATCTGCTCTTCGCTCATGCCTAGTAGTTCGGTTAGCACCTCAAAGGTGTGCTGGCCCACCGTTGGAGCGGCCGTGCGTGGCCCGCTTTCGTAGCCCGCAATCTGATACTGATGGCCAGCGTAGGGCACTGTGCCCATGCGTGCGTGCTCCAGGTAGCGATAAAACCCCAGATGCTCGTACTGCTTATCCGCCAGCAGATCGCTACTGCGTTGCACCACTCCTGCCGGGATGCCGGCGCAGGTGAGCTTTTGCTCCAACTCAAACGGATCAAAGGTTGCACTCCAGCGCCCTAGGTGCTCATCGATCTGATCGTGGGCGGCTTGACGTCCGGCCAGTGTCGCCAGGCGCTCATCACACGCCCAATCGGGGCTAGCTAGCAACTCCACCAGCGTGCGCCACTGCTCGTCGTTGGCGATCGTGATGGCACACCATCGATCATCGCCCGCGCAGGGATATACGCCCTGCGGAGCGACATCATCATCCCGGTTGCCGTTGCGGGTAGCGACATAGCCCGACTGCTGGTAATCGATCAGCTCCGGCGCGAGGAACTGCAGACCGCATTCCAGTTGGGCGGCCTCAATCACGCAGCCCTGACCGGTGCGGCGGCGGCGATCAAGCGCGCTAAGCAGCGACGCAGTAATGATGCGCGGCGAAATGGTGTCGGTGTACGCCAGATAAGGCCCGTCCGGCGGCAAGTCGGGCCAGCCAACAACGGGGTAAAAACCCGCAATCGCAGCCGCGTGATAGCCGTAGCCGGCAATGCCGGAGAGCGTACCGCCGCTGGCCAGCAGCGACGTGTGCACCAAGATGACGGACGGGTTGAGCTCGGTTATTACTTCATCGCTTAGGCCAGACGCCGCAAAGGTGCCCGGCCGCCAAGACTCAATAACCACGTCGGCCCAGGCGATCATCTGCTTTGCGACCTCTAAGCCTTCCGGCACTCGCAGGTCGATGTCGAGGCTGAGCTTGGAGGTGTTGAAGGTGCCGTAGAAGTGCGACATATCCGGGTCAACTTCGTTGTCTTTGAAAGGCGGGTTCACCCGCAGGCCGTCAAGCCGCGTGGAGCACTCAATGCGCACCACGCTGGCGCCGTGATCGGCCAGCGCCTTGGCGGTGATCGGCCCCACTCCTATCCAGCTGAAGTCGGCGACCTTGATGCCGGCTAGCGGCAACTCGGTCGTGCCGTATGCGTATTCGTCTTGGAGCGCTTGTTTGTCTGGAGGCGCTTGCAGCTGCGGCGCTTCTGGTCGCGGCTCCCCCAGCCCTGCTTCCGCCACTTGGGCGCGGATTTGCTCGCCGTCTTCGTTGACTTGCGGTGGTCGGTACAGCGGCGGGCGGCGCAACGGCGGGCGGCCCTGCGGCGATCGGCCTTGCGGCGGTCGGCCTTGCGGCGATCGACCTTGCAGAACCCCATTCGACAGACCGCTGCCTAGGCGCGTGCCATCAATCGTGAGCGCACCACCTGGCAGTTCAACCTCCCCAAGTCGGCTGTCAGGTGCCGTCGGACTCCAAAAGTCGCGCTGGCGCAGGTGATCCAACTCCCACAGATCCGCAACGGTGTTGATAGGCGCAATGGTTTGGCGATAGGTGAGCGCTTTGCGCATCAGGGTGTCTTTGTCGTAGCGCGAACACAGCTCGGTCATCGCCTCAAACAGCTCAGAGAACTCATGGTTGACCTTTTCGCCCGACAAGGCACGCAGGTCAAAGGTTTCCCAATCTTCGTCACGCCAGTCGGTGCCAACGATGCCTTCATCTATTAGCCACTCAACGACATCGCCGATTAGGGCGCCGCGCGAGATCGCTATCACATGGCCGTCTTCTGCTTCCAGGCGCAGCTGCAGCGGCGCCGCCAACATGACCAGCGATCCGGTGCGGTGGTAGTCCTCGCCGCAAATGGCGTGCGCCTCCATTGCGTTCAGCAGCGTCCAAGTAACTGCCGCTTGCGCTGACACCACCGCGTGCTGAGGCTGGTTGGTCGCCAGGCGGCGGGCATGCGCAATCAACCCAGCGTTGGCTGCTTCGGCACCGGCGTGGCGCCACACCTGCGGGATTGAAGACTTGACGGGGGCGCGGGTAGCGATGCCTTGCAGATTTGCTGCGCCGCCCAGGCTGGCGAGAGTTAGCTCCGAATAAGGAGTATCGGCGCGCGGCCCGGTGGCGCCAAACGGGGTGATCTGGACATGCACGATGCGTGGGTTGAGAGCGACAAGCTCTTCGTAGCCGTAGCCCGCCGCGCTGAGTAGCCCATCAGGTTCTGTGCTGTAGATGAAGTCGGCTTGCTTTAGCAGCGCTTCAAAGGTTTGGCGATCTGCGGTGCTAGCTGGCGCATCTGCGGACGCGGCAGCTGCCGACGCGGCAGTTGCGGGCGCGGCATCTGCCGACCCAGAATCTGCCGGGTTGGGGCGCAAATCCAAGGCGATAGCCCGTTTGTTTGCGTTGTAAATGCAAAACTGCAAGCTGGCGGCCGGCAGATCTTGCGGCGCAGCTTTCGCCAGCGGCAAGGCGTGGCGAGCGGGCGAACCCGCCGGTGGCTCAATCTTTATGACGCTGGCACCAAGCTCGGCTAGCAGCCACGGCCCAACCTCGCCCCGCTGGTCGGTCACGTCAAGGACTACATAGCCCGCTAACGGGCGTGAGGAATCGTCCGCAAGCGAGCGAGAAGAATCCTCCGTAACCATCGCTCAAATCTTATGGCCTGACGCAGATGCCGCCTAAGTCGCAACCTATGCTGACCGCATATCAAGGGGACCCGCTCAGGAGCTATGAACCGCAACATCTACATGACCGATGAGCTACAAGCCATCTACGACCTAACCGTCAACTTCGTCGCCCAAGAGGTAACCCCTCACGGCGATCAGTGGGAAATAGATGGCACGGTGCCCCGAGAGGTATTTCTAAAGATGGGCGAGCTTGGGATGTTCTCCTTGCGGGTGCCGCAGGAGCATGACGGCTTGGGGCTCGGTCCGCTGGCTTCGGCTGCGTTTTCCGAAGCACTTGGGAGCTCAACGTTTGGCGGCTTTGAAGCCATCTCATTAGTGCACACCGACATGGCCATGCCGCACCTGCTTTGCGCCGGCAACAAAGAGCAGTTAGAGCGTTGGCTGCCCGGAGCAATGTCTGGCAAAACAATGATGTGCATCGGCGTCAGCGAGCCCGATGCCGGGTCAGACGTGGCAGGCCTGCGCACCACCGCCGTGCGGGACGGCAATGGCTGGCGCATAACGGGCAGCAAAACCTTTATCACGGGCGCGGTTTACGGCGACATGATCACCATGGCGGTTCGCACAAGCACGAGCGACCGCTACGGCATCTCAATGTTTATGGTGCCCACCGACTCCGAGGGCTTCACCGTCGCCAAAAAACTCGACAAGCACGGCTGGCGCTGCTCCGACACGGCCGAGCTAGTGCTGGAAGACGTCTGGCTTGACGAATCGCATCTGCTTGGCGAAGAGCACAAGGGCTTCTACGCCGCCATGCAAAACTTCCAGAACGAACGCATGGTGCTGGTGGGGATGGGCGTTGGCGCGGCTCAGGTAGCCATTGACATGACCAACGAATACACCCAACAGCGCAAGGCGTTCGGCGGGTGCCTGTACGACCTCGGCGCTATCCGCCAGCGAACCGCAATGAACCAAGCCAAGATTGATGCGGTGCGTGCGGCTATGTACCACGCCGCTTGGCTGAACGAGCAAGGCATAGATGCCACGAAGGAAATGTCGGGTGTGAAAGCATGGGGCGCAGAGGTTGTCAATCAGGTGATGTACGACTGCGTCCAGTTCCACGGCGGTATCGGCTACATGCGAGAGTCAAAAATTGAGCGGATGTCGCGCGACGCACGGGTGCTCTCTATCGGGGGCGGTGCGACCGAAGTAATGCTGGAAGAAGTCGCCAAGCGCAGCTACATCGATGGCTGAGGCTGGGATGGCTGAGGCTGGGTCGGCTGAGGCTGGGAGCGAGTCGGCGCAGGTTGGCACGCTCAGCCAAATCTGGATTTACCCGATCAAATCCTGTCGCAGGGTTGCCCTAGATGAGGCAGCTATTTCAGCCACCGGACTGGCCGGCGATCGCCTGTGGCAGGTGGTCAACGAGCAAGGCGATGCCGTGACGCAGCGCACCGATCCGAAGCTGGCGCTGGTGGAGGTAATCCCCAACAGCGACGCCAGCCTGACGCTGGCAGTGGCTGGTTCCGACCAGATAGCAGTGCCCGCCTTAGCTGACGCGCAAGACAATGTCACCGTCAAAGCGCTGGCGGGCGACGAGGTGCGCTGCGCAGACGCAGGCGATCAGGCGGCGGAGTTTTTCAGCGATGTGTTGGGTCGTGCGGCACGGCTGGTTGGTTTTACAAACACAACTCAGCGTCCGGCGTTCTTTGCCGCCGACAACTTCGTTACCTTCGTTGACGCGGCGCCGATAACCGTTGCCAACACGGCATCGCTCGCGCATCTGGCAGCCCTCGCCGATCAAAAACTTGAGATGGAGCGGTTTCGCCCGAATCTGGTGGTTGACACGCAAACCCCGTGGGTTGAAGACACCTGGGATCACTTCAGCATTGGCCAAGCAGAGCTAGATATGTTCGCCCCTTGGCCACGCTGCGCGGTGCCGCAGATTCATCAAGACACCGCCACGCGCTCCCAAGAACCCGCCAAGGTGCTCAAGCAGCATCGCTGGTGTACAGATGCGGCCGCTGCGTTTCCCGATGACCCTGGCTTTGCTCCGCTGCTAGAAAACAACGCCTTGTTTGCGATCGCCTGCGTGCCCAGCAGCTCTGCTAAGGAGTCCGGCGCAACCTTGCGCGTGAGCGACACCGTCACGGTGGATTCGCTGAAGCCTGCGTTGTTGGCTCCGCCCGAATAAGCCTGAGCGATAAGCCATCAATAATCCATGACCGGTTCGATCATCATCCTGCTTGCCGGGCTTGTCATTTTGACGGTCTCCGGCGACCAGTTCGTAAACGGGTCTGCGCGGCTGGCCAAAGTGCTGCGGCTGAGCCCAGTTGTGGTGGGCGCTGTGGTGCTGGGTTTTGGGACCTCCGCACCGGAGCTGGTGGTTTCGGCATCGGCAGCACTTAGAGGCGACCCAGCCCTAGGCGTGGGCAACATCATCGGGTCAAATGTTGCCAACTTGAGTCTCGGCCTGGGGTTGGCTGCGGTGCTGGCGCCGGTGATTTGCTCGCGGTCGTTGCTTCGCAAAGAGGCGGCTATGTCGGTGGGCTCAACGATGATTTTTGCGCTGCTCGTGCTTGACGGAAACCTTGCGCTGTGGGAGGGCATTGTTCTGGCCGTTTTGTTGGTGGTGGCGATCACCGTTTTGATTCGAACTGCCGAGCGTGCGCCTGCCGCTGAACCTGAACCCATCACGGCCGCCGACGCCGACATCGCCGCTTCCAGCAGCACCACCAACGGCGCCACATCTACTACTGACACCACAGCAACCAAGGCACCCGGCCATGTTCCGAAAAATATCTTGCGGGCAATCTTGGGCTTGGCAGGCGTGCTGATCGGCGCACAGCTGGCCGTGAGCGGCTCAACCGACCTAGCCGACAGATTCGGGCTATCGACCGGTTTCGTGGGCTTCTCCATCGTTGCGATTGGCACCTCGCTGCCAGAGTTAGCCACAGTGGCGGCGGCGGCTCGCAAAGGCCACACACAGCTGATCCTTGGCAACCTGCTCGGCTCCAACCTGTTCAACTCGCTGGCGGTCAGCGGCGCAATGGGGCTAGTTGGTACCGGCGCCATCGGCGACACCTCGCTCACTCAGCTCGGCATAGCGGTAATGGTCGGAGTGTCTTTGATTGCTTACGCAATGGCATACACGAAAGGGCGGGTGGGACGCACTGAAGGCGTGGCTTTGCTGGTGCTTTACGTCGCCGCAACGGTTCTTCTAGCGACGACCTAATGCCATTTGCCCTAGTGTCTGGCCTATGTGGATTCGACTTCGTCAAATAGCGGTAACCACTTCGGACCTCCGCAAGACCGCAGCAGACCTTCAAACCGTGCTCGGCATTGAGCCGTGCTACACCGACCCTGGCGTTGGTGAGTTCGGCTTGAAGAACGTGCTGTGGCCTATCGGCACGCAGTTTCTTGAATGCGTCACGCCGATCCAGCCCGACACGGCGGCCGAGCGCTACCAGGATCGGCGCGGCGGCGATACCGGCTACATGGTGATCACCGAAGTTGACGACGGGCAGGCGCGGCGCAAGCACATTGATTCGCTCGGGATTCGTGTGGTGCACGAAATGGACTACAAGGGCTACAAAGGCATGCAGATGCACCCGGGCGACACCGGTGGTTCGTTTTTTGAGATGGATCAAATGACCAGCGATGCGGCTCCGGGCCCGGATGGACTCAAGCCCGGCGAGGTCGGCGGTCCGTGGTGGCCGGCCGGTCCCAACTGGCAGCCCTATACGCGCACGGATGTGGTCAGCGCGATTAGCGGCGTTGAGATGCAAAGCCCCGACCCGGATCGCTTGGCTCAACGCTGGGCGCAAATCGCAGAAATAGAGCTAGGCGCCGACAGCGACGGCAATCCGACCATTCAGTTTGACGATGCAACTTTGCGATTCGTGGAAGAAACCGACGGGCGTGGTGAGGGCTTGGGCGGCATTGACGTCACGGCGGTTGATAGAGCAGCGGTGCTGGACGGTGCCCGTGCGCGTGACTGCTACGTCAGCGACGATCGGGTAGACCTAGCGGGCTTGCGGGTCTACCTGCGCGATTAAGCCCCACGCACCCACTCCACCACTAACCCAGCTAGCCCGATCCAACTAGCCAGCCCAATCCAACAGACCCGATCTAACAGACCCGATCTAACAGACCCGACCCAATCCAACAAGGAGCAACCAATATGAGCCAAATAGCCAACGATTTCATCCGTGCGATTGACACCTTTGACGCGGTGGTGCAGCAGGTGCCGCCCGAAAAATGGGACAACGATTCCCCCTGTGACGGCTGGACCGCCCGCGAAGTGCTGAAACATCAGTGCGGTGTGCTTGACGCGGCGGCCGAGGTCATCCGAACAGGCGAAATGGTGCCGCCAGGCATGGCTGAAGAGGCCGACGACCCACCTGCTCGCTGGGCGCAAACTCGCGCAGCGGTGATAGCAGCGCTGGAAACCGAGGGGGCGTTAGAGCAAGAGGGCAAGTACTGGTTTGGCCCGATGACGATGGAAAATTTCGTGGGGATGGTGCAGTGGGACCCCCTAACACACGCCTGGGACATTGCCAAAGCAACTGGCGTCGAGGCCAACCTGCCAGACGACCTGGTGCAGCAAAGCTTTGATCGCATAAGCGGAGATCTTGAGGCAATGGCTCGCAAGATTCACCTGATTGGCGATCCGGTGCCCGTGCCCGATGATGCCCCGCTAGTTGATCGCTTCGTCGCTCATCTTGGGCGCACGCCATAGATGCCTGCCGCACCGCTGCGCTGGCAGGTCGGCAACGCTCAGGTCACCTCAATCGCCGAATCCAGCACGGCCACCTCGCCGCGCTTCTTGTTTGAGGGCGTGACCAAAGCCGACGTGATAGAGCGCGCCAACGCAGCTCCGTGGCTCAAGTCGCATTTTGTGAACGACGAGGGATTTCTGCTGCAGAAGATTCACTGCTGCGTGATTGAAAGCGGCGAACATCGCATTGCGGTTGACACCTGCATCGGCAACGACAAGCAGCGCAGCAATCCGCTGTGGGCGCAGATGCAGGGTCCGTTTTTAGATGAGGTTGCCGCCGCCGGGTTTGCGCCCGAGCAGATAACGCACGTGATCTGCACTCATCTGCATGTCGATCATGTCGGCTGGAACACGCGCCTGATTGACGGCGAGTGGGTGCCAACGTTTCCCAACGCGCAGTATCTATTTGTGGCGGCTGAGTTTGATCATTGGTCGCAGACCGAAGACCTGTTCGGCGATCCCGTGTTTGACGATTCTGTGCAGCCGATCGTTGACGCGGGGCTGGCAGAGATGGTTGCGCCCGATCATGTGCTCAACGACGAGGTTCGCTTGCAGCCAACCCCCGGCCACACGCCCGGGCATGTTTCGGTGGAGATTTCCTCTGGCGGCCAGCGCGCCATAATCACCGGCGACATGGTGCACACGCCGCTGCAGCTTGCCGACCCAGAGTTGAGTTCTATGTTTGACACCGACCCGGATCAGGCGCGCGCTACCCGCCATGCCGTGTTTCCGGGTTGGGCGGACGGCGAAACTTTGGTGATCGGCACCCATTTCGGCACACCGACTGCGGGAGTGATGCAGCCCGACGGCGACGGGTACCGCCTAGCGCTGGATTAGCTGCACCGCCTGCAGCACTGGATTAGCTGCACCGCCCACTGCGGATTAGCTGCGCGGCACCTCAGACCAAGCGACATCTTTGTCAACTCGCGGCTCGCCCGGCAGCCCGAGCACCTGCTCGCCCACGATGTTGCGCATTATCTCCGAAGTGCCTCCTTCGATTGAGTTCGCACGTACTCGCAAGAAAGCGTGCGGCACTCCGTTGTGAAGGCCATCGGGCACCAGATCTTCCGGCCGGCGGAAGGCGTAGTTGGCACCAATCTGGCCACCCATGCCCATCATGTCAACCGCGGCGGTCATAACCGCCTGATTCAGCTCGGCCGAAGCCAACTTTGACACCGACATCTCCGGCCCGGGGTTTCCACGGCGGCGGTTGTTAGACGCACGGATGTTGGTTAGCCGCAGCACCTCAGCCCTAGTCCAAAGCTTCATTAGGCGCTCAAGAGTTGCGGAGTCGCGCTGATCTTGCGGCCGCTCTTTCCAAAGGTTGGTCAGCACGCTGATCGTTCCCGAACCCCGCTTGGGCGGAGAGCTCGCCACGGACCCGCCGATGGCGTTGCGCTCGTTCATCAGCGTTGTAAGTGAAACTCGCCAGCCGTCGCCAATGTCGCCAATGCGATTTGCGTCGGGCACGCGTGCGTCGGTTAAGTAGACCTCGTTGAACTCAGCCTCGCCGGTGATCTGCCGCAGCGGCCGCACCTCCACGCCATCGCTATGCATGTCCAAAGCGAAGTACGTCATGCCGCGATGCTTTGGCATCTCTGGGTCGGTGCGGGTAACCAGCATTCCGTAGTCCGACAGGTGCGCGAGGGTGGTCCATACCTTTTGCCCGTTCACCACCCACTCCTCGCCATCGGCGACTGCCCGCGTCGCCAGGCTGGCAAAGTCGCTGCCCGAGCCGGGCTCGCTAAACAGCTGGCACCAGCGCTCTTCGCCCGTGAACATCGGCCGCAAAAAGCGTTTCTTCGCGGCGTCGCTGCCGTGCGTGTGAATGGTCGGTGCCGCCAAAAACATGAAGAACATCATTGCTGGCATCGACTTCCCGCCTGCCTTTTGCAGGCGCGCATCTACCCGCCGCTGCAGTTTCGGGTCAAGCCCCAAGCCGCCGAAGCCCTCGTCAAAATCAACCCAAGCCAGGCCGTGGTCGTACTGTGCGCCACGAAACTCTTCGAAGCTCAGCTTCTTGGGATCGTTCTCCGCCAGTAGCGCATCAAGCGCGCTGTCTATTGCGGCTTCGGGTTTTGTTGCTGTTGCTGTTTTTGCCATAGCCGTATTCTGCCAGCCTTGAGCACGCCAGTCCTAACTGCGGCCTAACTAGCGGCCGTTTCCAGCTGGCTGTCTCCGCCGGCTGCGCCGTGCAAGGGGCGGTTATTTGTAGCGGTAGGTGATGCGCCCACGGGTCAGGTCGTAGGTTGAAACCTCCACCTGCACCCGATCGCCCGGCAGGATGCGAATGTGATGCTTGCGCATCTTGCCGCTGAGATGGCCCAAAACCTCGTGCCCGTTGTCTAGCTCAATGCGAAAGTTGCCGCCCTTGAGGGCTTCAACGGTTTTGCCTTCAAGCAAGATGGCATCGTCTTTAGATTTCGGCACTGATTTGATGGTACAGCACAGCGCTAGCGCAACCCTTGTTCTCTAGCGGAGCTCTCGTGTTCTCTAGCGCAGCTTCCCTAGCGCAGCTCTTGTTCCAGAGCCTCCAAGAAAGTCTGAACGTCGGCGGCCGAAACATCCAAATGCAGCACCAACCGTGCCTTCTTGGCCGTGCCGGCTTTGGCGTTGTGCAGGTCGGCGAGGATGCCACGGGCGGCTAGTCGCTTGCCCAGCGCTTCGTCGGACTGCTCAAACTCCGCAAAAACCATGTTGGTGTCGCAAGACGTAACGCTCACGCCGGCGATTTTGTCTAGCCCTTTTGCTAGCACTCGCGCATTTTCGTGGTCGGTCGCTAGGCGCTCAACGTTGTTCTGCAGCGCATACAGCCCTGCCGCCGCGATTATTCCCGCCTGGCGCATACCGCCGCCTAGCACCTTGCGCCAGCGACGGGCCTTGGTTATCAGGTCTGGACTGCCAACCAGCACCGAACCGACCGGCGCTCCCAGGCCCTTTGACAGGCACACCGAGATGCTGTCAAACGGCTCAGCTACCGCCGCCGGTGCGACGGCTAGGTCGACCGCAGCGTTCCACAGGCGCGCCCCGTCAAGGTGAAAGCCCAAACCGTGGCTGTTGGCTAACTCGCGCCCATCTGTCATATCCGCCAGGCTGAGCACGCGGCCGTCAATGGTGTTTTCCAAGCACAGCAACCGTGTGCGTGCGAAGTGAATGTCGTCGGGCTTGATCACGGACTCGGCTTCGGCTAGGTCGATCATGCCGCTTGGCAAGGTCGGCACTATCTGCGGCTGAATGCTGCCCAACGCCGCCGCCCCGCCGCCTTCGTACATAAAGGTGTGCGCGTGATTGCCCACGATGTATTCGTCGCCCCGCTCGCAGTGCGCCATCAAAGCGCACAGGTTGGATTGCGTGCCGCTGGGTAGGTACAGGGCGGCGTCTTTACCCAGCAGCTCAGCGGTGTATCGCTCAAGCTCGTTTACGGTCGGGTCGTCTCCCCAGACGTCATCACCCACCGGCGCGCTGGCCATGGCTTGGCGCATCTCTTCGCTTGGGCGCGAGACGGTATCGGAACGGAAATCAATCATCTTGTGTGTAAGTGGGTGTAGTGCGGGCGGACGAATGTGCTGTGCTGTGCTGGTGTGCGAATGTGCTGTGCAGGCGTGCGAATGTGGCGCGCTAAACCGACTCAGCAACCGGCTCGGTCGTTAGCTCGACTCGCTCGTCGTAGAAGCTCAGAAATCCTGCGATATCTGCCACAGCTGGAATCGGAGTGGGATAGCTCCAGACGATGTCCTCGTGCGTCTTGCCGTCAATCTGGGCCGACCAGTATGTGGCGTCTCCCTTGAACGGGCAGTGGCTGCTCGTTTTGGTGGGGTCCAGCAGATCCATGCGCACATCGGTTTGCGGGATGTAATAGCGCGGCGGCAGGTCGCCTTCCTTGAGCAGCTTCACCGCCGTTGAGTCTGCGATCACCTCGCCGCTGATCTTGACTACAACGTGCTGGTTGGCATCGGTTACCGAAATGTGGTGTGCGCTCTGCGCTTGCTCTGTGCTCATACCGCAAACGCTATTGGGAAAATCCGGCGCCGCGTAGTCCCGCGCCACTGTGACGCGACCGCGCCACAGCACGCCGACCCACGCAGTCCCACACCACGCCGTGCCGCGGCATTAGCGTCAGCGCCATGAGTTCAACCCCCGCCATAGAAGTCGGTCTCAGCGCAACCGAGGCTTTCACCGTCACCGACGACATGTCGCCCCCGCACCTGCCAGCCAAAGTGCTGTCAACGCCCGACATGGTGAAACTGATCGAGGGCGTTTGCCTGACGGCGGCGCAACCTCACCTAGCCGACAACCAAACAACGGTCGGCATTCACATCTGCGTCAGCCACCAAGCGTCGGTTGATTCGGGCGAGCAGGTGCAGATCAGCGGCACCATCAGCGAGGTCGACCGCAAGCGTCTCGTGTTTGACGTGAGCGTCATGCACGGCGACGTGGTTGTTTCGGCTGGCACTCACGAACGGTTCATAGTCGGTGGCTGATAATCCCCGACGCACAGCGCTAAAGAGTTTGCGAGAATCAAGGTATGGCTGATTTTGAGATTCGTGCCGCCAACGACGGCACCGACGCAGACGATTCTGCGGTAACCGACGAGCCCGGCAATTTCTGGGTGCCCGCCGATCACATGGACAAGCTCCACCTGATCGCTAGCCGCCCCGGCAGGGAGATTGAGGTCGAGACAAAGTTCGGGGCCGCAACGCCGGCGCTGGCGGATGTGGTTGTGGTGTTCGCCGACGACCAGAAGACCTGGTCCACTTTCAAGAACGTGAGGGTGTTCCCCGTGGTGCTTAGACGGAAAGTGTTGGAGGGCGGCGTTATCGCTGGCACCGTGCTGAAGGATCAGTCCAAGTCGGGCAACCCCGTGTGGATTTTCGGCGATATTGATGCCGCGGCCAGCAAATTCTTGGCCGGGTGGGCTGAGGAGCACCTCATCAAAAACGATGGCGACGGTTCTTACGGGCTGGTTGGCTCGGAGGGCTCTAGCAACTCACTGCCTAATGAACCAACGCCGTCAGGCGACGGAGCATCGCCCGAGGAGCAAATAGAGCCCGACGAGGAGCCGTTCTAGCTACTGAGTTCCCATCGCTACGCGGATCTCTGCGGCTTGTTCATCTTCCTTGCGCAAGGCACGCACCGTGTCAATTCGGATTTCACGAATCTCCCCAGCGAACTCAAACGGCGCTTCATAGGCATGCGACACTCCTGAGATGTTGCGCCCAACGTCCATACCGACCGAGGAGATCATGGTCGCCACCTCCGGCACCACTCCTTCACCCACCTGATTGCCGTCCAGCCACAGCCTGATCTGGGCCGGGCCAAGCTGAACGCGCACAAACTCAACGCCTAGCTCAATGTCGCCGACCGGCAGCTCACACTCGGAGGTAATAATCGTGCGAGTGTTGAAATAATTGTGCTCATACACAAGCCGATTGTCCAGCACGTACGCGCACAAGCCGTTGTTAACGGTGCCAGTCGCGAGAATCACCCCGTCCTGCTCGCCGCTGGTACGTGAAACCTCGGCGTGCAGGTGCCAAGACCTCGCCCCCAGCCCAGGCGCGCTCTCCGAAGGAATGCGATCCATCGGCGGGCGATAAACAAAATCATTCCTAGCGCGTGGCGTGCCCCTGACTGGGTGGCCGCCGAACAAACCCAGGTTCCCCAGGCTCGTCTCTATCGGCAGCACGCCGTATTTCTCGGCCTCAGACCAAAACAACTCCACCATCTCAGCCAGCTTCTCCGGCTGCGCCTGTGCTAGGTCGTTCACCTCTGAGAAATCTTCGTCTAGGTGGTACAGCTCCCAAACGTCATCATCCAGCGCCTGGGTGTGCTCGTGGAAGGTCACCGCTTTCCAGCCCTCGTGCCAGATGCCACGATGCCCCAGCATCTCGAAGTACTGACTGGTTTTCGTTGTTGGCACCTTGCGCGCATCCGCCGCGGCGGGCGCAAACGTGTACGCCAGGCTGGTGCCTTCGATCGGTTGCTGCTCTATTCCGCCAACCTGCGCCGGTAGCTCAGTCCCCAAGATTTCAAGCACGGTCGGAGTGATGTCAATCACGTGGTGAAACTGCGTGCGGATTTGGCCGCGACACGCCGGATCAATGCCAGCGGGCCAGGTGACGATCAGAGGGTCACGCACGCCACCGCTGTGCGTGTTTTGCTTGTAGCGCTTGCCGGGCGTGTTGCCGACCTGCGCCCACCCCCACGGGTAGTTGGTAAAGCTGCGGCGAGTGCCGATGTCGTCCAGGCGTTTCACGGCCTCATCAACATCTTCGGGGATGTTGTTGAAATAGCGGAACTCGTCCATCACCCCGGTCACCCGCCCCTCCTGCGAAGCCCCGTTGTCTGACAAGGTGAAGATGACTGTGTTGTCCAGCTCGCCCATGGATTCCAGCGCCTCCAAAAGGCGCCCGACCTGCGTGTCGGTGTGCTCCAAAAACGCCGCAAACGCCTCTTGCAGGCGGCAAGCAAATACCTGCTCGTTTTCGCTCAACTCCTCCCAGGGTTTCACACCCGGATTGCGCGGGGACAACTCCGTGTCCGGCGGAATGACACCCATCTCCAGCTGTCGTTCATAAACACGCTGGCGCCAAACGTCCCAGCCCTCGTCAAACTTGCCGCGATACTTGGCGAGGTAGTCGTCGGGAGCCTGGTGCGGCGCATGCGTTGCGCCAAACGACAGATACAAAAAGAACGGCCGCTCCTGCACCAGCGACTTCTGGTTGCGAATCATTCCGATCGACTGCTCCACCAAATCTTCCGACAGGTGGTAGCCCTCTTCGGGAGTGGCCGGCGGGTCGATGTAATGGTTGTCGCTGCACAGCTCGGGGTGGAACTGATCGGTCTCACCGTTCATAAAGCCGTAGAAGCGGTTGAAGCCTTTTTGCAGCGGCCAATTTTGGAACGGCCCGGCGGCCGAAGCTTCACGCATTGGCGCTAGATGCCACTTGCCCACCGCCATGGTGTGATAGCCCAACGGATTGAGCATCTGCGCGAGCGTGGCTGCGCTGGGGGCGATGCGGCCGCGCATGTTGGGGAAGCCGGTGTCAAAGTTGGACAGCGAACGCATGCCGACCGAATGGTGATTGCGGCCGGTCAGCAGGCATGCACGCGTCGGTGAGCACAAAGCAGTGGTGTGAAAGTTGGTGTAGCGCAGCCCTTCGTCGGCCAGGCGGTCAAAGGTTGGAGTGTCAATAAACGACCCGTAGCTGCCGAGATGGCTAAAGCCGGTGTCGTCTAGCAAGATCACCACGACGTTCGGGCTGTCTTTGTCGGGCAGGTCTGGCTCGGGCCACCACGGCTCAGAGTCGTCTACCGCACGTCCGATCTTGCCGTGAAATTCTTCGTTTGTGCTACTCATTGTGCAGCCCCTTCTGTTTGGTCTGTTTGGTGATTGTGTTGCCTAGCTGTGTTCCTCAGCCGTGTTGCTTAGCACAGCTTGCTCGCTGTCGCACTTGCTTCTGCTAGCTCTTCTGCTAGCTACGCAACCGCTGGCTCACCTAGCAACCGTGCGCGCCGTGCGGAATCCCAGGTTTCCCGCTGAGCTATCCGGCCCGTTCGACGACCTGGCTGCCACGCGATAGCGATGGCAGTACGACGCATGGCACAGGTAAGAGCCGCCACGCATCACCCTCTCGCTACCTTCGTCCGGCCCGACGGGGTTGTCTGGCGGGCTGTGTTGGTAGTAGTCGGCGGCAAACCAGTCGCTACACCACTCCCAAACATTGCCGCAGACGTTGAATAGGCCGTAGCCGTTTGGCTCATAGGCGTCAACTGGCGCAACGCCGTAATAGCCGTCACCGCAGGAGTTCGCGTCGGGAAATGAGCCTTGCCACACGTTCATGCGGTGCTCGCCGGCAGGCTCTAGTTCGTCTCCCCACGGGAAGGTCGCACCGGCAAGCCCGCCGCGTGCCGCAAATTCCCATTCGGCTTCGGTTGGCAGGCGGCTGTTGTCCCAACTGCAAAACGCCGCGGCGTCGGTGTGCGACACCTGCACCACCGGGTGGTCGGGGCGATCGGCGATGTCGCTTTGCGGACCTTCGGGGTGCGCCCAATCGGCGCCATAAACCTGCCGCCACCAAGGTGCCTGCGCCACGCCTTTGGTTTCGGGGAAGTCGTCTGGCAGCAGGCCGCCAAACACGAAAGCCCAGCCGTAGCGTTCGGCGTCGGTTTCGTATTGCGTTTGGCCGATGAACTCAGCGAAGCGGGCGTTGCTTACTGCGTGTGTGGCGATTTCGAACGGGGCGACGGTTACCTCGTGGACGTGGCACTCGCCATCGGCGGGATAGGCAGCCACGGCGGGATCGCCCGCAGCGGCAGCCGGGCTAGCTCCTGCAGCGTTTCCCGTATTCCCCATGGTGAAAGTTCCGCCCGGTAGGCGGACGGCGAGTGCTGGTTCGGCGGACGCTGGATCGGCGGGTGCGGAATCGGCGGAACCGGTGGCGCTAGCAGGATTCGTTGCCTGGGCAGACGCGGGGTTCGTTGTCTGGGCAGACGCGGCGTGCGATCCAACGGCGTGCGTGCCATCAGCCAGGCTCGGTTCGCGCGCAGGTGAGCAGCAGGAGTTCATGGTGGGCGCTGAGGGACTCGAACCCCCGACCCCCTCCTTGTAAGGGAGGTGCTCTAAACCAACTGAGCTAAGCGCCCGTTTCGGGCAGACGGCAAGGGTACTTAGCTGCGGCTAGCGGAGAGCCGTAAGCAACTCGGCGCCCAACCGCTGGTTGACCGCAGCTAGCGGCCCTGCCAGGCGATCGCTTTGCGTATGCACCAGCGAATCGCCACCCAACTCGGCGACAAACATTCCAGCTTCTTCGCAGACCAGCACGCCAGCGGCGTAATCCCAAACGTGAAGCGTTCGCCGTGGGTCAATAAACGCATCAAAGCGGCCGGATGCCGTGCCGCACAAGTCCAACGCGGCAGAACCCAAGGTGCGTGTCTGCCCGCATTTGATCGTGTCGGGCAACACTCCGTTGCAAACCACCAGCGCTTCCGCAAGCGCTATCTCTTGGCCGGCCTCTTGACCGGTCTCTTGGTCGGCTTTGCCCGCAGCCGTTGCAGACTGGCCGAGCTTCACTCCGTCGCACCATGCGCCTTCGCCGGCAATGGCGGACCACCTGGTGCCGGCCGTTAGATCCACCACCAGCCCGACTTGGAAAACACCTTCATACATAACGCACAAGCTGGTTGAGTAATACGGCAGTCTGCGTGATGCGTTGGTGGAGCCGTCTACCGGATCAACGATTACGACTGCTTCACCCGGTGCTGTGTTGGTTTCGTCGACAAAGCCAGCCTCCTCGCTCAACACCGCCGCACCGCAATCGCGCAACACCTCTAGCGCCGCTGCGTCGGCAACCAAATCAAGGCCGTACTGGCCGGGACGATCTCCTGGTTTGCTCCAGTCGGTGATCGTTGTTAGCGACTCTTTGATGGCTACCGCCACCTCATCCAACAAGGCAAGCCATTCGCTTGGCGACTTGGCCGGCGGCCTGCTCGGCGATTTGTCCTGCATCAAACCATCGCCCGCATCAAGCCTTGTCTAGTTCGGTCAGGACGCATCGCCAAACAACGCCGCCGAGTCGCCCCGCCAAACAGCATCGCCAAACAGCCAAACCGCAGGCAAGTTCATCCGCAATACCCTGGCGGCGCGCCGGTGTGATTGGAGGCAAGTTGGCCATCATTGACATGGCTGGGTACGTCGCAAACCTGAAAGACCACTTCATTGAGCATGGCTTTCACATTCATGACGAGCGCCACAGCATTGAGACCTACAGCTTGCGGCAAACCTGGGAGATAGCCCTACATCTGGAGCAACACTGCGAGGGCCCGCTTGACATAAGCCTGGTTATCACCGCCGACCCCCGCACGATGCTGGCGCTTGAAGACGTAATGCTGAGCTCGCCCGAAGGTGAGCTGCCGCCCGATGAGTTTTGGGTGCCGCTGGAGTTTTCTTTCAGCCTGCCGCCGCTGCAAAGCCCGCCCGACCTGCTTAGTTTGGCTACCGATCTCGCACCCTTAAGCACCACGGAGCTACCGCTGTCGGTCTCGGCGATTGACTCGCTGCCGTCGGCGACCGATGCAGCGCTGCGGCAACTGAATCTGGTCGCTCACACCGAGCTGTCGCTGCGGTCGGTGTTAGATGGCGAGGACGGCATGTGCGACATCATCGAGCGATGCCAAAAGATCGCGCTGTTTCTAATTGAGCAATCTGAAACCTGGTTGGCGGGCGCCGCTTAAGTGATTCGGCACCGCCGCTTAGCTAGGTTCCGATCACCACTCCGGTTTCGCTGACCTTGCCCGAAGCAATATTGCGAGCCAACGCTTCGGCGCCCTCTGGTGAGCCAACCGGATAAAAGCAGCGGTAGCGATGGCCGGGCGTCGTGCCTTCTCTTAGCGGCGGCACAGAATGGATGCACTCCGGCTGCACGTATTTACAGCGCGGCGCAAACCGACAACCGGCAGGCGGATGAACCATGTTCGGCGGACGCCCACCGATGGCGTTCAAGCGCTTGTGGCTGGGATGCTTGGCCGTGGGAATCGCCGCCAGCAGAGCCTCCGTGTACGGCATAGCCATCTGCTTAAACAGCACTTGCGTTGGAGCTTGCTCAACTATCTGCCCGGCATACATCACGATGATCTCATCGGCACGGCCAGCGATCACACCCAAGTCGTGAGTTATCAACACCAACCCCATGTCGCGCTGGCGCCGATGCTCCAGCAGCAGATCCAATATCTGAGCCTGCACCGTTACGTCTAAAGCCGTCGTGGGCTCGTCAGCAATCAGCAGCTTCGGGCTGCAGGCCAGTGCGATAGCGATCACAACCCTTTGCCGCATGCCGCCCGACAGCTGATGCGGGTATTCGTCAATGCGACGCCCCGGCTCGGCGATGCCGACGCTGCCTAACAGCTCAAGAGCCGTCGCACGCGCTGACCGCCGCGACAAATCTTCATGCACACGCAATCCCTCGCCCACCTGTTTGCCGATCTTCATGACCGGGTTGAGCGATCCCAGCGGGTCTTGAAACACCATCGACAACTCCGGGCCCCACATGTCACGCAGCTCTTTGCCACGCAGAGCGGTCATGTCAACGCCGTTGAACTCAACATCGCCAGTGCAGATGGTGTTGGTCTTCGGCAGCAGCCGCATAACGGAACGGAAAGTAACGCTCTTGCCGGAACCGGACTCCCCCACCACCCCCAGGGTTTTGCCGCTCTCGGCTTTGAAAGAAGAATCATCTACCGCAACTAGCCGTCCGGCTGGCGTGGAAAACTCGGTATGAAGATTCTTGACGGTTAGCAGCGGCTGATCTTGGCCGGGTGACTGATAGTGGCTGGGAGTCTGGGTCTGGCTCATTTAGCTGGCCTGCGCGGGCTGTTTGATCGGCGAAGACTGTTCAGTCAGCGGGGCATGGCACGCCACAAACCGACCTGGCGCTATCTCTCGCATTACCGGCTCATCGGTTTTGCAAACCGGCAACGCGTAAGGGCAGCGCGTGTGAAAACGACAGCCTGCTGGCGGTTCTAGCACCGACGGCATCTCATTGGCCTCGCCGTGTTCAAGTACCTGTTCCGGCTCTGTGGGGTCGGGGTGCGGAATAGCGCTTAGCAAAAGCTCGGTGTAAGGGTGCGCAGGGGTTTCAAACATTGCATCGGGAGGGGCAACCTCGCACAGCTTGCCCAAGTACATAACCACCACTCGGTCGCTGACGTTTTTGACCACCGCCAAGTCGTGCGCAATAAACACCAGCGTCAAGCCCAAGCGCTGCTTCATGTCTTGCAGCAGGTTCAATATTTGCGCCTGAACCGAAACATCCAGCGCCGACACGGGCTCGTCGCAGACGATCAGTTTCGGCTCCAGCACCAGCGCACGCGCAATCGAAACTCGCTGTGCCTGACCGCCGGAAATGGAATGTGGTTTGCGGTCTAGCGCGGTATCTGGATTTATGCCAACGGTCTCTAATGCGGAACGCACGAACGGATCTGCTCTGTCGCGCTCAATTTGGCGCTCCTTTTTAATGCCCTTGCGCACCTGTAGCCCAATGGCTACGTCTACTAGCACCGATACAACTAGCACCGCCAGTTTGGCAGTGCCGTCAAGTCCCGCTATGTAGAAAATCTCCAACAGCAGCAATGCGGCTAGTGCTGCAGCCACACCAGCTGCACCCGCACTGCTATCCGATCTACCCGGTCGGAATAGCGACATGATCAGCCATACCACTAGCAAAACGGTCAGCACGACAAGAACGCCGGTGTTGGCCCATTTACCCCAGCCAACAAAGCTGTTGTAGGTGCGCCACACAAGGAATCCAGCCGCGCCAGTAGCCGCAGCCTGCGAAAGCAGACCCGTTGCCGTGCTGACTTGGCCAAACCGTTGCGATAGCAGCCCGAACGGATTGATTATCGCTAGCAACAACCAGCCCAGCGAAAGAGCAAGCAAGGTGGCGGCGGCGGCAACCAGCAGCGCTAAAACAGGAAAGCCGATTATTTGCGCAGGCACTTGCGTCCAGCTAAGTGCGTCTTCTAAGGCTCTTTCTTCGACCGCCTCGCTGATTACCCACAAAACCAAAGCCACGAAGGCAGGAACCATCAAATACCGCACAGGGCGAGTCGTCCAAAGAGCTACTCGCGAAACAAGCTTGCCGAAAGCTTCAAACCACTCAGCGGTAGCGCAACGGCCTTCCTCTTCGTCCCACCACACGCTTAGCGGCTCGGCCACGATGTCTCGCACCGTGCGACGAGGATTTAGCGAAGAGATCGGATCTTGGTGAATCATCTGCAGGCGCGGGCGCACTCGCCGCATCGCTTCCGGCTCTAACTCGGTTAGCTCAACTCGAGCGCCAGTTGGACCGGGGACGGGCTCTGCCGTAGTTACTGCTACTGCGCCTTCTGTGGGATCAAGCGTCATGCGCACGGAGCCTGAGGTGGGTGCCGGCAGCTGCAGCACCGCGCGAGCGGCTGAGCTTTTACCGCACCCCGACTCGCCCACCAACCCAAGCGTCTCGCCCTCCAGTACGTCAAAGGACACATCGCTCACCGCAGTCAGCGTGCGGCCGCCAGCTACTCCGTAAGAGACGACCAGATTCTCTGCGACCAGCAGTGGTTCCTCCGCTGCGGCGCGTAAGTGCGCCGTACCGCTACCGGCCACGGTTACTCACTAGATAGGCACTCACTGGATTGGCACTCACTAGATCGCCACTCACTAAATCGCCAGCCATATCAAAGCACCGACGCTCGCGTATCAAAGCGCTCCTGCAGTTTGTCACCCACAAAATTCAGCGCCAGAACCGTTATGAACATAATCATCGCCGGCATCAAAGAAATATGCGCGGCAACGTCAAGGTTGTTACGACCTTTATTAATCATGTCGCCCCAAGTTGGAGTGGGCGGCGGCACGCTCAAACCCAAAAATGCAACTGAGCCCTCTACAACAATCAAGCCGGCCATGATGATCAGCGCGTAACTGATAAGCGGCGGCGCAACGTTGGGCAGAATTTCTCGCAGCAAGATGCGCCCGTCACGCGCACCGACGGTTCGTGCTGCTAACACGAACTCACGTTCCGCCCACACCAGGGTGGCAGCGCGCACCACCCGCGCAATGGGCGCGATGCTTAGCAGCACAAACGTGAAGATCAAAATAAACACTCGCCGTTTGGCCGTGGGGTCAAGGAAGAGAATCAGCGCTAGGAACAAGATCAGCGGCGGCACGACCAGCGTCGCATTTAGGCCGGTGGTAATCAACCTGTCGATGCGACCGCGGTAATAGCCCGCTATTAGGCCAACAGTGCCGCCGACAGTTACCGCGGCGATTGTGCCAACCGCAGAAATCACCAGGCTCACCTGTGCGCCGTAAATGATACGGCTGAAAATGTCCCGGCCAGCGCCGTCGGCGCCAAACCAGTGGGTGAAACTGGGGCCGTCTTTGGAGACGCCTCTGAACGCTTCGGACGGATTCTTCAATGGCAGCACGTCCGCAAACACTGCCGCAAATGCCAGCACGACCAGGTATCCCACCGCTAGCCAGAACACAATGCCAAGCGCCTTGCGAGCGCGTGTTGGTTCAACCGTTTCGGAGGCTTGTGTTGCGGAAACTTCCGCTGCAGAAGCCTCCGTTGCCGGAACTTGCAAATCAGTCATATGCGCTCACCGATCTCAGCCGTGGGTCAAGTGCCAAATACATAAAGTCCGTCATCGTCAGCACCGCAATAAACAACGCCGAGATGACAAGCACGCCACCTTGCACGGCGATGAAGTCACGCTGTATAACGCCGCTAAAGATGTAGCTGCCAACGCCGGGGAGCGTGAAGATGAACTCAACAATCAGCGCACCTCCTATCAGCGAGCCCACTAGCAAACCCATCACGGTGATGGTGGTAAAGCTGGAAGGGCGTAGAGCGTGGCGCCACAAAATGCGTTGGTTGCTGAGCCCCTTGCTGCGCGCCAGGTCAATAAACGGCAAGCGCAGGGTGGCGATCATGTCTGACCTGAGCAGTCGCATTAGCACCGCGGCCTGGCCCATCGACAACGCCAGCGCGGGTAACAGCATGTGCTTGAAATGCAGAATCACGTCGTCACCCAAAGGGACGTAGCGCGCGGCAGGCAGCAAATGAAAACCAGCCGGGAGGCCGAACACGCTTAAGCCGCCGATCGCCAAAAACAACACCAACAGCACCGCCAACACAAAATTTGGCGAAGCCAAAAAGGTCAGCATTATGGAGTTGCTAGCACGATCAAACTTGGTGCCAACTCTGTATGCAGAATAAATAGCCAGCGGCACGCCGATAAGCACCGCTATCACAAGCGAGTACGCCATGAGCTGAAGCGTGGGGGTCATGGAGCGCGACATTCCGTCTGCGATGCTTTCACGCAGCAAAATAGAAGTGCCAAGGTCGCCGACGACAACGTCGCCCAGCCAGTTGCCGTAACGATTGAAAAACGGCTGATCAAGGCCTAGCTCTTCATTTACCTGCTTTACCGCATCAGGCGTCGCCGAAGGACCCAAGATGTTGATAGCGGGATCGCCCGGCAGGCTCGCCAGCAAAGAAAACACCAAAAACGACACCACCAGCAATACCGGCAATACCCCGGCTAGTCGCTGAAAGGTGTAGCGGGCATCGGTCAGCACCGCTGCGGCCACCCCAATTACAACTATGACAAAGAAGGTCCAGCTAAGCGGCGGGCGCCACACCCACGCCCAAACCACTGTCGCCAAAATGACGACAGCGGCTAGGCGTCCTACGTTGTCTTTGATCGCTTGAATCACGGCCGATGACCTGTAGCTATGCCCTTGCGGGCTAGCCAGTGAGGCTCTCGGTTAACCCTTAACCCTGGCAGTCTCCTTCAAGGCACCACACCTGAGGTATGTGATGCTTACCTTTCACTACTGCGAGTGCTGGAGCATCGTTGTCCGGTATGGGCATCTCGGTCACGCCCTGCACCTGTTGGCTATAAACGGTGCCCCACAGTGTCCAGTAGGTCCACAGGTTCCACACATTTTCGCCAAACTGACGGCTAACCGTTTCCGCGGCTTCCACACGAGCTGCTGGGTCCGGGTTACCGCGAAGGGTGTTGATCGCCGCGTCCATTTCGGCATCTTGGAAGCGACCAAAGTTGAGTGCCAACTCTGGCACCGCCGGATTGATCGGGCTGGCCGAGGCGGAATGCCACCAGAACCACTGCTCTACCGGATCTACTCCACCGTGGTTACGCCAGCCTTGCGCCTGGAACACGCCCGCCAAAGCCAGGCCGATGTACTGGCCCTGTTCGATTGGCTGAATGGTGGCCGCAATCTCGTCGCCGAATGCTTCAGTCCACATTGCCACCACTAGCTCGTTGCTCTCAACGTTGAAAGCGTCATTAGTGGTGTTGTAGGAGAACGTGACTGGATTCTGACCGGAGTCAGCTTTGCAGTTCTCAAACTCTGCGCGTGCGGCCTCAATGTCAAAGGTCGGATAACCGGAGTCTTCTACGAAACCGACGGCGCCAGGCCCGTAAGGCCCGTTAGCAACGCGCACGATGCCCGCTCCACGCTCCTCCGCATAGCGGTCTTGATCTAGCGCTAACGCTAGCGAGCGGCGGCAACTGAGATGAACGAGCGGGTTGTTGGCATTCGCCCCACCCGGATCCATCGGCAGCTCCTCAAGGCCACGTACCGCTGCGAGCGTTGGGTTATTGCCTTGACCAACGTTCAACAAGATGTAGCTGGTTTCGCCACCCAAGTCGGAAGCGAATAGCTGGAAGTCGTCATCATCTTGGTACTTGGCTATCTCATCTGAGTTAGCGGTATGGATGATGTCAAACTGACCGCCCTTAAGACCGTTTGAGCGACCCTGGATGTCAACCGCAACCACAAACTCAACTGCGTCAAGGTATGGCAGCTCCTCACCGGTGATGCCATTAGGACCACGCCAGTAATCCTCATTGCGCACGGCGATGAACGAGTTGCCGTTACCGGGCGTGTAGGACTCATACTTAAACGCTCCCACGCCAACCGGTGCAGACGGGTTACCTTCGGCGGCTTCTTTTTCTGCATCTGATAGCAGCGGATTGTTAGACAGCGTTGCCATCCAAGTAGGCGACAACATATTTCCGCACACTTCAGAGCGCAGGGTTTGTGGTCCTACCGCGGAGGGGGTGCTGTAGTTCAGAGTGACGGTTTGGCCTGCGGCTTCCACATTGGCCAGCCCCAAAAAGGATGCTCCAGTAAGCGGACTGAAGCGGCAGGTGTCAATGTTGTACTTCACCGCGGCACCATCAAGCGGCGTGCCATCGTGGAACGAAATCCCTTCGCGCACATCAAAGGTCCACTGCGTGAAGTCAGCATTCTGTGACACGGAGCCCGGCTCCACCAGATGCGGCACCAGGTCGCCGTTGGCATCAGCCAGGAAAAGTGAATCGGTTATTGCACGGAAGATCATCCGGCAGCTAATTGCGCAGGAAGTTCCGTAATGCGTCCACGGGTTGGCCGAGTCGGCCTCAATGCCGTAAACCAGCGTGCCGCCGTGTACCGGACCACTTGGGGCAGTGCTGTCGTCACCGCCGTCATCACCGTCGTCGGTGGTGGTGTCGTCGGCATCAACCGCTGCGTCATCGTCAGATGAAGATGAATCGTCATCGTCGTCGTCTGATCCGCAGGCTGCTGCGATTAGGACGAACGCCATGAACACCGCTAGCAGCGACATGACCGTTCGACGGCGGGAACGTTGACGCCCCCCACCGATGTAAGTGAACTTCTGGAACATTTCTGACACTTGGTTTTCCCCTTTTATGGATTTAATGGAATTCTTGTGGCGTTTCCGCCCGGCGTCCAAGATTGCCGTTGCGTGCAAGCTAGTCAATAACTGACCGCAATGCAAAACCGCGCCAGCGCAGATTGCATTTTTGTTACTCAGCCCTGGCAATCGCCGTCAGTGCACCAGATCTGTGGTATGTGATGCCTACCTCCCAGTACTGAGATTGCTGGGAGGGTGCTGTCCGGTATGGGCATCTCGGTGATGCTTTGCACCCGTGGATTAGCGGCAATGCCCCACAGTGTCCAATGGGTCCAGATGTTCCACACGTTTTTGCCAAACTGACGGCTAACCGTTTCCGCTGCTTCCACACGGGCTGCTGGGTCCGGGTTACCGCGAAGGGTGTTGATCGCCGCGTCCATTTCGGCATCTTGGAAGCGACCAAAGTTGAGCGCCAACTCTGGCACCGCCGGATTGATCGGACTGGCCGAGGCGGAATGCCACCAGAACCATTGCTCTACCGGGTCTACCCCACCATGGTTACGCCAGCCTTGCGCCTGGAACACACCCGCCAAAGCCAAGCCGATGTACTGGCCCTGTTCAATCGGTTGGATGGTTACGGCTATCTCGTCGCCGAATGCTTCAGTCCACATCGCAGCCACTAGCTCGTTGCTCTCAACGTTGAAAGCGTCATTAGTGGTGTTGTAAGAGAACGTGACTGGATTCTGACCAGAGTCGGTCTTGCAGTTCTCAAACTCTGCGCGTGCGGCGTCAATGTCAAAGGTCGGATAGCCGGAGTCTTCTACGAAACCGACGGCGCCAGGCCCGTAAGGCCCGTTAGCAACGCGCACGATGCCCGCTCCACGCTCCTCCGCATAGCGGTCTTGGTCTAGCGCTAGCGCTAGTGACCGGCGGCAACTCAAGTGAACGAGCGGGTTGTTGGCGTTCGCCCCACCCGGATCCACCGGTAGCTCCTCAAGGCCGCGTACCGCTGCGAGCGTTGGGTTATTGCCTTGACCAACGTTCAACAAGATGTGGCTGGTTTGACCGCCTAAGTCGGAGGCGATTATCGTGAAGTCGTCATCATCTTGGTACTTGGCTATCTCATCTGAGTTAGCGGTATGGATGATGCCAAATTGGCCACCTTTAAGACCATTTGAGCGGCCCTGGATGTCAACCGAAACCACAAACTCAATTGCGTCTAGGTATGGCAGCACCTCACCGGTGATGCCATTGGGACCACGCCAGTAATCCTCATTGCGCACGGCGACAAAGGAGTTGCCGTTACCGGGCGTGTAGGACTCATACTTAAACGCTCCCAAGCCAACCGGTGCGGCCGGGTTGCCGTTGGCTACCTCTCTTTCTGCATCTGTTAGCAGCGGATTGTTTGACAGCGTTGCCATCCAAGTCGGCGACAACATATTTCCGCACACTCCAGCACGCAGAGTTTGCGGACCTACCGCGGAGGGGCCGCTGTAGTTCAGAGTGACGGTTTGGCCTGCGGCTTCCACACTGACCAGCCCCAAAAAGGCCGGTCCGGTAAGCGGACTGAAGCGGCAGGTGTCAATGTTGTACTTCACCGCGGCACCATCAAGCGGCGTGCCGTCGTGGAAACTGATCCCTTCGCGCACATCAAAGGTCCACTGCGTGAAGTCAGCATTCTGTGACACGGAGCCCGGCTCTACCAGATGCGGCACCAGGTTGCCGTCGACATCAGCCAGGAAAAGTGAATCGCTTATTGCGCGGAGGACCATCCCGCAGCTAGTTGCGCAGGAAGTTCCGTAATGCGTCCAAGGGTTAGCGGAGTCGGCCTCAATGCCGTAAATCAGCCGGCCACCAAACACCGGTTCACCGGTGGCGCCGGTGTCATCATCGCCAGCGCTAGCGCCGTCGTCGGTGGAGGTGTCGTCGGCATCAACCGTTGTGTCATCGTCGGCTGAAGACGAATCGTCATCATCATCGCTTGACCCGCAGGCTGCGGCGATCAAGACGAACGTCATGAATATCGCCAGCAGCGACATAATCTTGCGACGATGGGAACGCGCCTGCTCTGTTATTAGGTTCATTTGTGGCACCTGATATTCCCACCTATCTTTGGAATTTGTTGGTGTTTGTGTTTGGCATCCAAGTTGCCGTTGCGTGAACGCTAGTCAATAACGCATAGCAAAGACCAGAATTGTCACTGGTTTAGATTGCGTCCTGTAACTCAGCCTCGGCAATCACCGTCAAGGCACCAAACCTGTGAGAGGTGATGCTTGCCGTTGATGACCGGTGCAGCGAGTTCCGGATTGCCCGGAATAGCCGCATCGGTGATGTCTTGCAACCGTGGGTTGGCAACTATGCCCCACAACGTCCAGTTGATCCACAGGTTCCATACGTTCTCACCGAACAGGCGACTGATCTCCTCAGCCGCCGCAACGCGTGCCGCCTGATCAGGGTTGCTACGGATTATGACGATTTGCGCGTCAATCTCTGGGTCTATGAAGCGTCCAAAGTTGCGCGCCAGCTCTGGCACCGATGGATCAATCGGGCTGGAGGAGGCCGAATCCCACCACTGCCACTGCTCCTCTGGATCAATGCCGCCGTGGTTACGCCAGCCTTGCGCCTGGAACGCGCCCGCAAAAGCCAGACCGATGTATTGGCCCTGCTCGATCGGTTGGATGGTGGCAGCAATCTCGTCGCCGAATGCTTCAACCCACATTGCTACCACTAGCTCGTTGCTCTCAACATTGAAAGCATCGTTAGTGGTGTTGAACGCCAGCGTTACAGGGTTTTGCCCGGAGTCGGTCTTGCAGGTCTCAAACTCTGCGCGGGCGGCATCAATGTCAAACTGCGGGTAGCCGGTGTCTGCTAGGAAGCCAGCGCTGCCCGGAGCGAATGGCCCGTTCGCGGGTGGCACGATGCCCGCCGCGCGTTCCTCGTTGTAGCGGTCAAGGTCTGTGGCGTGCGCTAGCGCCCTGCGACAACTGAGGTGGATGAGCGGATTGTTGGCATTCAGCCCACCCGGGTCCATCGGCAACACGTCAAGGCCGCGCCTGGCAGCCAACACGGGATTGTCGCCCTGTGCGGTATTCAGCAGGATGTAGCCGGTTTGCCCGAACTCATTGGCGGCGATTAGTACGAAGTCGTCGTCTTCATACTTGGCAATCTCGTCGGCGTTTGCGGTGTGGATGATGTCAAACTCGCCGCTCTTCAAGCCAGCCGAGCGACCCTGAATGTCAACCGAAACCACAAACTCAATTTCGTCAAGGTATGGCAGCTCCTCACCGGTGATGCCGTTAGGGCCACGCCAGTAGTCATCGTTGCGCACGGCGACAAAGGAGTTGCCGTTGCCGGGCGTGTAGGACTCATACCTGAACGCACCGAGGCCAACCGGCGTAGACAAGTTTTCTGGCACCGTGTCCTCTCGCTCTTCTTCGCTCAGCAGCGGGTTGTTTGGAAGCGTTTGCATCCAAGTCGGCGAAAACATGAAGCCGCAGATTTCGGAGCGCAATGTTTGCGGGCCGATTGCCGATGGTGCGTTGTAAGAAATAGTGACGCTTTGGCCTTCGGCGGTTATGTCAACTATGTGAAAGAAGGCCGACCGGCGCAGGGGGCTCATGCGGCAGGCGTCAATGTTGTATTTCACCGCGGCGCCGTCTAGCGGAGTGCCGTCATGAAAGCTGATGCCCTCTCGCACGTCAAAGCTCCACTGCGTGAAGTCATCGCTGGGCGACAGCGATCCGGGCTCCACCAGGAATGGCACCAGGTCGCCGTCAGAATCGGCAACGAACAGTGAGTCGGTGAGGGCACGGAAAATCATCCGGCAGCTAATGGCGCAAGAGGTTGCGTAATGCACCCAAGGGTTAGCTGAGTCGGCTTCAACGCCGTAAACCAGCTTGCCGCCGCGGACCGGGTCACCCGAATCGCGCTCATCGGCGCCCGTTGTGGTGTCTTCTTGCGTTGTGTCTTCTTGTTCTTGTTGTTCTTGCGCTGCGTCATCGTCGGTCGATGAGGAGTCGTCGCTGTCATCGTCGTCTGACCCGCAGGCTGCGGCGATCAAGACGAACGCCATGAACGCCGCTAACAGCGACATCACTGTGCGCCGTCGTGAGCGTCTGGACCGAAGGTCTCTCTTTGCTGGGCTGACCGTGCTTGCTGGGCTGACCGTGCCTGTCTGGTTGTCGATCACATTTCTCCCTAAGTTTTCGTTGGCGACTTTTCGCCGACCAACGGGTATGGCGGAACGTTAATGCATTCCACGCGGCAAACTGACTACCGTGCAAACGGGCCGGTAGCTCAGTGGTCAGAGCGGGCGACTCATAATCGCTTGGTCGCGGGTTCGATCCCCGCCCGGCCCACACTCAGTTTCGCTGTACCCTGCGCCTGCCCTCTGTTTGATCCGGAGTAGCTCAGTTGGCAGAGCAGCGGACTGTTAATCCGCGTGTCGTGGGTTCGAGCCCCACCTCCGGAGCAGCTTGTTTTGGTGCCGCTGATTGGCTGGCTAGCTGGGCTAGTTAGTCGCGGTGCGGCCTGAGCCATTCAACGCCCTCCGCCAACAGCTCACGGATTCGGTCCGGGTTAACGGTTTCCAACAGCTCCGGTACAACTCGCTCACGAAACTCAATGCTTGTTCTTATTTGACTGCTGCTTGCAAGCTGGCGAGATTTGCGATCGATTGCCGCGGCCATCGCCGCGCTGAGCGACTTCAGCTTGTTTTCCTCGCTTAGCTCATCTTGCGGGATTATCAGTTGTGCGTCCAACGCTTCGGCGCATGCTTGCTCGTACGCAGCCAAAGCCTGTTGGCTCTCCCCCGAATCTGCCACACCCTCGCGCTGCCGGCTCAGCGCTTCGAACGCGTCTCGAGTAACGGCGTGATCAAACATCTCCGGCACCACATACGTCAGGTTTTCTTGGGCGAGCGAACCGAAGGCTTGCAGGGCTTCAATCTCGGCCATTGGAACTCGCACGGCGCCAGATCCGCCTCTCCTCGTGCCGGCCATGCTGCCAGCACTGTTGCTGGCGCCGCTGCCGCCGCCGCTGCCTGCGCTGCTGCCTGGCTGAGATTCATCCGGGTAGAACTCCGGCGGCGCGCCCATGTCATCGGAGCTCGCGTAATCAGGCCCCGTGTAGTCGGGACCCGAATAGCCGTCCTCCGAATAACCCGACTGTGACCCACGACCAGATGGACGCGCAGAGGAGCGAGCGGCAGCGTTAGCTGCGGCAGCTTGATCATCGGCGGCCAGCTGCTCACGTGCGCTGGCTATTCGCGCCATGAAGTCCGCCGTTTCCATCGGCAGCCTTTGCGCGAGCGGCGCAACATCGGCCTCGCTGATTAGGTCGGCGGGATACACAGCCATCACCTTGGCAAGCTCGTCGGCGGCTCGGCCACGCGCTATTGGCTGGCTCAAGTCGTGGCGCGCAAACACCTGATCGGCGCGGTAAAGATAAAACTTGCGTGCATCGGCGACGGCTTTATGCAACGCTTCCGGATCGCTAATGGCTAGCTGATCCGGGTCTTGGCCTTCGGGCAGCTCCACCACCGCAACCTCTAGCTCGTACTTGCGCTCCCATTGATGAAACCGCTCGGCGGCGGACTTGCCTGCAGTGTCGGAGTCGAAGGCCAACAAGATTCGGTTGGAGAACTTGACAAGCTGCTGGACGTGCTGCTCGGTCAGGGCGGTGCCGCAGGTTGCGACCGCATTGTCAAACCCGGCGATGGAAAACCCGATCACGTCGGTGTAGCCCTCACAGATAAGGACAAACTTGTGCTCTGCGATGGCGCGCTTTGCCGTGTCCAGGCCGTAAAGCACCCTGCTCTTGTCGTAGACCTGGGTTTGGGCTGAGTTGAGATATTTCGGGTTGCGCCCTTCGGGCAGCATGCGCCCACCGAAACCGACCGTGTTGCCGGTTGCGTCCCGAATGGGGAACATCACGCGGTCGTAAAACCGATCGCGTACGTTTGGTGTCTCAGCCGTTTGGCCGCCCGACCCACCCGTGCGACCCCCCGACCCGCCGCCGCGGGGCTCATCTATATAGATCAGATTCGCCTGCTGCAAAAGCTCCGGCGTTGCCTTGGGTTCGGCCTTCTCGCCAAGCAACGCGCTAGCCAACTGCGAACGACCCTGTGGCGCATACCCAAGCTGGTACTTCACGACTATGTCTTTGTCGTAGCCACGCCCCCTCAGATAGGCGCGCGCCTTGCCCGCGGCTTCAGCGTTCAGTAGCTGCTCGTGGTAGTAGCTCGCAGCCCGACCCAGCAGCGCCGTGAGCTGTTTGTTGCGATCCCTTGCGGCGCGGTTGCCCGTACCGCCGACATAGCGCAGTTGAACGCCTTGCGTTTCGGCCAGGTGCTCAACGGCGGTCACAAAGTCCATGCCCTCTACCTTTTCCAAAAAGGTGAAGACATTGCCAGACTCTTTGCAGCCGAAGCAGTGGTACACGCCCTTGTCTTGGCTAACGGAAAACGAAGGCGTATTTTCGGAGTGAAACGGGCACAGCCCTTTCCAGTTGCCGCCGCCGGCTTTTTTCAGATCAACTCTGCGTTGGATAATCGGAACGATGTCGGCGTTGTCAGCCACTCGCTTGACATCATCTTCGTGAATACCCATACCGCGTTATTGAACTCTCTATCGCAGCTGCGCGCTAGCCGACATCGCTGCGGCAAGGCTGTGCGTGCCGCAAGAAACCGCACTGATGCCAAGCTCGTGGGCGATCGCTAGCGATTCCACGTCGGCGCCGTGCTCGCCGCACATGATGATTGGCAGGTCGGGCTTGACCGCTCGGCCAAGTTTGCAGGCCAAGGCGATTAGCTCGCCCACTCCTTCGCGGTCCAGCGTTGCGAATGGATTGGCGGTAAGCAGGCGCGCTTCTATATAGGGCGAAATGAGGCGAGCGTCCAGGTCGTCTCGGCTGAAGGCAAAGGTGAATTGGGTGAGGTCGTTGGTGCCGATGCTGAAGAAGTCCGCCAGCTCCGCTAGTTGGCCGGCGATCAACGCGGCACGTGGTGTTTCGATCATCACGCCGATGGGCGGACGACTCTCGCTGGTGAGCGGGCGCTCTGCACTAGTAGGCGGGCGCTCTACGCCAGTGGCCGTCGCCCAGGCCTGCTCGACCAGATCCACTCCCGCGGCGAACTCCGCGGCGGTTGACACCATCGGCAAAAGCACATTCACTACTGGCGCGATTGGGCTGTCGGGGTCGCCGTGCAGTGGGTCGCCATATTCGGTGCAGTCAGCCACGGCGTTTGCCAGAGCCTCAACTTGTGCTGCGTATAGATCCGGTCGGAGGTGCGCCAGCCGGATGCCCCTGATGCCAAGCATCGGATTGTTCTCGTACTGCGCTTTGTTCTCATGTTGCGCGCTGCTCCCGGACCGCTCGGCAGCGGGCGCAGCAACTAGCTCACGCAAGGGCGCATCAAGCAGTCGCACCGTTACCGGCAAGCTGCCCGCCGCTTGCAGCAGATCCCTTAGCTCTGCGCGCAAGCCGTCCGCAAACGCAGCCAGGGTTTCACCGCCATCCGCTGAGTTGTCCGCGTCCGCCAGATCAGTGTTCGCCAGGCCAGCATTCGCCAGATCCGCGGCCACCAGTTTTTGCAGCAGCGGGAAGATCTGCGGAGAGTTCGCGATGTGCTCAATGCGACACAGCCCGATTCCTGCCGCGCCTAGCTCGCGTGCGCGCTTTGCGTCAGCCGCATTGCTGGCAGTGGCAAGTATCTGCATCGGACCGTCTTGTGTCTGCATTGAGCCGTCTTGAGCCGGGCGATCAGTTCCGGCTTGCGGCGCGCCGTGTCTAGCAGCGGCGTCCGCCACGTCCCCCAGCCAAACTTCCCCTAGCCAGACCTCCCCCGTTTCGCCATCCAAGGTGATCGTGGTGCCGTCAACCGCTGCGCCAACGCTGCTGGCGAGAAGTGAATGGACGGCGCGTGCATCACATATCGCCGGGATGCCGAGCGAGCGGGCGACAATCGCCGCGTGGCTGCTGTAGCCACCGCGTGCGGTGATGACTCCCGCCACCTGCGCCATGACGTGCTGATCGGCCGGGGTTGTTTCCTCCACAACGAGGATCACGCTTTCGCCTGTCGCGCATGCCTGCTCCGCTGCCGCGGGCGATGTCTGAACCTGCCCGGTGGCGCGACCCGCAGAGCAGCCGACGGCCGTCAGCAGCGCCGCGGGGCTATCGACTGCAGAGCTATCGGCATCGGCGGGTTTGTTCGGCACGCTGTTCCTCTGTGTTCTCGTCCTCTGTGTCCTCTGGGTTCGCAAGCTGCACGACTCTCACAGACTTACAGGTCTAAGCACTCCTTGATGTGCGGAACCAGGTCGCTAATCGCCACCCGATCTTGCGCCATTGAATCGCGATTGCGAACGGTTACCGCCTGGTCATCCAACGACTCAAAATCAACGGTCACACAAAGCGGCGTTCCTATTTCGTCTTGCCGGCGATAGCGGCGCCCGATTGCTTGGGTTATGTCGTAATCGCACATCCAGTGCGGCTGGCAGCTCGCCAAAACCTGCTGCGCCATTTCCAGCAGCGGCTCTTTGCGAGACAGCGGAAGCACCGCAACCTTGTACGGCGCCAGGCGGGGATGCAAGCTCAGCACGGTGCGCTTTTCGTCGCGCACCTCTTCCTCTCTGTAGCCCGCCATCAAAAACGCCATCGCTGAGCGTGTGGCACCCGCCGCCGGCTCTATGCAGTGCGGCACATAATGCTCGTTGTTGGTCTGGTCAAAATATTCCAGCTTCTGGCCGGAATGCTCGGCGTGCTGGCGCAGGTCAAAATCGCCCCGATTGGCGATGCCCTCCAGCTCCCCCCAACCCCACGGAAACAAAAACTCCACATCGCTGGTTGCGCTGGAGTAATGGCTGAGCTCGTCAGCGGCGTGCGGCCGCATCCGCAAGGAGCCCTCAGGGATTCCCAGATCCAGATACCACTGCCTGCGCTCTTGCAGCCAGTACTCATACCACTGCGGCGCTTCGGCGGGCGGGACGAAGTATTCAAGCTCCATTTGTTCAAACTCACGGGTCCGAAACACGAAGTTGCCCGGCGTTATTTCATTGCGAAACGACTTCCCCACCTGCGCTATTCCAAATGGCGGACTCTTGCGGGTGGTTTCAAGGACGTTTTTGAAGTTCACAAACATGCCCTGCGCAGTTTCGGGGCGCAGATAGACCTCGGTGCCCGCGCCGCTCACCGGACCGGCCTGCGTTTGGAACATCAGATTGAATTCCCGCGCCTCGGTGAAGGTGCCGCTTTGCTCACATGACGGACAGGTGTCGGGGTCGCTCAGCTCGTCTTGGCGATGGCGCTGGTGGCAGTTTTTGCAGTCGACTAACGGGTCGGTGAAATTCTGTAGGTGCCCCGACGCCTCCCAGATTTGCGGCGGGCTGAGAATGGATGCGTCCAGCCCGACAACGTCGGTGCGCATCTGCACCATCGAGCGCCACCAGGCATCTTTCACATTGCGCAGCAACTGCGCCCCGATCGGCCCGTAGTCGTAAGCGCTGCGGAACCCGCCGTAGATCTCAGCGGAGTTGAAGATGATGCCGCGGCGCTTGCAGAGGTTGACGACTTTGTCAAATAAATCCGGGTCTGCCGTCATCCCCGCAAGACTATTGGTCGGCTATGCCCTAGCTAGGACTGTGCCTCGCTTGGGTTGTGTCTCGCTTGGGGTTTAGAAGAGTCTTGCGCTTGGCTTGCCGGCGCTCTCGTGCAGACGCTTGAACTTACGTTCGGCACGCGCATCTTCGTTCTCTTTCCACCAACGGCGGCCGCGCCAGATTCCTGCCGCCAAAGAGAGCAGCCCCAGCACTAACTGAGTACGGGCTAGCCCCGCGCATTGAGGATGGCGGCTGCTCACTCTGTTGTCGGTGTTGTCGGTCGTGCCATTCTCGTCGATGGCGGCGGCTGTGCCAGCGTTGGTGCCAGCCCCGGCAGTCCCGCTGGCAAGGTCTTGCGCGGCTAAGTCGGCTCGCACCTCATCTAGATCCACCGGCGGCGGCGAAAGGTTGGTGATCGGCACGCCGCACGACCAACTCACCCGGTCATTGTCAATGCCTTCGTATTCGGCTCCGTACGCAGGCAGCGGCACGAACAAAGCCACCCCCGCAAGAAAGAAACACAGACCTGCGATTGTTGATTCCCTTAACCGCATACAAACACTCTAAAGCAAATAGCCGGGGAATATCACGCAGCGCGCTCCAAGGCTCTCCGGGCAGCGCCCCTAAGCAGTGCTCTCCAGCAGGTTGCGGCTGCGCAGGCGCTTTTCCATTCGGAACTCCCACATGGCATTCACCAGCGAATCCACCTCTTGCGTCGTTCGGCTTTTGTCCACCTCTAAGGCGGTCTTCAGCCCGCCGCTCAAGATGGCTCGCAGCACCCCAAGCGCCGCGGGTGAGGTTTTGCGGCCGCGCCGATGCTGCTCACAAACCACTCCGCCAAGCGGAACGTCCAATGTGAGTGGCTCATCTTGCTGGCACTCCGGACCGGCCTCGCACTGAGCGAGCTGCGGCGCAAATCCTTCGTGATCCAAAACCTTCAGCAAAAACGCCGACACCAACAACGCCGAGTCGTGGCGGTTTAGCTCCGCCAGCGCCCCACGCAACATCTCATAGAGCGCACGATTATCGCCACGATCAACGCTGACCTGCTCCACCGCCTCGGCCAGCGTTAGAGCCTTGCCCAGACGGTTCAGGTCGGTGCGCAGGTTTGACCAAAGCTCAACCGATTGGGCACCGGTCACTGTGTCAAGATCGCCACGCCCGCGATGCAGCTGCAGATCAACGTGCTGCAGCGGCTCAAGATGGGCGCCGAGCTTGCTGCGGGTTTTGCGGGCGCCTTTGACCACTGCGCGCACCTTCCCGCTGTCGCGCGTCGCAAGCACGGCAATGCGGTCGGCCTCACCCAGCTTGTAGGTGCGGATCACCACTGCGCGGTCGCGGTACAGCGCCATGACGATCAGTCGTTCAGTCCGCCGAAGCGGCGCTCACGGCTTTGGTATTCCGCTATCGCGCTGAACAGGTCAGCGCGGCGAAAATCCGGCCAAAGCGTTTCGGTAAAAACCAGCTCGCTGTATGCCACCTGCCACAGCAAAAAGTTCGACACGCGGTACTCGCCTGAGGTCCTAATCATCAGGTCAACGTCGGGCATCTCCGGGTCGTACAGAAAATCGCCCAGCGTGGAATCGGTGATGGCGTCGGGCGGAGTGCCCGCGGCTATCAGCGCCTTGACGGCGTCTGTTATTTCGGCCCGCCCGCCGTAGTTGAACGCAACCGTGAAGTTCAGCCCGGTGTTGTTGCGTGTCATCTCGGTGGTTTCGTCGATGCGCTTTAGCAGCCGAGCCGGAACCCGCCCTTTGCGGCGACCGATAAAACGAATGCGCACATCTTGCTCGTGCAGTTCCTGGGCGCGCCGCAGCAGCATCGACTCGTTGAACTCCATCAGATAACGAACCTCGTTGCGAGGTCGCCGCCAGTTTTCGGTGCTGAATGCGTAGACGGTGAGCCACTTCAGGCCGATCTCCACCGCGCCCTCAATCACATCAATGAGGGATTGCTCGCCCGCGGCGTGACCCTCCGTGCGCTTTAGCCCCCGAGCCTGCGCCCAGCGC
Organism: Candidatus Poriferisodalaceae bacterium; assembly: GCA_965212125.1. Taxonomy (GTDB): domain Bacteria; phylum Actinomycetota; class Acidimicrobiia; order Acidimicrobiales; family Poriferisodalaceae; genus CAYRJD01. The sequence goes on along the minus strand of OZ243045.1, from coordinate 710,249 downwards.
CCGTTGCCGTCCATAACGCAGGCGACATGCATCGGCAACTGCGACAGAATCAGATCGCCGGCCACGCTGTTGGAGTGGTCGGCGACGCTCATTCCCTGCAGGGTATGTGTCGGTTTGGGCTTGCCCCGTTTATGTCCCAACGGCTGCTAGTAATACAGCAGGCAGTGCAACCAGCGATGCGATTGCCCGTGCGATTTGGAATGCGATTAGCGATGCGATTGACGATGCGATTGGCAACTTGATGAACCCCAACGATGAACAACACGCATCGGCGCCAACCGCTCTTGATCCCGACGCAGTCGCCAGCGCTCTGGCGAAGGTAGTGGCGCAACTAGACGGCGGTGAAGTTCGCCCCGGCCAGCTAGAAATGACGCGCGCCGTCGCCGAAGCGCTGAGCGCCGGGCAGCATCTTTCAGTTGAGGCTGGAACCGGCGTCGGCAAGTCGCTGGCGTATCTGGTGCCAGCCGTGCTGTCTGGGCAGCGGGTTGTGCTGACGACCGCCACGAAAGTTTTGCAAGACCAGCTGGCCGACAAAGACATTCCGCAGGTGAGCAGTGCGCTGGCAACAGAGCTACGCGAACTGCTGGGGCGACCCCTGCGACATGCGGTGGTGAAAGGGCGCAGCAACTACGCCTGCTTGTTGCGCCTGGATCAGCACACCAGCCAGCAGGAGTTCCCGGAGCTACCTAACACCCCCGCCGAAAAGGCTCGCGCAAAGCAGCTTGAAAAGGTGGTTGCTTGGACGCGCCGCACCAAAAGCGGCGACAAGGCCGAGCTTGAGTTTGAGCCGGAGGCAAACGTGTGGCGGCAGGTATCCGCCACCGGCTCGGAATGCATAGGGCGCTCCAAGTGTGCGTTTGGCGATCGGTGCTTTTCGGAGTTGGCACGTGAGCACGCCGCCACGGCCGACGTTGTTATCACCAACCATCACTTGTATGCGCTTGTTGCCAAGATGATCGGCGGCGGGGTGCTGCCCGAACACGACGTCGTGATTATTGATGAGGCGCACCAGCTTGAAGACTCAGTTACGAGTGCCGTTGGCGTCACGCTGACGCCCGGAGCCCTGCGGCAACTAGCGCAGCGGGCGAATCGCATCAAGGGCAAAGGGGTGCTTGATGGGCCCGACGATAAGCAGCGCATCAAGTCGCTGCAGAGTTTGGCGAGCGTCCTGCACGATGAGTTGGAGGCGCAGTTTGATCAGCGAGTTGCGCTTGACTCGCCCGACGACGGCATTGCGGAGGTCTTGCGGCGAATAGACGGTGCGGTTGAAGTGCTGTACCAGTCGCTTGATGGCGAGAGCGCCGCCGACTTGGCTAGCCCGGTTGGGATGCTTAAGCACGAGCTGTCACAGACGCTCATTGATGTTCGCAAGCTGCTCGAAGCGCCGGACGATTACGTCGCCTACGTGGCTGGGCGCAACAACGCCCCGGTGCTGAACACATCGCCCATTGTTGTTGCCGACTTTTTGACGGAGCACCTGTGGGGCGACCGCACGGCGATTCTTACCAGCGCAACCATTGGCAGTTATTTGCCCGTCAAGCTCGGCCTGGCCGACCAAGCAGACCACAAGCTCGCCCAGATCCAAAACACCTTTGACTATGAGAACAACTCTTTGCTGTATTGCGCTAGGCATCTGCCGGAGCCCAACGACAGTTCATTTCGTGAGCAAGCGATAGAGGTGATGACCGAGTTGATCAACGCCGCCGGCGGGCGAACTCTGGCTTTGTTTACTAGCTGGAAGGCCCTGAACGAAACCGCCGATGCGTTGGAGACTCGGCTTGGTTCAGGCATCGCGGTGCTGCGCCAATCCGGCGACCTAACCAACGCTCAACTGCTTGATGCGCTCATAGATGACCCCGCAAAAGTCATCTGCGCCACGCTGAGCTTCTGGCAGGGCGTTGACATACCCGGGCCAGCGCTGTCGCTGGTGACGATTGATCGGTTGCCGTTCATGCGATATGGCGAACCGGTGACCTCCGCTCGTGAAGACGCCGTCAAAGACGCTGGCGGCAATCCGTTTATGGAAGTCCAAGTGCCGCATGCGGCCACGCTGCTAGCGCAGGGCATTGGCCGGCTGATCCGCTCCAGCACAGACCGCGGCGTGGTCGCCGTGCTCGATTCAAGACTCGCCACCAAGCATTACCGAGCACATCTGTTGGAATCGGTGCCCGCAGGTATGCCCCGCAGCGTGGACCTATCGCAAGCCGTCGAACGCCTGCAGCACTGGTGCGCCAGCTAGCTGCTGTGTTTGCTAGCGCGCCAGCGTCGCCCCGGTAAAGAGATACCAGACAGCGACAGCAGTAGCCAATGGCAGCTGCGGCGGCTGATTGCGCTAAGCGTCAATGAGTTCGCAGTAGGCAGACAATCGACAGAATTAGAAAAACAACTGCACCGCCGTAGAGCGCGAACCTGCCGAAACCAACCCCCAAGTGCGGGCGGGTGAGGAGGTCGCGCACAAGCTCTTTGGTAGTGGCAGTGTCGGGGTCTAGCGGCGCGGTTCGTGTCGTCTGCTCGCCAACGTTGAAAAGGAAACCAAGAGCCGCTAGCGCGCCGGCCCCTCCAAGCAGAAAACAAAACTGCGACACACGTCCTGTGAGCGTGGACAGGTCATAGCTAAGTATCAGCACGGTGCCGCTTATGGTTATGGCGTAGCCCAAGAGGCGCGAGCTAAGCACCCAAGCGAAGCCGGGCTGCGGTGCAGCCACTGGAGGTTCAAGGTTGCTGTGAGCGAGCTCGGAGGTAGCGGTACTCATAGGTAAGCGCCTTTCTATCGTCAGCGTAGCAGGTAAGCGTTTTCAGTGCCTTGCGACTATTCCGCAAGCTCGCTACCGCATTTGGAGCAGAAACGTGAATGTGCCGAATGTAGGGATTCTTGCTCTTCCCGCTTTATTCTCTCTGTAGCCCAAATGTAAATAGCCATAGCCACCAAGCTGCCTTCAATAGCAGCCTTAGTAGAGACATTAAAAAAGACGCTACTCAGAAATACCAGCGGGATAATGGGGTAGTATTTAGCAAAAATGAGAAGCATGCTGCGAAAGAAAGTCGCGGCAGCCAGCTTTTTCACCAGCGCATTCGCATTGCGCTCTTCTTTGTCTTTTCTTCTACGAAACCGCATTTACCTCACCTAGCCGAGTCCCCATCGGCGCGTCGTCATTGGGAGCCATCGCTAATCTCCTAGCCCACCATTTCTCACGCTCTCCGTTGGCTAGTGGACCATGAGGCAATGCCGCTCCCCGTGGAAGCAACGAGAGCGTTTTAGCCAAGCGGCAAGATCGCTCCTAATCGATGCGCCTTTCCTAGCACAGATTCAGCTTCAAGCAAGAGGGATTAAAGAGCGATCGAAGCCAGCGCTACCGGGTGCGGCTGTTGGAATCGGTGCCCGCAGGTATGCCCCGCAGCGTGGACCTGCCGCAGGCCGTGGAACTGGCGCGCTAGCTGGGTCAGGCCGCTTACCGCCACACAGGCGCGGCGGAAGGTGTAACTGCTACTGCTGACAGTTCTGTCTACTACTGCCCTAGCGGGAAAATCAGAAGCGCGAAGGCGACGGCAACAAGCACTGCTGCGTGTACATACAACAGCTTGTGCCAGCCCTCACAAAAACAGGGAGAGCTACCTTGCCCTCCCTTGCTGGTCTGCCACCTAACAGAACGCCGATCGCAACTCAGCAGGAAAAATCGTTGCTTGGCTGGCCAAGATGGCAACCCTGATACGAACAGGCAAAGTTCATTTTGGTTCGTGGAAAGACGATCAGGGGAATAGGGAATACAGCGTGTCAGTGGTGTTTGACAACCAAGAAGATGCTGACGCGTTCGCCAAAGAGAACAAGCAAGCGGCAATGTTTGACTTGGCGAATCAGGACATAATCCGCACCAACTTTGACCCTGACGGCACAGAGAACAACAGCGCTGGTGGCAAATGGAAATACCACCCAAACGTAGGCTCAGTGAATGCGAGCGCAGACACGTAGCTGCGTTAGCTGATAGGGCTACGCGCCCTGCTCTCTAGTTGGCGTGCGCTGGTTGAGAAGGCGGGTCGCCTTTAGCGAAATCGTCCGCGGTATGTCCCTCAGCCGTGAAAGCGAACGTTCCCGCTCCGCCGTTGCCTGAGACCATTTCAATCAAAGCACCTTCAACCATTAGTTTCATCACTCTGGTTTCAGTGCTACAAGCAAACCATTTGTTCTCCCAGATGAGGTCACCGTTCTGGTGGCGCATCTCCAAAGGCGTGCGACCAATGACTAGCCGCTGTCCGCTTTCTTGTAGTTCAATCACACCAGTCCAGCAACCATCAACACAATCACCGCAGCCGCAGCTTTCAGCTTCGTGCGGCACGAACTCAATCCAGGCGGCTGCCGCACCCCACGGCGCGGGTAGGTCAATGAAGTCAGCACGCAAAATAGGTGTGCTGCTGTCGTCATCACCCCACGAGCTTGTTTGCCACAGCGATGTGTTGTCAGGTGAGCGTTCCGTTGCGCTTATCGCTTGGTCGTACCGATGTTCCAGCCTTTTCCACAGGCAAACCAAAAAGTGTGCGCGCTCAACTTTTTTGTATTCCTCTTCGTCCCAATAGCCCAAGTAGGTTTCACAATAAAGACGTGGCGTGATGCCTTGAAGGTGGCAAGCGTCAGAGAGCGACTCACCTTCGTTATGTACCAGATGTTTTGCTTTTCTCAGCCGACGGCGTTTGCTTAATTTTATCATAGATAAAGAGGGTACCACTCGCCTCTGGGAGCCGGCGCGTGTTTCGCAGCCAGCGTGTGCCTAGCTGCCAGCTTGATAACCCGTGCGCCTCGCGTCGCTATGTCGCCGTAGGCGACGCGACCTCTCGCGCCCGTCATGCGGTCTATGTCTCTCGCCAGATTTTTGCAGCCAGCCCTATCGTCGCAAACCCAAACAGTTGTGTGCTTTCCCGCCTCCTCTCCAAGTGCAACCACTCTGCCTTGTCGCCAAACCATACGCGGCTCATCATCAACCGCAGCGCGATACTCAACCGCCAAGCCCTCATCCACATTGGGGTTATGCCCAGCCCACGCTGCGGAACCCACCAACAGCACAGCAACAACCAAGCCAAGCGCAGAAACACCCTTAGAAAACATCGCGCAGAATGTTAGACACCCACGACACGTGTTTTCCCCTAAACGAGAACGCCCCTAAAACAAGCCGCAAACAGCAACCAGCCAGCGACCAGATTTCACCTAAACGAAACCTGATCGCTGGCTAGTCAAACAGCAGCAGACTAAGAAGTACTAGCAGACACCAACTATGCCACTACCCGATTCGCCCGACTTCATCCAAGCCTCACCACCATTCAAGCCTGGCAGCGGAAACTCAGTGCCAATCTCAAGCACTCGGAACCGTCGCAGTGATCCTTCGCCTGGGGGGTGGCGTTCCACGCCACCCCCACGATCCAGAGCGTACTGACATTCATACACGTACCAGAACTGGGAAGCCTCCCACCGCGTCTGACCTTCGGGGAGATCAATAGGGATAGGTTCGTAAATCTTATCGTCCCCTGAAGGTTTGGGAAAGTTGCCGTATGGACTTGGGAAGTCCTGTGTTTTTTCCCAGCCAAACAGTCGTATGTGCTGTATCACGTCAAATCCGTTGGCTCGCAGGCGAATGTCAAGGTTTTCCCTAATGGGGACAGGCTCATTCCAGTACTTGTACAGATGCTCTCGTTCCTCACCGTCAATAGTTGTGTAAGCCTCAAAATCCCAGGTACGCGAAATGGTTTCACTTTCCAAAGGGGCGCGAGCATCCAAATACACTCGCTCGTTCCCTTGTTTTCGCTCGCCATCTGGAGTGTAAATCTCGGCTACAAAATGCTTTTGCCCACCCTCATCAGTATGAACTGGTGTGCGGTCAGTAATGGCTCTACCCCTTGTGTCTCTAAAAACCTTAGGGTCGTAGCCTGCCACTCGGTCACCTAGCCGTTCAGTCCCGTCAGCGTCAAAGCGCGGAACAGAAGGCTGCGTTTCCTCTGGCTGTGTGTCTGTGCTTTGCGTGTCAGTTTCACGTGTTTCACTGGGCTGAGTTTCCACAGCATCAGCAGCTTCAGCGTCAGCAGCTTCGGCTCTGGCTATTACTTGGCGCACTTCCTCTTCACGCTTAGCGGATTCTATTTCACCTTCGTTCAGCCCTTCGTAAGGGTTTAGGTTTTCATCGTCCGCAACAGCGGTTTCTACGCCAGCATCGGCGTTAGTGGTTGTGTCATCACCCGTGCGCGTTTCAGCGTCGGTGTCGCCAGCATCAGTGTCGCTGGCACCGTTATCGCTGGCAGCCACATCAGGAGCAGAAGCGGTTTCAGTTCCACTGCACGCTGTCGCCAACAAAGCAAGCGCAACGAGAGGCACGACGATCCGTAGCCGTAAGTGCTTCATAGATCCGTATTGTTTCGCCATCAGCCAGGATCTTAGCAAGGCGACTGTTATGGCACTTGGACGTTTAGCGCTTGCATTGGGATGCCTGCGGTCGTTTATGCGACCATTAACAAGGAACTGGCGTGTGCTAGGCGTTGCTGGCTGTATTGCCCGGCAATGCGGCCAGCAACGCCTACCACACCGGGCTAGCCCTCCCAGAGCCTCGCAAGCACGCATTTCGCTGTTCCTAGGTGTCAGCAGGGCTACTTGCCAGGGCTGATTAGGCAATGCCAGCTTCAGCAACTTCTTGGCGAAGGCGGTTAAGGGCCTCAAGAGAGCCCGTGGCGATGAACTCCGCAGCAGATCCTAAACGTTGGGTTGGGATAGACGTAATGCGCTCTATCGCTCCAAAGCTGTTTTTGACGGTCGCTGTCCTGGGGTTGGGCCTAAGGATCTGGTCAACCATGTTCATCCGCTCAAAAATCACATCTGGATCTTCTTTCATGGACATAACAGGGGCAAGATGCTTTTCCTTGACATTGGGGCTCCCACACCAGCGACCCCTCCAACGTGGTGCTCGTTCCTTACCGGTTAGCTTGCTCATCCTCTTACCTAGATAGGCCGCCAGTCGAACCGGTACAGCAGACGTATCTACTTCTTGAGCATTGAGGCCGAAGTTGAGGCGACCTTTTGAAGCGCTGCCGCTCAAGCCGGCCACATCAACCCAAGCAGCGCTCAGATGCTCTATCTCCTCAGGTGTGAACACCTTAGCTATCAGTAGATGAAAATGAACCGCCCCACGCCGTTGTAGTTCCACGACCCAGATGTAAGGCGTTGCCGGATGTGCCCGATCAAAACGCTGGCAAAAAATCTTTAGAGCACGCTTAGATGCATTGCAGTCAAAACCACCGTCACGCCCAAAGGTAAGGGTCATATGGGTAGCGCCATTAGTTTTTGCAATGCCAGCAAGAAAGCGTGCACACTTAAGACGAAGGCGTTTCTGAACCTCAGGGGAGAACCTAGTGATCTTGCCACGGATACCCCCGCCAGAAGTCACAGCACCGGGGATTCCCCTCACTCGGGCAAGCACCGGATTATCGCCGTCATACACTATTTCAAGCCTCCCGCCGACCTGAGCGACACGCCGCAGTGGTGCCTCATCGGCTTGCGAGCCACCAGTGGCGGAATCGCTGCTTTCCGAAGCAAGATCGGACGGAATGAATACGGGGAACTTTGCCGGTTCCTGTGGGTCATAATCAATCATGGTCAACTCCTTGAGTGGAGTTGGGACATTAGAGAGGTAAGGCGGTATAGGCGAAGCCGTTATTGGACTTTTGTTCTTGAGCCCAGTATCTATGCGGCCTAGAGACCTATCTAATTTGGAATTCCAAGCTGATTACGGGCAGATTTTTGTCGTTTATGAGCCGGGTGGGCGAGCTGAGCGGTGTTTCCACCGCTGAACTGGCGGGCTAGCGAAGTTGGGTAGCTGTCAGTTAGCGCTGTCAGCTGGCGCGTCTGGTTCGCTTACTTGCAGCACCCGCTCAATGATTTCTGGGCGGCGCTGCCAGTCCGGCTCAACACGCACAAACAGCTCCAGATAAACGCCATCCAATCCCAGTTGCGTGCGTGCCGCGGTGCCGACTTGTTTCAGCATCTCGCCTTTGTGGCCGATCACCATTGGTTTTTGGGATTCACGCTCCACCAAAATCTCACAGCGAATGTGCTTCGGCTCCCAGTCGGTCACACGGGTTGCGATGCTGTACGGCAGCTCCTCGCGGGTTCGACGCAGCAGCTCTTCACGCACCACCTCTGCCACCTGCCACGCTGGCGGTAGATCGGTTATTTGATCGGGCGGGAAATAGGCCGGACCTTCCGGCATGCGCTCGGCTAGATAAGCAGTCAGATCGCCCACCCCGTCGCCGGTAACACCCGACACGGCGAAGTAAGCATCCGCCTCAAAGTCCGCCAAAGCTTTTAGCTGTTCGGCAATGTGGTGCGGCTTCGCCCGGTCGCATTGCGTTAGCACCACGGCGCTTTTTGGCGGCAGTGATTCCCAGACGAGCCTGTCGCCACTGCCAACCTCGGCACGCACATTCACCACCAAACAAGCGACGTCAACGTCGGAGAGATCTTTCAACGCCCCATGAGCGGTTTGATTCAACCGCTCCCCCAATGCGGTGACCGGCTTGTGAATGCCTGGCGTATCCACAAATACCAGCTGCACATCGTTGCCGTGGTAGACGCCCATTATTTGGCGGCGCGTCGTCTGCGGTTTGCTGGAAACAATGCTGACTTTCTGACCCACGATGTGATTCAGCAGGGTTGATTTGCCGGCATTTGGCCGCCCCATCAAAGCCACAAAGCCGGACTTCATTGGTTAGCTGCTGGCTTCGAACGAATCGCTCGGCGGCAGCACCGCTACTACCCGTATTCGCCGGCCGTCAACTTCTTTTGCGATCAGCGTTGTTCCGTTCATCTCTATTTTTTCGCCCCGACTTGGCACGTGCCCCGCCAGGTCAAGCACCAATCCGCCGAGGGTTTCCCATTCGCCTTCGGGCACTTTTATGTTGAGCGCCTTCTCCACCTGCGCCACCGACATCCGCCCCGCCAGCAGAACCGAACCGTCGCTTTGCGGCTGAATCAGCGGCTCGTCATAGTCAAACTCGTCGGTTATCTCACCGACCAACTCCTCAATGATGTCTTCCAGGGTGACCAGCCCAGCCGTGCCGCCGTATTCGTCCACGGCTATCACCAGGTGCGTGGCGGTGTCTTGCATCTCTGACATCAACTCTGCCACGTGTTTGGTTTCGGGCACGAACTTGACGGGGCGTCCTTGCGGCGAGCACGATGCAGCACCTCGGCCGTTTAGTTGGGCGGCGATCAGATCTTTAGCGTGCACTATGCCGAGGATGTCGTCAACGTCTTCGCCGGTTACGGGCAGGCGCGTGTAGCCGGTCTCAACCACCACTTGCAGCGCTTCTGTGACGGTTGTTGTGCGCTGGATTGTTTTCATATCGGGGCGTGGCACCATCACCGCTCGCACCAACGTGTCGCCCAGCCCGATGATTGATCCGATGAGATTGGCTTCGCGGTCTTTAATCAGACTTGCCTCGGCTGCTGCTTCTGCCAGGGCGACCAGCTCGGGCTCTACCACGTCTGAGGTCTCTTCGGCTTGTTGACTCGGCCCAAAATGGCAAGCCAGCCAGGTCAGCGCACGGGCCGTGAGGCTGAGCGGCCAGATTCGCCGCAGGGCGCCGGCCGGGCGAGCCAGGCGGCGAGCCATCTGGTCGTTGGCTTCAACTCCCCAGTGGCGTGCCACACCTTCGCCGAGCAGCAGCAAAAGCGCCGTGAGTATCACCGCAACTAGAACCACCACTCGGCCGCCGCGGTTGGCGGCGATGATTGCCACTGCGGCCAGTGCAGCTATCTGCGCGCTGATGCTGAGTGCGGATGCCGGACCAAGCACTATCTCGCGATCGTCAACGAGCGCCGCCAGGCTGCGTTTGGTTCCGGCGGTGCCGCCGGCTTCGTCTAGGCCGGCTGCGCGAGCGCGGCTGAGGCGCACGAATGTGGTTTCGATCAGGCGCCCCAAAGTTGCCAGCAGAGCTAAGACTGCTAGGAGTAAGGCAGCAAGTACCCAGATCATTGGTTGAGCTTCGCTTTGGTTGGGCGTTCTGGGGCGGAGTGCTCTGGGGGCGGGTGCAAGCGCCAGAAAAATTCAAGCAGCTCGGCTTGTAGGCCGAACATGGCCTTGGCTTCGCGAGCTTTTGCGTGATCCATGCCCAGCAAGTGCAACAAGCCGTGAACGATAAGGGTGTCTATTTCAGTGGTGAGCGCAGCGGGCACGGCGGGCTCACGGGATTCAACCGATGTTCTCGCAACCGCAGGGCACACGACTATGTCGCCCAGCAGTGTCGTGGGCGGTAGTGCCGTAGGTAGTGGTGCCGCTGACAGTGCCGTGGGCACCTCTAACGGAAACGCCAACACGTCGGTAGGTCCATCCGCGCCCATGTGCGCGTCATTTAGCTCAGCCATCTTTGGCTCCGAAACGAAACAGACGTTGACTTCGAGCTCGGCTCCGGATGCAAGTGCGTCGGACGCAAGCTCTCCCGCTGAGATCTGCGAAAGTGCCGCCTGGCAAAGGTCTTGGCAGCGCGCTTCGTCTATGTCTATTGCCGCTCCAGCCTGCTCAACTGCATCGCCAGCCTGCTCGTCTTGCACATACACCCGAACTTGCAGCGGGGCGGCTTGCGGATCTGTCGAAACTCCGTCTTTACGGCTAACTCGCCTCTTTGAACTTTTAAGGATTGCGCTCACCTTGGTCGCGCTCGGCGGCATCTCGCCGGGATTTGTCTCGCCGCGCCGTGTCTCTTCGTTCATAAGCAGCGACTATGTCTCGCACCACAGGATGCCGGGTGATGTCACGGCCAGTCAGCGAAGCAAACGCCAATCCGTTGACGTGTTTGAGCGAGCGCTCGGCATCTAGCAATCCGCTGGCGCCACCGCCCACGTCAATCTGCGTCCGGTCACCAGTAATCACTGCCCTTGAGTTCTCACCAATGCGAGTCAGAAACATTTTCATTTGCTCGGGCGTGGTGTTTTGCGCCTCATCCAAGATGATGAAACTGTCCCGCAAAGTGCGCCCGCGCATAAATGCCAGCGGGGCCACCTCAATAGTTTTGTCGGCCAGATATCGCTCGGCCGATTCTTGATCCAGCAGATCAAACAAAGCGTCATACAAGGGCGCCAGGTAGGGGTCGATCTTGGCCATCAAGTCGCCGGGCAAGAACCCCAGCCGCTCGCCAGCTTCAACCGCCGGTCGGGTCAGCACGATGCGGCGCACCTGTTTGGACGCCAGCGCCTCAACCGCCATAGCCACCGCCAGCCAGGTCTTGCCGGTGCCGGCGGGACCGATTGCGAAGGTCACAACGTTGGCTCGTGCGGTTTGGATGTAGCTCATCTGCCCGGCGCTCTTGGCGCGCACGATCCGACCGTTCGGCGCCCGCAAGACTGGATTAGCCAGGATCTCACGCGGATTCTCATTTGCCTTGACCATGTCAATCAGCTTCAGCACGAGCGCTGAGTCGGGCTGCTGGCCGGCCTCAAGGATGTGCGCTAGCTCTTCAAACACCTGCCCGACCAGATCCGCCTGCGGACCGGCGACTGAGATCTCATTGCCGCGCACGTGAATCTTGGCGTCTTCGAAATGGCTTTCAACCATCCGCAGATGCTCGTCACGCTGACCTAGGACACCCACCATCAGATGGTTACCGGGGACGTGAACCCGTACTTCGGTAACGGTCACCTAAATCGGCGCAAGTCTGTTGAGCGCAAGTCTGTTGGGCAGGGTCTATCCACTAAGCCCCTGAGTTTAGTTGCCCTGCCAGGCGGCGCCGCAGAAACGCCAACTGCGCCAGCAACAAATTCTCTGCCACCACCTCTTGCGGGGTCATATGAGTAACCCCCGTGAGGGGCAGCACTTCGTGGGGATGGCCCGCCGCTAGTAGGGCGCTAGACAGGCGCAGCGTGTGCGCCGCCACGACGTTGTCGTCGGCCAGGCCGTGGATAAGCATGATCGGACGCTGGATTTCGGGCTGGTCGTCTAGCAATGAAGAGCGGCGGTAGTTGGCGGGCTCTTGGTTTGGGTCGCCTAGATAGCGCTCGGTGTAGTGGGTGTCGTAAAGCGCCCAGTCGGCAACCGGCGCCCCGGCTATGGCGGCGTGAAAGCGCTCAGGCTCACGCAGCACGGCCAGCGCCGCTAAGTAGCCGCCGAACGACCAGCCGCGGATTGCTACGGCGGCTGGGTTTACGCGGTCTGCGAACTTGGTGGTGACGAATTCAAGGGCGCTGATTTGATCTTGCAGGGCGGCTGACGCAAGGTCTCCTTTCACCGCTCGCTGCCAACTGCCGCCTCTGCCGGGAGTGCCGCGGCCATCGGCTATCACGACGCAATAGCCCTGATTGGCGAACCACTGCGATTGCGCGTAAGCCGAACGCGCGTTCAGCACTCGCTGCGCTCCCGGGCCGCCGTAGGGGTCAAGCAGTATCGGCAGCGGGGCTGGTGTTTGCTGCGTTGCTTGCCCTGGCGTTTGCCCTGCCGTTTCTGGCAGCGACGGATTTGGCCACAGCACCGCGGTGGGCACCTCCAGCGGGTCGGCTGCGTACATTTCCGGGCGGAAGGGATGCTCGGCGTCGTCAAATCCCAGTGCCTCAAACGGATCACCGCCGTGCGAAGTGATCTTGTGCCCGGCGGTGCTGACCTCAGCGACAGCAGCGCGCGCGTCTGCGGCACCCTCGCGGCGGACGGTGAAGGTGGTCGCTCTATCCAAAGAAGCCTCAGCCACAACAACGCAACCTGATTTAGCGACAGCCGCCGTCACGACGTCTTGGGGCGAGCCAACGGATCGCGGTGTTTGCTCTGGACCATCTGAGCTATCGGTGCCAACGGTCAGACGGCGCAAAACGACATCGCCTGGCGTTTCGGATACCAGGTACAGCACCTTGATCTCACGACACGGCAAAACATCAGCAGCCCAGCTGACATCAACTATCTCTCTGACCCACTCGCTTGGCGTAGTAATCGGCTTGCCGTCAAGCGCAATCGCTCTGTTGCCGTCGTGCTCACCAACCGTGAGCAATCCCAGCGGGCTGTGCGCTGGCGCGCCGGGCACGATATCCACCCAATCCGGGTCTTTTTGGACGGCGATTGTTTGCGTTTGGATCGTTTGCGTTTGCCCGGAGGCTGGGTCCGCCGTGAGGGTGCGCATCTCACGTTGATCGCGACTCTGCACAACCAGCGTGAGATCAAAACCGTCCGCCCAGATGACATCACACAGATACGGGAAAGCCGCCGTGTCCCATTCCACAAGCCGTGGCGCCGGATTTTCCGAGGCCGGATTTTCCGACGCTGGCTTCACCGCTTGGACGTAAAGCTGCACCTGCGCATTGGGCGTGCCAGCGGCGGGATAGCGCACTGGCTGCGGCGGCCTGTCTGGGTTAGCGGGATCGGCGATGTGCCATTGCTGAACAGGGGCGGTATCCACGCGCGCTACTGCCAAAGCGTCGCTGTGCGGACTCCACCAGTGGCCGCGACTGCGACGCATCTCCTCTGCGGCTATGAACTCAGCAAGCCCCCACGAAACGTTTGCGGGAGCCAGATCTACGGCGGGCACCAGCAGCGGTCGGGCTGGGTTTGATCCGTCAGCAGGCGCAACCCACAATGAATTTCCGACCACGAAGCTGACGTAACTAGCATCCGGCGATAGGCGCGGGTCAAATGCTGCGGCGGCAGGTGTCTCGGCGGGCGCCCCGCGCTCGCTCGCCGTTTGCTGCACCTCTTGTTGCATGTCAATCTGGCGCACCGCAACCCGAGCGGGATCGCTCGCATCCACCACCACCAACGCTCCCGCCAACGCAAATGCAATCACACGGCCTGAGCGATCGGTGCTGTACGAAACGATCCCTTCGGCGGACTCGCGTGCTCGCTCACGGCGCGCTCGCTCGGCCGCGGGATCACGATCTCCAAACTTCGCCCCGGCGGTCCGCTCAGCCAACCCAGCCAGCAGCTCCGTCGGATCAGCTAGCAGCTGCTCAACCCCGCTGGTCGTGTCCATCAGCCAGAGACAATTGACAGGATCGGTTGCCCCCTTGCTGCGCAAAAAGGTGACATGCTCAGCGTCGGCTGTTATGGCGAAGTTGCGCGGCACTCCCAAACTGAAACGCTGCGTGCGTGCGTAGATCCGCGGAAAGCCGCCAACTTGGTCTGCGGCGTCGGGCATAACCAGCCCGACAGTAATGGGTCGCCGATCTAACCTCAGGGTGTGGCGCTGCCAGATCCGAACTCGTTCCAGCCCTTGCAGGCCGAGGCCGCACAGCGCTGGGGGCGTTACGGGCGGGCTTCGCAAAAGCTGTTCGTGAACCTGGTCGGCTTGACCGTTGCTGAGGTGCGTCTGGACTACTGCCGGCTGACGCTGCCCGTTCGCTCGGAGCTAAAGCAAGCTGGCGGTGCGGTGCATGGCGGTGTGCTGGCGACGCTGCTTGACACCGCTTGCGTGCCGGCGGTTGGTAGCGCTTTTGAGCAGGCTCAGCCCTACAGCACCATCAACATGAACGTGCAGTATCTGGGCGCGGCGGTTGAGGACGACCTGATCGCCGCTGGCTGGGTAACCAAGCGGGGCCGCTCAATCGTTTTTTGCGAAGCTGAGGTTGAGACTTCCAAGGGCGCCACGATCGCCAAGGCATCGCTGACCTTCAAGGTGTCGCAGCCAGCTTCTTGACGCAGTCAGCTTCCTAGCTTGGCGTAGATCTCTTTGCAGGTCGGGCAGACCGGGTACTGCTGAGCGTCGCGTGTCGGCACCCATTTCTTGCCGCACAGCGCCACCACCGCTTTGCCGCTCACTGCGGATTCGGTCAGCTTGACCTTGTTGACGTAGTGCGCAAACCGGTCGTGATCACCGCTGCCGCTGGTCGTGCTCGTGTCAAGGGTTGTGTCCGTCCGCTCTTCAACCTGGGTCGTGCTCGCTTGCGCAGATGGAGGTACGGAGACGGGCGCAGATACGGGCACAGACACAGGCATAGCTCCATTCTCGCAGGTCAATGGGATACCTCGCACCGCATTACCCTCAAAATCCTTGTGGCTAACACGCCGGTTCGACTTCCACGGGAACACCTATGAGCGCCCCGGGTGCCATGTCGCAGTCTGACACCGCGGCCCAGTCTGACACCGCGGCCCCGTCTGACGCCGCAGCCCAGTCTGACACCGCGGCCCCGCCACCACCAGCCAGCAAATCCTCAGGCATAGACAGCGCAACCGGATGGCTAGTGGTCTTCGCGACCATGCTGTCCACGTTCGCCGTGTTCGGCGTCGCCTACAGCTTCGGGGCGTTCTTCACCACCATCCGCGAGGAATTTGGCGTAAGCAACAGCGAGGTCGCCCTGCTGTTCTCGCTCACGACATTCCTGTATTTCATTCTGGGAGTCGTCACCGGTCGACTGGCTGACCGCTTCGGGCCTCGCCCGGTGCTGCTGGTGGGGGCAGTGATCATGGTTGCGGCCTTGCTGATCACCTCACGGGTAACCGAAATCTGGATTGGCTACATCACATACGGCGTCGGGGTGGGCATCGGGGTGGCTTGTGCTTACGTGCCGATGGTCGCCGTCGTCGGCGCCTGGTTTAACAAGCATCGCACGACCGCCATTGGGGTGGCCGTTGCGGGTATCGGCCTGGGAACGCTGGTCGGCGCACCTGTCGCCAAGGCGCTAACTGACAATTACGGCTGGCGCACCGGCTATGTGGTCATGGCCATCGTGGTTGGTGGCTTGTTGTTAATCGCCAGCATTGGCGCCAAGCGTCCGCCGCCGCCCGAAAACCCAGAACCGCTACCGCAGCTTCGCAAGCTCATTTTCAACGCACGATTTGCGGTGCTGTACCTCGCGATTCTGTTGCTAAGCGCAGCACTTTTTGTGCCGTTCGTCTATCTGGACGACTACCTGGACGGCTACGGATCGGAGCGTGGTGCCTTGCTGATCGGGTTGCTGGGAGCCGCCAGCATCATCGGTCGGCTGGGCTTCGGGGCATTCGGCGCAATGACCTCGCTGATGCGGCTGTCGCAGTTTTCTTTTGCCATCCTCGGCGGCAGTTTTTTGCTTTGGCGCTTTGCCGACGGCAACTTTACGCAGCTGCTGGTATTCGTAGCGGTATTCGGCATTGCCTACGGCGGCTTTATTGCGCTGTCGCCCGCAGTGGCGGCGCAAATGTTCGGAGCACTTGGTTTGGGCGGGGTGTTGGGTGCGCTGTATACCTCTGCCGGTTTTGGTGGATTGATAGGGCCGCCGCTGGCGGGTGAGCTAATTGATCGGCAGGGTTACAACACCACGATCGAGGTTGCTATGTGGACGGCGCTGTCAACCGTCCCGATATTGGTGCTGGCTGAGATACTGACCCGCCGACATGCGAGGAAGCGCGGCGCTGACGCCGACGCCGGTGCCGTCGCAAGCGGGGCCATCCCCGCGCAGCAACCCGCCACCGCGCCGCAGCAACACATCACTCCGCAGCAGCCCGCCACCCTGCGCCAGCGCGTGGGCGATTTTGACTCTGTGCTGTTGTTGTCGTTCGGCGGACCTGAAGGCCCCGATGATGTGATGCCCTTTTTGCGCAATGTCACCGCCGGGCGCGACGTTCCCGAACGACGACTGCAAGTTGTGGCACAGCAGTACCTGCGCCACGATGGCATTAGCCCGATCGGGCGTCACAATCGCGAGCTGAGTGAGGCTTTGGATCAGCAGCTGCGCGGGCGTGGATTTGATGTGCCGATCTATTTGGCAAACCGCAACTGGCGTCCGTTTTTGCCTGACGTCTTGGGCGACATGGCAAGCAACGGACACGAGCGCACCGTTTGCGTGCTTACCTCGGCGTTTAGTTCTTATTCAAGCTGTCGTCAGTACGGCGAAAACATCGCTGCGGCGCGCGCTGGGGTTAATCGCGCTGGGCTCGCCAGCGCTCCGACGGTTACACGGATCCGAATGTTTCACAACCATCCAGGCTTTGTGGACGCCGTGGTTGAAAGAGTCCAGGAGGCACGCCAGGGAGCGAATCTTGACCCGGGCGCACCGACCATTTTCACCGCCCACAGCTTGCCAGCGACAATGGCGGCGCAATGCGACTATGAACTACAGCTGCGCGACACGGCTGCTGTGGTAGCCGAGCGAGCAGGGCTTAACGGTTCATTTGAGGTTGCGTTTCAAAGCCGCAGCGGGCGGGCGTCCACGCCTTGGCTTGAGCCAGACATCGGCGAGCGATTGGTTGAGCTAGCTAAGGCTGGCAACACGGGTGTCTTGGTGGTGCCTTTGGGATTTATGTCTGACCACATGGAAGTTCTGCACGACCTTGACACGGTCGCCCGCGCCGCTGCGGTACGTCATCATTTGACGATGGTGCGCGCAAAGAGTGTTGGGTCGCACCCGTTGCTGGTGGCAGCACTGGCGGATCTCATTGAAGAAACCGCGGGATTGCGATCCGATCGACCCGCAGTGGGGCGGCTCGGACCTAGCCCCGATCAGTGCTTTCTTGGTTGCTGCGCTGAAGGCTCGACTGGCGCGGCTAACTCAGGCAGTGCGTCTGGCGCGGCGAGCGCAACCAGCTCAGCCAGCGCCGTGTCTGTTGGAAACCCTGAGAGCGCTTAGCCGCAGTGCTTAGCCGCAGCCGCTGGTTGTGCCACATGACGGGCACGCAAAACATGAGCCTGCCCGCAGCATCTGATCGCCGCAGCTCATGCACAGCGGCGCATCGCTTCTAACTGTCTTCGCGATCGCTCCAACGGGCAGCGCCTGCTGCACACTTGCTGGCTCGTAATCGTTTGCCATGCCGTTTTGGGCGAGACCTGACTGATCAACGGCCAGCGGATCAAGTGCAACTTCAGCTGCGATTGCCGTTTCAACCAGGGCTGGCTCCAGACCCGGCAGATTTGGTTCAATGCGCTCATCTACCGATAGCACCCCTAGGTCGCGGCGCTGGTCAAACGGCAGATATTCCATCGCCAGACGGCGGAAGATGTAGTCGACCAGGCTGGTTGCGATGCGGATTTGCGGGTCGTCGGTAATGCCGGCCGGTTCAAAACGCACATTCACGAACGCCTCAACGTAAGAACGCAGCGGCACACCGTACTGCAAGCCGTGGCTTACCGATATGGCCAGGGCGTCCATAATCCCCGCCAAAGTTGAGCCTTGTTTTGCGACGGTGAGAAATATTTCCCCCGGCTGGCCGTCTTCGTATTCACCCACGGTCATATAGCCGTGGCAGTCCGCAACTCTGAACGACAACGTGCGCGAGTTCCTCGTTCGCGGCATCCGCTGGCGCGTCGGAACAAACCCGCCCACACTCACGGATGCAACACGATCTTTGATTACGGCAACCGCGGTAACCATGGCTTCGCTGTCTTCGGCTGAGCCATCTGCCTTGCCGCCGTCCCCACTTTCCGCAGCACTGCCATCGGCGCCCGTGCCCGAGCCGGTTGAAAGCGGTTGGGCGACCTTGCAGTTATCTCGATAGATCGCAACCGACTTAAGGCCGCGGCGCCAGGCAAGCATCAACAGATCTTCGATATCTGCGATCGTGGTTGCCTCCGGCAGGTTCACCGTCTTTGAGATCGCACCCGAAATAAACGGCTGGCATGCCGCCATCATCTGAACGTGCCCCTCCGGGCCAATGACGTTGTCACCCATCGCGCAAGCAAACACCGGCAGGTGTTCAGCCGCCAGACCTGGCGCGGTGCTGATGGTGCCGTGCTCTAACACATGCGCTTCAATCTCGCTGGCTTGTTTTTCGTCGTAGCCCAACCGCCGCAATGCGGGACGCAAGGTCTGGTTGACAATTGTCAGGTCGCCGCCACCTACCAGTTTTTTGTGCTTCACGAGTCCGAGGTCGGGCTCGATGCCGGTGGTGTCGCAATCCATCATGAAAGAAATAGTGCCGGTGGGGGCTATGACGGTCGCTTGTGAGTTGCGAACGCCGTGACTGGCGCAGCCTTCTACTGCGTGTTGCCAGCTTCGCTGCGCGGCGGCTTGCAGTAGCGCCGTGGCGGAATCGCAAGCCGAAGTGGTCGCCGCGGTCGCTGGGTCCGTTGCCACACCTGTTTCGTCCCCCAGATCTGCCACCGCGCTCTGATGACGACGCAAGACCGCTTCCATGTGATCTGCGTTCTGCGCAAACCCGTCAAAAGCACCAAGTCGGGCTGCCATGTCGGCCGAAGTTGCGTAAGCCTGCCCGCACAAGGCCGCAGTCGCCGCCGCAGCCAGCGCCCGCCCTTGCGGCGAATCGTAAGGCACACCAAACGACATGAGCAGTGCGCCCAGGTTGGTGTAGCCAAGCCCAAGCTGACGGAACCGGCGAGACGTTTCACCTATTTTCTCGGTGGGATAGTCGGCCCGCCCCACGAGTATGTCTTGTGCCAGGAAGGTCGTTCGCACTGCGGACTCAAGGCCGGCGACATCAAAGGCCGCTCCGGCGGTCGCGCTAGCGGCAGTCGCGCTGACGGCAGCCTCACCGCCAGCCTCACCACCGCCGGCGAACGGCAACAAATTGATGCTCGCCAAGTTGCAGGCAGAGTTGTCAAGGTGCAGATATTCACTGCATGGATTGCTCGCCGTTATCGGTCCGGTGGCAGGTGCGGTGTGCCAGCTATTGATAGTGCTGGAAAAATGGACGCCAGGATCGGCGCACTCCCAGGCAGCCGCGGCAATCTGACTGAATAGGTCACGAGCCGGCAGCGTCCTAAGCGGCAAGCCGGTGGTGCGGGCTTTTAGATCCCACGTGTCGCCGGCTTCCACGCTGGCCATGAACTCATCGGTCAGCCGCACGGAGTTGTTGGCATTTTGATACTGCACCGAAAATGCGTCCTCGCCGTCAAGGCTCATATCAAACCCCGCCGCCGCCAAAGCCCTGGCCTTGCGCTCTTCACGCGCCTTGCACCAGATAAACGCCTCAACGTCGGGGTGGTCGATGTCCAGCAAAACCATCTTGGCCGCCCGACGGGTTTTGCCGCCGCTGCGGATAGTGCCAGCCGACGCATCAGCTCCGCGCATAAAGCTCACCGGTCCGCTGGCCTCGCCGCCGCCAGTCAGCTTCTCACGCGACCCACGAATGGCCGACAGGTTGACGCCAGCCCCAGAGCCGCCCTTGAAGATGCGGCCTTCTTCTACGTACCAGTTGAGAATCGAATCCATGCGGTCTTCAACGGCCAAGATGAAACAAGCCGACGCCTGTTGTGGCACATCGGTCACACCGATGTTGAACCAGACCGGGCTGTTAAAAGCGACTCTTTGGTGAACCAGCAGCCAGCGCAACTCGGCAGCGAAAATCACGGCTTCGTCGGCAGCGAAATAGCCGTCGGCTGTTCCCCACTTGGTGATGGTGTCAACGACTCGGTCAATTACCTGGCGCAGCGAATGCTCGCGTTCGGGCGTGCCAAGCGTGCCGCGGAAGTATTTCTGAGCGACGATGTTGCCTGCGGTGGCACTCCAACTCTGCGGGAACTCAACGTCTGACTGAGCGAAAACCACGGAGCCGTCAAGGTGGTTGATGATCTTGGTTTCGCGCAGCTCCCAGGTAACCGTGTCGTATGGATCTTCGCCCGGGCGTGTGAAGTGGTGCCTTATGCCGAGCGCGCCAGCGCCCTCAGGAGCGGTGCGAGGAGAGTCAGTCGTAACAACCATTGAGCCACCACATTAGGGGGTTATTGGGACATTTAGTTTACGGGAAGTTATCCCCAATCTGTGCATAATCTTTGCCACAGATAAGCCTGCAAATAAGCACATAGCCCGGCTTTGCTGGCAAGCTCTTTGGGTGCTGCGCTTTGTTCCCGAACCGCCATGCGAGGTTGATGTGGCAACCCTGGCAAACTCCGCAGAACGGCGGGATTCGCTGCCTAGCTCAACCAACGGGCCCGACCGGCAAGCCCGGCCCTGGCTGATGTTGAACATGATCGTCAGCATCAATGGCGCCTACAGCGTTGATGGCGTTTCTGGTGGACTGGGAAATCCTGTGGATAAATCTTTGCTGACGGAATTGCGCAGCCATGCCGATGTGTTGCTGGTCGGACGCAAAACGACTGAGGCTGAGGGGTACAGCCGACCCACCACAGACTCACGCGTCAAGCCGCGCGTGGCGGTGGTTACGTCGTCTCCGGCCGGCGCTCTTGACTCGGTGTTGTTTGAGCCGTCGCACGGTGAGGGCGACCCCTTGCCGATCATCGTCACTGGCGGCTCAGCCGGCACGCTGCCTGACGCGTCATCTAGTTCGCATCCGGCACTTGCCGCACTGATCTCTTTGAGCGACCCGGCGCCAGCAGTTCTGAACGCAGGCAGGGAACCCAGCGCCGCGGGCAGGGAAAGCGGTGGCGTTGATTTCGGCTTCGCTTTGCAAGAGCTCGGCCGCCTTGGAGCGGAGGTCGTGCTGTGCGAAGGCGGCCCCACGCTGAACGCTCAGTTGCTAGACCAAAACCTTGTCGATGAGATCAATCTCACCATCTCACCTGTCATCGCCGCGGGCGCAACCGCACCGCAGCTACCGCCAGCCAAAGATCTACGGAGGTTTCGGCTGGCTCAGCTGGCCGAGGGAGATGGCTACTTGTTTCTGCGTTATGTGAGAGCCTGAGCAGGATCGTTATGCCGAAAGCCCGCAACTCAAAGACACCCAGCGAACTTCTGCAAGACCTGCCGACGCAGCAACAAAAAATTCTGCAATACATAGACAGCGAAACGCAGCGGCGCGGCTACCCACCGTCGGTGCGGGAGATCTGTAAGGCGGTGAATCTGAAGTCGCCTTCAAGCGCGCATTATCACTTGGGCCTGTTGCAGCAGGGCGGTTGGCTGCAACGCGATGAAAGTTCGCCGCGCGCCCTGCGGGTGAGCTACGACTTCAAGTCGGGTCTGCGGGGCGAGCGTCGCGCTACTAGGTATGTGCCGCTGGTGGATGGCAAGCGTGCTGGCTTTGACCGTGCCGGCTTCGATCGTGCCAGCTTTGATGCGGTAGAGGCCTTGTACCCGCTGCCATCAGATCTTGTCGGCGACGGTGAGCTGCTGATGTTGCGCGTAACCGCAGACGCGCTACCTCAAGCTGGCGTGCTCGTGGCTGGCGACTATGTAGTAGTGCGAGTTGGCGCGGCCGCACGCTCCGGCGATCTAGTCGTCCTGCAGCCCAACGACAGCCAGCCAGCACCAATAATCAAGCGCTATCAAAAGCGCGGAAAGACGGTCTGGCTAGAGGCCGCCGATCCATCGGCTAAGCCCAAGATTGCGCCAATCAAACACAAGCCAGCGGAAACGAAACTCTTAGGGCGCGTAGTTACCATCGTGCGCCAGGTCTAGCCCAATGTTTACGCCACAAAATCAGCCATCAGACGACCTCAACCGCGCCGACAACGTGTGGATTCCCGTGAGCGAGGGTGTCGTGTTCATCGAGCCAGAGGGCGCTTTATGCCGCGGCACGCAGCCGCCCACCGACTCCGTCGCACCGACGTTTTTGGGTGTGCTTGACGGGGCCGGTGTCTGGGCTTTGGATCTAACGGCGGTGGGATCCGACGAAGCCGCTGGCGACCTGGAGCCGGTCCATTTGCGGCAGCTTTACGGTCGCATCAGCGACGAGGAATGGCAAATCGCTGGCCGCGCCGAACAGATAACCCACTACGAGCGGACACATCAATTTTGCGGCCGCTGCGGAACGCCCACCAAAACCAACCCGGCAGATCGCGGCAAGCTCTGCGACCACTGCCAGCACTTGGCGTTCCCGCGACTGAGCCCGGCGATGATCGTCTTAGTTGAGCGAGGCGATGAGGCGCTGCTGGCGTGGGGGCGGCAGTTTCCCGGCCGTTTCTTTAGCACCTTGGCTGGGTTTGTTGAGGCGGGTGAAAGCCTGGAAGACGCAGTGCGGCGCGAGGTAAAAGAAGAGGTCGCCGTTGAGGTTGACAACATCACGTACTTCGCAAGTCAGCCGTGGCCGTTCCCCCACTCACTTATGTGCGGCTTCAAGTGTGATTGGGTTGCCGGCGAGATCGACATAGAGGAAGAAGAGATCGTTGAAGCTGGCTGGTTCGCCCCTGACGATCTGCCGCCGTGTCCGCGCGGCGGAATGTCAATCGCGGGATGGCTTATTGACGATTGGCTGAAACGCCACGGGGTTTAGCCGCTCACATTTTTCGCCAGGTAACTCCTGCTGGGGTGTCTTCTATTACAACGTCTTGCGCCGATAGCTGCTCACGAATTTCGTCTGCTTTCGCAAAGTCCTTGTCTGACCGGGCTTGCTCTCTGGCTGCAACAAGCCGCTCAATCTCCGGGTCTGCGTCGGTGTCGCTGGCATCGCCATCAGCCGCGGCGGTCGTAGAAATCCCCAGCACTTCAAAAATATCGATAACCGCTTGCGCAGCTGGCGCGATGAATGTGTCCGCGGCCGGGTCGGTAGCAGCCGGATCGGTGGACGTGTCGGTAGGCGGAGCAGACGCAGCATCCAGCGCGGCATTCACCTTGCGCAGAGTGGTAAACGCAAGATCCGTCGCGGCTGGCGTGGCGAAGTCGTCGTTCATTACTTCAACAAAGCGATCCATGATTTCAACGTAGGTTTCGCTGGTCGTAATCGCCCGGCCAGCCGCCAGCCCTGCCACTCGAACACGCCGGGCAAACGCATCTAGACGATCCACAGCAACCGCCGCAGCCGCCAGAGAGGGCTTGTCCATCTCCATTGCCTTGCGATAGTGCGTCTGCAACACCGCCATCCGCACCGCTCTCGGCCCCACCTCATCAATCGCCTCCGACAAGTTGGTGAAGTTGCCAACCGACTTAGCCATCTTCTGCCCACCCACATTGACCATTGCGCTATGTAGCCAGTAGCGGGCGAAGTTCTTACCCAACGCCTCCACCTGCGCCCACTCATTTTGATGATGCGGAAACACCAGGTCATCGCCGCCGCCGTGAACGTCAAAGCCCTCCCCCAGCGCGGCTAGAGACATCGCAACACATTCGGTGTGCCAGCCCGGACGACCCGACCCCCAGGGCGTATCCCAAGCTGGCTCGCCCGGCTCGGCTGCCCGCCACAGAGCGAAGTCCAGCGGCGAACGTTTGTGCGGATCAATATCAACCCGGCTCCCGGCGTCCTGCAGCATTTGCTCAATCGTGCGACCGGCCAACCCGCCATAGCCGGCAACCGACTCAACGCTCATATACACGCCACGCTGCGGCACCGCATATGCCAAGCCTTGCTCCATTAGCTGGCTAATCACCTCCAGCATTTGCGGCACGAACTGCGTGGCATGCGGCTGGCTGTCGGGGGGCAGCACATCTAGTCGCTGCATCTCCTTGTCGTAGGCCGCGGTGAACTCCGCTGCCACTTCAGGCTCGCTACGACCCTCAGCGCTAGCACGCGCAATGATTTTGTCGTCAATGTCGGTGACATTTGATGCCAGCGTCACCGTGAAGCCGCGCCAGGTGAGATATCGCCGGATTATGTCGTAGGTAAGAGCCGTGCGGCCGTGGCCCAAATGTGGCACGTCATAGACGGTCGGCCCGCACACGTACATAGACACCGCCCCCTCCACACGGGGCTCAAACCGCACTTTCTTGCGTGTGGCGGTGCTAAAAACTCTCAGCGTTTGAACCGCCTTACCCGACATAAAAGTTCATAACTATTCTCATAGAATAGGCCCCATGACTAACTCCCTATACAAGCTAGGTCGCTGGTGCGCGACCCACAGAACACGGACTTTGCTGATCTGGGTTCTTATCGCAATAGCGTTGGTTGGTGGGAATAGAGCCTTCGGCGGCGAGTTAAGCACCAATGTCACTGTGCCAGGTGCGGATAGTCAAGATGCGCTTGACCTGCTAGAGAAAGAGTTCCCGTCCACGGCTGGCTTAACCGCGCAGGTGGTGGTGCAGTCTCCGGCGGGCACCTCTCTCAGCGATCCGGCGCAGAGAGCAGCGATTGAGACTTTGCTGACGCAGCTGCGTAACACCGAAGGGATTATTCAAGCCGAAGCTCCGACACCAAACCGCACGATCAATTCTGACGGCACAATCGGCTTGATAACGGTGCAATACAACTTTGAGTTAGACCCAGAAACAATCCTGATTGAAGAACTTGAAGAGGCAACGGGAGTCATTGACGAGCAGGTCCTACGGATTGAATCCGGCGGTCAGCTTTATAGCGCTGCGCAGCGACCTGAGACCGGTGTAGGAGAGCTAGCGGGGCTTATCGCGGCCATAATCATCTTGCTCCTTGCCTTTGGCAGCATCGTGGCGATGGGCATGCCGGTCGGCATTGCGCTATTCGGACTGGCTCTTGGTGTTACCGGCATCATTGGCTTGATTGCGGTACCGCTAGATGTGCCCAACTGGGCGCCGCAACTGGCTTCAATGATCGGCCTAGGTGTGGGCATTGACTACGCGCTGTTCATAGTTACGCGCTACCGCGAGGGTCTGCGCGACGGGCTGACGGTGGTTGACGCGGCTGCGCGCGCCAACGCAACCGCTGGTTTGGCTGTGGTCTTCGCGGGCGGTACGGTGGTTATTGCGATTCTGGGCTTAGCGGTATCAGGCCTGCCTTTTGTTACTGCGGCCGGTGTTTCCGTTTCAATCATCGTTGCGCTTATGGTGCTGGCTTCAATAACCATCCTGCCAGCTCTGCTGGCTTGGGCGCAATATCGAGTTGTGCCTCGCAGGCAGCGACGTAACGCAAAGCGTGAGGCAGCTCAAGCTGCGGCCGTTGCGCTAGCAAGTGATGTTGAAATAAAAATGCCGCCTCTGGTTTCAGGGCCTTGGGAGCGCTGGGGTAACCATGTGTCACGCCGATCGATTTGGTACTTCATTGGCGGCCTTGTTGTATTGCTGGCGCTGACCGCTCCGGTGCTGAAGCTTCAGTTGGGCTTCCCCGATCTTGGCAATCAGCCCGCCGAGAGAACCGAGCGTCAGACATACGACCTTCTAACCGAAGCGTTCGGACCTGGCTTCAACGGACCGCTGTTGATAGCGATTGAGAACGCTGACTTAAATAACCCCGCAGCAGAAGTTCGTCAGCTTGCCGCCGCGCTACAAAACGATGGGGGTATCGCCAGCGTTGCCCCGCCAGCCACCTCACCTAACGGCGCAGCAACGGTCTTGCAGGTTTTCCCAACCACATCCCCGCAAGATTCGGCAACGGTTGACACCATCAAACGGCTACGCAGCGAAGTGTTTCCGCAGGTGCTGTCAGATCCAGACGCGGCCCACATTGGTGGCGCCACCGCCACTTTCTCAGACCTAAGCGGGAAGGTGGCAGACAGGCTCCCCTGGTTCATCGGTGGCGTAATCGTGCTGAGCTTCATTCTGTTGATGATGGTGTTCCGCTCGGTCTTCGTGCCGATCAAGGCGGCGCTCTTGAACCTGCTATCAATCGGCGCCGCTTACGGCGTGCTGGTGATGGTGTTTCAGTGGGGCTGGGGATCGTCGCTCATTGGCATCGACGAACCAGTGCCGATCGTGTCGTTCATCCCGATGATGATGTTTGCGATCCTGTTTGGGTTGTCGATGGACTATGAGGTGTTCTTGCTTAGTCGGGTGCGTGAGGAATACCTACACAACAACGACAACAACCAGAGCGTGATTATCGGCATCTCCACCACTGCTCGAGTCATCACTTCCGCGGCGCTGATAATGATCACGGTGTTCGGCGGCTTTGTTACCAACCCCGAGCCGATACTGAAAATGCTAGGTCTCGGCTTGGCTACCGCAATCTTCGTTGATGCGTTCTTTGTGCGTGTGATTTTGGTGCCCGCTTGGATGCATCTAATGGGACGCTCAAACTGGTGGTTCCCGCGCTCGCTGCGTTGGATGCCGCGTATTGATCTTGAGGGCGAAGTGGTTTTGCCGCCGCGTGAGTACGTTGATCCCGCCGAGCTGGAAGCGGCCGTTGAGGAGCTTGAGCTTGAGCGGGTTCCCGAAGAGGTGTCGATCGATTAACCCCGGGTGCGCGCTGGCTAGCTAACCCAGATTCAAGCTGGGTCTGGCAGCGCCAGAGTGATTGACCAGATGGTCGCGTTGTGCGCGGCGTGCAAGATAACTCCTGCCAACCAGCCATAGCGAACTCTGCCAATCGTGAAGGTGAGACCGAGCCAGAGCTGCGGTGCGACCGCCAGTGGGATCACTGCCAAGGTCAGAGGCGACCACTCCACCTCAAAATTGCTCAAGTGATAGACGCCGAATGCGGTGATGGACGCATACACCGGCGTGCGCGGGTGTCGCTCCCACCAGTTCAAAAACCTGTCGCCCGCTCTTGTTGCCTTCGTCGCGCTGGTCGCTCCAGTCGCGCCAGTCGTTCCAGCCGCGCCGGCCGCTTCGACATCTCTTGCGCCGGGCAAAATCTGCGTCGCCCACAAGATCAAAAACGCAACCGCGAGGGCGCCGAACAATATTGCTAGGCCAGCGAAAGTCAGTGAAAGCAACGCGGCCAAGCCGGCGAGCAACGTCAGCACTCCCAGGTGCGGCCGCCGGGTCAACACCAACCTGAAAAGCGGCTCTTCCAGCAGAGGAGCCAACCCCACCACCAGCAATGCCTGGACAACCAGGCTGAACTCTTCAAGCTCCTCGGCCAGCTGGTTCTCATATCCAGCCCTTTGGGCGATCTCTCCCAAAGCCAAACCAGCCACGAGCGCGCCAGCGATTCCGACGCCGAGCAGAATCGCAATCCCGGGCACCACCAGGCGACGGTTTTTTGCTCTGTCCCATGTGGGTGAAAACAGGTAGCTGGGCGATACCGCCGCCCAAAGTGATTCGCGCATCAAATAATCCTGCTTGATTTTCTTTCGTTCCTGGCTAAGGATCGTCAGTATGGATACCGGGCGGGACACTGAGCGACTGAGAAGTCGCCTGGCGGCAGATCAAGCCGATCGGAATGGGCGCCTTGACCCACGCGAGCCTAGAAGTAGGCAGGGTGGCCGCACCGCCGCTCCCCGCGCCGCCGCTCCCCGCGCCAGCCAGCCCAGAACTGGTCAGCCCAGAGTCAGCACGCCGCGCGTCGGTCAGATACGCCCGCGTCGTGTTTGGCCCGGCATCCGCGCGCTAGCGGGTGCGGCGCTTATCACCATCGCTCTTGGCGGGCTTTGGTGGTCGTACACGCTTTCCAACGCCAGCCCGTCTACTCAATACGTCGTCGCCGTGGCCGACATTGCGCCTGGAACCGTTATCACATCCGATCACGTCGGGCTGCAAGCGATCGATCTGCCCGGCGGGGTGGCGGTAGCCGCTTTCGCACCGGAGCGCGGCAACGATGTGTTGGGCGCGGTCGCTGTCAATTTTGTTGGGGCTGGCGAACTGGTCGCCACCTCAGACGTGCGCCCGATATTGGGCGACCCGCTGTTGGCGAGCGCGGTGGAGTCGCGCTATGAGCTATCCATAGAGATAGACCTCGCTCGTGCTCTGAACGGCCAGATGTTGCCGGGCGAGCTGGTTGACATCGTGACCACCAGCGGCACTGGGGCGAGCGCGGCGACCAGGCGCATTGCTGTTGACGCTCAGGTGCTTGCGATCTCTGAAATTGGTGAGGCGGGTTTGGGATTGGGCGCCGTTGCGGTGACCTTGGCGGTGCCATCTCCCGACATCGTGCTTGAAATTGTCGCCGCTAACGACCAAGGCGTGTTGACGCTGGTAAGAGCTCCGTTGGTTCGCCTGGAAGAAGGTGCGGAACTCGGCAGGGCGGCTGGGCTGAACGGCGCGGGCGGGTTGAGCGGAGCGGGCGGAACAGACCAAAGCGACACGACCCAAACCGAGTCAAGCCAGACCGAAACAAGCCGGACTGAATCATGAGCGACCAGCATCAGCAAGCCAGCGATCGCTGGACGGTTTTAGGGCTCGCTCCCCCACGGGCGGCGTGGCTGCAGCGCGTTACGGAGTGGTCGGTTTCGGGCGTGCTGAGATTCGACTTTGTCAAGTGCATTTCTGCTCAAGAAGCCGCCAAACGAATAGCGCTCGCATCTGGCGCGCCTCATTTCATGTGCCTGCTGATTGACACATCAATTGCGGCGCGCCACCAAGACCTCATTGATACAGCTAGGTTCGCCGCGGCGACTGTTGTAACCGTCGGCGATCCGCTGCAGGCGCCACCCGACGTGGCAAATCTAGATCCGGATTTTGGGTATCAAGAACTGGTTGAGGTGTTACGAGCCAACCCGAGCCGCCCGGTTGGTGGCAATCACGGCGCTAATCCCAGCGCTAGTCGCGGCGCGTCAGACCCTCCGCCGCGCATCAACACCCCCACCGCGCGCCACGCCAGCGCGCTTCACGACACCGCGATAGATGCCCCAGCAATAGATGCCCCAGCACTGGCTGCCCCCGGGCTAGACGCACCCGGCCATCTTGTTGCCGTACTTGGGCGCCCCGGCAGCGGCGTATCAACCACGGCCATAGCGCTTGCGCAAGGTCTAAGCGACATGCTCGGAACCGAATCCGTTTTGCTAGCCGACCTGTCGCGCTACGGGGATCAGGCCTTGCTGCACGACTCCCCCGACATCGTTCCGGGCATTCAAGAGCTCGTCAGCGAGCAGGCTTCGCTTGCAACCAATCCCGCAGCCAACGACCCGCCGCAAGACAGCAGCCCCGGAGTGAGGCATCTCACTTATCGCATAAACGAGCGCGGCTACGACCTATTGCTGGGTCTACGGCGGCGGCGCGACTGGACGGCTCTGCAGCGCGACCCGCTGGGCAGCGCAGTCGATGCGATGCGACACGACTACCGCGCAGTTGTCGCAGATCTGGACGACGACCTTGAGGGCAAGTCTGAAACCGGCAGCCCCGACATTGAGGCGCGCAACCTTGCCACTCGCCACACGGTGATCGCGGCCGATGCCGTGCTGGTGGTCGGGACGGCATCGCTGACCGGCGCACGGTCAATGCTGCAACTAATCGACGACCTCCAGTCGCTTGGCGTTGAGCCGCATCGGATTCGCCTGCTGGTAACTCGTCTTCCGCAGCGCAACATCAAGAAGGAATACTCGCGGGCGATCGGCCGGCTGCTGTCACACGGTTCAAGCATCGCCGACGCGGCGCGCAGTCCTGAGCACCGCCACGTTGATGACGCGCACCGCAACGGCACTCGCTTGCCGAATCAGCTGAGCGCTGCGGCAATGTCAGCCGTTGCTGACCTGCTCAGCACGCTCAGCTTCAACAAGCAGCTTCACCCGGTTGGGCAACCCGCATGAGCCCCGGGCAAACCAACATCGCGCAGATCGAAACAGACGTCCACGAGCGCGCCAAGCAGCTTGCGCTTGACCCATCGCTGCCCGGCACCGACGACCGACTCACCGAGCTGATAGTTGAAGAAGTCCGCCGCTGGAATCTTGAATTCAAAAGAGGCAGGCGAGAGTTTGAGCTAACCGACACTGCGCGCGTGGTTGAAAGAATCCGCCGCAACCTGCTTGGCTACGGGCCGCTTGAATCTCTGCTGGACGACGATGACGTGTGGGAAATCATGGTCAATGCGCCGGCGGAGATTTTCGTCAAGCGCCACCACGGACCCAGCGGCTATCACCACGACATCTTTCACGATGACGACCACGTGCGCCGCACGCTCACGAAGATCCTGGACGACGCATCGGGCGCTCATCGCACTCTTAATCCGGCCGAAGGCCTGCAAGACGCTCAGCTTGACAACGGCGCGCGCCTGCACATCATCCACGAAGACATCAGCCGTGACGGGCACCTGATCTTTAACGTGCGCAAGTTCACCGGGGTTGCCTACCGCTCTCTAGATGACCTGGTTGAGATCGGCACCCTCTCTAAACAGATTGCGGATTTTCTGCGAGCCGCCGTGCGGTCGCGGCTTTCGATTTTGATTGCGGGTTCGCCGGGCACCGGCAAGACCACGTTGTTGTCGTGTTGCGCCGCCGCGCTTGACCCCGCCCTGCGAGTGGTGACTGCGGAGGAGGTGTTTGAGGTTGACATTCCGCTGCCCAATGTCGCTGGCATGCAAACACGCCCTGCCCGCGCTGAACGCGCGGCGGTTGATCTTCGCAAGCTGGTGTCAGGCTTTTTGCGGATGGCGCCCGATGTGGCGATCGTCGGCGAGGTTCGTGACCGTGAGGCCGTGCCGCTGTTGCTCACATTGTCCAGCGGCGTAACGGGCTATGCGACCATTCACGCCGGGTCGGTTCGCCAAGCGCTCACGCGGCTGCGGTTTATGTGTCAGCTGGCCGAAAGCACCGGTGAGGTTCCGCTTAGCGCATTGAACCAACTTGTGTCTGAGTCGATTGATCTAGTGGTGCATCTGCAGCGCGGCGCCGATGGTGTGTTTGTGAGCGGAGTGCTGGCTGTGGAAGAGCCGGCCGGCGGCATCGACAGCGTTCAGTTCACGGCGACGGATCTTTTTGCGCCGCCGCAGCCGGGGGCGCAATCGCAATGGACGGGGCTAGTGCCAACTCGCGTTAGCGAAAAGATGACCGCGGCCGGCTATGACCTGATGTCGTTGCTGGACGCGGGTGGCCATCAGTCCGTGATCGCCGAACAACGACCGCTAAAACCATGACTGTGCTGGCGCTATGACTGTGTTGACGTTATGACCGCGTTGCTAGGCGCCGTCTCTGCCGCTTTAGCGGGGACGCTGGGATTCGTTTTGTTGCTCGGCCAAAAACGAATCGCCCGGCTGCGGTTATTCGGAAGAGGGCGCGAGCCAGCGGCCAACGACGCAGCAGCAACCAACGCAGCCTCACAAGACTCTTCGGTTGCTCGCTGGTTGAAAGAGGCCGGACTAGGCGAGGCCCGCTTGCGAGATTTCGTCCTGGCGTGCTCCACGCTCAGCGCCGGAGCCTTTTTCGCCACGCTGGTTTTGTTTGGCGGAGTGCTCCCTGCGATCTTGACCGCTCTCGGCGTTTCCACAACACCTGTCGCCGTCTATCGCAAGCGCCGCCAAAAACGCCTGCAGCAAGCCCAAGAAGCCTGGCCGCGCATCATCGAAGAAATCCGCCTGCTAGCGACAAGCTCTGGCAAATCCATTCCAGCCGCGTTGTTCGCGGCCGGTAGTCGCGCACCGGCCTCTCTGCGAGCAGGGTTTGACGCGGCCGAACGAGAGTGGCTGCTGACAACCAATTTTGAGCGCGCCATCGGCGTATTGAAAACCACAGCGACACACCCCACCGCCGACACCATCGCGGAGACCTTGCTTGGCGCCTACGCGGTCGGTGGCGTTGATTTGGAAAGCCGACTGCGAGACCTCGTCGACGATCGCATAGCCGACCTTTCGGCTCGCAAAGACGCCCGCGCTAAACAAGCTGGCGCCCGTTTCGCTCGTGCTTTCGTGCTAGCGGTGCCGGCCGGCATGGCGCTAATGGGCTTGGGCATCGGGCGAGGTCGTGCCGCATACCAAACCAACACCGGTCAACTGCTGGTTGCGTTTGCGGTGCTGACCGTGATGGGTTGCTGGTATTGGGCTAGCCGCATCATGGCTTTGCCGACCGAGCGGCGAGTGTTCAACCGATGACTCGCATAACGGCTCTCAGCCTCATCGCCGCGCTGGCCGGAATAACCGTTGTCTTGTCCGAGTTGCGCTGGTTTCGCCAGCTTCCGCTTGAACGCCGACTTGCGCCTTTTCTGCCGGGCGGTGCTTCTCAAAACTCAATCAGCCAGGTCGCCGTTGACAGATCATTCAGTGGCGTACTCGGTCCTATCGCCACCGACTTCGGCGCGCGCCTGTCTCGCACATTTGGAATCGGCGAAGACCTAGCCGTGCGCCTTGAACGAATCGGCTCGGCGCTCACGCCCACTCAGTTCCGCACTCGCCAGCTCGGCCTGACTCTGCTCGCTGGTGTGATTGCCGGAGTCGCCGCGCTGATAGCGGCTCCGCCCGTGCCGGTCGTGTTGGCCGCAACGCTGGGTGTGCCGCTGCTGTTCTTCCTGGTGATAGAGCAGCGCCTGCAGAAAGCTTCGGCCAGCCATCAAAGCCGAGTGTTTGAAGAGCTGCCCGTGGTCGCCGAGCAGTTGGGCATGTTTTTCTCAGCGGGAATGTCGTTGACCGGCGCTTTGCAACGAGCCGCTGTGCGCAGCAACGGAGCCTGCGCACGTGATCTAAAGCGAGTGTGTGCACGCATCTCACAAGGCATCGCCCCTGAGCAGGCACTGAGCGAATGGGCTACCACGATTGAGTTGGCTGCGGTTCACCGGCTGGTCGCAATATTGCGACTTCACCAACAAACCTCCGACCTCGGAACGCTGATCTCGGCTGAGGCGCGCGCAATAAGACGCGAGACGCAGCGTCGGTTGGTGGAACGCATTGAGCGGCGCAACGAGCAGGTGTGGATTCCGGTGACCGTTGCCACGTTGGTGCCAGGAGTGATTTTCCTGGCCATTCCGTTCACCGACACGCTGAAAGATTTCGGCGCCCTGTGAGATTCGCTTCCCATTTTGCTTGCACTTCCCCTTTGTGTGATTCGCAAACAAAAGGAACCTGGGATGATTTTTTTAGTACCTGCTGCGCTTGTTCTTAGCGCAGCATTTTTTGC
This sequence comes from Candidatus Poriferisodalaceae bacterium, assembly GCA_965212125.1. Classification (GTDB taxonomy): domain Bacteria; phylum Actinomycetota; class Acidimicrobiia; order Acidimicrobiales; family Poriferisodalaceae; genus CAYRJD01. The sequence continues at coordinate 676,892 of OZ243045.1, read as the reverse complement.
AGTAGCCAGACCACGGCGAACCAAACCGCCTCGCATCAGATCACGGCGCAAAGGACGCGGGCTTGGCAAGAGACGCGGACCTGGCAAGAGACGCGGACCTGACCAACGCGGCGAGGGGGTTATTTCCGCGGCCATCGCCGTGTTGATCATTGCGTCTTTGGGGGCTCTGATGTGGGTGGGCTTCAAGTCGCTTTGGGAGAACGCCGAAGCCACCACCAACTCTGAGATCTCAAAGATCGGTCAGTGAAGCGCCCACGCAACCAAGCCGGTACCGGGTTGCTGGCATCCACGTGGAGCGTGCTCGCATTTTTTCTGTTCCTGTTTTTGGCGGTGCAGATCGGCGTGAACCTCTACACCACTTCCACCGTGAGCGCCCTGGCCTATGACGCCTCACGTCGAGCGGCTTCAAATGGCGGAACCCGCGCCGCAATAAATGAGGCTGACACGTGGCTGCGCGACCGCTTCGGCTCTTCGCTCAAGATCAACAAGATTGACTGGCGAACGAACGCTGATCGCGGCGGCGGCAACGAAATAGTGGGCCTGGACATAGACGTGCAGCCGCCTAGCTTGCTGATCGGCGGCGATAGCTCTCTGGGCGCGCGGCGCATTGTTCGCCGTTTTGAGGTTCGCACCGAGCAGGTGGTCGCGCCCAGTGGCCGATGAGACCGAAAGCGCTGACCAGAGCAAAAGCGCCAGCAAAACCAGCAGCGGCGAAAGCGGCGTGGTTGGCTTTGAAGTGCTGCCATTTCTGGTGTTGGTTTTTATGGTCGGCAGCTTGATGTTTGCTCAGTTCTGGGCGGTCCTTGACGCCAAGATGGTCACCACTGCGGGCGTTCGTCAAGCGGTTAGAACCTTTGTTGAGCAACCCGGCAAATCATCGGTATCGCAAGCGCGCAGCAGAGCCATCCAAGCCGGCGAAGATGTCATCTCCGCAAACAATCTAAGCGGCGAAAGTGCCGTGCGAGCGGTCGGTTCGTTCAGCTTGCGGCGCTGTGCGCGTGCCACCTTCGAAGCGACACATCAGGTTCCCGCCTTGCGGCTACCCCTGGGCACAAGCTCGGCGCCGATATCTGTGCGCTCGCAACACAGCGAACTAGTTGATCCGTTTCGCAGCGGCTTGAGCGGGCGGGCGAACTGTGTGGGCTAGCCGGCGTGCAAGCCGCAACTCAGGCTCCCAATCCGGCAGCGTCTTGTTGCTGGTGCCAGCCGGTGTGCTGATAGCGGTCATTTTGGGAGCGCTGATGGTTGACACAGCGGCAGCCTTTTTGGCAGAACGAGAGGCCGAAGCAACCGCAGCGGGCATCGCAAACGATGTCGCCACCCAAGCACTTGACGAAGCATTGCTACGCCGCACCGGCATCTACCGCATCGCGCCACGCCGAGTCAACGCCCTGAAAGGCGAGATCGCCCAGATTGCCGAACAGCAGCTTTCCGCAGTGTTCGTACCGGGCACCGCCGCCGTAGATATTGACGTGACCGGCAACACCGAAGTGCGCGTACAAGTCAGCGGGCAGGCTCGCCGCATCGTCGGCACGTTCGCCTGGACGGCAATATCGCCGACCTATTCCATTGACGCAGTCGCGGTGGCACGCGTTCAGGTATCTGGCTAGCTCGCGTGTTTAGTCCTCCGACCATCCGTGACGACGTCAACGGGTTGACGATTTTGGTGAAGCACGCCTCTGGTGAGCACCGCGATCAGCTGCGCACCCAAGCCAAGCTCTTAGAGGCGGCTGCGCACTTGAATGTGGTCAAGCTGCGGAGCCTGCTGGAACTTGAAGACCGCTCCGAACTGATGTTGGAATACGTGCAGGGCGCTCCGCTGAGTGAGCAGTCGCCGCTTTCGCTGGCGGGCTTGCTTGATGTGGTGCTTCAGCTAGGTGCCACCTTGGCCGACTTGCATGCCCTCGGAATACGACACGGAGCCATAAACGCCGAGCACGTGCTGATTGACATAAACGGACAAGTCGTGCTGTGTGGGTTTGGCAATGCCGCGTTTATCGCTGAGTCGACCACCGGGGTCGGGGTCGGGGCTGGAGTCGGGGCTGTTGAGGACGCGGCAGCATTTGCGGCTTTGTTGTCTGTTGAGCTTGCCCGCAGCCAAGATGCCGGGCTTACCTCCTTGCAACGTCGTGAGGTGGCTGAGGTTCAATCGGTTGTTTCAGCTATTACGCCGAGTGATGCGCCGGATGGCGCACCAGGCGGCGCGCACGGCCGCAGCGGCCGGGGGTTGAACGCAGGTTTGCGAGCAGGAGATGTTTTTGGGTCGGGCCTGGCGCATCTAGATGAGATTGCGCGCACCATGCAGTCGGGTAGTTGGCGGGCAGGCAACCGGCAGGCGACTAATACGCGTCCCGGTCGGCGTGGTTGGCGATCGTTAAGCAATATCAACCGACGCTGGCTGGTAGCTGCTGGCGTTGTGGTCGCGAGCCTGTTGGTTTGGCAGGTCGGATTCAACGACGGTGGAGCTAATGGCGCGGGTTCCGCCGACACTGACGCTGCTAACGCTGGTGCTACGCCCAATGCCGTGACAGCCAACGGTCCGCAGTCCGCTGGCTCACAGCCCGCCACCACCGCCGGGGTGACAGATGACGGGCAGTCTTCAGGGGTCCTAGTAATGGGAACCACCCCCGAGCGGTGCCTAGTCGATGAGCCATCCGACAGCCCAAATAGTGCCGCGCCCGCAGCCCCGGAGCTAGCAACCGTCACCGCCACGATCACCGATCTGGACATCAACGCAGACGGTTGTTTTGAGCACGTCCGCATCGGCACCTTTGGAACAGCCGCCCAGCCCGCCATAGCCACAGACACTCACCGCTGGCTTGTCGGACAGCCCGGCGACACCGTCATCGTCGGCGACTGGAGCTGTGACGGAATAGCAACCCCAGCCATAGTGCGCCCTAGCAGCGGCGAAGTGTTTTTCTTTGCGGTCTGGCCCTACACGTCGCCAGCCGCGCAGCCGACATTCAAGGCTCACGTGCCGACGGGTGCGAGCGCCGCTGCGAGCATTCCCGCCACTGGGCAACCCACCGCTGGCGAAACCGGCGCCAGCCAGCCCACCGCTGGGCAGCCCACCACCAACCAGCCCTGCCACGACCTGGCCGTTTCATACGGCGAGCAAACCTTGCAGCTAAACCCCAGCCGACACAGAACCGCGGCAGAACTCACACCGAGCAGCTAGCTGCTACTCAAAATAGAGAGCCACCTCATTTGCCAGCAATCGGCCACGCCGTGTCAGCCGAGTGCGCCCATCATCACCGCTAACCAGCAGCTCGGCCACCTCGGCCGGCAACCCGCTTGGCACATCTTGGGTCGCTATTCCGTCAGCGGTGCGAATCTCTAGCTGCAGCCGTTCCACCCGCCGCTCAGCCGCGCCAAGCCGTTCATCGCCCGCCTGCGGATCTTCGTCAAGTTGAATCGCCTCAATAAATCGCTCCGGCGTGCGCACGTTCCACCAACGCCGACCATCACGATGGCCGTGCGCCGCAGCTCCAATCCCGACATACTCACCTTGCGTCCAATACAACAAGTTGTGGCGGCAGCGGCTGCCCTCTTTCGCCCAGTTTGAAATCTCGTAGTTCTCAAACCCCGCGCAGCCCAGAGCATCATCAGCCGCCAGATATTTCTCGGCTTGATCGTCATTGTCGGGATGGCGCCCAGGATCGTCCGCCAGCGGCGTGCCCGGCTCAACGGTGAGCCCGTAAGCGCTTATGTGATCTGGCTCTAGCTCAACGACCTGCGCCAAAGTCTGTTGCCAGTCGTGCATCGTTTCGCCGGCTGCGCCGTAGATGATGTCCAGATTTAGCTGCGTGATGCCCGCTGCTCGCACATGCTCAACCGCGCTGTTCACTGCGGCCAGATCGTGCTCACGCCCCAACGCCTCAAGCACGTGAGGTGCCATCGACTGCACTCCCAAACTGATGCGATTAACACCGCCGGCTGCCAACTGCGCCATCTGCGCCGCCGTAACCAAATCCGGGTTGCACTCCACGGTGATCTCAACCGCCGGAGCGCAACTGAACTGTGCCAGCACTTCCAACACCGCCGCCGGTGGCACCAGATTCGGCGTGCCTCCGCCCACAAAAATTGACGTGACCTCTGGCAGCGAATCGGCGCACGCCGCAGCCTGCGTTTTGCAGGCCGCCATGTATTCGTCGATTAGATGCGCCTTGTCGGTCCAAGTCGCGAAGGCGCAGTAGTCGCAGCGTGATGTGCAAAACGGCACATGCAGATAAACCCCAAACACAGCGGTACCCGAACTAGCCGGCAGGTATTGCGTCGGCCTCGGCTCGGGTTTGCTCGGCTCGGGTTTGCTTCGTGACTTCGCCTCGCTGCTGCGCGACCTGCGCCAACAAGTTGATCTGCTCAGAGGTCAGCTTGCGCGGAATCTCAATCTTGACGTACAGGTGCAGATCGCCACGCCGCCGACCATCGGGGCGCGGCACACCCAACCCGCGCAGCCGCACTACATCGCCCGGCTGAGCACCCGGCTTGATCGTTACCTCTTCAATTCCGTCCAGCGTCTCAAAACTGACGGTCGCTCCCAAGGCTGCTTGCAGCATCGTGATCTTTAGCTCGGCGAGCAGATTGGTTCCGTCACGCTGAAAGCGACTGTCGGGCAGTACCTCTAGATGCACAAACAGGTCGCCCGACACGCCGCCACGAGTGCCGGCATGGCCCCGCCCCGTCGCCCGCAAGATCGTGCCTGTTTCAACCCCCGGTGGCACCGTCAAGGTGTGCGTTATTTTTTCGGTGCGCACGCCCGCGCCACGGCAGTCTTGGCACGGGTCAAGGATTTCCTCACCCATGCCGTTGCAATGCGGACACGGCGCGGCGGTAACCATCTGGCCGAACACGCTGTTGCGCACCTGGCGAACCTGCCCCGCGCCCTCGCAGGTGGCGCAACGCGAGCTGGTCGTGCCCGGCGAGGCGCCATTGCCGTCGCAGTTCTCACAAGACTGCGCGGAGCGGAGATTGACGGTGATCTCAGTTCCGAATATCGCGTCGGCAAATCCCAACCGCTCCACCGCTTCTTGATCGTCACCGCGAGGCGGGCCAGACGGGCCGCGACGAGATGAACCGCTAAACGGGTCTTGCCCAAAGAAACTGTCAAAAATTGAGCCCAGGTCAAAATCAAACCCCTCAAACCCGGCACCGCCATTTAGTCCGTCGTGGCCGAAGCGGTCGTAGCGAGAGCGCGCTTCAGGGTCTGACAGCACGGCGTATGCCTCGCTGATCTGCTTGAAAAGTGCCTCGGAGTCGGCATCGCCAGGGTTGGCGTCGGGATGGTGCTCACGCGCCAGGCGGCGGTAGGCGGCCTTTAGCTCAGCCGCGGTGGCGTTGCGGCTTACCTGTAGCAGTTCGTAGTAGTCGGCTGGCATGGCTGTTCGGTTCAGGGCTTGTTTGATTCAGGGCTTGTTCGGTTCAGGTCGCTTAGCTTCGGGCTGCTGCTAAAGAAGCGCCCAACCGCTCGCCCACCAAATTGACGGTCGCTAAGGCTTTTGGATAGTCCATTCGGGTCGGTCCCACAACACCAATACTGCCAACTGGCTCGCCGTCAACCACGTAGGGCGACGCAACAACGGCGCATTCCGCCAGCGGCAAAACGCCGGTTTCCGAGCCGATTGCCACGCTCAGTCCGCGGTCAACCAGGCTGCGCAACAGGCTGACTACCAGCAGCTGCTCTTCCAACACTCGCAGCACAGACGTCACCGTTGACATGGCGTTGAACTGCTCGGCGATGTCGGCCGTGCCGCCTATGTAAAGCGCTCGCTCGCCGATGTCGTGCTTGCGCCAAGCCTCAATCGTGGCCTTGATCAGCACGTCAACTGCCAGGTTGCCCGCTGGCGCTACTTCCAAAACGTCGCCACACTTGGTGCCCACCAGCGCCTGCGCCAAGCATCTTGAGGCTTCGTCAAGCACGGGCGGATCTACGGGCAGATTGCCTGACGGCGCGTTTGCCGCCGCGCTTGCCTCGCTCGCTGATTTGTCCGCTGGCGCGGTCGGCACAATAGGGCAGCGCTCCACTGCGCCGGAGGAAGTCACGATCACAAGAACCAGTCGGCCCGCACCCAGATCAACCAAGTTGGCCGACCGGATGATTTCACGCTCGTGCGATGGCGCCACCACCATGGCGGTGTAATCGGTCAGCGTGGAAAGCAGCTTGCTGGTGTCGGCTAGGCGCTCTTCAATTTGGCCTTGGGCGTGCTCAAAAAAAGCCTTCACCTGGCGTATCTGAGCGGTATCAAGCTGACCCGACTCAAGCTGGTCCGGCTCAAGCTGATCCACAAAGCAGCGGTAACCCATCTCGGTCGGAATGCGGCCCGCGCTGGGGTGCGGCTTGACGAGAAACCCCTCAACTTCCAGGGCCAGCAGGTCGTTGCGAATCGTGGCGGCGGACACGTCAAGCCCAGCCGACTGCAGCACGGTTTGCGAACCAACCGGCTGAGCGTTGTCTATGAAGCTTTCAACCACGGCTTGCAGAACCGCAGCACGGCGCTCATCCATGTTCGCCTCCTGCTCTAACGCTACCGACGGCGGTGTTCACGGCAGCGTCGCTGGGCATGTTCAGTTATCCAGCTTCAGCGCCGAAACAAAAGCCTCGTTCGGCACCTCCACCCGGCCGATGGACTTCATGCGCCGCTTGCCAGCCTTCTGCCGTTCCAGCAGCTTGCGCTTGCGGGTTATGTCGCCGCCGTAGCACTTGCTCAAGACGTCCTTGCGTTTCGCCTTCACGGTTTCGCGGGCGATTATGCGCCCGCCGATGGCAGCCTGAATAGGTATGTCAAACATCTGGCGCGGGATCAGCTCACGCAGCTTCTCGGTCATTATTTTGCCGTACGCATACGCGTTATCGCGATGAACAATCGTCGAAAACGCATCCACCGGCTCGCTGTTTAGCAGCACGTCAACGCGCACCAAATTGTTGGTGCGATAGCCGGAGTGCTCGTAGTCGAGGCTTGCGTAACCCTGCGTGCGGCTCTTCAGCTGGTCAAAAAAATCGGTCACGACTTCGGCTAGCGGAATCTCATAGCGCAGCTCAACTCGCTCAGGCGACAGGTACTCCATGTTTGCCAAAGTGGCGCGGCGCTGCTGACATAGCTCCATCACTGAGCCGGTGTAGTTCGCCGGGGTTAGCACGCTGATCTGCAGCATCGGCTCATCGATGGCTTCAATCGAACCGGCCGCCGCCATCTCCGACGGGTTTTGGATTTGCGTGATCTGGCCGTCGTTCGTTGTGACGCGGTATGCAACCGACGGCGCAGTGGCGATGAGCGACAGATCAAACTCGCGCTCCAGGCGCTCGCGCACGATCTCCAAATGCAGCAGCCCCAAAAATCCGCAGCGGAAACCAAACCCCAGCGCCCCGGATGTCTCCGGCTCAAAAGTAACCGAGGCGTCGTTCAGTTTGAGTTTGCCTAGGGCGTCGCGCAGCTCGGGGAAGTCATCGCCGTCAATCGGATAGAGCCCGCAAAACACCATCGGCTTGGGCTCTTCGTAGCCCGCCAGCGGCTCAGCCGCGCCGCCCTTTTGCGTGGTTACGGTCTCACCCGATTTGGCCTGTCCGACGTCTTTGATGCCCGCAATCAGATAGCCGACCTCGCCCAGGCCTAGCTGTTCGGCGGGAGTTGGTTCAGGCGTGCGCACGCCAACTTCTTCGACCACATAGCTGCCGCCCGCTTGCATGAACTGCACCTGCTCGCCGGATTTCAGGCAGCCGTCCACCACTCGCACGGACGACACCACGCCGCGGTACTGGTCGAAATGCGAGTCAAATATCAGCGCCCGCAGCGGGTCGTCCGGGCTGCCGGAGGGCGGGGGTATGCGGTCAATTACCGCATCAAGCAACTCGGCAACTCCCTCGCCGGTTTTGGCAGAGATGGCGAGCACCTCAGCGGCGTCGATGCCCAGCACGGTCTCAATCTCATGCGCATACAGCTCCGGCTGCGCCGACGGCAGGTCTATTTTGTTTAGCACCGGCACGATCGCCAGGTCGTGCTGCAAGGCGAGGTAGCAGTTGGCCAGGGTTTGCGCCTCTATGCCCTGCGCCGCATCGACCAACAGCAGCACGCCTTCGCAAGCCGCCAGCGAGCGGCTGACCTCGTAGCCGAAATCAACGTGACCCGGCGTGTCGATTAGATGCAGGGTGTGGCCCTTCCAGCTCACCCGCACGTTCTGTGCCTTGATCGTGATGCCGCGCTCACGCTCCAGATCCATCGAGTCGAGATACTGCGCCCTCATCGAGCGAGCCTCAACCGCGTTCGTCAGCTCCAGGATGCGATCAGACAGGGTGGATTTGCCGTGATCAATGTGGGCGATGATGGAGAAATTTCTGATGCTGGCGGGGTCGGCTGGTCCCATTGATTGCACCGCTGGCTGGTGGTTCATCTAGCTCCGCAAGGTACCCTACGGCGTTGCAGCCCAGCCCTACCCCTGCTTGTATCTAGCTTATGCCTGGCTCTTGTGCCAAGCCCCGCTTCTGTTGAGGAGTTCAACGAGTTCTAAATGGCCAATCTCAAAAGCCAAATCAAACGCAATCGCCAAAACGAGAAGCGTCGCCTGCGCAATCGTGCCGTGCGTTCTGAACTGAAGACACGTGAGAAGCTGGTGGTGGCTGCCGCCGCCGCTGGGGACTCCACCGAGGAGCTGTACTCGCAAGCGCAAAAGCGACTTGACATGGCTGCGACCAAGGGCGTGATTCATCGCAATGAGGCAGCCCGGCGCAAGTCACGGCTGGCCGACCAGGTGCGGCACGCGGAATCTAGCTAGCTGCTACGCCTAGCTGCGGTTTGCGGCCACGCCTAGCCGCGCTTAACGGTCACGCCTAGCTGCGGTTTGCGGCGGCGAGACGCCCGACCAAAATCTCCAGCACGCAACGGTTGTCTAGACCCGACACGCCTTTCAAGTCGGCGTCGGCGTTTGCCAGCAACTCCACTGCACGCTTGACACGTGCGTGACCCATTCGGCGCGCATTCTTCAGCGCCTTGCCAGCCATAAAGGTGCTTTTGCCCGGGTCTTGCCCGAGCACCTGCGCGGCTTGCTTTTCGTTTTGAACGTCGGCGCCTTCCAGCTTCATAATCCTGGCGTAGTGGAAGTTCAAGCTGCCCGAAATCTGTATCGGATCTACGCTGGCTTGCCACAATCGCTGAAGCACGCTGAGCGCCTGCGCGATGTCGCCCTTGTCGATGGCGTCGGTGAGATCCCAAGGGGGCACATCACCAGCCATCCCTAAATATGGCGTGACGTCTTGCACGCTTAGTTTTGCGCCGGCGCCAAACACCGATTCCAGCGTTGCCAGCAGCCCGCCCAACCGAGAGATTTCGTTGCCAAGGTGAGTCAGCACAAGCTCTCTGGTCTGTTGGTCTAGGTCGATGCCTGTCTCTTTTAGCTTGTCCGACAGCCAGTCGCGGCGGCGCTTCGCTCCGCTTGGAGCCGCTGCGGAAATTTTCTTGCCGCCCGCTGCTTTCACCGCATCGTCGAGGGCTTTGCTGACCCGCCCGCTGCCCCACTCCAGAACCAGGCGCGTGGTGTCTGTGGGTTGCTGCAGATACTTAACCAGCGGTGCCAGATCATCGGAGTTGAATTGGTTGAGGTTGCGGCCGACGACCACTCGATGGCTTGAAAACAGCGGAATGGTGGCGGCGGCTACTACGAGGTCATCAATGGAATATTCCTCGCCGTAAAACTCATGCACGTCGGTTGCACGATCAATGTCGCCCGCTAGCTGATTGACCGCTTCTTTGACGGCGTCGGTGAGCAGGGTGATGTCGCTGCCGGTTAGCAGGCGGATCTCAGCGACGGCTGGCACGACCTGAACTTAGTCGGCGTTGCTAAGCCGCAGCGACAAGGGCCAGCCGGCTCTCGCCGCTTGGTGCGACAACGCTGAGTGCGCCGCGCACGCCGCTGCCGGCGGCGGCCGCTAGCTCCCCTACCGATGTCGGTTCGTTGATAACGCGATGTCTGGTGGCGTCGCCTGATTTGGTGGCGTTGCCCGACCCGGCGCTGCTGTACCCAAACCCCGGCGGCGTCCACAGCTCAGCAACTTTGAAGCGCGACTGGATCACTCTCACCGCTTCGCGCCCAGCCCTGCTAGAGGAAAGTGCAACCAGCAAATCAATCTCGCCTTCACGACCGCCAATCCCTGAGGCTGCGAGACGATCCAGCACCCACGCAGCGTCGGGTCGATCAACGGCGATGGCAGTGAAGCCACCGGTTGCACCTGCCGCCGTGCTGGCCGTGCCTGTCGCGCCGCCTATCTCGCCCGCGCCGCCGATCACTTTCAGGTGGACGGTGTCAGCGAACTCTGGTCGGTGCGAATCCGCAACCAACCAAACCCCGCCAAGCGCCAGCGGCACGATCGCCAGATGCGCCAACCGCAAAGGCGCACTGGGCATAGGTGTGCGAGCACGCCACCGCGCAATCCAGCGAAACACGACAAACGTAGCGCCAGCCAAAACCGTCAGCGGCACTAGCTCGCGCGGCTCAATGGTTGGCCAACGCCAGCCCGCCGCATAGCGAGCCACCACCGCAACCCAGCCGACCATCACCTTCGTTGGCAAATGCAAAACAGCCGCCACCGCATCGCCAGCCAGCCCACCGACAATGCCGGCTAGCAGTCCCCAGATCATGGCTGGCCCAGCCATCGGCCCCGCCAAGATGTTCGCTGGCACCGAAACCAAAGGCAGCGACCCGAACAACCAAAGCTGCACCGGCAGTACGCCAAGCTGAGCCGCCAAGGTCACCGCCAGAGCTAGCCGCAACCAGCGCGGGCCGCGCAGGCGGCGTTCTATGTGTCCCGCTCCCAGGACGATGCCGGCCGCGGCGGCGACCGATAGCTGAAATCCGGCCGCGTGTATTAGCAGCGGATCAACAACCACCAGCACTATCACCGTCAGCGCTAGCAGCCGCTTGGCCGAGGAGCTGCGACCGACCGCCTGGGCGCCGACGGCCAACGTCGCCAGCACGCAAGCACGCAGCACCGATGGTTCGGCTCGGGTGATCAACGCAAACTCAGCCAGCAGCACCGCCACCGCAACCAAGCGCCACCACAGTTTCAATCGCACCAGCAAGGGCGCCACGAGCAGCAACACGAAAGCCACGTTTGAGCCGGAGACGGCTAGCAGGTGCGTGAGCGAGGTCGCCCGGAAATCGTGCAGCACCTCTGGCAGTTGGTCGCGGTCGTCGCCGTATACGAACCCGGCTAGCAGCGCTCGGTCACGCTGCGACAGCGATTTTGCTGACGCTTCGATCGTGTTTATGAGTGAGTTGGCGACGACGAACGCCGCATTGCCGTTGTCTACGAGATTCGCTTGGGTGATCTGCATGCGGCCGACTAGATGCCGTGGCCACAGGTAGCGACCGCTGTTTTCGTCGGCTACTGAGGCGGTGCCGCTCACGTGCCAGTGCTCCCCTACCAGTGCGTCTTCAAATCGGTATGCGACCGGGCCTCGTGCCCAGGCCTCCCATCGCTGGCCGGTATCGGACACGCGCACTTGTGCCACTAGGGCGCCGCGGCGCCATTCCGGGTTGGCGACTATCAGCGTGTTTGCGGATATGTCCGTGGCGGCTGCCTGGCTCTGGCTCTGGCCTTGATCTTGCACCTGGCTCTGGCCTTGCCCTAGCGCCGCCAGCTGATTACTGGCGATGCCGGTCGCCAGCACCATCAATCCGACAGCCACCAGCAGCGGCAGCCGAGCCACCAGCGCGACCGCCAACATGAGTGCGCCTAGCCACCAACTCAACCACCACGAACCAGACCAGGCAAACCACGCTCCAATGCAGGTGCCGACCGCGCCAACGACAACCCAGAAATCACTTACCGCGCTGAGCCCTCTGTATCGCCGAGCTGGCGGCAGAACTAATGCAGGCGTTGCGGCTGGCAGGTCGCCCGCCTAAACCTTGGCTTGGTCTCGCAAGCCGTCAACCGTTTTCGGACCAATGCCCGAAACAGCCGCCAGCGCATCCACCGAGTTAAACGATCCGTGCGTGGCACGGTGCCTGGCGATCTTGCTAGCCAGCGATGGGCCGATCCCGTTCAGCCCCGTTAGCTCTTTTTCGCTGGCGGTGTTTATGTTGATCACAGCGTCGCCGCCGCTGCCCGCCTGCGAGAAACCCCCGGCGCTGGCGCTGCCCGCTGGCAGTGGTTGCCCGATGGTCGGCACCACCAGGCGGTCGGAATCGCTCAGCAGTTGTGCGAGGTTGATGCGCGTGGTGTCGGCTTGTGGGGTTAGCCCGCCGGCGGTTTTGATTAGCGCCTCCAGGCGAGCCGGACTTTCAATTTCGTAGACGCCCGGCGTTACCACTTCGCCGTCAATATGGACAACCAGAACGTCTTTGGGCGCGGCCAGCGGGGCGGCTGGCGCTAGCGACACGGCGGGGTTGGTGCCGACTTGCGGCAGGCTGATCGGGGCTGGCATGCCGCTGCGCACGCCCAGCAGGTAGATCACCACCGCCAGGGCAAGCAGAGCTGCGAGTGCCGCTAGCACGGGGCGCCAACCCAAGCGGCGGCCTAGATCGCTTACCTCGGTGAGCGTCGCTCGCCAGTCGGTTGCGCCGCCAGTTGCTCCGCCAGCGGAGCGTGAGTAGCGGGACGTGGTTTTTTGTGCCTCGGCTGGCGGCGTGGTCCGTGTCGCGGCCGGCGTGGCCCGTGTCGCGGCCGACGTGACCGTCATCGGCGCCGCTTGTTCGGCCATCTGCTCAGTCATCATCTGCTCAGTCATCGCGCTGGGCATCGCTCGCTCCCCGCTCTGGCGCAATCAGAATCGTTCGGAAGCGTTAGACACCCAAAGTAGCGCCCGTTTGAGTTTTTGCCGCTGAGGTTTTTAGGCCGAACTTGCCTCAACGCCAGGCTTGGCGACACCCGGCTTGGCGAAGCGCAGCCGCAGTACGCTCAACAGCACAGGCACCGCACTGCAAAGCGCCCACAGCCCAAACAGGCGGTACTGCCCCAATGAGCTGTAGCCGATCGGCCCCACCAGAGCCGCAAACAACGCCGCCAGCAAGCCGACCGCCTCTAGCAGCGCGGTGCCGACCGCAACTCGTTCTGCCCCGGTGGCTTCCAACACAAGCACTTGCGAACTCATGGCCGCATAGGACTCAACGATGGATTCCACAACGCCGATCACTATGAAAATCGCCAGCCCTGTTACGAAGCCGTAGATCCAAATGGCGGGCACCAGCGCCAGATAGGCCGGCACGAACATCGCAACGCCGCCGACTCTTTCGCCTAGCGCACCGATCTTGGGTGGCAGCAATATCAACGGAATGCCGATCACCAAAAGCCCGACGGCGATCTGCAGGCTCGACAATCCCAGATCGGTCAGGTACCGATCGACGGTGGAATCAAACAGCCCGACGAAGCCCCACAGAGCTATCTGCCCGCCGAGCGCCGCCTGGATTTTTGGTCGCCGCAGCAGCTCTGCGAAATGTGAGTAATCCACTTTGGCGATCGCCAGCGGCGCCCGACCTATTTGCACCGCCATCAGCGGGGTGACTGCGAGCAGCACCGCACCCATCACGATGAACGGCATCTCAAAAGACACCAGCCCCAGGGACGCCCCGATGGCTGGCCCGCTCAAAAATCCCGCCACCCCGAACGACAGCAGCAGGCCGACTTTTTTGGCGCCGCCGGTTATGTCGACGCCGATGATTGCTTTGCGGGCGACGATTGAGAACAGCCCAAAGCCAACGCCCGTTAGTCCGCGGCTGGCCGCCAGCGTCCAGGTTTGTTCGGCGAACACGAAACCGAAACTGCCTAGCACGGTCGCCGTCAGGGCCAGCGTTGCCACACCGCCCGCTACGCCGCGGTCAATGAAAGGTGCCAGGAAAAGCTGAGTGAGGAGCGCGGCGGCGAAGGCCGTAGCGGCGATGATGCCGAGAGAGGCGTCGGACAGGTCGTAGCGGTCTTGCAGGTCGGCCAGGTAGCCGAATACGACGCCTAGCGATGCGGCGACGATGAACTGCGTGAAATAGGCGGTGGCGAATAACAGCACGGAGCTAGCTCGGCACTGCTAGTACAACGTGGTTGCTAGGCGTTTGCGCCAGGGGGTGGTTGCGGGGTGCTCCGGGCCGAGCAGATCCAGCAGCTCGACGAATCTTGCGCGGTCGGTTTCGCTGGTTTTGACTGTTGCGAGCAGGGTTTCCAGCTCGGTTTCCACTTCGGCCAGGTTGAACTCTGGCTTGGGCGGGGGTGGCGGTTCGGATTCGGGTTCGGGTTCGCTGAGGGTGGCGGCCGGGCTGGCTGGCTCGTCGCCATCCGCATCGCCAACTGCACCGCCAACTGCATCAGTCGCGGCACCATCGTCGTTCGCCGGTGCCGCTCCGGTTGACAAGACACCCTCCGGCAACAGCTTGGCAACGAAGTCGCGCACCATCGGTTCGGGCTGCGCTCCCAAAAACCCATCGGCAGGCTGGCCGTCAACAAACGCCACCACCAAAGGAATCGACTGAGCCTGCATGGCGCGTGCCACCTCAGGATTTTCGTCGATGTTTACCTTGGCGCCCAGCACCGCTCCGTCGGTTTCGGCAATGACCTTTTCAAGAATCGGAGCCAGCGACTTGCAAGGCCCGCACCACGGCGCCCAAAGATCCACCACGACGGGCTGGGTGCGGCTCGCCGCTATTACTTCGTCGTTGAACGTTGCGTCGGTTACGTCGATCATGGCTCCTCGCTGGCTCGCCGCCGGTTGGCTTCGGAGGTACCCGGCTAGCGACCCAGGCTATTGCTGCCCGGCTATTCGGCTGCGCCCCGGCGGCTATTCGGCTGCGCCCCGCCAACCCGACTAGCGTGGCGGCCATGAAAGTAGACGGCGGTATTGGAGTAAGCGGTGGGCTGGACGGGATCATGGAGTCCGCCCAGAAGCAGGAAGAGTTGGGCTATGACGGGCTGTGGGTGCCCGAGACCAGCCACGACCCGTTCACGATGCTGCCGCTCATGGCGCACGTGACCGACAAGGTTGAGTTGGGCACCAGCATTGTGGTTGGGTTCGCCCGCAACCCGATGTCGCTGGCTTACAGTGCCAACGACATTCAGACACTTTCGGGCGGGCGCTTCATTCTGGGGCTGGGCAGCCAGATCAAGCCGCACATCACCAAGCGTTTCTCAATGGAGTGGTCGAAGCCGGCCGCTCGCATGCGTGAGATGATTCTCGCCATCAAGGCCATCTGGCACAGCTGGAACACCGACGACAAGCTGGATTTTCGGGGCGACTTTTATCAGCACACGCTGATGAGCCCGTTCTTTCATCCCGGCGTGAATCCGCACGGCGCGCCCAAGGTGGCGCTGGCTGGTGTCGGGCAGCTGATGACCGAGGTGGCGGGCGAGACCTGCGACCTATTCATGTGCCACGGATTCACCACCGAGAAGTATCTGCGTGAGGAGACCATTCCGGCACTTGAGCGTGGGGCGGCGAAGGCCGGGCGCACGCTGAGCGATATCACGATTTCTGGGCCGTCGTTTATCGTGACCGGCGCTAACGAAGAACAAATGACTAAGGCGGAGCAGAGCACTCGCCAGCAGATTGCGTTTTATGGGTCGACTCCGGCTTATCGGCCTGTGCTTGAGTGCCATGGTTGGGGAGACTTGCAGACCGAGCTGAACGGGATGTCTAAGCAGGGCAAGTGGGTTGAGATGGGCGAGCTGATTTCCGACGACATCTTGAAGGAGTTTGCGGTGGTGGCCGAGCCGAAGGACGTGGCGAAGGAGCTGAAGGGTCGCTACAGCGATGTGGTTGATCGGGTGAGTTTTTACACGCCTTACGAGGGCGACTCCAGTAGCTGGAACATGATCTTTGAGGATCTGAAGGCGGCTTAGGCGGCTGGCGACCTGCTAGCCCGCCAGCGGCGACCCGCCGCGCTACTCCCCGAGCGGCTGACAATCTGACCCAGCGGACGATCCCGCTGCTGGCCGATGCAGCACTGCGGTAACCGGCGCTACCACTAGCTCATCGCCGCCGTCCGGCGCGCTGCCGCTAGACAGCTGGCAGTCGCCGTCCACGATCATTGAGTAGCCACCAGGTTCGTAGGGCGGCCACAGCACCGACACACGCGGCCGCTCCGCCACGTTCGCGGCGGCGGTTCGGCTGGCGCCGCAGCGCAGTTGGCCATCGGCCAGGCTGAATGTGAGATGGGCGATGTGCGCGGTGGCGTCGTCCTTGACGCTGAGCAGGTACGCCTGCGCGCCGAAGCGCTCAAGCTCAACGCCGAGTTTGGATACGTCTACTTCAATACTCATATCTGCCATTGTCGCGCCTGGGGCGCTGTTGCAGGTAACTGGCATTGCGCCGGGTTGCGATGCCGTTAGATTTCACAGTTCCGCGAGGCGTAGCCCTCAGCACGGGGCTATAGCTCAGTTGGTAGAGCGCTTCCATGGCATGGAAGAGGTCAGGGGTTCGATTCCCCTTAGCTCCACATTTCAGCACTGAACGCGATGGCTCTCATCCCCTCGCCTGAGCTAGCAACCGATGCCACAGCACCTGGCGGGCTGCGCCACGCGCCCGCTTAGTCCTCTCGCGCGCTCGCAAAAGCACGAAAATCAAGGGTCTTATTCCACTCAACTCCACACTTTAAAAGCAAGCCTTCCTCCTTTTGCGCTAGCTTTCACTCGCATGCCAGGCACAGCAGTTGATGTGATAGCTCCTTGCTGCGCCGCGGCACGCCCCCACTTAGCCGCCGCGCGCGCCCGCTAGAGCAAGGCTCAGGGCAAGTGTCAGCGGATATCACCCCCCCCCCGCCGCAATTAACCCAACAAGAACTTGAATCCTGGCTTTGGAAAGCCGCTGACATCCTTCGAGGCCCGGTTGATCCGGCCAATCTCCGGGATTTCATATTGCCGTTGCTTTTCCTCAAGCGGCTATCAGACACATGGGACGAGGAGTTCGTCAAAGCCAAAGCTGATTGGGGCGATGACCTCACCCCCGAGGTAGAAGTTAACTACCACAGGTTTGACATTCCCAAAGGTTGCCACTGGAAAGATCTACGGAAGCTTCCTGAAAACCAAGGGGTCGCCATACAAAAGATCACCCAAAAGATTGAGGAAGCCAATCCGGAGCTGCTAGATGAAATCTTCGGTAATGCTCCATGGGCTGATCCAAGTCGTATGCCACCCGAACGGCTTCAGCGGTTAATTGAACACTTCAGTCGATATGCCATCTCGTCGGCTGAGGTCCCAAACGACCTACTTGGTGGAGGGTACGAATATCTCCTCAAAAAATTCGCTGACGAAAGCGTCGCTTCTGCTGGGCAGTTCTTCACGCCTCGGTCAGTCGTTCAGCTTCTAGTCAAAATCCTCGCGCCTAGGGACACAGACACCATCCATGACCCAGCCTGCGGGTCAGCAGGAATGTTGATAGAAGCAGTCAACGAAATAAAGCGATCTGGCAAATCAACCAGCCGGATGCGGTTCTATGGTCAAGAAATCAACCAAACCTCATCGGCAATCGCTCGGATGAATCTTTACATCCATGACGTTGATGATGCAAAGATCCTCCGAGGCGACACCCTCCGCAAGCCTCTCTTTGTTGATAGTCAAGGAAAGCTTGACCAGTTTGACGTAGTTATTGCTAACCCTCCCTTTTCATTGAAGGAATGGGGACATGAGGGCTGGGCAAACGATCCGCATAGGCGATCCGACTACGGCGGCGTCCCTCCCAAAAACTCAGGGGATTTTGCATGGGTGCAACACATGGTCGCCTCTGCTAAAGACACCACTGGCCGGGTGGGTGTCGTTATGCCCCACGGAGTTCTGTTCAGAAGTGGTGCCGTAGGAAAGATTAGGCAAAGCTTCATTGAAGCCGACTTGCTGGGAACCGTCATAGGATTAGGTCCGAAGCTCTTCTATAACACCGATATCTCAGTTTGTCTACTAGTCCTGCACAAAAATAAAGATACTGAGGATAGAGGCAAGGTTCGGATTATTGATTGCTCACAACGCTTCCAAAAAGCCACCAACCAGAACATCCTCGACGAAGATGACGTAGCTGCAATCTTCAGCGCATATCAAAGTGCTGATTTTATTGATGACAACATCAAGCAAATAACCGTTGATATTGGTGAAATCAAGGCCAACGGGTGGGACCTAAGCATCGGGCGCTATATCCAACAAGAGGAAGCAGGGATTGTTGACGTTAAGGAACTTCTGACTGATTTACGGCAAGCTCAAAAGCAGCTTGCTGAAGTCCAGAAAGCTATGGACGTGCGGCTTAAGGCCGCTGGGTATGCGTGACGATTGGACTGAACTACCGCTTGGTGAAATCTGCCAGTTTCAGCCTGGCAAGTATCTCAAGAAAGAGATTTACGCCCATGGAGGCGCATTCACCGTTTATGGCGCTAACTCAGTAATGGGATCTCACACCGAAGCACTCTTTGAGGGACCCTTGTCAATCATGGCTGCTGTGGGTGCCTACGCAGGTGCAGTTCAATACTCCGTTGACCCTTGCTGGGTGAACAACAATGCCTTTGCCATAATCGCCAACACCCAAGCGCTTCCTGCATACCTGCACTATTGGCTTGACGTGTCTCTGAACTTGAACGCTGTCAGGCGCGGGACCGGCCAGCCCTATGTCAGTAAAAAAGTACTTGCTCAGCAAGTAGTTCCTATACCCCCCCCCCGCGAACAACGATGGATCGTTGAGCACAGTGAAGCAATCACTGAGTCCTTCGGCTCGTACATCAAAACGCTTAAACAACAGCTCAAAGCCACCAAAGCAGTTCGCCAATCATTGTTGTCGGATCTCCTGAAGTCTCCTGATATGGCTGAGAATTGGCAACAGGTAACACTGGGAGACATCGTTGACATCAATCCTGAATCTGTTCGTGAGTGGGATGACAACCAAAGCATCAGGTATGTAGAGATTGGCTGCATTGTACCAGAAAAAGGTATCAACCTTGCTGAGGTGAGTGAGTTTGCATTGAAAGATGCGCCAACCAGCGCTCAACGCGTTATAAGAGCCAATGATGTACTCATTTCTAACGTTCGACCCAATCTGAGGAAGCTAGCCCGTGTCCCCTCAGAGCTTAATGGCGAGGTCGCCACAACAGGATTTACGGTATTAAGAGCCAAACAGGTCGCTCTCCCCGCCTACATTTGGGCCGTTGTCAGAGCCACAAGATTTACCGAGCACCTAGAAGCTCGCGTAACTGGGTCTACTTACCCAACAATAAAGGCAATGGATGTTGCGAGCTACCTTTTCTCGCTCCCCCCTCTAGAAGAACAACAGCGGATCGTGAAGCTGACTGAGTCACTCACTGAATCCTTCAATACCTACACCGAAGCCTTAGATCAGTTATTAGAAACGGCGCGCATGGTGCGCCAAGCGCTCCTCACTGATCTCTTGACACCACCAGAGAGAGGTGGTGTCAGGTAATGATCGGTGACGTTGCAGAAGTGTTGATGGGACAGTCCCCACCGGGCAAGACTTGCAACAAAAACGGAGAGGGTCTTCCGTTCTTACAAGGCAGCGCGGAGTTCGGCGCGCATTTCCCGAGCCCTGTCCGCTACTGCTCAGCACCTACCCGAGTAGTCGAGGTGGGAAACCTTTTGATCAGTGTCAGGGCACCCGTGGGTGGTACCAATTTTGCTGACCAACGCTTGGCAATCGGACGTGGACTAGCAGCTATTCGCAGCTCTGAGCGAGCTACGAACCAGTTCATTCGGCTTGCTATGCAATCGGAGACTGAGCGACTGAACAGATCGACTGCTGGTGGGGTATTTGCGGGCATCACGGCTAAGAACCTCAGAGGGTTTTCAATCATGCTCCCACCGGTTGTGGAGCAAGAACGGATAGTGAAACTTGCTACAGGGCTTGTCGGTGGTGTAGATGAGATGCTGCAGGTAACTGAGGCGACGCTGGATAGCACACGCAGCATGCGGGAGGGCGTGCTATCCGAATTGCTGTCTGGCGCACGCGAAATCCCCGACTCCTACGACGCCTTGCTGGAATCGGTATGAGCTACCTGCCAGAGAAGGAAGTCCAGCACGGCCTATGCAAGCGCCTTGCGAAACTGGGCTGGGATCTGACGATCGATGACGAAGAACTCGGCAGGCCCTTCCAAGATGTAATCCGATTTGACGATCTGCAACCAGCGCTGATTCGGCTTAACCCGGAAATCGCAGAACAACCCGACCGCGCCGAAGAGATCTCGGCTCGATTGCGGACGGCATTATCAGCAATACACAACGACGGCTTGGTGGCTTCCAATGAGCAGTTCGCTAAATGGCTGTGCGGTCGCCGTACCCACCAATACATAGGCACGGATCAGCACACAGCGGTTCGGCTAATTGATTTTGACAACCCACGATCAAACACCTTGCGGGTAACAGCCGAGGCGACGTTTCACGCTGGCCGTGAGCATCGCCGCTACGACATCGTGCTGTGGGTTAACGGCTTGCCGCTGGTTGTGGGCGAAACCAAAGCGCCCACCAAAACCAAATCATGGTTCAACGCGGCAACCGACATCCACATTGCCTACGAAAAGAAGACACCCGCATTTTTTGTACCGAACGTGTTGTCGTTTGCCACCGACGGGCGTGACTTCCGCTTCGGGGCGATTCACCAACCGCCAGAGATGTGGCAGAACTGGTCCAAAACCACCGATCAAATTGAGCCTGAGGGTTTGCCATCGGTTATGCGCTCCGCAGAGCTGCTTCTGACGCCTGAGATGGTGCTGGACATCCTGCGGCACTTTACGTTCTATCTGTCTCGCCCCACTTCAAGCGGTGCGGTGCGGCAAAAAATCATCCCGCGCTACCCACAGGTTGAAGCGGTCGCGGCGATTGTTGATCGTTATCTAGACCCGATCAAAAAGCAAGGGCTCGTCTGGCAGCACCAGGGCTCGGGCAAGACGTTTGCAATGGCATATGCGGCTGCGAAACTGCGACATGTCACCGCTCACGACGCCCCAACCATCGTGATCGTGCTTGACCGGCTGGATCTGATCGATCAAACGTCCGAGGAGTTCAAATCCGTTGACATCGCTGGCTTGAAAGTTGCACGAACGAAAGCAGAGCTGCAGCAGTTGCTATCGGAGGGCTCCATCGGAGTAATCGTCACAACGATTTTCCGATTCAAAGACGCTGGCCTGCTAAATGAAGGGCGCAACATCGTGGTGATGGTTGACGAAGCCCACCGGACGCAAGAGGGCCGGCTCGGTTTAGACATGCGCACAGCGTTGCCGAACGCTAAGTTCATCGGCCTAACCGGCACGCCCATCGCATCCGAAGACCAGAACACTTGGGATCTGTTCGGAGACCCTGACGATCCTGACGGCGTACTCAATCACTACTCAGTTGAACGCTCAATCTTTGACGGTGCCACTTTGCCCGTTCACGTTGAAACTCGTCTGGTTGATTTCCAGTTTGATGCGGAAACTGTCCAGCAGGAGTTTGACGCGCTGGCCGACGAGGAGAATCTTGACGAGGAGGAGCGGGAACAGCTCGGCAAGAAGGCCTCGCATTTTTCTGTGTTGGTGAAAAACGACAAGCGTGTCAAAGCCGTCTGCAAGGACATCGTGGACCACTACCGAAGCCGCATCGCTCCGCTCGGGCTGAAAGCTCAGATAGTCGCCTACGACCGCGGGGCCTGCGTCGCCTATCACGAAGCGATAAGCGAGCTTCTTCAGCCCGGCGAGGAAGCCGCCGTGGTGATGACGACCGTTAAAGACGACCCGCAGGAATGGAGCCAGTGGGATCTTGACAGAGCGCGGGAGGCTGCCGTCAAAAATCGGTTTCGTGATATTGACGACCCGTTGAAGTTTCTAATCGTCACCGCCAAATTGCTGACCGGATTCGATGCGCCTATCGAAGGTGTGCTGTATTTGGATAAGCCTTTGAGGGCGCACACTTTGTTTCAGGCCGTTTGTCGCACCAATCGGCGCTGGACTAATCCGCTCACCGGGCAGGAAAAGCTGCACGGCCTGGTCGTTGATTATGTGGGAATAGGTGAGGAGCTTGTCAAGGCGGTCGCCACCAAGCCCACTGCTCGGGCCAAACAGAGCGAAGGCAACATTGAGATTTTGCTGGACGAGCTTTTTGATTCTGTTGACGCTGCGATGGAGAGGTTCAGCCAGATTGATCTGGCCCTGCCCCTGTTGGATCAGATTTTTGCGGCCTTGGACATCATCAACAGTGACGAGATGCGGCAGGAGTTCGCCCAAGAGTTCATGTACTGCCAGGGGTTGTTTGAGTTTCTGTATCCGAATCTGCGCTTGAAACCCCATGAAGAGCGGTATCGATTTCTTGCAAGGGTGTACGTAGCGCTCCAAAAGTCAAACTTTGCCAGCTCGGTTTTGTGGCATCGACTTGGTGCGAAGACCATGGCGATCGTGCACGAAAACATCACCGGGATAACCATTGACAGCACCGCCTTGGACAAGGTTCCGCTTGATGCCGAGGCGCTCAGATACCTGCAAGACAACAAGCTCATTCCTGATCCGGTGGTTCCCAAGCCGCCGCCTAGTGCCGTTGAGGTGCTGGATCGTTTGGAGGAACGCATTCGGCGACGGGTGGAAGGCACAGACCCGCATCGGGTGTGGCGCAGTTTGTCCGAGCGGCTTGAAAGGCTGCGAGCGACAAAGATTGCCACCGCTGAGGCGTCTGCGAAATTTCTAGAGAACTTGATGGATGTCGCTCGTGAGCTAGTGCGGGCCGAGCGAGCCGACGATGAGGGGCGACTGGACGAGATCAAGGTTCTGAACCCGAATCAGGGGGCGCTCACTCAGATATTTGCGGAGTACGGGCCGGCCGAGCGAGCCGTCGTGGTGGAGCAAGTTGTTGAAGAGGTGGATGCGATCGTGGAGCCGATTCGTGGGCACGGCTGGCAGACCTCGCATCCTGGTGATCAACTAGTTCGGCGGGAGCTTCAGAAGGTGTTGCACAAGTTCCAGTTTCCGCCGACCGGCGAACTGTACGAGCGGGCGTACGCATACATCCGCGAGAACTACTAGGTAGCGGATGTAGCGGGTACCGGTACTGACACGCCTCGGCACAAACTGCCGGTAAGCGTAAGACTGCGTCGTGGTACCGTGGTCGGTGATGAGCGATTCAGATGGCGTTCGCCGCGTTAGTAATCCGGATAAGCCTCTGCGCCCCGACGACGAAGAGGCGCTTAGAAAGCTGCTCTTGCTAAGGCGTAAGGTTCCAGAATTTTGGTATGACGGTACTGAATCTTCACTTGAAGTGCTTGAGGTCTTCATTCTCAAATATATGGACGACTGAACAGATCAATTTGCCAGAAGGCAAACTAGCCCTTTCGCGCTACTCTTTGTGACTGTTTGAGCCTGAAAGCATCTGCTTGATGCTAGCTACAAAACGTACTAATAGCGACTACTGAGCAAAGTCAAAATTCGTCAAAATGTGGTCAGCTATTTGCTTAGCAAATAAGGGGGGTACGGCATTTCCAATTTGAGCACCAATTTGCACTCTTGTTCCATACCAAAGGAAGTCGTCGGGAAAAGTTTGTATCCGCGCTGCTTCCCAGTGAGTTAAAGCTCGGTTTATCTGTGCAGCTGGGTTATCGGGTACCCATTCAGGATGAAGGTATCTCCCTTTTTCTGGCTTCCAGAACTCTGTACGAATTGTCACTGCTGGCTCTTCCCACTTCAAGCGGCCGAGAACATCGCTAAACCCCGTTTTATTCACAATCCAGCAGTCAGGCTTCAAATCATCTGGAAGGTTAAAGCGACTGCCTCCGGGGGGTATGCATTTGTATCTTGCAAGTCCAAGCTCTGTTGGAGGTAAGGAGATATGCAGCTCAGAGGATGTGTAAGGGCCCGAGATATTTGAGTTATTTTGACGTACAGGAAGTCCATCGCTAGTCGCTTTATCTGGTATACCATGAAGGGCTTCTTTCAATGAAACCCATCCAAAGGTGCTATCTGGTGAGTGGGTTGGTTCAGGAAAAGATACTTCCGAAGAGCGGCTGGCAATAATAATTGCTCGCCTTCTTTTTTGAGGAACGCCATAATTTGCGGTATTCATAATCCTCACATCGAACACGTAGTCACGTAAATATTTGCTAGCACGCATAGCTTTCCGAAATTGAGTATATTGATTTGACCCAAGAAAACTTGCTACATTTTCCATAACAAAGTGAGAGGGCCTAACCACTTTAACCACATTAAGAAAATCCCTCCAAAGAGTGCTCCGCGGGTCATTCGGGTCAGATTTCCCTAAACGAGAAAACCCTTGGCAAGGAGGGCCCCCAACAACTATATCTGCGCCTGGTAAATAACTCTTTGGGAGCCTTGTAATATCGCCAGGGAAGAGACTCTCTTCACCAAAGTTTGCTGCAAAAGTTGCGATAGCAGATGGGTCGGATTCAATAGCATATGCTAACTTATAACCAGCACTTAGAAAACCCTTTGTCAACCCTCCACACCCGGAAAATAGGTCAATAACTTTATAATTCTTAGTAGGCAAGATGAATCAATTAAACTTTGAATAGAGAAGACGGTTTAATGTTATAGGTCATTTTATTTGGGGTCATACGCTATTGATCTCTTAACAGAGCTAGAAAGAATTTCTACGAGACTACTTCTGTCTAAAAATCTATTTCTATATTCGCAACAAGTTTCAGGTAAGAGCAAACAGGCGTGGCATGCCGCTCCATTGTAATGAGAAGTAGGGTGCTCAAAGTTATGGGAAGAGCAGTAAGGATCATTTGTACATAATCGTGCTCCCTCAAGTGCTCTCGCAAAGATTCCTCCAACCACATCTGTTAGTTCTACAAGGCCGCCCAACGTTCCATCTGAACTGGGAGAAGATGTGTAAATCAAAATACCCGCTATATCAGCATTACAATATATCCTCTCACGAAGCGATACTGTTGAATAGCCAGCCTCAAATTGGATAGCTTGCATAAGCATGTGACTAATTGAGTGAGCTAATACAAATCTAGATGAAATCTCTGCTGGTCCTCCAAACGCATTCGTTAAGTCCATTTGCGGCAAGTTGCTTGAATATTCTTGAACAGCTTTTTGGTTTTCCCAAAGCTGTAAGGCTTTTTGACTTAACTCAAAGAAAATACCTTCCCCACGCAACTCAACAGCTGGAAGCCAGTCTTGCTTTATTGATGACAGGGATGCCAGTTTGTCTGGAGCAGATGAAGCCTCAATGCGGGTGAACCCTTTAAGCACCCTTACTTCTCGGAGCCTTAGTACTTTTGTGACAGAGTGAAACCTGCTAAATATGCTTGCAAAATCCCTTAGCTTTTTTGTTGGGAGTTTACGGGTTTTAAAATCTGGAGTATCATTCACAGGGCTCACTAGTGCTTTATACTCTCCTAACATAAGCGCTTCATGTTCGCTAGCTTCCATCTCATCTTCAAGTTCTCTGAGCTGCTTTAGAGCTTCCCAAACTACAGCAGGAGTATAAAAGTCCAATTCTGGTATTATCTTAAGTCTAATTGCAGCCTTAAGGTCTTCTAGACCTTGGATACCTTGTAGCCTTGGATAGATTTTGAAAATATCATCGTGTAGTGGTGTTGAGTAGGGCGGGATTGAAAGAGATGAGATTGCATCAGGAAAATAAGCATTAGATGCTCCTCGTAAAAGCACACGTGCTTTTTCTGAGCAGGTATGTGGGTCTGTATCATTAAGCCAAGGCCTACGCCCTGAGCAAAGAAGGTCGGTTTTATCTCCTAAAGCAGCATCCAGTGAATTTTGCTTGCCGCAGTTCTTACATTTTACGCGTAAATCAGCTAGGCTGCCTGTATAGCCTGTATCGCGAAATTCAAGATTAGCATTACAAGATGTCTCACCGTTATGTGCCCATGACTTCCAAGGGAAGTCATCAAGGTGCCCCTTAGTACACGCAGTCATAAATCTTGCGGGGAAGGCAAGTGCAGGTGCTTTACTCTCACCAGCTACATTAGCAGGACATGAATCACATGTGAATTCAATACTTGACGAAAATGCCGATCGTTGTTTGGAGCGCTTAAAGTAAGAATAATGGTCTAGCCGCCTGCATCTTGAGCAAAATAGGTATTCAGGAAAAACTCTTGCAGGTGCGCCCGTTCTCGGCAAACCATAGAATGTGTTCCTACGCAGTACTTTTCGTAGTCGTGGCTCTGTGATAATTTCTGAAGAAGAAATATCCCAGTCATCTATTCCAGAGATAATTATTGAAACCGCATGCTCATCGTAGAGAGACCCAGGCCCAAACTGATTAACAAGCTGACTAGATCTTATTTCAGCGACTTTAGCCACCAGTTTGCTCGCTTTCATGCAGGCTGACAGGTACGGCAATTTCTACATCTCGCAGGGATGTGGGCACTTGCCAGGTATGAGAGGAAGATTGCGGAGTATCTTCCGGTAAAGATGTGGATCCAAATTCTTCAAAAAGCACAGAAAACTTAGACTTACGGAAGCTCTGCCCACGCGAGGAGTAGAGCAAATCCTCAGCAGAAGTTTCTGCTAAGTTTTCCCAATAATCTAGGCGGCTATCTATGCTTTCTTTGAGTTCTTGGACTTTTTCTTCATCATTGGTTGCTCGCCGAACTCGGTCAAGCAGGCTATCAACAAAGCCTTGGATTGATGTATCGTTCTTTAGGAAGTTATTCGCGCCTATTGGTGGGCCATATTTAGAATTTGACATTCGTACAAATGAGGCTAAGATTCCTTCAAGGGCACGATCAAGCGCTCGTTCGGAAAATGGCGTGACACTAGTAGGCTCAACTTGCCGATAGAATGCTTCATGATAGTGCCTAAAATCTTCAAAGTGTGAAATATCACGTGGCCGGAGCCAGTTGTATACATTCACTACTAGACCAGGGTGTTTCCGCCCAACTCTGCTTGTAGCTTGAATGTATTCCGCCGTGGTTTTAGGCTGACCTGCCATAACCATCAATCCCAGCCTATCAATATCAACCCCAACTTGGATAATGTTTGAGGTTAGTAGCACATCTATCGGAAACTTGCCTTTTGCGTAGCGCTTACCTTCTTTCTGCTCCGACTTTAGCTTATGTGGATAAGAGAGCCGCTTCAAGGTTTCTGAAAGCTCGCTGCTTGTACGTCTAGAAGTAAGTTCTGGTCTCTCAAAAATATTTCGTTGTGGCCAAGAATTATTCTTATGTAGCAAATGCAACCTACCTACAATATCATCCTCGAGCAAGCGAATCATGCCTCCAAGTTCATGTAATGAGTTGAAGTAGCCCACGAGGGTCATATATGTTTCAGCAATTTCCAGCAAGTCCTTAGAACTTTTGGGGTCAAGGCCGAGTTTCTCAAATTCATGCTTTGCGCGCGACAACAAGGCTGCATAGGTGCGTATCAAAATTGTCTTCTTAGAGGCACCTGGTCCAAACACTCCTACATATAACCTACTATGAGAAGTAGGTGACCCTGTGTCTTCTACCCGAGAGAAATACGAGTCCCGAAAGTCAGTTCCAAGTGCTGGGAAAACAGAAACATCACGATCAAATAGATTTTCTACCTGTCTCTCTGCATTTGCCACTGTTGCAGTTGAAGCGATAATCTTAGGAACACGCTTACCTTTACCATGCGTTTGGCTATATAACGAATCTACCACAGTCTCATACAAGCCAACTAAAGTACCCAATGGCCCTGAGATAAGATGAAGCTCATCTTGTATGATCAAGTCAGCTGGCGCAAGCCTGGTAATTGTCCTATCAATTACCGCTTCTGGGTTTTTGTGACTTTTACGGGTTTCAGGGTGAATAGACGTATCGCTCGTGGTAAACCATCCATGCTCAGTGCAATGGCCAGCCACCCGGCCAAAGAGTGACTGTATTTTACCGTTCCAGGCCATTTGGGCAAACTTGTCAACAGTGGAAATTAATAGCGACGGTGGATTTGCATAAAGCTGCTCGTCGACTAGCTCAGCCGGTATTCCACTAGCACCAGTCATCTGCCGAAAGCTACAAAGTCGGTTCTTACACTTAACATGAATTTTGCGGGTTTTATCATCCGACTCATAGTTTTTAGCAGGATCAAAGTCTTCCCCGCACCATGGACAAAACACAATTTGGTATGGCGAGCCTGACCCGAAGAACCTAGCTCCTGATTTTAGACTCCCAAGGCTCTTTTTTGCATCCTCGTAAGAATTCGGAGTCACAGCATTACCCACCCATAAGCCAAGTGAAAATCTTTCGTCACCCCAAGGGCTATTTCCGTGCTTACGTGCCTCAGCACGAAGGAATTCACACGCCATTGTTAGCGTGAGCGCACGTTGGAACTGTTGGATTGTAAGCAAACGTAATGTGTATCTCATAATGACAGCAACACCAGAGTTTGACTCACCATCTGATACTGACCGCAAGCGCCTGTATGCAAATATAAATGCTGTTAGTCCTAAGTAGGCCTCAGTTTTACCCCCGCCTGTTGGAAACCATAAAAGGTCAGCAGTTTGTCTATCCTTATGAAAGGGGTCAATAATGCTGGGCAGGGTCTGGAGAATAAAGCCAATTTGGAAAAGGCGCCATGATGCTTGTATCTCAGATGTTTTAATGCTTTGGTATCTTTGTAATCCTTCTTGTACTCGCCTGGCAACCTCTGAATGGCGCCTTTGCAATGCCATAGCCCTGTTGGCAAACTGAAATGCCAAAAAGACATCGGGATCATCCAAACACGCTGTGCCTTCTAGCATCCTGTCTAGAGAGGCTAGCGCTTTATCCATATGGCTTCTTGCTACCTGGCGCAGGCTTTCATTAGAAATACTTGGTATTTCACTTTCGCGCTGTGTAATCCAAGTTTCATAGCCACTTAATAAAGCGCGTAAAGATTTTTGTACTTCACTTCTAGGTTTAGTAGCAAGGTCATCCATACTTATTGAGGCATCAATAGCTTTTGCGATAGGTACTTCTACAGTAGGGAGTAGGTCTGTCCACACTCTTGAGGCACTATCTCCAGAATATTCCCAATCAACAGCTGTGTTGTGCCCTGCTCCGAATTTATGAATATTTCTGTAGATTAGATTTGCAGACTCAATATCAGGATTTATAGAATCTGTACTAGTTTGCGCAGACACAGGCTTAAAGACTGGATCTTCTGAAGATAGTGTAATACAGGGCTGATATAACAGATCGCTTGGGTGCGGCCGCTCATTAATAGGCGGCTCATCATTACAATTCATTACATAGACAGTAAGTAGCTGGTTTGCCGTAGGCTGTATATTTCGTATCTGGTAACTAATTCTTACACCGCGTTCTTCGTGAGTATCCTGTAGTACATCTGTGTCAATAATAAAATCAAACTTCTTTGAGGTTCTTTTCCATATCCTGCCACCCTTTGCTTCGTCAGTATTAATGTTCTCATACTCTTTATACTCTCCCCATGTAACCTCAGCAGAAATCTTAAGTTCTTCATCACCTATTACAACAGACAGTCCGATTGAAGAAGGCCTAAATGTTTGAGTAAGATTATGCGTCTCTCCAGCCTCATCTCCTTGAGCTATTTCTTGCTCATCATCTGCTTCACCTATTTTGGTACCAGCAGGAGACAGAATCCCAAGCAAGTACCTGCTGCTCGGGTTGATTTTAAGTTCCTCTTCAGGCTCACTTGGCCCAAGCAACTCTTTTCGCAGATCTTCAACAATTCTATTTCGCGAATCGTTCATGCTTCCCCCAAGAAGGCCCATTCTTGCATTTACTTTGTAAGAGCTTTCAATCTACCAGATCTCAGCTACAACTTGGGGAATATTTGCATTTGGCTGTATCACCTCGCTGGCGGCCGACTTCACTATTGACATCAATGAAACAGGAGGCCTTTAGCTCATGGCGGTGGATTGGTGGGGCGGCCCAAAGGTGTCCCACCTCGTGGTAGGGCAGGTTGTTGAAGAGATGGATGCAACCGTGGAGTCGATTCGTGGACATGGCTAGCACGCCTTAGCGCAAACCACCGAAAGACGTGAGGCAGCGGCGTGGTACCGTGGTTGGCAATGAGCGACTCAGGTGAACCCCGCCGCATCAGCGACCTTGAAGGCCCCCTTCACCCTGATGATGAAGAGGTGGTTAGGAAGATAGCTCTGCTGAAACACACGTTCCCTCGCGTGGATTTTGACCTCACGGAGGCTGGCCTCAAAAAGCTCACCGATTTCCTAGACAAGCACTTCCAAGACGACTAAAGCGGTCGGCAAGTACCGCCCAACTAGCTCCTGCACATTGGGCTGGCTGCTGAGCGCCTACAGCCCTACCGGCACAAACCACCAAAAGACGTGTTACAGCAGCGTGGTACCGTGGCTGGCGATGAGCGATTCAGATGAGAAGCGCAACACCCTTGACCCCAGCTACCCGCCCCTTCCCCCTGATGATGAAGAGGCGATCAGGCAGCTCGCTCTGGTCAAGCACACGTTCCCCAGCATTGATTTTGACCTCACGGAAGATGACCTCCCGAGGGTTTTTGCTTTCATAGACAAGCATTTCCATAACGGCCAGCAGCCTGCCGACCGCGGACGAGCCAGCTAACCCTTACACGCAGCGCCAGCCGCTGGGCATCTGCACTTACAGCCCTACCAGCGCAAACCGCCGGGAGGCGTGTTACGGCAGCGTGGTACTGTGGTCGGCGATGGTCTACTCACAAGCCGTTAGCCGCTTCCTAGATCTGAGCCAATCGCCTCACCCCGATGACGAAGAGGCGATCAAGGAACTCGCTCTGCTCAAACACACGTTCCCCAGCGTAGATTTCGACCTCACGGAGGAAGGCCTCAAAAAGCTCTCCGATTTTGCAGACAAGCACTTCCAAAACGAATAAGCAGATCGTCGCTGACTGCAGAGCCTCTGCGACCTGGCAGGCACAAACTGCCTGGAGACGTCTTACAACAGCGTGGTACCGTGGTCGGTGATGAGCTACTCAAAGGGTGCCCGCAGCGTTAGCGATCCGGATAAACCTCTACATCCCGACGACGAAGAGGCACTTAGAAACTTCGCCAAAATACGCCACACGCTTCCCAACGTAGATTTTGACCTCACTGAGGCTGGCCTCAAAAAGCTCTCCGATTTTGTAGACGAGCACTTCCAAGACGAGCAAATAAATCACAGGCGTAGGTCAGCCGGCTAGCCCTCTACATCTCGGTGTCGTTATGGGTGCCATTCAGACCTGAATGGTTGCCGTACTCTTTTTCAGGTAACGGAACAGTTGGCGGTTCCCATTGCATAACAGGCTCATCAAGCACCACAACATCCGCAAACTCAGGATTGTGGACTCTGTCTAGCGCTTGTTGGATGCGCGATATTGACGTCCCCGCCATAGATGCTGCGTGGTCATCAACGAACATCCAGCATTCGTATGCGCTTACCATCTCAACAATGAGCTGAAAATCTGCTGACTGAGCTTCAACGCGCCTGAGCTCTCTTTGACTTGCAGTCACCGCTGCGTTGATTCTCTGGGCAGAATCGGACATCATCGCCACCAAGGCATCGCCAGGCGCGTAATGGAGTTTCGCGTATTTCAGAGCGGTGCGCTCCCTATCAGATGTAGATCTATATGCCCGCTTTCCTTTAGTGGAAGCAGGCCCCGGAATATAGGGAGGAATACGCGCCAAGTTGAACGGCCCGATTCTCTCCACGCTGGGGTGGTCGTCGTCGGCTGGGTTTACTGGGTCTTCTGGCGGCACATCTGGCTTGCTCCCTTGGTGACTTTGGGAAGCGATGGCCTGCAGCGGCCCGCCAACGACAAACAGTGATCTACCAGCGACAAGCAGCGACCTCACCGTAGCGCAGCCATTGCAAACCGCTGGGCGGAGTTTTTGTCCTGAGAGCACTGCCACCAGCCCACAATCAAGCAGCTAGCGTTTCGCAATGGTTGCTATTGACCACATCGTCTTTGCCTGCACCGACCTCGCCGCAGGCGTCGCACACATCAAAGACCTCACCGGCGTTACCGCCGCACCGGGCGGGCCGCACCCAGGGGTCGGCACCTACAACGCCCTGCTGTCGCTGGGCGAAGACGTGTACCTAGAAATCATCGCCCCCGACCCCGACCAGCCCACGCCCGACCAGCCACGCCCGTTCGGCATCGACGAACTAGGCGACAGCGCCGGCCAACTAGCCGCCTTCTGCATCCACACCACGCCGCCGGAAACCATCGACGAAGTCGTGGCGACGATGGCTGCGCATGGCTTTAATCCCGGACCGATCTCGGCGATGAGTCGGCTGAAGTCGGACGGCGAGGAAATCCACTGGCGCCTTTCACGCAACGCCGCGGCGAACACCCGCCTGGAGCCGTTCGTGATCGACTGGGGCGACACCACCCATCCGGCTACGGTCACGCCGACGGGGGCGACGCTTATCTCGCTTAACGGCTCCACCGCCGAGCCGGCCGCCGCGAAGCAACTTCACTCCGCGCTTGGGTTGGCGATTGAAGTGAGCGAGGGCGCCGACGAAATCTCGGCGGTGATTGAGTGCCCCAACGGCCGGATTGAGCTGCGCTAGATCGCTAGACCGCTAGGCCGCTAGACCGGTATGCCGAACGAAAGCGCCAAGCAGCAAGACCTACCCCGCGTGCGGCCCCGCGTGCGGCGGCAGGCTCCAATCCACCGGCTCACGCCCGGCCGCAGCCAAAGCCTCATTAGCACGGCTAAACGGCCGGCTGCCGAAAAAGCCCCGATCGGCACTAAACGGCGACGGATGCGACGACTCAATCACCACATGCCGCCCAACCCCGGCATCAACCAGCGCCGCCTTACTTCGAGCAAACGCCCCCCACAAAATGAACACCACCGTCTCCGGCTTGGCGCTCACCGTCCGAATCACCTCATCGGTAAACGTCTCCCAGCCCTGGCCACGATGCGAACCCGCCTGATTCGCCCGCACCGTCAGCACCGAGTTCAACAGCAACACGCCCCCGCTCGCCCACGCCTGCAAGTCCCCGTGCCTGGGCGGCGTCAAGCCCAAATCGCTGGCTAGCTCCTTATTGATATTCACCAGCGACGGCGGCGGATTCACTCCCGCCTGCACCGAAAAACACAACCCGTGCGCCTGCCCGGGCTGGTGATACGGGTCCTGCCCCAAGATCACCACCTTCACCTGGGCGTGCGCCGTGAGGTGCAGCGCCCGAAACACCTGATCGTGCGGCGGATACACCGCACCCTGCGACCGCTCTTGCGCTACGAAAGTCTGCAGCTGCGACCAGTAGGGCTTGTCGAACTCGCCCCGCAGCAGCGGATTCCAGTCGGTTAGCACGGCAGCCCCCGTGTCGGCCGTGCTGCCTCTGCTGGCTCCGGCGACCGCAACCACGCCAGCCGCAACTGCACTGACCGCAACCACGCCGCCACACCCGCACGCACCCTAAATCTCCGCCGCGGCCTGCTCGCTCTTCCTAATCCCCAGCCCGATCCGCTCACGATATTCATCCAGATCCACACCGTCCGTGGGCTTCTGATCGTTCATATAGCGGGCATAAACGCCGTGGATAATGCAAGCCGACTTCCAATAATTAAAACAAACGTAATAATTGATCTGACTCAGATCCGCACCGGTGCGCTGCCCGTAGCGCTCCACTAACCGCTGCCGCTCGCCAAAACCTGGCAGCAGCGTCGCCGCCTTCTCGGCATTGATCACCTCGTCGCCCGGCTCGGTCCAGCCGTTCAACGCATAGGCGAAATCGGCCAGCGGATCGCCCAGCGTGGAAATCTCCCAGTCAAGCACTGCGGTTATCTCACCCTCAGGGTTGAGCAAACAGTTGTGCAACCCGTAGTCGCCGTGCACCACACGAGCCGGACCCTGCTCAGGCTTGCGCTCCACCAACAGATCGTGCAGCGAATGCAGGACAGGATCGTCATACTTGGCGGCCTCGGCGGAGGCGGTCCAACTGCGATACCAGGTGCGAAGCTGGCGCCCCACGTAATCCTCCCGCTTGCCCAGATCGCCCAGCCCGACCGCATCGGGGTCAACGCTGTGAAGCGCAGCCAGCACATCCATAAACGAACCGGAGACGTTGGCGCGGGCGGCCTCGCTCAGGTGCTCTTGGGCGTCCTCTTGGCTGAACAGCGGCCTGCCCTTCACGTAACTCATCACATAGAAATGCGCACCCGTTACGGACGGGTCTTCGCAGTAGCCGTGCGCAATGGGCACGGGCACGTCGGTGTCACGCAAGCCGCTGATGATGGTGAACTCACGGCCCATGTCGTGCGCTTTGGGCAGCAGCTCCCCCATCGGCGGGCGCCGCACGACGGCTTCGTCGCCGGCCGCATCGGTTAGCAGGTAGGTGAGGTTGCTGTGCCCGCCCTCCAGGCGAGTCCACTTGCACGGCGGCTTGACCGCAGAGGTGTGCTCGGTAATCCAGGCCTGCACCGCCGCCACGTCATAGCCGACGATCGGCATGCCCTCAGTGTCGGTGCTTGGTGGTTCAGTGCTGATGTTGTCCGCTGGCATGTCGCCACATTATGCGCTCTTAGCTTTGATGGCTGCCGCCGCGGGCTTCGGAAGACGCCACAGGTGGATCACTACGGATGGCTCCGGCAGATGCGACAGGTCGCCTACAGCTGCCAGTTTGCCCTTCGTGTACCCGTGGTGATGTCAGTCGGCGTATCAGGCAGTCCCCATTCATAGGGCAGAATCTTCCTCGAAAACCTGCGCAACTTGGAGTCGCTGTAAGGCGAAAACGATCGTATGTAGGAAATACAAAAAGTAGCCTCAAGATAAGCGATCACCAGCAACAGAGGAATCGTTACATGAGTGCGTTTGAATTCAACTAGCAAAAAAATCACATTGTCAGGGTTTAGCCCTAGAGCCAGTAATTCCTCCACCGAAAAGGGAGACCCCGGGGGGCCTAGTATGAACTCAAGATACCCCCAAAAAGCCAAAATAGCCAGCAGGTATAGCGGAACAATATACCGATATCTGCGAATCAGCCTCTTCTGCCGTTCTGAATATTGTTCTGGGGCGAAAGCCACTGAGAACTGTTCAAACAGAAAAACTACAAACGCAAATGAAGCAATAACGATGGCGACAGCGAGAAAACCTCCACTCTCAATGGTTTGTAAATCGTTTTCAAAAGCGTTACCCGTCAGCAGGAATGAAGGAAGGTCTGTGCCAGTAAGTATGATTAAGGGAAGCAACACAGCGAGCACCATCAAAGCGGCACGAAGCGGCAAAATACTGTACAAGCTGCGGTGCCAGGGAATGTAGATCCCATCTTCCGTAAGCCTGCCAGAACGCCTAGAGGTTGCCCCTATACGAGAACCCTCACTGGTTTTGCGAAGAATTAACATAACAAACTATCTCCCATCAATCAAGAAGTAGGTACTTGCTCTCAAACTAACACTCTAAGCATTTTGCTCTTCTCGCCAATGCTTTGGCTTCCTCCAGCCTTTCGACTCTCCCTCGAGCCAAAAATATTTTACAGCAGGGGCTATGGTCCCAAACGCCTTATACGTTAAGACTGCCCCTACCACGATAGAAGCAGCAAGGTATATATAGACCCATAGTTCCGAATCCCCCCAAATTATTGGGTCTCTCATAAAGGCAAAGGTGAACCCTAAGTTAAGAACCACAAGTAAAATGAGAAGCACATCAGAGGTTTTTAGTGCTCTTAATGAAAAAGCACCATTTACAAGTAGCTGCTTTTCAGCTACAATAACTGCAACTAGGCCTGCAACTGTCACCCATATTGATTTTCCGTCATGGCTAATAAAGAAAAGGAATGCTGCAATACCCCAAGTGGGTACCAGAGCATAGTATCTCCAACCAAGGTTTGATTTCCCCCAAAAAGGGTCGTCATGCTTGAACCTATTATAAGGGAACTGCTCATTCCTTATTGAGTTGTTTTCAGTCATTGTGAATCCCCTGGGCCCTCGCTCTGGGCATTCGTAGGATTAACAAGCAAGGACACCGGCACGAGTAATGCTCTTTGACGCATCACACTCTCCTAGGTATTCCATGTTCCCTAGCGAGCTGACAGGCCCACTAGGAGAACCTTTGCTTTGCCCATAGTTTAGATCACATCAACACACCGTTGTCAAGTCATTCCCTGCAACCCTCTGAAAACCCCATATTTCCTTGAAATACAAGCAAATCCGCGTAACTTACGGCCAAGGCAAATTTTCAATCCACCTCAAAATCATCTTCAAAAACTTCTTCAGGCCACCACCGGACGAAGCCTCACCTTCACCGCTCACTAAAACCCCCTAACTCCCAGCACGCCCTAGTTATCGGCACGCCCAAGCACAGCCAGTAAGCGCTCATTCTCAGCCGGCGACCCAATCGTCACACGCAAGCCCTCCCCCTCAAACGGGCGCGTCAAAATACCCGCCTGCTCCAAACGAGCAAAAGTAGGAAAAGCCACCTCACCCAACCGCAACCAAATGAAATTCGCCTGACTAGGCGTCGCTGGCCACCCCGCATCCACCAACGCCGCCATCACCACCTCACGCTGCGCCACAACCTCATCCACACGCTGCGCAAGCTCCACCTCAGCCGCCGGCCGCAACGAAGCAACAGCCGCCGCCTGCGCCACCCCGCTCACAAGAAACGGGGCGTACACCTTGTCAAGCGTTGCGATCACCTCTTCATCGCCCACGGCATAGCCCACCCGCAAGCTGGCCAACCCATAAGCCTTCGAAAAAGTCCGCAGCACCAGTGCGTTTGGATGGTGCGGCAAGATTTGCGTTATCGGGTCTTCCACTGCCGGGTCGGTAACGAACTCGCGGTACGCCTCATCGATTATCACCAGCACATCGTCAGGCACCGCACCTAAAAACTCCTGCAGCTGCGTGGTCGTGCAGGCTGTGCCGGTCGGGTTATTCGGCGTGGACAGCAGCACCATCTTGGTTCGCCCGGTGACGGCTTTCGCCAGCGCCGCAAGATCAAACGCCTCATCCACTAGCGGCACGGTCACCACCTCGGCCTGGGCGACGGCACTGAAGACGGGATGTATCTCAAAGGAACGCCACGGGTACAGCACCTGATCGCCGGGGTCTACATACGCCAAGAACAGCTGCCGCATCAACCCGACCGACCCACAGCCAACCGTCACGGCGGCGTTTGCTACCCCAAGCTTGTCTGCAAGAGCCTGGCGCAGTTGCTCGCAGCGGTTGTCGGGGTAGCGATTGATGTCGCTCGCCGCTTGCGCAATCGCAGCTTGAACCGACGGCAGTGGGGTGTATGACGTCTCATTAGACGCCAGCTTGATGATCGGCAGCTGCGCAGCTGCTGCGGTGCCGGCTGCGGCCGCCGCCGTGCCAGGTTTTTCCTCGTTGCTCACCTGTGCTGCTGATTTGCCCGGCTTGTACTGCGGCAGCCCGTCAATCACCGCTCGTGGCTTCACGTTCAATCTCTTGCTCATTTGCTATTGCTCACTTGACGCTCCTCACCTAGCAACATTGACCGGGCAGCGCTGGCCAGGTAGCGCCCACCGGACAGCATCCACTGGCCGCCCGTTCCTCCCGTCGGGAAAGCCTGAGCGCTCAGGGCAAGAGGCTAATGCGTGGGGCTGCGAGGAAGCCCGTGAAAATGACGTAGAGCAGGAACGGCTTCTATCTCAACGTTTGCGCACCAAACCGGGTGGATGGGATTGAGCGTATCACGCTCTGGCACGAAGTTAACCGTGCCTGGCGGGTCTAGCACGCCCGAAATATCTGCAAACTCAAAATCTGGGTGCTGGCTCGGTGTTCTATGCGTTGTAAATGGCTGGCAGGTGCCGCCAAGAAAATTCAGATAGTCGTCGCTGTTTAGCATTAGCACCACAGGTGGTTCGGTGAGTTCATTGGCAGTGCCCTCAGGCGCAGGCAGGCAATCCGAGCCCGGGTTTGCTGTATTGGGGTTGGTTGCACTGGAGTTGGAGTGGGGCTTGGTGCCGCTAGCTAGCGACAAATTCAGGCAAGAGAAATAGGTTATGCAATCCTCTGGGCTCTCCCACCCATTGCTTCGTGCTTCTGCTTTGCAGAAACCCGCGATATCTACTTCCCTTTCTTGCGAGCCTGCGTCTTGCGCCCTCGCGTCAGGTGCGAGCAAGAGCAGGTGCGCAAAGAGCAAGGCGATTACTGCAGTTGCAAAAGAGTATTTGTTTAGATACATAGATCGGTCCAGCCAAGCGGGTGAGGTACTGCTACTCAAGGGGTCTGCGCTGGCTTCTCATCGCCTGGGCAAAAGACTGCGGGAGATTTTTGAGAATATGCCCTGTCATCCCTGCCAGCTCTTAAGCGGTTTTCATACATGACAACAGTCTCCTCTGCTGAGAAGCTATACGAAGGCCACGCGTCGAGCACACCAGCAGAGTTAGAAAACTCAAACCTTGGATCAAGGTTTTTAGAACCCAGCGGCCCATTCAATCTCTCCTTGAAACAAAGATGCTTAGCTGACTCAGGAACATAGCCCTTGGCAGCCAATTCCTCGCTCGCTCGCAGATATTCATCAAGCTCACGAAGTTTCGTGTCAAGCTTGCTTTTAGGGAAATCAGCAGGTCGCCTCTCGTGCAGGAACAAAAAACACTCTCTCAGAGTAAAACCCTCCTCAAACTCTTGCTTTAGCTCCTCTATTTCTTCCTCATTCAATGGGCATTCACTTTGCGGCCTATCAGCCCCTCTCCCTTGAGCAAACACCGCAGGAGTAGATATGAGAAGTGCCGCTGAGACCACAGCCGAAAGAGATACCGTCAGAAAAGACGCTTTTGACATCACTACCAGTTTTTGTCGCATGATTATTTTCCTTACCTCCCTAAGCCAGATAGATCACCAAGGAAACAAGTCAGTCAGCAGATCGCTTAGTGGAACGCCAGGTGTTTCGGCCTTCGAGCACCAAGCATCGTTGTAAATTGATCGCCACTGCCCACCTGTCAAACTGTCTAGCGGAGCCGATGGTAATATCGCAAGCATAAATCTGAACTGAACCACAGATCCGACAGTTACACCATTCCCTACCACTGCTTGTTGTAATGACTCTGAAAGAGCCTCTATGGGACCTGCGCAAGATGTCGCAAAACAATCATCTACGCCTTCAACGCAATAAAAGGCCACCTGACTTAACCCATCTTCTTGCTGCTGCTCGTCTTGCTGCTCTTGCGCGCTAGCCGGACTAGCTAAGAACACCAATGGCGTCGCCACCGCCAACAGGACTGATATTGACACCACTGCCAGTTTTTGTCGCACGGCTCCCCCTTAGGGATTTTTCCAGCATCCCGGGAACCCACCAGCCCTTGAATGGCCGGATATGACTTGCTCCCCAGCGTAGGCACACCGCATACGCATGTCAAGTCACCCCCCCCTCGCAAATCCTCAAACCTCCGCAAACCCTTGATCTACCTAGCTTTCCAGGGGTTCACAGTATGACAATAAGATGGCATTCCCATCAATTGCGAGCAATCTTCGATTGCTAGAGCAGCTTCTGTCTGTCAGGAGGGCTTGGGATCAGCCGTTATGAGCGAGTAACACGGACCGTATGAAACCGTCCATCGTCAGCTTCAAGTGAGATTTCTAGCTTGGTGCCGTCAGCAAGAGTAATAGAGGCTGTTTCTCCCACTGGCAGAATTGGGATTGAAGAGAGAATTCGCTGATCTTCAGGCTCAGAAAAGGGAAACGCTATTGGGCGTTGACCAGTATCAATTGAAGTGTCAACTTCATAAATAAGCAGGCCTTCCTGCTCAAGACTTGTAGAGGGTATCTTTTCAGTACCTCCTTCACAACAAGTTACGGTTCGTACTGACCTTCCGTCGTAGCCGATGGCACGACGGGATTCAATTACAGTTCCGGTGAAGCTGCTAGTTGGTATTACAATCATTGAAGTACCATTTGGATTTGCAATAGGGCTAAGCCGCAATGTCGTATCTATCTCGCCAAGCCCTAGACAAGCTATCGCGCTGTCTTGCACCCAGCCAAGCTGCCACCGATGCCAGGATAACATTTCCATAGGAAATTGACTTGCGTTTATAAAGGTACCTGAGTCTGTCTGAAAATTAGATGACGGATCTACATCCTCATAAAATCGAGAATCATGGAGGCTAATTGGATAGAAACCTCTAAAGCCCATGATCCCGAACTCAATCCTAGCCCACAGCATACTATCCGGCAGCCGGGCGGAAGGCTGGTTCACAAACCTACCATCATACGGGTAAAGATCAACTAACCCAAAAGTATGCACAAGTTCATGTGCAGCGATCGTCCACCATTCAGCATTTCTTCCATCCCCTGAAGGTGCATACAATCCATTCACAACCGTGAAGTTTTTGATATCAAAAAACTGTATCCCTGAGGTTTCGACAAAAGAATCGGCTGCGCCGCCTCCAAAAAACTCTTGAGGAGCTACAACCATAATCGCATCATACCCTTCGGCAAATCTAAACTCGCCGGATGCTAAGCTAATAGCTTCGCTAGCAATCAAAGAAGGAGAAAGTAATCCTGGATTCCTGCTGAATGTCCTCCAGTTATCGCTTGCTCGCAGCCAAACGTTAT
This sequence comes from Candidatus Poriferisodalaceae bacterium, assembly GCA_965212125.1. Classification (GTDB taxonomy): domain Bacteria; phylum Actinomycetota; class Acidimicrobiia; order Acidimicrobiales; family Poriferisodalaceae; genus CAYRJD01. The sequence continues at coordinate 636,565 of OZ243045.1, read as the reverse complement.
GGGGAGTAAATTGAACATCTAGTTGCCCATAACTAACCAACTCTAGGTATTGCTCAGCTTTCGCTAGCTGCGCAGAGTGATAGTCAAAATCCCTATTTACCGCAGACGCATCAGGGAAGTCCACGTAAAGCACTGCAACTCTGAAAGCACCAACTGAGGGCGCAGCCCAACTTGGGAGGGGAAACCCTACCGTAACGTCATCATGAGTATGCCCATCATCACCATGAACAACATCACCAGAATCTACGTGGCCCCCTATGTTATTTGTACCAACCAGCCTGCACTCATTCTGGGTGCCCTCAGTGATTTTAGCTGGTTCTGCCGCGTGATCATAGCTTAGCCCATTCGCAGCTGACACCGCTGCTTCAGCAACAAAGTGCGGTATGGCATTCATGCCTCCAATTGCTGTGATCGCAGTTGGCGCATTTGTGGTAAGTAAATAATCATTTACATCAGCAGGAAAGCTATCAGGGCTAACCAGCAATATTGGAGTAACTCTATTGTTTTGCGCAAGACCTTGGCCCAATATTGGAGCTGCACTGATGCCTTCGGCAAGAGCAGCACTGCTAACCAGTGCGACAGAGCTATCACTTAGCGTAAACTCTGTACACTTTTTAAGATGCTCAATTAGCGAGACTGATGTTGCAAACTGATTTTTGCCAGAAATTGATGTAACAGTGTTGATTCCAGTAGCCAGCAACTCCTCTTCAACTCCACTTAAGTCACCAACCGCGATTACATGCTCAATTTCCAGGTCTTCCAGTACTTGTTTAGTTTTGTCGGGCACACCTTGGGAAGACGTTAGCAAGATTGGTATGCCCATAGCGTAGGAGATCGGACCCACCAAAGCCACATACGGGGATGGAGGTGAATCACCATTCACCAAAAATACTGATGCTTGCCCGTTGTTGCAATAAGTACCGATGGGACCCATTTCTCTGGCAATTAAAGCTGCGGTGATATAGCGGTTGCGGCTGCTAAGGTGCTCAACCTTCTGCACTTCTGGCAATTTATTTAATGCGGAAAGCAGCTTGAAAGAAACTACTTGCAGCCCACCCAAAACGATTACTTTTGAAATACCTGCATCACTAATAAGTCGAGCCGCAGAATCAAGTAGCTCGTCAGGCGGTGTCAAAATCACCGGCGCGTTGAGAGTTCCCGCGAGCCCCGCAGCGGCGAACGCATCAAACAAATGCTCACCTGAGGCAAAGATCGCAGTGGTTGGAGGAGTTCCAGCTTCCTTAGCAGCTTCAATGTAGCGCTTAGCGATGGCAAGCGACGTTTCATAGCGGGTGGCACCAGCAAACTCGCGCGTGCTAGGCGTGTTGGGATCGTCGTCTGCGTCAACAAGCACCTCATAAGAGCTGCTAGCCGCCTGAGTGGACTGCGGGGAGCCCACAAAGATTTCTGAGATGACCAGTAACAGCACTAGCGCCAAAAGCACTGCTACTGAGATCACTGCCAATTTCTTAGACACGTCCCCACCCAAGGATTTTCCGAGATCCCTAGGAGTCAACCGGCTCTTAGGAACGGCCGGATATGAATTACCCATAAGCGTAAACACACCGCACGCGCATTTCAAGTCGCCCCCCCCCTCGCAAATCCCAAACCCCCGCAAGCCCTTGATTTACCTAGCTTTGCTGGGATCTTTCCTGGGATTCACGCCACGCCAGCTAGCGCTGCGCCGCTTCACCTGCTAAGACTTCACCTGCTAGGGAAAACCCACCCCTGAAGGAAGGCCAAACGAATGGCATCACAATCTGAGTTCACCGCAACCCCATTTCGCATTGACGTGCCCGACGCCGTGCTAGACGACTTGAAGACCCGCCTAAACAACACCCGCTGGCCCGAAGCCGAACCCGTGGACGACTGGACCCAAGGCGTGCCGCTCAGCTATGTGCAAGAGGTGTGCGACTACTGGGCCAACGACTACGACTGGCGAGCTCGTGAGGCAATGCTCAACCGCTTCGATCAGTTCACGGCACCGCTAGACGCAGCCAGCACCGCCGCCGACAGCATCGCCGCTCTGGACATCCACTTCATCCACGCCCGCTCCCCCAACGAAAACGCCGTGCCGCTCATCATCACACACGGCTGGCCCGGATCGGTGGTGGAGTTTCACAAGGTAATCGAACCGCTAACCGACCCCGCCGCCCACGGTGGCAACTCCGCCGACGCCTTCCACGTTGTGTGCCCGTCGCTGCCCGGCTACGGCTTCAGCGGCAAACCGGCCGAAACCGGCTGGGGAGTTGAACGCATCGCTGACGCCTGGGCGCAGCTGATGGCTGGCTTGGGCTATGCGCGCTTCGGCGCACAGGGCGGCGACTGGGGTGCGGGCGTGACCACCGCCATCGGTGCGCGCCACCCCGACATGTGTCTGGGCATTCACCTCAACATGGTGATGGCGGGCAGCCGCCCCGAAGATGCCGGCGACCCAACCGAAGAGGAAATCGCCGCATTCGCCGCGCTTGAGCACTACCGCAAGTGGGATTCGGGTTATTCCACGCAGCAATCAACTCGCCCGCAGACTCTCGCCTACGGCCTGACCGACTCACCGGCGGGTCAGGCGGCCTGGATTCTGGAGAAGTTTTGGTCTTGGACCGACTGCGACGGGCACCCCGAAAATGCGCTTAGCCGTGATGAGATGCTTGACAACATCATGCTGTACTGGCTGAACGCCACGGCGGGGTCGTCGGGTCGGCTTTATTGGGAGAGCTTTCGCAACCTCGGCAGTGAACCCGTGGCGGTGCCGACCGCGGTGGCGAAGTTTCCCAAGGAGATCATCCCGCCGCTGCGGTCTTGGTCGGAGTCCATCTACACCGACATTCGCCGCTGGACCGATATATCGCAGGGCGGGCACTTCGCGGCGTTTGAGCAGCCCGACCTGTTCATTGACGACGTGCGGGCGTTTTACGCACAGCTGCGCTGACTCGCCTAGCAGCTACCCAGCCAGCGGCGGGCCGTCATCAAACCAGCCAGCGCAGAGACCCAGATACAACGAATTCCAACCGCAAACCGCTACCCTTTAACGCGGCGCTGCCAGGCGATGAAGTCTTTGCGATAGCCGCAACCAGACCTTCACCAATGGCGGAGCCATAGCTGGTCAAGTAGCCGTTGGCGCTACGACCGCAGTGCTGCACTAAAGCCTCTGCAAAGCCAAGCCCAAAAGGAGTCTTCATCATGGCTGCAAGTCGTACAACGTTTGAGAAACTCCAAAGAGATCGTGCCAAAAAGGCTCGGGCCGAAGCCAAGCGCTCTAAGCGGCTCGGTCGTGCCCCCGACGGAACGCCGTTGCCGGGCGTGGAGCCCGAAGGCGAAGAGGTGCAGCTAGACGGCAACCTTGATAAGGAGATTGCGCCAGCGGATCTGCTGCGGCTAGTTGAAGAGCTTCAGGGTGCCTTCGACAAAGAAGAGATCACCTTTGACGAATACGAGGAACGCAAGATAGAGCTGCTGGCCCGCATCTCCGCGGACTAGCTATCTCAGCGGACTAGCCGCCCGCGCCGGCTACTTGTCCTGCCAGTTCGGATCACGCTTTTCGGCGAACGCAGTCGCACCCTCTATCGCATCCTCAGACCCAAACACATCCGCCATAAACGGCCGCTGAAACTCCCAGAAGTCCGCCTCGGAGACGCCCAGCACCTCTTGCAGAATCTGCTTTGACGCCCTGACCCCTTTGGGTGCGTTGCGAGCGATGCGTTCGGCCAGCTCCACCGCCACCGCCACCGACTCCCCCTTCGGGCACACCCGGTTCACCATTCCGTGCTGATGCGCTACCTCAGCGGTAATCGGATCGGCCGTCAGCGCCATCTCCATCGCCAGGCTGTATGGCAGCTGGCGAGGCAAGCGCAACAAAGCGCCGGCGCCGGCGAACAGCCCCACACCCACTTCGGGTATTCCCAGGCGAGTGCCCTCCGACGCCACGATCAGGTCACACGACAGCGCTACTTCCAGCCCGCCCGCAAACGCCACGCCTTCAACCGCCGCCACGAGTGGCTTTTGGCAAGCGCGCTCCGTTATGCCGCCGAAGCCACGATCGCTGGCTAGCGGCATGGCGTCAAGCCCGCCGCTGGCGAACTGCTTTAGATCCATGCCTGCGCTGAAGGCCCGCCCGGCTCCGGTCAGCACGCCCACCCGCACCGAATCGTCGGCGTCAAACTCCTCAAGGGTTTGCGCCAAAGCCTCCGACAAGGCGGTGTTGAAGGCGTTCATCGCTTCGGGGCGATTTAGCGTCATGATCTGCACGTAGCCGCGCTGCTCTGTGATTACTAGTGGTTCGGAATCTGCCATGGGCGCAGATTAGCCCTGCCGGAGTTGGTGCGCAGCCGTGGTGCCGCTGCCAGAATGCGTGCGAATGGCTGAGTCGGGCGACCTGAATCAACTCTTGTCTGCGCTGGAGCAGGCTGCGGCGCCGGACAGCGGTGACGACCCTGGCGCTGTGGCCGTGCTGGCGCGCCAGCTTGCTCTGGCCGATGATCTGGACGGCGCAACCGGCGCAACCGCTTTGCGTGCCGCCCGCGCTTTGGCGGTTTACGGACCGGCGCAGGCCTTGCCCAAGGCCGCCGAGCTAGCGGCCAAGGCGCATCGGGATTCCGTGGCTGGGGCGGGTGTTTTGTTTGCGGAATGTGTCGATCGGATAAACCTGATGAGCGGGCGGCCGCAGGGCTTCGGCACCGTGACCAACCGCCATCAAGGCGACCTGATGCTGGCGCCGATTGATGCGTCAATCACAGATGAGATACGCCAGCAGGCTGGGGTGCCGACCTTGCGTGAGCGCCAGGCGCAGATCCAGCAACTGAACGAGCGGGCGGCGGCCGAGCGGGCCGGGAGTGCCAGCGGCGCGGCGGCAGCGAGCTCAACGCCTGCGCAGGGCTTTGCGCGGGTGTGGCGCAATCCCAGCCCTGAGTGGCTGCAATCCAAACTTGACGATCAGCCGCAGGGCGCTTGGGCCGATGGCGACGAGCTGACCTTTGCTTGCAGGTCTGCCAGCCGCTTCGGGCTGATCGCAGGACCGGTATTCGAACTGCCGTTATGGCGGGCTGGCGATCTAGAGCGAGCCGACGACCCGGGCGGCGCAGCCACATCCAACCGAGCCGTCAACCCCGACGGCGGCGAGCAACTATGGACGCTAACGGTGCGTCTTGAACGCCTGAGCGAAGCCGTCATCGGCTACGGCTTTTGGGAGATTGACGAGCTCGGCGGACTGGCCGGCGGAGGCATGCGCGGCCCGGTTGACCATCGCTTCCGTGGTGCGGACGCACCCGCTGAGTTGGCGTCCACGCCCGACGACCAACTAGCCGGCAGCGTTATCACCGAGGCGCTGTCAAGCACCGCCCTGCGCGAAAATCGACTAGTCACCGCCTACCTGCCGCCGAACCACCAAAACAGTGAGAAGCTGCCAGTGCTCTACTCCACAGACGGGAACGGCGTTGCGCCCTACATCCGCCGCATCGATGCGGGCATCACCGCCGGGACGCTCCCCCGCTTTGTGCTAGTCGCCGCGCACGCCGCGCCGATGAGCGCCTACAGCAACGAGCGAGCGCTGGAGTATCTGCCCGGCTTCGACGACAAACGCTTTGACCGCCACCAGCAGTTTTTCGTGACCGAGTTGGCGAAATGGGCGCAAGACAACTTCGGCGTGTCCGATGAGCGAGACAAGCGAGCCGTGTTCGGCTGCTCCGATGGGGGCGGGCATGCGCTAGCGACCGGCCACATGCACCGCGAGCACTTCGGTCACTGCATCGCTTACTCAACCGGCCTGCCGCCCAATGAGCGGATGGGTTGGGAGGCAGACAAGGCGCCGTTCGTGCATCTTTGTGCGGGCACTTTGGAGGGGCCGTTTTTTGAAGCGACCCACGCTTGGGCGGCTTGGCTGCACTTCGCTAAGTCGCCGCATCATTGGACCGAGCGTGTGTGCGGGCACGACCTGATCCAGTGGATTGAAGAACTGCCCCGCGCTGTCGCCCGCGCCTGGGGCTAGGGCAAGAGCTAGCGCTAGGGCTAGCGCCAAACCCGCCGGCTAGCGCAGCAGGTAGCGCTTGATCTTTCCGGTGGCGGTCTGCGGTAGCTCTGCCACCACCTCAACTTGATGCGGAGCCTTGAACGAAGCCAGCCGCTGCTTCACATGCTCTCGCACCGCGGTGGCTAGGGCGGGGTCGCCGCCGCTGGCAGCAGCACCGGCATCGTTAGGCACCACGAACGCCTTGGTCTTGGTCAGCCCCGCTTCATCTTCCGCGCCAACCACCGCCGCCAGCACCACTTCATCCATCTCCAAAATGCACGCCTCAACTTCTGTGGGGCTAACCCAGATGCCGCTCACCTTCAACATGTCATCGGTGCGGCCGAGATATTGCAGCGTCTCGTCAGGGTTGCGCAGATAGGTGTCTCCCGTCGCCAGGAAACGCCCTTGCAGCGTGGCACGGTTTTGCGCGGTGCGATTCCAATAGCCGGTGGTGATCGACTCCCCCGCCACATGCAGCGCGCCAGGCTCACCGTCGGGCACCTCGTTGCCGGCCTCGTCACGCAAAGACACCTCATAACCCGCCAGAACGGTCCCGCTGGTTCCGCCGACCGAAGCGCCGGGGCGATTGCTTATGGCGATATGGCAAAGCTCAGTCGTGCCGAACCCGTCAAGAATCTCAACGCCGAAGCGCTCCGCAAAGCGAGCGTGAATAGCGGCTGGCAGCGGCTCGCCGGCGGACACGGCAAGTCGCACGGACGCAAAAGTGTCGGCCGGCAGATCGGCCGCTAGCAGCTGGGCGTAAGACGATGGCACGCCGAAGTACAGGCTCGGTCGGTATTGCGTTACGTGCGCGGCGATGTCGTCGGGCGTGGGTCGGGCGGGATTGAGCACCACTTGTGCGCCGGTGCCAGCCGGGAAGTAGCCGGAGTTGCCCAAGCCGTAGGCGAAGAACAACTTGGCGACCGAATAAATAACGTCTGCGGGCGCCATTGACAGCACCGGAATCGCATAGCGCTCGGTGCAAAACGCCATGTCGATGTGGCGGTGGATTGCGCCCTTGGGAAAGCCGGTCGTGCCTGAGGTGTAGAGCCAGAACGCTGCGTCGTCGTCGGAGCTGTCGAACGGCTCGCCCGGGTTGGCTAGCCCGGCATCGCCCATCCCCGCTTCGTCTACGCCGGTGCCGCTGAACCCTGCGCCATCCACCGCCGCCTCATCCAAAACGGTCCAGCGCAAAAACGTTCGCTGGCGGTCAGCCCCGGCCGCACCCGCCGTGTCAGCGAAGACCTGCGAATAAATCAGCCCGACCGCTCGGCTGTCGTCAAGCAAAAACGCGTAGTCCTTGGCCGTGAGCATCGTTGAGACCGGCACCGGAATCGCGCCAATCCACATCGCACCCCAGAACCACCACAAAAACGCAGCGGTGTCGGCGCAGCACAACATGATGCGCTGCTCGGGCTTGATGCCTCGCCGCAGCAGCTCCGCCGCGCAGCCTTGCACGCCAGCAAGCATCTGGGCGCGGGAGTGCGTAGCCCCGGTTATTGCGTCGGTCAGCGCAACGGTGTCAGGCGTCTGACCGGCCGGATCAATGACGAACCGATGGACCGCGTTAGCCATGCGCCCGCAACGTTTGCTTATCGGCCGCTGCCAGCGTCATACGCTTTGAGCCTATGAGCCTTACCGGCCCGGTTCTGGACTTCTTTGGCGACAAGCAGCCTTACCAGCACTGGCACCTTGACGTTGATGCGCCCGTCGCAACGTTGTCGCTAGCGGTGAAACCCGACGGCGGCTTTTTTGATAGCCACGAGCTGAAGCTGAACAGCTACGACATAGGCGTTTATGTGGAGCTGGCCGACGCCGTGCGGCGCATTCGTTTTTGCCATGCCGATGTGCGCTGCGTGGTGATCACCAGCAAGTTGGAGGGCGTTTTTTGCGCGGGCGCAAACATCGGGATGCTGGCCAGCGTTGATCACGCCCACAAGGTCAACTTCTGCAAGTACACCAACGAGGTGCTGCTGGAGTTGGAAGACGCCTCGGCGAACAGCGGCATCAAGTTTTTGGCGGCGGTGAATGGGGCTTGCTCCGGCGGCGGATATGAGCTAGCGCTGGCGTGCGATCACATAGTGCTGATTGACGACCGCTCAACGGCGGTCAGCATGCCGGAGGTTCCATTGCTGGGGGTTTTGCCGGGCACGGGCGGGCTGACGAGGCTGACCGATAAGCGCCATGTGCGGCGTGACCTGGTTGATGTTTTTGCTACTCGCTCTGAGGGTTGCCGCGGCAAGGAGGCGCTGGCTTGGGGGCTGGTTGATGAGCTTGCAGTTCCTAGCAAGTTTGACGAGGTGGTCGCGCAGCGGGCAAGTGCGCTGGCCGCTGGCGGCGAACCGCGGCTGTCAGATGGCGAAGCGGCAGCGCAGTCCGCTAGCGAGGCGATTGTTTTGCCGGAGCTTGACCGTGGCGATACCGCTAGCCGCAACGTGAGTTTGGAGTTCGTCTCCCTGACGGCTCTGCCTGAAAAATCCGTAGCCGAACTGCATGTGAGCGCAAGCGACAGCCCGCACTGGTTGCTGCAAGCCGCGCTAGAGCTTGATGCGGTGCTGTGCCATCTGCGTTTCAACGAACCCGAGTTGGGCACGCTGGTAATCAGCACCAGCGCTGGCGACGGAGCGCACGACCCTGCCACCTGGCAAGCGTGGGATCGCTCAATCACGTCGCCCGCCAACCACGCCGAGCTTGAAATGGCTCTGCTGTGGGCGCGCACCTTGCGGCGCCTTGATCTGATGCCGCGATCAATAATCGCAACGATTGAGCCGCAGTCATGTTGCGTGGGCGTGCTGACCGAGCTGGCATTGGCGGCCGATCGCACATACATGCTTGACGGCATGCTTGAAGACGCTCCTGCGGATTCCGCGTCAAGCGATTCCTCGCCAAACGATCCCCCGTCAAACCAGGTCGCCCAGATCTGTCTCACTCAAGCCAACCTTGGCAGCCTGGCGATGTCAAACGGCATCAGCCGACTTCAGTCACGCTTTTGGGGCAATGACGACGGGCTGGCAGCCGCACAAACCACGGTCGGCGAAGCACTCATCGCTAGCGACGCGGCCGAGCTTGGGCTGGTCACCGCCATTCCAGACGATCTGGACTGGGACGACGAACTGCGCCTGGCGATAGAAGAACGTGCGTCTTTTTCGGGCGACGCCCTGACCGGGCTAGAAGCCAACAGCCGCTTCTGCGGACCTGAAACCATGGCGACCAAGATTTTCGGCAGGTTGTCTGCCTGGCAGAACTGGATCTTTGCTCGCCCGAATGCGGCCGGCCCGAACGGCGCCCTGCAGCGTTACGGCACTGGCGCCCGACCCGAATACAGCCCCGAACGGGTCTAGTAAAATCCACGCCAACCGCGCCGCCAAACCCAGCCAGAAACAATGTCCAGCATCAACTACAGCGAACAAATACCTAACAATGTCGGCCTGGCCGACGATCGCCGCCTGCAGCGCGCCCTAGAAAGCTGGCAGCCAAAGTTCGCCGATTGGTGGGGCGAGATGGGCCCGACGGGCTGGTCGGGCCATGACGTGTATCTGAGAACCGCCGTCGGTCTCAGCCAAGAGGGCTGGGCGCACTATGACTTTGTGAAAATGCCCGACTATCGGTGGGGCATCTTTATGTCTGAGCCGACAGCCGACCGCCAGATTGGGTTCGGTGCGCATAAAGGCCAGCCCGTGTGGCAGACCGTGCCGGGTGAGTTTCGCAGCGACCTGCGCCGCCTGATCGTCATTCAAGGCGACACCGAACCGGCTTCGGTTGAGCAGCAACGCCTGCTGGGTCACACGGCGCCGTCGCTGTATGACCTGCGCAATCTGTTTCAGATCAACGTGGAGGAGGGTCGCCATCTGTGGGCGATGGTGTATCTGCTGCATGCCTATTTCGGGCGTGATGGGCGTGAGGAGGCGGACGCCTTGCTGCAGCGGCATTCCGGCGACGCCGACAATCCCCGCATTTTGGGTGCCTTCAACGAGCGCACCACCGACTGGCTGTCGTTTTTGCTGTTTACCTATTTCACCGACCGTGACGGCAAGTACCAGCTTGGGGCGCTGGCCGAATCGGCGTTAGATCCGCTCAGCCGCACCTGCGATTTCATGCTGAAAGAAGAGGCGCATCACATGTTTGTCGGGGCGACCGGCGTGGGTCGGGTGGTGCAGCGAACTTGTGAGCTGATGAATCAGCACGACACCGCCGACGTTCGCCCGCACGGCGGGATTGACCTGTCGACTCTGCAGAAGTATCTCAACTTTCACTATTCGGTTTCGCTGGATTTGTTCGGGGCGGAAAACTCAACTAACTCAGCCAGCTATTACTCCGCTGGCATTAAGGGTCGGTTCGGGGAGGATGCTTACGACGACGATCACGTGCTGGCATCGCACGAAGCAACCATTGAAACCGTTGTTGGCGGCGGCTCAGACACCAGCGCGAAAATAGGCACCCTGACGCGGCCGGCAATAAATCTGGTCAACGCGGAGCTGCGGCGCGCCTACACCGAAGACTGCCTGAAAGGTTTGCGGCGCTGGAATCGTGTGATCGCTGAGATGGGCGTGGATTTTGAACTAACGCTGCCCCACGTTGGCTTTCACAGAAAGGTGGGCGTGTTCGCCGGGTACCACATCACACCCGCTGGCGAGTTAGTCAGCGAGAAACAATGGCAGAGCGCGGCGGGCGATTATCTGCCCAGCGTGAGCGACACGGATTTTGTTCACTCCTTGATGCAGCCTTGCTTTGAGCCGGGGCAGATGGCGTCTTGGATAGCTCCTCCGGCTCGTGGCATAAATACAAAGCCTGTGGACTACGAGTACGTCCGGCTCTAGCCGCGGGTAAGCCTTTTGAGCGCAGGATCGGCAGAGCGGGAGTCAATCGACGTGGCTGGCGTGTCGCTGGCCTATCAGCGCGTGGTCCATCAGCGCGTTGCGCCGCCTGGCTCAAGCTCGCCTGCTCTTGACCGTGCCACGGATCGGCACGCAGCCCCCGCCAGCGTGCTCATGTTGCATGACGGCTTGGGCAGCATCGGTCAGTGGCATGACCTACCGGAGCGCATTGCCGCCCAAAGCGGGCTGCCCGTCTATGTCTATGACCGCAGCGGCCACGGCAACTCCGACCCGGTCCCCGCGCAATACCAGACCGATTTCATGGACCATGAAGCACGCGAAGTTCTGCCGGAGGTGCTGGCACAGCTAGGGCTAGAGGCGCAAGACACGGTGCTGGTCGGGCACAGCGACGGCGGCAGCATCGCTCTCATTGCCGCTAGCGGCTCGGCTGCGTCTTTCAGCGGCGTGGTGGCGATAGCAGCGCACACTTTTGTAGAAGATGAGTCCGTCGCCGCTATTGACGCCATCGGACAGCACCGCGACAAGCTCGTGCAAGCCCTCGCCAAATACCACAAGCATCCCGATCTGGTTTTTGATCGCTGGCGCAACGTGTGGCTGTCGCCGCAGTTCCGTAACTGGACTATTACGGGGCTGCTTGCGGGGATTGATTGCCCGGTGCTTGTGCTGCAAGGCGACGCAGACGAGTACGGAACCGCCGCCCAGATTTCAGCCATTACCGACGCTGCGCCCTTAGCGACCGGTCATCTCATCAGCGATTGCGGACATGTCGCGCACCGCGACCAACCCGATGAGATCGTTGAGCGGATCTGCGGTTTCCTAGCGGTTCCTTAAAAGAAACAGCCTGAAGCCAGCCGCTAGCCAGCGCTAAACCAGCTAGCCAGCCAGCGCCGCAATGGCATCAGCGGCGATGCGCTCTGGGTCTTCCATCGGTCCGAAATGGCTAAGCCCCTTGTATTCAATCAGCCGTGAGTTCGGCAACGCCTCATGCGCTGGTAGGCCGATATCGCCTTGGCCTTCGTCGCTGCCTCGCCCAATCACCGCCGGCACACCAAGCCCGGCGATCTGCTCTGTGGTTGAGATGTAGTCGCCGAGATAGGTGTTCGCTTCGGCTTCGGGGCGACAGCGCAAACGAATGGTGCCGTCGGGCAAGTCTTCAAACCCGTGCTCTACGTAGCTATGCAGGGCGGCGGATTGCACCCGCGAAAACGGGAGGCGTGAGGCAAACCGAAACATCGCCTCGGGTCGCGACTCAAACACTTCAAGCCGCTTCAGCGCACCCGGCACCAGCGGGTGATCGTCGCGCTCAACCACCTCGTTCGGGCGCCAAACCACCGGCTCATAGCCGTACATCTTTGCGATCAAGCCAGGCCGGTCGGCTTCGGCTAGCAGCAGGGTGGCAGCGCCGATGGAGTGCCCAACGCAGTTAAGCGACCCGTGCGGAATGCCCAGGTAATCGACGACTGCCAACAAGTCGTCAGCCAGAGTCGTCCAGAGGTAATCGCCATCCGGTGATGGGTCGCTCCAGCCGTGGCCGCGCAGGTCGGGCGCCCAGACGGTGAAGTGCTCGGCTAGTCGCTGCGTGAATGGCCCATACGTGAGCGCACCTAATCCCGCAGCGTGGGCAAACAGAATCGGCGGCTTGTCGTGTGGCGCGTCAGCCGCAGACGCCCCGCCGCCGCCAGCCACATCATCATCAGCCACACAGTGCAGCGCTACCTCCGTCCCCTCTGCCACCGACACATAGGCCGCTGGCGAAACGTCTGGAGTGGTCACGGCCTCTCAGTCTGGCGGCTATCCAATCCGGCGGCTTGATGGCGCTGGCGTGTCATCCCCCCAACGTGTCCTCACATTGTCCCAACCCTTAGGTACCCTGCATGCCGTTTGTGGGGGAAATACCGCCACGATTTATTTAAAGGATTGACTACTTATGTCTAGAAAAAAATCAAGAAAGTTATTACTGCTCTTCGCAGCCTTTGCTTTGATTGCCGCTTCATGCGGTAGCAGCGACGATGATGACGACGCCCAGAGTGGCGACGACGACTCCGGCGCTGAGCACGACGGCAACGATGATGATTCCGGCGCTGAGCACGACGGCGATGACGATGACGGCGTCAAAGCGTTGCCTGGTGAGGGAGTTTCCATTACGCCTGGTCGCGCCGACTGGACGACCGGCTACTTCCAAAATGAGGTCATCGCAGAGCTGATGCGTGAGCTGGGCTACGAAGTTTCGAACCCCTCCGAGCGTGAGCTAAACGCCAATAACGGCTTCTTGGCTATGGCCGAGGGCGACATTGACTACTGGGCCAACAGCTGGATTCCAGGTCACCAACAGTTCTGGAACGCTGAACTTTCGGACGGCTCGATCATCGCTGACAACATCAGCATCGTGGGCGAGCTGCTCTTGGGCGGAAGCATCCAAGGGCTACTGATTGAGAAGAGCTTCGCAGATGAGTTCGGCATCACCTCAATGGATGATTTCGACAGCAACCCGGCAGCCATTGCGGCTTACGATGCGGTTGACCCGATCCCTGGCAACGGCCTAGCCGACATTTACGGCTGCCAAGAGTCATGGGTTTGCGATGACATCATCGCTTCGCAAATCGTGTTCAGCGGTTGGGAAAACATCGGTCAGACCATTGCGGGCTACGAAGCAATGTTTGCCGAGGCCATCGATAAGGCCAGCACCCAGACCCCGTTCATCATTTACACCTGGGGACCGTCTGCGTTCCTGACGCAGCTTCGCCCGGGCGACAATGTTTATTGGTTGACCCAAGAAAACGTGCTTGACGATTCCAACCCACTGGGTCGTGAAGCCGCAGTGCCCGACATGCGGCCCGGTCGCATCGGCCTCGGTCCTGACGTTTGCCCGGGAGCAGCTAATGACTCTGAGGGCTTGTGCCAGATTGCGTTTTTGTCAAACGACATTCAGGTCACCGCTAACAACGACTTCCTAGATGAGAACCCTGCAGCCAGGGCCTTGCTGGATGCCATTGTGTTGCCGGTGTTTGACGTGTCGCTAGCCAACGTTTCTCAGACCGACGGTGAAAGCCCCAACGATCTGGCTGTCCAATGGATCGCTGACAACCGCGACATGGTTGACACCTGGTTGGACGCCGCAAGGGCTGCCGCCGCCTAGCCGCTGTCGCTCAAATAGCAGCCAAATAGCAAACTAGCTATCAAGCAAATCCGCCCCTGCGGGCGCCCTGGTGGGAGGGTTGTCCGCGGGTCGGTGCTGCTGGCTTGCAGCCAGCCGAGTGCTTACTCTGCTATTTCGGGCAGCGCTTCCGGGCTCAGCTCAGAGGTAACTCTGGCCATGCCGCCATCTACCACCAGCGTTTCGCCGGTTATGTAGCGGGCGGCGTCGCTCGCAAAAAACAGCACCACGTCGCTGATGTCGGCGCTGTACCCCCAACGCTTTAGAGCTACCTGCCCAGCCAGGCGTTCGGTTAGCCCTGGCACTGTGTTGCGCGCCTCTTCCCAGATAGCTGTTGCGATGATGCCGGGTGCGATTGAGTTCACTCGGATACCCGATGGACCCCAATCGGCGGCCAGTGCGCGTGTAATCGCATCAACCGCGCCTTTCGTACCGGCGTAAGCCGCCCGGCCAAGCGGTCCGCGCACACCAGCAATAGAGCTGATGTTGATAACCGACCCGCCGCCGCGCTCAATCATTGAGGGCGCCAAACCGGAGGACAGCGTTACAAGCGACCGCACGTTGATGGCGAACACTTGATCAAGCTCCGCTTCGGTTAGCTGGCTGGGCGTGCGGCGCATCGGTATGCCCGCATTGTTCACCAGCACATCAACCCCAGCCACCGCAGTCAAAACTTCGCTCGCCAGCTTCGTGCCCGCCTGCGGTTCGGCCAAATCGCAGGGCAGCACAACCGGTGAGTTGGCTAGCCCGCTGGCGACTTGTTCAAGGTCAGGCACCGTGCGCCCGACCAACACCACCTGCGCGCCAGCACCATCCAGAGCCACAGCCGACGCAGCACCAATCCCTCGGCTGGCTCCGGTAACCACAGCGACGCGACCCGTCAGGTCGGTCAGGCGGGTGGTTGCGTGCGCCGGGTCTAAGGATTCCGGCGGCGGCACGGAATCGGCGGCTGCTCCTGTGCCAGCCATCAGCTGGGCTCGCTAAACATCAGCTGGGCTCGCTAAACACAGCACCGTCAAAACGATCAACGGTCGCAAACTCTTCAACTTCAAGGCGGCTGAGCTTCGTTAGCTGCTTTACCGGATAACCCAAAGGCACCAATGCGGCAATGGCGTGGTGTGAGGGCAAGCCCAGAAGCTCTTGCGCCGCGGCCTCGCGGCCTGCCAAGTACGTGGTGAGCACCCCGCCCAAGCCTTCGTCACGGGCCGCGAGCAAAACGTTCCACACAAACGGATAGATAGATGCGCCGCTGATGACGCCCACCCGGTCCAGCTGCGAATCGAAGCTGGCCACGACCGACAGGTCAACGCTTATGACGAGCACGACCGGGGCGTTCACCATTTCGGCTAGCCCTGGAAATGGGCGGGCTACCTTTTCTTCGGCCGCTATGTCTACCGACGTTGGATGGATGCTGTTCCACGGCGCTTCGCCCGCCGCTACCTGAGCCATGTAGACCGAAGTGGTGGGCGTGATGAGCGGAATGAAGGCCTCACGCGTGGCACGATCACGCACCACGATTACGTGCCAGCCCTGCCGGTTGCCGCCGTTGGGGGCGAACCGTGCGCGCTCCAAGATTTTGTAAACGGTTTGGTCGCTGACGGGTTGGTCGGTCCATTCGCGGCACGAAAACGTCGTCCGCATCACCTCTTCAAGTTCCATAGGTGCCGACGCTAATCAGCACCGCGCACGCCTACGCGCTGTGTTGCGCCAAGAAGTCCGCAACCCGCTGCATTGCCGCCGTGCGGGAGTCGCCCTCTTTCCAGTCTTCAATCAGCTCAGCGTTGGGCGCCAGGTCGGCAATCTCCCGTGAGATTGACTGCGGGTGATAAAGGTCGTCGCCCAGCAACACCAGCAACGGCGTCATGACCTTTGACACAAAGTCTCTGTCCACGTTGAACAAGAAATCCCCGTCATACATATTTGAACGAAACGAATCCCAGTCTTCCTTTGAGACATCGGAGTATTTGTCTCTGAGGTCTTCAGCCCACTCTTCAAACATGGCGTAGAACGCCGGGCGATTCTCATCCAAGCCAATGGGCTGCAGGATCGTGGCGGACGCCACACGCTCCGGCGCGGCCTGAATCAGCCCCATTATGTAAGGGCCGCCGATGCACATGCCGATGACGTGGAAGCGATCGCATCCCAGGTGATCCATCAGCGCTAGCTGATCTTGTGTGTACGTGCTCCAGGTGTCGTCGCTGGTAACCGGTGCCGTTGAGCGGCCCGCATTGCGCTGGTCCATAGCGATCGTGCGGTAGTCGTTCGACAGCTCGGTGATCGGATTCCACGGCGTATCTGTCCAGAACGAAGCCGCCGAACGCATGCCGCCCGGAGCGATTAGCAGCACCGGAAAGCCGCTGCCAGCTTCGTCAAAATGGATGTTGGTGTTTGCTCTTTCAAAGTTTGACATTTGCGTAGTGTGCCCGGCGCAGGCGCGCATTTCGTGCATACTCTGCGACGGCTATGAGCGAACCACGCAAAATGCAGCGCCTGACAAGTCCGGATGGGGAGCACGCTGTTCTCCACGACCTGGCGCAGGGCTCTGCGCAGAACGCGGGGCGGGGGGCAAATCGGAGCGCGGGCGAGGCCTCCCCAGCGGTGCTGTTCACTCACGGCAACGGGTTGAACGCCGGCATGTGGGCGACGGTCACCCCGCATCTGGCAGACGCTTTCAACTGCTGGGGGCTTGATTTTCGCGGTCACGGTGCGTCTCGCATAACTCGCACAGACCTGTCGCTGGAGCGCCCAGTGCTAGCCCGTGAAATCATCGCCGCGGTTGATTATCTGCGATCGTTGAGTTCCGCCTCGCCGGGTTCGCCGGCATCTTCGCCGCCGATCTTCGCAGTGGGTCATTCACTCGGGGCCGCCTGCTTGCTGCTGGCGGAGATGGCAAACCCCGGCACCTTTGACGCGCTGTGGCTATATGAACCTGTCTTGTTGCCGGCCGACGTTGAACGCACCGACAGCCCTAGCGTGCTGGTCGAAGCCGCCCGCCGGCGCCGCGCTCATTTCGAATCGCAAGACGCCGCCGTTGACCGCTTCATGTCAAAGCCGCCGTTTTCCAACTGCGAACCAGCAGCCGTGCGTGCTTACGTTGAGCTAGGCACTCTGCCCGATCCCGCCGGTGGCGTTCAGTTGTCATGCTCTGGCGAAACCGAAGCCAGGGTCTACGAATTCATCAATCCCACCAACTTCAAAGACCTCGCCCAAGTGCGCTGCCCGACCGTGGTAGCGCGCGGCGGCACGCCGGCCATTGCCAACGAACTTCCGCCGCAGCTAGCGGAACCGGTCTCTGCCTCGCTGGGTGACGGTCGGCTGCTGACCTTTGACAAGCAAAGCCATTTCGGGCCGATGGAAGATGGGGCACTGATTGCCGACGCCATCCGCTCGCATTTTGAGGACGTTGCTGCCGCTAACAGCTGAGCCGTCGGCTTGCAGCAGCGCCAACTGAACCAGCTAGCCAAGCAGAGCCGGCTAGCCAAGCAGAACCAGCTAGCCAAGCACCCCATCGTGAAAGGGATCGCCGCTGCTCTCTCGTTGCGTGGCTGCCGCACTCGTCGCCAGATGATCTGCCGCGTCGTTCATTCGGTTGAAGCTGTGGCCTTTCACCCAAACAAACTCCACGTCGCCACGCTGGCGAACCTGCTCAATAAACGGTTCCCACAGGTCACGATTTGCGATTGGCTTGCGGCTGGAGTTGCGCCAGTTGCGCTTCAGCCAGTTCTCCCACCAGCGCTGCTCAAAGCAATCGACCACGTATTTTGAGTCGCTTATTATTCGCAGCGGCCCGTCAAGCGCGCTAACCGCCTGGGCCGCCGCAGTTAGTTCCATGCGCTGGTTGGTGGTTTTGCGTTCCGCCCCGCAGGCCCAAGGCCCGTCGTCAACAACAAACGCCCAACCGCCTTTGCCCGGATTGCCCAAGGCAGACCCGTCGGTATAAGCCTCGCGCATCGGCTCACTCATCCTCACGCACCGGCTCGCCCATTACGCCTTCAGTTTGCCGCACGGCCTACCGCGCGCGGCACTTTTGCCCAAACCGGGCGCAAGCCTGCGACAATAGGGGGCATGTTGATTGATGGGCTTCACGAACAGATTCCTGACGCGAATCCGGAGGAGACCGAAGAATGGCTGCAGTCGTTTGCTGCGGTTGTTGAAAAGCACGGCAAGTACCGCGCCCGGTTTCTGATCAGGCGGCTGATGAGCGCCGCACATCACCTGCAAGTTGACGTGCCCGCCATGGTTACTTCGCCCTACATCAACACGATCCCGCCCGAAGATGAGCCCTGGTTCCCCGGCGACGAAGACGTTGAGCGCCGGCTGCGGGCGTTCATTCGCTGGAACTCCGCCGCGATGGTTACCCAAGCCAACACCTGGGCTAACGGCATCGGCGGGCACCTAAGCACCTTCGCCAGCTCGGCCTCGCTTTACGACGTTGGCTTCAATCACTTCTGGCGCGGCAAAGACGACGGCAACCCCGGCGACCACATCTACATCCAGGGTCACGCGGCGCCCGGCATCTACGCCCGCGCCTACCTTGAAGGCCGCCTAGATGATGACGACCTGAATCACTTTCGGCGTGAGATTGGCCGCACCGGACTGTCGTCGTATCCGCATCCACGCCTAATGCCGGATTTTTGGGAGTACCCGACCGTGTCGATGGGGCTGGGGCCGATCATGGCGATCTATCACGCTCGCTTCAATCGCTACCTGCACAACCGCCGCATTGACGACACCTCAGAGTCGAAGGTGTGGTGCTTTATCGGCGACGGCGAAACCGACGAGCCGGAAACTTTGGGAGCGCTAACGCTGGCGTCACGCGAAAAGCTGGACAACCTGATTTTCGTCATCAACTGCAACCTGCAGCGCCTTGACGGGCCGGTGCGCGGCAACGGTCAGATCATCACTCAGCTTGAGGCGGCTTTTCGCGGCGGCGGCTGGAACGTCATCAAGGTCATCTGGGGTAGAGGCTGGGACGGTCTGCTAGCACATGATCAAGACGGGGTCTTGGTTCGCAAGATGTCCGAAACCGTTGATGGTGAGTATCAAAGACTCTCAGTTGAGAGCGGCAGTTACATACGTGAGAACTTTTTTGGCCCCGATCCGCGCCTGCGCCAAATGGTTGAGCACCTGTCCGACCAAGAGCTAGAGCAGCTGCCACGCGGCGGGCACGACTACAAAAAAGTGCATGCCGCCTACAAGGCTGCGAGCGAGCATCAGGGCAGCCCGACGGTGATTCTCACCAAGACCATCAAAGGCTGGACGCTGGGGCCTGACCTGGAAGGGCGCAACGCAACGCATCAGATCAAAAAGCTCACCCGCGAGCAGCTGATGGTGATCAGAGACCGGCTGCATCTGCACGATGAGATTCCTGAAGATTTTGAGCACGACAACCCGCCGTACTACCGGCCCGCGGAAGGCTCCGCAGAGCACGAATATCTGATGTCGCTGCGCAACAAGCTGGGCGGCTCCCTGCCTAGTCGGCGGCGCGACTGGACCAGGCGGCCGATGCCATTGCCCGACGGCGCGGTGTTTGATGAGCTGGCGGCCGGGTCAAACAAGCAAGAGGTGTCCACCACGATGGCGTTCACCCGACTGCTGCGTGCCCTTGCGCGCGAAGACGGCTTCGGTGAAAGAGTCGTGCCGATCATTCCCGATGAGGCGCGCACCTTCGGCATGGACTCCCTGTTTCGTGAGCTGGGGATTTACGCAAGCGGCGGGCAGCTATATGAGCCGGTTGATCACGACCTGCTGCTGTCATACTCCGAAAAAATAGACGGGCAAATTTTGGAGGAGGGCATAACCGAAGCTGGTTCGCTTGCCACCTTCATCGCGGCGGCTACCTCATATGCCACACGTGGCGTGCCGATGGCGCCGTTCTTTATTTTCTATTCGATGTTCGGCTTTCAGCGAGTGGCCGACCTGATCTGGGCGCTGGCCGACATGCGTGGGCGCGGCTTTTTGATGGGAGCGACAGCTGGCCGCACAACCTTGATGGGCGAAGGCTTGCAGCATCAAGACGGCCATTCGCCGCTGCTGGCTTCAACCGTGCCGCCGTGTCAGTGCTACGACCCGGCGTTTGCGTATGAGCTTGGAATAATCATTCGCGACGGCATGCGACGCATGTATGAGATGGGCGAGGACATTTTTTATTACCTGACCATTTACAACGAAAACTACCTGCAGCCGCCCGAGCCCGAGGGGCTAGACCATGAGGCTCTGCTGGCCGGGTTGTATCGCTATCAGCCAGCACCAGACGGGCGCCGCTTGCGAGCGACGGTGCTATTTTCCGGTGCTTCGCAGTCGGCGGCCCGGGAGGCGGCGGAGCTGCTCGCGGCCGAGCACGACGTTGCGGTTGATCTGTGGAGCGCTACCTCGTATAAGGCTCTGCGTGAAGATGCGTTGAGCTGTGAGCGGTGGAATGAACTGCACCCCGCCGAGGAGGCGCGTGTGCCTTTTGTGGCGCGCCAGTTAGACGACCCAGACGGCGGGCCGGTTATTGCCATCACCGATTACATGCGCACCGTGCCAGATCAGGTTTCTCGCTGGATACCGCGCGACTACACCTCTTTGGGCACCGACGGGTTCGGACGCAGCGACACCCGTGAGCGGTTGCGAGAACATTTTGAGGTGTCCGCTGAGCATCTGGTGGTGGCGGTGCTGTGGCGCTTGGCAGAGGCGGGCGAGATAGATAGCGCAACGGTGCAGGGCGCTATCAAGCGTTACGGGCTGGAGGTTGACACGGCCGACCCGTGGTCCGCGTCCGCGCATTAGGGCTAGGCGCTGGATGCAGGCGCGCTAAGGCTTGCTAGGGCTTGCTAAGGCTGCCGATCTGGCTTTCCAGCCACCCCAGCAATATCGCCGTTGCACGTGGATCGTGCCGAATGCGGTGGTTTGCGCCTTCGATTAGTCGGATTTCAGCGTTCGGATTGCGCTCGGCCAGCTTTTGCGCATCGGCAACCGGTACCTGACGATCTTCAACTCCGTGCAAAATCAGCAGCGGGCGCTCCCTGAGGGCGACGGCCGCGTCCACCGGACGGTTCTCTCGCAACTCCCTGGTCCAGCTGCTCAGCGAAAACGAGGGGTCACGGCCGGGGATGTCACCGGCGTCGGGGCTGGAGATAATCCCCAACGAATAGCAGTGCTCTCGAAACTTGCGTGGGTCGCTCGCCCAGTCGTCAAAGTCGGCGCGGGCCGCCATCGCCACTACTCCGCTCACTCTTTCGTCGCGGGCGGCAGCCAGCATGGCGATCGAACCGCCGGTGCTAGATCCGACCAGCCAGACGTGCTTGAAACCTTGAGCCAGGATGTAATCAACCGAACGGCAGATGTCGTCAATCCAGCCCGCCAACGAAAAATCGCCTTCGGAGTCGCCGCAACCACGCATGCTGACCGCTAGCACCGTCCAGCCGTAGGCGGCAGCAATGCGTTCGGCGAAGGATCGGTAAGTGCGGTTTGGCACGCCGGGACGTTGCCTGGAAGGGACGCCGTGGCACAGCACGACGGCGTGTTCGTTTGGTGGGGCGCCAGGGCTTCGCCCGCTGTCTGATTTGACAACGTAAGCGTCCAGTTTGGGATCGTCGCCTTGACCGTCGCCGATTTTGACTCCGGTGACCTGCACGCTCATTGCTGGTCGGCGCTCTGTTGGTCGGCACTTTGCTGGTCGGCGCTCTGCACCAGCGCGCCGATGACGTGCAGATACTCAAGATGAACTCGGATTATCTCTTCAACTATCGGCTTGGTTATTTCCAAGCCATCCGCGCGTGCTTGGGCGTAAAGATTCGCTACCGCATCGTTGTGCGTGGTTAGCGTCGCCAGGTCCGCGTCTGCGTCTGCTGCCGTTGTGTTGGAATCCGACACCGGACTATCGTCAACTTCGGCAGCCGCTACAGCATCTGCTTCGGGGCGACCCTCATACTGCAACTGATTGATATGGCGGCGCAGCAAATCGCGCAGGTCGCCTGGCTGCAGCTCGGCGGCTACCTCATATGGCAGATGCGATTCAAGGTAAGTCGCAGCAACCTCTTGTCGCCAAACGGGCTGGCTGCGCTGCCGACCCATTCGCTGAGCGGCGGTGCCAATGACGCCAGCGCCCACCACAAATCCGATCAAAACCGAGACGACGATTACCGCAGCCAACATTGCTTATCCAACATTGCCCGTTAAGTCTGCCAAGGTTTGCCTGGCCGCTTGGTCGCCCGGCCGCCTGGTCGCCCGCCCAAACGGCGCGCTACCTGCCCGCCACCCAGGGCGACAGAGCAAGCCGAAGGTTTTGTGTCGGGGCTAGTCGGGGCTAAAGCCCGATGCGCTGTGCCAACTGCTCGCGGTGATAAGCCGGATCGCCAAACAGCAGCTCAGAGCTCTTAGCGCGCTTGAAATACAAGTGCGCCGGGTGCTCCCAGGTGAAGCCGATGCCGCCGTGAATCTGAATGTTCTCCGCTGAGCAATGGAAGTACGCCTCAGAGCAGTACGCCTTGGCTAGCGACGCCACCGACGGCAGCTCATCATTCATTTCCGCCGCGCACCACGCCGCGTAGTAGGCAGCCGACTTGGCTGATTCCACCTCTAGCAGCATGTCCGCACACTTGTGCTTGATCGCCTGGAATGACCCAATCGGCCGCCCGAACTGCACACGATCCTTCGCGTACTGCACAGCCATATCCAGAACAAATTGAGCGCCGCCCACCTGCTCGTTGGCCAGCGCCACCGCAGCCAGGTCAAGCACCTTGGCGATGTAGGCAAAGTTGTCGGTGTCGCACAGGTGCGTCGCGGGGGTGTTATCAAACGTCACGCGAGCCTGCTTGCGGGTCTGATCCATCGTTGACAGATTTTCCCTGGCGATGCCAGCTGCGTCACCTGCAACGGTGAACAGGTGCAAGCCGCCGTCGGCCTGGGCTGCCACCACAAACAGATTCGCAGTGCCGCCGTCGGTCACGAACATTTTCTCACCGGTGATCGTGGCGGAGTCGCCGATGCCCGATGCGGTGGTCGTGACGCCTTGTGCATCCCAGCGACCGCTCTGCTCGGCCAGCGCCAGCGTTGCGATGGTCTCACCAGAGGCAATCCCCGGCAGCAGATCTTCCTTGGCTTTCTCGTTGCCGGAGTGAATGATCGCGTTGCCCGCTAGCACAACGGTGGAGAAAAACGGCGAGCACAGCAGGTTGCGTCCCATCTCTTCCAGCACAATGCCAAGCTCGACATAGGAGGCGCCCTGGCCGCCATAGGCCTCGGGGATGATCAGGCTCTGCAAGCCAAGCTGCTCGGCCATCTGCGACCACACCGCTGGGTCATAGCCATCATCGGTTTCCATCAGCTCCCGTACCGCTGTCTCCGGCGACTTGTCGTCTAAGAATGAGCGGACGAAGTTTCTGAGTTCTTCTTGTTCTTCGGTGAATGCAAAATTCATTGATAATCAGCTTTCTATTCTGCGGTTCGCAACCGGCCTGATTCACAGCCGACCTGATTCACAGCCAGCCTGATTGACCGGCAGCCCACTGTCTAGCAAATCTTTGGGACATTCGCACATCCGTGCGCGTACACTTATGTACACATGAATGCGAATGAAGACGCCCAAATACACGTTGGCGTGCGCGAGCTGCGCTCAAAGCTGGCTAGCTACCTGCGTGCCGCAAACGACGGGAGCCGCATTGTCGTAACTCAGGGTGGCACTGCGATAGCTGAGCTGGTTCCGGTTGGTGGGCTTGCTGGCGGAGCTGATGGCGCGCAAGGCTTGGTGTCATTGGGAGCCCTGGCGGGCGCGGGCTTGTTAGAGCCGCCGCAGCAGCCGCAGCGCTTTGCCTCCGGCCAGGCCAAGTCGGACGCGACCGAGTCGAACGCGGCCGAGTCAGACGCAGCCCCCGGTGAGGCCGAGCCAAGCACAGCGCCGATTGCGTTGCCGGTCGGCGTTTCTTGCACGGCGGCTTTGGCTGAGGTGCGTGGAACACGCGCCCGCCGTCTGGGGCGCAGCTAGATGCCGCTGGCGCTCGACACCTCCGCACTACTGCGGCGCTATGTGGCCGACGACGACACGCAGCTGGTGCTCAGCACCATGAGCACCGACGACACCTGGGCCGCCAGCGCTTTGGTTCGCCTGGAAACGCAACTAGCACTGCATCGCTTGGGGCTGGCTGCCGAGCAACAAACAGCCTTGTGGCAACGCTTCCGCCGCGACTGGGATTCATTTTGGGTGGTGCCGCTTGACAACCGTTGCCTGGCACGCGCCCTGGAGCTTGGCTCCGAGTTTGGTCTAAGCACCGTTGATTCGCTGCACCTAGCTGCGGCCGATCGGCTCGGCCGACCGCTCACCTATCTCACCTTTGACAGCCGTCAGATTCCAGCGGCGTTGGAGCTGGGTTTTGACGTTGTCTCTTCGTCCTGACTCTGCACACCAGCGCACTCGCCTAACCTGGCGACATGAAATTGCATTGGAAAGACTCCGGCATTGAAGTCCACAAAACGGTGGTCAGACCAGTTGAGGGCGATCTGCCGCACGGTTTCCCCGACGACTTTGACAACAACGTTTTTGTAATTCGCTGCACCGAAACCGGTGAGGCGTTATTGATTGACGCCGCCAACGAGCATCAGCGGCTGCTGGATGTGTGCCAAACGCTGGGCGTACGCAAGGTAGTAGAGACGCACGGGCACTGGGATCACATCCAAGCCATACCGGCGTTGCGAGATGCCGGGCTGGCGGTGGCGGTCTCCGACCAAGACAGTTCAATGCTGCCGAGCTACGACCTGATCCTAGAAGACGACGACGTGATCGAAGTCGGCAAGGTGCGTGTGCGCACCATTCATAATCCGGGTCACACGGCGGGCTCGATGAGCTTTCACGTGGAGGGCACTCCCCTGCTGTTCACCGGCGACACGCTGTTTCCGGGCGGACCCGGCGCCACAGGATTTGGCGGCGATTTCAAACAGATCATTGAAAGCATTGAGAACCGCATGTTCGCCAAGTTTGACGCTGACACGATGGTGCTGCCGGGTCACGGCGCCGACACCACCATCGGCGCGGAGTCGCCGCATCTGCAAGAGTGGATCGACCGCGGCTGGTAAAGACGCGGCCGCTCGGTCAGGCTGGTAAAGCTCGGCTCAGCCGGTTGACAGCCGCCGCGACAGCGACCTAAACGCAAGCGTGAAGGTCACCAGACCCATCCCGCCGATAGCCAAGATCGCCTTTCCCAGAGAGCTCCAATCCCAGCTGTCGTCTAGCAGCGTGCGCATCCCCTCCAATAAGTAAGTAACAGGGTTCCAAGCCGCAACCGTTGGCAGCCAGCCAGTCATTAGCTCGCGTGGCAAAAAGGCCGGTGTGAGGAATGCAAACGGAAAGAAAATCAAAAACGCAGAGTTGACCGCCGCGGGGTTGCCCGTGCGTAAGGCGACCGTGTAGGGAAATCCGGTGAACGCAAGGCTCCAGATAACCGACAGCAGCACGAAAAACAAGATTCCCAAGATCCCTGTGCCGAAACTGACGCCATAGATGAAGCCCAAAATCAACACGATTATTGCCAGGCCTATCGCCATCACGATGTCGGCAACCATCAGACCGAACAGCAGTGTTGTGCGCCGAACGGGCGTTATCAACATGCGGTCCAGGTAGCCAGATTGGATGTCGGTAACAAGCGTTGATGCGCGCGATATGCCCGTAACCGCAAAAATTATCGCTACCGGAAGCTGGAACTCGCGGTAGTCAAAAACTTCTGGGGCGTCCTCAGCGAAGGCACCGAGCGCACCGACGTTTACAACAAAGAAAAATATCGGAATGGCAAGCGCGGGGCCGAAAAACTCCGGCTCTCGCAAAATGCTGCGCACCGCTCGGCGGGCGATGGTGGCGATGTCGCTAAAAAATCCGACCGGCCGAGTTAGGCCAGCGCCAGCGGAACTCGTATGCGGCGCCGCGCCGCTGCGGTCAGCCGCGTCACTGCTGGCAGCCGCGTCGCGGCCTGCGTCTAGATCACTACTCATGTTTTCTCCTCCTCGGCCTGTTCAAATTCGCTTGCCGCTACTTCCATGCGTTTACCGGTGGCGCGCAAAAACACGTCGTCCAGCGACGGCGTGCGCACCGTCAAAGTGTGCGTTTCAACGTTCGCTTCCGACAAAGCCACCGCCACGTCGGACACCATCGCAGCCCCATGTGAAGTAGCGACCGTTACGCCCATCTGACCTTTGGTCACCGAGCTAATACCACTCAACGGCTCAATCGCGTCCGCCGCCGCCGCAATGTTTGTCGGGTCAAGATCAATCACAATGACGTCGCTACCGACGGCTCGCTTGAGAGCTTCGGGCGTGTCCTGCTCAACGATCTGCCCGGCGTTCAAGATCGCCACTCGGTCGGCAAGCTCGTCGGCTTCCTCAAGGTATTGCGTCGTCAAAAACACCGTGACGCCTAGCTCGCTGTTCAGCCGGCGCACCTCTTCCCACACCAACGCACGACTGGCGGGATCTAGGCCCGTGGTGGGCTCATCTAAGAACAGCAGCTCAGGGCCGTGAATGAGCGAGGCCGACAAGTCCAACCGCCGGCGCATACCGCCGCTGTAAGTGGCAACACGATCATCAATGGCCTCACCGATGTCGGCCAAGGCAATGGCTCTGTCAAGTGCCTTGGCACGATCGGCCCTTGTTAGGCCGTATAGGCGGGCCTGCAGGTCAAGGATCTCACGCCCGGACTGCCGATCGTCCAAGGCCGAGTTCTGCATAGCCACACCAATGCGAATGCGCACCTTGCCGGGATCGGTCGCCACGTCATAGCCCGCGACCGTCGCGGTGCCTGCGCTCGGGGTAAGCAAGGTGCAAAGCATCCGCACGGTGGTGCTTTTGCCCGCACCGTTCGGCCCGAGAAATCCAAAAATCTCACCGTTGTCAACGGCTAGATCAATCTCATTTACCGCACGATTCTCATCGAAGTCCCGCACCAACTTCTCAGCGGTAATGGCTTGCTCGCTGCTGCTTGACTTTCCCATTGTCCTGTCCGTTATCGCATTCCGTAGTGCGGCGGAAGGGTAGCGACCGTCGCGCGCGCCACAAGCGGGGCGCGTGTCTGTTGCGTTACAACTACCGTGCGCAGTGTGCAAACCCAGCAACAACGCACCGATCAAACAGTTGAGCTACTGCAAACGCTGATCCGCAACAGGTGCGTAAACGAAGGCACGGCCGAGTCGGGCGAGGAAGTCCGCAACTCAGATGTGCTGCAAACTTTCCTAGAGGGCAGCGGCCTGGACATGGAAACCTTTGACGCCGCACCCGGTCGCCGCTCTTTGGTAGCTCGCATTGAAGGCCGCGACCCGGCCGCTCCCAAGCTGTGCTTAATGGGTCACACCGACGTTGTGCCGGTCAATGAATCCGGTTGGACGCGTGATCCTTTCGGCGGCGAACTAATCGAAGGCAAGGTCGGCACCGAAGTGTGGGGTCGTGGCGCAGTTGACATGTTGAACCTGACCGCCTCCATGGCGGTGGCGTTCAAGCATCTGGCAGACAGCGGCCACCGTCCGCAAGGCGACCTGATTTATTTCGCCGTGGCCGACGAAGAGTCCGGCTCAAAATACGGAGCCCAGTGGATGGCCGACAACCACCGCGACGCCATCTTCGCCGATTACGTCTTGACCGAAAACGGCGGCCTGCACTCCGGCAGCGAGGCAACGCCAGTGATCTCCATGAATGTAGGTGAGAAAGGCGTCGCCTGGCGCCGACTGCGGGTGCGTGGCGTGCCGGGGCATGGTTCGATGCCGTACAGAATCGACAACGCTCTAGTGGTCGCTGCCGCGGTGGTGCAACGGCTGGCGCAATATCGACCGCAGCCTCAGTTTCATGAGTTGTGGCGCAGCCAGGTTGACGGCATGAACATCGACCAAGAGACCAAAGAAATCATGCTGGACGAAACCCGCGTGGACGACTTTCTGCAAAGCCACCCCCATGCGCCGCTGGCACGCCAGCTGTATAGCTGCATCCACACGACCTTTTCGCCCAACGTGCTTAGCGCCGAAGTCGGAATGAAGACCAACGTGATCCCCGATCAGGTGGACATCGACGTAGACGTGCGCACCTTGCCGGGTGAGAATGCCGCCGACGTGGATGAGCATCTGCGAGCGGCGCTAGGTGAAATGTATGAATCCGTTGAGGTGGATTTCGTGATGAACGACCCCGCCAGCATTAGTCAGCTTGACAACCCGCTGTGGGATTGCCTGCAAAGCGCCGTGGCGCGCCCGTTTCCAACAGCCAGCTTGGAGCCTCGCCTAATAGTGGGCTTTACCGATGCTCGCGTCTACCGCCAGATGGGGGCGATCGCATACGGCGCCGGCCTGTTCAGCCCGTCGTTGGATGCGGCCGATTTTG
Organism: Candidatus Poriferisodalaceae bacterium; assembly: GCA_965212125.1. Taxonomy (GTDB): domain Bacteria; phylum Actinomycetota; class Acidimicrobiia; order Acidimicrobiales; family Poriferisodalaceae; genus CAYRJD01. The sequence goes on along the minus strand of OZ243045.1, from coordinate 608,250 downwards.
GGACACGCTTTCACGGCAACGACGAACGCATCGACGTGGAATCGCTAGCGCTGACGACTCAGCTCTGGCTCGACGTAGCAGACGACCTGGGCTAGCGACTTGAGCCAGTGGGCTAGCGACTTGAGCCGGCAGGGCAGGGCGCAACTCCCTCACTCGTAGAATGTGCCCGATGGCCGCTCTTTTTGAGATTGACTCGCTAGTTGTAAAAGCCGTTGACGGACCGCAGGTGCTGAACGGCGTCACGCTGCATATCGCCCCGGGCGAATGCCACGCGATCATGGGTCCGAACGGTGCGGGCAAATCAACCCTCGCTGCGGCGATTATGGGGTCGCCAGAGTATGAAGTTGTCAGCGGGGCGTTACGCCTTGACGGCGAAGACATCACCACGTGGGACACCGACGTGCGCGCCAAGGCGGGTCTGTTCTTGGCGTTCCAGCATCCCCAATCGGTAACCGGGGTGTCCATCCGCAACTTCTTGAGGCAGGCCGTTTCGGCTCGCAAGGGCGAAGACGTGTCGGTGATTGACGTGTACGTCGCCATGCAGGATTGGATGGAACGCCTGGAGATTGACCCCAAATTCATGGACCGCTTCTTAAACGAGGGCTTTTCCGGCGGCGAAAAAAAGCGCAACGAAATCTTGCAGATGGCGCTGCTAGAGCCGCGGCTGGCCATGTTGGATGAGACCGACTCCGGGCTTGACATCGACGCCCTCAGCATTGTTGCGGCCGGAGTGCAGCAGGTACAAGCCGAGCGGCCGCAGATGGGCGCCCTGCTAATCACGCACTATTTGCGATTGCTAGAAGAGATAAAGCCAACGGCCGTTCACATAATGATCGACGGAAAAATCACGCAGTCCGGCGGCATTGAGCTAGCGCAAGCGTTAGACACCGCTGGCTATGAGCAATTCATGTCGGCATAGGTCGCCCGCTATGAACCCTTTCGCAAACACCAAGTCAGACTTCCCCCTGCTAGCACGCACGGTCAACGGCAAGCCCATCGTCTATTTGGATTCTGCGGCTAGCTCGCAAAAGCCCGCCGCCGTCCTTGAAAAAATGGACACCTACTACCGCACCATTCACGCCAACGTTCATCGCGGAGCGTACGAAATCGCCGTGCTGGCGACCGAAGAGCTGGAAGCCGCTCGTGCGGCGATCGCTGAATTTATTGGCGCGCCTAGCGCCGAAGAGGTGATCTTCACCAAGAACGCAACCGAGGCGCTCAATCTGGTTGCGCACAGCTGGGGCGGCGCAAACCTGCAGGCGGACGACGCAGTCGTGCTGACCGAAATGGAGCACCACTCAAACATCGTTCCCTGGCAGATCGGCGCCGCCAAAGCGGGCTACGAAATCCGCTGGATACCTGTGGGCGACGACGGGCACCTGGATCTGAGCGACCTTGATCGCTTGCTAGACGGCGCAAAGTTTGTGTCGGTAACGGCGATGAGCAACGTGCTGGGAACCTTGAATCCGGTCGCCCGCATCGCCGAAGCCGCCCATCAACACGGTGCGCTGCTGATGGCCGACGCCAGCCAGTATGTGCCGCACGTGCCCTGCGATGTGATCGAGCTTGGTGCGGATTTTGTGGCCTTCACCGGGCACAAGATGTGCGGCCCTACCGGAATTGGTGTGCTGTGGGGGCGTCGTGAGTTGCTAGATGCGATGCCGCCGTTTCTGGGTGGTGGCGAGATGATTCTTGACGTGAGCAAAGACGGCTTTACTCCAAACGTGGTGCCGCATAAGTTTGAGGCGGGCACGCCGCCCATTGCTGAGATTGTTGGGCTGGGCGCGGCCGTGGAGTATTTGCGGGGGCTTGATATGGAGGCTGTGCGCGCCCACGAGGTGGCTCTTACCGGCTACGCGCTGCGGACGCTTACGGCCGATCACGGCGACAAGATCACCGTGTTTGGGCCTTCCGAACCAGCCGAACGTGGCGGCGTTCTTTCCTTTGCCTACGGCGACATTCACCCGCACGACGTCTCTCAGGTGCTAGATCAGGCTGGGGTGTGCGTGCGAGCCGGCCATCACTGTGCCAAGCCTTTGATGCACAGCCTGGGCGTGCCAGCTACTGCGCGCGCTTCTCTATATATCTACAACGATGAGTCTGACGTTGATGCGTTGTCGCAGGGGTTGCACGATGTGGCTGAGTTGTTTAATGGCTGACCTGCAATGGCTGACCAGTAATGGCTGACCTGCAGTCGCTTTATCGCGACATCATTCTTGATCACTACCGCAGCCCCCGGCGCCGGGGTGAGCTGCCTAGTCCGCCCGCGCATCGCAGCGAGGGCTTCAATCCGCTGTGCGGCGATGAGGTGGTGCTGACTTTTGAGATTGAGGACGGGGTTGTTTCCGACCTAGCGGTGGCTGGGCAGGGCTGCTCGATTAGTCAGGCTTCGGCGTCAATGATGTCGGAGGCCGTGGTTGGGAAGCCAATAGAAGAGGTGCGTGAGCTTGTCAGCAAGTTCAAGGCGATGATGGGCATTGAAATAGAAGACGCTGGCGAGATCGGATCGATGGGCGACCTTGAGGCAATGCGCGGCGTAGTCAAGTTTCCCGTGCGCATAAAGTGCGCCACTCTGGCTTGGAATGCTCTGCTGTCAGGGCTGGATGAGGCCGCTGGCGATTAGCTCCATCTGCGTGGCTAGCTCTACGTCTAGGTGAGTAACGCCGCCGCGGTCGTGCGTGTTCAAGCTCACATTCACCGTGCGATACACGTTGCTCCAGTCCGGGTGATGATCTAGCCGTTCGGCGCACAACGCAGCTTGCGCCATGAATCCGAAAGCTGCCACAAAGTTCTCAAACTCATACGTTCGCCGCAGCACCTCGCCGCTTACTTCCCAGCCGGGCAGCTGAGTGCGGGCTTGGCTTAGCTCAGCCTCGGTTAACAGTTCTCTGGAAATCTCAGGCACGGCAGCTACAGCCCCAACTCAGCTTCAAGCGAACCAGCGCCACTAGTCGCACCGCTGCCGGTGCCGCTGCCGGTGCCACCAAGACCAAGACCGCCACCGCCGATCTGCACCGCCACGCCGCCCTCTTCATCTGACGACGACACATAACGCGCATAGCCCTCGGCTTCCAGCTGCTCTACTAACTCCGGACCGCCGGAGTCGGCGATGCGACCATCAACGATCACATGCACCTCATCGGGTCGCAGATATCGCAGCATGCGGTGAAAGTGCGTGATAGCCAGCACGCCCAAACCGTTATTGGTCATCAGCTCTATGCGTTCGGCGCACGCCCGCAAAGCATCAATGTCCAGGCCGCTATCGAGCTCATCCAGAATCGCAATGAGCGGATTGATTACAGCCAGCTGGCAGGTCTCGGCTCGCTTGCGCTCACCACCGGACAAGTCCACATTGAGCGGGCGGTCTAGCAAATCCGCTCGCAGGCCAATGGTTCCCGCTTCGATTTGGAGCTGTTGGTTGACCGCGGCGGTGATCTCTGCGCTGGCCTGGCTTGCTCCGCTAGTCGGCCTGACTAGCCCCGCTGGCTGGTCAGCCTCGGCTTGCGCGCACGCCACCCCCAACGCCAAAGCGTCGGTCAAAGACACGCCGGGAACCTCGGGCGGGTGCTGCATGGTCAGAAACAATCCGGCGTGCGCTCGCTGCCAAGGCGTTAGCGCCAACATGTCTTCGCCGTCCAAGGTCACCGATCCGGCAGTCACCTCATAGCCAGGCCGCCCCATAATCACATGCGCCAGCGTGCTTTTGCCAGACCCGTTGGGACCCATCACCGCGTGCACACGCCCCGAGCGAACCTCCAGATCAATCCCCCGCAGAACTTCCGTGCCGCCGGCGCTGGCGCACAGCCCGGTGATTGCCAACACATGTTCGGCTGCGCCGTTGCTGCTACTCATTCGGGCTGGTTCGGGTCGGGCAGCACAAGCTCCACCTGATCGTCGTTGTCGCCGGTGCGGCGGATCTCATAGACGGGCACCGGCGCAGTCGCGGGTAGCGAGTTCGGCCTGCCGGTAACAAGATCAAAACTAGAGGCGTGCTGCGGGCATTCCAGCGCGCAATCCTCCGCCCACACCGTTCCTTCCGACAGCGAGAAGTTGGCATGCGAGCAGCGGTCGCCCAGCGCATAAAACTGCTCGCCAATCCGCACCACCGCCACCCGATGACCCTCCACGTCAAAGCGGCGAGCCACGCCGTCGGGCACGTCGCTTGCCATGCAAAGTTTGATCGAAACAGTCATAGTGAAATACCTAAGCCGCAGCTATTAGCCGGCCAGCCAGGCGCGCGGCGATGTTTTCACCGGCGGCAATGCCGATCTGCTTGACCGGCAGCGTGTCAAGCACCTCATCAAAAAACCCCTGCACCACCAGCGTCTCGGCCGCGTCAGAGCTAACCCCAAGCCGCTCCAGATAGAACCGCTGATCGGGATCAACCGGGCCGGTAGCCGAAGCGTGGCTGCATTTAACGTCGTTGTTTTCAATTTCCAGGTTTGGCACCGACTCCGCCCAAGCATTCGGCGACAGCTTCAGGTTGCGGTTGGTCTGAAACGCCTCCACCCCGCTGGCGGTTTTCTCAATGCGGATCAGCCCGGTGTAAACGGTTCGGCTGTTGTCGTCTAGGGCGCCCTTGAACAGCAGGTCGGAGGTCGTGTTGGGAGCAACGTGGCGCTGGTAGGTGCGGAAATCAAGCGCGGTGTCGTCGCTGCCGAAATAGATCGCCGCCAAATCGGTGTGGCTGCCCTCGCCCATCAATGCAGTGTCTATGCGAGCGCGGGCGTAGCCGCCGCCGAGGGCGAGATGCTGGCTTGTCAAGTGGGCGCTAGCGGCTAGCTGGGAGCTTTGCGAAGCGATCTGCCAGGCACGCGGACCCATCTGCTGAACGGTCACGTGCGACAGCTTGGCTTCCTCGTCTACCTGCAGCTCCGTTATCGGGCAGACCAGGCATTCCACATCGTCGCTGGTTTGCTGCTCCACCACGACGGCTTCGCTGCCGGGGTGAGCGATGACCACTAAGCGGGGGAACCACATAAGACGGTCCCGATCAGTGTGCACGTTGACCAGGATCGGGCCGGCCGGGGTTGCGCCGGGTGCTATTTCTATGACGACAGGGGCGGTGGTGAAAGCCAGGTTGGCTTCGGCAAAGAAATCGACGGCGTCTTGCATTACGCAGCCGAGCTTTGCGCCGGTTGCGGCACGGCCGGGGCTGGTGCCGGCTAGCTCGTAGTTTTTGGCGAGCGTGTGGACAGATACGCCTTCGGCGAGCACGCTTGCTTGCGTTATCTCGCCGTTGATGACCGATATCGCCGCCGCCGGTTCCACCTCGGCGAGGTAAGGGCTAGGCGAGGTTTGGCTTGCCCCGGCTGCGTCGGCATCTGGCGCGGGCGGAACGAACAGCTCATAGCGATCCAGGTCAAGCTCATCAATCAGCGAGTAGCGCCAAACCTCTTCGGTGAACGACGGAATGCCCTGTTTGATCGCCCGCTCGGCTGCTTTTAATCGCCGATTAGCGAGCCTTTTGCCGCCCAATAGCTGGCTGATCGCTGCTTCGGTCTGAGCCCCTGAAAACACTGGCGGTCAGGCTACTGAGCGGCATTGCGGGCAGGGACACTGCGGGCAGGCGCAGCCGGGCTAGCGGCGCTTTTTCTTACGCTTCTTCTTGCGCTGCACTCCGCTTTTAGCGCCCTTAGCACCCTTGCCTTTGGTGAGCTTGCCAAGCCGCCGCCGAGCTTTACGGCTGCGCTCTTTATCAACCTCAGCCATTATTTCCGGGCCTGCGTTATTCACGATGTCTTCGGCCTCATCAAGCAGCGCCGCGATCGAGTCGTCTTGACCCACGCTCTCCGGCTCCTTGGCGAAGTTGCGAACACCTAGCGAGCCGTGCTGCCAACCCGCATCCAAGCGGCGCGGCGAATAACTCTGGCAGTCATCTGGGCAACGCCAAGGGGCTTCGGGCGCTAGATCAAGATTGCACTTACGAACCGTGTCGCCATTGGGGTAGGTCCGACTCTCGTAATGGCGACAATTCGTGTTCATCGGCATTGTGTCATTGTGCCAGCAGTTGGGCTGCTTGCTAGCGCGTGCCTATCGCTTGCGCCATGGCGAGCGCCCGTTGCGCTTGTGCCACATGCAGGTTCTCAATCATCTTGCCGTCAACGGTCACCACGCCCTTGCCGTCGGCGCTGGCTTGCTCAAACGCTTCTAACACACGGCGGTAGAAGTCCAGGTCTTGCGTGCTGGGCGCAAAACTCGTGTTGCAAGGCTCAACCTGGCTGGGGTGAATCAGGGTTTTGCCGTCAAAGCCCATGTCGGCACCTTGGCGGCACACGTTCTCAAAACCTTCGCTGTCGGATATGTCGTTGAACACGCCGTCAAACACGTACTTGCCCGCGGCTCGGGCGGCTAGCAGGCACATGGATAGGTAAGGCAACAGCGCCGCTCGGTCGGGCGTGATGGTCGCTCGCAGCTCCGCGGCTAGATCGTTGGTTCCCAACACCAGCGCTTCCACGCGCGGATGTCCGGCTATGTCGTTGATGACTTGCAGGGCATGCGGGGTTTCGATCATCGCCCAGATGGCGGGACGCGCGGCGTCCCCCGCGGCGGAGCGATTGCTGTCAAGGATCTGCGCCACTGCGTCAACCTCGCTGGCCGATCCAACCTTGGGAATGACCACCGCAGACGGATTGACCTGGGCGGCGGCCGCAACGTCATCTTCGCCCCACGGCGTTGCCAAAGAGTTGCAACGGATCGTTAGCTCGCGATGGCCGTACTCGGCGGATGCGGCGGCCTCGCACGCTTGCGCGCGAGCTTGCTCTTTGGCGTCGGGCGCTACTGCGTCTTCCAGGTCAAATATCAGAGCGTCCGCATCAATGGTCTTGGCCTTTTCAAGCGCTCGTGAGTTTGCGGCTGGCATATACAACACCGACCGGCGCAGCCGATCCTGCGGCCATTGCTGGCTCATTCTTGTGGTCGCTGCTGGTTCATTTAGGCGCCGGCTTCGCTTGCCGCCAGCGCATAGGTCTTGGCAAGTTCGGGGTCCGCCGCCGCCAACTCGTCGGCCAGCTTCACCACCAAACGGCATTGCTTGACGGTTGCGTCGTCTTGCATCTTGCCGTCGATCATCACCGCGCCGGTGCCGTCGCCCATCTCAGTTATCACTCGCTTGGCCCAAGCCACCTCATCTGCTGGCGGGCTGAACACTCGCTTGGCGATGTCGATCTGGGACGGATGCAGGCTCCACGCACCTACGCAACCCAACAGGTACGCGTTGCGGAACTGATCCTCGCACGCCAGCGGATCGCCGATGTCGCCGAAAGGCCCGTAGTAGGGCAAGATGCCGCTAGAGCCGCAAGCGTCAACCATGCGCGCCAAGGTGTAGTGCCACAGATCTTGCTGATAGGTGGCACGGGCGGCGTTGTCGCTGCCGTCGGCGGCATCGTCCGCCACGCCATTTGCCAACGCATCGGCTGCAACCGGGTCTTGGCGCACCAGGTAATCGGGATGGCCGCCACCCACCCGGGTCGTTTTCATTCGCCGGTCGGCTGCCAAATCCGCCGGTCCCAGCGACAAACCCTGCATGCGAGGGCTGGCGCCGCAGATCGCCTCCACGTTGGCCACGCCGGTGGCGGTCTCCAAGATTGCGTGAACCAGCAGCGGCTCGGTCAGCCCGATTCTCGCTTCCAGTTGCGCTAAGAGCTGATCCACATAGTGGATGTCTTCGGGCCCCTGCACCTTGGGCACCATGATGACATCCAGCTTGTCGCCGATCTCGTGGGTCAGCAGCCAGAGGTCATCAAGAAACCAGGGAGAATCCAAACTGTTGACCCGCGTCCAAAGCTGCGTGCCAGCCGCCGGGTCCCACGCCTTGCCGACCTCAACCAGTCCATCACGGGCCGCGTCCTTGTTGTCCGCCGAAACGGCATCTTCCAGGTTTCCCAGCAGCACATCTGTGGTTGGTGCGATCTGCGGAACCTTCGCCCGCATCTTTTCATTGGAAGGATCAAAGAAATGAATCATCCGCGAAGGACGAATCGGAATCTCTTGTAGCGGTTGCGGTGCTCCCAGCGCGAGCGGAGCAAAAAAGTCGCGCGGATGGCGCATTAGCCGACCGAGCCCTCCATCTGTATTTCGATCAGGCGGCTCCACTCCACCGCGTACTCCATCGGCAAGGTGCGAGTGATCGGCTCGATAAAGCCATTGACGACCATCCCCATCGCTTGCTCGGCGGACAAACCGCGGCTCATCAAATAGAACAACTGTTCGTCGGCGACCTTTGACACCGTTGCCTCGTGAGCGATCTGTGCGTCACGCGAACCGATCTCTTGATACGGGTAGGTATCGCTGCGGCTGGTTTCGTCCAACAAGAGCGCATCGCACTGCACGTGACTGCGGCAGCCGGTCGCTTCGGCGTCGACTCGCACCAAGCCACGGTAGGTAGTGCGGCCGCCGTCTTTGGAGATCGACTTAGACACGATGCTGGACGTGGTTTCGGGTGCGGCGTGAACCATCTTGGCGCCGGCGTCTTGATGCTGACCCTCACCGGCATAGGCAACCGAAAGCACTTCGCCAGAAGCCTTGGGGCCAAGCAGATACACGGCCGGATATTTCATAGTCAGCCGCGACCCAATGTTGCCGTCAATCCATTCCACGTGCGCCTCTTCGTATGCCGCGGCGCGCTTGGTAACCAGGTTGAAAACGTTGTTTGACCAATTCTGAATTGTGGTGTATGTGATGCGCGACCCCGGCAGCGCCACCAGCTCAACGACCGCTGAGTGCAGCGAATCGGTGGTATAGACCGGCGCGGAGCAGCCCTCTATGTAATGGACGGTGGCGCCTTCGTCGGCGATGATGAGCGTGCGCTCAAACTGACCCATGTTTTCGGCGTTGATGCGGAAGTAGGCCTGCAGCGGCATCTCCACCTCCACGCCGGGCGGCACGTAAATAAACGACCCGCCGGACCACACCGCAGAGTTGAGAGCGGCGAACTTGTTGTCGCCGGGCGGAATGATCGTGCCGAAGTACTTGCGCAGCAGCTCGGGATGATCTTTGACCGCGGAATCCATGTCGCTAAACAGCACGCCCTGTGCTTCCAGATCATCACGGTTGCGGTGGTAAACCACCTCGCTCTCATACTGCGCGGTTACGCCCGCCAGATACTTGCGCTCCGCCTCTGGAATGCCGAGCTTCTCGTAGGTTTCCTTAACCGAGTCGGGCAACTCTTCCCACACATCAACCTGACCTTCGGTCGGCTTGATGTAGTAGTAGATGTCGTCAAAGTAGATCTCCGACATGTCGCCGCCCCAGTTGGGCATCGGCTTGCTCTTGAAGATCCTGTATGCACGCAGGCGGAAGTCAAGCATCCATTCCGGCTCTTTTTTGAGGTTCGACATCTCACGGATGAGGGCTTCGTCCAGGCCGCGGCGCGGCTTGAACACGTAGTCCTCTTCGTCGCTCCACCCCAGCTTGTATTTGCCAAGATCAATGGCAACGTTGGTGTCGGTCATGATGACTCCATCCAGCGGCTTACGAGCAAAACCTGCTCCAAACCTGCTCTCTAGTTTAGTGCCGGAGCGAGTTCGCCCCATCCATGCCGTATTTCGGCCGGGCTGTCGGCCAGAACCTGCACGCAAACATGGTCTGCGCCGGCATCAAAATGCGCATCTACTCGGGCCTTCACGTCATCAACGGTGCCCCAAACCACGATTGCGTCAACCAGCCGATCGCTGGGAGTTTCACCGGGGCCGCCGTTGATGTCTTCTTGGGTGTAGCCAAGCCGCAGCAGGTTGTTCGTGTAGTTGGGCAGGCCCAGATAGATCGCCATGCCTTGGCGGGCTATTTCACGCGCCTTGGCAGGATCGGTTTCAAGCACCGCCATCTGCTCCGGATACAGCGCCGCTTCGGGACCCATGGTCTTGCGGGCGAACTCGGTGTGCTCCGGCGGCACGAAATACGGGTGCGCACCGGTGGTTTCGGTCGCCGCCAGCTCCAGCATCTTGGGGCCGAGGGCGGCTATCACGATGTCGTTCAGTTCTTGCGGGCCGACCGCCATAAAGATGCCCTTTTGCATGCTCTCCAGATAGGCCTTCATGTAGCTCAGCGGCTTGGAGTAGTCGTGCTTGCGGACGAACTCCACTAAGTGCTGATGGCTCACCCCCAGACCGAGCAGGAATCTCCCGGGGAATGCTTCGTCGATGCTGCGCTGCGTTGAGGCCATCGTCATCGGGTCGCGGGCGTAGATGTTGGCGATGCCGGTGGCGAGCTTTATCGACGACGTGCCCTCTAGCAGGCGAGTGACCGAGACGAACGGGTCACGCCCCACCGCCTCGGGCAGCCACACGGCTCCGTAGCCGAGCTCTTCGGCCTCTGCCACCCACTCAACGGCTTCAGAACTAGAAACCTGATCTAGCGCGCCGGTCCAAAGACCAATGCGTCCAATATCTATTTTTGCCTTTGACTTTGCCTTTGACATAGCCCCGACAATAGCGGCCTAATCCAGCCGTCGGAGTTCGTTTAAAAAACGCACGCGGCGATCTATGTAGTTCTGCACTCCGGGCATTATCAGCGGCTCGGTGTCAACCCCTTCGCGGATCTTCGCAGGCGTGCCGACCGCAATCGTGCCAGGGGGCACCTTCATTTCGCCGGGCACGACCGCCCCCGCACCGACCAGAGCTCGCTCCCCGATCACTGCGTTGTGCAGAACGATTGAGCCGGTTCCGATCAGCGCTTCGTTGTGCACGATGGCGCCTTCAATGTGCGCCAGATGACCGATCGTGCAACGCTCGCCGACGATGGTGGGCAGGTCTTCGCCGCAGTGCAGTACGGCGTTGTCTTGAACGGAGGTGTCGGCGCCGATTCGGATTTCGCTGTCGTCGCCACGCAACACCGCACCAGACCAGATGGTCGCTCTTGGCCCGACGATCACGTTTCCGATAATGACGGCCTCGGGCATTATGAATGCCGTCGGGTCAATTTGTGGCTCTTCGTTTCCCAGCGCATAAATGGGCATGGCCGCACGCTAGTGCCGCCCATTACCGCTAGTGCCGCCCATTACCGTGCCTGCGTTATGGCCTGCGTTGTGGATCGTGCTGGCGCTATGGATCGCATCGGCGCTGTTACTCCCCCGCTGGCTCAGCAGCGTGAGCATGTGCGCCGCGCTCATGGCACCGAAACCGTCGACCCTTGGTTTTGGTTGCGTGACCGCGACGACCCGGCGGTTGAGGCGTATCTGCACGCCGAAAACGCCTACACCGAACACGCCACGGCGCACCTGGCGGCGTTGCGCGCAACGCTGTTTGCGCAGCTTCGCAGCCGCATTAGCGAAACGCACGACAGCCTGGCGGTGCCGAATGGGTCGTGGGAGTACTTCACTCGCACCGTCGCGGAGCTCGCTTACCCGATTTACATGCGCCGACGCATTAGCGAAACGCACGCCAGCGCGGGAGACGGAGACCGAGCAGAAGACACGGTTTTGCTGGACGTCAATCTGCTCGCTAGAGATCACGACTATTTCGCATTGGGCGACTTAGCGGTCAGCCCCAACCAGAACCTGCTCGCCTACACCGCCGACACAGCGGGCAACGAGCTTTACGAACTCTTCGTGCTGGACATAGCGACCGGCGAAACGACCGAATGCAGCGGCGAGCTCACCTACGGGCTGGCTTGGGCTAACGACAACCGCACCTTGTTTGTGGTCGGCGTGGATGAAGCCCAGCGTTCCAATCGGGTGATGCGCTGCGTGCCATTTGAACGCGCACCGTTTGAACGCACGCAATTTGAGGAGGTGTTTAAAGAAGACGACGAGCGCTTTTGGGTCGGTATCTCCAAGACTCGCAGCGAGCGATTTGTTGTGGTTGCTTCGGAGTCTGAAACAACCTCCGAATGTCATTTGCTAGATGCCGACCACCCAAGAGCCGAATTGGTGCCGGTGCGGATGCGAGAACCGGGCGTGGAATACCGCGTTGATCACCAGGGCAGCCAACTGCTGATCGTTACCAATTCAGAGGGGTCCCACACCTTCTGCCTAAAGAAAGCCGCCTTGCAAACCGTCGATTCGCAAGATAGCCAGACGGCAAGAGGAGAAGTTTCCGACAGCGCTCTCGTAAGCGTTGGCGAGTGGGAACCACTTCTAGAACATCATCCGGATACTCGTCTATATGAGGTGGATTGCTTTGAATCTTTTGCGGTGCTGGAAGATCGAACCAACGCGACAACTCGTCTGCGTCTGTTGAAACCCGGCTCGTCGGAGCCGCTTGATCTTCCTTTACCAGGTCTAGGTCTAATACAAGATTCATCTTTTGAGTCCCCTTACGAGATCAGCACTTCTACCAATCTAGAGTACGCCGCGGACTCGTATCGCTACAAGTTCACGTCCATGACTACGCCGAGCTCAGTCTATGAAATAAACGTGGCTGAAGTCTTGGCAAGTGCCAACAGCAGTGCCGAGAGCGATGCCAGCAACAGTGAAGCGCGGCTGCTGTACCAATCGCCGGTCGCAGTCGGAGTGGATCTTTCGGCATACGAAACCTTGCGCGTATGGGCGACGTCTAAGGATGGAACCCGCGTTCCCATCAGCTTGGTTTGGCGACCTGACCCTGCTTCTGACCTGGTTTCCAACTCGGCTTCCGGTTCGCCACCCCAGCCAGCGCCGTGTCTGCTTTATGGCTACGGCGCTTATGAGGTCAGCATTCCGGCGGCTTTTAGCTCGGCTCAAATCTCGCTGCTTGACCGTGGCGTGGTCTTTGCGATTGCGCACGTGCGCGGCGGCGGTGAGATGGGGCGAGCTTGGTATGACGCGGGGCGACTTGAGCAAAAGCAAAACACGTTTGACGATTTTGTTGCCTGCGCGCGCCACCTGATAGCGCAAGGCTGGACGGAGCCCGACCGCCTGGTTGCGCGTGGCGCTAGTGCCGGCGGCTTGTTAATGGGTGCGATTTTTAATCAAGCGCCGGAACTGTTTGCTGGCGTTGTGGCGGAGGTTCCGTTCGTGGATGCGCTCAACACGATGCTTGACCCGACCATCCCGTTGACCGTTACGGAGTTTGACCAGTGGGGTGATCCGTCCCAGGCGGACAGCTTTAAGACGATCCAGAGCTATGCGCCATACGAAAACGTGAACCCGCCGAGCCAGACGGGTGAAAACCGCCCGGCGCTGCTGGCAACAGCTGGGCTGCATGACCCGCGTGTCCCGTATTGGGAGCCCGCCAAATGGGTCGCCAAGCTGCGCGCCAATGCTGCGCCAACCGCCGCTGATTCCGCACCCAATCCCGCGCAGCGGCCGATCTTGCTTCGCACACAAATGAGCGCCGGACACGGCGGCGCCACCGGCCGCTATGACGCCTGGCGAGAAGAAGCCTTTATCCAGGCGTTCGTGTTAGACGTGATGGGCTTGGCTAAGTCAGACCAGCGCGCTCACTAGCGCCACAACCGAAAACGCACCGTTGCGTGCAAGCGACCACCAAGACACTGGCCGCTGCGTCCAAGCACCGAAACACGCACACCGCGGTCGCTCATCAATCGGCTTTCTAAGAGCGACAACTAGCACCACCGAAAACGCCAGCAACACACCCAGCGCTACCCACGACACCGGTGCATTCGCAACATCCGCCACCAGCAGCGCGCCCAAGACCAACTCCCCGGGCGCAACCAGTCGAGCAATCCAAGCTGGCACACCCAAAGCCGCCGCGGCCTGCGGCCAGTTTGAATCGCGCAGCTTCATTATGCCCGCGAACAACATCACGGCGGCTAAGACGGTGCGCGCCGTCAGATCTATGACATCCATGTTTGCGCTAGCTACCGGGCAACGACGACTAGCGGGCTACCGGGCAAAGCTGCCGTAGCCGCCGCGATAAAACAGCAGCGGATCTTTCTCATCCAGCACCGACAGCTCCTGCACACGCCCGACAACAATGTCGTGGTCGCCCCCGTCGTAGATGTTTTCAATCGTGCAGTCAATAAACGCAACGGAGCCCTCAATTATCGGCGAGCCGGTTTTGGCGCTAGCCCGCCACGCAACGTCAGCGAACTTGTCGTCTTGATGGCTCGCCATCACACCGCAAACGTCCGTCTGATCTTGCGCCATCACGTTCACGCAAAACGCACCACTCAAACGAATCGCCGCCCAGGTGGTTGAATCTTTAGTCGGCAAAAAAGCCACCAGCGGCGGGTCTAGCGACACCGATGTAAAGGAGCCGATCGCCATCCCCACAGGCGCATCCGCCTGTGTCGCCGTCACCGTAGTCACCCCGGTGGGGAAATGTCCGAGTACCTCTCGGAAAGCCGCCTGGTCTATTTCTGTATCGCTCACGGGCTTACTGTATGCCTGGTTTGATGCCTGGTTTGCGATAGCTGACTAATCTCAGGTCGTGCCCACCACCACGCCCACCACCACCGAAACAGCCGCCAAGCCGACCCTGCCCGACGGCCTGGTCGCATTCGTCAAGCACGACTGCCCCACCTGCGAGCAAATCACACCCGCGCTGGAGTCGCTGGCGCAAGCTCCGGGCATCACCGTCTACACCCAAGACGACGCCGATTTCCCGCCCGAGATTCCCGCCGCCAGCCGCATCCACGACGCAGACCTCGCCGCCTCATGGCACAACAACATCGAAACCGTGCCGACCCTGCTAGAGGTCAGCAACGGCGTTGAGACCAAGCGCACGGTTGGTTGGAGTCGCCCCGAATGGCAGAGCCTCACCGGAGTGGCCGACCTGGGTGCGGAGCTAGCGGAGTTCCGACCCGGCTGCGGATCACTTTCGGTGGCACCCGAGTTTGCCGATCAGCTGGAAGCCCGTTTCGGCGCTAGCGGGCTGGCGGCTCGCCGCATCCAAATGGCGGAACTGGAAGACCCGGTAGAGGTCATGTACGAGCGGGGTTGGTCGGACGGCCTGCCGCTGGTTGAGCCGACCGTCACACGAGTTCAGAAAATGCTGACGGGCACTTCCCGCAGCCCCAGCGAAATCGTGGCGATCGTGCCGCCGAATCTGGCCGACTGCACCGTCGAAAAAGCCGCAATCAACGCAGTCATGGCGGGCTGCAAGCCCGAGTACTTCCCGATCGTGCTGGCCGCGATTGAAGCCGTGTGCACCGACACGTTCAACATGCACGGACTGCTGGCCACGACCATGCCGGTGGCGCCGGTGCTGGTGGTGAACGGGCCAATCGCCGAGCGGATCGGCATGAACACCGGCATCAACGCTCTGGGTCAGGGCAATCGTGCCAACAGCACGATCGGCCGTGCGGTGCAGCTAATCGTGCGCAACGTTGGTGGCGGCCGGCCCGGCGAGGTAGACCGCGCAACCCTTGGTCAGCCCGGCAAGGTGGGTTTTTGCTTCGCCGAAAATGAAGCCGCATCGCCCTGGCTGCCGCTCAGCAGCGACTTCGGATTTGCCCCGGGCACCGACACGGTCATGGTGTTCGCCGGCGAGGGGCCGCGCAGCGTGGTCGATCAGCTCTCCCGCGACCCTGAGTCATTGTCGCGGACCTATGCGGCCGCGCTCAACGCCTTGCACCACCCCAAGCTGGTGATGGGTTTCGATTGCATGTTGGTGGTGACGCCCGACCACGCCCGCATCTATGCCGACAGCGGCTGGAGCAGAGAGCAAACGGCGCAACGCATCACTGAGCTAACTACCCGCCCGGGCAGCGAGTTGGTCCGCGGCGCAGGCGGTATCGCCGAAGGCTTGCCGGAAGCATTTGCGGAGGTCGACATGGCGAAGTTCCGCCCCGGCGGACTTTTCCTGGCGCATTGCGGCGGCGGTGCAGGCTTGTTCGGGGCCGTCATCGGCGGCTGGGTGAACGGCGAAACGGGCTCTGCGCCGGTCTGCCATCCGATCGATCCCTGGAAATAGAGTCGACCCCTGGAAATAGATACAGAAACAGATATCTGGACTAAACTGCGGCTAGCGGTACCCAACTGGCTAGCGAAACCTAGCCAGCCAAACGGAGGGGGTTTGATATGAGCACAACCGTTCTTGATCCAACCGATGAGCAAACGCCAGCAATGCGTCAGCGCACGCAGCGCCCGGATTCGCTGGATGGCCTAACGGTGGGCTTGCTGGATATCAGCAAGCCGCGGGGCGATCATTTCCTCGACCGGCTTGAGGAACGCTTGACGGAGCGCAACATGCGCGTGGAGCGTTTTATGAAGCCAACCTTCTCCAAGCCTGCGCCGGTTGACATGCGCCACGAAATCGCCACCAAATGCGACGTGGTGATTGAAGCCTTAGCCGATTGAGGTAGCTGTACGTCGTGCAGTGTGCACGACATCGCAGACCTAGAGCGCCGTGGCATTCCCGGAGTGTTTGTGGCGACGGTTCAGTTCATTGACGGAGCGGAAGCGCAAAGCAAGGCGCTGGGGTTTGACCCGGCGGCAGTGTGGGTGGAGCATCCGATTCAAGACCGCACCGACGATGAGATGATCGCCATCGCTGACAAGGCGATTGACGAACTGCTAGAGGCTCTGGTCGCTAGCTAGCTAGTTCGCCTGCTCTTCGAGCGCGGCCGGCTCATAGGGAAACTTCCGATCGGTGGCGGCATCACGCTTCCACACCATCACCTTGCGCTTGAAATAGCACACCTCTTCGGAGCGCTGGTTGAACGCACGCGTCTCAACGGTTACCACCCCACGGTCCGGGCGCGAAGACGACTCTCGCTTGTCAAGCACCTTGGTCGCCGCGTAGATCGTGTCTCCGTGAAAGGTGGGCTTGCGATGCAGCAGCGACTCAACCTCTAGGTTCGCAATCGCCGCGCCGCTCACGTCGGGCACGCTCATCCCCAGCACCAGCGAATACACCAGATTGCCCACCACCACGTTGCGGCCATGCACCGTTTCGTTTTGCGCAAACCATTCGTTGGTGTGCAGCGGGTGATGGTTCATCGTGATCATGCAAAACAGATGGTCGTCGGCTTCGGTAATCGTCTTGCCGGGCCAGTGGCGATAGACGTCGCCGATCTCAAAGTCTTCGTAGTGACGGCCAAAAGGCCGGTCGTGAACTGCCACGGGCGCTCCCTGTTGTTGGTTTGCTGTGAGTGTTGCGTGAGTTAGTCAAAGACTAAGAGCCAAGAGTACGGTGTGCAGTTCGGGAAAGATAATGACCAGATGTCGGTTTTCAACTTGCAGACGTTTAACGAGACCAAGCTTGGCGGCAGCGGTGGGCTGGGCTTCCACAAGGCTTACGGGCTGCAACCGATCACGGAGGTTTAGCTATGGGTAAGCGGCCTGCCTCTCTGTATAGTTCCGGCAGCCTTGGTGCCTCGCCGCAACCTCTTGAGTTTCACCACAAAGGGCTACCCGCGGACACGCCGCTGCCTGAAAGCGGTGATGTGTTTATTGATCACCCCGTGTTTTACAACGATGAGGGGTTTAGGCATGCGTTTGGTATTTGCGCTTTGGTAGCGGGTGCGGTTTTGCTGCAGGACGAGGCGACTTGGCATCCCAGCCATTATGTGACGATGGACTGGATGGCGGGGGTGATCCCGATCCCTGCGAAGAATCTGGCGCAGTTGGTGAAGACACGTGACGAATGGCACGCTAATCATAAGGGGCGTAGCTGAGAGAGGTTGCGTTGCAGGGCATCCTTCACTTCAACTGCGCGGTATGTGAAACCTGCGCGGAGGGTTTGCTGCGCAAGCGCGTTTAGCCTTGCGATCATGAGTCAAGCGCCAAGCCCGACCGCCGCCAGCCAGCCAGACGCAGATTCAGCAGACGCAGATTCAGCAGACACGGATTTAGCGGCGCCCGATCTAGCCGCAGCCGCCACGGCAGTAAGCCTGGGTCAGGCAATAGTTGACGCCGCTATTGACCGCACCCGCAGCTTTGACGACGCCGACGCCCACCAAAGCCTGCTCTACGACATAGCTCACACCGCGTCGGCTTTAGAAATAGCCGCCGCGCTGCTTGACTATGCCAACGCTGGCCAAGCCCAAGCTGACCAGGCTGGCCAAGCCGAAGCGCGGCTGGCCTGCGCTTTTGCCGCCGACGCCCTGGGCGAGTTCGCCGCCCGTTTGTTCGGTCGCGAGTCAGCCTGGGCAGCCGCGCCAAACGCCTTAGAACAATGCCGCGACTTCGTAGAGAAATACCGCGACCCAAACTTCGTCGCCAGCTTCGCCGACTTTAAAGCCCCCAGCCACCTAGACGAAGACTTTGAGCTAGTCGCCGAAACCTTCCGCCGCTTTGCGCAAGAAAAAATCGCCCCCCAAGCCGAACACATCCACCGCAACGACGCCGACATACCCGAAGACATCATCACCGGGCTAGCCGAGCTTGGCTGCTTCGGGCTGTCGGTGCCAGAGGAATACGGCGGCTTCGCCAGCGGCAGCGAGAGCGACTACTTAGGAATGATCATCGCCACCGAAGAGCTATCACGCGCATCGCTGGGCGCGGGCGGTTCGCTTATTACCCGGCCGGAGATTCTCACACGAGCGCTCGAAAGAGGCGGCAGCGAAGAACAGAAAAAGCACTGGTTCCCGCAAATCGCCTCGGGCGAAACGATGGTGGCGGTGGCGGTGACCGAGCCCGACTACGGCAGCGACGTAGCCAGCCTGACCGTGTCGGCAACCCAAACCGACGGCGGCTGGCTCATCTCTGGCGTCAAGACCTGGTGCACGTTTGCGGGCCGAGCCAACGTGTTGATGCTGCTCGCTCGCACCGACCCGGATCGCAGCAAGGGGCATCGCGGCCTCAGCTTGTTCATAGTCCCCAAGCCGCAAGCCAGCGGACATTCGTTCGAATTCACCGACGACCATGGCGGCACCATGGAAGGCCGAGCCATACCCACCCTGGGCTACCGCGGCATGCACAGTTTTGAAATCGCTTTCGACGACTGGTTTGTGCCAGACGCCAACCTCATCGGCGGCACCGAAGGTCTGGGCCAGGGCTTCTACATGCAGATGTCCGGATTTGAAAACGGTCGCGCCCAAACGGCGGCGCGTGCGGTTGGCGTAATGCAAGCCGCCTACGAAGAGGCGCACAGCTATGCGGCCGAGCGACATGTTTTCGGCAAACCGGTGGCCGACTATCAGCTGACGCAAGTCAAGCTCGGCCGGATGGCGATCATCATTGCCGCGTCCAGGCAGTACGCGTACAAAGTCGCCACCTTGATGGCGCAAGGCGCGGGCAGCGTTGAGGCGTCAATGGCCAAGGCGTATGTGTGCAAGGCCGCGGAATGGGTCACACGGGAGGCCTTGCAGATTCACGGCGGGTTTGGATTTGCGGAGGAGTACCCGGTGAGCCGCTTGTTTGTGGATGCGCGCGTGCTGTCAATATTTGAAGGCGCCGACGAAACGCTGTGCTTGAAGGTAATCGCACGGCGCTTGCAAACTCAGGGCGCCTAAGCCCGGGCGGATTACCAGGTTGGTGTGGTTTTGGTTATGCATCCGATTGAGCACCTTCGCTACGTAGCAAGAACCGGCGGCGATGTTTCCCAAGCGCTGCTGACCCAAGAAGCTGCGTATGCGCTGGGCGACCTTGGCGCGGACAGTGGCGGGCTGGTGATGGCTTGCCGCAAGCTGCTGCAGCGCCACGGCATGGTCGGTTCCATGTGGACGCTGGCGGCGCGGGTTTGCACTGCGAGCGACCCAGAGGCAGCCGCAAACGAGCTAATAAAACAAATGCGATCAGACCAAACGGCGGCGCATGTTTTGGAGGCGCTGCAGGACGCGCGGCAAGCGCCAGAGCGGCAAGCGCTCGAACGGCAGGCGCCAGAGCAACAGACGCCCGGCGCAAGAACGGTTTGCGTTCTGGGCTGGCCGGACTTCGCCAACGACTGGCTGGGCGACCACTCGGCTGGCTACTCAGACAGCCATTCAGCTGGCCACCAAGCAGCGCCGCACCAAGCCGCAAGCCTGGAAGTGCGCGTGCTAGACGCCTACGGCGAAGGGGCTGGGCTGGCTCGCAACCTGGGCGGCAATAACAACAGCGATAGCGACGCCGACAACACCAGCAAGATCAACTCCGTAGCGATTCCGCTCACCGGAATGGCACAAGCCATTGCCACCAGCGACGTGCTGTTGATCGAAGCGATCGCCGCCGGACCCGACACCGTGTTGGCAACGACCGGGTCTTACGCCGCCGCAGCCGTAGCACGATCATTCGGCGTAGAGGTGTGGGCCGTGGTCAGGGTTGGCAGAGCGCTGCCCGCAGAAATCTTTGACACCCTGCTTGCCAAGATCTCACCCGACCAGCCGTGGGAGGCAGAAGAAGAGGCCGTACCGCTCAGCCTGATTACCCACCTGGCCAGACCCGACGGCGTTCGGCCGCTGCCAGCCAACGCCAAAGCCAGCGCCCAAATCAAAAGCGATTGCCCAGTGGCAACGGAGCTTTTAACGCTGAACTAGCGCATCCGTGCGCTATCTTCGGCGCCGTGCCTGTGGCTGTCAGCCCCGAAATAACGCTTGAAACAACGGCTGGCCATTCCCAAACCCTGGAGGAATGGCTGACGGTTTTCAACCTGCTGGTTGTGGTGCTTGACCCGTTCACGCACCAAAGCGGCTGGATCATTCCCACGGCCGCACGGATGTTTGACCACTACGAAGAAGCCGACGTTCGCTGCGCCTTCGTGCTTACTAGCGATGCCGACGGAGCGCAGTCTTACCTGGGTCAGTACGCAGACAAGTACCTGGTGCTGACCGATTCGGAGCGGACGTTCGTGCGCTCACTGGAGCTAGAAAAACTGCCAGCGCTGGTTCACATCGGCCAAGACTGCGCGGTTGCCGGATTGGCTCAGGGATGGGTTCCATCGCAATGGGCTGAGGTGTTCACCAATCTGGAAGACGACATGAGCTGGCGCACCCGCCCTTTGATTCCGGCTCCCGGCGATCCCGGCCAGTTTGAAGGAACGCCCGCCCTGGGCTAGACCTGCCCTGGGCTAGGCCAGCCTTGACCGCAGCTCGGCTAGCGATCGCGCCCGCGACTTTTCTAGCAGCAGGGCACGGTCAGCTTGGTGGAGCAGTTGGGCGTGCGCGTTGGGGGTGCGCGCTCTCGGCACTCCCGGCATCACCGCAGCGCCGATGCTTATTTGCTGACTGATCTGCTGCGAAACACGCCCGCCCACTGCGCTGCTCCCGCCCACCTGAACCGGCTCACTCACCGCCCGGCGGATACGCCTAGCTATTGCCTCAAGCGCGGCGGTTGCTTCGTGGGCGGCCGGCGACAACCCGGGGCAAATCACCACAAACTCATCGCCACCAAGGCGCGCCACGGTGTCGGTGGGTCGCACCGCCGACTCAATCCGCAAAGCGATTGCAACCAACAGCAGATCGCCTGCCCCGTGTCCGTGGTTTTTGTTGACCTGGTGAAAGCCATCAAGGTCGCAGAACAGGGCACCCACCAACTGACCCGATGCTTCAGCCTCGCTAAGAGCAGCCTCTAGTCGGCTCGCCAGCTTTGTTCGGTTAGCCAGTCCCGTTAGCGGATCGTGCAAAGCGGCATGGGTCAGCCGCTTTCGCTCGCTGATCATTCGCTGCGTCTTGCGCGCCAAAGACACTGCCGCTATCGCAGCCGCGGCCCACAAGCCCGCTTCGGTGGCGGCGACCAGATTCGTCCGCAGCCTGGGCTGCTTAGGCACAGCGGCTCGCATGGCTTGCGCGACGGCTCGCATGACTAGCGGGCGGTCCAGCCGCCATCCACCAACAACGTCGCCCCCGTCACGTAGCTGCTGGCATCGCTAGCCAAAAACAGCGCCGCTCCATCCAGCTCGTGCAGCTTTCCGGGCCGCCGCATCGCCGTGTTGCGAGTAATCCAAGCCAACGATTTTTCGTCCTCAAACATCGGGCTGGTTAGCTCGGTTTCGAAATAGCCCGGGCACAGCGCATTCACCCGCACGCCCTTGGTCGCCCACTGAACGGCCAGATCGCGAGACAGGTTCACCAAGCCCGCCTTGCTAGCCGCATAAGCCGGCTGCAGGTTTGGCGCCGAAGCCACCAATCCATGAACCGAAGCGATGTTGATGATGCTGCCGGCGCCACGCGCAATCATGTCGGTCGCCGCCAGACCCGCCAGCAAAAAGCAGGCGTTCAGATTCACGTCCACCACGTTGCGGAAGTTGTCCACGTCGGCTTGCTCGGCGGGATTTATCGCATCGCTTATGCCCGCGTTGTTTACCAGCACGTCCAACTGCCCGAAATGCTCCAGCGTTGTCGCAACCAGGCTGCGGCACTGCTCGTCATCGGCGACGTCGCAACTAACCGCCAAAGCGTCCGGCAGATCGGCTGCGAGGGTGGCTAGCCGGTCGGCTCGGCGTGCCGCCACGACAACCTTGGCGCCCGCCGCCGCATACACCCGCGCAAAACGTTCACCAAAACCGCTTGACGCACCCGTGACCAAGCAGACCCGTCCGTCCAAGCGAAACGGGGTGGTCAGGTCGATCGGGTTGCCGGCTGGGCTGTCGGCGGTTTCGCTCACCCGCGCCAGAGTAGAACGCAGCTAGACGAGGTCGGGGATTTTGCGCCAGGCAGAAGCACCGCACACCAAACAGCAACACCTCTCGCCGAACAGCGGCACTCCCGATATCGCTCTACGCTTGCCGCATGAAAATTCGGATTGGGTTCGGACTCGGCACCCGCAGCTTCACCAACGACACCGCCACATTTGATCCCTTCGTTGACGCACTTGAAACACTCGGCTTTGATTCGTTGTGGCTGAGCGAACGCCTGGGCGGTGAGTGTCCCGATCCGATCGTGGGGCTGTCGTATGCGGCCGCTCGCACCAAGCACCTGAAGTTCGGCATGTCGGTGCTGGTATTGCCCGGCCGCAACATGGCGGTGCTAGCCAAAGAGCTAGCCAGCCTTGATCGCTTGTCCAACGGGCGCCTATTGCCGGCGTTCGGGCTAGGCGTGGCCGACGTTCATGAGCAGGCTGCGTTTGGCGTGCAGCGAAATCAGCGCGCAAAAATGTTCAACGAGGCGATGCCGCTGCTGAAGCGTTTTTGGGAGGACGGCCCAGTAACCCACGAAGGCGAGTTCTACAACTACGATCAGGTGGAGATATTGCCGAAGCCGATCCAAGACCCGCTGGAGATCTGGCTGGGCGGGGCGGCCGATGTGGAGCTGCGCCGCTGCGGCAGATTTGGCGACGGCTGGTTGCCGTCTTTTTGCACGCCCGACACGGCGGCCGCCGGTTGGAAACTGGTGAATGAGGGCGCCGAGAAATACGGGCGCTCTATGGACGTGGATCACTTCGGGGCGTTGATCCCTTACACGCACGGGGAAATTTCAGCCAGCACTAAAGAGGTCCTTGACCGGCGTGCTCCCGGGATAGACCCGAACGAGATCATCCCTGTCGGTTGGGACGGGCTGCGGCGCCAGCTTGAGCGCTTTATTGAGGTCGGCGCTTCAAAGTTTGTGGCGGTGTTGGTAGGCGAGCCCGACAACTGGCTAGAGGAGCTAGAAGGCGTGGCGCAGGCGGTGTTGCCGCTGCATAACTAGCCGGTTGGGTTGGGGCTAGCTGCTTGGCGCTAGGCGGCAGCCAGCAGATCCAAAAACATCTGGTGGATTCGCAGGTCGTCGGTTAGCTCCGGGTGAAAGCTGGACACCAGCACATTGCCCTCGCGGCAAAGCACGGCTACGGAATCGCCCGCGCTTGATTCGTGTGGCACGGTGGCAAGCACTTCAACGTTCGGGCCGACCCGCTCCACCCACGGCGCTCGAATAAACACAGCCCGAAAAGGCGGTTCGCTGCCAGCGCTTGCGCTAGCACCGTTGCCAGGCGGCAGCTCTAAGTCCGCCTCAAAGCTCGCCACCTGCCGGCCGAAAGCGTTGCGCCGAACCGCTATGTCAATAGCCCCAAAGGTGCGCTGATCGGGACGACCATCCAACACCTCATCGGCCAACATGATCATTCCCGCGCAGGTGCCCAGAGCCGCCATGCCATCACCCAAGCGCTCGGCGATGGCGTCAAAACACCCGCTGGTTTTGGCCAGCATCCACATCGTGGTGGACTCCCCGCCCGGAATCACCAAGGCATCCACCGCCGCCACCTCAGTCGGCGTCCGCACCAAGCACGCGCCGACATCTAGCCGCTTGAACGCGGACAAATGGCTATCGGTATCCCCCTGCAGGGATAAAACGCCGATCACCAGCCGCGGTCGGCCAGCTTCGTTTCCAGGTTCTCCATCTCAAGGCCCGGCATCGCTTCGCCCAACCCACGACTCACCTTGGCGACCACAGCCGGGTCGCGGTAATGCGTGGTCGCCTCAACGATCGCCTTTGCGCGCGGCGAAGGATCTTGGCTTTTGAAAATGCCCGACCCGACGAACACCGACTGCGCACCAAGCTGCATCACCAGCGAAGCGTCGGCCGGCGTGGCGATACCGCCCGCGCAAAACAGCGGCACGGGCAGCTGACCGGTCTGCGCTATCTCTTGCACCAGCCCGACCGGCGCACCCAAGCGCTTCGCCCATTCGTACTGCTCGGCGGAATCGGCGGTGGTGATCTTGCGTATGTCGCCAAGAATTGAGCGGAGATGGCGGACCGCCTCAATGATGTTGCCGGTGCCGGCCTCACCCTTGGAGCGAATCAGGCACGCACCCTCGCTTATGCGCCGCAGCGCCTCGCCCAGGTTGGTCGCACCGCACACGAAGGGCACGGTGAACTGCCATTTGTCAATGTGATGCGCCTCATCGGCGGGGGTCAGCACCTCGGACTCATCTACGTAATCAACGCCAAGCGATTCCAGCAGCTGCGCTTCTGCGAAGTGTCCGATCCGCGCCTTCGCCATCACCGGAATGGTGACCGCCTGCTGAATGCCGTCAATCATTTCTGGGTCGCTCATGCGTGCGACTCCGCCGTCGCGCCGAATGTCGGCCGGTACGCGCTCGAGCGCCATCACCGCCACCGCGCCCGCATCCTCAGCAATTTTGGCCTGATCGGGCGTGACCACGTCCATGATCACGCCGCCGCTCAGCATTTCGGCCAGCCCACGCTTGACCCTTACTGTGCCAGTTATGGCCCCGTTATCGGTTGAGTTGTCGGCGTTATCTTCCATAGCTAAAGCTTATGGCACGAATGCGCCAGCAAGCTAGGGCTAGAGCTCTCGCAACACCTGAATGCGAAACGTCAAGCTCGCCCGACCTGATGAGGCCCGACCTGACGAGACGCCACTGACGCCGCCGCTGGCATCAGCCGCATCGGGCGCAAGCAACCACATTGACGAAAGCGTTTTGCTGGCTGGCACGTTTGTGCCGATCTGACTGGCACGCTCCAACGCCGCCATCAGCCCCGGCGGGTAGCGGGTGATACCTACTGCGGTCACGTCCGCGTCAATGTCGTCATAGCTAGCCAAAACAGCCGCAAGACGCCTGCCGGTGATCCACACGACTGGCTTGGCAAGCAGTCGCTCCAGCGCGGAGTTTGATGTTTCAGCCACGATGGTCGGCAGCCCGACGGTGCGGTTCAACATCGTGAGCGATGCGGTGCGCATGTCGCGCACCTGACCCAACGCCAGCGCCAGCAGCGCCTCTATCTCGATGCGCTCTAGCGAATCGACCAAGCCTTGCGTGACCACCAGCGTGGCGGCGTGTGGTTCAGACCCAAGCACAAGCAGATTGACTTGCGGGCGGTTCAGCACCAGCACGTCTTCTAGATCCACGCCGGTGGTGAGGCAGATGCTTTCTAGCAGGTTGTACAGGCGTGGTTGGTCTTGCTCGGTTACGGACTGGGACTGATCTATGCCCAGTGCGGCGCGCAGCCGTCGTTCGCCTTTGGTAACGAATGTCCAGCCCACCGCTGCTCCCAGCGCGATGCCAACGATCACAATTGCGGCGGCGACTATCCAGCTGGCCACGCCAAGCAAGGCGATAACTATCGCTACGACTGCGGCGATGAATGTCGCCAACAACACCGGAGCGGCGAACACGACCGCAGCACAACGCGCAGTCTGCCGGTCGTACTCAGCCACATTTTGTGCCACCGCTTGGGCAGCCAAGGCAGCCGCGTCGGCGGTAACGGAATCGGCGCTAATCAAGCGCCCAAGCCTACGGCGGCTAGTGCCAGCTAGCCCCTGCTAGCCAGCGGCCAGCGCGATGGCTCGCTCGTAGTACGTCACGTATTGGCTCGCTAGCCGATCCATCGAAAGCTCCTGTGCGCGCCTGCGACCCGCCGCTACCAGATCACTCGCCAGATCCGGTTCGCTAAGCACACGCTTCAACCCCGCCGCAAGCTGCGCCGGATCATCCGGGCGAACCAGCAACGCCTCGTCACCTTTGCACGCCACGTTGCGATACCCCGCCAGGTCGCTCGCCACCACGGGAGTCTCCGCCGCCATTGCCTCGGCCAGCACCACCCCAAAGCTCTCGCCTCGCAAAGACGGCACACAGAAGACATCCGCCTGGCGCATGCGCAACACCTTCTCAGCCTCGTTGATCTGCCCCAGCCACTCGATCCGCTGGTCGTATCCGTAGCGGCTCTTTAGCTCGGCGGTTTGCGGGCCGGTTGACATCACCCACAACCGCACGTCGTCGCCCAGATATTCCATTGCCTTGAGCAAAACCGACAGCCCCTTGCGGGGCTCGTGGCGCCCCACGTAGCAGATCGTCTTGCCGCTGAATGAATCGCTGAGCGGGTCTTGCGGCACGACCTGACCTGACAGACCTGACAGATCGGCCTGTTGCTCTGGCCTGGCGAAGTCGGCGGCGAAGCGGTCTAGCTCAATGCCGTTGAAAGCCACCTCGTACTCTCCGCCCAGCGCCCGTGCCGCCATGTCGCGGGCATCTTGAGAAACCGCTACTCGCAGATTCACACGTGAAGCCAGCCAGCGCACGCCAGGAATCGAGTAAGCCCGACTTCCGCCAGCGGCGTGCCACGTTCCCACTATCGGAGCGGACCGTATGAACAAAGCCGTCTGGGTTGGTCCCGGGCATAGAGGCTCGTGCAAGTGCAGCACGTCAAACTGCTCGTCGCGCAGTGCGCGCACGGTTCGCAAGGTGCAAGCAAAATCTGGCGCTATCGGGGCGACCGATCCGTTTGAGGCTGTCGGAATGCTCGCCCCCAGCGCAGTGACGCCGGCCTGAGGCGGCGCACCATCACACGGCGCAAGCACACGCACCTGGTGGCTGAGCTTTGTGAGGGCGCGTGCCAAGCCCAACACCTGTGCCTGCACGCCGCCAGGCAAGGTCAAGCTGTATGGCGAAATGATGCCAACTCGCACGAGGCTTAACGCTACGCGAAAAGCGCGCTGCTAGGCAATATCGCTGGGCCAGTTGGGACCAAACATGTGCCATTGGTGCGGTGCGGCGGCGATTAGCAGCCCCAGTTGGTCGGCTATGTCTTGCGTTACGCGCGCCACATCTGCGCGCAGCTTGTCGCTGCGTTCGGTGTTTATGAGCGGCCGCACAACCACCCGGTGCCCGCCTCGCTCGGCAAAATAAACGGCAGCTGGCATTAGTGGAGCACCCGACCGCAGAGCCAACAATGCGGGCCCGGCGGGCAGCTTCGTGCGCTCGCCCAGAAAATCCACCTCAATGCCGTCGCCGCCGATGTCGCGGTCGCATAGCAGGCAGACAATTTCTTTGCGTTTCAGAGCCGCCAACACCTCCACGCCTGCACCCGGACCAAGCGCCACCACGTTCATTCCCAGCGAGCGGCGGTGGTCGGCAAACCATTCAAACAGCTCTGGCGGATCAAGCGCCTCCACCACCACGGTGACCTTTTGTTGCTGAACCTTTGTCAGCCAATGCCCGGCCCATTCCCAGCCGCCCAAATGCGGCAGAGCGATGATCAAACCTTTGCCGCGTTCAAGGGTTTCACTTATGAACGCGTAATCAGGCACGTCAAATCCTGCGTCAAGCACGTCGGCGCTAAGCGCTGGCAAGCGAAACATCTCAAGCCAATAACGGGCGTACAACTCAAAGGCGATGCGAGTTGAGCGGCGTGTTTTGAGCAGCCCGACGGTGGCCTGCGTTTGGGCGCCTGGTGTTTGCGAATCAAGTTTGACTCGCCAGCGCAGTGCCCGGTACTGATGGCGGGCAACCATTCTGCGATGCGAGTCCATCGCCAACGCCAAGACCGGACTGATCCAGCGAGCCAGCCTCTCCCCCATCTCCAGCGGCAGCAGACGACCAGCCGCGGCACCAACCTTGTAGACGATGGTGATCAGGCTGACCTGGCTGGTCGGGCCAGCTTCGCCGGCCGGGCTGACTGGCGTGCCTGCCATTACGAGGGCGTTTTGCTGGCCTGAATCCAGACCTTGATGAACCTCTGCACCAACGTGAACACGCTGAGCACCAGCAGCAACCACAACAGGGGAATCAGCAGCACCTCAAATGCGACCGCTACCGCTAGCACCACCGTGCGCTCGGCTCGTTCCATCAAACCGCCCTTGGCCACGAAACCAAGCAGCTCTGCCTTGGCGCGCTCATAGGAAATGATCAGCGACACCGCCAGCACCGCCATGGGCAGCACCGCCCAGCGCTCGCCCTCGCTGCCCGCCAGATACCAGGCGATCCCGCCCAGTAGCAAAGCGTCGGTGACCCGATCGCTGGTGGAGTCAAAGAACGCCCCGCGTGCGGACGAGCTGCCCTTGGCTTGTGCGACGGGGCCGTCCAGCAAATCCGCCAAACCCGTGACGACCAGCAGCCCGACTCCCAAGCCAAGCCAGCCAGCACCGATGGCGACTGCGCTACCGGCCGACGCCAACAGGCCCAAAACCGTCAGCGCATTGGCGCTGATTCCGACCTTGGCGATGCCGCTCCCTACCGGAGCGGTTACAGCGTCAACTCCCCGACGCCATTTGCCGTCAAACATCCAGCTCTTCTTGCGGCCAAGCCTGGCGTTCAGCTTCGGGCACGTCTTCTAGGTAGGTGTCAACAATGCGACCGTCAACGGCATCTACCAGCACCAGGCCGCGCTTCACGGGCGGGCTCTCGGCTGAGAAAACCAGAGTTCGCCAAGTCGGGCGGCTGAGCAGACCACGCCAGGCAAGCTGCGCGCTGGCGTGCCCGACAGGGAATGCGACGGCTTTGTTTGCCCGATCCAGGGCTTCGTTTTCGTCAACGCCGAATCGGCGACCGGCGAGCCACTGGTAAATCCCAAGCAAGATCAGCAGCACCGCGCACACGGTGATGCCAGCGTTGGCCAGCACCGCTTCGCTCCCCGCAAGCTGGGTGCCGATCAGCATCGCCACGCCGCACACGATGTAGAGCGAGCCGGTGATGCGCCGCCGGCCGTTGTCTGGAAAGCGGTAAGGGCCAACAAAGCCGCGGTCTAGGTCAGCGGGCAGCTCATCACGGATTTCACCGCTGATTTTGCTGCTGCTGGGAGCGTCCGACATTGCCAGCAACGCTACCTAGTCCGCCTGCCCAGGTCGGTGACAAAAGCGAAGTGGGACTTGTCCTGCTATGTTTCGGCTCGTTGCGCAAACAAAGGCGCAAGTAGCTATGCCTAAGACCCCCCCCCGAGCGAAACTTCGAAAATCGCACCCTCTTCACGGGTGACAACCTTGAGGTGATGCGCGGTCTCAATTCTGAGACCGTTGATCTCATCTACTTAGATCCTCCCTTCAACAGCAAGAAGAACTACGCCGCTCCGCTCGGGAGCCAAGCCGAGGGCGCTACGTTTGATGACACGTGGAGCTTGGACGACATCAAGGAAGAGTGGGCTCACGAGATTGAGATATTGAGTCCTGAGTTGTGGCACGCAGTTGTAGGAGCTGGCCACACCGCTGGCGACTCAATGCAGGCCTACTTGACAATTATGGCAGTTCGGTTGCTTGAGATGAAGCGCCTGCTGAAGGACACAGGCAGCATCTACCTCCACTGCGACCCACATGCGAGTCATTATCTGAAGCAACTAATGGATGCCGTTTTTGGGCCTACCAACTTCGTCAATGAACTGCTGTGGTGCTATGCCACTGGTGGTGCTTCAAAAAAGAGGTTCTCACGTAAGCACGATGTCATCTTGTTTTTTGCCCGTGACGAACAAAACAGGAAATTCAATACACAACGGCAGCCATACACATCAGCCATGAGTCAAGATCCGAAACACGCTCACAAATTCAATCCAGAAGGAAGGATCATGACAGATTGGTGGACTGATATTGATGCCATTAATCCGCAAGCCAAAGAACGCACTGGATATCCGACCCAGAAGCCGTTGGCATTATTGGAGCGAATCATCAAGGCATCAAGTAATAAAGGCGACATGGTGCTTGACCCCTTCTGCGGCTGCGCTACGACTTGCGTAGCGGCAGAGTCGCTCGGACGAAAGTGGGTAGGAATTGACATAGAAGAAAAGGCGCGTGACCTAGTCGTTGAGCGATTGGTGGACGCGGCTGACAAGAACCCTTTACTCAAAGATCCGTGGGGCACTGATTATCCACCTGTGAATCATCGGTCAGACACACCAGAGCGAACCGATCCCGACAAGCCAACCAGATCAGGGAACATAAAAGAGCATCTCTTTCGCGAACAACAAGAGCGATGCGGGCTGCCATGTGAAGATGCTCAAGTTGGCAGAAAGTTTCGCATGCGTGACTTTCATGTTGATCACATAATCCCGAGAGCCAAAAACGGTCCTGACGTTGACGACAACCTTCAGCTTTTGTGCCCTAGCTGCAACAGCATCAAATCAACTCGCACTCAGACGGAAGCAAGAGAAATCATCATCAAGATGGTGACTGAAGAATTGGCGGAGGAAGCTGAGCGGGCGGCAGCTAACGAGAGAGCCAAAACGCAGAATCAACTTGATCTGGAATAAGCGCAGAACAGGTGCTTAGCCCCGCAGATTGCTTTGACGACTAGCTAAGCAGCAGCTGGCAGCGAGTCTGGGTCAAGGTCGTAGAGATCAACCACGTTGTTCCACACCAACTGCTCCCGCTCATCGGCGGGCACGTCAGCCAGGATCTCATTCAAGATCGGCTGGGAGTTGGGCCAGATCGAATCGTGGTGCGGGTAGTCATTGCCCCACAGCATGTTTGACACGCCGATTGCGTGCCGAGTGGCGATGCCCTCAGCGTCGTCCTCAAAGGTCACCCAGAAGTTCCGGTCAAAATACTCCGACGGCTTCATCGTCAGCGCATCGGAAACTTCCCACGGCGTGCGATAGGCGGCGTGATCCAACCGCTGCAGGCAGTGCGCGACCCAGCCGGTCTCATACTCAGCCAGCACGAAGCGCAGCTTCGGAAACCGCTCAACCACCCCGCCGCAAATCAGATCGATCATTGAATTGACCACGGTGGTGTGCGCCATCGTGTAGCCCTTCAGGCTGCCGCCCGGCGTGCCCCAATGCTCAGGCAAGCCACCGTCCAACTCTTGGCCGGTAAAAATATGCATCGTCAACGGAACGCCGTAGTCCTGCGCCCTAGCCCAGAACGGATCAAAGTCCGGATGGCAATACGGCTTGTCCGGGCTCACATGCGCCGGTATCGCAAAGCCGCGCACGCCACGCTGAGCGGAGCGATCTATCTCCGCAATGCAGCGCTCAACGTCAGGTATCGGCAAGCAGCCGATGCCGATCAGCCGGTTCGGATCAACGGAGCAGTAGTTCAGCACCCAATCGTTGTGGTTGCGAAACGCCGCATCACGCACCTCGTCGTCACGCACCGCAAAGGTGAACATGCTGAGGCTGGGGTACATCACCTCGCCAACGATTCCGTCCTGGCTTTGCTCTTGCAGCCGGGCCGCCGGGTCCATGACGCCCGGGTTGAATCCGTCGTAGCCCATCTCGATGCGCTCGTGGGTAGCCGGATCTGACAGATCGGCACCGGCGATGCCCAGCCGACCGACCGGCACCGCCATCGCACTGTGCGGCAGCGTCAGCCAAGTGCCCTTTTTGCCGTCGTGGTCTTTGCGAATCGCCGGCGCATTGTCGCCGAAGCGCTCGGTCAGCCCGTCGTAAATTTCCGCAGCCTCAACAACGTGCGAATCACATGAGTAGTAGCGCATGGGCTTGCCCCCTCCCCCTTGCAACTAGAAGACGCAATCAGCGCCCTCACAGTAGCACCGGGCATAAGCAGATTTATCTTGGCCGACCTGCGGCGGGCTGATGCTGACTAGCGGATGTTGGCTGGCGGATGTTGTAGCGCGGCTGGCAGATGTTGTGGCAGGGTTAGCGGATGCGAGCACTTGAAATCCAAGCACTAACCGGACCGGCTGGCGTCGCCGTCGTTGACGCCCCTGAGCCCACCGCCGACGAATCAAACGGCACGGGCGGTGGCTCAGCGGATGGCTCAGCGGGCGGCGCCTCGGTCATAGTTGACATCGTCTGCGGCGGGGTTTCGTTTCCCGACCTGCTGCAGAGTCAGGGTCTTTACCAGCTCCGACCCGACCCGCCATTCCGGCCAGGCATTGAAGCCTCCGGCATGGTGCGCAGCGCGCCAGCCGACAGCGGCTACAGCGCGGGCGACCGGGTGTGCGTGTGGGCGGGCGGCTGTCTGGCCGAGGTGGCCGCCGTCAAACCGTCGCATCTTTTCGCTCTGCCGGACGCGCTCAGTTTTGAGCAAGGTGCGGCACTGGTTATGAACTATCAGACCGCCGTGTTTTGCATGATTGACCGCGGCGGACTGAAGACCGGCGAATCTGTGCTGGTGCTGGGTGCATCGGGCGGAGTTGGCACCTCGGGCATCCAGGTCGCCAAGGCAATCGGCGCTGGCCCGGTCATCGGGCTGGTCTCAACCGAAGCCAAAGGCAAGATCGCCGCCGACGCGGGCGCCGACGAAATCGTCGTCATCAGCGACGGCTGGAAAGACGAGGTGCTAAGCCTGACCGGCGGCCGTGGCGTGGACATGACCTACGACCCGGTGGGCGGCGACCGATTCTTGGACGGCATTCGTGCGCTGGCGCGCTACGGGCGGCTGGTGGTGGTCGGCTTTGCTGCGGGCGAGATTCCGACCGTGAAGGTGAATCGCCTGCTGCTGCGCAACGTGAGCCTGGTCGGTGCCGCTTGGGGTGAGGCCGTTGCGGGCGATCCAACCATTCCCGCTCGCATACATGACCGGCTGTTGCCGATGATTGAAAGCGGTGCCGTGCGACCGCCCGTGGGGCAGGTATTGCCGTTTGAGCAGGCCGCTGAGGCTTACCGACTGCTTGATGAACGTGAGGCCGTGGGCAAGGTGCTGGTGCGAATGCGTCCCGACCCGGCTTAGCCAGCCTTCTCTTTTTCCTGCTCAATCTGCTCTAGCAGGTTTTTTATTTCCTCAATGGTGTTCGGCGCGGTGAGGTTCTGCATTATCAGCGCCGCATGCATGGCGTCGTAGCCAGCGTTGTAGTAGCCGTCCAGGTCGCTGCGCACCATTGCCTGCTCTTCGTTTTCAACGGCCAACATCCCCAGCCCGATCGGCACCTTGGTGGCTAGCTGTACCTGCTGTATTGCCGTGGCCGCACTCTGGGCGACCAAATCAAAATGAATCGTGTCGCCACGCACCAGCACCCCCAGCGCCACCATCGCATCCACGCCACCCATTTCGGCCAGGGTCTGGCACGCCAGCGCCAACTCAAAACAGCCAGGAACGGTGACTATCACCGGCTGAAAATCTGCCTCATCTCCGCCCGGCTGATCGCTGACAAACTTCTTCGCTCCGGCAACCAGCCGATCAACAATCTCCGGATGCCAGCTAGCCCTGACGATTCCTACCGTCAGCCCTTCAACCGACAGTTTCCGTATCAACTCCGGATTGACGTCGGGCGCGGCCATTCCCTAACCGTACCTAGCAGGCAAGTGCCAGTGGCAAGTGCTAGTTAGGCGCAAACAAAGTTCATTAGGATTGTGGTTGTGGCGGCACACATCAAGCTGGCGGTAGACATCGGCGGAACCTTCACCGACGTCGCTCTGCAGGCCGACGGCCAACTACACACGGCCAAGGTTCTAACCACGCCGTCAGCGCCAGCCGATGCGGTGCTTGATGGGATCGGCAAGCTGCTGGCGTCGGCGGCCATTCCGGCCGACGCAATCGAGGTTTTCGTTCACGGCACAACGCTGCCGACCAACGCTTTGATCGAACGCCGCGGCGCTCACACTGCGCTGCTGACCACCCAAGGCGTGCGTGATGCGGTGGAGATGGCGCACGAAAATCGCTTCGAGCAATACGACCTATACATGCATCGCCCCGAACCGCTGGTGCCGCGGCATTTGCGGATAGGCATTCCCGAACGCTTTGCCGCCGACGGCACCGAGCTGTTGGCGCTTGACGAAGATGCGGTGCGCGCCGCGGCCGACACCTTGGCGGCCGAGGGCATCGAAAGCATTGCAGTGGGCTACCTGCACGCCTATCACTCCCCGCAGCACGAGATCCGCACCGGCGAGATCTTGGCCGAATGCCTGCCTGGCGTTCCGTTAACGCTGTCAAGCGAGGTCTGCCCCGAGATTCGTGAGTACGAGCGCTTTTCTACGGTCTGCGCCAACGCATATGTGGCGCCGCTGGTGAAGCAATATCTGACCGACCTGAGCCAGCGGCTGGCCGAAATCGGGGTGGGCTGTGAGATCTTGCTGATGCAGTCCGGCGGCGGGCTTGGCACGCTGGCCGAGGCGCTGCGTTTTCCGGTTCGCCTGATTGAGAGCGGCCCGGCCGGCGGAGCGCTGCTGGCGGCAGACATGGCACGCGACCTAAACATAGACACCGCACTCAGTTTCGACATGGGCGGCACCACCGCCAAACTTTGCGCCATCAAAAACGGCAACCCTCGCACCAGCCGAGAGTTTGAGGTCGCTCGTGAATATCGCTATCTGGCGGGCAGCGGCCTGCCGCTGCGGCTGCCGGTTATTGAGATGGTCGAGATTGGGGCGGGCGGCTCATCTATTGCCAGCCTGGATTCGCTGGGTCAGATTGCGGTTGGACCACGCAGCGCCGGCGCGGACCCAGGGCCGGCGGCCTACAACCTGGGCGGCGATCAACCCACCGTTACCGACGCCGACCTGCTGCTCGGTCGTTTGTTGCCGAGTCGTTTTGCGGGCGGCGATTTGACCTTGAACCTGTCGGCTGCGAGCGCGGCGGTGGACAAAGAAATCGCGCAAGGTGCGGGCTTAGAGCCGCTAGCTGCCGCCATCGGAATCACCGAGGTGGTTGATGAAAACATGGCCAACGCCGCTCGCACGCATACCGCCGAGCAGGGCTTCGGCGTAGCCAACGGAACGCTCATTGCCTTCGGCGGGGCCGCGCCGATTCACGCAGCCGCAGTCGCTCGCAAACTTGGCATCACCGACGTGGTGGTGCCAGCCAACGCCGGGGTCGGTTCGGCCATCGGATTTTTGCGGGCGCCGGCTTCGCATGAGTCGGTGCGAACCAGGCACGTGCGCGTGAACGACATCAAGGCGACCGAGCTGAGCGACCTGCTGCAAGAGATGGCGAACGAGTCGCACACGGTGGTTGCTGCGGCCGCACCCAATGCGCCGACCCGAACGATTTTGCGGGCGTTGATGCGTTACCGCGGGCAGGGGCACGAGATAACCGTTGAGGCTGACCCGACGGTGCTCATTGACGCGGTGAGCAACGGCACAGCAGGCAGCGACGCGACAGACGACCGCGCACCAGACGACGCGGCCGTGCGAGCGCACCTGCACGAGCGCTTCATCGATTCCTACCAAGCCATGTACACGCGTGAGATACCTGGGTTAGAAGTTGAGGTGCTCAGCTGGCTGATGACCGTTCAAACGCTGGTTGAAGCCGAGACGTCTGCGCAACCCCAGCAGGCCGACCAGCCCAGCGAGCCCACCGGCCAAGCCCAGGTGACCGACATCGCCACCGGCCAGGCAACGCAGTTTGACGTTCACGATCGCAGCGCGCTGGCTCTTGGTGCTTGGATTGAAGGCCCGGCGCTGGTGGTTGAAGATCAAACCACCACAGTCGTGCCGGCTGGCTGCACCGCAACGGTCATCGGCGACGGCCACCTACGCATGAGCCTGCATGACGCTAGAGCCACAGACAAGGCCGCCACCAGTGCCGACCAGAACAGTGCCGACCGCGGCGCTGCCGCTGATAGCGCCGCCGCGGCGCTGGCCGAGATCCACTTGGGCATCCAATGGAACCGCCTGATCTCAGTAGTTGAAGAGCAGGCCCGCACGCTAATAAAGGCCGCATTCAGCACCTCAACACGCGAGGCGGGCGACCTGTCGGCCGGAGTGTTCGACCCGGCCGGGCGCATGCTCGCGCAGTCCGTTACCGGCACCCCCGGCCACGTCAACTCAATGGCTTATTCGGTGCTGCACTTCTTAGACAAGTTCCCGACGGCCGAAATGTCGCCCGGCGATATCTTCATCACCAACGACCCCTGGAAGGGCACCGGGCATCTTTTTGACATCGTTGTGGTCACGCCAACCTTCCGCGACGGCCAGCTGATCGCTCTGTTCGCTTGCACCAGCCACGTGGTTGACATCGGCGGGCTGGGCTTCACGACCGACTCCAATGAGGTATTTCACGAAGGCCTGTACCTGCCGCTGATGAAGTTCGCCACCGACGGCGTCTTCGATGCAAACGTGGTTTCGATAATCGAAGCCAACGTGCGCGACCCGATACAGGTGATCGGCGACGTGCATTCGCTGGCGGCTTGTAACGAAACCGGCGCCAAGCGGCTGCTTGAAATGATGGACGAATACGACCTGGCCGACCTTGACACGCTGGGCGAGCACATCATCAGTCGGTCGCGCCAAGCGATGTTGAACGCCGTGCGGGAGCTGCCCGAGGGAACTTGGGATTCGCAGATGCGCATTGACGGCATTGAAGAGCCGATCGATCTGGTGGCGAAGCTCAGCATCAAAGATGACGGCATTGAAGTTGACTACGAAGGCACCAGCGGCCAGTCGAACTGGGGCATCAACGTGCCGATGGCTTACACCGACGCCTACACCTCTTTCGGCGTGCGCTGCATCGTGGGGCCGGAGGTGCCAAACAACGCCGGTTCGCTAGAGGTCGTGCGGGTGACCGCGCCGCTGGGCAGCATTTTGAACGCTCCGCACCCCGCCGCGGTGGCGGTGCGCCACGTGATCGGCCAGATGTTGCCGGACACAATATTTGGCGCCCTGGCACAAGTCGTGCCGGAGCGAGTGCCAGCCGAAGGCACCTCCGCACTGTGGTTTATGTTGGCGTCAGGCAGTTGGATTCCGCCGCGCTCACGCGCCTCACGCGCAAGCGACGGCGCCGAAGATGCCGACGGCGCCGACGATGAAACCAGCGAGCGATTCATCTTGCTGAGCTTTCACTCAGGCGGAGCGGGAGCTAGGCCGCGCGCAGACGGATTGTCGGCCACCGCTTTCCCGAGCGGCGTGCGCAACATGCCAATAGAGGTAAATGAGATCGGCTCGCCGCTGGTGTTTTGGCGCAAAGAGTTCCGCGCCGACTCTGGCGGCACCGGTAAATATCGCGGCGGGCTGGGTCAGGTGATCGAGCTGGAAAACCGTCAGGGCGACGACTTCACCATCAGCGCTACCTATGAGCGAGTGGATTTTGCCGCAAGAGGGCGACACGGCGGCGGAGACGGCGCAAAAGGAAACGTCACCCTGGACGACGGCACAGTCGTCAACTCAAAGGGCCGCTCCGTGATTTCGGGCGATCGCCGATTGATCGTGGAGTTTCCAGGCGGCGGCGGCTGGGGCGATCCGAGCGAGCGAGACGCCGCAACCAAAGAGCGCGACCGCCGCCTCGGCTACGTAACCAGCGACTAGTTCGCTAACAAGCGCTAGCCCGTAGACGACATCCCTTGCGCGGGCAACCCGCGGCGGGTGCGCAGCTTGTCCATGTGGAAGCTGGCGTCCATCTGCCCCGGCTTCACGTCTTCATGGTGCGGGGCGTTGATTGAACCAGCCGGCAGCTCCAACTCAAAATACTCTTCAACCACCTCATCGGTGTCTGCCATCTTCCATTTGATGGTTCCCTCAAAAGGCACCACACGTTGCCCGTTGAGTTTCTTCAACGTCTGATCGCCGCTGTGATACACCGAGGCCAGCAGCCAAACAACCACCTGATCCTGGTGCTTGGAAGAACTCCACCAAGGCTCATCGATGGGCGCCAAATTGGAAGACATCGTCATCAAGCTGATGTCTCTGCCCGGCGGCAGCACAAGGCGGGCGTACATCTCGCGCGACGATCCCGGCGCTAGCGGGGCGGCCGAGGTCTTCACCGTCAAATCAAATCCGTCGACCAGATAGTTCTGCCACAACACAACCGGCTGATTCTTTATGTACTTCGCAGCCTCTATCGAAGACTGGGTCGCATTATCGGAAGCCTCATCTGCCATCACGCTCAGCAATAGCTCACCGCCGGCACGAATACCCAGGTGGCCTTCAAAAAACTTGAAGCGAACGAGGCCGTCTTGCTGAAAGACATACGCCCCGGGAAATGGGATGCCATGCCACGGGTGGTCGTCTTCCGGGATGAGCGTGTTGAGAATGCCGAAGTGCTTGATCACCTCGCTGTTGGGGTCGCTGATTAGCTCAAATGTGATGCCGTGCTCTTCGGCGAACGCCCGCAGCGCATCCGGTTCGTCATAGCTCAGCGCAAACAGCTTCAGGCCGGCCTGCTCGAAGCCGGGCATGTGCCTCTGCAGTTCGACCAACTGCGTGCGACACGGTGGTCACCAAACCGCCGACCGGAAAAACACGAGCGCGCCCGCTTGACCTGCTCGGCGTTCGTTCAGGTCAAAAGGCTGACCAAAAGAGTCTGTGATGTTGAAGTCGGCCGAACTGATGTTGGGCAGCAGATCGGCGATCTCCGGCCCGCTAGGTGAGTCCGTCGCAGGGTCTCGGCGCGGCCCGATGCCAGGCTTCAGCGGACCAAGAAAACCCTTGCTGTCAATCCAGCCACGCCCGTTCGGACCCGGCTCGGCAAAATCGTCAACCGCAAGATTCTCGGCCGCAAGATTTTCATCCATAAGGCGCCCCGAGCGCTAACCCTTGATCGGCGTGCGCCAGCCGTGAATGTCTTCGCTGTTGCCCAGCGCGATGTTCACCAACTCTTCTCGCAGCCGCAAGGTGTTCTTGCCTGGCTGCCCGTCGCCGAAGGTGTGCGGCTCGCCGTCAATCAGCAAGGTGCCAACCGGCGCCAGCACCGCCGCCGTGCCCGACAAAAACGCCTCGCCCTCCTGCGCATGCGCCGCCAGCTCGGCAACATCGATGGCGCGCTCTTCAATTTCGTAGCCCAGATCCTGCGCCAACGTGATGACCGAATCGCGCGTAACGCCGTGCAAAAACGACTCGTCAAGATTGCGTGTGATCAAGCGGT
Organism: Candidatus Poriferisodalaceae bacterium; assembly: GCA_965212125.1. Classification (GTDB taxonomy): domain Bacteria; phylum Actinomycetota; class Acidimicrobiia; order Acidimicrobiales; family Poriferisodalaceae; genus CAYRJD01. The sequence continues at coordinate 569,171 of OZ243045.1, read as the reverse complement.
CGTCGGCCGCCAAAAAGAAATTGCTGGCGCCGGTTTCGGTGACGTCTCCGTCGGTGGCGAACAGCACCTGGTCGACCGCTTCGTTGGCAGCGATGGCATCCAGGGTCGGGCCCAGCGCCATGGCGTAGTTGGCGCCGGACTTGACCATGCCGAACTGCGGCGTGGTGCGCGGAATGCTGGTTTCAACCTGCAAGGTCAGCGGGCGAACGCCGCCCTTGAAGTAGTCGCCCACCGGGCAGTTGATGATGTACAGCAGCACCTCGGAGCTGGGTATGGCCGCCCCGCCGATATTCGGTTCGGTGCCGATCAGCGTCGGACGGATGTAAAGCGACCCCGGCGGGTCGGGCGTTTCGGAGACGTTTGCCTGCACCGTGTCAATGATCATCTGCTTGAGCAGGTCGGTGTCAGGCGGCGGTAGCCGCAGCGCACCCGCGGTGATGCGCATGCGATTGACGTGCGCATCAAGCCGGAAGATCGCAACATCGCCATTGGCTTGGCGGTGCGCCTTCAGTCCCTCAAACATGGTGCTGCCGTAGTGCAAAGCGTGGGCGGCCGGACTGATGGATAGGTCGCCGAAGGGTTCGGGCGTGCCTGCGTAGGTGTAGCTGCCCTGGTCGTAGCGTGCGGTGGTCATGTAGCCGCACATCACCGTGCCGAACGGGATGGTGGAGGGGTCTGGGTTGTTGCTCGGCTTGCTGCTCATGGGAGCTCCTTCAATGGCGACAGACTACCGATTGCTACCGATAAGCCGGGTGGTCTTTTGGGTGGTGCTGGCGCCAGACGGCGGGACAGCTGGCGCCAGACGGCGGGATGACTGGCGACGAGATCGGCGCTAGTTGAGCGCCTGTTCAATTTGGCTGTCTGCTATGCCGACCGAGCTAGCCGCCTCAGCGATCGTTTGCCAGGCATCCGCCGGAATCGTCAGCCCGTCTCGCTCGCGCTCCATGCGTCGCTTTCGCTCAGGGTCGCCGGGCAACAGCACCGGCTTGGCCGAGTCGATCGCCGCCGCCTCATAAAACCAATCCATGTATTCCTGCGCCAGCGTGTCGATCGCATCGTCGGTGCCGCGCCCCGTGTCAAGCACCGTCGGATCTACATACACCGACAACATCCCGTTGCTGAACCGCACCGGCCGTGGCCCAGCGCTGCCGCTGCCGGTCAGCACGCCAGCGATCAGCTCGCACATGACCGAAATGCCCGACCCCTTGTGCTCGCCCATCGCCCGCAGCGCTCCCCCACCGGCCATCACATCGGGTGCCTTGCCGGGCTCCAGCGCATAGATCGCAGACGGCTCGGCGGTGATGTTGCCCTGCTCGTCGACCAAGGCATCGGCTGGCAAATCAGGTCCGCCGTGCAGCGCAACCAGCGCCTTGCCTTCGGCCACGATGGAGGTTGCGAAGTCATGAATGACCGGCGGGCGATCCGCCACCGGCATGCCGAACGCAAGCGGATTGGTTCCCATGCGCCGCTCGCGCGCCCCAAACGGAGCCACCAGCCGACTGCCCGCAACGTTCACCAAGTGCAGAGAAACCAGGCCACGCTCGGCCGCCATCTCGGCGTACTCACCGACCCGACCCAGATGCCCGGCGTTGCGCAGCGCAACCACCGCAGTGCCAAGCTCCAGGCAGCGCTCGATGCCCAGATTGACCGCCGCCGGGCCAACGGTTTGACCCATGCCGTACTGCCCGTCGACTAGCACCAAAGCGCCGTTGTCAACCAGGGTTACCAGCTCTTGGTCGGCGACTTGAACGCCGGCCGCCAGCCAATCCACGTAGCGAGACACACGAATAACGCCGTGGCTGTCGTGGCCCGACAGGTTGGCGCCGACCAGGCTGACGGCGATGCGGCTGGCCTCGGCTGGGGAGCAGCCAGCCTTGCTGAATATCTCGCTGACCAGGTCGATCAGCTTTTGGTGATTGATTGTGATGGTGCTGGGCATTTGCGCAGCGTAGATTCACAAACCCAATGTCGTTAAATCTTCACGACGGCGACCCCTACGACGTAGTGGTGGTCGGCGCTGGCAACGCTGCCATGTGCGCGGCGCTGGCGGCGGCCGATGCGGGCGCACGGGTGGCGGTGCTGGAGCGTGCGCCACGTGCCGAAGCCGGCGGCAATAGTCGCTTCACGGCGGGTGCCATTCGGTTCGCATACAACGGAGTTGATGACCTGCGAGCGCTGATGCCCGATCTCACCGACGAAGAGGTGGGAATCACCGACTTCGGCACCTACACCGAAGACGACTTCTACGAAGACATGGGGCGCATCACCGACTACCGCACCGACGCAGACCTAGCTCACACCCTGGTGCATCAAAGCCGTGAAACCGTGATGTGGATGGCGTCGCAAGGCGTGCGCTTTGCGCCGATTTGGGGGCGGCAGGCCTTCAAGGAGAACGGTCGGTTTAAGTTTTGGGGCGGGCTGACGGTGGAGACTTGGGGTGGCGGCGAAGGGCTGGTTGAGTCTTTGCACGCGGCGCTTGAGCGCTCACAAGTTGATGTGTTTTATGACACCGCCGCGCGCAGTTTGGTGGTGGACGAAGATGGCGCCAGCGGCGTGCGTGGCGTGGTGGTTCGCCACAACGGCCGCACGATGACGGTGCCAGCCCGATCGATAGTGCTGGCCGCCGGCGGATTCCAGTCCAACGCCGAGTGGCGCACCAAATACCTAGGGCCGGGTTGGGATCTAGCCAAGGTCCGCGGCACCCGCTTCAACACCGGCGACGGCATCGCCATGGCGCTAGCGATCGGCGCCATGCCCTACGGCAACTGGAGCGGCGCGCACGCCGTTGCCTGGGACTACAACGCCCCGGAGTTCGGCGACCTAGCCGTCGGCGATGGCTTCCAAAAGCACAGCTACCCGTTCGGAATCGTGCTGAACAACAAGGGCGAGCGCTTCCTAGACGAGGGGGCAGATTTTCGCAACTACACCTACGCCCGCTACGGCCGCGAGATTTTGGCGCAACCCGGGCACGCCGCCTGGCAGGTGTTCGACGCCAAGGTTGACCATCTGCTGCGAGATGAGTACCGCATCCGCCAGACCACCAAGGTGAAGGCCGACACGCTGGAAGAGCTGTGCGCCCGCATGGAAGGCGTCGACAGCGCGGCGGCCTACGCCACGATCACGCGCTTCAACGCCGCCATCGCAACCTCAGCGCCGAAGTTTGACCCGAACGTGCTAGACGGGCGCGCCACGACAGATCTTGCGATCAACAAAACCAACTGGGCCAACCCGATCAGCGAGCCGCCATTTTCGGCATTCCAAGTGACCTGCGGGCTGACGTTCACCTTCGGCGGATTGCGAATAGACACCGCCGGGCAGGTCATCGACACCGACCTGCAGCCAATCCCCGGTCTGTTCGCCGCCGGCGAGCTAGTGGGCGGTTTGTTCTACGGCAACTACCCCGGCGGCACGGGGCTCATGGCTGGTGCGGTTTTCGGCCGCCTGGCTGGCAAGTCAGCCGCACGGTCAGCAGCAACCTAGCTGCCTAAGGTGGTACGCTCGCCTGAGTAGTACGCTTGGAATGACATGGGGGGTCTTGGCATGACATGGTGTACCCCCCCCCGCTAGCGATCCGCTTGCCGTAACGGAGATCGGCTGAGGCTATGTTGCCCTCTCGTAAGTCGCTAGTTATTGCGGTGGTCGCACTGCTGACGGCGGTCGGTCTTTTGCCGGCTGTTGGCGTGAGTTCTGTCTTTGCGCCTGCTCCAGCGCAGGCTGCGCCGGGCAGCGATTCCTATGAGGCGCTGGTTGACGCGGACGGTGACCCCGCTACCCCCGTGGCGCGTGAGTTCGCAGGTGCGACTCGCTACGAAACTTCGCTGATAATCGCTAGGCGTTACATCGCCACGGCTAAAGAACTGGGCACGCCAGTTACTACGGTGATTGTTGCCTCTGGTGAGAATTTGATCGACGCAGCGGCGGCGGCAGGGCTGGCGAAATCGGAGAATGCGCCAGTGCTGCTCACCCCCGCGGCGGAGTTGTCCCCCCCCGTAGCACATCTGATTGAGAGCGCTGGCATTGACTGGGTGATCATCGTTGGTGGCGAAGCAGCGGTATCGCCAGCGGTGGCTGCGGCAGCGGCGGCAATACCGAACGTGGACATAGTGGAACGAATCGGCGGCGTGAATCGTTTTGACACAGCTGGCTTGATTGCGCAATCCATGGCAAAAACTGGCGCCTATTGCGACACGGGAGCGGCGTCAGCATTTTTGGTGGAGGGCGATTCGGATTCATTGTCTGATGTGACGATCATCGGGCCGCTGTCTTATGCGATGGGCGTGCCGATCCTTCTCACTTCTACGAAAGGGCTGCCCGCCGAAACTGGAGAGGCTCTGGCGATAGCGGGAGTGGAGCATGTCGTGATGGTGGGTGGGGCGGCCAAAGAAGACGGCATCTCGCCTGGCTTGGCAGCGAGCGGAATCAACAGTGTTTCTTCTATCGCTGGTGACAACCAGTTCGCCACTTCGGTGGAAGCCATTGAGCAACTGCAATCTTGCCTGGGAGACGCTGCAAGCCAGGATTCTCTGGCGTTGATCAGCGACACCGCCTTGCCGGACGGCATCAGTGCTGCTCCGCTGCTTGGGCAGGGCTTGGGTAGTCCAGGCAAAGCGACACCCGTGTTGTTGGTGAGCGCGAAAAAGCTGCCTGACGAAGCCGCCGACTATTTGCTTGCCACATCTTCGCCGAGAGTGATCACCACAATCGGCGGCGAAAATGCCGTTGGGACGCCTGTAACTGACGCTGCCGTTGATGCTGCAAACGGAATCCCCGTTGAAGAAAAAGAACCTGCTGTTCGTGAGCCGAGAGAAAGATCCGGCGGCCGTGGTGGCGGCGGAGGCGGAGGTGGTGGCCGTGGTGGTGGCGGCGGAGGTGGAGGTGGCGGCCGTGGTGGTGGGGGCGGAGGCGATACCCGTGGCGCAGGTGACGGTGGAGGTGGTGATACCGACAACGGCGGCAATGAAGGCCCCAGCGATGGCGACACCAATAACAAAGAAGTGCCGCCTACCACCACCACGGAAGAGGTTGACCCAGATGGTCCGCCTATTTCTAACTCTGACTCCACAGCGGTTTGCCAAATACCCAACGGGGACGACTTTGAGTCAGTGGGATTCCCAATCCACTCTGACTACGCCTCAGCGCACGGCCAGTTCAGAGTGGCGGTTTTGCTAGTTGACTTTCCAAACGCAGAGGGAGTGATACCACCTGAGAGACTCCGTAACCCGAAGGGTGTGATATTGCCGCGGCTTCCTTCAGGCCCAAATGCAGAGATAGAAGCAGTCCCAGGGCAGTTGGCCGCCGCCGAGCGTTATCTAGAAGCCGCCAGCTACGGGCAACTTGACGTTGAGTTCACGAGCAACGAAGACTGGCTACGCGCACCAAAAAACTGGGAGGAGTATGTTTATGAACATACGCTGGCAGGTGATACGCAGAGAGAGCTGGTTAAAGGCGACCTAGTCCAGGATGCAGTTGAGCTAGCAGAAACTGCTGGTTTTGATTTATCTGCCAACTATGACGCAGTTATGGTTGTCACTCCCAGCAGACATTTCTCCGATGTAACAGGTCCTAATGGTTGGGAACCAAGTCAAAGCAGTCTCATAAACTTACATCAACCCAACTTACGGTTGCCAGACCACGGAATCTCACATACTTCTGTTGTTAACTCTTTTAAGCGATTTCGTCCAAGTAAAGAAGACAATGGAAAAGAATATTCTTCCACCGAAGTGGTTCCGGTATCATGGTGGAAAGTAGCCGCATATGAGATTTCTCGTCATTTCGGACTAACAGACCTTAGCTCAATTGAACGGGACCAGCGTGTCAATCCCAGGCAACGCGGAAATAACCGCCGGGGAGGTACTTGGAGTCAGCTTAATCCTGGAGTAATGGGCTTGAGGACGTTCTTTCTACCGCCATCAAAAAAGAAAAATAACGGACAGGCTTACTTTGATGAGAGATATACAGCTAAATATGACCATGGGGAGGGAGTTCTTCGCAGCTATAGTCCGCCAGAAGCACTGGGCTGGAATCGCTGGCTTCTCAACTGGCTACCCAATGACAAGGTTGCCTGCCTAGACGACGAAGAACTAGACACAAGTATTCAGCTAAGCCCGATTGCTAGCACTACTGGAACTGCTCCTAGTGGGACTGCTCTAGCTGTAATCCCAACTGGTGATCAGACAGCGGTTGTCATCGAATCAAGACGCGAAATTGGATACGACGCGGTTACAAGGGCGGAGAACGGGGCGACCTTAGGGCGATCATCGGGCACAATTCCTGTTGAGGGCTTGCTGATTTACCAGATAGACACCAGCTTGCGTCCCGGAAACTTCCCAATTGAACTTTGGCAGACTGAGCATGACGATCCCGTCATACTTGCGCACCCGATTTTGCCAATACTCGAAAACGGGGCCTCCACGGCAGGGTTTTTGAAAGACGGCTCTACCCTAGACATAAGCGTTATCGCCGACGATGGCGTCACCTACACGGTTTGTGTCACTCACACACCTGCTGGCGGCGAAAGAACTTCTACTTGCCCCTCAGATGAGCATACGCAAGCCACTCCCGCACAAGGCCCGCCTCCCGACCGTACCCCTGCTTTCATTCCGGGCAACGCCGACGTTTGTCGTTTGCCCGGCACCGGCCGCAACCATGCGGGATTCCCTCTGCCTGATTGGGCAGCCCCGGCTACTGGGACTTTCACCGTTGCAGTGCTGTTGGCTGACTTTGCGAACGCACAAGGAACCGACGCAGACAAGGCAGCAGTTTCGGAGCAGCTAGCCGCCGCCGAGCAGTACCTAGAAACCGCCAGCTACAACCAACTCAACATTGAGTTCACGGCCCATGAAGAATGGCTGCGTGTGCCAGAAAACTGGGAGACCTACGCGCAAACTGGCGCTACCGGCGGACAAACTCTTCAGCCGCGGCTGCTTACACCCGCAGCTAAGTCTCTGGCTAGCGAATCAGACTTTGATGCAACTGCCTATGACGCTGTGATGGTCGTCGCCCCCAGCACCCACTTTGGCGGTGGCATTGCATATTCATCTGCAATAGACCCACTCATCGGGATAGACCCAGTCCATTACTCCATAATCAACTCCACCCACTCTCCATCATCAGCCATAAATGAATGGTGGTTTGTCGCAGCGCACGAGCTATCCCACCACTTTGGCTTGGTAGACCTCTACGCTTCCGACTCCAGCTTGCGTGAAAAACCGAGCGAAGCTGAGGAAGGGAAAGCATGGATAACAATCGGCTTCGGTTTGATGGGGCTACAAAGCCATTACCTAGCTTCGGAATATAACTCCCAAGCTCCAGGATATAACGGTGGCTTTGCGCTTGACTTTGAAGCCCCAGCGGGCTGGGCTTACCACCAACTAGCTCCAAAAGCGTACACGAGCGTCCGCCTGCCTCCTGGAGGCGGGCGTGTGCTTACTACTCACCGGACGTTGGCGAGCCGACTAGATGCGCGAGAGATGTTGGGGTGGAGTCGTTGGCAGCTCGGCTGGATTCCAGATCATCAGATCACCTGTGTAGATAGCACCGATGTTGATGCCGAAGTCTTCGTGAAGCCAATCTCTGAGACACCTAATCCGTTTGCCGATGATCCTCGGCGGCGAGGGTCTCTATCAGCACTAGAGACCTCACTAATTGTGATTCCAACGGGAATAACAACCGCAGTAGTAATTGAAAGTCGTAAAGCAACCGGCTATGACGACGAGCGAGTGATAGGTCACATACCTTGCTGCGATGGGGGTTCGGTGACGGTCACCGCGCAAGGGCTAGCAGAGCATGAGGGATTACTCATCTATGAAGTTGATACTTCAAAGCCGAGTGGTGAACAACCCATTACTTTCTGGTTTGCCGATCCTGATGATCCAACAATTCTGACTCAATATCCAACTCTCTCCTTCGATCGAAATGAGGATGGAACGCTTACTTCAAGTGAGTTGCCTGATGGCACCACACTTGAAATCTCCGCTACGAGAAAGTTAAGAGGCGGAGGACAGAAACTGCGTAACACCGACCAGGTCATTGGACACACCGTGCGGATAGCTCTTAGCACTGTAGCTCAATAGCTCACCAGGCCTGCTGCCTAACAATCAGCCTGCCTGACAATCAGCCGAACGGCGACCGAGCGGCCACCACCCGCCTGCTTTCATGCCCGCTAGCTTTCATGGCAACCATGCCCAAAATCATCTACACGCACACCGACGAAGCCCCCGCTTTAGCCACCTACTCGCTGCTGCCGATCATTGAAGCCTTCACATCCGCAGCCGGAGTTGAGGTGGAGACTCGTGACATCTCCCTCGCCGCTCGCATCCTCGCAGCGTTCAGCGACGAGCTGGCATCCGAGCAGCACGCCCCGGATGCCTTGGCTGAGTTGGGCGAGATGACACACCACCGCGAGGCCAACATCATCAAGCTGCCAAACATTTCAGCATCGGTGCCGCAGTTGAAAGAGGCGATTGCGGAGCTGCGGTCGCAGGGGTTTGCCGTGCCCGACTATCCAGCCGACGACGACTCCACCGCCGAGGCTGCCGCTGTGCGTGCGCGCTACGACAAGGTGAAGGGCTCGGCGGTGAACCCCGTGCTGCGCGAGGGCAACTCCGACCGGCGGGCGCCGGCGGCGGTGAAGCAATATGCACGGCAGTATCCGCACCCGATGGGTGCTTGGTCGCCTGACTCCAAGACCCACGTTGCAACCATGAGCAAGGGCGACTTTCGTTCAAACGAACGTTCGGTAACCGTGGATGAAGACTGCACGCTGGAGATCCGCTTCGCAGCGAAGGGCGGCAGCGGGACAGCGGTTGAGCTGCTAAAGACCGTGCCCATCACCGCAGGCACCGTGGTCGATGCCACATTCATGTCCGTCAAGGCGCTAGGGGATTTTCTAAATCACGAGCTGGACAGCGCCAAAAAATCTGGCGTGCTGTTTTCACTTCACCTCAAGGCAACGATGATGAAGGTGTCCGATCCGATCATTTTCGGACATTGCGTGCGCTCCTATTTCGCCGAGGTGTTCAAACAGCATGGTGAGCTGCTGGAATCCGTTGGGGCAAACCCGAACAACGGCTTGGAGTCGGTGCTGGCGTCTGTCATGGCGCTGCCGGGCGGTCAGAGCGACGCTGTTGCTGCCGACATCACCGCTGCGCTGGAGGAAGGTCCGGCGCTGGCGATGGTGGATTCGGACAATGGCATCACCAACTTGCACGTGCCCAGCGACGTGATCATTGATGCATCCATGCCGGCGATGATCCGAACTTCGGGGCAGATGTGGAACGCCGCTGGCGAGCAGCAAGACACCAAGGCCGTCATCCCCGACAGCAGCTATGCGGGGGTGTTCCAAGCCGTCATTGACGACTGCAAAAAGCACGGTGCTTTCGACCCGACGTCAATGGGCTCGGTGCCCAACGTGGGGTTGATGGCGCAGAAAGCTGAGGAGTACGGCAGCCACGACAAGACCTTTGAAGTGCCGGCGGACGGAACGATGAGCGTGACGGTTGGCGGGGGCGATGCTGGCGGGGACGCTGCTGGCGGCGGCGAGGTGCTTCTTTCGCACGAGGTTTCGGCCGGCGACATATGGCGGATGTGCACCACCAACGATTCGGCTATCTCAAACTGGGTTGAACTGGCGGCGCAGCGGGCCAAAGCAACGGGAGCTCCGGTGGTGTTTTGGCTGGATGAAACTCGTGCGCATGACGCTGAGGTAATCAAAAAAGTGGAGGCAGGCTTGGCGAGGTTGAGGGGGCGTGATCAGAACGATGCCGGCGCTGGCAACGCTGCCGACGGCGCCGACGCCACCATCCATATTTTCGCCCCCGCCAAAGCCTGCGAGTTTTCCCTAGAGCGCATCCGCCGCGGCGAAGACACGATCTCCGCCACCGGCAACGTGCTGCGCGACTACAACACCGATCTGTTCCCGATTTTGGAGCTAGGCACCTCCGCCAAGATGCTGTCCATCGTGCCGCTGATGGCGGGCGGCGGGCTGTTCGAAACTGGAGCCGGCGGGTCTGCGCCCAAGCACGTCGCTCAGTTCATAGAGGAAAATCATCTGCGTTGGGACAGCTTGGGCGAGTTCTTGGCGCTGGTCGTTTCGCTGGAGCATCTGGCGGTGACCGCCGAGAATCAGTCCGCCCAGCTGCTGTCGGAGACGCTGTCGGAGGCGGTGGGGCGCTGGCTGGCCGAGGGGCGCTCCCCCAGCCGCAAGGTGAATGAGCCCGACAACCGTGCCAGCCACTATTACCTGGCGAGGTATTGGGCGGAGGAGTTGGCAAACCAGAGCACCGACGCCGAGCTTGCGCAGCGCTTTGCGTCGCTGGCGGCCGCATTGGAGGCTGGCGAGACGGAGATCTTGCGGGAGCTTGTGGATTGCCAGGGCAAGCCGATCGAGCTTGGCGGCTACTATCGGCCCAACCCGGAGCTGGTTGAGGCAGCGATGCGACCCAGCACCACCTTGAACGCCGCCCTGACGGATTTTGTCGCGGCGGGCTAGCTAGCGGCGGGTTAGCTAGCTGCCAGCCTCGCCGTCAGCCCTTTACTCGTCAGCCTCGCCAAGCTGCGCAAAATCGCCAACGTCACCATCAGTCAGCCGCCCCGCCTGGCGGTACTGCTCCAGCTTGGCTCGGCTATCGGCGATGTCAAGGTTGCGCATCGTTAGTTGCCCGATCCGATCCTGCGGACCAAAAGCGGCATCCTCAACTCGCTCCATCGACAAGCGCTCTTCCTTATAGGTAAGCCCCGGCCCGGTGGTATCCAGCACCGAATAATCATCGCCACGGCGAAGCTGCAGCGCCACCTCACCGGTAACCGACGACCCAACCCAGCGCAGCAGCGAATCACGCAGCATCAAACTCTGCGGGTCAAACCAGCGCCCCTCATAAAGCAAGCGGCCGAGGCGGCGCCCCATCGTGCGATAGCTGTCAATGGTGTCTTCGTTGTGAATCGCCGTCATGAGGCGCTCGTAAGCAATGTGCAGCAACGCAATGCCGGGCCCCTCATAGATGCCGCGTGACTTGGCTTCGATGATGCGGTTTTCGATCTGATCGCTCATGCCCAGCCCGTGGCGGCCAGCAATCTCATTCGCCTGCGTCACCAGCTCAACATGGTCGTGGAAGGTCTCGCCGTTGATCTCAACCGGCCAGCCCGCCTCAAAGCGCACGGTCACGTCCTCGGCGGCAATCGCTACCGCCGGGTCCCAATGCGCAACGCCCATGATCGGGGTCACGGCGTGCATTGACGTGCCGAGCTGCTCCAGCGACTTCGCTTCATGCGTGGCGCCCCAGATGTTGGTGTCGCTTGAGTACGCCTTCGGGGCGGGGTCGCGGTACGGCAGGTCTCGCGACGCCAGGTATTCGCTCATGCCCGAGCGGCCGCCCAGCTCCTCAACAAAGGTGGGGTCTAGCCAGGGCTTGTAGATGCGCAGGTGCTCATTCACGAGCAGCCCGTAGCGGTAGAAGCGCTCAATGTCGTTGCCCTTGTAGGTGGAGCCGTCGCCCCAGATGTCAACGCCGTCGGAGCGCATGGCTGCAACCAGCATCGTGCCGGTGACCGCTCGCCCGAGTGGGGTGGTGTTGAAGTAGGTGCGGCCGGCGGTTGCGATGTGAAAGGCGCCACATTGCAGAGCGGTCAGCCCCTCACGCACGAGTTCGGTGCGGCAGTCGATCAGGCGGGCGATCTCTGCGCCGTATTGTTCGGCTCGGTTGGGCACGCCGGCGAGATCGGGCTCGTCGGGCTGGCCCAGGTCGGCGGTGTAGGCGCAGGGAAGTGCGCCACGCTCTTTCATCCAGGCGACCGCGGCCGAGGTGTCTAGTCCGCCCGAGAATGCGATGCCCACTCGCTCGCCGACCGGCAACTGCGTGAGCACGGTGTTGGTGGAGACAGCGGCGGCAGATGCTCCGCTGGCGGTGTTTTTCGAGCCGGAATCGTCTGCTGCCATACCGCCAAGCTACGCTCGCATGCAGGGGACAACATGGATTCTGCGACGACCCACGCTGCGGCTTCCACCACAGCGATCATCGATCTGCTGGCTGAGTTGGTGCGCATACCGAGTGTCAACCCGCTGCATGCGGGGCCTCGTTCGGGCGACGGCGGCGAGGCGGCCATGGCGCAGTGGCTGGCCGATCGCACCGCTGCGATGGGCGCCGAGGTTGAGCTTGAAGAGGTGGAGCCGGGGCGACCGAACGTGTATGCGCGCTTTGCCGGGCAGACGTCTCGCACGCTGGGCATTGACGTGCATCTGGACACGGTGGGCGTGGAGCACATGGACGGCGACCCGTTTGACGGGCGCATTGATTTGGAGCAGCAGCGGGTGTTTGGCCGTGGGGCGGTCGACACGAAGGCGACCTTGGCGGTGGTGCTGTGCGTTTTGGATGAGATGCGCCAGGCGGGCGAGATGCCGATGGATTGCGTCGAGCTGGTCGGGACGATCGCCGAGGAGGGTGGCGGACTGCTGGGGGCGGGCGCTTATCGTGATCGGTTGCTGGAGCGCGGCGAGCAGGTGGGGCAGCTGATAGTGGCCGAGCCGACGATGTGCGCTCCGATGTATGGGCACAAGGGTGGGTTTGGGATGGACCTGGTGATTGAGGGCCAGGCCGCTCACTCGTCTGCGCCCGAGCTGGGGATCAATGCGATTGAGGCGGCTGCGCGGGTGGTGGAATGTGTTACCGCCGAGCAGGACCGGCTGATTAGCGCTGTTGGTGAGAGTGGGGCTGGAGCTGGCGGCGGTGGGGCTGGTTCCGCTGGCGCCAGCGTCGGCAAGGTCTTGGGCGCTGGCACGGTTGCGGTGACCGAAATCAGCGGTGGACGAGCACGCAACATCATTCCCGACAGGTGTAAGTTGTTCGTTGGGCGCCGCACGGTGGATGGCGAAGACCCTATGGTTGAGTTCGGTCGCTTGTCGGAGATGGTGCGCTCAGCGGCGTTGCCAGCCAGGGTGAAGATTGATCTGGCGAACAACACGGCCAGCGCGGCATTCATCCAATCGCCGGAATCTAAGCTGATCAAGACCCTGGAAGAGCTGTCCGGCAATGCGCCCGCCGTTGCGAACTTCGGATCGAACGCCCTGCGCTACAGCGAGATCGCAGATCAGATCGTAGTGTTCGGGCCCGGCTCCATAGAGCAAGCCCATAGCGAGACCGAATGGATCGACATAGCTCAGCTCGCCAAGGCCGCCGACATCTACCGCCAACTGCTGCGGAGCTAGTTTTAGCTTGGACGCAACTTTTGCTCGGGCGCAACCGACGATGCGCTATCCAAGGGCGATGCGCCACCCAGGCCTGGTGCTAAGTGAGCTAGCGCACATCCGCAATGTGCGTACCCGCAAGCTTCAGTTGCTTGGCCGCTTCAGCCAACCCGGCCTTCCCCGAAGACACTCGCTCACCAGCGGTGGCAGCGGCATCAATACGAAGCAGCGTCGCCGCTAGGTGATCGCCAGCAGCGCCAAAACACTCGGCAGTCGCCACACGCAACTCCGGGCAATCCAGTTTTGCTCCTTTCAGCCTCATGGTGCTCGCGGCAAGTTGGCAGAGTTCCGCGACACGCTGAATGAGAGCAGTGTTGATCACGCCAGCAGCCTCATCTTCACTTTCACTTCCGCTAGAGCGGTCAGGGTCACACAAGAAGACAAGGTTCTCTAACGTCGACATCCAACGGTCAGCCTCGCCAGCTAACTCCTCTAACGCACTGTGCTTACTCATTGCTTACCCATCGCCTTCTGTCTCTCGGTCAAGCGCTTCCGCTTTCAGCATAAGCGAAGCAGCAATGTCTACTTGCCTACCTATTTGCCCCCGCCGCTCACACCGCACTCTGCAGCTACCCGCTTCGTCAACTGCTGCGGAGCTAGTCAGGGAGCCTCAAAGTGAGAACCCATGCAGAGTGGAATGTGTCGCCACCGAGCAGGAACGGCTGGTTAGCGCTGTTGGTGAAGCTAGTGCCAGCGTCGGCAAGGTCTTGGGCGCGGGCACGGTTGCAGTGACCGAGATCATCGGCGGCCGAGCACGCAACATCATTCCCGACCGGTGCGAGTTGTCCGTTGGTCGTCGCACGGTGGATGGCGAAGACCCGATGGTTGAGTTTGATCGCTTGTCGGAGATGGTGCGCTCAGCGGCGTTGCCAGCCAGAAGGGTGCGCCATAGTGGGGAGCCTTCTATTTTGTCACGATTACTCTATCTCCGTAGTTTAGTAGCTATGAGATTTCATGATGACGATGTCCAAGACTCAATACGTGACACGCTAAGCGAGTTGTTGAATAAGATGATTGGCTATGACGAGCTTGACAAAACCACAAAAGATCGCATAAAGTTGTACCAGCGTGGCCTTGCACTGTACGACGCTGACTGTCCCCTATCTTTGTTTGAGAAGGTTGCCATAGCTCAAATACACCTCATTGAGGCCGATGTGCTCGCGTTCGGCGATATTGTTGATCTAGAACTTGATACCTATGACCCCGACCAGTTCGATCGTGGTGGCTATCCCGGCGGGCTCATCTATTACGGAGATGTTCCCGATGAAGACTTAGATTGCCCACCCGGAGCTAGAAATAGTTAAAACAGCATTTTGGCGCTTGATAGCTACAAGCACGGCTAGGGGTCGCACAGTTGATGATGAGCTAGTCCTCACCATGGATTTGCCAGTTGCCCCGGTCACCCCGGTTGCGAGGCGTCGCACAGTTGATGATGAGCTAGTCCTCACCATGGATGGCGGGTGCTTAGATGAGGCGTAAATCTGGCAAGCCTTCGCTTGTCCGGTTTGCCTAGTGAGTTGAAATCCCAGCCCTAGTATTTGCACGGGTAATACCACGCATCATTACATCCCTATAAATTGCTACAATACGTAGCACCGTGATCTCATCAGCCTTATCGGATAGTTCTGCAGCATTAAGTACAGATAATTCAACAGCCCTTCAGAGGATGGAATACATCTCTCAGGCAGCAAGCCTCTCACACCGTGAACGACACGAAGGCGTTATGAGTTAGTGGAGGAAATATCTCCCCCCAAGCAATAGGCTTCTCACTGTCCTATCACCGTATTTCAGGCTTCAATGGAGGGGGGGAAATACTTCCCCCCCGAACGCTACCACGCAAAAAACGGCGGTCCGTGTTCAGAGCCCCTTATTAGAGGGGGGAAATTTTCCCCCAGGCAGGGAGGGTTGGTTAGCTCAAAGCGGTACTTTTGCTGCCTTCAATGGAGAGGGGGAAAATTTTCCCCCCAGACACGGGCTGAAAAGTCTATTAGAAAAAGGAACGGTATCCTTCAATGGAGGGGGGGAAAATTTTCCCCCCAGACTGTAGCCGTTCTAGAAGCACTCGCCGCTGTCGCTCCCTTCAATGGAGGGGGGGAAAATTTTCCCCCCAGACTCGTAACGCGTTCAGAGTGAACGCCCAGCACGTGCCCCCTTCAATGGAGGGGGGGAAAATTTCCCCCCAGACCACAAGCACAAGATCCCAGCGGAGTGGATCACGCGACCTTCAATGGAGGGGGGGAAAATTTTCCCCCCAGACGCTGCTCGTGCGCGGTCAAGCGAGTCGCATAGCCAGTTCCTTCAATGGAGGGGGGGAAAATTTTCCCCCCAGACTTCAGCGATTACCTCACAGCGCACGCTGTCTGCTCGTCCTTCAATGGAGGGGGGGAAAATTTTCCCCCCAGACGCAGACTTGACACACCTGCCCGGCCTGTGCTATCACCTTCAATGGAGGGGGGGAAAATTTTCCCCCCAGACGTCTCAGCATAGCCGCCCTAACCGCGCGGCTATGTAACCCCTTCAATGGAGGGGGGGAAAATTTTCCCCCCAGACCTTGACTATGCGGCTGCTACTCTGCGCGACCGACAGCCTTCAATGGAGGGGGGGAAAATTTTCCCCCCAGACCTGAGTGCTTGAGCGGTGAGTGCTTGAGCGGTGAGTCCTTCAATGGAGGGGGGGAAAATTTTCCCCCCAGACGCGTTGGGGGGTAGTTCGTTGAGGTAGGCGTGTTCGATCCTTCAATGGAGGGGGGGAAAATTTTCCCCCCAGACAAATAGCCCGCATTTTTGGTGTACCTTTAAGTCTTTCCTTCAATGGAGGGGGGGAAAATTTTCCCCCCAGACAATTCAACCGGCGGGCGGATTTGACGGTTAGCCATTCCTTCAATGGAGGGGGGGAAAATTTTCCCCCCAGACGCTAATGGTCTTGCCTTAGATGTGGGGCAGTTAGAACCTTCAATGGAGGGGGGGAAAATTTTCCCCCCAGACTATGGCTAAGGCTAGACCTATTGCCAGATTTACCTCCTTCAATGGAGGGGGGGAAAATTTTCCCCCCAGACACAGGTGATGCTGATGCTTGGCGCAGCGATGGCTGACCTTCAATGGAGGGGGGGAAAATTTTCCCCCCAGACTCCGCAGTTGTTGAAGGATTTGCAGGAGTTTGGTGCGCCTTCAATGGAGGGGGGGAAAATTTTCCCCCCAGACTATTGTTTGGCAGCCTAGTTCTACAAACATGTCCTCCCTTCAATGGAGGGGGGGAAAATTTTCCCCCCAGACATTTGCACTTGGGGTTGTGTGTTGGCTATGTCACGACCTTCAATGGAGGGGGGGAAAATTTTCCCCCCAGACGCTGACACTGGCTGATGAATGAAGTGGATCTCACGCTCCTTCAATGGAGGGGGGGAAAATTTTCCCCCCAGACGCATCGTCGACCGTGTAGCCCGCGTCGTTGGTGCTGGCCTTCAATGGAGGGGGGGAAAATTTTCCCCCCAGACATTGCCTGTGCTAATGCATCTTTTTCTGTGTTGTATTCCTTCAATGGAGGGGGGGAAAATTTTCCCCCCAGACGCGATGCGGCGTTGTCGTCGTTTTGATTTCATCACCCCTTCAATGGAGGGGGGGAAAATTTTCCCCCCAGACAAGCTGCCAGCCAACATTGACAGCAGCAATACTAAGGGCCTTCAATGGAGGGGGGGAAAATTTTCCCCCCAGACAACCCCTTTTAGACCTCTTATTATGCCCTCTAAAACCTTCAATGGAGGGGGGGAAAATTTTCCCCCCAGACATGAGTTGCCATCCGTACCGCGCGGGTTCGTCGGCGCCTTCAATGGAGGGGGGGAAAATTTTCCCCCCAGACTTAGCAATGCAGTGGGGCAACCCAATAGCCATTGGCACCTTCAATGGAGGGGGGGAAAATTTTCCCCCCAGACACCGTTAGTCCGGGGTTGGCCGTTACCGATTACGCCCCTTCAATGGAGGGGGGGAAAATTTTCCCCCCAGACGGCAATAATGCTGGCTGCTAGCAACTGCTTACCTGTCCTTCAATGGAGGGGGGGGAAAATTTTCCCCCCAGACGCCTCCTATGGGCGTGTGGGGGTAGATGACGCCGTTTATCCTTCAATGGAGGGGGGGAAAATTTTCCCCCCAGACTTACGCCGCTTCTTAGGTGTCACCATTTCATCCAACGCCTTCAATGGAGGGGGGGAAAATTTTCCCCCCAGACCTGGATCGGCGGCAAAACCGCAGCCACCACCGGCGGCCTTCAATGGAGGGGGGGAAAATTTTCCCCCCAGACGCCCCGGTTGCGTTCAAGCGCACGCAGCGAACGGATCCTTCAATGGAGGGGGGGAAAATTTTCCCCCCAGACGTTCTTGGCAAGTCAATGGTGGCCGATCAATCAGAGCCTTCAATGGAGGGGGGGAAAATTTTCCCCCCAGACACCCACGCGCCTGAGGTAGTTGCTGACCATTACCTCCTTCAATGGAGGGGGGGAAAATTTTCCCCCCAGACATCGTTCGCGACGTACTCCAAGCCGAAATGAAGGCCGCCCTTCAATGGAGGGGGGGAAAATTTTCCCCCCAGACATGGTGACCGTTATCAGCCCTTCGGGTTTTGCCATCCTTCAATGGAGGGGGGGAAAATTTTCCCCCCAGACACGTTGTTTTGAATTTTCGCTAACGCCAATCCAGAGGCCTTCAATGGAGGGGGGGAAAATTTTCCCCCCAGACCTGCTGCGCCGTGAGCCGTCACCCTCGGGTAGTCACCTTCAATGGAGGGGGGGAAAATTTTCCCCCCAGACTTTAGTGAATGCAGTAATAGCACACGAAAACTTATGCCTTCAATGGAGGGGGGGAAAATTTTCCCCCCAGACCCGCCGCACGCGACGCAGGGGGTTCGGAGGATTTCGCCTTCAATGGAGGGGGGGAAAATTTTCCCCCCAGACAGGGGTTGGTTAGTTGGTTAGGCGATGCTTAGGCGGGCCTTCAATGGAGGGGGGGAAAATTTTCCCCCCAGACGCTGGCTGGCACCGTGTCGGCATCCACTTCGACGGTCCTTCAATGGAGGGGGGGAAAATTTTCCCCCCAGACATGTGTTGGTTGAGAATCGTGACGCTTGTAAGCTCCCTTCAATGGAGGGGGGGGAAAATTTTCCCCCCAGACTGGGCTGCAAGCGTTCGCTACCGGTGAAAACTCACCCTTCAATGGAGGGGGGGAAAATTTTCCCCCCAGACACCGTGCAGGCCACCTCTTTGGCGCCAGCACCAACCCTTCAATGGAGGGGGGGAAAATTTTCCCCCCAGACGTGTTCCGCGAAACACTGTGCCGTGAGGAGGTACACCTTCAATGGAGGGGGGGAAAATTTTCCCCCCAGACCGAGTCCGCCGGGCTGGTCGCTTACGAGGCCGAAATTCCTTCAATGGAGGGGGGGAAAATTTTCCCCCCAGACGCGGATACATCTTGCGCTTTACGGCGGATTACGGGTGCCTTCAATGGAGGGGGGGAAAATTTTCCCCCCAGACGCTGTTTCTAAGTGCAACAGGTATGCTGGGGGTATCCCTTCAATGGAGGGGGGGAAAATTTTCCCCCCAGACTTGGGTGCGGTGCAAGACGTGGGTTCGGGTGGCGCGCCTTCAATGGAGGGGGGGAAAATTTTCCCCCCAGACTCGGAGAATATGGTCTCGGAGTCGTCTTTCTCGGTCCTTCAATGGAGGGGGGGAAAATTTTCCCCCCAGACCAAAGTGATACCGACCGCATCGGGCGCATAGTAGCGGCCTTCAATGGAGGGGGGGAAAATTTTCCCCCCAGACACGCACCGCCAATGTCTCACTGACTGATTTAGCTGTCCTTCAATGGAGGGGGGGAAAATTTTCCCCCCAGCCGGCAGCGTTGCGTTGCGTCCCTCTATGTCGCGGATCCTTCAATGGAGGGGGGGAAAATTTTCCCCCCAGACCGGCGTTCGGAGCGTTCCCGCATCGCTTCGGTCCGACCTTCAATGGAGGGGGGGAAAATTTTCCCCCCAGACACCACCGACAGCCCAGCGGTATAGCCCGATGCCTACCGCCTTCAATGGAGGGGGGGAAAATTTTCCCCCCAGACGCTGTGATATCTATGCGCAGGTCTATTGCCGCCGCCCTTCAATGGAGGGGGGGAAAATTTTCCCCCCAGACTAGTTGGCCGGCGATCGCCGCCGCCGTCCACGTTGACCTTCAATGGAGGGGGGGAAAATTTTCCCCCCAGACTGGTTTCATTTCTTTATTCACCTCTGGCGGGGGAGACCTTCAATGGAGGGGGGGAAAATTTTCCCCCCAGACTTCAAATGCGGAAACGAAACCGTCAACGGCGGTTTGCCTTCAATGGAGGGGGGGAAAATTTTCCCCCCAGACTCGTTCCGAGTCCGGTCGGTAGCGATCGCCGCCCACTTTCCTTCAATGGAGGGGGGGAAAATTTTCCCCCCAGACTTGGCTACACCACCAAAGATGCCGCCAACAACGCTGTCCCTTCAATGGAGGGGGGGAAAATTTTCCCCCCAGACAGGTAGGCGAGGTCGTGGGCGGTTGATGCTAGGGCCCTTCAATGGAGGGGGGGAAAATTTTCCCCCCAGACCAGTAATCAGGATTGTTATACTCAGAAGGATTAGACCTTCAATGGAGGGGGGGAAAATTTTCCCCCCAGACACGCCGGTATCGGTTAGAAGTTCGGCTGACAAATGTATCCTTCAATGGAGGGGGGGAAAATTTTCCCCCCAGACTTAGATCGCCGCCCGTGATGGTTTGCCCCACCGTGCCGCCTTCAATGGAGGGGGGGAAAATTTTCCCCCCAGACGACCTCGGCGACGGCGGTTCCGTCGCCGGCCAATCGCCTTCAATGGAGGGGGGGAAAATTTTCCCCCCAGACGTGAGATGCGTCCGGATACGGGGGTGTACCAGGAGATCCTTCAATGGAGGGGGGGAAAATTTTCCCCCCAGACTTGGTTCGGTCACCGGGCTTGCGTACCGTTCGGCGTGGTCCTTCAATGGAGGGGGGGAAAATTTTCCCCCCAGACCCCTCTCTCTAAGGGGTATAAGGAATGCGGCTCATAAGGCATAGCTGCGAGCGGTGAGTCATTTGGTGAGACTCACCAATCTGAAATTAATTGTCAAGCAGCTATCACCCACATAAATACGGGTGCGAGCGGTACCTAGGGAACTCAAGCTCACCCTAGCGCTCGCATCAAATAATAACAGCACCAGAGGTTGGTAACTCAATCCTGCGACCCAGAAAATCAAAGCAACTGCTCCCCCGCTCCTGCGGTGCTCCAAGGTCAATGATGGCAACAGAGTCTTCATTGTGATGGATCACTTCTCCGAGAGCGCTCTTCATAGCCAGTAACTCAATCTTGTCAAGGTCAGCGATAAACACACTGTACTGCATCGCCCAACCGTAGCTGAGTATTTCCTTATGGACTTTCCGCAAACGCTTCGGGTCAGCGATGTCATATGCCACTAAATAGCGGCGTCTGCCTTCAGGCATGGTTCAGCGTGTCACTAACGGGACATATTTGGGGATTTCCCCAATCATATGAGCTGCTAGAACCCTTGCTTGGATTTCTAAGGCGCGCCTGTAAGTAATGGTGTAATCGTACGTCGGATGTGTGATCTCAGATTCAAGGCGTCGTTCGTATGATCGGAGGACAGATCGGCGCCCGTCATCTGTAAGCGATACTGCTCCACCCCTCCGGATAAAATCCTTGGGGCCGACTTCACCGTTGTTAATCAAGTTCAGCACAACAGACTCGGCGATGAGCGGCCGGAACTCCTCTGCCAAGTCCAGTGAAAGCGCAGGACGCCCGTAGCGAGGCTGATGTAGCACACCGAGATATGGGTCAAATCCCACCCCCATCACCGTACCTGTTAGATCCTTGGTGAGTAGGGCATAGCAATACGAGAGAAGGCAGTTGACTGGGTCTTTAGGTGGCCGCCGGTTTCTGCCATTGAAATCGAATGTCCCAAGAGTGTCATCTCTAAGCATTGTTGAGAACGCCCCAAAATATGTTCGGGCAGCGGCTCCTTCAATGCCTAATAGGCCTTCAAGAGTTGTTGCAGATTCAACGCTATTAGCCAAACTTCTTAGCTGCGCCGCCTCTTCCTTGACTTCTGCACGAGAATTGCGCATCAAGAAGGTACGGCTATTGCGAATTTTGCCCCTAACGATTTCCATTGCTATCGGAAGCCCAGATACGGCAGAGACCGCAACCTGTCGCCGGCGAAGATCAATATTCTTGGAAGGTAGTCCGGAAGCTATTCCCTGAAACCAACCGCCATAAGAAAACCAGCAAACCGGGATCTCGGCGTCGAATAGGACACGCATAAGCTGGCTGGATATTTGCACATTACCGTATAAGGAAACCTGGGACACATCTATCAGTCGAGCTTCTTGCAGTTTCTTCCTGTTCTTTGATACAACTACACGGCCCTTTTGGAAACCAACCTTTGAACCAGTTTCTGAAACATACAACGGGCGTGCTGCAGAGTCTCGTGGAGTTAGCCTTCTGGGTGGCTGGTCAGATACACCCCGATGCAAGTTTGTTTCATCTGGCAAGCAGATACCAACCAGGGAGCAACCAGGACACTTTGGGCTAGCAACAAGAGGTGAGGGAATCTCAGTCGCCTCTGCGGTCTTTCTAACCTCATCACGCTCATTAAGCGTAATGGCTACAAGCTCTTCAGTTATTGGAACATCAATACGTTGTTTCGCAAGGCTGTAATAGATCTGTGCCAGGTCGCATTCATAACCATTATCACGCAGCAGGAGAGCAAATGCACATACTTGCATCTGATGTGTTTCCCAAGCTGTGCCATCCTCCCGTGGTTTGCCGCGCTTATATTCAACAACAACCGTCTCACCGTTTTGCTGCTCTATGAAATCAGCTTTCCCAGTCAGGCCGAGCGAAGGCGATCCAATGCTTATTGAGCGTGCTTTGCGAAGCTCTTCTGAGAACTCATTTGTGAGACGTCCGCTCGGGTGATCAACCACGCGGTGAGCGTACTCACCCTCTTTTACGAACTCGTTGGTTTCAAACTGCCCTTGGACGTATTCGAGATAAAACAGCCGCCGGCAGAAGGCATGCTCTTTTAGTCTCTGAACTGGGATGAGATCGGGTGCAGCTGACACAACCTTGTGGATTCTAGCAACTTTGCTGAATCATGGACTCTCAGAGTCCCAGACAACGTGAGAGAACCTGAAAGACTTTCGCCCTTGCGGCAGATCCCCAATGTCTGCAGCAAACAACTTACTTATACCACAACTCGTATACCGCCCTGGATCTGTAGAGTGCGAATGAGCAACAATCGTGCGGATGGCGGTGAGTCTCATTGGGCGCTTCCATAAGGGCCAGCAAAATTGGGCACCTTTATACTCGCTCTTGCCAGGTTGTCTGGGCTTTACACCTTGTGTTCTGGTTCTGCCATTAGCTGTGAAGCATGGGATACAGCTAAAGCCGAGTATCGAAAGCAGCTCAGCACCAGGGTTTGTTAGTTTCTTCTCCCCACTTGGATCGCGTGCGGCCAAAGCGTATTGGGCGCTATCAAGAGCATTCCATCGCATCGTCATACCGCCGCCCAGATCCTTGTAAGCATTCGGGCTCGTTAAGCTTTCGCGTATATCATTAGAGGTTACATAGGTCAGAATATTCTGAGCATGCTTAGCAAAGTACTCAGTTCCTGAGGTAAAGCACAAGGCGCTTGGCTTTGAAACCGTCTTATCACCTTCGGGGCGCGCTCCCTCGGAGATGCAGGAATACAGGAAGCGGTCGCCACCTTCAGTTTCCCTAGCCTGCGACATAAGCTCGCGAACTTTGTCATGAGGAAACTTCAGTTGCTGACCTTTTGTAGTTAAGTCATCTGCGAGTAAGCGAGACCCTTGGATCCATTCGGATGCTAGGCGCTTCGCTGCATCTGCAATATCTTTATAAGAAAATGCTGAAGAAATCACCGGGTTCAGTAGAGTGTTATTTTCCCACCACATCTGAACGTCTGCGCCCCTAGCGTCAAGCGCAGTTACTACCCCCAAAGCTGCAAGAAAATGTTGCGGGTTATCTCCTGATAAACCTTTTAGTTTAATACTCTCGGCCATGCTAAGCTTCCTCGCGAGTCTCAAGCATGCTTCTTCTTTGGTCAGCTAGTCGAAATACTGCCTCAAGCCAGGCTAGGCCGTGATGGCCGTATTTCTCATTTAACCTCCAAAAGCGTTCGGTCACCTCAATTGAAAACTGGGAAGCAGAAAGGTTCATAGAAGAATGCATAGGTATGTCCTTACCATTGTGTGAATGCAAAAATTCAAGTTCAGCCGGCTTATCGTCGTACCGGATTAGGGGAACTGGCCTGCCTTGTCCATGATGTGTTGATATCAGGTGTAGCACGAGATCCTTATCATTAGCAAGTGAGATCACATCGTCATTAGAGCAGGCAAGAGCGAGGCTGCTGAATTCATGACGTACCGTAGGCCAGGCTCCAGGACGTGCATGCACCCCCGGCAAAGATTTTGCAAGAGGCTGACCTAAGCCTGCAAGTGTGATCTTGTCTTGCCCAACCATTTGCAGCTGAAACTTTGGATCAACTTTTCCTATATCGTGTAATTCACCCGCCAAGCGAAAGTCATCTACTAGCTTCTCTGGAAGTCCTACTCGCTGCGCAAATTCAGCTGCAACTTTGCCTACGCCTTTAAGATGATCTTTAAGTGGTGTCCCAGCACCAGTCTCAGACCACCGGCCCTCATCGGGGTCAATGCCACTGCGCAACAGGTAGTAACCCGCATATTCGGGCGGAGAGATTCTGTGGAATGCCCAGTTGCTTGAAGTCAAGTGATCAATGACTTCACGGAGCCAATTGAACTCTTCCTTAATCTCAATTGACTCAAGCAACTCTTTTGCGGATATCAACCATTCTGTAATTCGATCTTTGGCCGGCACCTCCGCTTCACGCTCTTCTGAAGGTGTTGGGATTGATGGCAATTCAAGGTGCTCAAATAGCCGCTCATCCAGCCTTAGAGTACATTGATGCTGGCTAAACCATTGTGCTGCATCACCAAGATCAGTAATAGCTTCTGGAATACTATTTTCAGTCTCTTCTATGCTTGGGTTCCAATTCCCATCAGTTAGGCCACCACGATCGGGGGATAAAACAATCACATCTCCGGGGCGAATTTTAGATATAACAACCTTGCTGACTCTATTTTCACCATCCGGTCTCCAGATCGTTACTTGCTTGGATGCAACGTCAGCGCTATTCTCTTCGGTTGCTTCTCTACCATGAGCTAGAAATTTGGGCTTGCTATTTTGTGGTACGAAGCCATCTATATCATATACCACTGCTTCTTCTTGTGCATTGAGCCATGCTTTCACTGAGTGAAGTGGAACAGACAGCATTTCAGAAGTACGTGGTCTTACAGCTTCTAGCCCAGCTGGTGAAATATCATGGCGCCATATAAGAGACACCTCTTGTTGTGGATCTTCATGATCCGGTTCAGGCAGACCATGCAGAAAAGGATCCAACTGTGGCTCAACGCTTGGCTGAGGATTTGTTTGCACCCAAGCTTCAATGTGTGTGGGAAGCAAAATTGGCGCAGGTCTGTAAGGTGCATATGCTTCTGCTGGAAAGTCGTCAAGATCTAGCTCATTTGAGCCAGCAGGAATATCAGCATCGTTACTATCACTTAAGAAGTTCAGGGTATCCCAGGTTTCCTTCGGAGCCGGCCCATATACAAAATCCTCTGTCTTGAGTGCGGCATCCGAACCAACCACCCAGCATCGTGAAGGTTTATCTGGCAAAGCTAATGAGCCTCTGCGATTTAGCCTTCCCAAGCGCTGAACTAGGCTATCAATGGGAGCAATCTCAGTAATCAACGCATCAAAGCTAAAATCGGCGCCGACCTCGATTGTTTGAGTAGCAACTGTGACTAATGGCTTTTCTTTACCTGTAAGCTCAATACGTTCTCGGTCAGGATCAGTGCGCTCTTCTAACTCTTTAAGGAACGCTAGTTTGTCAATCGGTCTCATTCGTCCCGTTACGAGTAGGGAGTCATAGCCCTCTTCTTTTAACTTCGTGTTTATCTCTCTTGCAGTTTTGACCCGATTAACGATTATGCCGACGCTGTGTTCATGTGGCTCAATCTTCTTGAGTAGTCCTGCAGCAGCTTTGGGGAACCATTTGTGAATCTCTTTCCCTCCGCTGGTCGGCACTGCTATGATGCTTTTAGGAGCTTTAACAACTTTAGAAAACAAGCTGTTTTCTGATAGCTCATCTTCGCTGTAAGTAAAAGTATCGTCTTCGCTACCCTCAGATCGTGAGGTAGCTGACATCTCAACAATCTGCATTCGCCTTGGAAGATTAGCATGTTCATTGATTGAGACGATTCCATCATATTCACCACAGGATGTCGCATCTCGTAATGTTTGACTGAAAGCTCTAGCTAAATGAATCTCGTCAAGAATTATCAGGCAGTCATTACCGCATAGCCCCGCGTGAATAGGGCGTGCGCCATAGCTTGTCCCATAGCCTCTAAAGAGGAGCCTAGAGCCAAATTGATCAACGGTGGTGGTAACCACCCAGGGTTGATCTGGGCGTTGCGTCCATTTTCTTTCTAGAGGTATACCACCGCGAAGAGCTGCTACGCCTAGAGGGGCTTCATCTTTGAGTAAGTCACCACCACTGACCTCTCGCAAGTTTTGGCTTACTTTCAACAAAGCAGAGCTGGAGCCTTGCCCGCCTTGCGGAGGATTTAAAGATCTCAGGATCTTGTTGGCGATGCACTGTGCTTGCTTTGAGACTTGATCAACCACTATACGTCGATCAATCACAAAGAAAATTCTTCTGGGAAATATATCAGGCCGCGCCGCTAGCGAGAAGACAGCTATATCTAGCAGTGAAGTTTTTCCGGTACCGGTCGGCATATCAACTGCCCGTGGCCAGGCTCCTTCAGACAACACCTGCTCTGCTAAACGAGTCTGCCATGAATGGGGCTGATAGCCGTGCACGGCTTCAAAGAAGCTTGAGAACTCAGTTGCTTCTAAGCTATTCATCGTTGCTTTCTTTTTTGTCGCTGGCTGCTGCTTTACTGGCCACGTCAAGACGGGCTGGACGCATTAGGCCAAGTCCCAAGTAGCGCCCACTCCCAAGAAGCAGCGGCCCGGTGACAGGTCGACTAAAGATGATTTCTGCATGCACTCGCTCACGCATAACAGAGTTCTGCTTATTGTTTCCTTGGCGAAACACCGGGAAGCTGCCTACAGGTCTTGACCCTCTCCAGAGCGGATCAGATGAAAGATTGACGACTTCTGGCTCAGACAGCCCAACGTGCACACAAGAACGCCTCACTCCTTCTTCCGCTTTGCTCCATGCCTTGTTTCGCGCCGCGACTGTTCCTCTATGCAGATTTCCAGGATGCGTGGGTAAGGCAATAGGCGTTACAGAACGCCACAGCTGGCTGGTTCTTGCCCAAGTAGTCTTTCTCAAAGCTGCCAGAGAACCCTGAGAAGACTTGCCACGCTCTCTACGTATCGCATATGTTCCCGCTCGGCCGAGCTGTAGCACAAGAGGCACTTCTCTGTCATCCGCCTCCTCTACAACCTTTTTCTCCCAGTTCGCGATCGCCTTCTCGGCAGCTTCTCTTGCAGCAGAATCAAGCCCAGGCGGCAAAACCATCATTATCCCCATTAGACGGCCGTCGCCGTACTCACCACCCACGTTTGGTAAAGCGCTAAACAGAACGTGAGGTGAAGCAGTTGGCCTACCGTCTTCTTCATGGCCACTCAACCCTGTAGGTATGGGATCATCTGCATAATGCATAATCGCGGCACGAAAAGTACTAGCCATGCGAACTGTCTGAGAAATTGGCATATGTCGCGAGCCCGCTAGCAACTCAAAGAAGTAGCAGTCGCCACTTGTACTTGAATAATCGGACTCAACCCTTCTGCCTAGGAAATCTGGTTCTACTTTCTTGTAGGAAACCTCGTAGTTTGTTAGCTTCCGTCGTTTCTCGCCTTGATGCCACTCAAAGTCAGCGATTAGCTTTTCAAGTTGCCCTTCTCGGACCCAACGCATTTGCTCTCCACCGGTGCTAAAGCTTCCAGGAATCCAATCGGCTGGTGGTGCCTCAGAACTTATTGTGCAAGAAACAAGTGAAGCGGAATGACCTAGACGCGTGAGGCGCGATGTCAAATAGTCAAGTGATGCATGTAGTTCAGATGGCAACTCTGCTTCCCAGGCATACGCAACCGTAGGGATTTTAGGAGTAACTGAGGGGAAGGTGCGTTCTTGTCTAAGACGGTTCTCAGGGATCAGTCCGGACGCTTCTTTGATTGCTGCATTTGGCAGCTTTTTCACAGATGCCTCGACGGCGTTCCTTTGGTATTCCGATTTTGAATAGATGCTTGTGTCATTGACAGGCACAAAATGCCCTTTGATAGACCGTGACCATGCATCCGATGCTGTGATACGGGGGGCAGGTTGCGCCTCCAGCCATTCCAGCGCTTGGCGCTCTCCGCCATCAGGATTATCAGCATCAGCCCAGGTCGACACTAACGCTAGGTAAAGCCTAGCGGGATGTGGAGGCCATTCTGACTTGTCAGGATTATTGACCTCTGAGGCATAATACCGCCCCATCAGCAGGTTAACTTCTATGGCTAGCATTATGGCTACGCTTATTCAGTGTCTGATAGCTTGCGACTCTCAGACAACAGCTGAGTGAATTTTTGGGATGGTTCAAGAATCATTGGCTCTGTTGACCATCCAATCCCAGACTTATCTGCTGCATCGCTAGCTTCTTGAAGAATGGCTGTAGCAACATCACCGTCCAGCTTTACTTTCTCAGCAGAAGATCCATCTCGTGGGATTAGATCTATAGTCATAGTTTCCGCTGGAACAAGAAAACACCTAGAACGCAAATCAAAGTCATTCTCAACCGAATAAGCTAGGGCGGCTATTCCGAGCGCTGCTATTGCGGTACGGGCAGCCAACTCGTCTTGCCCTGGGAATCGCAGCCTCCTCAACCCGGCCAGAGAGATAGTACTCGTCTGCATGGCTTCTGAGATAGTTACTCCTCCTGAAGACTGATCAACGGTTGGAGGGATATTTCCGTGATTTACATTGGACGGATCACCCTTTTCATAAAGAATCGGTTTGCCCTTCCCGTCCTTTCGAGCTTCTGCTTCGTCAAGAGTCCATTGCTGCGTTGGATCTTCATGCTTAAAAATCTTTGATTCGCTTTTTTCTATCTCAAGCGGATCAATACGGCTTCCTACCTTTACCCCTGATAAAGCGTTGAACCCAACTATTTCCGAAACATAGGCACGTTGAAACTTTGCACCCAAATTCCCATCAGGTCCCTTTCCACCTGGCCCTGTGCTATCCCATTGCCCGAATAAGAGACAAGTGGGTGCGTGACGATAAAGCGCTGTCGCATTTCTAGTCGTCGCCCTAAAAATTTCCTCACCTATGTCCGTTAGCCGGAACAAGTCATCTCCGAGCAAGCTATCTCTGAATATTGCGTCTGCCAGCCGATGCGGGGCATCAAGAACCGTTACTCGCCCAAAATGACTAAACTCTTCGGTATTACCAAAATCTACGTAGGGGACAGGAAATGCAAGGTCCTCATCCTCCCAAGCACGCAATAGAGCCTGCTCAGCCCGGTTTGCCTGTGATGCAACTGAATCAATCAGCACGGTTTGTGTCTTCTCTCCTGATTCACTAATGCGCTCTTCAAAGGCATATTTGGTGCCCCGGCCTTCCTCCAAATAGGTCGGCGGGAAAATCTTGCCGCCAGGCCCATCTACAGGTTGCAGCTTCAAGATTGATCGCAATGCAACCGCTCCGCCGTCAACGGCATCCTTCAGCTTTTGATAGGTGAGTTTTTCGCTCATGTTGCCCCTCCTTGGGGTTGTGCTGTCAGGGGGTCTGCCAGCAGCACCATATTTGTACCAGAAGGGTGGGACATTAAACCCTCCGAATGAGGGCTACCCTTCAAAAATCCCTGATTTCTAGGGGAATACGGGCGATTCCAGGCTTTCACGGAAACCGCATTTGTGCAACAACGTAGCCGTTAGCCGTCCTTAGCCGCGCTTACAAACAGCGGGATCTCTCGGCCGGTTTTCTCTTGGTACTCCGCATACGGCGGGTAGACCTGCACCGCCAGCTCCCACCACCGAGCACGCTCCTCGCCGCTAACCATGCGCACCGTCGTCGCAAACGGCTCAGCCCCATCTTGAATAAGCACCTCCGGGTCAGCCATCAGGTTGTGGTACCAACCCGGATTCTCCGGCGCACCGCCCTTTGAAGCGACGATGGCGTACTCGCCGTCGCGCTCCACTCGCATCAGCGGCACCTTGCGCACCAGCCCGCTGCGATGCCCGATCGTAGTCATCACGATGACCGGCATGCCGGTGTCTCGCAAGGTGTTCGCCTTGGCGCCGGCCGACTCCTCATAGTCATGAGCCTGCTCTGCCACCCACCCCCAGGTGCTCGGTCCGTACTCGCCTGCGAATTTGTTTTCGTTTTCCATAGCCGCACCCTAGACAAGGCACGGACAGGTGCGCAGAGGTGCGGCGTGACGGTACGGGCTAGCGCAGAACTGGCGCCGAACCAGCGCAGACCTAGCGCAGCCCAACTGCATAGCCGTAGCCTGACGCCGTGCAGATCATGACTGCCCTTTTCATTGAAAACTTTGACATGCGTCAAGCCGACGGAGGTGCTGCCCGACTTGATCTGGGAGGCGTGCATTTTTCGCTAACTGCCCCCGGCGCATTCCCCGTCAAACTCAATCCGCACCTGCTGGTGCTCGCACGCTGCGATGCCGATGAAGACGGGCTGGCCGCGCTGGAGGTGATCTTCAAGCGAGACGGCGAGCAAGTGGCTCGCAACGTCCAACCGCTCAGCGTGGAACCAGGCAAGTTTGGCTACAACTTGGTGCAGGCCGAGTTGGAGTTTGCCGAGGCGGGCACGGTTGAAGCGCACTGCCGCATCGGTGAGGGCGAACCGACCGTGGTGCCTTTGACCGTTTTGGAGCCCGCCGCTGATGCTGATGCTGGCGCATCTGGCGCTGGTGCAGCCAGCGCACCCCCGCCTCCAGCCGGCAATGCCGACGCAGCCAGTTCCACCTTCACGCCGCCCGCCGACTCAGCGACCGCCTGACCGGCCGCCGCACCACCCAAACCAGACCGCGCCCACACAGCCGCCATGCCATACGCCGTAGGTGTCTCCCAAGACCCAGATCCAGCCCGAGCCATCGCCGAAACCGTGGGCAAAATACTTGACAGCCTCGGCCCCTCCCCCGACGTGGTGGCGTTGTTTGCATCGGGCGAGCACGGCACAAAACACATTGACGGCATGCAAATCGTCATCAACGACGCACTCAAACCTGCGGCCTTCATCGGCTGCTCAGCTTCCGGGCTGATCGGCGGCAGCCAAGAGATTGAGCAGGGCGCAGCCGTGGTGGTGTGGGCGGGCAACACCACCGGCACCGGCAAGATCACCGCGCACCATCTGACCACGGCAGACCTGCAGATCCACGGCGAGTTCGCTGGCATCGGCGGCGGTGACGGCAACGCTGGTAACGGCAGCGCCGGTAGCGGCAGCGGCGCCCACACGATGGTGCTGTTCGCCGACCCGCACTCATTTGACATCGCCGCAGCCATTGACCACTGGGCGCAAACCTCACCCGACATGAAAGTGATCGGCGGGTTCTTGTCCGCCAACCAATCCGACATCCGCCTGCTCAAAGACAACCAACCGATAAGCACCAACGGTGCCGTGGCGCTCCTAGTTGAAGGCGAAACGGAAGTACTGCCGCTGGTGTCGCAAGGCTGCAAACCGATCGGGCAGCCGCTGGTCATCACCGACAGCACAAAAAACGTAATCAGATCGCTCGGCGGCGAGACGGCGGCAGATCGCATCCGCTCGCTCGGGCAATCGATAAGCGATGAAGACGCCGCTCTGCTGGGTGGCGGGCTGCTGATCGGGCGGGTGGTGAACGAGCACCAAACCGAGTTCGGGCGGGGCGACTTCTTAATCCGCAATATCGTCGGTGCCGACGAGAAGAGTGGCGCCATCGCCATCGCCGACGAAGCGCCGTTAGGAGCAACCGTGCAGTTCCACGTGCGAGACGCCAGCACCGCGCACGACGACCTGCTGGCGCTGCTGATGGAAGCCGGGCCCGCGCAAGGTGCGCTTCTGTTCACCTGCAACGGGCGGGGCAGCCACATGTTTGACGAGGCCACCCACCCCAGCCACGATGCCACTGCGCTGGCAGACATCACCGACGGCGGTGCGGTCGCAGGGATGTTTTGCGCTGGCGAGATCGGCCCGATCGGCGGCAAGGCAGCCATCCACGGTTTCACCGCATCCGCCGCCGTGTTTCGTGACCCTGCTTAAGCGGAGACAGCACGGCGAGCCCAGCATGAACGAGCCCAGCATGAAACAGCAGCAATGAAAACAACAGCAAGCGACCTCACAACCCGCCAAATCAACACCATCCGCGCCCTGGCCATTGACGCCGTGAAGGCAGCCAACAGCGGGCACACCGGCACGGCGATGGCGCTGGCACCGCTGGCGCACGTGCTGTTCACCCACACGCTGCGCTACGACGCTGCCGACCCGGGCTGGCTCGACCGCGACCGCTTCATCCTCTCCGCCGGCCATGCGTCAATGCTGCTCTACGCCATGTTGCATCTGGTCGGCTACAAGGTGTCGCTGGACGACATCCGCCAGTTCCGCCAGCTCAAATCGATCACGCCCGGCCACCCCGAGCGTGGCGTTACTCCTGGCGTTGAGGTAACCACCGGGCCGCTGGGGCAAGGCCTGGCGAACGCCGTGGGGATGGCGCTGGCCGAGCGCAACCTGCGTGACCGCCTGGGCGCCGACCTGGTGGATCATCACACCTATGTCATAGCCAGCGACGGCGACCTGATGGAAGGCATCAGCCACGAGGCCTCCTCTCTGGCCGGGCATCAGCAGCTCGGCCGGCTGATCGCTGTCTACGACGACAACCACATCACCATCGACGGCGAAACCACGCTTGCCCTGTCCGACGACGCTCCCGCCCGATTCGCCGCTTACGGCTGGCACGTGCAAGACATCGGCGAGGCGTCCGAAGACACTGCGGCGATAGCGAGCGCTCTGGACAGCGCCCGATTGGTGACGGATCGGCCGAGCCTGATTGTCTTGCGGAGCCACATCGGCTACCCGTTTCCGAACGCAGTCGATACCGCCGCCGCCCACGGAGCAATCACCGACGACGAGGAGATCGCCGCCGCCAAGGTCGCCATGGGGATGGACCCGGACGAAACGTTTGTGGTGCCTGACGACGTGGCGGACGCTTATCGCGCAGCCGGGCAGGCTGGTGCGGCCGAGCGGGCAGATTGGGAACAGCGGTTGGCTAGCAGCGGGCATGACCAGCAGTGGCTGGATGCGCTTTGGACGGGCGGTGCAAGCACGGCTGCTGGCAGCGCGGACGCGGGCGAGGCGGACGCGGGCGCAGGCAAAACAGGCAAAACAGGCAAAGCCAGCACCGCCGACTGGCGCAGCCAGCTGCCCACCTACGAAGCCGGCATGCAAGTCGCAACCCGCACCGCTGGCAATCGTGCGCTTGACGCCCTGCTAGATCACGTCCCCGCGCTGATCGCCGGCGGAGCCGACCTCACCGGCAACACCGGCACCAACATCGACGCCGACCCACTCACCGCAGCCAACCCGGGCGGCCGCAAGCTCTACTACGGAGTGCGCGAGCACGCAATGGGCGCAATCGCCAACGGCATGGCCGCCCACGGCGGAGTGCTGCCGGTCGCCGGCACGTTCTTGGTCTTCTCCGACTACATGCGCCCGGCGGTGCGAATGGCCGCCATATCGAAACTGAAGGTGGCGTTCGTGTGGAGCCACGACTCCATCGGCGTGGGCGAGGACGGCCCCACCCACCAGCCGATCGAGCAAGTGGCATCGCTGCGTGCCATCCCTGGGCTAGTGGTTATCCGCCCGGCCGACGCCAACGAAACCACGCAAGCCTGGCAAGAAATAATCGGCCGTGACGGTCCGACTGCGCTGATCCTCACCCGCCAAAACGTGCCCGTGCTAGAGGGCACCGACCGCGCCGATCAGGTGGCTCGTGGCGCTTACATCTTGATCAATGCGCCCGACCCGTCGGTGATTTTGGCGGGCACCGGCAGCGAGGTGCACTGCTGCGTGGATGCCGCCGCCGTGCTGGCCGAAGAAGGAATCGCCAGCAGAGTCGTGTCCATGCCCAGCTGGGAGCTGTTCGAAAACCAGCCGAAGAAGTACCGCCGCAAGGTGTTCGCAGACGGCCTGCCAGTGCTGGGAGTTGAGGCGGGCGCATCAATGGGCTGGCATCGCTACGCAGACGACACCGTGACGATCGATCGGTTCGGAGCCAGCGCACCCGGGTCGAAACTGATGCAGACATTTGGATTTACCGCCACCGCCGTGGCCGCAGCGGCTAGAAAACTGTTGGGATGAGCACTAACAACAAACTAAAACAGCTTCACGCTGAATTTGGGCAGAGCCCGTGGCTAGACAATCTGCGGCGCCGCTGGATTACCGACGGCGAGCTGGGTCGCTGGGTTGAGAGCGGCATACGTGGGCTGACATCCAACCCGTCGATTTTTCAGAAGTCCATTTCGCAGAGCGACGACTACGACGAGCAGTTCAACGACCTCATCTCCGGCGGCTCCGACACCGAATCTGCCTATTGGGATCTGGTGACGCACGACATTGTTGGCGCGCTGAATGCGCTGGCGCCGGTGTATGACAGCAGCGGCGGGCTGGACGGGTTTGTGTCTGTTGAGGTTGATCCGGGGCTTGCCCGCGACACGGCGGCGACCCTGGCTGCGGCACGCAACTTGAACGAAGGCATCGCTAGACCGAACCTGATGGTGAAGATTCCTGGCACGGCGGAAGGCCTGCCCGCCATCAGAGCGATGATCGGCGAGGGGCGCAATGTGAACGTCACGCTGATCTTTTCCGTTGCGCGCTATCGCGAGGTTGCCGAGGCGTACATCGCAGGCCTGGAAGATTTGCTGGCTAGCCGGGGCGGGGCTGCCGCGGCGGGCGACGCAGATGGCAGCGCAGGCACCAGCACCGTCTTAGCAGGCACCGCCAGCGTGGCTTCGTTTTTCCTCAGCCGAATTGACACCGAGGTTGACCAGCGGCTTGAGACCCTGACCGGCCAGGGCAACACCGCCGCCGCTTCGCTGGCAGGTAAGGCTGCGGTCGCTAGCGGTCAAGCCGCCTACCAGACGTATTCCGAACTTTTCAGCGGTGCGCGCTGGGATGCCCTAGCCGCTCATGGCGCGGTGCCGCAGCGGTTGCTGTGGGCTTCAACAAGCACCAAGAATCCCGCCTACCCGGACACGCTTTACGTTGACCAGCTGATCGGCCCGAACACCGTCAACACCATGCCCGACGACACGCTGGCGGCGTTTATGGATCACGGCACTCTGGCTCGCACGATTGACCACCGCGGCGACGCCGACTTCGCCGATCCGCATGCCGTGCTGGCTGGCTTGGCCGAGGTGGGCGTTGACCTAGCGCAGGTGTGTGAGGTGCTAGAGGCTCAGGGGGTGGCATCGTTTGAGAAAAGTTTCGGCGAGCTGCTGGACTCTCTGCAAGCCAAAGCCATAGAGCTGTCTTAGCCCGCCTTAGATCTGCGACTCCGGGCGGTGCCAGAGCGCGGGATTGATGAGAGATACCCGTAGTGCGGATACGCCAGCTCAAATCAAATGAGGGGCGAAATGTCGTTAGGCACAAAGATCGGATCGCCGTCTCCGTAGCCCCACCGCCTGGCGTTCAGTGCATCTATTAGCTCTGTGAACTCGTGAGCTACATCCGCCTCATCGCTATTGGGCGTTCGTAAGAGTTCTAGACAGGGCGCACCGATCCTCATTATCTCTTCGTAGGCAATGAGGTCTATGTCTAAATCCTGGAACAGGGCATCGCTGAGATCATCCCACCAACGCTGCTGGTCGGCGAATGTGCTGTAGTCAGCGTCTTCCACCACTTCTAGCAGAAGTGAAAGCGAGCCTTGGGCGATCGTCTTCCAATCCTCATCGTTTTTGCGCGGCTTCTCAGCGATAGCCCACAGCGTTTGTACCAGTTCGTGGATTGCCGTTATGCGAACGTCGCGGCGTCTAGCGCATCCTTCGTCAGGTGTTTCGCTTCTGTCAGACAACTAGGAGGTTAGCTGTTTTTCGAAACGCTCTATCGAACGACTTAGATGACCAAGAGAAGCCGTTGCCCTGCGTTTCGTGCTAGCACAGGTCGTTTCCTGTATCCGCTTTTCGTATTTGCTTTTAAGGTCATTGAAAGCCGCTAGCCGCTGCCGCTTTTGCTGCGGGGTCATTTTCCGGCTCTCTATAACGAGTGCGATGCGATCAAGCTCCTCAACGATAGGCGCAAAATCTGCTGCTCTATTTGTTCCCATACCCTTACGATACCAGGAGGGCAAAGCGCTATCAAACACAGTTAGCAACCTGCCAGCAGGCGGGGCTTCCTAGATTTCGCCACTGAACGCCTGGCCTAGCAGGCCTCGCAAAAAAACGGCGGGTGGTAGGCATTAGCAGCTATCAGCTACTCAGCCGGCTAGTCGGTTGCGATTTGCAAGTAAGTTAGTTGCAATTTGCTACCGACTGCCCTAAGGTGCTGCCCGTGAAAGCAACGACGAAGCCGCAATCGGAAGCAACGCCTCGGCAAGCAGCCCCAAAGCCAGCAACCCCACGGCAAGCGGCCTCAGCCGAGCAGTCATGCTCAATCCAGCGCACGCTTGACGTGGTCGGTGATCGCTGGACTCTGCTGATCTTGCGCGACCTGTTCCGCGGCGTGCGCCGCTTCAGCCAGCTGCAAACCGATCTAGACATCGCCCGCAACCTTCTCTCCGACCGGCTAGCCCGCCTGACCCAAGCCGACATCGTTGAGCGCATTCCCTACCAAGACCGCCCGATGCGCTATGAGTACGTCCTGACGGACAAAGGCCGTGACCTCTCCCCCAGCCTGCTGGCGCTGATGCGCTGGGGCGACCAGTGGTGCAACCAAGGTGAGCCGGAGCCGCCCACGGTGCTTGTCCACTCCGCCTGCGGCACGCCGTTAGAGCAGCAAACCCGCTGCCCGGCCTGCGAAGACCTAGTGGCGCCCACTCAGATCCGCAGCCGCAACGCCTAGCCGACTCAGCCCGCCCGCCCAACCCACCAAACCACCCACCTCCACCTAACCCAACCAGGAAGTTCTCATGCTGAATAAATCCGAAGCGAACGAGCTAGCCAAGCTGCCGCTGGCCGATCTGTTGGATCAAGCCACCGCCATCCGCGACAGCGCCTTTGGCAACCGCATTACCTACAGCCCGAAGGTGTTCATCCCGCTGACGATGCTGTGTCGCGACACGTGCGGTTATTGCACGTTCGCCCAGCCGCCCGCCCGTCTTGAGAGCGCGTATCTGTCGCCCGAAGAAGTCCTGGCCATCGCCGATGCGGGCGCCAGCCAAGGTTGCCATGAGGCACTCTTCACCCTGGGTGAGCGTCCTGAACTGCGCTACCCAGCAGCGCAAGAATGGCTGACGCAGCACGGCTACGAAACAACCGTTGATTACCTAGTCGACGTTTGCGGTCAGGTGCGCGACCAGACCGGCTTGTTGCCGCACGCAAACGCGGGCGCGCTGTACGCAGACGAGCTAACCCGCCTGCGTGAGGTAAGCCCCAGCCAAGGGATGATGCTGGAGTCGCTGAACGACGATCTTGACTGCCACCGCGGCTCACCGGACAAGACCGCCGCTAGGCGTCTAGCCACGCTGGAAGCAGCCGGAGAGTTGCAGATTCCTTTCACCACCGGCATTTTGGTGGGCATTGGTGAGTCGCTGGCCGATCGCGTTGACGCTCTGGTCGCCATCGCCGAAAGCCACACCCGCTGGGGTCACGTGCAAGAGGTGATCGTTCAGAACTTCTTGCCAAAGGTCGGCACCGCCATGCATAAGGCACCTCCCTGTCCGCCCGATGAGTACGCCCAGGCGATCGCTCTGGCACGTCTGATACTGCCCACCGACATACACCTGCAGGCGCCGCCGAATCTGTCTGACGATTTTGGCGGGCTGCTCAAAGCCGGCATTGATGACTGGGGCGGCG
This sequence comes from Candidatus Poriferisodalaceae bacterium, assembly GCA_965212125.1. GTDB lineage: Bacteria > Actinomycetota > Acidimicrobiia > Acidimicrobiales > Poriferisodalaceae > CAYRJD01. The sequence goes on along the minus strand of OZ243045.1, from coordinate 531,797 downwards.
TGTCGCCCATCACCGCTGATCACGTCAATCCCGAGCGACCCTGGCCTGCGCTTGACCGCCTGGCTGAAGTAACGGAGCAGGCAGGTTTCGTGTTGGCGCCGCGCCTTACGATCTACCCGGAATTTGCGCTTGACCCCGATCGCTGGTTGGCGCAAACCAACCGTTTCGCCGTGATGGATCGCAGCGATGCGCAGGGGCTGGGGCGTGATGATCCGGGCAGCATTAAGCCCGAGCACACGATGGCTAACGCCAAGGCTGGCTCCGGGGCCGATGTGTTGTTGGCCGATGAGGACAGCACCCAGTGGTACTCCGGCGGCACGCACTTGCCGCCCGACTTGCTGCAGCCAGCTGCCGCCAAGACCGCCGCAAACAGTGCCAACGGCACGACCGCCAACACCGCGGCCAGCAAAACCAACGACGCCGTCAAGGAAGTTCTGAACGGCGTTGCGGACGGGCAAGAGGTCGGCTTCGATGAGATCGTCACCTTGTTCAACGCCCGCGGCCCGCAGGTGCGCGCCGTCGCAGAGCTAGCCGACGATCTGCGCCGCCAAACCAACGGCGACGTCATTACCTGGGTTCACAACCGCAACATCAACTACACAAACGTCTGCACCTTCAAGTGTCGCTTCTGCGGGTTTTCGAAAGGCCCACTGTCGCTGAATCTGCGAGGCACGCCCTACATGCTGACCCTGGCCGACATTCAGGAGCGGGTAATCGAAGCGGCCGACTTGGGCGCCACCGAGGTCACGCTGCAAGGCGGCATTCACCCCAACTTTGACGGCGACTACTACATAGACGTGTGCGGCGCCGTGCATGAGGTGGTGCCCGACATGCACCTGCACGGCTTCACCGCTTTAGAGGTAACCGAGGGCGCCAAGCGCTTGGAGGAGCCGCTGCCGCAGTATCTGATTCGCCTACAAGAGGCAGGGCTTAAGTCTTTGCCCGGCACGGCGGCGGAGATACTGAGCGACGACATCCGAGAGATTTTGTGCCCCGACAAGATCAACTCTTCGCAGTGGCTGGAGTGCCACGAGGCGGCTCACTCGGTCGGGCTGCATTCCAACGTGACGATCATGTTCGGGTCGGTTGAGCAGCCCGAGCACTGGGCGAAGCATCTGATTGACACACGCGACCTGCAACGGCGAACGGGCGGGTTTACCGAGTTTGTGCCGCTGCCTTTCGTGCACATGGCCAGTCCGATTTATCTGCAACGCAAGGCGCGCCGCGGCCCGACATTTCGGGAGACACTGCTGATGCATGCGATCGGGCGGATCGCTTATCACGGCTACATCGACAACATCCAAGTGTCTTGGGTAAAGATCGGAGTTGCCGGGGCGCGCCAGATTCTGCAGGCCGGCGCCAACGATCTAGGTGGAACTTTGATGGATGAAAACATCAGTCGCTCCGCCGGTGCGCAGCACGGGCAAGGGCTAACCGAGCTGGAGTTTCAGGAGCTTGTTGAGCCGCTGGGACGTGCGGTTCGCCAGCGCACGACCGGCTATGGCGAGGTTGTGGAGACTCCGGCGGTGGTTAGCCGAGTTACTCGTTCGCTTGACAACGAGACCGACCGCAAGCTGATTCCGGTGGCTGAGCTAGGCAGCCGCGTCTAGCTAACTCGCCGCCTGCGCCGTCGCCGTCCGCAGCAACTCGGCGGCCTTCAGCACCGCATTGCGGGCGCGTGCCAACTGCTTTTCCAACTGCACCTGAGGCGGCTTGGTGGCGCTCTTGCCACTGCCAGCTTCGTCGGCATTCTCCTGCGCTTGGGCGGCGGAAATCTCCAGCGCCTCTCGCAGCACCTCAATGCCGAGTTCGGCAAGCTGCTCGCTGATGTCGTCTAAACGACCGGCCAGATCTTCAAGTTGTGATTCCATGCTCGCCCCCGTAGTCGCTCCCGTGAGTCTGCGTAAGTATCGCATCAACGATTTCCAAAGGGTGTTGCACATTTAGCCCGGCCGTAGCCAGGTGCAGCACGCAGCCGGGATTCGCAGCCGCCACCAGATTTGCGCCGGTGCGTTCCACCGCTGCCAGCTTGCGGTCTCTTACTGCCGCAGCCGTGTCGGGATGAACGGCGGAGTAAGCGCCACCCGCGCCGCAGCACAGCCCGTCATCGTCAAGCTCTATGGCGTTCGTGTAGCGACGCAGCACCTCATGCACCGGCTGGTGAGCAAGCTGAACGTGGCGCAGATGGCAGGGGTCAACCACCGCCACATCGGGGCGAACTTTGGTGGGCTCAGCGGGAGCGCCGGAACCAGCGGGAGCGCCGGAATCGGCAGGCGCGGCTGGCAGCCGATCCAGGTTCTGCGCCAGCCACTCATGCACGTCAAGCACCCGCTCAACAAAAGCCTCTGCGGCCGGCGTCTGCAACAAGGTGTCGTATGCCTTCAAGGCGGCACCGCAGCCGGCCGAATCCACCAATATCGGAGCGTCGCCCGGGAACGCAGCCATCACCCGCTGCGCTAGGCGTTTGGCTTCGTCTTGCAAACCAGCGTGAACGTGCAGCGCACCGCAACAAGCCGCGCCAGGCGCAGGCAGCGCAACTCCCGCACCGGTTGCCTCCACCACTCGCTTCACGGCTGCGTGAGTGTCGCGCATCCAAGCATCCATAACGCAGCCGGTAAATAGCCACACGTCGGTGCCGCTGGGGCGCAACTTGCGCTGCCTGATGGGGATTTGCGGCAGGCCCAATCGCCGCGGAATCAGCCGCAGGCGCTGCAGCACCGCTAGGGCGCGTGACGCAGCCGACAACAACTTGGGCATTCCCAGCGTGCGATAGCCCAGACGTCGCCACCACGGTTGGTAGCGGGTTTGCGATGCCAGAGCGGCTCGGGTGCCTTCCATTAGTTCGCCGTATTCCACCCCGGCCGGGCAGGAGGTTTCGCAGCCACGGCATTGGATGCATGCGTCCATGAACTCCGTGAAGTGCTCATCGGCGTAGCCCTGCTCCGCGACCTGACGCATTAGCGCGATGCGACCCCGCGGCGATGCCGACTCTTCGCCGCTAACACGAAAGGTCGGGCAGTGCGGCAGGCACATGCCGCAGGCCACGCATGCGACCAGGTGATCGGCGTCTAAGTTGAGGTCGAGTGCGAAGGTTCCCTCTGGCTGGGCTGCCTGGCTGGTCACCATGGCTGCAGCCCTGGGTTGAGGCGGCCGCTGGGGTCAAGGCGACGCTTGATGGCTTGCGCAAGTGCGGCGTTGGTTGCGGCGGGGTTAGCGGGACTGACGGCAGGGCTGACGGAGCTGGCGTTGGCGGCAAGAGTCGGATTGTCGCCCTGATAATGCACCACGCCCACACCTACTTCGGCGAGCCAAACGGGTGTGCTGCTTGCGGCGGGTGAGTTGTTCGCGCCAGACGGACTAGCGGACTGAGCTAGCTGGCGTAGCTGGCTCGGCCGTAGTGATGCTCGCTTGGCGCCGCTTAGCCACTCCCCCAGCGCGGCGGGTTGCTCGGTTGGCTGCATGGCTAGCTGCATCTGCGCCAGCTTGGCGGTCTCGCTCGCAACGTCGTCCGGGTGCCCTTCCAACAGCATCCAAGTTGAAGTTCCGTCCCACAAGATGCTGGCGGGTCGGTAAAGCACATCAAAAACTTGAAACGGATCGGATTGGCCGACCAACCATTGCGAAACGGCCGGGATCGGCAGGCAGCGCAGGATGACCTCAGCGAAGAACCCCAAGGTGCCAAACGACCCCACCAACAGGCGGCACAGGTCGTAGCCGGACACGTTCTTCACCGTTGGTCCGCCAGCCGTCACCACCTGGCCGTTGTGATCGATGTGGCGGGTTTGTAGCACCAGGTCTCGCACATGCCCATAGCGAAGCCGCCGATGCCCACTCAGCCCGGTAGCCAACACTCCGCCCACGGTTGCCTGCGGGCTGGCGTCAAAGGGCACCATTTGGCCGTGCGGGGTCAAAGCGGCATCTAGCTCCGCCAGGGTTGTCCCCGCTCCGCAGCGCACCGTCATCTCCGACGGCGTGTATTCCCAGATGCCCGCCGGGGCACGCACCTGCGCGACCTCATCTGTGCGGGCGGCCGCTTGCACCGAAGCCAGCGGCATGTGGGCGGCGTGGGTGCCGCCGCCAAGCACCATCACGGGTCCTTCGCTGCCAACCGTCGCTCCGAACTTCTTGACGGCGTCGGGCATCGTGCGCAAGTTGGCCGAGGTGTCGTCAGGCACGCCTAAACCCAAACGCCTTCCGGCACGTTGGCGCCGAACGAGTCGCTACAGCGAGACCCAGACGGAATCACCTTGAGCGGATTCGCCAGCCCCTGCGGATCAAAAACCTCACGGACGCTGTCTTGGGTAACCATGTCGTGAGCGCTGAAAAGCATCGACATGTAGTCCCGTTTTTCCAAGCCGATGCCGTGCTCGCCGCTAAGCACGCCGCCGGCTTCGATCGACGCAGCGATGATTTCTCGCCCGGCCGCATGCACCCTTTCCATCACGCCCGGCTCACGCGCGTCGTAAGCCAGAATCGGGTGCAGGTTGCCGTCGCCCGCGTGAAACACATTCACGGCGATCAGGTCGTGTGCGTCGGCGATCACATAGATCTTTTCTAAGACGCTGACCAGCTTGGTGCGCGGCACGACGGTGTCGTGCAGGTAGTAGTCGGGCTTGATTCGTGCCACCGCTCCGAATGCGTTCTTGCGACCCTTCCACAGCAGCGCCCGTTCGGCATCGTCCGCGGCCACCCGCACGTTGGTGGCGCGATGCTGGTTCGCCGCCGCAGTCACCATCTCCACGCCGGCTTCCACGCCCGCGGTCAGCCCGTCAAGCTCCACTAGCAACACGGCGGCCGCAGTCGTTGAGTAGCCCGCATGGGCGAAGGCTTCAACTATTTCAACCGCCCGTTGGTCCATCATCTCCAACGCAGCCGGCACTAGCCCGGCCGCAATGATGGCCGACACCGTCGCGGCGGCTTCGGCCACGTCGTCAAAGTCGATCAGCAGCGTGCGCACGTGCTCAGGGTTGGGAGTTAGGCGAACCGCCACGCTGGTCGCAATGCCCAGCGTTCCTTCGGAACCGATGAATAACCCGCGCAGGTCGTAGCCGGGTGTGTCGGGCTCCAGCGAACCCAAAACGGTTACCTCGCCGTCTGGCAAGACCACCTCTAGCGCGGCGACGTGTGCAGTGGTGACCCCGTAAGCCAGGCAGTGTGGACCGCCGCTGTTGTTGGCGACATTGCCGCCCAAAGAGCAGACCTGCTGGCTGGACGGGTCGGGTGCGAAATGCATGCCGTACGGGGCGAGCGCTCGGCTGAGGTCTAGGTTCAGCACGCCGGGCTGAACCCAAGCGATGCGATCGTCAATGCTGATTTCGGTTATCTGGTTCATTTTTGAGGTGGCGATGACGACCGGTCGGCCCGTTGGCACCGCTCCGCCTGCCAGACCTGTGCCCGAACCACGCGCCATAAATGGATGCTGATGGCGCACGCAGGCGCGCACTATCTCGGCTACTTCAGCTGTGGTTTGCGGCCAGCACACCGCCGCGGCTTCACCGCTCAGAGCCGAACCATCACGGCCGTAAAGGTTTAGCTCCAGCGTGTCTGCACGCGCACGCTCACCCAGCAGCGCAGTTAGCTCATCAAGCAGCGATTGCAATGGCGACGCTCAGGCTCAGGATCGGACGGGGGCTGGCGCAGCGGAGCTGGCGAGCGGGATTGGCAGAGCCGGGGATTTAGCGAGAATCGTCAGAGGTTGATTCAGCGTCCTCTTCGTCTTCGGCATCCGTTTCTTGCGCCAGATCGCTGTACGGGTCGTACTTTTTGTCGAGGTCTTCGTACTCATCGTCAAGAGCATCATCGTTGTCGTCGGACTTGTTTGATTCAAGGATGTCACTGAAACCATCACCGGCTTCAAAGTCATAGTTTTCAATATCAAACTGAGCGGCGCTGTCACGGTGAAACTTGCGAGCCTCTTCGTAACGACGGTGGCGGCCTTTCTTCACAGCGAGCTCCTTAAAAATCAACTCTGCCGTGCCACATTCCCGAGCATCTGCGGAATTGTCGGCGCTCCTTTCAAGGTTAGCGTACTAGTCGCTTCGTTTCGTGTTTTGGCACCGGGCTTGGCTAGTGCCGCTTTGGGCTAGCGCCGACTAGCACTGCCTGACTAGCACTGGCTAGCACCGCGTCGAACGTGGCTCAACGCTCAAGCCCTTCGCTTTATCAAAGGCAATGCTGGCACGCCCCGCCACCAAGTCGGTCACGGTTGATCCGACCAGATCCGCTCGCCAGCCATGCGCCAAGCGACTTTCCTCATCACCCATCAGCAACAGCTCAACATCGTTGCGTGTCGCCAGCAACGTTCGATCTAAGTGCTGGCTGTGAGCTAGTCCGTCTAGCCAGGCGCTAATCAGCGGTACCGCCGATCGCAAACTGCCAGCCAGCTCTGGACGGTCAATCCGTTCTGGCAACGCCACATTTTCAGGCCGCATCTCGGCGCCGCAACGCACCGCCTCCAACACATCTTTGGTGTGAGATTTGCCCAACGACCCCTGCACCCCTCGCAGCGATTTCAGTTCGTCATCGGTTTTAGGCTGACGCTGCGCGATGGCAACAAGCGCCAGATCGCTAAGCACAAAGCGCGGCGGAAGGTTCTTTTTGCGAGCGGTGAGTTCGCGCCAAGCCGCCAGAGTGCTGGCCGCCGCCCGCGCCTTGCCGCGTAGCTGTCGCGCGGCCTTGATCTTGAACCACGCCAGGTCTGGGTCTTGCGGAGGCGGTGGCGGCTTTCTGGCCTGCTCACACTCATCAAGCGCCCATTGAGTACGGCCACTTTTTGCCAGGTCGCTAAGCAGCCGATCGGTTATTTCAAACAGGAACGCAACGTCGCTAGCCGCATATTGGCACTGCGCTTGCGATAGCGGACGCTGCAGCCAGTTGGTCAGGCGGTTGCCTTTGCTGATCTTGTGTTTGGTGAAGTTGGCTACCAACGTTGAAAGCGACGGAGTTGACATGCCGTTGAAACCTGCCGCTATTTGCACATCAAACAGCCGACTGGGAATAGCGCCGCAAGCGTTGTAAAGCATCTCCAGATCTTGGTCGCTGGCGTGCATAACCGTTACCGCCGTGCCGGTAATCAAATCCGCCAGCGCCGACACGTTTACGGCCAACGGGTCAAGGAGAACGTTTCGCTCACCTGCTGCGATCTGAACAAGCGCTAGTTCTGGCCAGTAGCTGCGCTCGCGGTGAAACTCTGTATCGATGCCGATGCGGTCAACGCCATTGAGCGAACCCAAAAAGCCTTCGAAGCCGGATGCGGTGTCAATCCATTCGTAAGAGATCTGCGCGTTAGTCATGGTTGCCTGGCTGGCTCATGATTACACCTGGCTCATGGCTGCGCTTGCGCTTACCAGGTCAGCGGGTTCGTTCACGTTGCGCACAAGGTCAACATCAACGCCAACGGTTGCATATTTGACCGCTTGCCGATCCACCAGCGCCTCCATTGGACCACGCGCACCATCGTTGAACGCCGCACGCAGCGGTTCGGCCGCCGCGGCGCGGAAAACGCCGATCAAGGGTTCAAGTCGGTCGCTAAATGCGAGCACGATCGGGCGTTGCGTGCAGCTGGCGACGGCTGCAATTTGGCTAATGATTTCAGGTGGCAGCGTTGGAACATCGCACGGGCACACGAACAGGTCACCAAGTTGGTCTAGTGCATCAGCTATCGCCGCAAGCGGGCCGCGGCCGGGTGCGTTGTCAGGGATCGCCGGGATGCCCGCGACGGACTCTGACCCCAACAGCACCGTGCGCTCGATTCTCACGGTGTCTGGCTCTGCGATGTCTGGCTCTGCGGCACTGCCCGCGGCGGCCGGATTGGCGGCAAGCATCGCCTCGCTGACCCACTGCGCCATTGGCTTGCCCGCAATCTCCAGCGTGGCTTTGTCCGCGCCCATCCGCGTTGAATCACCGCCGCCCAGAATCGCGCCGGTAAGCAGCGTTGTTGCCGGGGTCACTCGCTGGCTGGAACGCCGCTGGGGTCAAGTTGCGCCAAAAACTGAGCGCAGCGTTGCGCTTCGTCGATTTCAGCAATGTCGCTAGCGCAATCCTGCAGGCCTTTTAGGCAGCGCAAGAATCCCAGGTTTGTTGGGTGCTCCCAGCGCACATAGCCGCTACCGCGCCAACCCTGCGCCCGCAGTGCGTCAAGCCCACGGTGATAGCCGACCCGAAAGTACGCGTACGCAGCGATCGTGTCGCCGGCTTGGCGGCTGACTCTGCCAAGCTCGGCCCAAACATCAAGCATCTGCGGATTGCTGCTGGCAACTTCGGCTAAGGCGCCAAGCGGCGATGGCTCACTTAATGCCGCCGCTAATGCGGCGATGGCTTCGGCGCGCGGCGGATCAAGCACCGTTTCGGGCGGTCCGCCGCGGTGTATGCCGATTGGTCTTTGCGTCGACTCTTGATCGGGCTGCGATGCGATGAAATCAATCTACACTGCAACGGCAGTGCTACCTGAATGGCTTGAAGCTGACGACGCCCGGCTTGTACTGGGGCTGTTGATCGCGGCTCTGGCTTTGGTGGCGATAATTACGGTCATACTCGCGCGCAAGGCGGTCAAGTTTTTGATTCTCACCGCGATAGTGACTGCGATAACGATTGCGCTGGCAACTCAGTGGGTCAACCTGCGTGACTGCTACGAAACCTGCGACTGCGCCGTATTCGGAGCGGACATTGAAATACCCGAAAGCGTGCTGTGCGGTGAAGATCGGGCGCGGGTAGGCAACGGCTAGATCAAATCAAACGCCCGCCGGACTAGCCCCGCAACTTCGTTGGCGTGCGTCATGGGTGCGCCGTGTCCCGCACCCGCCACGCTGCGGATCTCGCTGGCGGTGGCGCCAACGGCGGCTTCGTCGGCGGTCAGCTTGGCCGCACGTTGAGTTCTGGGCCCTGAAAGCTCCCCCACGCCCACCACCACCGGCACGGCAATCTCGGAGGCGTCATATTGCCGGACGTATTGATGCTGTAGCTCCGTGATCATCGCTGTTCCCTCTGCGCGGCGGGCTTGACGCGTCGCCAAAGGCAATCCTTCCCAGATCTGGTCGCCCATCATTGCGCGGCAGAACTGTTCCGCTGCGTCCATGGCTGCGGCCGGTTCAAGCAGATCGTCAGCTGGCGGCGCGGTCCACCATGGCTCCCACGCCCGCGGCGCCTCAAAAGTGACCACGGCCGCTACGTCGCGATGCCGCTGCGCAGCTAGAGCCAGCGCCAGCACACCGCCGTAACTGTGCCCGAATAAGACCGACCGTTGTCCGTTGATGACGGCCTCCAAGTCGGCTAGCTGGGTCGCAAAACTCTCCGCCGGACCGGTCGCAAAAGAACGCCCGTAGCCGCGCCGGTCATAGCGCGTGATGTTGAACTCGCGCAGCCGACGAGCTAGCGGCAACATTCCCGCGCCACGATCCAAAGTGCCGTGTATCAGCACCAGATTGGGCATGCCTTCGGCGGCAGCGCCAGGCGTGTCAGCACCACCAGCCGCAGCACCACCAGCCGCAGCGCCGCCAGCCGCAGCACCGCCGGGATGCGTGTATACCGCCAGGTCGCGTATTGTCTGGCGCCGCCTTGGCTGCACTAGTGCTGGCTAAGCGCTACTGAACGCGGACAATGCGCATGCTGTCGGTCGCGTGCGACTCAGAACTTGAGCCCGACACCACCACCACCATGTCGCCAGTCTTAACAAGCTTCGCATCGGCTGCGGCGGCCACAGCCTTGGTTGCGTTCTCGGTCGGCGACCAGTTCTCCTCAAACAAAAACGGCTCAACCCCCCAAGACAAAGACAGCTGGTGCGCCGTGCGAGGGTCGGGTGTGAAGCCAAACATCGGCATAGACGGTCGGAAGCGAGCCATGCTGCGAGCGGTAAAACCCGACCTGCTAAGGCACATAATCGCGTCCGCATCAATGGCCGCAGCAGCACGCGATGCGGCCAGCGTTACGGAGTCGGTTACCCGCTGATAGTCCTCCGCTATGTGTGAATCGCCGCGTGCCGCACCGATGCGCCTAGCCCAAGCGGGATAGTCAAAACTTTCATCTGCGCGCGCAGCAATGCGCGACATGGTGGCGACTGCGTTGGCCGGATCATGTCCGATGGCGGTTTCGCCGCTCAACATCACAGCCGACGTGCCGTCAAACACTGCGTTAGCAATATCGGAGGCTTCGGCACGAGTGGGAACCGAAGCATGCACCAGCGACTCCAACATCTGCGTGGCGGTGATGGCCGGGCGCCCTAACGAAATGCAGGCCTCGATAATCATTTTTTGCAGGTGCGGCAGTTCTTCGATGTCAAACTCAGAACCCAAATCGCCACGCGCCACCATTACCGCTCCCGATGCCTCAATGATGCCTTTCAGGTTTGCAACCGCTGAACGCGTCTCAATTTTTGCCACTAGCAGCGGTCCACGCGGTGCCGGCTCAGCATTCAGGCGTTGCATGTCTTCGGCGCTGCGCACAAACGACACGGCCAACATGTCGGTGCCAAGTTCGGTAAAAACCTCTGCCATCTTTAGGTCTTCTTCGGTGGGCGCCGGCATGTCAATCTGGTCCGAAGGAATATGCACTCCTGGGCGCCCCTCAAGGTGCCCGCCATGGGCCACCTCAGCTACCAAAGCGTCCTCGGTCAGATCGGTCACGATCAGCACAATGCCGCCGTCGCCAAACGAAAGCCGATCGCCGTGGCCAACATCGTCAAGCAACCGCTCATAATCCACCACGATTCGCTCCGCCGTGCTGGCATCACCGTTGGGACTAAGCAGCACTTTGTCGCCCCTAGAAACATCGCACCCGTCGGGTGGAAACTGCGCGCAGCGGATCTTGGGGCCGGGCAGGTCTACGAGTATCCCGACACGGCGTTCTAGATCGGAACTGACAGAGCGAATCAGGTTGTATTTCGCAATGTGTTCATCAAGCGTTCCGTGAGCCAGGCCAAGCCGGATGACGTCGGCCCCGGCCTCAATCACCGACCGCAGCGTTACGGCATCGTCGCAGGCTGGACCGATGCTGGCAATGATCTTGGTGCGGCGTGCCATTAGCTAACAAGGTACCGATTTCGTGTCCGTATTTGTATTGTTTGACCGTGCAGTTGCTATTAGTGCGCCACGGTTTGCCTGAGTCTGAGGTTCGCACCGATGGCACTTTCGCCGATCCGCCGCTGTCGGAGATCGGAAAAAAGCAAGCCGAACTGGCCGGTGAGTGGCTGGCGGAGTTTGAGCCGCAGCAGATTTACAGCAGCCCCATGGTGCGGGCGCTTCAAACGGCGGAGCCAATAGCAGCCGCCGCCGGGCTGAGCGCCGGACACATTGCGGTGCGCGAGGGCTTGACCGAGTTTGACAAAACGGCGACGTCTTACGTGCCGATGGAGATCATGAAGCACACCGACAGGGAGCGCTGGAATGAGCTTGCTGAGGGCTCGTTTGATCCCGGCAATAGCGCCGCCGTTGTCGCTTGGGTGCAAGAAGTAATTGATGAGATTGAGCAGATAGTGGACAACCATCCCGGCGAGCAGGTGGCCGTTGTGTGTCACGGTGGAGTTATCAACGCCTACCTGGCGCATTGCTTGGGATTTGACAAGGACAAGTTTCTGCGCTTTGACGTGGACTACACATCGTTGACGCGAGTTTTGGCGTCAAGGCAGGGCCACCGCAGAGTTTTTGCGATCAACGACCGCACCCATCTGCGCGGCTATCCCGACCTGATTCTGGGGTCTTAGCTCAGGCTCGCTTAGTTCAGGCGAGCGGGCCTTAGTTCAGGCGAGCCAGCAACCGCTCGGCCTCCGCTTGCAGCACCTCACTGTCGGGATCTGATAGTTGGTCGGCACCAGCCAGCAGGTGCTTTGCGCCCGCGTCCGGACGGCCGAGAGAGTTGAGCACGCTTGCCAGCTGCAGGTAGTCGGTTGGCGGACAATCCGGCAAACACACAAGCATCTCCAACACCGCGGCTAGCTGCTTTATTCCCTGCAGCGATGTGGGCTGCGCGCGGTGCAGATAGTTCAGCCGCAGATTATTAAGCATGCGGCGCAGGATCTGCAGGGTTGGCGCCTGGTTGAGGAACTCCGGCCGAAATGGGACGGGATCGGCTGGGGTTGTTTGGCCGAGCCGTTCAAATAGCTCCTTGGCTCCGGCGTGGTCTAGGTACACGCCGTCAAACGGATCAAATAGCAGCGGCGCGGGCTGGTCTGGTGCAGGCTGATCCGGCGCAGGCTGACCCGACACCACCTCTTCAGGCGGCACGCCCACCAGAAAATGCCGCGGCATCCCAACGCCGTACATCCTGACGCCCACCCGCCTAGCAACCTCCATCGTGACCACTGCCAGCGTTATCGGAATGCCGCTGCGGTTCGCTAGCACCTGATCAAGAAAACTGTTAGCGGGCTGGTAGTAGTCGGAACGATTGCCGCCGAAACCGAGCTGCCCGTACAGCAGGTTCGTGACGGACTTCGCCAGCGGCTTGCCTTGGGCTGGATCGTCTTGGACCGCAGCCTGCGAAACCTGCTCGGCCAGATCATCCAGCGTCGCCAGACAGGCTTCAACGTCGACTTCACCGGGGCGACAAACGCGCGCTATTTCCAGTGCAGCCAGATCCAAACGAATCTCCGGCTCGCCAATCAGTTCGGCGAAACGGTCAGCCGAACCTTCGCCCAATGTCATCACCGCACGGTAGCTGTGGCACGGGCAGACTTGTGCCGGGCAGACTTAGGCAATGGCAGATCCGCACCCCTATCTGGGCATTCCCGGGCCGGTGGCAATCGCTCACAGGGGTGGCGCCGGGTTGTGGCCGCAAAACACGATGACCGCCTTTGCGGGTGCGGTTGATCTGGGCTATCGGTATTTGGAAACCGACGTTCAAGCGACCGCCGACGACAAGTTGGTGGTGTTCCACGACCCGCAGCTAGACCCAGTAACCGATCTAAAAGGCATCATCCGCAAGATGACCTGGCAAGAGGTGTCACAAGCCAAGGTCGCCGGCACCGAGCCGATCCCACGCCTAGAAGAACTGCTGGACGCTTGGCCGGACATGCGAATCTGCATCGACCCGAAAATTGATGCCACCGTGCCGCTGCTGATAAAGGCCATGCAAGCGCCGGGCGTGCTGGAGCGAGTGTGCGTTGGGTCGTTTAGCGATGAGCGTTTGGCTCGCCTAGACGAAGAGTTTGGTGATGCGCTGTGCATGGCGATGGCGCCCAAGCAGATAGCTCGCTTTCGTATGGCGAGTTTTTGGCGCAGAGGCTCGCCGCAGCGTTATCGCGCTAACACGATTCAGATACCGCGGCGTCAGGGCTTGGTTCCGCTGGCGACCAAACGAATGGTGCGGCACGCGCACGCTTGCGGCATTGCCGTGCATGTCTGGACGATTGACGATGCAGACGTGATGAATCAGCTGCTTGACCGTGCAGTGGACGGAATAATGACCGACCAGCCGATAGTGCTGCGCGATGTGCTTAGCGCCCGCGGTGCCTGGCCCCAAAGCGCCTGAGCAGTGCCTGACCCAGTGCCCAACTCAGTGCCTGACCCAGCAGCCAGCGCCGCGCTGATTCAACAGCTCCAGCAAATAGTCGGCGAAGCCAATGTCCTCACCGACCCAGACCTCACCGCGAGCTATGCGATCGACTGGTCCGGGCGCTTCCAAGGCCACACTGCGCTGGTCGTTCGGCCCGCCGACACCGCCCAGGTTGCTGCGTCGCTGGCCGCGCTGGCCGATGCGGGGGTTCGCGTCGTGCCTCAAGGCGGCAACACCGGTCTGGTTGGCGGCAGCGTCCCGCTTGACGGCGAAGCAGTCTTGTCGCTGACCCGGCTAGCGACGTGCGGCGAAATTGACGAGCTGTCGTCGCAGGCAACCTTCGGCGCGGGGGTGACTCTGGCGGCCGCCCAAGCCCACGCCGCGACGGCCGGGCTCACGGTCGGAGTTGATTTGGCCGCCCGCGACTCAGCCACCATCGGCGGAATGGCGAGCACCAACGCAGGCGGCATCAACGTGGTGCGGTACGGAGCGATGCGCGCCCAGGTGCTGGGCATTGAAGCCGTGCTGGCGGACGGCACCGTGCTCAGCCATCTGGCCGGGCTAGCCAAAGACAACACCGGCTACGACCTAGCGGGACTTCTGACCGGCAGCGAAGGAACATTGGGCGTCATTACCGCCGTGCGACTGCAGCTGCGCCCCAAACTGACGCAGGTGGTGACTGCGCTGTTGGCGCTGCGGTCGGTGGCTGACGGAGTTGAAATAGCCGCCCAACTGCGCAACAAGCTGGGATCGCTGTATGCGCTGGAAGCCGTCTTCGATGGCGCCATGGAACAGGTGTGCTCTTACCTGGGAGCGCGGCCGCCAGTCGGCGCCGACCTGCTTGGCGATGCCGACCGCGCCGCAAGTCAAACGCCAACAAATCAAACACACGACGCGCCCATGTGGTTGCTGGTTGAAGTCGCTAGCAGCGCCGTACCGCAAGACGCATTAGCCGACGAGCTCGCGGCTGTGCTGGACGACCTGGGCGACCGCATTGTTGATGTGGCGGTTGGGTTGGATTCAACTAGCAGAGCCCAGTTGTGGTCGTTCAGAGAGCAACTGCCCGAGGCAGTGAACGCAGCTGGCACGCCGCACAAGCTGGATGTGACGCTGCCAACCAGCCGCTTGGTGGAGTTCGTGGAGGGCGTGCCTGGGATAATCAACCGCGTTGACGACGGTGCGCGCACGATTTTGTTTGGGCATCTAGGCGACGGCAACGTGCATGTGAATGTGCTGCCCGGCGATAGCGACCCAGCCGACAGCACTAGCAGCCCGGCCGACAAAATCGACGCGGCGGTGTTGGCGCACGTGGCCGAGCTAGGCGGCAGCATCTCCGCCGAGCACGGCGTGGGCACGGCCAAGAAGCAGTTTTTGCATCTCAACCGCACGCCAAGCGAGCTGGCTGCGTTCGCCGCGCTAAAACATGCGCTTGATCCACGCGGCGTTCTCAATCCGAACGTATTGCTGCCAGCCGACAGTGCTGTAGCGCGCCACGCCCAAGAAAACCATGCCTAAGAACGCTCCTCTAGCGCCGTTCGGCACCGTGCGCGCCACCAACGGGATGGTCGCCAGCATTGATCATCTGGCTTCGGGCGCAGGCATAACGATGTTGCGCGCAGGCGGCAGCGCGGCGGATGCGGCCGTTGCGGCTTCGGCGGTGTTGGCCGTAACCGCACAGCACACGTGCGGAATGGGTGGCGATGTGTGGGCGCTGGTTCATCACACCCCGGGCGAGCCGCCCGCCGCGCTAAATGCCAGCGGCCGCGCCGGCAGCGGGGCCGACCCGCAGACCTTGCGAGATGAAGGTCACGTCGCCATGCCGGTGGTGGGTGACCCGCGCTCAATACCTGTGCCGGGTTGTGTTGACGGATGGCTGGCTCTGCACGACCGCTTCGGGCGCCTACCGCTGACGCAGATTCTTGAGCCGGCGATCGGTTTGGCCGAAGATGGTTTTCCGCTTTCACCGGCCGCAGCCGCAGCCGCCAAGCGTCTTGCCGACGTGCCGAACGCCGACGACTATTTTGGCGCGCCGAAAGCAGGCACGGTGATTCGGCGACCGGGCGTGGCGCGTGCCTTGCGAGCGATATGCAAAGACGGACGGGCAGGCTTTTATCAAGGCGAGTTTGGAGAGGATCTGCTAGCGCTTGGCCAACCGCAAGACGGCCAGACAAACCGGGCCGCCGAGTACCAAGAATCCGACCTGGCGGTGCCTCTGGCGGACTGGGTGGAGCCGTTGCAGATTGACGCATGGGGGCATCGCATCTGGACGGTGCCACCCAACTCGCAGGGCTATCTAACGCTGGCTAGCGCCGGGATTGCCGCGGCGTTAGATGTGCCCGCCGACATTGACGATCCGCTGGCGGTTCATCTGCTGGCCGAAGCCGCCAAGCAGGCCGCCTACGACAGAGTTGACGTGCTGCACGAACACGCAGACGGCAATGAGCTGCTTGCGCCAGACCGCCTGCACGCCCGCCAAGCAGCTATTTCGCCTACCGCCGTATCCAGCGTTGGCGCCTGGCCGCAACGCAGCGGCGACACCAACTATCTGGCGGCGGTGGATGCGGATCGCATGGGCGTGTCGCTCATTCAGTCCAACGCTTCGGGTTGGGGTGCGCACTGCTTTACTGCGCGCACTCGCATCTCCTTGCAGAATCGCGGCATCGGATTTTCGCTGGAGCCAGGCCACGCGGCGGAGTACGGGCCGGGTCGTCGCCCGCCTCACACGCTGGCGCCGGCTTTGGTGCAAACGCTGAACGGCGGGCTGCGTTCCGTTTTGGGAACGATGGGTGGCGACAATCAGCCGCAGGTGGTGTTGCAGCTGTTGGCTCGGCTGCTGCATGGCGGTGCTAACGCAGGTGAGGCCATAGCCGCCGGTCGCTGGTATTGGACGCAGCCGGGAGCTTCGCTGTTTGAAACCTGGGCCGGCCCAGCCCCGCTGCAACTAGTGCTAGAAGGCCACGCTGGTACGGACGCTTTGCAGGCCGACTTGGCTGCGCGCGGACATGACGTGGTGCGATCAAGGTCCTTTGAGGACTCCTTCGGTCACGCCCACGTGATCATGGTTGATGATGCCCAGAGCGGTAGCGCCACGCGAGGCGGCGTTCTTTGCGGAGCGTCCGACCCGCGCATGCTCACCAGCAGCGCCCAGGGCTATTAAGCCAGCGCCGCCAGATTCAGGGCTATTAGGCGCGCAGCGTCAGTCCACCGTCGATCAGCACCACGTCGCCGGTCTGGTATCCGTTGCGGAAAATGCCAAGCACGGCCTGTGCGCAATCGGCAGCCGTTGCCGAACGACCCATTGGCGACATCGCAGCTACCGCCGCGTGCTGCGCTTCCCAGCTCTCCGTCCACGGCGTAACCACCAACCCCGGCGCCACTGCGTTCACGCGTATCTCCGGACCCAGCACGTTCGCCATCAGCCGAGTCATGTGATTAAGCGCAGCCTTAGACACCGCATAGGGCAAACAACTGCCGGTCTGACGCAGCCCAGCGACTGAAGTGATATTGACGATGTTTGCGTCTCCGCTGGAACGCAACGCCGGAACCGCCGCCCGGCTCAGATACCAGGTGCCCATGATGTTCACATCCATGATCCGCCGAAATATCTCATCGGTAACGGCGTCAAGATCGTCGTGCGCGATTACCTGCGTGTAGCCCGCGTTGTTGACAAGCATGTCCAGGCGGCCGAACTCCGCAACCGTTTGCTCCACCAGCGCCTTGCACTGCTCTTCGGAACTCACGTCGGCTTGCTGGTAGCGGGCGGCATCGCCTAGCTCGTTGGCTAGCTCGGTTCCCATCTCCACCGACGATGATGAGTTGATGGTTACCTTGGCACCAAGACTGACAAGCTGGCGTGCAAGCTCAGCGCCGATGCCGCTGCTTGACCCCGTAACGATGGCCACGCGGCCATCTAGCTCGGCCTTGGTGCCGATGTTGGAAAAATCTGTGTCAGCCATAGTTGCCTCGCTGCCTCGCTTTGGGTTAGCCATCCGCAAGACTAGACACCAGCAAGTGGCACTATCAGACTGCCACCACGATCAACCCGCTACCTCGATCAACCTGCTACCACGATCAACCAGCCACCTCGATGCGCTCCGGACCCAACGACCGCGCCACCTCTAACGCACTCACCACCTCTGCGTGCAGTTGATTGCCTTCAAGCGCGTGCGTCGGATATGTCGCCACGCCCATCGACAAGGTCACGTTTATTGACTGACGCTCTCGGGACAGCGTCGCCCTGACACGATTGGCCGCCCAGATCGCCCCGGAGTCAGGCGTATCGTCAAGGATCGCTATGAAAACCCCGCCCAGATCGCAAAGGGTGTCGGAATAACGCAGCGTGGAGTTCACCACCCGTGCCGTTACCAGCGTCGCCACCCGCAACTCCGATTCGGTCATGTATTCGTACTCGTCGAGCGCTATGGAAATAAGCGAGAGCGGGTTGAGCGAGCGGCGAGCGTGCGCCAGCTTGCGCTCAACCAACAGCGCATAGGCGCGCTCGTCGGGCAGCCCCGTTACTGGGGCAAGCAGCGAATTGCTGGTTCCCGTTTGCTCTCGGCGGTCAGAACGCACGGGATCTCAGGGTGCCACTGAATTCGCAATAGCGCAATAGCGAATGCGGGAGTAGGTTCAGGCAATGAAGATTGTGCGCCATTTGCGTGACGGGGCTGGCCGTCTGGCGATATTGCGTAATGACTCAGACGGCGACACGCTTACGGATCTGGCCACTGAGCATCGCGACCTGCCGCCGCTGCTAGCCGAACTAGGCGACCGGGATCTGGCCGCCGCGATGGAGCACATACAGGCTCTCGCCACCGGCGGGGAAACTCCGTTTAGCCAGGCGACGGTTTTGTCGCCCGTCGGCGCTCCGCCTGCCATCTATGCGGTGGGGCTCAACTACGCCGCGCACGCCGCCGAGGGTGGTCGTGACGCCCCGACCGTGCCGGTCATTTTCACGAAGCATCACAACTGCATCACCAACCCGGCCGCGCCGATCCACATTCCCGCCGCCGCGCCAGACATGGTGGATTACGAGGGTGAGCTGGCAATGGTGATCGGGCGGCGTTGCCGTCATGTGCCAGCCGACAAGGCCGCTTCGGTTATTGCGGGCTACACGATCATGAATGACGTCAGCGTGCGAGATTGGCAGATGGCTAGCCCGACCATGATTATGGGGAAGTCTTGGGACACGCATGGGCCCTGCGGCCCGGTGCTGGTGCCCAGCGCGGAGCTTGACCCGCATTCGCTGCAGCTAACTACGACCGTCAACGGCGAGGTGCGCCAAGAC
Source organism: Candidatus Poriferisodalaceae bacterium (assembly GCA_965212125.1). Classification (GTDB taxonomy): domain Bacteria; phylum Actinomycetota; class Acidimicrobiia; order Acidimicrobiales; family Poriferisodalaceae; genus CAYRJD01. The sequence goes on along the minus strand of OZ243045.1, from coordinate 513,031 downwards.
GCCAACACCGACGACTTGATTTTTGACTGCTACAAGCTGGTGGAGCACATCACCACTGCGCTAACGCTGGAGCCTGGCACGATTATTTCGACTGGCACGCCCGCGGGTGTGGGGGTGTTTTTTGATCCGCCGAAGCTGCTGTCGCCGGGCGATGAAGTTGCGATCACGATCGAAGGAATCGGCACGCTAGCCAACCCCGTGATTGCGGAGCCGGACACCCAGCTGCTCTAACGGGCTGCTCTAATGGCACTGCTCTAGCGGCCGCGTGCTCTAGTCCAGGAGCACCGCAGGTATCTCCACCACCTTGGCGCGCAGGTACTCCCCCAGCGCTTTGGCCTGCGGGTCTTGCCGGGTTGACGCAGCCACGCCTTCTTCCAGCAGACCGTGGAAGATGAAGTTCAGGCTCAACAGATTCGGCAGGTCATAGCGATCCACCTGACGCTCGGCGGCTTCGGGCATCAGTTCGTTCAGTTTTTGCACGGTCAGAAAATCAGCCAGCCAAGCAAACGCGGCCGGGGTGCGGGCGAAGATTCCAAGATTCGCATTGGGACCTTTGTCGCCCGACCTAGTTCCAAACAAAACTCCCAGCGGCACCGGCTTGGTGGGTCCGGTGGGAACATCGGGCAGCTGCACCGGCGCAGGTGTAATAACAGGCATATCGGCAGCAGCCGTTGGGCCGGTGTTGTCAACCACGGTCGCCTTCCCGTCCACCACCACGCGCATCGGCGCCAGGTCTGAATCAATCAGAGCCGGCCAATACACGCCAAATGGCTGACCCGGCCCGGGACCACCGCCGGTGCCGAACAACCCCGGAATAGAGCAGAGCCCTATTTCTGTGCCCGCATTAGAAAATGCCCGGCCGACCTTTTTCTCATCCCGGTCTTTGACGGTGATCTTCAACACCGCCACCGCCTCTTCGTTGGTTGCCGGGTCAATCTTGTCGGTGCGTGAAAGGCGCGTAACCACCGTGTCAAAATCTTCCGGCGCCAGCGGACAGGCGTGCCAAAACTGTTGTTTGATTAGCTCCGCTTTGGCTTCTATGTCTAAGCCAGTAAGCCCGATTGCGATCTGATTGCGGAATCCGCCGTGGTAGTTCATCGACACCTTCAGCTGCGGCGGAGCGGGTTCGCCGCGGGTGCCACTGATGCGCACTCGGCCGCGTAATACCTCTTCCAGCTCGATCGTGTCAAACCGGCAGATCACATCGGGGTTGGCGTAGCGCTCGCTTTGTATCTCATACAAAAGCTGCGAGGTAACAGTGCCGATCGACACCTCGCCGTCGGTGTCGTCATGCTTGCCAATAACGCAAGAACCATCGGCCGACACCTCAGCCCAGGGGAAGCCCGGATAGGTCATGTTTTCGATCTCTGTGAAAAAGCTGTAGTTGCCGCCGGTGGCCTGCCCGCCGCACTCAATGACGTGACCAGCCACTATCGCTCCCGCCAACTCGTCCCAGCTGTCGCGCTGCCAGCCGTGATGCCATGCCGCCGGCCCGGCAACCACCGCAGCGTCGGTTGCACGCCCGGTAACGACGATGTCAGCGCCGCTGTTAAGCGCGTCCACTATTCCCCAGCAACCGATGTAAGCGTTAGCGGTAACGATTCGCTCGGCGATGTCGCCAAGCGGCTCGCCCGTGTCTAGGTGGGCGAAGTCATTGCCGGCTGCGATCAGCTCGGGCAGTCTTTGCGAAAGGTCGTCGCCGTCGACGTAGGCGACCTTGGGGCTGAGACCCAAGCGATCGGCGACCTCGCTCACCGCGTCGGCGCAGCCGCTGGGGTTTAGTCCCCCGGCATTTGTGATCACCTTTATTCCGCGGTCCAGGCAGGTGCCCATTACCTGCTCCATCTGCGTCACGAAAGTGCGGGCGAAACCTCCGCCCGGATGCTTGGCTTGGATGCGGGACAAAATCAGCATCGTTAGCTCGGCCAGCCAGTCGCCGGTTAGGGCGTCAATCGGCCCGCCCTCAACCATCTCTTTCGCCGCGCTCAGGCGATCGCCGAAAAACCCACTGCAGTTGGCAATGCGGATGGCTGCTGTGTCTGCCGTTGTATTTGCTGCTGTGTCAGGCATGGTCGCAAGGTAGTCCAACGCAGCCGCCGTCAGTTCAGCGTGTAAGACTGGCGCCGTGAATAGCGATACGGCTAGCGGCGCAGCCAATCCCGTGCTGCTGCTGCATGGTTTCACCGGGTCGGTGGAATCAACCTGGCAGCCAACCGGGATTATGGATTTGCTTAGCGACGCCGGGCGCGACGTGATCGCCTGGGATCTGCCGGGACACGGCCAAGCCGAAAAGCATCACGACCCCGCCAGCTATGCCGACCTGGAACAAAACCTGGTGCAGCGACTAAAAGACGAAGCCCCGGCCGGCGCGCAGGTGGACGGCGTGGGTTTTTCCATGGGCGCTCGCACGCTGATGTGCATGGCGGCGATTGCGCCTGAGCTTTTTGGACGGCTGGTGGTCGCTGGGGTGGGGCGCAACCTGTTTGAACATGACGCCGAATCGGCCGAACGGATTAAGCGCGGAGTTACCGGGGAGGCCGACGACGATGACGTTCACGCGCAGACGTTCGCCCGCTATGCCGCCGAGCCGGGTCAGGACGGACAGGCGCTAGCGGCCTTTATGAGCCGCAAGCATTATCCGCTGGAAAAAGAACAGCTTGCGCTGATTACTCATCCTGTGCGGGTGGTGCTTGGCACCGAGGACTTCGCCGGGCCGGCCGATCCGCTGTTAGAGGCTCTGCCCAACGCGACCTACACCGAACTGGCGGGCTGCGATCACTTCGCCACGCCCAAAAACTTCGGCCTAATCGACGCAGTGATGGATCACCTAGAAGTCTTTTAGCGGGTGCCGCTAAGTCTTTTAGCGGGTGCCGCTGAGCCGATATCAGCCGATGCCGCTAAATCGGTGCCACTAAACACTTGGCCGCCTTGCGTACTCTCTAACGCGATGCGCGCCAACAAGCAATCGTCCTGGATGTTTGGGGCTCTGCTACTTGGGCTGGGAGTTGCGGTGCTGGCGGCTTGCAGCGGCGGAGTTACCTCGGTTTCTCCCGTCGCCAATGCCACGACTGCCACAACGTTGCCGCCCGCCGCGACCACTACAACAACCACTACGACCACGACTACGACGACCACAACAACGTTGCCGCCGGTCGTTGCTCAGCTAACTGGTCAGCCGACGCCGACGGGTGCGTCAATCACACGCCCGGTGATAGTCGCCAAGATTGACAATCACATAAACGCAGTGCCGCAGTGGGGGCTGCGTCAGGCCGACGTTGTATTTGAAGAGTTGGTCGAGGGCTCCATCACACGATTTGCCGCCATGTTTCACAGTCAAGACGTGGAGCGGATTGGCCCGATTCGCTCGGCACGTACGGGCGACTTTGACCTGCTGCGCAACATGAACAAGCCGATCTTTGTCTACTCCGGCGGCAACGAAACCGTGGTGCAGCTGCTTAACAGAGAAGACGCCATTGAGGTAAGCGATGCCAAAATCGGCAGAGTGGTGTTCTCGCGCACCGATGAAAAACGCTCGCCGCACAACCTGGTGACATCAACCGAGCTTGTCTATGCCGCTCGCCCGGGCGATGGCGGCACTCCCCCCGCGCTGTTCAACTACCGCTCAGGCGATGAGTCGCTGGCTAACTCTCTTTCCGCGGGCGGAGTTGATATTGACTTCGGAGCAACCAAAGTCAAGTACCGCTGGAACCCGGCCGTGGGTGGCTACGAGCGCACCCAAGGCAACCAGCCGCACCTGGATGCATCCGGCGCACGCATCGCCCCGACCAACGTGATCGTGCAACTCACCACCTACGGGCAAAGCGAGGCTTCCCGAATCACTCCCGAGCCGCGCCTGGTTGGCAGGGGCGAGGCGCTTATTTTCAGTGGCGGGCGCGTCGCCAACGCAACCTGGCAGCGCGCTTCAAGCACATCAATAACGCAGTTCACCTACGTCAGCGGCGCGCCGGTGGAGCTAGCGCCGGGCACAACCTGGGTGGCTCTGGCTCAGCTTGACTCCGCGGTCGTGGTCAGCTAGGAAGTCGCGGTCAGCTAGAAGGTCGTAGCCAGCTAGGAGCTAGCTGAGTTAAAGGCACCGCACCGCCCGGCAAGCCCGCTAGACAAGGGGCCTTATGAGCATCCTTGGAACCAACGTTCTACGCACTGAAGACCCGCTGTTTCTAACCGTCGGCGGCAAGTACGTACAAGACCATCTGCTGGACAACATGGTCCACATCTCTTACGTGCGCAGCCCGATGGCGCACGCCCGCATCAAAGCCATAGACACCGCCGCGGCCAGCGCAGCGCCTGGCGTGGTTGCGGTTTGGACCGCCAAAGACATCGACCTTGCGCCCGCGGCACCTATGCCGCTGTTCAACGACAAGATGGCGCGCCCGCGCGTTGCTTCTGACAAGGTGCGCTACGTCGGCGAAATAGTGGCGGTCATCGCGGCGGAGACCCAAGCTCAGGGCGCGGACGCTACGGAGTTGGTGGAGGTTGATTACGAACCGCTGGACGCAGTTATCGACACCGAGGCTGCGCTAGCCGAAGGTTCGCCGCTGCTATTTGAGGACGCCGACACGAACGTGGCCGGCGGTTTTCCCAACAACAAAGAGGGCGAGGGCGACCCGTTTGCCAACTGCGAAGTGGTGGTTACCCAGCGCATCATCAACAACAAGGTCGCACCCTGCCCGATGGAGTCGCGTGGCGCGCTAGCCGTGTGGAAAGACGGTCGCCTCACGAAGTGGTCATCCACGCAGAACGCCCACGGCACCCGCGACGGATTAGCGGGGGCTTTTGGCTTAGAGCGAGATCAGGTGCGAGTGATTGCACCCGATGTGGGTGGCGGATTTGGCGCCAAGAGCGGTCTCTATCCACCAGAGGTGTTGTGCTGCTGGGCTGCCCGAGCGCTGGATCGGCCCGCTGCGTGGCAAGAAACCCGCACGGAGTCGATGCTTGATCTGGGTCACGGCCGCGGTCAGATTCAGTACGCAAAGATGGGCGGCGACAAAGACGGCAACATCACCGCTTATCACCTGCAGGTAGTCCAAGACGGCGGCGCTTATCCCGAAATTGGTGCAGTGCTGCCGCGGATGACCCTCACCATGGCCAGCGGGGTATACGACATTGCGTCGGTCACCTTTGAAAGCAAATCGGTGGTGACGAACACTTGCCCGCTGACGGCGTATCGCGGAGCGGGTCGGCCCGAGGCTGCCGCCGCCATTGAGCGAACCATCGATGTGTTTGCCGCCGAGATCGGGATGGATCCGAGCGAAATCAGGCGACGCAACTTCATTGCCGCTGACGCATTTCCGTTTACGACCGCCAATGGCACCACCTACGACTCCGGCGACTACGACACCGCTCTCGATAACGCTCTGAATACGGCCGGCTACGACGCATTGCGAACCGATCAATCGCAGCGGCGTGATCGCGGCGACACCAAGCTGCTCGGCGTTGGGCTGTCAACTTTTGTTGAGATCACCAACCCGGTGCGCGACAAAGAGTTCGGCTCGATTGAGCTGCTCGCTGACGGATCGGCCTTGGTGCGCACTGGCAGTTCCGCCCACGGGCAGGGTCATCACACCAGCTTTGCGATGATCGCCAGCGACCTAACCGGCATTGCCTTGGACCGCATTGAGGTGCGCCACGGCGACACCGACGACGTTCCTAAGGGCTGGGGCACGGGCGGGTCGAAGTCGCTGCAAAACGGTGGCAGCGCGGTGCGCGAAGCAACGTATGAACTAATAGAGCAAGCCAAAGAGCGCGCCGCCAGCTTGCTGGAAGCAGCCAAGGAAGACGTAACGCTTGATGTCGATAGCGGCAATTTTCACGTGCTTGGCACGCCGGCGGTCACGGCGAGTTGGGTAGATGTGGCGGCCGAGGTTGCCACTGGCTCAGGCGGTGCTGGCTCAAACAGTGCCGGCTCAGACGGTGCCAACTCCCAGGCAACGCTGCTGGCCGAGCATGTCTTCGCACCGGAAGGGTCAACGTTTCCCTTCGGGGCTCATGTCTGCGTCGTTGAGGTTGACACCGAAACCGGTGAGATATCGGTACTGCGACACATCGCCTGCGACGATTGCGGAGTGATGGTCAATCCGCTGCTGGTCGCCGGCCAGGTGCACGGCGGGGCGGCGCAAGGCATAGCGCAGGCTTTGTACGAAGAGTTTGTTTACGACTCTGACGGCAACCCGCTCACCGCCACGCTGGGCGACTACCTCTTTCCGGCTGCTTCAGAAATGCCGAACTTTGAGATCATCCCGATGGAAACCACAACGCCTCTCAACCCGCTAGGGGCTAAAGGGATTGGCGAGCTGTCCACCATCGGAGCGACGCCGGCGGTTCAAAACGCAGTGGTTGATGCGCTGGCTCATCTGGGCGTGCGACATGTGGAGATGCCGATTACTCCTCAGCGAGTTTGGGAGGCCCTGCAGAGCTAGCCGGCTGACTTGGTGGGGCGTACTCAAAGCGCGGCATGTCCGACCACAGCCTTTCCAGGTCGTAGTGGCTGCGCGTTTGGTCGCCAAAGACGTGCACCACGAACTCGCCGAAATCCATCAGCACCCACTGCCCCAGATCAAGCCCTTCGATTCTTAGCGGGCCGGAACCGCCAGCGGCTTTTACAAACTCCTCAACCACATCGGCGATGCGGCGCACCAGCCGGGCGCTTGGCGCGCTGGTAATGACGAACCAGTCGGTTATGGCCAACACCTCGCCGACCGCCAGAGCGACGATGCCACGCCCGTTCATTTCGGCTGCGCCTTCAATGGCTGCCGTGACCAGGGGCGGGACTGCTACGTCTTCGGCAACATCGTGTGTGGCAACATCGCCTTCGGCAGCTGTCATCTAGCGTTGAGAGTAGAGGCCATGCGCAGTGATGTAGTCAATCACCGCCGGAGCGAGCAGATCGGTCGGATGGCTGATGGAGCCGGTCGGGTGGTTGGCGACTTGCGCGCGTATCGCTGAGCTAGACACGTCGGCAATGCGTTGGTCGCCGACGGTGGCTGACAAGTCCATTGCCAACGAACGGGTTTGCCAACCCGGCGGAGCCGCGGTGCCTTCGCGCTGCGCGATCGCAACGACCACAAGCTCACGCAACTCATCCGCACGGTGCCACGTATCCAAGGTTGCAGACACATCAGACCCGACAAGCAACACCGGCTTGCCAACTAGCGCTGAGTCAGATTGGCCAGCGTTGGCTGTAGCCCGCTGCAGCTCCAACACGGTGTCAATCGTGTGGCTGGCCGCGCCACGTGCGATTTCAATATCGCTGACAACTATGTCGCTGACTACTATCTCACCGTCCGCACGGGCGCTAGAGCCGGTCGCCGCAGAATCGGCAGCCCACATCGCCTCACACATAGCCAGCCTGTGCTCGGCTGGCGTGATGGCAGCGGTTGCGGATTTTTGCCACGGGTCGTTTGCCACCACCACATAGATGCGCTCTAGCTCAAGCTGCTCCCACGCCGCGGCCAGCACCGCAGCATGCCCCACGTGCGGCGGGTCAAACGTCCCGCCAAAGATGCCAAAAGAATGCTCCTGCATTGCTAGCTGCGAGCTATCACAGGCAATTTTGGACGCACTGTTGCATTTGACGCGTTCGGTTGCTACCATAGATAAGCGGTTAACGCCAAATCCGGCCTTGCGGGTGTTATAATAGTTTGGCTCAATAAACCAGTGCGCTTAGCCCCTGGTTTGTTTTGGTCACTTTGCGCCACCCACAAACAACCCGTCAGTCCCGTGACTGCAGGTGAAAGTAAGGCGGCAAGGCCAGGCTGCACCGCACGCCCAGAGCGTACAAGTTTTAGCACATTTTATTGCAAAAGAGGATTGGCATTTGCTGCCACAAGGGAAACTGATTTAGGGAAGTTGATATGGATTCAGTAGGACAGTATTTAAACGAGATCGGCGCAGTAGATCTGTTGAACGCCGAAATGGAACGCACCCTCTCCAAGCGCATTGAAGCTGGACGGGAAGCGCAGGAACGCCTGGATGACGGCGAAGAGCTAACCGCTGCCGAAAAGCGCGAGGCACGCAGGGCAGTTCGGGTCGCCGATCGCTCACGCGATCACTTCATCCGCGCCAACCTGCGTCTGGTTGTTTCGATAGCGCGGCGCTACCCGCTTCCGCCCACGCTGGAGTTGCTGGATCTAATCCAGGAAGGCAACCTCGGCCTGGAGCACGCGGTTGAAAAGTTTGACTGGCGCAAGGGCTTCAAGTTTTCAACCTACGCAACCTTTTGGATTCGCCAGTCCATCGGACGCGCGCTAGACCAAAAGGGCAGCCTCATTCGCCTGCCGTCGGATCGCTCCGCTTCGCTGCGTGCTGCCCTGCGGCACAACGGCGGCGACAGCGACGCGCTTGACGATGAGAACGCCTGGCTGCAGCGCATCAGCACTCCCACGTCGCTTGACAAAACCATCGGCAACGACAGCGACGGCGACAGCACGCTGATTGATCTAATCGGCGACGACATGCCGGGCCCAGATTTCTATGCCCAGCAGGGACAACGCCGCGAGCTTGTAGAAGAGATGATGAGTTCTCTGGATCAGCGCACGCGTTTCGCCGTTGCTAGCCGTTTTGGTTTCCACGATGAAGAACCACGCAGCTATCGCGAAATTGGCGATGAGCTTGATGTCACCGCCGAAGCCGCCCGTCGCTTGGTCAAGCGCGCCATTGACGATCTGCAAGGTGCCGCCGATGAAGGCGAGTACCAAGACGTTGATGCTTTTGACGAAGCGGCTGGCTCGTAGCAGTAGCGCCAAATTGACTGCCGCCGCCACAGACTGGCATCCGGCATCTTGGACTGAGTATCCGGCTGGCCAGCAGCCCGAATGGCCCGACCAAGACCAGCTTGCCGCTGCCCTAGCTGAACTGCGCCGTCGCCCGCCGCTGGTATTTGCAGGTGAGGCGCGCCGCCTACAAGAAAACCTGGCTGAGGTGTGTGCCGGTCGCGCGTTTGTTCTTCAGGCTGGCGACTGCGCTGAGTCACTGGATCTATCAACGGCCGATGCCATCCGCGATCGACTAAAGGTGATCTTGCAGATGGCGGCGGTGCTGCAGTACTCCGCCGGCATGCCCATCGTCAAGATCGGGCGTATCGCCGGACAGTTCGCCAAGCCACGCAGCTCTGACACCGAAACCCAAGACGGCGCCACGCTGCCAAGCTTTCGTGGCCACATCGTAAATGAGGCCGCCTTTACCGCTGATGCTCGCCGCCCCAACCCTGACCGGCTGGTTGACGCCTACAACACCTCCGCGGCAACTCTGAACCTGCTGCGTGCGTTCACACGCGGCGGCTACGCCGACCTGCGCCAGGTCCACACCTGGAACGAGGAGTTTGTTGCGTCCAGCCCGGCCGGGCAGCGCTACACACACGTCGCCGACGGCATCGCGGCTGCGCTGCGCTTTATGAGTTCGTGCGGGCTTGATACCGACAATGCCGCCATGCGCCAGGTTGAGCTGTACACCAGCCATGAAGCTCTGCTGCTGGGCTACGAACAGGCGCTGACTCGCCAAGACAGCATCACCAACGACTGGTACGACTGCTCGGCGCACATGCTGTGGATCGGCGAGCGCACACGCGAGCTAACCGGCGCGCATGTGGAGTTCCTGCGCGGGGTTCACAATCCCATTGGCGTCAAGCTCGGCCCTACATCAACGCCGAACGACGCGCTAGAGCTGTGCAAGGCGCTCAACCCGAACGACCAACCGGGACGGCTAACACTGATATCGCGAATGGGCGCGGAGAACGTGGGCGACCGCTTGGCGCCGATCGTGCGGGCGATTACCGACGCCGGCCACCCTGTCGTGTGGCAGTGCGACCCAATGCACGGCAACACCTACACCACGCCCGACGGCATCAAGACCCGGCACTTTGACGCGATCACCACGGAGGTGCGCGGCTACTTTGAGGTGCACAAGGCCGAGCAAACCTGGCCGGGCGGCGTGCATCTAGAGATCACCGGCGATCACGTAACCGAATGCCTGGGCGGAGCCGATGAGCTGCGCACCGAACAGTTGGGCGAACGCTACGAAACGATGTGCGACCCGCGGCTCAACGCCCGCCAATCGCTGGACATGTCGTTTGGTGTGGCCGAGTTGCTGGCGCAGTTGGAAACCGCCTAGGCCAAATTATCTACGAAGGCTTCAAGCTGGCGCAGGTTGCGGCACTCAAACACGCCGTCGCAATAGGTTCCATACTCGGTAATCACCGAGTCGCCGGTATCCCAATAAGACTTCGGCTCAGGGTTCAGCCAAAACACCGAGCGAGCCTTCTTGGCGCACTCCTTAAGCACCCACGCATTGGTTGAGTGATAGTTGTTGCGGGCATCACCCAAAAACATCATCGTGCTCTTTGAGTTGATGTCGCGGTTATACATCTCCCAAAACGCGCCGAAGGCATGCCCGTAGTCGGAATGCCCATCCACCCAAACAACGTCCGCCTCGGTATTGACACGATGCACGGCATTCGTAATGTCTTCCTCGGCCTGAAACATGTGCGTGACCTCGTCAATGCCGTCGATAAACACGAACGACCGCACCTTGCTGAACTGGTTTTGCAGCGCATAGACCAAGTGCAAGGTAAAGCGAGCGAATGCCGCAACCGAACCGGAAATGTCCGCCACCACGACTAGCTCGGGCTTGGCCGGGCGCGGATGGCGAAAGTGCGGCTCCACCGGAACGCCGCCGTAGTTAAGCGAATGCCGCACCGTTGCTCGAAAATCCAAATGCCCGCGGCGCTTGTGGCGGCGCTTGCGAGCCAGCCGCGCAGCCAGCTTGCGTGTTAGAGGCTGAATGGACTTCTTGATGTTTGCCATCTCCTCGCGGCTGGCGTGCATGAAATCAACATCCTCGGGCAGCGGCTTGCGCAGGGTTTTAACCATCGCCTCAGCCCCACGGTCGGCAACCAGGCGGCGGCGAATTTCGGCTTCAATCTCTTGGCGCAGATCGTTGATGCGCTGTTCAAACTCCTCGCGCTCCAGCCGTTGCTGCAGGTCGGTTAGCTCGTTGTCGTAGCGGTCGGCGGATTCCTCCACCAAGCGCTCCAACATGGCGTCTAAGTCCAAGTTTCTAAGCGTGCGATACATGTAGTACGTGCCGCCAACCGGCCGGCCTGGTTCCATGCCCGCAAACTGCGTGACCGCTGCGCGCGCCATCGCGGTCATCATCGCCTGATCGCCGTTCAGCAGCGCCCGAAAAAGCATTTCAGCGATTTCCTCCGGGCTCATGTCTTCGCCACCGCTGCGGCCACCCATCCCCCGCATCTGCTGCGACATCCAGTCTTCCAAGTTGTCTGGGTCTGGCTCGCCCTCTTCGTCACCGTCGCCGCTAACCGCATACTCCGGGCCGCGCAGCGCAAAATAGACCTCAAACACCGTCTCAAACGCACGCCAGTGCTGCTCGTTTTTGACAAGCGTCGCCGCCAGCGCGTACTTGAACGCCTGCCGATCTTCAACCGGGATGTGCTTGACGGCTTCCATGGCGTCAAGATTTTCGGTCAACGACACCGGCAGTCCGGCCTTACGCAGCTCCACCACGAAGCCGCTCAACAGGTCAAGCATCGGGCGGGCTTATTCTTCTTCCACCGTTAGCTCTTTGGCGGCTTTTTCAATGTCGCTTTGATACTTAAGCAAGATGTGTAGCGACTCTTTGGCTACGTCTTCGTCAATGCTTTCGGTACCAAGTATCACCAGGGTTCGGGCCCAGTCAAGCGTCTCCGAAACCGACGGACTCTTTTTCAGGTCAAGCTGACGGATTGACCGAACCACACGCGCAACCTGCTCGGCCAGGTTGTTGCTGATCCCCTCAACCTTGGTGAGCACGATTTCTTTTTCACGCTCAAGCTCCGGGTAGTCAATATGCAAAAACAAGCAACGCCGCTTCAGCGCTTCGGACAACTCACGAGTGTTGTTAGACGTGAGAAACACCATCGGCACCTGCTTGGCGATGATGGTTCCCATCTCAGGAATTGAAACCTGGTAATCCGACAGCAGCTCCAGCAGCAGCGCCTCAGTTTCCACCTCCACGCGATCCACCTCATCAATCAGCAACACAACTCTGTCTTCGGCGGTGATCGCTTCCAGCAGTGGCCGTGTCAGCAAAAACTCGTCCCGAAAGATGTCATCTTGCAGCTCGGTCCAGTCCGAGCCTTGCTCGCTGCGGTCGGCCTGAATGCGCAGCAGCTGCTTCTTGTAGTTCCATTCGTACAGCGCCTTGGCTTCGTCCAAGCCCTCATAGCACTGCAGGCGAATCAGACGCGACCCAGTCGCAGTGGCTACCGCCTTGGCAAGCTCGGTTTTGCCAGTTCCGGCCGGGCCTTCAACTAGTACCGGCTTGCCTAGGCGCTCCGCCAAAAACACAACGCTGGCGATTCCATCATCAGCCAGATACTCAACTTTGCCTAAGCCATCGCGCACCGCAACCAAGTCGGAAAAAATCGCGTCACTCATTAAACATCACTTTTTTAAACATCGCTTTCAGTTATTGATTTCTGGGCGCTAGCCGCGGATTTGACCTTGGCCGATAACAACAAATTTCACTGTCGTTAGTTGTTCTAGCCCCATTGGGCCGCGCGCGTGCAGCTTTTGTGTGCTGATGCCGATCTCCGCACCAAAGCCAAACTCTCCGCCGTCAACGAAGCGGGTGGGTGCGTTAACTAGCACGGCGGCTGCGTCAACCCGCTTGGTGAACTGACTGGCCGCGTCAAGGTCTTGGGTAATGATCGCTTCGCTGTGGCCGGTGCTGTGCTGATTTATGTGTTCGATCGCTTCGTCAAGGCTGGCCGTAACAGCCACGCTTAGCTTTAGGTCTAGAAACTCCTTGGCGAAATCGCCGGGCTCGGCGGGTTGAATGCTGTCGGATAGGGCGCACGCCTGAGCGTCACCCACTAGCTCTACGTCAGATAGTCGCGGCACCAGGCGAGGCAGAAACTCCGCCGCGACGGCTTGATGCACCACCAGCGATTCGGCCGAGTTGCACGCCGCTGGTCGGCTCAGCTTGGCGTTGACAACTATTTCGACCGCCTCGGTTAGATCGGCGGTTTCATCCACATAGATGTGGCAGTTGCCGTCGCCGTCAATCACATACGGCACGGTCGCATGCTGGCGAATGGCGGCGATCAGATCCGGCCCACCCCGCGGAATGAGGCAATCAATGTGCTCGTCTAGCTGCATAAACGCGGCGGCGGCTTCGTGGCTGGTGTCTTCGACAAGCACAAGTGCATCCCGCGTCAATCCGGCCTTGTGCAAGCCCTCGCGCAGAACCTCGGCAATGGCGAGATTTGAGTTGAGTGCGGCGCTCGATCCACGCAGCATCGCCGCGTTGCCGGATTTAAGGCAAAGTCCGAACGAATCGGCAGTGACGTTCGGGCGATTCTCATAAATAATCGCTACCACTCCGAGCGGCACCCGCACCCGGCGGATCGCCAGCCCGTTGGGACGCACCCAACCGTCAACAATCTTGCCGACGGGATCTTCCAGGCTTGCAACCTGGCGCATTCCCTCAGCCATATCCGCAACACGACCCACATCAAGGCGCAGCCGATCGATTGGACCCGGCCCGATGCCCGCAGCCTCGGCGGCGGCCACGTCGGTGCTATTGGCGGTCAGAATCTGCTCTGTGGCGGCTTCTAGTAGGTCTGCCGCAGCAAGCAAGGCGTCATTTTTTTGGGCTGCGTTAGCTTGCGCAATCTGATAGGAGGCAGCCTTGGCGCGCTTGCCGAGTTCAAGCATGTCTGCACTGAGTTCGTTCTCGGGCATTAGAGCAGGGTACCCGCCATTTATGCCTGCTGGCCGAGTATTACCAGGTCATCGCGGTGGATAACGAGCGGCAATATTCCTTCAGGCATTTCCGCGCTACGTTTCCCTTTGGCCGATGCCAGCACGTCCGAACTCATAGAGGTCAAGCCCTTGCCGAGCAGCTCGCCGTCTTCGGTTTGAATCTCAACCGCATCGCCAGCGTCAAAGCTGCCGGCCGTCGCCGTCACCCCGGCCGCCAGCAGCGACTTGCCGTCCTTGGCTAGGGCTCTTTGGGCGCCTTTGTCGACCACCAAAGTTCCAGCCGCCGCGATCGCAAACCCAATCCAAAGTTTGCGCGCCGCGATGCGACCGGGACGCGCGGCTACCACGGTGCTTTGGGCGGGTCGGCTGGTGATTGAATCCGCCAGCACATTTACGCAATCGGCCGCCGCAATAACCGTTTTGACGCCACTCCAAGAGGCCATTTTTGCGGCCGCCAACTTGGAGGCCATCCCACCGCTGCCCACCACCCCGGGGTTTCCAGCCAGTGCCTCAAGCGACGCCGTTACCTCAGCGACCTCTTCAATGAGCGTCGCTTGCTGATTGCGGTTGGGGTCGGCGGTGTACAGGCCGGCGGTGTCGGTAAGCAACACCAGCAGGTCGGCACTTAGCAGGTTGGCAACCAGGGCGGCAATGCGGTCGTTGTCGCCGTAGCGAATTGCGTCGTCGGCGACTGCGTCGTTTTCGTTGACGATCGGAACCACCCCAAGCGCCAGCAGATTCTCAAAGGTGTCTTGGGCGTGGACGTATTGACTGCGGTCGGCGAAATCGTGCGGGGCTATTAGAACCTGCCCGGCGACTGCCTGATGGCTCGCAAATAGATTTGAATACACGCCCATCAGATCTATTTGACCTACCGCGGAGACGGCCTGCAGGCGATTGATGCGTGTCGGGCGAGCGATGCCAAGCCGCTGGACACCGGCCGTTATGGCGCCCGAAGTCACAACGATCACCTCATGGCCCTGCTGACGAGCCTCAACCACTTCGGCTACCAGCTTGGCGATGGCGGCTTCGTTGATTACGCCGTTAAGCGTCACCGAAGATGTGCCGATTTTTATTACTACACGCATTTTTTTGCCGCTACTGATCTGGTTCGTATTCAAATTCAAAGTCACCGATCACCACCACATCACCTGCGCCAGCCCCTTGCTTAGCAAGCGCGGAAGGCACTCCCAGGCTTTTCAGTCCAGACCAGGCGTGCTCCAGCGCTTCGGGGTTGTTGATGTCGGACAACGCCACGCAACGCAGAGCCTGCCGGCCGCGTATTTCAAAGACTCCGTCGTCTCTGCGCAGCACTTCTACCCCGCCCTCGGCTGGCTTATGCACCACCGATTTATGTGTGCCGGGGTAGCTCTGCTGGTCTATCACTATGCGGTTGTTGGCTACCAGCTCACGCAGGCTTGCCAGCACCTGTTTGACTCCTTGCCCGGTGACCGCAGACATGCGCGGCCCCGACCAGCCGGTCGCGGCATCTTGCGCCACGTCGTCTCCCGGCGCGCCGTCTTCCACCGCGTCATCTTGCGCCACGTCGGCCTTTGTGCCCACCACTAGCCGGGGGCGGCCTGCTAGCTCAGCGTCGTAGCTTGCTAGTTCCCCTAGCAACACTTCGGCCTGCTTGACGGCTGAGATACCTAGCGGCTCGGTTAGATCGACCATCACCAACAGCACCCCGGCGCGCTCAACGTGGCGCAGAAACTGATGCCCCAGCCCGCGGCCGTCGGCGGCTCCTTCAATGAGGCCGGGAATGTCGGCGATAATCATCTCAAATTCATCGGCCGCGCTGGCACCTGCCGCTCCAGCACCTGCCGCTCCGCCATCTGTTGCGCGGCCATCGGCCCAGCGCACTACTCCGAGGTGAGGCTGCAGCGTGGTAAAGGGGTAGTCGGCAACCTTGGGGCGCGCCGCCGAAACCACGCTGATGAAGGTGCTCTTGCCAGCGTTGGGAAAACCGACCAAAGCCACGTCGGCTATTAGCTGCAGTTCAATTTTTAGCCAGCGTTCTTCGCCGGACTCCGACAGCTCTGCGAAGCTAGGGGCGCGTCTGTTTGAACTAAGAAACCGCGAGTTGCCGTGGCCGCCCCGACCGCCAAGCGCTGCCATCCAACGATCCCCTGGCTCAACTAAGTCCGCTAGCACGGCGCCGTCTTTGTCTCGCACGATTGTGCCCTGCGGCACCTTCACGATCGTGTCCTTGCCGCGGCGGCCGTGCTTGCGCTTGCCTTTGCCGTGGCCGCCATCGTCACCACGCCGAAACGGGAAATCACGAAACGCCAGCAAGGAGCTGACGTTGCTGTCCGCTTTCAGCCACACGTCGCCGCCGTCGCCGCCATCGCCACCATCGGGACCGCCGCGCGGCACATGCGCTTCACGCCGAAATGACACGCAGCCAGCCCCGCCATCACCACCTTTGACGTGCAAATTGCACTCGTCAACGAAGCCGCTCATAGGTTTTAGTTGTACCAGCCGGCGCTTAACTAGCCAGCCAGCGCTGGCAGGGTTAGCGGCCGGTCTGGGCCGTATCGATATCTACGAGCTTGCGACCGGAGCGATAGCCAAAACGCACTATGCCTGCTTCGGTGGCAAACAGCGTGTGGTCTTTGCCTAGGCCGACGTTGCGGCCGGGATGAAATTTGGTTCCGCGCTGACGCACGATGATCCCGCCCGCTTCAATCTGCTGGCCGGCATAAACCTTTACGCCGAGGCGCTGTGCGTTTGAGTCGCGTCCGTTGCGGGTAGAACCGCCGCCTTTGGTTTTAGACAATTTTCAGCTCCTCTGGATCTAGCTCTTGGGGGCAGCGACTTTTATGTCGGTGATTTCAATTTCGCTGTAACGCTGACGATGTCCCCAGCGGCGGCGATAGGTGGTTGCGTTTTTGTAGGTGAATCCACGAATCTTCGGACCCTTGGTTTCACCAACCAGCCGGGCGGTGACTTTGCTGCCCTTGAGTTCGGCGGGCGTAGCCAAAACCGAATCTCCATCAACGACTAGCACCGGGCTAAAGCTGACGGTTTTCTTTTGGGTGCCCTCAAGCAGTTCAACCTCTAGCACTTGGCCGGTCTCAACGCGCTGTTGTTTGCCACCGGTGGCGATTACTGCATACATAGCGCTACAAGGCTAACGGCGTAAGGCCGGACAGCAGCAGGCGAGGCGGCAGCAGACGAGACGGCATCAGGCGGGGCGGCATCACAGCAGATCTTCTTGCAGCAACAAGCCAGCGCCTTCGCAGGTGCCACAGATGTGCGTAACCGATTCCAGCAGTCCCTCACCAACGCGCTTGCGTGTCATCTGCACAACCCCAAACGATGAGACCGTGTCAACCGAAAAGCGTGTCTTGTCGCGCGACAGAGCCATTCGCAGCGTTGCCAACAGCTGCTCTCGTTCTTGCTTGGATTCCATATCAACGAAGTCGATAACGATGATGCCGCCAATGTCGCGCAGACGCAGCTGGCGCGCAACCTCTTCGGCGGCTTCCAGGTTGTTGAGAAACAACGTCTCATCCAAGCTATTTGACCCGACGTTTTTGCCCGTGTTCACATCAATAACGGTCAAGGCCTCGGTGTGCTCAATAATGAGCGAACCGCCCGACGGCAGCCACACCTTCTTGTCAACGGCCTTGCGCAGCTGCTCTGTGATCTTGTACTTCTCCATCAGCGGTAGCCGCTCGGTTTTGGTGTCGTAGAGCACTATGCGGTCAAGCGAAGGGGTCGCGATCGCTTCCATATAGCTGCGCACCTTTTCGTACAACGTGGGGTCGTCTATCACGACCTCACGAAACTCCGCGCTGAACTCCTCACGCAGCAGCCGCAAAGTCATGTCCGGCTCTTTGAACAGAATGCTCGGTGCGGTTGTGCGCTTAGACAGCTCCACGATCTGATTCCACTGCTCAATTAGTCGCTCGATATCACGGCGAACCTCTTCGGGGGTGACGTGCTCGGCTGCCGTTCTAACGATGGCACCAAACCCTTTAGGAAGCGCTTCTTGCAGCATGCTTCGCAGGCGCTTGGTCGTCTTTGAGTCAATCTGGCGTGAGATACCCATAACCGTGCTATTTGGAACCAGCACCACAAATCGGCCGGGTAGCGATACCCCCGTTGTAAGCCGGGCGCCCTTGTGAGCTATCGGCCGCTTGACCACCTGGCACAGCACCTGCTGGTTTGCTTTTAGCACTTCTTCTATGCGCGGTCCGTCACGCTTGGAGCGAAAGCCGCCCGATCGCTTGCCGCTGTTTTGACGTGGCTTATTGGAGCTGGCCGAACCAGCACCGCCAGCCGCATTGCCATTGCCCGCAGCACCGCCAGCTGCATTGCCATTTGAGTTGCCGTCGGTTTCGCTGGACGCGTCATCTTGGTCGGTCTGGATGGTTAGATCTGAGCGATGTATCACGGCATGTTTTTCGGAGCCGATATCAACGAACGCTGTCTCAAGACCCGGCAGCACTCGACTCACTACGCCCAGATAGATGTTCCCATCGGTCGGAGCTTCGTCGGTCGGAAGCGTGACGTAGTGCTCAACCAGCGTCCTGCCTTCGGTAATGGCGATGTGCGTTGCCTTGTCCTTGACGCTGGCATATAGGCGATAGCGGCCTAGCGGCTTCCCGTCGCGCTCAGCCCCACGCCGGCGCGACATCTGTTTGGCGTCTAGCTCAACGGGATTGTCGTCGGCCAAGATGGTTTCAACCGGGGCGTCCGCCGCAGATGCGTTGCCCTTTGAAGAGCCGGAGCGTCTGTGTTTGTTATTGCCTGACTTGGCGGTATCTGATCCGGAGCGGTTGCGGTTACGACCGCCACGGCGTCCGCCACGTCTGCGTTTAGATGGTGGTGTTTCGCTGTCGGCGGCAGGCGCTGGCCGGGTATCGCCGATCTTGGGCTTGGCGGGTGGGGGTGAAACGCTTGGCGGCGGTGGAAGCGGCGGCGCGCCAGGGGTTGCCGTGCCAGGGGTTGCCGTGCTGGCCTCTTCAGGTGAACCGCCTAAGCGACGGCGGCGAACCACCTTCGGCTCAGTCTGGTTTTCGGCAACTGACTCAGCCGGACTTTCGGCAGCCGGTTCAGTTGGCGGGTTAGCGGGCGACCTGCCTTTGAGTCGCCTAGTTCTATTAGGTTTTGGTTTTGACGCCTCGGGTACGTCGTCGGTGGGATCCATCGTGGAGTTCCTTTCGGGCGCTCGCGTAAGCGGCGCGGGGTGCATAACGCACTGCATTTGCAGCTGCGCTGATGTGCTCACCGGCGTGTAAGAGGCTGGGTTGAAGGTTTTCAGTCATTTAGCGTCCTAGCAGCCCTTACATCTTTTGGCAGCACACGGCTTGGCGAACGAATGTCGGTGCCAAGCTGGTTGACGCATCAAGCGTCATCGCTAGTTAAGTATGCCGTACGCGACGCCCAATCGTGCGGCACGCAGTTGGTGGACTGATTAGCTGGACTAATTAGCTGGACTGATTAGCGGGCTAGCTAGCGGGGGCAGCCGTCAGGGCTAGCTATGCGAGAGACAGAGCTAGCTATGCGAGAAACGGAGCTAGCCGTGTGAGAAGCGGCGTGATCCGACGTTGATCACCAACCCAACCGCCGCAAAGATCGTTACCACCGACGACCCACCGTGGCTGAGCAGAGGCAGAGGTATCCCCGTGATTGGCATTATCCCCATCGTCATGCCGACGTTTTCAAACACCTGAAACAAAAACATCGACAGCACGCCAATACAGATCAGCATCCCGAACGTGTCGCGGGAGTTGCGCGCCGCCGTCCATATTCGAAACACCATGTACGCATACACCAGCAGCAAGGCGCCGCTGCCCAGGAATCCGAACTCCTCCCCTAGCGCGGTAAAGATGAAGTCGCTCTCTTGGTGAGGCACCAGGTTTAGGTTGGTCTGTGAGCCTTGCTTCCAGCCCTGCCCGGTCAAGCCACCCGAACCGATGGCGATGCGGCTCTGCTGCAAGTTGTACGACACGCCCTGCAAATCAGACTCAGGATCAAAGAACGCCGTCAAGCGGTCACGCTGTGTTTCACGCAGCAGCTCCGGCCCTTGCAAGGCATCAATGCTGAACACCATGACAACGGCCAACAAGCCCAGCAACGTGGTAACGGCTATGTGGCGTATCTGCGCACGCCCCAGCAGCAGCATCCCCATCGCAATCGCCACATAAACCAGCATCGTGCCAAGGTCGGGCTGCAAGAAAGTCAGCGCCAGCGGAACGCTGATTAGCAACAGGGCATTGATCATCGTGTTGAGCCGTAGGTGGGCTTCTTTGGACGACAAGAACGCCGCCAACGCCGCTATGACCGCCAGCTTGGCGAACTCCGACGGCTGTATCTGTATTTCAAGCTGCGGGATTTCGTACCAAGATCTAGCGCCGCGTCTCTCAACGCCGAAGAAGAGCACGCCGGCTAAGGCCGCAACCGCGACCAGGTAAATAGTCGCGGAATGTGCCAGCAGCGCGCGATAATCCACTACCGCAACCACCACCATCACAATCGTTCCCAGCACCACAAAGGCAAGCTGGCGCAGCGCCGTGCTAGCCGGGTTCTCACCGTTGAATTCCAACAAGCGCCAGGTGGCCGAATAGTTAAGCACGACACCCAGCAAGGCGACCACGACTGCGCTTATGGCAAGCCCGAAGTCGGCGTAGCGCAGCGGCGAACGCAGTTCAGAGCGACGGGTGGTAAGCGTCATTGTGAGGAGTCTGCCCGCTGTTCGTTGGCGCGTGGCAACTGGACGCCCCAGGGACAGCCTTCGGGGACGTAGGCGGTAAACGCATCAAATCCTCGCAATGCCTCCGGAATCTCCGGGCATTCGGGATTGGGTGCCACGAACGCAATTTCGGGTTCGGGCCAGCGTTGCTCGTAGGCGCGCACGGCTTCAATTATGCGACGTGCCACCGGGGCAGCTGAGGCACCGCCATAGCCGGCCTCTTCCATCACCACGGCCACCACATAGCGCGGGTCGTGAGCGGGCGCCCACGAAACAAACACCGCCGTGTCTTCCTTGCTTCGCTGCAACAGCTCGTTCAAGCCTTCCGCCTGAGCCGTGCCTGTCTTGCCAGCTACGCCGTAGCCGGAGTGGTCATATTCTTCAAACGCAGTTCGAGCGGTGCCTCGCAAACGGCTGTTGGTCACTCCTTCCAAGCCTTCGGTCACCACCGACGCTCCGGGTGGAAAATCAACCGTGTCAACAATGCGCGGCTGGTAGTCAATGATGACTTCGCCGTAGCTGTCAATTTCGCGCGACACCAGACTTTCAACAATGTTGGGGGCGAAGCGCGTGCCGCCGTTTGCAAACGTCGCATAGGCGTTGGCTAGCTGCAGCGGCGTAACGGACACAAACCCCTGGCCGATGCCGGTGTTGATGTTGTCGCCGGTGAACCACTGCGTGGGCTCGTTGTAAGGGTTGTATGCCTCAGGGTTGGCGTTAAAAAGCTCTTCTTTTGTGTCTGCGTATGGAATACGACCGGACTTCTCAAAAGGCAGCTGCACGCCTGTTTGGGAGCCGAACCCAAGCTCGCGCGCCATGTCTTGGATGGCCCACTGTTGCGGGCCGTCAATCCAGTAGAGCTCGTCGGAGATCTTGTAAAAGTAAGCGTCACTAGAGCGCGTCAGAGCCAGCGACAAATCCAGCGTTCCCAGGGGAACCCGATCGGCGTTATAGAACGTGCAGCGACCGACGCAGCCACGTTCGGGTGGAATCTCATAGAAGCCCTCATCGTGATAAACCGCCCGCGGCGTGATGATTCCCGCCTCCAGCCCGGCCAGCGCTGTAACTAGCTTGAATACCGACCCTGGGGAATAAGTGCCCTGCACTGCGCGGTTGTTCAACGCGCCCGGCGCATACGGATTCTCAAACACCGACTCATATTCGTTTATTGACAGTCCTTGCAGGAGCCAGTTGGGGTCGTAGGTGGGGTGCGAAGCCATTGCCAGCACATCACCGTTTCGCAAATCCATCACCACCGCCGCACCGGTCAAGGCGGGGAAGAAAAACCCTGAATCATCACTGACAACCTTGCGAGAGGCGATGAGGCCCTGACGCAGGAACGACTCCACCGACGCTTGCAGCTGAGAGTCAATTGCGAGCACCACATCGGCGCCAGGCTTTGGATCTATTTCGTTGAGAATCGTGCGCGGCTGCCCACGTCGGTCTACTTCAAGTTTGGTGCGACCAGCTGATCCGTGTAGCTGATCTTCAAACAGCAGCTCAATGCCCGCTCGGCCCACTCTTTCGGATGGGAGGTAGTCCTTGTCTAGGAACTCTTCGTATTGTCGTTCCGACATTGAGCCCACATACCCGATGACGTGCGCACCCACCTCACGCAGCGGATAAACCCGCTCCCAGCTCCACTTGGCTTCCACGCCGGGCAGCGATCTTTCGGCCACAGCCAACAAGCTGGCCTTGTCAAGCCCGGTAGCTACCACCTTGGGCGCCAGCGGGTGTAGCTGAACGTTGTCAAGCCCGCGGCGCAGCTGTTCTTCGGGCACATCTAGCATGTCAGCCAAATCCGCCAGTACTTCATCTAGCTGGCCGGGTTGATAGCGCGAACTGTCAAGGGTGACGACTCCGGTGCGGACGTTGTCGGCTAGCACTACGCCATGCCGATCCAAGATCCGGCCGCGTGTGGGTGGATTGACGATGAGCTGAACCTGGTTGTATTCGGCCGCGGTTACGAACTCATCAGAGTTCAGCACCTGCAGATGCCACAGGCGGGTAAGCAGGGCGACGAACAGCCCAAGCGCAACCAACCCAATAAACGCCATGCGGCGGCGATGTGATTCGTTCATTTAGCGAGCACGACTTTCACCCAGTTCCACGCAAGCTAGTTTCGCGCAAGCTGGCTTCACGCAAGTTCTGATTGGGAGTAATACGCAGAGACCAACGAACCACTCTTTCGCTAAGTGGGTTGATTAGCGCCACGATTGCGCCGTTAACGATTGCGATTCGTAGCACGCCGCTCTCGGTGACGTATGCGAGGTCGATCAGCCAGGCGATGGCAACGAACACCAGCACGGTGCTTGCCGCCAGCCCGCCAGCGATTGCCGCCCGCATAACAATGCCGGAGTTGGCGACTTGAACCGCCAAGGTGCCAGCGGCATAACCAGCCAATGTCAGAACCATGGTGATTAAGCCAAAAGGCGTGTGTGCCAGCAAATCCGAAATGAGCCCTGCACTGAATCCGATCACAACTCCTTTTTCTGCTCCGCCGTTCATGCCGCTCACCACCGCCGTGGCTGCTAGCAAATCAATCACAACGTTTAGCAAAGTGATCTGCGGCATCACCGCTACCTGCAGAATCAATACCACAACAAACAGCACAACGAAGCGCGCCACCGTTCCGGAGCCAGCCATCATGATGCGCCGCCGGTCGTGGGGGGCTCGGGCTGGCGGTCCACGATGAGCGGATCATTCACACCGGGCTCATACAAAATCACATCCACCAGCCGCAGGCGGGTTACCTGCGCCGCCGGATGCACCGTTACCTCTTGGTCGCCGCGCACCGCATCGGGCGCCACGTCAACCACGGTCCCAACCAACAGCCCGGCCGGGAATGTGCTGCCAGAGAATCCGCTGGTAACCACGGTCTCGCCTGGAATGACCACGCTTTCAAGCTCTAAGAACCGCATAATCAGGTTGCGACCGGTGCCGCGGCCGGAGGCAACCCCGCTGTCGGAAGAGCGCACGGTTTTTACGCCGACATCAAAATTCGGGTCGGTCAGCAGTTCAACTCTCGATCTGGTTGAACTGACCTGCACTACCCGCCCAACCAAACCAGCTCCGCTGCAGACAGGCATCCCCACCTTCACACCGTCACGCGCGCCACGGTCAAGCTCAATGGTGCGCTGGAAGTTAGAAACCGGCGCATCAATAACGCGCGCGGCGACGCGCTCAATGCTTGGCACGACATCACGCGCGCCCAACAGCGCCAGCGCGTCACGTTTTTCTTGCTCCAACTCGCTGACTCGCAGCGCTGAGCTTGACGCGGCAGCCAAGTCCGCTCGCAGGGATTCGTTTTCTGCCTCCAGCTCGTCATAGCTAATAAGACCGCGCCACATATCGCGAACTGGCTGGGCCGCCCAATCGCCAACGGTTCTCAGCGGCGCCGTGATGTCAATAACCGCACCACGCACACCGTCTAACGCGCCGTCACCGCGCGCATCCAACGTAATCAGCACCGCCGCGGTTAGCACCAGCAGCCCGAGCCGTATCCAGCCAAGCCGCAACCAACCACGACGCGGGTCGGTGGCCGCATTGCCGGTCAGGCCAGTGCGCGACCGCCAAGTGCGAATTGGATCAGTCAGAACTGATCAGCCAGAACTGTGAGTCATTACCACGTCTTGCATTTCGCCAAACACTTCTAATGACATTCCAGACCCCAGCACCACACTGTTTAAGGGGTCATTTGCAATATTGACGGTGACACCTATCTCGCTTTGTAAACGCTTATCGAGTCCACGCAACAAAGCGCCGCCGCCCGTAGCGGTTATGCCGTAATCCATTACGTCGGCTGCCAGATCGGGCGGCGTCTCTTGCAGAGCTTCTTTGACGGACGCAATGATCGCATTAATCGGCTCGTCAACGGATTTCCGTACTTCCTGACTGCCGATCGCGATCGATTTTGGCAGCCCGGTCGCTACGTCAATTCCGGCTACGTCAACCTGTAGCTCTTCATCCAACGGCCAGACTGAACCGATCGCCATCTTTAGCGATTCAGCGGTGCGAGTCGCAACGGAAAGCCCGTGCCTTTGTTTCATAAAGAGGGTGATCGCTTCATCTATCCGATTGCCGCCCGTACGCAAGCTGATTGAACTGACTATTCCGCCAAGGGAGATAATCGCAATCTCTGTGGTGCCGCCGCCGATGTCAACAATCATTGAGCCACACGCAGATTGCACTGGCAGGCCCGCTCCAATAGCTGCGGCCATCGCCTCTTCAATGGTGAAGACCTTGCTAGCGCCCGCATATTCGGCCGCCTCTAGCACGGCGCGCCGCTCCACGCCCGAAATGGCAGAGGGCACGCAAATGATGAGGCGCGGTTTAGGCCAGCGGGTTGAACTCACCTTGGCGATGAAGTGCTTCAGCATCTTTTCGCAAACATCAAAATCGGCTATGACACCCTCTTGCAAAGGACTAATGGCCCGGATGTTGCCGGGCGTTCTGCCGACCATGCGCATCGCCTCATCGCCGACCGCCAGCGCGGCATTGGTTTGCGTATCAACCGCTACCACTGAGGGTTCGTTTAGGACGATGCCGCGGCCGCGCACATAAACAATCGTGTTAGCGGTACCTAAATCGACCGCTATGTCGCTACCTCTAAACATACCTATGCGGGGGGGGGTTGGCGTGGGTTTGTAGGGAATAATACTGCGATTCCGGAGGGTTTCGCGGGTGTTTTTCTTGCGTGTTCAAGATTTAGCTCCAAAGAAAAGTGCGATTTCGCGGGCGGCGGACTCTTCACTGTCGGAGCCATGCACCAGGTTTTCCGTTACTTCTAATCCGTAGTCGCCGCGGATGGTTCCGGGCGCAGCCTCGGCTGGGTTTGTTGCGCCCATCAATGTCCGCACAACCGCGTGCACGGGAGCGCCAGCGTCGTCAGATGCTTCCAAGATCATTATCAATGAGGGAGATCTTGTAACGAACGCAACCAGCGACTCAAAAAAGGGCTTATCGGCGTGCTCGTGGTAATGCTGCTTGGCCGTTGCGGCGTTAATGGTGCGCAGCTCACATGCAACAAGCCGCAGGCCTTTACGCTCAAAGCGAGCGACAATCTCCCCGGCAAGGCCACGCTCAACCGCGTCGGGTTTACATATAACCAAAGTCGCAGACCTGGACGGGGGCATAGCTGTTTCCTAGCGTCTCTGCGTCTAGCGGCACTGCGCTAGCACTGTGCTAGCAAATGCCAGCACAACGGTGCTAGAGGCTAACTGCGCCCACGCCCAAAATGAGCGCGTGCCTCCGACACCACATATAGCGATCCGGTAACCAGAACCCGCCCAGCGGGACCCACCGCATCGGTGGCTTGGTTTATTGCGTCCGCCACGGTTTCGGCTTCGTGTATGTAAGACGGCTTGATACCTAGCGAAAGTGCGGCCTTGGCGGTTTCGCCAGTCGGCAGTGAGCGTGGCCAGTCAAACGCAGTTGCTATGACCGTTGTGTAACGCTGAGCTTCAACCGCCGACAGTATTTCTGTTGGCTCATGCGGTCGACTCACACCTATCACCAAGGCGGTGTCACCCTCAGTTGGGCCGAAAACTTCCGTCATGGTTGCGCTAAGCGCAGTCGCACCGTCCACGTTGTGTGCGCCATCGGTCACCACTGCGGGCGAGCGAGACAAAAACTCAAACCGGCCGGGCACTCGCAGCCCGTGCAGCGCCTCCGCGATTACCTCATCGCCCAGAGCGCGGCCAAAAAAGGTCTCCACCGCCGTCAGTGCGGTTGCCATGTTTTGGGCTTGATGCGCACCGTGTAAGGGCACAAACACATCGTCGTGCTTGCCGTATGGCGTTACCAGGTCTAGAACCTGACCGCCCACCGCCACCCGCCGATCCACAAGCTGATAGTCGCGTTCGGCTTGCCACATTTCACAGCCCACATCCTTGGCAACCTGTGAAATCACCTGCACAAGCTCCGGGTCAGTTTCGCCACATACCACCGACGACTCGGGCTTGATGATGCCGGCCTTTTCGTATGCCACATCGGCCAATGTGGGCCCGATTATTTCCAGATGCTCGTTGCCGATGTTGGTGATTACCGCTACCTGGCTATTTACAACGTTGGTGGCATCCCAGCGTCCGCCCATGCCCACCTCGATCACATTCACGTGAGCGTTGTCGCAAAACCAGTTGTAAGCCGCCGCCGCCAGCACTTCGAAATAGCTGGGCTGCGTGCCGTGTCGCTCGGTAGCCAGCGCTTCGATCGCGGCTACGTCGCTGATCGCGCTTGTGAAGTCGTCGTTGCTGAGCGACTGGTTGGCGATGGAAATCCTGTCGTTGACAGCATCTAGATGAGGCGATGTGTAACTGCCCGCTACCAGACCCGCTGCGCCAAACAGCTCAACTGCGGTGCGGACAGTGCTGCCTTTGCCGTTGGTGCCGGTGACGTGAACTGCGGGGACGGCATCTTGCGGGTCACCCAGCAAGCCCATCAGCGCCCGCATTCGGTCCAACGTGGGTGTGCTTAGCTCTGGAGTTCCCAGCAGGCGCTCCATGTCGTAATGCTCGCCCAGCCAAGCCAAGCAGGCCGCCATATTGTTAAGCACAGTTAGACAGGCACCGTTTAGACAGGCGCAGCAGCGGAATAGCCGGGGTGGTTAGGTTTTAAGACGCCCGGCGTTGCGAATCGGGTGACGATTGCAGCTTTAGGTTGTTCGGTCTCAACGCGTAACCCGCCCGCTCCGACACGTAAGCGCGATCTATTGACACTTCATCCACGTCGTCGCTGCTAGGCACCTCATACATCAAGCCCAGCAGCACTTCTTCCAGAATTGCCCGCAAACCACGCGCGCCGGTGTTGCGCAGCAGCGCCAGTTCAACTATGGCGTCAAGGCCATCTTCGGTGAAGGTCAGGGCTACGCCGTCTAGTTCAAGCGATCGTTTGAACTGGCGCACCAAAGCGTTTTTGGGGCCGGTAAGTATCTCACGCAAGGACGCGCTGTCTAGCTGATCCACCACCCCTATCACCGGCAAGCGCCCTATGAACTCCGGAATAAGACCGTATTTCTGTAGGTCTTCGGGCAGCACATCGGGCAACACATCAGACGCAGACATATCCGCGGAGGTGCGAACCTCTGACCCGAAACCAACGGAGCGTTTGCCTATCCGATCGGAAATGATGCGCTCCAGCCCGTCAAAGGCCCCGCCGCAGACGAACAGCACCTTGCTGGTATCAATCTGCAAAAACTCTTGCTGCGGGTGCTTGCGCCCGCCTTGGGGCGGCACCGATGCCACGGTGCCCTCCAAGATTTTTAGCAGCGCCTGTTGAACGCCCTCACCTGAAACGTCACGCGTGATGGAAGCACTTTCGGCCTTGCGGGCGATCTTGTCAATCTCGTCTATATAGATGATGCCCGTCTCGGCTCGCTTGATGTCAAAATCGGCGGCCTTAACCAGCTTGAGCAGGATGTTTTCAACGTCCTCGCCCACGTAGCCAGCCTCGGTTAGGGCGGTGGCGTCGGCAATGGCAAACGGCACATTCAGCATGCGTGCCAGCTTTTCGGCCAACAGCGTTTTGCCGCAGCCGGTGGGGCCGATCAGCAAGATGTTTGACTTTTCAAGCTCCACGTCAATGGCGTCGCCCTCAGCGTCAGAACCGGCGTCGGCTGGATCACCCATCCCCGCAAAGCTGGGGGTGCTAACACCCTTACTGCTCGGCACACCTAGGCCGATTCGCTTGTAGTGGTTGTAGACCGCCACCGACAAGATCATTTTGGTGCGTGCCTGGCCGACCACGTAATCATCTAGGAAATCGTTGATCTCTCGTGGCTTTGGGACTGCTTCAAGAGGGGTTTCTTCCACTACCTCGTGGCCGTCATCCAAAATCTCTACGCACAAGTCAACGCACTCGTCGCAGATGTGCACGCCCGGACCAGAGACCAGCCGGCGCACCTCTTTTTGGTTTTTGCCGCAGAAACTGCAGGTTGGGGTGTCGGCAGCCTCGCCAAGTCTCGCCACGATCGTCGCCTCTCTTGCTGCTGCCAAGTTACTAGCCGGGCGCGGCTAGGCGTAGGCAATATTTAGCGGGCTGGCTTCCGGGCTAGTTTTTGGCGTCAGTCCTTTGGGATTCGGGCTGGGTATCGGGCGGCGAATCATCGCTTGCGGTGGTGCCGTTGCTGGCGCTAATCGGGCTGCTATCCGCCGCCTCGCGGTAAGCGATCACCTCATCAATTACGCCGTACTCCTTGGCCGATTCGGCATCCATGATGAAGTCGCGGTCGGTGTCAGAGTGAATGCGCTCAAGCTTTTGGCCGGTGTGCTGCGCCAGGATGCCCTCTAGCAAGGCCCGCATGCGCTCTATTTCCTTGGCGGCCAGCTCAATGTCGGTCGCCTGCCCCATCGCCTGCCCGTAAGGCTGATGCAGCAGCACACGGGCGTGCGGCAGCGCCATGCGTTTGCCGGGAGTGCCGGCCGCTAGCAGCACTGCGGCGGCGGAGGCGGCTTGGCCCAGGCAGATGGTGGTGATGTCGTTGCGGATGTACTGCGTGGTGTCGTAAATGGCAAAGAGCGCGCTGATGTCGCCGCCCGGCGAGTTGATGTAGATGTTGATGTCGCGGTCGGGATTTTCCGACTCCAGGTGGATTAGCTGAGCGCACACCAGGTTGGCGATCACGTCGTCAATTGGGGTTCCCAGGAAAATGATGTTTTCCTTCAGCAGGCGCGAATACAGGTCGTATGCCCGCTCGCCGCGATTGGTCTGTTCAACCACCGTTGGAACGAGGTAGTTGCTAGCCCCGTGTCGGTTAGGACTGGGCTGGCTAGCGCTGGGCTGGCTAGCGCTGGGCTGGCTAGGACTGTGATTCATTTTCATCTTCCTGTGTGTCTGTGTTTTCTGGTTCGTCTTGGTTAGCTGGGTCTTGGTTGGCCGAGTCTTGGTTAGGCGGATTTAGCTCTAAATCGGCTCGCTCTATTGAAGCGCCTTGGTCATCCACTAACTCAGCATTCTCAATTACGTATTCCATGGCTTTGCCAAGCGCCAGCTGAGACCTAACCGCCGCTGGTGTTGGCCCGGGGCCGTCGCTAGCCATCAGCGACTGGGCATCCGTGTTGTTGGCCTCGGCCAGTCTCTCATACTCCGCCGTTACCTCTTCGTCGGTAGCCGTCAGCCCTTCGGCCTGCGCCACCGCGCTCAAGGCCAGGTTCAGCTTGACGCCCATTTCGGATTCATCACGCAACCGCTGCATGAACTCATCTGGCGATTGACCGGTCTGCTGCAGCCACTGCTCAAATTCCATCTCACGCTGCTGCAACTGGCTGCCAAGTTCTTGTATGCGGTTGGTGACGGCGCCAGCGATCATGGAGTCTGGCACCGGGCTAGGCACCAGGTCGGCAATCAGGCGCTCGGCTTCGTTGCGCATGCTCATGTTGGCTTGCAGCCTGCGACTAAAGCCCAACTGGTTGCCGAAGGCCAACTTCATTTCCTCAATGGTTTCGTACTCGGTGTTTTCATCAACCCAGTCGTCGGTCAACTCTGGCAAGACGAGCTCGGAGACCTTGTGAACGGTTATCTGAAAGTCAATACTGGTGTCGGGGTGCGTCGGATGCGGTGCTGAAAATTCAAGCACCGCCGATGCCTTGGCGCCCGTTAGATGGTCATCAACCTCAGCGACGATGCCGGCCGTGCCGACCTCGTAGACGTACTCCTGGGCAGACAAGCCGGGTAGCGGTTCGCCATCCACGCCGCCCTCTATGTCAATGGTGACGCGGTCACCGGTTTGGGCGGGGCGTTCTACGTCGGCTAGGTCGCCGAACTGTTTCAGCGTGTCCTGCACCCGCTCGTCTATCTCTTCGTCGGAGGGCTGCGGGTTGGGCAGCTCAAGCTGCAAATCCGCGTAGCCCGTTATCTCAACCTGGGGGCGCACCTCAACGACGGCTTCAAACTCAAGCGCCCCGTCTTCCAAGCCCGCGGTTACCTCAATCTCCGGGCTGGCCACCGGCTCAACCTCGGTTTCACGTATGGCTTGGCTGTACATGCGTGGGATGGAATCTTCTAGCGCCTGGGCGCGTCCGGCTTGGGAGCCAATCTGTGCCTCTATCACCCTGCGCGGCGTGCGACCGGGGCGAAATCCCGGCACCCGGACGTTTTGGCTGATCTTTTTGAAGGCTGCGTCAATCTCGGTTGCGAAGGCTTCTTCGTCAACGCTGATCGCCAGCTTTACCTTTGGCCCGACATAGCGAATGCGGCTGCTCGGTGCGTCTGCGGCTGGGTCGCTTGCCGCGGCTGTCTCTTCGTCTGCGGCGGCCAGCGTTTCTGCGGCAGCCTCGCTGGCAACAGCATTATCTGCCGCTTCGCCTGAGGCAGCAGCTTCACCGTCGATTGGGTCGGCTGGGTCAACTGGATCGGCTGGCTGCGGGCCGATGAAATCGGCAGGGTCCAGCAGCGTAAGGGTCGTCTTCACGGGCAAGCAACTCTAACGCTGCCGCACCGACCTTAGAGAGCGGACGACGAGGATCGAACTCGCATCATCAGCTTGGAAGGCTGAGGTTCTGCCATTGAACTACGTCCGCCGGACTCGCCACGCTAACGACACCCGCCTGGTCTCCTGCCAGCTTTGCGCTATTCAAAGTTTTGTTGAATCAAGCCGCCTAGGTGCCCCGCCGATGTGAGCTTGTCTAGGAAATCTTCCGTGTAAGCGTTCACCGGGTCGGCTCGCACCGCCTCATCGATGACGTGAGCGTCGTTACCCACCAAGATGCGCCAGTTCCCGGCTAGCACCCCTTCGATGATCACATCCGCCGCCTGCCCGGCCGAAGTGGGCGCGTCATTTAGGAACGACTGGCCAAGCTGCGTAATGATCTCCCTGATTTCGTCGTCGCTAAATCCATCAGGGCTCACACCGCGCCGCGCCAGCGTTTTGCGCATATCGGCCACATCAATGCCGCCGTGAACCTCGGTGCTGTTGATGACGATGGACGTGCCGATGTGCCCCGGCATAACCACGTGGGCCGACACATGCGGAGCGTGAATAGCCAGGTCGATCATCAGCGCCTCGGTAAAGCCCTTCACCGCAAACTTGGCGGAGCAATAAGCGGTGTGCTCCTGAGCCGGGCCGACGGTCGCCCAGAAGCCGTTGATGCTGCTGGTGTTCACGAGCGCGGCCGCTGATGACCGCACCAGCAAGTCCATAAACGCTCGGCTGCAGTTATAGACGCCACCCCAGCAAACCGCGAAGGTCTTCTCCCAGGCCTCACGTTGGTCGTCAACAACAAAGCTTGACCCACCGGCGATGCCCGCGTTGTTGAACAGCGCGTTGATGTGATCTGTCTGATGCTGCTCTACGACGGCATCACGAAAGGCTGCTACCTGGGCTGGATCGGACACGTCGCAGATGTGACTGCTGATCTGCGCACCGGACGCAGCTTTCTGCGTTGCCTGACTCACCGTCTGCTCAAGGGTCTCCGGGTTCATATCGCAGATAGCTAGATGTGCCCCGGAGTCGGCCAGTCGATACACCAACTCTCGGCCCATACCGGTTCCGCCGCCGGTAACGACGACCATGGTTCCTTTGAAATCAGTCAGCATCAGTAACAATCCTTCCAACTGCCCTCAAACTACTAGCAGATTTCAGCCAACTCCAAAGCCCGACCTTGCTTCACCGACTGGGTCGCCGCCTCGGCAATAAGCATCGGTGCGCGGCCATCGGCCAATGTCACCGGCGAGGGTGCGCCGTTTGCCATGCTTACAAACGCTTCCCACTGAGCGACATACGACGCTTGGTAGCGCTCAATAAAGAAGTACGGCACCGGCGCTGCGTGGCCGCCCGTGCGGTCACGTTGGGTAACGGTGTGGTCAAGCACGTTGTCTGACACCAGCATCCCGTCCGATCCGAACGCCTCGATTCGCTGGTCGTAGCCGTAAACGGCTTGGCGGCTGTTGTCTATGGTCGTGATGGCGGAGTTTTCGTGCCGCAACACGGTGACCGCCGTGTCAAGATCGCCTAGCTCGCTGAGCTGAGGGGTTATGCGTGCCTCGCCGGTCGCGTACACCTGGATGACTTCGCTGCCGGTCACAAAGCGAGCCATGTCGAAATCATGGATCGTCATGTCAAAGAAGATTCCGCCGCTGCGATTCACATATTCCATCGGTGGTGGCTCTGGGTCGCGGCTGGTGATGCGCAGCAGATGGACTTCACCGATGTCGCCGGCCTTGACGGCGCGCGCTAGATGGGCGTGGCTGGGGTCGAACCGCCGATTAAAGCCGATCTGAATGGCTTGGCCGGCTGCGCCCGTCGCGTCGGCGGCTTCAACGACCTTGTCAACCTCTGCTAAATCCAAGGACACCGGTTTTTCACAAAACACGGGTTTGCTGGCGGCCAGGGCTTGCAGCAGCAGTGGCACGTGGGCTTCGGTTGAAGCGCATATCGCTACCGCGTCTACGTCCGGGCTGGCTAGCAACTCGGCCGCATCGTGCGTGGCTGCGACACCGAGCTCGTCACCAACCTGCTGAGCTATCTGGCCCACCTCATCTTGCACCATTGCCAGGCGGGCACCAGGCACCTGCGTTTGTAAGAGCTTGGCGTGCATCTGACCGATGCGGCCGCTGCCCAGCAGCCCGATGTTGACTGTTTGCTTGCTCATCAGCTCTGCCTGCCAGCCCCGCTCTGCCTACCAGCCCCGCTCACCAGCCGAGCCGCTGGGTCTTCAATATCTCGGTCATCTCCTCGGCGGCTTGAACCACCTCTTGGCGCGGTGTCGCAGCCGGCACTCCCACCTGCCAGGGTGCGCCGCCCTCGGTCCATTCGTCTGCCGCGGTATCAATCACGATGACGTAGCTGCGCTTAGCCGCACGCGCCCGATCAAAGGCGGCTTGCAGGTCGGCGATGGTTGCCACCTTTTCTGACTCACATCCCAGTGCCTTTGCGTGGGCGGCAAAATCAACCCGCGGCATTCCCTGATCGGCGGCGGCTACAGCATCGGCGGCAAAATCGGCGGCAACCTGGTCGCCCAGGCGAATGTCTTGCAGCTGATTGTTGAAAGACGCTCCACCTTGGGCGCGCTGCAAGCGATCAATCACCGCGAAGCCACCGTTGTCGCACACCACAACGATCAGCTTGTGCCCGGTCAGCACAGAGCTGTAGAGGTCGGAGTTCATCATCAGATACGAGCCATCGCCCAGCATGACGACCACCTCGTGATCTTCAAGAGCCATCTTGGCGCCCCAGCCGCCGGAGATCTCATAGCCCATGGTGGAGAAGCCAAACTCGCAGTCGAAGGAGTTAGTCACGTCGCTGCGCCAGCCGTTCAGCAACTCGCCGGGCATCCCGCCAGCTGCGCTAACTACGTAGGTGTTGTCGTTGGCCGCTCTGTCAATGGCGCCGACCACCTGCGCGTAGGTGGGCAAGTTGGCCGCGTCTGACTCATCGCCTGCTTTGCCGCCTGCTTTGCCAACGGCAGTTTCGGGCGCGGAAAGCTTGTCTATGTATGCGTGATATTGCGCGGTTTCGGTAGCCGCACGCGCCATCCAATCCGCCGGTGCTTGATAGCTCTCCAGCGCCTCGCTAAGTTCGGTCAAGGCCTCACGCGCATCGGCCACTAGCGGCAACGCACGATGTTTGGTGGCATCAAAGCGAGCTGTATTCAAACCGATTAGCTGCATCTGCGGATTGGCAAACACCGTCCAAGACCCGGTGGTGAAGTCGCCCAGGCGGGTGCCAACCGCCAAAACCACGTCCGCCTCCGCGGCCATGGCGTTGGCGGACGCACAGCCAGCCACACCAACCGGCCCGCAGTTGCTGGGGTGCGCCGATGGCAGGCTGCTGCGACCGGCGAAGGTTTCAACCACCGCAATGCCATGGCGTTGCGCAAACTCAGCGAGCTCTGCTTCAGCCAGCGACCAACGAACTCCCCCGCCGGCGACAATCAGCGGCTTGGTCGCCTTGGCTAGCGCCTCAACGGCTCGGGCCAGCTCGCGACGATCGGGGCGAACTCGGCGAATCTCATGGACGGTCGGCTCGAAAAAAACTTCCGGATAATCAAACGATTGCGCTTGGACGTCTTGCGGCAGGCCGATAAATGCTGGTCCGCAATCGGCCGGGTCAAGCATCGTGGCGATCGCATTGGGAAGGGCGTGCACCACTTGCGCCGGGTCTGTCAATCGATCCCAATAGCGAACCACCGGACGAAAAGCGTCGTTGGCGGTCATTGTTGGGTCGCCGAAGTTTTCTAGCTGTTGCAAAACCGGGTCGGGCGCACGGCTGGCGAAGGTGTCGCCGCTCATCAGCAAAAGCGGCATGCGATTGGAAAGCGCGGCCGCAGCCGCGGTCACCATGTTGGTCGCCCCAGGTCCGACCGAACTGGTTGCGACCATGATTCGACGGCGGCGGGCGGCGCGGGCGTAAGCCAGACCTGCCAAGGCCATGCCTTGCTCGTTTTGTCCTCGCCAGGTTGGCAGCGTGTCGCGCGCTTGTTCTAGCTCGTGGCCTAGGCAGGTGACGTTGCCGTGCCCGAAGATGGCGAACACGCCGCCAAACAATGGCGCTGTGTCACTTGCTGCGTTGGTATCGCCCGCTGCGCCGAGTCCCTCAAGCCCTTCCTCAAGGCGGATGTGCTGGTTTGCCAAATAGCGCACGATGGCGCCGGCGACGCTGAGTCTGACTGTTTTCATAGCTGTTTTTTCATGGTTGTTACTGCCCCCGCCGCTTAGTTTGATCGCTTACTTAGACGCTGAGTGATTAGACGCTGAATGATTCGACGCTGGCAGATCAGCAATGGCTGGCACCAGCTCGGAAAGGTTGCCAGAGTTAAGGGTGACCACGTCCTCCCATGAACCGCTCACCCAGCTGCGCAGCAAGGCAGCCTGAACGCTTACGTAATTGACGGCTTGCTCAAATCCCGCGCTGTGGGCATGACCCTGCGCCACCGCCGACAGGTATTCGTGATCTTCGGTGGTGACCAGATCTTCAAAGCCGATCGGGTTCGCTTCGCCCGGCACAAAATTTGAGTGGTAGGGATGATGCTCGCCCGCTCGCACCGTCGCATAGCCGCCGTTACCCGCACTGGCGGCGTCGGCCAGCCACAGTTTCATTTCGTTCATTGCCTCTAGGTTCCAAGCGGCGGCACCCTTGGTTCCGTAAACCTCAAAAGCCATTTGGCTCTGCGGACCAAACATCGTGCGGCTGGCCTCAAAGGTGCCACGCGATCCGTTTTCAAATACCGCCAAAGCGCCGAAGTAATCCTCGTTGGTGACCGCCCCGTGCGGGTCGCCGGCCTTGCCGACTGCGTAGTGGCTAGCGCCAGGTTGGGCTATCGGTCGCTGGCTAATGAACGTTTCGCCGGTGCCGATCACCTTGCTGACCGGGCCGTTAAGCATCATCGCTAGATCGATCGCGTGGCTCAAAATGTCGCTGCTGACGCCGTGGCCACCGTGCTCCACTTCAAAGCGCCAAGACAACAATCCCAGCGGGTCGCTGCCGAACATGGAGAAGAACTGGCCGCGGTAGTTGGTGATCTCCCCTAGGTCGCCAGCCTCGATCAAGTTGCGTGTGTGCTGCACCAGCGGTGCGAAGCGATAGTTGTAACCGACGCCGGTTACCAGCCCGGCAGCCGTGCAGGCTTCATGCACGCGCACGGTCTGCGCGGGGGTGCCGCCAACCGGCTTTTCACAAAAAACATGGCGTCCGGTCGCCGCCGCCGCCATCACCGCAGGCTCGTGCAACATGTTTGGCGCGCAGACATACACCACGTCTACGTCCGGGTGCTCAATCGCCGCGCGCCAGTCTTGCGTCGCTTCGGCAAACCCGAAATCCGCAATCGCCATTTCGCCGCGCGCCTTGTCTGCCTCGGCGCAAATGACTAGCCGCGCCGAATAGGGCCGCGATGGAAACAGCGACGACAAGCGGTTAATCGCGCGGGAGTGTGCTTGACCCATCCAGCCAAAGCCGATGACGGCTATGCCTAACTCCGGGCCTGGTTCCGGGCCTAGTTCTTTGCTGCCGCTGTCTTGACTCATGGGCGAACTTGACTCATGGGCGAATCAGTCTGCCCGCTTACGGGTTGGTGGCCACCAAGCTTGTGCAGCTGCTAGCCGCCAAGCTCATGTTGCAGCGCTTCCAGCTCGGCGCCGCCAGCCATCATCTGCGTCAGCTCGGCTTGGGAGATGTCTTCTTTGGCAAAGTTCCCTAGCGACTGCCCACGATTGAGAATCACAAAGCGATCCCCCACCGGGTAGGCGTGGCTGGGGTTATGCGTAATGAAGATCACCGCCAGGTTGCGGTCGCGCGCCTCAACTATGCGCCGCAGCACAACGCCGGATTGCTTAACGCCTAGCGCCGAAGTGGGCTCATCAAGAATCAGCACCTTGGCGCCAAAGTAACTAGCCCGCGCAATAGCCACCGACTGGCGTTCACCACCCGACAGCGTTCCAACGGTCTGCTCGGTATCGCGAATGTCAATACCCATCGCCGCTAGCTGTTCTTTTGCTATGTCCTGCGCCTTGTGAGCGTCTATTCGTCGAAACGGCCAAAAGCCCCGCAGCGGCTCGGCGCCCAGGAAAAAGTTCCGCCACACAGACATCAACGGCACCATCGCTAGGTCTTGGTACACGGTCGCTATGCCAGCATTGAGCGCATCGCGCGGCGAATTGAACTTGGTTGGTTTGCCGCTTATTAGCAGCTCACCTTCGTCGTGCTGGTGAACCCCTGCCAGAATTTTGATGAACGTTGACTTGCCCGCGCCGTTGTCGCCCAAGACGCACGTCACCTCGCCCGGGTTGACGGTGGTGGAAACACCCGTCAGGGCGATGATGTTGCCGTAAAACTTGGAGATATTCCGCAGGTCAATCAGCGCGTGACCGTTGGTTCCGTTCCCAGTGGTTCCATTTTCAGGCATTCGCTGGTCCTCCCGAATCAGAATCGGCAGGGTCAGATCCGGCAGGGTCAGAGCCGCCCGGGCCAGCATCACCCGCCGTCACCGCAACCGGCGGCGCCGGGTCATCGGGCGGGTCGTGATCTCTAGCTTTGGGCAGTGATTTCTCGGCACGATTTCTCACGAAGTTGTTCCCGATGACCGCTACCACCAGCAGCCCGCCGAGAACCAAGAAGCGCCAGTCTGTGTTCCAGGTTGCAAAGCCGATGCCTTGCGTAATCATCCCCCAGATAGATGCACCGATAGCCGCACCGATGGCAGATCCATAACCGCCGGTGAGCAGATTACCGCCAACCACCGCAATGATTATGTAGCGGAATTCGTTTCCGTCGCCCACGTTTGCCTGCACCGAGTTCAGCCGGAACGCAATCAACATGCCCGCAACCCAAGCCGCCCCCGACACCAACATAAACAACGTCGTTTTGGTGCGAGCCGTGGGAACGCCCACCGAGCGGGCGGCGTCTTTGTTGCCACCAACCGCAAAGGTCCAACTGCCAAATCGCGTGCGCGCCAACAGCCACGCACCGGCGACGGCAAACAGCAGGTAAAACAAAACGCTCACTCGGAAACGAGTCACGGCTTGCGTGGCTTCAAGCTCGGCGCTTGTTACAAACAGCAGCTTGGCGGCCAGCCCTAAGCCAGCCGCACCGAGGCCGACATATATGAGCGGCCTTCCCATGCAGTCGTCTTTTGACAGCACTAGGCGATACAAGGTTCCGACCGCAAACACGCCAAAGGCCACCATCACGCCCTTAAACACTCCGGATGTCAGAGCAAAAATAATTCCATCGCCGTCGACTAGCTCAATGACGGCAAACACAACTGCCGCCGCCAGCCCGATAGCGGCTGCGATACGACTCCACCCCTGCATCTGCGGCTGCGGGGGCGCGGATCTGCGGCGCTGTGAGAGATGGCCAGCAATGGCCGAAGCCGCCATCACCAGGCTTAGCAGCAGCAGCACAGAAAACAGCTCAACTCGCAGCTTGCGTGATTCCGATTCTGATTGGATGAAGAACGCCAGACCGAGCACTGCCAGCGCAACCAGCATCGGAATCCAGACCGAGGGATGCGTGCGGGTGCCCGCTGCGCTCAATGCCATAAGGCCGACGATTGCTGCGCCGCCG
Source organism: Candidatus Poriferisodalaceae bacterium (assembly GCA_965212125.1). Taxonomy (GTDB): domain Bacteria; phylum Actinomycetota; class Acidimicrobiia; order Acidimicrobiales; family Poriferisodalaceae; genus CAYRJD01. The sequence goes on along the minus strand of OZ243045.1, from coordinate 474,558 downwards.
AAGAGAATCGAGCGGGCACCTTGCACCGTCATCATGTAGCTGATCGTTGGCACCAAGGCGATCAGCGCTCCAAAGACCGGATAGCTGGTGCGAACACGACCCATGGCCGCCAGCACGGCTAGCACGCCAGTCACGCCTATTCCCACCGCCAAAATAAATCGCCCGACCGCTCCGTTCAAAAAATTCAGCCGTTCGGAGCTGGTGTCATCTAGCACTAATGCGAAGACGACGCTCAAGCCGATCGCCACCAGACCCGCTATCAGCAGCGGCACCACGTCTCTGCTGGTTTGACCGCTTCGTGGCGCGGCCGGTTCGTAGCGCGCTCGGCACCAAGCCCACACTCCACCCAGCGTCCCGACCGCTACCACCGCGCTCCAGAACCAGGTTGATGCGGTGCCGTCGGTTTGCAGCAGCATTATGAAACCGAAAACGCCGACGGCGGTTCCGACTATGGCAACCCCCGCGGCGACATGGTGTGGGTCGCTACGCCTGGCGTAACCCAACTCAAACATCCCCAGCAGTAGCGCTACGCCTGCCAGCGTCAGCAGCGCGGCCCAAGCCCAGTCTCGCCCCTCCCATAAATGGGTGTTGCGAACCCACTCCGCACCAAAAATGTCGTCCCAGAAGGAGTAGCCCTCGGCTTCGTCAAGACCTTCAACAATCACCTTGTTGGTGAAGAGCTTGCTAAACGCCAGCTTGGCGCCGATGAGCATAAAGAAAGTGCCCAGCGTGACTATGAAGCTGGGCAGCGAAGTTTTTTCAACGAGCGTGCCGTTGGCCCAGCCCACCGCCAAGGCAAATGCGAGCGAGAGCGGCACGGCTATGTGAAGCGTGAGGCCGGCACCGCCAAGCTCACCTACCTCTTTGCTTAGCAAGATCACAAAGACTGCGGTTGCGCCGGTCATTGACCCTGATGACAGGTCGAATTCGCCACCGATCATTAGCAGCGCCACCGGCACAGACATAACGCCCAGCAGGGCTGCCACGTCTAAGAAGTTGGCTGTTCCGCCAACCGTGCCGAACGGCACCGACACCAGCCAGAACAGCACCCAAACGCCAAGCAACCCCAGCATGGCGCCGATCTCGGGCCTCGTCAGCAGTTGCTGAACCGGTCCGCGATACGCCAGACGTTCATCGCCCGCGCTTGAAACCGCGGCCGGTGTTGCGTTAGAGCCTGTTTGTACTACGTCGCTCACGCGCTCCCCTTGTCGCCCCTTATCTCGCAGTCAGTTGACCCACCAGTTGACACCACCGTTACCTGATACCACCGTTCGGGGGCCACAACGCGTGACCCCCAAACGGCGATTTCAAGTATGTCTAGCCGACAGCCTGCGGCTGCCAGCGGATATCTTTGCTAGCGAGTACCGGCTTCAACCAGAGCCGCAACTTCCGCTGCGTTGTCTGGTGTCACAAAGCCAGGACCAGTGAGAACCGGCAAACCACCGCCGGCTGTGTTCTGGTTGGTCGCTTGCAAGTGCATCAGGATCACTGGCAGGTAGCCCTGCAGATACTGCTGCTGATCAACGGTGAACGCAACGTCGCCGTCTTCAATGGCCGAAATCAGGTCACCCGACAGGTCGAAGCCACCCAAAATGATGTCGCGGCCAACGTCGTTGGCGGCGTCAAGCGCACGCAACACAACGTTGGGGCCTACACCGAGCACGGCGTCAATGGACGTATTCGCGGTAAGGATGGCTGCGATGTTGTTTGACTGATCTTCAGGGTTGGCGTCAAGACCAACGAACTCAGAAATAACTTCACCGTTGAAGGTTTCAGCCAATCCTTGGCAACGCTCGTCCAAACCAACGTTTGACTGCTCCTGGCGAGCACACAGCACGGTACTTGCGCCTAGGTCGTTGAAGCGCTCACCCGCACCATTACCAGCGACAACTTCGGTCTGGCCGATGTGTGTAACACCGCCCAGTTCCTTGTACTGATTCACGCCTGAGTTAAGCGTGTAGAGCGGAATGCCCGCGGCCACGACAGCTTCTGCGGCAGCTTCCAGGCCAGCCGGGTCGGCTAGCGAAATCGCAATGCCGTCGGCGCCAGCCGCAATGGCGGCTTCAATGGCCTGCGACTGTGCCTCAGCATTGTTGTTAGCGCCGAAGTACACAACCTCGCACCCAATGGCTTGGGCCGCGTCGGTTACAGCCACCTCAACAACAGACCAGAAGGTTCCGCTGTCGCCGTGAGTAATCACGTGGTACTGATTGCCGCTTTCGCAGTTATTGCCGATAGCAGCAGAATCTCCGTCGTCGTCATCGTCGGAGCTACAAGCAGCAGCTATTAGAACAATTGCCGACAACAGTGCCAGCAGCTTTAATGCTTTACGCATAGAAATTTGACCTCCTAAGGTCTCCCAAAAAATGGATTTATGTAAGTGGCGACAGCCTGCTTCATTGCAGCTACTTAAGTGATAGCTCCCCCAAAAACTTAAGGCTGTCTGCCATGTCATCGCGAAGGCTAGCCAAAACTTGGCCGTCGTCGCTGACAAGACTCGCGTCTTGCTCCAACGTGTACCAAAAATCCTTGCCGGATGCCTCAAGGTCGCGCACAATTTCGCCAATCCCAACGCCGCCTTGCCCTAGCGGGGGGAATAGCCCTTGCTGTACCGCTTCCATGAACGTGACTTCGCCAAGTTCGTATTGCACAGCAAGATCATCCGCGACATCTTTTAGATGCACAAGCGCTACGCGATTGAGATAATCGCTTGTTAGCCCAAGCAGATCAACTCCACCGAGCGCCATGTGCGCGGTGTCAAGGGTGATGGTAGCTGAGGTGTTTTCAAGCACCGCCTCTACCTCATAGGCGTTCTCCACGATGGTGCTCACATGGGGGTGGAATGCCTGGACTAGGCCGTGGTCCTCAGCCATTAGCTGAAGCTCGTCAAGAGCGCCGTATAGGTGTTTCCACTCACGATGATCTAGCTCGGGGCGTTGCCAGTCATCTAGATCGCTTACCGCGCAGCTGACGAAAAACTCCGCACCGCAGTCGGCCAGCAGCTTGACCGCAGCCAGCGCCTGGTCTTTGGCTTCGTCGTATTGGGCGGGATCGTGAAGCACAAACGGCACAAAACCACCTAGCAGCTTCAGGTCGTATTCGTCGAGCTTGGCGCGCAGTTGCTTACTGTCTGGTGGCAAGAAGCCCGTCGGCCCAAGTTCGGTGTAGTTAAAACCCAGCGACTCCATCCCAGCCAGAACTTGGTCTGGCTCAAGCTGATGCCCCCAGCCAGGAACTTCACATACACCCCAGCTGATGGGTGCCGCGGCAACTCGTTCAGTTAGTTCCGAAGATGACACAGGCCTCCCTTGGTCCAGTGCTGTAAGTCAATGCCCTGAGTCGGGACGGCGGGATTTGAACCCACGACCCCCTGCTCCCAAAGCAGGTGCGCTACCAAACTGCGCCACGTCCCGCGACTGCAAGAGCGTAACGCTAGAGGTAGTTAGTCGGTGATCGTTATGGCGGCGGTCGGGCAGCTGGCAGTCGCTTGGAGCGTCGCCTCAGCCAGATCGCTCGGCGGATTTGGTTCAATCACGATGGCGATTCCTTCGTCGCTCATCTGAAAGACCTGCGGAGCAAGCTCCTCGCATGAGCCGCTTCCTATACACAACTCCGCATCAAGTGTTACCTGCATTGTCTGACCTTCCTAAGCCTGTGCTGCCTGCGCTTCTATAACCCCACGCTAAGCACCCCACGCGCTAAGCACCATGTCCCAATCAGAGGCTACGCTATGCGCCCAATCGGCTAGCAATCTGCAACTAGCAGCCAGCAACTAACAAACCAGCGAGGTACCGCGAATGAAAATCGGCGTAATGATGTTCCCCACCGACAAAGCCATCGGCCCTATTGAGCTAGCCATGGCAGTTGAAGAGCGTGGATTTGAGTCGTTGTGGCTTCCCGAGCACAGCCACATTCCGACAAGCCGCGTAACCCCGTGGGGCGGCACCGAAGGCGCGCCGCCTCTGCCTGAGGAGTACTGGCGCACGCACGACCAGTTCGTCGCCTTGGGCGCGGCGGCCGCAGTAACCAAAAACATCATGCTTGGCACCGGCATCACGCTGGTAGCACAGCGCGACCCAATCTGGCTAGCCAAAGAGGCCGCCTCGGTGGACGTGCTCTCGAACGGGCGCCTCATTTTGGGCATTGGCTACGGCTGGAACAAAGAAGAGCTTGGTCACCACGGCGTGAAATACACCGAGCGGCGTGCCGTGTTGCGAGAGCGAATGCTGGCCGTGCGTGCCCTATGGGAAAACGACGAAGCCGAGTTCCACGGCGACTGGGTTGACTTTTCTTCTAGCTGGTCTTGGCCGAAGCCTGCCCAAGCTGGCGGACCAAAAGTGCTCATGGGTGGCTCGGCTGGCCCGAAAACCATCGGCGACATCGTTGAATTTTGCGACGGGTGGATGCCGATCTCCGGCCGCCATGACCTGTCTGGGCCCATTCAGCAGGTGCGCGACGCGGCCGTTGCGGCTGGCCGTGACCCCAACGAGTTGGAGTTTGGTCAGTTCGGCACACCGCCCAAGCCCGCAATTTTAGAAAAGGTCGCCGAGGCGGGTGCCACCCGTGTGGTACTTCCATTGCCGCCCGCACCAGCCGACAAGGTGCTGCCACTGCTTGATGACTACGCAAAGCTGTTGTAGTCACGACCCAGAAATGCTTGACGTGCTGGATGCTTCCGGCAATCAGCTAACCACGGCGCCACGTTCACAAGTTCACGACGAGGGGCTGTGGCACGCCGTGTTTCATTGCCAGATTGTCGCTGTGCGCGATCAGGTTCCGCATATGGTGCTGCAGCGCCGACACGTGTCCAAGTTGGCTTTTGGTGGTCTGTTAGACGTGAGCGCCGCGGGCCATCTGAATGCGGGTGAAGCTCCGCGCGATGGCGTGCGTGAGCTAGCTGAAGAGCTAGGCGTAGAGGTGCAACCTTCGCAGCTAACCCGACTGGGGGTGCGGCGAATGGTTGATGACCAGGGCGAAGGTCAGCTAAACAAAGAACTCACCCACGTGTTTTTGCTGCGTGATGATCGGCCGCTGGCGCAATACCGCTTAGCGCCCGATGAAGTTGAAGCGGTGTTTGAGGGTGCCGCCAGCGACTTGCTCGCGCTATTTAGCGGCGAGGTTGAAACGGTCGCGCTGAGCGGCTGCTTGGCATCAGGTGAGTCGGCGGAGCAAAGTTTCGGGCTGGTTGATTTTGTGCCAGACCTGGATTACTGGGTAACCCTGGCGGTTATGTCTGAGCGCTTTGGGCTGGGAATCGGCCCGGTCGCTATTTAGCCCATCGGGCTGGCCGGGCTGCCTAGACCCCAGCTACCGGGCGCGTGCGCGCCTACCTACCAACGCTGATTAGCTGCATTGCTTCTGCCCGAGTCGGCGCCTCTAAGAACTGCCCCCGCACCGCGGAGGTGATCGTTAGCGAGCCCGGCTTACGAATCCCGCGCATCGCCATGCACTGATGCTCCGCCTCAACCACCACCATCACGCCGCTTGGCATAAGCACCTCAACCAGCTTGTCCGCTACCTGAGCGGTCAGCCGCTCTTGCACCTGCGGGCGCAACGCAAACGCCTCAACCAAGCGCGCCAGCTTTGACAATCCGGTGATGATGCCCTCATCGCTGGGGATATACGCCACATGCGCTACGCCTGAGAACGGCAGCAGGTGGTGCTCACACATCGAGTAAAACGGAATGTCTCGCACCATCACCATTTCGTTGTGGCCCGACTCAAACTGAACTTCCAGGTGGTGCTGCGGGTCTTCTCTTAGTCCTGCGAACACCTCTGCGTACATGCGTGCCACCCGCCTGGGTGTTTTTTGCAAGCCGTCACGAGTCGGATCTTCGCCAATCGCCAGCAATATCTCCCGCACCGCGGCTTCTATTCGTTCTAGATCAGGCTCTTCGGCGGTAACTGCCCCGGTGCCGTTGGTTTTTAGAGCCATGTCGTTCATAGCCGCGTCGTTCATAGCCGCGTCATCCATAACTGCGTGAAGCTACTGCCATACGTAATGCGCCCCCGGCAGGACTCGAACCTGCAACCTTCGGGATAGAAGCCCGCTGCGCTATCCAGTTGCGCCACGGAGGCCTGACTCAAGCTTGCCATGGCGGCCAACGCAGCATGCCCGTCTCTGCGCGGTCATCGGCCGCTTCATAATCGGCGTCGCCTGGAAACGCAATGCGATGCGGTCCTTCGTCATCAAATCGGATACGCACAGATTCTTCATCGGCCGCGGTGGCGCGTGAGGCCGCTTGGGTCGCCTCTGCCACGGAGCCATAAGTTGCCAGCCGCTGGAGCATCCCGATCGTGGGAGTCATCATCGTCATTTCGCCGCTCTCGTTCTGTGAAATGGCGTCGCTGGCTCGCACCCACTTGTGCTCGACTGCTTCATCGTTGTCGTGGAGCGGGTCTTGACCGGTAGGCATGGCGGTAACAAAGAATTTTGTGTCATAGCGGCGGGGCGGGCCCAGCGGCGTAATCCAGCGCCCCACGTAATGGACATTGTTGCCATCTAGGTGCAGGTCTTCGCTGGCCATCGTGGTTATGAAGTCGCGGGTGCCTGCGTTTACTTCGGATCGGTAGCGCTCAAAGCGGCTGCTCACCTCCGGTGGGGATAGATCAATGATCTGCTCGGCAGACGGGTTGGCTGGGCTGGCCGCGGCAGACGGGCTGGCCGCGTGCGCCAGCAACACCCCCGCCTCCTCAAATGTTTCACGCAGCGCCGCCACCCAAAATGCGATGCCACCTTTGTCAATGCCGAGTTGCTGCGAAGCCTGCTGGTCGGTCAGCCCGGCGACGGTCTCATCGGCTTGGGTTGAGGCATCCTGCTCGTCAACGGCTCCGCCCGGAAACACCCACATGTTGCCGACGAAAACCGAACGGGCGTTGCGTTGCAGCATCAGCACGTGCAGATCGGGCCGCTCATCCAAGATCAACACAGTGGCGGCGTCGCGGATGGGCACCTCTGCGGGGTCGTAGTCGCCACCGAAACCCGGCGACTGCGCACCGGATGAAGCCTGTCGTTTAATAATCAATCCCCGCGCAGACCAGACACTCCTGCTCGGAATGAAGCTCGGCTGCGGTATCTGCGTCTAGCTGGGTTTGGTATTGCGGCGTGTCGTGGCGCTCAACGCGGTCATCTAGGTAATCGCCTGGCGGCACCGCGCTTGCCGCCCCAGCCGCGCCGTTCGCCGCAGCGCCGTCCGCTGCTGACTCACCCCATTCGCCATCCTGCGGCGCAAACACCTTCTTTTTCCAGTCGTCACTGTCAGCCCAGCGGTAGCGCAGGTGAGTCATTGACCCTGGCACATCCAAAGCCTCAAACGCGGCCAGAGTGTCGGTCATAATCGCAGAGTTGATCTGCGGGTCGTTCGGCCGGCCGGCGGTATGCCCAAGCGGATAGTCCAGATACACCGATCGCGGCGGACAAACCGCTCGGGTGATGTCGCGGGCGCTGGCCATCACCAAAGTCGGTATGCCTGAGCTTTCGATTTCTCTCGCTATCAAACCCACGGTCTGATGACAGACCGGTCAGACCGGCACCAGCAACACTGCGTCTAAAGCATCTTCGTGGCAGCGCTTTACAAGTTCAGGGATTAGCTCCTCTGTTACTCGCCTTGTGCTGTAGATGCCACCCATGAGCGTGTAGGTGTTTGGCCCCAGCTCAGCTATTGCGTTGCTTGAGACGGCGTCACGCAGGGCATCAATCGGCAACACGCAGTTGATGTCCTCGCGGGCGTCGGTCAGGTCGTAGGCGAAGTGGGTGGCGCGCAGCGCCTCGGTCGGCGTGTCGGTTGGAATCGCCCGGTAGGTGGTGTCGTCTTTGTAGTGAAAAGCGGTCTGCCCGGCGGCGTAGATCCCGCCGGTGGCGATCACCCCCAGGCGCGCTTGCGACAGCGGCTTTGACAGCGCAGTCCAGGGTGGCGCGGTGTCGCTGTGCACCCAACGGTATTCGCCGTACCCCAAACCCTTATATTGAGCGGTAATCCGAGGGATGTAGTCAACGGGTGGCAGCTGCTGCTGGGTCACGTTTCCCAGCGTAGCGACCCGCCTGACGCCGTGGCATCCTTAGGAGCACTTGCGGGTCGTAGCTCAGTCGGTTAGAGCGCCAGTTTGTGGTACTGGAGGTCGGGGGTTCGATTCCCCTCGGTCCGCCCCAAGTCGGGGTTCCGCCCGGCTTACATTTTTGCGCCTCTAGCTCAATGGCAGAGCATCGGACTCTTAATCCGCAGGTTCTGGGTTCGAATCCCAGGGGGCGTACTGCTTTGGCCGACAGGCGGACTGGTTGTCTACGCTGGCTGTATGAACGACACGCCTGGCACCGCAACCGCAACACTTAGCTCGCAGCCGATCTCTTCATTTTCTGTACCGGAGATCGCCGAGATTCCGACCGACCTGCGAGAGCAGATAGAAGCCGTCCAATCCAAAATCGGATTCGTGCCCAATGTTTTTATGGCACTGGCAAGACGGCCCGAAGAGCTACGCGCCTTTATGGCTTACCACGATGCGGTGATGGAAAGCGACAGCGGGCTGACGAAGGCCGAACGCGAGATGATCGTTGTTGCCACAAGCGGCGCCAACGACTGCACCTATTGCGTTATCGCGCACGGGGCGATTCTGCGGCTTCGCTCAAAGGCGCCGCAGCTGTCTGACCAGCTTGCGATTGACCCCGCCAAGGCGGACATAACCGACCGGCAAAAAGCGATGATTGCTTTCGCGCTAAAGCTTGCGACAAGCCCCGCGGAGGTAACGAGCGCCGACCAAGACCGTCTACGTGATCACGGCTTCAGCGATGACGACATCTGGGACATAGGCGCGGTCACTGCGCTGTTTGCGCTGTCAAATCGCATGGCTCACCTCTCGTCGATGCGCCCGAACGACGAGTTCTTCACTATGGGGCGTTAGGCGACAGCGTTAAGCAGAGGCGTTAAGCGCCTGCAGCGGATCTACAAAAGGCAAGCCAACCGACGCCGCCACATGCGGTTCGGTAACCATCCCGCGGTGCACATTTAGCCCGGCGCGCAAGTACTCATCGGCGCGCAGTGCGTCTAAGCCCATGTCGGCCAGCGCTAGCACGCGCGGCAAGGTGGCGTCGTTTAGCGCACGCGTTGAGGTAAGCGGCACCGCGCCAGGCATGTTCGCAACGCAGTAATGCACCACGCCGTCCAAAATGAACGTCGGCTCCGAATGCGTGGTGGGGTGCGATGTTTCGATGCAGCCGCCTTGGTCAATCGCCACATCGACTATCACCGATCCGGGGCGCATCTTGCCCACCATGTCGGCAGTAACCAGGTTCGGTGCGCGGTCACCGGTTACCAGCACCGCGCCTATTACAAGGTCCGCCTCCAGCACCTCGTGCTCAATCGTCACCCGCGTTGAGGTGATGGTGTTGATGCTGGCGCCAAAGCGCTGCTCTAGATGATCCAAAACCTGCGGGTTGATGTCCAACACCCGCACCCGGGCGCCCATGCCGATAGCGATCTCGGCCGCATTCTCGCCCACCACTCCGCCGCCCAGCACGGCAACACGCGCACCGGGCACTCCCGGTACCCCACCGATCAAAATGCCCGCGCCACCATGCACCATTTCCAAAGATGAGGCACCCGCTTGCACGGCGAGTCTTCCCGCAACACGCGACATAGGCGCCAGCAACGGCAAGCCGCCGCGCTGATCGGTCACCGTCTCATATGCCACCGCGGTGGCATCGCTGGCCACCAGGTCATTGGTTTGCTCAGGGTCTGGCGCCAAATGCAGATAGGTAAAAAGAATCTGCCCGCTGCTCAGCTGGCTGCGTTCTTGCGGCTGCGGCTCCTTGACCTTGACGATTAGTTCGGCGGTTTCCCAAACCTGAGAGGCAGACCTGCCTATCTCAGCCCCAACATCGCTGTACGCGGAATCTTGCGCGCCGATGCCTTTACCGGCGCCTGACTCAACCAGCACCCGATGCCCGTGGTGCACCAACTCCCGCACGCTGCTGGGCGTCAGTCCTACGCGCCGCTCACCCGGCTTTATTTCGCTAGGAAGTCCGACAAGCATCTTCAGCTACCTAGTTTGTCGCATCTGGTCTGCCGCTGCCAGTTGAGGCGGCGGCTGGCTGCGCTACAAGCCGGGCAGCAGCAAAACACGGCCGGTCGATTCCCGATTTGACAACGCCTTTAACCCGGCGATCAGGTCTTCCAAAGGAAGCTCGGCGCTAACCAGCGGCTCCAAGGTTCCGTCAGCCACCCAACGCCAAAGCTGCGAATAGCACTCATCTAGCACTTCATCCATGCGACCTCGGTATCCGCCCATGTGGACGCCCACGACCGAATAGCTCTTGACCAAGATGTGATTGGCGGGCGCCGAAGGAATAGTGCCGCTGGCAAACCCGACCACCAGCAAGCGACCTTCCCAGGCGACAAGCCGGCGAGCGATGTCAAAATACTCGCCACCAACCGGGTCGTAGACGACATCGCAGCCACGCCCGTTAGTGGCTTCCATTACCGATTCGTAGAGGTCTTCGGAGTTGTAATCGACAACGACATCTGCGCCAAGCTGGCGGCAGACCGCGGCCTTTTCTGATCCGCCCGCCGCAGCTATGACGGTGCAGCCAGCCGCTTTGGCCATCTGCACCGCGGCTGAGCCCACTCCCCCGGCGGCAGCTAACACCAGCACGGTTTCGCCGGGCATGATCTGGCCGCGTCGATGTAGCGCAAACCAACCTGTCCCGTAGATGACATGCATGGCGGCTGCCATCGCCAAAGGCACGTCGGCTGGAACCTGGCGCATGTTGTCGCCACGCACCAGCGCCTCTTGTGCGTACCCGCCCCAGCCTTCGGCGCCCAAGCCAAGCACGCGATCACCCACGGCTAATGAGCAGTCCGGGCCGACCTCTAAGACGGTACCAGCTACGGCCATGCCTGGTGTGAACGGTGGGTCTATGCGCTCTTGGTACTGACCCTGACACTGCAAGATGTCTGCGAAGTTGAGGTCGCAGGCTTCTACCTGCACACGCGCCATGCCTTGCCCCGGCTCGGGCGAGGGCACCTCTTCAAGCTTGAGGACGTCCCAGGGGTCGCCTAGTTCGTGCAGTCGCCAAGCCTTCATTTGCTACCCGCTTGCTCTCTACTCAGTGCAGACAATTCAGTGCAGACAATTCAGTGCAGACACATCAGCGCAGCGCAAACTATTCAAGCACCTGCGCTACCGCAAGATCGGCCACACGATCTGCGTCATAGCCCAGCAGCTCTTCAAGCACAAGAAATGTGTGCTCGCCGTAGCTCGGCCCGGCGCGATCTAACACGTCGGTGCTGCGCGACATTGCAAAGCGCGGCCCTTCCACCCACATCGTTCCGTTCGCGCTGTGGGGGAGTTCGCGGAAATGGTTGCGAGCGCCCAACTGCGGATCTTGCGACAACGACTCTGAGTTGTGAACGATGTGAGCGGCAACACCCGCTTCTTGCAGCTTTTGCTGAGCGGCCTGGCCGTCAAGTGTTTGGGTCCATTTGCTGATGGCTTCATCAATTTCGGTGCGCAGCGCGCGCCTCCCAGTCGCATCAAGCTCAGGATCAAACTCTTTTCCAAGCCCGGCGACATCACACAACGAACGCCATTGCTGATCGTTTTCACAGGCGATCGCCACCCAACGATCTTCACCGGCGCACGGGAACGCGCCGTGCGGAAAAAGGGTGGGATGATCGTTGCCTGCTTTTTCGGGTAGCCGTCCGTTCACCGAGTAGTCGAGCAAAGCTGGCGCCAAGAAAGTGAGCGAAGCCTCCACCTGAGACATGTCAATGTGCTGCCCTTCACCGGTTTGGTCGCGGTGCTCTAGTGCGGACAAGATGGCTGCGCCCAAAAACTTCGGCGACACATAGTCGGTGTAGGCGCTGAACACGCCGCAAGGGTCGCGATCGGGCCAGCCGGTCATCTCATAGAAGCCCGACATTGATGCCCCCATGGAGCCAAACCCGGCCAGCGACGACAGCGGTCCAGACTGCCCAAACAGGCAGCTTGAAACCATGATTACTTCGGGATTGATCTTGCGGACATCGTCGTAGGTGAGTTCCCAGGTGCGCATCACTTTGGGTGAGAACGACTCAGTAACCACATCCGCCCAGCGGATCAAGTCTTCAATCAGCGGCCGGCTGGCGGGGTTGTCCAAGTCAATGGTGATGCCCAACTTGCCGGCGTTCATGCTTTGGTAGATGCCGCCGTTGTCTGGCCCGCCCTCGTCGTTGAGAAACGGTTGGAGGGTGCGCCCGGCCTCCACCTTGTGTGATGATTCCACCCGCACGACCGTGGCTCCCCAATCGGACAGCACTCGGGTACAGGCCGGCCCGGCGATCACCCACATGAAGTCCAGCACCTTGAGGCCCTCTAGCGGGCGAATCGGGCCGGGGCTGGCGGGGCTGGCGGTGGCGGGGCTGGCGGCGGCAGGGCTGGCGGCGACCGTTTCAGCCACACGCTCTGGTCTGCCTGCCTTGTCCGCAATCTCGGCCAGCACCTCTTCGGTGTGCTGCCCCAGGCGCGGTGGCGGCGCAACGATCTGCATTGGAGTCTTTGAGAGCTTGGCGGGGGCTCCCGGAAACCGCACAGGGCTTGCGCCGTCCATGAACTCATACCCAAAGGCAGACATATCCATGTAGTTCCAAAAGTCGCGCTCTTGATACTGCGGCTCTTCAACCACATCGGCAACGGTCGCTATCGGCACCACCAACAAGCGGTGCTCAAGAGATGCGTCCAGAATCTCCCTTTTTGTGAGCGTCGCAAAATGGGCTGCGGCTACCTGTTGAATCCGCTCGTACTCATCCAGCGGGATTCGCCCAGTCATTACGCCATCAACAAAGTCAATCCAGTCAACCTTCAGGTCTTCGTCAGTGGACGCGCCGCGCGCATGCAGCCACTCAAATAGCCGCCTGCTGAACGGCCCAATCGATTCACCGAACACGATCGTCGGTGACACGTAACCGTCAAGAGTGCGGGCACGCAGGCGAACAAAAAACGGCCCGAGCGAAACTCCCCCGCTGGTGCGGACGGCTTCAGGCGAGTTATAGAGATGGCACAACGACATTGCCTGGGTCGCCAGCGTGATGGTTTGCTGCGCGCTTACGTCAACATGCTGGCCAAGCCCCGAACGCTTGCGCTCGCGCAAGGCAATAAGCGTGGCGAAGGCGGCTTCGCCTGAGGCATGCAGAAACGTCTGATCAAGCGGAATGCGCAGGGGGGCGCGATCGGTATCGCCCATGATGTTGCTGAGCATCCCGGCGGCTGAGACCACCAGATCGGTAGCGGCCCAGTCGGCTTTGGGACCGTTGTTGCCGAACGCCGACACGGACGTATAAACAAGGTGCGGAAACTGCGTGGCGAGATCATCGAAGCCCAAGCCGAGCTTGCGCATCGCCGCCTGACCCGAAGACTCAATGATCACATCGGCTGACTCAGCTAGCCGCAGAAACTTCTCCTTGTCGGATACATCTTGCAGATCCAACACGCATGAGCGCTTCTTGCGGTTGTAGCTCCAAAACCACAACGACGCATCGGGGTCGTCTTCTTTACCGTCAACAAACGGCCCCACCTGGCGTGAGTGCGAACCGCCGGGCGGCTCAATCAAGATGACATCGGCCCCCAAGTCAGCCAACATGAGCCCCGCCAACTGCCCGCGTTCGTCTGACAAATCCAGAACTCGATAAGACGAAAGCAACCTGGATTCGGCCATTGAGATCCCCTCGTTGTGGTCTTGCAACGAGCCGGCTGCGCGTTGCTGCACAGCAAAGTTAGCCCGACAGCGCTAACTAAGCCGTGCGCAAGACCGCTTCGGCCTCAACCACTTTCACGCTGGTGCCTTGTGGCATCTGGATGGGGCCGATCATCCCGGACGCACCAGTCGTTGAAAACCAGCGCACGTACCAAACCGTTGTTACCACTCCGGCATAGCGGCGTGTTGAACGTCCGGTTGATGCCCGCTGGTAGATGTGCTTGCACAAGGTGCTCGCACCCGGAACCCACGGCAAGCCGGGGCCGGGACAAGACACGGTTGGTGAGCCATCGCCGGGCGTGAACCGCAGCGCAGTCGGAGTAGCCACCGCAGTCACCACCACCGGCGGCGCACCCACCACCTTCGTTATCGGTCTCCATGCGGTGGCTGGCACCCAAAACCAAGTGTCAACACCGACCAGGGTGCGAGTTCGAGCGGGCGGTGAAAATCTTGCTCGTGTTGGCGGGAACAAGATCGCGTCAACAGCGCTGCGCGCAAGGTCGCCCACCAACCGCTTTAGCGACACCCAATGCGACTGCTGGGTGAGCCTCACCCTTACCTCTTTGCCGGTTGCCGGGTCGGTGGTGGTGCCGCCTTTGCAGGTGCGTCTAACCAGCAGCTCTTCGTCGTCGCCTTCGCCCTGTCTGACGAGCGAATCAAAATCGGACTCGTCGCGGACTTGATCGCGCAGGACGTCGCTTAGCTCATAGCGCAAGGCTGGCTTGTACACCGTGCAGCGCTCATTGCGAGTTTGACTTGACGGCGTGCCGCCAGTGTGGGCTTCTATGTCAACGCCGTTGCCTTCGTCGTTTAGTTGCACTGTGCCTCGATCCTCGGCTGCGGCGGCTAACGGCAGCCCGCCAAAAGAGACCAGTCCCGCTATCGCTCCGGCCACCACGAATTTTGACCTGCTGCCGAACTTACGTTTTTCTGACATCAACAATGTTCCTTTCCCCAGACATCAAGCGGAAGCGACACATAGGAATCAAGCAGCCAGACCTCATCGGGATCTAAAACCAACTGCGCTACAAAACTCACTGTTTCGTCAAACTCGGCCAGGTCGCTGCCGCTGCTTGAATCAAACTCAACGGCTTGATAGCGAGTGCAGCCCGACACGCTGGCGGTGGTCAAGGCACTGGCGGTGCCGCTAGCAGTACCGTCAGCAGGGCCGCTAGCGATGCTCACATCCGAATAGCGCCCGGTGAATGCCTGCCCGGCTGGGTACCGCAGCGCCAGACCGTTATCTAACTGGCGGCGCAAGCTCGCCCCTAGCTCTGCGGTGGTGGCAGGCGTATGCGTTAGTGCCAGCAATGGAAACTCGGGCTGAACCGGCTGCGAGCGGGCGGCTCGGTACGCCGCCATTGCTTGTTCAAAGCTGCGCACAACCTCTAGCTGTGCTGGCTGAGTAATCGCTGCTTGGTCACTCGGCACTTGAGCACTCGACACTTGAGCACTCGGCACTTGGGCGCGCGCCGTTTGAGTGATAGCTGTCTGGTCGCGCGCCGTCTGACTGCGCGCGACTTGGCCGCTCGCCGACGCTCGACCCAACGGCAAGCCGCCGGGGCTACCTCGAGCGGCTGAGCTTTGCTGGACAAACTCCTGGAAAGGCAGCCGAGACACAGCCGTCTCGGTGTTGGCTCCACACCCCAAAACCAGCGCCACAAACGGCACTGCGCAAAGCAAAGACGCCGCAGGAAAGAAGCCGAAAAAACTCATCACCACACTCTGGCGCTAAGCGAGGTTTTGGTCAATCGGAATTACCGATCAAAATAACCTTGGGCTGCCGCTAGCTTGACTGCCAACAAACTTGACTGCTAATAGATATGACCGACTTCTCCTACCAAACAACCATCGCCACCGCCCAAGCCTTAGCTCGGCGCGAGGTGTCAAGTCGTGAGTTGCTGCAAGCCGCGCTCGATCGCGTCAACCGCCTAGACGGGCCGGTCAATGCCGTTGTCCGCCTTGACGAAGACAGAGCATTTGCAGCAGCCGACGAAGCCGACAGCGCTACAGCTGCGGGCAAGTCAAGCGGACCGCTTCATGGGGTGCCGATCACCATCAAGGACTCTTTCCAAACCGAGGGGCTGATCACCACCTCCGGCGCACCCGAACTAGCCGACTTCGTTCCCGAACGTGATGCTGACCCTGTTGCCCGCTACAAGGCCGCCGGAGCCGTCGTGTTTGGCAAAACCAACCTGCCGATCTGGGCTGGCGATACGCAGTCTTACAACAAGGTCTACGGCACCACCGCCAACCCGTACAACATTGAGCACACCCCGGGCGGATCATCGGGCGGATCGGGCGCAGCCTTGGCCGCCGGCTACACGCCGCTGGAACTCGGCTCAGACATTGGCGGCTCTATCCGCGTCCCGGCTCACTGGTCGGGCGTGTGCGGACACAAACCCAGCTACGGCATCGTCTCGGCCCTGGGTCAAATCCCTGGCATGCCCGGCACGCTCAGCCAAGCCGACATTGCGGTGGCCGGCCCGATGGCTCGCAGCGTTGATGACTTAGAGCTAGCGCTTGATCTGCTCGCAGGACCAGACGAATGGAACAGCACCGCCTACTCGCTTGACTTGCCGCCGGCGCGCCATAAGTCAATAACGGACTACCGCGTGGCGGTGTGGTTGGACGAGCCGTCGTGTCCGATCGACACGCGCTATCGCGAACTGCTAATGAGCGCAGCCGATGCCCTGGCACAAGCCGGTGCGACGATTGACACCGAGGCACGGCCGCAGTTCACCTTCGACAAGGCAGTGGATACGTTTTTGCATCTGCTGTCGGCAGCCGAGGCAGGCACCTGGACTCTGGCTGAGCTAGACGAAGTCGCCGCGTCAAACAAAAAACCCGAAGGCGACCTGGGTGTTTGGTACGCAGCCATGCGGCATCGGGAATGGTTGAGCTGGCACGAGCGCCGCCTACAACAAAGGAATCGCTGGGCGCAGTTCTTCACGGAATGGGACGTGGTGCTGATGCCGGTCACGCCCACCGCTGCCATACGCCACGACCACACCCGACCGATGACCGCTCGCACCTATGAGGTGAACGGCAACACCCAGCCCTATTTCGACACCATCAAGTGGATGGGACTGACCGGAGTTTCATGGCTGCCAGCGACCGTTGTGCCGATAGGTCAGATTGATGGCTTGCCGGTCGGAGTTCAAATCGCCGGACCATTCCTGGAAGACAGAACGCCGCTGGCGATCGGACGATTCCTGACCGAAGCGCTGGGCGGCTTCACTCCCCCGCCGGGCTTCTAGCCAAGACCAGTTAGCTGGTTATCAGCGAGGTTTGGCCAGTTGACCCGTCTGGCGGTGAATCGCCCTCAGGGCCCGGTGGTCGCGCCTGGTATTTGCGATACAAGGCAGGCTCAATTTCAACCTCTTCGCAAACCGTGTATAGATCTTCGCCAGCCTCCACGCGCAATTTGACTTTGCCCACCACTTCGCGTATTCGAAGATCGTCGTACTCGCTCAGACCTTGCCAGTCTGCTACACGGTCATTCATAATTGCTCCCACTGATTTCGGCTCTTTAATTTCGTCTGATGGCTAAAACATTATGAGCGCTCTGGCCGACTCAGAGGAGAGGTTAGGAGACGGGCGGGACATTGAACCCCACCTGAACTACGTCGTTCACCCTGGCGACGGTCCGGCCGCTCTGCTGTTGCACGGGATTCTCGGCAGCCGCTCTTACTGGAACGACAACCTGGCGGCGCTAAGCCGGGTTTGCCGCCCTGTCGTTATGGAGCTCTGGGGTCACGGCGGCTCACCATCGCCTAGCGAGCCGAGCCGCTATCTGCCGCAGTCATACGTTGCGGAGTTTGAACACATCCGGACGCAGGTCATCGCGCCGCCTGGCGAGCCCGTGTGGCTGATCGGCCAATCAATGGGCGCAGCCGTCCTGTTGCACTACGCGCTGACCCATCCCGAAAATGTCATCGGCGTGGTGCTCACAAACTCTGCCTCGGCGTTCAGCGACCTAGACACCTGGGCGGCACGCACAAAAACCGTGACCGAGGAGCGTGCCCTAGATGTTGAGTCCGGCGGCATGGAAATAATGCGCGACAGTTGGATAAATCCGGGTCGCTCAAAACGGATATCGGCTGATGTGCGCGCGAAGCTGGACGAAGAGTTTTCGCAGCACTCCGCAGTTGGGGTTGTGGGGTCTTTTCGAATTACCAATCCGCGGCTGCCGTTGGGCGACCAGCTGGCCGATATTTCGGTTCCGGTGCTGCTCACCAACGGAGTAGAAGAAGAACGCTTTCAGCCGCTCTTGCCGCAGGCACGAAAAATCCCTGGCATTGAGATTGTTGATTTGGCCGCGTCGCATGCGGTCAATGCGCACAACCCGACCGACTGGAACGCCGCCGTGACGGAATTTATGCGGCGCGTAAACGCGGGCGGTTAAAACCGCGTCAGCGCCTCTTGCACAGCGGTGGCAACCAACCGTCCGTCTTGCCAAAAATACGCCTGCGCCGTGCCGCGCGCGCCGTAGGCAACCAGAGGCCACTGCTCCACAAACACCCACTCATCTACCCGCACGGGCTGGTGGAACCACATTGAATGATCAAGGCTCACCATCATGATGTCGTCGGTGCCCGCAGTGATTCCGTACGGAACGCCAACGTTGTCCGACAAGCAGTCGTCGCTCATATATGCCAGCAACGCAGTGTGAATGGCGGGTTCGTCCGGCAACGGCTGCTCCACCCGAAACCAAAAGTCAATGCCCTGCTTGTCTGATGCGCCGGTCGGCAGCCAGGGGGCTCGCGCTACGCGGTACTCCACCGGACGCGGGTAGTGCGACCAATGCTCGCCAAAGATCGGCCCCAACTCATCGATGCAGTCCTGAAATGTTGGCAAGGTCTGCGGGTCGGCCAGCCCGGTCGGAGCCGAAACTGACATCGGCTCATAGCGGGCTTGTTCGGGCTTGTGAAACGACGCCGTCAGATCAAACACCTGGGCGGCATCGGCGCCCTCACCCTGAGTCGCCAGGACACGGCGCGAACAAAAAGAGCGGCCTTGCCGTATGACCGAAACGTCGTACTTGATTGGCAACAAGCCATCGCCTGGCAGCAAGAAATACGAATGCAGCGAGTGCATTTGACTTTCGGGCGACTGCTGCTGAACCGACTTGCAAGCCGCCGCAACGGCCTGCCCCAACAGGTGCCCGCCAAAAAGCGCCATCCCGCCTAGACCGGCAGGGTCTCCCATAAAAGCGCCGTCCTGGTCGGGGCGCACATTCAAGAGAGCCTTCAGGCTGCCTAGGTCGCTTGGCGCGGCGTTTGATGCGTTATCTGCTTCGGTGCTCATGTCTGGATTATTTTGCCCGAATCAAGCCGCAACCGGGTCAAGCCGCGGACCAGACCGCGGACCAGACCGCGGACCAGACCGCGGATCAGGCCGCAATGGGCGGCGGCACGAAACCGCCGAGGGTCTGCTCAACCAACCCGGCGTAGCGAATTGAGCGCCGATCGCCCAGGAAGGGCGCAACGATTTGGATGCCCGCCGGCAAGCCGTCGCTGGCCAACCCGACGGGCGCAACCGTTGATGGTAAATACGTGCTGCAGCTCCAACCCGCCCAAAACAACTGATCCGAGGCGGGCTCTTGCTGGCCGTTTACAGGAATGGTGCGCTCAATGCGTGTAGCCGTGTGGTCGTGCTTAGTTGCCGTTGACGCAGCCGCGGGACACAGCAGCAAGTCAAACTCACCGAAGAACTCAGCCCAGTCTCGCTTGTAACTCTCGCGCTGTTCGTTAACGCTCAGCCATTCGCGATGCGTAATCGTTGTGGCATAAGCAACGCGTGTTTGCATCTCAGGAACGGATCTCCCGTAGCGCTGCGACTTGTCGTACTGCTTGGCTATCTCGGCCGCCTGCATGAGATCAGCGGGATCGGTTCTAAACATGCTTGTCGCCGATCGCAACATCATCAGGTAGTTGTCAAAGTAGTCGTGCTGATCAATCTGCGGGACGGCTTCAACCACGTCAGCGCCGGCGCTAGCCAAACGATCAATCGCATTTTGCAAGGTGTCTTGCAGCGTGGTTGAGGTTGCGATCACGTCGGTGTCAAGCATTATCGCCACACGAAACTCGCTCAGCGCGCTGCGCGGTTCAGCCGGCAGTTCAAGGCGATAGCCGGGTTCGGTCGGGCCGGCCAGAACTCCCATCGCCAAATCCAGATCGGTTGCGCTGCGTGCCATCGGACCACACACCCCGATGTCAGACGGCACCAACCAGCCCGGCGGTTCGTGCCCCTGCGATGGCACAACTTCAAAGGTTGGCTTGTGCCCAAACACGCCGCAGTAATGAGCCGGGTTGCGCACCGACCCGCCGATGTCTGAACCAAGCTCCAGCGAAGCCATCCCCGTAGCCAGCGAAACGGCCGCACCGCCGGACGAACCGCCAGGGGCGCGTGTCTGATCCCACGGGTTATTAGTAGTGCCGTAGATCTCATTGAAGCTCTGCCAGTCCGACAAAAACAGCGGCACATTGGTTTTGCCGTAGATAACCGCACCCGCATCCGTTAGCCGCCGCACGGTGACGGCGTCCGCACTGGCCATGTTGTTTGCCCAGGCGGGATTGCCCCAGGTGGTCGGAGTGCCTTCCCAGTCAAACGCCTCTTTGACGGTCATTGGCACCCCGTGCAGCGGACCCCAAACCTCGCCGCGCCCAATGGCCTCGTCGGCTGTGATCGCTCGCTGCCGGGCTTCGTCTAGGCGCGTCACCACGACGGCGTTCAGCTCAGGGTTTAGCCGCTCATACTGAGCGATCGCCGCACCCAACGCCTCAACCGCCGACACCTGCTTGCTAGCGATTTTTGATGCCAGCTCCGTTGCGCTGAGCCAGCAAAGGTCGCCGCTGTCGTCCGCTTTTGCCACGATCAGCAGACTATATGGCACCACCTGCGGCGCTGGCTGTGGCACGGGTTGCGGCGCTGGCTAGAGCCCGACTAGAGCCCGACTAGAGCCCGGCTAGAGCCCGGTTTGGATAACCGCTAGCCAACAACTTAGGTTTGGCAAGCCAAGCCCGACTAATCTGCGCCCACAGTCCTAGTCCAAATAGCTAAGGAGCACGCAATGGCGGCAGCAGGTTCAATTCTGGGTAACTCAGTTCGGCGCGTAGAAGACCCCGGTCTGCTAACCGGCGCCAACCACTACATCGACGACATGGACATAGACGCCGTGCAGATCGCGTTCGTGCGCTCGACAGAAGCGCACGCCAAGATCTCAAGCATTGACACCTCAACGGCTGAGCAAATGCCTGGCGTGCTGGCCGTTTACACATCGCAAAACATGCCCCTAGACACCTTCCAAGGGTTCCCGATGATGCCGCCGGAGCTGAACCGCCCGCCGCTGGCCGTTGACCGAGTGCGTTTCGTGGGAGATGTCGTGGCCGCGGTCGTAGCGCAGACAAACAGCCAAGCCGCCGATGCCGCCGAGCAGGTTTCGGTCGGCTACGACCCCCTGCCCGCAGTAATAGATATAGAGGAAGGCATAAAGCCCGACAGCCCTGTGATCTGGGAGGGACAAGAATCAAACGTCTGCTTCGCGCACGTGGTGCCCGATGCTGAGGCCCAAGCGTCCGCCGACCCGCTAGAGGGCGCCGATGCCATCGTGTCTGAGCGCATCGTTACTCAGCGCCTAGCCGGCGCGCCGATGGAGCCGAATGGCTGCGTGGCGATACCGGGCGACGATGGCAACCTCACCTTGCATCTGTCCACCCAGGCGGCTCACTCATTGCGTGATGCGCTCGCCCCGGCGCTGGGACTGGAAGCCGACAACCTGCGCGTGACGGCGCCTTGGGTGGGTGGCGGTTTCGGACCAAAGGCCGCCGCGTACGTTGAATACGTCATCGCTGGCAAGGCTGCCCAGACGCTGGGTAAGGCGATTCGCTGGACCGAAACCCGCAGCGAAAACATGCTGTCGATGGTGCAAGGCCGCGCCATGGTGCTGAACACCGAAATGGGCGTCACCAAAGACGGCAAGATCGTCGGCTTGCGAGCCAACGTGGTTGCCGACGCGGGGGCGTACCCCCTCATCGGTGCCATCTTGCCGATGCTGACCGGCATGCTCAGCCAGGCCGTCTACGACATCGGCGTCATCCACTTCCAAGCCCACACGGTGCTTACCAACACGACACCAACCGGTGCGTACCGCGGCGCCGGGCGACCCGAAGCAACTCAGATGGTTGAGCGCATTCTTGACAAGGCCGCGGCCGCTATTGGTATGGACCCTGCCGAAATCCGCCGCAAGAACTACCTGCAGCCCGATCAGTTCCCCATTCAGCTGCAAACCGGCGCCAACTACGACTCCGGCGAGTACGAAAAATCGCTTGATGCGGTTCTGAAGGCGTCCGGCTACAAAGACCTACGCAAGCAGCAGACCAAGCGCCGCAAAGACGGCGATTCCAAGCTGATGGGCATTGGCGTGTCTTCATACGTGGAGATAACCGCGCCGGTCGGCTTGCACACCGAGTTCGGCAGTTGCGAGGTGCATGAAGACGGCACGGCCACGATCCGGGTTGGCACCTCATCGCACGGGCAAGGCCACGCGACGGCTTTCACTCAAATAGTTGAAGGCGTGCTTGGCATTCCGATGGAAAATGTGACCCACATTGACGCAGACACCGCCGAGGTGCCGAGCGGATCGGGCACCTTGGGCTCTCGCTCGCTGCAAACCGGCGGCTCCGCGGTGTTCGTGGCATCTAACGCGGTGCTGGAGCGCGGCAAGCAGCTGGCAGCCCACCTGCTTGAAGCATCCCCCGATGACATAGAGGTAGGCGAAGGTGTGCTGCATGTGGCAGGTGTGCCGACCAGTTCGGTCACCTGGGCGGAAATCGCCAAGCTCTCAAACGACGACAAAGCCCGCCCCGCCGGCGTAGAGGCGGGCCTGCTGGCCGAGGAAAACTTTGACGGCACCGATTCGACGTACCCGTTCGGGTCGCATGTGGCAGTGGTTGAAGTAGACAAAGACACTGGCAAGGTGACGCTTGTGCGCCATATCGCCGTTGATGACTGCGGCGTCATTATGAACCCGCTGCTTGTAAACGGCCAGCAGCACGGCGGCATCGCTCAAGGTGTGGCACAAGCGCTCTATGAATATGTGCAGTACGACGAGGCCGGCAATCCGCTAACTGCGAACTTGCTTAACTATCTGGTGCCGTCCGCCGCGGAGCTACCCAGCTTTGAGGTGTCAAACACCGAGACCCCCAGCCCACGCAATCCGCTGGGCGCTAAGGGAATCGGCGAGTCGGGCACCATCGGCTCAACCCCGGCGGTGCACAATGCGGTTTGCGATGCGGTCGCTCACTTGGGCATTGAGCACATTGACATGCCGTGCACGCCAGAGAATGTTTGGCGAGCCCTGCAAAACGCATAGGGTTTGGCATTCAGCGTTTAGCCCAACCCGCCAAACCAACATCGAACTCACAAAACCAACACGAATAGGATGAGTCAATGAAAAATACTGATGCCGCAACCGACCCGGTCATAGTCGCAACCGCCCGCAGCCCGATAGGGCGCGCCTTCAAGGGCTCACTGGTTGACATGCGACCAGACGACATGAGCGCCCAGATAGTCACCAAGCTGCTTGAGAAGGTGCCGGAGCTTCCACACGATGAGATTGAAGACCTCATTATGGGAACTGGTTCGCCCGGCGGTGAGCAAGGCTTCAACATTGGACGTGCCACTGCGGTGCTAGCCGGGCTGGACAACGTGCCGGGCACCACCGTTAACCGCTATTGCTCTTCGTCGCTGCAAACCATTCGCATGGCCGCCCACGCCATCAAATCCGGCGAAGGTGATGCGTTTATCTCCGCTGGTGTTGAGTGCGTTAGCCGCTACGAAAAAGGCAACGCGGACAGCTTGCCGGGCACAACCAACCCGATCTTCAAAGCTCCGGCGGAACGCACCAAGGTTCGCTCTGAGGGCGGCCAAGGCGACTGGACGCCACCGGATGGTATGCCCGACCTCTACATCTCTATGGGTGAAACCGCCGAGAACGTGGCGGAGCTAAAGGGCGTTAGCCGTGAAGCGATGGATGAGTACGGCGTGATGAGCCAAAACAAAGCCGAAGCCGCAATTGAGCGTGGGTTCTTTGAGCTGGACATCACACCGTTGACGCTGCCCGACGGAAGCGTGCTTAGTAAAGACGACGGCCCGCGCGCTGGCGTGACGGTTGAAGGTGTGTCGCAGCTAAAGCCGGCTTTTCGTCCCGATGGGCGCATCACCGCCGCCAACGCCTGCCCTCTAAATGACGGTGCGGCTGCCGTGGTGGTTATGAGCCGCAAGCGCGCCGAAGAGCTGGGCATCACCCCGCTGGCGCGGGTTGTGTCCACCGCCGTTACCGGGTTGAACCCGGAGATCATGGGGCTGGGGCCGATTGAGGCTTGCAAGCGAGCGCTTGAGCGGGCCGGCATGTCAATCAAAGACATCGACCTGGTAGAGATCAACGAGGCTTTCGCAGCCCAGGTGATCCCTTCGGCCGACGAGCTTGGGATTGACATAGTTGATCAGCTCAACGTAAACGGCGGCGCCATTGCGCTCGGTCACCCGTTCGGGCAGACCGGAGCACGCATTATGACGACCCTGCTGCACGGCTTGGAAGACTCCGACAAGACCTTCGGGTTGGAGTCAATGTGTGTCGGCGGCGGTCAGGGCATGGCGATGATCGTGGAGCGGCTCAGCTGAACAACGTCGCGGCGCCCGGCGGCGCACGACCACAACCAGCTGAAACGCGACCAGTTGAAATAGTCCCATCGGTTCTTCCCGCTGACTTCGCCCGCTTGGGTGAAGAATGCGAGGCACTAACCAACGCCGGGGTTGACCGCATCCAATGGGATGTGATGGACGGCGTGTTTGTGCCGAACCTGACGTTTGGCCCCGACGTCATCGCGGCCTGCCGGGAACATAGCAGCGTCCCTTTTGAGGCACATCTGATGGTGGTTGAGCCGGATCAGTTGCTGGATCGGTATGTGCAAGCGGGCTGCGACATAGTGATTGTCCACGCTGAGGCATGCACGCATCTGCATCGCACGCTCACCAAGATCGCCGAGCTGGGCGCGAAGCCGGCGGTGGCGATTAATCCGGCCACGCCAGCGACTGACGTTTTGGGAGTGCTGGATTTGGTTGACATGGTGCTTGTGATGACCGTCAATCCCGGGTTTGGCGGTCAGAGCTACATTGCTTCGGCCGAACCAAAAATCGCTGAGGTGCGCACGGCCATTACGCAAGGCGGCCACGACGTAGATATAGAGGTGGACGGCGGAATCTCAGCCAGCACCATCAGCGGCGCGGCCGGCGCGGGTGCCAACGTGTTGGTTTCCGGTAGCGCCTTGTACGCGCACCCCGACGGTCAGACGGCGGCGATTGCCGAGCTACGTCAGCTAGCGCAGGCCGCCCAGGTAGAGGGCTAAGCGCTGCCAACCGCAGCCCGGCTGCTTTTTGCTGCGCTGGTTGGCTTTGCAGCGCTCGCCGCGTCCAGTTGCGGCGGCACCTCACTAGCGCGATTCTGTGCGGAGGTGGCCGACCTTGAAGATGCAGATCTGCAGAGTCTGAGCACCCCCAGCGGAGACGACCCTGCCGTGCGAGCGGAGATGCAACGCATCTCAAGCAAGTTCAACGATGTGCTGGCGGCTGCGCCCGATCAGATACGAGCCGACGTTGCGGTGCTAGCGGGTGTGACTGCGGCATTGGCGGCTGCGGTGCGTGAAACAAGTTCACGCGAGCCGTTTGAGCGCAGCGCGGCTCTGCTGGCAGCCCAAGCGGATTATGAAGATGTCTTGCCCGGTGCGGTTGATCGCTACAACGCGTATGTCACTCGCAGCTGCACCCCGGCGCCGGGCAGATAGCCCAGGCAAATAGCTAAGCCAGCTAAGTACTAGGCCAGCTCGCCACGCTTGACGATCACGTGGTCGCACAAGCCGTATTCCTTGGCTTGCTCGGCGGTAAACCAGCGATCGCGCTCGGAGTCTTCCTGAATCTGCTCGATCTTTTGACCGGTGTGCTGCGCGGTGCGTTCGGCCATTAGCTGTTTGATGTAGCCCATCTGCTCGGCTTGGATCGCTATGTCCGAGGCTTGGCCCTGCACTCCGCCAGAAGGCTGATGCATCATCACGCGCGCATGCGGCAAGCAGTAGCGCTTGCCGGGGGCGCCAGCCGTCAGCAAGAACTGCCCCATCGACGCGCCAAGACCCAGACACACCGTTGCGACATCGCAGGTAACGAACTGCATCGTGTCGTAGATCGCCATTCCCGACGTAACCGACCCGCCCGGGCTGTTGATGTAAAGCCAGATGTCTTTGGTGTGATCTTGTCCTTCTAGAAACAGCATCTGCGCGCAGGTGATGTTTGCGACCTCATCATCTACCTCGGTGCCCAAAAACAAAATTCGGTCATTCAGGAGACGGTTGTAGATTTCTGCCGGCCCAATCGGACCGCTTGTGTTGAACGCTTGCGGCGTGTCAATTTCGCTGTTTTTTACTGGGCTGTTTTTCATTGGACTGGCTAAGAGGCTACCAGCGGTATTTTGCCAGATGTTCGGCGAGATTCCGTAGCGCCCGTGCGCGATGGCTAACGGCATTTTTTTGCGAGGCGGTCATCTCGGCAAACGTTCGCCCGTCGCCTTCGTTAGGAATAAACAACGAGTCGTATCCGAAACCGCCGGTGCCTTTTTCTTCGGTCGCTATTGAGCCTTCAACCTGACCTTGGCCGATCAGCTCTGTGCCTTGCTCATCTGCCAGCCTCAACACCACAACGGTGCAAAACCGTGCGGCACGCGTCGCTGGGTCGGTGTCGGCGGCGACACTGACGGTGACACTGGCGTCGGCGCTGGCGTCGGCACCCGCAAGCTGGGCACCCGCAAGCTGCGCCAAAAGTTTCTGGCGATTTTGCGCATCGGTTGCATTCTCGCCTGCATACCTAGCCGTGCGCACGCCGGGCGCGCCAGCCAGCGCATCAACCAGCAGACCGGTGTCATCGGCTAGGGATGCCTCGCCGGTGATAGCCGCGCAAGCGACTGCTTTTTTGCGGGCGTTCTCGATCAGCGTTTCGCCGTCTTCAACCACGCCTGCGTACTGCGGTGGCGCTGGCACGACGGTTATCCCGCGGCCCGGCTCGCCCAGGCCGTCCAACTCGCTTAGCACCTGCTCTATTTCAACGGCCTTGTGTGGGTTATTTGACGCGATCACCAGTTTCATCGCAACTCACCAGTTTCATCAATCACCAGCTTCATAGCGGTAGCGGCCGAAACCAGACGCGGCCCAGCTACTCGCCTATCACCGCACGCTGCAGCTTGACGATTTCCGTGATGCCGTCACGCGCCAGATCCAGCATCGCCGACAGCTCCTCGCCGCTGAACGTGTTTCCCTCGGCGGTGCCTTGTACCTCCACAAAGCGTCCCGCTCCGTTCATCACCACGTTCATATCCACGTCGGCTCGTGAATCTTCCACGTAGGGAAGATCCAGCACCGCCGCTCCGCCAACCACACCTACCGAAATCGCCGCGCAGGCATCATTGATGGGATATTTCTCAATCTGCCCGCGGTTAAGCAGGTCAATGCAAGCGTCGTGCAGTGCCACCCAGCCGCCGCAAATTGATGCCGTGCGGGTGCCGCCGTCGGCTTGCAGCACGTCGCAATCAACGGTCAACTCACGCGCCCCCAGCGCTTCCAGGTCGCAGACACCTCTCAGCGCGCGGGCGATTAGCCGCTCAATTTCTAGGGTTCGTCCCTTTTGACGACCGGCCTTGGATTCACGCCGCACGCGGTCGGGACTTGACCCCGGCAGCATTGAATACTCAGCGGTGACCCAGCCACGCGGCGGGTCTAGATCACGCATCCACTTCGGCACGTTTTCATTTACCGACGCGGTGCAAAGCACCGCCGTGTCGCCAAAGCGAACCAGCACGGAGCCGGGGGTTTGGGCGGTGAAGTTTCGCTCAAAGCTGATCGGTCTCAGCTCATCGGCGGCACGTCCGTCGGGGCGAATCGCCTTAGTCATGCTGCGCCTCTGGTCATGCTGTGCCTCTAGTCATGCTGTGCCTCTAGTCATGCTGTGTAGAGCCCACCGGCCACCGCCATATGCACGGGTCCCTCAAAAACCATCGCCGCCTCTGTTAGGTGATCGGCCGGATCAGATCCAGGCGGCACGTGGGTAACCACCAGCTGCTTGGCGCCCACTTCGTTGGCCTGTGTTGCCAGCCACTCACAAGTCACGTGCGGCCCTTCGCTGCCGTTGGACGCCAGAAAAGTTCCCTCGCCTACCACCAGGTCGGGCTCCGGACCCAGCTGCGACAACGACCAGTTGCTGCCGGTATCAGACGTGTACACCACTGAGCTTGAGTTGCAGTCAAAGCGCATCGCCAACGTCTCAACCGGATGATCGGTTTGCGAAAAACGAATGCTGATGTCGCCCACCTGAGCGGTGTCGCCGTCGCTGACGATTTGCCACTTGAACAAATCGCTGGTGTCGCCGTCACCTTGAAACGCTTCGGTTACCTGTCGCACATCTTCAGTAGCCAGCACCGGCATGTTGTCAACGCCTAGGTAGTACTTGGCCGCGTTGTACACCACCGGCAGCTCAGCGCAATGGTCGGGATGATGGTGCGACACAACCATTGCGGTGACCTCCGGCAAAGAGATGTCCTTTTGCAGATTGGCGAGAGTGCCCGGGCCGCAATCAACCCAGATGTTGGTGGTGTCGCTGCGAATCAGATAGCCGCTGCAGGCCTCCCCCGCGGCGGAGTAGCTGCCCGAGCAGCCCAAGACCTTTACGGTCAGGTCACCGCTCATCGCTTACCACCACGTCGGCTGTCTTCATCGCTCACCGCCGCAGCTTGCCCTTCACCCTGCTCCTCACAAGGGCGAGGGTATGCCTTGCTGTCGGGCAGCACATCAGCGCCACGCATCAGAAATAGATCTCATCTTCCAGGCGCTTAGCAGAGGTCTCCACGTCATCGTCCCAAGCACCAGTTGATAGATACTTCCAGCCGTGATCACTAACGATGAACACAACACAGCCGCTTTGCATCTCCGCGGCTGCCTTACACGCACCCGCAAATGCCGCCCCGGCTGAAATCCCGCCAAACACTCCGGCTTGCGCAAGCAAGATTCTGGCGCTGGTGACGCTTTCTTGCGGGCGCACAATCATCTTGCGGTTCAGCAACTCCGCACCGCCCCACTCTTCAAATACCGGCGGGATGAAACCCTCGTTCAGATTGCGGATGCCTTCTATGCGTTCCCCAACGGGCGGCTCTATCGCCCAAATCTCAACCTCTGGTTTTTGCTCACGCAAATAGCGACCGGTGCCCAGCAACGTGCCGCTGGTGCCCATGCACGCAACTAAGTGCGTGATCTGCGGGGCATCCGTCAGAATCTCAGGGCCGGTCGTGTCGTAATGCACCTGCGGGTTGTCGCTGTTGCCGTACTGAAACAGCATCACCCAGTCGTCGTGCTCAGCGGCCAGACCCTGCGCCATTCGCACCGCCCCGTTGGAACCTAGCTCACCGGGACTTTCGATCACCTCCGCCCCAAACATTTTCAACGCCCGCTGACGCTCGGGCGACACGTTCTTGGACATGACTACTTTTAATTGGTAGCCACGCCGCTTAGCGATGAGCGCCAGCGAAATGCCGGTGTTGCCCGACGACGGCTCCAAAATGATTGAGCCCGGTTTGAGGCGGCCCTCTTTTTCGGCTCTGCGCACCATCGCCAGGGCTACGCGGTCCTTGACCGAGCCGGTCGGGTTTTGGCTTTCTAGCTTGGCCCAGATTTCAACCTCAGGGTTGGGGCTGAGCGCGCTGAGGTTAAGCAGCGGCGTGTCGCCGATCAGTTCTTCTATGTCGTTGTACGCGGTCATGTCCGGGGTCTGCGCTGGCTAGAACTTGGGGTTATGCAGTCGGCGGGGGCTAGTTGCCGCCTGCGACGGCCGGCAAAATCGATAGCTCATCGCCCGCCGCTACCGGTGTAGCCAACTGTTCTAGGTATCTGACATCTTCGTCATTGACATAAACATTGACGAATCGGTGAAGGCTGCCGTCGTCATTCAGCAGGTTGGTTTTGAGACCCGGATACTGCTGAATCAGATTGTCCATTACTTCTAGAACGGTTGCCGCCTCAACATCCACGGTTGATTGGCCGTTGGCGTGTGGTCGCAGCACGGCCGGCAGTCGAACGGTTACAGCCATCAGGTCTCCTAAGTAAGCCCGTAAACAAATCCTGCGTACAGGCTATGGCCTAAATCGCGGCCGCTATCGTTGCCCTGATGCCTGCTAGCCACGACGCTGGCCACATGGTTGTAGCCAGTAACCGTCGGGCCAGAGCCAACTATGACGTGCTTGACACTTTTGATTGCGGAATAGTGCTGCGCGGCACCGAGGTGAAGTCGCTGAGAGCGCGCACCGTGCAGCTAGATGAGGCCTATGCCCTTGTTCGCCGCAACGAAATGTGGCTAATAGGAATGCAAATTGCGCCTTGGAGCCACGCCTCGGTGCGTGATGGCCACGTGGTTGATCGGCCGCGCAAGCTGCTGATGCATCGCGCACAGATAAACAGGCTGCGCGCACGTGTTGAGCAAGATCACCTCCAGCTAATACCGCTGTCGCTGTACTTCGCCAACGGCATAGCCAAGGTGGAGCTGGCTCTGGCTAAGGGTCGACGCTTGTACGACAAGCGACAAGCGCTGCGCAAGCGTGAAAGCGACCGTGAAGCCGAGCGCGCCCTGCGCTTTCACCGCCGATAGCGCACGGCACCGCAGGCCGCAGGTGGGCAGGCGGCGCAGATCGCAGGCGGCGCAGGCCAACCCGCTACATAGCCAGGACACCCAGCTTGGGATCTCGCCCAATGTCCCAACCCTTCTTAGGGTGATTGTCATGAGTACCACCACGAGCAGAATCGTTTGCAGATTGCCTGAATTTTCCATGAGGTCTTCCGTTTTGGATGGCGCTGCGCTAAAGAGAGGCGGGTTTGACCCTTTCGCTTTAGCTGACGCGCAGAGTTTGATTGAGACTCGCCGGTTTGAGCTGTATGAGCCCGATCAGGACGGGAACGTGCAGTTGACCGTGGGCGCTTATCGCAGCTTCAACATAATGTTGTACCGCTGGGAATATCACTATGACGACGTTCTCCCCTTGTCGTTTATTTGGTACGACCTTGTTGAGCGCGCCCCAAACTTTGACTACGAGCTCGGTCACGCGATGTTGGTGATGCTGGAGAATCTCATGTTGCCGCAGACTTTCAGCGAAGCATTGAGAAACGCGCGGAGCGGAAACTTTAGTCAGGCGGAAAGAATCAATGCGCTTAGCGAGCGAGTGCAGTCTTGGATGGCCGATAGGCGGCAGGCGATTGATACGCGAGCACCAGCTACGGTTCCGCCTGGCGTGTTGGTGCGCTATCCGTCCCTTTTTATTGAAGATCGCACTTCTCGTCCATGGCGTTTCGGCTACCTAGACGAGTACGAATTTGGGTGCCTTGATCGCAGGACGGAGAAATCTGTCTGGTATTGGCAAGAGCACCACAGTTTGATGACAACGATCCACCAGGCGGAAAGGCTTTTGAAGCTCGCTGAGCGGCGAAAACCAAGCGAGCATTTGACCCAGCTAGTAAGGGCGGCACAACAAGCGCTCTCAACGGCACAGCGAACAGTAAAAGACGCTGGCTGGGATGACCTCGTGGATAAACCGGATTACTCCCGCGGTTGGCACGTGGGATGACGCAAATCCAGATTTGGCGCATAAGGGCGCATAGGAGGCAGTTCTTTCAAGCCAGTTCATTAATCGTTCTCTAATCCTTGGCCGTTACAATGGCTCTTGTATTAGTGGCCGGTGGGTTAGCTAGCGATAGCTGAATATTTTTTACTTACGGGGGTGATCGGTTTCGACTTTGACGGTTGATATGAATGAAGCGAGCCGTGGTCTCCGGAGCCACGTTAAAGAGCCGGAACAATTAGAAACGCCAACGACAACAAAGTCGACCTGGCGCTCGCTGCTTAGTCTCTAAGTAGTGAGTCGGCCCGAATGCCCCTGCTTCGCGGGTATCGGTGCCATCAACTGCGGAGCTTGCTCAACGCCTTTGTTGGTGGGGTGTTGGGGACTTAAACATCAGCTAAGGCTCATGTTGGGTGTCGCTGCCTTGCATGGGCTCGAAAATCTTGCAACGACTGCGCTCGGAGAAGACTCATCGAAACGTTGAAGGACGCGGGTTCGATTCCCGCCACCTCCACGATCATTTAGACGCGCTCATTTGATTGCGCTCATTTAGCTGAGCGCATTACTCTGCTGCGCGATGCCTGACTTTTTGAGCCCCGCCGAAGCGGATCTGCGCGATCGCGCCGACAAGCTGGCGCAAGAACTAGCGCAAAAAATACTGGCGCTTCAAAGCAGCGATCAGCCCAACGCCGAAGACTCCCAAACGTCATTAACTCACCTGGCTCCTCAGGTGCGAGAGGCATCCCAAGCCGCCGGTATCTGGGACTTGACGCAAGCGCCTGACCGGGTCCTTGATCGAGTAATAGCAACCGACGCTTTGTGCCGCGAAAACGTTGGCCATCTGCCAGGCATCTTCGCCCCATCGCCCACGCTGTTAGAAGGCGCCAGCGAGCGTTTGCGCGCACGCGTGCTACAGCAGTATCTAGCAGGTGATCTGCGCGGCAGCTTCGGGTTCACCGAACCGGCTGGAGCGCCCCGACCGACCTGGGCAAGCCGCCGCGGTAGCGCCGAAGAGAACGGCGACGGGCTTAACGACGAGAACAGCGAGCTAGTGATAAACGGGCAAAAGTCTTACGTCACCGGCGGTGCCGACGCCGACTTCATTAGCACGCTCGTTGAGATTGAGCTCGACGGACCCGCCATGGTGTTTATTGAAACCGACCGCCCCGGCGTGGAGCTGGTCAGGCGTTTCGGCTCACTTGACGGAAGCCACCACGCCGCGTTCACTTTTACCGACGTGCGTGTGCCGGCCAGCAACGTGTTGGGTCAGCCTGGCAAAGGCATGCGGCGCGCGCTAAGCCAGATAAGCGGCGTGCGAATGTCGCTGGCGGCTAGCAGTGTTGGTTTGTGTGCTTTCGTGGTGCGGCTAGTTGAGCAGCATCTGCTCCAAAAAGATCAAGCCAACGCGCCAGCCGGCAGCACCAGCCCTAATAGCCCCGGTAACCCCACCAGCCCGGAACGCATAAAGCTGGGTGAGATGCGCGCAAACGCTTACGCAGCTCGCAGCACGGTGTATCGCACCGCCCGTTTGATTGACGCAGGGGAAAATGCCGTGAATGAAGTGATGGCGGCCAAGGTCGTAGCAACGGAAACGGTGGGCAGGTTGGTGGATGATGCCGTGCAAATCGTCGGCGGACAGGCCCTGGCCGACAACCATCCGCTTAGCTCAATCTTGCGGCGGGTGCGCTCGTTTCGGTTGGCCGAAGGCACCACCGAAACGTTGCATTCCAACATCGCCCGCGGCAGCCTTGACATGAACCTCGGCCGCATTTAGTCCGCCAAGCTCGCGCATCTAGCCCTCCAAATCCCGCGAGTTAAATCCCGCGGGTCGCCCTAGCTAGCTAATGTCGCGGCAATGGAATCCAAAACACTTGAGACTCTGATAGTTGACACGGCCGACAACGGCGTAGTCACGGTCACGATGAATCGCCCTGAAAAGAAGAACGCCGCCAACTTCCAGATGTGGAATGAGCTGCGTGCCACTTGGAGCGAGATAGGCGCAGACCCAGATGTCCGCTGCGTGGTGATGACGGGTGCCGGTGACGCTTTTTGCAGCGGCGCGGACCTAGCCGGCGGCGGCGTTCAAATGCATCAGCTGCAAGCCATGAACGTCATCCACCAGACCCTGTCGGCGCTGTACTCAATCATGGTGCCGGTAATCGCCAAGGTGAACGGCGTGGCGGCTGGGGCTGGCATGAATATGGCGCTGGCGTGCGATCTCATCTTGGCATCAGACCAAGCACGCTTTAGCGAGATATTTTCCCGCCGCGGCCTCTCGGTTGATTTCGGTGGCACTTGGATTTTGCCGCGCCTGATCGGCTTGCACCGCGCCAAAGAGCTGGCATTTTTTGGAGATGTCATTGACGCGAAAACCGCACAAGACTTCGGCTTTGTAAACACGGTGATCCCCAGCGACCGCTTTGACGATGAGGTCGCCGACTGGGCTAATCGCCTCGCCGCCGGACCGCCGCTAGCGCTGGCCATGACCAAGCGCCTGCTCACCTTGAACGCGAGCGCCGATTTCGCCTCCGCCCTAGAAAGCGAAGGCCTAGCGCAGACGGTGAACTTCACCACCGACGACACCAAAGAAGCAGTCCAAGCGTTTTTAGACAAACGCACACCCGAGTTCAAAGGTCGCTAGAGATGCAAGAGCTTGTCGCCGTCGGCAATGACATTGATGCGGCTCGCACGGTTGCGCGCCAGACCGGCGGCGTTCTTTACGTCACCACATCGCCAAAGGACACATCGCCAGAAGACACACCGGCGGGAACCACCACCGGCGGGCGCCCTTTCCAGGCTCTGGTGCGAGCGGCAACCGACGACCTTGACGCTCTCCTGCCAGCGGCTCAGGTGGGTCTGTACGTTGCGTTCTCACGCGCGATACGCACACGACCAACAAGCCCTGCGCCGGGCGAACCCTCGCCAGGGGTAACTGCGATATTTCCGCTGATTCACAATCCGGAACTAACACACACCCAAGCCGACAAGCACTGGCGTGAAACCCACGCACCTTTGGCGCAAAAGCATCACCCCGGGATGTGGGATTACACGCAACTGAGCATCCTGGCGACCTTGGCCGGCGAGCACTACGACGGGCTAGCGCTGGTTGCGTTTGAATCAGAGACCGACCTGCGCACCCGCTTTTTTGGCAACGACAACGACATAGAAGTAATCACGCAAGACGTAGCAAAGTTCGCAGACGTGAAAGCCTCACCCAGGCGAGTAATAGCAACCGAAACGATCTTCGGACAGCGTCCGCCAGCAGCCGAAATCAACTGGCCTCACGATTGAGCCAGGCAAATCAAACAGACAGACCCGGGCGACTGACCAGGCAAAGCCAACGACTCTGGGTGCCGATGGTCGCCATCACCACGGCAGTCGCGGTAAGCCAGTCGTTCGGCCGCTTCACCTATTCGTTGCTGTTTACCGACATCCGCGACGACTTTGCGCTATCCAACACCGTCGCTGGCGCTCTGGGATCTCTCAACTTGCTGGCTTATGTGCTGGGCTCGGTGCTAGTCAGCACAACCGTTGTAAGCATCGGTATGGGCCGAACCGTCAGGTTTGGGTTATTTGGCGTGGTCTTGTCGTTGGGGTTGCTGGCGTGGAGTCCGACGATCGCTCTGGTAACGATCACCATGGTGATAGCGGGAGTCGCCGCAGCCGGAGTCTGGGTAACCGCTCCGGGGATCGCCACGGAAGTGCTGGGTGCGGCCAGGCGTGGTGTCGCCGCGGGTTGGATCACCGGTGGTGTTGGGCTCGGATTAGTGCTGGCATCAATCATCAACGCGCTGACTAGCGAAGGACGCTGGCGCATCGTGTATCTAGTCGAGTTGCTGATCGGGGTTGTAGCCGTGATTGCGTTAGCACTGACCACCCGACACCTAGGCAAACACACGCCAACCGCCAAGCCGCAGAAGCAATCCCGCTTACGCCACGCCTTTGACGTACTGAAATCGGTGCCCGCCTGGCGCTTGACCGTTGCGGCCTACGGCCTGTTCGCTGCGGTCATCTCTCTCGTTTTGACATTCACCATCGCCCGCTTGACCGAAGACGCGGAGCTTTCCTCTACTACCGCCGCGATCGCCTTTGCGTTGATTGGCGTAGGCAGCGTGATCGGCGGACCACTGCTCGGCGCGATTGCCGATCGGCTGGGGTCTCGTCGCACCATCGCGTTGGGGTTGGTGATAGCCGCCGTCGGCATCACCGCTATTGCCACCGGCAACGCAATCGCCGCGCTAGCAGGCACGTTTACATTTGGAATCGCCTTCACGGGAATCGTCGCAGGGGTGGCGGCGTATTTCTCTGGCCACCTTGACGGCGAAGCGTTTGGCGCGGCCTACGGGTTAGTCACCATCGTGTTCGGCGCAGGGCTGGCGATCGGGCCTCAGGTAGGCGGGCTAGCCGCCGACCTATTTGATTCGTTCCTGCCCGCATTCGTGCTGGCGATTGGCGCGTGCGTGCTGGGTTTAGTGCTCAACGGCTGGGGCGACGATCCGCAATCAGCACCAGCGACGGCAAACCTGCCCACGCCCACGCAGCCCACCATCGCCGAATAAATTCGGCTAGGCGGCCGCTCCCAAACGCTCGCTAGCAGGAGCCAGCGCCTTCAGGGCTGGCATCACGTCGCTGGCGAACAGCTCCATGTTGCGCTGCGACTCTTCAGCCGGCATGCCCGCATAGCTAAACACACCAACATAAGAATCCATATGGGTGCGATCCTGCAGATAGACGATCTTCTCAGTCACCTGCTCCGGCGTGCCCCACAACTGCAGCCCCATAAAGAACTCAGTCATCTTCTCCATGCCACCAGGCGCAGTCAGCCGGTCGTACATCAAGCCGTGGTGCTCATAGCCCGGCGTGTCCTTCAGGTGCGGCTTGTCAAACTCATAGTGCTTAATGATTGAATCCCAATAGCCGCCGATGTAGCGATAAGCCATCTCTTCGGCGCGGTCGGCACTCTTATCTACGAACGTCCAGCCAGCGACAATCGGCGGTGGCGGCTCAGCGTCGTTGGCTTCGCGATACACGTCGCGGTATTCCTGCAACTCCTCGGTCAACACGTTCCACGGCTTTTGCGGCACGATCAAAATCCCCACGCCAAGCTCGGCCATGATGCGAGACGACTCCGGCGAAATCGCCGCCGCATAGGCACGCCCTCGCATAGACCCGTACGGGCGCGGGCGGATGTCAACTCGCGGCTGCTGAACCATCTCCCCGTCGTACTCGGCGTAGCCATTTTCAAGGGCACGCAACAGCATTTCGGTCGACTCAGCAAAACGTGTACGAGCGGACGGCATCTCGGTGCGGAATCCGTCAAACTCCACCTTGCCGGTTCCACGACCCAAGCCCAGAATCAGCCGACCCTTGGAGAGGTTGTCCAGCATGGAAACCTGCTCTATTACCCGCAGCGGGTCATGCCACGGCAGTACGCAGACCATTGAGCCAAGCTTGATTTTTTTAGTCGCGCCAGCCATATAGGTCAAAAACTGCAGCACGTCGGGACACATCGTGTAGTCGGTGAAGTGATGCTCCACGCTCCAAATCGACTCGTATCCCATCGGCTCGGCCTGCAGCGCCAGCCCTATGTCTTGGGTATAAATCTGTTTGTCGGGTATGGACTCACCCGGATTTTGAAAGATCACCGAAGTGCCTACGTGCATAACTTCCCCTAGCTAGCTAATGATTATTGCTTGCTTTAATAATACGGCAAATAACGCTAGCCGGGATTTATCGCAGTGCCGCTTAGTACGCACCAATCGTCAAGGCGCCGCGGTGGCTCAAACGTGATGCCAAGATCCGAATAGCGCTTTTCCAGGCGTGACGTTTGCGCCGCCGAAATGCCGCTCAGCACCAGCAGCCCGCCGGGTGCAAGCCGTGCGGCTATTGAGGGGGCTAGCTGGCTGAGTGTGCTTGCCCCGATGTTTGCTGCGATTGCGTCGTAGGTATGGCCGGCAACGAGGCTGGCAGGGCGGGCAATCGGATCGGCGCTGAACTCGGTCAGCTGCGTCAGCCCGTTGATCTCAGCGTTGCGTTTAGCGCTGGCAATCGCTGCCGGGTCTGTGTCTATGCCGTGAACGGCTATGTCGGGAATGGCTGTGCCGGGAACAGTTGCGTCGGGAATGGCTGCGTCGCGACGCGAGCTAGCGGACATGTCTTGCCAGAACCGCGCCGCCACAAGTGCCAGCACGCCACTGCCGCAACCCACATCAAGCACCTTGAGCGGTGGTGGATGGCGAAGCGCGTCGCCAGCGGCGTGTTCAGCTCCGCCGCGGGCTGACCCTGCCCGCAAGTAGCCAGCCAGCTCACGCGCCGCCAACGTGGTTGAGGGATGCGATCCGGCTCCGAATGCCGCTCCCGGGTCTATCTCAACCACACTTTTGGCTTCGCAAACGGCCCAAGGAAAACAAATCGCTAACTCGTCATCTATGTGGGTGGCGCGGTTGCGATTAAGAAAACCAGGCAGATGGCTTTCGTCGGGTGGACCTAGAACCGCCGAATGTCCAGCACCGCGGAGCTGTGCCACCACCGCACGCGCCATGTCATCCAGGTCGCAACCCAGACTGCCAGCCGCGGAGTGGGTACGGGTACGAGTACGAGCGCTGACGCGGGTGTGGGTGCTGGCGTAACTCAACCGCGCATAACCGACCCAACGACCAGGCCTGATCTCGGTGGTTGTAATGGCGGTTGTGATAGCGGCGGTGGTATCGGCAGTACCGGCGGCGGTATCGACGGTGCCGGTAGCGGTGGCTGCAGCTAGCGCTTGGGTGACCAAATCAGACAGATCACACGGCTGAGCGTCTAGACCCTTGCCGCAAGCGATCACGACGCAGGCTTGCTGCTGGCTGCTCTGCTGGCCGCGCTGCTGACCGGGCTGCTGGCCGCGCTGCCAGATGGGCATGGCGCCAAGCGCGCTAGCAATCACTCGAAGTGGCGCTGCTCCCACCACGGGAAATAGTCCGGCAAGTCCTGGCTGGGCTTTTGAGTGAACTCAGGTGGCCGCTTTTCCAAGAACGACAGAACTCCCTCACGCGCGTCAGCCTCACGCCCCAAATTGAAGATGCCACGGCTATCGATCTTGTGCGCCTCCATCGGATGGTCGGCCCCCAGCATCCGCCACATCATGTGCCGAATAAGCGTCACCGAAATCGCCGAGGTGTTCTCAGCGATCTCCGCCCCCAACGCGCGCGCGGCGGGCAAAAGCTCATCGGGCTTATGCAAGGCCGACACCAAGCGACCGTCAAACGCCTCATCGGCCTCAAAAACGGAACCCTTGTAAGTCCATTCCAACGCCTTGCCAATGCCCACCAACCGCGGCAAGAAATACGACGAACACGCTTCTGGCACCACTCCCCTGCGGCTAAACACAAAGCCGATGCGCGCCTCAGTTGACGCCAGCCGTATGTCCATCGGCAGCGTCATCGTTATTCCCACCCCTACCGCCGGGCCGTTGATGGCGGCTATTAACGGTTTGTTGAACTCATACAACCGCAGGGTCAACAGCCCGCCGCCGTCGCGCATCCATTCAAGATCACTCCCACCATCCCTGGCTGCACGACGTTCGCTCTTAGCGCTGTCGCTTTGGCTGTCGTAGTCAAACGTCTGCGCGCCGCGGCTCAAATCGGCACCCGCGCAATAGGCACGCCCGGCGCCAGTGAAAATCACCGCTCGCACGTCGTCGTCTGCGTCGGCTAGATCAAGCGCCGCTAACACGTCCCTCTGCATTTGCCCGTTGAATGCGTTGAGCTTCTCGGGGCGATTAAGCGTGACGGTAAGGACGCGGTCGGCGACCTCATAAATAATCGTTTCAAACTCTGGCATGCCAGAGTTTGGCACAGAAAAACTAGGAATCTAAAAAGCGTCCCGCAGCAAAAGCGGAACTAGCAGCCCCTAGCAACACTCCGATTATCACGGTCAGAATCACCACGGTTCGGAACTGCGACGAGGTAACCACGAACGACCGAAAAAACGCCAGAACATCGGAGCGGCCAAACAGGTCTTCAACGTGTACTCGCAAAATCCCCGCCGCAGTTGCGCCAACGATGCCGCCGATTAGTCCGTGGACGATGCCTTCAAGCACGAACGGGAAACGAATAAACCCGTTGGTGGCGCCGACCAGGCGCATTACTTCTATCTCACGGCGGCGCGCAAATACCGCCACCCGAATTGAATTGAAGATCAGCATTGCGCTGGCCGCCGACAAGACGATCGACAGCAGCAGCACAATCCAGCGAAACGAATCAAACCAGGTTCGGATGGCATCCACCTGCGTTCGGCCTGTTTCAACGGCGAACACTCCGGGCCGTTCTCGGAACTGCGCGGCCAGCGATTCGATCAACTCCGCTTGCGGAGTGCGCGGCACAACGCGATACGACGACGGCAACGACTCTTCCGACACGGCAGCTAGCAGCTCAGGCTGGCCCGTCAAAGTTTGCCGCAACAAGGCGGCGGCTTCGGTCTGAGAGAAAAACTCCACGCGGTCAATATCGGGATGCGAAATCAGCTCATCGCCGACTATGTCGATTTGGTTTGGCGTGCTGTCGGGCTGCAAAAACACCTCAAACTGCACGCCGCCTTCCCAGCGCCCCAGAGCGTTGCCGCTTGCGTAGCGCGCCATTAGCCCCATGCCCACCAGCATCACTCCCACCGCCACGGTCAGGATCGCCGCAAATGTGAGGGTCGGGTTGCGCCGGATGTTTGTCCACGCCTCGCGCGTGAAATATCGAAACCGCTTCACTGGGCTTTACTCACCGTGCCTCAGCGGGTCGCCACCGCCGGTTCGGCCTCATCATCGAGTGGCCACCGCCGGTTCGGCCTCACGGTTGTAAACGCCGTACTGCTCGTCCCTCTCTAGTCGCCCGTGCCGCAAAGCGATTACCCGGCGCCGCATCTGATCAACTATGTGCTGGTCGTGCGTCGCCATCACCACCGTGGTTCCCAGGCGATTTATGCGGTCAAGCAGCACCATCACCTCAACCGAAGTGTCCGGGTCAAGGTTTCCCGTCGGCTCATCGGCCAGCAGTATCAGCGGTCGGTTTACAAAAGCGCGCGCCACGCTGACACGCTGCTGCTCCCCGCCTGATAACTCATCAGGGAAGCGGTTTTCTTTGCCCGCCAAACCCACCACTTCCAAGATCGCTGGCACCTGTTTGCGCATGGCGGTTTCGGGCCGGCCGATCACTTCTAGCGCAAACGCCACGTTCTCATAGACCGTCTTGTTGGGCAGCAGCTTGAAGTCTTGAAAAACCGACCCGACGTTGCGGCGCAGGTACGGCACCTTCCAAGTGCTCAGCTTTTGCAGATTTTTGCCAGCCACATGCAACTGCCCGCTAGAGACGGCTTCCTCTCGCGTCAACAGGCGCAGCAAGGTGGACTTGCCGGAGCCCGAAGGACCCACCACAAATACGAATTCACCCTTGCCGATGTTGATTGAGATGTTGTCTAGAGCCCGCGTGTGCTCCTTGTAGATCTTGGTGACGTTCTCCAAGCGAATCATCGGCTGTGGTCCATATCGCTGTAGTCCATATTGCTGATGCCAGACTACGGCAGGGCTGGCTTTATTTTGCGGCAGTTATGTGGCTTTGACTTTTTGCGCAGCATTCCAGCGCAAAAACTCCTCCATTAGCGGGTCAAGATCACCGTCTAGCACGGCTTCAATGTTGCCGATCTCAAGGTTGGTACGCAGGTCTTTCACCTGCTGATACGGATGCAGCACGTAGCTGCGGATCTGACTGCCCCAAGCGACGTCGCGCTGCTCCCCCGCTAAGGCATCCATTTCGGCGGCTCGCTCTCTGCGCTGAAGGTCGGCCAACTTGGCGGCCAACATTTTCATGGCGCGATCCTTGTTTTGATGCTGGCTGCGTTCGTTCTGGCATGCGACCACCGATCCCGTCGGCAGATGCGTTATTCGCACCGCCGAATCGGTGACATTCACATGCTGCCCGCCCGCCCCCGAAGACCGATAGGTATCAATCCGCAGATCTTTTTCGTCTATCTCAACCTCGTCTGATACCTCATCAAAAAACGGCACCACAGACAACGAAGCAAACGCAGTGTGGCGGCGCGACTGCGCGTCGAATGGCGAGATCCGAACCAGCCGGTGCACGCCGCGCTCGGCCTGCAAAAAACCAAAGGCGTGGCGTCCCCTAATAAGAAAAGTGGCGGAACTTATGCCAGCGGCACCGCCATCGGTGGCTTCGGTTAGCTGCACCTCAAAGCCACGGCGCTCAGCCCAGCGCTGATACATCCGCAACAACATCTCAGCCCAGTCGCAGGCATCGGTTCCGCCTGCGCCCGAGTGAATCTCACACACCGCGTCGTTTACGTCATGCTCGCCACCTAGCAGCGCCAGCAGCTCAATCTCATCTAGCTGATCTTCAAGCTCACCGATAGCTGCGTCTATCTCCGGCGCCAGGCTGTGGTCGGATTCCTCATCTGCCAGCGCATACAAAGTTGATAGGTCATCAAACGCCACTTGCACCCGCTCCCAGCGTTCTATGTCGTCGTTGATGTTGGCTAGCTGCGTCGTTACCGAGCGCGCATGATCGCTGTCATCCCAAAGGGCGGGGTCGGCTGCGGCCTTGGTTAGCTCCGCATGTTTAGTGCGCGCGCCATCCACACCCAAATACGTTTGGGCTTGCTGCACTCGCCGTTCTAACTCAGCGAGCGCGCTGGGGTATTCGCTCCACAGACGATCAGGACTCATCGGCCGATTTACGGTCAGCGGCCGTGGCAGTGTTTTAGCTTGCGCCCCGAGCCGCAGTGGCAAGGATCATTGCGACCGAGTTTTTGACCCGTCTGCGCA
This sequence comes from Candidatus Poriferisodalaceae bacterium, assembly GCA_965212125.1. Lineage (GTDB taxonomy): Bacteria > Actinomycetota > Acidimicrobiia > Acidimicrobiales > Poriferisodalaceae > CAYRJD01. The sequence continues at coordinate 432,333 of OZ243045.1, read as the reverse complement.
TCAACCGCCCGTGGTGTCGCCGTTTTATTGGTGGGAGCGGTTGCCGTGGCTGTGCCGCCCGACCTGCCGCCGCTACCTGCGGCTGCCCCGCCGCCGGAGCCGCCAGAGGTTGCACCGGCCATAACGCGTGGTAGAGCCGCCGTTGGCGCGCTCGTGCCGCCGCCTGAACTGCTGCCATCCGGGGCGGAATACTGCAGATTGGCGGTCTTGCCTCCCTTGGCTTTCTTGGATTTCCCGTTGCCCTTGGATTTCCCGTTACCCGACTTTCCCTGCTCAGCCTGTTCGGATACAGCTAGCTCTATCCGCATGATGTGCTTCACGAAATCTTGATAGACGTGCTTGAGCATTTGAGAGAACAGATCAAAACCCTCGCGCTGCCACTCCGCAACCGGATCTTTTTGGCCGATTCCCCGCAGGTGAATGCCGTCACGCAGATGATCCATCGTTGAGAGATGGTCACGCCAGCGGTTGTCCAACAATCCCTGCAGCACCTGCCGCTCAGCCTCGCGCATCAGCTCGGGACCTATCTCAGCCTCGCGCTGCTCATAGTGTTTCTGGCCATCCTCCAACAGCAAATCCTCTAGCTCGTTGGCGTCGGCGCACTGACCAAACCGCTCGGAGGTAAGTGCCGTCGGCCAGTACTCATGAACACTCACCAGCAGGCCGTCCAGGTCCCATTCGCTAACCGGGTCGTCCCCGCAATATTCATCCACCAGTTCAACAACCGCTTCGGTCAAATACTCCAGAACCGACTCACGCAGGTCGCTGCCATCCAAGATTTGCTTGCGCCGGGCGTACATCACCTTGCGCTGCTCGCTCATCACGTTGTCGTATTTGAGAACGTTCTTGCGCGACTCAGCGTTGCGCTGCTCAACATTGTTTTGCGCCCGCTCAATGGCTTTCGACACCATCTTCGCCTCTAGCGGAACGTCGTCCGGCAAGGATTTATCCATAACCCAAGACATCGCCGAAGAGGCGAACATCCGCATCAGTTCGTCTTCAAGCGACAAATAGAAGCGACTCTCACCCGGATCGCCTTGCCGCCCGGAACGACCGCGCAACTGATTGTCAATGCGGCGCGACTCGTGGCGCTCGGTGCCCAGCACATACAGCCCGCCAAGCTCCAGCACCTCGGCCTTTTGCTCCTCGCACTTTTGCTCGTATTTTTTTGTTAGCTCCGCCAAGGTTCCGGCGTTGGCGGGATCGTCCGGGTCAAGCTTTTTGGCTAGCAGATCACGGCGCGCAAGCCCCTCAGGGTTTCCGCCCAGCAATATGTCAACGCCGCGCCCGGCCATGTTGGTCGCCACAGTCACCGCACCCAGCTGCCCCGCCTGGGTAATGATTTCCGCCTCGCGGTGATGCTCTTTGGCGTTGAGGACGTGATGCTTAACGCCATGCTTCTCTAGCTCACGCGAAAGGCGCTCGGATTTTTCCACGCTGATAGTTCCCACCAGCACCGGCTGCCCTTGCGAGCTGCGTTCGGCGATGTCTTCAACCACCGCCGCAAACTTTGACTCCTCGGTTTTGAAAATCTGGTCGCTGTGCCCAACTCGGATGAGCGGCCGATGAGTAGGAATCGGCACCACGTCCAGCCCGTACGTGTTGGCGAACTCAGCGGCCTCGGTTTCGGCGGTACCGGTCATTCCGGCCAACTTGTCGTAAAGCTTGAAATAGTTCTGCAAGGTAACGGTGGCCAGCGTTTGGTTTTCCTGGTTTATCTTGACGCCCTCTTTGGCCTCAACCGCCTGGTGCAAGCCCTCACTCCAGCGGCGGCCATCCAAGATGCGACCCGTGAACTCGTCAACGATCTTGACATCGCCGTTTTGGATGACGTAGTCGCGGTCGCGGCGATACAACTCTTTGGCTCGCAAGGCGGCGCTCAGCTGCGGAACCAAGCTGGCGGAATTCTGGTCGTAGAGGTTTTCAATCTCAAGGGCAGATTCAACCTTGACAATCCCTGGTTCCAGAATGGCAACGTTGCGCTTGTCTTCTTCAACCTCGTAATCGGTGTCGCGCGTCATGGCGCGCGCAATCGCTGCGAAACGCTCATACATCCGGGCGGCGTCGGCGACACGGCCGCTGATAATCAGCGGGGTGCGTGCCTCGTCTATGAGAATTGAATCAACCTCATCAACGATGCAGTAGTTATGCCCGCGCTGCGCCTGCTCGGCCGCGGTGGGTGCCATGTTGTCGCGCAGGTAGTCAAAGCCGAACTCGTTGTTGGTGCCGTAGGTGATGTCGGCCGCGTACTGCGCACGTTTGTGCTCCGGGTCAATCTGGCCGGGTACCACCAGGCCGACCTCTAAGCCAAGGAAGCGATGGATTTGTCCCATCCACTGCGCATCGCGACTAGCCAGGTACTCATTGGCGGTGACCAGGTGCACGCCCTTGCCGGAAAGAGCGTTGAGGTAAACCGGCATGGTGGAGACCAGCGTTTTGCCTTCGCCGGTGCGCATTTCGGCCACCCAGCCAAAGTGCAGAGCCATGCCGCCCATTAGCTGCACGTCGTAAGGGCGCTGCCCGATGACTCGCTGCGCGGCTTCACGGGCAACCGCAAACGCTTCAATCAGCAGATCGTTTAGGTCGGCACCGTTGGTTAGCTGAGAGCGAAAGTCTTCGGTGCGCGCACGCAGCTGTTCGTCTGAGAGCCCTTGCATCTCCGGCTCCAGCGCATTGACGTCAGGCACCAGCGATTCCAGGGCGCGCAGCTTCTTACCTTCGCCGGCACGAAGAACTCGTTGCAATACGCCCATCAGTTAAAGGCTACCGCTGGATTTGTCTGCCCTAGAAGCGACTTCGCGCTCGGCTGATGTGCACGGTGCTCCGCTTGCGTGCAAGACGCGGCATGAACCACAACCGGATGACCAGCGGCCTGCGCGCCAGCCCTTAGTGCGGCCACTGCGGCTCGCAGCGTTGCGCCGGTTGTAAGCACGTCGTCAACAACCAGCACTGCGCTCGGCTGGATGGCGCTGTGCTCACTTGCTGGCGCGCGGGCGCGCTCGCTTGCTGACGCACGACCGGCGCCCACCGTTGCAAAAGCCGGACCCGACAGGCGCGCAACCCGATCTAGTCCGCTTTGGGAGACCTCGCTTGTGCGAACCAAGAGCTTGCGTGCGGGCACCGCTAAGCGGCGTGCCAACTGGCGCGCCAATAGCTCGGCCTGATCAAAGCCGCGCTGGCGCCGTCGTGCCGTTGTGGTTGGCGGCCAGGTAACCGCGGTGATTCCAACCGGCGCATTAGCGGCTAAGGCCTCGCCTAGCCAACGTGCGATGCTGCGCTCGCGTCGAAACTTCAAGGCATGCACGAAACTGCGGGCGACTCCTGAGTGCGAAAACAATGATGTGGTTGAAGCGGCACCAGCTAGCACGGGTGCGTGGGCAGTCTCAAGCGCAGGCGCGAGTTCCAGCGCGTCAATACAGTCTGGGCAGGGGCACCAGCCAAGTGCGCCACAGCCAGGACAGCGCACTTCAAACAGCATCGCCAGTCAACATAGGCGGCGGCTATGAAATTGTGAAGTGCTATTAGCGGCTAGTAGCGGTAATGCTCTGCCTTGTACGGACCGTCGGGGCTGATGCCGATGTAGTCGGCTTGGGTATCGGTCAGCTTGGTGAGCTTCACGCCCAGCGAATCCAGATGCAGCCGCGCCACCTCTTCATCTAGGTGCTTCGGCAAAAGGTGCACCTCCTTGCCAAGCGACGCTGAATTCTTTTGCAGTTCAAGCTGTGCCAGCACCTGGTTGGTGAAGCTCATCGACATCACAAAACTCGGATGGCCCGTAGCGCAACCCAGATTCACCAAGCGCCCCTCAGCTAGCACCAGCACACTGTTGCCGCTGGGAAAGATGTACTCGCTTACCTGCGGCTTGATCTCACGAACCTGAACATCCGACATCTGGCTTAGCCCGGCCATATCAATCTCGTTGTCGAAGTGACCGATGTTGCACACGACGGCCAGGTGCTTCATCGCCGCCATGTGCTCTGCGGTGATCACATCGCGGTTGCCCGTAGCGCTGACGAACACGTCCACCTCGCCAACGACGTTGTCCAGTCGCTCAACCTCAAAGCCTTCCATCGCAGCCTGCATCGCATTGATCGGATCGATCTCGCCGATGATGACTCGGCAGCCCTGACCTCTCAGCGCCTGCGCGCAACCCTTACCCACGTCGCCGTAACCCGCAACGAAAGCCACCTTGCCCCCCAGCATTAGGTCGGTCGCACGATTGAGGCCATCTAGCAGTGAGTGCCGGCAGCCGTAAAGATTGTCAAACTTTGATTTCGTAACGGAGTCGTTCACGTTGTAGGCGGGAAACATGAGCTCGCCCGCCGCCGCCAGCTCATAGAGACGCCCGACGCCGGTGGTGGTTTCCTCGGACACGCCCTTTAGCTCCGCCGCAACTCTGCTCCACAGCGCCGGATGCTGTTGCGCCAGCCCACCGAGCAGCTTCAGCACTTCTTCCATGTCATGCGAGTCGGCTGTGTCGGGGTCGGGCACCTTGCCTGCGGATTCGTAGCGAGCACCCAAATGCACCAGCAGGGTTACGTCGCCGCCGTCGTCAACCATCAAGGTCGGGCCGCGCAGTGCCGCAGAGTTAGCGGTGTCGCTGGCAGCATCACCGGCAGCATCACCGGCAGCGTCTCCAGCGGGCCACAGCAAGGCCTTGGACGTGCACCACCAATACTCCGACAGGGTTTCGCCCTTCCAGGCAAACACCGGAACTCCGGCTGGCTTTTCCGCAGTGCCATCAGCCCCCACCACCACCGCGGCGGCCGCTTCGTCTTGCGTGGAAAAAATGTTGCAAGAAGCCCAACGGACATCGGCGCCAAGCGCGGACAGGGTTTCAATCAGCACCGCCGTTTGCACCGTCATATGCAAAGAACCGGTGATGCGCTCCCCGGCCAGCGGTTGATCGTCGTGGTGGCGCGCCCGCAGAGCCATCAGCCCCGGCATCTCAACCTCGGCGAGCTCAATCTGCTTGCGGCCAGCGACGTGCAAGTCCAGATCGGCGACCTTGTAATCAATCTTGTAATCAGTGTCAATAGAGCTTGGCATTCCTACTTCTTCCCAAGATGTGCTTTTAGATCCATCAAAATGTCAACCGGGCCGGGGTCACGACCCAGCGCAGCAGCGAGCCGCAATGAGAAGTCATCACCAAGCACCACTAAATCAAACAGCTGCGCCATCTCACAACCACCCGTTGCGTGAACCTCAATGGGGGCGCGCACGCCCGCATCTGTCAGCACATCGGCGTAAAACTCAAACCGTTTCTTGTTCTGGGGGTGCTCGTAGCCGTGGCGCAAAAAATACGGCTGCACTCGCTGCGCGATGTCTGGCGCCACCTCCCAGCCCGCCAACTCGTTATGGCACAGCTCCGGCAGCACGCCCAGCAAGGCGGGCAGCTTGGCGTTTTCGTTTATTTGTGTCTTCCAGCGAAGAGCGGCCGCCGCGCCAAGATTGCCAGCACCGCACACAAGCAACAGCGAATCTTGCACCGCCGGACTTTGCGGCAAGGCGACCGCGCTGGCGGCAAGGCTCATGAGACGTGAGCCAACTTGGGTAATCGCTTCGTCAATCTGCTGAGGTGCGTCGCTTAGTAATCCCGCAGCTGCCAATGCCAGCAAGGGCGGTACCGCCATCGCCCCGACCGCGGCGCGCGGCATAGGAATAGACGAATCAACCTCATAGCAAGGAGCCCCCCACTCCCCCGCCAGGCGTGCAAGCTCGCCGCCCGAGCTGACCGCGACCAGCCTTGCGCCGGAGTCATGCGCTGCGCGCGCAACGCTCAGGGTTTCCTCGGTGTTGCCGCTGAACGACAGCGCCACAACCAAGGTTGAAGGGCCAACAAACACGGGGCATTCGTAGCCCTTCACCACCGTGATCGGCACTGGGCAGCTTGGTTCGCCGACCGCTTGCGCTACGTCTCCGGCAATGCCAGAGCCGCCCATTCCCGCCAGCATCACGTTGGTGATGTGGGCATCGGTGGAGGCACCAGCGGAGGCACCGCTTAGCTGCTGCGTTACTTGCTTTGAAGCGGCCGCGGCGTTGTCGGCCGCCAGACGCATTTGGTTGCCCAAATCAAGCAGCGCATCGCGCATGCCCATTTGGTCTGAGGCGCCGGTTTGGGCTGAATCGCTGGTCTGGGCTGAGGTGTCGGGCGGCATTGTGGGCTACTTGCCGTCCGGTGTGTTGCTGCCCGGTGTGAACGTCAAGGGGATGTTCTGCGCATCAACCCGCTGGTCAAGCTCAGCCTTTTCTTTAGCCGACAGGTGCGTCGCCTGCTCAATCAACAGCACCGGTATGTCCGCATCAATCTCATAGGTCCAACCCAGGCGTGGGTTGTAAAGCTTGTTCTCATCGGCCAGATAATGCAGCGGCCCCTTGTCTTGCGGGCACGCCAAAATAGCTAACAGGTCGGGATGTAAAGCCATAGATGTAGTCGCTACTTTCTGCCCAGCAAGGTCATTACTTCGGCGGTTTTGGCGGCAAGCTCACCCGCACTGGTCGCCTCCGCATTCAATCGCAGCACGGGCTCGGTATTTGAAGGGCGCAAGTTGAACCACCAGTCTGCGCTCTGCACGGTAAGGCCGTCCAGCCGATCTTGGGTGAGTGCTTCTTTGCTTTGCGAATAATGCTGCGACACACGCTCAATCATTGTCGCTGGCTCAGCCACCTCCAAGTTGATCTCCCCCGACGACACGTACCGATCAAACGGCTCCAGCAACTGGCTTAGCGGCACCGACGCTTTGCTCAACTGCTCCAACACGACAAGCGCGGCGATCAATCCTGAGTCTGCGTTGAAATTGCGGGCGAAGTAATAGTGCCCGCTGTGTTCGCCGCCAAAGGCCGCACCGGTCTCCTGCATCTTGGCTTTGATATAGCTATGCCCAACTCTGGTGCGAACAGGGGTGCCACCCGCTTCGGTAATCACTTCTGGCACGGCACGCGAACAGATCAGATTATGCAGGATCGGTCCCGGCCCCTCACGGGCTAGCACTGCGCCGGCAACCAGCGCAGTCGTAAGAGAGCCGCTGATCGGACGGGCTTGCTCGTCAACCAAAAACACCCGGTCCGCATCACCGTCAAAAGCCAGACCGACGTCTGCCGTCGTTGCTTTTACCTGGGCTTGCAGGTCAACCAGATTCTCCGGCTGAAGCGGGTCGGCAGGGTGGTTGGGAAACGTGCCGTCCAACTCCTGATGCAACACCTCCAGCTTGAACGGCAGGTCGGCAAACACGGGCGGCAACACATATCCGCCCATTGCGTTGGCCGTGTCTGCCACCACATTTAGCGGCGCCAGCACGGTCGTATCTACAAAAGAATGAACGTGCTGCACGAACTGCTCTAACAGGTTGCGGCTGGTGATCTTGCCGCGCTCGCTCGCCGCCTCGGCGCCTGCCTGCGCAAGTTTTGCTATTTCGGCCAGCCCGCTTTCCAGACCAATCGGAGCCGCGCTCGGGCCGCACAACTTGATGCCGTTGTAAGCCGCCGGATTGTGGGATGCGGTGAGCATTGCGCCCGGCAAATTGAGATGACCAGTAGCGAAATAGAGCAGGTCGGTTGAAGCCAGGCCGATGTCTATGACATCGCTGCCAACTGCGGTCGCTCCTTCGGCGAAAGCCACGGCTAGCTCTTCACCGCTGGTGCGCATGTCTCGCCCGATGACCAGCTGACCGGTGCCGCCGTGTTTGGTGCTGCCGTATTTAGCACTGCTGTATTTAGCGAAGGCCGCTCCTAGCGAACGTGCGATGGTCGCGTTGATCTGTTGCGGGTACAAGCCGCGCACGTCGTAAGCCTTGACTACCGCTTGTAACTCCTCCGCCGCAACGGGAGCCACATCCGCAGCCGCCGAACTCAAGACCGGCTCGCCGGTTCGGGTTGATTGGCAGCGGACTGGTCGGCAGCGGGCTGGCTAGTGGCAGGCTGGCTCGCTGCTGCTCGGTACCCGCCCTTAGCCACGCGCCGCCGAATGTTTAGCAGCGAAGACAGCATTACGAACACTTGGGATACCAGCCTCACGGTTGAGTCAGCGGTGTTTTCTATTACCACCGGCACATCAACGACATTCATCTGATTCTGCTCCGCCAGGTACAGCACTTCTACGTCAAAGGCGAAGCCGTCCACATGACACTGCGGGAAAATCGCTTCCGTCGCGGCGGCGGTGAAGCCTTTTAGCCCGCACTGGGTGTCGCGGTAGTTTCCTAGCAGCACCACACGCGCGGCGAGATTAAACAAGCGGCTGCCAAAAGCACGCGTGCGAGACGCGGAGTTAAGCCAGACCGTGTCGTTGTGGCGGCGGTTGCCCACCACTACATCCGCAGGTGCATCCATATCAGCAGATGCACCTGCTGAGTCGCCAGCGGCCAGCCGATTAATCACGGTTTCTAGCTGCGATGGCGGGTACGACAGATCCACGTCGGTAAAGATGCGGATGTTGCCGGTGGCTGCCAGCATCCCGGCGCGCACGGCTGCGCCCTTGCCCATATTTGACGCAAGGTTGATGACACGATCCGCACCGGCTTTAACAGCCGCCAAGGAGGTGTCATCGGTGGAGCCGTCATTAACCACGATGATCTCAAATCGATCTAGCGCTGGCGAGATCGCTGTCAGGCTTGCGCGAACTTCTCGCACCGCCTTGCCAACCTGTTCGGCCGCCTCGTAGGCGGGCAGCACTATTGACACGTTCTTATATGCGCCGCCCCTGCCTTTACCTCCACTGAACCGAGCGCCGGGTCGCCGGAAACGAGCGGGCGGTCGCAACGCCATATAGGCGAGCACCAATATCCCCGCCACGGTCAATAGCCAAGCCGTGTACTCAACTCCGGTTGCCGCAAACCTCATCTCCACAACATGATCGGTAGGCACCACCACCATCCAGTTCGGAGTGGTTCGGTACGGCCCCTGCGCTCCTTGCACCTGCCAGTTCGGAAAGTAAGACACCTTTACCAACACCGGCACCCCGATGCGATCCACCCGAAACGACAACCGTTCACCGCCTTGAACCACATCCGACACCGTTACCGCTGGCAGTGCCCGCCGGCTTGACGGCGACACTTGATCAAAGCGTGTAAAGGTCGCCGCCACGTCAGCAGCCCGCCGGCTTTCGGCCTGCTCGTTTAGCGGCGGCAGCAGTTCTATGCGCTCCCAATCCGCCGGACCATCGGCGGTGACATGCACATCCCAACTGGAGCGATCGTTAAACCAAATCACGGCCGGGTCGGTCCATGAACGCCCCGCGACCGGCGCGTCGTTCACCACGGTCGGCTCATACGCCAGCGGCTCCACGACCTTGCTGTCCGCCACCTCATAAACAATCCACGGATCGGCAAAAGCCACCGGAGTTAGCAGATCAGATTGCTCGGCCAACGTGAGCACCTCGGTGCTGAACGCCGCGTAGTACTTCACCCCCGACAGCTGGAGATGCGAAACACCCAGGTCTAGATCTAGATCGCTGTAAGGAAGGCCTCGCATTGCACGCGACGGACCAAGCGATAGCTCTGACTGCATCAGAAAATGGAACGGCACAGTCGGCGACGACTCAAAGTAAAGCCCTTCCATCGAAGAGATGCAGCGGTCCGTCCAGTGGGGCAACAGCATCGGCGCCATCGGAGTTCCGTAGCTGCCTAACTCTTCGGCGCCGTACTCCCACAGCACCGACCCGCAGCCGCGCTCCTCCCCGACTTGCGACAACGCCTCAATCAAAGACAAGTAAGTCGGATAGCCAGAGCGCTGCTCGTAGCCGGTGAAGTTCCAGTTCGCCCAGCCCTGCACAAAGTTGCGGTCGCTTTGATCCACCGTCAGCGGCCCCCAGCGATATTCGCCGTTGTCAAATCGCTGCCACGGCAGAATCCCCAAATAAAGAGCTACGAAACCGATCGCCGCCAAGGTTGCCACCGGCGCCACCGCTGCTCGTGCCACCTGAGCCATCTGTTTGGATTTGTCCGAACGAATGAGCGCATCCGCCAGCACCCAAACCCCAACCGCCGCCAATAGATAAAGGCTCAGATACCAAAACGGCAATATGCGCGCATTCCAAAGTCGATGCTGCGGCCAATGCACAAACGCCATACCCATCGTGGCCGCTATTGCCACCAGCGTCAGCGTGAGCCGCTGCCAGCGCAGCAAGCCCACTATCGCGGCAACGCCAGCCAGCACAAGCAGCCAGGTGATGCTGTGCCTGACCGCGTCACCGGCAGCTTCATCAGGGAAAAACAGGCTGGTTCGTACGTTGTTGATCTTCTCCCACCCCATGTCGTTCAGAAACGCACGGCGAGCAAAAAACGGGTAGCTCCAAAATGCAGAAACCGCGCCGCCAACCGCTCCGATCGTCAGCGCCCACCACGCCCGCCGCCATTCCAAGAGCAGCAGGCCAGCAACCAAAACCGCCAACACCGCAACGCGCACAAAACCCGACTCCGTCAGATTCCACACCACAACCATCAGCAGCACCGACCCGGCTATCACCCACGCAGCCTTCGCCTTGCCGGTTATTTCCGGCAGGCGATGTAGCGCCCGCACGGCGATGGCGATAACGGTGGCGGCGATCGCAAACGCGAGCGTGATCGGGTGCAGCAGCGCTACCGCGGCTAAAGCAAGCGTGGCACGCGCCCGGCCAAGTCCGGTCTCCAATGAGCGCAGCAACAACCCGAAATAAACCAGCGCCGCGCACAACCCCATCGCGAAGGCAAACTCTCCCGCCAGGGTTGAAGCGATGTTGCCACCGTAGATCGTGTAGTTGATCTGAAAGGCAAACAGCAGCATTGCCGCCGCGCACAACTCCGGCAAGGGTCGCTGCCAGCGAGCCAGCCGCGCCATCGCCCAACCTGCCGCCGGCAAAAGCACCACTCCGCTGATGGCCACCAGCTTGAAGGCGACAACGTAAGGCAGCGCCACGTCAACGGCCAATATCACCAGATAAGGCAGCACCATGTAGAACTGAAACGCGGGGAAGCCGGCGTACCAATCGGTGCTCCAGCCGCGTATTTGCCAGTTAGGCAGCAGTTCATCTCTCAGAAAAGCTGGCGCCCATACGTGCGCGCCAAGGTCGCCGCCAGTGGGAGTCGTATCAGCAAAGATGTTGGATGGGCCCAGCCAGATAAACACGGCCGCACAACAGCCGGCTACAACTGCAAGCTCAATCCAACTCCGCAGGCTGGTTCGCGCCAACAGCCTGGTCGGCGCATTCACGCCCGCAACGCTACTAGTCACATCGGCAATTACGCCGTAGCCTGAACCTATGGCAGCCAACACGCCGCGTGATGCTGAACCGCCCGGCGAAGCGACGGGCAGCAAGCCCGACCCAAAACTAAAAAACCAAAAAGCAAAACCGGGCCCTGCCAGCGATGGCGCCGCCCCCACCATTCGCAATCAGCGTTGGCCGCGCTGGGCGATTTGGGTGATAATCGCTGGTCTGGCAGTCGCTTTGTTTGTGCCGAATCTCATCAACCGAGAAGACCGCACCGAGGTTGAGTACAGCGCGCTGATAGCGCGAGCCGGCAACGGTGAAATCGCTTCATTGGAAATCACCAACGGCAGCGGTGCTATCAACGGGCAGCTAAACGACGGGACGCTGTTCTCTTCGGAGGGGCCACTAGAGATACCCGAAACCGACCTGGCGCTGTTGCGCGACCAAGGCGTGCAGGTTGATTTCCACACCAACCAGCCCAACCCATTTTTGAGCATTCTCCCGTTTTTGCTGCCGGTTTTATTGCTGATCGGATTCTTCTGGTGGATGCAGCGCCGCGCGCAGGGTCAGATGTCTGGGGTTATGTCGGTCGGTCGCAGCAAGGCCAAGACCTACAACAGCGAGCGCCCCGCCACGAAGTTTGAGGATGTGGCGGGCTATGAGGGCGTAAAGCAGGAGATCACCGAAGTGGTTGATTTTCTGAAAGAGCCGGAACTGTTCACCAAGATCGGTGCGCGCGTACCTAAAGGCATCTTGCTGGTGGGCCCGCCTGGCACCGGTAAAACGCTTTTGGCGCGCGCAGTTGCGGGCGAGGCTGGCGTGCCCTTCTTGTCCGTAACCGGCTCGGACTTCATGGAGATGTTCGTTGGCGTCGGCGCCAGCCGCGTGCGCGACCTGTTTCAAAGCGCTCGCAAGCTGGGAAGCGCAATCATCTTTATTGACGAGATTGACTCAATCGGACGCAAGCGCGGCGCCGGGCTGGGTGGCGGCCATGACGAACGTGAGCAGACGCTGAATCAGATGCTGTCTGAAATGGACGGCTTTGAAGCCACCGAAGGTGTGGTGGTGATGGCCGCAACCAACCGCGCCGACATTTTGGATCCCGCTCTGTTACGCCCTGGCCGTTTTGACCGTCAGGTTGTTGTTCCGCTGCCTGAACGCAGCGAGCGGCTTGAGATTTTGAAAGTGCATTGCAAGGACAAGAAGATCTCCGACTCAGTTGAGTTGGATTCAATGGCAAAGAGCACGCCGGGAATGAGCGGTGCCGACCTGGCGAACCTCATCAACGAAGCCGCCCTTCATGCAGTGCGCCATGACCGTGAAGACGTTGCACAAGAAGACCTGGAAGCCGCCCGCGACCGAGTGATGATGGGTCAGCGGCGTGAGTCGGTGGCGATGACGGAGCACGAGCGTGAGGTAACCGCCTACCACGAGGGCGGGCATGCCCTGGTAGCGACGCTGTTGGAGCACGCCGACCCCGTTCACAAGGTAACGATCCTGCCGACCGGCCAAGCGCTGGGCGTAACGATGCAGTTGCCCGAAGAGCGCCACGCTTATTCGCAGGACTATTTGGAAGACCGTCTGGCGGTGTTGTTCGGAGGCCGCATGGCTGAAGAAACGGTTTACGGGGTTACCTCAACCGGCGCCGCCAACGACCTAATACAAGGGACCGAGCTGGCCCGCAAGATGGTTTCGGAGTGGGGAATGAGCAGCCGCGTCGGACCAATGGCGTGGGGCTCACATGCGCAGGTCTTTTTGGGCGACGACCTGATGAACGGCCGCGAATACAGCGACGACACCGCCCGCATAATCGACGAAGAGGTTGAAAGGATTTTGCGCACCCAGCAAGATCGGGCTCGTCAAACCTTGATTGATTACCGCGCCGCTTTAGATCGCCTGGCCGCCGCACTGCTGGAAAGCGAAACGGTGTCAGGCGAAGAGGTAGCGCGGCTAGTAGCCGAAACGACAGCTAACTAGGCAATAGCTAGCTGGGCGACAGCTAACTAGCGGCGCGCTGGCTGGCCTCGCCTAGTTCAGCTTCGTCTATCTTGCCTGACCAACCCGCCAGCACTGCGCCGTCACTTGCCACCACGACCGTGGTCGGCACCGTGTCAATGTCCAGGCTTTCTTGTAGCTCGCGCTGAGCCGAATACTCGATTTCGATAACGGGCAGTCCACCGCCTGACGGTCCGTTGGCGCTGCGCAGAGCAGCCGCGCAGGTGCGACATGTTTCCTCGGTAAATACCACGATGAATGCGCTGGCACCCTCCGGCGGCGACAGGCCATGATTGATCAGCTGCCGCACATCTACGGCGCTTGGCACATGACCGCGGCCAGCTAGCGCGTCGGGTGACCTTGCCAGGCGGGCTCCGCTACGGCGGCGCGCAATTGCGGCTATTGCGACCGCTGCGACCAGGATTGCTAGGGCTAGCGCAAGTCGATCCATCGCTAGTACGGCAGGGCGACTACGCCGGTCAGCCCGTGAGCTTGAGAAACGTAGCTGTAAACCACCGGCACAACTGGCACCTCTGATTCCAGCAGAAAAACGGTGCCGCGGGGCAGTTGCTCGGTAACCGCTCCGCTAGCTGGCACGGTTATTTCCGCTAGCCGCTCCCCGCTGAGTAGTCGCAGAACCACGACCGCAGGCGCTGGTTCCTGTTGCTCCGCGTCGGGGTCTTCTGCCTCAGAATCTGCTGGCGGTGGGACAGCCATCAGCGTCAAGAAAGCGCTTGCATCTGGGTCGGGCGGTGTCACTAGCAACCAGCGGGTACTTGGTGCGGTGTGTCCCGGCACAGATGTCAGCCCCGCCAGAGCGTCAATCAAGGGCGGCCCTTGCTCAAAGTGATCATCTTCAACCAGTTCTTCTTCAGCGAATTCATCTTCAATTGGCTCTTCCTCAGCCAATTCATCCTCAGCTGAAGGCCCCTCTGCATCAGTGGGGTCTTGATCAACGGGCTCCTGATCAACGGGTACTTCGCCTGGCTCTTCGGCAGGCGTTTCATCTGGCTCTGGTTCGGTTTGCTCTGGCACATTGGCATCTTGTTCGGCCAGGTCACCCAGCAAGGACGGCTTCGCGGAATCACCGATCAACACTTCCACCGCGACGGCAATCGCAAGCTCGTTGATCGCTCTAACGCTGACCGCAACTGGCCCTCCCGCAACGGCCAGCAAGGTGTGCGAATCCGGTTGGACAACAGAGCTAGTAGCCAGCCTTATCTCGGTCACATCGTTCGGCAGCACAATCACAGATGCCGAGTCCGCAAAAGGCTCCTCGCCCCCGCTCGTTGCACTCACCTCCACCTCGGCCAGCTCTTCATTGGGATTCACCACCCGAATAATCGTGTGGGTGAGGTCGTCAATCCCTGGCAGTGGCAACCACCAAAACTCAGAAGCGTTGGGGATTGCCAGCTCCGTTGAGAAACCTTCCCGCCCGACGCTGCCGCTGTAGACGGCTAGATGATCTACCGCAACTCGCCCGGTGCGCACAGAGACAGTTGCCGATGCCACCGTGCGGCGTCGCGCAAACTCAGCGATGTCTATTACTTTGGCGGATCGCCCAGGAATGACAACGCCTTGCAGCTCAGGCACATTGAAAGCACCTGGCTCAACCTCGCTAGCCAGGCTCACATCAACAACGGAGTGGCGTGGCAGTGGGTTATGTATCACGACCAGATCGCGCGAGTCGGCTTGGGTATCACCCATCGGAATCAGCCACTGCGTCGACACGGTGCTTGAACAGCGCGCCTGATCAACGCCCCACGGCGACACCAAACGGCGTGTAACCGCAACGCCGCCACCGGCCACCTCCACCACCGCGGACATCAGTTCCCCCGGCTCCACCTCTACCTCGGTCACATCAACTATTCGAACCTGGCGCGGAGCGATAACTATTGACAGCGATTCGCGGTCGCGCGTGCTGTTTAGCTCTAGCAAGACCTGCACCGATCGGTCTGAGATGTTGCTGATCAGGATTTCGGCGTCAACCTCCAGCGGAATGAACTCTTCTGCTTCTTCGGTCGCGTCTGATTCGGCTCCGCCTGGTGGCAGCACATTTCGCATATGAACTACCGGGCAAAACCAGGTAGAGGTAAGGATCTCCTCAGAAGGAACCGCTACCTCATTAACGACCTTGACGGCTACCGGATCTGCCAGCGAGGTATCGGACTCACCAAGCGCGATATCAATAATCAAAGCTGCGACGATCACTGCTGGCACGAGCAGTCGCAATGGCCACGATCCCCGCATTACGCCTCGTTTTCCGATTCGTCTGGGTCGGGCTGCTCGGCTTCAGGCTGCTCGGTTTCGGGCTGCTCGGCTTCGGGCTGACCGGAGTCAGCTGCCGCATCGGACACTGGGTCGGGCGCTGCTTTGCCCGCTCGGCGGCGACCGGCTCGCCTGCCGGCCAAGCGATCCACAAACGGGGTTGGCTGCCCCATTGCCAGCCAAAGCAGCGATCCCCATATCAACACCTGCGCGGTGGTGGCGCGGGTCACGCTTATCGGCCTGTCGTAACGCAGCTGCGCAGCACCATCAACCGCAGATTCAAAACTCATCGCCCAACCCAACGCCGGCCGCGGCGCCACAGCGCCGGCCGCGGTCTGTAGACGCCAGTTGCTATTGAAAGACTCGGTTACCAACACCTGCCCGGCACCTATTTGACCTCTTTGGTCGGTCACCGAACGGTTATCGGTCAATACCGCTACGGCGCGTGTCAGGTCAGAAACGATCAGCTCCAACTGCGACGTGCCTATCCCCGCTGCAACGGGCGGAATGAACTGTGAGCGCGACGACCACCATGCGTCGTTGCGATAAACACGCACCGAAGTGTCGGTGGCCACCGGCAGCAGATCAATCTGTGACTCCAAAGCATTATGAGCAATCGCTGAGATGGGCCGCTCCCAACCCTGCGCATACGAAGGCGCCGACTGATCAACAACGACCACATAGCGGATGCCAAAAGCGGCGAGCAATCGACCCATCCGCAGCGTCTCACCAGCCAGACCTATGCGCACCGCATCAATTAGGCGCTCCTCGCCCGGAGTAGTTGGCCCCGGCCAAAGCGAGCGCACATCTGGAAAGCCCCTCACCGACGTAGCTATGTGAAGTCCGGCATACGCAGGCAGCGGCGCAGGGGTGGCGTCGCTCGCCTCGCGCTCCGCGGTTTCCCCGGCCTCTGCAGTGTTTTCACGCGCAGCAGAGGCTTCGCGCTCATTGCTTGAGTCCAAGGCACGGCTGGTGAGCGGCAGCACTTCGGGCTGACCGACCCACAACACCCGATAAGAGGGGCCTGCCCCGCGATCGTCTATCAAAGAAAGCGGGGCCACTAGGTCAAACTCCGCCACGCTCCAGTTCCCGGAACGGGTTGCCAGCAAGGTAGGCAACACAGCTGCGGCAACACCAACCGAAACGAGCAGCAGCGCTATCCGCTGAACCCGGTAGTTGATGTCGTCGCGTGCCTTAGTAGTAGTGGGCGTTTTAGAGGCGCTTGCGTTAGCTGCGGTTTTTAGTCCATCTGTGCCAGCGGCGACCGTCAAGCAGCAGCCAGCCGCTGCGATAACTAGGGCCAGACGTCCAATCGAAGAAGACGTCGTTAGCGACCCGGCGAGCGTCACCTCAAGCAATATGTCTAACGCACTGTCAATCCAGCCTTGTTCGGCCGACCAAGCAATCCCGAACCCAGTAGCGGCAAGAGCAAGCCCGCTGAAAGCCCAAAAAGTTTTGCGACCGGTCGCTACCAGAGCCGCAGTTACGGTTACCAGCAACAGCCCCCAGCCCAACCAAGCCACTCCTATTACGCCTATCTCAAACCTGAACAGATCCGTAAGGCTGTACGGGTCAGTTATGGCTGGATCGCTGAAGGCCGCCGATACGAAGTCGGCAACGGAACCAAACTCCCGCATCCACACCAGGTTCACCAGGCCAGCCACCGCCACAGCGATAAGCGTCCAAAACATGACCGCAAACGCATATTTCAGGCGGTGCGATAGCAGCCCAACCACCGCCAGCGCGATCGCCACCACTGGAGCCAGCAAAAGCACAAGTGGCTCAAATGCCGCCACCACGCCCAGCAAAACCCCCAGCCGCATTATCCGTGCCAGCCGTTCGCGGCGCCGTAGCTCGCTGGGTTTTTTATTTGTGGGTACGCCAGGGTCTGGTTGGGTTTCGTCGGGAGGCAGCTTTAGAGCGCCATCGGTTTCGGCCAGGCTGATTATTGATCTAACGATGAACGGCAACGTCGCATACAGCAGCAACACATCCCAGGCACCCGTTGCAAGCGCCGTGAAAGGCAGCGGGTTAAACGCATACAAAACCACCGCCAGCAGACGGGAGTTCACAGAGCTTGCGCCAACAACTCCGCCAAGACGCCAAATGCCCAACAATCCCAACGGCAGCAGACCGACAATCAAAAGGTGACGCAAAAAATCACTCGCGCCAAACGTCACCACGGAGCCAGCGCTAAGCAAGCCCAACGCAGTGGCACCGACGCCCGCCGCGCCGGCTCCTACCTCACGCCAACCACCCCAGAAGGCTTCTAGCAACATGTCCAAGCTCGCGAAATTGGCGAACTGGCCAAAGCTGGGCACCCCGCGCGTAAGCAAATGGCGACTACCAAAAGCCAGCACCAACAACGTGAGCGGAGTCACTATCAACACCGTTTTTAGGCGACTGAGATTATCTGAGCTTAAAAAGCCGCCCGGCGCTCTGGCTGACTCAGAAAGCGCGCCCGCGCTGCTAAGCCAAGACCGCGCCCAGTCTTCAACACGTCGCGTTGAAACGGTGTGACGCTGGCGCAGCGTGGCATCGCGCAGCACACGCTGACGCTGGGTTCTACGGCGCAAGCGAAGTAGCGACGGCGTATGCCGCAGATTCCAAAGCCAGGCGGCGGCTATGTCGTTGGCATGACCAAAGCGTCCGCGCGCAAGTGCGTAGATGAACTCAATCAGTCCGACTACGGCCGACAGAAAAAGCGCGGGAACCAGATGCACCCAGCCGTAGCACTTTGAAACCATTCGGATTCGATGGCCGTACTGGGATCGCTGCCTGGTAGCAGCCGTGTCAGAGACAGTTGAGCCTGCCTCGCCTGGGCTGGTCTCGTCTGAGCCTGCCTCGCCTGGGCTGGTCTCGTCTGAGCCTGCCTCGTCTGGGTCTGTTTCATCTGGGCTGAGCTGATAGCCAATCGCGCTAGGAATCATGCGCACGCGCCGCGCGGACATCTGCACTCGCCAGCACAGATCTATATGTGCTCCGCTGACACCCATAACCGGATCAAATCCGCCAACCCCAAAAAAGCTGTCTGTTCGTATCAGCATCACCCCCGCCGGAGCGACAAACACATCCCTAGCGCTGTCGTGCTGAGATTGGTCCAACTCACCCGGTGCGGCGGCCGGAGTCATCACACCAAGTCGATCAACGGTTCCACCAACATCAACCAAGAGGTCATGGCGTTCGTTGTCGAGCAACTTCGGCCCTACCACGCCCGCCCTGCTTTCAATGGCATCTTCAACAAGAGATCGCAAAGCGCCCGCCTCAAGCACTAAGCCCTCACGCAGCAGCAACAAGTAGTTGGCGTCAAATGCCTGTGCCGCACACACGCTGTTAACCGCGGCGGCGTAGGTGCGGGCCGCACGACCTGTTACGCGGCTCGCCGTGGCGGCGGGTAGCACTTTATTTATCAGGCTGGTTAGCTCAGGCTCCTCTTCGGTCTGATCTTTGCGTGCCCGACCATGGGAAAGCACCACCACTTTCAGATCTGGGTAATCCTGATCGGCTAGCGATTGCAAGGTCGCCTCTAGCCAGTCAAGTCGGCCGGGGTGAGAAACCACCGCAAACACTTTCGGCGGCCTCGTTGCACTCTCAGCTACGGACGTACCGGTTGTGCCAGCCATAGCTGGTTCGTGCTGTTGTGGTGTGGGCGAACTCACTTCAGGGCGGCTACCGCTACCACTCCTGGTCCGGCAGAGCTAGTTGGGTAGTCCGGTGCGTCACCGTATGGAAAAGACGTTCCATCATCCCAAACGATCCAATAACCATCGCCACTCTTAGTTGACGCTAAGGCCACGGCTGGTCGGCGGTTAGCGACATCACCACGCGAACCAAGCTGTTCGCTATTGCCGAACTGGTACACCTCGCTATTAGATCCCAGCATCCAATAGCCGTCGCCGGTTGGTGTAACCGTCAGGCCAGACGCGGGCTCCGGTAGGCGCTGGCCGCGAGTTGAACCGTGGCCGGGTGCGTCTCCAAAGTTGTAGACGCCACCGCCTGCGTCAACCAGCCAATAACCGTTGCCGGTTCTAGAAGTAGCTATGGAGTTGACCGGCCGCAGCATTTCAAGATTTTCGCCGTTGCCGGTTACTTCCGCTTCACCAAAGCCATAAATGCCACCGTTTTCATCGGCCAGCCAATAGCCACCGCCGCTTGGATGCGCGGCTATGTCAACCACTGGCTTGGAGCAGTTTTGATCTTTGGCTGCCCCGTGATAGAGCGCCTCGCCAAACGCATGCACCTCACCATCAGCAGATACCAGCCAATATCCCCGTCCGCTGCGATGAGCGGCTATGCCCACCACCGGTGAGCCGAGATCAGTCTCGCCAGCATCGCCGTGATGGCGCGCCGCACCAAACGCAAGCACCGTGCCATCGGCCTTAGCTACCCAAAGACCCTCACCCTGTACTGCCGGCGTGGCTGCTGGCTCTTCTGTAGGTTCAACGCTTTCCACCACAAAGTTGGTGCCCTCGCCAAATTGTGGAAAGCGATACCAGTCCGAACGCAGGGCAAATGTCTTGCGGAAAGTGTCGTTGGCCCAGCGTGTGAATGACAGCACCTGAGTGCCGGCGGTGCCGTGTAGCCGAATGCCGCGCGCACGACCTCCCCACTCGCCCCGCCCGTTCCTTGCGAAAACCTCAATCCCGGTTAGCTGTCCGATTGAGGGAAACGCCGTTTCTACATCCACTCGCCGAATGGTCGTACTCCAGACGTGATTGGGGTTATCTACGTAGCTGTCGCCCTCATCAATAACAGCCGGAAAGTTTGAGCCGTCATCCAGGCCGGCCGTGTAGCCGCCGCTGCTAGAGCTGTACTCGGTAAATGCGTAGGAGCCATCGGTGTTGACGCGCACGATCCCCGCGGTATTTAGAACGGCCGTGTTGGTGTGAATAAGCCGCGTCCCAAAATCTTTGGGCGTGCTATTGATGGCTGCGCCGCTGAACACCTGGCAGCGAGCTGAATCGCAGGTGTCGGTAAAGAACCCACGGCGGGCACGGTCCCCAGCCGTTACCAACGTCCAAGAGCGGGCGGCTATGGCTTGCGCCTCTATGGCATTCAGGCCCCGGCCATCTCCTAGAGCTCCCCAGTGAGGGGGCATTTCGCTTGGCACCACCGAGCGCAAATACTGCTCCAGCGGCAGGCGGTTAAAGGCAAAGCCCTCGGTTTGCTCCAGCAGCCCCACGACGCCGCGGTAGGTGATTCTTAACGATTCAACTTCGGGGCTCTGAGCATCGCAATAGATCACCACCAACATGCGACTGATGTCGTCTAGGGAATAATCGGTGTTTGAAGGAACGGCTTCTAAATAGGGATCGCCGCTTGAGCCGATTTGGCCGCTGACGCTGCCGGCAACTTGTGATCCAGTTGAGCGGCAACCCGAAGTGCGGTAGATGTTGAATCTGTTGGAACCCGCCACGCGAATGCGTGCCACCTCGCCCGGCGAAAAGCCGTAGTCGCCGACCGTAAACGCTGCGCCCGACGTCACCAGCAAATCCCGCCGGTCGTTGCGGGTCAGGTGGACACGGATGTCGCGATTTTCAGTCCTTCCAGCGGTTGTGTTGCTGTAGAAGTGATCAACGATTTGCGCGCTACTCCAGCCGTGATCAATCGCGTAACCCAGAGCTCCCCATTGCCCCAGCCCATTGCCGTGTCCCCAACCACGACCTTCAATTGTGATGGTTGCCGGAGCGACATTTTGAGCGCTAGAGGTGCCGGGCCAGGCGATCAGCGCGACAACAAGCGCTGCCGAAGTGAGTATCAACGCATTTACGAAAATGCGTTTGCGCACTTTCCTAGCGGTGGTGGTGGGCGCGGGGCTATTCACTGAAGCTTGGCTTGTTCCAAGGCCAGATCATGCTCAACCATGGTCTGAACAAGATTCGCAAACGGCATCTCCGGCTTCCAGCCAAGCTCGCGTTCGGCTTTGGATGCATCGCCTATTAGCAGATCTACCTCGGCTGGTCGGATGAACCGCTGGTCGATCCGCACGTAACGCTCCCAGTCATCAATCTCGGCTGCCTCAAAAGCCAGCTTGACAAACTCATGCACGGCGTGGGTTTCGCCGGTTGCTATTACGTAATCATCCGGCTCTGACTGCTGCAACATCGCGTGCATGGCTTTCACATAGTCGCCAGCAAACCCCCAGTCACGCTTGGCGTTGAGGTTGCCCAACGCCACCTCGTCGGCCAGCCCCAGCTTTATGCGCGCCACCGCATTGGTTACCTTGCGGGTAACAAACTCCATGCCTCGGCGCGGCGATTCGTGATTAAACAAAATTCCGCTGCAAGCGAAGATGTCGTAACTCTCGCGATAGTTAACGGTGGTGTTATGCCCAAAGACCTTGGCAGAGCCATACGGGCTGCGGGGATGCAACGGGGTCATCTCGTTTTGTGGAGTCTCTCGCACTTTGCCGAACATCTCTGAAGATGAGGCTTGGTAGAAGCGGATCGGATTCTCGCTGCCGCCCACCAAACGAATCGCTTCAAGCATTCGCAGAACCCCCAGCCCGGTGATGTTGGCGGTTAGCTCGGGCTGTCTAAACGACAGCGCGACAAAAGAAATCGCACCCAGATTGTAAACCTCATCGGGTTGGGAATATTCCAGCGCCGCTATCAGCGAAGAGAGGTCGGCCAGGTCGCCGCCGACTAGCTCAACGAAAGGCAGTGTCTTGGATATCTCTTCGGCATGGGGATTGCGCTGGCCGGTTATCAAACCGAAGACCTTGTAGTTCTTCTCGTTTAGAACTTCGGCGAGGTACTGGCCGTCTTGGCCGGTTATGCCAGTAATAAATGCGGTGGGCACAGACGCTCAGGGTACGACGCTGCGCCCTCAAACTTGGTTCACGCCGAGCCAGCGCGCTAGATGCGCGCGTTAGGCGTGCGCGTTGTACATCGCGATCATGTTGACCGCGGCCTGCTGGGGCGAATGCGCGCCCACGTGCGCATTGCCGCGCCGCACCAGATCGGACCGCAGTTCGGCATCGCTCAGAACTTGCGTTAGTCCGACCGCCAGCGCCTCCACATCATCGGGTGCGACCAATACCGCCGCGTCGCCAACGGCTTCGGGCAAAGAACCAGCGCGCGCCGCGACCACCGGAACTTCCAGCGCCATGGCTTCCAGCGCCGGATAACCAAACCCCTCATAAACACTCGGGAATGCCAGCACCGCCGCCGATGCCAGCAGGCGGTCGCGCTCTTGGGGTGGTACCCAGCCACGCCTGACCACGCGATTTCTTGTGCTGGCAGGCAGCTGCTCTATTCGATCAACCAGCGCAGCTTCGTCTAGCCCGGGCGGACCTACTAACAACAACTGACAGTCTGTTCCTTGGCTAAGCATCTGTTGATGCACTTGCTCAAAAGCGCTTACGAGCAGCGGCAAGCGTTTGCGGGGCTGTGAAAATCCCAACGCCAAGATGTACGGCAGGCGGCGGCTGGCAGCAGTCGCGTTGAGTTGGTCAGAACTGGCTTGCTTCAGGGCTGCTATTTGATTCGGATCGCGCATCTGCACCGACGGCCTGACCACGCCTACGTGCGGCGCGCCATAGTGCTGAATCACCTCATCGGCAACATATTGCGATTGGGTATGCACCACCGCGCCGGTTTTGATGGCGTCACGCACGTAGTGGTCCCACCAGCGCACACGCCGCGGCGCCTCCTCGTCCATCAGATACGTCAGGTCGTGCACCGTCACCACTCGCAGCGCAGCTTTTGCTGGCGGCACCATAAAGCTCGTCCCGTGAACTACGTCAAGCGGGCCGAGCTTGCGCTCGATTGGGGTTTTTAGATAGCGCCATACCCACGGCGCGGCCGAAGGCGGCAGCCACAACATGTGGCGCGGGGCTTGCCGTGGCGCGGCACTTGACTGGCGCTTGCCGCTCAGCCAGTTGCGATAACTCTGCGACGTCCTGTGCGCGTACTCAACCACCTCAATAGCGCCGCTGGTACCCGTGATTTTTGCCGGTGCCGCCGCGGGGTTGTCGTAATCACATAGCGAGCTAATAAGGCCCGCAACGAAGGTTCCTACGCCAGTGGGCTGCGCGAGTAGCGGTGTAGCATCAATGGCGATCCGCATGTTTTTGGCACGCTACTGACGAGTAGATAACAAGCGTGCCACCTGCATCCAAATCGTTTTCAGATGACGCTTTTTCTGATGATGCCTTGCCGACGACGACATCTTCTAGCAAACCATTCACCGAGCGCCCAGAAAATCCTGGGATAAGCGACTTTATTAATACAGCCGACGTGTCTAACGCCTTGTATGAGGTGGAGCTAGCCAGCTACATAGATACCGACGTGCCGACCTACAGCCGGTGGCCGCTGGCCAGACCCATAAAGCTGGTGGTTCGCAAGCTAGGTGGGTTCTATGCGCGGTTCGTCTCTTCCCAGCTGGTGATCTTGGCGCGCGAGTTGGTGAGCGCCATGCGGTTGCTAGCCGAGGCGACCAACTCCAAAGTCTCGGTCGTGCCGACCATTCAGCCTGCTGAACTGCCCGCACCCGTAATCCAGAGCGCAATCAAGCACCTGACCAGCGCAGATGGCCGTGTCGCAGATGGCCGTGTCATAGTGCTGGACTGCGCCACTCCAGAACTACTCAACGCTTTGGAAGAAGCTGGGATTGATGCCTACGGAATAGCGGCCGATATTTCTTTTGGTCGCTCCAGCAACCAGCCAGGTAATGCGTCACCAGTCGATACGTCACCAGTCAATGCGTCACCAGTTGATGCCAATGCGTCCGCTGAGGAGTTGCCGTGCGACCTGCGCCACACCTCGGCCAGCGGACATCTTGCGCTGATTCCCGCTGGCACATTGGGTGGGGCGTTGTTGATCGGCTTCGTTGATCAGGCAACGGTGGGTCGCAAGCTGGAGCTACTCGCCAGCGTGGTGAGTGCTTGCAAACCCGGCGCACCTGTCACGGTGGTGACCGCAACTTTGCAGGGTTGGGAAAGCCAGCTAGACGATGCTGCGCGGGACTTAGCAGAGGGCAAACCGCTTCGCCCCGCAACCTGGCACGCCCTGCTAACCGAACACGGACTAGTCGAAATAACAGAGGCAGCCGGGACAGCCGCAGATGATTTCACGATAATCACCGGGCGCCTGGGGTGACCAAGAAGCTGGAATTTGTTTCGCCAGTATTCGGCACAAGTGGTGGTGCTGAGCGGGCGTTGGCGGGGTTGGGTAGGCAGATTGTTGCGAGCTCGGATTGGGAGGTGACCATTCAGACCACCTGCGCCACCTCTATCGCTACCTGGGAGAACGAGCTACCGGCAGGCCTGCAGGAAGAGGACGGCCTCATGGTGCACCGCCACCCAACCGACAAGGGTCGTGGCGTAGTTACGTCGGAGCTATCAAAGCAAATCCATAACTCTCCTGGCTCGCTAGATCTCGCCGAATCTGATGCTTACTTTGAGGCGATAGGTCCGGTGAGTTCTTCTTTGGCTGATTGTTTGGCGGGTAGTGATGCCGACCTGGCACTGCACATCCCGTATGAGTTTTGGACGACCACTTCGCTAGCGCGCAATCGCCACATTCCAACGGTGATTTGGCCGGCCGCGCACAACGACCCGGTCTTGTCGTTGGCGTCGGTGCGGTCGGCTTTGTGTGCGGTGGATGGTTTGGTGTTTAGTAGTGAGGCTTCGCGTCGTCTTACTGAGTCCACTCATCCGGTGGCGCATAAGCGTCAGATGGTTTTGGGGGTGGGTGTCCAAGACATGCCAGACGCGACCGCGCAAGCAGCCGCGCAAACGATCGGTATTGATGATGGGCGGCCGTGGATTGTGTGCGTGGGACGCATGCTGCCCGGTAAAGGCACGCACACCCTCGCGCAGTTGTGGGCGAACTACGTGAGACAACACAAACCTGAGCACCGGCTCGTGTTCGCAGGCGAACCAAGCCTGAAAATCAAAACCGACAACCACACCGTGATTGCTGGTGAGGTGGATGAGAAAACTAAATGGGGTCTCATACGTGGCGCGGATGTGTTGATACATCCGGGGCGGTTGGAATCGTTTGGAATTGTTTTACTTGAAGCCTGGGCGACTAGCACACCGGTGCTAGTGAACGCTTATTGCCCAGCAACGTCGAACCACGTCAAAGACAGTGGTGGTGGCGCAATGTTTCGCGATCAGGGCAGTTTCACAGCCGCATTGAAAAACATGCTCACCAACCACGAACTACGCGAACAACTAGCCACCAACGGCAACAACCACTGGCGCAACAAATACACCTGGCACAAAATCACGCCACGCTTCATGAACTTTTGCCAACAAATCCAAAAATTCCACAAACCCGCCAAACCGGCCGGGCAAGACCGCTAAGCCAGTCCCGTGAAGCTGGAGTTTGTTTTGCCGCTGCTGGGCGAAACCGGTGGTGCTGAGCGGGCGTTGGCGGGGTTGGGTAGGCAGATTGTTGCGAGCTCAGATTGGGAGGTGACCATTCAGACCACCTGCGCCACCTCTGCTGCTACCTGGGCAAATGCCGAACCGGCCGGAATCACACAGCAAGACCGACTAACCGTGCACCGCCATCATGTTGATTCCGGACGAACATCGGCTTGGCGGGAGCTAGAGCGCGCGGTTGACAACACACCAAAATTCATCACCGAAGCCAAGGCTCAGGAATACCTAGTCGCACAGGGGCCGGTGAGTTCTTCGTTGGCTGATTGTTTGGCGGGTAGTGATGCCGACCTGGCACTGCATATGCCATACCCATACTGGACAACGCTGGCGCTGGCACCGCGCCAACAAAAGCCAACTTTGATTTGGCCGGCCGCCCACGATGAACCAGGGCTAAGGCTGCCAACGGTGCGGTCGGCTTTGTGTGCGGTGGATGGTTTGGTGTTTAGTAGTGAGGCTTCGCGTCGTCTTACTGAGTCCACTCATCCGGTGGCGCATAAGCGTCAGATGGTTTTGGGGGTGGGTGTCCAAGACATGCCAGACGCGACCGCGCAAGCAGCCGCGCAAACGATCGGTATTGATGATGGGCGACCGTGGATTGTGTGCGTGGGACGCATGCTGCCCGGTAAAGGCACGCACACCCTCGCGCAGCTGTGGGCGAACTACGTGCGACAACACAAACCTGAGCACCGGCTCGTGTTCGCAGGCGAACCAAGCCTGAAAATCAAAACCGACAACCACACCGTGATTGCTGGTGAGGTAGATGAGAAAACCAAATGGGGTCTCATACGTGGAGCGGATGTGTTGATACATCCGGGGCGGTTGGAATCGTTTGGAATTGTTTTACTTGAAGCCTGGGCGACTAGCACACCGGTGCTAGTGAACGCTTATTGCCCAGCAACGTCGGACCACGTCAAAGACAGTGGTGGTGGCGCAATGTTTCGCGACCAAGGCAGTTTCACAGCCGCATTGAAAAACATGCTCACCAACCACGAACTACGCGAACAACTAGCCACCAACGGCAACAACCACTGGCGCAACAAATACACCTGGCACAAAATCACGCCACGCTTCATGAACTTTTGCCAACAAATCCAAAAATTCCACAAACCCGCCAAACCGGCCGCATGAAAACGACGGTGCTCGCGGGTGGTGTTGGTGCCGCCAAGTTCTTACGCGGGTTGTGCGGCGTCGTGCCGCCCAGCCAAATCACCGCGGTCATCAACGTTGGTGACGACTTCACACTTCACGGGCTGGCCATCAGCCCCGACATTGACACCGTTACCTACACCCTCGCCAGCGAGATCAACCCCGACACCGGTTGGGGGCGAGCCGAGGAAAGCTGGCGAGTGCTTGAAGAGCTGCGTCGCCTAGGTGGCGAAGATTGGTTTCAGCTGGGCGACCTTGACATAGCGCTGCATCTGTATCGCACCCAACGGCTGAGCCTTGGCGCAACGCTTTCGCAGGTGACCGCCGAAATAGCCGCCGCCAAAAAAATCCCGGTGCGGCTGCTGCCGGTAACCAACGACCGGCTACGAACCTACGTAACCGGGCCGCAGGGCGAGATCACCTTTCAGGATTATTTCGTAGCGCAGCGCCATGATGTGCCGATCACAGCGGTTCGCTTTGACAAGGCCGAGAGCGCTCAACCTGCGCCGGGCGTTGTTGAGGCACTAACCGAAGCCGACAATGTGGTCATCGCTCCTTCAAATCCTTTCGTGTCGATCGGACCACTGCTAGCCGTGCCGGGCATAAGCGATCTGTTGAAGCAACGGCGCGACAGCGTCGTAGCGGTATCGCCAATCGTTGGAGGATCAGCCATAAAAGGACCCGCAGCCGCGATGATGACCGAGCTAGGACACGAATGCAGCGCGGCAGGGATAGCAGCCATCTACCAACCGCTAGCGGCAACCCTGGTTATTGATCAGGTTGACGCAGACCTAGCCCCCGCGGTGCAAGCCGCAGGTATGAACGCTGTGGTGACCGACACGATCATGAGCGATCAAGAGCGCGCAACGGCCACTGCGGCTGCGACACTGGCTGCGGTGACGAGACAGCAGAGCTAATGAGCGCGAACTTCAATTCCAGCGCGGACCCCAGCGAGAACTCAAGCGCGGACACCAGCGCCGATCCCAGCGCGATAACGATCCATCCGATCGCGGGCATTGGCGAGATCACGCTGGGAGCAGATCTGGGCGCAGTGATTTCGCAGGCCTGCCAGGCTGGCAAGGCCGGATTACGCAACGGCGACGTGCTGGTGGTCACCCAGAAAATCGTGTCCAAGGCTGAAGGAGCGATGGTTGAAATTGACCCCGACGACCCTTTGTCGCACAAGCCTTTTGTTGAGCGGGAGTCGGTGCGCGTGCTGCGCCGGCGCGGCGACCTAATCATTAGCGAAACCAAGCATGGATTTGTTTGCGCCAACGCTGGGATTGATCTCTCCAACGTTGCGACCGGCCAAGCGGCATTGTTGCCCGACGACAGCGACCGTTCGGCTCAGAAAATTTTGGCGCGCATCAAAGCCATCACGCAGTGCGATGTGGCCGTGATTATCTCCGACACGTTTGGACGGCCGTGGCGGCGAGGCGTGACAGATGTTGCCATTGGCTGCGCAGGAATAGGTGCGGTTGTTGACCTGCGCGGCACGCATGACGCTCTTGGACGCGAGCTAATGGTTACCGAGGTGTGCATCGCAGACGAAATTGCTGCCGCCGCAGATTTGGTCTGCGGCAAGGCTCGCTCAATTCCGGTTGCAATCGTGCGCGGCATTGACGCAACGTGGCTGCGGCGCGGCTCTGTCAGCGACGAGATAATACGCGACCCAGCCGAAGACTTGTTTCGCTAGCCCGCTGGGCTGGCACAAGACCGGGCTGGCACAAGACTGGGCTTAGTCGCTGGGCGCAGGCTGGCGAATGCCGGACAACACCGCGCCCGCGGCAATCCGCTGACCCCGCCCAATAACGCAGCAGTCGGCAACTATGGCTGTAGCACCGACTTGCACGTCCGGCGCCAGGATTGAATCAGACACCACTGCGCCGGACCGGATTACGCAGTCGTCCATCACGACCGAACGCTCAACTACCGCGTCGGCTTCAATGCGGCAACCCTTGCCGATAACCGATGAGCGCACCCGAGCACTCTTGCTGATTTGGCTGCCATCCCCGCCAGTCCCACCGGCACCGGCGCCGTTTGATCCGCTAGCCGGATCCAACACATGCGCAAGCGGACGCAAGCCAGACAGCACATCCATATTGGCGGTCAAGAACTGTTCTGGAGTGCCGGTGTCAAGCCAGTAGGTGTCTTGCTCCATCGCATACAAGACTTGAGCTTCAACAAGCTGCGGAAAAACCTCGCGCTCAATCGAAACGGGTCGGTCGGGCTCAATGCCAGCCATCACCGACGGCTCCAACACGTAGGTACCGGCGCTAGCCAGGTTGGACTCTTCGGTGCCAGCGAGCGGCTTCTCCACAAAGCGTTGAACCAAGCCCTGAGAGTCAGTCACAACAATGCCAAACCGTTCGGGCTCGGCGACCGGCTGCAAAGAAATTGTCGCAGTCGCCGATCGGCTTTCGTGAAAGCGCACCAGAGCCGTTATGTCTAAATCGCTCAGAACATCACCGTTTACGACTACGCAACGTTGGTCAATGCCTAGCTCGGTAACCGCATATTTGATAGCGCCCGCTGTGTCGCGCGCCTCTGGTTCGACAACCATCTGAAACGGCAGCCCTGCGATGGTGCCCGAGCGGTATGCATCGGCGATGCCGTCGGCCTTGTAACCCATCGCCAATATGAGTTCGCTAACGCCGTGGCGCGCCAAGTGATCGGCAACCCATTCGATCATTGCCCGCCCGGCGATGGGCAGCATTTGTTTAGGAGTGTCGTTTGTGAGAGGTCGCAGACGGGTTCCAAACCCGCCTACCAGCGCTATCGCTTTCAGATCTACCCGCCGGAGTCCGATTCTGCGTCAGGCTCAGGTTCGGTGTCAGGCTCAGGTTCCGTGTCCGCTTCGGGTTCGCTGTCGCCGGGGATTGGCCCGATCTCATCCAGACCCAACTGCAGCCGCAAAGCGGTGGTGTCGGGAATGGGAATCTCGGTGCTGTTTTGATCGGGGTGCACCAGAGCAAAGGTCACAACCTGACCGTTGTCGTTCAAGCGCACTCCGGAAAGATCATCTGCGAACACGACCGGCAATGGCGAGTCGACGCTGTTCCAGCGCAACACTCGCAACTCAGATCCACGATCACCTTCGCCATCGGGTGCCGCGCAGCCCTCGTCTTCGCCGATGTCCTGCCCGGTGGCTACCTCGGTTAGCAAGCGGCCATCGGGTAGCTCGATTACATCATCGTTAAACCGCGTTTGCACTGCGGCCATAAACGCACCGACTGTTCCGGTCGCATCCGTGACGTTGCCGTGGAACGGCTGCACATGAATCAACCCGTCGCCCTGCGCCTCGATCGGCAGATCATCGGCCGGGTCGGAGGCCAAATAGGTCTGGTTTAGATAGCCGTCGCACTCATAGAAGTCGTACGTCAGAAACCAGTCTTGGTTGAAATCAAACGCATTATCGGCTCGCCGGTCGCGTGCCAAAAACACGAACACGACACCGATTATCACCACCAGCGCCATAGCTCCCGGGAACAGCAGGCTGCGATTTACCTTGAAACCTTTACCAGCTGCACCCGTGCTTGCGGCCTTAGCTACCTTTTTTGCCGCAGCGGTTCTTGCCATAACGCCGTAAAGCTAGCGAGAGTTGCCTTGCGCCAGTTTCTTAAACAAACGCAAATAGCTGGCGGCCGCAGTGTCGGGTGAATGTTGGTCCGCGCTGCGTTGCGCGGCGGCGGCCATGCTTGCGCGGGCGGGCGGGTCGTCGGCTAGGCGTCTGACCGCGTCGGCAAATCCGGCTTCGTCGGTTGGGTCAACCACCAGCCCAGCAGCCGCCGTTTCAACGATGCGACTTATCTCACAGCCAGCGTCGGCCGCGGCCAGCACCGGACGACCAGCACTAAAGGCGGCATAGACCTTGGATGGGACACTGACATGGCCCAAGCCAGCAGCTAGCGGAACAAGATGCACATCGGCTGCAGCTAGAACCTCGTTCAGACGTTCGGCTGGCTGGTAGCCGCTGACGATCACATTCGATTTTTTGCTGGCCCAGTTGCGCACCTCGCTCATCGCGGTGCCGTCGCCGTTGATGACAAAGCAAATGTCTCGCCGTTCGGCTAGCAGGTCGGCCGCAGCCCTAACCAAACCAAGCGGCTGGGAAAACCCAACGTTGCCCGCATACAGAAACACCAGGGTTTCTTCGTCAATGCCGAGCTGGCGGCGATAGGCATTGGCGCGATCGCCGGGGCTTATCTTCGCGGTGTCGGCGAAGTTGGGGATTACCTCAACGTGAGTGCCTGCCGGGGCGCGTTCAAGCACCGCGCAGCGCGCCTGCTGCGACAACACCGTGATGGCAGCCCCGGCTTTGTAGCTGCGCTTCTCCAGCCAGCGCAATGCGGCTATTGCGCTTTGGTTTGTTATTGCGCCAGTGGCGATCGCAGCGTCGGGATGCAGATCTTGCAAATTCAGCACCAGCGGAGTGCGTCGCACGCTCGCACAAACGCTGGCCGCAGTTGCAAGCGTGAGCGGCGGGCTCATTACGAACACAACGTCGCCGCGGGGAAGCGTCACCAGCCCTGCCGCCGCCGCATAAACCCCAAAGGTGGCAAACCCCGCGGCTCTCAACGCCAGGTTTGATTTCGCTTGCGATGATTTCCCGCCCGGCACACACGGGTGCAAGCGCAGCACGCTCCCCCACTTTGTTTGCTGGTGATGCCAGGGAGTCCCTCGCCACTTTTCTTCAACCCGATGCTCGCTGTACCAAGGCAAAGTCGTTATCACGTTGCACTCGTGACCGTCCCCGGCCCAGCGCTCAAGCAGCGCCCGCATGACATCGCCCGTGGGAGCGGTATCGGGCCAGATGTGCGGACAGAAAATATTTATCCGCACTGTGTTATCTGCACTGTGAGAATCCGTCTGCGTAAGCCGCTAGTTGGGCTTGCGCACTTTGCTGGGCGGTGAACTCTCCGGCACGCTCGCGGCCTTGCGCTACTAGCTGCTGACGGTGATCGGCGTCCGTGCTCAGCCGCATAAGCGCGTCGGACCACAGCTCGGCGTCAAGGGGCAGGTTTATCGCCGCGCCTGCGGTGGTGTCTATCAGCGCCTCGTGGTCGCTGGTAACCACCGGGCATCCGTGGGCCATGGCCTCCAGCATCGGCAGTCCGACACCTTCATACTGCGATGGAAACACAACTGCGTGTGCTTGGGTGTATAGCTCTGCCAACTGAGTAGCGTTGATGCGTCCCAAATGCGTGAAGCGGTCGGCCATTCCCGATTCGGCAATGTGGCTCAGTACCGCCTTGTGAGACGGACCTTGCGCGCCACACAGCACAAACTGCATCTCAGCCAAGCCATCGCTTGCGCTAAGCCGTTTCGCTACGTCAACCAGGAAGCTATGTCGCTTGTGCGCCCAGGTCACCGCTGGATACAGCACAAAAGGTTGCGCTTGATCGGCGCTGCCCGCAACCGAACCCGGGGGCGCTATCGGTGGCGGCACAACATGACAACGCTGCGGCTCAACGTCAAAATGTTTCACCAGCTGCCTGGCGGTGAAATAGCTAACCACGCAAATGACGTTTGGCTTGGCTGTCGCAGCCGTTAGTGCGCGCTTTAGAAACTGCCTGCGCATGGCTGAGAAATTGTCCGGCAGATCCAAGAACTGCGTGTCGTGAATGGTCACAACCGCCGGGTGCACGTTAGTCCTAGCGCCGATTCGGCCACCGATGTAGCCGCCCAGATGATGAACCAGCCGATCTGCTTGTGTTTTGGCGGGGCGAAACATCTGCCACTCCTTGGCAAAACGAACCGCCCGGTTGCCGTAGCTGCTTACTGCGTTTACCGAAAATCTGTCTTTCAGCCAGGCGTGCTTAGACAGCGTGGCCGGCGAAGCGACTATCTCCAGATCCAACGCATCGGGAAATTCGCTTAGGGCTGCCAGCAAGCCGATCACATAGTTTTCGCTGCCGCCCACCTTGCCGGGTCGCAGCCAAAGCAGATTCACCGTTACCGCTAAATGTTTG
The DNA here is from genome assembly GCA_965212125.1 of Candidatus Poriferisodalaceae bacterium. GTDB lineage: Bacteria > Actinomycetota > Acidimicrobiia > Acidimicrobiales > Poriferisodalaceae > CAYRJD01. The sequence continues at coordinate 399,380 of OZ243045.1, read as the reverse complement.
CTTTGCCCAGGTTGCGTCACAATCACCGCGCGCGGCGGCCCAGTCCTTCATAGGCAAAGCCGCTCTCACGCATCTTGGTCGGATCTAACAAGTTGCGCGCATCAATAATCCGGGCCGTTTTCATTAGCGGCGCAATCGCGACCCAATCACACTCGGCGAACTCCGGCCACTCAGTTAGTACGACAAGCACGTCGGCATCGCGGGCTATCTCAGCGACGCTGTCGCACAGCTGCAGATCGGCAAGCTCCGGCGGCAGTGCTGCGGTCACGGTGCCGGCATTTACCCGGCTGGCATTTACCTGCGGGTCATAGGCGCGCAGCAACGCCCCACGCGCAGCTAGCCGTTGCGCAATTTCTACGGCCGGTGAGCCACGCAGGTCATCCGTTCCAGCCTTGAAGGTCAAACCCAGCACACCGACCGCCAACCCTGCCAACTCAGGGTTGCCCGTCGCCGCGCCAATCTTTTGGATCACACGCTCTAGCTGCTGATCGTTGGCGGCGATGGCGCCCTCAAGCAGGTCAAACACATAGCCAGCGTCGCGTGTCGCAGCCACCAAGGCACGCGTGTCTTTCGGCAAACACGACCCTCCCCAGCCAGGACCGGGTCGCAAATAGGCGGACCCAATCCGATGATCGGCTCCAACGCCTTGCAACACGTCGTCAATGTTTGCCTCTAAGGCATCGCAAACGGCGGCTAGCTCATTCACAAACGACACCTTGGTAGCCAAGAATGCGTTAGCGGCAAACTTTGCTACCTCAGCCGAAGCCGGGTCGGTAACGATGATCGGCGACTTCACCCAGTGATACAGCGCAGCCACCCGGTCGGCGGTTCGCTGGTTGTCGGCTCCGATGACAACGCGGTCAGGGTTTAGAAAATCGTTTACCGCATTGCCCTCGCTGAGAAACTCCGGATTCGCAGCCACCGACACATCGTCGCGCGCCAGCGCGGCAACGATCGCCTTATGCCCGCCGACTGGAACCGTGGACTTGCTAACGACCACCGAATCGGCAGGCAGCACCGCACCTAGCTCGGTCGCAGCTTTCAGCAGGCTGGTGGTATCGGTTTTCCCGTCCTCACCTAGCGGTGTCTGCACACACAAAAACGCAAACTCACATTCCGTCGCCGCAACCGCACTTGTCGCAAACCTGAGCCGACCCGATTCCAAGCCAGCCGCCAATAGCTCAGCTAGGCCTGGCTCATGGATGGGCGACACTGCGTTGTTCAGCTCTGCCACCTTCTCTAAGTCGGTGTCAACGCAGACCACCGATTGGCCGTGCTTTGCAAAGCACGCCGCCGCGGTGAGTCCGACATAGCCCGCCCCGACTATCGCTATCTCACCTGGCACGGTTTCACCGGGCGGGCGGCTCACGATGTGGGCTCGTCTGATTGAGATGTGGGCTCGTCTGATTGATCTGATTGAGATGAAGCGGGTAGGGGTGGCGGCAAATCAACAAAGCGGTAGTCCGAGCTAATAATCGGGAACGCATCTTCGCCTGAAACATGCAGGGCAATGGTGTTTTCGCCTAGTGACGGATCACCAACCAAAACCACGTCCTCCTCCAGATGGCTCAGCAACAGCGCCGCAGCAAAGCGACCCTGCGACCCGTAGGCGAGCGTTGTTTGCTGGGCGGCTGTGCCAGTTGCTGTGCCAGTTGCGGAGCTAGCCGCAGGGACGGGATTTTCTCCGGCGACACGCGCCTGGAAACCAAGCGTCGTTAGCTCCTCAGTTATTTGCCAGCGATTGTCACCGCTGACAAGCACGTTTACGCGCTGCTCCACCACATCGTCCACACCGATTCCGCGAAACACGTCCAGCACTTTTTGGTTGTGCGCTTCGTTGTGCAGCGCCAACGACCAACGGCCAGGCTCAACCACATCTCTCACCGACAACTCATATTCCTCTACGTCGGTGTCAAAATCAATGCCACGGAACTGATCCACCAAACGCAAACCGTCAGTAACCACATTAAGGGTGTCCGAAGTTGTCAGGGCATCCGCCGCCACCGTCAAACCAATCCGCAGGTCAAATGGGTTAGACAAAAAATCGTTGGCTACTTGTTCGATGGCGTCAATTAGGAACTCACGCTGACGTTGGTTGCGCTCCAAATCGTTCCACACACCCTTACGCTGCCAGCTGCCGTCTTCGTTTTGTTCGTACAAATGGCGGCTACGCACATAAGCCAAAGCCTGATCACCATCAAGCAACTGCCAACCGGCATCAATGGTGAACTCGGAACTGTCTGGCGCGGGATTGTCGTAGTCGCCCTTGCTGCGGTCACGCAAGGGTTTTTCGAAATACACATCAACACCATTCACCCCGTTGATTAGCTGACGAAAACCGTCCAGATCGATCTCCGCGTAATGCTGCAGCGTGATGCCGAGCTCATTCTCAATCGTGTCGATAAGGCGGGCGGCGCGCAGATGCGGGGTGGGGTCAATGTTGTAGGCGCTGTTGATTTTTTCGATGCGGCTGGTGCCGGCGATGTTGACCAGCAGGTCGCGCGGGATCGATAACAAAGCGATCGTTCCGTCTTCACGTAAGCGTGCGACGATGATCGTGTCGGCCAGATGACTATTTGCAGATCGCAAGTGCGCCACCGGATCGTCAGCGTCAAAACCGGTGATGCTGTCGGTGCCGACTAGCAGGTAGTTCTCACCGGGGCTGACTGTGCGGCTGGTGACTTTGCCTATGCCGTTGCTGTTTCTGTTGTTGCTAGCGGCACGGTTTCGTTGGGCATCGGAATCGGCAGACGCTTCGCCCGCCGCGTTTCCGCCCGCAACGCCGCTGAGGCTGTCGTCGTTGGCACCGCCGCTGGAACCGCTGCCAGCGCCGCCACCAGCACTGCCGTCGGCGCCATTGCTGGCTATGACATCGCGCGCGGTGATCGGATCAGACGGGGCGTCGGTAAGCGATCCCGCCACTTCCAGCCGATCAATTTGCCCTAGCCGCCAGGTGGTGTAGCCCAGCGCGACTGAAGACAGCCCCAAGATCAAGGTCAGCCCAGCCAGCGAAATTAAACCGACGATGGCGAGCGAAGACCGTCTAGATCGCACAGATTGGCCGCTGCTCACAGCGTTCAAAGCTACCGCCAGGCAGGCAGATGCTCAGCGCAGGCCTAGCGCGCCGGCTAGCTACGTCGCAGCCTCAGATATCGCTTCAGATAGCGACGGATACACAAACAAGCTTTCGGCGATGTCTTGCACGCGCAGCTCGGCGGTCACCGCCAGCGCCAGCACCGAAATCAACTCAGCGGCGTGCTTGCCAACGATGCAACCACCCAGCACCTGAGCGGTCATGGGATCGGAAACTATCTTCACAAACCCTTCGGGACTTTCGTCTATCAGCGCCTTCGCGTTTGAGCCGAACGGAACCTTGGTAACACGGATCTTGCGACCGGTCGCAAAAGCCTCCGCCTCCGCTAAGCCCACTTCGGCTATTTCCGGTTCAGTAAACACCGCCGAGGCCGCCGCTTCATAATCAATATGGCGATGTGGTCGATCGCGATGCATCCCCAGAGCGTGCTCCGCAATTTTGTAGCCCTGCATGACAGCTACCGACGACAAGGGCAGCTTGCCCGACAAGTCACCAGCAACGTAGATGTCTGGCTCAGCGGTCAGCAAGTTGTGATCAACCAGGATGTGCCCCAACTCACTCGTCTCAATCTTTGTGGTCTCAATCCCTAGGTCTTCGCTGTTTGGAATCGACCCGATCGCAACGAGCGCATGCGACCCTGCAACAGCGCGCCCGTCGCCGCATTTCACTTCCACGATCTCGCCGTCGCGCTTGATAGAAGTAGCGCGTGCGCCCTTCAGCAGGCTCACGCCATGGCTCAGGAAGGTGTTTTCTAAAGCCGCAGCCGCTTCCGGGTCTTTATTTGGCAGCACCTGCTGGCGGCTGACGATCAGCGTCACCCGGGCACCGAGCGAAGTGAACATATGCACAAACTCAACACCGGTAACGCCGGAGCCAACCACTATCAGATGTTCGGGGATTTCTTTGGGTGGGTAGGCATCGCGTGTCGTCATGATGCGTTCGCCGTCAATCTCAGCCCAGTCGGGAATGCGGGGCCGGCTGCCGGTCGCCAGCACGACCACATCTGCGTCCAGCTCAACTTGCCCGTCAGCGGTATCAGCGACTATCCGATTGGGTCCGTCCAAACGCCCCGACCCGCGCAGAATCCGAACGCCTTGGCTTTGCAGCATTTCGGTATCAACTTGCGACAAGCGCTCTTTGATGCTTTCTATGCGGTTAGCAAGCTGCGGGACGTCAATGCTCGTCTTGACGGTGGCTAGTCCCATGTCGTCTAGGCGGTTGGCAAACGACAAGGCCGACCCGGTGGAAATCATCGTTTTTGATGGCACGCAATCAAGCAGGTGCGCCGCACCGCCCATGACATCGCGCTCAATCAGCGTGACTTCGGCTCCTAATCGGGCTGCGTTGGTTGCCGCGGCGTGACCGCCCGGTCCGCCGCCTACTACAACAAAACGCTTTGCGATCACTCCGATTCAGCGTACAAGCCGCCAGGAGACTGGCTTGCCCTGTGGTTGGCTAGCTAGCCAGCCAAGGCCGGGCTGCACAAGCCGTCTAGCTCAACAACCTGAATGTTCTCACGATTTTCGTAGGTGACCTTGTTGGCTGGATCAACCTTCAGCCGAAACTCCCTAAACGACATCTCCAGGGAATCAAACGCCAAGATGCGCCCGGCCAAGGTGTCGCCCAAGCCAAGAATGAGCTTGATGGCCTCCAGCGCCTGAATGGTTCCGACTATTCCTGGCAGCACGCCCAACACGCCAGCTTCGGCGCATGAAGGAGCAAGCTCCGGCGGCGGCGGCTCCGGGATGTAGTCGCGGTAGGTGGGGCCGTTGAGCGGATCAAACACGGTGACCTGCCCCTCAAAACGGAAAATTGAACCATGCACTACCGGAATGCCCAGTTTCACCGAGGCGTCATTTAGCAGGTAGCGACTTGGGAAATTGTCTGCCCCGTCAACAATCACATCCCACCCGTCCAAAACATCTAGCACGTTGTCGGCACCCAGGCGCACGTCGTAAGTAACGACATTCACGTCCGGGTTCAGAGCGGTAAGCGTTTTTTTGGCGGAATCCACCTTGCGCTCCCCGATGCGTTCAGAGTTGTGCAGCACCTGACGCTGAAGGTTGGACTCATCCACCACGTCCATGTCAATTATCCCGATGGTTCCGATGCCAGCCGCAGCCAGATACAGAGCCGCCGGCGACCCTAAGCCACCCGCACCCAGCAGCAGCACCTTGGCATTGAGCAGCATGTTCTGTCCGGCCTCGCCCACCTCCGGCAAGAGCAGGTGCCGTTGATAACGGTTGCGCTGATCCGCGCTTAGGGAGGCCGGCGTCGTCCAGGCACGACCTTCGTCTTTCCAGCGGCCAAAGCCACCGTCCATTGACACCACGTCTGAGTAGCCGAGCTGCTCAAGCGTTTCGGCTGCGAAAGCCGAGCGCACTCCACCGGCGCAATACACAACAATCTGCGCGTCGCGGTCAGTTACTCGGCTTTCGATTTGCGATTCAAGGTGGCCGCGCGGAATATGAATGGCTTCCGGGATAGCCCCTTGCTCGTACTCATCGGGCTCCCGCACATCGAGCACCACAACGGCGTCGTTGCTGGCGATGATTTCCTCTGCACCTGCGGTATCCACCTCTTTGATGCGTTGTTTGGTTTGTGTTAATAGCTCACGAAAAGTCGGCATTGAGCCTGAGTCTACCGAGCCAACTCAGCCCAGCAATAGCGGCAGCGCGTCCGAAATTGAGTGTCGCAGCACGTAGTCCGCGAGGTCGTCCATCTCGGTCGGCTCCGCGTTCAAGATGATTACCTTGGCGCCCGCGCTGATAGCGGTCGGCACTACGGCGGCGATCGGATAGACCGCCAGCGTTGACCCAATCGCCAGCATTACGTCGCAGTTCTCGGCGGCTAGCTGAGCCCGCATCAGATCCTGCTGCCGCAGCGCTTGCCCAAAGGAAATGGTGGCACTCTTTAGGATGCCGCCGCAGATAGGACAATCCGGATCTTCCTCGCCGCCGCGCACCCGATCAAAAGCAATCTGAATGTCGTCGCGGTAGTCGCACTCCAGGCAGGCGACCTCGCGAATGGTGCCGTGCACCTCCACAACCTTGTCCGGCCGAATGCCCGCAATCTGATGCAGCCCGTCAACGTTTTGCGTCAGCAGTGCCACCAGCTTGGATTGCTCTTGCAGGCGCACCAGCGCGCGATGCCCATCGTTGGGTTCCGCCGACAAAGACCGATGATCAAGTCGCGACCGCCAGGCTTCGCGGCGCGCCTGCGGATCTGCCAGATAGTTCTGCAACGTGGACTTGCGTTCGGCTTCGGGGTTCTTTGTCCATATGCCCTGTGGCCCACGAAAATCTGGGATGCCGGAGTCGGTTGAAATGCCGGCTCCTGTGAGCACGGTTACACGTTGCGACTCCTTCATCAGGCGAGTTGCGGCGGCCATCGCGGGGTCGGCGGATAGCTCGCTGGCTGGGTCAGCTATTTCAGGCAATTAATTCCCCTTGACACGTTTAGTTGATCTTCATACTTTTTGGCTAATTACTAATTTCCCAGATCTTTACCGAAACAAAGCAGCCCTGCTGTCTTACTCGGCGAGTCTGGATAACACAAAAGGAAATCCTTATGAGTGACACACCTGTGATGGGTGATAATCCATCATCAAATACCCCACGCAAAAGACCCCCACCCAAAAACCCTCCGCACAAGAAACCGCAATACCCGGTTCCGGGCTTTCTGCGTATAAGTCCGCTGATTGATCCACGCCAGGATTATCGGTATTACGACCCACGCTCGGCTTACGTTGAGAGATTCTGGATGAGTGTGCTTGGCCCCAGCTCAGTGTGGTTCTTGCGGTTGACCGCACGCGAGCTTGCTGCCGCTGGTCCGGCATCATCCGATGTCAGCGTGGTTTTCGAACTATCGGTACTTGCCCGTCGCCTAGGCCTCGGTCACAAAGGTGGTCGCAATAGTGCCTTGATGCGGACCATTGAGCGAACCTGCCTCTTCGGTATGGCTAATCGTTTGGACGCGAGCACTTTGGAAGTGCGAGCCGCAATACCGCCTTTGCCTGAGCATCTGTACACCCAGTTGCCGCACAATCTAAGAGATGAAGTGCAGGCGTGGTCGCGAACTCATCAGGTTCACGAGATTGACGACGCCGAGGTTCGCATGCTTGCGAAATGCTTTTTAGATATGGGGCATGGGTTGCACGAGACGGCGGAAAAGCTGATAGCGCTGAACATTGACGTTGCCAGAGCTCAGCGTGCTACTGCTTGGTCATGGGCGACAGCGGTAAATCATCCGTCGGTCAAGCCACCCATCAACTAAATCACCCGTCAGCTAAAACCGAGAACAAGGTTGACAAGGGTTCGCACACCAAATCCGGTGGCGCCTTTGGCTAGCTCACCCTCGGCCGAGTCGGTTGTCACCGGACCGGCTATGTCGAGGTGGAGCCAGTCATTGTCGCCAACGAACTCTTGCAGAAACAGGCCAGCCGTCAGAGCGCCGCCATAGCGACCCTTACCAATGTTGCGAAGGTCGGCCACTTGCGAATCAAGCTGCTTGCGATATTCATCCGGCAGTGGCAGGTGCCACACCAACTCACCGGCGGAGCGGGCGGCCGACATTGCCTTGTCTGCCGCGGTGTCGCTGTTGCTCATCAGGCCGGCGTATTTGTCACCTAGCGCAACCACGCACGCCCCCGTGAGCGTTGCAACGTCAACGATCAAATCGGGTGACTGCTCAGCGGCGATGACTAGCCCGTCGGCCATAACTAGCCGGCCTTCCGCATCGGTGTTGAGCACCTCAACCGTGGTGCCGTTGCGGTAGCGCAGCACATCGCCCGGCTTGGTGGCATCAGGGCCGGGCTGGTTATCCGTGCAACAGCAGATGCCGGTGACCGCAACGTTGGGTGCCAGGCGGCTTATGGCCGACATTGCGCCGATCACGGCCGCGGCTCCCCCCATGTCTGTCTTCATACTCTGCATGCCCTCAAAGGACTTCAGATTTAGGCCGCCAGTGTCAAACGTGATCCCTTTTCCAACCAGGTAGATCGTCGCCGCGGGTTGCGTGGATGGCGTGTAAGTAATGCGCACCAGTCGGGGTTCTTCGGTTGATCCGGCATTGACGCCAAGCAGGCCCGCGCAGCGCTCTTTTTCCAGGCGCGCCTTATCCCAAACCTCCGTTGTGATTTCTCCCCCGTTGGGGTTCTCAGCAGGATTACCGCCCTGCCCCAGATCAGCAGACCCAGTAGCAAGCACGGCCGCCACGGCTGCATCTGCCAGCCGAGATGGGGTGAGACTGCCGGCCGGGCTGTTCACCAAATCGCGCGCCGTTGCTATCGCGTTGGCCATTGCGGCACCGCGCGCAAGCGCCTTGTCGGTTTCATCTGCTGTCAGATCAGCTGGCGCTATTAGCAAAATCTCCTGCAGCGTTGGCTCATCAGCTGGCTCATCGCTTGTTCCTTTGAATTCATCAAAGCGATAAGACGCCAGCATTATCGCTTCGACGGTTGCGGCCAGAGCGGTTGCGGAGCCCAACTCATCCGCCGCAACAACCGGCAAAGATGTAGCCAGCGATTCCATGCGGCTAGCGCAGCGATACACCTCCGCCGCCGCTTTTCGTAGCGCAGGTTCGGTTAGCGCATCGCTGCCCAAGCCAACGGCTACGACCGCTGTCTCTCCTTGCGGAAACATCAGCGTCTGCCCCAGCTCGCCTTTGAAGCCAGCCGCTCGCAAAAACTCAGGCTCAGCCCCCGCTGCTTCCAAATCGTCGGATCGCACCGCCCGGTCTGTTACGGCGCCAGATGCTTGTTCCCGGCCAGCTGCGCCAGCGTTAGCAACAGTGAAATTGTCAATCTGAACGATGTTTGGCATGGTGCGCTCCTCGTGCTGTTTAGTGCTGCTCTTGATTTAGGGCCGCTGCTCTTGCTCGACCGATTCAATGTAAGCCGCGCTGACTTCGCTCGCCGGCCCGGTAGCGCGCAGCTGGCCGTGATCCAACCAAGCCGCTTCGTCGCAGTATTTTGCAATGAGTGGCTGGGAGTGCGATACCAAAACAATCGTGGTGCCAGCGGCCTTCATAATGGCTAACCGCTCCAGGCACTTTCGCTGAAAATCTTCATCGCCCACCGCAATGACCTCGTCCAGCAACAAAATGTCAGCCTGAACATGCACCGACACTGCGAAACCTAAACGGACATACATCCCGCTGGAGAGCACCTTCACCGGCGCGTCGGCAAAGTCGCCAATGTCGGCGAAATCAATGATGGAGTCAATGACCTCATCAATCTGATTTCGCCTCATGCCCATAATGGCGGCGTTCAGATAAATGTTGTCGCGCCCGCTTAGCTCGGGGTGAAAACCAGAGCCAAGCTCCAACAGCGCAGCCAGGCGGCCGCTCACCCCAACCTCGCCCGAAGTGGCTCCATGTATCCCGGCTATCAGTTTCAGCAGCGTTGTTTTGCCGGAGCCGTTGTGTCCGATGATCCCATAGAACGTGCCAGCCGGAATCTCCAGGCTTACGTTGGTCAGGGCTTCAAACTCCTGGACATCACGCCAATAACGACGGCGCACCACCGCTTCTTTGAGCGAATGTGCCCGGTCGTGCCTTATTGAATAAGTCTTTGAGACGTTCTTAACCGTGACGGCCATCGGTGTAGCACCCGTCGCTGTCGCCGTTGCTGCCGTTGACGCCGCCACCTACATGTCCTCGCTTATCCGCATTGAGTTGCGGGCAAAGAACCACCACCCCAGCGAAAACGTCCCCAGCGACAGCGCCAACATGATTAGCCAGCTGCCAACGCTGGGCCATTCAAGCAGGTACACGACATCTCTTATGGACGAAACAAACTGGTTTACCGGGTTGGCTTCCACCAGCCGCAGCGGCCAGCCGCCCCACGCATCATCGGGCACGCTGCTGAGTGGATAAACGATGGGCGTCAAAAAGAACAGCGCCTGCAAAACGATCCCCACCAGGTATTGCACGTCACGAAAGCTGGAGTTAATCACCGACAGGGCTAGCCCGATACCCAGCCCGAACAATCCGGTCATTATCAATAGCGGGATCACAAGCAGGGTGGTAAAGCCAACGTTCGTGATGATGACCATGATCGCTATTAGCACCACCGCTTCAATGCCGGTCTGAGCCGCGGCTGCGATGGCGCTGCCGAACACCGCCGCCTCTGACGGAAAGTAGACCTTGCGTCGCAGGTCGCCTATCTCAGTAATCCATTGCAATGAACCGGTCACCAGCGCTGAAAAGAACGACCAAGCCACCAGGCCGCTGAACAAGAACACAGCAAAATTGCTGGTGCCGCTGGCCGTGGGTGGCGGTACGGCTCTAAACACAATTGAGAACACAAAGCTGTACACGACAATGGTGGCCAGCGGATTCAGCAAAGACCATGTCCAGCCCAAGATGCTGCGCTTGTAGACGGCTTTCAGGTCGCGGCGAGCGAAATAGCCGACCAGCGGGACGTAGTAAAGCGCGGCACCAACTTTTTGGCGCATCCTCAAAACGTCATTCACTTGCGCAGATAATACGGCAGGGCTAGCTGGACTGGGTTGCTAGCCGGGCTGAGCTAACTGCTAGCACGCTGAGCTAACTGCTAGCACGTAGGTGCACTACATCGCCAACGCTGATGTGGTGATGGGTGCCGGAATCATCCACCACCAAAAGCGTCCCGTCCGAATTGACGTCAACCGCTTTACCGTAAAGCACGTCACTTATGCCCGACGGCGTCGGCTCGCGCTCTATGCGAACTCGGCTGCCAAGCGTGACGCTTTGCTGGCGAACCTCCGCCAAAATCTGTTCAACGCCGTGCGCCGCGGTGTCGTGAGCGCCGCCAAGCAAAACCGCATAGCGCTGTTCAAAACCCGCCAGCAGGTTCGCCGCCAGCTCTACTCGGTCAACCTCGCGCCCGCTCACGATGTTCAGACTGGTTGCGGTGTCCGCTAATTCGGGCGGTATTTCAGGCCAGCCGGTATTTAGCCCCATGCCTATTACCAGTGCCGTAATGGCCCCGCCATCCATTAGCGACTCAGCAAGAATGCCCGCAACCTTGCGGTGTTGCGGCTGGGCTGCGGGCTGAGCCGGGGTTACGGACTGAGCCGGGGCTGCGGGCTGAGCCGGGGCTGCGGCCTCCTCCACGACAACAAGATCGTTTGGCCACTTCAGCCGAGGCCTAACTCCGGTTACCGCTTCGCATGCTTGCGCCGTGGCGCACGCCCAAGCCGACACCACCACGCTGGCCTGATTAGGCGCAAGCGTGCCGGGCGGCGGGCGCAACAACACCGACATCATCAGTGCGGTACCAGTCGGCGCCTGCCAACTTCTTCCGCGCCGCCCACGACCGGCCGACTGAAAATCGGCTATCAGCACTTCTCCCTCTGCGCCGCCGTTGCGAGCCAGCTCCATAAGATCTGCGTTGGTGGAGCCAACCTGGGGCACGGCGCGCACACGGCTAAAGCGTGTCTCGGGCACGGAATCAAACCAGACTTCAGGCACAGACTAAAAATAGGGCTAGGAACGCTGCTTGTGGCAGCATCGCGCGTGCTTTTCACGCCTCGCTAACAAAACGTCAAGGAAGTGCATGTGTTCAAAAAGCTGCTAGTAGCAAATCGGGGCGAGATCGCTGTGCGTGTCATAAGGGCCTGCCAAGAGCTTGGCATCGGCTCCGTCGCCGTGTACAGCGAGCTTGATCGAAACGCTGCTCACGTGCGAATGGCCGATGAGGCATACGCACTTGGCGGACAAACTGCGGCCGAGTCGTACCTGAACACCGAAGCCATTCTGGACGCAATCGAACGCAGCGGCGCGCAAGCGGTACATCCCGGCTACGGCTTCTACAGCGAGAACGCGGACTTTGCGCGCGCCATAACCGAACGAGGTGTGACCTTTATCGGGCCGCCGCCTGATGCCATTGAAGTAATGGGCGACAAGATCTCAGCACGCCTAGCCGCCGAGCGAGTCGGAGTAAGCGGCGTGCCAGGCACAACGCAGGTAATCCAAAACGCGAAAGAGGTAACCGCCTTCGGTGCAGAGTTTGGATATCCAGTAGCCATCAAGGCCGCCTATGGCGGCGGCGGGCGCGGCATGAAAGTTGTTAACGAGCCCGACGAAGCCCAATCGGCTCTTGAGTCGGCTCAACGTGAAGCCGAAGCGTTCTTCGGCCGCAGCGAGTGCTACATGGAGCGCTACCTCACCTGGCCGCGCCACATTGAGATGCAGATAATCGCCGATAGCCACGGCAACACCGTGTGGCTAGGTGAGCGCGACTGCTCGGCGCAGCGACGTCATCAAAAGCTGATCGAAGAAAGCCCGGCGCCAAATTTTGATGATGAAATTCGCCAAGCCATGGGAGCCGCCGCGGTAGCGGTCGCCGAAGGCTGCAGCTACACCAACGCTGGCACGGTTGAGTTTTTGTACCAAGACGGCGAGTTTCACTACCTAGAGATGAATACTCGCCTGCAGGTTGAGCATCCCGTAACGGAACTGGTAACCGGCATCGATCTGGTGCGCGAGCAGATTCTCGTCGCCGCTGGCGAGCCACTGTCTTTCACGCAGGAGGACATAACCAGCACCGGTCACGCGATTGAGGTGCGCATAAACGCAGAAGACCCGACCAACGGAAAATTCATGCCCTCCCCCGGCACGATCACATCCCTCACCGTGCCGCATGGCTTTGGCGTGCGCTGGGACGGTGGCTACGTGGCCGGCGACACGGTCAGTCAGTACTACGACAACCTGGTCGGCAAGTTGATCGTGTGGGGCTCCGATAGAGCGACCGCCATTGCGCGCATGCAGCGCGCATTGGGTGAACTGGAGGTGGGTGGCATCGCTACCACCGCGCCAGCACACATCGCAATTTTGGCGGAGCCGCAATTTCAAAACGGCGAGCACAGCACCAAATGGGTGGAAGAAAAACTTGACCTAAGCAAGGCCGCTGGGTCTGAATCAGGGTCTGAGCAGGCAGCGGGCTCAGCGGCAGACCCGGCAGCAGACCAGCCCCAGATGGCGCGCCGCGACGCCGTGCTAGAAGTGAATGGCAAGCGCTTTGAGGTTTCCGCTTGGGTGCCTCAGCCAGCTGGCGGCCAAGACAATGGCGCGGCTAATCGCAGGCCGCGACGCTCCAGCAGCACCAACCAGGCCAGCGGCGGAAACGGGCGCGTAGCAGTGCCCATGCAAGGAACAGTCGTGAAAGTGCTAGTGGCGCAGGGCGACACCGTTGAGGCGGGCGACCCGGTAGTAGTGCTGGAAGCTATGAAGATGGAAAACAACATCAACGCGGACAAGGCCGGCGAGATAACTGAGGTCAAAGTTTCACCCGGCGACTCAGTTGGGGCGGGTGACGTTGTGGTTGTGATTGCGTAACTCACAGCTATTGCGTGGTTCACGCCGTGTCCGGCTGACCACCTTCGCGGTGTTGGCGATCATCGTCGCCACCGTGATCGTGTCACTTGGCTCAAATCTTTGGGGCAGCACATATCTGCTCCGCTCAGACACCGTCTTCAACCACTCCCCCTGGCGCGAAACTGTGCCGACCGACATAGCAATCACGCCCATCACCGGTACCGACACGGTTGATTCGGGCTTTCCCGCTCATGCGCAGTTTTTCGGCCGCGCCAACGAAGGTGATTTTGCCGCCTGGAACCCTTATCCGTCGGGGGGTGTTCCGCTGGGCTCGGTGCCTAACACCGGGCCGTTTGACCCGCTCAACCTGCCGTTTCTTTTTTTGGCTGACGAGTACGCGCCAACGGCAGGGAAGGTGTTGGAGCTAGCGCTTGCCGTAGGCGGCATGGTTTTGTTTTTGCGCAGGTTCGGCATCGGCTACAGCGTTGCCTTGGTCGGCGGTTTTATTTATGCCTTCAACGGATTCCAGACCTTCTGGACCAACTGGCCGCAAAGCCACATTGGGGCGCTGATTCCCTGGCTGTTCTGGGCGGCGGAGGGGCTGCTTACTCGCCGACGCACCGCTTACGGCGGAGCCTTAGCGCTGACAGTCGCGGTGATGTTTCTGGCTGGCTTTCCCGCGGTCACGTTTTTTTCGTTGGCCGCGCTGGCGATCTACATGGTTGCGCGCGCCCTTGCGACCACAAAACCGCGTGAGCGCCTTGCGCGTTTGAGTCGCCGCGCCGCCGCGACCTTGTTGGCTGTCGTTGCTCTGGCTGGTCTAGGCGGCGGACTTGCGGCCTGGCAGCTGGCACCATTTTCGGCGCAAATAGAAACGATCGACACCGACTACCGCAACCAGACCAGCCAAGATCGCCTTCCCACGGGTGCTTTGTTGACTACGGCGGTTCCCAACGTCATCGGCTCTTTCGCGCTGGATCGCACCGAATCGCAACACAACTATTTTGAAACCCAGTCCTTCATTGGGGCTGGCGCTTTGGTGCTGGTAGCCGCAGCATTCCTTAGACGACGGCCGCGTTCTGTGCCGCGCTGGCTATTGCCAACGCTCGCGCTGATGGCCGCGGGCGTGGTGTTGTTGACCTACTTCGGCGGACCGCTGCTGGCGCTGGCGCAACAACTTCCGATAGTCGGCTCAAACCGCATCGGACGTTTGCGCGCAGTGCTTTTGTTTTTGTTGTCTGTGCTGGCGGCGCTGGGGCTAGCTGCGGTCACCGAGAGAGCAGGCACAGCAAGAGCCTGCACAGCAAGATCAGGCGGCCGCGGCTGGGCGGGCTGGATCATCAAGCTCAAGCGCCGCCTGTCACGCTCCGCTATGCAACGCCAACGCCGAGCGCGCTGGCTAACAACGGCGGTGGTGGTTGCAGCGGCAGCCGCAACCGTTTTGGTGTTTTGGCATTTCAGCGCCCAAGAGCGCAGCCACGGCCACGGCGGTGCGGTAGGTCGCGCAATACTTCTGGCCGTCATTAGCGCTGGTGTCGTGGCGGCGGTGGTGTTGCTGGCGCGCAGGTTCAGTCTTGTTCGTAGCAGCGCGGTGGTGATCGTGGCGATAGTCGCCGCGGTAGAGATTCTGGTTCTGGCCGTGCCGTGGTGGCCAAACACCGACCCAGCCCTGCACTACCCCACCACAGCCGTTCATGATTTCCTAGCCGACGAAGGCGCAGCCGCAAGCGCAAACACGGCCACCGGCGAACGCACAGGCCCAACCACCGGCGAACGCATTGCCACCCACGAGCTGACCTTGTATGCGGGCACCACCGGCTTCTATGGCTTGCGCACCGTTTCAGGACACTCTTTTCACTGGCCAACCTGGCGAGACATGCTGGTTGCGATCGATCCGGCCGCCGAAGACTGGAACGCCACCTTCACGATTCTTGATTTCACAGACCAGCGACGCATGGAGTCGCCGCTACTAGACCGCCTGGCGGTTCGCTGGATCGTTACCCCGCTTCACATACCCCCCGCCGGCATACCGGTTCAACTGCCCGCTGAGCCAGCCATTGAAGCGGGCGGTGCTCCCGTCAGCAGCGTCCGCATTCCAGCCGGTGAGTCGCTTAACATCACGGCGCCTTCGCAGCCCCTGCGTGGCGTTTCGTTCTATCTGAGCGAAGCGCTGATTCCCGCCGACCCGAGCACTCGCCTGCGCGTAGATGTGACTACCCCCAGCGGTGCGGTGGTCACGTCAAAACGCATAGTCGCGGGGTCGCTGGGGCCTGGCTGGCCGTGGATTCCTGTCGCAGGCGAAGAGATAGCCACGGGCGGAGAGATGACCATCGCGGTTTCCCTAGAGGTAGGCGAGGGAACAGCAGACGCTGGAACACTGAGTCTGGGCACGTCGGCGGACGGTGAGCTGGCTTTGTTCGTCATGACACCCGACCGCACGGACAACTTGCGCTTGGCTCACGTCAGCGGTGCGGCTGTTTGGGAAAACCTTGACGCACTGCCACGCATACGGTTTGCGGCAAATGCGGTCACCGTTGAAGACGCCGCTGAGCGCCTGGAGCTGCTGGCGCAAACCAGGGCTGGGGCTGAACTAACGCCTGACGCGATTCTGCTCTCCGATCAGCCGCCACCGCTACCTTCCGTCGCAGACAACCCAGCTACCTCAAGCAGCCCAATCGGGCGAATCTTGGAAACCACCGACACCTTTGACGAGCTGTCAATAGCGGTTGAATCAACCGGCCCTGGCTATGTCGTTGTTGCCGATGCGATGCAACACGGCTGGAAAGCAACGGTCAACAGCGAACCAACCCCGGTGCTCAACGCAGACCATGCGGTAGTCGCCGTTGCGGTACCCAGCGGTACAAGCGAAGTGTTCCTCTATTACGACCCGCCCAGGCTGAAGCTAGGCCTAGCGGTTTCAGCGCTCAGCGTTGTGATCCTGCTAGCGCTGTTCGCTACGCCAGCCACTCGGCGGGTTGCCGCGCGAGTTACCGCGCGGATTACCGCGCGGCGGCGCGTGAGCGAGCAACGGCACGGCTAACCGCCACAAACATCAGCACGGTGGGAAACACTTCTAGCCGACCAAACATCATCAACGCCATGAGTACCGGACGCCCTGCGCGTGGAAACTCCAGAGCGGTGTCCAGCGGTCCGGCCGACCCCAATGCCGGTCCCATGTTGCCGATAGCCGACACCGCCCCGCTAAAGCCCGTTAACGGATCGGCACCCAAGGCCGTGATCGCTATTCCGCCGATGATGATGAGCCCTAGGTAGAGCAGCACAAAGCCAATCGCACGTGCCGCGACCTGTTCCGACACCATCATGTCGCCCAGGCGCATGGACAACACCGCACGCGGGTGCCTTGCTCTTATTACCTCACGCACCATGTAGCGCACCACCAGCTGCAGCCGCAGCACTTTCATCCCGCCGGCGGTAGAGCCGGTCATCCCGCCGGTCACCATTAGAAGCAAAATCACCATCTGAGCCGCCGGCAGCCAGGCGGTGTAATCGCTGGTGCCGAAACCAGTGCTAGATCCCAGCGATGCCGCGTAAAACAACGACTCCCTGAGATTGTCACCCAAGCCCAGGTTGCTGCTGTTAATCCACAGCAGCAAGATCAGGCCGCCAACTAGCAGCCCGACATACCAGCGCAACTCTGAGAAACCACGAAACGATCGCTGGCTGCGGCGCGTAATCATGTGCCAATGCAGCGTGAAGCTCATGCCGCAAACAACCATCGCGGCGATCAAAATCAGCTCAACTGTAAAAGAGCCGAAGTAGGCGATTGATTCGCTGTGAGTGGAAAATCCTCCTGTCGCAACCGTTGAAAAGGCGTGCGCCACTGAGTCAAACAGGCTGACTCCGGCTAGCAACAGCGCCACCACTACCACCAACGTCACGCCGCCGTAGAGCATCCACAGGCGCCGGGCGGTTTCGCTGACGCGCGGGGTTAATCGATCCGCGGTCGGGCCAGGCGCTTCGCCCGCTATTAGCTCTAGACCACCGACCTTCAGCGCGGGCAACACAGCCACCGCCAGCACTATTAGGCCCATGCCACCAAACCACTGCGTCATTGACCTGAAAAACAAAATCCCCTGCGGCACTAGTTCAAGGTTGGGCAAGATGGTCGCGCCAGTGCAGGTGAAGCCGGAGATTGACTCAAACACGGCGTCGTCAAAGTTGCTCCAGCGAATGGTTCCACTCAATAGCAACGGAAGCGCGCCAGCTATTGATGCGGCCAGCCAGCTCCAAGCGACAGCGGCGAACGTGAGCGGAGCATCCGTTTTGGGTGAGACTTGGCTGCCTGCCAGCATCAGCGCTCCGACCAACGCAGTTATCAGCGCGCTGATCCACAGGGCTGCGGCGCCTCCTCCGCCATCAGCCATTGCGACCAGAGCAGAGATGACCATCCCCACGCTGACCGCCATGAGTGCGGCCCCCGCCACGCGCGCCGGGGTTGATTTGATCCGCGACATGTGCCCTACTCCGACTCGCGACTAGCCGAAGCCGAAGATGCGGGTGCCTTCGCCGAAGTTGTCTTGGCGAGGTAATAACGGTGTCGCAGCACCGAAGCCGTCGGATACATGGCGACAGTGAATGCGACTACCACTGCGGTAACCGAAACCCGCCCCATCAGCATCAACACCGCAGCAGCCAAACGACCAAACACGCCCAGCACCTGCAGATGCTCGTCCGGACCTGCGGCGCCTAAGGCCGGGCCAACGTTTGACATCAAAGACACCACAAACGACCAGGCGCCTTCCGGGTCAAGCCCGTTAGCGGCCAGCAAAATAACCGCCGGAGCGGCCAACGCCGCAGCTAGCAACAACTCCCCCGTAATGCGACTAACGGCCGTCTCAGAAATAGTGGAGTTGCGCAGGTGAATTGATGCCGTGAGACGCGGATAAGTGGCTCGGCGCAGCTCACGTCGCACGTATGACAGCAAGGTCAGCAGGCGCACACCCTTGAAGCCGCCCGACAACGACGCAGACATACCACCAACCAGCATCACCACGATCAGCGCCACCGCACTGGCGCCAGCCAGGGTAGTTATATCGCTAACGCTAAATCCCGTGGTTGAAGAGGCCGACGCCGACATAAATATCGCATGCCGCACCGCGGTGGTGCCAAGTCGGCCGGTTTCGGTCGTGGCTTGCGGGCCGAACACCATCAGCCAAACCGAACACAGGGCAATCAGTCCGATATAGACACCGAACTCGTAGCTGCGGAACAACCTGAGCGGGTCTGCGCGCCGGATCGCCAAAAACATCAAGGGCAGGCTGATGCCGCCCGCGATCATTCCCACTATCGCCACCCATTCGATCGCGGCCGAATCGTAGAAACCGATCGAAGCCGCGTGCGGCGAAAATCCCCCTGTTGAAATAGTCGTCAAAGAGTGCAGCCCGGCGTCAACGATCGGCATCCCGGCGATCGCATATGCCACACCTACGAGCACCGTCAAAAGGCAGTACAGCAACAGCAGCCGGGTGATGTTTTCCGACTGGCGTGGTGCCAGTCGGCGAGCAGATCGCGTGGCAACCCCGCCATCCGCATCGAGTCCGCCAACGCCTAGGTGCTGCATCACGCCCACCAACATGATGATGAATCCCGCCCCCGACAGCCATTGTCCAAGCGAGCGAAATGCCAGCAGGCCTTGCGATATTTGCGACACGTCTAGAGCCGATGTGTTGGTAGCGGTGACCGTGGCGGCTGATTCAACTATGGCTACATCCCAGCTTCGCAAGCCAACGGCGCCGCTGGCGAAGTGCGCAACCATCACCACTGTGATTGCGGACAACACTCCGACCACAACCGCGGTGAGGGTTTGGCGCACGGTGAGGCTGGCTTCGAGCCGACACAGCCGCACGGTTATGGCTCCCACCACCCCCACCGCTAGGCCGCTTAAAACAAACGCTAAGAAATCGTCGCCGTCTCTTAGCAAATCAAAAACAGCAGCGACAAAAAACACCGGCGGCGCCAGCATCCAAACCAGACCGGCGGTGACGGCCAAGCTGGATTCGTATGGCCCCTTGGCCCAGCGCCGCAACAAAGCCCGCGAATGGAGCGTGCTCTCTACTATGCGCCTGAAGCAGCGAATCGCGGGGCTGGCGTTAGCTGAGCGAGCTGAGCGATTAGATAAGCGAAGCGGACGCGATTTCAAGCGAAAGCTCTCTTGACCTCATCAATTTGTTGGGGAGTTACAAAAATCACCACGTTGTCGCGTGCGCGCAGCTCGCTATGGCCGCGAGCTATGCGCGCGTTGCCGTCACGCACAATGGCCGCCAACAGCACCCCGGTCAGATGCAGATCGCGCACCTGCGTGCAGTCGGCCTGGCTATCGGGCGCAACCTCAAGCTCAAGCACCTCTACATCGCCCTCTAGAAACGTCCCCACCGAAGCAACGTCGCCGCGCACTAGTTGCAGCACTCCGTTAGCGCTGGCCGTGCGAGGCGACATCGCCGCGTCAATGCCGACCTGCTTAAGCAGAGGCAACAAAGAAAGCCGATGCACAACTGCGACCGTCTCCCCCGCCCCTTCAGATTTTGCAAACAGGCACGCCAAAACATTTGCGTCATCTTCACCGGTCGCCGCAACCACCGCGTCATAGCTGCCGATGTCTTCGCCCTTTAGCACGTCTATGTCGGTGATGTCGCCTTGCTGCACAAGCACGTGACGATGGCGGTCAGACAGCACCCTGCTGTGTTCTTCGTCAATTTCAAGCAACACCACCTCTGTGCCGCGCTCTGTCAGCAGCGTCGCTAGCCGTTCGGAGGTGCGACCGCCGCCCAAAAGCATCACGCGTCGCAGCGTTGTGCGATGCAAGCCCATGATTCTCATAAGTTCGGCACGGCCACGCCGACGGCAAACCACTCGCAACAAATCGTTGGCTTGCAGGGTTTCGTCGCGGCGCATGATGGTGGTTTCGCCGCCACGTGTTAGCGCGCCAAATATGAAATCCCAGTCGGGTTCGTAGTCAACGCCGATGTCGCTCATCTTTCGGCCCACCAAAGACGCGTCCTCAGCCAGGCGCGCGCCGACTACCAGAACCTCGCCACCGGCTAGCTCATATATCTCACTGGCGCCCTTGTACACCAATAGCTCATGAATGGACTCAGCGGTTTGCCCGTCCGGGTCAAGCACCAGGTCCGCTCCGACGGCTTCGCGTATTGCCAAACCTTCCCGGCCCCGCAGTTCGCTGTCTTCAATACGCGCCACGGTTGATTCAACGCCGGCCTGCTTGGCTTGCAAGCAAGCGATCAGATTCACCTCGTCAATGTCGGTAACCGCTACAAGCAGGTCAACCTTGTCAAGGCCAGCTTCTTGCATGACCTTGGGATTGCTGGCGCTGCCGTGCACCGTCAGCACGTCGTGTTGCTCCCTCACGCTCGCCAAAGCTCGCAGATTGGAATCAACAACCACGATGTCGTGGCCCTCACGGCTAAGGCGTCCTGCTACGTAGGTGCCCACCTCGCCCGCGCCTACTACGAGGATTCTCACTAGTCGCAGGGTAGAGCGCAGCGGCTGGTTACGCGTGAAATTGTGCGTTAGATGCATCCGCGGACGCGGTACTACGGGCACTCGCGGCTACGGTTTGGGCGTGGCGGTCGTTGTGTCAATTGACGCCGGAACCACCGGCGTGCGCTCCATGGCCGTGGATGAAACCGGCAGTGAAGTCAGCTACTCCTACCGTGAGTTCCCGCAATATTTCCCTCAGCCGGGCTGGGTTGAGCACGACCCGAATGAGATCTGGGAAGCGGTGGTTGCCACTTTGTCTGAGCTTTGTGCTCAGCTTGAGGAACTAGGTCAAACGGTTGCCTGTGTGGGTATCACCAATCAGCGCGAGACGGTGGTGGCTTGGCGACGCTCAACGGGCCAGCCGATTTGTCGCGCAATCGTCTGGCAAGACATCCGCACAACCGAGCGTTGCCGCGAGCTGATTGAGCAAGGCTGGCAAGACGCGGTCAGGCAGCGCACCGGATTGCTGATCGACCCTTACTTCAGCGCCACCAAGCTGGAATGGCTAATGCGCAACGTTGAAATGCCGGATGCGGCTGATCTGGTGCTAGGCACGATTGATAGCTGGCTGCTTTGGAACCTGACCGCAACTAGCTCAGCAGCCTCCCCGGCAGCGCCGGCGCACCTAACCGACTACACCAACGCTTCACGCACGATGTTGTTCGGGATCGGCGCGCCCGCCTCGCCCAGCTCCGGCTCGCTCAGCTCCGGCTCTTCCAACTCCGGCTGGGACGAAGAGCTTTGCGACCTGCTAAGCGTTCCACGGCAGTGCTTGCCAGAGGCGCTGCCCTCGGCCAGCCAGATAGCGCTCACCGGCGACACCACCGCGTTGGGATCTGGCATTGCGATCAGCGGTGTGGCGGGCGATCAACAATCTGCCTTGTTCGGCCAGGGCTGCTTTGAGCCCGGCGAAACCAAGGCAACGTATGGGACCGGATCTTTCGTGCTGATGAACGTCGGCACCGACTACCCGGCTGCGACCGAGGGATTGCTAACCACCCGGGCGGTGAGCCGCGACGAAACACCCGTCTACGCCCTGGAAGGAGCAATCTTTGCGACCGGCGCGGCGATTCAATGGCTGCGCGACGAGCTAGGCATCATTTCCGAAGCCGCCGAAGTCGGACCGCTGGCCGAGTCTGTGCCCGATAACGGGGGCGTGTTTTTTGTGCCGGCCTTTGCCGGATTGGGTAGCCCTTGGTGGGACCCGAACGCACGCGCAACGCTGATCGGGCTGACGCGTGGCTCCGGGCGAGCGCAAATTGCTCGTGCGGTAGTGGAGTCAATCGCTTTGCAGGTGCGCGCAGTGGTTGATCTGATGCGGTCGGCTGCGGGTCACCCGATTGCGTCGCTGCGAGCCGACGGCGGCGCAGCGGCCATGGATTTGCTGCTGCAGCTACAAGCCGATCAGCTGGGCGTGACGGTTAGCCGCCCTAAGAACGCGCAAACCACTGCGATGGGCGCAGCCATGATGGCGGGCTTGGCGAGCGGCGTTTGGTCGTCAACCGCTGAGCTGCGTCAGGCCTGGCAGCTTGACCGCGCCTTTGAGCCAGACCCGGCAGCTCGCGCGGGTGCCGATGTCTTAAACGAAACCTGGCTGCGGGCGGTGGAACGGTCACGCAATTGGGTCGAGCCGCTCTAGCCCTTCACGTAGCTGGCTGACCGCCTGACGAATCCGATGTTCGTTTTCCACCAAGGCAAAGCGAACGAAACCTTCTCCGCCCGGACCGAATCCGATGCCCGGCGACAGCGCGACGTTGGCTTCGTTCACAGCCAACTTGCAGAACTCGATTGAGCCGTCCGCCGCATAGGCCTCCGGAATGGGCGCCCACAAAAACATCGTGCCCTTAGGCGCCTCCACCGGCCAGCCGATGCGGTTCAGCCCACGCACCAAGGTGTCCCGCCTGGTCAGGTACTGCTCTCTGACCACCTTCGGGTAGGTGTGATCTTCATTCATAGCCACCGTCGCCGCTATCTGCACCGGCTGAAATGTGCCGTAGTCGAGGTAGCTCTTCAGCTTCGCCAAGGCGGCAATCGCTTCGGGATTACCGACGCAAAAAGCGACACGCCAGCCAGCCATGGAAAACGACTTGGTGAGGCTGTAGAGCTCAACCGCCACTTCCTTGGCTCCTTCGGCTTGCAGAATCGACGGCGGGGAGTACCCGTCATAGCCCAAGTCGGCGTAGGCGAAGTCGTGTATCAGCAGCACCTCACGGTCGCGTGCGAAATCAACGATGCGCTGCATGAACTCAAGATCAACGCAAGTGGTGGTTGGGTTGTGCGGAAACGACAGCACTATTACGCGCGGCCGCGGCCAGGAGTATTCAAATCGCTCAACCAAGTTGTCAATAAAATCCTGCCCGGTGCCAAGGGGAACCTCACGCACCGATGCGCCCGTAAGCAGTGGGCCGTAAACGTGGATCGGATAGGTGGGAGTGGGCACCAGGCACGCATCGCCGGGCTCAAGCAGCGTCCACATCAAATGTGAAAGGCCTTCCTTGGCGCCGATGGTGTTGATTACTTCGGTGTCCGGGTCAAGCTGCACGCCCCAGTTGCGTTGATACAAATCGCTAACCGCAGCCCGCAACTTCGGCAGCCCACGACTAGCGGAGTAACGGTGGTTGCGAGGATTTTGGGCGGCCTCAATCAGCTTTTCAACGGCCGTGGGTGACGATGCGATATCAGGGTTGCCGAAGCCGAGATCGATTACGTCTTCGCCCGCGCGCCGGCGTTGCGCTTTCAGTCCGTCAATGATCGTGAAGACATACGGCGGTAGTTGATTGATGCGGCGAAATTCCAACGCGGGCGTCTCTACTGGGCTGGTTCTACTTGGTGGTGCTACTGGGTGGTGCTACTTGGCCGGCTCTACTTGGCTGGCTCTGACTCCAGCTGCTGCTGCAGGTCGTCGATGGCGGCGTGCGCTATACGTGACTCCGCCCGGCGTTTGATAAAACCCGGCAGCGGAATAGCGAGCTCCAGCGCCAGCCGATAGGTCAGCATTGTCGCTCCTTCGTGGTCGGGCGCTTCCGCAAATTCGTAGTAGCCATCAAGCCGCTTGACGATGTCGCCGGACACAAGGCTCCAGGCGATACGGCTTGGTGCCTGCGAGTAGTCATACGCCAGCGTGTAGCGGGTGGTGCGCTCAAAGGCGCCTGCCCGAAATGCAACCTCAGATGCGCGGCCCTGCTCGTCACGTTCAAGCACGTTTACCTCAGTCAGGCCAGATGCCCAGCTTGGGTAGTTGTCAATGTCGGCTACAAGATCGTGACACTGCTGCGGTGATGCAAAAACCAGCCGGGTGACTGTCATCTCGTCAATCATGTTTGGCCTTCATTTCTTTACAGGTTTACAGGATGCCGCGTCTTACAGGGTGTCGCGCCCAGCGGGTAAGCGCAAGCACCGCTAATGCGCAAGCACCCACCGCTAACCGGATGCTGCATCAAGTTTGGCAGCAAGGATGCCCGCGAGGAAGTCATAATCAAACTGGCTTTCGGCGCGCTGACGTGCCGCGGCAGCCATGACCTGTCGGCGCGCCTCATCCGCAAGCAAGTCTGCAAGTGCGCTAGCGATCTGATCCGCGCCCGCGCCACGGCCAAGCACTAGCCCAGTCACGCCATGTTCAACCGCTTCATGGCTGCCACCAGAGCGACCTGCCACCGCGCAAACTCCGGCTGCGGCCGCTTCTAGAAACACGATTCCAAAACCCTCCTGCTCCAGACCTCCCCAGCGGTTGCGGCACGGCATCGCAAACACATCGCCCATGCCCATGACCGCTGGCAGTTCCGCTTCAGCGACTCGGCCAAGAAACTTGACGGGCGTTTGCTGTTTACGTGCAAGCCCAGCCAGTCGACGAGCGTCTCGGCCAGCGCCGGCAATTGCTAGCTGAACGTTGGCGGTCTCGGTGCGGCGACGCAGCAGTGCGACAGCCTTGATCAGATCATCAAACCCTTTACGCGGCACCAAGCGGCTGGTCCCAACTATTAGCGGCGCAGTCGCCTGCAAGCCGTGGCGTTTGCGAGCCGCGGCGATGGCGTCTGCCGTCAGTGGAACGAAACGCTTGGTATCAACTCCTGGCGGCACTTGCACGATTGGCAGATCACGTCCGGCGCAACGCGTCGCCTCATCTGCGGCATAGCCGCCAGCCGACACGATCAGTTCGGCGCCGTTGAGAATCGCAGCCAGCTTGCGGCGCAGTACTGGCAGTCGTGCCGGGACTGTTATCTCAGCCCCGTGCAGCACCACGCCATACGGCAATCCGACTCGTTTGGCTATCGCACCAAGCGGGAGTGCGGGGTCGTAAAGCACCAGCTCCGCGCCGGTTGTGCGGGCTAACTCTTTGATGCGGTCGGCCAGCCGTGGATGCGGCAACAGCACCGGGTTGCGGTCGCGATAAATCTTTATTGGTTGCTCGGCGTCAAATTGTTTTGCGGCTTTGTGCGGGGTCGTGAGCACGGTCGTGGTTGCGGGCGGTAGGCGTCGCCACAGCTCCCAGAGGTAGTTCTGGATGCCGCCCACTTTTGGCGGAAAATCGTTAGTTACAAGCAGATGTTTCCGCACGACTACGACTGTTTCCGCACCGCTAAGACGCTGGCGCTAGTTCCGCAGCAACTATGCCTGCTGGATCGTTTGCCAAAAGATCGCCTGCTAGCGCCTCTTGGATTAGCTGGGTGTGATTCAGCCGGGTCGCTGCCCACACGGCATGTGAGCGGACTATGGGTGACGGATTGGCCAAGCTGACTTTCAGGGCGGCGACGGTCGCGGTGTTAGTCGCGGTGGCGGTGTTGGCCAGCACCAGCAACGCGTTGCGGCGCAAATATTCAGGTTGGCGACGTGGGATATACCAATGACCAAAGCCCGCCATTAACTGTTCGTCCGACTGCAACAGCAGCCTGGCGAGATCAACCGTGCTGCGTCCCCGCACGCTTAGCTCGTTATCGCCTCGATGCCGCGCCCAGTCCCCTGTTTCGGCAGGCTTAGTTTCGGCAGGCTTGGGCTTGATCTGAACCTGTTCGCTCGCCCCGTTTGGTTTGCTATCGCTCGGTTCACTATCGCCCGGTTCGTTATACGGACAAACGGTCTGGCAATCGTCACAGCCATAGAGCCGGTCGCCAAGCGCAACTCGAAACTCACGCGGAAACACCCCGTCAGCCTGCAACAGCCAGGCAAGACAACGATTGGCATCTAGCACTGATTTGTTATCGGGGTCGGCGCTTAGCGCACCAGTCGGACAAGCCTGCTCACAACGACGACACGACCCGCACCCGTCGGGCACCTGCTGCTCAGTGGTCGGCAAAACCGCAGTAGTGACAACGGCTCCCAGCACCGTCCAAGAGCCAAGCTGAGGGTGCAACAGCATGGTGTTGCGTCCAAACCAGCCAAGCCCGGCGCGGTAGGCAACCGCCCGATCAACTAGTCGGTTGTCATCAAGCACCACACATGCTTGCTCGCCCGCCGACCGCAAAATGTCAGCCAGCGTTTCAAGCGACTCCGCTAGTGGTCCGTATTGATCTTCCACCACGTAGGCGGCCACCGCGCCGGTGCCTGCGCCAGAGCCGTACCCGGTGGGTTGGCTGGCACCCGTCCGCTGGCTAGCAACCCCGCTATAGCTGCGCGCCCCAACAATCACACTGCGCGCACCCGGCAGTATCAGTTCCGGGGTGGTAGAGCGTTGCGGGTTGGTGAAAGTGAAGTACATGCCAGCATGCAATCCACGTGATTTGACTTGCTCGATTACTGCGGCAGCTTCCAGCAACGGCTGCGCGTCTGTAACTCCCAAAGCGTCAATGCCAGCCTGCGCCGCTCGCTCTTCCAACTGCTGCCACAGCGCCAACTCCTCTGCACTCGCTGTGGCCGCACTCGCTGCTGCTGTGGATTTAGACATATCTGTACTTGCTGATTAGTCGCTTGCTTATGCTTTAAGTACTAAGCATTATCTGGCAACATACGAAACCAAACGCAAAGGGGCGCGCACTGCCTGTACCGGTGCAAAGAGTTTTATGTTCAACGCAGACCAGGACATCTGGGCGGGGCGGCAATACGGTCCCTACAAGATCATTGAGACTATTGGGCGTGGCACCGTCGCCCATGTGTATCGCGCCCAAACGTCACGTGACGAACAGGTAGCTCTAAAAGTTCTGACGCCCTTCGCCGAAGCGCGTGCGGAGGTTCGGTCGCTGTTTGAACAGGAGTACGAGCTGATGGGTCGCATGGACCATCACAACGTGCTGAAGGTCTACGGCGCCGGTGTGATCGCGGGCACCCACTACATGGAAATGGAACTGATTGAGGGGGTAACCCTGTGGGATCTGATCGAGCAGCGGGGGGCGCCAGATCTGACTACTCACATCAGTTCAATCCAGCAAATATGCGCGGCACTTGACCACGTGCACGAACGACGGGTTATTCATCGCGACATCAAGCCGGGCAACATCTTGTTGGATCAAGACCGCGCTGTGCTGTTTGATTTTGGTCTTTCGTTTGATCTAGACGGGCCGCCGTCACCCGCCGGGCGCGTGTATGGATCACCGTTATTTTTGGCGCCGGAGCAGTCGCTGAGCGCTCCGCTAGATGCACGCACCGACATTTATGGGCTGGGTGCAACGCTGTACACGTTGGTGGTTGGCTCAACCCCATTCTTCGGGAGCCGCACTGAATTGTTGAACGCGCATGTAAATCAACCACCGCCGGACCCTCGCAAAAGCGGTGTGTCAGATGAGCTAGCCAAAGTTATTTTGCGAGCAATGGCTAAAGACCCGGCTGAGCGATTCGCCAGCGGCACCGACTTTGCGGCCGCGCTAGCAATGGTTGACATCGCGACGGCGAAGTCCGCTCCCAAGAAGGGTTTGTTGCGACGGCTGGCGGGACACGCCTAAAGAGTTGCCCAGCTAGCCGCGTGTGCTAGCCGTGCGTGAAACGCTGAACCAGCTCAAGCTCATCTTCGCCGTAGATCAGCGTGACCTCACGGTCATCGCCAGAAAACTTCACGGTGGCCATTACCAAACGATCACCGGGTCGCACCGCCATCACCGTGCCTTGCTCGCCCACTAGCTCTTGGCGTTGGTCGTTGCTGCTAGCTGTTAGCCGCACCACGTCGCCAACTCCAAATGGCAGTGAAAGGCCGACAACCATCGCTTCGGTCAGCCGCTTGAGTCAGCGCTTGAACCAGCACCTGAGTCAGCCCGCTCGCCCAACTGGCGACTTAGCTCAGTCGTGTCAGCCAGTTGGCTAGCGACCCGACCATCAACTATTGCCGCACGGGCGGCTTCTATTCCTGCTGCCATATCTCCAACCACGCCCGCTACAAGCAAGCCCGCAGCAGCGTTCAAAGCCACTATGTCTGCCCGCGCGCCGGTCTCGCCGCCGGACGCAATCTCATTGAAAATGCGCGCATTGTCTTCCGGGCTGCCGCCCGCCAAATCTTCGCTGTTGACGCGCTTTAGCCCCACATCGGCCGGATCGAATATGTAGTCGCTAGCAAGCTCGCCGTCTTTTATTTCGTACACGCGAGTTAAGTCGGTAGTCGTTAGCTCATCTAAGTTGTCCGCCCCGTGCACCACCAAGGCGTGCTCGCTGTCGCGTGCGGCCAACACCGCGGCTATTCGCGGAGCCATAACAGCATGGCTGACCCCCACTACCTGACGCTTCACACGGCCAGGATGTGCCAGCGGGCCCAGATAGTTGAAAGTTGTAGGCACTCCTAGCTCTGAGCGAACCGATGCGACCAAGCGCATGGCTGAGTGAAAGCGTTTTGCCAGAGCAAAGCCAAGACCGGTCTCGGCCACGCATTGCTGAATTTGCTCGCCATCAAGATCAACAAAAAATCCCAGCGCCGCCAAAGTGTCAAATGACCCGCTGCTCGAAGAAGCCTTGACCGACCCGTGCTTACAAACCACCGCGCCGGCGGCCGACGCCACTATCGAAGCCATGGTTGACACGCTCAAAGCGTGAAGCTGACGGCGAGTACCTCCACCGCTGCCAACGATGTCAATCGTGCCGGCCGGAAGCTCAAGCGGTTCTGCCACGTCAAGCATCGCTTCCACCATGCCGGTCAACTCAGGCACCGATCCGCCCTTCATCCCCAAGGCAATAATGAAGCCTGCTATCTGGGCATCGGTTGCCTGATCGGTGAAGATGTTGGCAAGCGCCGCGCGCGCCACGACGGTGCTGAGATCGTTGCCGGCTACTAAGTCCGATAGCACGCCCTTCCAGCCACCGAAACTTTCAAGACTGTCGTTATTCATGGCTTGTCTTCTTATGGTTTGCCGCTAACCAATTGGCTGCTTGTTCAAGTGTGGCGTGTTCAAACTCAAATCCAGCCTCGTTGAGCTTTGTCGGCATTACACGCGCAGAGTCCAGCAGTAATGCCTGACCCATCTCACCAAGTGCTGCTTTGATCGCAAACCTTGGGGCAGGCATAAATGCTGGCCTGCGAAGATTCGATGCCAAGACCTTCGCAAACTCGCGTTGGCGGCGGGGATCAGGCGAGCAGACGTTTACGGATCCGGTCAAGTTCTTGTCAATCAGCATTCGTAGCACGCGCGTGGCATCGGGCAGCGTTATCCAACTCCACCATTGCTTGCCTCCGCCCAGAGGGCCCAACAGATCTAAGCGAGCCAGCAGCATTAGTCGTTTAGCGGCCGGAGCTTGCGGCGACAGCACCAACCCAAAGCGCGCATGGCAGATTGCGACTTGGCCGACTGCTTGGCTGGCTGCTTGGCTGGCTGCTTGGCTGCTTGATTGGCTGGCTGCTGGGTTAATGCCTTCGGCGGCGGCCTCCCAATCGACACAAACCTGCGCAAGAAACTCCTGACCCGGAGCTGACTGCTCGGTTAGTTCCTCATCGCCGCGGTCTCCGTAGTAACCGATCGCCGACGCACCCACATACGCCCGCGGCTTCCTAGCCAACTTGTTGATGGTGTCCGCCAGCAACTTCGCCGAACCGGCGCGACTGCTCTTCAGCTTTTCTTTCTTATTGGCGGTCCAACGGCCAGCAATCAATTCTCCCGCCAGATGAACAACGACATCTATGCCCTCTAATCCGGCTGGGTCAAGTTCACCCTCGGCTGGATTCCAGCCGACGACACTTAGAGCCGGATCGCTAGCAAAATTTGTTTCGTTTGGCAAACGGGTAATCGCCACCACTTCATGCCCGTCAGCCAACAGGTCGCGTGTCAACGCTTGGCCGATTAGTCCGGTAGCACCGGTTATTGCTACGCGCATTCGAACGCTAGTTACCAGCGACTAGTTGGCTGGTTGCTGGCAACTAGCTGCCGGTGAATTGCCCGGGACGGCGTTCGGCAACGGATGCCATTCCCTCCTTGGCATCGGACGTAGCCGACAGCCTGAACTGTTCGGCCGCTTCTCGCTCACATATTTCCCTTACCCGATCGGCCAGCCCTAGCCGCAAGGTCCCCTTAATGGCACGCACCGCCAAGGGAGCGTTCCGCGCAATTTCGCTGGCGACCTCCAGCGACCTGTCCATCAGCTTGTCGGCCGTAACGCACTCATCGGCCAGACCCAGCGCAACGGCTTGCTCGCCGTTGTAGCGGTTCGCGCTAAACAACACCTGGGCTGCTTTGGACGGACCCAGCAAAGCCGGCAACGTAACGCTCATGCCAAAGCCCTGATGTATTCCAAGCGCAGCAAAGTTGGCGCTAAAGCGCGCCTCCGGGCAAGTAATGCGAATGTCCGGCACCATCGCCAGCCCCAAACCGCCGCCGACGGCCGGTCCCTGAATAGCGCCGACAATCGGGAGCTTGATGTCAAACAACCGCGCCGAACCTTGGTAGAGCGCCAGCGTGGCCGAGCCACCTACGGCTTCATCTTTGCCGCCGCCCACGCCGTCGCCGCCCAGGTCGGCTCCCGCGCAAAACGATCTGCCTTGCGCCGCCAACACGGCGCAGCTAACCGACATGTCGGCTTCAAGTTCGCTAAGCGCGTCGGCAATGTCGTGTATCTGTTGAAAGTTGAGAAAGTTGTGCGGCGGGCGGTTCATCGTCACGATGCCGACGCTGCCTTGCCGTTCTACATTCAGTCCATCTGCCATACCGTGAAAGCTAATAGCGGCACGGGACTAGCGTTACGAACGGGGCAAACATGACGAACAAAACCGAAGATGACGTTCAGGTCCACATTGAGACCGAATCGGTGGATTGGGACAGCTTGCTGGCCCGTCTGCAGGCTGCGCTGCGGCTGCGCACTACTCCCATCGGGATGAAGCTGTTTGAAACCGTTGCGGAGATGGAGGCGGTGCCGCGCATTCGGCGACCGTCCGCCATCCACACCACCGATCAGATAGTCGCAATGGCATCTCGTCTCAACTGGACCGTGGGCATCACCGTGGAGGATCTGGTCGGCGCGCAATGCGGGGCGGTGATCGGGCTGCACCCGCAAGACGAAGAGTGGCTGTCCGGCAAGCAGATGAACGGGGTGTGGTTTGGGACGCTGGAGGACAGTTCGGCTCATCAGCACGCCATGGACGTCGTGCCGTTTGGCACTTACCAGGCCTTGGCTGTTTCGCCCCTGTCGGCCAAGCGCCTAGATCCGCCGGACATTTGCTTGATTTATGCCACGCCGGCGCAGATGATCATTTTGATTAACGGCTTGCAGTGGAAGGACTACAAAAAGCTGGAGTGGGGCTGCGTTGGCGAGTCGGCTTGCGCCGATAGCTGGGGCCGTGCTCTGCGAACCGGCGAACCCAGCTTGTCAATTCCTTGCTTTGCGGAGAGGCGCTACGGCGGCGTTATGGAAGATGAACTGCTCATGGCTATCAAGCCGGCCGACCTGCAGGTAGCCGTCGGTGGCATGGAGGCGCTGTCTCGCAACGGCTTGCGATATCCGATTCCCAACTACGGCATTCAGACAGACGCCCGCGCCGGTCTTGGCGCCAGCTACGACTGAACCCGCCGCACCTGAGCTAGCCCCACCAGAACCACGCCGGAACCACCAGTGAACTTCGAAATCCCCGCCGACATCGCCAAACTTCTCGCCGACATTGACGAGTTCATTGACGGCGTCATCAAGCCCATAGAGGCCGAAGACGACAACATCCGTTTCTTTGATCATCGACGCGAGGATTCACGCACCGATTGGGAACGCGGCGGGCTGCCGAACGCTGAGTGGGAAGCGCTGCTGGGCCGCGTCAAAAAAATCGCCGACGAGGCTGGGTTTCTGCGCTGGCATCTGCCGGAACGTTTCGGCGGCCAAGACGGCACCAACCTGGGTATGGCCATAGTGCGCGAGCACATGGCGCGGCGCGGCCTGGGCTTGCACAACGACCTGCAAAACGAGCATTCCATCATCGGCAACTTTGCGACCGTTTTGATGATGGAGCGCTACGGCTCGCCCGCCCAACAGGATTATTGGATTCCGCGCATGCTGGCCGGCAAAGCCCGCATCGGTTTTGGTCTGACCGAACCCCTGCACGGCTCCGATGCGACCTGGATGGAAACCACCGCAATAGCCGACGGCGACCAGTGGATAATCAACGGCGAGAAATACTGGAACACCGGGTTGCACGCGGCGACCCACGACTATGTGTTCGCACGCACCTCTGGCGACCCCGGCGAGGGGCACGGCATCACCTGTTTCATCGTCCCCACCGACACGCCCGGTTTTGCGGTTGAGGAATTTATGTGGACGTTCAACATGCCGACCGACCACGCCCACGTGCGACTCACCGATGTTGCGGTCAACAACGAAGACATTTTGGGCGAAGAGGGTCGCGGCCTGCAAACCGCCCAGCTATTCGTTCACGAAAATCGCATCCGCCAGGCTGCGGCTTCGCTCGGCGCCGGGCTGCACTGCATTGACGTGGCTGTCGATTATGTGAACAACCGCACCACCTTTGGCAAGCCGCTGGCGCAAAATCAGGCGATCCAGTTTCCGCTGGCCGAGCTATACACCGAGGCGGAGATGATCAGGGCGCTCATCTGGAAGACCGCTTGGGAGATGGACGAGGGCGTTGACCACATGGACATCACCGACAAGGTGGCGATGTGTAACTACCGCGCCAACCGATTCTGCTGCGATGCCGCCGACCGGGCGATGCAGAGCTGCGGCGGGAACGGCTACGGGCGGCACATGCCGTTTGAGCACATCTATCGCCACCATCGCCGCTATCGGATTACCGAAGGGTCGGAGGAGATTCAGATCCGCAAGGTGGCTGGCCGCCTGTTTGGCATTAGCGGCCGGGCAAAGGGCTAGGGGTAGCTAGGGATACTGGCGCTGCGTTGCGTTAATCGTGGCTGACCGCGGGCGGCTCGGTCGCAGGTGGCTCGGCTCCGGCGGCACCCCTGTTGAGGCAAGAATCAAAGCCACTATCCAGGTGATGGCCAGCATTCCAAACACGTTTAGAAGAACTACCAGCCAGAAGAAGCGCGTGCGTCTGTCTCGCAGCAGTGCCACCCCAATGGGGATGAAACAAATACTCAGAACAGCCAAAATGCCGAACACAAGGCGCACGGGTTTATTTTCTGGGCGCCACTCTTTGCGTGGTTTCACTGAGCCCATAGCCCAAGACTAAACGCTGGCGCCTGCGCCTATTGCGGTCTGTTGCGCCGGCAGCAGCCCTAAGGTCCCAGCAAAGCCGCAGGCACAACCGCAATGCCATCATCAGGTCGGCGATACGCGTAAGGCCCAGTGGTCACCATCACGGCATCTATTAGCTCTTCACCCAGCTTGTCTTTCAGCCATTGCAAATGCCGAAAATCTTTCTCCTCAACGACTTGCTTGAACTTGACCTCAATGGCGACCACACCAGAGTCGCCTCGCTGTTCAATAATGAAGTCAACCTCACGATCTCCTGTCCAAGTGCGAAAGTGAGAAACACTCGCTTCGGCTGCTTGCGCGTAGATGCGCAGATTAAGCGCCACTAGCGATTCAAAGAGGCGGCCAGCCAGGCGCGCATCCCGCAGTTTCTCTGGGCCGAATTGTTTTCCCGTTCGCAGTGTCGCCGCATTGGCTTTAAGAAAGCTGGCCGCTAATGCCGGGTCGGCCAGATGGTGTTTAGATGAGAGAATCAGCCGTTTGATCTGGTTGTTTGACGGAGTCCAGGCTGGCAAGGGGTCAACCAGCCGCATGCTTTGCAACGTGTCAAAATACGGGGCTGTTGTGTCTTTGGGCGGCTTCTGCTCTTCGTTATTGGTTGAGGCGTCACGGATCTTCTCATATGAAGCAACAGTTGAAGTTGCCGCGGCGTAAGCGTGCAGCCACCTCCTCAGCGCCGCCGGGTTTCGCACCCTATGCCCGGCAGCCGGAAACTCTGTGTCAACGATCCGGTCGCAGTACTCCGACATCGCTCTTTCAATGGTTGTGGCAGAGCCTCTGCGCAATTGAGGGAACCCGCCCGCAACGATCTCGTCTATGTACTCATCTCCGGCGACCTCAGTTTCTCCCGTAATCTCAGCTTTGTCATTGACCGACGCTGGCTGGCTCAAAAGGGCTGCCAGGCTTACGGAGGGGTGGTCTCTCTCTCCCGACCCCGACCAACGCTCGAACAAGCTCATTGGCCGCATCACAACCTTCACAAATCTTCCGGCGCCGGTATGGGTAGGTGGATTTGCAGGCCGAGAAGAGCCCGTAAGGACGAAGCGGCCTGGGCGGTAGTCATCATCAACCGCCCTTCTCACAATGTCCCACGATTTAGGAAATTGTTGCCATTCATCAATCAGGATTGGCTCTGGTGCGTTCACAATCTGGCTTGGGTTAGCTTCAACGATTGAAAGCACGCTGTCGTCGTCCAGATTGAAAACCGTCTTGGCTCGCCTGAGCGCGGTGGTGGTTTTGCCCGCAGATCGCACTCCTTCAATGCTGACCGCAGGAAAGGTTGAGATCAGCTCATCCAGCTCTTTCTCAACCAGCCGAGGGATGTACTTATCTGGCGGCATACTTAACCCTACCATTTCTCACCCTTGAAACCTACCATTTCTCACCTCTGAACCCTACCATTTCTCACCTCTGAACCCTACCATTTCTCACCCCTGAAACCTACCATTTCTCAGAATAAAGGGCGGCAAGTGCCCTAATTTAGGTGTTTTCGGTTTAACAAGCGGTCTTGTTGTACCGTGTGCGATGTGTCAATGCCAATAAGGGCAACGTAATGTCTTCACCCCCTGCTGTACAGGTCAATTCAAGATCAACGAGGCTGTCGCGGAGATGTTTGAGCTAGATCCGGACTCACTTGCCGATATTGCAGATGTCTGGTGCGATGAACCCACTGTCATCGGCTGACAGCGCTAGCGAACCAGCAATTTCAGGCCCGCTGGCGCTGGAGTGCTGGCAGATTTAAGCGGCTAGGCGGGCGGTTGCCTTGCCGCTGAGAACCGGTTGGCCGTCCTGGTTAACAGTCACAATCTCCAGATCAGCTAACTGCTCGCCGCCATCTTCGCGAATTTCAACGACCTTGGCCGTTGCGGTAAGCGTGTCACCGGGCCACACCTGGCTGACAAATCGCACGCCGTAATAAGTGAGCTGACCGTCGCCCACGAAGTTGGTGACCATCCGTCCGGTCATCCCCATCGTGAGCATGCCGTGGGCAAAAACCGTCGGGTAGCCCGCCACCTCGGTAACGAACTTCTCATCGGAATGAACTGGGTTGTAGTCGCCCGACGCACCGGCGTACTGCACGATCTGCGTGCGGGTGAGGTCTTCAACGATCTCTTCGGAGTAGGTGTCGTCGACCTTGAGGGTTGCTGCTGAAAGAGCCATGCTTTCTGTCCTTTGTCTGATTGCTTGTATCTGCTTGGGTCTAGCCGACAGCGACTAGCCGTCGATTACCTTCTCGGTCACCACGCCAACCCCACGGGCGGTGATAACCAGCTCGCCGTTTTGGTCGTGATACTCGGTAATCGTTTCGCTGAACTTCAAGGTGCCAGCCCGCTTGGACTGCTTTTCCCAGCGTTCGCCTTCCTTCACGGTTCCGGTGAGCACATCGCCCGGTCGAATATGGCGGTGATAGGTGAAATGCTGCTCGGCGTGCAGCCCACCAGCGGATGAGCCAGATTTTTCGTCATCAGCCGGAGCCGGACCGTCATCGGCCGCGGGGTCGCGCATCGTTCCCGACGCCGTTCGTCCGCTGCCAAACCACTTCTGCCCGTCCTTGGGGCGCAGGAAGTAGTTCGGATCAAACTGCGCGCTCGCCTGCGCGAAGGTGGGCGGTGCAATAATGGAGCCAGCCTCGCTGCTGGCTGCGTAATCGCCGTCGCTGTAGATCTTGTTGGTGTCGCCGATCGCTCGCGCAAACATCAAAATGTGCGAAGCCTCAACCGGAAATCGTTCAATCGCCATGAGTCTGGTTCTCCTCTGTTTCTGCTTTCCGCATTTCTGCGGATTGGATTACCCCGCGCGG
The DNA here is from genome assembly GCA_965212125.1 of Candidatus Poriferisodalaceae bacterium. Lineage (GTDB taxonomy): Bacteria > Actinomycetota > Acidimicrobiia > Acidimicrobiales > Poriferisodalaceae > CAYRJD01. The sequence goes on along the minus strand of OZ243045.1, from coordinate 363,129 downwards.
ACGCGGGCTATCGCCTTGCTGGCGAATCTTAGTTGCTATCGCTAGCCGCTCGCAGAGGAAAGTGCGTCTAGCAAAATCTCCCTGACCGACTTCGGGTCTTCGTTCATCATCATGTGCCCGATGCCGTTGAGGAAATGCACGCTTGCGCCGTCAAAGCTGGCGATCAGCCCCGATGCCGCGTCGGGCGGCGTCATCTTGTCGGCACCGCCGCAGATGAAACTCACCGGGCAGGTAACGCCCGCCAGGTCAATATCGGCTAGATCAAACTCGTTGCACGCGGCAAGGTCGGTGAAAATCACGTCGTCATCGGCCACATCCAGCAGCGCCCTGCTGCCGCCGCTCATCCACAATCCGGGAGTGGGATTGACCGAAACGTGTGCGTTTGGGCCAAGCCCCCAAGCGGTCATGAGCGCCCCAGCCTTGGAGTTGTTGCTCTGCGCGGCGGCCAATAGATCGGGATGCACTGGCATCGCCATAGCCATTCCGGTCAGCACCAGATGGCTCACCTTGTCGCCCGCTGCGGCCGCCGCGCACAAGCTCACGATTGACCCCATTGAATGACCGACCAAGCCGACCGCGCCAACTCCCGTCTGCGCCCTCACCTCATCGATCAGCCGCACCAGCCAGTCGGCCATTTCGCCGATGCTCTTCAGTGCTCCACCGGTGGACGCGGCTCCATCGGTGGATGCGCCACCGGCAGAGTTGCCGTGACCCGGCAGGTCGATCGCCAGGGCGCTAACGCCGTGATGGTTGAGGTAGCGGGTTTGCTGGTACCACACGGTTCGGTTCATCCCCGCGCCATGCACAAGCAACGCCACCGGGTTGCCTGCGTCAAGATCAACATCGCCACCGGTGGTGAAGCCGACCGCAAGCCCGTCTACGTTTAGTTCAAGCGACACAGTTGGCGACACGATTATTTAGCCCTTCTGGGAGGCGCGCAACGCCCTGCCCAGATCGGCAACGATGTCGGCCGGATCTTCCAGCCCAACCGAAAGCCGCACCAAATCCTCGCCCACCCCAGCCGCGGCTAGATCATCGTCGCTTAGCTGCTGATGCGTTGTGCTGGCGGGATGGATTACCAGCGTCTTCGCATCGCCCACGTTGGCAAGATGAGAAGCCAGCCGCACCGCCTCAATAAAGCGCTTGCCAGCCTCACGACCGCCGGCAATACCGAAACTGAGAATGGCGCCCGCGCCCTTGGGGAGCAGCTGCTTGGCTAGCTCATGGTCGGGATGCGCTGGCACGCTGGGATGACTCACCCAGGTCACCGCATCTTGGGCTAGCAAAAACTCAATCACCGCTGCGGTGTTCTCAACGTGGCGCGCCATCCGCAGCGGCAGCGTCTCCACGCCTTGCAGCAAATAAAACGCAACGGTGGGGCTCATTGCGGCACCGAAGTCGCGCAGCCCTTCGGCACGCGCCCGCATCGACAACGCCATCGGCCCATACGCCTCACAGAAGTTGATGCCGTGATAACCCGCATAGGGCTGCGACAGAGTTGGGAACTTGTCGGTCGCGGCCCAATCGAACCGACCACCATCCACCAGCACCCCGCCGATCGCAACGCCATGGCCGCCCAAAAACTTGGTGGCGCTGTGCATGATGATGTCCGCCCCCAGCTCTATTGGCCGCATCAGATATGGCGTGGTGAAGGTGGAATCAACCATCAGCGGCAGGTCGTGATCGTGCGCTACCTGCGCCACGGCCGCCACATCAAGCACCTCCAGGTTGGGATTGCCGAGGGTTTCCGCAAACAGCAGGCGCGTCTGCGGCGTGATGGCGGCGGCCCAAGCATCTAGATCACGCGGATCAACAAAGGTGGTGTCAATGCCGAAGCGCGGCATCGTGAGGTTGAGCATGTTGTGAGTGCCGCCATAGATGTTGCGACTGGCTACAACGTGGTTGCCGCTATTGAGAATCGTCGCGCACGCCAGATGAAAAGCCGCCATGCCGCTGGCGGTACAGACCGCGCCCACGCCGCCCTCCAGCGCCGCGATGCGTTCTTCCAACACCGCCACGGTGGGGTTGGAGATGCGGCTGTAGATGTGGCCGGGGATTTCTAGGTTGAACAAGCTGGCGGCTTGGGCGACGCTTTCAAACGAAAACGAAGTCGTTTGGTAGATCGGCACGGCCCGTGCGCCGGTAGTTGGGTCGGGGCGCTGGCCAGCATGCAAGCTCAGCGTGTCAAAGTGCAAAAAATCAGGCTCAACCATGGAAGCAGACTAAACCTTGCCGATGTTGCGGACGGCTTGGCTGGCGGCGGCTTGCCAGACTCGCTGCGGCGACAGCGGAATGTCAACGTGAGTAACGCCCAGATGCGCTAGCGCATCAACAACTGCGTTCTGCACGGCGGGCGGTGCCGCGATGGCGCCGTTTTCGCCGATTCCTTTTGCCCCTAGCGGATTGCGCTCGGTGGGAATCTGCAGCTGGCGGGTTTCAAAAAACGGCAGCGAACTGGCGGACACAAGCAAATAGTCGGCGAAGGTGGTCGTCAGCGGTGTGGCGTCGGAGTCGTAAATCGCGCACTCGTGCAGGGCTTGGGAGATGCCCGCCGCCGATCCGCCGTGCTGCTGGCCGATGACCGATTCGTGCTCTAGCACCACCCCGCAGTCATCAACGGCCGCATACGCAAGCAGGGCGATTCCGCCAGTATCAACGTCCACCTCCACCACCGCTGCGTGAGTGCCGTAGGGATGGGTGGGTCCGCCCAGGCGATCGGTTGATTGCGCGCTGAGCTCGCCGCTTAGCTCGCCGCCCGCTGCGATGTCGGCCCAGCTAACCGTGCTGGCTGGCACGCCGACCACATGAGCGCCTTGCGCGCCCAGCGTGATGTCGTCGGGTGATGCTTCTAGCAGGCCAGCCGCAACCGAAACCAGCTGGGTTTTTAGCTGCTGCGCGGCGGCACTGATTTGGCTGCCTAGAACGTGAGTGCTGCGCGAGCCACCGGTTGTTAGACCGACCGGCGCTGCGTCGGTATCTGCGTCGGTGAAGCTCATGTCTTCCGCGAAGCTCACGTCTTCGGGCGAGATTCCTAAGGCCGCGCTCGCCAGCCGCGCCCAGGTGGTGTGATGGCCCTGACCGTGTCCGGCGCTGGCACAGCTGATGCTGAAACTCCCGTCGCTGCCAAGTTCCAGGCGTGCGTAGTCGCCATCGTCTCCGGTGCCAGCGCTTTGGCTGTAGCAGGCGGTGCCTATGCCGATCAGGCGGCGGTCCGCGGATTTCTGGGCTTTGTGTTGCTGGGCTTTGCGTTGCTGGGTCTGCCAGTGCTCCGCGTCAATAGCGGCTAACGCCTGGTCAAGCGCTGCGATCGGATCACCGCTATCAATGGTGATGCCGAGGCGTGTCTCGTAGGGGAAATCGTCGGGCTTTAGCAAGTTGCGGCGGCGCACGAGATTCGGATCAAGGTCGGCTAGCCGGGCGGCCGCGTCAATCGCTCGCTCTAGCGCTGCGTTTACTTCGGGCTGACCAGCGCCGCGGTAGGCACCAACCGGCGGGTTGTTTGTTACCGCCGCCCCGTAGCGATACCTGAAACGCGGCACCCGGTACATGCCGGTGCATTGGCGGCGACTTGCAGCCGCAAGCAGGGGACCCATGTGCGGGTAGGCACCCGCGCTTAACCACATGGTTGCGTCCAAGCCAACGATGTCGCCATCTGTGGTGATGCCCAGCCGGATGTGGTGGCGTTGATCGCGACCATAAGGCAGCGAGAAGAACTGCTCCGTGCGGGTTTGCACCCAGCGAATCGGCCGCTCTAGCAGTCGCGCACAATGAGCCACCACCAAAAACTCAACCAAGGGGTCGCCCCGCCCGCCGAACCCTCCGCCCACGTAGGGGTGCCGGATTCTGATTTGGTCAACGCTTAGGTTCAGGCTGTCGGCAAAGACTGGCTGGATTTGGACTCCCTGGCCCGTGCACCAGATGTCAAGCGGGTGATGTGGCGCGGCGGTGTCGGCTGCAGCTGTTGCACGGTAACTAGCCAGAATCCCGCAAGGCTCTATCGGCGCCGAAGCGACCCGCGGGTTTTCGCACACCAAGTCCGCCACAAAATCCGCACCCTCGCAAGGGTCGGCTGGGTCGCCCGTTCCCGCGGTCGTTCCCGGCACATCTGGCACCCCGATAACGACATTGCTGCCGGCGGCCGGAAACAGCAGCGGGGCGTCATCTTCTGTGGCTGCCGCCGCGTCGGCCACCGCGGCTAACGGATCAACCTCAACCACCACCTGCTCCGCCGCGTCGGCTGCCGCATTGACCGACTCCGCCAGCACGACCGCCACCGGCTCGCCCACAAATCGCACCCTGTCCTGCGCCAGCAACGGCCGCGCCATGAGCCCGTCGAGCGTGGTTTGCGGGTAAAACGAAATCGGCTCCGCGACCAGGTCTGCGTTGGTAAGCACCGCCACCACACCGGGTGTCGCCAAAGCCGCCGCGGTGTCAACTGTCAGATTTTCACCATGCGCCGCTTGCGAGCGCACAAAGACTGCGTGCAGAGTGCGGTCAGGAGTCGGCAGGTCGGCGATAAACGCGGCCGTTCCCCGCAGCATTGGTTCGTCTTCGGAAAACAGCCGTGGCATTATTCCCTCAGTATTCCCTCAGCTCAAGATTCCTCTAGCTCAGCAAGAATTTCGGCGCGATGTTCGTCCAACTGCGGTCCGATAGTCGGATGCGGTCCTGCGCCTGTGATTAGCTGCCCAATCTGAGCAATCGGCCCCCACTCGGTATCGGGATACTCAGCCACCAATCCCGCCTCAAGCGCTGACTGCGATCCGACAAAGCCAACCGTGCATACCGGCACCGGCTGCCGTTCTTGCGGCTGCTCTTCCTGCCAGACCCACCCTTGCGGTGTCTGTTCGTAGTGCGCACCGTTGGCCGGGCCGCGGTAATCAAATCCACCTCTTCTGGTTGGCGGGCGCCCTTCGTAATCAACAAGCTCTGCCGCCTGCGCGGCGCTTGTGGTTCTAACCAGCGAAGTGTGAATGGTCTGCCCCGCCCCGCCGCTTGCCCGGTGATACAGCGCGGCGATGACACCGAAGGTGGCGACCAGCGGCGTTATCACATCATGCACCGGCACCGTCAAAAACACTGGCTCGGTGTCGCCACCCTGAGCGTCCATGATTCCGCCGAGCGCTTGCAGCAGCGGATCAAAAGCCGGCACGTCTGCCATCGGCTCGTGCGTTCCGTAGCCCGGACTTTGCACGGTTATCAGGTCGGGGCGGATCGCACGCAGATCGGCCTCGGAGCAACCCAGCCGGGCCGCCACCCCGGGACGGAAGTTCTCCACCAGCACGTCGGAGTTGCCGACAAGCCGATGAAATATGTCCCGGTCGGGTGCGGCTTTTAGGTCAAGAGTTATTGAGCGCTTGGCTTGGTTCCAGCCGTTAAAGAAAGGCCCCAGCACACGGAACGGCTCGCCTTGTGGCGGCTCTATCTTGATGACATCGGCGCCCAGCATTGCTAGGTAGCGGGTGATCACCGGCCCTGCGATGAAAGAACTGAGATCTAAAGCGCTCAGCCCGGACAGCGGCGGGTTCTGCGCCGCGCCAGCGCGGTTGGAGCTGGCACGGTTGGCGCTAGCGCGGCCAGCTTGTGTGGCGGGCTCCGGCGGTGCTGGCGGTGCAGGCGGCGGCTGCGACAGCTCGCGCAGTATCTCTTCGGTGTGCTCACCCAACAACGGAGCGGCCGCTAGCTCAACGGCCGGACACTCGCTGAGTCGAAACGGCTGGGGTGGCACTCGCACATCGCCTAGCTCGGGATGCTGAACGTACGCGTCAAGGCCGTTGTCAATCGCCAGCGGCGATGCCATGAAATCTTGCCTTGACCACACCGGCTGGCAGGGCACATCGTGCGCAGCCAAGATCTCCATCCACTGCTCGCGCGTGCGTCCGGCGAAGGCGGCTTCCAACTCGGGCGTGATGAGCGCCAACGGCTCAAGATCAAGCAGCCCCCAAGGCGGTGTCGGCAATCGCGGATCGCCCAGCAGATCGGTGCGCTCAATCGCCGCCAGCATCGCTTCGTAGAACGCAGTCGTACCGCATGCGACAAACATCCACTCGCCATCGGCGCAGCGAAACAATCGATAAGCCGGCGCACGCCCGGTAGAGCCAAGCGGCGACGAACCGTCTCGCTCGGGGCCAAGCACTTCGGCGTTGAAATCGCCGACCTGCATGGCGCCCGCGCCCGCCACCTCCGACACCTCATAGGTGGGCGCCGTGTTGCCGGTCAGGCGCGCATACAAGCCCGCCGCTATGGCGACGGCTCCTAACATGCCGGCTCCGTAAGCGGCCACCGGGAACACCAAATCAACCGGACCCTCGCTGTAGCTGATCTGATTCCAGCCAATGCCGGTTACTGCGGGCACCGCCGCAGCCGAACCCAGCGGCTGCACACCCGCACCCCAAACCGGAAACGACACGACCACTGCGTTGGGAGCACAAGAGCGCAGCCGATCGGCGTGATCCTTGCTGGGCACGATCAGCACGTCGGCGCCGGGTGCCAGCTGAGCACACAACTGCTCAGGGTCGTCCGCCACCACCGAACGCTTGTTGCGATTTAGGGCTTGGAAACCCGGATCGTCGCGGTAAGTGTCGCCTTGCGGGGGCTCTATTTTGATTACGTCGGCTCCCTGGTCGGCCAGGAAGCGAGCCGCATATGGACCCGGTATTCCCTGCGCCAGCTCAACGACGCGCAGCCCGCTGAAAGCCGCTTTAGGTTCGCTGCGCATTACCTGGCCGCGCTCAACTCGCCCGACCCACCTGAGCTAGCGCCTCGCCATGAATGAAATGAAAGTAGCCGTTCGGGTCATCACCCCACTTGCGCCAGCCAGCAGCTATGTCAGCCATTTCTGCTTCAGTTGCGATGCCGTACTCAACCGCCTGCTTCGCAAAATCCGACTCAATGCAACGATCGGCCGATGAGTAGCCCCAGTTGCGGCGCTGGTCGGGCGTCCAAAACTGCCACACCGAAGCGGACATCTTCACGTCGTCTAACCCGGCTGCGCGACACCACCCAAACAGGTGATGTCCGGCATTGGGCTCTGCGTTGTTGCGGCGACAAACCTGATCGTAAATCGCTAACCAACGGTTATGAATGTCCTGGTAAGGCCAACCTCGCATGGTGGAGTAGTCGGCATCGCGCACCGCCACGAACCCACCCGGCCGAGTAACACGCGCCATCTGCTTTAGCGCGGCGACCGGCTGCGACAGGTGCTGCAGAACCTGGTGCGCGTAGGTCACGTCAAAAGCATCATCTTCAAAAGGCAGTTCGTACACCGAAGCCAGCTTCAGTTCAACGTTGCTGACGCCCTCATCGCTGAGCGTCTCGGCCGCCTTGGCAAGTATCTGTTCGCCGGTTTCAATGCCGGTGACGTGCCCACGCGACGCCCAGCGCGCCAAACCTGCCGTTATGGAAGCGGGCCCGCACCCCACGTCAAGAATCTTGCTGTCGGCCGCTATGACATCGCGCGCAAAAGCCGCGCAGTCCTCGGCGGTGCGGCGGGCGTGTTGGTTGACAACTGAATCTTGATGCCCATGTGTGTAGGTGTCGCTTGACGCTGCGCTCACCCTCATAAAGGTAGTCAAGCCGAAGCCAGGCCTAGTCTTTGCGGAACTATGTCAGAACCAAAATGGTGGCACGGCAGCGTCGGCTATCAGATCTACATCCGGTCTTTTGACGACTCCAGCGGCGACGGCATCGGCGACCTAAACGGCATCCGCAGCCGCCTCGGCTATCTCGCCGACCTGGGAGTTGATTTCATTTGGATCACCCCGTTTTACCCGTCCCCAATGGCCGACTGGGGATACGACGTAGCCGATTACTGCGATGTCGATCCCCGCTTCGGAACCCTTGACGATTTCACGGCGCTGATTGACGAGGCCCGCAAACACGACATTCGGGTCTTGGTTGATTTAGTGCCGAATCACTCCAGCGACGCGCACGCCTGGTTCCAAGACGCTCTTACCGGCCCCGACAGCGAGCACCGCGACTACTACGTCTGGGCAGACCCAAGCAGCGACGGCGGCCCGCCCAACAACTGGATCGGCTACTTCGGCGGCCCGGCCTGGACGCTTGATGAGTCATCCGGGCAGTACTACATGCACCTGTTTCTCCCGCAGCAGCCTGATCTGAACTGGCGCAATCCGGCCGTGCTTGAGGAGTTCGACAAGATTCTGCGCTTCTGGCTTGACCTGGGTGCTAGCGGTTTTCGGATTGACGTTGCGAGCGGTCTGGTAACAGACGACCAGCTGCGCTCCAACCCGGAGATAGGCACCTGGAATCCGGACGACGGTCGGGCCGAGCAGTGGCTGGCGTTTGAGCATCGCCACGATGTGTTTCAGCCTGAGAGCCACGACGTGTTTCGCCGCTGGCGCGCCATCTGTGATGAGTACGACGCTTATTTGCTGGGCGAGACTTACACCGACAACCCGCAGGTGCTGGCCGACCTGGTGCCAGGGGACGGCATGCACGGCGGCTTTTGGTTTGAACCGATGCACGTTGAGTGGGAGGCGGCGCAGGTTCGCCGCAGTTTGGTCGCGCCGGTTGATCTGCTAGCGGAGCGGCTGTTGTGGGCTACAAGCAGCCACGACCGGCCGCGCTCCCCCACTCGCTTCAGCGCCGACACGGATACCGGACTAGCTGCCGCCGAACAAGGCCGTGCGCGCACGCTGGCATTCAACGTGCTGTTTAGCTGCCTGCCAGGGGCGCTCGTGCTCTACCAAGGCGAAGAGCTTGGCCTGATCGACGGGCAGGTACCGCCGGAGGCAATGCTTGATCCGGTGGACAACGGCCGCGACGGCTGTCGCACTCATATGCCCTGGGAGCCTGGGCCAACCAACGGCTTCACCACCGGGCAACCGTGGCTTACCTCCAAACCAAGAGACGACGCCGAAACCGCAGCCGCACAACTAGGCAAGCCCGATTCCTGGCTCAGCCGCTACACCGAGTTGCTGGCTGCCCGGCGTGGCCTGCCTGACTTAGTCGACCAGCAGGTGCAATGGACCGACAACGGCACCGGGCCGGTTATCTCATACCAGCGTGGCCCTGCGCATGTGGCGGCAAACATTTCGGCCAAGCCGCAAGTTATTGACCTGTCGGGCGAACCGACAATCGCCTACGCCACACCCGACGTAATACCCAGCGACGGCGACCAACCCGGCAAACAAATCACCCTTGGCGCCTATAGCGCAGCAATCTGGCTGGCCTGAGGATTTTCCTGAGCATTGTCAGAGCGCATTTGTTACCGCCTGGTTACACAAACCATTACGCGAGCTTGATCTGTTAGCAGTAATCACGCGCAACGACTAGGCAGCGGCTAGCTTGCGGCACGCACATTGCGTCCAGTAATCACAACTAGACCAGCAAACACAACTAAAGGGGATCCTTAGTGAAACGCAAAATATTTATGTTCCTGGCCGTCTTCATGGCGTTGGCCTTGTTTGCCGCTGCTTGCGGTAGCGACGACGATGACGACGATGCCGCAGACACCTCCGACGACACCACAGCCGCTGCTGCAGAAGATGCAGACACGGGGTCTGATGTAGCCGAAGAAGAAGACATGGACGACGAAGAGGTTGACCTGGCTGGCACATCGGTAACGGTGTTCGGGCCAGAAAGTTCGGATGAAGAGGCGGGCGCTCTACAGCAAGCTCTTGACATCTTCGCCGAGCGCACGGGTATTGAGATCGCCTACACGGGTGCACGCGACGCAGCCGATCAGATCAACGCTCAGGTCGCTGGCGGAAACCCACCAGACATCTTTATATTCCCACAGCCCGGAAAGCTGGCCGACTTTGCTCGGCAGGGAAGCGTTCTCCCGCTACCAGCCGATGTTGAAGCGGCAATGGCGGCTGAATGGTCGTCAGCCTGGACTGCCTTCGGCGAGGTTGACGGCACTCAGTACGGCATCCCGAACAAGTCCGACCTGAAGTCGCTGGTCTGGTACCAGCCCGCCCGCTTCGCTGCGAACGGCTATGAGGTGCCAACCTCCTGGGACGACCTCAAAACGCTGTCTGCTGAGATGATCTCCAACGGCGACACTCCGTTCTGCATCGGCATTGAATCTGGTCCCGCCACTGGCTGGACATTCACCGACTGGGTGGAAGACCTGATGCTTCGCTTCCACGACGCTGAGGTCTACGACTCCTGGGTCGCAGGTGAGACTCAGTTCTCCTCTCCTGAAGTAACCCTGGTATTCCAAGAAGTGATCGACCTCTGGAACACGCCTGGCATGGTGTTCGCTTCCGGCGGCTCAATCGCAGCCACCCCATTCGGCGCTAACGGGCAACCACTTGTTGACGGCGACTGCTTCATGCACCGCCAAGCTTCGTTCTACGCAGCATTCATTCCTGAAGGCACAGTGTTCGCCGACGGTAGTGAAGACGCAGTTGACACCTTCTACTTCCCGTCCGTGCGCGGTGACGCACCTGTGCTTGGCGCGGGAACTCTGGCCGGCGCATTCCGCGACGCTCCTGAGGTGTGGGAAGTGATGAAGTACTTCGCTTCATCCGAATACGCCGAGGAACGCCAGCGACTCCAGACCGACCTGAAAAGCGGCGGACTTTCTGGCTTCTTGTCAGCAGCGCAAAACCAAGACCTCAGCGTCTATCAGCCGCTTGAGCAGTCGTTCTTGAATATTTTGGTCAACGCCGACGTTGTGCGATTTGACGGATCAGACCTGATGCCAGCCGCTGTTGGCGCAGGCACCTTCTGGACCGAAAGCACCTCTTTGGTGAACGGCGAGCAAAGCGTTGCCGAGACGACCGCTGCCATTGACGCTTCCTGGCCGACTGGTTAGCAGGCTGATTTCTTAGGCAGACAGGGTGCGTTTTAGCCCACTCTGCTAAAACATAAGACCGTGACTACTAGACCGATCGCTGGAACTATCCCAGCGGTCGGTCTAGCGCGCGCTTGGGGGGCAAGGCGATGAGTGCTCTGATCCGCGCTTTTCTCAGCAGCGCAATCGCAATAGGCATAAGCGCGGCTTTGTTCACCGGCGCAAACAGGCTGTTTGACCTTGTTGTTGATCGCTGGAGAACCTATGTAACTCTGGTGGGCGCGGGCGGTGGTGCTGCACTCTTCGGTGCCTTAGCTGGAAACCGCCTGCTGGATGGGCCGTCAATCTTTTGGATAATCGTTGGGGCTGTGACGGTGGGAGCCACCGCTACTGCTCCCGGACTGTTTTCTGATCGGCGAGCACGCCTTGGCGTTGGCGCGGCAGGCGGAGCAATTGTCGGGACCGTAATCACCTTCGCGCTCAACAGCACTGCTTTCCCGGCGCTTGACACAATCGGCATTGCTCTTTTTGTCGGCTTCGGGATTATTGGCTACCTCATTATCACCGCCCCGTTCCGCAGGGCCGGGGTGTCAGGAGCATTGGGCGTAGCGGCCATTAGTTGGGCGGCGGGGTGTTGGCTGCTAGCAGACTTAAGCGAAGAAGCAGTTGGCGGGTCAAGGGCGACGCTAGCGCTAGCGGTTGTTGTGCCAGCCGCCCTAGCGGGGGCAGCGCTAGGAGCAGGACCAGTCACATCTCGGAGCGACCGAGATCTCATCCAACAGCGGGCACGAGTCGGTGCGTTCTTAGGTCCAGCGATGTTGTTCGTGGTGCTCGGACTGCTGGTGCCCCTGGCTCGGACGATCTATCTGTCGTTTTACGACAACCGCGGCGAGGAGCTGGTGGGGGTGAAGAACTTCACCGAAATCCTGACCAATGACAGCAGCGTTGACCTCTCAGGTTGGGCTGGCATTTTCTCTAGCCGATTATTTTTCTTTGGAATCGGACTGCTAGCCATCGGAGTGGGTGTCGGGTTTGTGCGCGGCCGCCGGCGTGGACAACTAGTGGCTTCCTCTGGCGGCTCAACCACTTCAATCATGATTGGCGTACTGCTGCTTAGTTTCGCCATCTTTGCCAGCCTGCGAGGAACGATCCTCAACAATCTGTGGTGGGTGGTGGTGGTGACTTTCATTTCTACCGCCCTTGGCCTGGCAGCGGCGGTGCTATCTGATCGCGCTCGGTTTGAGGCGGTGGCGAAGAGTCTGATCTTCTTGCCCCTAGCGATTTCGTTTGTTGGGGCAGGAATCATCTGGCGATTCATGTACATCGCTCGACCACCATCCAAACCGCAGACCGGCACGCTGAACGCCATCTGGGTTTGGCTGGGCAGACTCGTGCCAGGCACAACTGGTCAAGCAATTGTGGTGGTCATTCTGGCATTGCTGACGCTGGCGATGGCGGGGTTGTGTTTGTTTGGCATCCGCCGCCGCCAAACAGCCATCGCGATTGGTGCGGCAATCAGCGCGCTGCCGATTCTCTGGTTGGGATACCGAATGCTGGGACCTGGCTTGGGCGGATCCATAGAAGGCCCCGCTGGCGACGCAATCGCCGATCCGATCTTGTTCGTGCAAGAAGGTCCGTTTAACAACATATGGCTGATGGTGGTGCTGATCTGGATTCAGACTGGCTTTGCGATGGTGATCCTCTCAGCTGCTATCAAAGGGGTGCCAGCAGAGCTGATAGAAGCCGCTCAAGTGGACGGAGCGACCACGCAGCAGGTCTTCTTTCGAGTCACCTTGCCGACGATCACTCCCACTGTCATCGTGATCGTCACTGCGCTGATTGTGTTGGTGATGAAGGTGTTTGACATCGTGCGGGTGATGACAAACGGCAATTTCGGCACGCAGGTGATCGCAAATGAGATGTGGCAGAGGGCCTTTACTGAGGCGAATCTGGGGTTAGGTTCGGCGTTGGCAGTGGTGCTGTTTTTGGGAGTGGTGCCGGTGATGGCTCTCAACGTGCGGCGACTGCAAAAGGCAAAGGCGTAGGTCATGGCCGTTACCGAATCACCTTCCGCTCAGACGACTGGCACCAACGGCACTGCAGGTGCGCCAACGGCTTCGCCTGGTAAGCCTCCTCGTCACCCACCCATGAGAGCCGGCAAGGTTGATCGCGCTGGCAAGTTCGTCTATCGCTTGTTGTCCGCGGTGCCGACCTGGATTTTGTGGACGCTCGTAGCCATCTGGAGCATCCCCACCTTTAGTTTGTTAATCAACTCATTCCGCACCAGCGACGCACAGCGCGGATCTGGCTGGTGGACGTCGTTTATTGAAAACGATTGGACTCTTTCGAACTACACCGACGTGCTGTCGTCGGGACAACAAACTGGCGGTCTCGCTCAGGCGTTGTTCAACTCTTTCGCTATTGCCATCCCCGCCACGGTTATTCCCGTTGCTATCGCCGCGATCGCCGCTTATGCGTTTGCTTGGATTCCTTTCAAGGGGCGCGAGTGGATGTTTATTGTCACTGTTTCGCTTTTGGCTTTGCCAAACCAGGTTGCGCTGTTGCCGCTGTTGCAACTATTTGCGGGAGGAGCGCACTGGACGGTTCCAGGCAGCGGCACGGTGATAACGCTGTTTCCAGATTTGAATCTGGCAGGCACGACCACTGCTGTCTGGCTCGCACACACGGCGTTTGCCATGCCCTTTGCGATCTTTTTGTTGCACAACTACATCTCCTCGCTGCCAAAGGAACTATTTGAAGCCGCCCGCATAGACGGAGCCAGCCACTTCACAATCTTCTGGCGGTTGGTGGTGCCGCTTTCGGTGCCTGCGCTTGCGGCTTTCACGATCTTCCAGTTCATGTGGACTTGGAACGATTATCTAATCGCGATCACAATGATCGGAGCGAACGGAGCGAACTGGCCTGCCACGATCAAAATTACATCGCTGGCTGGTGAGTTTGGGTTGCGGGAGAGCCTGCTCTCGTCTGGAGCTTTCGTGCAAGCGGCCGTGCCGATGCTGGTTTTCTTCTTGCTGCAACGCTTCTTTGTGCGTGGGCTGTTAGCGGGTTCAGTCAAGTCTTGACCGAAAAAACAAATAGCGAAACTCTGCGTTACGGGATTATCGGGACCGGGATGATGGGTGTTGAGCACATCCGCGACATCTTGGCTATTGACAACGCGCAGGTGGTAGCGCTGAGCGACCCCGACGAAGGTTCGCTGGCTAGCGCACAAGCCGTAATTGAAGAAGCCGACAGTGCCACCGACAGTGCCAGCCCCAAGTGCTACAGCGATCACCGCGACCTGCTGGCCGGCGGCGACTGCGACGCGGTCGTTGTGGCTACGCCAAACATGACGCACGCCGACATCTTGCTGGACGTAATTGCCGCTGCGGTGCCGGTCTTGGTCGAAAAACCCCTGTGCACGACGGTTGCGGATTGTCGGCAAGTCGTTGACGCCGTGGCGGATTCGCCTCACGACCCGCTGGTTTGGGTGGGCCTTGAGTACCGCTACATGCCGGCGATCGCCCAGTTGATTGAGCAGGTGGAGGCTGGCGTAACGGGGCCGGTTCAGATGGTCTCCATCCGTGAGCATCGCTTCCCGTTTCTAGAAAAGGTCAACGACTGGAATCGGTTCAACGCAAACACGGGCGGCACCTTGGTTGAGAAGTGCTGCCATTTCTTTGACCTGATGAACATCATCACCGACGCTCAGCCGATCCGCGTCATGGCATCCGGCGGCCAAGACGTCAATCACCTAGATGAGCTATACGACGGTCGCACGCCCGACATTCTTGACAACGCCTATGTGGCGGTTGAGTTTGATTCCGGCGCACGCGCCATGTTGGATTTGTGCATGTTTGCCGAAGCCACCCGCAACCAAGAAGAGATCAGCGTGGTGGGCAGCCTGGGCAAAGTGGAAGCGCTGGTGCCTGATTCGGTTGTCCGCACCGGAATCCGTGGCAAGCACTCAATCGGCGACGTTGAGGAGACGCTCGCTGAGAATCCGGAGATTCGCTACCAGGGGCACCATCACGGCGCTTCTTACATTGAGCACGTGCGTTTCGGCGAGGCGGTGAGGTCGCGCTCAAATCAAGGCACACGCAACACCGAAAGCACGCCCGAAGCGGGATTGCTGTCGGTGGCGGTTGGCTTGGCGGCGCAGATGTCTATTGCGGAAGGCCGCTTCGTTGATATGGCAGAGGTGCTGGGCTAGGCCCTTATCGCCAGCTGGGTTTCCAGGTCAAAAAAGTGCAGCCGCTCGGTATCAACCACTAGCTCAAGCTGCGAGCCAGCCCTGACTGGTGAGTTTGGATCTATGCGCGCAATCATCAGCGGTTGGTCGTCCAGATCTTTCAAAACATCAGGGTCACCCGAATCAACCGACGGCGCCTCAAAGGGGAAATGCACCAGCAGATCCGGCCCCAACGCCTCGGTCAGGTCGGCCGTGGCGGCGATGCGCGGAAGATCGGAATCGCCCAGAATTGAAGCGTCTTCCATTGCCTCAGGTCTGATGCCGATCACTACCTCGGCCTGGTCGTAGCCAGCCAATGCCGGACGCTCGGCCAGAACCTTGTCGGCCAGACGCAACTGATAGGAACCCAACTCCAAAATCCAAGCGTCACCGCTTGAACTCAAACGGGCCTTGCGCAGGTTCATCGCCGGCGCGCCGATAAACCCAGCCACAAACAAGTTGTCGGGAGACTGGTAGAGAACCGTCGGCACGTCAATCTGTTGCAGCACGCCATCTTTCAGCACCGCCACCCTGTCGCCCATGGTCATCGCTTCCACCTGATCGTGGGTGACGTAAAGAGTGGTGGCGCCAAGTTGATGCTGCAGGCGAGTTATTTCGGCGCGCATCTGAACCCGCAGCTTGGCATCAAGGTTTGAGAGAGGCTCATCCATCAGGAACGCAACCGGATCTCGCACAATGGCACGACCCATCGCCACCCGCTGTCGCTGACCGCCTGAGAGCTGGGCGGGCCTGTTTCCCAACAGCGTCTCCAACTCCAGTATTCGCGCCGCCTCCATTACCTTGGCGTCAATTTCGGATTTGGATAATCCCGCCAGCCGCAGTGGAAAAGAAATGTTGTGAGCGACGTCCAGATGCGGGTAAAGGGCGTAGTTCTGAAACACCATTGCCACGTTGCGGTCGCGTGGTTCAACGTCGTTCATCAGTTCATCGGCAATCATCAACTGCCCGGAACTGATTTTTTCCAAGCCCGCTACCATGCGCAGCGCCGTTGATTTTCCGCAGCCCGAAGGTCCCACCAGCACCAAGAACTCACCGTCTTCAATGTCAATATTCAGGCCATCAACAGCCGTGAAGCCGTTGTCGTACACCTTCGTGAGATTTTGAATAGATACCGTCGCCATTACATGTGCCTGTTTCTCAAGGGTGCCTATTTTTCCAGAGTTATCGCAAACTCGGGGCAGTTTGCTTCAGCCAGTTCGGCCTGATCTTGTAGCTCATCGGGCACCTCGCCATCGCCGACAGCGGTTGCATAGCCGAACTCGTCTACCTCAACTAGATCGGGAGCCAGCGCATAGCAGCGGTTATGCCCCTGGCATTTTTCCGAGTCAACAACGATTTTCACTAGGCAAGAAGCTAGTGCAGCGTCGGCGATCGTGCCGCTAACAAGCCGCGACAGGTCGCCGCACCGTAATACGCTGCGTCCGTATGAATAAAGACGTGATGGATAAAGACACGGCTAGCGACACGGCGGAAGACCCCACCAAGCAGTGGCACAAGACGGCGTGCATCCTCTGCTCTAACAACTGCGGAATTGAAGTCCGTCTTGACGAGCGCCGCATAACACGCGTGCGTGGCGACAAAGAACACCCGATGTCAAAGGGCTACACCTGCGAAAAAGCCCTGCGCGTTGACTACTACCAAAACAGCCGCGATCGCCTAACCGCACCACTAAAGCGGCAACCTGACGGCACGTTTGAGGAAGTCAGTTGGGACCAAGCGATCGCCGAAGTAGCGCAGAAGCTGATCGGTATTCGCGACACGGTTGGCGGCGACAAGATTCTCTATTACGGCGGCGGCGGTCAGGGCAACCATTTCCCTGGCGCTTATGCGCGCGGTCTTGTCAACGCCCTGGGCATCAAATATCGCAGCAACGCCCTGGCGCAAGAAAAAACCGGCATGTTCTGGGTGCAGGGCAAGCTGTTCGGCCGCCAAGACCGTGGACCGACCGGCGATTTTGAACACACCGACTGCGCGGTATTCATCGGCAAAAACCCTTGGCAAAGCCACGGGTTTCCCGAATCACGCAATGAGCTAAACCGCATCAAAAACGACGATGCCCGGAAGTTGATCGTGCTTGACCCGCGCGTTAGCGAAACCGCCGCCATTGCCGACCATCACCTCCGCATCTTTCCCGGCACCGACGCCTGGGCGCTAGCCGGCCTGCTCGCCATCTTGATCGCAGACGACCTAGTTGACAAGCAGTTCCTAGCCGAAAACTGCGTGGGCTGGGGGGAGCTGCGGTCGCTCATCAGCGAGGTTGATGTTGCCGAATGCGCGCGCAAATGCGGGGTGCCGCTAGAGGAACTGCAGGCGGCGGCTCACACCATCGGCGCAGCCCAATCGCTGGCCACCGACGAAGATTTGGGCATAGAGATGGCGCCTCACTCAACCCTGAACAGCTGGCTGCAGAGGCTGCTGTATTTGTTGACCGGCAACTTTGCACGCGAGGGCGCCATGAACCTGCCGCTGCGGCTTGCGCCGTTATGCGGACACAGCGGTGAAGGCGAGACCGATCCGGTTGTGGGTGCGCCGATGCTGGCGGGGCTGATGGCTTGCGCGGCCATTCCAGACAGCATTGACACCGATCACCCGGATCGTTTCCGTGCAGTGTTCGTTGAGTCTGCCAACCCACTTCACACGCTGCCGGACTCCAAGCGTTTCCGTGAGGCGTTCGCCAAACTGGAATGCCTGGTTGTCATCGACGTGGCCATGACCGAAACCGCCCGTCAAGCCGATTACGTGCTGCCAGCTTGCTCGCAGTATGAGAAGCCCGAGGCGACGTTCTTTAGCGCCGAGATGCCGACCAACTACTTCCATATCCGTCAGCCAATCTTGGAGCCGCTGGGCGATTCGCTGCCCGAAGCTGAGATTCACAGTCGCCTGCTAAAGGCAATGGGCGAACTACCCGCGGGCAGCGACGCGGTGATTGCCGCCGCTGCGCAAGGCCGCGAGCAGTTCATGTCTGCGCTGGCTACGGCAAGCGCCGACAACCCGGAGATCGGCGCCAAGCTCCCCGTGGTTTTGTATGAAAGCTTTAAGTCTTCGCTAGGCGAAATGGCTCCGGCTTCGGTGGTGCTCGGTGCGACGATGAACGCTTCGATGCGATTTGGCGATGCCATCCGCGCAACCGGAATAGAAGGCGACGGCTTAGAGCTTGCGAGCAACCTGTTTGATGCGCTGATTGAGTCGCCGTCGGGGCGGGCGGTAACAACCAGCGACTATGCGGACACCTGGGATCGCATCGCTCATCTTGACGGCAAGGTGCATCTGATGATTGACGAG
Source organism: Candidatus Poriferisodalaceae bacterium (assembly GCA_965212125.1). Taxonomy (GTDB): domain Bacteria; phylum Actinomycetota; class Acidimicrobiia; order Acidimicrobiales; family Poriferisodalaceae; genus CAYRJD01. The sequence continues at coordinate 344,830 of OZ243045.1, read as the reverse complement.
CTAGTTGAAGAGTTCCGCGCTTTGGGCAGCGAGGAGCCACGCCAACCCAACGATCGTTTTCCGTTCGTGCTGTCGGCCGGCGAGCGACGCTCGTCCAACGCCAACGACATCATGCGCGACCCCGACTGGCGCAAAAAAGATCGCGACGGAGCGCTGCGCATTAGCCCAACCGACGCTGAGACGTTGGGTGTGGGTGAAAATGGGCGCGTCCGCATTACCTCTAAGCGCGGCGAGGCCGAGGCGCCGGTGGAAATAACCGACACGGTTTTGCCCGGGCATGTGACTTTGCCGCACGGGTTTGGCACGGAATACCCCGACGAAACCGGCGAGCACACGATCAACGGTGTGGCGGTGAATGAGCTAACCGACATCGCCGACGTTGATTGGCTGTCGCTGACTCCGCATCACAAGCACGTGCGCGTGCAGCTAGAGGCCCTGCCGAGTTGAGTTGGCCAAGTTGATCTGGCCGGATTGAGTTGCAGATATTTGGCGTAGTAAATGCCTCACCCGATTCGCTTGCCGAATTCTCATTTGTAGATAGCGCGGCGGCAGCCAGGGCGCGCGGCCAAGGTTTGCTAGCCGCAGGCGCTACGTATTTTGACATTGGAGCCGAGGGCTCAAGCGAGTTCTCAGACGGTGTGACAGCCGAGGCGGAATGGGCGCGACTGCGCGATCCGCTCGCAGGGTTGGTGTCGCTAGGCAAAGAGCGAGCCGTTGATGTGGCGGTTGATACTCGCCACGCCAAGGTCGCCAGGCAAGCTCTCCAAGCAGGTGCCACCATTCTCAATGCGGGCGATGCGCTTCAATCCGAAGACATGTTGCAGCTAGCGGCAGATTCCGATGTGCCGATCGTGTTGCCGTACATGCTTGGGCGTGATTTTCGCGACCTAGACAAAACCCTGCGCCAGCTCACCACCAATCCCGCGGAAACAATGCTCGACTGGTTTGACCATCACCTACGCCGCCTGCGGCCGTGGGGTTTGGTTGAAAGATTGCTGTTAGACCCGGGAATCGGTTTCGCTCCGGCGCATTGGGATTGGTCAAGCCGATGTGCCTTCCAGAAAGCCATATACGAAGCCTTGCCGCGCTTGCGCGAGTTCAAGCTGCCGCTGTATGTGCCAGTTGCATGGCGACAAAGTCCGGACAAGTTGGAGTTGATGGATATTGCGTTGGCCGCAGACCCGGAGTTTGTGCGGGCGCACATTCCTAGTCAGGTGTTCGCCCGTTATCACGCGGTGCAGTCGGGCAGTCCGCTTGGGTTTGATCAGCTAACCGACGCTCACGTTTGAGCGTCAGGGCTAGGTCGTTTGGCCGAGCAAGCTCAGGTCGCGCACCGCACCTTTATCCGCGCTGGTAGCCATAGCCGCGTAAGCCTGCAGCGCCACCGACACCTGGCGCGGGCGCGCCTTGGCGGGCTGCCAACCCGCCTCGTCTTGGCTAGCACGACGCTCCTCCAGCTCAGCTTCATCAACCGCCAAATTGATTGTTCGGTTGGGAATGTCAATCTCAATGGTGTCGCCGTGGCGCACAAGCCCGATCATTCCACCAGCCGCAGCCTCCGGCGACACGTGGCCGATTGATAGCCCGGAGGTTCCGCCCGAGAAGCGACCATCGGTTATCAGCGCACAAACCTCGCCAAGCCCTTTTGATTTTAGGTAAGAAGTCGGATACAGCATCTCTTGCATGCCCGGGCCACCACGCGGCCCCTCATAACGCACGACCACTATGTCGCCCGCGGACACCTCGTCGTTGAGTATGCGTTCAACGGCTTCGTCCTGGCTCTCGGTTAGGAACGTCCGGCCGGTAAAACGCAAGATGCTTTCCTCAACCCCTGCCGTTTTGACCACGCATCCGTCGGGCGCCAGATTTCCATACAGAACCGCCAACCCGCCATCAGCGCTATAGGCATTCTCAACCGAGCGAATGCACCCTTGCATGCGATCAAGGTCAAGCGACTTGTAGCGCTCGGACTGGCTGAACGCCTCTTGCGTGGGGATGCCAGCCGGGCCCGCCCGGAAGAACTCATGCAACTCCGCGTCGTCGTTGCTGGATACATCCCAGCGGGACAACGCTTCAAACAACGTCGGTTCATGCACCATTGGAACCTGATTGTTAAGCAAGCCAGCCTTGTTTAGCTCCGCCAGGATTGACATCACGCCGCCTGCGCGATGCACATCTTCAACGTGGAACAACTCCGAAGCGGGCGCAACCTTGCAGATGTTCGGCACCTTGCGCGAGAGTCGATCAATGTCGGCCATAGTGAAATCAATGTCAGCTTCTTGCGCGGCCGCCAGCAGATGCAAAATCGTGTTGGTTGAGCCGCCCATCGCTATGTCCAGCGACATGGCGTTTTCGAATGCCTCAAAGCTGGCAACCCGCCGAGGCAGAACCGAGTCGTCGTCCTCAACATAGAAGCGGCGACACATATCAACCACCAATCGACCAGCCCGCAAAAACAACTCACGCCGGTCGCTGTGCGTTGCCACGACCGTGCCGTTGCCGGGCAGCGACAAGCCCAGCGCCTCGGTCAGGCAGTTCATCGAGTTGGCGGTAAACATGCCCGAGCACGAACCGCATGTTGGACAGCCAGCGCGCTCCATCTCAGCCACATCCGCATCGCTGGCCGAATCGTCGGCCGCTACCACCATCACGCTGATTAGGTCAACCTTGGTTTCGGACAACTTGGTTTTGCCGGCCTCCATCGGTCCGCCCGAAACAAAAACCGCCGGGATGTTCAGCCGCATTGCCGCCATCAACATGCCGGGGGTGATCTTGTCGCAGTTGCTTATGCACACCAGCGCGTCGGCGCAGTGCGCGTTCGCCATGTACTCAACCGAATCGGCAATGAGATCGCGTGAGGGCAGGCTGTAGAGCATTCCGTCGTGCCCCATTGCGATGCCGTCATCTACTGCGATGGTGTTGAACTCTTTGGCGACGCCGCCGGCCGCCTCAATTTCACGTGCCACCAACTGACCCATGTCTTTCAGGTGGACATGGCCCGGCACAAACTGCGTAAAGGAGTTTGCGACTGCGACGATGGGTTTACCAAAGTCGTCGTCTGTCATCCCGGTAGCGCGCCACAAAGCACGCGCGCCGGCCATATTGCGGCCACCTGTTGAAGTGCGCGAACGGTATTCAGCCATGCTGCAAGCCTACGCTGCCAAGCTCAAGCGGTCTGCGTGTGCCTGCCTCGCACGATGGATCAGCCCTGATTAGCCTGGGCTTACCCGCCCGCCTTGCCCGCCCGCACCGGGCTGTACTGCGCTGGAAGGAACGGCTGTGACTGAAGTAACCATTTTCCACAATCGGCATTGAAACTCCTCGGTAAATGCTTTGGCGGTCGCCGAAGAGCAAGGAGTGAAGGTAGAAGTAGTGCAGTACATACAAAATCCGCCGGACCGTGCGGCGCTAGAGCATCTGGTCGGCATCTTGGAAGACCCGGTTGAGGACTTGGTTCGCAAGGACTCCCAATTCAAAAAGCTGGGTCTTGTCGCGGAGGATTACGTGGGCAATCCCGGCGCGGTGGTGGATCTGCTGGAAAAGCGCAAGGCTCTGCTGCAGCGGCCGGTGGTGGTGGCTGGCGATCGCGCGATTATCGGCAGGCCCAAGCAACGTGTAGCAGATTTTTTGGCTGAGCAAGCGAAATAGTCTCAGCTCCGCTGGTGCAGCCAGAATCGCCTCCCAAAAAGACCCCGCTGTGGGATCTGCATCAAGAGTTGGGCGCGCGCATGGCGGCTTTTGCTGGCTGGGATATGCCGCTGCGATATGGCAGCGAGCAAGCCGAGCACGAATGGACACGATCGGCCGCGGGGCTTTTTGATGTGGGGCATATGGCGGTCGTCGATGTGCTTGGTGAGGCCGGTGCGGCCGATACGGCCGGTGCGGCCGATGGGAGCGCCACACCTGATGGAGCCACCGCAACCTGGCTGGAAACCTTGGTGCCGGCTGGCATCGCCGAACTGGCCGCTGGCGAGATGGTCTACACGATGCTTACAACACCGCAAGGCGGAGTGTTAGACGACCTTGTGGTGTCGCACCTTGGTGATCGTTTCCGGCTGGTGCTCAACGCCGGGCGCGCTCAGGTTGACTTGGCTCACCTGCAACAACACGCCGACACTGGCTCGGTGCAAGTCAGTCATCGTGAAGATCTTGTGGTGCTAGCGCTGCAGGGACCACTGGCGGCCGACGTCCTGGCTGAACTAGAGCAGACCGGATTGGGGCAAGCTGGCACAGATCAAACCAGCACCACCAGTGCCCTGTCTTTCATGCAAACAACCTTGTGCGACGCCGCACAGATTGCGAACGTCAGCTGCACCGTCTCACGATCGGGCTACACCGGAGAAGACGGCTTTGAGCTCACGGTGCCCGCCAGCTCCGCCGCGGCGGTAGCGCGCGCCCTGCTAGCTGACCCAAACGTTGCCCCGATCGGTTTGGTTGCCCGCGACTCCCTGCGGCTGGAAGCGGGATTGTGTTTGTGGGGCAACGACCTAATCGAACAGACAACCCCGATAGAAGCCGGGTTGCGTTGGTCAATCCCTGCGCACCGCCGCACGGCCGATGCCAGCTACTTGGGCGCCGCGGTGATCGCCCAACAAATAGCCGACAAACCGGAGCGGCGGCGAGTCGGCATAGCCGCAACCGGACGCAGACCGATACGTGAAGGCGCCGAGCTGTTTTTGCCAGACAGCACAGCCGCTAACGGCGCTACCGAATCAATCGGCTACGTAACCAGCGGTGGCGTTGGCCCCAGCGTTGGCCGCCCGGTCGCCATGGGCTACGTGCGCACCGATTGCGCCAAGCCCGGCACCGACCTAATGGCTGAGGTGCGTGACGGCAAGCACGCGCCCTGCAAAGTGGAGAAGCTGCCTTTTGTTGCTCACAAATACCGCAGATAACCCGCGCGCAGGCATAAGACTGGCGCGCAACACATGGATTCCGCGACACTTACTGGCACAGCACCTACCGACACGACACCTACCACCACAGCTAGACCCACGACCACAGCGATACCTATGACAGCATCTCTGCCAAGCGCCAACGGAGAGCCTTTCGCCAGCCGACACATCGGCCCGGGCGGCGACGAGATCTCACACATGCTTGGCGTGTTGGGGCTCGCAACCTTGGAAGATTTGCTGGATGCGGTAACCCCACCAAACATTCGCATTGACCGCGCCAGTCCCGATACGGGCGACCTCACCGACAGCGACGCATTGGTTGATCTGCCAGTCGCAATGTCCGAAACCGACGCCCTGGCAACCATCGGCCGCATCGCCGCAGCCAACACCGCCGCGCGCTCACTTATCGGAATGGGCTACTACAACACCATCACTCCCTCGGTCATCCGCAACGGCGTGCTGGAAAATCCCGCCTGGTACACCTCTTACACGCCCTACCAGCCGGAGATCAGCCAGGGGCGGCTGGAAGCGTTGCTGAACTTTCAGACGATGGTCTGCGACCTCGCCGCCATGGAAATCGCCAACAGCTCACTGCTAGACGAAGGCACCGCGGCAGCGGAGGCAATGACAATGGCTCGCCGGTTGGTGCCACAGACGGTTGGCGATCGCGCAAAGTGCTTCGTCGACCGCAACTGTCATCCTCAAACCATCGCCGTGATTGCCACACGCGCCAAGCCGTTGGGCATAGAGCTAGTCATCGGTGACCCCTGGAGCGATCTTGACGCGCAAGACGTTTTTGCCGCGGTCGTGCAATACCCGGGCTCGGACGGTTCGCTCGGCGACCTCGCACCGGTGGCGCAAGCGCTGCACGACGCCGACGCATTGTTGATATGCGCGACCGACCTGCTGGCGTTGTGCTTGTTAAAGCCGCCGGGTGAGTCGGGTGCAGACCTGGTGGTTGGCAACACGCAACGGTTTGGCGTTCCGATGGGTTTCGGCGGCCCGCATGCCGCCTTCTTGGCGGCGCGTGACGACTATCGCCGCCAGATGCCGGGCCGCTTGGTAGGCGTGTCGGTGGACACGGCCGGGCGTCCCGCGCTGCGACTGGCGCTGCAAACACGCGAGCAACACATTCGGCGCGATCGTGCAACCAGCAACATCTGCACCGCCCAAGCGCTGCTGGCGGTAATGGCTTCCATGTTTGCGGTTTGGCATGGCCCGACGGGGCTGACCCGCATCGCCAAGCAGGTTCACGGGCTATGCGCGCAGCTAGCAGGCGCGCTGGCCGCCCTAGACAACACAGCCATCGCAAACGACAAATTTTTTGACACCCTGACCGTGAGCGTGCCCGGTCGCGCCGCCGCGGTTGTTGCCACAGCAGCCGAAGCAGGCATCAATTTGCGTCTGGTTGATGCCGACACCGTTGGCGTTTCCATTGACGAAACCACCGACCAGCAAACCCTGGATGCGGTGCTGATTGCCTTCGGCGGCGATGGATCAACCCAGCCTGACCCCATTGATCTTGAGTTTGCTGGCACCGGCATTCCAGCCGAGCTAGAGCGCAGCACGGATTTTCTTACTCATCCGGTTTTCAGCAGCTATCAATCTGAAACCGAGATGATGCGCTACCTGCGCCGCCTGGCCGATAAAGACCTGGCGCTTGATCGGACGATGATTCCGCTGGGCAGCTGCACCATGAAGCTGAACGCAGCCTCAGAGATGACTCCCATTACCTGGCCGCAGTTCGCCGACATTCATCCTTTCGCGCCGCCGTCGCAGACCCAGGGCTACCGGCAACTGTTGACCGATCTCTCTAGCTGGCTGACCACGTGCACCGGTTACGACGTCGCGTCGCTGCAACCAAACGCAGGGTCACAAGGCGAGCTGGCCGGGCTGCTAGCGATTCGCAGTTATCACACCAGCGGCGGCGACCAGCAGCGCGATGTCTGTCTTATTCCGTCTTCGGCTCATGGCACCAACGCGGCCTCAGCGGTGATGGCGGGCATGGCGGTGAAGGTTGTCGCTTGTTCTGAGAATGGTGACGTTGATTTGGGCGATCTTGAAAGCCAGATTGAGCAGTGCGGGCCGCGGCTTGCGGCCGTGATGGTGACCTACCCGTCCACGCACGGCGTGTTCGAAGAAGCCATTACGCAGATCTGCGAAATGGTGCATGCGGCGGGCGGCCAGGTGTACGTAGACGGCGCGAACCTGAACGCTTTGGTTGGGGTCGCCGCCCCTGGCAAGTTCGGCGCCGACGTCAGCCACCTAAATCTGCACAAGACGTTCTGCATTCCACATGGCGGTGGTGGTCCGGGTGTGGGGCCGGTGGTGGCAAAGCAACATCTGGCGCCGTTCCTGCCCGCCGCGGTTGAGCACTGGTACGCCAGCGACGGCAACACCCGCGCAAGCACGACCGCTGTGGTGCCAGATCTGCCGACCATTTCGGCGGCTCCATTTGGGTCGGCGGGCATCTTGCCGATCTCTTGGATGTACATCGCAATGATGGGCCGCAGCGGGCTGCGCGAAGCCACGCAGGTGGCGATTCTGACCGCCAACTATCTAGCCAAGCGGCTGTCGCAGCACTACGAAATCCTTTACACCGGCCGCAACGAAATGGTGGCGCACGAATGCGTGGTTGACCTGCGACCGCTGTCGGAATGGGTCAGCGTTGACGACGTCGCCAAGCGGCTGATGGACTACGGCTTTCACGCCCCGACGATGTCGTTCCCGGTGCCAGGCACCTTGATGATTGAACCCACCGAAAGTGAGTCGCTGGCTGAAATCGATCGCTTCTGCGACGCAATGATTTCCATCCGAGCCGAAATCGCAAAGATCGCCAGCGGCGAATGGCCGGTCGACGACAACCCGCTGTCTAACGCGCCGCACACCACGCAAGACCTACTGACCGCCGACTGGCCGCATTCGTACTCTCGTGAAGAGGCTGCGTTTCCCGGCGATGTAGATCCCGGCACGAAGTATTGGCCGCCGGTCAGTCGGATAGACGGTGCTTATGGCGATCGGAATTTGATCTGCTCCTGCCCCGACCCAAGCGCCTTTGAGACCGAATGACTGCGGCGGGCGCTAGCACCGCCGATCAGCAATCGTTTCGGCTAACCCAGTACAGCCATGGCGCCGGTTGAGGCTGCAAGCTCGACCCCGACGAGCTGGCGCACGTGCTGCGCCGTTTACCCACACCCAGCGCCGGTGAGCCAGCCGCGAGCGTCTTTGATGATGCCGCTCTTTGGCCAATCGACCGGCACCGATCGCTCGTATCTACGGTTGATTTTTTTGCGCCGCTAGTGGACGATGCCCACACCTGGGGAGCCATCGCGGCCGCCAACTCAGTCAGCGACGTGTATGCGATGGGAGGCGACCCACTGTTCGCCTTGAACGTGGTCGCTTGGCCCCGTGATCTTTTGCCGTTGGATCTGCTAGGCGACGTGCTGGCGGGCGGTGCGCAGGTCGCAACCGCCGGAGGGTTTGTCGTCGCCGGCGGGCACAGCGTGGATGCTCCCGAGCCGATGTATGGCATGGCCGTTACCGGCACGGTCAAAACCAAGGCCGCCTTAACGCTGGCTGGCGCTCAGGAGGGGAACGCTTTGGTGCTTACCAAACCGCTCGGCACCGGCCTGCTAGCCGCCGCCATCAAAGCCGCACCGCCTGAAGCGACCGCGCCTAACGGTCCCTTGGCGGCCATCTATAACCAAGGTGTCACCGAAATGACGCGCCTCAACGACATCGCCGCCAAGGCTGCGCTAACCGCCAAAGCAACCGCAGCAACCGACGTAACCGGATTTGGCCTGCTGGGACACTTGCGGGAAATGGCTCAAGCGGTCGGTGCCACGGCACGAGTTTTTGCCGCAGAAATACCGCTGCTGCCTGACGTGCTGAAACTGCTCGGCGACGAAAGCAATATTTCGGGCGGGTCGCGCCGCAACCTGGCATCGGTTGAGCCTGTGTTAGAGGGCGGCAATGCCGCCACGCGAGCCTTGTTGAGCGATCCGCAAACTTCGGGCGGGCTGTTGTTTAGCTGTGCTCCCGGCGCGGCTACTGCGGCCGTAAGCCAGCTCAACGACTCCGGCCACCAAGCCGCCGTGATCGGTGAAATCGCTCCCGCGCAGACTGCCGTGCCACAAGACCAGGCAGCCCAGCCCCGGACAGGCCAAGACCAGCCCCAGCTAATAATTGAGGGCGAGCTAAGCCATTGACCAGGCGGGGCGTCTTCCCGGGTTCGTTCAATCCACCCACGGTTGCGCACCTTGCCATCAGCCAGGCAGCTCGCAAGCAACACAATCTGGACGTGGTTGTGTGGTCGGTCAGCCAGGTTGCTCTGGCCAAAGAGCACATTGATCGGCCTCGCATGGCTGATCGCATGGCAGTGCTGGAGCAAGTGGCTGAGACCGTCGCCTGGCTGGAGATCTCCCTGACAACCTCGCAGCTGCTAAGCGACATAGCAAATGGATTTGACGTGATTGTCATGGGCGCCGACAAGTGGCATCAAATACATGACGTCAAGTTTTATGACAACGACCAAACCCGCCGCGACGCTTCAATCGCAGCCCTGCCAGACGTCGCAATAGCGCCCCGGCCACCCCACGAAACGCCAGCCGACCTGATGCTTGACATAGCGCCAGAGCTAGCCGACATTTCAAGCACCGCAGCTCGCCACGGCACTGGCAATCGCACGATGATGCTGGCCGCGGCGGCGGAGTTTGACGTCGCTAGCGGAGCTTGGACCGAGCCCGATCGGTACGACCGCTGGCTAGCGAATAAATTGCAGCAATGACAGCTATTGACGGCGAACGCCTTTGGCAGACATTGCACGAGCTAGCCCAAATCGGTGCGACGCCGGCTGGCGGTGTGGCACGCGTGGCGCTTACCGATCTGGATCGCCAGGGGCGCGATCAATTCATGCAGTGGGCTACCGAACTGGGCTGTCAAATCAGCACCGACACGATGGGCAACTTGTTTGCGGTCAGGGAGGGCACCGACGCCTCCCGTGCGCCGGTCATGGTCGGCAGCCATCTTGACAGCCAACCCACCGGCGGCAAATACGACGGCGCCTACGGAGTGATGGTCGGACTAGAAATTTTGCGAACGCTGCACGCCGCGGACATAACCACCGCCGCACCCGTCGGAGCTGTCTCCTGGACCAACGAAGAAGGCGCCCGGTTTCCCCCGGCGATGATCGGTTCGGGCGTATTCGGTGGCGCATTCACGCTTGAACAAGGGCTGGGTGCGACTGCGTCAGACGGAGCAACACTCGGCGGGGAGCTGACAGCCATCGGTTACGACGGAACCGAACCCTGCGGCCAGCGGGAATTTGGCTACTACATAGAGCCACACATTGAGCAAGGCCCCGTGTTGGAGGCGGCCAACAAAACCATCGGCATCGTTGCTGGCGTGCAAGGCATTCGCTGGTACGACGCTGAGATACAAGGAGCTTCGTCGCACGCCGGCAGCACGCCGATGGACCAGCGCAGTGATGCGATGCTGTCAGCGGCGCGCCTCATTAGCGGCATAGATGAGATTGCCCGGCGGCGTGACCCGCTGGGGCGCGCCACGGTCGGTGAGCTATCAACCGGAACCGGCTCACGCAACACGGTTATGGGTTCGGTAACGCTCACGCTTGATATGCGTCATCCTGACGACGCCGAGCTGGCGCAGATGGACGTCGAGCTGCGCGAGCTAGTTAGCAGCTTGCAACCAACTCCGCAGGTGGAGCAGATATGGCATTCGCCGCCGGTGATCTTTAACCCTGAGGTTGTGGCGGCTCTGCGCGACGGCGCCAGCGCGGCTGGCTTTGAACCGGTTGACATCACGTCGGGCGCCGGTCATGACGCTTGCTATGTATCTGCGGTGGCGAGCACGGGGATGATTTTTATTCCGTGCGAAGGTGGGCTGTCTCACAACGAGGCCGAGTCCATCACCCAAAGCGATGCGGCGGCTGGTGCTCAGACCGCCTTGAATGCGGTTTTGGCTTTAGCTAACTGAGGCTGGCTGACCGGGCCTGGTCGGCTGGCTGACCAGCTGCGCCCAACTAGGCGTTCTTGGCGGCCTCTTCAGCAAGCTCGCGACACTGCAATATCGCCCGCGCCGATTGTTCCATAGCCGTCCAGGCGGGCTGATCTTCCGTGCTGCCCTGCCAACCCATCTGCGTCAGCCGGTCAGTCAAGCGCTGCTCGCCCGACGAACTATGCGCGCGGTCTAGCCAGCCCTTCGCCGCTTGCACATCGCGCGCGGCCGAGCGGCGAGTGTCGGTCCATTGCTGCGAATCGCATCCCGCTGGCGCCTGGGCCGGCGTCTCCTCAAGCATTTGTTCAGCGGCGGCCAACCACTGCTGGACGTGCTCAGCCGGCACCGCGCCAGGCCAAGTCTTCATCAACACCGTTTCCATTGTTCGTAGCTTGTGGTCGGCGCCATCAAGCACCGACAAGTCAAGTTCCGGGATATCAGGTCCTGCCATCGGACACCAGGTTAGAACCAGCACACTATGAAAATGCCTCAGCCCTCTAGCACCAAAAGCCAGACGCCGACTCTTGTGACTAGCCCAGGCGCTATCCCCTTTGTTGATCTTTCCATCGGCAGTTTCGGCGACATCGTCAGCGGAGCGCGCAGCCTAAGCGAAAGCGGTTCTTGGGTGGTGCGGACGCCATTCGGGCTGCTGGTGCATGACTATGAGCAGGCTCGCTCAATTCTGCGCGACCAAACCTGGATTTCGGTACTAGCGGGAGCCTCGGTACTGGCCGACCGTGCCCAGTCGGCAGATGAATCGAGCTCGGCGGATGAGCCCGGCACGACAGCCGCGCCAGCCGCGGCGAACTCAGCCGACCTGGCAAGTTTTTTTGAGTCGGGCTTTCGGGATCAAGCCAGCCCCGATGGAACCAGCCCCGATAGACCCAGCCCTGCTGACGGCTCGCGCCCTCAGCTTGCTCCGCGCCCCAACGTGTTGTCGGTTGAAGGAGCCGACCATCACCGACTAAGGCGCCTGGTTTCGTCTGCATTCACGCCCGCCAATGCGGATCGCTTGCGACCGTTTATGGCAGACCACGCGCGGCGGCTGATCAGGCAAATCCTTGGCGGCGGAACCACCAGCGAACTAGTGATGAACCTGTGTCGGCCGTATCCGATTCCGATCATCTGCGAGCTGTTGGGCGTGCCCGCACGAGATTGGGAGCTTTTTGATCGCTGGGCGGAAACGATCCTCGGCGTGTTTGACTCAGACACCGATGCCTTGCTGACGCGCGTCAACGACATCGTTGCCGCCCAGACCGAGCTGGATGCCTACGTTGCTGACCTGGTCGCTCAGCGAAAAGCCAAACCCGGCGATGACTTGCTGTCGCAGCTCATTGCCACCCAAGACGAAGACAACGACCAACTATCTGGCGATGAGCTTGCCGCAATGGTTGAGGCTTTGCTGCTGGCGGGCACCGACACCACCCGCAACCAGCTTGGGGCGACCTTGGCCGCGCTGGCGGATCATCCAGAGCAATACCAGCTGTTACGCCAAAACCCGGACCTAGTCCCGGCCGCAGTGGAGGAATCGCTGCGGTATCTGGGTGCGGTGCGCAGTACGGCGCGGCTCGCCACGGCTGACATAGAAATCAACGGGCTGCTATTTCCGGCGGGCACAACAATTGTTGTGGGCTTGCACGCCGCCAGTCTCAGCGCCGACGGGGCTGGCTCTAACGGGGCTGGCTCTAACGGCAACGACGACTCTTACCGATTTGACATCACCGCCGAACGTGAGCGACCCCACCTCGCTTTCGGTAGCGGCATTCATCACTGCCTGGGAGCATTCCTAGCCCGGGCCGAACTACAAGAAGCGTTGACGCAATTTGTTGAGCACGTTGAAAACTTTGAGCTAGCCGAACCTGTTGAGTGGAAGCCATTGTCGCTAGGCATCTGGGGGCCAGCCCATCTAGCGGTGCGTTTGAACAGCGCCACGGCCGGTGCTGCTGCGCGCGTAGAAGCACCCGCCTTTTCGGCCGGCACCGTTGCCTTCCCAGCCGACACCGCGGCTGACGCAGAAAACGCCGGGACCAACGACGTGGCGCACAACCGCTACCTGGCAGACACCGCCCCGCTGCGAGCAAGGATTTCCGCCGCCTTGCCTGCGTTGATAAAACCGCCCCGCATTCCGCCACTCGCGCGACTAGCCGTAACCGCCTGGCGCATCGGCTGGGCGGCGGGCGTCATGCGCATCTGGGATCGCCTGACAAAGCGCAACATCAGCACCGAACAGCAGCACGCGAACACCTATCGGCGACTTCGCAAAGCGGCCGAACGACTCGGACCCAGCTACATAAAACTCGCGCAGCTAATCGCCGCCGGCGAAGGAGTCTTTCCAGATGCACTGGTCAACGAATGCCGCTCTTGCCGCGACAGAGTGCCCGCGGTGCCTTGGAGCCGCATACACAAAATTCTTGAGGCCGAACTAGGCCCGCTACACAAGCGCTTCGCCAGCATTGACACAACGCCGATGGCGGCGGCTTCGATTGCGCAAGCGCATAGCGCCAGATTGCTTGACGGGTCTGAGGTTGTGGTGAAAGTGCAGCGCCCACAAATTGAACGCCGCATCAAAAAAGACATCAAGGTTTTGGCGTGGGTGGCGCCGCGCCTAGTTGGGAGAATCCCGATCGCCGCCCTGACTAACCCGCCCGCGCTAGTTGAACTGTTTGCCCAAACCATCAGCGAAGAGCTTGATTTTCGCATTGAAGTCGCCAACATGATTGAGGTTGATCGCTCTCTGCGCGCCAGATCAGGACGCCCCAGGCAAGCGCGCTGGCTGCTGCCAACACCGCACCTTGACGGCGTTACCAAGCGGGTCATCGTGATGAGTCGCGTGCCGGGGCGCCCAATGTCTCGCCTAGGCGCAGATGATTTGCCCGCAACCACAGCCGCCGCCATCTTCTCGCAGATGACCGAATCGCTGCTAGAAGGCACCTGCGTGCACGGCGTATTCCACGGCGATTTTCACGCTGGCAACGTCTTGGTAGACGACCAGGGCAACATCGGCTTGGTTGATTTTGGAATCACCGGCCGGCTAGAGGGCAGCCGCCGAATCGCCTTTTTGCGTTATGTGGTGGGCCTGCTGACAGGCGACGTGGTAGCCCAGCTTGAGGGGATGGGACAGCTAGGCGCATTTTCGTCTGGGATTGACGCCGCCGAACTGGCCGAGGAGCTAGGTCTTAACCGCCCTGACTTTGATCCGCTAAGGCTTTCCGAAGAAGAGTTCGTAGCCGAGTTCCGGGCGCTGATCTCAGGCCTGCTGTCTAACGGCGCCCGCATCCCCAAAGAGCTGATGTTGTTCATCAAAAACTTCGCCTACATCACATCAATAATGGGCGAGCTAGATCCTGAGATGGACATCTTGGAGCAGTTTGAACGCACCGCTAGCTCATTCGTGGCACGCAACGGCGTGCGCATGGCCGGCGAGATCGGTTTTGCCGTCACCGAAGATCAGGTAACGGAGACCGCCTTGCGTCAAGCTATGGGCGTGTCTTCTAAAGAACCAAAGGTCACCTGGCGGTTGCTGAGGCGGCGCCGATCCGAAATCGCCGAACGTGTTTCAAGCACCCAAGCAGGTCAGCTAACCAGCTAGACCAGCTAACAAGCTAGGCCAGCTAACAAGCTAGAAAGGGCCCATGAACAAATCAAACGAAAACAGCGCACCTCTGTCGCGCATGGCAGACCGCATGGCAGGCAAGGTCGCGCTAATCACCGGCGGTGCGTCGGGCATTGGTCGCGGCTGCGCTCTTCGTTTCGCAAGCGAAGGGGCAAGCATCGCCGTGGCAGATCTGAACCCGGAGCGGGCTAACGAAGTTGTTGATGAGCTAGCTCAAATGGGAGTGTCGGCCCTGGCGGTCGCCGCTGACACATCGCAACCCGAAGAAGTCGAAGCGATGGTTACGGCCACGGCGGAACATTTCGGCCGCATTGACGCATGCGTAGCCGCGGCTGGCATCTCTCACGCAAGCTACGTAAGTCGGCCGGCTGACCAACAGAGCGGTAGCGACATCTACGACCGCGACGACATGTACTTCATCAATAAGTCGCTCAGCTCTTGGCAGCGAGTGCTTGACGTAAACCTCACCGGCGTGATGCTCACCAACCAGTCCGTTGCCCGTCAGATGCGCGCGCAAGACGGCGCAGGCGGCACCATAGTCAACATCGCATCGGTCGCTGGCAAAACGGCGCTGAAGGGGTCGTCCGATTATTGCGTGTCTAAGGCCGGGGTTTGGATGCTGACAAAATGCGCGGCGGTTGAGCTAGCTCGCTTCGGCATCCGCGTCAATGCGGTTGGGCCCGGCTACATCAAGACCTCAATGAGCGGCGCGATCACCGACAACGAACGCTGGGTTGCAAGCACAGAATCCGAAACCCCGCTGTCGCGCTTAGGCGAACCGGCCGACATCGCGAACGCCTGCTTGTATTTGTGCAGCGACGAGTCCAGCTTCGTTACCGGAGAGATCATCTTCGCCGACGGCGGCATCATGGCCGACAACCGCTAGGACGGTGTCTCGCTCAAAGAAGAGGCGCAGCACTAAAGGGAGCAGCGCGCCGCAGGTAACGGTGGAGCCGCAGTGCTGGCGGCGTGGGGCTTTAGCCGAGGCTGTTGTTGAAGGTGGCGGCGATGTTGTTGAGCCACAGCATGCGCAAGCGCTGGTGTGGGCCGAGCCGGCTAGTCCAGACCTGTTGCCCGGAATACTGGACGCCAACCCAGGCATTGAGTGGGTTCAGCTGCCCTATGCGGGGGTTGAGTCTTTTGTTGAAATGATCGCCAGCCGCCCCGAGCTGGAATGGACCTGCGGCAAAGGCGTGTATGCGAAACCGGTGGCCGAGCACGTGCTGACCCTGGCGTTGGCTGGCATGCGTGGCCTGGCTGACTATGCGAGCGCTTCCACCTGGCAGGACCCGCAAGGGCGGAACCTGATCGGGGCGCGCGTAACCATCTTGGGTGGCGGTGGCATCACCGAAGAGCTATTGCCTCTGCTTGCGCCTTTTGGCTGCCAAACAACGGTCATTCGTAAGAGCGCAGCCGACTTGCCGGGCGCCACCGTGCGACCGGCTGACGACCTGCATGAGGTTTTGCCCGACACCGATTTGTTAGTGCTGGCGCTGGCACTCACCGCGGAGACGACCGGCATCATCGCCAAAGACGAACTGGCGTTGCTGCCGGATCACGCTTGGATTATCAACGTGGCGCGTGGTCGTCATATCGTCACCGACGACCTAGTGCAAGCCCTGCAAGACAACCAGATCGGTGGGGCTGGCCTTGATGTAACCGATCCGGAGCCTCTGCCCGATGGTCATCCGTTGTGGGATTTACCTAACTGCATCATCACGCCGCACATTGCTAATACACCCGCCATGGGGCTGCCGCTGCTGGCTGATCGTGTGCGTGAAAACGTTGCCCGGCGAGTGGCTGGCCAAGAGCTAGTCGGCCACGTTGACGTCGGCCTGGGGTACTAGCGCTCGGGTACTAGCGCCTGGATATTAGCGCCGGAGTATCCGCGCTAGCGCAGCTTGGCGCCGTGGGCGGATTCGGCCGCGGCGATGCACTGCGCACGTATCTCTGCCACCTGCGCGTCGGTCAAAGTTTGATCGCTGTCTTGCACCCGTAGCCGATACGCCAAAGATCGCTGACCGGGCGATAGCTGCTCTCCGCGATACACATCAAACAACCGCAGCGACTGCAACTGCTCTCCTGCGGCTTGGCGCAGCGTGGCCTCCACCTCACCGGCCGAAACGGAATCTTCAACTATCAACGCCAGGTCAAAGTCCGCCGATGGATAAGGAGCCACCGATCTGTACGGCGTGATCGGCGCCTGCGCTGCCGTCCCAAGCAACACGTCCACATTTACGTCAAGCCAGGCGCAGCGCTGGCTTATGCCATGTCGTTGGCAGACCGAAGGATCAAGCTCACCGACCATGCCGATCGCACCGCCGTCGCCACCACTAGCGGCCAGAGTTATCTCCGCGGCACGTGTCGGGTGCATGTAGCTGACGCCGGTTGTGTTTGCTAGCGAGTACCGCAGTTCCAGCGAGTCGGCGATGACCGCCCAAAGCTGAGCCGCGGCGTGCGCATCACGATCCGCCAAAATCACCGCTAGGCGCTCGCTCTCGGCCGGCAAAAATGCCACGCTTGGGTCGTGTGGATCGTGCTCGCGCTCGCCAGCACCGTCTTGCGCATCACGATCTGCCGTGGACTCATCTGCCAAGAACACAGTGCCTAACTCAAACAGCGACACCGCTTCATTGCGGTGAGATTCGTTGTATCCAACCGCCGTTAACAATCCCGGCAACAAAGACGGGCGCAGCACGGACTCTTCGGTTACAAGCGGGTTTAGCAAACGAACCGGGTCAACACCCTCTAGCCCCGCTCGGCTGACAGCATCGGGCGCCAAAAACGGATTCGGCATCGCTTCGGACACGCCCTCCCCCACCAGCACTTGCCGCAGTCGGCGCCGCAGCTGTTGATGAGCAGACAACCTGCCCGGCCGCGGCGAACGCGGCACGGTGCGCCCTAGCCGGCCATAGCCGTAGTGCCGTGCTACCTCTTCGGCGATGTCTGTTTCGGTTGTTGTGTCGGGGCGAAACGACGGAACCGTGACCGCCAGGGCTGCTTCGGACTCGCCTGCTTCGGGCTGGGCTGCCTTAGACCCGGTCCCGGCCGCCGAGCTCACCTCAAAGCCGATCGGCTCAAGCAGTTCGGTTATCTCGCCGCCGTCAAACTTGCTGCCCAACAGATGGCTAACTCGCTGCGGCCGCACGGTCACCTGCGGCTGGGCTGGTAAATCGCCAGCCTCATCAATCACGCCGCGACATATCCGCAGCGCGCCCGGTGTTATCTGCGCCAGCAGCTCGCAAAAGCGATCAACCGCCAGCCCCTTCAGAGCCCAATCGGTGCCACGCTCAAACCGAATCGACGCCTCAGAACGCAAACCCAGTCGTTGCGAAGTGGTCGCTATTGAAGCGCCATTCCACCAAGCCATCTCCAGCAACACCGCGCTGGTCTGATCACTGATTTCGGTGCTGGCCCCGCCCATTACTCCGGCAATGCCGATCGGCTGATCAGCGCCATCCACGATTACGCCGTCGCCCGGCGCCAAGGTTCGCTGCTGATCGTCAAGCGTTGTTAGCTGCTCACCACCGGGGCTGCGGCGCGTGCCGATGCGCCCGTCGGGCAGCTTGGTTAGATCGTAGGTGTGGCTTGGAGTGCCCAACTCAAGCATCACGAAGTTGGACGCATCAACCACAGAGTTGATAGGCCGCATTCCGCACAGCGCCAATCTGATCTGCAACCACAGCGGAGACGGAGCTATCTGCACGTCACGGATTACGCGCACCGCAAAACGCCCGCACAGGTCGGCATCAAATATCTCAACCTGGGCGACATCGTTTATGTCTTCGTCGCTCTCAACCACCTGCGGAGTTGGAATAGCGAACGGCACCCGCAGACGGGCCGCCAGGTCGCGCGCCACGCCTGCCACCGACATCGCATCGGGTCGGTTCGGGTTGATTTCAAGGTCAAACAACACGTCGCCGCTCAGACCTAGCTGGTCCATCAGCGACTCCCCCACCACCAGGTCTTCCGGCAAGATCATGATGCCGTCGTGGTCGGTTCCCAGCCCAAGCTCAGCCACCGAACAGCACATCCCTTGCGACAGTTCGCCCCGCATTTTGCGTTCGGCTATCTGCATGCCGTCGGGCATGGTCGTGCCCACCGTTGCGACCGGCACCAGATCGCCCACCGACATGTTGAACGCCCCGCAGCACACCTGGCGCGTGGGCTGGCCAGCGGCTAGCTCAACGTCAACAAGCTGAATGCGATCGGCATTGGGATGCGGCCGCAGGTCGGCAACCCGACCCACCAGCACGCCGTCAAGATCTGGCAGCACGGTCATTTCCTCAACCGCCATGCCCAGGTCGCTCAGGTGATCGGCCAGCTGGCCGGGGTCGGCCGCCAGTTCCGCCGGAATGGGCGCAAACTCCTGCAGCCAACTGAGCAGCACTTTCATCTGATCCGCCTAGAACTGGCTAACAAAACGAATGTCGTTGGTGTACATATCGCGCAGGTCGTTTATGCCGCGCCGCATTAGCGCCAGGCGATCGATGCCAAACCCAAACGCAAACCCGGTCCACTCTTGGTCGTCGATGCCGCAGTTTTGCAGCACGTTTGGATGCACCATGCCGCAGCCCCCTAGCTCGATCCAGCCCGTCCTAGCGCAAGTTTGACAGCCAGCCCCTTCGCACAGCACGCAAGTGATGTCGTATTCAGCGGACGGCTCGGTGAACGGAAAATACGACGGCCGCAGGCGGCTGCTAATCGCACCGCCGAAATACGCAGTGGTGAACTCTTCCAACGTGCCCGCCATGTCGGTGAAGGAAATGCCTCGGTCCACCACTAGTCCCTCGATCTGATGGAACACCGGCATGTGGCTGGCATCGGCGGTGTCGCGCCTGAACACGCGACCCGGACACACCGTGTAGATGGGCGGCTCTTGCGTTGTCATAACGCGGATCTGCACCGGCGAAGTGTGCGTGCGGAGCACTATCGACGAAGCCTCCCCGCCGTAGCCATCGCCCAGCTTGGAGCGCTCACCCAGGTCAAGGTAAAGCGTGTCCCACATTGAGCGGGCGGGGTGGGCCGCCGGCAGGTTCAGCGCCTCAAAGTTGTACCAGTCTGTTTCGGCTTGCGGCCCTTCGGAAACGGTGAAACCCATGCCGACAAACACGTCTTCAAGCTGCTCGGTGGTTTGCGTGACCAGGTGGAGATGACCCCGGCCGTCATGGGGCAGCGCCTCGGAGAGGTCCAGGCTTTCGGATTGGATTTTTGCGCGGCGCTCAGTGGTTGCTAGCTGATCGCGGGCAGCGCCGTGTGCTGAGCGGACTTTTTCTTGCGCCTCATTCAGCGCACGCCCGGCAGTGCCGCGGTCGGCTTCGTCAATGTCGCCCAGGCTGCGTTTCAGTTGCGCCAAGCCCGCCTTGCGACCGAACAAGCTGGGTTCAATAGCAACAAGGTCTGCTAAATCCGTCGCCGCAGCAATCTCAGCCAAGGCTTGCTCTAGTTGCGTGGCGATCTCGCTTAGCAGACCAGCCAGCTGGGTGCTTTGCTGGTTAGGCATTCGCAGCAGGGTACGGCGTATGTTTTGTGAGGGCGTACATCAGCACGCTGATCGCCACCGCCACGTTGAGCGAATCGACCGGCTCATTCATCGGGATGGACACAGCCAGGTCGGTTCCGCTCACGGTTTGTGGCGATAGCCCGACGGCTTCGTTGCCGGCTACCAGCGTCAGTGGCTGATTGCGTTGACGCTGCTGGCTTGCCAACTCGGCCATGGTTACGTCGCCTTCGATGGCGGCTCGCACTCGCAGATGGCCGGCCTTACCTAGCTCGTCCAATGTTTGTGCGGCGTCGACGTCGCGACATACCTGGAGTCCCAGCGTTAGCCCGGCGGCCGCCCGCAAGGACTTGGGGCTAAACACGTCGGCAGTGCCAACGGTGGCTGCGAACCCTGGGAATCCGGCGGCCGTGGCGCTGCGTGCGATGGCGCCGGTGTTGCCAGGGTTTCGTAATCCGTCTAGCAGAACTACTAGCGGCAGGGCGGCTAGCGCGGCGGTTGATGCTTCTTTAAAGCGCACCACGCCCATGACGCCCTGCGGATTTACTGCGTCGGCCAGATCGTCAAGTTCGGCGGCCGGCACTTCGTAGATCGGGCCTTCGTAGAGGTGCCCGGCGCGGCCGTCTAGATGGCGGGTCAGTCGGTCGGGGCGGGTAAAAATTGCCTCCACGGTTGCGCCCGACGCCAGGGCACCATCAAGCGCTCGTGGGCCTTCCAACACGCTGAGTTGAGTGCTGTCGCGATACTTGCGATCACGCACCAGCCGCGCCAAACGCGCAAGCGCGGTTTTGGATGCGGCCTCAGAAACGACTTTTGTCAGCTGCTCTTGCTTGCGGGTTTCTTAGCCGCGGCTGGTTTCTTCGCGGCGGCAGGCTTGTCTGCCGTTTTGGCGGCAGCCGGCTTCTTGGTCGCCGCGGGCTTCTTGTCTGCAGCCGGCTTCGTTGCTGCTGGTTTCTTGGCGGCGGCAGGCTTGTCTGCCGTTTTGGCGGCGGCAGGCTTCTTGGTTGGCGCAGGCTTCTTGTCCGCAGCTGGCTTCGTTGCTGCTGGTTTCTTGGCCGTAGCAGTCTTGGTCGTCGCGGGCTTCTTGGCAGTCTCTGATTTCTTGGTCTCCGCTGGTTTCTTAGCGGCGGCAGGCTTGTCTGCCGTTTTGGCGACGGCTGGCTTGGCGGCGGCAGGCTTAGCCGCAGCCTTCGGAGCAGCTTTGGCAGGAGCCTCCGGGTTAGCGGCCCGCTCGGTCAACGCCGTAAACGCGGCCGGATCTGTCACTGCGATGTCTGCCAAGATCTTGCGGTCAACCTCAATGCCGGAAGTGGTCAGATCATTTATCAGCCGCGAATATGTCGTGCCGTTTAGCCGAGCCGCTGCATTGATCCGCTGAATCCACAGGCGACGAAACTCACCCTTGCGTGCACGCCGGTCGCGATACGCGTACTGCCCGCTATGCAACAGCTGCTCATTCGCCGACCGATAAGAGCGGCTCTTATTTCCGTAGTAACCCTTTGCGCGCGAAAGAACGGCCTTGCGGCGTGCGCGACTAGATACCGATTTGCTTGCTCTACTCATGGCTTTTTCTTAACGACGACCCAGCATCTGATCGATGCGTTTGGAGTCCGACTTGTTGACGATGCCCTCTCGCGCTAGGCGGCGCTTGCGGCTAGATGACTTCTTCTCAAGAATGTGGTTGCGGTTGCGGCGGCGGCGAACCAGCTTGCCAGTGCCGGTTGTCTTGAAGCGCTTTTTGGCACCGCTGTGTGTTTTCATTTTCGGCATAGTTAGCTCGTCGGATTGGTCTAGCCGGTTGGCTAGTTAGATCAGTTGGTCGCTGCCGTGGTTGCGGCATCAGTACCAGCGTCGCTCGGGGTTCCATTATCGCTGGTTGCGTCGCCAATCGCACCTGCCTCGCCCTCTGCGTCGGTTCCGACCTCGCCTTCGGCAGCACCTTCGGCGGCGCCCTCCGCTGCTTCGGCGGCATCTATTTCAGCCTTCACTTCCGCCAGGGTGCGGCGCTTGCGGCCCGACTGGCGGTCGGGGCTCAGCAGCATCGTCATGTTGCGGCCGTCGAGCTTGGGGAACTGATCAACCTTGCCAATGTCAAGAACCGACTCAACGACCCGCTCCAAGATCTCCCGGCCTAGCTCTGGGTGAAACACCTCACGCCCGCGAAACATAATCGTCACCTTGACCTTGTGCCCGTCTTCCAAGAAGCTGTGCACCTTGTTGGTCTTGGTGTCAAAGTCGCCTTTGCCGATCTTGGGTCGATACTTCATTTCCTTCAAACCCGCATGACTTGATTTGCGCCGCGACTCTTTGGCGTGCTGAGCAACGCTGTACTTGTACTTGCCGTAATCCATGATGCGGCAAACCGGCGGACTTGCGCCAGGCGCAACTTGCACCAAATCCAGATCAAACTCTTGCGCGATCGCGATCGCCTCTTCCACGCTCTTGATGCCGATCTGCTCCCCGTCTGGAGCCACCACTCGAACCTGTGACGCCGTAATTTCTTCGTTGATCAGGGCGTCAACATCAGCTGCGCGTGCTATAGCAATTCTCGCTTACCCAAAAGGTTCTCCTACTTCTAGGCTTTCAGGGTACCAGCGCGGTTAGGCAGCGTGCGCCGGATATAAATCCGCAAGCGCTGTGGCTTGGCACACTAAGTGGCTGCTGCGTCGCTGTGCGTGCGCGGAATGCCCGACGCTGGGCACCTAAAGACAGAAAAGATTCATATGAGCACCCTTTGGACGCCGTCGGGCGAGCACCAGGTTCCAGACGACCAACCACAGCCAGGCGCGGCCGGACCCAGCGCCGGCGAACCCGATATGGCTGAAGCAGACATGATGGGACCCGGACCCGGCGGCGAACCGCTAGATCCCGAGGTTGCTGAGCAGATGCGCCAGGCGCAGGAACAGCTGATACAGCTGCCGACCTCTCAGGTGGTTGCCAATCACATCATCGGTTTTTTTGAGCTGGCGCTGCTGCACCTGAGACGTGACCCGCCCGCGCTTGATCAGGCGCGCCTACCCATTGACGCAATGACACTGCTGATAACCAATCTTGGTTCGGCGTTTGAGCCCGAAATCACCGAGGCGCTAACCGCGGCGCTACAACAGATCCAGAACGCCTTCGTTTCGGCACAAGCACAAGTTGACGGCTCCGCCGGTGCTGGCGGCGATGGTGGCGATGGCGATCCCGGTGGCGATGGCGATCCCGGTGGTGGCGCCAGCGGCAATCCAGAAGCTGGCACCTAGTGCTGAAAATCGTTCTGCCCAAGGGTTCCTTAGAGCAAGCCACCATGGACTTGTTTGAGCAGGCCGACCTAACCGTAAGACGCAGCTCGCAGGTGGCATATCGCGCCACCATCGACGACCCGCGCATTGACGACGTGCGCATCTTGCGACCCCAAGAGATTCCCCAATATGTCGCCGAAGGCTTGTTTGACCTGGGTATAGCGGGCCGCGACTGGATTGAGGAAACCAGCAGCGAGGTGCTGTCGCTAGGTGAGCTTCGCTATTCCAAGGTCACTTCCAACCCGGTGAAAATCGTGGTGGCGGTTCCGGCCGATAGCCAGTTCCAAAGCCTGGCGGACCTGCCGCAGGGGGTGAGGGTGTCCAGCGAGTACCCCGAACTGACGCAGCGCCACTTCGCCAAGCACGGCATTGAGGCCGACATCCGCCTGAGCTACGGCGCCACCGAAGCCAAGGCGCCCGACATCGTTGATTGCGTGGTGGATCTAACCGAAACCGGCCGGGCGCTGCACGCGGCTGGCTTGCGCGTCATCGACGAAATCATGGAGAGCTACACCGAGCTGTTCGCAAACTCCGCCTCGCACAATGATCCAGACAAGCAGCGCGCCATGACGCAGATAAAGACTCTGCTAGACGGCGTGCTTGATGCGCGCGGCCGCGTGCTAATGAAGCTGAACGTGGCGCGCGGCGACCTTGATGCGGTGATTGAACAGCTGCCGTCAATGAAGGCACCCACCGTGAATGAGCTGTGGGGCGGCGACTCTTACGCGGTGGAAACCGTGGTTTCCAAAAACCAGATCAACGTGCTGATTCCCCGCCTGCGCGAGCTAGGCGCCACCGACATCATCGAACTGCCGATCTCAAAGATCGTGCACTAGTCCGGCTTGCACTAGTCCAGCTTGCGCTAGTCCAGGTCAGCAACCTCAAACATGTGACCCATCCGCTCCTGCTTGGTGCGTAGGTAGTCAAGGTTGTCGCTGGTGGCTTTCGGAGTCATCGCCACCCGCTCAACGATGTCAAGCCCGTAACCCTCCAGCCCGCCAAGTTTGGCCGGGTTGTTTGTGATCAGCCGCATCTTGGTCACGCCAAGCTCCACCAAGATCTGCGCGCCGATGCCGTACTCGCGGCTGTCAACGGGCAGACCCAGATCGGTGTTCGCATCAACCGTGTCGCGCCCCTGGTCTTGCAGCGCATAGGCAGCCAACTTGTGGCCGATGCCGATGCCGCGCCCCTCATGGCCCCGCAGATACACCAGCACCCCCGCGCCCTCGGCCGCAATGGCGGACAGCGCCGCTTCAAGCTGGGAGCCGCAATCGCAGCGGGTTGACCCCAAAATGTCGCCGGTGAGGCATTCGCTGTGAACCCTCACAAGCACCGACTCCGCTCCCATAATCTGCCCATAAACCAGCGCTAGGTGTTCGGTGCCGTCAAAGTCGCGGAACACGTGGCCGGTGAATTCGCCGTACTGCGTGGGGATGCGCGCCTGCGACACTGGATCAACCAGTCGTTCGTTGGCGCGGCGGTAGCGCACCAGGTCGGCGATGGATATCAAGACCAGACCGTGCTGCTTGCAAAACTCAATCAGCTGCGGTAGCCGCGCCATCGTGCCGTCGTCGTTGACTACCTCAGCTAGAACTCCGGCCGGCTCCAGACCGGCCAGGCGGGTTAGATCCACGCTGGCTTCGGTATGCCCGGCGCGCTTTAGCACTCCACCGCGGCGATAGCTAAGCGGGAATACGTGACCCGGGCGCACGAAGTCGCTGGGTTGGCTGTCTGGCTTAGCCAGCATGTTCAAGGTAAGGGCGCGATCCGATGCGGATATTCCCGTGGTGGTGCCTTCGGATGCGTCAACGGAGATGGTGTATGCAGTGCGCATTGGCTCGGTATTGACGCTGACCATCAGCGGCAGCGCAAGCTCATCCAGCCGCTCGCTTAGCAGCGGCGCACAAAGAACGCCCGACGTGTAACGCACAAAGAAGGCGATTTTTTCCGGCGTTGCAAACTGGGCGGCCATTACCAGGTCGCCTTCGTTCTCGCGGTCTTCGTCGTCTACTACGACGATGATCTCTCCCTTTGCGATGGCCGCTATGGCGTCGCTAATCGGGTTAAACGGAGACTTGGTTTTGGCTTTGCTCTTGCCAGCGCTAGCAGTGCCGGAGCTCGGGCTCGTCGGGTCGGGGCTCATAGCGCTGGCTCCAATAGTCGCTCAACGTACTTTGCGATCAAGTCCACCTCTAGGTTCACCTTGTCGCCAGCCTGCTTGGTGCCCAGCGTGGTGAGCGCCATCGTGTGCGGAATGAGCGCGACGCTGAAGGCGTTCTGGTTCACGGCGAAACAGGTCAAACTCACGCCGTCAACGGTAACGGAGCCCTTCTCTATTAGGTAGCGCTCAAGGTTCGCCGCGGCTGGCATCTCCACCACCAGGTCGGGGCCGGGGTTTTGGATCATCCCCACACCATCAACATGACCTTGAACCATGTGCCCGCCTAACCGATCCGCATAGCGCATGGCTCGCTCCAAGTTGATCGGGTCGCCGTCGGCAAGTTCGCCCAGTGAGGTGCGATCCAGCGTCTCAGCCGCCACATCGGCCTCCCACCAGTCGTCGCCGACGTCAACCACGGTCAAACAACAGCCGTTAACGGCAATCGAATCGTCTACAACGGTGTCTTGTAGAACTAGCTCGGCTGCGAAGCGAAACCGGTCGCCGGTCCGCCCAACAAAGCGGCCTTGCTCTTCAATCAGTCCCGTGAACATCTGAAATCGGTTTCAAGCTTATGCGTAGGTCTGTGCCTAGCCGAACGACGTCAACAATCTCGCCGCGCCACATTTGCTCCATTGACTGCGCGCCGGCACCCTCAAACATGGGCAAAGCGTCGCTGCCGCCTGTCAGCGCGGGCGCCAGATAAAAGACATATTCGTTTACCAGGCTGGCGTTGTGGAACTGCGCCGCCACCTTCGCACCGCCTTCAACTAGCAGCTCAATCACGTCCCTTTTGCCTAGCTCGGTTAGCACTTCGGCGGGTGTGCCAAACATCTCCCAGCACGGATTGACTGCGGCTTGCGGTGCCACGCTGCCCAGCACGACTCGCTGCGGATCGGTTCCATCACAAAGCCGCACCGTTAGAGCTGGATCGTCGGCGCGCACGGTGCCGGCACCCACCAGCACTGCGTCGCAACGTGCCCGCAGGCGGTGTGCGTCGGTGCGGGCGGCTTCGCCGGTGATCCAGGTTGAGCTGGTGTCGGCTGCTGCGATGCGGCCGTCCAGCGTGGCGGCCAGCTTCAATATCACCCACGGCATGCCGGTTCGTCGCTGGTGCAGGTAGGGCGCAAGCTGGCCTGCAACCGCCGCTGGCTCTTCCAGCAGATCTACCTTGACCCCGGCTTCACGCAGCGCTGCGATGCCGCCGCCCGCCACCGCTGAATCTGGATCGGTAACGCCAACCACCACGCGGCCGATGCCGGCCTTGATGATGGCGTCTGTGCACGGCGCAGTGCGGCCGGTGTGGCAGCACGGCTCAAGCGTTACGTGTAGCACGGCGTCGCTAGTGCTTGCGCCAGCCGACTTGGCTGCGTCAAGGGCGACCTGTTCGGCATGCCGGCCAGGCGGTGGTTCGGTGGCGCCGCTGAAACGTTGGCCGTCGGCGGTTGTTAGCACCGCTCCGACCCACGGATTAGGTGCCGTCGTGCCACGCACTGCGGCGGCTGCTTCGATGGCTAGCTGCATCGCAGTCGCATCTTGCTCTTTACTCATAGTGGCTCATAGCGACTCATAGCACCAGCTAATGCATCCGCTCGCCGGCAAGCAATCGCACCGCATGCGGAATCACGTCCGCCACCGCGCCGAAGCACTCAACGCAGCCCTTCGTAGATCCGGGCGTGTTGATAACTATCGCCTGGCCCGCAACGCCAGCAATGCCACGCGACAACCGGCCAAGCGGATTCACAAGCCGCATCGCCTCTGCCAACCCTGGCGCCTCACGTTCGATCACCTGGCGGGTGCCTTCTGGGGTCAGATCTCTTGGGCCAAAACCGGTGCCACCGGTTGTTACAACCAGCCCGGCGAAGCCCGTCATCATTTCGGTCAGTGCGGCGGACACGCTTTCAACGCCGTCTGCGACCACCACCCGCTCAACCACTTCAAAGCCAGCTTCAACCAAGGCATCCGCCAAGGCGGCGCCGCTGCGGTCTTCACGAGTCCCCGCTATCACGCCGTCGGAGGCCGTCAGCACTTTGGCCTGCAGTTGGTCTGAGTTTTGCGGCATCAATATGAGGGTAGTTGCGGGGTAATCGTGCGGATAGCTGGCTAGCCAAGAACTGCGGAACTACGCTAGGGCTATGACCTACGCACGCAATCGCACCTACTTGGATGCCGACAGCCACCTGATGGAGTTGCCGGACTTTCTCACGGCCAACGCCGACCCGAAAATTCGTGATCGCATTCCGGAGATCAGCTTCTCCACGGGCGGCCGCCTCTCTGAAAACCTGAAGCAGGCTGCACAGACCCGAGCGCACAGCCCCGAAATCGTCGCAGAGCTGGTCGCGCTGGGTGACGATCTGATCAGCGGGCCGAAGGGCTACGACGCCTTGGGTGCTTTCAACTCCACCGAACGAGCGACCGCGCTGGACATGCTGGGCTTTCACCAACAGTTCGTATTCGCCACCTTCAGCGCCGGTGTTTGCTTTGACATTCGTGCGGATATTGAGGTGCGCTACGGAGCAACCCGGGCACATAACCGCGGCATGGCGGAGTTTTGCGCCGACGACGACCGCCTAATCGGGGTGGCGATGGTGCCGCTAGACGACACCAACCAGGCGCTGGACGAAATCAGCTACGCACTTGAGCTTGGCTTGGGCGCCATGTGGGTTCCGCATCGCACCGCCGAGGGTCGCTCACCGGGACACAACGACCTTGACCCGGTTTGGGCCGCGATTGCCGACGCCGGTGTGCCGTTCTTGTTGCATGTCGGCGGCAACCCGCTGCAGCTTCACCCGGATTGGATGGAAACAGGGCGCCCCATCCCCACCGACTGGCTAGGCGGCGGTGAGAACGTGCGCGGCAAGGACATGGTTGCGTTGCATCATGCGGCCGAAACATTTGTTGGCGTGCTAACGCTGGATGGCGTTTTGCAGCGCCACCCGAACTTGCGCGGCGGGGTGATTGAGCTAGGCGCCGGTTGGGTGCCGTCGATGTTGCGGCGACTTGATCACATCGCAGGCATTTGGCAGCGCTCTGAGCCGGATCTGGCGGCCCTGACCACTCCCCCGTCCGAGCAGATCACCAAGCAGATGGCATTCACGCCCTACCCGTTTGAAGACGTTGGAACGCTGGTGCGCCAATCAAACGACGAGTTGTATCTGTTTTCGAGCGATTACCCCCACATTGAAGGCGGGCGTAATCCGCTGGGTCGGTTCAACTCTTCGCTTGAAGGTTTTAGCGACGAGGTGCTTGATCGGTTCTTCTCCGACAACATGGCCGACCTGCTGCATCCGACTAGCGCGTAACTGTCGGCAGCTAACCATCCGCGGCTAGCCATCCGCGGCTAGTCATCCGCGGCTAGCCCTCAACCCAACTGTTAGCCATCGGCTAGCTTTCAGCCCCGTATGGAAAAAATCAGCGATGCCGTATTTGACCTAGACGCGGTGCGTGTGTTTTTGCACGTGTTGTCGGTAACTGTTTGGGTGGGAGGCCAAATTGCTCTGGCGGCGGTCATGCCAGCGCTGCGAAGAAGCAATCGTGAAAGCTCATTAGTAGTAGCCAACGCATTCCAAAACGTCGCTTGGCCGGCATTTGGCTTGGCGCTCGTCACCGGCTTTTGGGCCATGTTGGATGCCTACACCGGCGACGTATCGACGGGCTGGTCACGCCTTGTCGGCATCAAGATCCTTGTGGTGTTGCTGTCTGGCCTTGCGGCATATGCGCATCAACGCACAACCAAATCAATCTTCAAAGCAGTCACCGCCTCGTTCGCTTTGCTTACGGCGCTAGTGGCATTGCTCATGGGTGCGGTTCTTTCGGGCTGACAAGCCTGCCCGCTTGACAAAGTCGCCAAGAAAATGCTGGAGCACTACCGAATAGTTGACCTGTGTTCAGGTATCAGCCAGTTCGCTGGCTATTTACTGACGACGCTTGGCGCAGAGGTGATCGCCGTTGAGCCGCCGACGGGTACGCCCACCCGCCATCAGGGACCGTATTTTGCCGACACCGGCGAGCCGGAAGATTCGCTGCTGCACTGGGCATACAACCAGGGCAAGAAAAGCGTCACCCTGGACGTGGAAAGCGCCGACGGCTACGCACAGCTTTGCGATCTGATTGCTAGCGCGGATGCGGTCATTCAAGACTCAAATCAGGGGCTGGTGCAAAACGCCAAGCTGAGCTATGAAGCCTTCTCGCAGATAAACGAAGCGATAGTTCACGCAACGATCACGCCTTACGGCATGGGCGGGCCACGCGCCGATTGGGTGGGGTCGGATCTGACGGCAGTCGCTGGCAGCGGGTTTCTCAATGCCAGTGGCGATAACGATCGGCCGCCGGTGCGGGTGTCGGCGGTGCCGCAGAGCTTTTTGCAGGGATCGGCCGATGCCGCTGCCGCGATTCTCATAGCCCTCTATGAGGCACAGCGCAGCGGGCTGGGTCAGCACATTGATGTCTCCGCCATGGTGTCCATGACGCATGGCCAGCCACAGAATTTGTGTCCACGTGTGGGGGCGAATCCGATAGGGCGATTGGCCGGCGGGCTCACTATCGGAGGCGTTGATGTTCCTCTGTTGTTTCCGTGTGCGGACGGGCACACGGTTTGCGTTTCGCTAATGGGCGTGGTGCTTGCGCCTTTTTCAAAGCGCCTAGTTGAGTGGGAAAATGAGGAGGGATTTGCCGATCAAGAGTTGCTGGATATTGATTGGGAGAACTTCGGCACCATGGTGCTGGCTGGCGAGATATCCGTTGATCTCGCCGTGCACGCTTTCGCCACGCATGCCCGCTTCCTTGCCACCAAGACCAAAGACGAGCTGTGGGAGGCCGCCTTTGAGCGCCACCTTTTGCTGACACCGTCGGCCACGATTGAAGACCTGGTCACCAACGAGCACCTTGAGGAGCGTGGCTTTTGGCAAGACGAAACGGTAAGCACGCCGACCGCTGGGGCTAGCGCGCTGGCCACTGGGGCTGAGGAGCCGAGCGCGGACGAGCCGGAAGCCAGCAAGCCAGCCGCCAGCAAAACCGTGCGCTTTCCCGGCCAGCTAGCCGCGTTTAGCGAAGGTCAACCCGCCCCGCGCAGCTCGGTGCCGAAACTTGGTGAGCACAACAACGAGGTTGACCTGACCCGCAAACCGTTCGCCACAACCACTCCCGCCGCAAAAACCACTCCCGCCGCTACAACCACCACCGCGCCAGCCGCTGCCGCCTCAAAAACCAGCAAAACCGCCGACCTTCCGTTGGCGGGGCTGAAGGTCTTGGAATTTTCCTGGGTTATTGCCACGCCCTCTGCGGTTCGCATCTTGGCCGACTACGGCGCAACGGTCGTAAAAGTTGAAACCGAAAGCCGGCCGGACACGATGCGGACGGTCATCCCGTTTGTAGATGAAGATCCGCACCCAGACAACAGCGTGGGATACGGCGTCTACAACGCGGGCAAGCGCAGCATCAGCCTGGAGCTAAGCAAGCCCGAATCACGTGAGGTCATATTGGATCTCATCAAATGGGCCGACATTGTGACCGAATCATTTTCGCCCGGAGCCTTCAGCCGCATGGGCTACAGCTACGAAATGTTGGCGCAAGCGAACCCGGAATTGATCATGCTGTCAAGCACGCTGCTCGGCCAAACGGGGCCCTTTTCTTCGCTGGCGGGCTATGGCTATATGGCTGCGGCGATTGCGGGGTTCTATGAGATCACCGGCTGGCCCGACCGCGGTCCCGCCGGTCCCTATGGTCCGTACACCGACTACCTGGCGCCGCGCGTGGTGGTAGCGGTGCTGATGGCGGCTTTAGAGCAGCGCAAAAGAACCGGGCGAGGGTGCTACATCGACCTATCGCAAACCGAATGCGCCCTGCATTATTTGTCGCCGGCGAT
Organism: Candidatus Poriferisodalaceae bacterium; assembly: GCA_965212125.1. Lineage (GTDB taxonomy): Bacteria > Actinomycetota > Acidimicrobiia > Acidimicrobiales > Poriferisodalaceae > CAYRJD01. The sequence goes on along the minus strand of OZ243045.1, from coordinate 313,502 downwards.
TCTTGACGTGAGCGCGAACGGGCGAACCGCCCAGCGTTGCGGCAACGACGACCCGACAATGAGCCCGCACGGAGTGTTTGCAAGCGAAGGCGACGACAAGTGGGTGGCGATTGCATGCACCGATGAGATGTGGCCGGCGCTGGCACGCGCCATTGATCGCGACGATCTAGCGGCTCTGACGCAGGCCGAGCGTCGAGCGCGCTCCGAAGAGATAGCCGACGCCATTACGACTTGGACGCAGGCGCGCCCGGCAAAACAAGCTGCGATCGCCTTACAAAAACTCGGCGTTGATGCGTACCCGGTCAACAACCCGCAAGATTGTTGCGAAGACGAACAGCTTGACTATCTCAAGCACCACATTGAGGTGCCCCAGACCCACCGCGGCACGATGTGGACACATAACTGCCGCACGACCATGGGGCGAACTCCTGCAGAGGTGTGGCGAGGCGGGCCTTGCTTGGGCGAGGATAATTTTGAGGTATTGAGCGACTATCTCGGCTACAGCGGAGAGAAAATCGCTGAACTGGCGGCCGCCGAGGTGCTCAGCTAGGTAGCTGCCCGGCGCTAGGAGGCTGCCCGGCGCTAGGTGGCTATCGGCGAGAGCGGCCTGACTTGGCGATCGGATCGCCGTGGCTGATAACGCCACGCTGCTCTAAGTCGTCCAACTGATCTTCGTCAAGACCTGCCAAGTCTTGCAACACCGCGCGATTGTGCTGCCCGCGGTCGCCCACGCTCTGCTTCGCGCCAGCGGTTGAGTCGCCAAATCGCCAAGGCGACTGCGGCACTTTCAACGAACCATGCTCGCCCGCATCAACATCCACAAACGCTCCCCTGGCTTGCGCCCACTGCGTCTGCGATAGCTCGGGCACGGTTTTCACCTCAGCCACAAACACCGCCTTGGCCCCGATTGCTTTCTCAACGGCACGCGGGTCGTCAAACTGCGCTACCCACTCGCCGAAAAGCTCCTCCAGTTCTTCGCGGCGGTGCGCACGCTTGTCTAGTTCCGCGTAGCGCGGGTCGTCTGCCAGATCGCGCCGATCCATGGCACGCATCATCACTTTGAAACCAAAGTTGGCGGTCACATCAATGGTGATGTTTACGTGCCTGTCGCCTTTGAGCTTGTAAATCGCCGACCAGTTCTGCCCCGACTTGAAGCCCGCCGCCGGGTCCTCACCGGTCAGTTCGGTGGCGGCTTGGTCGTTGCACATGAGCATGCTTTCGGCCATCGACACTTCAACGGTCTGGCCTTTCCCCGTCCTGGCTCGCATATGCAGAGCGGCCAGCACTGCCGACAAGGCGTGTAACCCGGTGGCCGTGTCAGCGGTTGCCATCGGATCGTTGCGCAGTTGGGTGCCACGGCGGCGAGACACCATTTCTGTTACGCCAGTTTCAGCATGGATGGCCGATGCGAAGGCGCCACGGTCGGAGCGGTCATTGCCGTGACCCCAGCCGCTGACGGAGCCGAGGATGATGTCGGGCTTGATTTGCGAGAGGGTTTCGTAGCCCAGCCCCAGCTTGTCGATCACGCCGGGGCGGTAGTTCTCCAGCACGATGTCTGCCCGCGGAACCATTGACAGAAACAGCTCACGCCCTTCGGGATTTGTTAGGTCAATCGATACGCATTCTTTGCCTGCGTTGAAATGGGCGAAGTAGGCGGACATGCCGCCCACCGCTGGCACCACGAAACGGGTCAGGTCGGCGTCGGGTGGTTCAATTTTGACTACGCGCGCTCCGAGGTCGCTCATCAAGCGCCCAATGATCGGCCCGGCCACGGCGCGGGTCAGATCAAGGACGACTATGTCACTTAGTGGCGCTTCCATGCCATGAAATTAGTCAAAGATGAGCTAGCGGGGGCTTTTGACGGTGCTTGCGGCCCCGTCAGCAACGGCTCCTTCGACGCTGTCGGCTCCGTTTGCAGCGGCACTATTGGCCGCGGCACCATTAGTCGTCGGCCAGAAAACCCTCGGCGGGGCAGTTCGCAGCGCCGCCGTCCAAGCGCCAACTGAAATCCAAGGCATGTTCTCCGCCGTGCTGTCGCTAGCACCTCGGGCCGCCACTCCCGCGCCAACAAGTTCGCCGGCACCAACCGCGGCGTCGCCAGTACCTATAGCCCCCGCGGCGAGTCCATCCGCCTGCGCTTCAGCCGCCAGCGGCGGCAGCGGTCCGTTTGGTCCTATCCAAGTTGAGAGTCGCACCGGCTGGCGCGTCATGGGCAGCAACAGCAACGCTCCCAAAGCAGAGACGGCAAGCATCACCACTATTGGCAGCAGGCGCGTGTCGTTGAGGTCGGCCAGAAACCCGGCGACGGGCGCACCAACCAGGCTGCCCAATCCAGCGGTGAAAAACAGCAACCCCATTACCGAGCCGATGCCGACCAGTCCGAACAGGTGCGCCACCACATCGCCCATCAACGCCACGAATCCGCCGTATGAGATACCCAGCAGCGTCGCAAAAGCCAGCATCACATAAAAGCGGCCGTCTTCACTCAGCGACAGATAGTCATCTATCGCCAGCAGCCAGACCCCGTAGGAGATCGGCAGCCCGAAAAAGGCGGTCTTGAACAGCCTTACCGAACCGAGCCTGCCAGCGAAGCCGGTCAGCATCAGGCGTCCGATAATGCTGGAAGCACCGATTGCGGACAGCAGCAGGCCCGCTCGCCGTGTGTCTATGCCTTCGGCTTCGGCGAAGGGGATGATCACGCCAAACGAGCCGATGACGGCGGTGGAAAACAGCACCGACGAAATTGACATTCGCCAAAATGTGCCGGTACGCAATACCAGCTTTTTGTGCAGCTTTGGGTTGCCTAGTTTCATTGCCGGTGCTCGCTTGACAAGCAGCAGCCCCAGGAAGAAGCCGCAGCCCGCGATGACCGCTAGCCAACGCATGGCGTAGCGCCAGGTCAGGTCGTCGATTAGCACCTGCGAAAACGGCACTAGCAGCAGCGTCCCCAGGCCGGGGCCCGTCGCCACGATCCCTTGCGCTACCGCCCGGTATTTCTGAAACCATGCCGCCGCTAGGGCGAATAGTGGTGCGATGAAGAGTCCGCCGCCGAAGCCGCAGCCGATGCCGTAGACGATGTAGCCCTGCCAGAGGTAGTCCACTAGCGACGTGCCGATGAGACCGGCGCAAAACAGCAGGCCACCGATTATCACGAGCGGGGTGGGGCCGAGCTTGTCGTATAAGGAGCCGGAGACGATGGCGGTGCCGAAGAATAGGAAGGCCGTGATTCCGAACACGACTGAGGTGGCGCCTAGCCCAGCGTCAAATTCCTCGGCCATGGCATCAACGAAGGCACCGAACGTGTAGATCGTGCCGAAGGCAACGCCTGTGGTGATGGCGCAACCGATGGCGACCCACCAGCCACGGGCAGAGTCAAAGTGGGTCGGGCTGCTGTCTGTGATGGGGCGAGTCTATGGGATTGCGATGTTTGTAGAGGCTAGCCCTCCACGTCATTGACCAGAGGTGCTGATGGTCTTAATTTTGTCATCGGCAAGTCATCAAATTCGCGGGCATATACCGTTCTTTCCTACTGTTCGCGCGCTTCCGGCAACACAAGGGCACACAGAAGCAACTCTTCCTCTTCAATCCTTCGTCTTGCTCTGAGCCTGCAAGGTTGACGGCGAGATCAAGTAAATCTAGCATGTGCTTCCAGCATCGCTTTGCCTACTGTCAAAACACATCTCGTTTTGCTATTTGAAGCAAGCGGCCATTTTGGATAATTATGCAGGATTTGCTACACTTGCCAAGGGGAATGGATATGACTAGGGGAAGTAATGCCAAATTGGGATTTTGAAAAGAGCGACATAGATAGAAATTTTGTAGACGGAAATTACGGGAAGATCTTAGATAGGGCACCAGTTAAAGCGCCCGGTGTGTTTGGTATTACCGCTCTCGCTGAGGATGCGGCCCTGCTGGTAAGGGAAGCAACTCAAAACTCTTGGGACTCTGCGCTTGAAATGCGTAACGAGTTAGACAATAAGGGTCAGATATCTCCACAGTTTGAGCTCCAATACAAATTTCGAACCGTTCCTGAGGACAAACGATCAGAAATCTGTACCTTGCTTGGGTTAGATCACTTGCAGGAAAGAGCTGCAATGGCTGATTTCACAGATTTTGAGTTGCCAGGCAAGTGCTGTCTAAATAAAGCGGAAAATTGGCCAGAGCTGCACATTTTAGAACTGATTGAGAGTGGAGCTGGTGGGATGTTCGGGCCGTGGGAGATAGATGAATCACGTCTTGCTCTAGCGCTACTCGGCTTAGGTAGTACAACGGATAATGAAGATCGCGGAGGATCGTATGGGTTCGGGAAAACCGGGCTAATTCTTAGCTCAAACATACGGTGTATTTTTGCATATACATGCTTTTCCGAGCGCGAAGATGACCCGGGGGTCACAAGAAGAATGCTAGGGGCAACGTATTGGGGTAAACATAAATATCTTGATCAGATATATCAAGGAAATGCGCGATTTGGCAACGACAAGAGGCCGCTAGAAAACCACGATGCTGACAAATTAGCAGAAAGCTTAGGAGTAGAGGTTCGGAGCCCTGAGAATCCTTCAGACATAGGTTCTACCATCATGATTATAGACCCAACAGTTGAGCATAAAGATATAGTCATTGCTGCTGAGAGGTATTGGTGGCCTGCATTGGTAAATGCTCAGAAAGATTTTAGTATTGCTGTTACAGACTATACCGGAGAAACCATCTACCCTGACCCAAGAAGACAAAAGGACCTTCTTCCATTCATTGATTCTTACGAGGCCGCCTTAGATATTGAAGACCTAGACACTAGCCACCTTAAGAAGTTCGAGCTCAAAAAGATTGGAAAATTTGACAAACCTGGGTCTCTAGCCTTAATCACAGATGCAAGCGACGAAGGGTGGTCTAAGCCTGATATAGAATCAAGTAATGATCAATTATGCTCGCTCATTGCCCTGCTCAGAGAACCACATATGATAGTCGAATACTATATGCCTAGTAGAAACAAGCAGCTACCACATATTCGAGGAACCTTTATAGCGGGACAGCAAGCTGATAGGGCTTTACGACTTACAGAACCTATTACGCATGACTCATGGGAACAAACAGAAAAAGGCAAGTCAGAAAATGCAAATCTTTCCGAAGGAAGGAGGCTTGCAAAAGGCATATTCAAACAAGTCAATGCCCATATTAAGAATTTCAGGAAAAGCTTGCTCCAGGAGCTAGAGTTTGTAACCTCACAAACCCTTAAGACATTCGATAAGCATGCTCAGACATTTGGAAGAGGTTCTGGCAGGTCGAAAAAACCTGAAGCTTCAGTGCGTCCAGTAAGTATATTACCTGGCGATGAACTACATGCGGCTGGGAGCCGGAGAGTTTTCTTAGATGACTGCTCAAAGTTTGAGTTAAACGATAATTATAAGCCTAACCCAAACCTAGATGGAAGGCCAGAAAAGCTTATTGTTGAGATAAGGTATCGATTTGTTGAAAGTGATACGGAAAGAAAAATAGGAGACGACATTGAGCTAGAGATTCAGGCACCATTGGGCTTTAAAGCACTAGAAGGAAGTGTTAATCGATACCTGGGTGAGATCTCTCTCGGACAGATTATTGAGTTTTCATACATCTCTGAGGAATTCGAAGATGATATATCTGGTGAGTTAGTAGTTTTTGCTGAGTTAGAGGGAAGAATGAGGAAGAATAGTGGGAATAGAACGTAGAATCACGAGACCTTTCAAAGTTTCAAAAAAACTAGAAAGAGCACTCAGTAGCATTAAGCTTTTCACCGGCAAGGAATCATATGAACCAGGCTCTAGTATCGCGATAAATGAAGCTAACCAAGGTGATGGTGACTGGGAGATAGAATGGGCAAAAAACAGCAAATCATTCGATGAATTCAAAGACGCATTATTGAATGGAGCTGCTGAATCTGGAGTGCATGAGTCCCGCTTGTCATTGATTGTGCTTGCGAAAGCAAGCTACATGCGCGTATCTGAAACTCATTTAGATTTATCGTTATCGAGTATTAGTGAGCTACCTCAAAGAACTAAACTTGACAAGGAAGCAAAGTCGCTATCACTTTCAAGCAGTGACTTTTTTGTCTTTGTAAGCCTGGTTTTGAATGCTACGCCAAATACCCCAAAGCCCCTTCAACCAAACCGACTTGGTACATGGCTAGCGCGAGTGAGGTATAAATTCTCTGCAAAAGGTGCTAGGCAACTGTTTCTGACAAAGCCGCTAGATGATGAGAACAGGAAGCGGCTTAAACTGGAGTCAAACGCAGTACACCACTTGGACTTAGAAATATACCCGAAAGAAGTTACTGATCCATTAGACGATAACAATCTTCCGATCGTATGGATTAATGAAACACTCTTCGAAGAACTGGCTCGTAGCCCCGATAGCCCAATATCACAACTAATTGAAACACAAATCTTTATTCGGACCGCATACGATGTACTAGTAGAATACTGCTCGATGCCTAAGGAGGGCATCCCGGAATATGCTGAAGCAGAAAAATCATTAATCGTTGAAATACTAAAGCTTGCTGAGCGCGGAAGTCCCGTACAGGTAAGTGATGCCGATACTGAAGATAACTACATTTTAATGCATGATGAACCTCATAAGTTCATCGATTGGATCCAGCGCACAACAAAAGACTCTTCATACATGAATAATGCAATGAAAAAGATAGAGATAATTTCATGAGATTTAGAATTATATCATCTGACACAGCAGAGAAGATCACGAATCGAAGGCTTGAGACTAACTCACCACCTGGCCCACACCCAAGCACTGATTTACCCTCTGATATATCAAACTCAGAGTATTCATGGTCCGGCACCGGGGATAAACTTGACTATGGAGTTTTCAGAACGTGCCAGATAACGGTTGATGAACTTACGGAAAATGATAATAAATATGACTTGGATCAAGTTGAAGGCCTAGCCGCTACAGAACTATTCAGAACTATATCAGCTGCTGAAGTTTCGTATGATGCCCTCAATAACCAGAACTTCTGGACATACTTGTCGCTTTCAGTATTTTGGAATTTCATACTTTTGCGTGAACCAAATGCTTTTACGGATGAGTCTCGTTCAAGCGCAAAACTATCTCACCATAGATTTATCAATGGAAAGGAGCCACGCTACTGCATTCCTACCAGAATGTACTGGCGAATTCTTGCACTAGGAGGCTTAGAGTATGCGGAACTTGCTCACGCTATTCCGAATGGCATCTATTTTTGGCACCGTAACATAATTGGCTACGATATTGGCTACTACCCAAATATTGTACGTTCAATGGTTATTAGACAAAAAGATCCTGATACCGCTTTGAGCACTTCCGATAAGAGTCCCGATTATATTGGACACTTCACCAAAGACTTAAGACGTAAGATAGCTAACCTAGTTCCTGAAAAATTACCTCCTGATGAGGCAGATAGCCTGGTAGATGAACTTTGGATGAAGGTACACAGCAAAAAGCTCCGCAGTAAAACGTAAATGCTATACAGCTATTTGCTCGACCTTCTGACTCTCACCGCGAATGAAGCTAGAGCACAATTGGCTGCAAGATGTCAAGCACTCCCAAATAGAATAAGATGCAGGCATGAAATATGAATGCTTTGACGTAGACGTAACCGATCACGTTGCCCAAGTTCGGATGAATCGGCCCGATAAGGCCAACTCCATGATCAAGGAGTTCTGGTACGAGCTACCGGACATCATCAACAAGCTGGCAGCGGGCAGCGACGCACGGGTAATCGTGCTGTCGGGCGAAGGTCGCCACTTTTCATCCGGCATGGACCTGTCGGTGTTTGGCGACGGCATCGGCGGAGATGATGGCGTATCGTCCGGCGGCGGCAACGGCTTCCCCAGCCGGCCACGTGCGGCATCGCGTGAAACCATCTTGCGCCTGCAAGAAACGTTTTCCTGCCTGGAGCGCAGCCGCATTCCGGTGATCGCCGCCATTCAGGGCGCTTGCGTTGGTGGCGGGATCGACATGATCTCCGCCTGCGATATGCGCTACGCCAGCGCTGATGCGTTTTTCACGATTCACGAAATCAACATCGGCATGACCGCTGACGTTGGCACGCTGCAAAGACTCCCCCGGTTAATCGGCGAGGGTGTCGCCCGTGATCTGGCATTCACCGGGCGGCGCATGGGTGCCGATGAGGCCGCCAAGCACGGGTTGATCAATCAGGTCTTTGAGGACGCCGACGTACTGCGCACCGGCGTTGATGAGATCGCAACCGAGATTGCTTCAAAGAGCCCCATGGCGATCTGGGGCACCAAGCAGGTGCTGAACTACAGCCGTGATCACTCCATTGCCGACGGGCTGGAGTACATAGCGACTTGGAATGCGGCGATGTTTGACTTTGACGACATGGCCGAGGCGTTTGAAGCGCAGAAGGATTCACGGTCGGCGAAGTTTCCCGACAACGAGAAGCTGCGCGACCCGCTGGTGTGAGGCCGCGGGTAGTCGTGGCGGTGATCCGCGCTAGCTCGGCAGGCGGTAGAACCGCCGAGCTGTGCCAGCAAACAGATCGGCTCGCTCCCCTGGCGTATAACCCGCTTCGTCGCAGATGCGCTGGAAGGCATTGAACAACACCGTGTAGGAGCAACCCGCCCGATCCACCGGGAAGTTGCTCTCAAACATGCAGCGATCGGGACCGAACGTGTCAATGCAGTGGCGAATGTCTTCGCTCCAGGTCGCAGCCACCGTCTCCGAGTCGGGCGCCTTGTCCATCTTGTTGAGGCCGACGCCGTAGATGCTCATACCGATGCCGCCCACCTTCACCACCACTTGCTCACGGCGAGCCAACTCTTCAAGTGCGGGGCGCAGCACGGCACGCATCTCGTCACGCTTGCCCGCATAAGGGCCAATGCCGAGCGGGCCGCCCAAATGATCTAACACCACTGGCGTGTCGGGCACGGCAGCCGTCAAATCTGCCAGCTCGGGCACCTGCGGGTGGAACATCCAAGCGTCAAAGCTCAGCCCCATCGCTCCAAGCTTGGCGAAGCCCGCCCGAAACTCGCTGTCGGCCAGCAACTCCGGTGGCGGCTTGGTGTGCGACTCACGGATTTGGTCGGAGCCGTCCCAAGCGTTGGCGTGGCGGATGCCCTTGAATCGGCCTTCGCCGGCGGTGACGTGCGCTTGTAAAACTTCCTCGGCGGCCTCGCCTCGGCTTAGGTCGGCGAACCCGACGATGCCAGCTATTTCGGCGGCTCCTTCATTGGCCGCGGCATCGGCCGAAGCCTTGGCTTGCTCTAAGACAAACTCGGTCTCGCCAACCGGTCGCATGTGTTCGGGGCCGTCGGTTCGGTAACCGGCCGCGCACTCCACAAAAACGGTCTGAGTCACGTTGTGTCCGGCACCAGTGTCGGCGTGCAGCTGCGGCAGCAAATAGGTGCTTGTTGGTAAGTCCCACAAATGGTGGTGCGGGTCGACTATTTCCTCTTCGGCGTTGATTGGCTGCTCAATCGTGCCGTCCAGCCAGGCTTGATTGCTGGCCTCAGTTTTGTTGTCGCTCATATTGCACTTTCTTTCTGTTGCGGCTTTCTGTCTGCGGCGGGTGGTGGTTATTTTGACTGACTACTACGGCTGGTGGGGTCGGTGCCCAAAACGGTGCCGGATTCCAGCCGGGCGCCCCGCAGCCAATCGGGCGCTGCCATAGCGACTCGCCCCGCCGGCTGGATCTCTACTAGCTCTAGGCAATCTTCCCCGCAACGCACAAAGTTGTCCCACAGCTGTCCTGGTTTCGCATCGCTCGGCACTGGCTCACACTCGCTCGCTGGCCGAACCTGCGCCTGATGCACCTTCAGCACATCGCCGCCAACGGTCGTCCAAGCCTGCCCAACTCGCACCACCCGCGCCAGTTGGACGGCTGGCATTTCCCACTGCAAGCAGTGATCTTGGCGAGTGAGTTTTTTGGCATAAGTCGGTTCGCCCTCCTGCGGCATTGGCTCGTCAAGCCCCTGCCACAGCGACTGCACCAACCGCTGCGCCCCGATGGTTGCGAGCTCGGCTCGAAGCCCAGTAGCGCTGGCGTCGCTGCCGATTTCTATTTGCTCGCACCAATAGACCGGCCCGGTGTCAAGCGTTGGCTCAATCTGCATCAGGCAAACGCCAACGTGAGTGTCCCCCGCCAGCAACGCCCGCTCAACGGGTGCAGCGCCTCGCCAGCGTGGCAGCAGTGAGAAATGCAGATTGAGCATCGGCACCTGCGCTAGCAGTTCGGTGCTGATTAACTGGCCAAACGCCACGACCACAACGCAATCCGCTTCCACTCCGCTGCCAGCGACGTCTTCGATTGCGTGACTTACCGGCAACCCGAGATCTTCGGCAGCCTGCGCTACCGGAGTCGGGGTTGGCTTGGCACGACGCGATCGCCTGGCTGGCGGGGCGGTTACGACCAGCGGTATCTCTATGCCAGATTCGCGGTCGGCCGCCTGGCCAGCCTCGTGCAACGCCACCAAAGCCGGTACGGCGTCAACCGGTGTGCCGGCAAACGCAATCCGGCGCGGCTTAAGTTTCGTTGTCCTGCTGGGCAAGCTGCGGGTCGAGATTCAGCATCGGCACCTTTTGCAGATCAGGCTGCGAGCGAAGCTGGCGCCACTCAGCCAGCGCGGCCTTGCGGGCGGCACGATCCAGATGATCCAGCGTGAGCACCCCATCAAGGTGATCCATCTCATGCTGAAGCAGGCGAGCCAGAAGTTCGTCGGCTTCAATGGACACTTCGTTGCCGTCAAGGTCAAGTCCCACCAAATGAACCTGCTTAGGGCGCACGATCTCAAAAGCTATGCCGGGTAGCGACAGACAGCCTTCCTCATATGTCCACTCGCCGTCGGACTCCGCAATCTGCGGGTTGACAAGGGTTTGCGGGCCGTCGCCGATGTCATATACGAACAGCCGCTTGGAGATGCCGACCTGCGGCGCCGCCAGGCCGATGCCTTCCGCCTCATGCATGGTCGGGAACAGGTGCTCAGCCATGCGGACAATCCGACCGTCAATGTCTGTGATTTCGCTGGCGCGCTGGCGCAAAACCGGGTCGCCAAACAGCCGCACTGAGTAACTCATTGCCTCCTAATTTAGCGGGAGCGGGTCTGCGGCTGCGTCTGGTGCGGTACTCGGCTACGCCTGGTGCGGTACTTGGCTACACCTAGTTGCGTCTGGCTGGCTACGCCCGGACTGGGTCAACTTCTACACGTAGGCGCCCCTTTGGTCGGGTGACCCCGCTCAAAACGGCGTGCAGCTGGTCGGCTGAGCTTGACCGCAGGCGCCAAACACCCTCTGACGTGGCGGCAATCTCAAGTTCTGCAAGGGCGTTGGCGGATGCGAAATCACGTATCCGGCTCACGTACTCATCCGCAACGGCACCAGAGATCAGTGCCCACGAAACGCAAGGCGGCTGCCGCAGCTTGGCGCGTGCCTCCAGCAGGTTGGCGGACCATTCCCACAGGTTTCCGTTGGTGACGGCCGACAGCACCGGATGATCTGGCAAGCGGGTTTGCACCAGCACTTGACCCTGGCTTGAGCCAGCCATGTGCGATCCAACCATGCGTGCCGCCAGAACCAGCAGCGCCATCGCTTCCTCCTCGGCTCGGTAGCGCGGGGCGGTCAGCTCTTGATCAAAGTCCAGAAAAGCCACCACATCGGCGCTTGGCACGCGGCGCAACACCGCTTCGGTTCCGATAAATAGCCCGGGCTCCCCAGTTGGCGGCTGCTCGTCGCTGGTGATTTGCATTACAGGTCGGCGAATAAGAGCCTCCAGCTGGGCTGCTACACCCTTTACGCCCAGGCGGGCTCGGCGAAATTTCAAGGCTCCGCAGCTGGCGCAAACGATCGGCCGCGCCTCTCCGGTTTGCGGATCGACAAGCTGGTCGTCACCAACTTTTAGGGCGGTTCCGGTTATCTCGTTGCGAGCCACCTCGCCGCATTCACGGCAGATCGCCAGCCGCGCTCGCCCCTTGCGGTTCAGCACGCAAACGACCGTTTTTGCCGTGGGGCTAGTCACGGGATTTGGCTCAGGGCTTGACCCAGAATTTAGCTCAGGGTTTAGCTCAGGGTTTGACGGTGCCAGAGCGTCGGTTATTACGCGGGCAAGCCGATCCGAGCACCATTCACCGGTCATCGGATCGTCACCTCGCCGATTGACGATTTCAACGTCCGGCCAGCGGGTACCTGACAGTGACGGCGGCCGTTGCGGTTTCGGGATCGGGCTACCGCTACCGGTTAACTGGATGGCGTCAGGCGACGGAGCGGGAGAAACCAGAAAGCATTCGGCGTTATCCACCAGGGCTCGCTGTAGCGCAACGGTGCGCGCATGCCAGGTGGGTGCGGCCTCTGACTGGTATGCCTGATCGTGCTCATCAAACACAATCACGGCGTCAAGCGGCCCGACTGGCGCCCAAGCCGCCCCTCTGGCGCCCACCACAACCTGCGACCTCGCGGCCTTCTCCCACTCTTTTAGCGCTAGAGCCACAGAAATCTGGCGGCGAATAAGTTGGTCGGCAAGCTGGTTTGCCATCCGCAGCGTGGGGGTTAGCACCAACACCTGGCCAAGCTCGCAGGCCTGCTCAACTAGCGGCAGCCAGTCGTCGCATGGTCCGATCTGCATGACATTCGGCGCATTGGCGGTGAAGTTGTCCGACAGGTAGCCGTCTAGAGATCCGGCGTTCGCTGGTGCTTGAGGCTTTGGGACGCGTGCGCTGTTGGCATTTGGCGCGTTATTGACCTTTGGCGCTCTGTCAGCTCTCCCAGCCTTGCGGTTCCAGTCGGGGCGCTCGGGAAACTTGCTGACTACCTGCTCAGGGCTAGCAGCCCGCATGAAATGCACGCGGGTTCCACCCCAGCGATCGGCCGCCCACTTGGTGAGATCAACAACATGTTGCGGTGGGCCGGCTCCAACAACGCCTTGCAACGGTTCTAGCTCTGCTAACCCAAAAAAGCGGGTGGGGGCGCCGCTCGCAGAGGTGGTGTCGCCCGTGGGTGGGATGGCGCCAGCTGCGCCTGCGACCGCGCTTGCGTTTTCCGCTTCGTATTCCTGCGTGCTCTGCAGCCGCATAATCCAGCCACGTGTGCGACGCCCCTGCAATTTGACTCGCACGATGGTGCCAATGCCGCTGCGTTCAACCAACTCGGCCAGATTTTCAGGCACCAGATAGGTGAACTCGCGATCAAGCGCGGGCTCATCAATCAGCACCGTTGCCACTAAGGGCATCACCGAACTGCGGCTATAAACCGAGTTCTGACTTCAGGTCGTCTACGCGATTTGTCTGCTCCCACTTGAAGCAATCACCTTCCGGGTCTCGCCCAAAGTGACCATACGCAGCCGTCTTGGCGTAGATGGGCTTGAGCAAACCCAAGTCCTTGATGATCGCCTCAGGGCTCAGGTCAAACACCTTGCATACAGCGTTCTGGATGCGGTCGTCAGGCACTTTCCCGGTGCCAAAAGTCTCCACCATCAAAGACACCGGCTTTGGCTCACCAATCGCATAGGCGATCTGCAGCTCGCAGCGATCCGCCGCCCCGGCTGCCACCAAGTTTTTCGCAACCCAGCGCGCCGCATAGGAAGCGCTGCGGTCCACCTTGGATGGGTCTTTGCCGGAGAACGCCCCGCCACCGTGGCGTGCGTACCCGCCGTAGGTGTCGACGATGATCTTGCGACCGGTCAGGCCGGCATCGGCCACCGGTCCGCCGACCTCAAACTTGCCCGACGGGTTGACCAAAAACTCAAACTCTTGATCCGCGAACTGCGGTGGCAGCGCAGGCAGTAATACATGCTCACGCAGCTCGTCTTTCATTTCTGACTTCTCAGGAATGGTGGTGTCGTGATGCGCCGAAATCAGCACCGTCTTCAGGCGCACCGGCTCGGCGTTTTCGTACTCAATGCTGACTTGGGTTTTTCCGTCCGGCCTCAGCCATGGAATGCTGCAAGAGCGCCGCGCCTCTTCAAGCTGTTCCGCCAAACGATGCGCCACATAGATCGGCATCGGCATGAGCGCTTCGGTCTCTTTGCAGGCGTAGCCGAACATCAGCCCTTGGTCGCCGGCGCCTTGCTCCTTGTCTTTCGCGGCATCGCCCGACACCGCCACGTTGATTTCGGCGGATTGTTCGTTCAGCGCTACCAATACGCCGCAGGTGTTGCCGTCAAAACCCAACGCGCCGCGGTCGTAACCGATGTCGGTAATTGTCTTGCGGACGACCTGGGGGATCTCAACGTATTCGTCGGTTGTTACCTCGCCTGCGATGACGACGAAGCCTTTGGCGACGAGCGTTTCCACCGCAGCTCTGGACTTCTCATCCTTGGCCAGCAAGGCGTCCAGGATTGAGTCGGAGATCTGGTCGGCGACCTTGTCGGGGTGCCCCCTGGTAACGCTCTCAGAGGTAAACACACCGCTGAACTCTCCACTAGCCACGCTTACTCCTAACTCTGACTTGGTGCTGGTGTTGGTGCTGGCCACAGGCGCAGGGCTTTGCGGCGCAACTTTGCTTTACGCAACTCTGCTTTGTCGCATGACGCCTGGTCGCATGACACTGCGGCAATGCTATGACCCGTCTGGGACACTGGCCAGCAATCCCGCCGCCTCATCTAGCACGGCGTGGGCTATCTCTAGCTTGGATGCCAGCGGCACCTCACGTTTGCTGGTGTCGCTGCGGATAATTGTGACCGCATTGGTGGCGTGCTCAAATCCGACTCCCGGAGCCGTCACGTCGTTTAGCACCATCAGATCAAGGTTCTTGTCGGCCAGCTTGGCGGTTGCATTGGCCACGGCGTCTTGCGTCTCGGCTGCGAAGCCGACCAACACTTGGCCTCTGGGTTTGTTGGCGCCCAGCTTGGCGAGGATGTCAACCGTTGGCACCAGGCTGATCTTTGGCGCTCCGGTGGATTTCTTTATCTTTTGGTCGGCTGGGTCGGCCGGGCAAAAATCCGCAACCGCCGCAGCCATGAGCACCAGGTCGGCTTGGCTGGCTTGCTCGGCGACCGCCACGGCCATTTCCTCGGCTGACTCCACATGGGTCGCGGTTACGCCATCTGGCACAGGAATATGCGCGGCGGTGACCAGCGTTACGTGTGCGCCGCGCATTTGCGCGGCTCGGGCTAGCTCGTGTCCTTGGCGACCGGAGGATCGGTTTCCGATGAAACGCACTGGGTCAATCGCCTCGCGTGTGCCGCCCGCGGTTACGACCACGGATTTGCCAGCTAGGTCGGGTTGCTTGTTCGCTGCGGCTTGTTCGCCCGGCGCAGACTTCCCGTTTAGCGCGGCCTTCCCGCCAGGCTCTGCCGTATTTAGCACCTGGCCGATCCGCTCAAAAATGGTGGCGGGCTCAGCCAGTCGGCCAGCTCCTTCATCGCCACCCGCCAAACGCCCCGACTCGGGCGACACGATGTGAACGCCGCGCTCAGCTAGCAGCGCCAAATTGTCTTGCACCGCGGCGTGCTCCCACATCTCGGTATGCATCGCAGGGCACAGCACCACGGGGGCACGCGTGGCGAGCAATGTGGCAGTGAGAAGCCCTTCGGAAATGCCGGCGGCGTAACTGCCGATCAGCCGTGCGGTGGCTGGCGCCACCACCACTAGGTCGGCGGTGCGCCCCAGCGTTGTGTGTGGGATCGGATCGGGCTCACCGAAAATGGTGCTTTGGACTCGCTCGGAGGCAAGCGCATCAAACGTTGCTCGCCCGACAAAGCGCTGAGCCGACTTGGTCATTACCGGCACTACATGCGCGCCCGCATCAACCAGCAGTCGGCATAGCAGCACCGCTTTGTATGCAGCGATGCCGCCGCTAACGCCAAGAACTATTCGCTTGTCGTTCAACATTTGCCTGCCTGCCCGCTAGCGACTAGCCAAGCGAAGCTGCTTCTAGCTCCGGTCCTCACCGGTCTTGGGTTTGGGGCTGGAGTTAGGGCTGGGAATGGGGCGAGAGGCTGAAAGTCTGCTACGCCCACCTCGACGCTCTTCGCGGCGAGCCTCGGCCTCCGCTTCACGCTCGGCTGCCGCCGCGGCTTCTTTTTCCTCGGCTTCAAGCTGTTCAGCCGCAAGTCGAGCGGCCTCCTCGGCTGCTCGCACATCAGGGTCGTAGCGATTGAAGGTGATTTTTCCTGCGTCTATTTCTTCGAACGCCATCGACAGTGCCTTGTGCGCCGTGGAGGTGACCTGAGGAGGGGCTACCTCGCTGGCGCCGGCCAGCCCTAGGTAGTAGGAGTTGATCTCGCGCGCACGCATGGCGGCCAGGCTGACCAGAGTGAAGCGAGAATCAACCTTTTGGACCAGGTCTTCATAGCCAGGGTTGATCATTGTGTCTTGCTCGTCGTGCATTGCTTATTTGCGCCTTATTTGTTGCCAGGGGTTTGCCGGGAGTATCAACGGGGGTTAGCTGCCTGAGTTCAACTGCCCCGTTGAAAGCAGTTCCAGGCTAGCGGTCTAAGCGGGCTTGTTGCGTGTGCGATCCACCAGCCTGATGATCTCATCCGCAGCCGTCTGCACGTCGTTGTTGACCACAACGAGGTCCGCCAAGATGTAGCCCGCCGCTAGCTCAGCATCGGCTTTGGCGAGGCGGAGCTTGATGATCTCATCGGGGTCGCCACGCATCCGCATGCGGCGTTCTTGCTCTAGCCGGCTGGGCGGCAGCACCATAATCACGACCGCATCCGGGTTCTTGGCTCGCACTTGTTCCGCGCCCTGAACTTCAATCTCAAGTATCAGATCGCCTGATAGCTGCGGATCAGGGTGTGGCGTGCCGTAGCGGTCATCTAGAAATTGCGCCCACTCTAAGAAGCCGTCTTCGGCAATCTTTTGAGCAAACTGCTCGTGCGAGACGAACGTGTAGGCGTCGTCGGCCTCGCCCTCGCGCTGATTGCGAGTGGTCCAGGAGCGGCTGAGAACCAGGTCTTCGTTTTGCTTCAGCATCTGCTGAACGATTGTTCCCTTGCCAGCCCCACCAGGCCCGCACACCACATAAACCCGCCCTGGTTGAGTCACGGCGTTCGGTCGGGTTCGTCTGCTGGCGTCTGGGCGGGTTCAGGCTGGCCTGGTTCGGGCTTGGCTGATTCAGCCTGGGCTAACTCAAGCTGGGCTAGCAGATCGGGTAGCTGAGCCAGGTCTGCCACCTGCGCTAGCCGGCTGTCTTGGGCCATATCCAGTTTTGCCAGCAAGCGCCTAGAAGTAACCTTGCCCATGCCTGGCAGAGACTCAATGACTGGCAACAGCTTGATCTTGGCTGCGAATTGGTCGTCCTTGATGCGCTCTAGCAGCTGCTCAAAGGTCAGCGCACCTGAAGCGAGGTCTGCAAATACCTCTGCTCGTACGCGCCGCTGCTGCTCTGCCTCAGCAAACGCCGCAGATGCGGTTTGCTGCGTGGCCATATGCGGATTGTAGAGCCACACCGCCAACCCGCTTGGTTAACGCTCCTCCGCTATGGCAAGCACTTCGGCAATCGCGTCATCAAGTTTTTTTCCTTCAACGGTGTGGATCCGGACGCCTTTCTCAGTTAGGAAGGCAAACTCAACTCGGCTGACTGTTCGGCCCGTGGCCTTTTGAACGCAATACGCGTAAGTGGCGCCTTGCAACGAGTAGTACTCCGTCCGCGATTTCAGAGATTTTTCGTCTGAGGAACTGGAAGTCTTGAAGTCAAGCACGACGAGATCAGGCTGATCAACATTTGAGCTGCCTGGGTCTTCGTAGAGCAGGTCAACAAAGCCGTCAACGACTATGCCATCAGAGTCCTTGGGCGAGGCGGCTAAAGCTCCGACGTAAATCTCTTGCCAATGGCGTGATCGCGCAGCAGCAGCCACCGTTGGGTCGGCAAGCACTGACCGGACTCTGCTTTCCACCTCTGCGGCCTGCTCCGTCAAGCCCTCGGTGTCGGCTTGTGATTTGGCAAGTTCTGTGAGCCTGGTATTGAACTTGACGTCATCATTGCCTGCGTCGCTGACAGCTTCAACTGCCTGCGCTAAGTCCAGTCGCTCCAGCACGCCATGAACCGCACTTCCAAATGCGGTTCCACCGCGACCTGAGCGCGAACGAACTTCGGTGCCCTCCTCCTCTTCAACTTTGTCACCATCTAAGTCGTTGTCTGGGTCTTCATCTAAGGCTTCTAGATCGTCTGACGCAGCATTGCCCTGTTTGCCCTTTTCTGCGATCCTTGTCGCACCCAGCCAAGCCGAGCGATTTGTCGCCGCTATTGCCCGCTTGCGGTCCTGCTCCCACTGGTCTAGAGCGGGGCGTTTTGATGAACGAACAGGCTCTGCCAGGAACTCCGAAGGCAAAATTTTGGGCTTTTCCTCGGGATCGCACAAGGCACCCGAGAAATCTCTAACTGCAGCTTTCGCTTCGTATTCAAGCGGCGTAAACATTTCGCGCGCAATCCGCTCAGCACCTTTTGGCACCAGGTAGTTCTTTAAAGCTGTAACTGCTCTGGTGCCTGTAGACCAATACGGAGCCTCGATTTTGGTGAGTCCCTTGCCTGACACTAAACGCCCAACAACCCTGTCCCAGACAGCCTCGGCTAGCAGCTCGGCGTCCGCCTCATCGCCATACAAATCGTTGACATTTCCGTGTTCAGGCATCGTCAGGTTCTCCCACGTGGTCCTCCACGGTCAATCTCTCGGATCTCCGTTTCTCCTTTTGCGGCTGCGCCGGATCATGGAGTAGCCCTTTCTCAGCACCTCTGCGTTTCAGTTGTCGTTTGACCTCAGACTGCTGGGCAAACATCTTTACGTTGGCATCAAACAAAAGTTGGGCGCTGGACATGAGTGGCTTTTTGGGAGGGGTTTTCCTACTGAGTGGCCGGCGATGAAGCGACACAACAAGGTGATCGCATGCTCGGGTGCATCCCACATATAGCTTGCGAATGCGTTCAAAGTGTTCGGCTTCGCTTTCGCCTTCCGACCATTCTTTGTAGTTGTATGTTTCAACACCTGAACGCAAGCGAACCGCTGGCGGCTCGCTGCCCAGTGCACCGTTGGACATAAATCCCACCGTGCCAGGGGATGCGCTAACCCTAACGGTCTCTTGTAAGCCAGCCAGAATCACAATCGGAAATTCAAGTCCTTTGGACGCGTGCATCGTCATAACGTGCACCGCTTCGTCGTCCAGCTCTGGCAGCACCGGGACTGAAACTCGGGAGTTGTCATCTGCCTGCTCACTGGCCCATACCAAAAAACGCCGCAATCCGGATTGTTGGCTTTCCGACCAGGCTCGCGCTTGATCAACAAGAAATCGCACATGGCGCCATTGCTCACGCACGCCAGCCCAGGCAGTCGCCTGTTCCAAAACTTGGCGATCGCTCACCAACTGCTCTATTAGTTCTGCTGGTGTTTTGTGCCCCACAAGCTTGTGCAGTTTTTTGAGATGCGCTAGGCCCGATTCAACCGGGCCGCTGTGACTGATCTCCGCGGCCACACCCCGGTAGTCCCAGCTTCCACCGTTGACCGCCCTGTGGACGTACAAATCGTCGTCGCCGCAACCATAAATCGCTGATCGCAGGGCGCTCACCGTTGCTAGCTCATTGGTCGGATCAGCGATGGCTCGCAAGCACAGCATCAGGTCGCGGATTACGCGATTACCCCACACAAAAGAGGTTGACTCCAGCAAATACGGAATCTTTCTCTCTTCCAGAGCATCTTCCAGATAAGGCAGACTTACGCGTGCCGGAACCAGAATCGTGATGTCATCTAGCCGCGCGGGGCGCTCCTCACCTGTATGTCGATCTTCAACCGTCCAGCCTTGCTCGCAAATAGCGACAATCGCACCGCTTACATCAAGGGCCTCTATCTCTCGGACATCGTGCTGCTTAGAGCCGATCGCGTGCGCGGCCGCGCCCAGAATCGTTACCGGCGGACCCTGTTTTAGCGCTGGCCGCACAGCCTCAAGCGGCGCGTAGCGTGCCTGGAGGTTTCCTTGACCTGGGCTTTCATCTGGGCTCATCAGCCAGTCAAACGTGTGGTTTACCCAGTCAAATATCGGCTTCACGCTGCGGAAGTTGACACTTAGCTCAAGCGTCTCACCCAAATCTCCCCCAAATCGCCTAAGCGCTTGGTGATAAAGCGCAATATCAGCACGGCGGAAGCGATAGATGGATTGCTTGGGATCTCCTACAAAAAACAGCTGGCCTGGTTCGGTAGCTAGGCAACGCCAATCGTCCACCGGTTGGTCTGACGGAGGCGTAGCGATGAGGGCAGCGATCTCTATTTGTATGGGATCGGTGTCGTGAAACTCATCTAGTAGCAAGTTTGTGTAGCGGTTGTGAAGAGCCTCGCGAACTACTTGTCCATGCTTCTCTGAACGAAGCAGGTCACGACACACCACAAGCAAGTCATGGAAGTTGAGGTGCCCGGCTTTCTTCCGCTCAGCCGCTGCAACCAAGGCGAACTTTCGCAGCTGTTCGATACACGCGGGAATCGCCTCATCAAGCGCAAACGCTAGAAACTCTTCACATTTCTCGCGCAACCCCGCAAACAGATCTCTGATGTCAGAGATTTCGCATTGCCAATTACCGTTGACACCAACCCTGCCAACACCGGGAACAAGAAATTGTTTTCTTAGCAAGACCCTCAGCCGTTCAACGTCGGTTTCGCAAGCGTTCAGAGCTTTAGCAAGGTCCGGCAGCATCGCAAATTCCTTGAGCAACTCATCTTGCTCATCCAAGCAATCCGACTTGCGCTCGTATAGCTCAGTTGCAAGTGCGATAATCTTTTTGCTCTTTTCGGACCAGTCGTCGGGCACTGCTACGCGATCGGCTTGCTCCCAATCAAGTAAATCGCAGTTATCGGTGAACTTGCGGGCGACCTCTTTCATATCGGTGAGTTTCGCGCCGTACAGGTCAAGCTTTAACAACCAGTCTTTATTGCTCTCATCCACGAGCATCGCTTCAACAAAGGAATCCCAACTGCGGTTGAACTCCACCTGATTGGCGATTTCATCCAGAGTTTCAAATGACGGCG
The DNA here is from genome assembly GCA_965212125.1 of Candidatus Poriferisodalaceae bacterium. Classification (GTDB taxonomy): domain Bacteria; phylum Actinomycetota; class Acidimicrobiia; order Acidimicrobiales; family Poriferisodalaceae; genus CAYRJD01. The sequence continues at coordinate 292,576 of OZ243045.1, read as the reverse complement.
GCAAGCCAGCTTCTAGTGGATGCTCATCTAGCAGCCGGCGAGCAAAGCTGTGCAAGGTTGAGATCGCTGCGCCGTCAAGCCCAGCCAGGGCATCTTCGAAAACCCCAATGCTCTCTTGATCGGAGACCTCAGCTAGTCGTTTGTTGATCTCTGCCCGCATGCGGTTGCGCAGCTCTGCCGCAGCCTTTTCGGTAAAGGTGATCGCCGCGATCTGGTTTATTGGAACACGCGTTTTTTGATCGCCGCTTACCAGCGCCAAGATGCGAGCAACGAGAGAAGTCGTTTTGCCCGTGCCAGCGCCCGCCTCAACAAAAAGTGTTTTGTCCAACTCTTCGGTGACGCGGTCACGCATGGCCTGGTCAGCAGGCTCGGCAAACTCAGGCATTTGTTGGTGTTGGTTCGGCTAGATCTGCGTAAAAGCGCAAAGCTGGGTCTCGCTGCTTGTTATTCCACTGCTTACGTAAATCGCGAGTGCTAAGCGAATCTGGGCTGCAGTAGGGGCAACGCGACCCACCTCGTGGTTCTTTATCGGGCGGATGACCTGGAAATAGGCCTAAAGAGATACCGCTTTCAATACGGATCAAAACCTCGTCAACAAGCTTGCGGATGCTGCCGTCTAGCTGCAGTTCAATCGATTCCCAACCACCCGGTTCGGAAGTTATAAACCAATAGATCGCTTGGTTAACGGCATCGGACCACCCGGCATCCAAGTTGAACCCTGGTAGTGACCTAAAGTGATGTGTCGCAGCAATGGCGTAAATCGCTAGTTGAAGCCGTGTGCCAGCTTGCGTAGGGTCTTCTTGAGACAGGCTGTAGTAATCAGACCTGCCCGTTTTGTAATCGATCACCGCTAGACGGTCTTTTCCTCCATCTTCCCCAGGCAAAAGCTCAACCCGATCAATGCTGCCACGCAGTTTCAAAACACCTCCATCAGGGAGCTCGTAGCTAACGGGCGGTGCTGGCTCGGTACCGCTGGACAGCTCCTCCGGCAAAGGTGGCAACCCAAAGCGATGCTCCGTAGCAATAACCGTGCCGCGCTCAAATTCACGCTGTTCGTCTTCGCGCAAAAACTCCGCAATATCGCTTTTGATTTGCTGGCTATCTAGCTCTGCGTAAAACGGATGGCCACCTAGCCCTTGCTTGACTACCTCGTCAATGCGTTTCTGTGCCAGTGTGGCCAGTTTCTTCGCATCGGCTTTGGTGTAGGGGCGATCGGGCCCAGGCGAGTGCCCATCTTCAAGCAACGCTTTGAGGAATTGGTCAATGGCCAAATGAATGACGTTGCCCTTTTCCAGCGAGCTCATGCGTAACAGCGAATCTGGCTCTTCTATTGGGCTGACCCCCAGGAGCCGCTCAAACAAAAACGCCCGTGGGCAAACAGCCCAACTCTGCAGGGCGGATGCTGAAAAAGGCCTTGCAAAGACGGTCTTATGAAAGTGAGCCAAAGCTTCAAGCTCACTTAAATTGCCGTCAAACCGAGTGAACTTTGGACTGCGGCGCTCCTTGGTGGTCTCAACACCGCGCGCTAAAGCCCCGCCAGCTTGACAGAGGTGATGTTTTGCGACGACCTCATACGGTCGCCGGGTTTTGCCCACGGCCGATAAGAGCTCGGCTGCTTCGTATTCCTGACGGGTGGCTGGGAATGACGCAGACAGCAACCCACCAGTGAAGGATGCAATGGCAACGACCGCCGATATGGACTTGGCGCTCGCTGCGTCCGCCAGGTTTTGATCGTCTATGTAACCCGCCGTAAACAAAGAGGCAGGCTGAGTGTCTTGCAGCTCAAGTGCTCGCGCGGTATCTAGCAGCCAGCGTGAAGGGACGTTGCCGGTGCTATTACGCAGATCACCGCGCGGATACAGCAAGGTCGTGCTGCCTTGTTGTGATTTGACCCCGGCTAACATCGCTAACAAGGCGTGGTGTTGTGCAAGGATCGCATCAGTTGTGGTTGGCAGCGCATCCCCCAGCGACTGCCTTTCTTCCTCTGTAATCATGCTGTTGGGACGACGGCGCGTCGGACAAGTGCCTTCCGCCATTCCCAGCACATAAACGCGGGTAGCAACTAGATCTGTGCCGCTATCAAGCATCCCCACAAAAACACCCTTGCCTGAGCTATTACGCGATTTCGTTAGCTGACCCAACGTTTCAGTTAACGCCTGGCACATGACTTGCGACCGGGGTTTGTCCTCAATGGTCGCTAGCTCTCTGAGTTTCTCAAGCTCACCTGTAACGACTTCGGCAGCGTCCTTTTGCCATTTGTCCCACTTGCTCTTGTCAGGCGGCTTGCCGCTGGCGTTTACATCTAGGTACGTCTTCAAAGCCTTCTTGAACGGTTTGCAAAACTCAGTCCAGGTGGTCGCGTCTGCAGCCTGGTCAAGCTTCTTTTTGAATCCAGTTGCGAAGCCGCGCAGCTGTTCACATAGCGCAATGTCCTTTTTCTTGCGAGCCAGCCACGCTTCGCTGTAATCATCCGAGGCTGCTTGATGTTCAAGCTGCTCGGTCAATGCCTTCTCATAGATCCACAACTTTTCTTTCCAGTCGTCGCCATCTATCACATTCGCGGCTCGTGCTATTCGCTCCCAAGCTGCTGCTGGCACTGGCTCGCCGTTGGTTTTTTTGCTGCTGTCTTGCTTGTGAATCACCGAACCAGACGCAATGACTTCAAAAAAAGCAGCACGCGGCATATCGGTGCCAACCAGCTCGGTGAATCCAACGACAAAGTGACCCACGACCGACTCTGACAGCCGCCGCGCGGAGCTTCCATGCCAGTTGATTTGGGCCCGATCAAGCTGCTCCCTCACCAAGCGCGCATAGGGCGTAGTTACCGGATAGAGGATCGCGATCCGCCGAGCAGGTATGCCGTCCGCAAGGTCGTTCATTACAGAGCGCACAACCCAACGCACCTCATCATCTGCGTCAGAAACGCTCACGATGTGGTCCCCCGCCGGAGGGCTAACCGTGTCCTTCAGGGGTTGCTCAGCGTCCAGGCCCAATCGGTCACACAACCGCTGGTAAAGCTTGTCCGCGGCAGCGTCACCGGTAACGCCCGCAACAACATGCACAGGCGCGTGTTTGGCAAGCGCTTTTAGAAACTCTGACTGCTGGGCTTTTAACTCAATCGGAAGATAAACAACAACGGTCCCCCAGCTTTTAAGAGCCGCCGCATTGAAAGAGTCGCTGTTAAGCAGCTTGACGGCCTGACGGAACACGTCTGCGCGCACATAGAGGTTGTTAGCTGCCAACTCCTTCTGCAAGCGGCGGTAGAGATCAACCACTGCAGCCGCACGCGACGAACATTGCTTGAGCTGATCTAGCTGCTCGTCATCTAGGTCACTCAGCTCATTGGCGACGTTCAGCAGCGATTTCTCCGTCGCTGGGTGGTGGCTTACCCCGGCAAATAAGCCCTTGTCGGTCGCCAGCACCTTTCTTATGACCCCGCTTAGCATCATGTTGCTAGCGCGACGTTTGGTAAACCACTCGGGATTCAAATCGGGATTGCTATCAAGCAGATCCTCAGCCACATCGCTCAGCATTTTGCCTGACACCGCTATGAGGCCGGATTCAATCTGCATTGCCAGCTTGCGCAGGAGGCTTATTCCGCCACCGTCTGTGGTTATCACCGTTACCGGCGCTAGCGGATCGTCAGCTTTTGCTTCGGCGATTAACTGCTTCAGCGTCTGGCTTGCTGGTTGACCAAAACCGACTGGCCATAGTTTCAGGCCGGTCGTTGGGTTACCGCTTTCTGCTGCTGACATGTCCACAACCTAGAAGACGGGTGAGACATTCTCCGACTAACCGGCAAACACCAGCCCAGTCTCAGCTACCAGCCAACCTCGCTACCACGGGCGCCATCTCATCCACCTCGCGCGTATGCACGACTATGTAACTGATGCCGTAAACCTCACGATGATGCTCCAGCTGCTCACAGATCTCATCAACCGTGCCCGCCAAAACGACCGGCGCCGCCGCCGCCTCATCTTCGCTAAGCCCGAAACTCGAAGCAAGCTGCCGAAACAGCTCCAAGCGATCGTCAGTCACCGTTGCAATGAACGTATTGAGCTGAAGCTCGATCTGGTCAAAGCGATCGCCGGCAGCCTCTTCAACCCACTGGCGGCGCTGCACAAACTGATCGGCAACCGAAGACCGTGCCGCGCCAACTCCCACTTTGCCCTCGTGCAGCGACGGGTTGAAACCCACGATGTCGGCATAGCGAGCCGCCGCCGACAGCACCTTGCGTCCGCCACCACCGATGACGACTGGCGGCCCGCCCGCTGTGTGCGGCATGGGCGATCCAAGGGCGTCCCTCACGGTGTAGTGCTTGCCCGAGAAACTCACCGGCTCCTCCGACCACAGCGCCTTGATGATCTGCACCGCCTCGACCATTCGTTCGATGCGCACGCTGGGTTTGTCGTATTGAATGCCCGCCTGGTCGTAATCGGTGCGCATCCAGCCCGCACCCAGGCCGAACTCGATCCGCCCCTCGGCAAACAAATCCAGCGTTGCGAACTCTTTTGCCAGCACCACCGGGTGGCGGTAATCAACGCAATAAACGAAAGAGCCGACCGTCAACGCCGTCGACACCTCGGCCGCCACCGTAAGCGCCACCGTCGGAGCGAACTGGTCGTCTAAATGATCGGGGCAATAGACCGTGCTGTAGCCGAGATCTTCAATCTTGCGAACGTTGTCGCGGTAGGCCTTGGCGTCCACCGCTGACGGCATCTGCACGCCAAAGCGAAATGGTTTCGGTGCTGGCGTCGCTGCTGCTGCGGGTGGCATCAGGTGGCCGCGCAAGCTGTCGCATAGTTGTCGGTCACGAACTCCCAGTTAATCAGGTGCTCAACGAAGCCCCGTATATAAGAAGTGCGATCGTTCTGGTAGTCGAGGTAGTAGGCGTGCTCCCAGACATCAATCACCGCCAGCGGTTGAAGTCCGTCCGCCAGCGGAGTGCGAGCGTCGTTGGTCTGCACGATTAGGAGGCGCCCATCGCTGGGTTGTCGTACCAGCCAGCCCCAACCCGCTGCGAAGTTGCCCGCCGCGCCAGCGCTGAATTGTTCTCGCCAGCCGTCGGCGCTGCCGAAGTCTTTGGTTATCGCGGCGGCCAAGTCTCCGGTGGGATCGCCGCCGCCATCGGGCGACATGGACTGCCAGTAGAAGGCGTGGTTGAGCGCTTGGGCGGCGTTGTTGAATAGTGAGCCGGACTCGGCCTGAAGCACCAGCTGCTCAAGCGGCAGGTTTTCGTCGGGCGTGCCTGCCACCGCCGCATTGACTCGTTTGACGTAGCCCGCATGGTGCTTGTCGTAATGAAAGCTGAGAGTGCGCTCGCTGATGTGCGGTGCTAATGCGCCGTGCGAGTAAGGCAGAGGGGCGAGCGTGTGGGGCACTGTTCTCCTGGGTGGGGGTTGGTCGGGGGTAGTTGGGTGGTGTGGTTAGGGGCGGACTTAGCGGTGCTTAGTGGTTGCTCAGCGGTGCAGGATTGCGGACGATCAGTATGGCGGCAGTAGAACTATGCCGTGCCGACACCGCCTCCACTGCCTCGTGGCACACAGATGCCGCCGGGGCTGTTCACTGTTGAGCAGCGCCCGGGCGACACTTATGACGGTACTGATGGCGGCGCTGATGCAGGAACAGGCGCAGGCGCAGATCCATCCGACGCGATCGCAATCGTCGAAGCAACCGAACTGACACGTGGCCCGTGGGACCATGGCGTGATGCATGGCGGCAGCGTCTGCGGCTTGGTCGGTTGGGCTATTGAGAATGCGCTGGCGGCGGCGATAAGTCAGCGCAACGATCGACGCGACATCCAGAACAGCGACTCAACACAAATGCTCTGCTCGCGACTGACGGTTGACATCTTGACGGGCGTTCCGGTTTGTCGACTAGCTGTGGCCACACGAATAGTCAAGCTCGGACAGCAAACAGCCACGGTGGACGCCGAGTTTTGGCGCGCCGACGACCAGAGCAAAAGACCGTTAGCGCGTGCGACCTCGCAATGGCTAATAACGAACCACGAATCCAGCGGTGGCGTTCAGCCCGCCAGCGCTCAGTCCGACAGCGCTCAATCCGCCAGCGATATCGAGATACCGGCCATCCCAGGCGAACAAACCGACCCAACCGGCAAAAGAGAATTTGACTACCCACGCCCCGGCTTCAACGTTGACGCCGTTGAGATGCGCAACGTTGCTGGCTCCTCCGAAGATCCGGGCCCGGGCGTGTCATGGGTACGGCTAGCCCACCCACTGATTGCCAGCGAGACAACCTCCACATTCGGCTACATGGCGACGCTTTCGGACATGAGCGCAGCGGTCGGTTGGGACAACACCCCCGATGGAGGTTCTTACGTCAACACCGACATAACGATGCAACTAATGCGGCTCCCGGTAGATGAGTGGGTCTTGATTCAAGCTCGCACCGAAACGGTCGGGAACGGGATCGCCTGCAACTGGGCGAGCGTCTCTGATCAAGCCGGGCTATTTGGCTGGGTGCTGGCAAGCAAGTTGGAGGTTCCCTTTAACTTCGCTGGCCAGGCGCAAGCGGGTAGCTGACGGCGCTGCTGCCAGATGCAAGCGGGTAGCTGACGGCGTGCTTGGCTGACACCGCAGCCGCAGCTAGCTAGAGCGCCCCCGGCAGGATTCGAACCTGCGCACACGGTTTAGGAAACCGATGCTCTATCCCCTGAGCTACGGGGGCCGCAGGCGTGATCGTATTGCGACTAGCCGCCGGGCTACCTCTCGGGCGAGCTGAACTACCTCCTGGGCAAATCGCTGCTGATAATTCCAGACAACAAATCCGCCTTTGCTATCTATTCTCATGCCAAATGGTCAACCGATATTTATCAGCGCGATCCAGTGGCTTGAGCATGCCCGCACGCAGTAAAGAGGCAACCGCACGAAACGTGGGGCGGGCCTACGCCTGCATCGTGGGAGCAGGGATGATCGCACCAGCAATATTTTTGATCAATGCCGACCGCAACTCTGTAGCAAGCACGGCACTAGTAGGCGGAGCTCTGCTCGTTGGAATGGGGTCTTTGACTCCATGGCTTCGGCGAGTGGGCTGGGGAAAAGCTGCGCTAGACATTGAAGACCCTGAAATCCAGCGTGCCCGATTTGAAGAGGAAAAAGCTTTCACATCAAAGGAGATAGCTGACGAAACGACGCTAGGCGACCCCGCGGTTGACACCGAGGAAACCGTTGACGCCACTCGCTATTTCGTGGCCGCTCTCGCAATTGATGCGATCCTGAGCGACGCGAAAGAGGTATATCCCTATTTAGAAGATTGCGAACACAGGCTTTATATGTACAGCGACCGGCTAAAAGAGCTCATACCTGTGTTGGATTTGAGCGGTGAAGAAGAAGCCCAGCAGCAACGCGGTTGGAAGCCAGGCGAGGGGATTACAGGCGCGGCTTACATAACAGGCCAGCACCAAATCGCAGACGGGGATGCCATACATGACGGCACTTTCAACCTTGATGAGGAAGCCCAGCGGCGGTACGCGCATCTCACGGAGGTATCGGCCATGCCGGTCATAAATGCCGTTGGGACCACGATCGGCGTTCTAACCGCTTCTCATTCAACCGGTCAGGAGATCCTCACAACAAGCGAAGGGCGCGAGGCGCTAAAGACTGCAGCAGATTCAATGGCCCGCTTAGTGATTGACCTGCTGGGCTGGCGCAACGACACCGCTGTGCGTGACACGGGCCGGCAGAATGCTGGCGTGTAAAATACTGCAAATTGCAAGAAGAGGCTTTACAAGGAGGGATGAGAATGGCAAACGATGAACCAGACAACAAACCAGGTAAGAGAAAAGGCAGGGTCTATTCATACCCGATGACTCCAGAAGTCAGCCGGGCTGCCATTGAGTCTGCACTTCGACGACTCGGCAAGAGTGGCAAGCCGCTTCTACGCCTCACCCAAGGACACGTTGACCACATTGCCAGGGTGGAAGGCGAGCGACGCAGACTAGAGGCCATAGAAGAGCGTCGGCGGCTGTACAGAATTCTGGACAGGATGCTCTACGGCTAACGCACAAACACGGTTCCGTTGGCGGAGATGCTCTGTTAGCAGCCGCTGGGCACCAAGTGGCGCGGGCATCAAGTAGCGCAGCCGCCCGCTGCGCTCTATCCCGCTCTTGCGGGTTCCGCCCCGTGCAAGTTCCGTCTCGCGCTTAAGCGCGCTGCGCCGCCCACGATCTGGCGGAGTCAATCAGCCAGCCAAACAGCGGGTCCTCCTCGGCGCTTGCCATTAGTTCCGGGTGCCACTGCACCGCTAGCACCGGCAGCCGCTTGTGCTCTATGGCTTCGGCATATCCCTCATCTGACATAGCCGTGCAGAGGTAATCGTCAGCCAGCCGATCCACCGCCTGATGATGCAGCGAATTCACCCCACGGGTTTCGCTGGCATAAAGACCAGCCAGGGTGGTACCCGGCTCAATCCTCACCATATGGATTTCATCAGTCACCGGCCGCTCCCCAGACCTGTGATCGAGAATGTGCTGATGCAGCGTCCCACCCGCTGCCACATTTACAAGCTGCAAGCCACGACAAACCCCCAGCAAGGGCATCTCAGCCGCCATTACGTGCTCATAAATCGCCATCTCAAACGCATCGCGCTCAGGTTCAATCGGTCCCAGTTCGGGCTCGGGCTCGGCGTCGTAGCACTGCGGATCTATGTCCGCCCCGCCCGCCAGCAGCACGCCGTCAAGTCGCTCCAACATTGACGCAACCGGCGCGTCGGGTGTCAGCAGAACTGGTATTCCACCCGCCGCCGCGATGGCCACCGAATAGTTACCGATGAAAGTGTCTATCTGGCAGCCCTGCAGCGGCTCGGGGAAATCTTTGATGCGCTCTCCCTTAAGGCGCCGCCCGGTCAGGCCAATCAGGGGCGGACCGCCGCCGCTCATCGTTGGCCGTCGCTCATTGCTGGGAGGTCATTGAGATCATTCGTTGCTAGCACGGCGCCATTATCCCAGCAAACAAGCTGCCCTGCGCAAAAAGCAGCGCGGGCCAGGACAGGCCCAGTAATGGCCCAGCAATGGCCCAGCAATTGCGAGGCCTCCCTGCAAATGTCCCACCGATGCGCGAAAGTAGGGGCATGACAAGTTCACCAAATCCATACAACTTCTTGCCGCAGGTGCCATCGTTCGCCGTCCAAAGCGACGACGTGTCTGACGGCCAGATGCTGGCGATGCCGCAGGTGTCTGGCATCTTCGGCGCCGGTGGCGAAGACCGCTCGCCACACCTGGCTTGGTCGGGCGCGCCTGGCGAAACGGCGAGCTACGTCGTTACCTGCTTTGACCCGGACGCCCCCACCGGCAGCGGCTTTTGGCATTGGACGGCATACGACATACCAGCATCGGTTAACGAGCTGGCCAGCGGCGCAGGCGACCAGGAAGGCTCAGGCCTGCCGGCTGGCGCAAAGCAACTGCGCAACGACGCCAGCCTGTACGGCTACCTAGGCTCCGCGCCACCGCCCGGTCACGGCCCGCACCGCTACATGTTTGTCGTGCACGCGCTGAGCGTGGATGCCTTGCCGATTGACGAAAACACAACCCCGGCAATCTGTGGCTTCAACATGTTCGGCACGACCTTGGCGCGCGCCTACGTCACCCCCATTTACGAACAGACATAACCCGGCCATCTCCAATGGTGCAAACAGACCGGACCGACCCAACTCAATCCCTGACCGACTTAGCGCGACCTGAGCCCTACGACCTGGAATCAGAGGAGTCTTTGCGGCTCGTCTATCGGGCTGTGTGGCAGGACACCCGCGCCAATCTGACTGAATCAGCCAGAGATGAATTCACCAATTGGGAGGGTGAGCTGCGTGAGCGGCTTGGCTCCCGCGTCGGCCTGCTTCACAGTCAAACGCATGCCGACCAGGAGGTTTCTTCAATTGAAGTGAGTCTGGACATCGGCTGCGAGCTCGGGAAAACGCGCACCGTCTTGCGAGTGCTGTCGGAGAAAGACAAGGGTTGGATTTGGATTGATGCCGAATCTTCTGTGGAGGAAGACAATCTGGACGAGCGCCTGAAAGAGACGATCCAGCTTGCCGCCTCTCTCATTGACAGCGGCAACACGGCTGATGGCACGCCGCGCTTTGGCGACCTGCCACTTCTCAGCAGAGCCATCGCTATTGACCCCAAAGACGAAAAAGCGATTAAAGACCTGACCAATAACCGGATCTTCGCAGAGGTTCGCAAGACACCCATTGTCGTTTTTGCTCATGATCCAATGGACGGCCCCGGGCCAACAATGGCTAGAGCCAACAAAGCTGCCGAGCTGCTAGCCGGTGTGGCGCTGGTCTTGACTCTGCCAGATGGTGCCCTCCCTCTGTTTCAAAAAGAGATGGGAATTGAGCACGACGTCCAGCCCGGCGAGGCGCGCCTGTATATGCCGTTCAAGCCTTACACCCTCATCCGCAATCCCGTTTTCTCCGCTCATCAGGTGCGAACCAACATTGACGAGACGTGCCGCCGGCTTCTGTCAATCCTGCGGCCGGCACTTGTGGCGACCCCTCCCCCAGCAGCTTTTGATGACCTGCGCAAAGCCATTGAAGCTCGTCACATTGAAGCCCGTCAAGAGCGAAGCTATGGGGGATCATCTTTAGAAGAAGCAAACAGCCAGCAGGCCGAAGAGCTAAATGAGGTTTGGGACAACTATCTGGAAGCCCGCAAAGAACGCTTTATCGCTCAGCGAAGACTCAATGATGAGCGCAGCGAGAATGAAAGCCTGCGAAGCGAACTGGGGAGAAGCATTGAAGCCACCGAAGAAAAGCAAGACCAAATTGATTGGCTGCAAGACAGGCTTGTGTCGCTACTTGAACACACGTCCGGCGAGGCTCCTACCTCGGAAGCGGCCGTTGACGTGCCTGCATCAATCGCAGCCGCATCAAAATCCGCCGAAGACGAATTCTCTTCAATTTCAGAGGTCTTGCTATACGCAAATGAGAATCTTCGGTACGTTGAAATTCATAGCGACGCTGGGCAAGAGCTTGAGAAACTTGACCGCAGCCAACACATAAGGGTGTGGATCTCAGATCTCCGGAGCGGGCTTTGGGCACTAGGCGCTTACGCCCACGATGCCGCCACGCAGGACTACCGCTACAAGAATTTCCAAGATTGGTGTAGTCGGTCTGGACGTCCGCTTGTATGGCCCAGCAATGCCAAAAAGTTGTCAATGCATGAATCCGAAGAGGTCAAACGTCAGCCAAAGCTGAAGGCGCACCGCCAGATGCCGATTTCAAATGAGGTTGACCAGTCAGGCATTATTGAAATGGAGGCGCATCTAAAATTGTCAAACGGAGATGTTGCACCACGTCTGTACTTCTATGACGACACCAGAGGCAAAACCGGGATGGTTCACGTTGGTTACGTCGGCCCACACTTGCCGACCAAACGCTTCCCAGAAAGTTAAGCCTCTCTAGCCGACCGGCTGATTCGCCCTAGCCGACCGGCTGGGTGCGGCGCGACACAAGTTCGTTCACGCCAACAGTCTCGCGGGCGACCTCACTCATTTCAGATGTGCGTTCGTCTAGCGGCGTTCCGGTGCCATCCGCGATGCGGGTCATCATGAAAAAGTTGGACGAAACAGCCGTCGCATCCACCAGCACGTCTTCTCCCGCCGCCTGCGCTAGCTCACTCTTAGCGGCTGCCAACCCGTCTGGCTCACGCGCGTGGATGGCATCAGCGAGGTTGGTCAGCAAGTCGGCGTGCGCAACATCAGATTGAAAACGTCCAGCCTGGGCGCTAGCACGGTCCGTGTCGGCGCGGTCAGCGTTGCCGCCAGCATCCGCCGCTCCATTTATCGCCGCAAAATCGGCTGCTTCATAGTTGTCTACAAGACCATTTACTTCGCTGCTCAGACCGAACAGCACCGCATGGCTGGTAGTTCAGTAAAAGCAATCGTTGAGCTTGGAGGTTCTAGCGGCAACCAGCTCAATCTGAGGTCTTGTAAGCGAAGCATGTCCGGTCTTTAGGTCACCGAGGAGGGTGTTAAGCGGTACATAGCCCGCATCTGACAGCACAAGCCATGCCTCTACTTCTGCTGGCACCGCCGACAATGCATTAAACACGTTCGGCCTTGAAGCGTCATCTTCTGCTGTCACCGCCGACAATGCATTTAACACGTTCAGCCTTGAAGCGTCATCGGTCGGCACCCAATGATTTTTGACCGCCACACTCTCGCTCAGTTCGCGCGTCGGTTCGCCTGGCTCAGGCTCTGGTAGCTCCAGGCGATCTAGTCCCAAGGTATCGGCGAAGCGGTCAAGGTTGTTGGCTTGCGCCACGATCCCGACTAGCTCAACATATGCGAGCGCAGCTTGGCTGGCCTCATCGACGGCTGCTTGGCCAGCCGCAAAGTCTCCCGTATCGACAAGCTCGGTAATAACGCCTTCATACCAGTCGGCTGTAAGCGTGCCGGGATGGCTAGTAATGCGCCAGACAGCATCAATCGCAGCCGCTGGCAGTACCTCACTTGCCGCAGCCACCACATCAGCCAACTCATCCACGCTGCTAGGTGCCACCCAAGGCGGAAGCGGTGCGCTGTTCTGGTCGGCATGGCTAAGTGCCGTACGTACCTGCCCCACAATGGCCAGCCGCTGCCGGGCATCCCACCAGGTACCGGGACGTGCCCAGTGCTCCAGCGTGCGCCGATGCGCCGCGGCCAGGTTGTCTCTAATTGGCAAATCGGTTTGGTACATCACTGCGCTACTTTCACCACCACAGGTAGTTTCGTCTAGCCTACGCTATGCCAGATTTTGACTAACACCACAACACCGGAGAAATCAATGACAACACCGCAAAGAGCCATTTTCAACAGCATGGGCCAGAACCAGTGGTACGTGCATCTGAGTCGTGTTGACGGCGCCGATCTGGGCGTCATCAAATCCGTTCTACGCGACCTGCGTGCGGCTTGCGCATCTGAGAACATCAACCTGGTTCTCGGGTTCGGCCCGGGTCTGCTGCCCGAGTTGTCCGACGACATGCCGGAAGATTTTCAGGAGTACGTGACCGTCGCATCCGAAGATGGTTCTGGTCGTGAAGCCAAAGGCACGCAAGAAGAACTGTTGCTGTGGCTAAACCACGACAACAAAGACTTGGTTTGGAAAGCGCAGTACGACGCACGCACCGCTTTGGCGGGGCACATGGCAGTCGCTCGCGAAACCCCGACATTTATCTATGGCGATTCGCTCGATATGACTGGCTTCAAAGACGGCACCGGCAACCCTGCCGATGAAGATGAGCCAGCCGCCGCCATCGTTCCCGATGGCCAGCCGGGCGCTGGCGGCAGCCACATAATCGCTCAGCGCTGGGTGCATGACCTTGACGGTTGGAATGCCCTGTCAGATGACCAGCAAGAGAAAAACTTCGGGCGCAAGAAGTACCCGGGCATTGAAAAGACCGACACGCAAGAGCCGTACAGCCACCTCAGCCACGTTGAATTGCGCGAGGACGGCAACCACGGCACGGAAAGCAGCCCGAAACGCAACGAGATTGCGCGTCGCTCAACTCCGTACGCATTTCACGATGGCACGGTCGGCTTGTACTTCATGGCGTTTTGCAAGGATCAAGCACCGCTGCGAGAGCGGCTGCGAAGGATGTACGGCTTGGATGATGCCGACGTGCGTGACGTCCTCACCGACTACTCAAATCCTGCGTCAGGATCGTTCTACTTTGCCCCCAGTGAGGAAACGCTTGACAAAATCGCCAGCTAGTTGGCTCTAGCAGCCGTGTCTGCTGCCGAAGAGTTAGCCAAATACCGGGCGCACATTGATGAGATTGACGAGTCTTTGGTGCGCTTGTTGGCGCAACGTTTTGAAGTAACGACCGACATTGGCCAGTTGAAGATGTCGGCTGGGCTTGATGCGGTTGATGAGCAGCGTGAGACAGAACGTCTGGCTCGCGTTGCCGAGGTTGCCAAAGAAGCTGGCCTAGATCCGGAGTTTGCTCAGAGTTTGCTGCGACAGATAATCGCTGAGGTGGTGAAACGCCACAACGAGATCAGCGACCAGGCACACGGTCTGTTTCGCGACTGACGCAGCTAGCGCGGCTAGTCCTCTCGCAGGTCGAAAGCGATTTTGACGCTGCCGCGTGATCCCGCTTGGGCTGCGTGGCTAATGGCAGCTTTGTAGTCCTCCAGGCGATAAAGCTCCGACACCAGATTTTCTAGCGCGCAATCGCGCACAAGCTGCGTCGCCAGCTCAAAGGTGTGCTTGCCGCCGTGTTCGCCGAGCTGGCCGTCAGGCTCGCCGCCGGGCTGACCGGGCTGATCGCCAGGCTCACCATCAGGCTCGCCAGCGAGCTTGCTGCCCAGTTGCTCCGTGCCATAGCAATACGCCCCCACCAACTCCGTTTCGCGATGCCACAAAGCCGAAAGATCCAACTGCACCTGGGCTGGCATCCCCAACACAACCACTCGGCCGCGCGGCTTGGTCATTGCCACAGCGTCGGTGATGCTGCGCGAGCTAGCGACTGCGTCAATCGTCACGTCAGTGCCAGAACCAAGTGTGTGCCCGATTACGCGCGTACCAGCAGCCCGGCGCACCGCTCGCACAAGCTCATCTGGCTCAACGGCTAGATCGGCGCCAAGCTCGGTTGCCAGCTTGCGCTGATGCGGATACCGCGCCCCAACCACCACCGCATTGACATTCGTAAAAGTCCGTAGCGCAGCGATCGCGGCCAACCCCATAGTCCCGGCCCCGATAACCGCCACGGTGCCGCCATCAGGAACGTTCGCCCGCAGCACTGCATGAGTCGCCGCCGCGGTGGGCTCAATCATCACCGCGGCTTCATCGCTCAGCTCTTCCGTATCGACACTGCCCAAAGAGTGAAGCTGCGAACTATGCGCCGCAAACATTTCGGACCAGCCGCCGCCCGTGCTAGCGCATGACCCCGTTTGCAAGCCAGGCTCCAGCCGCCCGCCGATTAGATGGCCGTAGTCGTCGCCATCGGCCGGAGCAGCGCCCAACCAGGCGGGTGCCTCGCCATGCGCTTCGGCTCCCAGCACTGGCTCAAGCACCACGCGGGTGCCATCCGCAGTGTCGCCTACCACTTCATGTCCGGGCGTCATGGGAAACGAAACCAGCGGTTCAAAATAGCGCGACACCTGTCCGTCAATTGTCGCCAGATCCGAACCACAGATCCCCGCCAGACGAGTACTCACATACGACCAGTCCTCGCCCGGTAGCTCGGGCGGATCAACCTCTGTCAGTCTTAGCGGCCCGACCGAGGCACCCGCCCCCGGGCTGAGTCGCGACATCGTCATAGCCGCCGCAAACCGCAGATGATTGCGGGGAAAAACCAGCGCCTTCATGCCTGGGCGGTCACCGTGCGTTGGCGAACTTCGGCCTGCACTCGCTCAATGAACGCGGCGATCGGCACGTCACGCTCAACCTCTTCGCCGCGCGCATTCACCCCTGCGGTGTCGTTGGCGACATCGTCGTCGCCCACCACCAACACATAAGGCAGCTTCTCAAGCTTGCTGCGGCGGATGCGCGCCCCTAACGGGTCATCGGCCGGAATCATCTCCGCCCGCAGCCCCGCGTCAGCCAGACGCTGCGTTAGGTTCGCCGCAAACTCATCATGGTCTGCTCGCACACCCAGAACGTGTACCTGCACCGGAGCCAACCAGGTCGGGAAAGCGCCGGCATAGTGCTCAACCAGCACCCCAAAGAAACGCTCAATCGAGCCAAAAAGCGCCCGGTGCAGCATTATCGGGCGATGCAGCTGGCCGTCTGGCCCGGCGTATTGCAGATCAAACCGCTCGGGCAAATTGAAGTCAACCTGAATGGTTGAAAGCTGCCAAGAACGCCCGATGGCATCCTTCACGTCTATGTCTATTTTGGGTCCGTAAAAGGCCGCGTCGCCTTCGTTTACCTCGTAGCTATGCCCGCCCGCAGCCAGCGCAGCCCGCAAGGCTTCGGTTGCGGCCTCCCAGCCGGCATCGTCGCCCACGTACTTGTCGGGATCTTTGGTTGAGAGTTTGAAGGCGAAATCGGTAAAACCAAACGCCTCAAGCACCGACAGCACAAAGCCAAGCAGCCTTTCAATTTCGGACGGCAGCTGCTCGGGCGTTACATACAGATGGCTGTCGTCTTGAGTGAAACCACGAATACGCAATAGTCCGTGCAAGGTGCCGGAGCGCTCGTAGCGATAGACCGTGCCAAGCTCAAACAAACGCAGGGGCAGCTCGCGGTAGCTGCGCTGACGCTGGCCAAAGATGGAGCAGTGCATCGGACAGTTCATCGGCTTGGGGTAATAAGTGCCGTTGTCCATCTCCATCGGCGGATACATCGAATCCGCGTAGTACTCCAGATGGCCCGACCGCTCAAACAGCCGCGCATTTGCTAGATGCGGCGTGTAGACGAACTTGTAGCCGCCTTGCTCGTGGCGGTCACGGCTGTAGTCCTCCATGATTTTGCGCACGGTGGCACCTTTGGGATGCCACACGGCCAGGCCGCCGCCAAGCTCGCTGGGAAAGCTCAACAGGTCCAGATCAACCGCCAAGCGCCGATGGTCGCGCATGGCAGCTTGTTCAAGTCGCACCAGATGCTCTTCCAAAGCCGCAGCGGAGTTCCAAGCGGTGCCATAAATCCGTTGCAGCATCGGGCCGTGCTCATCGCCACGCCAGTAGGCGCCAGCCACCCGCATCAACTTGAAATGCGACAGCCGACCGGTGTGTGGCACGTGCGGACCGCGGCACAGATCTACAAACTCGGCGCTGTTGCGATAGGTCGTAATGACGTCACCCTCGGGGCCCGACGTTGGGTCGTCGGCCACGCCATGAATAATCTCCAGCTTGTAAGGGTGGTTGGCGAACAGTTCGTCGGCCTCACTCGCACTTACTTCGGCTCGCTCAAACGGTTGCTTTGCCGCAACGATTTGAACCATCTCGGCCTCAATCTTGGCCAGATCGTCTTCGCTAAAGGTGATTCCCTCGCCCAGATCAAAGTCGTAGTAGAAGCCGTTTTCAATGGGCGGCCCAATCGAAAAAGTCGCCCCAGGGAAAAGCCGCAGCACGGCTTGTGCCAGCACGTGGGCGGTGGAGTGGCGCAGCACCTCTAAGCCTTCGTCGCTGTCAGCAAACACAAGCGACACCTGCGCCCCGTCGGGTAGCTCTCGGTTTAGATCAAGTTCGCGGCCATCTGCTAGCGCAATCACCGCATCTCGCTTGGCGCGCTTGCCCAAGTCAGCGGCAAGGTCTGCGCCGGTAGCGCCAGCAGGAAGGTCGCGGGGAGATCCGTCCGGCAAGGTAACGCTTATTGGCGATGTCATAGCTGTGTCAGCCATTTCCCCAACGCTAAATGTTGCGCCACCTAATGCGATTGTTTTGTTCGGCTAGCTCCCGCTCAGCCGGTGGCGAAAACGATATTTATGATGATGATCAAAAAGATCAGCCCGCCGATTGCCCACATCTGATCGGCTCTCTTGAAGCTTTTGAACTTGGCAAACGGAGCCCACTGGCTGTTGGGATCTCTTAGAGCCCTCTCGTCAACTTTCCTTGTATCGCCGTCACTCATTTTGAAGCCTCTTGCTGTTGTTTGTAAACCAAGCACCATATTAGATGCCGGGTCGCGAACCGCTACGTCGCGCGGCCAGCGGCCTGGCTGGTTTCCGGCTGGCAGGGCTGGTTTCTGGCAGGGCTGGGTTCCGGCTAGCAGGTTTGACTCGCTAGGTTCGGACTGCGCTTGAGCCCAGCAGCTCGCGTAAAGGCCCAGCTGCGGTGTCTGCGTTTACCTTGCACTCGCCCGGAAGTTGCACCATGTTGGAACCCAGGCACAGCCGCACCGGTGTTCCGCCGTTGTGCTCCGCCAACACCCGCTTGAACCGCTCTAGCAGCGCTTGATCTAGCTGCCCTGGATTGAGGATCAACTCAACCGGCTTGGAATCGCGCGCAATGCTCAACGGCTCTATCTGTGATCCAAGAAAGCGCAGCGAATCGGCGTCATTGCCTTGCTCGCAACGACCGCTCACCACCAAAGCCGCTCCCTGTGTCAGCAAGGCATCCGCGGATTCCAGGGTTTTTTCAAACACCGTTACCTCAATGCTGCCGCCTAGGTCTTCAATCACAAAAGTTGCCATGCGCTTTTCGTTGCGCGTCAGGCGGGACTCAACATTTGAAATGACGCCACCGATTTTGATGAACTGGGCGCGGCCGTCACCGCCAAGAGGCAGTTCGCCCAACGCCGCGATCTCACTGTCGGTCTGGCGCTTCAAGCTCTCCTGCGCACCCTGTAGCGGATGATCAGACACGTACAAACCCAGCAACTCTTTCTCCCACTCAAGCAGCGTTGGCTTGTCGGCTTCATGCTGCGGAATCTGAATGTCGTCTGGGCTTGCGGCGGTTTCGGCCGCGTGATCGGGATCGGGTGAGACACCCGCAGGCGGGTCTGCCGGCGCAGCTTCCGCTGGCGCTGGTGCTGGCGCTGATCCTCCGAACAAAGACTGCACTCCTGCTTGAGCATCACGCCGTTGGCGTTGCGCGTTGCTCACCATTAGCTGTGCAACGCTTAGCAGCCCTTGGCGCGGATGCCCCAGCGAAACAAACGCGCCGGCCTTGATTAGCGCCGCCAAGTACCCACGATTCAGAACGGTCTCGGGCACACGCATGCAGAAATCCAAAAAGTCCCGAAACGCGCCGCCTTGATTGCGCTCCTCCACTATTTCTTCGGCCACCCCAGCGCCCAAGCCACGAACGGCCGACAAACCGAACTTGATGCGAGCATCGGACGTGGCGAAATCCATTTCCGACTCGTTGATGTCTGGCACATCAACCTTGATGCCCAACCGCCGGCATTCGTTGATGTAGTTCCCATTCTGCGCCAGGTTGGTCTTGTTGGCCGTTAGCAAAGCAGCCATGAACTCGGTGCAGTGGTTCGCCTTTAGATACGCCGTTTGATAGGCGACCAGCCCGTATGCAAAAGCGTGGCTCTTGTTGAACGCATAGTCCGCAAACGGCTCAATGATCTTGAACAACTGCTCGCCCAACGCCTCGCCGTAGCCGTTTTCCACACTGCCCGCTACAAACTTTTCGCGGTGCTCAGCGATCTGGGCACGGTTTTTCTTGCCGCACGCTTTGCGCAGGTCGTCCGCCTCAGCCAGGGAATACCCCGCGATGCGTTGCGCCACCCGCATCATCGATTCCTGGTAGATCATCAGCCCGTAGGTCTCACCCAGCGCCTCGCTCAAATCGGGATGCGGCAGCTCCATCTTCTTACGGTCGTTCTTAAGTTCGGCATAGTCGTTATGCATGTCCGCCGCCATCGGGCCCGGGCGATAGAGCGCAACCAGCGCGGCAACGTCTTCAAATCTGGTCGGCATCAAACTGCGCAGCAACGACCGAACCGGATCAGACTCAAGCTGGAACACGCCCAAGGTGCTGCCCGCCTGCAGCAGCTCAAACGTCTTGGCGTTTTCCAGATCAATACCGTCTGGGTCAATGGTTTCACCGGTGCTGCGCTTCACCAGATCAACGGTGTCTTCAATAATCGAAAGCGTGCGCAAGCCCAAGAAGTCCATCTTGAGCAGCCCAAGATCCTCCACCCCACCCATGTCAAACTGCGTCACGATGGGCGCCAGATCCGGATCGGTGCCCGACTCCGGCTTGCGCTGAATGGGTAGCTGCTCGGTGAGCGGCTCCGAACTAATCACCACCGCAGCCGCGTGAACCGAATCCTGGCGGCGCAACCCCTCAATCCCGCGCGCAGTGTCAATCGCATCGCGGGCCTCATCGTCGCCTTCGTACATCTTGCGTAGCTCGCCTGCGGCGGCATAGCCGTCGGCGTACTCATCAGTCTTTTCAAAGCACGCCCACAAAGGCGTGTCTCGCCCCATGACGAGCGGCGGTATTGCCTTGGAGATCCTGTCGCCCAGGCCATAGGACAAGCCCATTACCCGCGCGGCGTCTCGCACAGCGGCGCGCGCTTTTATGGTTGAGAACGTGATGATCTGAGCGACGTGATCGCGGCCGTACTTGGCCGACACATAGCGGATCATGTCGTCACGGCGGCGATCGTCAAAATCAATATCAATGTCTGGCATTGACACGCGCGCAGGATTCAGAAATCGCTCAAACAGCAGGTCGTATTTGATGGGGTCGAGATTGGTGATACCCAAGCTGTAAGCGACCGCGCAGCCCGCGGCCGAACCACGGCCAGGCCCCACCCGAATGTGTTGCTGCTCGGCATAGCTAATCAGGTCCCAGATAATCAGGAAGTACGCCGCGAAGCCCATGTCGGAAATGACCTTCAGCTCGTAGGCGAGCCGCTCCGCGATTTCACGAGGTAGCTGGCCGCTCGTCAGGTTTGCGCGCCAGCGTTTCTTGGCTCCCTCAAACGTCAGGTGCTTCAGGTAGGCGTCGGTGCTGTCAAACTCGGCCGGCACCTTAAAGGTAGGCAGCTGCAGCTTCCCGAAGGTGATGTTCACATCCGCTCGCTCGGCGATCGCCAGCGTGTTGTCGCAGCTTGCCGGCAGGTCCGCAAACACCGATCGCATCTCGGTTGCCGATTTCAGATAGTGCTCTTCGCCGTGAAACTTCAGCCGGTTGGTGTCGGAAATCAGCGACTTCGTCTGCACGCACAGCAACGCATCGTGAGCCGCCGCATGCGAGCGATCGGTGTAGTGCAGATCGTTGGTTGCTAGCAGCGGCGCTCGCAGGGTCTCGGCGATTTTGACTAGCTGCGGATTACAGCGATGCTGCTCGTCAATGCCGTGATCTTGCAGCTCAACGTAAAGGTTGTCCGGCCCGAAGATGTCTTGCAAGCGACCGGCTCGGCGCAGCGCCTCGTCGTAATCGTTGTTTAGCAGCGCCTGCTGCACGACGCTGCCCAAGCACCCCGTGGTAGCGATTAGTCCTTCGCTGTGTTGGGCGAACATTTCCCAATCCATGCGCGGCTTGTAGTAGTAGCCCTCTAAAAACGCACGGCTAGACAGCTTCAGCAGGTTGCGATAGCCGGTGTCGTTTTCGGCCAGCAACGTCAGGTGGTAGTAGAGCTTGGTGCCGTCGCTGGTTTTTCCGCCGGAGTCGTCGTCCACCTTGCTGGTGCTGCGGGTGGGCCGCTCGTGGCGCGACTCCAGCGCCATGTAAGCCTCGGTTCCGATTATTGGCTTGATTGACGCTTTGCGACAGGTCTTGTAGAAGTCAAGGACGCCGTAAAGATTTCCGTGATCGGTGATGCCTAATGCGGGCTGGCCGTCCTTGGCGGCGGCCTCCACCACGTCGGCTACGCGCGCGGCGCCGTCAAGCAGGGAGTATTCGGTGTGGGTGTGGAGATGAACGAAAGAGTCAGGCATTTTTTGCTGGTGTATTGCGCGTGCGCGCCACCTGCCCGCAAAATAGTCATAGCCAGCGGGTCGCGGTGGGATCGCGCCAAGGCAGTGCCGCCTGCCACCAGACCAGTGCCACTTGCCGCCAGACCAGCGCGGCTGGCCGCCAAACTGATTGCGTGACCGATCAGCCATGCGACCGATTAAGCGCAGTGCTATTGATCGACGATCCGCGTGACGGATTATGGGAACTTGTCGACTCCGGCTGGGCCGATGAACACCTGCCAGAACTTCCGGCGCTTGTGTTGGAGCAAGATCCGATCCACCGCCACAAGGACGTGCTGCGTCACACCATCTCCGTTACCGCTCAGTCTCCGCCCCGCTTGCGAGTGCGGCTGGCCGCGGTGATGCACGACATCGGCAAGCCCGCCACGCGGTCGTTTTCACACGGTGACGTCACGTTCCGCAACCATGAAGCGGTCGGCTCAAAGATGACCCGCAAGCGCATGCCCAAACTTGGCTACGACGAAAAGCTGACCAGAGAAGTCGCCCGGCTGGTTTATTTGTCTGGCCGCTTCAAGGGCTATGACCGCGGCTGGACCGACAGCGCGGTGCGGCGCTACGTCCGCGATGCGGGGATGCTGCTGGGCGATCTGAACGACCTGGTCCGCAGCGATTGCACCAGCCGCAACCCCAAACGCATAGTTGATCTGAATAACGCGCTGGACGATTTGATCGCCCGCATCGCTCGTTTGGCGCGTGAGCAGGCCATTGCCGATGAGCGACCAGAGATTGATGGCGACGCCGTCATGGCTCACCTAGGGATTAGCGCGGGCCCAGAAGTCGGTCAGGCTCTTAAGTTTTTGCTAGAGCTAAAACGCTCGCAGGGAGAGCTTGGGGTTGAGGAGACTTACAAGCGGCTCGACGAATGGTGGGCGCAGCGCTAGCCAGCCCGACCAGACCAGCGCTAGCCAGCCCGCCCTGGCTAAACCCGTCCCGGGCTAAACCAGACCAGCGCTAGCTCTGCCCGTCCAGGTTGCGGTTCTTAATCTTCGCCTTCACGTAGTCGCGATTCATGTAAGCGATGAAATCCAGGCTTATCTCTTTCGGGCACGCCTCGTGGCATTCGCCATGATTGGTGCAAGAGCCAAAGAACTGCTCCATTGTCTCCACCATCGCTTCGGTGCGCTGCCAGCGCTCGGGCTGACCCTGCGGAATCAAATTCAGATGCGCCAGCTTGGCCGAAGTAAATAACTGCGCGGCTGAGTTCGGACAAGCCGCCACACACGCACCGCAACCGATGCAAGCGGCCGCATCAAACGACGAATCCGACGAATCTTTAGGCACCCGCGTCAGGTTGGCGTCAGCCGCCGCGCCGGTGTTTATCGACACATAGCCGCCAGCCTCAATGATCCGATCAAACGCACTGCGATCAACCACCAGATCACGCACGACCGGAAAAGCCTTGGCACGAAACGGCTCAACCGTGATGGTGTCGCCATCGGAGAACTTGCGCATGTGTAGCTGGCAGGTTGTGGTGGCGCTTTCCTTGCCGTGCGCCTGCCCGTTGATCATCAAGCTGCACGAACCGCAAATGCCCTCCCGGCAGTCGTGGTCAAACTCAATCGGCACTTCACCATCAGCAAAGAGGCGCTCGTTGACAGCATCAAGCATCTCCAAGAACGACATGTCTTCGCTGACATCGCCAGCCTCATAGGTCTCAAACCCGCCGCCAGCGTTAGGTCCCGCTTGGCGCCAAATCCTGAGAGTTAGTTTCATATGACTCGCCTGGCCTTTACCTACTTATAGCTGCGCTGCGCCAGCGCAACGTATTCAAATTCAAGCTCTTCACGATGACGTGTGTGAGCGGTGTCTGCGCCGTGATATTCCCAGGCGGCTGAATGGGCGAAGTTCTCGTCGTCGCGCTTCGCCTCGCCTTCCTCGGTCTGATGCTCCGTCCGGAAGTGTCCGCCGCAGCTTTCCTCTCGCTCTAGCGCATCGCGCGCCATCAGCTTTGCCAGCTCAAAGAAGTCAGCCACCCGGCCGGCTTTCTCCAGGCTGGCGTTGAGCGTGTCGGCCGAACCGGGCACGCGCAGATCCGACCAGAACTCTTCTTCCAATGCGGGAATCTCAACTATCGCCTTTTGCAGGCCTTCGGCGGTCCGCTCCATGCCGATGTATTCCCACGCCAGCCGACCAAGCTCACGGTGGAACCAATCCACCGAACGCGTGCCGCGCATCGCCAAGAAGCGCTCGGTTGAATCTCGCACTGCGCCCTCCGCCGCGGTGAATACCGGGTCGGTGGTCGGCACGGGCGGCTCGCCTAGCCGGTCTGCCAGATCGTCGCCGATTGTGTAAGGCAACACGAAGTAACCGTCAGACAATCCCTGCATCAGCGCGGATGCGCCAAGCCGATTGGCTCCGTGGTCGCTGAAGTTCGCCTCACCGATGCAATAGCAACCCGGCAAGGTGGTCATCAAGTTGTAGTCAACCCACAGCCCACCCATCGTGTAATGAATCGCCGGGTAGATACGCATCGGGACTTGGTAGGGGTTCTCGCCGGTGATGCGCTCGTAAATGTCAAACAGGTTCCCGTATTTGTCGGCCACGGATTGCTGACCCTCACGCGCAATCACCTCGCTGAAGTCCAGGTAGACGCCGTTCTTTAGCGGACCTACGCCCTTGCCTTGGTCCACCACCGTCTTGGCGTTGCGGCTAGCCACATCGCGCGGCACCAGGTTTCCGAAGGCGGGATA
This sequence comes from Candidatus Poriferisodalaceae bacterium, assembly GCA_965212125.1. Classification (GTDB taxonomy): domain Bacteria; phylum Actinomycetota; class Acidimicrobiia; order Acidimicrobiales; family Poriferisodalaceae; genus CAYRJD01. Next base: position 268,564 of record OZ243045.1, on the reverse strand, counting down.
CTTGCGCTCTAAGAAGTAGTCGCGCTCCGCATCGGGAATGTCGCCAGCTTGGCGCGCTTCATCAAAGGCGTCGGGCACCCAGATGCGTCCGTCATTGCGCAGCGACTCCGACATCAACGTGAGTTTCGATTGGAACTCATCGCCGGCCGGAATGCACGTCGGATGGATTTGCGTGTAGCACGGGTTGGCGAAAAACGCACCCTTGCGGTGCGCACGCCAGGCGGCCGTTACGTTGCAGGCCATCGCGTTCGTCGACAAGTAATAAACGTTGCCGTAGCCGCCGGTGGCCAGCACCACGGCGTGCGCGCTATGGCTGCGAATCTCACCAGTTGCCAGGTTGCGCGTAACGATGCCGCAAGCTCGCCCGTCCTTGACAACAACATCAAGCATTTCGGCGCGGGTGTGCAGCTCAACTCCGCCAGCATCAACCTGTCGGGCGAGGGCTTGATAGGCGCCCAGCAACAGCTGCTGCCCGGTTTGGCCACGGGCATAGAAGGTGCGGCTCACCTGAGCGCCGCCGAATGAGCGGTTGTCAAGCAGGCCGCCGTACTCGCGGGCAAACGGCACGCCCTGCGCGGCGCACTGGTCAATGATGTTGACGCTCACCTGCGCCAGCCGATAAACGTTGGACTCACGGCTGCGGTAATCGCCGCCCTTTACCGTGTCGTAAAACAGCCGGAAAACCGAATCGCCGTCGTTGGTGTAGTTCTTGGCGGCGTTGATTCCGCCCTGCGCGGCGATGGAATGCGCCCGCCGCGGCGAATCGTGAAACGTGAACGCCTTGACGCTGTAGCCAAGCTCGCTGAGCGAAGCGGCGGCGGAGGCACCGGCCAGACCGGTACCCACGACGATGATCTCAAAACGCCGCTTGTTCTTGGGGTTCACCAGCTTCAGGTCAAACTTGTGATTTTCCCAGGCGTCGGCTATGTCGCCGGTTGGCTCATGCGCATCAAGACGGCCGTTTGAGGTGCTTGTTTTCGAAGCGTTTGTCGCAGTATCTGCCATCTAATGATTCTCCGCTTCTTTTTCCAGACACTCCAGGCCCTCGGTGTCGCTTACCGGGCACTTGCGGTTGTCTTCGTCAACCAGGCCGATCTGCGTCAGTATCGGAAAAGACAGATTGCCGATCAATATCACCGCGGCCAGACCGGTCGCCAGGTTGCGCCGCAGGCTGTTGTATTTCGGGCTGTTTATGCCGAGGCTTTGGAACATGCTCCAAGCGCCATGAAAAATATGCACCGCTAGGGCCACGTTCGCCACGATGTAAATGATCGCCACCGGCAACGTTGACAGCGACTCCACCACGTTGTGATACGGATCGCCGCGCACGTAGTCGCCGCCCAGCCACCAGCCCCATGTGAGGTCGGCCAGGTGGAACAAGATGTACAGACCCACGATCGGACCGGTCCAACGCATCGTGCGTGACGCATAGTTGGCAGCGACGTAATCGCGACGGGACGCATACCGCTTGTTGCCGACCACGGTGACTTTGTCGGCGGCCTGCGAGCTGCGGCTGGCGAGCGTGTAGGCGGAGTGCAGATGCAGCACGAACATGCCTAACAACCCGACCCGCAGCACCCACAAGATGAGGGTGCGCGGCAGCAACCCGCCACCCAACTCTCGCAGCGACTCCGCGTATTCATACATGCGCGAAGGGCCTTCGTATAGATGCAGGTTGCCGATCATGTGGATCAGCACAAACCCCAGCAAGCCGATACCGGTCAGCGCCATCACCCACTTGCGGCCAACCAGAGACTGATAGATGTTGAGCGGAAAGGGCCACTTGCGCTTGGTTCTAAACAGCGGCTGTGAGCCCGGCGGCCGGGGCGCCCCTGAATGTTGCATGCCTGAGTCCTGCTCAGGGCTCGTCGTAACCGTCATTTGTGTTTCCTTAAGTTAGTCGCCAAACCGCTAGCAGACAGTTTTCGTCCCCCGCCGAACGGCATGGCTAGCTAAGTGGCTAACTAGGTGGCTAGCTAAGTGGCTAACTAGGTGGCTAACTAAGTGACACTGGCATGGCCAACTAGTGGGAGTAACTTGGCGCCATGACATCAGCCTCAGCATCACCCTCAGAATCAGCACCATCACCGGACACGTCAAGACCAGAAACGCTGAAAGATCTGCGCGCCAGCGGGTGGAAATCGCGCGCCGTCAAAGAGGAGATGCGCGAAAACGCAACCAAAATGATCTCAACCGGCCAGGCCTTGCTAGACGGTGTGTTGGGTTACGAAAACACCGTCCTGCCGCAACTTGAGAACGCCGTGCTAGCTGGCCACGACGTGGTGTTCTTGGGCGAGCGCGGTCAGGCGAAGACTCGCATGATCCGCTCGCTGGTGAACCTGCTAGACGAATGGATGCCTTACGTCGCTGGCTCGGAAATCTACGACGACCCCTACAACCCGATCTCGCGCCACGCCAAGGATCTGCTGGCAGAGAAGGGCGATGACACGCCCATTGCGTGGGCGGGTCGCAGCGAACGCTTCGGCGAAAAGCTGGCCACCCCCGACACATCTATTGCCGATCTCATCGGCGAGGTCGATCCCATCAAGGTCGCCGAGGGGCGCTACCTGTCGGACGAGCTAACGCTGCACTACGGGCTGGTGCCACGCACCAACCGCGGCATCTTCGCTATCAACGAGCTGCCCGACCTGGCCGAACGCATCCAAGTCGGGCTGCTGAACGTGTTGGAGGAGCGCGACGTTCAGATTCGGGGCTACAAGGTGCACCTTCCGCTGGACGTGCTGATGGTGGCTACGGCAAACCCGGAGGACTACACCAACCGCGGGCGCATAATCACGCCGCTGAAAGACCGCTTCGGCGCACAGATACGCACCCACTATCCGCTTGACGTCGACACCGAGATGGAGATAGCCGCCGCCGAAGCAACACCGCTTGACGTGGACGGCATTGACGTGGTGGTGCCAGACTTTATGAGCGAGATCGTGGCGCAGTTCAGCCATGTCGCTCGCGCTAGCAGTCGGGTCAATCAGCGGTCGGGCGTGTCGGTGCGCATGACCGTCTCAAACCTTGAAACCCTGATCGCCAACGCAACCCGCCGTGCGCTGCAGCGCGGCGAGCACGATGTAGTTCCGCGGGTTAGCGACCTGGCGGCGCTGACTAGCTCAACGGCTGGCAAGATTGAGATTGATTCCCTGGAAGAAGGCCGCGACGAGCAAATAATGAATCACATGCTGAGCGAAGCCGTGCTTGAGGTGTTCACGGACAGCTTCCACGACAGCGGTCAGTCCGACGCGCTTGACGAAGTAGTGGCGAGTTTTAACGAAGGCTTGGTCGCTCAAACGGGCGACGATGTAACCAACAACGAATACGTGGACCTACTGAAATCCAATCCTGCGCTGGCGAAAGCCGCGGGGCTGTTAGCTGGTGAGTCGCCGCCTGAGGTGATGGCGAGTGCGGTTGAGCTGATATTGGAAGGCCTGCACCTGTCCAAACGCCTAAACAAAGACAGCGCTGGTGCTGGCGCTAGCAAAAGCGCCGCCACATACCGCGGGCGCTCGGTCTCCGTACCAAGCCCAGACTCCAAGCCAAACCCAGACTCCAAGCCAAACCCAGACTCCAAACCAAGCCCAGATCAGAGCTAAGGCCACCTAGCGCTATGGCCAAAATCCTTTTCCGCCGCCGAAACAGAGCCAGGCAAAAGGCGCGCTTTTCTTACTCCGCTTGGGATGGCACCCAAAAGGGCTTTGACTACGACGCAGACAGTCTTTTCGCCGAACTGGCCGACGACTTGGCGTACCACGGCGACCTCAACGCTGCGCTGCGTCGTGCGATGCAGCAGGGATTCAATGACCGCGACGGCAACCACATGCCTGGCCTGCGTGACATGCTCAAACAGCTTGCCGCCAAGCGTGAGCAGATGCTCAGCCAGTTTGACCTGGGCAGCGTGTACGACCAAATCGCAGAGGAGCTGGAAGAAATAATCGACGAAGAGCGCAGCGCTATCGCTGACGAACTAGCCGACAGAGACACCGGGCAACCCGGCAGCGCTGACGGCGATGCCGATGCCAGCGACGACACCGCAGGCAGTCCCACGCAAACCGACGAGCGCAACCTGCAACTTGACATGCTGCCCACCGACCTGCCCGGCCGCATCCAAGGGCTCCAGCAATACCCCTTCACGTCATCGCAGGCCGAGGAACAATTCCAAGACCTGCTTGAAAGGCTGCGCCAAGAAGTCACGCAGTCCGCCTTCAACCAGATGCGCGGCGCAATGGGTTCCATGACCGGCGAAGACAAAGACCGCACCAAAGACATGCTGGCCGATCTCAATGAGATGCTTGCCCAGCGAGAGGCTGGCGAAGAGCCCGACTTTGACGGCTTCATGGAACGTCACGGGGATTTGTTTCCAGACAATCCCCGGTCCCTTGACGAGCTGATTGAAAACCTGGCGCAACGGATGGCCGCAATGCAAGCAATGCTCAACTCCATGAGCCCGGAGCAGCGGGCGGAGTTGGGCGAACTAATGGGCCAGCTAATGGACGACATGGATTTGCAGTGGCAAATGCAACAGCTCGCCGAGCAGCTGCAGGAGGTCTTCCCCGATATGGGCTGGGACAACCAATACGACCTCAGCGGGCAGAACCCGCTTTCAATGTCGCAGGCGACCGATCTAATGAGCCAGCTGGGCGAGCTAGATGCCGCCGCTGAGTTAATGCAAGGGGCGGTCAGCCCCAGAGCTTTAGACGAAATAGACCCTGAGAAGATCCGCGACCTGATAGGCGACGAGTCCGCCGAGGTGCTTGAGCGACTGAGCGAGCTTGCCAAGCTGCTAGAAGATCGCGGCCTGGCCACCAACGATTCCGGTCGTTTGCAGCTAACTCCCGAAGCGCTCAGGCGCATAGGTCAGCTAGCGCTGCGTGATCTCTTTGACCGGCTCATGGAAGACAAGGTTGGTCAGCACAAGATCCCCAAGACCGGCATCGGCCACGAGCGCGCCTATGAGACCAAGGCATACGAGTTTGGCGACAGCTTCAATCTCAACATTGAGCAGACGCTGCGAAATGCGGTCTCTCGGCAAGGCACCGGCACGCCCGTTCATCTGACGGTTGACGATTTTGAGATTGAGCAAACCGAGTTCAACAGCCGGGCATCAACGGTGCTCATGTTGGATTTGTCTCTGTCGATGCCCATGCGGGAAAACTTCCTGCCCGCCAAAAAGGTCACGATGGCACTGCATTCGCTGATCAGCAGTCAATATCCGCGTGATTACTTGGGCATAGTCGGGTTTGCGGAGACCGCCCAAGAGCTAAAGCCAGAGAAGTTGCCCGAAGTGTCGTGGGACTTCGCCTACGGCACCAACATGCATCACGGCTTTATGATCGCCCGGCGATTGCTAGCCAAGCAATCGGGCAGCAAGCAGATCATCATGATCACCGACGGCGAGCCGACCGCCCACCTGGGGCCAAACGGGGCGCCGTTTTTTGCGTATCCGCCCGTTCGGGAAACGGTGGAAGCTACTCTGCGGGAGGTGGCACGTGCGACGCGCGAAGATGTGCGCATTAACGTTTTTATGCTGGAGCCCAACAGCTACTTGCGTAGCTTTGTAGAAAAGATGACTGAAATGAACGGTGGGCGTGCCTTTTTCACAAGCCCGGACAACCTAGGTGATTACGTTTTGGTTGACTTCCTAGAACACCGCCGCCGTTTGACAACTTCAAACCGTTGGTGAGGACACCATGACCCAGCTTGATGACAAAGCCGTACCCGATATCGCTATGACCGAGCGCCACACTCGGCTTAAGCACTTCTTACACAAACCCATAAACCTGTTTGTCAATCGTGAGGTTGCCGGTGGTTTGATAATGATCACGGCTGCCGTTGCTGCGCTGTTTTGGGCTAACTCACCTTGGAGCGCGTCGTATCACACCTTCTGGGAGACCGACATTGAACTGGCGATCGGCAACTGGCAGCTGCACCATCTGACGTTTGAAGAGTTCGTCAATGAAGCCTTGATGGTGATCTTTTTCTTCGTCGTCGGATTGGAAATTAAACGCGAGCTAGTTACCGGCGACCTACGCCACTTCAGAGCGGCAGCGGTCCCGGCTATCGGAGCGCTGGGCGGCATGGTGGTACCGGCGGCGATCTATTTCGCTCTCAACGCATCGGGCGATGCAAGCAACGGCTGGGGCATACCTATCGCAACCGACATTGCCTTCGCCGTGGGTATTGTGGCGCTGCTGGGATCGCGGGTCAATCCAGTGCTCAAGCTCTTTCTGCTGACGCTGGCAATAGTTGACGACATCGGAGCCATCATCGTTATTGCGGTGTTCTACAGCGACTCCCTCAGTTTTGGGTGGATTCTTATTGCCGCCAGCGCGTTTGTTCTTATTCGCCTGGCGCGCGCCGCACACGTCTGGTCAACGCCGTTCTATGTCGTTATCGGCATCGTTGCGTGGTACGCAACCTTGGAGTCGGGCATCCACGCCACCATCGCCGGAGTCATTCTGGGCTTGATGACGCCAGCGAAACCTGAGGTCACGATGGAACACGCCACCGAGGCTGCTGTTTCTTTAGACAAAAACTCCACCCCAGACAACGTCTCGATGACGGCATTTTTGATGAATGAGGCGCGACCGCAGACCGAAATATTGGAGCATCAACTACATCCGGTTAGCGCCTATTTGGTTATACCGCTTTTTGCTTTAGCAAATGCCGGCATAGACATAACCGGAGAGTCGCTCGGAGATGCCGCCGCTAGCTCGGTCGCATGGGGAGTGTTTTTAGGACTAGTGGTCGGCAAGCCGCTTGGAATCGTGGCGGCGGCATGGATCGCCACCAGATTTGGATTAGCGCTGCCGAAGGGAGTGCATTGGCCTGAGTTCATCGGTATGGGGATGGCCGCGGGCATCGGCTTTACGGTGTCGATATTCGTTACGAATCTGGCCTTTGGCAACGACTCAGCGTTTACCGAAACAGCCAAAATCGGGGTGCTGTTTGCGTCCGTTTCGGCCAGCATCCTTGCTTTGTTGTTGCTGACGTTCAGCAACCGATTGAGAATGATGGGGCAAGCAATGCGCGACCGCAAAAACCCCGGCGGTGCTTCTGACGACGATGTCGCCGCAGATGCAGCCCCAACTATGAATGATTCTGACGGCTCCGCAGGTGCGGCCGCAGCCGCTCCAGCCACTCCAACTATGGAAGGCTCCGCAGACCCCGACCCCGCCTAGCTCTCTGGTTGGCTTAGTCGTCTTGGTCGCGGCGGCGTTGGTGGGCTGGCAACGCAAAGGTAATCGGCGCCAGCGCAGCCATATCAATATCCAGCAAGGTCGGGCCTTGCCCCGTCTTGGCGTGCTCAACGGCTTCACCGAATGCGGTTTCAAACTCGACTACCCCGCTCACGGCCGACGCACGCATCCCGACACCCGCAGCAACCGCCACGAAATCGGTGCGCGCTAGATCGGTGCCATGGTGATCGCCAAATACCGCATCCTGAATCACTCGCAACACCCCATAGCCAACATCGTTGAACACCAAAACAATGATGGGCAGGTTGTGCTCCACGCAGGCCGACAGCTCACCTACCGACAACAGCAGCCCGCCGTCGCCTTGCATTACCACCGTTGGTGAATCGGCTCCCACCGCGGCGCCAATGCCCAGCGGCACTCCCGGCCCGATCGCGACCGCGCCCGGCCGCATGGAAGTGCGGCTTCGCAAAATCGGCAACAAGCGATTGCCCCACATGTAAACGGGGACGGTGGAGTCGCGCACGACTACCCCATCGTCGGGCAACAGCTCACGGACGATGTCGCAGATCGCGCTGTGATCTGGTCCTATTTCTGAGCGCAGCTGCTCATCGTCGGCTGCGCGGCACTTGCGGGCTCGCTCCACAAAACCCGGATCTGCGTTGGTCGCACCATCCCCGGCTGCGTCTTTGCCAGACATGCGATCTAGTAACCCCTGCAACCCAAGCTTGGCGTCGGCCACTATTGGCAGCGAAGCCGGGTAGTTAAGCCCGATCACGCCCGGGTCTACGTCTAGGTGAATCAGCTCGCTCGGGAGCTGCAGCTTCCAAACACGGGTCGCATAGTTCTGAAAGCGCGTGCCGACCGCCAGCAGCAAGTCCGCCTCTTCAAACACCTCATCCATGGCTCGCCGATCGGTGCAAAATCCCAGGCTTAGTTCGTGATCTTCGGCGATCGCACCACGGCCTTCGATGGATGTAACGACGCAAGCGCCCAGGCGTTGTGCCAGTTCGGTTAGCTCCGCCGAAGCGTCAGCGATGTTCACGCCGCCACCCGCCCAAATAAGCGGCCGGTTCGCCGCCGCCAACTTCTGCGCGGCAGCGTCCAATGCTTCCGGGCTGGGCTTGACGCGCTCAGGTGGAATCCATTTTGGAATATGCACCTGCGTGCTCTTGTACTGCAGATCTATCGGAATCTCAACCGCGCCTGGCTGCGGACGCCCGGAACAAACATCGTGGACGACCGCCATGATGTCCGCCGGTATTGCTTCGGTTTGGCGCACCGATGCCACCATTCGACAAACCGACTGCAGCAGCTGCACCTGGCGTTCGTTTTCGTGCAAAAACCCCTTGCCCTTGCCGTAGTACAGCGATTCGGTTTGACCCGTAATCAGCAACACACGCGAGCTAACAAAAGCCGCCTCAAACAGACCTGGCACGGTGTTGGCCGCGCCCGGTCCGGTGGATGCCAGCGCCACACCTAGCTCACCAGTTGCCCGAAAGTAGGCGTCGGCCGCGTGCGCCGCTGCCTGCTCGTGGCGCACGTTTACTACTGCGATGTTTTTGCTGCGCGACAGCGCCTCGTAAATCGGCAGATTGTGGACGCTGACAATGCCGAACACATGCCGAACGCCGATGGCTTCCAGGGTGGAAGCGACCGCTTCGCCGCCGCCCATTGCTGTGTCAGCCACTACTGTTTGCCAGCCACTACTGCTTACCGGTTAGAGCCTGCGCCTAAGCGGCATCGCTCATGCAGGTGCGCAGGCCAACCATTCGCCCCTCGCTGTGGGTGCAGTTGCTGTCAATGCCGTAAAGCTCATGCACAGGCATCAGCATCCCATTTGTGTCCACCACAGAAATATTTTCCGCTCCGATAAGACCCGGGTGCTCCACCCCACACGCATCGGCAAGCCTCAGCAAGTCTTTGCGCAGGCCTTTCACGTAGTTGGCAAGGCGTTCGCTCTTAAGCGTGGGATCAACACCTCGTGAAAGCCAGCGGCCTTGCGTCGCCACCCCTGTTGGGCAGTGCCCGGTATGACAGCGCTGCGCTTGGATGCAGCCAATGGCCATCATCGCTTCACGCGCCACGTTGATCATGTCCACTCCCACGTTCAACGCCATCGCCGCCGGTGCCGGATAACCCAGCTTGCCCGACCCGATGAACAGAACTTTTTCATGCAGATTGGCCTCGCCGAACGCACGATGAACCACCGCAAACGCCTGCCAGAACGGCAGCGCCACGTGATCGCTAAACACCAGCGGTGCCGCGCCAGTGCCGCCTTCGGCTCCATCAACGGTCACGAAGTCAGGGCCGGTCTGCGTGCTGGCCATGGTGTTAGCAAGCTCCGTCCAAAACCCTTCCTGCCCTACCGCAGATTTGATACCCACCGGCAGACCCGACACGTCGGCAAGTTTTTCAACAAACTCCAGCAGCTCTGGCACATTGCTGAATGCCTTGTGCCGGCTGGGGCTGGCGACATCAATGCCCACCGGCACGCCACGCGCCTTGGCGATGGTCGGAGTGACCTTTGCGCCGGGCAACAAGCCACCGACGCCGGGCTTGGCGCCCTGCGACAGCTTTATCTCAACGGCTTTCACGTTGGCCGTCTTCACGGTCTCTTCAAATCGCTCAATCGAAAACTGCCCGTCCTCGTTGCGGCAGCCGAAGTAGCCGGTCCCCACCTGATAAATCAGATCGCCGCCCTGGCGGTGGCAGTCAGAAATGCCACCCTCGCCGGTGTTGTGCATGCAGTTGGCCTTCATCGCTCCTTCATTAAGAGAATGAATCGCCGACCACGACAGCGAGCCGAAGCTCATAGCCGAAACGTTTACAACCGATGGTGGCTGGAACTTTCCGGGGCGGTCACGCCAGCCGCCCATGATTTTGCCGCTAGGCACCGGGGCTCCTTCAGGTACGGCGTGGCCAAGCGGAAACGGGCTATGGCGAATCGTTATATGCCCCGGAGCAAGCACCTCAGCGTCTGTTCCGAAACCGAAATAGGCGTTCTCTTGCTTGGATGTGGCATACACCCAGCGCCGTTCGTCACGATTGAACGGACGCTCCTCATTGTTTGACGCCACCACATACTGGCGCAGTTCTGGCCCGATCTTTTCTAGGAAAAAGCGCAGATGCCCAACGACCGGGTAGATGCGCAAGATGGTGTGCTTTTTCTGGAAAATGTCATGGATAGCTACCACCGCCAGGAAAGCGCCGATACCAACCAGTATCCAAATAATCACTGTAAAAAAAGTGGACATAACGAAATCCTAAGCTATTGGCGGCCAATCTTCATTTTCAAGAAACGCCTTCACCCGTTTTACGTAGGCGCTGCTGTCGTAGACGCCGTAGAGGGCGTGGCGCATGCGGGTGGGATCGCCGAAGAAGAAACGCTCATATAGGCCTTGCCGCCCGCCAAAACCTGACAGCGACATATCCCAAGCCAGGCGAAACAGCTTCAGCCTTTCCTCTGCACTTCCGCCGCGCGCTTGTAGGTATTTGCCGATCACCGCTCCGTTGGGGCCCTCACGATCGGCCTGCGACGGAATCATTATCAATCCGCTTGATCCGCACAGATGCAAAATCTCAGTAAGGCGTGCGTGCACGCTTGGGTAGTAGTTGCGGGCCGCATCCAACGGCCCCCGGGCGGGCGTCATAACGCCGTACTCATTCATGGTTGCGCTCTGCTCCGAGGCCACCTTTAGCGCCCGCATTATCTCCAAGACGATGATTACCTCAGAAACCATCTCTTGCACGTGCGGGTAATCGCCGCCGCCGATCATGTCGATGATCGCTTGCAGCGTGCCCAGGATGGCCTCGGTTTTGGCGATTTTTAGATTCACCACCTGGTGCGCCATGTGCAGCACCGCGCTCGTGCGGGCATAAGCCTGGTTCGCCGCTTGCACGTCGTTGGTTAGGAACACCCGATCCCACGGCACAAGCACGTTGTCAAAAACGACCATCGCATCGATCTCGTCAAAGCGCGCGCCTAGCGGATGGTCTGCTCGGCTGCGACCCAGATCCAACGGCTCGCGGCACTGGAACGACAGCCCGGGTGTGTTATTCGGCATGGCGAAACCAAGCGCGTAGGGGCGCATGTCGTCGCCGCCTTTGACCACGGTTGAAGGAAAGATCAAAATCTCGTCCGAAATAGGCAGCGTGGCCAGCATGCGCGCACCACGCACGATGATCCCATCGCTGCGTTCTTCAACCAGCCCAAGCGCCGTGAAGGGATCGTCCAGCTCGCTAACCGGTTTGCTGCGGTCAACCTGCGGATGCGTCAGGGCATGCGTTAGCGCCAGGTCGTTCTCACGCACATGCTCGAAATACGCCGCCATGCTGGCGCCGTAGCCGGGCTTGACTGCGTCAAAATATGGTGCCGCGGTGCCGGCCGCCATCACGTTTACGTTCAGGTAGTCCGGCGAGCGTCCCAAAAAGCCCAGCGAAGCATCCGCCCACACCTGGTTCATTTTCGAGCGCTGCTCAAGGTCTTCAATGGTTTGCGGAATGATGAAGCTCGTGCCGACCTTGTCGCCGGTGGTGGGGCTGGGCGTGGTCATGACGTCGGAGAGGATCGGGTCGCTTTGCAGGTCGTATAGGGCGGCCAGGCTTGCGACGCCGTTGCGGGTTGCCGGGTGGGTTGTCGGGTCGGTTACCTGCTCGCCTTCAATCCAGATGTTGGGTGGCTCGCGCCGCAGCCGCTCTATTACCTGAGATCCGTTTCGGATGGGCATCGCTTTGCTTTCTAGTTGCTAGGCGGGTTGGTTGTGGCGCGGGCTGTTCGTGGGGGCGGCGGGCTAGGCATCGGGCTGACTAGTGCCGGCGGCGAAGGCCAGCGGAAAACGATCGTCGTCGGCCGGGTACTCCCCCGGCACCGCCGTCGTGTCTTCCTGAGTAACGGTTGGGTCACAGCCGGCGTGCGGAAACCACGTCGCATCTTCACCCAGCCAGCGGGTTGAAAACGCCACGCGCCGCCGATCGCCCGCATTGCCTGGCGACCAGTGAAGCGTCCAAGCCGAAAAGAAAATCACGTCACCAGGTTCCACGTCAAACCCGATGATTTCGTATGGCGGCTCCCCGGCAGGGGCTTCCCCGGTAGAAGTCTCCCCGGCTAGCGGCTCCCCGTCCGTGGCCGCTTCGCTGACGGCCTGTTCACGGGCGGCCTGAATGTCCGGCATCTTCTCGCCTTCAAAGCCCGCCGTCCAACCGACCTTGCCGTCAAACGATTCGGGCGCGTAGTAGGCGTTCCAGTTGTGTGAACCCTTCACAAACTCAAGCGAGCTGTCGTCAACCGTGGCTGCGGTCATCGGCACCCAAGCCGAAACGATTTGGCGACCCAGAAACGGCCAGTAGCCGATGTCTTGATGCCACGGCGTTGGGTTGGGGGTTTGCGGCTCTTTTATTAGCAGGTGGTCAAAGTAGAAACGCATTGAAGGCGAGCCAGCCAGCTGACCGGCCAACATAGCGATGGGCGACTCTTTGATGAAGTCTCTTACGAGCGTGTTTGTCTCCCAGCGGTAGCGGGTGGTGAATAGGCGGTTCGTGGCGGCACCGGGGTTGGTGTCCGTCACCCAAGCGCCGGGGTTATCAAGCTGACGCTGAGCGTCTGCCAGGAAGCGCTCAATCCATTCCGAACCGATCACGTCGCAGACTTTCACTACTCCGTTTGCGTCAAATTCTCCTTGAACCTCTGGAGTGATTTTTGCTAGCTCAGCCGTCAGTGCCATTTCGCTCTCCCGTCTGGCTCGTAACTCTACGCCCTATGTTGCAGGCGGGTACTGCGATGGGTATTGCGGTGAGCGCGGCAGCCCGACAAAACCCGGCGGTGAAAACTAAGCTCAGCGTCTATGACCTCACCGCTTGAAGGCGTTCGTGTAATTGAGTTTGCGAACTTTGCCGCCGCTCCATCCTCCGTGGCGATCATGGCTGACCTGGGTGCCGAAGTAATCAAAGTAGAGGCCGTCGGTGGCGACCCCATCCGTGGCTTGATGAAGCAGGCGAAACTGCCCGAAGGCGCACACAACCCGGACCACGCTTTTCAGTTCATCAACCGTGGCAAAAAATCAATCCAAATCAATCTGGAAGATCCGCAAGGCGCTGAGCTGGCACGCAAGCTGGTCGCCACCGCCGATGTTGTGCTGACCAACCTGTTGCCAGACCGCCGCAAGCGCTTCGGCCTGGACGTAGACGACCTGTTCGCCGTGAAGTCTGATCTGGTGATCGGCTTGCTGTCGGGCTACGGCGAAGTGGGCGAGGAAATCGACCGCCCCGGCTATGACGTAACGGCGTTCTTTTCCAGATCCGGCCTGCATGGCTCGTCCATCCCGCCGGGCGGCACTCCGCCGCATGCTCGCCCCGGTCAGGGCGACCACACCACCGGCATCGCAATGTTCGGCGCGCTGATGACGGGTCTGCGTGCGCGCGATGTGACCGGTGAGGGGCAAGTGGTGGAGGCGTCGCTGCTGCGCACCGCTACCTGGACTATTGCCCTAGACCTCGCCACGGCGCTGGTTGATGGCCGGCCGACCAATGAGCGCCCACGTGAGCGTGGGTTGTCGCCGATGTTGGAGGCCTACAAATGTTCGGACGGTCGCTGGCTGCAGTTCACGATGCCCGACACGGGCAACGCCTGGGTGCGGTTTTGCACCGCCCTTGATCGTGAGGATTTGATTGACCACGAGGACTACAACACCAGCTCCAAGCGCTTTCACAACATCGGGTCGCTGCTGGCGACGCTGGATGAAACGCTGGGCTCTGAGACCGCCGATTACTGGGCTGGGCAGCTAGACGAACAGCGCTGCATCTGGGCGCCGGTTAACGACACCGCCATGGCGGTGGTTGACCCGCAGGTGCGGGCGACGGGTGCGTTTGAGACGATCGAGCATCCCGAGGCTGGCAAGTTTGACACCGTCGCGGCGCCGTTTCGGATTCACACATCGCCTGACGTGGGCGTGAAGGGTCCAGCGCCGGATAAGGGCGAGCACACGGTTGAGCTGTTGACCGAGCTTGGGCTTGATGCCGCAGCGATTAGCGATCTGACCGAGAGCGGAATCGTCGCTACGGAATAACGGCGATAGGCGGACGCTTGATGTCAATTATTTTTTCGTTTAAACGCTAGGGCTCGAAACTCAACAGGGTCGTACCAGAAGCACCCAATACAGGTGCCGTTGTAAGTGCCATTTCCTTTGACCTGAGAGACGGGATAACCAATCTTCGTGGCGTCGTAACGTTTATCTGTAGCTCGGCACTCTTTGCAGTGCTGTCGCTTGGCGACATTGGCTGCTTTAGAAAGTGGTTGAAAGTCATCAATCGTCTGCTGTTGAGGATCGTTTAGCCGGTCATCATCGCGACGTCCGTCTTTGTGGTCGCACTCCGTGTCACCAATATCCAGCACCACACACCGCTTCCCGCGATAGTGTTTTTTGATGTCAGATCGAATTGCCTTCTTTATCGGTGTCTTTTTGAATCCTTGCAATTCAACTGACACAATTCTCCCACCTCCCTTGTTGCGACGGATATTGAACCGAGACGCCAGCCAAGGACCATCATCACGCGCCCAACTACCGCCATTTCCGAACTTCAGCCCCTCATACTTGCCAGCAAATTCGCTGACGGGCACTGCGCGGCTGAAGCCGCGGTCGTCTGGCTTAGCTAGCTCAAGGAATAATTCGGCCTTGGTCGGTGGCTTCTTTGGCTCGTTTTTTTGCAATTGAGATATACCCGTCATCTATGTCGCACCCCATGAATCTTCTGCCCTGATTGATCGCAGCAAGGGCGGTCGTCCCGCCCCCAACAAAGGGGTCTATAACCATATCGCCAGATTTGCTGTGTTTTACCACCAAGTCAATGAAGAGCTGTAGAGGTTTCTGTGTGGGATGGTAGCGCGTCCCGTTATTTGGAATCGGATAAAGATACTGGCCATTGTCGTATTCGCTGTTGAAAGTCGGCTTGCCGCCTTTCACTGCCAGCACCGCTATCTCTCGGCTATTTGTCAAATAGTTGCGCTTGCTATTGAGAGGCACCGGATTTGATTTGACCCACTCAATCAGCCGCAACTGAACAAAGCCTGCCTGCGTTAGAGCAGAGGCGACGTTGGTTAGCTTCCACAGATCATAAAAAACAATCGCCGTCCCGCCCTTGCGCAGTACTCGGAATGAGTATTTGGCTAGGTCGCTGAGGCTGATTTCGGTGTGATCCCATTCCCCGAAGTCCATTGATACGGCAAACCTCTCAACGCTCTTTGGGCCTACGCTTGAAAATCCCGTCTTCTTGCTGATGTTGTACGGCGGGTCAGTCAGCATCAAATCAACGCTGTTGGGTGGAAGCGACTTTAGGAAGCGCACGAAGTCGCATTTGCTGATCACGCAGTCCGGCGATATGGGCTTGTGATTTATGACTCTGCTGGCAAGCTGCTCAAAGCCAGCGGGGACGGTTTCAGTGCTCACGCTTGATTCCATTCAACTAAGCAATAGCCAGCCGTGAACGTCTTGTCGTCAAGACGACGATTCTGCCTATATGCCACTTTTGGCGGTTCGCCATTTACGCGGAAGCGGACAAGTTGGTGAAGTGCTGTAGAAGCTGAACATAGCACCCCCTTCGCTTGCTTGTCTCTAGCTTTTTCTTCATTCCCAAATTTGCTCCGCTCCCGCTTATTCGGTTTTCTCAAACAAGCCTCATTGATCCGTAGGGCACGGTCAACCCTGCGCAGCTTGCTATTCATTTCGTGACTTCGCGGATTTGGCTTTGGTCTTGCTCATGCCGAATAGACGTATGCCCTCAACCTCGCAGCATTCCTTCAATCGATTGAGGACATGTCGCGCAGTCTTCTGATGGACGCTGATCTCTCTAGACAACTGCAATGAGGACACTTCTTCGGCTGCTGCCTGAAGAAAGTAGATCGCGCGCAACCATTTGCGATAGCCGAGCTTGGATTTTTCAAGGACCGTCCCGATCCTTACGGAATAGACCTTCCGGCAATCCTTGCATTGGTAGTTGCCAGGTCGCGTCTTCCAATCTGCTTGCCTGCCCTGTACCCAACAATACGGGCAAACGTGCTGGTCGCCCCAGCGCAGAAGTTCTAAGTACTCCCGCGCCTTCTGCTCTGAGGGGAACCGCCCGTCAAAGTCAAACTGCTTTGTCGTCTTAGCCTTAGAGCGCCGTTTAGCCGGGGTTGTCATAGCTTGTCTCCGCTGTTGCACAAATTACATGCGCAAGTTAGCACTCCTCCATGCATGCACTAGTACTTTCGCTGCCAGCACCCGTTAGGAGCAGGAAATATCTAGCCGATAAGCATCTTCGCAATGCAACAGCAACCCTCTAGGTTTCTTGCCGCCGTAGAAACCGCCTCAAAGCACCTACCGCCCACTTTCGGCCTAGCTAGCTGAACGTTAGGAGATGGCTAGGCGCTCGTAAATCTCCACGGCGACTTCTTGGGGCGAAAGCCCGTCGGTAGGCACCTGTTCAAAATCCTCGTAGCCAGCGGCACGCTCGGCCTGCAGCTGCTCAATGCGGCTTAGTAGCTGATCCAGGGTTTTTGGCTGCTCCGGGTTTTGCCCGACAGAAGCAGAGGCCGGGCTCAGCAGCGGCCGGTTGACGACGGTGCCGTTTTCGCTGAGTCGGCGCGCAACCTCGGCTGGCTGGGCGGTCAGACAAAACACTCGCGCTTTGGCGCTCAGCAGCTCCGCGTTTTCTTTGTCAAGCAGCAAGGCGCCGCCGGTGCTTATGACTCGCTGCGTTGCTTGCGCTAGCTCACGCGACACCTCGCGCTCCAACTCACGAAAAGCGCTCTCGCCTTGGAGCTCAAAAATGTCCGCTATCGGACCGTGCTGTTCAACGATCAGCTCGTCGGTGTCGCAGGCCTCCCAGCCAAGAAGACCAGCGAGCAAACGGCCAACCGTCGTCTTGCCCGTGCCCATGAAACCCGTGAGCACCACCCGGTCGCAGCCATCGCCCGGCGCTGTCCCTGTCATAACGGTTCAGCTTGGCAGTTCAACAAGATGCTCATCGTTTAGCTCCGCACAACAGGTAACACCAACCAGCTGCATGGTGCGAACCATGCCGTCACGCAAAAAGTCCAGCACCCAATCCACGCCAGTCTCGCCAGCTGCGGCCAGAGCATAGAAATACGCCCGCCCGATCATCACCGAATCGGCACCCAGTGCTAGCGCCTTGACGATGTCGCTGCCGCGTCGCACTCCCCCATCGCAGATCAACTCGGGCATGCCGCTGCCGGCTGCGGCCGTCTCACGCAATGCCTCACGCACCGGGGCGATCAGTTCCGCCGGCGTCGGCGCACCATCAAGCTGACGCCCGCCGTGGTTTGACAAGATCACCGCATCAACGCCGGCCTTGGCGGCAAGCACCGCATCGGCAGTGCTCTGGATGCCTTTCAGCATGATCTTGCGCGGCCAGTGCTGACGAAACCACTCAAGGTCGTCCCACGACAGCGACGGATCAAACTGCGAGTTGATGTACTGCGACAGGTTCACCGGATCAGACCCATCGGCCGCAGTAGTGCCGACCATGTTCGCAAACTGAATCGGCTCCGCCGTGAGGAAATCCCACGTCCAACCTGGATGCAGCAAGCCCTGCCAGATCGTGTCAATGCCCAGCTTTGGCGGCAAGACAAAACCGTGCCGCACGTCGCGCTCACGCCGCCCCAAAACCGCGGTGTCAACGGTGATCATGATGGCCTCGTAGTCGGCTGCGACCGCTCGCTCCAGCATCTCGGCCATCAGCTTCCGGTCGCGCCACACATACACCTGCAAGATCTTGCGCCCGCTATTCACGCCGGCCACTTCTTCTATTGACCGAGTGCCCATCGACGACAACGTGTAGGGCACACCCGCTCGCTGCGCGGCCGCAGCCACCGCCAGCTCACCGGCCGAACAAGCGATTCGGTTGAACCCGGTCGGCGCGATGACCAACGGCAGCGCGGCGGGTTGGCCCAACACCTGGCAGGCGGTATCAACGGCCGACACATCACGCAGCACCCGTGGCTGAAACCGCCACCGTCTAAATGCCTGCACGTTGCGGCTGGCGGTTATCTCGTCTTCGGCGGCGCCGTCTATGTAGTCAAAGCAGCCCGCCGGCAACCGTCGCTTCGCCAACCGCCGCAGGTCAGACACATCGGCCACTCGCGCCAGGCGGCGCGTATCGGCGTCGGTTCGGAACCACTCGCCAAGGTTCTCAAAGCGCGCCACGGCTCTCAGCGAGCGGTACATGGCAGCAATGCGCTCAATGGGACTGGCCACGATCGCTCCCAATCTGCCTGTGTCTGCCTGGCAACTAAAACTAGCCACACTCTATGATTTGGAGAACGATGCCTAACACTGCCGACCTGCTAGAGCGCTACCGGATGGTCATGCCGGCGTTCATCGGCCCGCTTTACGACGAGCCGATCTCAATTGAGCGCGGCGAAGGCAGCTACGTGTGGGACTACGAGGGCAAGAAGTATCTGGACTTCTTTGGCGGGATTCTCACGACGATGATCGGCCATTCCAATCCCGCCGTGGTCGCCGCCGTGCAAGAGCAGGCAGCCAAGGTGATGCACACATCCACGCTCTATCTAAACGAAGAGATGATCGCCTTTGCGGAGGAGGTTGCGGCGATCTCTGGCATACCCGATGCGCGAGTGCTGTTCACCACCTCCGGCACCGAAGCCAACGACACCGCCATCATGCTGGCGACCTGCTTTCGCCGCAGCAACCAAATCTTGGCGATGCGCAATAGCTACCACGGCCGCTCGCTCACCACGCAGGCCGTTACCTCGCATCGTGGCTGGCTCAACTCCAGCTACAGCGGGCTTGATGTTCACTTCGTGCAGGGTCCTTATCGGATGCGCAGCCCGTTCGCAGCGATGGACGACGCCGACTTCATTGAGGCCTGCGTTGATGATCTGGTGCAGCTTCTGGACATGACCGACGCGGGTGGGTTTGCGGCGCTGATCGCTGAACCGATCCAGGGCGTCGGCGGATTTGCCACGCCGCCGAACGGCTTCTTTGGCGCCATGTCCAAGGTGCTGGGCGACTCAAACGTTTTGTTTATTAGCGATGAGGTTCAGACCGGGTGGGGTCGCACCGGCGAGCATTTCTGGGGCTATCAGGCGCATGACATAGTGCCCGACATGCTGACGTTTGCTAAGGGGGTCGGCAATGGCATCACGCTGGCGGGCATCGTGGCGCGGGCGGAGGTGATGAACTGCCTGGAGCGGACGAGCTTTACGACCTTCGGCGGTAATCCGCTGTCGGTGGCGGCTGGGCGCGCAACGCTGGCTGAGGTGCTGAACAAAGACCTGCAATCCAACGCTCAGAAGCGGGGCGACCAGCTGCAGGGCTTGCTTGCGCCTGTTTGCGAGGCTTCGCCGCATATTGCTGAGCTGCGTGGCAAGGGGCTGATGCAAGCCATTGAGCTGACCCATCCCGACACCATTGAGGCGGACGCGCAGGCGACTGCCGCGCTGCTGGAGGAAGCAAAAAATCGCGGGCTGCTGCTGGGGAAGGGCGGGCTGTACGGCAATGTGATTCGCATCACGCCGATGCTCAACGTGACCGAGGCTGAGCTGGCCGAAGGCGCACAGATCTTGACTGAATCGATAGAGGGTCTAGCGCGCTAGCTGCCTTTGGCTGGCCGCGCTAGCCCAGCCGCGCTAGTCCAACCGCGCTAGTCCTCTACGTCCAGGCGCGTCATGTCATCCAGCGTCTCACGCCGCACCACCAGACGCGCCTTCCCATCCGCCACAAACACCGTCGCCGGCCGCGGATATCGGTTGTAGTTGCTGCCCATCGATTGGCCATAAGCACCCGTTACCGGCGTGGCGATCAAGTCCCCCACCGCCAGATCGGCCGGCACAGGCGCAGACCGCACGATCACGTCGCCCGATTCGCAATGGCTGCCGACCAGTCGCACTATCTCGGGGCGTTCGGCATCCGCACGGGCGGGCATAAACGTCGTGTAGTCGCTGCCGTACATCATCGGGCGCGGGTTGTCGCCGTAGCCGCCGTCAACCGCCACGTAGGTGCGGATGCCTTCCAGCCGCTTGATGGTGCCGACCTTGTAAACCGTCATGCCTGCCGCTGCGGCGATGGATCGGCCCGGCTCAGCGGTGATCTTGGCCGTGATGCCTAACTTGTCGCATTGCTGGCGCGTCGCCTCGCCCCACTGGCTGATCGTGGGAGCGTGCTCGCCTTCAACGTAGGCAACTCCCAAGCCGCCGCCGACCGATAGCTCCGGCAGGTTGTGCGCTTTCGAAAACTCAGCGACCACGCCAAGCGCTCGCGTAAAGCTGCTCACCTCAAACACCTGGCTGCCGATGTGGCAGTGAATGCCGACTAGCTCCATCGCGCTTGACGATTGCGCGGCGGCAACGGCGACGGCCGCCGCGCCCGATGCCACGCCGAAACCAAACTTGGAATCCTCGCGACCCGTGTCTACGTATTCATGCGTCTGCGCGCTGACGCCGGGCGTAACTCTCAGCAAGACTTTTGGCGGTGCTGGCGCGGTGTTGGCCAGGCCGGCGTCGGCCCGATCGGCGCCAGCCTGATGCAGCTGCTCCAGGCGATCAATCTCATCAAACGAATCAACAACTATGCGACTAACGCCATGCGCCAGGGCGGCCTCAAGCTCGGCGGTGGTTTTGTTATTGCCGTGCAAAACAATGTGCGTGCCCGGCACGCCAGCCCGGATGGCCGTATGTAGCTCGCCGCCGCTGGCGACATCAAGATGCATCCCAGCCGCATACACCAGCTTCGCCATCGCAACGCACAAGAACGCTTTACCGGCATAGGCAACGCCCGAACCGAACGCAGCCAGCGCTTCTTCGCAGCGGGCGCGCAGGTGCGCCTCGTCATAAACAAAAAGCGGCGTGCCGAACTCGGCTGCCAGCTCAGCCACATCGCAGCCGCCAACCGACAAGCGACCAGCGGAACTGATCTCGGCTGTGTCCGGCAGCAGGCTGGTCGGCACGGGCGCATGGCGCAGTTCAGTCACGGGCGCATCGTCTCGCACATCTCACGGCTACATCTCTTCCGGAGCCGAAACCCCAAGCAAGTCCAGCCCGATTGCCAGCCCGATACGCGCAGCCTCGGTCAGCCACAGGCGCGCTTCTCGCAGATCCGGCGCTACATCACTGCGCAAAATCGGGCAGTCGTGGTAGAAGCCGTGAAACGCAGTCGCCAGTTCAATCGTCCAGGTAGTCACCTTGTGCGGCGCCCGATCCCGCAACGCAAGCCCCACAACCTGTGGCAGCTCCTCCAAGCAACGCAACACCGCCAGCTCGCGCGGCTCGGTAAGCACAGCTAGGTCAACGCTCGCCAGATCCGTGTCCGCCAGCGCAGCAAGCTGCACGCCACGCCGCTGCGCCTCACGGCCGATAGAGGCAATGCGAGCGTGCGCGTACTGCACATAAAACACAGGGTTTTCGTTGGCCTGGCGCGTCAGCAGATCGATGTCAATGGTTTGGCGCGTGTCGATGGACTGCAGCAGAAACGCCATGCGCGCCACGTCAGGCCCCACTGCATCAAGCAAGTCGCGCACCTCAACCATCGTGCCGGTGCGTTTGCTTAGCTCAAGCTGTTCGCCGTCGCGCACCAGGGTCACATTCTGCCCAACGATGGCTTCGTAGCTGCCCGGCGGATGCCCCAGGAACCTAAGCACGGCGACCATGCGCGCGACATAGCCGTGATGGTCAGCTCCCAGCACGTTGATCAGGTGACTGGCGCGGTCGTACTTTTGGTGGTGGAAGGCAATGTCTGGCATGAAGTAAGTCGGCTCGCCGTCTTTGCGCACCAGCACTCGGTCTTTAGCGTCGCCGTGCTCGGTGGTTCGCAGCCACTTTGCGCCCTCGTGTTCATAGACGTGACCGGCCGCTTCCAGTTTCGCAAGCATCTCATCCATGGCGTCCGACTCCGCCAACTCCCGCTCGCTTTGCCAGCGATCAAACTTCACGCCCATCGCGCCTAGTGCTTCTTTCACGTCGCGCAGGCTGCGGTCGCGCCCCCACTTTCCTATCTCATCTAGCGCCTCAGCCAGCGCTGCCTCGTCGCGGCTTGCCGTGGCCGCCTCCACTAGCTCGGCTGGCATCTCCTCCGCCCACTGCGTCACGTACTCGCCCATGTAACCCTCTTCGGGCAACGGCTGCCCGGTGCGGCGCGCCAGCAGCGACTTCGCAAACAACTCCATCTGATTGCCGCGATCGTTTATGTAGTACTCAGAATGCGGCTGAAAACCACAGCGCCGAGATAGACGAACCAGCGTGTCGCCATAGGCGCCCCAGCGCCCACCGCCAGCATGCAGTGGTCCGGTGGGATTAGCAGATACAAACTCCACGCTGACCTTTTCTCCACCGCCCACATCCAGGCGCGCATAGTCATCAACGCCTTCGGTCACCACTTGACGCAACACTTCATGCAGCCAGCCGGGCGCAAGGGTGAAATTCACAAAGCCCGGGCCAGCCACCTCCACCGAAACAAGATGCGGGATGGAACTGCCGCGCAGGTCTTGCGCCAACAGGTCAGCCAGCTCTCGCGGGTTGCGACCAGCACGCTTCGCAACCGTCAGAGCGGCATTGGTAGACCAGTCGCCGTGCTCAGCACGGGCGGGTCGCTCCAGATGAACATCGCCAGGTGCGATTTCAATGTCGTGGCCAGCCAGCGATTGAGACACCTCGGCGGCAAATTGCTGTATTGAGAGACGCTGCTGTGTCACTGTGCTCTCACCGGGCTCTCGCAAGTCTGTTTCGCGCAAGTCTGTTTCGTGGCTGAGCGCCGATTAGACAGGGTACCGTCCAGCACGCTAGCCCTCGTAGCTCAGGGGATAGAGCAGTGGCTTCCGGAGCCATGTGTCGCAGGTTCGAATCCTGCCGAGGGTGCTAGTCGCCAGTCTTATCGCAGCTAGCTGCTGGCTTTCCAGCCAGTTATTTCGGTCAGGTCAACGATTATCGCCTGGCCGGTCGGCGGGTTTTCCTGGTACTGCGGATAGCGGTTCTTCAGCATGTCGATCGCATTCGCCCAGGCGGCGCCGACCTCATGCACGCTCGCTCGGCCACGCACCCGCACCCACCAGAGATCGTCCCAGGTCTCATCGTCGTAGTGGTGAGCCAGCAGCGTTACCTCGGGGAACTGGCGCACGTTGTCGAGGCGCTTCAGGTTGGGCGTGGTTTTGGGCTTGTGGTCAACGGCGGTGACCAGGATCTTGTCGTCAAAGGCGAAGGTGCACGGCACCAGATCAACGCGCCCGTCGGGTCCGATGGTCGCCATCGTGGCAACCCGCGCCTGGTCAAGCAGCTCTAGCCAGTCTTTCTTAATCATTTGCGCTCAGTTTCATTCGCGCTCAGCCATTTTCTCCAAGACTTACATTGTGCCTGACGTAAGCTGGCATTATGGCTGCTACCGATACTGCAACGGTTCCTGACACCGCTAGCGACACCGCCGCTGGTGCTGGCGCCGACACCAAGAAAGCTCCCCCCCGCTGGACCTTCCAGTGGAAAGAGCTATACGAAGAGGTCATCACCTCCGGGCTATGCACCGGCTGCGCGGGCTGCGTCATTAGCTGCCCACACGACGTCATCGGCTACGAGCACATCCAAGGCGGCTTCAAGCCGTACCACCTTGAAGATGAGCTTGGCCCGACCGACTGCGGACACGGCGTAAAAGGCTGCACCAGCTGCACGCGAGCCTGCCCGCGCTTTCGCACGTGGGAGGGCGAGGCCGACAACTTCATGTTTGACCGAGATCGCATGGCGGAGGAGCCGTCGGGGATTTACAAAGACATCATCCTTACGCGCGCCAGCGACGACTTTGTTCATCAGACCGGGCAGGACGGCGGACTGGTTTCGGCGATACTGATTTGGGCGCTGGAGCATGGCTACATCGACGCCGCGCTGACCTCTTATGTCGGCGAGGGCGAGGGCAATCAGTGGACGGCGTCGCCGGGTGTTGCGTTCAATCGGGACGATGTGCTGCGCGGGGCGGGCAGTCGCTACACGTACTCGGCCAACACGCTGGCGTACACCGATGCGATCGAGGCGGGTGCGAAGAAGATCGCCCTGGTGGGGATGAGCTGTCAGAGCTCAATCTTGCCGGTGGCTAAGTCGCGCAAGGTCGGCAAGGTCGGCAATCGGTTTGCGCTGAACATCGGCCTGCTGTGCTCCAAGTCTTTTGATGAGGCGATCTTTGAGGAGCTGTTTGAGCAGAAGTACGGGATTGACCGCCGCAACATTCGCAAGACCAACATCAAGGGCGTGTTTCAGATCTGGACGCACGACGACGGCTACTACGAAATCAATCTGAAGGAATGCCACGCCTGGACGCGTGAGGGGTGCAATCACTGTCCTGATTTCGCCGCTGAGCATGCCGACATTTCGACTGGCGGCATCGGCAAGTACAACGACTGGACGCTGACGATCGTGCGCACCGACATCGGGCGAGAGATCATCATGGCGATGCTGCGGGACGGATCGCTGATTGGGCGGCCTGGTGATGACGACCCTGCGGCGATTGCGCTGATGCACAAGCTGAGCGCTAAGTCGCGGACCCGCTGGCCGAGTTTTGCACCGCCTGAGCCGGCGCTGCTGCCCGAGCCGACGCGGAAGTAGCTAGCGCGCCAAGCGCGGCGCTCGCCGCGCCCTAGACGCAGCGGTTGATCAGGTCAGCAAAGTCCGGCCGCGCCTCAACCGAAGCCAGGTACTCAGCCAGCCGATCGCCCGGGATCACATCTTGCGCACGCATCAGCGAGCACATGCACAGATCCGTTAGCTGGTCGGCCCCCTTGGCGCATTCGGCCACGTAGCTGCGGCGCATCGTTTCGTCCCAGGCGGCGGGCGGTGATGCGTTCTGGCAAGACACCAAGTCCGACGCCACCTGCGGCGGATATTCCAGCTGCCCGGTGATGCGGTCTTCAAATATTTCAATGTCTTGCGGCGTGAAGCTGCCCTCAAGGCGGTCCGCCGCACAATGGCAGGGGCCGACCAAACCTGAGTCGGCCACGCAAGCGTCCAAGAACGCCACGATGGTTTCAATGGGCAGAAGGTTCTCCGCTTGTTCGTCGGTTGATGGCTGGGTGGTTGGCGGGACGAGCGTTCCGGGATTGCCGAGCACCACCGTGGAGTTGGAGTCACCGTTGGTGTCGGTTGCGGCGCTATCAGCGGCAGAGCATCCCAACAGCACGGCGACCAGCGCGCCCAACAAAGCAACCGTGAGTTTCATAGCGCGGCCAGGGCTTTCGCTTCAACAAAAACATCGTCAAGCATCTGTTCGGTTAGCCGTCCGGTGAAGGTGTTCTGCTGGCTGGGATGGAACGAACACAGCAGATGCGACAAGCCAAATCGCTCTTGCGGCGGTGCGCCTTCTTCCTGCCTCTGCCCCAGATCCACGCACACGCCGTGGCCAAACTTCGGGCGAGGCCTCACGCCCAGCAAAGTACACATCACGCCATAGGCAAACGCCCCCAACACCACTGCCACCCGAGCGTCACTCAACAAGCCCAGCTCCGAAACGAGATAGCCCGCACACTCATCACGCTCTCGCACCGAAGGCTTATTAGCAGGCGGGGCGCAGCGAACGGCGGCAGTTATGTAGGCACCCGTCAGCCTCAAGCCGTCGTGCAAATCTTGGGAGGTGGGCTGATTCGCCAAGCCGCAGCGATGCAAAGAGGCGTAGAGAAAATCGCCCGAACGATCGCCCGTGAACATGCGGCCGGTGCGGTTAGCGCCGTGGGCGGCTGGAGCGAGTCCAACGATCACCACCGAAGCGGCCGGGTCGCCAAACGCAGGCACCGGCTTGCCCCAGTACTGCTGATCTTTGAAAGCCGCCCGGCGGTTTTGCTGCGCCACCTGCTCACGCCACTCAACTAGCCGCTCACACCGCCGACATGAAGTGACCTGCTGGTTTAGCTGAGCCAGCGTGGCCGGCTCGGCTCGTTCACTTCCTGCGTTCACTTCGTGCGCTCACACTTCCCTCGCTCACAAAGCAAGTGTGGCAGCGCCGCTACGCAAGCACGTTTCGCGGACACACCGCATCGCACGTTTCGCGAGCACGCTTCACAAACACGCTCTACAAGCACATCCACAGAGCACGCACGTTGCTACCGTCAGCTTGTGCCCACAAGCAATCGACCCACCTTGGTGCTGCTAGTACGCCACGGCCAAACCCCCACCACCGGCGTTGAGCTTTACGGTCGTCGAGCCGGAGTGCACCTGTCCGACAAAGGCATCGAGCAAGCCCAAAACGCCGGCACCCGCATCGCCCCGCTCGCCAAGCATGTGGCAGCGGTGTATGCGTCGCCGCTGTTGCGTGCCCAGCAAACCGCCGGCTACATCGCCAAGGCCGTCGGCCAGCCGACCAAAACTCACAAAGGGCTGAACGAGCTTGACGTTGGAAAATGGACCGGCCGCAAACTGGCTGCGCTGTCCAAGCTGAAGGCGTGGCGCACGGTGCAGCGCTACCCGAGCGGCTTTCGTTTTCCAGACGGCGAATCTTTCACCGAAATGCAGACCCGCTTCGTGGCAGCGATCGCCGAGATCGCCGACCGCCACAGCGGCAAAGCGGTGGTGGCCGTTGCGCACGCCGACCCGATCCGCGCCTACATAGCGCATGCTATGGGCACCCACCTAGACCTGTTCCAGCGCATCGTTGTGTCGCCGTGCTCGGTCACTGCGATTTCGCTTGGTGCGGGCGGACCGATGGTGCTCACCACCAACAACACGTCAGACCTGGCAGAGTTGAAGCCCGCCTAGCTTGGCTGGGCTTGACGCACCGGGCGCCGCAATACTTGAGAACTGGCAATTGAACTAGCAATGTCTGAAAACTTTGAACTCCGCAACACAGACAGTTTCATTGCCGCCGCGGTAGGGCCCGCCGGACAGCGGATCTTTTTCTTGCAAGGCGTGGACGGCGACCAGATCGTCACGCTGAAGCTGGAGAAAATGCAGGTCGGCGCGCTGGCGACGGCATTGAAGCAACTGCTAGAGAAGCACGATCTGGTTGAGCCGCCGTCGCAGTTGATGCCTTTGCAGGAACCGGTAATGGCGGCGTGGACGGTAGCTGAGTTGGGCGCAGGCCTTGACCCGGATACGGGCATCATCGTTGTGGTGGCGCGTGAGCTAAACGATGCCGACATGGATGTGGACGAGGACGAATCCGATGCCAGCAGCCCCGACACCGACGAGCCCGACGAAGCCGGTGGATCGGGCGATACCGATGGACTCGCCGAAACCGAACCCGCCTCTGCCTTGTTCCACCTGCGGCCCGAGCTGGTAGCGGCATTTTGCGAACACGCCTTGCGGTTGATTGATGATGGCCGGGATTTTGCCAAGCGCAACGGTTATCGCCCGCCAAAGGACTGAGCTTGGATGCCGCAAGCACAGCCGAGGCTCTTGAGCTGCTGCGAAAAGGTGAGCTAGAGCTAGTCGCCCGCATGCCGCAGAGCAGCAACGCCACCTTCTTGGTGAAGGTGTTGGACGAGGACGGCCAAGATGCGGCGGCTGCGATCTACAAGCCGACCAAGGGTGAGCGCCCGTTGTGGGATTTCCCGGCCGGTCTTCACCGTCGTGAGATAGCTGCGTTTGAGCTAAGCGATGAGATGGGGTGGGATGTCATTCCGCCGACCATCGAGCGAGACGGTCCACATGGTGTCGGGTCGGTGCAGCTGTTCATTGAGGCTGATTTCACGCAGCACTACTTCACGCTGATAAATGAGCCGCAGCATCACGCCGACCTGCGCACGATCTGTCTGTTTGATTTGGTTGCCAACAACACCGACCGCAAGTCGGGGCATTGCCTGCTGGCCAAGTGGGGTCGCATCTACGGCATTGACCAGGGGCTGTGCTTTTCTGAAGACTTCAAGCTACGGACGGTGATCTGGGATTTTGTCGGTGATCAACTGAGCGACGATATGTGCGAGAACCTGCACTGCATCATCAACGACCCGCTGGACCGGCTAAAGCCGTGGCTTACTGAGCCGGAGATTGAGGCGATGCAATACCGAGCTAGCCGAATGGCCGACCTAGGGCATTTCCCAGAAGACACAGGTGGCCGAAGCTGGCCCTGGCCACTGGTTTAGCTATGAGCATGCTTAGTTTCCAAATTGATATTCAAAATCCCCCTCAGAATATCCAAAATGAGAAACTATCTGCTTGTACATCCGATCAATTCTGGCCACGTTCTTTGCATACGCAGTAAATTCAGCATCAAAGTAATAGTCAGAATCGCCAACTTGTCTTGCCCTCTCAAATCCTTCAACTCTCTCTGGGTCTTTAGATAACACAACACGCCAGTTATCAGGATCCATATAAAGTTCGCTAAACTTCTCAGGGTACAGCTCATACATTTTTTCAAATACAGTCTTTGAAATATGTGCGTGAGATTTAAACTTGTAAGCCTCACCTAGAAGTGTAAAGGCTAGAGGCTTTACCCTGGTGCTTGCCTCCTCTAAGGCAGCATATAGAAATATAAAGTCGTCAAGCCCGAACTCATCATCTGGATACTCAATAACCAACTCATCGCCTTCTATTTCAATTGAAGCAAGATCACAACATGTCCGAAACACCCAGTAGGCTGAGGCAAGGTAAGCAATTGGGGCAAAATCAGTTTCTCTATAATATCCTGAAGAATATACTGGCTTGCCTTTACTTAACTTATCTAAGGAAGTAGATAGAAAAAGGTCAAAGAGCATATTTTCAGCAAGTTTTGGAAACTTGTCAGGGTGAAGTGCTAGCAACCTATCTAGCAAGT
This sequence comes from Candidatus Poriferisodalaceae bacterium, assembly GCA_965212125.1. Classification (GTDB taxonomy): domain Bacteria; phylum Actinomycetota; class Acidimicrobiia; order Acidimicrobiales; family Poriferisodalaceae; genus CAYRJD01. The sequence continues at coordinate 239,640 of OZ243045.1, read as the reverse complement.
CGGTTGTGAACGCGATTTTAGACTTTGAATGATAGACGGTCTCCCCTAGCCTCCAGGATACTGGTATTGCCATTTTTACTCTTTCAGCCTCAGCTCTAACATTAACCTTGGTTTATCTAGGTATCTTAAGCTTTTATGCTTGATGCAAGTTGCGCAGCTTAGTAAGCCAGGTTTTGTGAAAGACATTTATATCAGAGTCATATACATAATGCAGGTTTTTCCAGGGAGGTGAGTAATCAAGATTCAAAAAGCGCTCATGATGATAGTCAAAATCCTCTTCTAGGTATTTTCCAAAGTCCTTTACCAAGGCTCGGATATGTATTTCTGGAATATCAACTCTTATCTTAGCCGCGATTTGCTCTGTGAGATAATCTATCAAGTCATCTTCAGGCCTCAGGAACAGTTTAATCAAAATGTTAGATAAGGAATCGTGTATTTTCTCGATACCTTTCTTAACTTTTAGCTGCTCTTTTGCTAATTTTTTTGATTCCTGAGTGTAAGTATTTTTCTTACCTAAGAAGCGGCGTAATTGTTCAGCGCAAACTTGATGAGGATCAGGTACGTAAGGATCTGCAAAATAAAAGCGAGTAAATTCAAATTCATTTAGCACATTATCATCAAAAGGAGGAGGGGTATGATGATTAGGTCTTAAATATAATCGCCATTCCAAGCCATTAGTTAGAACAAATATGTCAGCCTTTTCGTATGTGGCATACCAAGCTAGTTGTTTTACGTGACCATCTAAGCTTTTTTGAAATGCTTTGACTTCGATTACTGCGACACACTTTTTCTTAGTTTTACTAACTCTGAGTAAGGCTATATCCGCCTTTTTAGTTATACTCTTCTTCTCATTACTAATTGGCCGCTCAAAGTCAACTTCCCCAGTTTTACTAACGCCGAGAGTGCTCCAGCCCAAGCACTGCAAAACAGGCATAACAACAGAAGTTGTTACGAGGGTTTCATTGCCAGCAGTATCATGAGAAACACCTTTGATTATTTCTTCTAGTTTTGGGCCTTCAAAGCGATTGGTAACCATTTCATTTACCCATTCTGTGAAGTCAAGGGAATTATTTTCCGCAGTTTACTATCTCGTACTAATTCAACGCCCTCAGAATTAAAGACAGAAAGGTCTGTTTCCTTACCGCCTGTAACTAGCAGTAACTCATGAGCAATCCTCAAAAGGTTATAGGCACTCCACCAAGTATTAATCCAATATGGAGTGTTGTTAAGCTGGTCAGCAGAGCGGAAATCGCTTTTTATCAAGGATATGGGAATTTTCCTGGTTCTCCAGTTGTCCGTAACAAGCGGGTAAAATTCATGTTTGTGTCTTTCGTAAAGAGAATTAGCCACTACTAGAAGGAGTTCTCTCCATTGCTTAACCTCAGTCTCAGCCCCGTTCAAAACAACCTTACGGGGCTTTGGTGTTTTTATGCTAGGTACCTTTAGTTTCGATGCCTTAGTTGAAGGAAGAGGTAAATCAGGTTTCCTACTGGGCGTATTGGGAATACTTTTCCCATCCAAAACCCTTGCCCTATCCAAAACCCTTGCTACTTGCTCTGGTGAAGGGCTGAGACCTGTCGAACTTGAGGCTCGCCTAATGATTAATTCGACTAACTCTGGGTCATGATCTCTTGTTAGTTGGTCCAAAATCTTTGGAAGCTCTGTGTTTAAAATATCCGCGTCTTTTAGAGCTTCAATCCGTTTTTTTGCGCGATCCTCAGCTGTTCCGTTAATCACATTTTCTTTACTAAGAAAATGTTCAAGCTCCGCCGCTATTTGCTCAGGATCATCAGCAAGCTTAATTTCTGCAAACCGGCGGTCGTCTATTGGGCCCTTTTCACGTGGAAGGTAGAGCCACCACTCTTTTGCATTTGTAAGTACACATAAATCAACACCTTCGTGGAAGGCATAGTTGACAAGCTGATCTATGTGATCTCTAAGCTTTTTGCCAGGGGCTTTTGCCTCAACCAGGCAGACACATTCTCTCTTACCTCCTCGACCGACCTTCATTAGTGCTATATCTGCGCGACCTTCTTTCTTCGCCCCTCTTCCAGGCCCTACTGATCTCTCATACTCAACCTCTGAGTTCCCATCGATATTACGAACATCCCATCCCAGGTCTTCAAGGATCGGGTCAATAATGTATTTTATTGCCGTCTCTTCATTTGGCGGCAAGTCTCTGTTCGCGACTCTTTGAATAGTTTCCTCAAGCGACATGGCTACTCTTCTGTAAGGTAGGGCTGCCCGTTAGCGTCGTATTTAATAAGCTTTCCGCTCTCATGATAGATTTTCAAATCACCCTTAGATCCGCCAAATACGTCTATCAATTCGTAGGATTTGCTCACAAATACTTCAGCGGCGCCATGGGCGTTATACCAAATCGGGGATTCGGCAATATTCCTGAAACGCTCGTTCTCGTTATTTCTAGAGATAAACGGTACTTTCCCACCTCTTGTGTTTTCAAATTTTTGAATAAATTGAATACCCTCTCGTTTGTAGAAGTAAATTGCAGTAGCTTCAAAAACCCGCTTAGAGGTTTTTGCAGTTATCTTCTGGCCATAGAGAATAATATGCCTCGGAGGTACTGGTGCTCTTGGTTTACGTCCTGAGCTTGATTTAGGTTTCGGCTTTTTTGCTGAGCTTACAGTTAAGGTATTTCCTGTAAGACCTTTGTACTCACGCAAAGCCTTCTCTATTTCTTTTTTACTATATTGTTTCCCATACTTTTTTGCAATATCACTTGTAACGTAGCCAACGACGTCTCTAAGAAAAGTTAAGCTGCCATCAGATATCATTCCATCATATGCAGGCTTCCATACTTCCTTAACTAACTCAATAAGCTCTTTATCTTTTTTTAATCTGTCTAGTATCTTCTTAGCTTCAGTAACTGCTTTACCGTTAACTAAGACTGCCTTTAACAGAAATTTCCTTAGTATTTTAAATACTTTATCTATATTATCTGGCGTAATATAGAATTCATAAAACTGGCTATCATCAAATGCTTGCCCTGACACAAGGCAGTAGAGCTTCCATCTTTTTCCATTAGTGAGTGCAATTATTTGCGTTCCAGATCGAATAACATAAGTAGAAATTTGATCAAGATGATCATCGAGCTTATGATCATTTGAAGAGCTTCTAGAAGAGCCCTTAACTTCAACAAAGGCTAGGAAACTACTGCTTGCCTCTTTTTTTCTTAAGCCAATGTCCGGGAACTTATCTTTATCTTTTTCTGATATTCCATTCAATGGTATTTCAAATTCAACAACTGTTTTGCTATTTGGTGAACCCTCAGCAAAAATATCCCATCCAAGCTCTTTGAGGATTGGTGCTACCGCATGAAACTTGACGGTCTCCTCATTAGTATCCAAATCACTATTAGCGATCCTTTTGATGACAGATTGAAGTGACATATCTACCTACTGCTCGCGTGCGTTCCCCTTACGCACCGCGAAGGTACCACTATAGAACCACGGCTACGTGATTACCGCGCCTTGAGGGCCTCGATCAGGGCTGGCATCACCTTGTGCACGTCGCCCACGATGCCGAGGTCGGCAACGCCAAATATCGGTGCCTCGGGGTCTTTGTTGATGGCGATGATGTTCTTCGACCCCTTCATCCCCACCAGATGCTGAGTCGCACCGGAAATACCGCAGGCGATATACACGCCTGGCTTCACAACCTTGCCGGTTTGGCCCACCTGCATTGAATACGGCACCCAGCCAGCATCAACAATCGCCCTAGAAGCGCCAGCAGCCGCCCCAAGCAAGCCCGCCAGCTCCTCCACCATCTCAAACGCATCTGCGTTACCTAAACCACGCCCGCCAGACACCACCACTGCGGCGTCATCAAGCTGCGGGCCGGAGCGCTCCTCTTGGTGGCGCCCAGTTACCTCGGCACTGCCAGCCACCCCAGCATCACCACCAGCAGCCGCACGCACCTCAGCCGCACCGCCACCGCTGGGCTCAGGCTCAAAACTCTTCGGACGGAACAGCGCAATCGCAGCGCCGTCAGACTCCCACTGCGTGAAAATGTTCTTCACGCCGCCAAAAATCGGCTCCTCCGCCACCAACTTGCCATCATCGGACAGCTCCGCACCCACGTTGTTGGTCATCACCGGCTGATCTAACAGCACCGACAATCGAGCAGCGGTGTCGCGCCCGTCAGTGGTCTGCCCGAAAAACACCGCATCGGCCGCATCGCCTGCCAGATGCGCCTGCATGGCGACCGCGGCGTGCGGACCGACCAGGCGATCAGTCATCTCGCCGACATCGTGAACAACCGTCACTCCATGCGCACCAAGCTCGGCCGCCATTTGCTCGCCGTGCCCGGCGGCAAAGGCCTCAACCGCATCGGCCAGAGTGCGGGCTTTCGTCGCCATCTCCAACGTGAGACTTGAAGGGCCGTCGGGTCCGCCTTCAGCGAATATCAGAATCTTCTTTAGCGTCATTTACTTTGCTTTCTTCTTGCTCTGTTTGTTTGGGTTTGCTTGTCTGGGCTGGCTAGCCGGCTAGACGATCTTCAGCTCGGCGAGCTTTTCGACAATGTTCATATGACCCTCACCCTCATCGGTGATGATCTCCCCGGCTTGGCGCTCATCGGCTTCTGTGACGTTCTGCGTTGACAGACGCGCCCCGGCCGCCCCCACCGAACCGGCGTCAATACCCAAGTCGGCCAGCGTCTTTTCGTTGACCGTCTTTTTCTTGGCAGACATAATCCCCTTGAACGACGGATAGCGAGGCTCCACCACGCCGGCGGTCACCGAAACCACCGCTGGCATATCGCACTGCACGTCGTCGTAGCCCGCCTCGGTCTGGCGCTGCACCTTCACCTTGGTGCCGTCAACTTCAATGTGCTTGGCGAAAGTGATCGACGGCAGCGTCATAACCCCGGCGATCATCTCCGGCACCGTGCCGGTGTAGCCGTCGCTGGATTCAACCCCAGCCAACACCAAATCCGCCTCCATAGATGAAATGGCCGCCCCCAACACCTTGGCGGTGCTCAAGGCGTCGCTGCCAGCTAGCGCTTCGTCGCTGACCAGCACCGCATCCTCGGCGCCCATCGCCAGGGCGGTCCGCAAACCGGCGACTTCGTTGTCGGGCGCCATCGACACCAACGACACGGTGCCGCCCCCGGCAGACTCAACCAGTTGCAACGCCATCTCCACGCCGTACATGTCAGACTCGTCAATGACGGGTTTGTCGTCGCGCTTAAGCGTGTTTGTTTCGGGATTCAGTTCACCTGGCACAGCCGGGTCTGGAATCTGTTTTACACATACCACAATTTTCACGCGTCGCAGTCTGCCAAAATTTGAGCTGATGCGCGTACTGCTACTGGCCAATGCGGCCGCTTCGTCCGTAACGGCACGCACTCGCGTGCTGATCCAGACGCTGCTGAACGACCGTTACGACGTGCAGTTGGCGCCGACGCAGCGGCGTGGTCATGCCGCCCGTCTGGCTAGCGAGGCCGCGGATTCGGGCATTGATTGCGTTGTGGTGTTGGGTGGCGACGGCACTTTGAACGAGGTCGCTAACGGGCTGGCCGGCACGAAATGCGCCATGGCGGCGCTGCCGGGCGGCTCAACCAACGTGTTTGCGCGCACCATCGGCACCGATGACGATCCACTGGTGGCGACCACCGCCATCTGCGATGCGCTAGATGAAGGCCGCACCGAGGTGGTCGGGTTGGGTGCGGTGCAAGACGTGGGTTCGGGTGGCGCGGGTTCCGGCGACATGGGCACGGGCAAGGGCTCCAGCAAGGACGCGGCGGCGGTAACGAGACCGTCAAATACCGCAAATACCGATCGCTTGTTTCTGTTTCACTGCGGGATTGGTTTTGACGCGGCGGTTGTTAGGCGTGTTGAAAAGTGGCCGAAGCTGAAGCGCTACCTGGCGCACCCGCTTTACATTGCGAGCGCCGCTACGGCTCTGGCGCGTGGCGAGCATCGCAGTTCGGCAATGTCTATCAGCACGTCAGCCACGCCGGAGAAAAGCACCCAAGCAAGCACGGCCAGCTATTTCACCGTGGTGCTAAACACCGACCCGTACACCTACCTGGGGTCGCGTGCTCTTTCCATCGCCCCCGCAGCGAAGCTGACGAACGGCTTGTCGGTCGTCGCTCTGCGATCGACTTCGGCTAGGTCGGCCATGAACGCTTTGCAAGGAGCACTGTCAAAGTCGGACGGTGTCGGCCAGCTAGACGATTCGGTGATCTACCGAGCCGACGACCTGAGCGAAGTCCGAATCCGGGCTGGTGGCGCGGCGGTTAACGGCGCGGCGGTTAACGGTGCGGAGATTGACGGCGCGGCTGCGGCAGCTAGCGGAGCTGGCACCACCGCGCCCGCCAAGCAGTTCGGCTATCAAATCGACGGGGAGTATTTAGGCAAGGCTGCGTGCTTGCGCATCACGCACAGGCCTCGCATACTTCCGGTGGTAATTCCGTAAAGACGACTCGCCGCCACGTAGCACGCCACATAACAAATGCATCACAGACGCACCGTAAGTTTCAGGGCGGTTACAGCAGCACTGCCTGCGTGTTGCAATCCGTTGGCTGCCCATAGCCTGTGCGCGGATGAGCGAATGGGCGAATCACCTTGCGCGAACGCGTGGCGAATTGTGATCAGCCTGTGAGCACAAGAGCGGCTTTGCTTTTCGAAAGCGGCCTGTGGCGCAATGCAGCCAAGTGCCGCAACACCGACCTTGACAGCTTCTTCCCGATCGGCACGACGGGCGCGGCGCTCAGCAAAATCAGTGCCGCTAAGGCGCTGTGCGCTGACTGCGAAGTGACTGAGATGTGCCTGGAGTTCGCCCTCAACACCAACCAGGACTCAGGCGTTTGGGGTGGGCATTCCGAAGAGGAGCGCCGAACGATTCGTCGCCAACGAGCGCGAGTCAAGCGCCTGGAGATGGCCGCCCAGGTTGCGGCCGCTAAGAAGGCCAGCCAACTAGCTAGCAGGAAGGCCAGCTAAGCAGGGCTTGTCGCAGCGTTGTTGACTGCCAGTTCCAGCGGCACCTCAACCAAAACCACCGTGCCGCTGCCTGGCTGACGGTTTTTGTAAGTAATCATCCCGCTCAGGTCGGCCGTGGTCAGCGCCCGCACGATAGAGGTGCCTAGCCCAAGCGTTTTGTTGATGTCGAAGTCCTCTGGCAGGCCGACCCCGTCGTCACGCACGACCATGCGCAACAGATCTGGCCGGGGTCTTTCGATGTCCACCTCAACAGTTCCAAGCATCTCAGCAGTTGCGCCGGACACTGCGCTGAACGCCTCGGCGGTGTCATCTGTGGTCGGGTCGGCTGTGGGAGAGTCGCCCGCGGCGACGTCACCGTCGGAAGGGTTGCCCGCGACAGTGCCGCCCGCGCTGGCGTCGTCAACTCCGTCAGCGTCATCAGCTCCGGCCGAAACCCAAGCCTGCGGATAGGCATGATCAACCGCATTCTGCAAAAGCTCATTTAGCACCACCGCCAGCGGGGTAACGATTTCGGTGGGCACCTTCCCAACAGAGCAACGCACCACGAAATCAATCGGCTGCTCCTGCGATGTGAGGCTGTGGCGCATCGTGTCGGCCAACACCCGCGCCACTCCGCAGAAATCAACGTCGTCGGTCGCCTCAGTTGACAGCGCCTCATGCACCAGCGCTATGGCTGCGATGCGCCTGATCGACTCCTGCAGGGCGCGGCTAGCTTCATCAGAACTAAGCCGCCTCGCCTGAATGCGCAGCAGCGACGAAATGGTTTGCAGGTTGTTCTTAACCCGGTGATGTATCTCAGCGATCGTGCGATCTTTTGAAAGCAGCAACAGGTCGCGCTGGCGCAGAGCCGTCACGTCACGCAGCAACATCAACGCCCCAAGTCGTGTTTGGTCTCGCATCGGAAACTCGCTGCCGGCGTTTCGCAACGGCAGAGCAGTCACCTGCACCGCAGCGTCGTAGCGCGTGATTTCGGTCGCAACGGGTGCGGCCTTCGGTCGCGGCAGACTCAGCTCTTCCTCGGCTAGGCCGATCTGGTCAAGCCGCTTGCCTTCAATGTCGCCGGTAACGCCCACCCGATGCAAGGCGCTGACCGCATTGGGCGACGCAAACGTCACCATGTCGTCATCGCCGACCAACAGCATCCCGTCGCCGACACGCGAAAGCTCATCGTGCTCAGGATCTAAGCCGTGCCTGCCTTTCCCAAACGGAAGAGCGGGTGCCGGGTAGGGAAAATCACCGGCCGCAACCATGTCGGCCAGCGCAGCAAAGGTCTGCAAGTAGTTGCGCTCCAGGTTTCCTTCGCCCAGGGTTTCCACCAGTTCAGGCGCCACCTCACGGCTCAGCGCCGCTATCACCTTGCCGCCGCAAAGTACCGGAATCGACGTCACGTGCGCCTGGGTTCGGGTGTGCACCAAACGCACCTCGCCGGTTTGAATGCGACCCTGCGCAAATGCGGCCGCCACAAAAGGGCGCTCCTGCCCGTTTACCTGCGCGCCCACATAGTCATCGCGATAAAGCGTGCGGCCGGTGCTGGCTCGTATTTGGTCGGCGATAACGAAACGGGGCATCTCGCCGTCTTCGTCGTCTTTTGAGGATCGCAAAAAAAGCAGCAAATCCGAAAACGACAGATCGGCTAGCAGCGTCCACCAAGAAACCAAGCGCCGCAGATGCTTGGTCTGCTGGATGTTTAGCGGCGGGCCGAGCGTCATGAGATCCAGTAGCGGAGACATTGCGCCAGCCTGTGGTTGTTAGTTACGGAGTATCAGGTTCCAGCGAAACCAACGCGGCGCTCTCCGCTTGGTCCGATGTCAACGTATGCCAGCTTGTCGCAAGGAATAGCCACCCGACGGCCGCCCTTGTCGCTCACCCACAGCACCTTCTCTTTGCCAGCCGATGCGGACTCAATGGCGCTTACCAAGTCCTTGGATTCGTCGTCTTCCACCTCAATGTGTATTTCTCGTGCGACATTGATAACGCCTATGCGAATTTCCACTTGCTGCTCCTTGCGAACAATCCGCAGGCTACGTTATGGGCGGCTGGCTAGGAGTTATGGATGCCCGCTAGGGGCGACCCGTTAGGAGCTACAAGACAGTTGCGAGCAACCAGCTTTGGTGCGTGCCCAGTCGGGGCGCAATCCGGCGTGGCGTTCATATTGCGGTTGTTCGTCATAGGGGCGGCGCATTACGTCAAGCAGCTCCAGCGTGAGCGACATGTCACCCGCGTGGGCTGAATCGATGGCTTGCTGCGCCAGATAGTTGCGCAACACATATTTCGGATTGACCGCGTTCATGGCTTCTCGGCGCGTCTGGTCTGGTATCCCCAGGGCTCGCAGGCGAGTGGTGTAGTGCTCAACGAATGCTTCAATCGCGCTGCGGTGGGTGTCGGTGATTTGCTCGGGCTGATAGTGCGCGGCGTATAAAGGTTGGGCGGACGGCTCGGCGCTAGCGGCCTGGCCGGCGCTAGCGGCAACGCCTGCAGCGCCTTCAACGCAAGCAACGCACGCCAGGCCACGCCAGAAGATCGACATATCCGTCTCGGCTAGTTGCAGCACCGACAATGCCTCTTGCGCCAGCGCTAGGTCGGTCTCCGAATCCAGGCTCGGCAAACCCAGCTTGGCGGCCATCATCTGCTTCCAGCCGCTTTCAAACTGCGGCACAAACTGGTCAATAGCGGCCTGCAGAGGCTCGGCCTCCCCCACCACCGGATGCAAAGCGTTCGCAAGCTGCACAAGATTCCACTGGGCGATCTGTGGCTGCATGCCAAACCGATAACGCCGGTTAGCGGCATCGGTTGTGTTGGGCGTCCAATCCGGGTCGTAGTTGTCCAGCCAGCCGTACGGGCCGTAGTCAATCGTCAGGCCCAGAATCGACATGTTGTCGGTGTTCAACACGCCATGCACAAAACCCACTCGCAGCCAATGCACTACTAGCTCAGCGGTCAGTCGCACCACTTCGGCAAACATCGCCGCGGCCGCGGCCGGTTGCGGCTCGTCAGCCAGATGCGGAAAATGCTCGGCAACAACAAAGTCCACCAGCCGCTGCAGGGTGGCGGTTTCGGAGCGGGCCGCCGCTAACTGAAAATTGCCAAAGCGAACAAACGATGGCGCCACCCGACACACCACCGCCCCCGGCTCAAGCTGCGGGTGCCCGTCGTAGAACATGTCGCGCATCACCTGCTCGCCAGTTCCCACCAGGCTGAGCGCACGCGTCGTCGACACACCCAGATGCGCCATTGCTTCACTGCACAAAAACTCACGGATTGATGAACGCAGCACCGCCAACCCGTCGGCCGTGCGTGAATACGGCGTTGGGCCTGCGCCCTTTAGCTGCAGGGTTTGCGATTGTCCATTGATGTCGACCAGCTCGCCCAGCGCCAGGGCGCGCCCGTCGCCCAGCTGACCAGCCCAGTTACCGAACTGATGACCGCCGTAGCAGGCGGCGTAAGGCTCCATGCCCGCCAGCAAACGATTGCCGCCAAAAACCTCCGCAAACTGCGGCGTGCTGATTGCGCTGGCGGATATGCCTAGCTGCTGTGCCATCTCTGGGCTGTGCGCTAGCAGGTGCGGCTGGCTGACCGGCGTTGGCGTGACACGGGAGTAGCAGGCGTCGGCCACCTGGCGGCGGAAGTTGTCTTGCTCGGGATCGGCCGGCAAGGCATCAACAAAACGGCTGTGAAACTCCAGCTCGTCTAGCTGGCGCCCGGCTAACTCGTGTCCGGCTAGCTCGCTCCCGGCCGTCGTGGCGCTCACAACTGCAGCTTCAATCCTTCGCTGTATCGCCGGGTTGGCAGATACTCCTCGGTCAACAGGCGCGCCATCTCCGTAAAAACCCCGGCGGTTTCGCTGTGCGGATCGGCCGCCACGATTGGCCGGCCCACATCACCGCCTTCCCGCAGCGCAGGCACCAGCGGTATCTGCCCCAACAGCGGCACCTCTAACTCAGCGGCAAGCGCGGCACCGCCACCTGAACCGAAGATGTCGTAGCGCTTGTCGTCATCGCCCCGGAACCAACTCATGTTTTCCACCACCGCTCGCACCTGCAAATTGACCTTGCTAGCCATAAACGCTGCTCTTTGCGCGACCCTTTGTGCGGCCGGCTGCGGCGTAGTGACGATTATCAGTTCCGAACGTGGCAGAAACTGCGCCAGCGACAGCGAAATGTCGCCCGTGCCGGGAGGCAGATCCACCAACAAATAGTCCGGCTCGTCCCAATAGACGTCGGTTAGAAACTGCTCCAACGCCTTGTGCAGCATCGGACCTCGCCAGATGACCGGCTGGTCTTCACGCGCAAAAAATCCCATCGAAATGCACCGCACGCCATGCGCTTCGACCGGAACCACCATCTGATCGATCACCACCGGCGGGCGCTGCACGCCCAGCATGCGCGGAATGGAAAACCCCCACACGTCGGCATCCACCACCGCCGTGCGCTGGCCTTGCTCGGCCAAGGCAACCGCCAGATTGACCGTGACGCTGGACTTGCCAACCCCGCCTTTGCCGCTGGCAACCAGCAGCACGCGAGTGGTGTTGCCCGCCTCCGCAAACGGCACCGCCCGCCCTTCGGCGTGGCCGTGGGCGGTTTGCTCGCCGGCCGTGGCGGCTGGGTCGCCGATCAACTGGGCGCGCAAGGTTGCTTGTTCGTGCTCGTCCATGACCGACAGCTCTACGGCGACCTCATCAATGCCGTCTAGCGCGGTAACTGCGGTCGTGATCGCTTGCTCCAGCTGCTCAACCACCGGCCAGTCGGGAGCGGGCAAGGCGACTAGCACCTGCGCGGCACGCCCCGCCACGGCGGTGGCTCGCAGCATCCCCATCTGCGCCAGCGGGCGGCGTAGCTCGAGGTCTGTTACCGCCCCGGCTGCGGCGCTTACCTGTGCGTCCAGGTCATCTCCCTGTGCTTCATTCCCCTGTGCTTCATTCCCCTGCGCATCCCCCTGTGTGGCAGGGTCATTTTCGCTGCGGCGGCGTGGCATAAAACAACAATACTTAGCTGGTGGGACTTAGCTGGCTGGACTTAGCTGGCGTTGATGAAAGTTAGCTAGCCGGGTCGGCTGGTTGGGCAAGTATGGCGGCACGCATTTCGTTGATCAGATTGTTGAGCTGACCGCTCATCGCCGCTGGCGGGTTTCGCTGCAGGGCCGCCTCATATAGCTCAATCGCCAAGGGCAAGTCGCCTTCGATCACGCGCGCCGCAAACCCGCGATACACCCACGGATCAAACTGATCGGGCTCCTGCGCTATCGCCGCATCTAGGGTCTGTATTCCGACGGCTTGTAGCTCTGCATCGTCGATTCGCACCAACCACCAGCCGCGCAAGGCAAGCGCATCAACGTTGGTCGGATCGTCTTCCAAAACCCGATCTAGCTCCTGCAGGGCGCTCAGCACCTCTCCCTCACGTTCAAACAGGCGAGCCGAGAGGATGAACGCTCCGGGTAGGTCGGTTGTGGTCGTCTGGATCTGGTTAAGCAGGTCGCGGGCCTGCTGATCTTCGCCCTGGGCAAACAGGTTTTCTGCCTCAAATAGCAGCGACCTGGCGGAGCGGTTGATTTCGCCTGTGATGGTTTCGCCGGGTCGGGCTAGCCCTGCTGACCGCGCCACGACTACACCGATGGCTATCGCCCCGATAACAATTAGGCCCAGCGTCAAGGCGGCCGTGGCTTTTTGTGGGCGAGCGAACCGCCGGGTTGGCCGCGCCGCTGGCTGCGCTGCGGGCTGGGTCGCTGGCTGGTCGGCTGACTGCCCTGGCGGATGACCCGCTGACTGACCCGCTGACTGGCGTCGCCGCAACAGCAACACCAGGCCTGCCGCGGCCGCCAAAAATCCCGCCACCGGCACCACCCACACCAGCGACGCCCAACCGCTGCTGGGCGGCAAGGCGTTGACATCGTCGCCGTACTGACTAGCTAGGCGGGCGCGAATCTCAGTGTTGCTGCGACCCTCTCCCACCAGCTTGTCAATCTGACGGCGAATGGCCGACGCCACCGGCGCGTTCGACTCCAGCACGTTTTGCCCATCACAGACCGGGCACAGCGTGTTTTCTTTCAACTCCGCTGCCCGGGCGGCTTCGGTCGCTGGCGGCGGATTTGCCGTGACCGCCAATATTGACGCCACCACGCCTACCGCCAGAACCGCCAGCCAGCCTGCGAGCAGCTTGGGTTGAACTTTTAGGTGCTGGGCTTTGGCGTGCTGAGCTTTGGGGTTCGGGGCTTTCATGCGCCACTGGCTGCGGCGATCACCTGATCTATTTCCGCCGCAGTTATCCGCCCCAGCCATTTAGCAATCACCGCGCCGTTAGGGGCGACCAAAAAAGACTCAGGCGGGCGCAGCACTCCAAATGCGGTGGCCCAGTCTGCGTTGGCGTCCTTGACAACCGGCCAGCCGGGCCACTCGTCGCCGTATTCGGTGAAGAAAGCCACCGCGGCTTCGTCGGTGTCGCCGAAGGGAATGCTGACGACCTGCCCGTCAAAGGGATGGCTGTTGCTCCAGCTGACTATTTCGGGATGTTCTTGGCGGCACGGCACGCACCACGAAGCAAAAAAATTGACCAGCACCCAGCGGCCGGTTACGGCGTCAATGTTGAACACTGAGTTGGGCTCGCGGCCTGCGCCGGTGTCGGTGCCAGAGCTTGCGCCGAGCAGTAGCTCGCCTTCTATTGCGGGCACCAACTCCCCGATCAGCGGGCTGGCCGCGCGCGTGTCTCCGCCCTGGGTGCTTCTGGCTAAGACGACAATAAACAATCCGGCGATCACAAGAAATATCAGTGCCGCAATCAGTCGAGCGCGTGCCGACAGCCCTGTGCTCTCTGCGATGGCAGAGTTTTCTTGCGGCGCGGGCAGGTCTTGTGGATCGGTCATGCCATCGGATCGGTCATGCCGGTGGAGCGGCAGCTTGAGCCGCCACTGCTTCCTCCACCACTGCTTCATCCACCACTTCCGGGCGGCGGACGGTTTTCTTGCGTGAGCCAATCAGCGCGGCAATCACACCGACGGCGAGCACTCCCCCGCCCACCCACATCCACAAAACCAAAGGCTTAATAAGCACTCGCACCGACACATCTGTGCTGCCGGCTTCGGGGATCGCCACCAAGCTCAAATAGACATCATCAACTATGCCGGTCGCCACCGACGGTGTGGATATCGGCTGGCCGAAGTTCGCAAAGCGAGTCACGGCCGGCGCGTGCACGCCGCGCCCAGCTACCTCAAAGCTGGCTCGCACCACGCGGTCTTCGCCCTCAAGGCCTTCGGTCAGCCCGATGAAGCGAACTTCGTGGCCGGCAACCGTCGCCACCTCGCCCGGCTCCAGCGTGAACTCGCCCTCTGCGTCAAAAGCGCTTGAGGCGATAAAACCGAAAGCGATCAAACCCACCCCGATGTGGGCGATCATCCCGCCGCCGCTGCGCCCGACCAGAGCGCGCCATCTCAGTTTGGATATCGCAGTGATCAACTGCCGCAACGCCGAGCCGATAACGGCTCCCGCCAAACCCAACGCAAGCACGTGCCAAAAGCCGTGCGCGCCGCCGATCACCGCTATCACCATCGTTGCGACGCCTAGTCCGGCCGGGCCCAGCGTTCGGCGGGCGATGAGTCCACCGGCAGTTTGACGCCATTGAAGCGTGGGCGACAAGGCCATCATTGCCAGCAAGCCGATTCCAACCGGCGCCAGCATGCGGTCAAAGTAAGGTCGCCCTACCGCCAGCTTGTCGCCGTTCCAGGCTTCTATTAGCAGCGGGAAAACCGTTCCCAAGAGCACCACGAATGCCGCGCCGGTGAACAGCAGGTTGTTGGCTAGAAAGGTGCCTTCACGTGAGGTGGCGGCGACTATGCGGTTAGCCGGGCTTGCCGGACTGCGGCTGCGGTCGGCTGAGCCGTTTGGCGAGCCAGCGCTGACCGAGCCATTTGGCAGACTGCCGTTGCCCGAACTGCCGGGCGAACTGCCAGATGCGCTGCCGGGCGAACCACCCCCGCGGCGTGACGGCAGCGAGGTAAGCCGACCGCCGCGCATCGCTACCAACACCGCCGAGCTAACCACGATGACGGCAAAGAACACAAGCAAGATCGGCCCCAGCGGTGATTCGCTGAACTCATGCACCGACTCAAGCACGCCCGAGCGAGTCAAAAACGTGCCAAAGATTGTCAGCGCAAAGGTGGCGGCAAGCAACGACAGGTTCCACGCACCCAACATTTGACGGCGCTCCTGCACCGCCAGCGAATGAATAAAAGCAGTGGCGGTCAGCCAGGGCAGCAGCGAAGCGTTTTCGACCGGGTCCCAAGCCCAGTAGCCGCCCCAACCCAACACCTCATAAGACCACCAGGCGCCCAGCAAGATCCCCACGCTGAGGCAACCCCACGCCATCATCGTCCAGCGGCGGGTTTCAGATAGCCAGCGCTCGCCCACTCGCCCCGTTATCAGCGTCGCCATCGCAAATGCGAAAGGCACCGTGAAACCCACGTAGCCCAAATAAAGCATGACGGGATGGATCACCATGAGCGGGTGATTCCGCAGCAAAGGGTTAAGCCCATCGCCTTCCAGCGGAGCTTGCGCCAGCGTTGTGAACGGGTCGGCGGGGCCAATCAACAGTCCGAAAAAGAACACGCACACCAGCGCCATGATCAGCAGCGCCCACGACACCAGCGGGTCGGCAATGCGGTCACGAAAGCGCCAGGCGGCAACACCGACATACCCGCACAACACGAGCGCCCACAACAAAATCGATCCCTCCAGCGCGCCCCACAGGGTCGCCACTTTGTATGCCAGCTCGGTGGTGGAGGTTGAGTTGCGTGCCACGTATGCCACGGAGAAGTTGTCCGACAAGATTGCCGTTTCCATAGCGACCACCGCCACCACAACGCCAACGCACATGATCGCCAGCCACATCAGCGCCCGGTGCGCCCGATCGGGGCGGCGGCTGACCAGGCTGGTGCCAAGCGTGAAGACGCAGCCCGCCGCTCCGGCTAAGCCAAAGCCAACACCGATGTGACCAAATGCGGCGGGAATCATGGGTTGCGCTGAGCTACTGAGCTACTAAGACGCTGCGGCCCGCAGCTCAGACGAACAGTCGTCCAGCACTTCGGCTGGCGCATCGCTGCTGACGCGCTCTTCGTTGGCCGACGCGTATTCGTTGGTGTGCTTTACCAAAATCCTGTCGCTCAGGAAGTAGTGCGAATCGCCGCCTGCGATGTTGTTCACCGCGCCGGGCGTCCAGACCCCTTCCAGCACCACGGGAATCCAAGGCGAACTGAACAGCGCTGGCGGGTCGGTTGTGTGACGCACCGACACCACCTCGCAGTTGTGGATCACCTGAAAGATGGTCACGCCGCCCTCGTTGGCCACCGTGGAAGGCACGACACGGCCTTGCAGCCGAAATCTTCGCTCGCCCAGATCGTCGCGCTGCTCAATGGCTTCGTCGGCGTTTCGGAAAAACAGCGTGGCGTTTTGTAGGCCTTGGATGGCTACGAAGCCAGCCGCTATCACCAGCACCGTCACAACCAGCCCAACTATCAGCCGCCTTTTGCGCACGATGGCGCTGGCGGCGGCAACTGCTTCATCCTGCTCGGCGGCGGGTGTGTCGGGTGCGTTACGGGGAGTTAGGTCAACCATGCGATCGGCTAGCTGTCGGACTGGGTCTGGGCGGCACTGGTCTGGGCGGTGTCATAGCCAGCCTCGTCAAAGCCCGCGTCTTCGTTGATGTCAAGGCTGGTGCCGAGCGTGCGCGCTCGCCGCAACAACCAGAACGCGTAGCTCACCACCGCGACGATCGCCACGCTGTAGCCCGCCCACAAAGTGCCTGCGTGGTTCATGCCGCTGCGCCCGACTCGCTCATACCGACACACCTTCACGGCGGCGCTCTTGCAGCAAGGCGCTTAGCTGAATGTCGTCGGCCATTGAGTGCAAGCGCAACAGGCGATAGCGGTGAATGATTAGCCAGGTCGCCACCAGGGTCACAGCCAGCGTGGAATACAGCAGCGTCCAATACATGTCGCCGGTGATTTCGGGTTGCTGCCCGATGCCAAGGCTGGCGTCTTGATGCAAGGTTCGCCACCAATCCACTGAGTAATGCACGATCGGCACGTTCACAAAAGAGATCAAAGCCATGATCGCAGCACGACGATGCGGCACGGCGCTGCCGGAGCCGACGCCGTTCAGCACCCCGCTGCTTGGCAGCCGCCGCAATGCCAGATAGCCGATATAGGTCAGCAGCAGCAGCACCGTGGTGGTGAGCCGGGCATCCCATTGCCAGTACGTGCCCCAGGTAACACGACCCCACAATGACCCGCTGATCAGCGTCAGCGCCGTGAACAGCACACCGACCTCCGCCGCGGCGCCCGCCAGGCGGTCGTAATGACTGCCTCCGTCGGCTCGCCGCCCGCCACGCCACAAAAGCAGAGCGCTCGTTATCCAGGTAAACGCAAACGCTCCGTATGCCACCCAGATGGAGGGCACGTGGATGTACAGCATCCGCACCGCATCGCCTTGCACGACATCGGGCGGCGACACCCACAGCGCCAGAATCAGCATTAGCGCAACGGCGGGAATGGCTAGGGCGCCAAGTACGCGTGTGGTCAGCGTGGATGTCATCTCACGCATCCTCCAGCAATGGTTCGAACACCACTAAGCCAATCGTTGTGTAGATGGCTGCGATGATCGCCAGCAGCGCCGTCCAGCCAAAACCTGACCCGGTATTAACTCCCAGCGCCACGTCCAACGCACGTGCGCCTGCTAGCAAAACCGGAGCCACTACCGGTATCAGCAGCAGCGCTAAAAGCGTATCCGGTGCCGCTACGGAGACGGTCATAGCCCCGTAGAGCGTGCCGCAAACCGCCAGCGCCACGCAGCCCGCCAGCACGGTAAGCACCAGCAGTGCCCACTGCGAAATGCGGGCTTCGTAAAGCACCACCAGGCCGGCCAGCAGCACGATGGCTATCAGGAGCAGCTGCGCGGCTAGGGCGGTCGCTTTGCCTATGAATATCGCCGGTGAGGAGGCGCTCGCCAACCGTAAGCCGTCAAGATTGCCGCTGACTGCTTCAATGTCGAAGCTGCGCTTGATCAGCATCAGCCCGCCGAACAGCATTGCGATCCACAGCACGCCGCCCGCGCTGCCGACCAGTAGCGCCGCGTTCCCGTCAAAGGCGAACGCAAACACCACCAGCGTTACCAGCGCCAGCGGCACCACCTGACCGATGGTGATGCGGGCGCGTCTTTCAACGGCCAGATCTTTGCGGCACACGATCCAAGCGTCGGCCCAGGCTTTATTCATGGGGATTCATGGGGCGCCGATTCATGCGGTGCCGCCCTGCCAAGCTCGCTGACCTGTCCGCCAGCTACACAGACCTCACGGATTTTCGGGGCTGCGGGCTGGTCTGCTGCCTGGCTAGCTGGCTGGCCGGCCGAGTGCGTCTGCTGCTCGTGCGTAACCAGCAACACCGTGGCTCCCGCCGCGGTCGCTTCATGAAGCAGCTCATCAATCATCGCACGACCCGGCTCATCCACCCCGGCGTGCGGCTCATCTAGCAACCACAGCCGCGGTCTCACCAAAATCATCACCGCCAACGCCAGACGACGACGCTGCCCGGTTGACAGCCTTCTTACCGGCACGTGATGCAGGCGGGCAGGCAACCCCACTCGCGCCAGCGCGGCAGCGGGTTCGCGGCTGTCGGCACGGGCCAGCCGTGCGGTGTAGGCAAGCTGATCGAGCACCGTCAGGTCGCCGTAGAGAGCGTCAATGTGGCCCAACAGCCCCACGTTAGATCGCACGCTGCGCCGGGCATACGCGCCCCCCGCGCCGCTAGCCAGCAGGTCATGACCTAGCACAACCGCCCGCTCTCCCCGCAAACGCATGAGGCCTGCGCAGGCACGTAGGAGCGTGGTTTTGCCTGACCCGTTGCGGCCGCTTATCCGCACGATTTCGCCGGTGTTCACGCAAAGATCGGCTCCCGCTAACGCCGGAAAGCCATCAATAAGCGCAATAACGCCCTTGAGTTGGATTGCCGGCACAACCACAGGCCCAGACGCCGGAACAGCCACACGCCCAGGTGCGGCTGGCGTGTCTGTCAGGTTATGACTCCTAAAACGTCGCCCTCGGCTATCGCGTCTTCCTCGCTTACGCGTAGCTCGGTCAGTGTGCCTGAGACGGGTGCTACCACCGGAATCTCCATCTTCATGGATTCCAAAATCATTAGCTCGTCGCCCTCAGACACCGTGCTGCCCTCGCTGGCGACAATCTTCCACACGGTCGCGTTTAGTTCTGCCCGAATCTCCATCAATTCTCCGTCGTATTACCGCAAGAGACTTTACCGATAGGGCGTCAAAAACCCGCTGCGGCAACCCCGCTATGGCGTTTTTGCAAAGTGGGTTGTACTCTCACCTTGCCATGCTGTTGCTTTCAATCGCCGTGCTTGCGGGCGTAGTTGCGGGCTTTGCCGCCAATGGGTTTATGGGACGCTCTTTGGTGGAAACTTTCGACACGCTGCGCATAACAATCAAAACTCCCAGAAGAGAGATCTGGATTCTCGTCATGGGTGCGTTTAGCGCCGCGCTGGTCGCCGTGAACCTGCTGGGCACAAGCTCATCGTTCACGGCCACTAACTACGCCCGGTATGTGATTGCCATCTCGCTGGTGTGCGTTGCGTACGGGGCTTTCATCAACCGTCATTTCACCGGCATGAGCGTGATCGCGCTGGGGGCGCTGCTAAACCTGATCCCGCTGCTGCTGAACGGCTACCTGCCGGTTGATCCGCAGGCGTTGATTGCCGCGGGAATAGTTGACGCTGATTCCCTGAACCGTGTCGTGCTAGGCGCCGGCCGCCGCCTGCAAGCCAGCGGTGATCTTCTGCCCGGCCTCGGTCCGGTCATCGGCATTGGCTGGATGCGTGAGGTGGTTTCGTTTGGCGATCTGATAATCGCAGCCGGCATCAGCAACGTTTGCCTGCGGCTGCTGTGGCCTAGAGACGCTTCGTTGCGAGCCGAAATTAGGCATGATGCGAGGCCTGCTGAGATTGCGGCAACCGAGCTGGCTGGCACATAACTAGCCAGCACGCAGCTAGCCAGCACATAGCGTTTACATAAACCATGGCTGACTCCGACGCAATCTTGGCTCGCCGGCAACAGCTAGGCCGACTTTCAACGCAAGGTAAGCGCATCGGGTACCTGCTGTTCGCCATCGCCGTGGTGGTGTTTGTGATTGGATTCTTTAGCTCCTTTAGTAGCGCGGTTGTGCTGATCGTCACCCTGGCGATAGTTGTCGGCTCAGTCGTGCTGGCGCCCAGCTTGGTGATGAGTTACGGAGTCAAAGCGGCCGACCGGCAGGACCGCCAAGACCGGCAAGCTCAACAAGACCGGCAAGCTCAGCAAGACCGTCAGGACCAACAAGACCACCATGCCGCCTGAAGGGGCACTCACCGGCTACCGCATAATCGATCTCACCACGGTGCTAATGGCTCCCCTGGCCACTCGCATGTTGGGCGATCACGGGGCAGACGTGGTGCGGGTTGAAACCCTGACCGGCGACTCAACGCGCAACTCCTTGCCAACACGCCACGCCGGCATGTCCGGGTTCAGCCTCAACCTTCAGCGAAACAAGCGCTCACTTTCGGTTGACCTGAAAACCGAACAAGGCCGCCAGGTGGTGGAGCAGCTAGCTGGGACGGCCGACGCTTTGGTAACCAACATGCGCCAGGGCGCCCTAGAGCGGTTGGGTTTTGACGCGCAATCGCTGCGCGAGCGTCATCCGCAGCTGATCCATTGCCGCGCCAATGGGTTCGGGCATGCCGGCCCGTACAACCATCGCCCGGCGTACGACGACGTCATCCAGGCTGCCTCCGGGCTGAGCGACCTGATCGCTCGTTCCACCGGGCGGGCGGGCTTCGTGCCGGGCGTTGTCGCCGACAAGGTTGTGGGATTGCACATCGTTCAGGCCGTAATGGCTGCGCTGTTGCATCGTGCGCGCACCGGGCAAGCCCAATCAATCGAAGTGCCGATGTTTGAGACGATGGTTGCGTTCAACCTGGTTGAGCATCTGCGTGGCGCTTCTTATGAGCCGCCGCTGGGGCCGTTTGGTTATCCACGGCTGCTGACCCCGCATCGCCGACCGGTGCAGACAGCCGACGGAATGATGTGCCTGCTGCCCTACACGGATGCGGACTTTAAGGCTTTCTTTGCGTTTGCCGGGCGAGCCGAGCTAGCCGACGACCCTCGCTTTGTCGAGCACAACGATCGCATTGCCAACAGCGACGATCTCTATGTGCTGATCAGCGAACTTGCGGCTACTCACAGCACCAGCGAATGGCTGGATTTTTGCGAGCAAACTTCCATCCCGGCCGCTGCGGTGCTAGACCTGGCCAAGCTGGACGAAGATCCGCATCTGGCCGCAGTTGGGCTTGTTCAGACCATGGAGCACCCCAGCGAGGGCACGTATCGCCATGTAAATGACGCCGTGAACTATTCGGCTTCGCCTACGAACCTGCATCGCCACGCCCCGCGGCTGGGCGAGCACACTTCTGAACTGCTAGCCGAGTTGGGCTATTCGGCGGATGAAACCGCTGGATTAATCAAAAGCGGCATCGTGGCCGCCGCGCCAGCACAAGACTGACGCGGCCGCCACAGATGTCGCGCACCCGCTCTCGGCGGGTGTTGGTTGCTTATGTACTTTGTTTAAGTACTAAGCGGAGCTCTTGCTCATGCCGCTAAGGCCGTCACGCAAGAATTTGATAGCTGCATCACGCACCGGGATGAAAGCGACCAACGCCAAGGCGGTAGCTGCGTCCATACCGAAACGACCGAGCGACAGGAATTCAAGATTCGCCGCGAAGCCGATGCCGTCAAGTGCTCCACCATTGATTGAGGAAACTGCTACAAATATGTAGGCCCCAATCAGATTCAGATTTGCACCAACAACCGGAATCGATTTCAGAATCGGACTGATCTTGGCTGCATCAAGGATGCTGTCAACGACCATCATCGCACCCTGAAAGAGCATTCCCAGCACTATCAGGGTAAAAATTGTCACCATCATTTTAAATAACCCCCTAAGGTCAGATGGACAGGACACGCCGAGCTGTAGCAGCTAGCGCGTTCCCTGCCATTTGAAGGTACCGCGCCTAGTCGGCGACATCGGGTTTTTACATCGGTTTTCCAGAACCCAGATTTGGCCAGCAGTTTGGCCAGCGTTTGGCCAGCAAAGAGAGGCCGTTTTTGGCCGCTATCGTGCGAATGAATGCCGTCAAAACCTGAAATGCCGTCCGGCAAACCCACCATCGACGGCCTCGAGCAAAAATGGTCGCAACGCTGGGACGACCAGGGCACCTACCGGTTTGATCGCACGGCCGAGCGTGCGCAGGTTTTCAGCATTGACACTCCCCCGCCGACCGTCAGCGGATCGCTACACGTCGGGCACGTCTTCAGCTACACCCACACCGACACCATCGCCCGCTACCGGCGGATGGCTGGGTTGCAGATTTTTTATCCGATGGGGTGGGACGACAACGGTCTGCCCACCGAGCGGCGAGTGCAGAACTATTACGGCGTGCGTTGCGATCCGTCGCTGCCCTACGACTCCGATTTTGCGCCGCCGACCGACGCAGGCGATGCGAAAGCCATCAAGACGCGTGGCGACATGTCTATCTCGCGCCGCAACTTTATTGAGCTGTGCCATGTTCTGACCGTTGAAGACGAAAAGGCGTTTGAACAGCTGTGGCGACGGCTGGGCCTGAGCGTTGATTGGTCGCTGACGTATACGACTATTAGCGAGCGCTGTCAGCGAGTAGCGCAGCGGGCGTTTTTGGCGAACCTGGCGGCCGGTGAGGCGTACCAAATGGAGGCGCCCTCGCTTTGGGATATCACCTTCGGCACGGCGGTCGCTCAGGCGGAGCTGGAAGATCGTGAGATGCCCGGTGCCTATCACGATGTTGCGTTCAAGCTCGGCAGCGGCGGCTCGGCAGCGCAGGAAGACACGGTCACGATTGCGACCACCCGGCCAGAGCTAATCGCCAGCTGCGTTGCGCTGGTGGCGCACCCCGACGACGAGCGCTACCAACCACTATTTGGCGCCACCGCCATCTCGCCGGTGTTTGAAGTGGAGGTGCCGATCCTGGCTCACCCGCTGGCCGACCCCGAAAAAGGCTCCGGCATCGCCATGATCTGCACGTTCGGCGACACCAACGATGTGACCTGGTGGCGTGAGCTTGACCTGCCCGTGCGAGCGATACTTGATCGCAATGGACGGGTGGTGTCAGATCCGCCGGCGGCGATAACGAGCGCCAGCGCGATCGCAGCCTTCAAGCGTCTGGCCACCAAGACCGCACATAGTGCGCGCAAAGAAATGGCGGAGATGTTGCGCGAACACGACGCCTTGCTAGGGGAACCACAACCGATAACACACGCCGTCAAGTTTTTCGAGAAGGGCGACAAGCCGCTAGAGATCGTTACCAGCCGCCAGTGGTACATCCGCAACGGCGGGCGCGACCCAGACCTGCGCGCTGCGCTTGTCAGTCGCGGCAATGAGATGACCTGGCATCCCACCCATATGCAAAGTCGCTACACCAACTGGGTTGAGGGGCTGACTGGCGACTGGCTGGTTAGCCGGCAGCGTTACTTTGGCGTGCCGATTCCGCTTTGGTATCCGCTAGACGACGACGGAAACCCCGTCGTTGACAACCCGATCACGCCCGCCGACGGCGCCCTGCCGGTCGATCCCTCTTCACATACGCCGCCCGGCTATGACGAAGCCCAGCGATCCCAACCTGGCGGATTCGTGGGCGAGGTTGACGTGATGGATACCTGGGCGACGTCATCGCTAACGCCGCAGATCACTTGTGGCTGGGGCGAAGACGAAGACTTGTGGCGCCGGACTTTTCCGATGGACATGCGTCCGCAAGGGCACGACATCATCCGCACCTGGCTGTTTTCAACGATGGTCAGATCGCATCTGGGCGAGAGCACCGCTCCCTGGCAGCACTGCGCCCTATCGGGTTGGATACTTGACCCCGACCGCAAGAAAATGTCTAAGTCCAAGGGCAACGTTGTTACGCCGCTGGGGCTGCTGGAGCAATACGGCTCGGATGCGGTTCGCTATTGGGCGGCCAGTGGAAGGCCGGGAACCGACACGGCCTTTGACGAGAGTCAGATGAAGATCGGCCGCCGGCTGGCGGTGAAGATTCTGAACGCTTCGCGTTTTGTGCTGAACCTAGACGGCGAGCTTGACGCAGCAGCGGTCGACCTGAGTTTGGTCGCCAGCCCTGTAGATGCCGCCCTGCTAGACAGCTTGGCCGATGTGGTTGGCGCAGCTACCGAAGCGTTTGAGCGGTTTGATTACGCCCGTGCGCTGGAACGAACCGAGCAGTTTTTCTGGGGCTTCACCGACGATTATCTAGAGCTGGTGAAAGGGCGCGCCTACGGCAGCCAAGGACCTGACGGCGCAGCTTCGGCGCAAGCCGCGCTCAAGGTTGCGCTCGACACGCTGCTGCGGCTGTTTGCACCGTTCATGCCGTTCGTGGCCGAAGAGGTTTGGAGCTGGTGGCGTCCCGGCTCCGTTCATCAGGCGTCTTGGCCTAGCCCTCAGCCGCTGCGCGAGCCCCGGGAACACCGCGAGCCCCGGGAATCCTCAAGTGCCAAGACCGCGCCCCAGGCAGATCTCACAGATCTCAACACGGCCGCATTAGCCGCAGCCGTGCTCAGCGATATCCGGCGCGCAAAAACCGAAGCCAAGCAGCCGCTCAAAGCGATCGCTGAGCGAGTGGAAGTGATTGACACCGCCGAACGCATCGCGGTCTTGGAGGGCGCCCGCAACGACTTGATTGACGCCGGTCACATCACCGAACTAATCCTGACGGTCGCCGCGCAAGACCAAGCCGCGGGCACGGTGACCGTAATCCTGGCTAAGCCCGCCAGCTAGCTGGCAGCACCGCCCTGCGGAAGATTGCCGTCGCCACGCACCCAAATAGTGCGCTGCGGAAACGGAATCTCTATTCCCGCTTCGTCCATGGCCAGCTTCAGGCGCTTATGCAGCTCCCGTTTAGTTCCCCACTGCTCTGACGGTTCGGTCTTTACAACCAGACGAATCGTCACCCCATCGGCACCCAAATTCTGAACGCCCGACACGACCGGCTCTTCAATGATCGTCATGTCTTCCTTGTTTTCCGCCCACAACTCATCTGCGACCGACTTGATCAAATCCATCGCCTGTTCAATATCGGCTTCGTAAGCCACGTCAATTTCGACCACCGCCCGCGACCAGCTTTGCGACCTGTTACCCACACGCTTAATCACACCGTTGGGCACGTGCCACAAGGTTCCGTCCAGCGAACGGATGCGAGTTGTGCGCAGGCCGACCGACTCCACCGTTCCTGACGCTTCGCCCACGTCAACCGAATCGCCCACGCCGTACTGGTCTTCAATCAGCATGAAGATTCCGGTCAGCAGGTCCGCCACCACCGCTTGCGAACCGAAACCGATCGCCACACCCAAGATGCCCGCACCCGCAATCAGCGGCCCGAGGTTCACCCCCACCTCGCCAAGCACCATGAACAAAGCAACGATGCCGACTGTGGCAGTGGCGATGCTCTTGAACAAGGCGCCCAGGGTCTCCGCCCGCTGCCTGGAGCGTTCGTTTCGCATTCGCACCGCACTTAGGCGCTTGGCTAGGACCATCGGGGTCAGAGTGCCGGACTGGTCTTCAACCTCACTTTGTGCGGCATCGTTTTCGGATTTACGATCACGCGCAATCCGACCCACAAGCTTGTCAATGGCGCGATGCGCAAAACGGCGAGCCAACCAGCTCAGCACAATGATCAGCACAATCGTCAGCGGCCGCTCAACCAGCCAACCCGCCAGCGAGGCAAACGCCGCGTTATCGCTCAGGTCAAACACCTGCCGACACAGCCAGGAGGGGTCGGCGCCGCACGCATCAAAGAGCGTGTCCGGGCTTGCGGCGGGCGCGGGATCTGTGGTCGCCTGTGCGGGGAAAGCAGGCAGCGATAGGGCGAGCAGTTGCGAAATCATCGCGGCAGCTTATGTAAGTCTGCGGTGGCTATTACTGCCAGCGCGGTGGCTGCGGTGGGGTTTCGCATAGCTTTTGCGATGTGAGTACAGATTCCGCGGCGCTCTATGACGTGAAGGGTGGCGTCGCCACCATCACGCTCAACCGACCCGACAATCGCAACGCGCTCAGCGTGGAACTAGTCAACGACGTGGGCGATCATCTTGAGGCCGCTCAGGCCGACCCGGGCGTGCGAGCCATTTTATTCACCAACGTCGGCAACACGTTCTGCGCGGGAGCCGATCTGAAAGCCAGCCAGCCGGGCGTGAAGGCGCCGGAGTCGCGCCACAACTTTGTGCAGATTCTTGAATCGATAATGACCAGCCCTAAGCCCATCGTGGGGCGCATCGCCG
Source organism: Candidatus Poriferisodalaceae bacterium (assembly GCA_965212125.1). Classification (GTDB taxonomy): domain Bacteria; phylum Actinomycetota; class Acidimicrobiia; order Acidimicrobiales; family Poriferisodalaceae; genus CAYRJD01. Next base: position 213,298 of record OZ243045.1, on the reverse strand, counting down.
GGCACTGCACCGGCGGCGGGGTGGGGTTTGCGGCTGCGCCAGACATTTCAATCGCCGCCACTGACGTGATACTCGCCTTCACTGAGGTGCGCATCGGTGTGGCTCCAGCGGTCATTTCGGTGGTTTGTCTCCCCAAGCTGCGCCGCGCCGACGCCAGCGAACTGTTTTTGAGCGGCGAACGCATTCCGGCTAGCCGAGCCGCCGAAGTGGGGCTGATTAATCGTGCCGTTGAGCGCGACGACCTAGACGCGGCGGTGGACGAAACGATTGACAAGCTGGTGCGGGGCGGGCCGAACGCCTTGGCTGCGGCTAAGCAGCTAGTGACGCAGGTGCCCCAAATGTCGCGAGAGCAGGCGTGGGAATGGACGACCGAACTCAGCCAGAGTCTTTTTCGCGCCGACGAAGCGACCGAAGGCATTACGGCGTTTCGTGAGCGGCGCGACGCCTCTTGGGTGCCACAGGCTGACTAGCTAGCTGGCAGGCTCGCTAGCTATCTCCGCCTGCCCGACGCGCGCCAAGGCCACCCAAGTTTTGCCAGGCGTCAGTTGAATGCCGTTACCGGCCAAGTCCAAAAACGTCGTGCTGTCGGCGGCGGCGTTGCGTTCCCAACTGCCTCGAATCAGACCGCCGTCGGTAAAAATCCAAGCATCCCCTATGCCCAGCAACTCAGCCTCGGGCGACCGCGCATCCTCCTCGCTACGACCATAAACAACAAACTGCACGATGACGTTCTGCGGAGCCACCACTAAACCCTGAGTGTCTAGGTGCAGCACTCCGTTTTGCGTGCGCCACCAAGCCAGCGCATCCTCAGACCACCGATACGACACCTGAGTGCCGCCGAAGTCAAGATCCACGCCGCTTACCGGAGCCGCCCGGCTGCTTGCCCCGGCGGAGCGAAAATCAAACAGAGGCGCCGATGGCCCGACCGCGGTCAAGCTGGAAGAACTAGCTGCGGCGGCTTCTCGCAGCAGCAAGGTGCTAGTCATCAGATTATTCGGGGCGCGGCGGCCCGGCTGGCGCCAATACGCACCTGCCGAAATGTGCGAGCCCAGATTTATGACCGCTAGGTCGTTGAGGCCAGCTAGCACACCCTCCAAGCCGCCGCTGTTGGCAAAAAGAGGCACGCCCAAATTTGCAAGCAACGGATAGTCGCTTGTGCGAACCGAGCGAACCGGGCCGACCGACTCCACGTCGGCGCTGTGATACGCGGCCGCTAGTCGTGTCAAACCGAACTCAACGACTTGCTCATAGACGAGGTCGGCGGCGTTTAATCCAAATTGCGGGCGAGCGTTTTTGTGGTTGTCGATTTTGACCAGAACAACCGGTCGGTCAGGCGTCAAACCGGGCGCCGGCGCGCTGTCGCCTCGCACCGGCAAACCCGTCAGCGGCCAAACCGCCAACGCCGCTGCGCCTGCGTCAAAATCTGTATCTGCGCCTGGGTTCGGGTCTGGGGTCGCACCGGTACCAGTGCCACTGCCAGTACCGCTACCGGCATCGACCGAGCCCGTCCCTGCACCCGGGCGGGTCGTATTCGATTCACCGCCCAGGTCTGAAGCCGCGTCTGATACCAGGCTTGAATCGGTGCTTGCGTCAGATGCCGACGAGCAAGCCGCAGCCAGCAACACGCACGCACCCACAAGCGCAAACGCTCTAGCCAGGCGCCGCTTGGATGAGCGCTCCATAGTGCTAGCACGGTAGCCAGTGGATACCGCTAGGGCATAGCGTCGCAGCCGTGAGCGGGCGGGTACACGTCAAACGGCAAGGCCACACCGGGCAGATAATCCTTGACCATCCGCAACGCCGCAACGCAATCAGCACCAACATGTGGAGCGAACTAGCCGAGTGCGCCAAAGAGCTCGCAGGCGACGAAGCAATCAGAGTGGTTGTGCTGCGTGGAGCGGGCGACACCGCATTCGCCGCGGGCGCCGACATCAGCCAATTTGGCGACAGCCGCTCAAGCTCCAGCGAAAACCGCGACTACGACGGCGCAATCACCCGCGCCTACCACGAACTGAGCGGCATGAACAAGCCGCTGATCGCGCTCATCCATGGCTTTTGTATGGGAGCCGGGATGGCGATCTCGCTCAACGCCGACTTCCGCATAGCGGCCGACGACGCTCAGTTCGCCGTGCCTGCCGCTCGCCTGGGGCTGGGCTACTCGCACTTGGGAATCGGCACGCTGGTTGGTTTGGTGGGCCCGTCGGCGGCTAAGCGCATTTTCTTTTTGGCCGATCGGCTCAACGCCGACGAAGCGCTGCAGATCGGGTTGATCAACCGTGTCGTACCGAAGGCTGAGCTGGACGATTTTGTGGCCGACTGGGCTGACCGCATCGCTCAAAACGCGCCGCTGACCATCGCGGCGGCCAAAGAAGCCGTGCGGCAATGGTCAAGGCCCGACAGCGAACGCGACTTTGCTGCGGCTGAGGCGATGGTTCGGGCGTGCTTTGAAAGCGACGACTATCGCGAGGGCGTGGACGCGTTTATGAACAAGCGGCCGCCGCAGTTCAAAGGTCGCTAGCCAGCCTGAGAGCTAGCCAGCCTGAGCCTGGTCGCTCAAATCTTGCGCCAGGCTCAAATACACGTCTAATCGCCGCTGAACAAGCTGGCCGTCTTGCGCGGCTTGGCGCACGGCGCACTTGGGTTCGTGGCGGTGTGAGCAGTCGGCGAAGTGGCATTGCTGCGCAAACTTCGCAACGTCGGCGAAGAACTTGTCAAGGCCTGTCGTGCTGCCGCCAGTCCACGGCACCAAATCAGCCAGCCCGGGAGTATCAATGACCGTGCCCGCCAAAGTCGGGTTGTCTGAAGCCGGGCCGTCTGTCGGCACCACAAAAAGCTCTCGCCGAATCGTTGTGTGGCGGCCAGACCCACTAGCGCTAACCGGCCCGACCTCTAGCGCCTCTCGCCCCAGCAAGCGATTAACCAAAGACGATTTCCCAACCCCCGACGCGCCCGCCAGCGCCAAGGTGGAACCGCCGCTCGCAAACTTTGCCAGCTCGCTAATCCCGGCGGCGGTTTTGGCGCTGGTAGCCAACACCGCAACCTCACCAGCCGAAGCGGGAAACCGCTCCTCGTGAATCGGCTGGTAGCTGCTGGCCCAGTCAGGCGCGACCAGGTCGGCCTTGTTCACCACCAACACGGCACGCACTCCGCCTTGCGCTGCCGCCACCAAGTAACGCTCAAGCCGATGTCCGTCCGCGTTATCGGGACCTGCGGTCAGCAACTCAGCGGTGGTGACGACGCCAATGACGTCAACATTTGAGGCGACGATCTGTGCGGCGGGTTTAGGTCCGGCGGCTTTTCTGAGCACCACAGAATCGCGCGACAGGATCTGCGTCAAGGCAACTCGACGGTCGTGGCTTGGCGTTAGCTCATGCACCACCCAATCCCCCACAGCCGGAAAATCTTCCGGCGAGCGAGCTTGGCGCCGTAGCCCTGGCTCTACCGCCGCAGTGAAATGCCCGTGCGGTCCTACTAGCTCAAACGCCCCGCGATGACCCACCGCCACTCGGCTTACGCCCATGTCTGGTGTTTGGCCGTCGGGTGTGGCTTGCGCTACAGGCACGGCCTGCGCTAGCGGCCCTCGCAGGTTTTCGTCCCAGCCCAGCACCGCCGCGCTGATTGGGTCGGCCGCGCTGGGTGAGGCTTCGTTGCTTGAGCCAGCAGGCGAACCCGCGTTATTCACTAGGTGTCGTATCGGCTGGCTCATCCGGCTCGTCAGACATCCGAAGCTGCGTGTAGCGGCCCACCCCAAGCCGGTGGCCTTGCACTTTCTCTCCCGATGGCAACAACCATTCCTCCACCCCCTGCACCTGCGGTCGCGCAATAACAGCGCTTGACGAATGCCCCAAATACATGTACGGCACCTCGACAGCAAACGCCAGCATTACGGCCTCAACGGCGGCTTGGCGGTCGGCAAGCCCTTCGCTTCCCTGCAACCGACCAACCAAACCAGCTAGCTCCTCGGTGTGCAGGTTCGCAATGTTGAGCGGCGATGTGCGCGTCGGTCCTAACGCCGCATCCAGCAGCACCCACGGGTCTGACTCACCACCCAGGCGCCAACACGTGGCGGTGAAGTCGCCGCTGAACGACGGTCTATCAACCACAGATCCGGTGACGCGCTGAATGAGCCCGGTGCGAGAAACCGTTTCGGGCACGACCTCTACCAGCCCGGTGGCGTCCAACTGAAGTTTCAACTCATCCACGAGCGACACCAAAGCCACGTCGTCGGTGCATTGAATGCGCACTTGAATCGGCTCACCCACGGCCCGCTCGTCGGAGCGCTCGGCGTCGGCGATGTATTCGTTCAATAGCTCCGTCGCCTTGGCCGGGTTGTTTGATGGCCATTCACTAGCGACTCGCTGGGAATACCAAACGCTGGTCGGCGCCCACCACTGGGTGGCCGCCAGCACGTCGGTGTCAATCTTGGCTAGCAGCTGCTCCTGATCGACGGCGGCAACCAAAGCCCGTCGCACCCGCACGTCGTCAAAGGGCGCTCGCAAAGTGTTGAAAGCAATAGCGCCGATGTTGTCGTCAATGTTGCTGACGACATTAAGGGCGTTCGGGCCGCCGATCTCACGTGCCTGGGCGACGGTTTGCGGAGCGCGGGTTTGCAGCACGTCCCCGTCGCCGGCTTCAAGCATTGCAAGGCGGGCGGCCTCATCGGGCACCTGGACGAAGGTCAGCTGCGACAGATAGGGCAGCCGGTCGCCTTGCTCATCGGTCATCCAGTAGTTCGGATTTGCCTCCAGCACAACCGGTTGGCCGGGCGACCAGCTAGCGAACTTGAACGGCCCGGTGCCCACGGGGGAGGTTGCGAAAAAGTCTTCGTTGGAGTCAGCAGCCTGCACCGAAAAAACCCGTCCAAGCGGGCCCGCCAAAGAAGCCGGAAAACCGCCGCTGGGTTCGCTCAGATCAAACTCCAGGGTTAGCTCGTCGATTGCTTGGACGGTCAGCAGCAGCGAATCACGCACATGGGCTCGGCTAGCCGCACCGGCTTTAAGAAAACTGTCAATGCCTTCCTTGACCACCGCCGCCGTTAATGCCTGCCCGTCGCTGAAGGTGATGTCCGGGCGCAGCTTGACCGTCCAGAGCCTGAGCGACACGTCCGGCTCTATTGATTGCGCCAGCCAGGGCTCGACCGTGCCGTCTGGCAGCACCACGCTGAGCGTCTCTAGTACATGGTCGATCACATTTCGACAAGCCCAGGCGCACACGTCATCCCACGGTGTCCAGCCGGTGATCGGAGTGGGGTCGCTCGCTAGCAAGATCGTGAGGCTGCCGCTGGTGTTTGGACCGGGGTCAACCGTCGTTGTTGGTGCGGTCTCCTCCGGTGGGATTTGCTCGGTGTCAGTTGTGTCCGTGTCAGTCGTGGCGGAGGATGAATCGCTGGCGTCTGATCCGCTGGAGCACGCGGCTAGCAGAACAAGGCTTGCGAGCGCCAAGCCAGCCAGTGCTTGGCCAGTCGCGATCCGGCTGGCGCGGTGGCTACTGGCGCACCAGCTACTCGCACGGCCGTTAATAGTCGATCCCCTTCTTGGCGACTATGCCCGCGTCAAAAGCATGCTTGACGTTCTTCATCTCCGTTGTGGTGTCCGACGCTTCAATCAGAGCCGCCGGGGCATCACGCCCGGTGAGAATGACGTTGACATCGGCCGGTCGGTTCGCCAAGGCGGCAAGCACATCGTCGGTGCTTATCCATCCCCAGTTCATCGGGTAGGTGATCTCATCTAGCACCACCAGACGGTGTTTCCCCGCCGCAATCACATCGCTGGCGTGGCGCCAGGCTTGCTGCGCTATTGCTTCGTCCTCGCTCAGATCTTCGGAGTCCCACGAAAACCCATCGCCCATCGCCCACCAATCAACGCCCAACTTTTCGCGACAGAGGCGCTCTTCGCCCGTGTTCCAGTCGCCCGATTTGAGGAACTGCACCACGCCGACCGACCAGTCACGCGCAACGGCTCTGAGGATCACGCCGAAAGCCGCCGTTGATTTGCCCTTGCCGTCGCCGGTGTTGACCAGCACCAGAGATGAGGCTGTGCGCATGCCAGCCATCTGCGGGCCTTCAACGGGCGGGGTTTTGTCGGGGTTAATAGCGTCCATTTTGGCTTCTGCTCATGGCTAATCGTGGGAGCTTGCTGGCCGGATTGGCACGACCACAGTTTCCGTGCCAGCAGCACGGTCGCTGCGGTCAGCATCACGTCCGCCGCGGCGCAGAACCCTCACCGAAACACCGTAAACATCGCGCAAGCGCGACCGCGTTAGCACTTCGCTCGCCGGTCCGCTTGTCGCCAGCTTGCCCGACGCCAACAGCACCAGCCGATCGGAATACCGCGCGGCCGCGTTCAGTTCATGCATGGCCGCCACAACCGTAAGGTTGCGCTCCGAACGCAGTTCATCGATTAGTTCTAGTGCTTTCTGCTCATGCCCGATGTCAAGCGCGGTGGTCGGTTCGTCCAAGATCACGATCGGTGTTTCTTGCGCTATTGCACGCGCCAAATGGCAGCGCTGCATCTCGCCTCCGCTCAGCGTCTCCAGATGTCTGTGCGCCAGATCCGCCAGATCCAGACGCTCGATAGCCGCGGCGCAGATTTTCTTGTCGGCCGGGCCTTCGCTTCCCAGCGGATGCAGATGCGGCGTGCGACCAAGCAGCACGTAATCGCTCACCGTCATAGAGATCGGCCTGGCTGGCTGCTGCGGAACGTAAGCGATCTTGCGGGAACGCTCTCGCACCGACAGCGCGCCAAGCGGCTCGCCCTGGCAAAAGACGCCGCTGTCGTCGCTAGCGGTCGGCGCAATAAATCCCGCCAGCGTTGCCAGCAGTAGCGATTTGCCCGCACCGTTTGGTCCCACCAGCGTTACCCACTCGCCCGCCGCAATGCTTAGCTCCACCTGTTCCAAGATTTTCTTGCCGCCCACACAAACATCAACTGCGCGGGTTTCCAACACGGGGTCGCTCGCTGGCGCTTGACCACTAGTCCGCGCTTGATCGCCAGCCCGCGCTTGATCGCTCACTGCAAAGCCCGCCGACTGCTGCGTAACACGAGCAAAAAGAACGGCGCCCCGCAAAATGCAGTAATCACTCCGATGGGGATTTCCAACGGTGCGGTAAGTGTTCGTCCGACTAGATCTGCGGTCATCATAAACGCCGCTCCCACCAGCATCGAAAGCGGCAGCACCAGCCGATTTGAAGCTCCCACTACCAGTCGCACTGTGTGCGGCACGATTATTCCCACAAACGCGATTAGCCCGCTTACCGCCACTGCTGCTGCGGTTGCCAGCGATGCCGCCAGCACGATGATCGCTCGCACCAAGGACGGCCGCACGCCCAGCGACTCAACCTCGGCATCACCCAGGCGCATCACATCAAGCACTCGGCGATAGGCAATCAACACTGCGCCAGCCACCAGTGCATAGGGCGCCAGCAGCCAGACCTCATCCCAAGAGGCGGCGTTGAGTCGCCCCAAAATCCACGTATAAACCTGGCGAATGGTGTCGCCGTTGCGCTGCAGCAAAAACGTCTGAACGGCGGCGAGAAAGCTCGCCACTGCGATGCCCGCTAGTAGCAGCGACACGGGATTGCTGCGCCCCTGCGCGGTTCGCCCCAGAACGTAGGTGATACCCACCGCGCTGAGTGCCCCCACGAACGCCAGCAGCGGAACCGTGTCGATCACGCCAACGCCATCGCCGGCGCCTGAAACAATGGCGATGGTTGCGCCTAGGCCGGCGCCCGCAGCCACGCCTAGCAGATACGGGTCTGCTAGCGGATTGCGAAACACCGCTTGGTAGCTCGCACCGCTAATGGCTAGGCAGGCGCCCACCAACGCACCCAGAGCTACGCGCGGCGCACGCACTTGGGTAACGATGCGCGCTTGGATGTCGCTCAGGCCGCTGTCGGCGGTGACGAACGGCAGGCGATCGGCAAGCTCCAGCGCTACTTCCCACACCCCCAGATCTGCCGGGCCGATGGCTAGCCCGGCTGCGGCCGCACCAAGCGTGGCCAAACCCGCAAGCACCCACACCCAACGCTGCAGGCCGACTTGGCTAGCCCCGCCAGCGACCTGCTCAGCTTGCAACGATTGCTCAGCCCGCAACAACGGCTGCGATTATCGCTTCTAGGAACTGCACCGAGCGCGGCCCCCAGCGACTGGAAATATCTTCATCCACCTCTATGACGTTCCCGTTTCGCACCGCCGACAGCGCATCCCAGCCCGGGCGTGCCGCAATGGATTCTGCGCTCTGCCCGCAGCACTGACCGTCCGCGTAAAAAATAAAGTCCGGGTCGGCTGCTAACACAAACTCGGTGCTGAGCTGGGGGTATGCGGAACCCGATCCGTCGGTCGCTCCGTTGTCGGCGATGTTTGTCAGACCCACCAGCGAATACAGATAGCCGATCAAGGTCTGCGAGGTAGCCGTGTAAAGCGTGTCGTCAAGCTCGTGAAAAAACGTCCGTTGCGGGCTGCCGCTAACCGTTGCAACCAGCGTCTCGACATCTGCTCGCATCTGATCCACCACCTCTTGCGCTTTGGACCCGTTGCCGGTTATGACGCCCATGTCAAGTATCTGGTCGTAGACGCCTTGCAGATTGACGGGTGCTGCCTGCACCAAAACCTCAATGCCTAGGTTGTTCAACTCTTCTGTTACTGAGTTGTCGGACAGAACCACCAGGTCGGGCTCAAGCTCTGCGATTGACTCCAGGTTGGGTGCCCAGGCAGACAGCCCTGGCACCAACGGAGCTTCCGGCGGATAGTTGCTGAACTCATCCGCCGCCACGACCTGCGATCCCGCGCCAACGGCAAACAAGATCTCCGTTGCGGTGGGCGAAAGCGAAACGATTCTGCTCGGCGTTGGGAGACCTGGAGCTATGCCTGCCGATGCCGGGGTTGTGTCTGACGGCGGCGTTGATGTGTCTGGCGATGCCGTCGCTGCCGTTTGGGCTGTGTCGGTCACGCCGGTGCTGGTACTGGTGCTGTCCGAACTTACGTCACTGCTGCAAGCCGCCGCAATCAGCCCGGCCGCAGCTAACCCAACTGCAGCAAGCAGGGCGAATGCGATCGCCGACGGCGCAAGAAATCGTGTCTTAGATGAAGTGCTTCGCAATTTGATTCCTGTCTGCCGTAGTTATGTACGACAGGAATCTGCCGCACACCAACCCCTCCGCGGGAGCTGTTGTGCAAGGCGACGTCAGGCGTCCGGACTTATTCCCAAATGGGACTTCACCGTTGCGGGACAGTGCCGGATTCCAACCGGCTTCGCTGAGCAGTCGCTCGCTTGCTTGCAAAGCTAGCACTTCGCCTAGCTGGCACAATCACTGCTGGTTAACCCGGCCAACACTGCCGGCTAGCCCGACCAAGCCCAGCCGCCCCGGCTAATCAGAAAAGGTTCTATGACTCTGCGAGGGACATCACTAACCAGGCGTGAGGACGACCATCTGTTGCGAGGTCAGGGCGAGTTCGTCTCCAACGTGGCACCGGCCGACACCGCCTTCGCTCATTACGTCACCTCAACCATGGCTCACGCCTTGCTAACCCAGATAGATACAAGCGCCGCCAAGACAGCACCGGGCGTGCTGGACGTGGTCGTCTTTTCCGACCTGGCGAACGATCCTGAGAACAGCCTGGGCAGCGCCACATATCCACTCGCCAGCCCGGCTTTTGATCCAGCCATGATCCGACCCCTGCTGGCCGACGGGCGCGTGCGCTTTGTGGGCGAACCGATTGCGGCCATCGTTGCCACGTCCCTCACCGCCGCCGCCGATGCCGCAGAGCTGATAGAGGTCAGCTACGAGCCATTGCCAGCGGTGGTTGATCCCGAGGCGGCGCTTGAGCCAGGCGCGGTGCAGCTGTTTGACGAAGCCGCCGACGGCAATGTGGTGTGCCGCCTGACCAGCGAAGGCACCCAAGCGGAGGGCACGGCGGCCGATTTCTCAGACTGCGAAGTTGTCTGCGAGGTGCGGTCGGTCAACAATCGTCTTGCGCCAGCTCCGTTAGAGCCGCGTGTGGCGTGCGCCTATTGGGACGAAGACGGTCGTCTGAATCACTTCAACGCAGGTCAGGGGCCGCATCCGGTTCGTGGCGGGTTGTGCGCGATCTTGGGGCTGGAAAAAGAGCAGGTTCGCGTCGTGTCTCGCGATGTCGGCGGCAGCTTTGGCGCCAAAGCTCGCCCGTCCCCGGAAGAGGCGCTGCTGGGCTGGCTGTCTCGCCGATGCGGGGTGCCGGTTACTTGGATACCGCCGCGCAGCGCTGACATGGTTGGTTTGGTGCACGGCCGCGGCCAGGTGCAATACATGAAAATCGGCGGCAGGCGCGACGGCCGCATTACTGCGTACAGCTTGCACGTTGTTCAAGAGTCCGGGGCTTACGCATCGATGGGAGCCGGGCTGCCGAACAACTGCCTGACGATGTTGAGCGGCTGCTACGACATTGCGTCGGTGAGCTTTACCTCGGCCTCGGTTGTAACCAACACCACTCCGATCGGGCCGTATCGCGGCGCTGGTCGGCCCGAAGCCGCCGCCGCTATTGAGCGCGCGGTTGATGCCTTTGCGGCTGCCATTGAAATGGACCCGGCACAGGTTCGGCGCAAGAATTTTTTGGCGCCGGATGCGTTCCCGCTCGTCACTCCGACCGGCTCTCCCTATGACTCCGGCCGATACGAAGCGGCTTTAGACGCGGTGCTAGCGGCAGCCAGCTACGACGATCTGCGAGCCGAGCAAACCCGCCGCTTGAGCGCGGACGAAGATCGTTGGCTGGGTCTGGGGCTGTCCACCTACGTTGAACGCACCGCAGGCCTCGGCCGCTCCGAATATGGGGCCGTGGAGTTGGTGGGCGGCGGCGGCATCGTGGCTCGCACCGGCTCTTCGCCCTACGGGCAAGGGCATCACACCGCTTGGGCGATGCTGATAGCCGACAGCACGGGCGTGCCATATGACGACATCGAGGTAATCCACGGAGACACCGATCTGGTTCCACGGGGTGGTGTCACGGGTGGGTCAAGGTCGGTGCAGCTGGCGGGAGCGTCTCTTTGGGAGGCGTCAAATGCGCTGGTAAAGCAGGCGACCAGCATTGCGGCTGGAATGCTTGAGGCCGCCGAAGACGACGTGAGCCTTGACACAAGCTCCGGCAAGTTCTCCGTGGTCGGCACTCCGGCGATTTCGGTCGGCTGGGATGACATTGCGGCTCACCTGGCAGGGCAAGACGATCACGCGCCAGAGCAAGGCAGCCACGGGCCGCGCCTGCTGCACGCGGAAGAAGAGTTTGAATCCGAAGGACCGACCTTTCCGTTTGGGGCGCATTTGGCTGTGGTTGAGGTGGATCGGCACACCGGTGAGGTGGTGCTGCAGAGGCTGGTGGCCTGTGACGATGCAGGCACGATTCTCAACCCGTTGCTGGCGGCTGGCCAGGTGCACGGCGGGTTAGGTCAGGGTGCGGCCCAGGCGTTATTGGAGGAGTTTGTTTACGACGAAGACGGCAACCCGATTAGCGGAAACTTTGCCGACTACCCGGTTATCTCGGCGCCCGAGCTGCCGCTGTTTGAGCTGGTCAAAATGGAGACCCCCACGCACATCAACCCGTTGGGCGCAAAAGGCATCGGCGAGGCGGGATCGGTTGGGGCGACTCCCGCTATTCAAAACGCAGTGATTGACGCCTTAGCGCATCTTGGCGTTACTCACCTTGACATGCCCTTGCGACCCGAACGAGTCTGGCGCGCTATCGCGCAAGCGGGCGGCAGCAAATAGCAGCCAGCCGTAAATAACAAGCAGCCGCGCCCGGCTCTTACCAGCGAGCGGAGGGCTCTAGCTCAAAGACTTCGACCATCTCGCGATGCAGCGCGGCGAAATAGCTGCTGCGCTCTCCTCGGCGACCCGGGTCGGCGGCATCGGCGTCACTGCTCGTTGCGGCAGATGCAGTAGCAGATGCGGCGGCCGTTAGCGCTTCAAAAAACTCTTCTAAACCGAAAGGGCTGAGCGTCTTGGTGACAACGCTGAGCCACTGTTGCATTTGGTCGGCCAAGCTGAGATTTAGTACTCCGGCCGCTAGCAGCTCGCCGTCGGGCACAGCAAGATCAAACAGCCCCACCGCCAGCGGAGCAAGCTCAGTTAGCGCCTCGCCCAATCGCTCCTGCCCTACTTGCGAGACAAGCAGTCGCGTCATCAAGCCGCTGGCGTGATGCTCATGAATGCGCTCTTCCAGCAAGACTCGGCGGGCGAGCGAACCGAGCTCAGTCCAGCTTGAATCAGCCAATGCTTGCCAGCGCACAGCCTCGGCGGTGTCATACAGGTAGTGCCGAACCAGCGCATACGTCCAGTCGTGACAGGGCAGCTCCGTTAGATGAGCGCTGCGGTACTGGTCAAACTCACGCTGGAATGCCAGAGCGTCCACCTGAGTTGCGCCTTGCGCCGGATCTTTGGCGGCACCTTCCGCTGTGCCTTCCACCGCCCCTTCCACCAGCAACGAATACAAGGAGCGGGCGTGGCCGAGCTCGTCTTGCGCTATGCACGTGAAAGCCAGATCCTCTTCCAAGAATGGCCCGACCGCTATCCACCAGGAATGATTTTGTCCCACGCAGAGCTCGTCATCGGCCAATGCCAGCACCAGCTCAGCCGCGCCCGGCACCTGCGAAGCAGCAGAGTTCGTCACCGCTTACTCGGCTTGGTCTGCGAGACCGGCAGCCTTGCGCAGCTTGATCAAAAGCTGCCCGTCGCTGTGGCGATGATCCCGGTCGGACACTTCAAGGTCGGCCTCGGCCGCTACTAGGACGTTGTCGCGCTTCACCACCCACATTTGGTCGCCTTCGCCGCGACGGTTGTAGCAATCACGCGCAAACAGCAGCGCCATCTCGTCGTCCAGAGCGTTCAGGGAACCGGCGTGAGTGATCGGGTCTTTGCCGGCTTTTTTGAGGAACACCTCATAGACAGCCACAGTTGCTAGGCGCTCCCGGCGGTGACCGCGGCAATGTCGATGCCTGCGGCGGTGTCTGTGCTGCCTGCGGCGGCGATATCACGCATGCGGCTTTCAATCATTTCAACGGGATTGCGACACGCGGGGCACCAATAAATCTTGCGGCAAGGCGTTGGTCCAAAATCGCTACGAAACTCCAGATCTGTTGAGTCGCAGTTAGGGCAGGGCGGCGTTTGGCTTTTGAGCCTGACTGCGATGATGTACTCGCGGCCAAGAAACTCACGGGCGGATTCGGAAATCCGGCTGGGTGTCCAAGCTGGCTCGGTCAGCATCCGCACCTCTATGTCTGGGATTTCGCTAGGCGCGCTGCCTGGAACGCTGACGTCTGGGGCGCCAGCGGCTAGCGCAGCTTGAGCCGCGCTGCGAACGTCACGCTCGATAACCGCCAGAGCGGGGCAACCCAGCATCGTCGGGATTAGATCTATCACCACGCTGGGCGGAGTCTGCTGCACCTGCGGCGGAATCTGCTCCGCCTGCGGGCGCAGCCACACCTTCTCCAAAATCCCTAAGTCGGCGATCGTCAAATCTGGATACTCCGGATCACACACCTGCGATACGGCTGCGGTAACCGCGCTCACAACGCTCACTAAGCGACCGCTTCTAAAGCCTCACGAACCCAAGCCGCATCGGCCCAAGCCTTGCGCGCATCGTTGAGTCGCCGCTCGCTGTCAGGCCCCTTGCCGCTGACCGCTGTCCGCAGCTGCTCCCAATCAATTTCAGAGATCTGCCAGCGACCCGTGTCGGCATCCTGCTGCAAGCCCTCATCGGGAATAGTGAATCCAGCCGCCAAAATCTGCGGCACAAACTTCTGCACGTACTTGTCGCGCAGAGCCTCATTCTTCTCAGACTTGACGTGCCAGCGCATCAGCACGTCGTTCGCTTGCGTGGGTGGGCCAAACAGTTGCAACGCCGGCAGCCACCAACGGTCAATGGACTCTTGCATCATTTCGTGCTGCAGCTTTGAGCCGGTCGCCATCAGCAGCATCAGCTCTTCGCCGTTGCGCATATGAAAACCCTCTTCGGCGATGATGCGCTTCAAAATACGCTTGTACGGTCCGTAGCTGCACTTTTTGAACACGGCCTGCTGGCTGATCAGCGCCGCCGCATCCACCAGGTAGGCAATCGCAATCTGATCGCCCCAAGAGTGCGCCCGGTAGTGAAAGACATTGTGAAAACGGGTCTTGCCGGTGATCAGGTCGTTCATCATTTCGTCGCGGGTCTTTATGCCCATGTCTGCGGCGACCATGTAAAGCAGATGAGCGTGGCCGATCTCATCTTGCGTTTTTGCCAAGGCGGTCAGCTTGCGGTTTATGCCGGGTGCGTAGCGAATCCAGTCACGTTCGGTCAGCCCGCCCATGTATTCGCTGTTGGCGTGCAGCTCAATGAACTGAAAAACCGCCGCGCGGTAATCGTCGGGCATCTCATCGCCCGGCTCTACCAAGCCGCCATCGTCTAGGAACGCCTCAAACTCATCCATTGATGACCAACTGCGCATACGGCCTCTCCGACTGATCGCTCCTGAGCCCAAGCTCTGCTGATAAGGCTAGACCGCAGTGCGCGGCCAGACCGCAACCGACGTTATTGCTGAGCTAGCAGCTGAATCGTTCGTCCCAGCAATCTGAACACTGGGTCTTTGGTCGACTCAAGCTCACTGCTTACCTCTTCGTGCGAAATTTCGCCCGGCGCCATTCCCGCCGCCAGATTCGCCACCACCGCCACAGCCGCATATGGCAGATCAAGCTCACGCGCCAGCGCCACCTCCGGGTACCCGGTCATCCCCACCACGCTGCCGCCCATCGCCGCATACATCCGAATCTCCGCCGGCGTTTCAAAGCGCGGCCCGTTGGCGCACACGTAGGTAGCCGTCGGCGCTATGTCAATGCCCTCATCGGCCGCCGCCGCCAGCATCTGAGAGCGCACGGCCGGGTGATAGGGCGCGGACATATCGGTGTGCGTTACGCCCTGCTCATCCGGCTCATCAAAAAACGAACACCCACGCCCGGCGGTGAACTCCAGATAGTCGTCAAGTAGCAGCAGCGCTCCCGGCCCGCTTTCGGGCAGCATCGACCCCACCACGCACACCGCTAGCACTGCTTCCACGCCGCAGTCGGCCAGCGCTTGAATGTTGGCGCGATAATTGATCGCACTGGGCGGGATTGAATGGCTGCCGCCGTGCCTGGGCAAAAAAGCAATGCGCTGCCCGTGCCAAACGCCGGTGCGCAACGTTGCGGTGCCCCAGCGATTTTCAACCTGGACGTCGGCGCTGTCTTCCAGGCCGGGCAGGCCATAGAAGCCGGTGCCAGCGATGATGCCAAAGGTGGCCGACGGGCTGGTGCTATTTGGGCCGGTGCTATTTGGCATCGCTCACTTGCCCGCCTTTACGTCTTTCACTACGTCTTTCACTATGCGCTCCGCTCGGGTTTGCACCTCTGCGCGCGCCTGTGCTTCATCCACATTCAAGCAAATCCCGCTTGACACGACCTGACTGCCCGCCACCCACACATCGCTGACCTGACTGCTGCCCGCCCATGCGACGTGCGCTACCAGCTCATCCGGTGAGGTAACTGGCACGAACACCGCATTGTCTAGATCTATCCGGATGAAGTCCGCCCACTGGCCGGGCGCCAGCGAACCCACGTCCAAGCCAAGCGCCTTGCCGCCGCCGCTAGTAGCCATGGAAATAGAGGTTGCCGCCGGAATGGCGGTCGCATCTTGCGCGCTCACCCGCGCCAGCAGCGGAGCCAGCTTGATTTCTTCCCACAGGTCAAGGCTGTCATTTGAAGCCGGGCCGTCGGTTGCCAAGCTGACGGTGACGCCCGCGGCGAGCATGTCGGTTATGCGCGCCGTGCCGGAGCCAAGCTTCATGTTGCTGGCCGGACAGTGCGCCACCGCAACGTCGTGTTCGGCATAGGTGGCAATGTCGGCGTCGTCTAGCCACACGCTGTGAGCGGTGAGAGTGCGGCCGACAAATGCGCCGGCGTCGGCCAGGATTTGCACCGTGCTCGCTCCGCCGTGAGCGGCTTCAACCTCCTCGCCTTCTTGACGGCTTTCGGCAACGTGAATGTGAAACAGCGCGTCAATCTCGGCCGCCGCTTCCGCCACCTGCGCGCAGGCTCGCGGGCCAAGGTTGTAAATGGAGTGCGGGCCGAACCCGATGGTGACGGTGCCGTTCGTTTTGTGCGTGCGCTCGTGCAGCTGCGTTATTTCGGCGATGCGCTTCTCAAGCCACCCCGCGCCGTTGGAGCCGGGCAGCTCTATGACCCCGGGGCACATCAGCAGCCGAATGCCGGAGTCTTCGGCGGCGCTTATCGCCGCCTCCTCCCACATGTACATCTCACAGGTGGTGGTGATGCCGGCCCGCAGCATTTCCGCGGTGCCGAGGGTCATCCCCCACCTGATGTCGTCGTCGGTCATTTTGGCTTCGCGCGGAAACATCGCTTCGTGCAGCCAGCGCAGCAGTGGCAAGCCGTCGCCCGCACCGCGCACCAGCGTCATCGGCGAGTGTGCGTGCGTGTTGACAAGCCCCGGCATCATCAGCCCGCCGAGATCACGAACTTCGGCTGAGCCGTCTAGCTCTAGCTGCGGTGCGTCGGCGGCTGGCCCGAAGTAGGTGATCCGACCGTCAGCGCCAACGTCAAGCGCCGGTTTTTCCACCACCGGAAAACCCTCAGCGCATGAAAATGCAACGTCAGCTAAGTAGCGCACCTCTAACCCGGAAACCAATTGGCTAGCTCAAGAACCAGTCGGCTGGCGCCGCGCTGGTGTCGGCATACAGCTGCGATTGGAAGCGCTGCATTCCTGCCAGCCAGCGATCGATGTCGCTGGCCTTGCGTTCGCGATACGTCTGTACCTCAGGGTGCGGCAACACCAAGAACCGTTCCTCACGCATGGCTTCAATCACGCTGTCGGCTAGCTCCGATGGCTGCAGCACGCCATCGCCAGCCGCGGCGCCGGGGGTTCCCCGTTCGTTTTGCTGGCCGCCAAGATTGTCGGGGCTGTTAGCCAAGATGTTTGTCTCCACCGCCTGCGGGCACAGCATCGACACACGCACTCCCCGATCGCCGTAGGTGATCGCCAAAAACTCACCGAGCGATACCGCAGCAGCCTTGGTGATCGTGTATTGCAGCGAACCCAGCTGAGTCAGCAGGCCGGCGGCGGAGGCGGTGTTAAGTAAGTAGCCGCCGCCGTTGGCGACCATGTGCGGTATGGCGGCGCGGGCCGCGTAAACGTGCGCCATTACGTGCACGTCGAACATGCGTTCGATTTCTTCGTTCGCCACCTCTAGACCGCCCTGAGTGGCGTAGCCCGCGTTGGATACGAACACGTCTATGCGGCCGTGCGTCGCCACGGTGTCTTGCACTAGCTGGTTGACCGCTGATTCGTCGCTTACGTCTAGCGCGGCGGCCGTCACCTGCGTGGCTGGCGCAGCCTGTGTCTGGGACGCAGCGGCGAGCGCGCTGGCTACCTCGTTAGCGCCTTGCTCATCGCGGTCTGCCACCACCACCGCCGTTGCCCCCTCGGCCGCGAACCTCTCGCACAGCGCTTGGCCGATGCCGCTAGCGCCGCCGGTAACGACGCAGACGGCGTCTTTTAGTTCCATTGCTGCTAGTTAATCTCCGCTAGGTGGCGCTTATAGGGGCAACACCAAACACGCGGCTGAACGGTCTACACCAGATCACAACCGATTTGTATCTAGAAAGATTTGTGCTCCTCGGAAGCTCGTAATTCTGCGATCCGTCGGTGCCTTTCAATCTGCCTAAATCAAGAGGTCTCGAGCCAAGAGTGTTTTCGGAAGTTGAAAGGTAGACGTAAACACCTGGCCCGTTGCTAGTTGAGAAGTCACTCTCAAAGCGCAGGAACGTCTGAATGCCGTCAGTCAGAATTCGGTATCTGCCAGAGGTTCGGTAGACACCTGGTGAAAACCGACCGCTTGCCACGGTTCGTACCTCTGGGACAGTGGTTTCTGGGACAGTGGTTTCTGGGACGGTGGTGGTTGTCGTTGTAGTCGTAGTTGTGGTGGTTGTTGTCGTAGTGGTAGTGGCTTCGGTTGGCTGAGCCTCAACTTCTGGAGCGGTGGTTCTTGTGACCTCAGGCGCTGTAGCAACAGGTGCTGTGGGCTCAGGCACCGTAGGCGCTGTGGTAACGGGTGCAGTCGTAACGGGTGCAGTCGTAACAGGCACCGTGGTCTCAGGTGCAGCAGTAGCAGGCACCGTGAGCACAGGCCCTTGCGCGCTCTGCTGCCCGGAGTCACCGGAATCCCCCGAACCTCCGTCGTCAATGCTTGGCGCCGCGCTGCCGTCGCCACCGCTAGACGGTGTAACCGCTCCCGGCCCCAAAGATGCGGTCCCAAACACAACGTTGAACCGCACGCACCAGATCACTACCGTGCTGAACTCAGAAAGATCAGTGCCCTCTGGGATCGAATAGTTCTGCGCACCGATGTTGCCCTTCATGTCTCCCAGGTTGATGAAGTTCGTGCCGTAGGCCGAGGATGGCGCATCGGGCGGCGACGTGGACAGGTAAATGTCTAGGTCAGGTCCGTTATCGGTTCTGAAATCGTCCTCAAAGCGCAGAAACCTTTCATTGCCGTTGGACAACACGTTGACGGTGCCTGAGGAAGGGTGCGAGCGATTCATGAACTGCCCGGTCAGCGTCGCGTCGCCGCCTGCGTCTGCGTCGTCGTCTAACTGCGCACCAGAGGCAAACACCGGCTCGGCTTCGTCAACCACGACATCAACCCAGATGAGGTGAATCGCAAATACGAAAAAGAACAGATACACGCCCACCGCGCCAAGCACGGTCAGCACGGACCCGCCGATCCAGTACATCCTCACCTTGCGGCGACGGCGGTCTGGGTTCATCGGTTCCAACGGCGACGGGATCGTGATGCCGCTTTCACTCATGTTGTCGCCTCCACCCAAGTTCCGCCTTGCCCTATGTCGCTGTCTTGGTCCGTTGTCATTTTATACCTAATAACCCCACCTATTTTGAGCGCGCCCCTGTGCTAGTCAGCAGCAACACTGCCACCAAAATGAATGCGCTGCCCGCCATATACGGGATGGAGATGAAGTGGAACTTCCAGGTAAGGGTAAGCGTACAGGGGTTAAAAACTTCACAAGAGCCGCTGCCCTCCAGCGTGGGGAAACGCTGTATCAGGTAATGCCAAACCGAAAACCCCAGCCCGATGATCTCCAGCGGCACGGCATAGCGGCGCACGCCTTTGTCTCTGGTGAACCAGGCGATGAGCAGCACCAGTGCCAGCGGGTACATGGCGATGCGCTGAATCCAGCAATAGCGGCACGGCAAAAAGTTCGCTATCTCTGACAGGTACAGCGACCCGAGCGTTGCGGCGGTGGCGATAATCGCTGCCAGCTTTAGGGCGTGGCGCCTCGCATATGCCACCAGCGCCCACACACCGTTAGAGCTTCGGCGAGAAAACGGCAGGCCGACAAGCAGCAGCAAGGTCGCAACGTTGCAACAGATTGCTGCAACGGCGAACCACCACAACACGGTTTGCGCCTCCACGGCGACAAGGTTGCCAGACTCCCGCCCTTGTTGTGGGCACGCTGGCCGATAAGGGGCGCTAAGTCTTGCGCGCTTTGTTGCGAATGCGTGTCGGTATCCACAGCGACAAAAACGCCGCCGAAGCCGAGCACATGAAAAAGATCAGAACGTGGCGGTAGTACATAACGGCCTCTGGCCCGGAGTCAACCTGCAGCAACGCAAACAGCCCGGCCGTGCCGATTGCGGCGGCGGCGTAGCGCATGGTGTTGAACAGCCCGTTGATCTCGCCGAAGTGGCTCTCTTCGACCCAGCGCAGCGCCAAGCTGTTGAGCAGCGGCGTGCTCATCCCCCAGCCGATCCCGTAAAGGGTGATGGCGGGCGCTAAGACGCCCCAATAGTTCGGTTCGGCTTCGATGCGCGACAGCTGCCAGAAGATCGAAGCGATCTGCAGCGCGCTGCCGATGCGACACAACCAGGCCTGACTGACCCGGTCGCCCAGCCGACTGAAAATCACTGTTGACACGCCGGCCGCAACCGGGCCCAGCGTTACGGCTACGCCCACCGTTGTTTTGCTGAACCCCCACACGTTCAACATCAGCAGCGGCCAAACCAACCACAGCGACTGCGATGAGATGCTGACTAAGAAGTTGGCGAGGTTCGGCACCCATACGCCGCGCCGACGGAGCAGGTGCAGGTTCAGCAGCGGAGCCGGATGTCGCAGCGAGGAGCGCACGAACAGCACCAGCGCCAACACGCCGGCGGCCGCCAGCCCCAGCACGATCGGTGAGGTGAAGCCCCAGTCGTCGCCCTGGAAGATCGCTGTTACCACTGCGCCTATTGCCATGGTGCCGGCCACCACGCCGATGATGTCGAGGCGGTGCTTGGTCGTTTGCGTGGGTTGTTCGGCCAGCACCCTGAAGCTCACCAGCAGCATCACTAGCGCAACGGGAGCGCTAACGAAATAGACCACCCGCCAACTGCTTGCCGCCAACAAGAACGCCGACGCGGTGGGTGCGATGCCAGCGGCTAGCGGGCCGGCAGCCGACCACAATCCGATAGCGGTGGTGCGGCGCGACTGCGGGAACAGCGGCAGCACCAGGCTGAGCGATGCTGGCAACACTGCCGCGCCAGCGATGGCTTGCAGCGTGCGGGCGATGTTGAGCGTCCACACGGTTGGCGCTACCGCTGATAGCACCGCCGATAAACCGAACAGCGCCAGCCCCGCGAGAAAGATGCGGCGGCGACCGAGGCGATCCGCCAGGCGTCCGCCGAGCGGGAGGAAGGCGGCCGTGCCGATGAAATAGAGCGCCAGTCCCCAGCCGACTTCGGTGGTGGTCGCTCCGGTGAATCCATCGCGGATGTCGTCGAAGGCGATGTTGGAGGCGGTGCTGTTGAAGCCCACCAGGATCGTGCCTAGTGATGCGACCGCTAGCGCCCGCCATGCTCTGCTGGAGACGGGCTCGTGCTTGTAGGTGGTGGTGACGCGGTGAGTGTGGTTGGCGGGTGGCTCGGATGGCGGCGCAGTGGCTGGCAGCAGTTGCGGCTGTATCCGTGTTGGCGTCTGTGTTGGTGCGGCTGGCTCGGCTAACTCGGCTGCAGGCGCTACGGGACGCGGCGATGTGGAGATCAGTGAGGCAGGGCGCGGCTCAGGGGACGCTTCAGGAGCGACGGCTTTGACAGGAGCTGCGACTTCAGCGGATGGCAGCGCGTCCGGCAGCACCCGGCGCGTTATCCGCGGAGTGTGCCGTGGCCTTATCTGAACGACACGCGAGCGATCAATTAGAAAATGCCGCCTCACACTCTCAGATTACGGACTGGCTCAGTTCACCTGACGAT
Source organism: Candidatus Poriferisodalaceae bacterium (assembly GCA_965212125.1). GTDB lineage: Bacteria > Actinomycetota > Acidimicrobiia > Acidimicrobiales > Poriferisodalaceae > CAYRJD01. Next base: position 192,005 of record OZ243045.1, on the reverse strand, counting down.
CATGGCCTTTCCAATGCGGGGCGCGCAGCTCGTTCTTCTGCACCTTGCCGGGTCCAGACTTCGGCAGTTCGCCTTCAAGAAACTCCACCGACTGCGGCAGCTTGTATCCCGCCAACGACTGGCGGCAGAAATCGATCAGCTCCGCTTCGGTGAGCGACTTGTCGCGGGCGACCACCACCGCATGCACCGCCTCACCCCAGCGTTCATCGGGGACGCCGAACACCGTTGCCTCTAGCACCTTGGCGTGTTGGAAGATCACCTCTTCCACCTCGGTGCAGTAAACGTTCTCGCCGCCGGAAATGATCATGTCCTTTGCGCGATCAACGATGTGCAGGTAGCCGTGCTCGTCAAACAGCCCCACGTCACCGGTGCGATACCAGCCATCGGCCAAAACCGCCTGCGTCTCTTCGGGTCGCTCCCAGTAGCCCGCCATCACGTTCAGCCCGCTGGCCAACACCTCGCCAGCCTCACCCACCTGCGCATCGGCTCCGCCGGCGCCCTCCACCCGCAACGAAATTCCCAGCACGGGCGTTCCAACCGATTTTCCGCGCGCCTCATCAACCAGGCGTTCTTCGTGGCGAAGTCCGGTAAGCAGCGGAGCGGTTTCGGTAGAGCCGTAGAGATGGATCAACTCAGCGCTGGTGAAAAGCTCCGCAGAACGCCGCACCACCTCCATCGCCACCGGCGAACCGCCATGCGCCAACAGCCGCAGCGAACTGACGTCACGTGCGTTTGCCGCCTGCGCTTCATTCATCGCCAGCATCATCGTCGGAACCGCCAACGTCACCGTGCAGCCTTGCGACTCAATCAGGTCAAGCGATTCACTGGGGTCAAACGCTGGCACCACCACCTGTTTCACGCCGAGCGAGATGCACTGTAAAACCGAGTTAGACCCCGCTGCGTGAAACATCGGCGCGACGACAAGGTAGACGTCGTCGCTGTCAAACGGCAGCGTGATCTGGCTGTGCATCATGTTCGCCAGCAGGTTGCGATGCGTCAGCATCACGCCCTTGGAGCGGCCGGTGGTGCCGCCGGTGTAAAACAATCCGGCTAGATCGTCGGGTGCGCCAGCGTGGAACTGCGCGGGCTCGGCCTGCGTCAGCAGGGTTTCGTATTCGGTGCCGTCTAGCCGCACCACATGCTTGACCACCTCCGCCAACCCGCCTGGGTCGCGGTCGCAGAACAGCACCGAAGCCCTTGCGTCGGTGAGCGAGTCGGCCAGCTCGGCTTCCGCCCAGCGGGTGTTCAGCGGCACGATCAATCGCCCCGCCGCTGGCACCCCGGCGTACAACTCCAAATACTCTGCCGAATTGGCCGACCACAACGCCACCCGCTCGCCAAGCTCAACGCCTAGATGGTCGAGCAAGCCGCCGACGCGCTGGCTGCGCTCAACCAATTCACCAAATGTGCGTTTGGTTGAACCACACTGCACTGCGACCGCATCGCTGTGTTGCGCAAGCGCACGCCTGAGCGGGTCCGCAAAAGTCTGCATAGATCAAGATTAGTTAGTGAGGTTGGATGATAAATAATCAAGCACCGCTGGCTGCTCGAGTGCGCTCTCATCTGGCCAAGCTCTACCCGAACGAAGATCTGGATGCGCTTAGCACCAAAGTTCTCACCACGATGGGATTGGGGCTAGCCGCGCCGAGTCCTGCTAATGAGCCGAGCCCCACCAGCGAGCCAAGCCCGACCAGCGAACCCTGGTCGCAGAACGACATTGCGTTGATTACCTACGCAAACACGATTACCACGCCCGGCGAAACTCCCCTGCACACGTTGCAGCACGAGGTGCATGACCTGTTCGGCGATGAGATTTCAATACTGCACTTGCTGCCGTTTTATCCAGCCAGCTCAGATGGCGGGTTCGCAGTGGTTGATCACGCCGCGGTCGCCGAGCAGCTAGGCAACTGGACCGACGTTGCGGCGGTGGCTGATCGTTTCAAGCTGATGGTGGATCTGGTGTGCGGTCATGTGAGTCGGAAGCACCGCTGGGTGCGTGAGTTTGCGGCCGACCCGACATCTGACCCCCAGTGCTTGATGACCGCTTCGCCCGACGACGACCTCAGCCTGGTCGTGCGACCGCGCACGCATCCGCTGCTGCAGCCGATCGACACGGCCGCGGGCGAACGACATCTTTGGTGCACCTTTAGTCCCGACCAGGTGGACATTGACTACCACCAGCCCGAGGCGCTGCTGGAACTGCTGCGGATTCTGCGAACGCTCTTAGATCACGGTGCGCGCTGGGTGCGGCTAGATGCGATCGCATATTTGTGGAAAGAGCTAGGCACGCCTTGCATACACCTGCCCGAGACCCACGAGGTTGTGCGGCTGCTGCGGCTGCTGTTGGATGCCAGCGGCGACCAGACGGTGCTGATTACCGAGACCAACGTTGATCACCAGCAGAACGTTTCTTACTTTGGCGATGGCAAGAACGAGTCAAACGTCGTTTACAACTTCACCTTGGCGCCGCTGTTGGTGCACACGTTTTTGCATGGCTCCGCTGCGACTCTGCAGAAGTGGGTGGGGCAGAACTGGGTGGACTCGCACCCGCCAGCAGCCGGAGTTGGCACCGAGCACACCGGGCACGCCACCGAGCACACCGGGCACGCCACCGAGACCAACACCACCTTTCTTAATTTCATAGCTAGCCATGACGGAATCGGGGTGCGTCCCGTTGAGAAAATATTGTCGGTCGCGGAAATCGACCAGTTAGTCAAAGCGACCAACGAAGCCGGCGGCACGCACTCGCTCTACGAAACGCCGGACGCTGCGAAGCCGTATGAGTTGAACGTGGCGCTTTTTGACCTGTTCATCTCGGCCAGCAACCAGCTGAGCGTGGCGCACTATTTGGCGGCGCACGCAATCATGTTGAGCCTGGCGGGCGTCCCGAGCTTCTACATACACAGCCTGCTTTGCACGCCTGGCCGCACGCTGACTGAACCCGACCAACAAGCCTTGTCGCCACGAGCCATCAATCGCCAAAGGCTGCTGACAAGCGAACTAGATGAGCAGCTAGACACCGACGGCGGGCTGCGGCGATCTGTGATGGCTGAGCTGCTGCGGCTTATCCGCATTAGGCGTGGTGAGAGCGCGTTCCATCCGAACAGCTCTCAAGTGTCGCTACCCGTCAGCGACGCTGTTTTTGGGTTGGTGCGCGGCGGCGGACAGCCCGGCGGCGGACAGCCCGACTACCAGGTGGTGTGCCTAACAAACGTCACCAACGAACCCGCGGAAGTTGACCTCGGCCCGCTTGACGCGGGGCTGGCGCTAGCAGAGCCAACGGACAAGGCTTGCTTTGACTTGCTGGCGCAGCAAACGCTGCCACTGAGTGAGCCGTTGGCCTTACAGCCAGGGCAGACCGCCTGGCTAAAACCGAGCTAGGTGCAGTTATCCGCCTCGACTGCGTCATAAATCTGCGGAAGCACGTCAGGCAATGCGCTCTCCACACGTGACCAGTTCTGGATAAACGGCGTCTCTTGCGGGTTGTTCAGATAGTCGTCGCCCGCCGCCATCAACGTGTTCGCAAACACGTCCACCGCGCTCTCCTCCGCATGCAGGTCAAACTCAAACCCGTTGAACGCAGCGTCGTTGCGATAGTGACTGATGAGATCCAAGGCGTTGCGGTAGTACGCCGCTTTGACCGTGCGAAACACCGACCCGGAAAGCACCGTCCCGTCAATCGCCAGCTTGCGGTAGATGGCCTTTGAGATGTCGTGGCTCATTTTGCGCAGACCGCCGCTGGGGTCGTCCGCCGACAGATCCTGATGCTTGTGGTCGTAGCGGTCGGCAATCTCCACCTGACACAAGCGGCGGCCGCGATAAATCCGATAAACCTCCGACAGCACACCGATCTCAAGACCCCAGTCGCTGGGAATGCGGATGCTGCGGGTGATGTCTAGCTTCATCGCAAACTCGCCCGCCAGCGGATAGCGAAACGCCGACAGATAGCGCAAGTACTCGTGGTCGCCGATCGTGTTGCGCAGCGCCCGCACAAGCGGCGGCACCAGCAGGCGAGCAACGCGGCCCTTCAGATGGCCGCCCGAAGCCCGAAAGTAATAGCCCTTCGAAAACGAATAGCCAAAGGTCGGCGCCATGATCGGGTAAAGCAGCCGGGCGAGCATGCCGCGCTCATAGGTGAGGATGTCTGCGTCGTGCAGCGCGACCGCATCGCAGCGCCCGCTCGACATGAAATAGCCGAGGCAGTACCAAACGTTGCGACCCTTGCCGGGCTGGTTCGGTGCCAACGACTGCTCGGCTAGCTGCGCATCAATGGCCTGCATTCTTGGACCGTCGTTCCAAAGCAGGCGAGTGCGCTGCGGCAGCTGCGAAAAGACCTTGCGAGCCTGCGCAAACTGCGCCTCATCAGCCCGATCAATGCCGACGATTACTTCCTCTAGATACGGGATCTTTGCGACCTCGTCAATAATCCCACCCAGCGCGTCGCCCTCAAGCTCTGAAAACAGGCACGGGATGATGAGCGCCACCGGCAGTTTCTGGGAGTACTCCACCAGGTCGGTTTCAAAACTCTCAGTTGAGCGGTCGTTGAGGTAGTGCAAAGTGCCAACCGAACCACGCTGCTGAAAATCGGCCACAGCCCAACGCTACGCGTTGCTTGCCGGTGCTGCCAGCGGAATCACGCGCCAGCGCTTACGCCAGCGCTTACCGCTTGGGCGCCAGCGGGCGCGCTAATGTGCCGTATGGCTGTTGGGAAGTTTCCAACCGAAGATCAAAAATTCATCGCCGACGGCCTCACGTTTGACGACGTTTTGCTGGTTCCAGCCGAGTCCGATGTCATGCCAGACACGGTTGACACCACCTCCCGCTTCACCCGCCGCATTGAGCTATCGATGCCCCTGGTAAGCGCCGCCATGGACACCGTTACCGCAGCACCGATGGCGATGGCGATGGCGCGCCACGGCGGCATCGGCGTGATACACCGCAACCTGTCCGCCGAAGATCAAGCCGCAGAGGTTGACAAGGTGAAACGCTCGGAGTCCGGCATGATCGCCGACCCGGTCACGCTGCCGCCGACCGCCACCCTGGCCGACGCCGAGCAGATCATGTCCAACTTCAAAATCAGCGGCGTGCCGATTACCCAAGACGGTCGGCTGGTGGGCATTCTCACCAACCGCGACCTGCGCTTTGAAACCGATCACAGTCGCCTGGTGTCAGAGGTGATGACCGCCGACGGTCTAGTGACGGCCCACGTTGGGATCTCCCTGCCGGAAGCGCAAGCCGTGCTGGGCAAGCACCGAATTGAGAAGCTGCCAATAGTTGACGACGACTTCACGCTGGTGGGTCTCATCACCGTGAAAGACATCGAAAAGCGCAATCAGTTCCCGAACGCCTGCAAAGACGAACATGGCCGCCTGCGTGTGGCCGCCGCGGTCGGAACCGGGCCCGATGCTTACGATCGCGCCGCGGCTCTAACCGAGCGCGGGGTTGACGCAATCGTTATCGACACCGCTCACGGCCACAGCCGGGCGGTGCTGGAAGCGGTCGCCAAAATCAAATCCACCTACGAGGTTGAGGTGGCAGCCGGCAACGTCGCCACCGCCGAAGCCACCCTGGCTCTGATTGATGCGGGCGCGGACGCCATAAAGGTCGGCATCGGCCCGGGCTCCATCTGCACTACCAGAGTTGTGGCCGGAGTCGGCGTACCGCAAATCACGGCGGTGTTTGAGTGCGCCCAAGCGGCCGCGTCGCACGACATTCCGATCATCGCCGACGGCGGCATGCAGTATTCGGGCGACCTCGTGAAAGCGCTTGGGTCGGGGGCGCATTGCGGCATGTTCGGCAGCGTGTTTGCCGGCACCGATGAAAGCCCCGGCGACGTGGTGGTGCATCAGGGTGAGCACTTCAAGGAGTACCGCGGCATGGGGTCGATCGGTGCCATGCAGGGGCGCAGCTACTCCAAGGATCGCTACTTCCAAGATCAGCGCAGCGAGGACATGCTGGTGCCCGAGGGCATTGAGGGGCGGGTCGCTTACAAGGGGCCTGTGAATAGGGTGATTCACCAGCTTGTTGGCGGGCTGCGCCAGGGCATGGGCTATTGCGGGGTTGAAACCGTTGAGGCCCTGCGGCGCGACACAAAGTTTTACCGAATCACTTCGGCGGGTGTGCGTGAAAGCCACGCACACGACATCATCGTCACCAAGACCGCGCCTAACTATCGCTTGCCGACCTACCGCCTGTCTAACTAAGTGCCGGACAAGACGCCGGACGGCGATATGAACGACGCGGCCGGTGCGCGGCCAGTCATCTGGTTTGACCGACCGGCTGGCGACATGCAGCGAGAGTTGATCGGCGACAAAGCCGACATCGCCGCTGGCACCGACGACGACCCGCTCCTCAACATTGAACAAGGCCACGGCGCCATAGTCGGAGCGGCCATCAGCTACGACGCGAGCGTGTATGAGCGTGCGCCCAATCTGCGTGTAATCGTGCGGGCGGGCATCGGCTACGACAATTTGGATCTGGCGGCGGCGACCGAGTTTGGCATTGCGGCTTGCAACACACCCGACGGGCCGACCACCTCCACCGCCGAGCACGCCGTCGCAATGATTTTCGCTGCGACCAAAGGTCTGCGGGAAAGTGCGCGGCGCCTTGAGCGCGGCGAGGGCAACTACTGGGCACGCCACGATCATCTGGAACTTGACGGCAGCACTCTGGCGTTGATCGGGCTGGGTCGCATCGGCGGTCGGGTTTGTCAGATCATGCGTGACGCTGGCATGAACGTGATCGCCTATGACCCCTACATAGACGAAGCTCGTGCGAAAGAGATCGGCGTGACCCTGGCCGATTCGCCGCAGCAGGCCGTGGCGGGCGCGCAGGTGGTGTCGCTGCATGCTCCGCTGAGCGAAGCCACCAAACATCTAGTCGGCGCGGATCTATTCAAAGAAATGGTTGACGGCGTGTATCTGGTCAATACCTCGCGTGGCGGCCTGGTGGATCAAGACGCTCTTATTGCTGCGTTGGATTCGGGCAAGGTGCGTGCCGCGGCGCTGGACGTGACCGACCCCGAGCCGCTGCCCGGCGACCACCCGTTGTTGGGGCGTGACGATGTGGTGGTGACCCCGCACGTTGCATCGGCCACCGGGACTGGTCGGCGCAGGATTTTCTCGCATGCGGTTACCGAGGCTTTGACGGCGCTGAGCGGCGAGCGGCCGACCAACTTGCTAAATCAGGACGTTTGGCCAGGCCGAAACGCATAAGGGCGAAACGCATAAGAAACCGTGTAACCGAACGCTATTAGCGCGGCTAGCACGATCGGCCAGGTGCTCAAGAAGTTGGCGATGGTGCTGCCTTCGCGTAGCTCGGCGGTAGCTATCACCACGCCGGGGTCGCCCAACCCGGTGCGCCCGATCACGTCGCCAGCCGGATTCACTACCGCGGAGTAGCCGGTGGTGGATGCCTGCAACACCCAGCGCCCGGTCTCAATGGCGCGCAGGCGCGCAGACGCCAGCGACTGCTGCGGCACCCAGTCGGTGCGGTAGCTCGAAGCCAGCGTTGGGTTGACCAGCACCGCGCCGCCTTCTTTCACGCCGCTGCGGACGCTGCCCGGGAAGTAGATCTCAAAGGAGCTGACCACCGCAAGCGTGCCAAACGGTGACGGAAGCACTCCGGGCTCGGTGCCTGCGATGGCGTCGCGACTAACCAGCGACAGATCGGCTAGCCGGTCAATCACCGAGCGCAGCGGGATGTATTCACCAAAAGGCACCAGGTGAACCTTGTCGTAGCGGCCGAGGTAGCCGCTTGCCTCGCTGGCGGCGGGCGCAACGATCACCGTGGCGTTGCGGAATCGTGGCGGATCTACCCCAACGGTGCGCTCGTAGAAGTTTGCGACGATGGTCGTGTCAAGCTCATTGACCAGGGCTTGCAGTTCCGCCAGCTCCGGCGACTCCTCCAGCGGTCCGTCGCTGCTGATGCTGCTCTCGCTCCACACCAGCAGATCAACATCGGCCAGGTCGCTGGCGTTTGCCCGCGTGACCGCCTGATGCCTTTCAAACACGTCAAGGGCTTGGCTGCGAGTTTGACCTCGTGTGCCCAGCTCGCCGCCGGACTGAAGCACCGCAACTTCTAGCTCGCCAATCTTGTCGCCGTTGGGCGCTATGGCACCGCCGATGCTAAACAAAACAACAAGTACCAGCGAGCCCAGCACCGGCTTGTACGCAGTCAAAAACGCAGCTTTGGGCGCCCGGTATTGCGCTTTGGTTAGCAGCTGCGGGAGCACCGAATAAACCGAAGCGACCGCAGCAGCCAGCAATCCGATGGCCGCCACCGTTAGCAGCGGCCCGCCCAAGCGAGCAATCGGCGCATAGGGCGAGCTAGGCGCACCCAACGCCAAGTTTGACAGCGGCACGCCGCCAAAAGGAACCGCCGCGCGGATCGCTTCACCTAGCACCAGCGCCGAAGCCAGTGCGATGGCGGTGGGAGCACCAGCGCTACTAGCAGCGTTATTAGCAGCACCATTCCGGCGCTCATTGCTGAAGCCAAAGGCGACCGCCATAGGCGCCGCCATGATGAACGCCTCGATCACCACCGCTATCACCCAACCTGGCACGGTCACGTCGGTTAGCCAGATCAGCCCGAAACCATAGGCGCCGATCCAAAAAACGTAGATGCGTAAGAAATGGCGTGACCAGCGTTTGATGAGGCTTGCGGCGCTTGCGGTGCTTGCCGTGCCTGCTTTTTCGCCGAGCCAGTAGCCGCGCTGCCAGGATGCGATTGCGCCCAGGCCAAGCGGCGCCGTCCACCACGCACCGAAGTTCGGCAGCGACAACATGGTCACCAAGCCCATCGCCGGCGCCCAGATCACCAGCGGAACTAGCGCGGAAAATCTTCTCAACGGACTGCTCTTCTCAACAAGCTGCTAGTCAGCAAACTGCTAGCGCCGCTTCAGCCGCCACGGTTCCTTGCCGAATGCAGGCCGGTATTCCCAAGCCGCGATAGCCCGCGCCTGCCAAGAACACGCCCGGCAACTCCGTCGCCAGGTTTTGCTCGATCTGCTCAACCAACGATTGATGCCCCTTCAAGTACTGCGGTAGCGCATTGTCCCAACGCGACACTCGCTGATGCGAGGGCTCCCCCGTTATTCCCAATAGCGGCGCCAGCTCACTGACCACCGCGGCGACCAAATCTTCATCGCTCATCGCCATCGCTCGCTCATCGCCGTACCTTCCCACCGACGCCCGCAAGATGACTTGATCTTCGCTAGCCCAGTGCGGCCATTTTGTGGATGCGAAGCTGCACGCCGTTGTGAGCATGCCTTCGCGAGCGGGCACCAACATCCCCGCCGCATCCAAGCGATGCCGCACCTGCGAACGATCAAAGCCGAGCGTGATGATCGCTACCGACGCGTATTTGATTTGCGTAAGCAGCTTGGCCGTGGTCGGGGCAGCCGCGGCGACTAGGCGTTGCGACGCGTATGTGGGCGTGGTGATGACGGCTGCGTTCGCGGAGATCTGCTCGCCGTCGGCGGTTGTTAGCTCCAAGGTGCGGTCGGAGCGGCGGCGAGCGGCGGCGGTGCTGGCAGAGGTAATCGCCTGCACCGCAACGTCGGTGCGGATCTGAGTTAGTTCGGGTGTGTTTTGTAAGGCGGCGGCGAGCGCATCAACCAGCGTTCCCATGCCAGCCTCAAAGCTCGCAAAGATCGGGGCAGCCGCGCCAGTTTTAGATGCACCAGCGCCAGCGCCAGCACTAGGCGCACTCGCCTGTTGTCGGCGCAGGTTGCGAATCAAACTGCCGCCGTCACGTGCCGCGGTGGCTAGAACCGGCGCAACCGAAAGAGCTTCAAGCTGATTGATGTCGCCCGCGTTGATACTCCCCAACAAAGGGCCAACAACTGCGTCGGCTATTTCAGAACCCAGCCGGCGACCGACCAGCTCGCCGATCGTTTCATCGGGGCCAGGCCAGTCATCACGCTTGACAAGATCAAGCGCCATGCGGGCGACGTCTTTCTTCCCGACTATGTGGGACTTAAACAGCCCGACCAAAGACGTGGGCACGCCCATCACCAGGCCTTGCGGCAACTCCGCCAGGCGAGTGCTGCGTCTAGTGCTGACCACAAAGGCGTTGCTGGCCGCCGGCGAAATGGTCGGGGCAAGGTCAACCTCTGGCGTGATTTTTTGCACCAGGTCAAGAGCCCAGGGGACGCGGGTCAAAAAAGCATCCGCGCTTTCGTCAACCGGGCGACCCATGAATGGCGTTGTCAGAATCTTCCCGCCGAGTCGCCCGCTGGCTTCTAGCAATAGCACTTCAACTTGACGCTGCCCCTGCGTGAGCTCGCGGTTGGCTTGCGCTAATGAATAGGCCGCCGCCAGCCCGGTTATGCCGCCACCGATGACCACAACACGGGGCTGGTCTTGCTGCTTAGCCATGCTCGCTTGCCTTAGCCACGTTCGCCTGCCCTAGCTACCTAGTTGCCAGACCTGGCGAACTCCCCGCCCGCGCTGGTCTGGGAATGAACGTGCCGCACAACTCGCTCCAGGATCGCCGGGTCGGTCATCGGCAAAACTCCGTGACCCAGGTTGAAAATGTGCCCCGGCAAATCGCTGGCAGAGCGCAAGACTTCATCAACGCTGCCCACTACGGCATCCCAATGCGCCAAACAGGCGGTCGGATCTAGGTTGCCCTGCAGCGTGGGGACGCGGGTTTGCGCGGGGACGCCAGCTTGTGCAGCAATCCGCTCGGCAGCAATCCGCTCAGCCGCCCGATCTAACGGCACACGCCAGTCAACCCCGACAACCTCGCAATCAACCGAAGCCATCAAACCCAACAGCTCACCGGTCGACACACCAAAGTGCGCGCGCGGCACACCCGCAGCCGCCAGATCGGCAAGCTCCGCAAACACACGACGAGAATGAGGCAGCACGAACTGCTCGTAGTCGTGCGGATTTAGAGCACCCGCCCAAGTGTCAAACAACTGAACCGCACTTGCCCCCGCAAAAACCTGCGACCGGATTGACTGCACCGCTATGTCCGTCAGGCGCGCCATCAGGTCGTGCCAGAGCGGCGGATCGTTCAGCATTAGCTGCTTGGTGCGAGCCTGGTCACGCGAGGGCTTGCCTTCAATCAAATAGCTAGCGACCGTGAACGGCGCCCCTGCGAAACCGATCAGCGGCACATGCAACCCTTCCGATTCAAGCAGCTTGACTGCCAGCCGCACGGTCTGCGCCACATACGGCGTGTGGTGATCTGGGTCTAGCGACGGCAAGCGATCAAGGTCGGCGCGGCGCTCAAACGGCTGGGCGGCTACCGGTCCGACGCCGGGCTTTATCTCCACGCCGAAACCGACCGCGGCCGCTGGCACGATGATGTCGGAAAACAAAACCGCCGCGTCCACTCCGTAGCGACGTACCGGCTGCAGCGTTATCTCCGCGGCTTGCTCGGGATTTTTGATGGTTTCAAGAATGCTTTGGTCACCTCGCAGTGCGCGATACTCCGGCAGCGACCGCCCGGCTTGACGTTGAAACCAGACCGGTGTGTGCTGCGGCGCAGGGAGTTCACCGCCCGCGAATGCCGCTCGCAAATACGCGGATTCAGACAATCCAGAAATCGGGTGATCGGCCGCTAGCGCACTCACAGTGCTGGCACGGTAGCGGTGGCGCCGCGCTAAGGCTCCCGCCGAACGCGGTCAAAGGCCCCTGCCGAACTCGGCCAAGTCCGCAGTACCCTACCGCTGACTGAAAGGGCGAAATGTCAGAACCTCAGGGGTTGAGAATCGCCTTTTTGACCTACCGCGGAAATCCATTCACCGGCGGTCAAGGCGTCTATACGCGCCACATGGCTCGCCAGCTAACGGAACTTGGACACCATGTAGAAGTGTTTTCAGGCCAGCCTTACCCGATTCTGGACGACGACATAAAACTCACAGAACTGCCAAGCCTTGACATATATCGCTCCGACGATGCGCTGCGCACGCCCAAGATGCGGCGAAAAATCCGAAGCATGGTTGACCTGCTGGAGTTCGGCATGACCTGCACGGCCGCCTTTGCCGAACCGCTCACGTTCAGCCTGCGCGCAAACAAGCATCTGCGAGAACGCCTGGACGAATTTGACCTGATACACGACAATCAATGCCTTGGGTATGGCATTGACTTTCTACGCCGAACAGGCAAGCCGGTGCTGGCAACGATTCATCACCCGATCACCGTGGACAAGCGGGTGGAGATCAGCCACGCAACCAGGTTCGCCCGGCGCCTAATACTGCGGCGGTTTTACTCTTTTACCAGAATGCAAATCCGCGTAGCCAAGCGCTTGGAACGCATTCTCACGGTTTCAACCAGCAGCCAAGACGACATCATCGCCGACATGGGCGTTGACCCCGAAAATCTTCACGTGGTTAATGCTGGGGTTGATACTGAAATGTTTAAGCCTCTACCTGAAGTTGAAAGAGTGCCGGGGCGACTTATGACCACCGCCAGCGCGGACGTAGCCATCAAGGGTCTGGCTTACCTGCTAGACGCAATGGCCAAGCTGCGCGTTGATCATCCAGACATTCACCTGGTGGTGATCGGCAGCGCCAAAAAAGACTCCGTCTCCAGAAGACGCATCGCCAAGCTGGGTTTGACCGACCGGGTGGAATTTATGAGCGGGCTGACCGAACAGCGCATAGCCGAGCTGTACAACGAAGCTCAAGTGGCGGTGGTGCCGTCAATTTATGAGGGCTTTTCGCTGCCAGCCGCCGAAGCCATGTCATGCGGAACTCCGCTGGTTGCAACCACCGGCGGCGCCTTGCCTGAGGTGACCGGACCCGACCGCCAGAGCGGCTTGGTGGTGCCACCTGGCGATGCGGCGGCGATAGAGGTAGCTCTGCGTGAGATGCTGGATAATCCGCAGCTGCGAACCGAGCTAGGAGCAGCCGCACGCAAGCGCGTGACCGAGCGCTTTACCTGGCGCATTGCGGCCGAACGCACCGCCGAGCACTACCAAGCCTTGCTTGCCAATGCTGACCATTGATTACCAGCTCTTAGGAGCTCGTCATGGCGAGACAATGCTCGACCTTGGCTGCGGTGCTGGCCGACACGCATTTGAAAGCGTGCGGCAGGGCTGTCACGTCATAGCGCTTGATCGCTCAATGGACGACGTTCGCCAGGTAAAGCAAGCATTCGATACCGACGACAGCCTCAACGCCGACCAGCAACCGCCCACCGGCAGCGTGCTGACATCAGACGCAACGGCTTTGCCTTTCCCCGACAACAGCTTTGATCGCATAATCGCATCTGAGATTTTGGAACACATAGACAACGACACTGCCGCTTTTAGTGAGCTGGCCCGGGTTCTGCGTCCTGGCGGCACGATTGCGGTGTCGGTTCCATCCTGGCTAGCCGAGCGAATGTGCTGGGGGCTTAGTCGTGAGTATCACGCGCCCATTGCTGAAGGCGGCCATGTGCGCATCTACACCGCCCCGGAAATATCAGCCAAGCTGACCAGCGCGGGACTAATCCCCACCACCAAGCACGGTGCGCATTCCTTACACGCCCCTTACTGGTGGCTGCGTTGCGCGGTTGGCCCCAACAACGACCAGCACCGACTAGTGGCGGCTTATCACCGTTTTTTGGTGTGGGACATGATGAAAAAACCGTGGCTAACCCGCACGCTTGACACCTTGCTCAACAAGGTGTTGCCCAAGTCACTTGTGATTTACGCCCGCAAGCCCTTGACTTGAAGCGTCTTTGACTTAATGAGATCAGCATGAACAACGTCACCACCATTCCACCGCGCCTAGGCCAGTCGCCACTCAGCGCAGCAGATCTTTGTTCGACCGCGGATTTCATCAGCAGTTGCCAGTTGCCCAGCGGAATGATCTTGTGGCACCAAGGCGGTCATGCCGACGTTTGGAACCACACCGAAGCAGCCATGGCGCTTTCGGTTGCTGGCAGCACTGTTGTCACTGGCAACACTGTTGCCGCGGGCAGCACCGTTGCAGCGGGCAATGTGACGAGCAACAACGGCGCGGCTAGCGATTACGACGGCTGCGGCAACGACTACCTGGCGCACGCACGCAAAGCTTTTGGCTGGCTGGCTGATAGCCAACTACCCGACGGCAGCTGGCACAGCTACTACATAGCCGACGGCGTTGAAGACCCAAAAATCGACACCAACTGCTGCGCCTATCCCGCGGTAGGTGTGTGGCATCACTACCTGATCACCGCCAGCCGTGACTTTTTGGAAACGATGTGGCCGGTAATCGACAAGGCGCTCAATTTTGTGGTGGGTCTCAGCCGGGAGGATCATCACATCCCCTGGGCGGTGCATCCCGACGGCACCCGTTGGTCTTATTCGCTGCTGACCGGCACGTGCTCAATCGTGATGTCGCTTGAAGCTGGGCTGGCGATGGCGGTCGAGCTGGGGCATAAGCGTCCCGATTGGAAGCTGGCGCTGAAGCGGCTGAAGCGGCTAGTGAAATGCCACCCGGAATCGTTCGAGCCCAAGCATCGCTGGGCTATGGATTGGTACTACCCGGTGTTGTGTGGCGCAGTATCGGGTGCGGCGGCTCTTGCTCATCTGAATGAGCATCTGGATCGCTTTGTGAGAGACAACAATGCCGATGGCATCCTGAGTGGGGTGCGCTGCGTCTATGACAAGCCGTGGGTTACTGCGGCCGAAACGTGCGAGTGCGCCTTGGCGTATCTGCGGGCCGGTGAGCCGGCCATTGCTGAGCGTCTCTTTAGCGCCACGGCCGACCTGCGAGATGTTGACGGCGCGTATTTCACCGGGTTGGTGCTGCCGGAGGAAAAAACCTTTCCGCATGCGGAACGCACCAGCTACACCGCCGCCGCCGTGCTGTTGGCCGCCGATGCCATAGCTGGGCTGACCCCAGCGGCCGGTTTTTTGATCGCCGCTTAGCGGCGCGGGGAACACCGCGCCGTGCTAGCTAGCGCTGCCGGCTAGCTAGCCGGCAGGGGCGCGCAACACGCGCAAGCTGCCCACCGCCACAATGCTGCTGAAACCATCGTCTAGCGCACGGCAATAAATCTCATAGGGCGGCCGTCCGCCATCGGCCGGATTCTCAAATACGTCGTGGATAGCCAGCAGCCCTTCGTCAATCAACTTTGGCGTCCAGCTCTCATAGTCGCGGTGAGCTGGTTCGTGGCCGTGACCGCCATCGATGAAAACCATTGCTGCCGGAGTGTCAATGTGCTGCGCGACGGTCGCTGAATCACCCACCACCGTTATCACCGTGTCCTCCAGCTGAGCCTTCTCCAGCGTTGCGCGCAGGTAATGCAGCGAATCAAAGCGGCCGGTTTGCCCATCAATCATTTCGGAGTCGTGATGCTCCCAGCCGTCCTGCATCTCTTCGGAGCCACGATGATGGTCAATCGTTACAACGACCGCCCCGGCACTAGCCGCCGCCGCACCTAAGTAGATGGTTGACTTGCCGCAGTAAGAGCCGATCTCAACGATGGTCGCAGGCGACTGCTGATTGGGTCGCCGCTGACTGGGTCGCCGCTGATTGAGATTCTGGCAAGCGGTAAGAGCGGCTTCATACAGCGCCAGCCCTTCGTCGTCGGGCATGAACCCGCGCGCAGTGCGCGCTAGCTCAAGCAGCTCAGGTCGCACCGGTATCTCCCGCTTCGGCGTGCACCGCAAACAGCACCCGATCAAGCAGTATGAATTTTCCTAACCACAAGACTCCGAAGGCCGTCAGATTTGCAGCGTGCACCGCCGGTGAGTCGTCACTCCAGTACCGCGCAACCAGCGCCACCAGCACGGTTGAAAGCGCCAGCCCCACAAGGTTGTAAGCCCAAAACGGCGCTATCTCGCGCGTCAGCGAATGCGTTGTCCGCTTGACCCACACCCAACGGCGGTTCAACAGGTAAGCGGGCCAGGCCGCGATGCACACGGCCAGCACGTTTGAGAGCGCGGCCGTAATCCCCAGCACGGAGTGGCTCAAATACAGAACCGATTGCGTGACGCACACCGCCACCACCGAAACGGCGCTGTAGCGCCAGATTCTGGCTGCTAGTCGCAATTAACTGGCTGCTAGTTGCAGTTAGCTGGCGTCGCCTTCGCTGGCCATGGCATCGCCGCCAGCCATATCGCCGTCGCCAGCCGTGGCATCGCCGCCGCCCTGTCCAGCAGTTGACGGGCGATAGAAGGTAAACAAAGTCACCAGCGACATAAACACGCCACCCGCGGTGGCAAATATGAATGCTCCCCAGCGCCAGCCCGTTTCATTTATCCAGCCAACATCAGTTATCTCATTGTTGATCCAGTTGTCAAGAGAGATCTCGCCAGGGCCGAGCAACGCAATCACAGCGGCAGCTATCGCCAGCACGAATACATGCTCCCAGCCGCCCTTGGCACTGGAGTAGCCGTTCTTGCGATGGCCAATCCAACCAGCGGTGGTCATCACTCCGATGTATGCCAGGCTCGCCAGCGGCGTGAGCAAGCCCAGCGCAATCCCCAGCCCAGCGGCAAACTCTGTGCCACCCGCCAACCAGGCGTGAAACTTTGCCGGGCGCAGGCCCTCAGAATCAAACCAAGTGGCCGTGAACGAAATGTTCCGCAGCTTCCCCAGCCCATGAATGGCCAAAGTAAGCCCAAAGACGATGCGCAATATCAGCAGCGCAACATCAAAAATTGAATCCATAACTAATCTCCTAGTTGTCTTTTAATTGTCTAATTGTCTTTTTGGCGCAGAAATCGCTCTAGCTCATTAAGCAAAGTATCTGGATTTTCAGCCATTTCCATAATGTCTTCGGCGGCCTCTGCTGCCGACTCTTCCAGCACTTTCTGAGCGTATTGCGATAGGCGTGAGTCGCTAGCGACCACCTCGTCAATGTGTTCCTCATATTCGGTGGCGGCCTCTTGCATGGCCGCATTGTCTACGGGCAGGTTGAGAAACTCCGACACCCTGTCCACCAGAGCCAGCGCGGCCTTTGGCGACGGGTAGGCGCTGGCGTAGGCGGGCACTGCGGCCCAGAATGAAACGCTGGCAAATCCGGCGTGATGGCATGCGTCGTTTAGAACGCCAATGATTCCGGTCGGACCCTCATAGGTGGACGGTCGCAGCCCCAGGTTCAGGCTGAGCTCGGTATTGGAAGAAGCCCCCACCACGTTCACCGGCGCCTTGTGATGCGTGCCCGTCAGCAATGCGCCCAGCGTCACCACCTGGCTGATACCCATCTCGCTCGCCAGCGTGACGACCGTGTCGCTGAAGGTGCGCCAACACAACCGCGGCTCTACGCCGACCAGCGTCACCAGCGGCACACCACCCTCTAGCTGGCAGAGGCTCAACTCTGGGCGCGGCCAGTCGATGCGCCTGTTGTTATCAACCAGCCGAACGTTGGGTCGCACAGAGGCAAAATCGTAAAAGTGCTCCGGGTCAATGCTTGCGATCGGCTCTTTTTCGTAGACGTCGCGCAGGTACTTGGCGGCTTCGGTGGCCGCGTCGCCCGCGTCATTCCAGCCCGAAAACGCTGCCAACATCGTGGCGCCGTTCAGCTTGGGGCGGCGAACCCAGTCAATGTGTTCGCTGTGTTCGTTACGCGTTGAACCCACGATCGCCAGGCTAGCCGCCACCAATCGGGAGGCTGCTGCCAGCCTGGCTGCCTATCGGCGCGGCTGTCACTGGCGCTGCCTGGCATTACGGTTTGGTTGGTGCCAGCACAAGCCCCGATTGACCAAGCCCCGATTCGCATAACGGTTTGCGACCCGACCGATGAGCTAGAAGTCGCGCAGATCGCGCAAGCGCTGCAGACCCTCATTCCGCAGCTTTCCAAATCCGCGGCGAAACTCTCACCGGCACAGGTGGCGCAGATTGCCGGCCATGAGGCCTGCACCTTGCTGGTTGCCAGGCTCTCCCCGCAGCCCGCCGCCGCTGAAGAAATAGTCGGCGCAATGGTGCTGGTGCTATTCCCGCTACCAACCGGGCAACGGGCATGGATCGAAGACGTCGTGGTGGATGAGTCTGCCCGCGGCAAAGGCATCGGGGAAATGTTGAACCGGCGCGCCATTGAAATAGCTACCGCCGCCGGCGCTCGCACCATTGACCTCACCTCACGACCCAGCCGCGCCGCCGCCAACCGCTTGTACCAACGCCTCGGATTTGAGCAACGCTCTACAAACGTGTATCGCCTTGACCTAGCGTGACGGCGTGACAGACACTCAAGTACTACTGCATGGGCTGCAATTTGGCGAGGGGCCACGCTGGCACGACGGTCTTTTGTGGTTCTCCGACTTTTATCGGTACGGAATCTTCACCGTTGACGCCACCGGAAACGAGCAGCTTGTCCACACCGTGCCGACGCAGCCGTCCGGGTTGGGCTGGCTGCCTAACGGCGATCTTCTTTTTGTTTCGATGCTTGACCGCACCTTGCGGCGGCTGACTCCTGCGGGCGAAGAATCAATTCACGCCGATCTAAGCGCAGTGGCGGGCGGTCCTTGCAACGACATGGTTGTGTCGGCTGACGGAACCACCTACGTCGGCAACTTTGGGTTTGACGACAGCCAAAACGAAGTTTTTGCGCAGGCGACTCTGGCCGTCGTCTCACCCAGCGGTGATGTAACCGCCGGGCCGAGTGAGCTGGATTTTCCTAACGGCACCGTCATTGATCCGTCCGGGCAGCGCATGGTGATGGCTGAGACTTATGGCCACCGGCTGAGCGCGTTTGACATTGCGAGCGACGGCTCTTTGACCGGGCGCCGATCTTTTGCAGACCTGGGAGAGCGCATACCCGACGGCATTTGCCTGGACGAACAAGGTGGAATCTGGGTGGCCGACCCGGTGAACGCCTGCTGCTTTCGTGTGCTGGAGGGCGGCGAGGTGACTGATGAGATTGAGCTGGAACTCAACTGCTTTGCCTGCATGTTGGGCGGAGACGATCGCCGCACGCTTTACATGATTACCGCGCCCAACTCCCGACCCGAAAAGGGCGCACCGCCGCAAGGTCGCGTTGAGATTGCGCGAGTGGAGATCGCCGGCGCAGGCTTGCCGTAGTTAGCGGCCGGGCTTGCCGCAGCGGTCAGTAGCGGTCAGCGCCAGTGACGCCAGTGACGCTGGCTAAAACTCGAGCGGTGCTTTGGCGCTCCAGTCCAGCTCTGACTCGTTTATTCCCAGCTCAACTTTTTGCCAAGTCACTGAGATAGGGACAGGCTCGGCCGAGTCCTGCGCGGCACCGTCGGCACCGTCGGCGCTAGCACCGCCGTCAGAATCGTCCGCCGGCGAATCCACCATCAGCTCAAACATGCCGCCGTCGGTTTCTTCAGTCGGCCTGCCCAAAAGCACCATAAACGCCTGCGCCATTTCAGACGGCTCCAGCATGCGCTTTTGCCAGCGGCCATAAACCCGCTCGTTGCCGGCGTACTCATCGGTCATGCCGGTTCGCACAAACGGCAACAACAGCGAGAAGCAGCTAACAAGCTCTGCATTTGAACCAAGATTCACCTTCAGCACCTTGGGCAACTGCAACACCGCCCAGTTGCTCAGCGCATAGCCCGGCACCGCAGGGCCCGGATCAATCGCCTGGCGTGAAGACACATAAACGATCTGGACGGGCTCGGAGTGGTAGACGGCCTCCCCCGCCCACAGGTGGGTAGTAGCCATAAAGCCATCAATCTTGGTGTCAAGCACCAGTCGCGACTCATCCAGGTTGTCTATGAAATGCTGGCGAACCCGCGCACGGCGCAGCGACATTGACTCGCCCTCCACCTCACGCAGCGCACGCCCGAAGCTGTAACCGGATTCGGTCAGGCCGGAGTTGCAGATAACAAGGTTCGGTGGCTTGCCGCCCATCTGGCTGATCACGTGCGATCTGATCGCCCACAAATCGCGCAGGTTGGTTACGTCGGCTTGGATCGGGAAAGCGTTGGCGCCGTTCTCACGCAGCTTGTCAACCAGGTCAAATCCGTCTTCATAGCTGCGGTGAAAATGCACCCCGATTGACTCCGCGCCGTTCAGGCCAGCGCACAGAGCAAGTGCTTGTCCGATGCCACCGTCCTTGCCCGCGCCTGTAATGAAAACTCGCTTGCCTTCAATTGCGGTGCGTAGTTCATCAAATCGGAATGCGTCGGTCGGTGCTGTGTATGCCATCAGAAATGCAACACTATGTACGTGAGCGCTGCTGCACAAAACCCTGGCGACAAATCAGGCAGCGGAAAAACCGATCCGACGGCTAATCCGACGGCTAATCCGACGGCGGCTGGGTCGGCTGCCCGCTCCCCCATGCACACTCCCATGCACGCCCTCGGCGGTCACGATCTTGGCGTTCACGATCTTGGCGGAGCGTCTGGCTATGGCGCAGTACCGCACGACCCGAACGAACCGCCATTTCACCACACCTGGGAGGGTCGCGTTTTCGGCATATTCGGACCGGCGCTGGCGTCCTCAGGTAAACGGCCAGGAGAGTTTCGCCACGCACTGGAGCGCTTGGCGCCCGGTGATTATTTCGGCAACGGCTACTACGGCCGCTGGTTGGCTGGGATTGAACTGCTGCTCAGCGAATACGACGTGCTGAAGCCGGGCGAACTTGACCAGCGGCTGGGGGCACCTGCGGGTAGCGGTCCTGCGAGTCGTGCCCGCCCGCTCGCCGAAACAGACGCTGTGCTAGACGCCGGGTTGTTGCCAGCCGAGCAGGAGCAGTCGAACAGCCAGCCAGTCGGGCAGCCGACGCTCCCGCCGCTGTTTCAAGTCGGCGACGCAGTGGTCACGCGGCCGCGCCAAAAATTCGCCCACACCCGCCTGCCTGCCTATGCCGAAGCCAAGAAAGGCGTCATAGCCGAGCTTCACGGAACCGAAGTGCTGCCTGATTCAACCGCTCACGACCTAGGCGATCGTCCGCAGCATGTGTACGCCGTCGCGTTTGAAGCTGCCGAGCTGTGGGGTGCCGATGTGGAGCCAGAGGTGACTATCCACATTGATATGTATGAGTGCTATTTAGACTCCGCAAACCCTGCATGACTTCCAACGACGACACCGCATCCGACCACAGTTCACCCGACCACACCGCACCAGCGATTCGCGCACAAGCCTTAGAAGACCTGCTTGTTGAGCGCGGCATCGTTGACAGAGATCGCATTGACGCGCTGATTGAGCGCTACGAAAACGACATCGGGCCGCTGACCGGCGCGCACGTGGTGGCACGCGCTTGGATCGACCCAGAGTTCAACACGCTGCTGCTGACCGATGCCGACACCGCCATCGCCCAGATGGGCATCAAGGGTCCGCAGATTGACCACCTAGAGGTAAAGGCAAACACCTCCGACACGCACAATGTTGTGGTTTGCACCCTGTGCTCGTGCTACCCGTGGGCGCTGCTTGGGTTGCCGCCCAACTGGTACAAGAGTCCGGAATATCGGTCACGGGTGGTGCGCGAACCTCGCAACGTGTTGGCTGAAATGGGCCTTGAACTGCCGTCCGACATGCACGTCAACGTCTGGGATTCCAGCTCCGAAACCAGGTATCTGATAGTGCCGGAACGCCCCGCTGGCACAGACGCAATGACCGCCGAAGAGTTGGCGCAGCTAGTCACGCGAGACTCAATGATCGGCGTGGCACGTGCCCTGTCGCCCGGCGAGCAGCCCGAGCAGTGAGCCCAGTCCAATGAGCCCGACCCGATGAGCAGCGCGGCAGGCGAGCCGCCACGCTCCAACGGCGAGCTGCTGTTTGACCAGCCATGGCAGAGCCGCGCATTCGGTTTGGCGGCCGCCGCTGAGGAAGCCGGCCATTTCACTTGGAGTCAGTTTCAAAAGTATTTGATTGCTGAGATCGCCAACCCCGACGCGCCCGACACCGGCGAACCCGCGGGCTACTACGAGTGCTGGTTGGACGCACTAGCACGCCTGTTAGCCGACGACGGCACGACCAGCCGCGCCGAGGTGGTTGCGTTAGCCGAGCAGTACGCCGCACGCGAACCAGGGCACGATCATCATCACTAGCCAGCCAAGTAGCCAGTGCCAGCCAGCCAAGTAAGTTGCGCTAGTGGATGAGTTTGTATTGGCAGTTGACCTTGACGGCGTCTGCGCGAAATACAACGAGGCGTTTCGCCGGGTGGTTGAACAGGAAAAGAAACTAGGCGACGGGGAGCTGCCGCCATCGCGCACGTGGGGCTTCCCAGAGTGGGACCTAAGCGAGGGCGAGTTTGACGAGCTGCACGACATAGCGGTGCGTGAATACCGCATCTACCAATCTTTGGAGGTGTATGAATCGTGCGCCGATGCGCTTTGGCGATTGTCCGACGCGGGGGCGTGGATTCGCATAGTCACCCATCGGCTCTACACGAAATGGGGCCACGACCCCGCCGTTACCGACACCGCCCAATGGCTTGACGAATCAAAAATCCCCTACCGAGATCTTTGTTTTCTGGGTGCCAAGTCTGACGTGGATGCCGACGCATACATAGAAGACGCGCCTCACAACATTGAGCGGCTGCGAGCCAAGGGTCGCCACGTGATCGTGTTTGACCAGCCCTACAACAACGACTTCTCGCAACCACGGGCAAGCAGTTGGCTGGAGGTTGAGCAGCAGGTGACAGAACTGTTGGCGCAGCATCAAGGGTCAGTTGAGCTGACACTCCCCGGCGTCAGCGAGGCTGAGAACCGAATTTCCGCACGCAAACGCGGGCTGCTGTGACCGAAATCGTTGACGCGAGCGAGGCGCCAACTCCCGTAGACGCAGCGACCGTGGTGGTTATCCGCAACGCCGCGCCTAGTGATACGGCACCTGGTGATAGTGATACGGACGCAGCCCTAGAGGTTCTGATGCTGCGCCGCAATGAGCGCGGCCCATTCGGCGGAATGTGGGTGTTTCCAGGCGGCCAGGTTGACGAAGCCGATCGCCAGACATCGCCGCCCGATGACCTAACCGGTGAGTGCGAACCGCCGCACGGTCCAGGCAGATCCGCAACCCCCACTCAGCGCGGGTTCAGAACCGCAGCCATGCGTGAAGCCGCCGAAGAAGCTGGCATTGACCTGAGCGGTGCCGACCTGGTTCATCTTTCTCACTGGTTGCCGCCGCCAATCCGCCCCAAGCGATTTGCGACTCACTTCTTTGTTTGCGAGGCGCCGGAGCCGTTCGGCGAAATCACCGTTGACCAATCGGAAATAGTGGACCACACGTGGATAACCCCGGCCGAGGCCTTGCGGCAGCGGGCGACGGGTGAAATTGAGTTCGTTACGCCCACCTTCGTGACGCTCACCTATCTGGCAAAGTTTGATTCAAGCGAGGCGGCAATCAGCGAGATCGGCAAGGCGCAGGGGCGTTGTTTTCACACCCAGATGATTATGTCGCCGCCGTCAGACCCTGGAATGGTTGCGGTTTATCCCGGCGACACGGCATATCCCGACGGTGACCTGAACGCACCGGGCCCGCGCCGCCGCTGCTACATGCTGGAGTCGACTTGGGCTTGGGAGGAAAGCCGCTAGCTAGACAGCAGCTCGGCTAGACAGCAGTTCAGCTAGCCGAACAGCTCCGCCAGCCGCTCGATCTGGCGCTCTTGGGCGGGGCCATCGGGACCACCACCCGGTCGGGCTTGGCGAAACTCAACGGCCGCAACCTCAAGCTCCGCTCCCAAAGCCACCATCGCCAAAATGCATATCACTGAGGTGCGTGCCATTCCGGCGCCACAGTGCACAAGCACGTTGTTGCCGTCTTCCAGCTTGCTAACCACTTGGCGCACCGTGGCGGTTACCGCTTCGTCGTCGGTGATTTCGCCGTCGATTATCTGCAGCCAAATCGCATGCGGGCTGGACTGGTCGGCCGGGTCGGACTCGGACGGGTCGGACTCGGCCTGATCAGAGCTGTGGTCGTTCAGCCACTGCACGTAATCGGGATAGCGCATTTTCACTTCATCGTCGGTCAGCAGACAAACCATCGTCGTTGCTTCAACAGACTCAAGCGCCTTGTCGGGATCTTGCCCCACCGCTGAAAACCCGCAGGCAAAAAGCTGACCCGCGGCTTCAACAGGCACACGGTCAATGCGGTGGTTTTCGTTCACTTACGTTTGGCACCAAATCTAAATCGACGTTTGTCGGGCTCTTCGTCGGCGTCGGGCAGTGGCGGCCAGTCTTTGGCCAGTTGCTCTTGTCCCTCGCGGCGGACTTGTTCTAACTCGGCCTTGGAGTACGGCTCGTTGCGCGGCATCAGGGCGCGATACTGCGCTTCAACGGCAGCAAAGTTTGAATCACTAATCAAGTTGTCTAGCAGCGCCACGGGCTGCCAGTCTTGTCGGGCGACCAGATACAAGTACCCGTCAGCCACATCTCGCAATCGCAGCGACTCACTTTTGCCGCTAACGGTGCCGGTCAGTTTTGTCAGACCGACGTTGCCGATGGTTGAAGCGCCTAGGGCTAAACCGAACGTCACCTGCGTTCCCTGCTTGCCGCTTTCGGGCGATGCTTCAACCAGATCTTCAACGCGCTGGGTGGCGGCCGGGTCGGCTAAAGCGCCGTGAAACACGACTCGCTTCACTCCGTCTCCCATCCAGTGATGCAGCAGGCTTCCCATTGTGGCGGTGGCTTGCCCGTCAATCCATTGGACTAGCCGCGTGGTGGTGCGGCGAATGTCGCCGTACACGACTGCTCGCTCGCCTTTGCGTAGCACTTGTTCGGTCAGC
The DNA here is from genome assembly GCA_965212125.1 of Candidatus Poriferisodalaceae bacterium. Lineage (GTDB taxonomy): Bacteria > Actinomycetota > Acidimicrobiia > Acidimicrobiales > Poriferisodalaceae > CAYRJD01. The sequence goes on along the minus strand of OZ243045.1, from coordinate 167,448 downwards.
ACGTTGGCGGCATGAAACGCGCTGACGTCGCGGTAGTGCCCGCCCATCCACCAGTTGCGTAGCTCTAGCTCGCCCGCTGAGCGGCCGTCTAGCAGGTCGGGGTTTTCGACGTAGGTCGGTATGCCTAGTGCGATTACTCGCATTGGCGAGCTGGGGTTGGCTGCGGCGTTGCTGGCGCAAGAGCGGTTATGCGCCCACGCCGCATGCAACACATCCGCGTACTGCTGGTAGGCGAATCCGACACCTAGCAGGTCGGCAAAAAGGTCGGCGCAGGCGCGCTCGTCCCATTCGCTAGCGGCGGTCAGCGCATCCAACTCGGTTTGCCGACGAGTGTTGGTGTAGTCCCAAGCCAGGTTTTGGATTCCGGCTGCGGCTAACGCTGGTATTGCAGCGGCAACGAACTCCAGATGGGCGCTGACCCCGGGTTGGTCGCCCAGTAAAACGATCTGGGCAGCGCCCGCCAGCTCGGCCAAATAGTCAGCAGGTGTTGGGAGCGCCGGGCTAGCCGGACTAGTTGGACTAGTTGGACTAGCACCACTTGGGGCGGCCGCGCCAGTATCAGTCGCGCCAGGCTCACCAGGTTCGCTCACAAAATCTGCGTCCACGAAAGCTCGGCAGAAATGGCTGTGTCGGCGAATGCTTTATCAAAATCCGCCGAACTCGCTTCTGGCTTTCGCAGCTCGCCGTCCAACGCAAATCTCCGTGCCCGCTTTAGCAAGGAATCCGACACCGCCCCATACAGAGGAGTCGGCGCCACACGCTGTTGCTCAGCCTCCAGATACACCCAGCCCTGCGCCAAGTCTGACAAGGGCCCAGCATCTAAGCCGCTGCGGGTGCGCAAAGTGCTAATGGCTCCGACGTCTGTGTCGAAGCCCAAAGGTGTCGCAGGCGCATCAATCATCGCAAAGATGGCGTCAAGCATGCCATCGGCTGGCAGCGCGTATTCACACAGGATTCCATCAGCCGGCAAAGACTGATGTATCAGCACCGTGGCTGCACGATCGGCGATTGCCGCATAGAGATGGTTGGCGGCACCCACAACCAGATCCGCATTGATTTCGGCGTCGAACGCGTCCCAGCGGCGATGAGGTCGCCGGCGGTGCCGCGTCAGGGCGTGCGCTGTGCGGCACAAAACCAGAGCCTTGTGCCCCTTTTCCACGACCTCCGATTGCAGCGTTTCAAACATGTGGCGTGCGGCGGTGCCGCGATGTCGCAGATGCGCCCACGGACCGCTTGATCGCAAATCGGCGGTATCGGTAACCGCGCCAAAGTCAAGGTGGTAGTCAAGAGCCAGCACCCGCATCTGGTTGTTTGGCTGGGCCGGTCTGCTCGCACTGGCCGGGTCGCTAAGTTCGCCCGGCTCGCCCGGCTCGCCCGGCTCGGCCGACCGGTTCATCTCCCAAACGGCGCGCAGCACATCCAAATACTCACGAAACGCGAACCCGTGTCGCAAGCCCCAACGCAACATCGCCTGCTGCGTCAGCTCTTCGGCAAAAGCGCCACCGCCAGCAGTTCCGGCGGTAATGGCCGTTCCGGTCGTTGCATCAAGCAGCTGCTGATCGTCGCTACACAGGTACTCCATCGCTACGTGATGAACGCCTTTGCTCGGCAGCGCCCTCACAAGTTCCTGCAGAAAAAGCCCCGTGCGCAGGGTTGGAATGTGGTGCCCGACAAACACCACCTGATGCTTGTCAAACAGATCGCACACATAGCTGACCGGGTCGCAGCCAAAAGCCGACAGGTCGGTAGCGACCGCCTCTAGCTCTTCAAACCGCAGAGGCGTCAGCCCGCGGCGCCGCCGGTAGAGACCCACCCGCTCCAGCACATCAACGGAGTGCGGGTTCGCTTGACTGCGTGCGGCAGTTCCAGACTTAGCGAGATAGTCGGGCTTGGCAGGGTGATCGGCTGATTCCACCTGATGGGAGAGTACCTGCGCGATCTTGATTCCGCCAGAGGCAAACTGCCAAGCGCCGCGCCTTGTAAAAAGGGCGCCATCTAGTAAAAAGAGCGCCGCCGACAAAAGAGGGATAATCAATCGTGCCAATGCGCCTCTACGACACAGCGCAACGCAGCGTGGTTCGTCTTGACCTCGCAGACACCGCCGGAATGTACGTCTGCGGCATCACTCCATACGACATCACGCACCTCGGCCACGCGGCCACCTACCTCACCTACGACCTGATTATTCGCCGACTTGAATCGCTGGGCACTCGGGTCACGCTGGTGCGCAACTTCACCGATGTTGACGACAGCATCTTGCCCAAGGCCGCCGAACTTGGCGAGCACTATCTGTCGCTGGCCGAGCGTGAAATGGCACGCTTCACCGACGACATGGCCGCCCTGGAAACCATCGCGCCGACACATGAGCCACGAGCCACCCAGTCAATAGACGAGATGATTGAGCTGGTTGATCAGCTAGTCAAAGCGGGCCACGCCTACGAGGCAGACGGGGCTATTTATTTTGACGTTTCTACTTTCGCCTCATTTGGCAAGCTCTCCGGCCTTGAGCCTGATGCGATGGTGGAGCTTGCACGCCAGCGGGGCGGTACGCCTGACAACCCCAACCAGCGCAACCCGCTTGACTTCGTGCTTTGGAAACCCAGCACGCCTGAAGAGCCCGCATGGGACTCACCGTTTGGGGCGGGTCGGCCTGGCTGGCACATTGAGTGTTCGGCGATGAGCGGAGCAGCGTTGGGGCAAACCATCGACATTCACGGCGGCGGCGGTGATCTTGTTTTTCCTCATCATGAGTGTGAGATCGCTCAAAGTGAGTCGCTTAGCGGTGCGCCGCTGGCCCGTTATTGGGTTCACACTGGGCTGGTCGGCTATGAAGGTGCGACGATGTCGAAGTCTCTGGGCAACCTCGTGACGATTATGGAACTGCGACGCACGATAGATCCACGGGCGATTCGGCTGGCGATTATGAAACATCATTACCGCTCTGATTGGGAGTGGTTTGACGAACAGGCGCCCGCCGCGGTGGAGGATCTCAAGCTGCTGCTCGCTGCCGCACAGGGCGCGCCCCCGCCCGCTGCCGCTGATACTGGCACCGCCGCGGTGACCGCTGACGTGAACACCGCTTTGGACGACGACTTAGACACTCCGGCTGCCAGCAAGCTCCTGCTGGAGGCGGCCACACGCTTGACTGGTTCCGCTGCGGATAGTGAGGCTGCAGCAGGTCGGCTACGCGCAGACCTGATTACAGCCGCAGCTGCGTGCGGCATCAACCTACGCCAACCGCTCTTAGCTTCTTAACTAGAGCAGGGAACCAAGCGCACTATGCCAACCGTTGCAGTTGTAAATCAAAAAGGTGGAGTGGGCAAGACCACCGTCCTGCTCGGAATCGCTGAGGCAGCCGCAGCGGCGGGTCAAAGAGTGCTCGTGGTTGATCTCGACCCGCAGGCCAACGCGTCCGCCGGACTCGGTATCTGGGACGCATCACCAACCATTGATGACGTTATGACTACTAATCGGGCTGGCTCAGTGGTTGCGGCGATTACGGCTTCGTCCTGGCCCGCCGCCAAAGCGGGAGCAGGCAGCGCGACGGCAACTGGCACCGCGCCAACCAGCGCGACGGCAACCAGCACGGTGCCCGACGTGGTGCCGGGCGACCCTCGCCTGGCAAATCGCGAACCGCAACTTGCCGCTGACCCGCTCGGCGCACAGGAGCGCCTGCGGCTAGCCATGACCGGAGTTGATCACGACCTCGTGCTGATCGACAGCCCGCCTTCGCTGGGCTTGTTGTGCGTGAATGCTTTATTCGCCGCCGACTACGCACTGATAGTTACCGAGCCAGCCGCATGGGCGGCCGACGGCGTTGATTTGATGAAAGGCACCATCAGCCAGATAGCGGCACGGCGTGGCGGTCCTGAACTAATCGGCATCGTGACCAATCGGCTCGGTCGCACACGCGACCATTCCTACTGGGCTGGCCAACTGGCGGAGCGCTTCGGCGACTTGTTGTTGCCTACGGTGAGCATGCGAGCGGCGGTAGCGGAGGCGGCGGGACAATCTTTGCCGCTGCGAGCGCTTGGCAGCCGACCGGGTGCGGCGACTGCGGCAACCGAGTTTGAGGTGCTGTACCAAGCGCTGCAAGCGAGGCTTCAACAATCACAAGGCTGGGCCAGGCATAGCTAGGCTGTAGCGATGGCTGGCTACAACCCTGACCGGCCCCGCCGCACCGCACCAGATCAGGTTCCTGGATCGTCCGACTCCGACACGGCGGCTGCGTCGCTGGGCGATGATGCCGTGCCACCTGGCAATGGCACGATGCCGCCTAGCGATACCGCACCGCCGCCATCAACGTTTGGCAGTGACGACCCCACCCCTGCGCCGGTTACTCGTGTGCTGCCCCGCACCGGCCTACCCGACCGGATACTGCTAGTAGCGGGCTCCATCACAGCCATCACGGGCCTGGTGCTAGCCATCGGCGCTATTGCCTGGTGGCGGCGGCATCGCATCACAATCAGCCGCGTCACTAATCAAGCCGCAGACCTCGCTGCAGATTTTGCCGCCGACATTGTCGCCGATCTTGCTTCCGACTCGGACTCCCTCAGCGATCCGGCCATCTTCAGCGACTCCGCCGCAGAGGAAATGTCCCACCCCTAGCCCGACTTTGGCGCGATACTCAGGCCATGAGCGATTCAACGGCGAATTCACCAGCGACGAGCAGCACCCGCACGAGCGCCAAAACCAAAAAGCCGTACCGCCCGACCCACCTCAGCGCTTCCTCGGCTGGCACATTTCGCAACTGCAATAGGCGCTGGAAACTCCGCTACATCGACGACCTGCCCGACCCGCCGGGCGAGCCAGCGATGCTGGGAACGTTCGTTCACAAGGTGCTGGAGGATCTGTTAGAGCTGCCCGCGCAAGAACGCACGCTGGATAACGCGCAACAAATCTGTACGAGAAACTGGCCCGCAACAGAAAAAAACAAAGACTTCAAGGCCTTGAATTTTGACGACGGTCAGAAAAAAGTCTTCAAGTGGAAGGCGTGGGATTTCGTCAGCGACTACTTCCAAATGCTTGACCCGAGCAAGGTTGAGGTGGTTGAGCGCGAGCAGAGGCTGCGAGGCGAGCTAGAAGGCGAAAATGGCACAGTTCCGTTTTCGGGAATAGTTGACCTGCTAGAACGAGCCGACGACGGCCTGCGGGTAACCGACTACAAGACGGGCAAGGTGCCGTCGGCCAGATTCGTAGACGATTCGTTGTCGCAGGTATGGCTGTACGCGGCCGCACTGCAGAAGCCGTTAGCTGAAGACGGCAAAGAAATCGCCAGCGTGCAGCTTTTCTACATCGGAAACGGAAAAGGGCGACGAGGCCGAGCGATTGTGCGCCCGATGGACAAAGCAGCCATGGAATGGGCGGTTGACCGGCATCGCGAAACCTGGAACGACTTAAACGCCGCGATCGAATCCGGTGACTTTGCACCCACGCCGGGGCCTCTGTGTGGCTGGTGCCCATATCGTGAGCACTGCCCAGAAGGGCAGGAAGAATACGAGCGCCGCAACGGCCGCGCGTAAGAGCCGCACATAAAAAGGGGATCGCCATGGCTGAGCAAACCGCATCGAAGCAAACCGCATACGAACAAATCACCGTCAAAGACATAACGGAAGGGCCGAGCACCGTGCGACTAATCACGCTGTCGCGCCCCGAACGCCTGAATGCTTGGACTCCCAAGATGCAAAGCGAGCTGACTGATGCGGTAGAGGCAGGCAACGCCGACCCAGCGGTGGGGGCTTTCGTGGTTACCGGTGAGGGCCGTGGATTTTGCGCTGGCGCTGACATCGGTGAGGTCTTCGCGCCGAGCCTGAATAGCCCAGACGCAGCGACGGCAGACGCCGCGCCCGCGGACACAGCAGCAGACACAGCCGACACAGCCAACCGCGACCGCGATGTCGTTGCGGGTAGCTGGGTGGATCTGGTGCGCAAGTCAAAACCCATCGTTGCCGCGATCAACGGAGCATCGGTCGGCGTGGGCCTAACGATGGTTTTGTCAATGGATTTTCTTGTCGCCGCCAACACAGCCAAGCTGTCCTGCCGCTTCGTAAAAATGGGCGTCGTCCCCGAGCTGGCTTCCTCACACTTTTTGGTACAGCGCTGCGGCTGGGGTGCCGCATCGGATCTGGCTCTGTCGGGTCGCACGATCACTGGCGCTGAGGCCTTAGACATGGGCTTGGTTGACGAAGCAACCGACGGCGACATCGTCGTGGAAACTGCGATCAGCCGGGCGCTCAGCTATGCCGAAAACGCTCCGGCGGCGGTCTTGTTCACAAAAGAGCTTCTAACCAAAAACGCAACCGATGCCGACCTGGCAGCTGTGCAAAAGCGTGAGCTGACCGCTTTGAATGAGGCGTATCACACGGACGACCACGCCGAGGCGGTAGCGGCTTTTATGGAGCAGCGAGAGCCGGTCTTCAACAAGTCCGCTTAGCCAGCAATCCCATTAGCCGACAATCCCAACCCGCCTTGCGATAAATGCCGGAACTACCTGAGGTTGAAGTTCTACGCAAGCAGCTTGCCAGCAAAATCTCAGGCCGCGAAGTAGTAGCGGCGGGCAGCCACTGGTCAAAAAAGTTCACACCCGCCCGCAAGGTCATAGGTGCCCAGCTAACCGACGTGCGCCGCCGCGGCAAATACCTGTTGATAGGCACCGCAGACGACCGCGAGTTGATCATCCACCTTGGCATGAGCGGCTCCATCGCGCTACTGCCCGAACTAGACACGGATCGGCTACCTGAGTCGGAACCGTACTGCCGCGCCTGGTGGTCGCTAAGCGACGCAAACACAATGCTGCTGCGAGACACACGCCGCTTCGGTCGCGTGATCGTTACCCAAAGAGGCGACTACGCCGGGCTGGGAACGCTCTCCGTGATGGGACCTGAGCCGTTTGATCCAAGCCTTGACGCCTTGCTGCTTTGGCGCCGCAGCCGCAAAAGCACACAGCAAATCAAAACGCAGTTGCTTGGGCAGCGGCTGGTAGCTGGGGTTGGCAACATCTATGCGGACGAGGCGTTGTTTGCATCCGGTATAAAACCAACGCTCAGGCAAATAACCAAGGCTCAGGCCGAGCGCCTACTAGATGCGTTGCGCAAGGTGCTTTGCGAAGGCATCGCCAACGGCGGAACGACTCTGCGCGACTACGCCAACCTAAGCGGCAGCGGAGAAAATCAACACCACCTTGCCTGCTACGGCCGGGCAGGTCAGCCTTGTGTTAAGTGCGGGGCTGTGCTGAAGCGCACATTGATTGATGCGCGCAGCACCACATGGTGCGGCGCGTGCCAGACCTGAGCCACCCCCGAACTAAACTGAGCGTGAGCAGGATCTAGTTATGGACAATGAACTTTGGCGTTGGGTCTGGACCATCGGTGCCGTCGTACTGACAACCGGCGAGATCATAACGGCGGGCTTCTTTGTGGTGCCGTTTGCGATCGGCTCGGTGCTTGCCGCGATAGTGGCATGGGTAGACGGGCCCGGCTGGCTGCAGTGGGTGCTGTTCTTTGGGGGCAGCACAGTGTCTATGGTGGTGGTTCGACGTATGGTTCGCAGACAAGACGACGAAGACGAAGACAGCCTGCCGGTCGGTGTATACCGCTACATCGGGATGAAGGCGGTCGTGCTCGAGGCGATTGATCCGGTCTTAAACACCGGGCAAGTGCGTGTGCAAACCGAGGAGTGGCGCGCAACAGTGGCCGGCCCCAACATCGCCGAAGGTGAAATTGTGACCGTGGTTGGCCTACAGGGCGCGCGGCTGCTAGTTGAGCTCAGCGACGACAGCAGCGATAGCCCTGACAGCAGCAACAACCCTGCCAGCGCCACCGACAGCCCCGCCAGCAATCCCAGCGAGGCTCCCCGCTCCTAGCCTCACGGCTGGCAACGGGTTTTCGCTCCAAACACGATCAGGAGGCCACCATGGATCCAGGTGTAGTGCTTTTCATCATTATCGCACTCGTAATTATTTTGATAGCCGCCACCGGCTTTCGGATTGTGCGCCCCTTCCAACAGGGCCTAATCGAGTTCCTGGGTAAGTACCGCTCCACCGTCAACCCCGGCCTGCGATTTGTCATTCCATTTTTGCAGCGCATTCTCAAAGTTGACATGCGAGAGCAGGTGATTGACGTGCCGCCGCAAGAAGTCATCACCAAAGACAACGTGGCTGTAACGGTGGATGCGGTCATCTATCACGAGGCCACCGATCCGGTGAAACTCAAGTACGCCGTCGGCAACTTCATTTTGGCGGTTACGAAACTGGCGCAAACCAACCTGCGCAACGTTATTGGCGACCTGCAGCTTGACGAGGCGCTTGTTTCGCGTGAGCTCATCAACTCAAAGCTGCGAACCATCCTGGACGACGCCACCGACAAATGGGGAACCCGTGTGGTGCGCGTGGAAATTCAGCGCATTGAGCCGCCGCCAGACGTAACCGACGCCATGCACCGCCAGATGAAAGCCGAGCGTGATCGCCGAGCGCTTGTTACCGAGGCAGAAGGTGAGCGGGCGGCTGCGATCTTGACCGCCGAGGGCGTTAAAGAGGCGGCAATCTTGACCGCCGCTGGTAGGGCTGAGGCAATCAAGCTTGAAGCCGAGGCGGAGAAATTTCGCCAGCTAACGGTGGCAGAAGGTGAAGGGCAAGCCATCGAAACCGTGTTTGGCGCTATTCACGCAGGTAACCCCACGCAAGATTTATTGGCAGTGCGCTACCTAGAGACGTTGCAGGGCGTCGCCGACGGACAAGCGACCAAGATCTTCTTACCGCTAGACACCAGCAGCGTGCTGGGTTCGGTGGCTGCTTTGGGTGAGCTGTTTAGAGGCGGCGACGATCTTGCTGGATCGGGCATGGGTGGCGGCACGCATGGCGGTGGATCAGACGCGGCAACGGCCGAGCACTACGAGTCTGAAACCGAGCCCGACAAGGGCTAGCTAGCCAGCCACCCGAGCCGCGCTAGCTAAGCAACCGCAGTTCGTATTGCGCTAGCGACTGCATCGGCCGCCAGCAGCGCAACCAGATCGGCGGCGGCGGGCACCTCCCCCGTTGCCAACACAAACAAAGCATCGCCATCGAAATCTGTGTGCGGCGGTTCAATCGCCCTGGCTATGCCGGTGTGTGCCAGGTCGGCAGCTCGGCAAGCTGCGGGCTTGTCCAGCGCTGCGTTGGTAACGATGCAACCGATGGTCGTGTTCATGCGGCCGCGAGAAGAGGCCCGCACATAAAACCCCGGTATTTGCTCTGGATCGACAAACGGGTAGCGCGGCGCATTCGCATCAGCGCTTGAGCCAACCAACACCGATCCGGCTTCGTCAATCACATCGCCCAGCGCGTTCACCGCCACAAGCGCCGACACCGAAAGATCGCCGCTTGAACGGGCAGCCATGCCCACCCCGCCCGCAACCGCATAGTCGTGGCCGGCGCTCTTTCCAACCGTGCAGCCACGACCCACTCCGACGCTTCCCGTGGCGGGTTCATCTACCGAGGCTGCCTCACAGGCAAGTCGCCCCGCTTCGGCTGTGATTCGCTGGCTGGTCGGTGACTGAATGTCGTAGACCACAGCCGACCCCACCACCGGGATAATGCTGTCTCTTATGACCAGGCCGCGCTCTTGTTCAACGCACCACCGCACCACCCCATCGGCTGCGGCCAGCCCGAACACGCTGTTACCGCTAAGCACAACGCCGTGGCATTCAACGCCGCTGCCGGTGCTTGACAGGGCTGCCGCTTCACGAGTTCCAGGAGCGCCGCCCCTGACGGCGACCGCCCCGAGCGTGCCGGCTGGCGGCAATACGACGGTGACTCCGGTTACCGCATCATCATCGGTCCAATGCCCCACTAGAACATCGGCAACACCTAGCGCCATGCCAACAAGCTAAGCGGTAGCGGACTAGCTAACTTGCTTAAGGCAATGCCCGAAGGTCATACGACACACCGCATAGCGCGTGACATTAGGAAAGACCTGGGCGGGCAGGTGCTGTCGGCGAGTTCCCCGCAAGGCCGAGTAGCCGACTTGGCGGCTGCGGTTGACGGCTTGCCGCTTGCCAAGACCGAGGCTTACGGCAAGCACCTGGCGCTGCATTGCGGCGCTACTAACAGTGGCGCGGCGACGATCATTCATGTGCATCTAGGCCTAATCGGAAAATTCACCAGAGTCCCGGCTGACACGCCGCCGCGCGACACGATTCGCCTACGACTGCAAGCGGCCGCTAGTCAGCCGACTGGCGCAAAGCCGGCCAGCGTCGCGCCTGCCGACACGATCTGGGACCTCACCGCGCCGAATACCTGCGAGCTAATCAACCTGGGTGAGTGGGATCAGATCACCGCGCAGCTAGGGCCGGACCCGTTGCGCCGAGGCTCCGGTCCAAACGGCAAGGCATGCGCCGCATTTGTTGAAAAGCTCATGGCCAAGAAAGCGCCGCTGGCAGCCGTGTTGCTTGATCAGTCGGTCACGGCTGGCATCGGCAACGTGTTCAGATCCGAGCTGAGCTTCTTGCTAGGGGTAGATCCGCGCAGCCCCGCTAACTCACTTACCGAAAAGCAAACCAAAGCGCTTTGGGTGCTGATAGTTGAGCAGCTGCAGCGAGGGGTTCGCCTAAACCGCATCGTCACGCTCACCGACAAGGACGCAAAGGACGGCGCTGGAACCACACCCGGTCGCCTGCCGCGCTCTGAATCTCTCTATGTGTATAAGCGAGACACCGAGCCCTGCCGCCGTTGCGGCACACCCATCCAGACCAGCGACCTGGCCGGGCGCCGCATCTGGTGGTGCCCCACCTGCCAGGCATAGCTCTTGTCAGTCATAGCCCTTGTCAGACATAACCCTTGTAAGGCATAGCCCTGCGCGAGCCCGCTCATGGCGTGCGTGCTCTGCTTCTCCTCTAATGTTTAGTCATGGATTTTGACTGGCCGGACGACAACGACCCCCGCAGATTAGAAATTCGCAGTTGGATTAGCGAGCACAAAGGCGCCCCCACCCAGCAAGCCCTAGCCGAGGCTGGCTATGTGGCTCCGCACTGGCCACGCCCCTACGGGCTTGATGCCAGCCCGATGGATCAGATCATCATCGACGAAGAGCTGTCCGCTGCCAAAATCCGCCGCGAGGCAGGTGGCATCGGGCTGGGCTGGGCCGGACCCACCATCCTGCACGGCGGCACCGACGAACAAAAAAAGCGCTACCTCTGGCGCATCCTTACCGGCGAGCACAAATGGTGTCAGCTGTTTAGCGAGCCAGATTCCGGTTCCGACCTCGCCAGCCTTTCCACCCGAGCGGTGCGCGACGGCGACCGCTACATCGTTAACGGCTCAAAGATTTGGTCGTCGGGCGCGCACCACAGCGAAATGGGCATTCTTATTGCGCGCACCGATCCGCACGTAGCCAAGCACCGTGGCGTTTCATATTTCATCTGCCCGATGGACACCCCCGGCCTTGAGTTGCGCCCAATCATTGACATGACAACGGCCTATTCGTTCAACGAAACCGTATTTACCGACATGGAACTGCCGGCCGAAAACCTGATCGGTGCCGAAAACGACGGCTGGCGCTTGGCGAAGGTAACGCTTGGAAACGAGCGCGTGTCGCTGTCAGGCGAGGGCGCTCTCTGGGGCAGCGGACCCAGCGCAACTGACCTGCTGAACTTGGTTCGCGACACTGGCGAACTGTCAGACCCGGTGCTGCGTGATCGTGCCGTACGCCTGCATATTGAATCTGAGGTGCTGCGCTTAATCCGCCTGCGAACCTTGAGCGCGCGCATCGCCGGGCGACAACCAGGCCCGGAGGCATCGGTGCGCAAGGCGCTGGCCGACGACCACGGTCAGCACATCATGGAGCTAGCAAAAGACCTAGCCGGATCGCACGGCATGTTGTCGGAGACAGGCCCGCTTGGCACCAGCCCGAACTTTCCTAAGGAGCAGTCCGTGGTTGAGGGATGGAACAGCTGGCACGGCGGATTCTTGTTTTCGCCTGCGCTCACCATCGGTGGCGGTACCTCTGAGGTGCAGCGCAACATCATCGCCGAGCGGAACTTGGGCTTGCCGCACGACGTCAGCCCGAACAAGGGCAAAACATGGGCCGAGTCGGTAGGGGCTGGCGCTGGCGCCGCCTCTTAAGTCTCCTAGGAGGTCGGGTTACTACGCCCTGGCGTTAGGTTAGATCTGGTGCCGAACGCACTATTGACGGACCTCTACGAGCTAACCATGCTTGACGCGGCACTGCGGTCGGGCGTTGCACACCGGCGGGCTTGCTTTGAAGTATTCGCTCGCCGCCTGCCGCGCGGGCGTGGCTACGGCGTGGTTGCCGGGCCGGGTCGCTTGGCGGAGCTGCTAGCCGACTTCTCCTTTGACGAAGACACGCTCACCTACCTTGAAAGCCTTGGACGCTTCAGCGACGACCTGCTCAGCCATCTAAGTGAGTTTCGATTTGACGGCGACGTCTGGAGCTATCGCGAAGGCGACTTCTACTTGCCGGGCAGCCCGGTGCTGCGTGTGGACGCAGAGTTCGGAGCTGCGTTGCTAGTTGAGACACTGGTGCTGTCGGTGCTCAACCATGACTGCGCCGTGGCTTCGGCCGCCGCCCGCATGCACGACGCCGCTAACGGTCGCCACATAATCGAAATGGGCGGACGCCGCACACACGAAGCCGCCGCCGTGGCTGCCGCCCGCGCCGCCTGGCTGGTCGGCTTTGACGCCACCTCCAACTTGAAAGCCGGCTACCTGCACGGCATCCCCACCGCTGGCACCTCAGCGCACGCCTTCACGCTCGCCCACGACGATGAAGAAGCCGCGTTTGAAGCACAGCTGCGCGCGCACGGGCTTGAAACCACCTTGTTGATTGACACCTACGAGATTGAAGCGGGACTTAAACGAGCAATGTCCGCCGCCAAACGGCTAGGCGGAGTGCCCGGCGCGGTTCGCATTGACTCTGGCGATCTAGCCGTTGAGTCGCGCAAGGTACGCGCCCTGCTTGACGGCGAAGGTGGCCAACAAACGCGCATTGTGGTGTCGGGCGATCTTGACGAATACCGCATCAACGAACTGGCCGACTGCCCGATTGACGGCTACGGCGTGGGCACGCAGCTAGTGGTGGGTTCGGGCTACGCCACCGCGGAGATGGTTTACAAAATGGTGGCCGTCGCGCGCAACAGCGGCATACATGAACCGGTCGTGCCAGTGGCAAAGCAATCCGAAGGCAAAGCAACCCGCGGCGGAGTGGTGCGGCCCTACCGGGTGGTGATTGACGGTGTCGCCCGTGCGGAGGTACTAGTGGAACAAGACAAGCCCGGCCCGGCCGGAAGCCATCCGCTGCACGTTCATCTGGTGCGCAACGGGCAGGCCGTTTACCCGCACACCCTCATGCAGGACAGGCAGTTCCACCTAACGACACGCAAGCAGATACCTGAGCAGATGCGTCGCCTAGACGCGCAGCCAGAGTTCCACGCCCAGGTGGATTAGCCGCGGGCTCGGGCTCGCCCGCAGGGCCGCAGACTGCGTAACCGCGGGGCCGCTCCGCCGGCTAGATATTTGGTTGTGGCTAGGTGCCCGGTTGTGCGGTAATGCGCAGGTAGGGCTTGGGTGCGTTCCAGCCATTCGGAAAGCGCTCCTTGGCTTCCTCGTCGCTCAACGCCGGCACGATGATCACATCCTGACCGTTCTCCCAATCAACCGGCGTAGCCACCTTGTGCGTTGCGGTCAGCTGCAAAGAATCAATCACCCGCAAAATCTCATTGAAGTTGCGTCCCGTGCTGGCCGGGTATGTCAGCGTCAGCTTGACGGCCTTGTCAGGTCCGATCACAAACACCGAGCGCACGGTCATCGTGTCGCTGGCCTTGGGATGAACCATGCCGTAAGCGTCGGACACCTTGCGATCCGGGTCGGCAATGAGCGGGAAGTTGAGCGCCGTGCCTTGCGTTTCGGCAATGTCGGCCGACCACGTTTCGTGGTCGCTCAACCCGTCCACGCTCAGGCCCAGCACCTTCACATTGCGCTTGTCAAACTCGCTCTTTAGAGCCGCCACACGACCAAGCTCGGTGGTGCAGACGGGCGTGAAATCGGCCGGGTGGCTAAACAACACTCCCCAGGAGTCGCCCAAATAATCATGCAGTTGGATAGTGCCAGACGTTGAGTCAGCAGTGAAGTCGGGTGCGGTATCGCCTAGTTGAAGTGCCATTGTCATTCCTTAAGTTGCTCGCAAATCAGTAGCTAGGCTAGCAACCGCTATGACGGACAAAAACGCGGGCAAGCAACGCTGGCGCGAGGATTTTGAGCGGGTAAATCTGCGCGACGCCGACTTTGACACGATGAGTGGCGTGGAGCTCGCACCGCTGTATGGACCGCCGGATGGGCCGCCGGATGGACCTGCAGGCGACCCACCGGACGCAGATCCAAACATTGGCTGGCCGGGGCAATATCCCTACACCCGCGGCGTGCATGCAGCGGGCTATCGCGGGCGTCTGTGGACCATGCGGATGTTCGCCGGGTTCGGCACACCCACCGACACCAATGAGCGCTTCAAGGCCATCCTCGCAGCTGGCGGCGACGGCCTCTCAACGGCTTTTGACATGCCAACATTGATGGGGCTTGACAGCGACGACCCGATGTCGTTGGGCGAAGTTGGTCGCTGCGGCGTGGCCGTGGATTCGGTTGACGACATGGCCGCCCTCTATGACGGCATTGACCTGGGCGCCACGACCACGTCAATGACCATCAACGCTCCCGCCGCAACGATTTGGGCCATGTTCGTCGCCAACGCCGAGAACGCCGGCACTGATCGCTCAAAGCTCGGCGGCACTTTGCAAAACGACATTTTGAAGGAGTACCAGGCGCAAAAGGAATGGGTCTTCCCGCCACGACCGTCGATGCGTTTGGTGGCGGACACCATTGAGTTCGCCACCAATGAAATGCCGCTCTGGAACTCAATCTCCATTAGCGGCTACCACATTCGTGAGGCGGGCTCCACCGCCGCGCAAGAGCTGGCGTTCACGCTGGCGAACGGCTTTGCCTACATTGAGGCCGCCCAGCAAAAAGGCCTGGACGTGGATGAGTTTGCGCCACGCCTCAGCTTCTTTTTCAACGCGCACATTGACTTCTTTGAAGAGATCGCGAAATACCGCGCCGCTCGCCGCATCTGGGCGCGCTGGATGAAAGAGCGCTACGACGCCAAAGACGCCCGGTCGCTCAGCATGCGATTCCACACCCAAACCGCGGGGGTGTCGCTCACCGCGCAGCAGCCCGAAATCAACATCGCCCGAACCGCCATTGAGGCGCTGGCCGGAGTTTTGGGCGGCACGCAAAGCCTGCACACAAACTCCATGGATGAGGCGCTGGCCCTACCCACCGACAAGGCCGCCCGCATCGCCCTTCGCACTCAGCAAATCATCGCTCACGAAACCGGAGTGACGAACGTGGTTGATCCGCTTGGCGGCAGCTGGTTCGTGGAGGATCTGACCAATCGACTAGAGACCGAAGCCGAAGAAATGTTCAGCCATATTGACGCCGCCGGCGAAGGTTCAATGCTGGAGGGCGCCTTCAATCTGATTGAAGAGGGCTGGTATCAGTTGAGCATTGCCGATTCGGCCTATGACTTCGAAAAGAAAATAAACGCTGGGCGGCGAGTCGTGGTTGGCGCCAGCGACTTCACCGAAGGCAATGAAGACGACGAGGTTGAGCTGCTAAAGATCACCAACGATGACGAAGCCACACAGGTTCGCAATCTCAAGCAAATGCGGAACGACAGAAACCAGGCGGCCGTGGATGAGGCTCTGGTTTCGTTGGCACGCGCAGCCGAAACCGACGCCAATCTGATGCCCGACCTGATAGCAACCGTGCGCGCAAAGGCCACGCTGGGTGAGGTGACGAACACTTTGGCAGGGGTGTTCGGTCGCTACACCGAGCGCGCATTTTTCTAGCCCGCCCGTTTGCCCGAATGAACCCGCGTCGAATGAACCCGCGTCGAATGAGCCCACGCAATTGAAGGCCGCAAAATTGAAGGCCGCGAAAACCACGTTGGCGCTGCTGGTGGCGAGCCTGCTGTTGCTGACGGCTTGCGGCGGCATAAGCCAGACCGACATAGAGCGCAACTTGGTCGTTGAGCTGGAGCGGCACGTCGCCCCGGCTGTCCTTGCCAACGTTGACTGCCCCGATGAGGCGTCCCTTACCTCGGGCTCGGAGTTTCTCTGCGACGCAGAAGTTGAAGGCCAGTACTACGAAGCCCAGATAAGCATCATCGACGCGCAAGGCAGGTTTGAGGTGAAGCGGCGCCATGCGGTTTTGAACGTGATCCGCATGGAAGCCTCGCTCAGCCAAGCGACCGCTCGCGATCTGGGCCGCAACATCCGCACCGACTGTGGCGACAGTGAATACCTGGTGGTGCTAGTGGGAAATAAGATCAGTTGCACCTTGACCGACACAGACAACCAACAAACCAGTGAGGTCAGCGTGACCATTACCTCCGAAGATGCAGCCTTCGAGTGGGAAATCAGCTAGCGGGCGGACGGGCAGAGCGAAACAGTGCGCAGACGAAACTCTTACGACTCAATCGGCAACTTGTTGCCACTGCGGCGGCGGAACCCGTTCTTTTATTGGACGGCGATCATCGTTGTCGTAGCCATGCTGGCGACGGGCTTTGCGGCCCTCGTCTCTGTGCTGTAGCCAGCCCCGGTCGGCCAGCCCCGGTCGGCTAAGCACGGTCGGCCAGCCCCGCAACCTTGGGCCAGCCCGCCACGCCATAGACTGAAACCATATGGCCAGCACAGTTGAAGCGGCAATGAGCGATGTTGATGCTCGTACCAGCATTGACATCACCGAGCCGGCTCGCAAACAGATATTGGCGCTACGCGACAACGAAGCCGATTCAGACAAGCTGGCGCTGCGCATCGAGATAACCGGCGTCAACGGAGTTGATTACACCTACGACCTGGCATTTGAGCTAATGATTGAGGCCGACCCGTCCGACGTGCCCTTTCAGGTTGGCGACGGCTTGACGGTGCTAGTCCCGGATCGCGACATAAGCAAGCTCAACGGCGCGACGCTTGACGTTCCAGCTGGCGAACAACAAGCCGGCCTGGTGCTGCGCAATCCGAATCGCCCCGACCTTGGCCCCAACGCAGTGCTAGAGCTAGACGGCACGATTGAAGACAACGTAAACGAAGTGCTGCTAAAGCGCATCAACCCGTCAATCGCGGCGCACGGCGGCTTTGCCGAACTGGTCAGAATTGAAGGCGACACCGTGGTTGTGCGCCTAGGTGGCGGTTGTCAGGGTTGCGGCATGGCCAATGCGACCATCACCGCTGGCATTGAACGCACGCTGCGCGAGCTGATTCCAGAGATTGAAAACGTGGTTGACATAACCGACCACGAAAGCGGCGAAAACCCCTACTTCAGCTAGTCAGCTTCAGCTAGCTATTTTTAGCCGCCATCTCACGCGCCCTAGACTGCCGCACCTGGCGCCTGGCAGCGCTTTGTCGACCGGTTAGGGGAAACAAGTGAGAGGCATTATTGGTTACGGCACGTACCTGCCGTATTACAGGCTTGATAGGTCAAAGATCACCGCGGCGATGGGTGCTGGCGGCGGTCGTGGTCATCGCGCAGTCGCAAACTTTGATGAAGACACCACCACCATGGGTGTTGAGGCCGCCCGCAACTGCTTGCGCGGCCGCGAAATAACTCCTAATGCGGTTCTGTTGTCCACCACAAACCCCGCCTACCTCGACAAGACCAACGCCAACGCCATCCACGCCGCGCTCGACCTAGACCAAGACGTGTGGGCTGTTGACCTGGGCGGCTCCCCCCGCTCCGCCGAAGGCGCTATCGGCGCAGGATCTGAAATGCCGGGAATCAACCTGGTAGTCATGTCCGACCTGCGCACGGGCAACCCGACCAGCACCGACGAAGCCCAAGGCGGCGACGGTGCCTCAGCGCTGTTATTTGGCGAAGACACCGACGCGCCAATAATCGCCGAATGGATTGGCGGCGCCCAAGCGACCGCTGAGTTTCTTGACCGCTACCGCCAGCCGGGCGATCCCGCTTCACGCCTTTGGGAAGAACGATTCGGCGAGCAGGCGTACCTACCGCTGGCGCATGATGCAATTGAGCGGTCGCTCAAATCGGCCGACCTAGACATAGACAACGTTGACAAGGTGATCATCACCGGGTTGCACGCCCGAGCGGTGCGCGCACTCAACCGCATTGCGGGCGACAAACTGGTCGACGATCTGACCGCTCAGATTGGCAACACGGGTTCCGCCCACATGGGTTTGCTGCTGGCTAGCGCGCTCGACACCGCCGCACCCGGTGAGACGATTCTTCTGGTGCATCTGGCCGACGGCTGCACGGCTGGTTTGCTGCGCACAACCGATGCGATAGCCGACTACGTGCCAAACAAAACCGTTAGCTCACAAATAGAGGCCGGCAACAGCGATCTCGACTACAACAAATACCTCACCTGGCGGGGCTTTCTCAACCGTGAGCCCCCTCGCCGGCCTGACCCGGATCGGCCCGGAGCGCCACCGATTTCGCGTGCCGAAGACTGGAAATACGCCTTCGTTGGGTCAAAGGATCGTTCCTCCGGGGCGATTCATCTGCCACCCATGCGGGTGTCAATGGACGGTGGCGCGTTGGACGACATGGAGCGAATCCCTATGTCTGACGTGCCCGCCACCATTGCGACCTTCACCGTTGACCGCTTGGCGTTCTCGTTATCGCCGCCGGTTGTCGCGGTAGTGATCGACTTTGATGGCGGCGGCCGCTTCCAAGCCGAAATGACCGATGTTGATCCCGAAACGGTCGCCATCGGCGATCGCGTTGAAATGACCTTCCGCCGGTTGTACACCGCCCAGGGCATTCACAACTACTTCTGGAAAGCTCGCCCCGCTAACTAGGCCCGTTAGTTAGCCCGCTGGCTGGTTAGCCGGTTGGCCGGTTGGCCGGTTGGCCGGTTAGCCGGTCAGGTACCCCAGCATTTTGCGAACCGACGCGGCGATGCCAGCCGGATCTAACCCGACCTCGGCATGAATCTCCGCTGCGGCGCCGTGCGGCAAGTACTCATCTGGCGTTCCTAGTTGCAAAACACGCGGCACGACCGCCTGATTTCGCCGTTGCAGATTGTCATTGACCAAGCTGCCGAACCCTCCCACGCAAACGCCATCTTCAATCGTCACGACAAGTCGGTGATCGCAGGCGTCTCGCAGCATGCGGCCATCAAGCGGTTTCAGAATCCGCGGGTCCCAAAGCGAAGCCTTCACGCCTTCTTCTTCCAGCAGCTGTGCGGCTTGTTCGGCGACGTGCAGCATCTTGCCCGCTGCCAGCAGGCACACGTCTTTGCTGGTGACGTCGCTAGTGGCGTCGCGTCTGTCACCGCCGCTGGCGGAAAGCAGCTGCCGAGCATTGAGCCCCGAGCCGACCTCGTCGCTGTGGTGGGCCGCGCCACGCGGCCAGCGGATTACAACCGGTCCGTCGGTCACCTCAAGCGCCTGGTCAAACATCACGGCCAGCTCTTGGGTTGACGACGGAGCCATGATCGTCGCGCCAGGCACGCGCGCATACATGGCAATGTCGTAGAGGCCGTGATGCGATGCACCGTCCGGGCCGGTGACTCCCGCTCGATCAACGCACAAGATCACCGGCAACCCGTGTAGGCCAATGTCGTACAGAGCCTGGTCAAACCCTCTTGCCAGGAAAGTGGAATAGATCGCCACCACCGGCCGCAAACCCGCCTTTGCCATGCCAGCCGCAGAGGTGAGCGCGTGCTGTTCGGCAATGCCGACATCAAAAAAGCGATCTTCAAAACGCTCCTGGAATGGCAACAAGCCGGTCGACCCGCCCATCGCAGCGGTGATCGCCACGATGCGCTGATCACGTTCGGCGGCATCAAGCAAGGTCGCAGTGAACGCAGACGTGTAATCGCGTGGCAGCTCAGGCGCTATCTCAGGCGTCATCTCAGACGACAGCTCAAGCGATTTTGTCTGCGCAACCTCGGGTCCGATTGCGGGATCAAACAGCCCAGTGTCGTGCAGGTGTTTTATTTCGTCACGCTCGGCTGGCTCATAGCCACGACCCTTTTGGGTCATCACGTGCACCACCACCGGCCCCTCGGTGTAGGCCGCAGCATCACGCAACGACGATTCCATGGCGGCAATGTCGTGTCCGTCTACCGGCCCCAGATAGCGCACGCCCATGGTTTCAAAAAACGCTGGCGGCTCCCACAACTCCCGTAATGCGGCAGCCGCACTCTCCAACCCGCGCAGCACTCCGTCGCCAAGCGGCACTCGATCAAGCAGATTTGCCACCGTGCGGCGGCTGTGTACATAGTGCGGCGATTGGCGCAAGCGCGACATGGCAGTGGAAAGTCGGCTGATCGTCGGCGCGTATGAACGGCCGTTGTCGTTAAGCACGATCAGCGCCCTTTGCCGGTAGTGCCCCAGATTGTTGAGCGCCTCAAACGCCATCCCGCCGGTCATTGAGCCGTCGCCGATAACTGCGATCGCACGCCGGTGGGTGCTGCCGGTTAGATCAAAACCTGCGACGAGTCCTGAGGCCCAGCTAAGAGAAGTGGAGGCGTGGCTGTTTTCCACCACATCGTGAGGCGATTCGGCGGTGCTCGGATAGCCCGACAGCCCGTCACGCTGCCGCAGGGTTTCAAACTCGGCTCGCCGGCCGGTAATCAACTTGTGGACGTATGCCTGATGCCCGGTGTCCCAGACGATTACATCACGGGGCGATTCAAACACGCGGTGCAGCGCAACGGTTAGTTCAACGGCTCCCAAGTTGGAACCAAGATGGCCGCCGATGCGCGACACGGTCTTAACGATGAAGCTGCGGATCTCCTCGCAGAGCTCGCCAAGCTCATCACTGCTAAGCGCTCTTAGGTCGGCTGGGCTAGTGAGCTTTTCTAGATGCATGTGAGCTTCGCTAGGTGCATAACCGCAAACTAGCTCCTATCAAGCGCTAGTTGCCGTTCGTTGACCAGTGCCAGGGCTCACTGGGCAGATTTTTGAATCCGTATCTGCCGGCGTTGCTCCTTAGCCAGCGATATGCCGCCGAACTGCGGCTGGTAATGGCGCGGCCGTTGTGGGTGAAGTCCACCGCTAATCCCCGCTCATGCATTGAGTAGCCGGGGCGGGCTGTGGGCGGTCGGCACTGCGAGGCTGGCTTGCGATAGACCGAATAGTTGCTGCTACCGCAGTGAAAGCGCCGCAGCGCAATTTGTGAGCTTGAGCTGCGGTAACCGCCACCGCCAAGCACTATGCCGTCTTCTTCGGCAGCCTCAAGCAAGTTCAGCAGGTTCACAAAGATTGACTCATGCACGCGGATGCCGCGCACCGTTCTTAGCTGGCTAGCGGGCACGCTGGCAGTCGTTGGAGCACGCGCAGTGCCTTCGCGCGCTAGAGCCTCAGCAATCAGCCGCTCACGCGCACGCCGCTCTGCCGCTAGCCGGGCTGCGGTGCGGCGGTCTTGTTCGGCGACCACTGCGCCCAATCTGTCTGCGGTGTTTTGAACCTCCGCCGAAAACTGGTCGTCGATTTCCTGCAGAGCTTGCGCCTCATACAAAGCAGACTCATAGCGCTCATTTACCTGTTGATAAAAGTCGTGCTGTAGCTCAACGCTCTCAACTAGCTCGGTCTCTTTAAGTTCCGCGTCTGCTTGTTTGATTTGCAGCCGCTCTACCGCAGCTTCAAACTTCCACACGGCCTGCTCGGCATCCACCTCTACGGCATGCAACTGATCGGAAGTAGTGCGTAGGTCGCCGTACACAACTCCAACCAGAGTTTGGATGCGTGCGGCTTCATAAATGTCCCCGGTGCGAGCAAGACCTAGCGAACCCTCCAAGGTGGCGTCACGGCCGATATATGTCTGGATTATTAGCTCATTGACTCGCCGGGTCAGCTCGTGTTGTAGCTCTGACAATTCCTTTACACGCTGTTGCGCCGCATCCACGTTGGCTTGGGCTACCTCAACTTCTAGCTCGGCTGCCTGCAAAATTGTCCGCTGACCGGCTAACAGACCTTGCACTTGGTGCAGCGCTTGTTCGATGTCGGTTACATCGCCGCGTGAATCCAGCACCTGGCGGGTTTGCTCATGCACCTTTTTTTGATGCTCTGCGCGGACACGCCTATCGGCCGCTAGCTCGGCTTGTAACTCGGCTTTTACCCTTGCTAGCTCTTCGTCGCTGATGTTGGTTGATTGAGCCGACGCTGCGTTCAACGGTAAAAACAACCCCGCAACAATGATTAACGCCGCTAGCGCGGATGCCCAGCGGCGGCTTCTGTTGAATGGCTTGGTGCTGGGGCGCGGTGCTTGCAGCTTTTCTTGCTCAGGCAGCGGTACGCACACGGGGTGCCACGGTACCGCCAAAAGGTCGGATTTGGTAGTCGTGGCTACAGCTGGCGTTCGGTTTGCTAGCTCGCTGGCTTGCTAGCTGGCTTGCTAACGCTCGGGGATCACGAAGTTGCTTAGCGTGCCGACGCCGGTTAGCTCGCACTCAACTGTGTCGCCTGGCTTTAGCCATTGCGGGGGATCATGGGAGCCACCGGTGCCTTCGGGTGAGCCAGTGGAGATCACATCGCCCGGAGCCAGCGGAACGATTTTCGAAAGATACGAAACCAGCTCGGCGACGCTAAAGATCATCTCTGAGATCTCTGCATCCTGACGCCGTTCGCCATTGACTGCGCTGCTGATCCGCATCTGCGCTGGATTAGTGGTTTCGACGATCTCATCGGCGGTGACAATCCAAGGACCGAGCGAGCCCGCCATAAAGAAGTTTTTGCCCGCCGCCACGCTGTGGCGCTGCCAGTTTCTGACCGATCCGTCATTCATGATCGTGTAGCCCGCCACGTGGTCTTGGGCATCGCTTGGGTCAATGTGGCGACCAGGTTTTCCGATGACCACAGCCATCTCTGCCTCGTAATCCAACTGCTCCGAAACCGCTGGCGCCACCAACGGTTCGCCGTGCGCCGCCAAGATGCCCGGCGGCTTGTTGAAATAGACAGGCTGCGAGGGAGGCTGCACATCTCCGCCAAGTGGATATTTCTTGTGGAAGTTGGCGCCCGCACATAGCAGCTTTGAGCCGATCTCAACCGGAACCGCATATGAGATTTCGTCCCAGCTCAGATTGGGATCACGCTGGGCCAAGTCACGCACTAGGTCAATTGCCTCCGGGTGGAGCGCCTGGGAAATGGTCGTTATCGGCTGGTCGTGTCGGTCGGTGAGATCGTGAGCTTGCACATCAACGACACCCTCGCCGCCCGCGCTGGCAACACCGACGCGAGCCTCAGCTACATGAGCCCCAGCAGAGCGAGCCCCACCGGAAGATCCATCGGCCTTGCGGTGGTAACGAAACAGTCTCACAACCCGCAAGTTAGTTGGGTTGCTTTATTGCGTGATGCGGACCGGCTCGCCGCCGCCAGCCCGAATGATCTCCTCGGCCAGCTTTAGGTCGTTGCCGCTCACCGTGCCCTCCCACAGAGGCACCTCTGCCGGCGGTGCTCCCTCGGCTAGCGCAGGCTCGGCTGGCACAGGCTCGGCTAGCGCTTCTTCAGTCGGTACCCCCTCGGCTAACGCAGACTCGTCCAGCGCAGGTTCGGCTAGTTCAGGTTCGGCTAGCACAGGCGGCGCTGCGTCCTCTTGCCCGGCCAGCCGGGTTTGCTGGAGTATCGCTAGGCGCACTTGAGGTTGATCGGGTCGCAGCGTCATCTCAGCACTAGATCCGACCGGTATCTGAGCAACGGTTTCAACGCTGCGCGCTCTTAGCTCCACCACCTCCAGCCCCGTCGCAGTAGCGACCAGTAACCGTTTCGGCTCATAAACAAACTGATGAGCAACCGTTGCCAGCGGGACTAACACCCAACCTGGGCCGAGCGTGGTCATCAGCAAAACGCCAATCAAAAACACCGCCCCATGCGATGTGAACGACCAGCGCCGCCGGGTTGCCCACTCTTGATCGCGCACCAATACCGCGGCCAGGCAGACGCGCCCGGTGTGCTCTTCCACCCGCTGAATCCAGCGGGGCGAGGGCTTGTCTGCGCTAGCCATATCTGCTATCTAAGCCTGTCCGCCGGGCAGATCGGGCCCGAACAAATCAGGCCCGAACAAATCAGGCAGAGCGACAAAACCGCCTGCGTCGCTGACTTGCTGAGCTACATCCAACAACAAAGCCTCACCGCCATAGGCGGCCGTTAGCTGAACTCCGACCGGCAGCCGGGCTGTAGCTACATCAACCATGGCGGTCGGCAACGAAATAGCCGGCTGACCTGTGGCGTTGGCTTGATCTACAAATCCCAGCAGGTCGTGCAAGCGCCGCGATCCCTCAACCGGGTCTGACAGATCCCCTAGCTGCGGAGTTACGTCAGCCAAAACAGGCGTTAGAAAAAGATCAAACTGACCCGGCGCCCAAAACTGCGCAACCCGGCGGCGCCATTGCGCCAGCCAACCCAGAGAGGTCACATACGCCGAACCCGGCAAGCTGCGCCCCAACTCAGCCGCCCACCAGTTGGAGGGCTCTACGTCTTCCTCGCCGACGGGCTGCCCTACCCGCTTGGCCCAGTAAGCCAGCTGCGCAGCTATGCCGATGGAGCGAACCACCTGCAGATGGTCGCCCATCTCCGGGTCAAACCAGTCACCGGGATAGCTGTCGGGCGTAACTTCGTGTCCCAGATCGGCGAGCAGTCCGGCCGCCGCATCAACCGTGGTTTTGATCGGCGCCGAGCACCGACCGCTAAACGCCGCGATTTTTAGCCGTGCGCCACCGCTAGAACGGGCACCGCTGGAACGACTCAGGAAAGCAGCCTGCGGGTGGGGCGCGGTGTAGGGGTCGCCAGCCACCGGTGCGCTGATTATGTCCATACACAACGCCGCGTCTCGCACCGTGCGGGTGAGCATGCCGTCCGCCGCTAAGCCGCCGCTGTGTTCGCCCAGCCGCGGTCCAACCGAAACCCGCCCGCGTGAAGGCTTCAGCCCGACAAGCCCGCAGGCACTTGCCGGAATCCGAATAGATCCGCCGCCATCATTGCCGTGCGCCACCGGCACGATGCCAGCCGCGACCGCCGCCGCCGAGCCGCCGCTTGAGCCGCCCGGTGAGTAGTCCAGATTCCAGGGATTGGCGGTAGCGCCGTAGTGGAGCGGTTCGGTGGTGATGGTGCTTCCGAACTCTGGCGTGTTGGTTCGCCCGATAGAGACCGCGCCCGCGGCAGACAGCCTCTGAAACAAAAAGCTGTCCTGCGGTTCACGCCAGCCAGCTTGCGCCAGAAATTTGGAGCCACGGTGATGGGGTTCGCCTAGCTGGTCGCAGCCAAGATCTTTGACTGCGATCGGCACGCCCGCCAATGGTTGCGGCTGGCTTGTGTCTGGTGATCTTGTGCTCGGCGATGCAGCCGCGGCCGCTTGTGCTTGTGCCTGCTCTTGTGCCTGCTCCAGGCGCGGATGAATGATCGCGTTAAGCGTGGAGTTGAGCGCCTCAAAACGTTCAGCGCAGTGTTCAAACGCCTCGGCGGCAGAAAGCTCCCCCGCCGAAATGGCGCCCGCTAAAGCTGTGGCATCTTCAAATCTCTGATCCAAACAAGCCGCCCAGCTAATCCACCCACACGGGTGGGCGGCGATGCGCCCACGGAGCCGCCTGTTCCAGCTGGCCAGCTAGTTGAAGCAGTTGCATTTCCGCGTATTGTGCCGCAACAAACTGGACTCCCACCGGCAGCCCGTCCGGCGTCCAATGCAGCGGCACCGACATCGCAGGTTGGCCGGTCATGTTGAACTGCGAAGTGAACTGCAGCAGATCACCCATCCGCTCACTTCTATGCGGATTGCGCAGTTCGCCGATCTTCGGCGGCGGCTCGGTCATGACCGGGCAAACCAACATGTCGTAGTCCGCCCACCAAGACAGCATTGCGCGGGTGTAAGCGTCCTTCCACCCCAGCGCAGTTGCGTACTGCACCCCGCTAACGGTCCGGCCATTTTCGGCCAGCGCCCAAGTGTCGCCCTCAACATCGCTGCGCTCTAATGGCCGCCCGATATCTGCCCCAAGACCATCAAGCATTGCCGCCACCGAAGGCGCTACCACCAGGCCAAAATTTTCTTGCAGGTCGTCATCAAACAGCGCCTCTGGCATTGCAAACTCAACCTTGTGGCCCAGGCTCTCTAGCAGCCGGCCCGCGTCCTCAACGGCCTGCACGCATTCGCTGTCAACATCGCCCCAACGTGAGTGAGTACACAGCCCAAATCGGAGCGACTGCGGAGCGACCTCAACCGCCGACTCATACGACGTGTCTGGCAGCGGCGCCCAATAGGGGTCGCCCGGCCATGGCTGGCAGATGCGGTCAAGCACCGCAGCACTGTCGCGCACGCTGCGGGTGATCACCCCACCAGTAGAAGCACCCGCCCAGCCTTCGCCAGCGTCGGGGCCGTGTGAAACGCGACCGCGGCTCGGCTTCAGACCAAACAGTCCGCAGTTGGCAGCCGGTATCCGAATAGAGCCGCCGCCGTCTCCGCCTTGTCCGATTGGCACGATGCCCGCCGCAACCGCGGCGGCCGACCCGCCGCTTGAGCCGCCAGCTGAGTAATCCAGATTCCACGGGTTGGTGGTTGCGCCATACGAAATCGGCTCGGTCGTAATGGTCAAGCCAAACTCAGGCGTGTTGGTGTAGCCCAGGCTGGTCATGCCTAGCTGCGTGAGCATCGTTGTTATGTGAGCGGTGTCTTTGGCTCGATGATCAGCTTCTTTTAGTGCCGCATTGCCCATGAAGTGAGGCTGCCCGGCGGTGGTGCAGCCAAGGTCTTTGGTAACGAACGGCACGCCCGCCAGGCGACCGGTGCTTGCTGGCGCCTGTTCGCGTGCCTCGTCAAAGGTGGTGCGGATGACCGCGTTTATCTGCGAATTGATGTTCTCGCAGCGCTTAATGGCTTGTTCGGTTAGTTCAAGCGCAGTCGTTTCCCCTGCTGCCACTTGCTCGGCCATGGCTATGGCGTCAAGTGGAATGTCTGCTTGTGTCGCTGAAGTCATGCCCGCACGGTAGTGCTAGACGGCAGGCGCTGGCTAGGCGACCGGCGCTGGCTAGGCGGCAGGCAAGGCAGCAAGCAGAGCTGCCGTGTTCTAGATTTGTGCCCATGAGATCACCACGCACGCCGCGCCGCAGCCACCGCTCATTTGTCAGCTACATAGACAAATCGCGCAACTACTACGCAGCTCATGGCTACAAGCAGCCCTATCAGTGGTCATACAACCACGAAGTCGGATTCACGCCGCTAGCCAAACCGCTGTCGCAAAGCCGGGTTGGGCTGGTGACTACTTCGTATTTCGAGGCTGGCCGTGAGCCGGCCGGGGTGCCGGCCGCACGCCCGAAGCAGCCCTACGCAGCCCGCTGCGACGACGCGGTTGAGGGCTTGTTTAACGAAGACCTGTTTTGGGATAAAGACAACACCCACACCAACGACCCCGACACGTATCTGCCGATCGGACCCCTGCGCAAGTTCGCAGCCGACGGTCGCATCGGTTCGGTTTCAGATCGCTTCTACGGCGTGCCAACCGATTACAGCCAGCGCCGCACGATTCGCAACGACGCTCCGCAAATTGAGCAGTGGATGCGTGAGGATGAGGTTGATGTCGCGCTGCTGGTGCCGCTGTGACCGGTGTGCCACCAGACCGTGAGTCTGGTTGCAAGGCACCTGGAAGATGTCGGAATCCCCACCGTGGTGGCGGGCAGCGCCAAAGACATTGTTGAGGAGTGCGGGGTGGCGCGCTACGTGTTTACAGATTTCCCGCTGGGCAACCCGGTCGGCAAGCCCTTCAACGCGGACATGCAAAACGCCATTGTCGGCACCTGCCTGGACCTTTTGGAGAACGCCTGGATCCCGCGAACCACGGTTCAAACGCCGTTCGTTTGGGACGCTGAAGGCAACAACGATTGGCGAGACCACTTCATGCACATTGATGAGGACAACCTGGCTGCCTATGCGGCCGAGGGTGAAGCCCGCCGCCAAAAACAAGCCAAAGCCAAAACCGACGGCACCGCGCGCGCCAGCTAGCCAACCAACCAACTAAGCCAACCAGCCAAGTAGCCAACCTGAGCGAACAAACCAGCCAACAACAGGGCCAGCGGCTGCCGGACACACCTGACCCTGATCTGATGATCGCCGCTTCGGGCGGAGTGTCGGTAGCGGCAGACATATTCGGCGACACCGGTCCGCTGGTGATATTGCAGCATGGCGGCGGGCAAACCCGTCACGCCTGGAAGGGTGCAGGCGAAGCCTTGGCGCGCGGCGGTTACCGCGCAGTAAGCCTGGATGCGCGCGGCCACGGCGACAGCGAATGGTCACCGACGGGCGACTACTCAACTGATGCTTTGGTGGCCGATCTGGTCGCGGTGGTTGATCATTTCGGAGAGGCACCTGTGCTGGTGGGCGCATCAATGGGCGGCGGCACTTCGCTGGTTGCCGCCGGTGAAGGCGTTGTTGAGGCGACCTCGCTTGTGCTGGTTGATACTGCACCGCGCATCGAGGCTGAGGGCGTCAAAAAAATCCGCAACTTTATGGCTCAAGCTCCCGCCGGCTTCGCTTCGTTAGACGAAGTCGCCGATGCCATAGCCGCCTACCAGCCGCACCGCCAGCGTCCGCGCACGCTGGATGGGCTTGGTAAAAACATTCGGCTGTGGCCCGACGGAAAGTACCGCTGGCATTGGGACCCGATGTTTATGCAGCGGCCACGAATGCATCTTGACGAACGGATCGCCCGCCAAGAGAGCGCGGCGATACGGCTGCAATGCCCAACGTTGCTGGTGCGTGGGGGTTTGTCTGATGTGCTTTCTACGCAGGGCGCGCAGAAGTTTTTGGACTTGGTTCCGCAGGCGCAATACGTCAACGTCACCGACGCCGCGCACATGGTGGCTGGCGATCGCAACGACATTTTCACGAAAGCGGTGTTGGACTTTTTGGCAACCGCAGTGCCAGCAAGCGAGGTTTCACCCAGTGTCAGATAACGAAACGCCGGCTAACGAAACGACAATCAACGCCGAGCGTGTCACAAGCTGGATAGCCGAGCACGCCGAAATAACCCCGCCTCTCAGCTTTGAGCTGATCCCTGGTGGCCGCTCAAATATGACCTTCACCGTTACCGACTCCGTCGGCAAGGTTCTGGTGCTGCGCCGGCCGCCGCTAGGAACGCTGCTGGCTTCGGCGCACGACATGGCGCGTGAGCATCGCTTGATGGACTCGCTCTGGGACACCCCCGTGCCCGTGCCACGCATGATCGGCCTCTGCCAAGACCCGGCGGTGAACGATCGTGACTTCTACGTAATGGCGCACGTCCCCGGTGTGGTGGTGCGCGACGTTGAAATCGGTGAAACCCTCACGCCGGACGTGCGCAAAAAAATGTCGGAGTCGCTGATCGACACGCTGTGTGCTCTGCACAACGTTGACATTGACGCGGTCGGGCTGGGCGATCTGGCTCGCCGCAGCGGCTACATCGAGCGGCAGCTAAAGCGCTGGAGCTCGCAGTGGGAGCAATCAAAAACCCGCGAGCTGCCCGTAATTGATGCCGTTGCTCAGGTTCTGGCACAGCGCATGCCCCAACCAAATGAGACGACCATCGCGCACGGCGATTATCGGCTTTCCAACTGCATGATGAACCCGACCGATGGCACGGTGGCCGCCGTGCTTGATTGGGAGCTGTGCACTTTGGGCGAGCCGATGGCCGACCTGGGGCAGTTGCTGGGATACTGGTATGACCCCGCCAATATCGATGAAGGCGACCTGACGGGCGATCCCCAAACAACCGGCCTAGAGGGCTTTCTAAGCCAAGACGACCTGGCGCAGCGCTATCTGGATCAGATGGGCTCCAGCCTGGCTGGCGCGAGCGGCACCGGCGCGAGCGGCGCGGCCGAGGCGCTAGAGCAAATCAACTATTACCGCGCTTTCGCCCAGTGGCGGCTGGCCTGTATTGGCGAGGGTGTCTACGCCCGCTACCTGGCAGGACAACAAGGCAGCCAGGATGAAGAGATAGATCTTGACCAGATGCGCGACGGGGTGGCGCGCCGCGCAGAGGTGGCCGCGGAGTTATTGGGGCTAGCTAACTAGCGCCCGTTAAAGACCGGCTCACGCTTTTCAACAAACGCTTTGGCAGCCTCTTTGTGGTCATCGGTTTGACCGCAGTGGATGTGGTGGGCGGCCTCCATGTCAAGGCACTCCCCCATCTCAGCGTTTACCGCCCGGTTCAGATTTTCTTTCATGTAGCGGAACGCAATCGTCGGACCGGCCGCTAACTGGCGCGCAATCGCGCCCACTTCGGTCATGAGATCATCGGCCGAAAACACGCCGTTCACCAAGCCCAGTCGCTGCGCTTCGGCCATATCCACCCGGCCAGACAGGTAATACAGTTCACGCGCCTTGGCCGAGCCGATTAGTCGGCTCATGAACCACGTGCCGCCGTAGTCGCCGCTAAATCCCACCCGCGCAAAAGCGGTGGTCATAATCGCGTCTTGCGCGGCGTAACGCAGATCGCATGCCAACGCCAGCGACAATCCCGCACCGGCGGCCGCACCAGGCAACGCCGCAATCGTGGGCTTGGGCATCTCATAGAGCTTGCCGGAAGTGTCGCGCTGGCTGCGGCGCTGTAGATGCACCCGAGCGTCGTATTGCAAGGTGCTACCGCCGCCTTCACCGCCAGCTTCGGCCATGCCTTTGACGTCGCCGCCAGCGCAAAAAGCTCCGCCAGCGCCGGTAATCACCAGGGCGCCCACGTCAGAGGCCGTTTCGGCATCGGCAATAGCCGCTACTAGCCCGTTCATCATCGGTGTTGAAAATGCGTTGCGCCGCTCGGGCCGATTCAACGTGGCGGTCATAACGCCTTCATCAACCTCAACGACTAGATCATCGGTTCCAGAATCAAACACGCGCTTAGACATAAACCCCTCCTGTGTTTTTGTTGGCCGGTAATGCCCGGCCGCGAAAGCTTAGGTCTAGCCGGGCGAACGCTCACCCAAAGTCACGGTGAGTACTTGCTCTATCTGAGCGCCACCTGCTGACAGCCGCACCACTCGTGCCTCAACGGTGGAGTTGGGCAGCAGTGAGCTAATTACGTCCAGCAGGTCTCGGTTGTTGTTGATCTTTGTTCCGTCAAACTCAACCACAACATCGCCAGGCAAAATTCCTGCACGTTCTGCCGCCAAGCCCTCCATCACCTCAGTAACGATTGACCCTTCAACACCTCTGGCTACTGGTAGATCGTCAAATCTGCCTTCGTCATCTGCTTCCAGCACAGCTTCCCAGACGTTAGAGCTAAACACGCTCACACCTAGGTAGGCCGAATCTAGAACAACGCCTTCTTTCAGTGACTCGATGACCTCCTTAGCCCCGTCAACTGCTATGGCAAAGCCCACGCCGTCAAAGTCTGAACCGGCAATAGCGGTGTTAATGCCAATCACCTCACCTTTGACGTTCAGCAGCGGCCCACCTGAGTTGCCAGGATTGATTGCCGCGTCGGTCTGAATAAGCCGGCTTAGTCGTATGGTCGCTAGGTCCACCGATCTGCCCGTCGCGGACACGATTCCGGTTGTGACCGTTGGAGTGTCACCCAGGCTGAGTGCGTTTCCAACCGCTACCACCTGATCGCCAACTCTTACCTCAGCATCCTGACCTAGCCGCACCGGCTTCAGATTGGTCGCCTCTATTCTCAAGACCGCCAGATCACGACCCACATCAAGCCCGACAACTTCGGCCATCCAGTCGGTGCCATCGGACAACCCCACCTGAATCTCAGCGTTATCGGCATCAAAATCATCTGCATCACCCGTCACAGAAACAGCCACCACATGCGCGTTGGTAACGATCAATCCGTCGCTTGACAGCACGAAACCCGTGCCGCTTGACCCGCCCCGGCCCCCCTCTATTAGACGAGCTTGAATGCGGACAATGCTTGCTTGCGCGTCGTCATAGATTCCTTTGACGTCAATGAAGCCTGTGGATGATGACCCGACGGATATTGGAGTAGCAGAATCATCGACCTGCACGACCGTTTCTCTGATGACTGCTGGCACTTCGTCATCGTCGGCTACCAGCACCAAGATTCCGGCCGTAACCGCACCAGTGATTGCCCCTATCAGAGCCGTCAGCAGTAACGCAAAACCGCCGAACGATTTGCGGCGAGGCGGCGGGCTTGATGGGCGCGGTGAGCTTGATGGACTTGATGAGTTTGGCGGACTCGGTGGGATCGGCGGCGGAGTCGTAGCGCTACCCGAATAGCTAGACGAACCCGGCGGCGACCCAGGCGAGCTCGGCTGATTTGACGGAGTCGTCGAAGAGCTATACGAATAACTAGACGAGCCTGACGGCGAGCCCGGCGAGCCCGGTGAACCAGGTGAACCAGGTGAACCAGGCGAGCTAGACGGCGTCGCCGGCTCCGACTCGGGCGGCGACCCAGGCGAGCTCGGCTGATTTGACGGAGTCGTTGAAGAGCTATACGAATAGCTAGACGGGCCCGGCGAACTCGGCGAACTAGTCGGCGGCGTCGCCGACTCCGGCTCGGGCGGAGACCCTGACTCTGCCGACGTTTCCTCTGGCTTGGTTAGACGCGGATAACTCGGTGGAAAGCCTCCATCGGCGTTTTCGGCAGAATCAGCAGAATCAGCGTTTTCGACAGATTCTTTCTCGTCGTTTTCATCAAATGGCCCCACTGCCAACTCCTAACTCTTGTCCGCCTACTGTTTTAGCAACTCAGTATGAAAATTTGATGAGATAACCAGCACTTGCCCCTGCGTAAGCATCGCACAGTTGCGTGCGCTTATCAGGCCGCCTCGCGGGCTTGCTGCAGCCAACCATCCACCATTTCTCGATTATCGGCTATCCACTTGCTTGCTGCGGCAGCCGGGCCGCCCCCATCAGACACCTCAACTAGCGCCCGCGACACATCAACGGCGGGAATCTTCACAGCCCCCATCAGCGTCGCCGCAACGGGATGCTCCGCCACAAACTCACGAT
The DNA here is from genome assembly GCA_965212125.1 of Candidatus Poriferisodalaceae bacterium. GTDB lineage: Bacteria > Actinomycetota > Acidimicrobiia > Acidimicrobiales > Poriferisodalaceae > CAYRJD01. Next base: position 134,516 of record OZ243045.1, on the reverse strand, counting down.
TAGCGGTCACAAGAATGTCCACTACGGCAAATCCGGTAGGGCACAGGCCGTCGTCACGGTCGGCGGCCACCGGGCATTCCGACGCGGGAATCGGCTGCGTGCCGGGGCGTTGATCATGGGATTCGCCGCTGGGCTGGCTGGCCGGATTTGAATCGTCAACGATGTCATTAACCCCAATCCAATAAACGTTGTCTCCCGGGCGTAGCCGCGTCAGATGAATGGACGGCCCCCAGAGGTGAAGCACATAAGGCTCGTCGTCGTTGTCATGCGCCAGCGCCGCGGCCGCCAAAAAGTCATAAGAGCTACCGCCCTTGAACTGGCGAATATTTTCCCAGCCTGATATGGCGATTTGCTGCTCAATGACGTTGTCGCAAGTCCAGTTGTCGGGGCAGCCATACAAGTCAACTACGCCGTTGCCAGGATCGGGATCAACCTCATCTAGGGCGGCTATGGCTGCGGGATTGTTATTTAGGTCGTCCAGGGTCAAGATGTTGTGCTCATTGCCAAAGTCTGCGTCAATGACATAGCCCTGAACACCACCCGCAAGGACTTGCTCGCCGAGAATTTCCACGTTCTGCTCTACCAATGAGCCGTCCGTTAGCTCAGACTTGAGCCAGTTGTTGTGAAGCGGATACCAGCCGCTAGGCCAAGCGTCAATCTCTCGCAGGGCGATAGCGACAAACCCAGCCTCAGGCGCTAGCTCAAAGTTGCCAGGGGAGGCAACCTCGTAGCCGAGCTCTCTTAGCAGCGCGCTGTGTACCTCAGCCAAGAAATAAGAGCTTGACCAGTTTGCCTGGCCGATCTTTAAGGTGATGCCAGCGCCGGGTTGTGAATCTGTTGCTTGGGTGTCATCATCACTGCTGCCACAGGCGGCAGCCAGCAAAACCAGCACCGCCAGCAGTGCCAGAAGTTTCTTGGGCATGCTCAAATTCTTGGGCATGCCCAAATCGTATGCTCAATCGTAGACATAGAAGCCGCGCCCAGCTTTGCGTCCTAGCAGTCCGGCATCGCACATACGGCTGAGCATTGGAGGCGGGGCGTATAGCTGCTCACGGAATTCGTCATACAGCGAGTCGGCTACCGCCAGAGTCGTATCAAGCCCGATCAAATCACATAACGCCAGCGGCCCCATCGGGTGATTACAGCCAACTACCATCCCGGTGTCAATGTCTTCGGCGGTGGCAAAGCCCGACTCAAGCATGCGAATGGCCGACAAGATGAGCGGCACCAACAAAGCGTTAACCACAAACCCTGCCCGGTCTTGGCTGTCTACCACTCGCTTGCCTAGCTGTTGCGATGAGAACTCACGGCACTTTTCGGCGGTCTCTTTGCTTGTCAGCAGCGAGGAGATCACCTCCACTAGCCCCATCACGGGAACCGGGTTAAAGAAGTGCATGCCGATCACCTGAGCCGGTCGGTCGGTTGCCATCGCCAGCTTCATAATCGGGATGGCGGAGGTGTTGCTGGCCATCACGGCATTGGGGTCTTTTAGCACTTTTGAAAGCTCGCTGAACACATCAACCTTGGTCTGCTCGTGTTCAATCACTGCCTCTATTACAAACTCACGGTCTGCCAGGCTTTCAAGATCTTCAGCGAATGAGATTGCGCCCATGGAGCGCTCAAACACATCCTGATCAATCTTTTTCGCCGCCAATGCGCGTTCCAGGCTTTTTTGAATCCGGCCTTGGCCACGCTCAACAGCTGCGGCATCGCTTTCCACCACCTTCACGTCGCAGCCGCTGACGGCGGCAACCTCCGCTATGCCCGAGCCCATCAGACCGCATCCGACAACGCCGACTTTTTTTACGTTCACGGCACTGAATCTAGCGGTAGCTAACGGCGGTGGTTATTTGGCGAAGCGTTAGCTGAGCGCTGGCACAAGTTACTGCGCGCGGCGATCGGCGATCGCTTGCTTTACCGCGGCTACCACTTCGGTGCCGGTGGCGCCGGGGGTCAGCACCGCCGCCACTCCGGCGCTTGACATCGCTTCCATATCGTCCTCAGGCACTATTCCGCCCAAGATCACCGGGATGTTTGCCCCCGCCTTGCTCAGTCCCGCGGTAACCAGCGGAATGAGAGCTTCGTGCGCGCCCGACAGCATTGAAACGCCGATGGCGTCAACGTCTTCGTCTATTGCCGCAGCGACAACGCTTTCAGGGGTTTGAAAAAGCCCCGTGTAGATGACCTCAAATCCGGCATCTCGCAGCATGCGAGCGACCACTTTTATGCCTCGATCATGACCGTCAAGCCCAATTTTGGTAACCAGAACTCGCCCCTGGCTGGCCTGCGCTGCATCGCTCACTTCGCCCACCTTACCGATCTCTCTAATCGCTGATCAGCCGTGATACGTCACTGGTTCGGGCAAAGGCCCCGCTGGCACGGCCGTCACCTCTTGTCCAAGCGCCAAGCAAAATGCGATCTCCCACCCAATGGGTCGCGTGTCTAGTTTCGCAAGCGCTTGCTCTGCGTCGTCTTCTGCCTCGCTTGCTTGCGCAGACCCAACCGTCTTGTAGCTCAAAGACCGTGCCAGCCTCACAATCGCCTGGCTGGTGCGACTATCGGTCTTGTCAATTGCCTCCAGCGACTGCGTTAGCAGCTTGTCCATATTTTCTGGGTCAGAGGCACGCGCATAGGCAAGCGCTTTGGCTAGCAGTGCGGTGCGCACGTCTAGGTATGTGCCGAGCCCGCTGTCCAGCACTACGGATGCCCGTTCGTGAGCCTCGTCAAACCTGCCCGCCGCGCAATATGCCAGCGCCAGGCTTGATTCCAGATACATGGAAGGTACTTTCTCGCTGTCTTGCTCTTTGGCTCTGTCTTGCTCTTTGGCTCTGCGATCGGTAATGCCCTCCAGCACTCTTACGGCTTCGTCTATCTCGCCTAGCTGCAGCATCGCCAAGCCCTTGGAGACGCTCAGTTCTAACGTGCCTATTACTAGCGGCCCGCGATTAGTGCTGGCTTGCTCGGCTTCCTTGATGTCTGCCAGGGCGGCTCGCGGGTTACCCATCTGCACGTTGCCGCCCGCCCATGACGCTTGCGCGAATCGTTTTAGAGGCTGCCCCGGCATATCCATTGCTCGCTGCAAGCACTCCGTCATCACGGTTCGGCTTCTTTGCAGCTCGCCCAGCGCTGCATACGCGCGACCTTGCAGACCCAACGCTTGCACCATGCCAAAGGCGCTGCCGATTCGGTTAAACACCCGCTCTGCGGATTTGGCTCGCTCAAGAGCCACGGTGGCTTGCCCCGACCACATACCGATCGAACCCAGCAGCAAGTCCAGCATCGCTTCGGTAAAACGCTCGCCGCGTTGATGAACGACGGCACGCACCTCGTTAGCCATTTCTTCAGCTTCGGAACGCTGCCCGGAATGGAAAAGCAAGAACGCTTGCAAGCTGCGAGCGGTAGCAAGTCCGGCCGTGTTGCCTTCCTCGGTAAAGGTCTCAATTGCCAGATGCAGGCGTTCATCGGCCTCTTCAATTAAGCCTTGCTCAAAGGAAAGCCACGCCAGGCTTTGCAGACACCACGCAATTCCTGACTTGTCTTTTAGGTGCACGAAAGTGACGTGAGCCTCGTTGATGTAGCGATCGGCGCGGCTGTGATCACCGGCTCGCAACAAAGCAAAACCGCGCAGGCGTAGAGCTTCGGCCGCATCGCTTACCTCACCCAACAATTGGAACTGTCCCGACGCGTCGGCCAGCAAGCTTTCGGCCTGCGCGTGATCGTCTGATGTGAGCGCAATGCGGCCTAGCAGCAGCAGCCCGTGAGCTGCCGCAGTGCGATCGGCTTTGAGCAAGGCCAGTTCACGCGCCCGCTCAGCGTCGGCCTTGGCGCCGGATAGCTCACCTAAACCGAGTCGGGCACGCGCTCGATTTAGAGACATCTGAATTAGTCGCGGGTCGTCGTTATCTAGTAGTTCAATCGCCCTACGAAACATCTGATCCGCAACAAAATGGCTTTCACTCGCAGCTGCGTGCTCGCCAGCTTTGCCCAACCAGTCGATGGCCGTATCGGTGATGCTCGATCCAAGCGTGGTAGTTAAAGACACGTTTTCGTTGGTGCTTGCCCCCAGATCAAGAGCCGTAGCAAGGTGATGCGCGACCATCGCGACGTACTCGGCCGACTTCTCTTCTATGCCCTCGGCTAGCCATTCAGCCACACGCACATGGCGCTGCGCCCGATCGGTCTTTGTGAGTCGGGCGTAAGCAACTTCGCGCACTAAGTCAGACCGAAAACGCCATTTGCGGTCTCCTATGTCAAAGATGTCTTTGTCTACTAGTCGCTGAAATACCTCCCCGGCTTCTTCTACGCCAGTCACCCCAACCAATGCCTGCGTATCTGAAACACCCAACCCCGATGACGTCAGCAGATCATCAATGTCGCCGCCGCTACCTAACACGGCTGCGTCATCAACCATCTTGCGCTCTTCTTCGCTGAGGCCGTCTAGCCGCGCCGCCACCAATCCACGCAACGTGCCCGGCAGATCCGCTAGCGGATGAACCGTCGAGCTCAAACCGATGTCTCCACGGCCAGCGCCTGTGTAGGCGGCGGCGTCCGTGGTGTCAGTCTCGCCTGCATCTCTAAGCAAAGTGCTGATCTCTTCTAAGAAAAATGGGTTGCCGCCGCTGCGGGCATGGAGCTGCTCCACCAGCTCTTGCGGTGCCTCAAAGCCCAAGAGGGCGTTTACCAGTTCAGCGGTTGCCTCAACTTTTAGCGGATCAAGATTTAAGACAACAGAGTTGTAACGACCGGGCGGGGGTGTCCAGCGATTCTCATCGGTTTCCCAACGAGCAGTCGTAATAACGACAAGCGTTTGAGATGCCAGCGTCGCCAGCAGGTTTTCCAGCAAGCTAAGCAGCCGCTCATCCGCCCATTGGATATCGCCGATCAGCATCACGGTCGGCCGCGATCGTGCTAGGGCGCCAAATAGCTGGGTCATCGCTGCGACCACGTCGCCCGATCCGCTAGGGCGGTCGTCAAGCTCAGCGCCATCTGCAAAGGTGTCGGCGAATGTGGCGGCACTAGAGCCAGCACTACGCACCGAACCCACGCTGTGGCCAGGCGCGCGACCGATCATCGCCATAACCATTTGGGTGATCTTTTGCGCATCCGATCCACTTGCGTCGGATCCAATTGCGCCCGACCCACTTGCGTCTGGCTCGCCGCGACTCAGAGCTTCAGCAACCATCGCCTCAGTCAGATCAGTCGCCTGCGAGCTTGTGTCGTTGTGCGATACACCCGCCGTGCTAGCGATCGCATCGCCCAGAGCACGCAGCGGATTTACCTCGTCATAAGGCAGCACCATGCTGCTCAGCACTAACGCTCCGTGATGCGCTTCTATTTCGGCGGTTATCTCCTCTGCTAGCCGGGTCTTACCCACCCCAGCCTCTCCCACAACCTGAACTAGCTGAGCGCGCCGGCTACTGATCGCCGTATTTATGGCAGAGGCGAGCTGCTGGAACTCCAGGTCGCGCCCGACTAGCGGAGCACGCTTGGCGCTACGCCGTCGGCCAGGCGGTGCCAGTTCGCCGGTAGCGGAAAAAACTCCAACCGGCTCACTGCGGCCGCGGAGCTTCAGCTCGCCGCACTCTTTGTACTGAACCACCGAATCAGTGGCCTTTGCCGTAGTCGCGCCCACCAGCACCTCACCCGGATCAGCCATGGTTTGCAGCCGGCTAGCGATATTGACGGTGTCGCCCATCACCGTGTAATCACCACCGGCGTGAAGTGCGCCCACCAGCACTTCGCCGGTATTGATGCCCGTGCGCATTTGCATCGCAATGCCACGCTCCGCGGCGAAGGCATCCAGCGACTGCTGCATGCGGAAAGCCGCTCGCAAAGCACGCTCAGGGTCGTCTTCGTGCGCAATCGGTGCACCGAACAAAGCCAAAATGGCGTCGCCGATGATCTTGTCAACGGTTCCACCAAACTCAGCAACATCGACTACTAGCCGTTGAAAGCACGTGTCAATTAGGTGCTTGATGTCTTCCGGATCGGCATCTTCGCTAAGAGATGTAAAGCCCGCCAAATCAACAAACAAAACCGTGACGACTCGGCGCTCTTCGGTCTCAACCAATAAGTGCCCGCAAGTAGGGCAAAAACGGGCGCCGTCAGGCACATCTGATCCACAAGAGGGGCAAATGTTTGTCGCCACGGCCTCAGTGTAGGAAACTCTCGGGGCAAGGAACGCTTGCGCAATGGGGCTAATGGCCGAGCTAAATCCCCCCCCCGCCGTTGCGTGTAGCCTGCCGGCTGTGGAAAATGATGAGACAAGTAACGTGCCAGCAGTGACTGGCGAGACAATGCCAGCAATGCCTGACGAATCAACGCCCGCAAGGGCTAATGGGGCGGCCGCGTGGTCTGCCGGGGCAGTCAAAATTTATGGAGAGGGCGACACCGAGGTGCGCGCCTTGGACGGCATCTCCGTTGAGTTTCAAACGGGCGAGCTCACCGCCGTTATGGGTCCGTCTGGCTCCGGCAAATCCACCCTCATGCATTGCATGGCCGGGTTGGATACGCCCACACAAGGTGAGGTTTTCGTGGAAGGCGTTTCGCTGGGAACCTTGTCTGAGCGGCAACTAACCCTGTTGCGACGCAACCGAATCGGCTTCGTGTTTCAAGCCTTCAACCTGGTTCCAACGCTGAATGCAGAAGAAAACATCACGCTTCCCTCGCAGCTGGGTGGCACCGACATTGACAAAAAGTGGTTTGACGAGATCGTGCAGGCGGTGGGGCTGGCGGATCGCCTAAGTCATCGACCCACCGAGCTATCAGGCGGGCAGCAGCAACGCGTCGCTGTGGCACGTGCGCTAGCTAGCCAGCCGGCCATTGTTTTTGCCGATGAGCCCACCGGCAACCTTGACAGTAAAACCGGTGGAGAGATTTTGAGCTTCATCCGTCAAGCGGTTGACCAGCTCAATCAGACGGTCGTCATGGTTACCCACGATGCCAACACGGCCGCTTACAGCGATCGAGTGGTGTTTTTGGTTGACGGTCAAATCGTTAAAGAGTTGGCTTCTCCTAACGCAGACGACGTTCTTGACACAATCAAAAGCCTGGACGACTAGCTAAACCCGTGTTCAGACTCACCATAAAATCTCTACTTGCGCGCAAGCTGCGCTTTGTGCTCACCTCTTTCGCGGTAGTGCTGGGTGTGGCTTTCGTTTCAGGCTCATTCATCATTGCCGATAGCTTGCGCGCCACGTTTGACGACATCGCCGAAGAAGTCGTTTCAAACGTAAGTGTCCAGGTGCGCGGTGTTGCGACCTTTGAAGATGACGACAGCACCCGCCCGGTTGTACCCGAAGAGTTGCTTGACGCGGTCAGAGGCGCAGAAGGTGTGGGCGAAGCGCAGGGTGCTATTGTTGGCTTCCCACGCGTCTCTTTTGAGGGCGACCTGCTGACGTCGTCGGGTGGACCCACCCTTGGTTTTAACTACGAGCCGAGCAACACCACCTCATCGATAAAGCTGCTGCCGGGCAGTAGGGCACCTGGTCCGGGTGAGATAATGATTGACGAGGGAACGGCTGAAAGAAACGACATAGCCATCGGCGACACGCTGAATGTGAGATCCCTAGAGGAGCCGCAAGATTTCACCGTTACGGGGCTGTTTACGTTTGGCGATGACGATTTCGGTGCAATCTTTACGCTGTTTGACACCCAAACCGCTCAAGATCTTTTCAACATACCCGGTGCGTTCAACACCATTGATGTGCGCGCACTGTCCGGGACTACCGACGAAGAGCTAGCCGCCAACGTCAACGAGGTCTTGCCGAGCGAATTTGAAGCCGTAACTAGCGGCATAGTTCAAGAAGAGTTCACCGACCAATTCGCTCAAATCATCAACATCTTCCAATACGCCCTTCTGGCGTTTGCGGCGGTGGCGCTAGTGGTGAGTGCTTTCATTATCAACAACACCTTCGCAATCGTGCTAGGTCAGCGCATAAAAGAATTAGGCCTGCTGCGTTGCTTGGGAGCCACCGGGAGCCAGGTACGTAGATCAGTTATTGGCGAAGCGTTAGTGGTTGGAATAGTGGCTTCGATAGTCGGTGTGCTGTCCGGCATCGGTGTGGCGGCGCTTATTAACTGGGCCATTGCGCAGGCCGGTGATGGCGGCGGACTTCCCTCAGGGCCAGTCATTTTGGGGTTGCGCACGTGGATCTTTTCCATCGTCGTTGGCGTAGGCATAACTCTGCTGGCTTCCATAACGCCAGCCAGGCGCGCTGCTTCCATTCCGCCCATAGCGGCGATCTCTGATCAATTCATCTTGTCGCCGGTTAGTTCGCGACGCCGCACAATCATTGGTGTTGCCTTTGGTGTCGTCGGTGCCGCGCTCTCACTGCTGGGAATATTTAGCAGCGGCGGAGCAACCGACAGGCTTATCCCGCTAGCAGGCGGAGCGCTCCTGCTGTTCTTGGCCGTAGCTTTGCTTAGCCCGCTGGTCGCTCGCCCGGCCGCACAGTTGCTGGGACTACCCGTGGCTCGCCTGGCCGGAATATCTGGTCAGTTGGCACGCCAGAATGCTGCACGTAACCCGCGACGCACCTCTTCCACGGCTTCGGCACTAATGGTGGGGTTAGCGCTAGTTGCGATGGTGCTCATTGTGGGACAGAGCTTCAAGTCGTCGTTTACTTCCGCTTTGGATACTTCGCTGAGAGCCGATTACTTCGTCCAACTCGATACCCCCGATCAGGTTGGTTTTAGCCCACAGTTGGTTGAAGACCTAAACGAGGTGGAGGGCGTCGACCTGGCGGTGGGGTTTCGCGGTGGACCTGGCGTAGCCACGATGCGCATTGATGACATCAGTTATGACGTGATTGGCACACCCGTAGAAGGCCTAGGCACCTTGGTTGATGCGGACTTGCTGGAAGGCTCATACAGCGACCTCAGAAACAATGGGGTTTTGGTTTTTAGCGATCCGGCTGAAGATCTGAACCTAAGCGTTGGCGACACGCTTAGCGTTGAGTTCCCCACTGGAACACGCAACCTGACCGTTGCTGGAATATATGACGACGCCGCGATCCTCGGCAACTGGGTTATTGATATAGCCACCTACGAGCAGGTGTATTCATCTGCCCAGCAATACGACGCATTTGCGGCTGCCACTGTGGCTGCGGGCTTTGAACGCACGCAGGTGCGACCAGCCGTTGACGCAGTTGCGGCGAACTATCCCGAAACCAGACTTGAAAACCAGGATGAATTCCAAGCCACGCTTGAAGGTCAGATCGATCAGTTGCTGATTTCTGTGAACGCTTTGCTGGTTTTTGCCATCGTGATTGCGTCTCTGGGGGTCTTGAACACTTTGATGCTGTCTGTGTTTGAGCGGATTCGTGAGATAGGCCTGCTGCGCGCGGTCGGAATGACCAGGCGTCAAACCCGCCGCATGATTCGTTGGGAAGCCGTGGTCGTGACCGTGTTCGGCGGGATTCTTGGCGTGTTGCTGGGGCTGGTGTTTAGCTTCATTGCGATTGCGGCGCTGCCGGAATCGTTTGTTTCTGAGACGGCAATACCGGTTGGCAACCTCATAGCAATAGTGATCCTGAGCATTGTGCTCGGGCTGCTAGCCGCGATCTTGCCAGCCCGCCGGGCGGCACGCCTAAACGTGCTGGACGCCATCTCGCATATTTAGCGCATACCTAGCGCATATTTTTGTGCTGGCTGGCCGGCGGTAACTGACCAGCGGTGACTGACCAGCGGTGGCTTGCGCTAGTCGGCTGGCTTCAGGCCGTGCTGCAGCGCTAACTCAATCTCACGTTGGTGCTCCTCGCTAAGCACCGGGCCGGTGGCTCCGGTTACGTAAAACGTGTCGACTACTTCATTGGCGATTGTCTGAATCTTGGCGGAGACGATGTCTAGCCCCATGCTGGAAAGAATTTCAGTAAGCCGGTAAAGCACGCCGATGCGATCCTCTGTGCGGACCTGGATGATGGTTGCGTCGGTTGCGGCAACGGTGTTGAACGTCACCGCCGTTTGGGGTGTTGAAGCTGCGAGTGTGGTGCGTCTGGCGTAGAGACGTGCCCGCTCAGCGATGCGCGCATCTAAAGCCAAGGCTCCGTTGAGTGCGCGTTTTACGTCAGCGGCGACTCTGTCCCAATCAACCGGCGTGTCTGGCGGCGCAATCTTGAAAACCGACACGGCCATCGGGCGCGCCTGATCTGCTTGGGCCGGGTCTGATTGAGCCGAGCCTGCGCGTGAAAACGCTTCGGCCTGCAGCACATCTAAACCGCGCAGGGCAAGCGCACCGGCAACCTTGCTAAAGGTTCCCCTTTGGTCGGGTGCGACAACGGTCACCGTGTCATCGGAGCCGACGACTTGCGTGGTGCGCTGCTCCAGCATCTTGTTTAGAGCCTCGTCTCGCAGCTCTCGTCTTTGCGAAAGCAGATCGCCGGAGCCGGCAAAAAACTCACCCACTAGGTCGACAAGCGTGCCTGTCAGATCCGCAATCCATTCGGTCCACGCAGTTGGACCGGTAGCACGACAATCGGCCTCGGTGAGGGTGGCAAGCAGCTTCAGAAACTCAGCGGTCTCAGTGGCTTGCGCCACGTGTTCAATCGTGCGCGGATCGTCCAGGTCGCGCCGCGTGGCGGTGTCCGTCAGCAGCAAGTGATGCTGCACCAATCGCACCAACGTTTTGGTGTCGGCCTCGTTCCAGCCGCAGCGCTTACCGATGGTGGCGGCTAGCCCCATGCCCACCTGCGTGTGATCGCCTGGGTAGCCCTTGCCCAGATCATGCAGCAAAGCGCCGACCAGCAACAGATCGGAGCGCTCAACTTTGTCGGTGAGCTCCGCCGCTAGCGACACGGCCTCTAGCAGGTGGCGATCAACGGTGAAACGGTGGTAGCGGGAGCGTTGCGGGCGGCTGCGGTTGGGCGCCCATTCGGGCAGCACGCGCGTCCAGACGCCTACAAAGTCAAGCGACTCGATCACATCAATCGCAGCTTCACCGGATTGCAAGAGCCCCACAAACAGCTCACGCGCGCCGCTTGGCCAAGGGTCGCTCAGGGTTTGCTGCCGGTCGCCTAGTAGATCAAGGCTTTCCCGACTGATTCTTACCTGCCGCCGGGCGGCTTGCTCTGCCGCTCTCAGCACCAGCAGCTCATCGTCGGCCGGATCGGCTCGTATTACAAGCTCGTTATTGACTAGCTCAAGTCCAGCAGCCGCTAACTGTTCGGCGCTGGCTAGTTGCTGTTCGGCGGCAGCGGTGTTGCTGGCTGCGTCTGGGCGGTCTAGGTCTGCGGGCGGCACGCCGCCATTCGGCACGGTGCGCCAGGCGTGATCGCTAATGAAGGCCACGTCGCGCGCAGCCACCGCAATGTCATACATCAGCGCGTCCGAACTAGCCAGCTCCAGCATTTCGGCAACTGGCGGCTGCTCGTCAGCCAACAGCACATCAGAAGAGCGGCCGGTCAAAATGTGCAGCGCCACCCGCGCTCTTAGCAACGTGCGATAGGCCTGCTCCAAGCGGTCAAGATCGTCGGCGGCGGGTGCCACGCCCGCCCGCTGCGCCCAGTGAACCGTCTGCACGTCTCGCAATCCGCCACGACCCAGCTTCAGATTGGGCTCTAACAAAAACGCAACCTCACCGTTTAGGCGCTGCCGCCGCTTTGCGTACTGCGCTAGCTCTCTTAGGCATTGCGCTGAGTTGTCTTGCCAGTGCTGATTGATGCGTTGAGCTAGTTCGGCGGTTAGCTCGGCGTCGCCAGCAATGTGGCGGGCGTCAAGCAGTGCGGTAGCTGTGTCTATGTCTTCGGTGCCGAGCTGAATGCTGTCATCAACCGTGCGAACTGCGTGACCCAGCTTTAGGCGCTGATCCCAAACCGGATACCAGATGCGGTCAGCTAGGTCGCCGGTGTTTGTGTCCGGGCTGTGTAGCAATAGCAAATCGATGTCGCTGCGGGGGCACAGTTCGGAGCGCCCGTAGCCGCCGACGGCTACCAGGGCGGCGCCGCTGATGTTGGGGGGTGTTTCGTAGCTGAACACCTCCCGCAACCAGGCGTCGGTGAGCGCGGTCAGCGCGGCTGGAATCTCCGCGGTGCTAGTTGCGGTGCCAGCAGCAGCGCCGGCGACCCCATCAAGCAACTCGGCACGGGCGGCAGCGAAGTTGCTGTGAACGTGCGGCGGTACGTTGCCGCCGCTGGGTGCGTCAGATGATTGTTCAGACACTTGATTACCTAGTCGGTGACCTGCGGGTCAGCCAGGGCCAGGTTCAGATTGCCAGATCTAAAACCTTCCAAGTCCAGCGTCACGTACTGGTAGCCGACCGCCTTGACGGCCTCTACCACCTGAGGCGACATAGCCAGAACCTTCTCAAAGTCTTCAACAGGAACTTCCAGGCGGGCGGTGTGGTCATAATCACGCACCCGCAGTTGCGCTAACCCCAGTTGCCGCAAGGCGGTTTCGGCTCGCTCGATCTTGCCCAGCAATGCGACAGTTACTTCGGTTCCGTACGGCACTCGTGACGCCAGGCACGCGGCGGCTGGCTTGTCCCAGGTTCGCAGGCCTAGCTGGCGGCTGTGCTCTCTGATGGCGGCTTTGGTAAATCCCGCCTCAACTAGCGGGAACCTGGCGCCGCGACTGCTGGCTGCTTGCTGGCCGGGTCGGTGATCGCCAAGGTCGTCAAGATTCACACCCAACACGACGACTGCGGACGCATTAACCGCCGCCGCGGCGATTGGGTCCAGCGCATCCATCAAGGCGGTCTTGCAGTGGGCGCAGCGGTCGGCTTCGTTTTGTTGATACAGCGGGTTTGTTAGCTCAGCGGTGCTTACCTTGCTCCAGTTGAGATCCCATTCACGCGCCAAGGCCTCGCAGTCGGCTAGTTCATACTCGGGCAAGCTGGGCGATGCCGCGGTAACGCATTGCGCTCGCTCAGCACCTAGCACCTCAGTTGCCGTGTGCGCCAGAAACGCCGAATCCGCTCCCCCGCTAAACGCGACGACCACCCGTTCGAGGTCAGTCAGAAGCTCGCGCAGCTGCGCTAGTGATTCAGACACGGCGGGCGACAGAGCAGCTAGAGCTGGCCATCAGCTAGAGCCGGTCGGCCGGAATGGCAAACATGGTGCTGGCTCCGCTGGTCACCAGTGGCACCAAACCGGCGGCGGTCGGCAAGATGTTTTGAGCATAAAACCGCGCAACCTCAACCTTGTCCGTCAGCTCTGCCGGAGTTAAGCCCGCCCCATTTGCGGCATCGTTCGCAGCTATTTGAACTGCGGCTTTTGCGGCCTTTGCTAAGTAGTAGCCGCCCACCACCACGCCGCTTAGCCGCGCAAACGGTGTCGCGCCAGCCGCCACGTCATTGAAGTCGCCGCCAGCCAAGTGTTCGCCCAGCCAGGTGCCAGCTTGCGAAAGAGAGTCAACGCCCACGCTGAGCGCCGCGCCGATTTCATTGAGCGCCGTGCCATCAGCCGCCTGCCAAGTCGACAGCTCCGCGGCCAACTCGGCCATCTGCGAAATAAAACGCAACATGGTTGCGCCGCCCTCTTGCGGCAGTTTGCGGAAAGCCAGGTCGGCGGCTTGGATGCCGTTGGTGCCTTCGTAAATCGGTGCAATGCGAGAATCCCGCCAATGTTGCGCCGCCCCGGTCTCTTCCACATAGCCCATACCGCCATGCACCTGCACCCCTAGCGAGGTCATCTCAACGCCTAGGTCGGTTCCCCAGGCCTTGCTAATCGGAGTCAGCAGCGCCGCAAAAGCCTCCGCTTCGGCGGCCTGCTCGGGCTGGGATTCCATGTTCGCAAGCGTTACCGCATCAAGGGCGGATGCGTTTGCATACATCACGGCGCGCATCGCTTCAATGTTGGCGCGCATCGTCATCAACATTCGGCGCACGTCGGCGTGGTCAACAATCGGTGAGGAGTCGCCGGGTTCGATCTCCGCGCCTATGGCTTTGCCTTGCTTGCGGTCGATGGCGTAATCGCGTGCCTGCTGGTAAGAGCGATCGGACAGAGCCAGCCCCTGCAGCCCCACCGACAGGCGGGCGTTGTTCATCATCGTGAACATCGCTTTCATGCCGGCCTCTTCGGCTCCGACCAGATACCCCACCGCGCCTTCGTTGTCGCCATACGACATCACGCAAGTGGGGCTGGCGTGGATGCCGATTTTGTGTTCGGTTGACACGGCCTTCAGGTCGTTGCGCTCGCCTAGCGATCCGTCGGGATTGACTAAGAACTTCGGCACCAAAAACAAGCTGATGCCGCGGGTGCCGGCGGTGGCTCCGGGAGTGCGCGCCAGCACCAGATGGATGATGTTTTTGGTTAGCTCGTGCTCGCCGTAGGTGATGAAGATCTTGGTTCCGAAAAGTCGGTAAGAGCCATCGGGTTGCGGTTCGGCCTTGGTGGTTAGCGCACCCACATCAGATCCGGCGTGCGGCTCGGTCAGGTTCATCGTGCCCGACCATTCGCCGGAGATCATCTTCGGCAGGTAGGTCTGCTGCAGGGTCTCGTCCGCATGATGAACCAGCGCGTCAATGGCGCCTTGCGTTAGCAGCGGGCACAGACTGAACGCCATGTTGGCTGCGGTGAGCATCTCTTGCACCGCCAGGCCGACACACCAGGGCATGCCGCCGCCGCCGTGGTCGGGTGAGAACGCCATCCCGTTCCAACCGGCATCAACAAACTGCGTGTAGGCGTGGTCAAAGCCAGCCGGGTGGGTGATGGCGCCGTCGTCAAAGCTCAATCCTTGCGTGTCGCCTACGGCGTTCAGCGGCGCGACCTGCTCGCTCATAAAGCGGCCGGCTTCGTCTAGCAAGGCGCCGACCGTTTCTACATCCGCGTGTTTGTACGCCTCATGCGTGGCTAGATCTTCTAAGCCAGCGACGTGCTCCAGCACAAAAAGCATGTCTTTCGTTGGCGCTGTGTATTCGGCCATTGGGGTGCCCCTTTTTAGGTTTGCGGTTCGGTTGGGTTTGGTTCGGTTGGGTTCGGGCTAGCAGCCGGCGCGCTACAAGCCAGCGCGCTTTAGCACGGTCGGTAAATCATCTGCCAGCAAGCCGGTGTAGAACCGACCGAAGTCGCCGTAAACGGCCGACGCCTCATCAAAGCGCATGACGTAAACCACTTCTTTCAGGTCATCTAGGTGGTTGCCGAACAACGTCACTCCCCACTCGTGGTCGTCCACCCCGGTCGATCCGGTAATCAGCTGCACGATCCGGCCACGAAAGTTGCGGCCGGACTTGCCGTGTTCGTACATCATCTCGCGGCGAGTGTCGTATGGCAGCGTGTACCAGTTGCCAATCTCCTCACGGCGGCGCGACATCGGGTAGAAGCAAAACGCTCGCTTGCCCTCCGGCGGAAGCTGCGGGTAGAGGCGCTGGCTTTGCATTTCCGCTGGCAGGTCCGCTGAATACTCCGACAGCTCGGTCATCGACACATAGCTGTCGCAGACCTCCAGGCCAGCCGATTGCAGACCGGTTTGCAGGCCACGCAGCCGCCAGATATCCGGACCCATCGCCACGAAACCGAGGTCGGCTTTATGTCCCAGGATCGCTACGGCGAGAACCTGATGGTTGTCGTCGGCGACCTCATCCACGGCCGCCAGAATCCGTGCGGCGGAGGTTTCGCCGGGTTGCGTTTTGCAAAACAAGTGCAGCACGCCCCAACCGACCGATGTCGTTACCTCGTATTGATTGTCGGGCCCTGCCTCGGGTTCCGTGTTGGGGCCTGCGTTGGGCTCCGTGCCGGGCTCTTTCACTGCAGCCATCCTAAGGAAAAGGAAGGCTCGGTTTCTATTTAGCTGGCTGGGTGGCCGCTATTTAGGAGCTTTAGCTGGCTAGAAGTCCATGTCGGGCATAGCGGGAGCGCCGCCGCCCTCTGTGGGTTGCTCGCAGATCACGGCTTCGGTGGTCAGAAAAAGCGCTGCGATGGAGGCAGCGTTTTGCAGCGCCGACAGCGTTACCTTGGCGGCATCAATGACACCGGCGACAACCAGATCCTCGTACTCACCGGTAGCGGCATTCAAGCCGACATAGCCGTCAAGCTCGCGAACCTTGTTGGAGGCAACGCCGCCATCTAGGCCTGCGTTCTCGGCTATCTGCTCTAGCGGCGCACGCAGCGCGCGGCTGACTATTTGAGCGCCAGTTACCTCGTCGCCCTTCAGCTTTTTGGCTTTCTTTTCGACGGCTTCCTCGGCTCGCAGCAACGTCACGCCGCCGCCCGCCACCACGCCGGAGTCGATCGCAGCCTTGGTGGTGTTGACGGCGTCTTCAATGCGATGCTTTTTCTCTTTGAGCTCAACCTCGGTCGCGGCTCCAACCTTCAGCACTGCCACACCGCCAGACAGTTTTGCTAGACGCTCTTGCAGCTTCTCGCGGTCGTAATCGGAATCCGTGTTTTCAATTTCACGCTTGATCTGCTCAATGCGGCCGCTGACGTCTGTTGCTTCGCCGCCGCCCTCAATAATCGTGGCTTCGTCTTTGGTGACTATCACCTTGTGCGCTTGACCTAACAGGTCGATCGTGGTGTTCTCCAGCTTTAGGCCCACGTCTTCGCTGATGACCTGCCCGCCGGTAACGATGGCCATATCTTCCAGCATTGCCTTGCGCCGATCGCCAAAGCCAGGAGCTTTCACCGCAACGGCCTTGAGCGTTCCGCGGATTTTGTTCACCACGATTGTCGCCAGCGCCTCACCTTCCACGTCTTCGGCGATGATTACCAGCGGTTTGCCAGCCTGGGTGACTTTCTCTAACAGCGGCAGCACGTCGCGCACCGCGCTGATCTTGCCCTGCACAAACAGCAGGTAAGGGTCGTCCAGCACGGTCTCTTGGCGGTCAAGGTCGGTCACGAAATAAGGCGAGATGTAGCCCTTGTCAAATCGCATGCCTTCAACCAGGTCCATTTCCAGACCGAAGGTCTGCGACTCTTCCACGGTGATCACACCGTCCTTGCCGACCTTCTCAATGGCTTCGCTGATTAGCTCGCCGATTTCCTTATCGGCCGCAGAGATGGCAGCCACCTGCGCTATCTGTTCTTTGGATTCGGTAACGCTGATGGACATGTCTTCGATTGCCCCGACCGCAGCTTCAATGCCCGCCTCAATGCCGCGCTTGAGCGACATCGGGTTGGCTCCGGCTGCCACGTTGCGGAGTCCGTCTTGCACCATCGATTGGGCTAGCACTGTGGCGGTGGTTGTGCCGTCGCCAGCCACGTCGTCGGTTTTCTTGGCGACCTCTTTTACGAGCTCAGCGCCGATGCGCTCTACGGGGTCTTCTAGCTCTATTTCTTTGGCGATCGATACGCCGTCGTTGGTGATGGTGGGGGCGCCCCACTTTTTGTCCAGCACCACGTTGCGGCCCTTCGGACCGAGGGTTACTCGCACTGCGTCAGCCAGCTGGTTCATGCCAGCCTCAAGGGTGCGGCGGGCTTCGTCTTCAAACGTGATCAGCTTGGCCATCTGTTTCTCCTTGACCTGTGGAATCGGCAAAATAAGCCGTTAGCACTCTAAGGGCGAGAGTGCTAGCTGCCAACCCGAGCCCTGCTGCGGCGGCACGTTCTAGGCGGCGCGGTTTTAGGTGGGGCGGTTTTAGGCGGCGGGCCAGCCCGTGAGATAGTCGCCGACCGCTTGGCGGATGCATTCACCCGTGTGCGACAGTGCCCGCTGTTCGCCGAAAATCTCGCTCAGCGAAACGACTGTTACTTGCGGCGCGGTGCTTTGCGGCGCGGTGCTTTGCGGCGCGGCGGCGCTAGCTGCGGCCTGCATGCCAGCTTCCTCGCAGCGACCAACAATGACAAGCACCGGCACCTGCGCAGCTGCGGCTAGGTCAATTACTCCTCCCACAACTTTGCCGTCAAAAGAGCCAGCGTCAAGTAGTCCTTCGCCGGTGATTACCAGGTCTGCGCTTGCGATGGCCTCTGGCAGTCCGACCTCTTGTGCGACTAGCTCAAACCCGCCCACTAGCTCCGCTCCGCACACGGCCAGGCCGCCCGCCAGGCCGCCCGCCGCACCGGCGCGTGTCAGGGGTAACACATCAACGCCGTAGTCCCGCTGGTAGGCGGCGGCCAAGCTGGCGAGGCGGCGAGTTAGCAGTTCAACTTGGGCAGGGGTGGCTCCTTTTTGCGGACCAAATACTTGAGCCGCATCCACGAATCTTGTTTGCACATCGCAGGCGGCGATCAGTTGCACGTCTCGTATCTGCTCGTGAGGCTTGAGGGCTTCCACTGCACCCGCGCCACCGTCGGTCGTGGCGGAGCCGCCGAGCGAAACGATTACGCGTGTTGCCTGATTTTTTATCGCTTCGGCGATTAGTTGTCCGGTGCCAGCGGTGGTCGCTGCGATGGGATCGTTGTGGTCTGCCCCGCCAGCTAGCTCTAAGCCGCTGGCCTGCGCCATCTCGATTATTGCGGTGGTGGTTTGATCGCTGCCTCGGCCGGCGCTGGCATTGCCCCGGCTGGCATTGCCCCGACCGGCATCGTTTGCGCGATCTAGCCGCCAGGCGGCCTCAATTGGCTGACCTAACGGACCGGTAACGGTTGAGGTTCGGTTTGGGCCGCCCAACGCCGCAAGAGTGCCTTCGCCTCCGTCGGCCATTGGCAGTTGCTTGACGCTGAAGGCGGCATGGTCGCTGGTGGCTGGCCCAGCTTCGTCAAGTCCAACTTTGCTAGCTGCGTGAGCAATAGCCGTAGCCACCTGAGCAGCCGTGGCGGTGCCACGAAATTTGTCTGGGCAGGCAACTATGTTCAGCGAGCCCATAAGGGTCGCCGAGCTAGCGGGCTAAGTCTGTGCCAACGGACACCAGCACGTCGGGCATTTCATAATCGCCAATGGCAGAGGTGTCATCAAAAATCGCAAACACATCGTTTTGGCGATCCAGCTCAAGCACCTCAGCAATGTTCTGCGCCTCTAACAAAGACCCGGGCATGTAGTGCACCCGTGACCGATCCAACGGAGTGCCCCGCAAGTTGGTCGGCGTCAAGGTCACAAATCCCAGAACCTTCAAGCGGTCCGTTATCCGGCTGGCCGCGCCACGCACATCAGTTGAGTTGGCGACTTGAACCGACACTTCTTCCGGCGCTCGCGGTTGGAAGCCGTCAATTGAATTGTCGCTGCTACCCGGCGCTGCGACAGTCGTTTCAGTGGTTGGAGCAACCGTGGTTTCAACCGTTGGAGCGACGGTAGTTTCAGTGGTTGGAGCAACCGTGGTTTCAGTGGTCGTTTGATCGCCATCGTCGGCCGCTGATGCGTTGTCATCACCGCCGGAGCGAAGCAACAACACACCAATAGCTGCCGCCACCACAACCAGCAATAGCCCGCGGATGGCCGCCGCACTGTTGTTACCTGATTGTCGGCTCATTGGCAGCCCTCCAGAAGACAAGTGTGCGCTCTGAGGCGGTCATTTTGGTGGATTTGGCGTTGCGGTTATGTTGCGCGTGCTGAGCCCGAGGAGGGAGTTGAACCCTCAACCCCCGCTTTACAAGAGCGGTGCTCTGCCATTGAGCTACCCGGGCAAGATCTATTAAGGATGCCGTCTGCCGCACAAGCCAACAAGTTAGAACACTTATTGGTCAAGCAGGTCGCGAGGCGAGGCGTCGCCGGATTCTGTGCCGTCGGATGTCGTTTCACCAACTTCAGCACCACCGGATGCCATGTCGCCTGCCTCTGCATCGCTGGTTTCCACGCCATCAACTTCCGCGTCGCCAACATCGGCTCCACCAAATACCGCGCTATCAGATGTCGCATCACCAACTTCAGCACTACCGGATGCCATGTCGCCTGCCTCTGCATCGCTGGCTACCGCGTCGCTGGCTACCGCGTCGCTGGCTACCGTGCCTTCAACTTCCACGCTGTCAACCTCAGCGCCGCCAACATCCATATCAGCAACTTCCGCTTTAGTGGGCACCACCATGTCGCCGGCTTCCGCTCCCTGCGGTCGCACCATTTCATAGAGCGCCACTGCGCAGGCAGCCGAAACGTTGAGCGAGTCAATTTTTCCGTGCTTAGCAATCGATGCCAACACATCACACCGCTGACGCACCAACGACGACAAACCCTTGCCTTCGGACCCCACCACTAGCACCACAGGCTCGTCTTTCAGATCGACCGTGGCTATGTTTTGTGGGGCTGAGACGTCAAGGCCCACAATCCACACTCCTGCCGCTGACAACTGCGCCAATGCGGCCGGCAGCCCACCAACCAGAGCGATGCGCAGGTACTCCACGGCACCGGCGGCCGACTTGACCGCAGCTGGAGTTAGCCGAACTGCTCGGTGGCGGGTCAGGATCACTCCGGTTACACCGGCTACTTCTGCGGTTCTGAGAATCGCCCCGAGGTTGCCGGGGTCGGTTAGCCCGTCGGCGGCAACTAGCAAAGGCGGCCGACCGTCTAGTGGGGTGGCGAGCTCTTCCAATGGGGTGGCCAATACTGGCTCGGCAAACGCCACTACCCCTTGAGGAGATTCGGTGCGCGCCATTGACTCAACGCGGGACATGGTGACTTCGTTGAAGCGGATGTGGCGCTCGGCGGCTAGGTCGGCTATTTCGGCCAGCGCGTCGGCGCCAGAGCGACTGTCGCCGTGGTTGTTTGGGTTTCCGGAACCACTTGCAGATGCAAACGGCGCAAGGTAAATCTCGGTGATCTTGCGTCGGCCAGCTATCAGTGCCTCGCGAACTGCTTGACGCCCTTCAATCTGATCGCCGCCAAGGTCGTTGGGGTCACGCGGGGCTGCTCCAGGGTTGGGGCCGCGGCCTTTGTGCGATCGCTCAGATGATCCGAAGTCGCGCCTTGGGCGATCTTGCCTGTCACCGTCGCGGCCGCCATCGCGGCCACGGTTGTCTCGTCGGTCGCCACCGCCGCGGCGATCATCATCACGACCACGCCACCCGCCACCACCGGAATAACCACCACGCCGATCATCGCGCCGCCCACCATCACGTCCACCAGGTCGTCCGCCGCCACGCCGGTCATCGTCACGGCCACGCCACCCGCCACCACCGCGACTATCACGCCTATCACCATCTCGCCCACCGCGGCGATCATCATCACGACCACGCCACCCACCACGGTCATCATCACGCCGCCGATCACCACCGGAATAACCACCACGCCGATCATCGCGCCGCCCACCATCTCGTCCACCAGGTCGTCCGCCGCCACGCCGGTCATCGTCACGACCACGCCACCCGCCACCACCGCGACTATCACGCCTATCACCATCTCGGCCACGGCTATCACGTCGATCACCATCTCGCCCACCGCGGCGATCATCATCACGGCCACGCCACCCGCCACGGTCATCATCACGCCGCCGATCACCACCGGAATAACCGCCACGCCGATCATCGCGCCGCCCACCAGATCGACCATCACGGCTATCTCGACCGCCGCCGCGCCGGTCATCGTCACGACCACGCCACCCGCCACCACCGCGACTATCACGCCTATCGCCATCTCGGCCACGGCTATCACGTCGATCACCATCTCGCCCACCGCGACCGCCACCGGGACCTCTGCCACCGGGACCTCTGCCACCTGGGCGTCCGCCTTGGCCTGGTCTGCCCGGGCGCCCGCCTGAGCCTGACTCTCCGTAGCTCATCTGCTGGCCTTTCGCCGCTTAATTGCGGCCCAACAAAGCCACAGCAAATGCCACTATGCCATTAACGCGCTCCCCTTCAGTCCCTGGACTTTCAGACAAGCCTGGCAACAGACCTTCGGTTCGCTTGCCGCTGACGGTTACCGGACCACGCGCCGCCTCGCTTAGCAGCCGTTGCATCTGCGGTTTGTGTGGCGCGAGCATCGGGCGATCGGCAATCAGCGTGCAGTCGGCATTGATCAGATGCCAGCCAGCCGCACTTACGGCAGCGGCGGATTTCGCCAGTAGCTCAAGGCTGTTAGCGCCCGCATAAGCCGGATCGGTGTCTGGAAACATTTGCCCGATATCGCCCAGGTCGGCCGCGTTAAGCAGGGCGTCAATGACTGCATGACACACGACATCTGCGTCGCTGTGCCCCACCAGTGGCATCTCGTCGGGAAAGGTCACCCCACCCAGAACCAAAACTTTGTTGCTGACGTTGTCAGTGCCAGCGGCGTTGTCGCTCATCTCTGATTGCGACATGCGGCGGTGCGCGTCATACCCGTGGCCGATACGAAGTCCAGCAATATTCGGCGAGTCCATAGCGTGCTACTCAATACCCATCAGCGCTTCAACCACTACCAGATCGGTGGGCGTGGTGATCTTGTGCGCAGCGGCGTCCCCTACAACCGCAACCACGACCGCTCCTTGACTCTCCACCAGCGAAGCATCATCGGTTAACGCCGGAGTGGTAAACGCAGGCGCGCTTGCGCCGCCAGGCTCGTGGGTTTGCTGTTCGCTCGCTTGTTGATGGAGACTCTCGTGCGCTGCGACAAGAACCTGTCGCCGAAACGCTTGCGGGGTTTGAGTGAGCGCTATTTCGCTTCGATCCAGCGTTGCAATAACCCGAGCGTGCGCCGCGCCATCCGTTGAACTCAAAGGCTCAACCCGCTTGAGCGTGTCAAAGACCGGCAGCGTCGGCACCGCCGCATCGGCACCGCTGCGAACCGCAGCAACAACATCATTGAACATTGTCGTGGTTGCTCCTGGCCGCACCGCATCGTGAACAACAACGATCTCAATTTCTGGTCGCAGTTGTGTTAGTCCGGCCTTTACTGACGCAAAGCGAGAATCACCTCCGGCCACGGTTGCCACCCTCTGCTCTTTCAGCGCAGGCAACTCTTTCAGCGCAGGCAGGTCATTTAGCTCAGGCATTGATGGTGCGTCGTGCGGCAGCACCACGACAACTTGGCTGCAGGTGGTCGCAGCCGCCTTGACGCTCCATTCCAAAGCGGTTAGCTCGCCTAGTTTTGCTAGCTGTTTCAGACCGCCGAAGCGCTCGCCCGAGCCAGCCGCCACAACGATTGCGCCAACGTCGATATTTTCAGCCGTGGCCGCACACACGGGGTCAGTCTGCCAGCCGACTGAGCCGCTATCTCCAAAGACCGCGCGGCAGCTTGACCGCTAGCTTTTTTCGGCGACGAACAGATTGTAAATACAGATACACGCCCAAGATGGCTGCGCTAGCCAAAGCCAGCCACAAAAGCAGCACCAACAACGTTTGCTGAGTGGCCTTGGTTTGAGCTAGATCCGCCTCGTCAAAGGCTTGCACCAACTCATCATCTACAAACTCACTCGCTAAACGCAACTGCCGGGCGCCACCCTCATTGAGTCGCAAGGTTCCGTCGGCGGGCAGCCGGGTTGATCCTTGCGGGACGCTCGCTTGCACCACCAGGTTGACTGTTTCATTCAGGTCTTTGCCAGCCCGCCTGACTAGCTCTTCGGTCGGCACCCCAAACAAGTTGCCACCGAACAGATCTGCGGTGGCGGGATTGATGAAATCTTCTACGCCGGACTGAAGGTTCACATCCAGCGAAAGCTCATAGCGGCTGGTGGCACCGTCGTAGTTCGCTAGTAGCTCCACGTTGCTGAACAGCCCGCGCTGCCCGGCGGCGGTGGCGTCGCCGTCAACACCGCCGCCGATGTCGGCAAGCAGCGCGGCTAACTCAGCCGCCGAACTAAACGGCCTTCGCAAGGTCAGCATCTCACCACCTGGAGAGACCTCCACCACCCAGCCAGCCGCAACCAGATCCGATGTCTCTACCTGCTGGGTCCAATCAGGCGTGTACTCCAGCACCTCATCATCGACCGCAACCGTCATGGTCACCAACCCGCCGTCAATCTCGTCAACGGCGATGTCCACCACTACGTCAACGCGGCAAGCAGAAGCCAGAGTCAGCCCGGCGACTATCCACCCCAGCGCAACGAAGCGCCGCTTGGTGCGGCTGACGACAGGCAAAAACAGCGTGCGACAAACGCCCTATTCGGCGGCTACTTCCTCAAGCTCAGCAGGCTGCGCTTCTGCTGCGTCGTCATCTGGCTCACCCGGCTCAAAGCCCTCAATGGCTCGGAACACAATCTCGCCCTTGCCGTCATTGGCTTCTAGGTCGGCATCAACGATGACTATTTCACCGGCCTTGAACTCTTTGTAGAGAATCTTCTCCGACAAGGAATCCTCAACGTGATGCTGAATCGCACGCCGCAACGGCCTGGCACCAAGATCAGGCTGGTAACCCTCACTGGCAAGCCATTGCTTGGCAGCGTCGGTTAGTTCTAGCCCCAGGCCTTGAGCACGCATCTGGTCGCTGGTGCGCTTGATCATCAGATCAACAATGGAGGAAACCTCTTCAAGGGTCAGCTCGTGGAACACGATCGTGTCATCAATGCGGTTTAGGAACTCCGGTCGGAAGTGGCGCTTCAACGCCTCGTTGACCTTGTCTTTCATCCGCTCATAATTTGCGACATCATCCACGCCCGCAAAACCCACCTGCGCCTTGCGGAGGTCGGCCGTGCCAAGGTTTGAAGTCATGATCAACACCGTGCTGCGGAAATCAACCGCGCGGCCTTGCGCGTCAGTCAAGCGACCCTCTTCCAGAATCTGCAACAGCGTGTTAAACACATCTGGGTGCGCCTTTTCAACTTCGTCAAACAGCACCACTGAGAACGGCTTGCGCCTCACGGCCTCGGTTAGCTGACCACCCTCGTCAAAGCCCACGTAACCCGGCGGGGCACCCACCAGGCGGCTAACGGTGTGCTTTTCTTGGTACTCAGACATGTCCAGACTGATCAGCGCATCTTCGTCGCCAAACAAGAACTCCGCCAGCGTCTTTGCCAGCTCGGTCTTGCCGACACCCGACGGTCCCAGAAAGATGAATGAACCGCCCGGCCGGCGGGGATCTTTCAACCCAGCGCGGGTGCGGCGAATGGCTTGACTCACCGCCCGGATGGCGTCGGACTGGCCGATGACGCGCTTGCGCAGGTCGTCTTCCATGTTGAGTAGTTTCTGGGTTTCTTCCTCGGTCAGCTTGTAGACGGGGATGCCTGTCCAAACCGACAACACCTCAGCTATGGCTTCTTCGTCCACCTCATCAAAAAGGTCATAACCCTCGGCCGAAGCGTCGGCCATCAGTTCGGCCTTGCGCTCCAGCAGGTCTTTTTCGTCTTCACGCAGCTCGCCAGCCAGCGCAAAGTCTTGCTCTTCGATGGCTTCGGCCTTGCGTTCAAAGGTTCGGGCGATCTCCGCGTCAATTTCCTTTAGCTGCGGCGGCGTGCTCATGCGCTTGATGCGCATGCGCGAACCCGCCTCATCAATCAGGTCAAT
The DNA here is from genome assembly GCA_965212125.1 of Candidatus Poriferisodalaceae bacterium. Classification (GTDB taxonomy): domain Bacteria; phylum Actinomycetota; class Acidimicrobiia; order Acidimicrobiales; family Poriferisodalaceae; genus CAYRJD01. The sequence goes on along the minus strand of OZ243045.1, from coordinate 109,365 downwards.
CGCCTTGTCTGGCAGATGCCGATCCGGGATGTAGCGGTCAGCCAGATTTGCGGCCGCCACTATCGCCTGGTCGGTAATCGTTACCCGGTGATGGGTTTCGTAGCGGTCACGCAGCCCGCGCAAAATCTCAATCGTGTGCGGCAGCCCGGGCTCATCCACGGTGATCGGCTGAAAGCGACGCTCCAGCGCGGCATCTTTTTCTAAGTACTTGCGGTACTCCTCCAGCGTGGTCGCGCCGATTGTCTGCAGCTCGCCACGCGCCAGCAAGGGCTTCAAGATTGAGGCCGCGTCAATGGCTCCCTCAGCGGCGCCGGCACCAACCAGGTTGTGCAGCTCGTCAATAAACAAGATGATGTCGCCGCGGGTGCGGATCTCTTTTAGAACCTTCTTCAGGCGCTCTTCAAAATCGCCGCGGTAGCGCGAACCAGCCACCAGCGCTCCTAGGTCAAGCGTGTAGAGGTGCTTGTCGGCCAGTATCTCCGGCACCTCCCCCGCAACAATTTTTTGCGCCAGACCCTCAACGATGGCCGTCTTGCCAACACCGGGCTCGCCAACCAGCACCGGGTTGTTCTTGGTGCGGCGCGTAAGAACCTGCATGATGCGTTCGGTTTCACGCTGACGCCCGATGACGGGATCTAGTTTTTTCTCGCGGGCGTCTTGGGTGAGGTTGCGCCCAAACTGACTCAGCACCGCCGAGCCGCTCTGTGAACTTTGCGTGCTGCCGCTGCCGCTTGTAGCGCTGGCTTTTTGGCGGCTACGACCGCTGCCGCTGCCGCCAGATGGTTCCTCATTGCCCGGCCAGCCCGACAGGAGTTGGATTACCTGCTGGCGCACCTTGGCTAGGTCGGCGCCCATCTTCACCAGCACGCCCGCGGCTATGCCTTCACCTTCACGCAGCAGGCCGAGCAGAACGTGCTCGGTGCCGATGTAGTTGTGGCCAAGCTGCAGCGCCTCACGCAAAGACAGCTCAAGCACCTTCTTGGCGCGCGGCGTAAACGGGATGTGCCCGCTGGGTGCCTTGTCGCCCTTGCCGATGATGTCTTCAACTTCTTTGCGGGCGGCCTTCAAGGAAATATCCAGCGACTCCAGCGACTTCGCCGCCACGCCCTCACCCTCATGAATCAGGCCGAGCAGGATGTGCTCAGTGCCGATGTAGTTGTGTTTCAATGCGCGCGCTTCTTCTTGCGCTAGCACAACTACTCGTCGGGCCCGATCAGTGAATCGTTCAAACATGCCTTTACCTTATGGGTCAAAGTTCTTTGGTGCGTTGATTGTACAGGCACTCCAGACATTGCTAACTGGCACCCACCCGCAGAGCGGCTAACACAGCGGCTAACAGCAGCCCGCAGAGCCGCCCGATTGCCCAGATTTGCCTAACGGCTAGGCAACCCGCTTAGCTTGTACTTCGTGTCATCGCTAAGTCCGCTGCAAGAGCGTCCTGATGCAGCCACCGACCTGACCCGCATCGAACAGAGCTTGGCCGATGCGACCGTCACCGGCGACCCGTTTTTGACGGAGATGGCGTCGCATCTGATCCCGGCTGGCGGCAAGCGACTGCGGCCGGCTTTTCTGATTGCCGCGGCACTGAGCGAGCGCGCCGACGGGGCGCAAGCCGACGCGGTTAACGAAGACATGGTTTGCGGTGGCGTTGCAGTTGAACTGGTGCATCTTGGCTCGCTCTACCACGACGATGTCATGGACGACGCCGACACCCGCCGCGGCATTGAAGCGGTAAATCGCCGCTGGGGAAACCTGAAAGCGATTCTGGCGGGAGACTTCTTGCTGGCGAAAGCGTCTGAGCTGGCGGCTTCGCTCGGCACCGACGTTGCGATTCTGCTGGCCGCCACCATCGGCAAGCTGTGCGAAGGGCAGGTGCGTGAGCTGCAACTGATCTATGACGTTGGCCGCACCGAGCAGCAATACCTGGATGCCATTAGCGGCAAGACCGCTGAGCTGTATGCGACCTCGTGTCGCATTGGCGGGATGGTTACGGATGCGAACGCCGAGCAGTTGCAGCGTCTAAACGACTTCGGCCACAACTACGGCATGGCGTTTCAGATTGTTGATGATGTGCTGGATCTGGCTTCGACTAGCGACGATCTCGGCAAGCCCGTGGGTAACGATTTGCGCGAGGGCGTTTACACGCTGCCGGTGATCCGCATATTGGCGGGCAATGACAGCAGCAGCAGCGACCTGCGCAAAATGCTGACGAGCACCGACGCCGGCCCGATGGACGAAGCCACGCGTGCGCAGGCTCATCAACTGGTGCTGGCCAGCGATGAGATTGGCTCTTCTATTGAGACTGCTGAGGGCTACGTGTGCAAAGCCACCGAAGCGCTTGCTGGACTTCCCGACACGCCCACCAACTTGGGTATGCGCGCAGCCGCCTCCAACCTCTTGAGCATGCTGCCCGCGCAGGTTCAGTAGCGCTGGGTAGCGCTGGCGGCTCGCGCCTCAGACTGGCCCGCGCCTCAGGCCGGCTTGAACCTAAGCAGCGGCGGCCCGTCTTCGGTTGGCTCAAACACAGCGGTCACTGCCATCCCGATGGTGACCTGCGACGGATCGCACTCAATCACATTCGTAAGCACCCGCGGTCCCTCGTCTAGCTCCACGTAAGCGAGCACAAACGGGGCGGCGGCTTGCCAGCGACCAGGGATGCGGTGTGTGGTGGAAAAGCTGTAAACCTGCCCCTTGCCGCTCGCGTCAAACCAGGTCACGTCGGTGCTGCCGCAGCCATCGCAACGCTGGCGGGGATACCAGATCACTCGCTGGCACTGCTCGCAGCGCGGCAAGCGCAAGACGCCCGCAGCGGCGCCGTCAAAGAAAGGCTGCGTCTCAGAGTTGGTGCGCGGTGCGCGCGTTGGCAAGTCGCTCACGACTGCCCCAGAACTCTCACGACTGCCCCAGGATCACCGTGGCGCTGCCCATGCGTGTGGCGAGACTGCCGCCGGTTCCGTGAGCCAGAGCCAGCTCGCAATCTGGCACCTGCACCGCTGGCGTCGCCTCGCCGCGCAGCTGCCGCACAGCCTCGATCACCTTGGTCATTCCGCCGCGATTAGCCGGATGGTTGTTACACAACCCACCGCCGTCGGTGTTGAACGGCAACGAACCCGAACCGGACACAAGATTCCCGTCGCTGACAAAACCGCCGCCCGCACCCTTGGCGCAAAAGCCCAAGTCTTCAAGCGTCATCAGCACCGTGATGGTGAAGCTGTCGTAGATCGACACGTAGTCAATGTCAGACGGCGCCACGCCGGCTTCGGCGAACGCAATCGGTCCGGATTTCACTGCGCCGGTGTGCGTCAGGTCAATGCGACCGTTGGTGTGCTTGACCCCCGTGCCAGTCCCCAGCACCGGCACGCATTGACGGTCGAGACTTTGGGCGACGTGCGGCGCTACCAGCACCAACGCTCCGCCGCCGTCGGTGATCACGCAGCAGTCCAGTCGGTGCAGCGGCTCAGACACAATCGGCGATTCCAGTACCTCTTCAATTGAGACCCGGTCTTTAAGAAAAGCGTGCGGGTTGTGCGATGCGTGGATTGAGGCCGCCACCTTTATCTCGGCCAGCTGGCGTGAGGTCGTGCCGAACTCGTGCATGTGCCGCTGCGCAGCCATGGCATAACCGCCGGGCACGGACATGCCGTAAAGATTTTCAAAGTCGGCCTCTGGCGCGGCGCTAAACCGCCCGCTGCCGCCGGGACCATCGCCACCCGTGCGGGGCTTGCCCGCCAGCGTGATCAGCGCGACGTTTAGATGTCCGGCGGCGATGGCGGCTGCGGCGTGTTGGATGTGCACCAGATAAGACGAACCACCGGTTTCGGTGTCGTCAATGTAGGTGCAGTCCAGGCCCATGTATTCCGCCATTGACATCACCCCAAACCCCGGAGCGTCGCCGGCGGAGAAGTAGCCGTCAACGTCGGAAAAGCTGAGACCGGCGTCGGCCAGCGCGCCGGCCGCCACCTGTGCGTGAATCTGCGGCAAGGTGAGGTCGGGCAACTCACGGCCGGGGTGTTCAAACGCACCGGCGATCAGGGCTTTGTTTTTGACGCTCACGACGGGCGAACGCTAGCCATGCTCTGCGATAAAAACCAGCAAGGCGTCGGCCAGCTCACGCTCTTGAGACATGCGCCGCTCGTAGTAGGTCTGGGCGTGATTTTTGCTGGCCGGGAACTCCAGCAGGCGAGATTGCGTGGGTCCGTCGGCCACGGCAACAGCCATCCAAGCTCGATCGGCGCCACGGCGCTCACGCTGAGTCGCCAACGCAGCCGTGCAAGCGACACCGATCACCGGGAACTCGTCTTCATAGGCGGACGCATATTCCTGCGCCCGGGCTAGGCAGGCCTCGGCCAGGATGCGTGCCTCTTCGTCGGAGACGTGCGACTCAATCTTGGTTTCGTTTCCGATGAGGCTGCGAACCGCCCCGCCCGTATACGGCGCCAGCCCCTCCAGCAGCGTGCGCGATGCTCCCGGCGCGGTCTGCAGATCAGACAAAGCCAGCGAACCGCCCGCCACGGAGATCACCAGCCGGGTGTCTGAGTCGTGGATTTGCTGCAGCAGCTCGCGGCGTTGTTGGTCTTGCATTGTTTGATTGTGCCAAGGTTTGATTGCGCCAAGCGCACCATCGCTAACGTGCGCCGTCATCGCTAGCGTGCGCGCCGTGAACGTGAACGTGGCTTTATCGCAATGGGATGCCGTGGCCGAAGCAGCCGCCGCGGCACGACGACTAAACAGAGAGTTCTGCGCCAAGCGCGTCAGCGACGAGCAGCTGACCCGCATCGCCGGTGAGTTGAGCGCGCTAGCCGACGAACTAGGTACAGGCGAGCCACGCTCGAAAGAAGCCGACATGTTGTCGCGGCCTTTTCTGTCGGATATCTACGCGGGCAAGTTTGCACCGATCCCGATCGCCGACGGCGAGGTGATTGAGTTTGATCCGTTCTCGATTGGCAATGGCTTGCTGCACCCGGCTTCAATCGGCATCAAATTTGTGCGTGAGTCGGCGGAGAGCATCATCGGCACCTGCACCATTGATCCGATGTTTGCCGGGCCGCCCGAGCGAGCGCACGGCGGCATGCTCGCCTTGGTTATTGACGAGGTCATGGGCACGCTCATCCGCATGCTCGGCTTTCAAGCGTTTACCGCCAACTTGTCGATTGACTATCGTGCGCCAACCCCGCTCGGTGAGCCGCTGCGATTTCGCTCGTGGATTGCCAATGTTGAAGGGCGCAAAAGGACGCTGCGTGCCACCGGCCATGGCCCCGAAGGGCTTTGCGTGGAAGCGACCGGGTTGTTTATCGAGCGGAAGCCCGAACCCGACGCGAGTTAGGTTTGCTCGGGGCGCAGCGTGGGAAACAAAACAACGTCGCGAATCGACTCCGTGCCGGTCAGCAACATGGTCAGCCTGTCGATGCCCACGCCTAGACCGCCCGTCGGCGGCAAGCCGTAATCCAACGCCCGCAGGTAATCCTCATCAACAGACATTGCCTCTTCGTCGCCCGCCTCACGTTGCGCGGCCTGCTGTTCAAACCGCTCGCGCTGCATCTGCGGGTCCGTCAGCTCGCTGAATCCGTTGGCTAGCTCGCTACCCGACACCACCGCTTCAAACCGCTCGGTCAGCAGAGGGTCTTCCGGGTGCGGTGCGGCCAGAGGCGAAACCTCAACCGGGTACTCGGTTACAAAGATCGGGCCGGTCAAGTTTGGCTCAACCAATTTCTCATATAGCTCGGTCAGGATTTTGCCGGTGCCGTGAGACGGCTTGACCGTCACGCCCTTCGCTTGTGCGACGGCGGCCAGATGCTCACGATCGGTATGAACCGACAGCTCCTCGCCCGCGGCCTCGCTGACTAGCTCGGCCATTGTTTTGCGTGGCCAAGGGCAGGTGAAATCCACGGTGCGCTCGGTGTTGTCAGCTTCCGCGCCGTCAGCCTCCGCGCCGTCAGGGGCAAGGCCAGGGCCGACGGCTTGCGCCAGATGCGCTACAAGCTGCTCGGTCAGATCCATGATGTCGTTGTAGTTCGCATAAGCCTGGTACAGCTCAAGCATCGTGAACTCAGGGTTGTGCCGGGTTGACAGGCCTTCGTTGCGGAACACCCGACCAAGCTCAAACACCCGGGTCAAGCCGCCCACAACCAGGCGCTTCAGATAAAGCTCCGGCGCGATCCGCAGATAGAGCTCCATATCTAACGCCCGGTGATGCGTGGTGAACGGCTGCGCCAGCGCGCCACCGGCGATGGGGTGAAACACCGGCGTCTCCACCTCAACGAAGCGGCGCTCTTCCAGCCAGCGTCTGGTCAGCGAAACGATTTTGCTGCGGGCCTCAAACGCCGCCCGTGCCTGCGGGGTCACCCACAGGTCCACGTAGCGCTGGCGAAAACGAACATCGGTGTCGGTGATGCCGTGCCACTTGTCTGGAAACGGCCGGTTCGTAACAGCCAGCACCTGCCAACTATCCACCCGCACGCTCAGCTCGCCCCGCTTGGTGGTCATGACTATTCCCGTGATGCCCAGCCAGTCGCCCAGGGAGCTTTCGCAGAACTCAGAGTGGTTCGGCGTGGTTGCCGCCGGTGCGAACAATTGGATGCGACCGCCGCCGTCGTCAAGCGTGCCGAAAGCCAGCTTGCCCTGCACTCGCCGCAGCATTAGCCGACCCGCTATTGAAACCGTTTCGTCGGTTTCGGTTCCGGGCTCTAGGTGGCCCCAGCGCTCAACTACCTCGGCGGTGGTGATGTCCGGGCGGAACTCGCTCACTGGTGCGTGCTCGCATTCGGCACCACCGACTCAACCTTGCGGCACTCTTGGCTCGCCCGCTGTGTTTCTAACTCGGCGCGTGTTTGCAGGTCTAGTTCGGCCAGCAACCTTGCTGCCAACTCGGGGGCTAGTTCGGCTAGAGGGTCCATCACGAATCGGCGCTCCAACATACGCGGGTGGGGAATGATCAGATCCGGATCGTCTAGCCGCAGATCGCCGTAGAGCAGCACATCTACGTCAAGGGTGCGTGGTCCCCAAACCTCTTCGCGCACACGTTGCGCTTTTTTTTCGGCGGCTTGGCAAATCATCAGTAGCTCATGCGGGGTTTGCTCGTGCGGAGTTTGGCCGTGCGAAACCTGCCCGACACGCAGCTCCGCGACCAGATTCAGAAATGCCGGCGAGTCCGCAGGCCCGCCGATCGGCGCGGTGCAGTAAAGACTCGACACGGCAACCAGCTCAACGCGCTCGGCGATGTAAGCCAACCCATCAGACAACAAACGCTGCCTGTCGCCAAGGTTTGATCCCAACCCCAAAAACGCTTGCGTGCTAGCCACGGATCTAGTTGCGCTAGCCACGGAACGCAAAGCGTGTGATCCGCACCGCCGCCGTTTCAAGCGACAAAGGCACCGGTGGACGCAACTTGCGCACCGTAGCCGTCGCCGCAACCACGCCCGGCTGGGCGCACAACTCCGTTGCCACCTGCGACGCCAGTTTTTCAAGCAGTTCGGCCTTAGCGGTTTCACAAACGTCGGCGGCAATCTGCGCGGCGGTGGCGTAGTTCAAGGTGTCATCCAGGGCATCCGTGCTGGCGGCGGTGTCAAGGTCGGTGTAGATATCAACGTCAAGTTCCAGTGGCTGCGGCGCCTCACGCTCATGCGGCAACACGCCGACCACGCCCAAAACCCGCAGGCCGCGCAGCTCAATCCGATCGCCTGCCATGGCGGCTGGCTGAATAGCGGAAGGCTGGGCGGCATCCGCCCGCTCAGGATTCACCCGCTCAGGATTCACCCGCTCAGAGGAAGCGATGCGTCGGCTTCTAGCACCTCTAGTGCGGTCTCCACCACTACTCGACCGGGCGGCCCCAGGCGGCGGTTAAAGATGCGCTCGGCAATAGCGGTCGCCTGCGGTCCGCCCTGCACCTTGCCCGTCAGCAGCAGAAACGAAGCCACCATCGCCGTTACCTCATCACCAACGCCAGCCTTATGAATCAGCACGGTCGTGCCAGCCTCATTGGCGGCGATAATTTCTTCGGTCACATCCACCAGATACCTGCCAAGCTCCCCGCGTGCAGGCCACGGATGATGCGCATGGGCAAGCCCGACCGCTTCGTAGTTGTGCAGATTGTGGGGAGCTTCGCTTAGCGAGCAGATGAGCCCGATGTTGTGGCGGCACAGCCAGATGATCTCTTCTTGGCGGCGCACACGCCGATGACTTTCGCCGTAGCCGCCGGGTCGCTCACAGACTGCAAACTTTTCAGGGATCACCCAGGTGAAATTGCGCGGGGTGATGCCTTCAGCCCATTTGCCTCTCATCAGTAGGTGAATTTACGGGCAAAAAGCCCTAATCGGTGGTCACTCAAGCGAATTTGTTACCTATTGGTCATTGTGATAGGCCCGAATGTCGGGCAGGTTGCGGTAGCGCTGCGCCAAGTCCAGCCCGTAGCCCACTACCCAAACCTTTGGCAACTCAAATCCAACATACTCAACATCTAGCGAAGATGCGTCGGCATTTTTGCCGCCGTTGGTATTTTTGCCGGCGCTGTTGCCGTTGGCGTTGCCGTTCTTGCCGCTGCCGTTAGCGCCGTTGCCTTCACGCAGCAACAAAGTGCACACCGCCAAACTGGCTGGGTTGCGCGCCTTCAGGCTCTTGCGCAAGTACTGCAGGGTTAGTCCGCTGTCAACAATGTCTTCAACCAGAATCACATCACGGCCGCCAATGTCAGCATCCAGGTCTTTCATGATGCGCACCACGCCGCTGCTGCTGGTGCTGTTGCCGTAGGAGGACAAGGCCATGAAGTCGATTTCAACGGGCAGGTCAATGGCGCGCAACAAATCAGAGGCGAACATCACGCCGCCCTTCAAGATCACCACCAGCAGCGGCACACGGCCTTGGTAGTCCTGCGCTATTTGCTTGCCCAGCTCCGCCACTCGCTGCGCAATCGCTTCGCTTGATACCAGCACCTCGCCGACGCCGGGTTCGTTAGCGATTGCGGTTTGCAGTTCGCTGTTGTCTTGGGCTTTTGTGTTGTCTTGGGCTTTTGTGGCTTTAGTCACGTGCAATCAAACTAGTTGCTGGCGGGTCACTCAATAGGCGACCCTCACGCCGGCTGATGCGGCGGCCGTCGCTTATCTCAGTTGCTCGGCAATGACCGTTGGCTACTTGCAGGACTCGCTGCACGGAGGCCGCATCTGGTGGATGCGGTGCGCGCAGCCACGCTCTGATTGCGCGCCTGGCCAGCGGCAACGGCGCCGCCGCTAGGGCGCGCGCATCGGTCGGGTCTATGGCTGCGGATAGCTCATCCAACAGATCGGCCTCGTCGGCACCTAGCGCTGCGGCTCGCGCTAGCAGCGGGGTGACGTCGCGCTGAAACACATCGTTGAGCAGCGGCATCACTTCGTGGCGCACGCGGTTACGCAAAAAGCGCGTGTCTTGGTTGGACGGGTCGCGCACTGGCTCATAGCCCGCGGCTGCGCAGATCGCTTCGGTATCGCTGCGGCGCAGCGCCAGCAGGGGTCGCCTAGGGCCAGATCGCATGGAGCCGATGGCGTCCAGGGCGCCGCCGCGTAACAGCTGCAGTAATACAGTCTCCGCGCGGTCGTCCGCGGTGTGCCCCAGCAAAGCACTGTCGCCTAGTGCGGCGTGGCGGGCTTGGCGCGCACGTTCCTCCAGGTTTGAGCCGGGCTCTATTGCGACCGACTTGATCTCTAGCGCGACCTGGAGCCGGTCGGCTAGTGACTTAACGCGCTCGGCGTCGGTGGCTGAGTTGGGTCTTAGCCCGTGGTCAACGTGTATCGCTGACACCTGTGCGCCGCTGGTTTGTGCGTGCCTGTGCGCTAGCAGAAGCAGCGCCGCCGAATCTGCTCCGCCAGAAACGGCGCAAACCAACTGCGGCTCGGCGCCAAACGCGCACTTGGCTAGGTGCGCGTCTAGGTGTTCGTCGGGCTGCTGATCAGGCTTTTCGTCAGGCTTTTTGTCAGGCACAGTTGCATTGTCAAACACAGTGGCGCTCACTCTGGGATGCGCGGGACCAGCGAAACCGGCGAGACGAGATCTGTGGCTCAGCTGGCGGACACGCGTGCCAGCCAGATGCTTGGCTCACGAATCTCACCGAGCGACGGCAAAAACTCTGGGCTGTCCCAAATGCGATCAACGGCACGGTCGCCGCGCTCGGCCTCAATGGCTTCAATGAATTTTCCGCCAGCGTGATATTGCTGCAGCTTCGCCTCAATACCCATCAGCCGCTGCAGCAAACGTGCAACCCCACGACTGGACTTGCGGCGGTGATGCATTACCTGATGGAACCGCTCCGCACTTGGCACATGACCCACGGCCGCACGCGCCATGATCGCGTCGCCGTGTCCTTCGACCAGGCTCATCATTCCGCCGACTTTGTCAACCAGCTCGCGCTGATGGTCGGTCGCAAACACGGCCGCCAAGCCGCCTTCGGCTAATGGGTCTCGGCCAGCTCGCCGCTCAGCAATAAGCGACCGCAGCCCGGAGCGAATGCGATCAACGTCGGGTTCGGAATCTTCAACCAGCTCGGTAACCAGGTGCAAAAAATGCGGACGCAGCCACGGCACGCCGGTGAACTGGCTGCGGTGGGTTAGCTCGTGTAGCGCTAGCCACAGGCGGAACTGGCTGGGCGGAAAGGCGAACCGCTTTTCGGTTGCCAGAACATTCGGGCCGACGTAATAAACGACATCGCCCGAACCGGAGGCGCCTGTGCCGGAGTCGCCGCTGCCTGGTGCCGATTCATCGTCGGTCGCTAGGAGCAGGTCGTATTGGCCGAGCACGCGGCGTGACATCCAGCCGAGCACGGTTCCAAGTTCAACTGCCCCCACTTTTCTAACCAGCTGCGCCATGGCGGTATTGGGTTGCGGCCCGTCGGAGTCAGACGGTCCCAGTACGGGTTTTAGCAAGCGGCGAAACGAACGAATGTTCGCATCAATCCACGCCGCTCGGTCAATCACTTCGGCGTGCGCTTCGCCGGCAGAACTCGTCAGCCTGGTTTCGGCTTGCACCAGCTTCTCGGCAATGCGCGTGGCCTGCTCAAAATCTTCGTGCAGCCTGTCGGCCAAGTAGGAGCGATACAGCGGCTCGTCCCCCGCCATCCGCACAGCGATACGGCGGGCCAGCGGCCAGTCCATCTTGTGGTCGGAATCTAGATCAACGGTTGCGGTTGCGGTCATTGGCTGTGTCGTTGTCGTTGTCGGTCGCTGACGGTCACTGCCGCTCAGCGCTTGGGGTAGCGGGGCGCGACGACCTTGCTGACGTAGTTGACAATCAGGCGAACGATCGAAAGCACGGTGCCAATCGCAAGCGGCACAGCCAGCCAGAAGTGCCAAACCTGCGCACCTAGAGCGTTCACGCCACCGATGTTAGCCCGTTGGATCTGCCGATTAGTACCCCGCTTGTATCGTGGCGGCACGCCCGAGTAGCTCAGTGGTAGAGCGGCTCTCTCGTAAAGAGCAGGTCGAGAGTTCAATTCTCTCCTCGGGCTCGCTCGCCACTGCCGCTGGCTCGTTGGCCGCCGCTAGCCGTCGTTTGCTAGCTAGCCGCCGATCTGCAGCATCAGATTCTGCAGCGCCAGTCGCGTGTTGATGTTGTACATCAGCAGATCCGCCGTTGAACGCAACGTCGCCAAGCGAGTAGCCGCAGTCGCAGCAGTTGCCGCGCTGTGCGCTTCAGAGGGCGCGCCAGAAGGCGCATCAGACCCGGCACCCGACATGGCGCGCTGACGGATCTCCTCGGTCAACACCCCAAACCCCATCAACAACTCATCGGTCGTCAAGCGGCGCAACTCCCGTTTTTGACGATCCCTGGTGCTCGCCGAACCAGCGCTAGCACCTTCAAGCGAATACATCTCCGCACGCTCTTTTTGTTGCTCTAGCTCGGCCTCGTGTTTTTCTTTTAGCGGCTCGGTCGCAGCGTCGATCGCCGCCAGCACTTCCTCAGTTATTGCCGCCGCGCTCGCACCGCTGCCATCTAGTCGCTCAAGCACCGACCGCCACAGGTCAATCCGCTCTAGCGCAGCATTGTCAGAGCTAAGCAGGCGCGCCCGGTCGATTGACCCGCCGGAAGCTCTTGCAGCCAGCTCCAGCCTTTGTTCGGCGACGCCTTCGGTTCGCAGGATTTCCGCAATCGCAGCCTCGTTTAGAGGAACAAAGTCGATGCGGACCGACCGTGAGTTGAGGGTTTGCAGATGCGGCGAAATCTGCTCGGCGAGCAAGATGAAAGTCGTTGACGGGGAAGGCTCTTCGACGGCTTTCAGCAAAATCGAAGCGGTCGTGAGCGCTAGGTGTAGGTCGCAAATCACCAGCACCTTGTGTCGGCCGTACACGGGCGATTTTGCGGCTTGGCGCACTGCGTCGCGTGCTTGCTCGGCGGTTAGGGAGGGGCCGACTCGGTCGTAGATGATCAGATCCGGGTGTTGTTGCTCCAGCGCCAGGCGACGTTGTGTGGCTGGCATGTCGCTGTCTTGCGCCAACAGTTCGCCGGCGAAGCGGCACGCCGCTTCACGGATGCCCGCCCCGGCTGGTCCGACAAAGAAATAGGCGGGCACGGGAGTTTTGAGAGAGGCCTGCAACATTTTCGTGGCAGCGGGCTGGCCAGCTATCCCGGCGAGAAGATCGTCGGGGCCGATGTCTGGCATCGGCTCAGGTGGCGCGGCGGGTGCGGGCGCGGTTGCTTTTGGAGTTGGAGTTGGTGCTTGTGCGGGTACCGGCGGCGGCGCTGACTCAACCGGCGCTGGTTCAGATTCCGGCGGCTCTTCAGCTGCTACTGATGCTGGGTCTGGCTCTGACTCCAGCTCAACCGCTGGTTCGGACTCCGGCTCGGGGTCATCTCCGAACAACCCCAGCTGGCTCTCTGGCTGCTTTTCTTGGTCGTCCACAGTTTGTTCGGTCATCAGGATTCGGTTGCGGTAATCATCTCAAATACTCGGTTTGCCGCAAGAGCTTTCCACACCTTCTGCTCCACCTCATCTGGCGTGCCCGAAGCGTCCACCTTCACCCACCTGCTGTCGTCTTGTTCCGCAAGCGTCTGGTATCCCTGCGCCACGCGGCGCAGAAACTCGCCCGACTCCGACTCAAACCGGTCAAGCTCATCTGACGATCGCTCCGCCACCTCATCCATCGCCGCATGCAGCAATACCACCACATCAGGCAGCAAAAACACCTCTCCTTTAGCGGGGGTCTCGCTGGCGGGAGCAGCGGTCAGAGCCGCCGGGCGGGCGAACCTGTTTTGTGTCTGAGCAGCCTCCGCCAAGTCGCTGGTCAGGTCGCTATTAGCCAGCCGCGATGTCCAGAGCACCAACTCCCAGATTCGGTCAATGTGAAGCTGCCGGCCGTAACCCTGGTAGGCCAAGGTTGATCCGTAGGAGCGATCGCTAACGACGTGGCGACCCGCCACCAAAGCCGGGGCGACAACCTTTGCCAGGTTTTGTGCTCGATCGGCTGCGAACAGCAGCGCCTCGGCGGTGCTGGATGGAACGGCATCGGCGGGAGTCGTGCTGGCGGTGGTGCCAGCGGTCGTGTCAGCGGTGGTGCCAGCGCCGTTCAATAGCAGCGGCCTGATCAGCTTCCCCAGGTCGGTGCCGCCTGGCTCAAACGTGAGCACGGCGTCAATCTTTTTGGCTAGCCGCTTCGCCTGCGTGGATTTTCCAGCCGCATCAACGCCCTCAAAAGCGATGTACGCCGCGCGCTCAGCCCCGCTAGCACCGACGCTGCTCACGCGGCATCGCCGCCTGTCTCGGGCTCGGGCTCCGCCGTGGTTTCCTTGGCTACGTCGTCCTTCCCAGACTTGGCCTTCGCTGCCTTTTTCTGGCGCGGGTGGAGTGAGAAAAGCGCCAGCACGCCAGCCAGCAGCACCAGCAACCCACCCAACCACAAAGCACCCCGCACGCCCGGCAGAGCCAGCACATATCCGGCGATGTTGATGCTGGCTTCGGTCTCGCCTTCGGCCTTGAAGATCAAATCAAACAGCCAGTCAAAACCATCGGCCAGCAGCCCGCCCGCCGCTATCGCCACCAGCAAGCAGAACCGCACCAGCGTGTAGAGCGCGCTAAACACTCGGCCACGCAGCTGTTCATCCACGTGCTCGTGCAGCAGCGTGAAGCCCGAAACATAAACACCACCCGCGGCAATACCGAGCACCCCCACGGCAGCCACAACCAGGATCGTGTTTGACAGCGTCGCAGCGGTTGTCAGGGATCCGCCTGCCACGAAAACCGAAAACACAAAGATCTGGCTGCGGTTGACGCGTTGTTGAGTGATGCTCACCAACCCGACGCCAGCGCCAGCTCCTAATCCCATTGCCACCAGCAAGGTGCTGAATCCGTTGGCGCCGGTCTTCAGTACCTCCTCGCTGAAGACCGCTCCCAGCGGTATCACCATCCCGCCGCCGATCATGCCGGTGCCTAGCCCGACCAGCACCGCTCGCACCTGCGGACTTAGGAAGATGAAGTTCCAGCCCTCTCGCAACTCGTGGAAGCCTTGCGACAAGCCGAGTTTGCTCTTCATGGTTTCTTTGCTGGCAGGCTTGTCGTCGGTCGGCTTGCTGTCGTCGCTGTCTGACCCGGTGGCCGGTTCGCCGCCGCTCTGCTTGCGGTCGGATTTGTTGCGCAGATGACTCGGAATGTGATGCTCTAGCGGCAGCAGGGCTATCAGCGCAGCCGCCACCACAAAAGTGCCGGCGTCAATCACCAGCGCTATGTTGACCTGACCTACTTCGCCCCAGCCAAAGGACTGGCCCAGTGTTGCCAAAAGCGCAAACGCTCCCGCCCCCAACGGGAAAGTGCCGTAGGCGGCCACCAAGCCCAGAGAGTTAGCCGTCGAAAGATGCCGTGTCGGAACGATGTTTGGAACTATCGCCTCTTTGGCCGGGCTCCAAAGCGACGTCGCCAGCTCTAACGCCAGCGAAGCCAACACCAGGCTCCACAGCGCATTGATGAACGGGATGGTCAGCAGTGTCAGTGCCCGGGCGATGTCGCACCACACCAACAGCTTCTTGCGGTTGAACCGGTCAACGATGATGCCACCCGCCGACGCCAAGAAAAATCCCGGCAGCACGCGCGCCGTCACCACCAGGGCAATGGCGGTGCCACGGTTTTCGCCGCCGATACGGCTGGCAACCTCAATGACGGCCAGAAATCCGATCCAGTCGCCAAAGGAGCTGATCAGTTGCGTGCTCCACAAGGCGATGAAGCCAGGTGCTTTGAACAGGGAGGTTTGATCGGGTGGCGGCATCTGACTCGTCGGCTGATCCTCACCCATTAAGCGCAGGCTAGATCGGTTGCCTACCTGTTTTAGCGTTCTTGCGGCGGGCGGGTTCTTGGGCTGCCCGAACGGCTGCTTGAACTCCGCAGGCTATTTGACTATCTGATTGACTATTTGGCGGCTGGCTTCTTCGCAGCCGCAGCAGGCTTCTTCGCTGGAGTCACTTTTTTAGCCGCAGGTTTTTTGGCTGCCGTTTTCTTGGCAGCTGCAGCGGGCTTCTTCGCAGTCGCCGGTTTCGCCGCCGTCGCCTTCTTTTTGGCGGGCGCCTTTTTCGCCGCAGGCTTCTTGCGTTTCTTTGACGGGTTTTCCTCCATGTACTGCCGCCGCAGAACTAGCAACTCGCTAGCCCGCTCAATGGTGAGTGACTCCGCCGCGTCGCCCTTGCGCAACGACGCATTCACCTCGCCGTCGGTTACATACAACCCAAACCGACCGTCCTTTAGCACCACCGGCAAATCGGTATTTGGATCGGCACCAAGCTGCCGCAACGGCTCTTGGCTGCGCTGATTGCGACGCTGCTTGGGCTGCGCCAACAGAGCCAGCGCTTCAGCCAACGTAAGGCTGAACAGTTGCTCCTCGGTTTCCAAGCTGCGATTGTCCTTGTTGCGTATTAGATATGGCCCGTAGCGGCCGTTCTGAACCGTGATCGGCACGTCGTTTTCGTCGGTGCCCACGGTGCGGGGCAAGCTGAGCAACTTCACGGCGTCATCAAGTGTCAGCGTCTTTAGCGACATTGACTGCAGCAGCGATGCCGTCTTGGGTTTCGGCTCCTCATCGCTGCGGCGACCCTCAGACACATACGGCCCGAACCTGCCGTTGAGAGCGACGATGTCTTTGCCACTATCGGGATGCGTGCCAAGCACTCGTTCGGTCGGCTCGTCCAGCAGTTTTTTCGCATAGTCCAGCGTGAGCTCGTCGGGCGCAAGCTCGTCGGGCAGCGTGCGGATCTCTTCGCCTTGGCGCAGATAGGGGCCGTATCTCCCTATCCGAACAACGATGGGTTCTTGCTCGCCATCCGCCGCGTCATCTGCGGCGCGCTCGTCGCCAACCAGACCTGCGCGCTTGGTGATCGGGATGCTGTTTAGCGCGGCCGGGTCGATGCCCTCTAGAAACTCGGCCGACACCATGTTGCGCAGACCCTTGCTTGGTAGCTCGGCAGCCTGCCCGGGTTTGGTGGCCGCACCCGCCACCGCGCTCGCCTCAGAGCTTTCGGCCGCGCCCCCAAGCCCTGATTGCCCGCCAGGCCCAAAGTAAAAGTCTGACAACCATGGGACGTACTCCTTTTGCCCTGCCGCTATGCGGTCAAGGTCGTCTTCCATTCGAGCGGTTAGCTCGTAATCAACCAAGGCTCCATAGTGCTGCTCCATCAGCGCGACAGTTACGAATGCGGTCCAAGACGGCACCAGCGCCGACCCCTTTTTCCAGACGTAGCCACGATTTTGGATCGTCTCCATGATGCTGGCGTAGGTGCTCGGCCGCCCAACTCCAATCTCTTCTAAGCGCCGCACCAAAGACGCCTCGGTGAAGCGCGCCGGTGGGATTGTCTCGTGCGTTTTTGGCTCGGCCGACTTCGCTTGCGCCGTGTCGCCTTCGGTCAAATCTGGCAACTGCTGTTCGGGCGCATCGGCGTCATCGTCGGCTGCTCCGTCAACTGCTGCGCCGCCGGTTGCGCCATTGCTGGCTGCTGCGCCAGCGGCACTCTTGGCGGTCTTGGCTCCGGTCTTAGCCGCCGCGCCCGAGCCACCTGCACCCGACTTGCCTGACGCTTGGCGCCAGCCAAGTGCGGTGATGACCGTGCCAGATGTCTGCAGGTCTAACTCCGTCTCACTGCCGTCCACATTGACAACGCCGTTCAGCTTGATCGTGACGGTTTCACCCACCACGTCTTTCATCTGCGACGCCACCGTGCGACGCCAAATCAACTCATAAATGCGTGCCGCATCGGCACCCAGGTTGGGAATTGATCCAGGGTCTTTCCAAGCGCCGCCAGCCGGCCTGATCGCCTCGTGCGCTTCCTGCGCATTCTTGACTTTGCTGGTGTACGCCCGCGGCTTGTCGGGCACGCTGCCAGCGCCGAAACGCTGCGACGCAACGCTGCGGGCGGCACTTTGCGCCTCGCCCGACAACGTGATGCTGTCGGTACGCGCATAAGTAATGTGCCCGTTCTCGTAAAGGCTTTGCGCGGCGGACATGGTGCGGGCCGACGAAAACCCGAACCCACCGGCGGCTTGTTGCAGAGTTGAAGTAGTAAACGGTGCGGCCGGTCGCCTGCGATAGGGCTTTGACTCACGTGAGCTGACCGTGAAATCACGCCCGACCACCGCATCCGCCAACGTCGCGGCATACGCCGCATCAAGCACCGTTGCATCACTGGCGCTTAGGTGACCGGTGTCGTCAAAATCTCGTCCCTGCGCAACTCGCTTTCCCGCCACGGCCGTTAGTCGGGTCTCAAACTCCGCTGTGTTGCTCGCGACACCAGCACCCGCTGCGGCACCGACCTGCGCCAGCGCCACCGTCAGGCTCGCATAGGGCGCAGCGTTGAACGCCATGCGCTCACGCTCACGCTCCACGATCAAACGATTCGCCACCGACTGAACCCGCCCTGCCGAAAGCCTCGGCTGAACTTTTTTCCACAAAACCGGCGACATCTCATAGCCGTACAGCCGGTCAAAAATGCGGCGCGCCTCTTGCGCATCAACCAAGCAACGGTCAAGCTCACGCGGCTCCTCAATCGCCTGCGTTATGGCCTGCTCGGTGATCTCGTGAAACACCATGCGGTGCACGGGCACCTTCGGGCTGAGCTCTTCGATCAGATGCCACGCAATGGCCTCGCCCTCACGGTCTTCATCAGTCGCCAGATAGAGAGCCTCAATGTCGCCTTTGTTCAGAATCGACTTCAGATGTGACACCTGCGGCTTGGCGCGCGGCGGCACGATGTAAAGCGGCTTGAAGCTGTTGTCAACGTCAACGCCCAGGTTCGCCCACTTCTCTTCCTTGAACTCCTTGGGGACTTGCTCCGCTTTGGCGGGCAGGTCACGCACATGACCGACGGACGCTTCCACCACATAGTCATCGCCCAGATACTCCGCGATCTTGCGGGCCTTAGCCGGTGATTCAACTATCACAAGTGATTTCGCCATGTTGTTGTCCTTTGACCTTTCATCAAAGTTGGAGCAGCACTCGCTGCTTCGCACAGTAGCGGTAGTTATGCCGAACTGGGTTGCGCGTTTTTTGTAGGGCCCGGTGAGGCGGCTTCTCAAATGCCGTCTTGAATGCCACCCGATGCCCCACCTGGCACGCCGCCCGAAAACCGACCAAGCGGCAAAACCGTGACAAAAGCCACCATCATCACGCCAACAGAACCAGCGCTTCTTCCAACGTCAGGCTGAACAACTGCTGCTCCGACTTCAGCTTCTTGGTGTCTTTATCGCGGCGCAGGTATGGCCCGTAGCGACCGTTTTGTACCGTGATCGGCACGCCGTTTTCGTCGCTGCCCACCGTGCGGGGCAAGCTCAGCAACTGCAAGGCATCGTCAAACGTGAGTGTCTGCAGCGACATTGACCTCAACAGCGGCGCCGTCTGAGGCTTTTGCTTGTCATCGCCGTAACGACCCACGGACACATACGGCCCGAACCTGCCATTGAGAGCGACGATGTCTTTGCCGTTGTCTGGATGTGTGCCGAGCACCCGCTCCGCGAGCTCATCGGGCGGCTCTGCATCTTGGGGCAGGCCTTGCAACAGGTAAGGGCCGTCCGGACCCGGCCAAACGACGATGGGCTCTTGCCCGTCGCTCGCCGTGCGCTTGGCAATCGCATCGTAGACAGTCCGGGCCGCTTCCTCAATGACGTTCATAAGCCTGACTTCGCTCTCATCCCACCATGCGGGCTGCGTGGCTACCTCGTGAGCTATGTCCCAACTGTGACCGTCATAGGCCGCGTCTACTAGCTCGTCCCACTCAGCAGCGGTGCGTTCATCTAGCGTCACACCGTCCAGTTGAGCAAACGCCAGCGCGAATAGGTGTGTTTCGATACGCATCATGTAGTGAAGTTGACGCGTTCTCAACTCCACACCTTGATTGGTGTCACGTGCATATTTGGCTGTGTGCTTGCAGTGTCCATTCCGCAATTCAGCTAATGGCAGGTTCTTCATTTAATTGGCCTCCTTTTGACCGCTCCTTTCCATTAATAGCGGTGGGGTGGGACATTTTGCAAAAAACTCCCCTGTTGGGCGAGGGCTACGCGGAGTTGGGCGAGAGCTACGCGAGGTTGGGCGAGAGTTAAGCGGAACTGGCTTCGCTGGCGCTGATCGGTGCGTCGCTCGCTAGCCGCCCCAGCACCAAAACCACGACAAAAGCCGCCAGACACAGCACCACGGCCAGCGGGATTTCGCCAGCTACCGGTGCACCCAAGGCGACGTTTTCTATGCCGCCCAGCTCCGTGCCATCGACGACGCTGCTGGTAGCTGGCCACGGCCAAAGCACACGCAAAGATCCCACCATCAGCCCCACCAACACCGCCAGCGTGGCTTCGTATTGGTGCTTCAGCAGGCGGGCAAGCACGTTCGAAAACAAGGCCAAGCCGAGCACGGCACCGGCTGCGAACAGCGCCAAGGTGATGAGGTCGCGATCGTTCACTGCGTCTATCACTTCGCCGTACAGGCCGATGATCAGCAAAATCAGTGCGCCCGAAATGCCCGGCAAGATCATTGCGCAGATTGCCACCGCGCCCGCCAAGAAAAAGACCAGTGCGTGAGTTTCGGTGATCGCGGTGCTGGCCGCGCCGATTGCTTCGGCGGCAGCCTCGCCGTCTGCTTCAGCGCCGCCATGCAACCCGAGCAAGAAAAAAGTTGCCGCGCCGCTGACCACGAAAAGCACGATCAGCAGCGCCGGTGATTTGCCAGTGTCAGCCACCGGCGAACCGCTCCCCGACACCTGGCGCCACAAGCGCTGACCGACCACCACAACCGACGCAGCCACCAAGCCGAAAAACACCGCCGACACCTGCACCGGATAGTCGTCTATTAGCCGATTCAAAAGTCGCGCCAGCGCCAGCACAGCCACGGCAATGCCAACCAGCAAGCCCACCAAAAACATCACCTCAAGCTGACCAGCCAGCACCCGTGCTTGGCGCCAGCGACCGATCAGCAGGCTCACGCCCACACGCGTCGCCAGCCGAATCTGACCGACCAGACGTTGGTAGATGCCGAGCAGCAGCGCCACCGTTCCGCCCGACACGCCCGGGACGATGTCCGCGGAGCCCATCGCAAACCCACGGGCAAAATTCTGCAGCAGCCGTCGCGCCCACATGCGGCAGCGCCCTAGCAGTTCTGTACCAGGCTCAGCAAGCCTGAATCAGCTCTGAGTTACGACATCTCCGTGATCAACGCCCGGCCCGCCGTGTTCCGACACGTCCAGACCCGCCATCTCAAACTCTCGTGAAACGCGCAACCCCATCGTCGCTCGCAGCGCACCGAACAAGATCCCAGCGGTGATGATCACCCAAACGGCGACTATCACCACCAGCAAAGCCTGAACGATCAGCTGCTCGATTCCGCCGCCGTAGAACAGCCCGGCGTCGGTGCGCCCAAGGAAGCCGTCGTCGTACTTGCCGAACAAGCCGATGGCCAGCGTCCCCCAGATGCCGGCTGCACCGTGCACTGCGAACGCACCCACCGGGTCGTCCACCTTCAGCACTCGCTCCACGAAGTTCACCACCATCACCACCAGCAAGCCCGCCACCAGCCCGGTGATGAGTGCGCCAAGCGGGTTCATGGTTCCCGCCCCGGCGGTGATGCCGACCAGCCCCGCCAATGTGCCGTTGCCGGCCATGGCGACGTCTGGCGTTCCGGTTCGCGCCCAGTTGATCGCAGTGGCGCCGATGGTTCCGGCGCAAGCGGCCAAGACCGTGTTGAGCGCCACCACCATCACCACGCTGTCGGCCGCTAACTCTGAGCCGCCGTTGAAGCCGAACCAGCCAAACCACAGTATGAACACGCCCAAGATGGCCAGCGCCACGTTGTGGCCGGGTATGCGGCGCGGCTCGCCGTCGGCTCCGAACTTGCCCAGGCGCGGGCCCAGCATCCAAGCGCCCACAAGCGCTATCCAGCCGCCCACGGAGTGAACGATGGTTGATCCGGCGAAGTCGCTAAATACGGCATCGCCGATTTGGATTTTAGAAATGAACCCGCCGCCCCAGGTCCAGTGCACGACTATCGGGTAGATGATCGCCGTGGTGACCAAGGAGAACACCAGGTAGGTGGAGAACTTGGTGCGTTCGGCCATGGCGCCGGAGGCAATGGTTACAGCGGTTGCAGCGAACACGGCCTGGAAGAAGAAGTCCGTAGCGGTCGACAATCCGCCGTTGAAGTCAAACAGATCCGCCCCCGACAAGGCGAAGCCGCCCCACCCGAACACGTCGTTGCCGTCCGCGCCGTATGCCAGCGCATAGCCCACAAAGAAGAACGCCAAGATTCCGATGGCAGCGTCGGCCAGGTTCTTAGCCATGATGTTGCTGACGTTCTTTGCCCGTGTCAGACCAGCTTCAAGCATGGCGAAGCCCACCTGCATAAACAGCACCAAAACACCCGCCAGGAACACCCACAGGTTGTCTAAGACGAGCTGAACGGCCTGAGCGGCTAGCTCACCGTCGGTTTGCGCGTTCGCAGGGCTGACGAACAAAAACACGCCTGCGACGGCGCCAATGCCCGCAATCAATAGCTTGCGTTTCACTTTGTTTTCTCCTTGTTTATTAGGGGGATTTTGTGGGGATTTAAGTGGGGGTTTAGTGGGGGTTTGGTGGGGACGATTTGATGGGTGAGTATTAAGTAGCGGCTGTGTCTATATGAACGCCGGCACGAACACCAAACTGACGATGGTCATCACCTTGATGAGGATGTTCATCGCCGGGCCGGAAGTGTCTTTGAACGGGTCGCCGATGGTGTCGCCCACCACCGCAGCTGAGTGGGCGTCGGTGCCTTTGCCGCCGTACGCGCCCGCCTCTATGTATTTCTTTGCGTTGTCCCAAGCTCCGCCAGAGTTCGCCATATAAATAGCGAGCAAAAATCCGGTCACGACCGCTCCGGCTAGGAATCCGCCCAGCGCGTTGACGTTGATAAACCCGATCACAAGCGGCATCACCACCGCCAGCCCGCCGGGTAACAGCATTTCGCGCAGAGCCGCTTGCGTGGAAATATCAACGCAGCGCCGACTGTCGGGTTTCACACCGGGCTTGCCTTCACGCAGGCCGGGTATCTCTGCGAACTGCCGCCGAACTTCCACGATCATGGCTTGGGCGGCTCGGCCAACCGAAGCCATAGTGAGTGCCGCAAACACAAACGGCGTCATCGCCCCCAAGAAAAGACCGATCGTTACTGCGGTGTCGTTGATGTCGAGAGTGTCAATGCCCGCGGTGAGGCTGAATGCCTTAAACAAAGCCAGCGCAGTAACCGCAGCCGATCCGACCGCAAATCCTTTTGCGACCGCGGCGGTGGTATTACCTAGGGCGTCCAGGCTGTCGGTTACCTCACGCACCTCAGCTGGCAGCTCGCTCATCTCCGCAATGCCGCCCGCGTTGTCGGCTATGGGGCCGTAGGCGTCTACCGCCACGATGACCCCGGTGATCGCCAGCATGCCGATCGCCGCCAGCGCCACGCCGTAAAGGCCGATCTCGCCGCCGGCATCGCCGAATGCCGCGCCGCCAAACCAGTACGACAGGCCAATCATCAGAACTATCAGCACCACCGACGGCAGGGTTGAAAGCTTGCCTTGCGCAATGCCGCCGATTACCACGGTTGCGGGACCGGTCTCAGATTGTTTGGCGATGCCGCGCACCGGTTGATAATGCTCAGAGGTGAAATATTCCGAAACGAACCCGATTCCCCAGCCGCCGATTAATCCGGTGATAATTGTGAGTGACAAATAAAACGGTGCGGTCACTAGGTCGGTGCTACTGAAAAGGATCGGTGTGAAGATCAGAGTGGAGATCACCGTCAGCGCCATCGCGGTGTACTGGCCGGTGTGAAGTTGTGAGGAAAGGCTGCGGCCTTCTTTGCCGCGCGTAACCAGTGCCCCGACTATTGAGGCGACCATTCCCAGCGCGCCGATAAGAATCGGATACAGCAACAAGGTCTCTTCGCTACCGGAGTCAAGTAGTTGGCCGTTGCTGGTGATGAAGCTGCCGCCGAGCAGCAGCGAGATCAGCACCACCGGCGCAACGATGGAGCCTGCGTAGGACTCAAACAGGTCGGCTCCCATGCCGGCCACGTCACCCACGTTGTCGCCCACCGCATCGGCAATGGTGGCCGGGTTGCGGGGGTCGTCTTCGGGGATGCCAGCCTCAACCTTGCCCACCAGGTCGCCGCCCACGTCTGCGGCCTTGGTGTAGATGCCGCCGCCGATGCGTGCGAACAGGGCGATTGAGCTTGCGCCCAGGCCGAAGGCTGCGACGATTTGGAAGGCGTCATCGATGCCGATCCAGGAGACCCACAACAGGTAGTTGAACGAAATCCCTAGCAGCGCCAGGCCGGCGACGCTGAAGCCCATCACCGCGCCGCCTTTGAATGCGAGCGGCAGTGCGGTGGCTGCGCCGGAGCGGGCTGCTTGGGCGGTGCGAGTGTTTGCTGCGGTGGCGATTCGCATGCCGATGAATCCGGCGATTGACGAAAGCACCGCGCCCATTAGGTAGGCGAAGCTGGCGGCCGGGCGTCCTTCGATCGGCACGATCAGCAGCAGCACGAACATCGCCACCACGAACACCGACACCCATTGGTACTCGCGCCGCAAAAACGCCATCGCACCTTCACGGATGGATTGGCCTATCTCGCGCATCAGGTCGGTGCCCTGATCGGCTGCCAGGACTACCCGGGCGTAGTAGTAAGCCAGAATCAGAGCTAGCGCCGACGCGCCCAGAGCTATGTATGGAACCGCTGTCACATTGACCTCGTGTGTTTGGGGGTAACTCGGCGGCTGCTATTTCTCTTCAACAAGTATCCACTCACAAACCGCAAACCGCTAAAGCTACGCCGCGAGCGATGTCGGCAGCGGGATATTCGGGCTAGCCCTGCTGTGCGGCGCGGCGCTCCTCTAGCAACGCCGTCACCGCCTTGCCGTCGGCTTGGCCTTTTGTGGCTTTCATCAGCGCGCCCACAAACACACCCGCAACCTTGTCTTCGCCGTCGCAATATTTTTGCCAGGCGGTCGGGTCGGCCGCTATTGCCTCATCCACCTGCGCGGCTAGGTCGTCGGTGTCCATCGCCTCAAACCCGCGGGCGGCTGCGATGTCTTCGGGGGTGCCGCCGCTGGTGGCCATCTCCACTAAGACCTGCTTGGCTTGCGTGGCGGTGAGGATTCCTTGTGCCTCCATGGCAACTAGGCGCGCAAAGTTGTCTGCGAACTCTGGGGTCTCTATCTGCGGATCGTTCGCAAAATCCGCCAGATTGTTCACCGCCAACGCTGCGGCTCTTGTCGCTAGCGCGGCGCCTGCCTGTATTGCCCCCAACACGAGGTCAGCTTGCTGGCGCTCAATCAGCGTTACCGCATCGGCTAGCTGCACTCCCGCTTCAATCAGCCGCGTTCGCTTGGCGGCTGGCAGCTCCGGCATAGACGCACGCAACTCTTCAATCCACGCCGGATCTGGAGCTAACCCCACCAGGTCAGGCTCGGGAAAATAGCGGTAATCGTTCTCGTCTTCTTTGGTGCGAAGCGGATGCGTCTTGCCTTCCTCAGCCCAGTGACGCGTTTGCTGAACGGGCTGCTCGCCGCTTTCGTAGAGCTTGATATGGCGCTGTGCTTCGTACTCAATGGCGCGGGTAAGCGACCTCAACGAGTTGAGGTTTTTGACCTCGGTGCGCGTGCGCAACTCCTCGCTGCCAGCCGGCCGCACGCTGATGTTGGCATCAATGCGCATTGAGCCTTCTTCCAGCAAGGCGTCGGCGGCACCGGTGACGCGCAAGATGGCCTGCAGTTCTTCTACATAGCTGCGCGCATCATCGGCGCTACGAATGTCCGGGCGCGACACAATCTCAAGCAAAGGTCGGCCGGCTCGGTTGTAATCCAGCAAGGTGCCGCTTGCGCCGTGTATGCGGTCATCTTCGCCGCCGATGTGTAACGACTTGCCCGCGTCTTCTTCTAGGTGGGCGCGCTCAATACCGATAACCACGCCAGACAGCAGCGCCAGATGCCCGTCGCGGCAGATCGGCTCGTCGTATTGGCTGATCTGAAAGTCCTTCGGCATGTCGGGGTAGAAGTAGTTCTTGCGGTGAAACACCGACGGGCAGATGTCACAGTCCAGCGCTATTCCGATCTTTATGGCTTGCTCAACGGCACGCCGATTTAGCACCGGCAGCGAGCCAGGTAAGCCGAGACACACCGGCGTGATGTTGGTGTTTGCGTCATCGCCGAAGCTGGCCGGAGCCGACGAAAACAGCTTGGTGGTGGTGACTAGCTCGGCGTGAACCTCAAGCCCCACGACTGTTTCCCAGGTGGTGTTTGTTGTGGTGCTCACGCTGTACCCGCCGAGCCTGCCGCAACATCGGGCGCCAAACGTTCAAGTTCAGCCGCAACCTGAAACATCACAGGCTCACCTCGAGGTGGAGCTAGAACCTGCACGCCTACCGGCAAGCCTCCTTCGCCAGTCCCAAACGGCACAGACATGGCCGGGTCGCCGGTGAGATTAGAAGGAATGGTGCAAGCGTCGCAGCTGTACATCAGCATCGGGTCGACACGATCGCCAAAGGGAAACGCCACGTAGGGCGAGGTGGGCGAAAGCAGCACATCAAAATCGGCATAAGCCTCTTGAAACTCCCTCTGCGCCAAGGTGCGAAGGCGTTGCGCCTTCGCGTAATAAGCGTCGTAATAGCCAGCACTGAGTGCGAACGTCCCCAACATGATGCGGGCGACAACCTCATCACCAAACCCTTGGCGGCGTGTCGCCAGGTTCATCTGCTCCACGTTGTCGGCGTCTACTCGCAGCCCGTAGCGCGTGCCGTCAAAGCGGGCGAGGTTGCTTGACGCCTCCGCCGGTGCGATCAGATAGTAAGCCGCCAGGCCGTAGTTGACGGCAGGCACGGATGCGTTGCCGACCTTTGCGCCAGCATCTAACAGGGCGTCCGCGGCGGCGTGAAAGCACTCGGTCACGTCCGGGTCTATGCCTCCTAGCAGTTCGCTGACGATGCCGACCCGGAGTCCCTCCACGCCTTGGTCAAGCGGTGTTGTGCAGTCCGGCGCGGGCAACGGAATGCTGGTGCTATCCGCGCTGTCATGCCCCGCTAGCACTTGGAGCACGGTGGCTGCATCGGCGACGTTTGTTGTTAGCGGACCGATTTGATCAAACGATGAGGCAAACGCAACCAGCCCGTAGCGACTGACCCGGCCGTATGTGGGCTTGACTCCGACCACGCCGCACAGCGCCGCGGGCTGACGGATAGATCCGCCGGTGTCGGAGCCGAGTGCGACCGGCGCAAAACCCGCAGCCACCGCAGCGGCCGAACCGCCACTTGAACCGCCCGGCACACGGCTGAGATCACGCGGATTGGCGGTCGGGCCGAAGGCGGAGTGCTCCGTTGAGCTGCCCATCGCAAACTCATCAAGGTTGGTCTTGCCGATCATTACCGCGCCGGCGGCGCTCAGGCGGTCAACCACGGTTGCGTTGTAGGGCGGTCGCCAGCCTTCCAGCATGCGCGACGAGCAGGTGGTGGGGATGGCGCGGGTGCAGATGTTGTCTTTGTAGGCGACCGGCACGCCCGCCAGCGGACCGGGATCTTCGCCAGCGGCGACGGCTTCGTCAACGGCTGCGGCTGCGACGGTCGCTTCCTGCTCGGTTACCAGATTGAAGGCGTTGATGTCTGGCTCGCTAGCGGCGATGGTTGTTAGATGTTGTTGCAGGACTTCGGCGGCTGTGGTGGAGCCGGAGCGCACCGCCGTGGTGATGTCGCTGACGGTGCTGGGCGCGGGCGGGGTCGCTGCGCTTGCCGGGGTCATGGCGCATCGCCCAGCACGGGCGGAACCTTGAAAAACTGCTCATCGGCAGTGTCGGGCGCTTGGCTCAGCACTTCTGCCAGGTCAAGAATCTGATCGGGATTTACCTCATCGTCACGCAGCACGTTTGTCAAGCCGTAGGGGTGGCGCCACATCGGCACATCGTCAAGGTCAAGCGCTTCAAGCTGGCGGGCGTGATTTAGCACCTTGAGCAGGTGCGAAGTGAAGCGTGCGATGTCGGCTTCGTCAAGCGCTATGCGTGCCAGGCGCGCTACGTGTCGCACTTCTTGTTCTGTGATCGGCGCGTTGGCATCAGAAGTGTCTGGCACAGCCCAAAAGCTACCGACGGCTGCGGCTCAACTCCCGGTCAACTGCCCGGCGTGCTCTGCTGTCCCGCGCCCGCCGAAACAATCAGCGTCACGACGGTGCCGCGCTCGTACCCGCCATCCTGCTCGCCCTGTTCATCGGGCGGACGGCTGCCGCCATCAGGCGTTACTTCTATTGCCCGATCTTTGGGCACGGTCGCATCAAAGCGCGGCGCAATCAACCCGACCACAAACCCGCTGTCTTCTAACTGGCTGACGGCCTCGCTCGTGGTCAAACCAACCACCTGCGGCAACACCACCAGCAGCGGCCCCGAAGACACATCAACGGTCAGCAACTCGCCCTCCTCTAACAATGTGCCGGGCGCAGGCGACTGGCTGATGACGCTTCCGAACCTCACCGTGTCGGAGCGAACTTGATCCTCGTCAAGCACCCATGCGTTGGTTTCGGTGGCGGCTCGCACCTCGTCTATCGGCATGCCGCTGTATTGCCCGACGACGTGGCTTGGCACTCCGGGCGGTGAGACCGTGCCGACGATCAGTGCGGTTGCGGCCGTGATCACAAACAGCACCACGACGATTGCGATGATCAGCCGCAAGCGTTGGCGCGGGTCTTGGGGTGTCGCCAGCGAATCAGATGGTTCCGTCGCGCTCACGTCGTGCCGCCGCCGGCTTGACCCACCCATCGCTCGATCACCGCCGCCAGCGCAACGCCAGGTCGGGTCGGGCTGAACAGAACCCGTGTCGCTTGC
Source organism: Candidatus Poriferisodalaceae bacterium (assembly GCA_965212125.1). Taxonomy (GTDB): domain Bacteria; phylum Actinomycetota; class Acidimicrobiia; order Acidimicrobiales; family Poriferisodalaceae; genus CAYRJD01. The sequence goes on along the minus strand of OZ243045.1, from coordinate 81,080 downwards.
ACTCTCTCTGACTGCTGCGCTCGGCCCGGCCGCCGCGCTGATCCCCGCGGCACCACCTCAACCGCGTTTGACATTGTCGCCAGCAACGGCACGCCCAACGCATTGCCGCTGAGATCAACCAAGCCATCCGCGCCCAGATCCACGTCCGCCGGCGCAGGCGTGACGGAGTGAACATCTTTGCGCAGCAACAACACGGGCTCGCTCGTCGCCAGCCCGTCAATCAGCACCAGCCCGTTCGGCACGAACACGAGCCAGCGCAGAGCCAGCTGATGCATTGACCTCACCGCAAACCCAGCAATCGGCCAGCCGACCACAGCCAGCACGCCCGCCAACACCCACTGTCGGTTGGCCAGCGCCAGCGGTCCGGCGGCGATCCCGCCAATCGTCAGCACCCACGCCAGTGGCAACGGACCAGCCAGCACCGTTATCGGCGCTCGCAGCAGCAACCGCCGTTCGTTGCCGTAGCTAATGCCGTCGGCAAAGGCGTTGCCGATTTCCGGCAGCAGTGCCAGTGCGGTGATGAGCACGGCGTGAATCAGCGCCAGCGACGCCACGGCCGCGGTCAGATCCGAGCCCGCCCAGACAATCGCCGCAATCGCAACCGCCACCGATCCCGACGCCGCCAAGCGCACCGTCGTAAGCGCCCACGGCCGCCGAATCAACGACGCCAGCAAGCAAACGCTCCAAGCCAGCCACAGCCCGATGCCAGCCACCACCACGAACAGCCGGTCAGCGCCCTCGCTCGCCGTGCCAACGACAGTTCCAACGCTCCACGGCATCAGCAGCCACAAAACACTCAGCAGCCACGGCACCGCAGCGATCAGGCTGTGCCGCTTGCCTGCCTTGTTGCCGCCCATATAGATCGCCTTGTTAATCCCGTCAAGCGCCTAGTAAACGCTTGCCAATAATGCCCTAGCCGTCTTGTATTCTGCGGGCAAGATGGTCGCCGCTGCCGCTAAGAAGAAGTCCCCTGCCGGGAAGTCTGGCGCGGGTGGGAAGCCTGGCGCTAAGTCTGGAGCGAAGCGGGCCAAGTCCGCCACCGGCAAAGCCAGCCCAAGCAAAACTCGTAAAGCCAAAACAGGGCCAGCTCGCATCGCCGAGCTGCGAGGCATCATCACTCAGCACAACATCAACTACTACCAAAACGACTCCCCAACGATCCCCGATGCCGACTACGACGCATTGCGCCGTGAGTTACTAGAGCTAGAAGGCCGCCACCAGCAACTGCCCCTTGACCTCCCCACTAGCGACAGCTCTCCTAGCACCGACTCCCCCAGCGCCAGCGTGGGTGCCGCCCCGTCGGCGACATTTAGTGAGGTAACTCATTCCAGCCCGATGCTGTCGCTTGACAACGCAATGGGTTTTGACGAGCTAAACGCCTGGCACGCCCGCGTCATCAAGGCACTATCGACCGAGTCACCTACAACCGAGACGCTTCTAACCGACAGCAAGCCCGCCGCTAGCAAACCGACCGAGCGCAAACCCACCTTCATCTGCGAGCTCAAATTTGACGGCCTGGCGGTGTCTTTGCGCTACGAAAAAGGCGAGTTCGTTCAGGCCGCCACCCGCGGCAACGGGCGAGTAGGCGAAGACGTCACCGCCAACGTCGCCACCATTGCGGACATACCCAAGTCCCTGCCCAAAGGCGCACCGGCGGTGCTTGAGGTGCGAGGCGAGATCTACATGTCGTTATCCAGCTTCAAAGAGCTGAAAGAACGACTGCGCAAAGAACACGTGGCCGACACAGCCAGATACGTAGGAGAGCTACAGCTCCACAAATACTGGATCGCCGCGGGCAAGCTCGGCAGAAAGTTCACCAAGCCACGCAAACCGAAGGCACTTGTTGATTACGTAAACGCCCGCAACACAGCCGCTGGCAGCCTGCGCCAAAAAGACGCAGCGGTCACCGCCACCCGCCGGTTGTCTATGTGGGCGCACGGCATCGGACAAGTGGTCACCGTCAAAGGGAGTAGCTCGCTCGGCAAACGACTAGGCAGCGAAGAATTGGACCTGGAAAAAAAGCTCGGTCTGCCCGTCAACCCAGAGGCGCGGACGTATAAGTCATTCGCTCAAGTGCGACGGTTTTGCGAGCGATGGGAGAAAAAGCGGCACACCCTGGACTACGAGATTGATGGGGTTGTTGTGAAGGTGGATGACCTGGCGTTACGAGAGCAGCTTGGCTTCACATCACGTGCGCCACGCTGGGCGATTGCGTTCAAGTTCCCGCCGGAGGAGCGCGCCACGAAGCTGATCGACATAGAGGTATCAATCGGCCGCACCGGTCGGGCGACGCCGTTTGCGAAGCTTGAGCCCGTGTTCGTCGGCGGGTCAACGGTGGAGCTCGCCACACTTCACAACCAAGATCAGGTAGCAGAAAAAGACGTCCGCCCGGGCGACACCGTGATCGTGCGCAAGGCCGGCGATGTCATCCCGGAGGTGCTGTCGCACATTGCAGCCGAACGCCCCGAAGATGCGAAGCCGTGGAAGTTTCCGACCAAGTGTCCTTCGTGCGGCAAGGCTCTCAAGCGCAACGAAGGCGACGCAAATACTTACTGCGTGAATCGGGCGTGCGGCGATCGGGTGCGTGAGGGGCTGTCGTATTTTGCGGGGCGCAGCGCCATGGATATAGAGGGGCTGGGCGAACGGCGGGTTGAGCAGCTTGTTGCGGCAAAACTGATCAGCGACATCGGCGATTTGTTTACCTTGGAGTTGGAGCCGCTGGCGAAGATGCTCGGCAAAAAAGCTAAGCTTTCCGCGCAGAACTTGCTTGATCAGTTGGCCGACGCCAAGGGCAGGCCGCTGGCGAACTTGCTGATCGGGCTGGGAATAGAGCTGCTGGGACCGACCATCGCACAGCTACTAGCGCACTACTTCGGCGATCTGGATTCGCTGGCGGCAGCGAGCCTTGCCGATTTGGAAGCGATCGAAGGGGTCGGGTCGGGCATCGCCGAAAGCGTCGTGGAGTTTTTTGACGACGAGCAGAACCGGGCGGTCATTGAGAAGCTGCGGGCGGCTGGCGTGCGGTTTGACAACGTGCCGGGACGGCTGGCGCCGGGTGAGGCATCGGATGTGGCTCAGATGCTGGCGGGCAAGTCGGTTGTGGTGAGCGGCAATTTGGACGATTGGTTTTTAGATCGCAATGCGGCTAAAGCGGCGATCGTGCAGCGTGGCGGCAAGGCACCTACGTATATGTCTAAGAGCACGTTTGCGCTGGTGGCTGGCGAGCAGGCGGGTCCAGCGAAGATGGCGCAAGCCGAGCAGAACGGCATCCCCGTGCTGGATGAAGACGGCTTGCGGGTGCTGCTGGAGACCGGCGAGGCACGTAGCTCCTAAAACGGGGAACCCCACGCCCGATTTCTACGAAATAGGCAGAAACGCAAAAACGCTGCTGCATTCTCCACCGCTGTCGCCTCGGGCACGGAGCAAGCCAAACCCTTCAAAATGGCGGAATGATGTCCCGGTTTTGCTGAGTTATGCTGGCGGGATGAGCGAAGTGCCAGATGACAGCCAGCCGGTCAACAACCCGCAGCCGAAACGCGCCCCAAAAAAGCTCCTGCCGCCAGCAACACTGGCTGCAGTGCAACGCGCCATGAAAGACATGGCAGAAAAACCACGAACAACAGAAACGTTCAAACCGGCGCCCAGCAAAGTGCCAGATGACAGCCAGCCGGTCAACAACCCGCAGCCGAAACGCGCCCCAAAAAAGCTCCTGCCGCCAGCAACACTGGCTGCAGTGCAACGCGCCATGAAAGACATGGCAGGAAAACCACGAACAACAGAAACGTTCAAACCGGAGCTCAGCGAAGCTGTCTGTGAGCAGTTGTCCAAAATTATTGCCGAACGAAAAGCCGCTGGGACCTATCCGCTGTAACAGCCGCTACCCGAGACACAGCCTTTGCTGAGCGCAGAAGTAGGGGCGCACGTGGCAAGCGCTGTACTCGGCGTGATCGCACCGATAGATAAGCTTGGGCTGAAGTTTGAGGAGTAGTTGAGCCAACCAGCACTAGCTGAGGCACTCTGACAACATCCAATGTCCATCCAATGTCCCAGCCCGCGCATAGTCTGCGGATTTTATGGGCTGGGCCAATGAGCTAAAGTCGCCACAAGGGCAGGCAACGCACCTCTCTGCGGACGGGCTTGAGGGGCGGCTAATGGAAGCAGGGGGCTAGGTCTCTTGAGCGAGGCAGGCGCGCCAGGCGCGGTTTACGAGGTCTTAGATGAGCTACGCGCCTCATCGCAGACCGAAGTCGAAAAAGGGCAGCGGTTTGAGCGGCTCATGCGGGAGTTCCTTCGCAAGGAGCCAACCTTTGAGGATCGCTTTGAGTGGGTGAAGCTCTGGGGCGAGTGGGACGAGCGCACCGACAGCGACACGGGCATTGACCTTGTTGCGTTGGATAGACGCACCCAAAAGGTCTGCGCCGTCCAGTGCAAATTCTACGCGGACGACGCAATGCTCCAGAAGAAGCAGGTGGATAGCTTCCTCGCCACCGTCGGGCAAGAGCGATTTGGCTCGCACATTCTGATTCACACCGCTGGCGGGATAGGCAACCACCTCGTCAAAGCGTTGGATGAATACGACCCGCGCGTAATCGTCTTAGATGTTGATGACTTGGCGAAAGCGGAGGTCGTGTCGTGGCCTTCTCTCAATCAGCCGCCAGAAGAGCTAGAAAACAAGGTTGTCCGCCACGAACTGCGGCCGCACCAACAAGACGCAGTTGACGCGGTGGCGGCGGCGTTCGACGGGACGCATAAAGGCATAGGCGACCTGCCAGCGGGTATCCCTACGGATCGGGGAAAACTGATCATGGCTTGCGGTTCCGGCAAGACCTACACGGCATTGAAAATCGCAGAACAAATCGTGGGCGCGGGCGGCAACGTGCTGTACCTGATTCCGTCCATCTCACTGTTGGGACAGACACTCAAGGAGTGGTCGGAACAGCGCAGCCTGCCGCACAACTATGTGGGCATTTGCTCGGACACCTCGGCGGGCAAAAACAGCGAGGATGAACGGGTAGAAGGCCTGACCATCCCTGTCTCAACCAACCCGGAGAACATCGCCGCAGCGTTCGCAGCGTCCAAGCCAGACGACTTGACGGTCTGCTTCTCTACCTATCAGTCCATTGCAAAAGTGAAAGAAGCGCAAGAGGCGGGTGCCGCCCCAGAGTTTGACTTGATTTTTGCAGACGAAGCGCACAGGACAACAGGCTTGGAGAACGAGGAAGCCAAGACAGCAGAAGACGAAACAGGAAAAGACGACAAAAAGATTTCCCCCTTCATACGAATCCACGACAGCGCCTACATCAAAGGGCACCGGCGGCTCTACCTGTCCGCCACGCCACGCGTCTATGCGTCAGGGCTGAAAGCGAAAGCTGGCGATAAGGGGTATCGCATTTTCTCTATGGACGATGTGGACGCTTATGGCGAGGAGCTCTACCGGCTGAGTTTCGGGGAAGCGGTAGAAGCAGGCATCTTGTCGGATTATCGGGTGGCGATCATTTGGGTGGATGAAGACAAGACAACCGAGACGGCGAGTATTGAGAAAATACTGAGCGAGCAGGTCAAGGGCGATGTGCTTGATGTTGAGGCGGCCGCCAAGATGACAGGGCTAATCAAGCTGCTTGCCGACCCGTCCTCGTTGGAGAGCGAAACCGAGCTAGGCGGAGGCAATAGCAAAGAGGCAGTGGAGCGACAAAGTCTGTCGCGTGCCATCGTGTTCGCCAACAGCATCAAGTTTTCCGAGGCGATTGTGGAGGCTCTCCCAAAGGTCCATCTGTCTCTCCAAGAGGACGCGCCTATAGGCGATCCTCTGCGGCGGCTCAAAGTGGAACCACGTCACACTGACGGCACCAACAAAGCTAAGATGCGGCAACGAGATTTAGCGTGGCTGAATTTGAAGCAGCCCGATACCGCCAAGATTTTGTCTAACGCACGCTGTCTCGCAGAGGGCGTAGATATTCCTGCACTTGACGCAGCGGTTTTTATGTCACCTCGCAACTCTTACATAGACATCATCCAAGCGGTCGGGCGTGTGATGCGAAAAGCACCTGGCAAGGAGTACGGGTACATCCTCATCCCAGCGATAATCCCCAAGCCACCCGAAGGAGTAGAGCCGCAGGAATATATCCACAAGCAGTTGGATTCCAACAAGACCTACCAAACCATTTGGCGGGTGCTTCAAGCTTTGCGCTCACACGATGAGCGCTTTGAGGTGGAGATAGAGCAACTGCGAGCTATAGGAGCGCAGTCGAGCAGGATCAAGTCGCTTGTGGCGACGGATGAGAGGAGTCCTGTTGTTGAATTAGGTGGAGTGGATGACGAGCTTCTAACTTCGACACACGACCAACTCACTTTTGATTTAGAACAACGCGACTTCCTTTCCGCTATCAACGCAAAAATTGTTGAGAAGGTTGGCGACAGACATTACTGGCGTAATTGGGGACAAGAGGTAGCGGACATCGCCATCAAGCTCATTGGCAAGATAAACAGTGCGCGCAATAACGACCCAGAAAGCCAGGTGATTTTCATCAAGCTGCTGGAAGCTATACGGAAAGACTGCAACCCATCCGTCGATGAGGATGAGGTGGTTGAACTCTTAGCGCAAGCGATAATCACTGAACCAGTGTTTAACGCGATTTTCAAGGGTGGCGACTTCGTAGTGCGGAACCCCGTGTTCCAGCGCGTGCGACAAACAACTAGGAAGCTTGAACAGCTAGGAATGGATGCTGGCACTGAGAGTCTAGCACCTTTCTACGATCAAGTTGCCGAAAAGGCAAAGGTTATTGAAGGCAACTCCCTCGCCAAGCAGGAGTTACTGAAGGAGCTTTTTGAGCAGTTCTTCGCAATCGCTGCATCTGATACTGCCAAGAAACAAGGCATTGCTTACACGCCAACCGAGGGCGTGGATTTTATGCTTCATTCCTGCGATTACTTAATCAACAAGGTTTCCGGTAGGCGGATCACCGATCCCGGAATTGACGTCCTAGATCCTTTTGCTGGCACTGGTGCATTTATCTCACGGCTCATAGCAAACCATGACCTCATCCGTGAGAAAGATATCAAATACAAGTATAAAAACGATCTATATGCCAGCGAAATACAGATGTTATCCTACCTGATGACATCTGCTACAACTGAGGAAGCCATACACGCGCGTATTGGTGACGACCGCAGAAGACCATTTGCTGGGGTCGTACTGCGAGACTCATTCTTAGGGCACAAGAATGGGCATGGGCAGCCCTCTTTTGACTTTGAGATAGAGAACTCCACTAGAGCACGAGCGCAAGATAGGAAGAACATTGAGATAATCATTGGCAACCCGCCCTATTCGGCGGGTCAAAATAACGCCAATGACGACAATAAGAATGATAGACACGCTGAAGTGGAAAACCACATTGCTTCGACATACGTAGCCAATTCAAGTAGGAAAATAAAAGCAATGGCTCTCTATGACTCTTATTTCAAAGCTTTCCGCTGGGCTTCTACCCGCGTCGCCCAAGAATATGGCGTTGTAGCCTTTTTGACAAATAACGGATGGCTAGATGGCATAGCGGCTAATGGTTTCAGAGCTACTATCGCTGAGGAGTTCGCTGAAATATATGTGCTCAACCTACGAGGGAATTGTAGAACGGCAGGAGAACGGCGCCGAAAGGAGAGTGATAACTTTTTTACCCCTGGATTCTCAAAAGCGGGAGCAGCTATGACTTTTCTTGTAAAAAATCAAAAAGCTAAGGACGCTGGCGAACCTTGTAAAATTTATTATAAGGATATAGGTGACTACAAAAAGCGGAATGAGAAGCTAGGCCAGCTTGTTTCTTGGAAATCTATTGAGGAGATAGATGATTGGGTACGCATAGAGCCAGATCAACACAACGACTGGATAGACCAAAGGATTGAGTACCCCGCCAACTCTATTTCAATAGTGGAATCTCAGGGCAAAGGCGGAAAAACACAAGTAAATGGAGTTTTTGCTATGTCTTCACTAGGGGTAGTGTCAAGTAGAGATGCGATTGCCTATGGTTCAGCCAAAGAGGTAGTTGAGGAAAGGGCGAAAAAAGCCGTAAGCATATTCAATCGACAGGTTGCTGCTGGAGGAGCACTACCCAGCAAAGAGACTAGAGAGGAAGAGATAGGCGCGTTCAAATGGCACGACGCTGTGAAAGGAAAAGTAAAAGTTTTTGCTAACAGAAATGAATGGTTGAGTTACATGCCTGAAAGAGTTATAAAGTGCGACTATCGTCCTTTCTTCCCTCAATGGTGTGATTACAACCTCGTTCTCAACCACTCGCACTATTCTCTCCCTAACTTATTTCCTAATCCAGGCACTGATGGAAAAAATATGGCAATAGCGATTGACGAGAAGAATGAAAACCTCAACTTACTCTTTAACAAGAGGATAAGTGATAAAGGCACCCCCCCCCCCGCACTCGCGAGTTATATCAAGATTTATTCACAAGCAACTTCGCAATCACAGTGGCAGGGAGAGGCCAAGGGAATGGAGATTACAGAATGGCTAAACGAGCCCAAGACCTCAACGCTGCAAAAGGGAGTTGTCATCAGTTCGGCCGTTTTAGATACGCGAAACCTAGCGATAAGGTGCCCGCAAGGAAGGGATGACTGGAACGTGGGACTAGGAATAGCGATAAATGATAAGCACTGGATAGCAGGCGCCACCACCTTGCTTGCTCGGTTTAGGTACGAAGCCGTATGACAGTGAATACTGAGATGGCAATGATGCGAGATCTCTTACACGCTGATCCGCGCGCCGCTGATCGCGGCTTCTTAGCCGATATTATCCAACCGCCCGATGGCTATGACCTCCAAGATAACATCACGGACTACGCGCTATCGCATTTCCATGAGCAATACGGCGACCCTGCGATTACGAAGGATGACATCTTTTTCTATTGCTATGGGCTACTACACAACCTGACCTACCGAGCCAAATATAAAAATAATCTCAAAAAGGAACTACCGCGTATCACGATGGCGCAAGACTTCTGGGCGCACAGCACCGCTGGGCGGCGGTTGACCTGGCTTCACGCGTTCTATGAAGAGCTTGACGGCTACGAGGGTGCACGAATTGAAACTCCGCTTGGCTTTGACCCAGACAATCCCGCACATTACCGTTTTGAGAAAATACGGTGGCTTGACAAAACCAAAACCTCACTGCGGATAAACGACTGGATCACAATCCACGACATTCCCGCAACGTGCCACCAACACCTCGTGTCAGGTAAGTCACCGCTGGACTGGCTAGTGGATCGCTACAAGGTCAAAACCGACAAAGCGACAGGCATCATCAACGACGCGAATGACTTGTTTGACGAGCCTAGCAGAAACGTTCTGCTACTGGCGAAGCAGCTAATGGAAGTCGCAATTGAGACGGCCGCGATTGTGGATGGGTTGCCTGAGGATTGTGACGGGATGGATAGCGGGCAGCCCGCGACATTACTGATAGAAAGGTAAGTAAAGATGGTTTGGAACGCATTGATAATCGCCGTTTCAGGTGGTTTGATTACCACTATTATTTATGAAACGTTTCGCTATTTGTCAGGCATCACTAAAAGGCAAAGCATGTCAGAACGCCTAGAAACCAAAAAGGGCAAGAATGAGGTAAGGAGAGGGAAGCTAGGGTACTACCGCGCCGTGGGAAGGTTGAGTGACGGACAGATACTTAGGCCAGATAAAGCTGAAAGCCCAATCTCATTAGCAAAAATAGCTTACCGAGATAAAAGACGAAATGAAAGACTCTCTCTTGGGCGGCAGTACCCGATTTTATTTTTTGAGGTGTGGAACTGGGTAACCCCCGATGCGGGGAAAAACTTTACTGAGCCTGAAACAGTTTTATGGTACGCGAAAGAGAAACGTCCGATTAGGTATGGCTGGCAACGACGGCTAATAAAGATTTCCGGGAAGGAAGCCCAAAAAATCTTTGATGCCACTTACCCGCAAAACATCAAAACTAAACTCAACCTTTACCGAGAGGGAGACAACGAGAGCCGAACAGGCAAGCTGGCTACGGGACATTCCAGCTACCAAGAGCAAGAGCAGAAAGGCTGATTACAGATGTTCGATTGGGAAAGAGCTATTCAACAAAATGCCTGATGAGGAAACTACTAACGAAGCTAACAGCAACAATCTAACTGCTGAAGAAAGAGAATACGTAAAAAAAGTAGTTGCGGTACATACATACAACAGCAACCTTGTGGATAAAAGATGGGGCACCATAGGAGGAAGCTTAGCTTCCCTGATTGTTCTTATTTCTTTCAATGTAGGTATGCACTCTGCTGTAAGAGGCGGGGTAGCTATCGCTGCAAGTATTGGCCTTGGTACCATAGTGTGGGTACTTTATATCCAAAAGGATAGAAGCGATGCTATCTTAGATGTATTCGAAGAGATACAGTTAACAGTAGCTACAAAGCAAAGAAAAATATACGCTTGCGCTACTGGAAAAAAAGGAGTTTTAAAGAAAAATGAACCGCTTGAAACAAAGCTGAAAATATTTATGTTTTGCTGGTTTACTGCGCTTCTCATCTTTTTGATTGTCTCTATTTTTATTTGGGACACAACGCCGTTCACTGTCTAGCCCATAAGAAGCAGAAGATTATGGTATGATTCCCAGTATGAAAAATACGGCAGATAACACTAAAAATGGTAAAGAGGATCGGGGGCTACCTACTCCACCTACTCCACCACCACCAGACACAAGCGAGCCGCCTGAACCTAAGCCAGACACTACTCCCACACCTCCCCCGAAGAAGTAGCTGAGAAGCAGACGTAAAGGCGACAGTGAAGGTGTACAAGCTCAACAAACCGAGAGTTAATCCGCTCGCGGCACCCACAGCTAAGTAAAATCAACCGCCGCGTAGGCGCTCAGCTTGTCGATGTTGTGGGTCGCCTCAATGTGGCGCACGGTTCCGCTCTTTGAGCGCATCACCAGCGAGTTAGACACCGCCCGGTCGTTCTCATAGCGAATCCCCCGCAGCAGCTCGCCATCGGTAATGCCAGTAGCAGCAAAAAACACATCGTCGGAGCGCACCAAGTCCTCAGTAGTCAGCACCCGTGACAAATCATGGCCAGCCTTCTCAGCAGCCTGGCGCTCCTTGTCGTTGCGCGGCCACAACCGCCCCTGAATCTCACCGCCCACGCACTTCAGCGCGGCCGCGGAAATAATGCCCTCCGGCGTGCCGCCGATACCGAACAACACGTCGGCCGTGCCGCTGGTCGCAGTGGAGATCGCACCGGCCACATCACCATCGGGAATCAGCCGAATGCGCGCACCGGTGTCACGAATCTCCGCAATCAGGTCGGTGTGCCGATCACGATCTAGCACCACCGCCGTCATGTCTCGCAGGTTCTTACCGGTCGCCTCAGATATTGATTTCAAGTTGTCGGTCGCCGGCATATTCAGATCAATGGCGCCCCGTGCCGCTGGCCCCACCGCTATCTTTTCCATATACACGCACGGGTTCGGGTCAAACATCGTGCCCATCGGCGCCACCGCAATAACCGAAATGGCGTTGCCCCGCCCAAGCGAGGTCAGCGTGGTGCCGTCAATCGGGTCCACCGCCACGTCGGTAGCCGCACCGCTGCCGTCGCCGACAACCTCGCCGGCGTAGAGCATCGGCGCCTCGTCCTTCTCGCCCTCGCCGATCACGACCTTCCCGTTCATCGGCACCGTGCTGAGCACCACCCGCATCGCCTCCACCGCCGCACCGTCGGCACCGATCTTGTCGCCCCGCCCCATCCAGCGTGACGCCGCCAGCGCCGCCGCCTCGGTTGTGCGCACCAGCTCCAGGGCGAGGTTGCGGTCGGGCAACTGCGAAGAGGTCTGGCTCATAGCTGCGCCCGTGTTGTGTTCATAGCAAGGCAGAAACTACTCAACTATGGGCGGCGATGCGTAATGCGCAGCGGCGTGAGCGGGCCCCGCCCAACCAGATCTTCCTAACACCGCTAGCTTGACTGCCGTGATTGTTGCCGAAATGGATGTTTGGCACTCGCGCGCAGCAGTCCCAACTCGGCGAGTCGCACTCGGCAACGACCTGCTCAACTTTGATCCGCCGCCCGGTCATGGCGGCCTGCTACTAGCGGCGATCGTGGCGTTTTATGCGAGCACCCTCAAGCCTGATTCACGCAAAGCCCTCGGCACGCTTGCGCGCCAACTTGAGCGGGGAGACCGTGTCGCTCAGCCGCACCTGCGCTATCGGCTGCAGCAAGACCGAGTCGGCCTCAGCAGCACCAAGCATCGCCTCATTCGAACGCCAACCGGCGAAATAGTCGTTGACCTAGACCGCAACGCCCGCCGTGAGCCGCAGCTGCTGGCGGCGATGTATCGGGCTAGCCAGGTGCCCGAGCCGGCCCGCACCGGGTTGTTCATTTTGTTGCGCTCGGCAATGCGATGGCGCAGCGCCGACAAGCCCGACCAGGTAGATCTGGCCGACATGATGGCTTACCTGACCGGCGGCGAGCACGGCGAACAGCCGTGGCTGCGGGCTGGGTTTATGCCTGGGTTTGACCTGGATGACGGGCAGAGCATCGGCGCTAGGTGGTGGGCGTTGCAGGTGATGGAGATGGGTGCGTATGACGGCAACACCAAGGCGCTGCAGCGGCAGTTTCGTCGGCAGATGCGACAGGCTCACCCCGACCATGGCGGCGAAAGCACCGACGCTGGTTCGCGCATTGCCGCGCTGACCGCCGCTCGCAGGATCTTGTTGAACGAGACGGATGGCGCGGGCGCGGGTACGGGCGATGCAAACGGCGACGACAACCGCAACGGCACTGCAGCCAACGGCGACGGCGACAGCACCCCGGCCGACACCACCGCAACCGACCAAGATGGATGACGCAGACCTTGTAGTAGTCGGCGCCGGCATCATCGGGCTAGCCACCGCTCGCTGCTACCTGCAGCGCAACCCCGGCCAAACCGTCATCGTGGTAGAGGCGGAATCAACCGGCACACAACACCAAACCGGCCGCAACTCCGGCGTGATTCATTCCGGCGTCTACTACCGACCTGGTTCGCTGAAAGCGAAGATGGCGCTGGCGGGGCGCAGCGACATGGTGGACTTCTGCCAGCGTCACGACATCGCCCACGACATCTGCGGCAAGGTCATCGTCGCCACGCACGAGCGAGAACTAAAAGCGCTGCGGGCACTGTCACTGAACGCCGCCAACAACGGCGTGCCCACGGCGTTGCTGAGCGCCGAGCAGCTAGCCGAAAAGGAGCCGAACTGCACCGGCATTGAAGCCCTGTGGGTGCCTTCCACCGGCATCACCGATTTCGTCGCCGTGTGTGAAGCGATGGCGAAGGAGCTGATCGATGGCGGCGCCGATCTGCGCTACAACACGGCGGTGGTCGGACTGAACGACGGGGCTGGCAGCAACAAAGTGCGCGTAAGCACCACGAAAGCCGACATCGAAACTCGCCTGCTGGTGAACTGCGCCGGCTTGCATAGCGACCAGGTCGCCGACATGGTTGATGCGACCCAAGGCAACCGCATCGTGCCGTTTCGTGGCGAGTACTACGAGCTAACGCCGAAAACAAAACACCTAGTGAAAAACCTCATCTACCCGGTGCCCGATCCGGGCTTCCCGTTTCTGGGAGTGCACCTCACTCGCATGATTGACGGCTCCATCCATGTCGGACCCAACGCCGTGCTGGCGCTGCATCGTGAGGGTTACAGCTGGGGCAAAATCAGCCGCCGCCAAGCACGAGAGCATCTGACTAACCGTGGGCTGTGGAAGCTGGCGGCAAGATATTGGCGCACCGGCGGCGGTGAGATTTGGCGGTCGCTTAGCAAGAAGGCGTTCGCCAGGGCGGTGGCACGGCTGGTGCCGAGCATCACCGAGGATGACCTTGTGCCGGCGTCGGCTGGGGTTCGTGCTCAGGCGATGGATGAGCAGGGCGAGCTGCTGGACGACTTCGCCATCACTCGATCGGGCAACACATTCCACGTGCTGAACGCACCTAGCCCCGCCGCCACGGCCAGCTTGAAAATCGCCGAACACATAAACGACCAGATCGCTGCGTGAGCGCTGGCGGCACGGTGCTAGCGGCGCGATTGCTGACAGCTCAGCGCGGTCACAAACCAAGCGATCGCAACCAACCCGTCACGGCGGAGGCGATCTGCTCCAACCGAGCAGCGCTAGCCGGATTGTGCCCGCCACCCGACACGAACACCGTGGAAACCTCCCCACCGATCTTCGGCAGGTGCTTCGCAAACTCCGCCGGAGTTCCAAACGGATCGTTGTCGCCAGACACAAACAGGCACGGCACCTTGATGTCGCCGAAGTGATCCACCCGCAGCTTTTCGGGTTTGCCGGGCGGATGCAGGGGGTAGCTAAGCAGCACCAGTCCAGCCGCTGGCAACCCTTCAGCCACCGCCATTGAGCAAGCCCGACCGCCAAAAGATCGCCCGCCCAACACCATGCGCCTGCGCCGATCCTCGGCCGCACCCCCGACCAAGCCTTCGGTCAAACCTGCGTAGTCGGCCATCAGCTCATCAACCACATTGCCGATCACCGGGCGCTGATACGCAAACTCGTGCCGCAACACGCCAAATCCCGCCAACTCATCATCGGCCGCAACGGCATCCTCAACAGCCACCAACGCCGGATGATCACGACCGCCCGACGCTCCCGGCGTCAACAACAAACCCGCCGAATGCGCTGCCACACCACAAGCCTTGCGGAAACCGCACCGCACTGGCACCCTTAGTTGCGGCGCCTAGCGTCGCTCCTGTTGTTATGGCAAACGAAACTCCACAAAGCGAAAGCATCATTGAGGTTCAGCAGAGCGGCCCGCTGCACGGCGAGATACCGATCGCCGGCGCCAAAAACAGCGTCCTGAAACTGATGGCGGCGTGCCTGCTGGCGGAGGGTCGCCACCGGCTAGGCAACATCCCCAACATCGTGGACACCTCAATCATGAGCGACCTGCTGACCGCCATGGGCGCCACCGTTTCGCAAAGCGGCGATGAAATCCAGATTGACATCCCCGCGCAGCTGCGCACCGAAGCGCCCTACGAACTGGTGGAACAAATGCGTGCGTCCATCGTGGTGCTGGGTCCCTTGCTCGCCCGGTTCGGTCAAGCCAGCGTGGCGCTGCCCGGCGGCGACGACTTCGGACCGCGCCCCATCGACCTGCACCTGACCGCACTCGAAGCGCTCGGCGCTCGCTTCAACACATCGCACGGTTACGTGGAGGGCAAGGCCGATGTGCTGACCGGCGCTCAGGTGGTGCTGGAGTATCCGTCGGTCGGGGCGACCGAAAACGTGATGATGGCGGCGGTGCTGGCACGTGGGCGAACCGTCATCGAAAACGCAGCCCGCGAGCCGGAGATCGCCGACCTGGTTCGGTTTCTTGTCGGCATGGGCGCCGCGATAACCGGGGCTGAAAGCGGGACGATCACCATTGACGGCGTGGAGCGGCTGCACCCGGCTGGCAAGCAAGCCGCCGCGGGCGCGGACGGACAGGCCACGAGCGCGGACGCGGACGGCGCCACCCCATACCGCGCCATCAGCGACCGAATCGAAACCGCCACCTACCTCGCCGCTCTCGGCACATGCGGCGGCGAGCTATTCCTGCGTGGCGCCCGCGCCGATCACATGAGCATGCTGTTGCGCAAGCTGCGCGACATGGGAATGGAGTTTGACCCCGCCGAAGACGGCCTGCACGCCACCGCCCCCATCCGCCCGGCCCGCCTCGCCGCGACCGACATCTCAACTCTCCCCTACCCCGGCCTGGCCACCGACTACAAGCCCGTGCTAGTCGCGCTGCTGACGACGGCTGCCGGCATCGGCATAGTCAGCGAAAACATTTTCACCGGGCGGTTCCGCTACATAGATGAACTGCGCCGCATGGAAGCCAACATCCGAACCGACGGCCACCATGCGGTGGTGCAGGGCATCGACCAGCTAAGCGGCGCCCCCGTGCGGGCGCACGACATCCGCGCCGGTGCGGCTTTGGTTGTCGCCGGCCTGTCCGCCACCGGCACCACCCGCATCTCCGGCGCACAGCACATTGCGCGTGGCTATGAAAACTTGCCTGACAAGCTGACTGCGGTCGGGGCGTCCGTCCGAGCCATCAACTAAACGCAACTCGCCACCTAGCCGCTGCCACACTCAACCGCTGCATGACCAACCCACTCCCTAGCGACCCTGCCAGCTTGCTCGCTCAGGCTCGCAGCGGTGAGCGACTGGCGCTGGCGCGGCTGTTGTCGATGGTGGAAAGAGGCGGGAGCGACGCTCGCGAACTTGCCTCGCTGGCTTTCACGCAAACACGCGCAGACGACGGAGCGGCCACGGGCGGTGTGGCGGCAGACGACGCAACAGCGGCGACAGACACCTCGCACACGGTCGGCATCACGGGCGCACCTGGCTCGGGCAAGTCAAGCATCACCTCAGAGCTGCTGGCCGTGGCGCGCAAACGCACCCAACGGATCGCTGTCATAGCGGTTGATCCGTCTTCGCCTTTTACCGGCGGCGCCATTTTGGGCGACCGCGTGCGCATGGGCAGCCACACATCCGACGACGGCGTCTACATACGGTCGATGGCTTCTCGCGGGCAGCTGGGCGGACTCAGCCTGGCGGTGCCGTTGGGTGCGCGTGTGCTGGCCGCGGCGGGCTGGCCTTGGGTGTTGATCGAAACCGTCGGCGTTGGTCAGGTGGAGGTTGACATCGCTGGCGCCGCCGACACCACCGTGGTGGTTGTGAATCCCGGCTGGGGCGATGCCGTGCAGGCCAACAAGGCTGGCTTGATGGAGATAGCCGACATCTTCGTCATCAACAAGAGCGACCGGCCGGGCGTGAGTGAGACACGCATGGACATCGTGCAGATGCTTGAGCTGTCTTTTGCTGACGCGACCGATCCGACCGGCGCCGCCTGGGAGCCGCCAATAATTGAAACGATCGGAACCACCGGCCAAGGCGCACCCGAACTTTGGGACGCCTTGGCGCAGCACCGCGACTACCTAGCCACCAGCGGACTGCTGGAGCAGCGACGTCAAGCCCGCGCAAACAGGGAGTTTGCAGAGTTGGTGAGCGTGCTGTTGGCCGGGCGTGTGGCGCAGTTTGAGGCGACCCCCGCCGGCAGCGACATCAAACGCCAGCTAGAAGCCGGTCAGATTGACGCTTACACCGCCGCTGAGCAGTTGCTGAGCCAGGCGATCGAACAGCCCTGAGCCACCAGCCCTAACCCGCCAGCCCTAGCCCGTTATTCCAGCTCGCCCCGCGCCAGCGCAAACACCGACTCACGTTCGGTCGTCAGCAAGTTCGGATCAAGCAGTCGCAACTCGGCCGCACTGCGCAAGTGCAGCATGATGTCGCTAGTGCCAAACGCCCTCAAAAACGCCTGCGCAAACTGACGCCTAAACCCTGCCACCATCGCACGCGCCATCGCCCCGGCCGCATAAGGCGTGGTGCGCAGCGTCACATACGTGAGCGCAGCATCAAAAGCCGCATCACCTCGCGCTGCGCTCGACCAGTCGATCACGACCAATCCGCCGCGCGTGACCTTCACATTGTCGGGGTGCATGTCCAGATGACAAACGCTCGACCCGGCGCTCACCTGCGTCCAGGCATCCGGCGCCTCAATCGCACCAAGCTGGTGATGAAGCGCCGCTAGCGCCTTGGCGTGGCGGGGCAGCAGCCACGGCTTGGCCGTGATGTCTTGCAGCATGGTGGGGCCGTTCAAACGCTCCATCACAATCGAAGACTGATCGGGCTGACTGATCAGCTTGGGCGCGGGAAAACCGTGCTGCCCCACATGCGACATCGCATTGGCCTCGTGGCTCAGGTCGTCTTCCCGCAGGCTGATGCGGATGGCATGCCTGCCGAAACTTCGCACCTCTGTGTTTTGACCCCGGCCGATCAGAGCGCCAGGTTGGTCGGGCGCTTCGGTCTCGTTGCTCTCCATTAGTTGCACACGCAGGCGGCGAATCCTTTGCACCAACACCCGCTGCAGCATGCGTGAGGTAATAGGCGCGGCAATAGCGCCGCCCATCCACCACGGCAGGCGCAGATTTCCGGTGCTTTTAACCAGAGTGCCGTCCTCGGACTTGGTCAGCGTGTGGCGACTCTCGCCTGTGATGGAACCCGAATGCGCGACGCCGATGACGGCGGTCGGCGCGTCCACGTCTTGCTCGCCCGCGCTTTGCCCGGCGGCGGCTTGCGGCGGGGCCGACGGCGACTGCCATTCGGTCACGGTGATGTGATCGGTCGCGGAAAGCGGACCGAGCCGAAACTTGCCTGTCAGCGTGGTGCCAACGCCCTCGGTGGTGTCCGATGTGAAGGTCGCTCGGTTTTTGTCGTCCGTCCAGGTGATGCTGCGCGACAGATCCGAAACGTTCTCCCAGACCTCCTCGGGTGAGGCGGGCAAATTGATCGTTACATCAAGCCTCATTGTTGTCCTGCTTTTTTATTGCGTGTTGGAGTTTTGCGTGCCCGGTTGGGCAAGCTTGTAAACCGAAACGTGTTTCGTGCCGGCGGCATCAAATGGGCTTCGCTGCCAATCGGCCCATCGCTGCGTTAGCACTAATCCAGCACGGGTGGCCAGCTCATCAAGCTGGCTGGGGCTGAGATAACGGATCTGCCACGATCGGATGCTTACGATGTTAGCCACGCTGTCGGCGGCTGCGATGTCACTGGCGGTGTTGTCGGTTGTGTTGTCGGCGGGGTCTAGCCGGACTTCAATGTGTCGGCCGCGCACCAGCTGTTGTTTGGCATCAAGCACGCTTACGTTCAGCAGCAGAGATTGACCGAGGCGGCGAGTTTCAACTTGTGGCCAGTTGGGCGAGGTGGCACTGCCGGCGGCGGTTGCGTTGTTGACGGCAGCTTCAGCTTCCTCGACTTCAGCCGGCAGAAAAGCCTCAATCACCAGACACCCGTCGGACTCCAGCCGCCGACTCACCGAGCGCAAGCAGCGGAGCTGAGCCTGCTCGCTAGCCAGATTAAAAAACGTGTTGTACGCAGCGAACACAACTCGGTATGGCCCGGGCGCGCCAAGGTCCTCCCCAAGATCGCCAGCAAAGTCTTCCGTCCCGAAATCTCCCAGCAGTCGGCCGACGGTTCCCTGCGGATCTTTGGCGGCCAGGCGATCCAACATCGCAGCCGAAGAATCAATGCCGTCGATGGCGATTCCCTTGGCCGCTATCGCTAGCGCCAGCCGACCCGTCCCAACCCCAAGCTCCAGCACACGGCCGCCATCGGTGCGGGTGGCGTCGCTGGTTGCGGCAGACCCGTCGCCGCTCGCCCGCAGCAGTTCCTCAATGGTGTCGGCGGTCGCTTCCACGTCAGACACGTCGCAGTACCAGTCGTCATAAACGTCTGCGAAGTCGTCTCCGTATGTCGCCGGCCCGTACGCCGCATCACTCACGCCACCATCGTGCCAGAGGGCGCTAGCAATCCGCTAATAACCAGCCAATAACCTCACAGTTATGGTTGCGCCCCAATCCGAGCCCACGCAAGCGCGGCACGCCGAAGCAAGGCACACCGAAGCGCGCCCCACTCACGCACGCCCCGCCTATCTCGACTGCGCCGCCTCAACGCCGATGCGACCAGCCGCAGTTGAAGCCATGCAGCCCTATCTCCAAGCCAATTTCGGCAACCCTTCCGGCGCTCACAAAATGGCTCGCACCGCCCGCCGAGCAATTGACGACGCCCGTGAAGTAGTCGCAGACGCTCTGAGCTTCAGCCCGCACGACATTGTCTTCACCGCCGGCGGCACCGAAGCGGACAACCTGGCGATCCGCGGCATAACCGCAGCCACCGACACCGTGGCGCTGTGCCCGGCGACCGAACACCACGCCGTGCTTGAGCCAGTGCTTGCTGGCGGCGGGCGCACCGTGAACGTGCATCCCAACGGGCAGGTTGACCTGGAGCATCTGGCGCAGCAGCTTCAGCCCGAGGCCGGGCCGCCGGTTGGGCTGGTGTCGGCGATGCTGTCAAACAACGAGACCGGCGTGATCAATGACCTTGATGCGATAGCCGATGTGATCGCCGCTCACGCCCCGACTGCGAAGCTGCACACCGACGCGGTGCAGGGCGTGAACTGGACCACCCCGCCAGCCAGCGTTCAGCGCGCCGATCTGCTGAGCCTGAGCGGACACAAGTTCGGCGGACCCAAGGGTGTCGGCGTGCTGGCGGTGCGATCGTCCGCCGGCGATCTGACCGCCCAGCTGCTAGGCGGCGGCCAAGAAGCCGATCGCCGCAGCGGCACCCACAACACCGCGGGCATAGTCGCATTTGGTGCGGCGTTTGCGGAGCTGAACGAAACCCGAACGGACGACATCAAGCGGCTCGGGGAGCTGCGGGATCGTCTGGCGGAAGGGCTGACCGACGCTATTGCGGACTGCCGATTGAGCGTAGATCCGAACACGACCGACGTGGCGGCAGGCATGTGTCAGCTGCTAATAAAAGACGTGCAGACCGAGGCGCTGTTGGTGCTGCTTGACCGCTGCGACGTGATGGCATCGGCGGCGGCGTCTTGCTCATCGGGCGCCATGGAGCCGAGCCACGTGCTGTCGGCGATGCAATACAGCAACGCGGCCGCGGCGGGATCGTTGCGGTTGTCGTTGGGTTGGTGCACCGAGCCGTGGGAGATCGAGCACGCGCTGGCGGAGATACCAAATTGCGTGAAGCAGTTTCGCGAGTCGGGGCTGTGAGCTCATCGAGTGTGAGTTCGCAGGGCGCTGGCTCGGCTGGCGACGCGCCGCGCAGTCGCGTTCTGGTGGCGATGTCGGGCGGGGTGGATAGCTCGGTCGCCGCTGCGATGTGCTTGGAGGCGGGCCACGAGGTAACTGGAGTGACCCTGAAGCTGTGGGGCGGTCCGCAAGATCAGGGCTGCTGCGCGGTGTCAGACGTGGACGACGCCCGCCGGGTTTGCCAGCAGCTCGGCATCGACCATTTCGTTTTCAACTACGGCGACGAGTTTGAAGCCAAGGTGGTGGAGCCCTACGTCGCCGCCCACGCCGCCGGGCTGACTCCCAACCCTTGCATCTCTTGTAATCGCTATCTGAAGTTTGACGCACTGGCGCACCGGGCTCGCCAGCTCGGATTTGACCGACTCGCTACCGGCCATCATGTGCGGGTTCAGCCCGCCACCGGTGCCGACCGCAACGCCGACCGCGATACCAGCGACGCCAGCCGCGCCGCCAACGCACCCGCTCGCTTGCTGCGCGGCGCCGACCCCAGCAAAGACCAGTCGTATGTGCTTTACATGTTGTCGGCGGCCGATCTGGCGTGGTTTGAGTTTCCGGTGGGAGACCTAACCAAAGATCAGGTTCGCAGCCAAGCCAAATCGCTGGGCCTGCGCACCGCCGACAAGCCCGACAGCCAGGACGTGTGCTTTATTACTGCAGCCCAGGGGCGAGGGAACTTCCTGACCGAGCGGCTGCAGCTGCACACCGGCCAGCTTGTTAGCACCGCCGGCGAGACCGTGGGTGAGGTACCCGCCGTTGAGCTGGTGACCATCGGGCAGCGCAAGGGGCTTGACCTAGGCGGCAACAGCGACCGCCACTACGCCATAGATGTTGACATCAAGCAGCGCCGGGTGGTGGTGGGCAGCGAGAAGGATCTACTGAGCGACGGAGTTGCTCTGGATGACCATCGCTGGGTGGCGAGCAAGCGATTCGCAGGTGACGTGTTGGCGCAGACCAGCGCTCACGGAACTGCGCAGAGTGCGAGCCTGGACAGCCAAGGTCAGTTGCGCTGGCTTGAGCCGCAGCCGCGTGTGGCGCCCGGGCAGGCCGTGGTGTTTTACGACAACGAGAACAACGAGGTAGTGATCGGTGGAGCGACCGCTCAACGCAGCTAACTCGCCCTCAGACCGACAGCCGAACTGGGCCCTGCGGCGCGGCGTGTCGGTTTTGATTACGGCTGGTGCGATTGTCGGCCTCGCCATAGTTGTGCTGGTGGTTGTCCTCACCCGCGGTTCAAGCTCGGACCCTCCCGCCACGCCCTTCCCCAGTGCGGTGCTGGCGGTAGTGCCAGCGCCCGACGCGCAAGCTCCACGGCAAGGCCCGATCGGCGCTCGGGTGGCGCAGGGTTGGGTGGCGACCATTTCCATTGACGGCGTGCCGATTCCTGACAGCCAGCTGACCTCGGGCACACGCCAGCTGAACGAGTATTTCTTCACGCCGGGCGAAGGCAAGGTGATCGAGACGGTGCAGCCGGGGCGCACGTGCGCGCAGGTGGTTGCGACTTCGCTGGTTGACACCAACTCGCCGCCCGTGAGTTTCAGTTGGTGCTTCACAAACGTCTAGCAGGGCTAACTTGGCGGGCTAGTTATGGCTAGCGACAAAGCAGAAAAAGACCCGGCGGCAAATCTGGAAGAAGGGCTGCAAGCCCAGATTGACTTCACCAAGCTGGTGCAGATTGGCGCGGCCAATCACCAGGTGGTGCCGGTGGTTTTGCAAGACGCCGACACCAGCGATGTGCTGTTCGTCGGCTACGCAAACCGGGAAGCATTGGCGATGTCGCTGAAGCTGCGCCAGGCCGTGCTGTATTCCACCTCCCGCTCGGAGATTTGGCACAAGGGCGCTACCTCAGGCAACTCGCTGACGCTGGTGGATGTGCGGGTGAACTGCGAGCAGAACTCGCTGCTTTATCTGGTGCGGCGAGACGGGGGTGGCGCTTGCCACACCAACGACGCCGACGGCAACGCTCGGCTGGGCTGCTACTACCGCAGCCTGAGCTTTGATGAGGCTGACCAGCTGAGCTTCGTTTAGCGGCCGCGCCGCGGATAGCCAGGCCTGCCGCGCCTGCGGCTAGCGGCTAGCTACTCTGGCGCTGCGAAACAGCCAGGCGGATTTGCGCCCACTTGCGATCGGCTTCCAGCGCCTCTTCGTCTTCGGGCGACAGATCCGCCGCCGCCAAACCAGACTCGGCCGCAGTCAAATCAGCCTGCGCCGCCGTGGCGTCAATCTCTTCGGCGCTCAACGCCTCGTCGCTCAAAATCGTCACGACGTTGTTGCTCACCTCAACGAAGCCCCGATTGACCGCCAGCGTGAGCACGCCATCGTCAGCCCAAAGCTGCGTCTCGCCGATATCAAGCGCACCGATAAACGCCGCATGGTGATCCAGAAAAGCAATGTCGCCATCAACGGTGCGGGTCACCACCTGGCTGCACTCGCCGCTGAACTGAACGGCCTCCGGCGAAACTAACTCAACCTGCATTGCGTCCCGATCTGCACACGCCGTCTAAACAGCCGCTACGACTGCTCTAGCTCGCGAGCTTTGGCTTGCGCCGCATCGGCACTGCCGACATTCAAAAACGCCTGCTCGGGCAGGTCGTCTAGGTCGCCGCCGACCAACATCTCAAACGACTCGATCGTCTCAGCGATCGGCACGAACACGCCCGGCAGCCCGGTAAACACCTCCGCCACGAAAAACGGCTGGCTCAAGAACCGCTGAATCTTGCGGGCACGGTTCACGGTCACACGGTCTTCCTCGGACAGCTCGTCCAACCCCAAAATGGCGATGATGTCTTGCAGCTCTTTGTAGCGCTGCAAAATCTCCTGCACCTGACGGGCGGTGTTGTAATGGCGATCGCCCACCACCTCAGGGCTGAGGATGGTTGAAGTTGAAGCGAGCGGATCAACCGCCGGGTAAATCCCCAGCGAAGCGATCTGCCGGCTCAACTCAGTCGTGGCATCTAGATGCGTGAAGGTGGTGAACGGCGCTGGGTCGGTGTAGTCGTCGGCGGGCACATACACCGCTTGCAGCGACGTAATCGAGTGGCCAGCGGTTGACGTAATGCGCTCCTGCAGCTCACCCATCTCATCGGCCAAGTTCGGCTGGTAGCCCACCGCCGAAGGCATGCGACCAAGCAAGGTCGACACCTCAGAGCCCGCCTGCACGAAGCGGAAGATGTTGTCCACGAACAGCAGCACCTCTTGGCCCTGCACGTCACGGAAATACTCAGCCATCGTCAGCGCCGACAGCGCCACCCGCAGACGCACGCCCGGCGGCTCATCCATCTGGCCGAACACCAGGGCGGTCTTTTCCAGCACGCCCGACTCTTCCATCTCCAGGTAGAGGTCGGTGCCTTCACGGGTGCGCTCGCCCACGCCGGCAAACACCGAAACGCCGCCGTGCTGGCTGGCCACGCGGTTGATCATCTCGGTAATCAGCACCGTCTTGCCCACGCCCGCTCCGCCGAACAAGCCGATCTTGCCGCCCTCCACGTAGGGCTCAAGCAGGTCGATCACCTTGATGCCCGACTCAAACATGATGGCCCTGGGTTCAAGCGTGTCGAACGCTGGTGCCGGGCGGTGAATCTCCCAGCGGTCGGCCAGGTTTTCTACCGAATCGGTGTCAAGCGGCTCGCCTAGCACGTTGAAAATGTGTCCGAGCACGCCTTCGCCGACCGGCACGGTTATGCCGCTGCCGGTGTTCGTCACGGCCATGCCGCGCGTGAGGCCGTCGGTGGCTTTCATCGACACCACCCGCACGCGGCTTTCGCCGATCTGCTGGGCGACCTCACCGGTAATCACCACCGGCTGGCCTTCCAGCTCAACTGTCATCTCTAGCGCGGTGTTGATCTCCGGGATGTGCCCGGCGGGAAACTCCACATCGATAA
Organism: Candidatus Poriferisodalaceae bacterium; assembly: GCA_965212125.1. Lineage (GTDB taxonomy): Bacteria > Actinomycetota > Acidimicrobiia > Acidimicrobiales > Poriferisodalaceae > CAYRJD01. Next base: position 56,503 of record OZ243045.1, on the reverse strand, counting down.
CCGGCCCAGCTATCGCTACGACGCGGCCCGGCTTGCGCTCTGTCTGATCGGCGTCTGTGGTGCTGTCAGCTGTCATTGTCATTGTTAATTCCTCTTGACTTCTTGTTCTAGTTGGGCTAACCGAAAAGGTTGACTGAGCGGGCTTCGATGGTGTCCGACAACAGATCCACCTCGCCGGAATCTTGCGACAACGCCTCCGCTCCGCTGACGATCTCCATGATCTCAGTGGTGATGGCGTCTTGGCGGGCACGGTTCATAATGCGGGTCAGGTTGGTCTTTAGATCTTCGGCGTTGTCGGTGGCGGCTTTCATTGCACGCTGACGAGCGGCGTGCTCGGATGCGGCGGACTCAAGCAGGGCCGAGTAGAGGCGGGCTTGGGCGTAGCGCGGGAGCAGTCGTTCGGCGATGACGGCTGGCTCCGGCTCGTATTCGTAGCCGCCGGCGGTGCCGTCTGCGCTGGCGCTGGCGCCGTCTGTACTGGCGGCGCTAGCACCTGCGCTGGTGCTGGCGTCCATGATCTCGCTGGTGTCAAGCGGCATGAACTGCTTTAGCGCGACCTCTTGCGTGCCGATGGAAATGAACTGCGTGTATGCCAGCATCACCTGCTGACTCTGCCCGCTTTCAAACAGCTCCGAAACAACCACCGCGACCTTCTTCGCATCTTCGTAGGTGGGCTGGTCGCTAAAACCCTCAAAGGTGCTGTGTACGTCGTGCCCGCGAAACTTGAAATGCGCCTGCGCCTTGCGCCCCACCAGGATCAGTTCGTAGCCACGCCCGGCTTCGATTTCTTTGTTGACCGCTCGCTCAACGGTTCGCAGAACGTTCGTGTTGTAACCGCCGCACAAGCCACGATCGGCGGCGATCACAACAAACGCGGTGCTCTGCTTTGCGCCGCCAGCCTGCTCGTCGCCATCGGGTTGGCGCAGCAGCGGATGGTCTAGCCCACCGCCGCTGGCCGCCAGGTTCGCAATGACGGCAGTCAGCTTTTCGCTGTAGGGCTTGGCGGCCTGCACGCGCGCCACCGCCTTGACGATGCGCGACCCCGCAATCAGCTCCATTGCACGGGTGATCTTCTTGGTGGCGTCAATTGATTTGATCCGCCGCCGGAGAATCCGCTCCTGCCCACTTGCCATATGGCCTTAGCTCGCCTCGCTCGGCACAAACTGCGCCGCAAAAGACTTGACGGCCTCAGCAACCGCGGTCTCGTCCATCTCACCGCTGGAGCTAATGCTCTCCAGCAGCCCGCCGTGGCGGGAGCGCATCCAGTCCAAAAGCTCAGCCTCATAGCGCTGCACGTCTTCCACGGGCACGTCATCAACCAGCCCGCTGGTACCGACATAAAGCACGATCACCTGCTCTTGCACCGACATCGGAGAGTTGAGCCCCTGCTTTAGCAGCTCCACCAGCCGATAGCCACGCCCAAGCTGCGCGGCCGAAACCGCATCTAGCTCTGAGCCGAAGGTGGCAAACGCCTCAAGGTCGCGGAACTGCGCCAGGTCAATCTTGAGCGTTCCCGCCACGCTTTTCATTGCCTTGGTTTGAGCGGCAGACCCCACCCGAGAAACCGAAATACCGACATCAACGGCCGGCCGCACGCCAGATTTGAACAAGTCATCTTGCAGATAAATCTGCCCGTCGGTAATTGAAATCACGTTGGTCGGGATGTACGCAGACACGTCGCCAGCCTTGGTTTCGATGATCGGCAACGCCGTTAGAGAACCCGCGCCCAGCTCGTCGTTCAGCTTGGCGGCACGCTCCAGCAGGCGGCTGTGCAGATAAAACACATCGCCGGGGTACGCCTCACGACCGGGCGGGCGGCGCAGCAGCAGCGACATCTGGCGATACGCCTCGGCTTGCTTGGAAAGATCGTCGTAAACGATCAGGGCGTGCTCGCCGTTTTCCATCCATTGCTGACCGATGGCGCAACCCGCATACGGAGCCAGATACTTAAACGGCGCCGGGTCTGATGCCGGAGCCGCCACCACCACCGTGTATTCCATCGCCCCACGCTCGGTCAAGGTGTTGACCACCTGCGCGACGGTTGAGCCCTTTTGGCCGATCGCCACGTAGATGCACTTCACGCCCAAGCCGGCCTGATTAAGAATCGTGTCGACCGCTACCGATGTCTTGCCGGTTTTGCGGTCGCCGATGATTAGCTCGCGCTGGCCCCGGCCGACCGGCGTCATTGCGTCGATGGCTTTGATGCCGGTTTGCAGCGGCTCATGCACCGGCTGACGACCCATCACGCCCGGCGCTTGGATTTCCATGCGTCGTTGGGTGGCGCCCGTAATGGCACCGCGCCCGTCGATCGGTTCGCCCAGCGCGTTCAGCACGCGCCCCAGCACTGCGTCACCGACCGGCACAGACAAGATGCGGCCGGTGGCTTTGACAGGCTGGCCTTCTTCGATTGCCTCAACGTTGCCGAGCACCACCACGCCGATGGACTCTTCGTCCAGGTTCAGCGCTAGCCCGGTGTCGCCGCTGGCGAACTCCAGCACCTCGTTCACCGAAACGCCCGGCAGCCCGGACACCCTGGCGATTCCGTCACCCACCTCAAGAATGCGGCCAACGGTGGCCGACTCGATCGCCGGGTCGAAGTCCTTCAGATTTTGCTCTATCGCTGCGGTGATGTCGGCGGTGCTAAATGCCAACGTTGACCCAGCGGTTGATCCAGTGGTTGACCCGGTGTCGGTCATGCCAGACGCTCCTTCATATTCTCTAGTCGAGTTCTTACCGATCCGTCGTAGACCGTGTCGCCTATCTGCGCGGCTATGCCGCCCAGCACGTCGGGATCAATGACCACCTGCACGCTTACGTTGCGGCCGCTGGCGCGCGTCAGCGCCGCCGCTAGTCGCTGCACTTGTTCGTCGCTCAGCGGAATCGCCGACCGCACCTCTGCGACCGCTTCGCCGCGCTGAGCCGCAGCCTGCGCGAGGGTTTCTTCGGCGATCTCCGGGATGTCTGCGCCACGGCCGGCGCCCACCAGCAGCGAGACCAGGTTCAGCGTTACCGGCGACGCTTCGCTGGCCAGCAGGTCTTCTAAAACACCGATGCGGCGTGATGCCGGAATCGACCTGTCAGTCAGCGTTTCGCGCAAGCTGTCGTTGTTTGACACCGCCTGGCCGACGGCGAAAAGCTCATCGGGCACGCGGTCAAGCTGATCTTCGGCACTCGCAAATGCGACCAGCGCAGATGCGTAACCCTCAACTCTTTGGGGCACTGGCTTAGCTACCTACCCGATCGATGTAGTCGTCAATCAAACGCCGATGCGCCTGCTCATCCAGGCTGGCCATCACGACTTGGCTCGCCGCACCCACCGCCAAGGAGGTGATCTCGTCACGCACCTCGGCTATCGCACGGGCGCGGGCGGCTTCAATGTCGGCTTCGGCTTGGGCGAAGCGCTCGGCGATCTCCGGCTCAATCGCAGCCAGACGTTCTTGGCGGACGCGCTCGGCTTCGCCGCGGGCTTGCTCAATGATCTGACTTGCCTCGGCGTTGGCCTCCGTTAGGCGACTGTCGTACTGCGCGCGCAGCTCTTCGGCTTCACGCTTGGCGGTGTCGGCTGAATCGATGTCGCTTTGGATTTTTTCGGTGCGGGTTTCCATTGCCTTGCGGATCGCCGGGTAGGCGAACTTCCACATCACAATGAGCAAGATCACAAATGCAATCGAGCCCCAGATCACCTCATCCCAAGCCGGGATGATGGGGTTGGGCGCTTCCGCGGCCTCTTCCTCTCCGGCGGCTCGCCAGATGATGGCGGACACGGTTTGGCTTACAGCTGGGTACACAGCTGGCTCCTAAGCGAAGTTCAGAAGGATGAACACCACGAACCCGATAAGCGCAAGCGCCTCGGTAAAGGCGATGCCCAAGAACATGGTGGTGCGGACGACGCCAGCCGACTCGGGTTGCCGGGCCATGGCCGTGATGGCGTTACCGACGACTAAGCCGATGCCGACACCCGGTCCGATAGCTGCCAGGCCGTAGCCCAAACCGGCGCCGACGGCCTTCAGACCGTCGACCGCATTTTCCGCTTGTGCAAGCAAATCAAGCACTATTTCTCCTGTTGTAGGTGGATTGGTGGATTTATTGGTGGATTTATTGGTGGATTATTTAGAGTTCCGCAGCACCGGGTTTAGTGCTCGGGGTGAAGGGCGCCACCTATGTAGACGGCGGTGAGGATTGTGAAGATGAACGCCTGCAAAAACGCCACCAGGATTTCAAAGCCGGTCAGTCCGATTAGCACCACAAACGGCGCCCAGACTATTGCGAACAGCAGGCTGGTGTCCCACAGCGCTGCGGTCAGCACTGCGAATGTAACCAGCAGCAAGTGCCCCGCCAACATGTTGGCGAAGAGTCGCACTGCCAAAGAGAACGGCCGCACCACGAAGGTGGAGATGAACTCGATCGGCACCACCAAAAACAGCAGCGCTATCGGCACGCCGGGCGGCACGGTTACGTTTTTCAGATAGCCGAAGAAGCCGTGATTTTTGATGCCGATTGTGTTGAACACCACCCAAACCAAAACCGCCAGGAACGCCGGTGCGGCCATGCGGGAGTTGGCGGGTAGCTGGATGAACGGAATGACCTCGGTGATGTTGGAGAAGAACACGAAGAAAAACAGCGCCATCAAAAACGGCATGTAGCGCAGGCCGTCCGGGCCGATGGTTTGCATCACCACGTTGTCGCGCACGAACGTCACCGACGTTTCGGCGACGGTTTGGATGCCGCGTGGCGCCGTGGCGAGCGATGCGGTCTTGTAGCGCCGTGACGCCATCACAAAGATGACTATCGGCGCCACCATGGCGAACAGGTAGATGAGGCCGACCTTGTTGAGCTCAAGGGCGGTGCCGTCAAAGAGAATTCCCGGCCACTCAAGTAGCTCCGCTATTGGCGGAAAATGCAGGCCCGCGAAATTCACTTTGTCTCCTGGTTGGTTGCTTGGGTGATCTTGTTGCCACTGATCTTGTTGTCGTTGACTTTGTTGCCACTGACTTTGTTGCCGCTCCGCATGAGGCCCGGGTTAGCAAGCGACAGTGAAACATAGCGCGCTTCCCACGTCAACAAACCCAAATGCGTCACCAAAACGGTGATCGCTAGTGGGACGGGCTCGAACAGGCTGTGCCAGCTGACGGCAAACACTGCCGCTAGCAGCAGCCCGATCCGCACTATGAAGCCGCCTAGCACCGCTGCCATTAGTGCGTTTAGTGAAATGCGCGCGGCGTGGGTGATGATCGCGGCGGCTGCGAATAGGTTGGCGAGCACCAGCGCCAGTCCGTAGGCGGCCGATGCCGCTCCGCCGAATCCCCAGATCAGTCCGGCTACGACTACCCAGACGGGTGCTATCAGCAGGCCGCGGCGAACGATGTCGCGTGCGATGCTGCGCTCCGGCGCTAGCTCGTTCATCGTCGTTCCAGCTTCATCGTTCTAGCTTCATCGTTACAGCTTCATCGTTACAGCTTCACGCCCGTCGGCAGGCCCTGCTCGGTGGTGTCGTCGGTGCCGTTGATGCCGTTTCCAGTGCCATCCGCGGAGGCGGGCTGGCGCAGGGCACGCGGTTGGGTTGGGCGATTGGCGGTCATCTCTGCTTCGTGCTTGTCCATGCGGCTGGAGTAGCGATACCACTCCCCTACCACCTTGCCGGCGAAAGCCACTATTCCCAAAATCGCCGTGAAGATGGGTCGCGTGCCCAGCCACGTGTCAATCCCGAATCCGGCCGCTGCGAAAATCAGCGGCGTTACCACGATCTCAATGGCCATCACCAGGCCGTCGTCGCTGGTTACGCGCTTAGGGGCGCGGCGTTGTTTTCGTTGGGGAGTGTTTAGGGCCATTAGTCCTGCAAATGTCTAAGCCAGAAAAGCTAAGCCAGGTAAAAAGCTAATCGCTGCGGGGGCTCTTATGCAACACGGAACGCGCCGCTGGCTCAGATTCGTGCGTCGCCGCCTCAGCAGGCGCCTCAGCAGCCGCCTCCGATGGCACTTCCGATGGCACTGCAGTCGCCGCGGCCTCAGCCGGGCTGAGCGCGGTGCGCGGTCGCAACAACAAGCGCAACAACAGCACCACTCCCACCAACGCGAACGGCAGCACCACGTCGCCTCGCCCGGTCCAGATCGGCACCAGCGCCAGCGCGGAAGCAAGCGCGGTCCAAGCCCACAGCATCAGAACCGTGCGGCGATGCCCGTGACCCATTCGCATCAAGCGGTGGTGAACGTGGTCTTTGTCTGCCGTGGTGATGCCCGCGCCGCGCATGAGTCGTCGCGCAATCGCCCAGGCACTGTCGATCAGCGGCACTCCCAAGATCAACGCCGGAATCAGCGCGGGCGCAAAAAAGAAATACACCTGCCCGCTGAGCGGCTCGGCCAGACGTCCGCTGATCGTCATGGTGGATGCCGCCATCAGCAGCCCCAACAGCAACGAGCCACCGTCGCCCATGAACACGCGCGCCGGGTGCATGTTGCGGGGCAAGAATCCGATGCACACGCCCAGCGTTACCAGCGACAAGAGCATGCCGATGTTGGATTCGTCCAGCACGCTGGCGGATTGCAGCTCTCGGGCGTAGAGATACATAGCCAAAGACCCGATGGCCACCAGCCCGACCGCCAGCCCGTCAAGCCCGTCGATCAGGTTGACTGCGTTGGCGACCACCACCACCAGCAGCACGGTTATGAGCGTCGCCCAATCGCCGGACAGCGCTATCACTCCGCCGAACGGCAGCCGCACGAAAAACAGCGTCACCCCCAGCACCGCCAGCAAGCTGCCGGCCAAGACCTGCCCCGCCACCTTGGCCGGAGCCGAAAGGTCGTGTATGTCGTCAAGCGCGCCAATGCCGAAAATGACTCCCGCCGCAACCACCACTGCGAGGGCTTCGGATGATCCCGCAAATGTGCCGGTGAAAGCGCCCAGGCGACTAGCGACCCCCAGCGCTATTAGCAGCCCGACGAACATGGCTGCGCCGCCGCCGGTGGCGGTGGGTCGGGCGTGGACGTGGCGGTCGGTGGGCTGGGCGATCGCTCCCACCTTTGGCGCCAGCGCCGTCACCACGAAGGTGCCCGCGTAGGTAGCACTTGCGGCGATCGCTAGCACCAGCAGGTGCTGCAGGTTGGTGCTCACCGTTCCCAGCTAGGTGGGGCTAGTAGGGCGGGAACTGCGCGCACATCTGCGCGATTTCGGCGCGCACGGCTGCGACCGTGTCGGGGTCTTCTCGCCCCTTGAGTATCCGTGCGGTGAAGTCGGCGACCTGAACCATCTGCTCGGTGCCCATGCCTTGCGTTGTCAGCGAGGCCGTGCCCATGCGCACGCCGCTGGTAACGAAAGGCGAGCGAGGGTCGTCCGGAATCGTGTTGCGGTTCAGCGTTACGCCACCGGCGTCCAGCACTTCTTGGGCTTGCTTGCCGGTCAGCTCCGCGTCGAAGCTGCGCAGATCCACGAGCAAGAGGTGGTTGTCGGTGCCGCCGGACACCAGCCGGAAGCCACGCTCGCCGAGCGCGTCGGCGAGAGCCTGAGCGTTGGCGACGATGCGATGCGCGTAATCGGCGAAGCTCTTGTCGGCCGCCTCGCGAAACGCCACCGCCTTGGCCGCGATGACGTGATCTAGCGGCCCGCCTTGGGTGCCGGGAAACACTGCGCTGTCTATTTTCTTTGCGTAGTCGGCCTTGCACAAGATCGCCCCGCCGCGCGGTCCGCGCAGCGTCTTGTGCGTTGTGAGGGTGACGACGTCCGCTAGCGGAGTCGGATTCTCGTGTGCGCCGCCGACGATCAGGCCGGCAATGTGCGCCGCGTCAAACATAAACAGCGCGCCGATCTCATCGCAGACCGCACGAAACGGCTGCGGGTCAATGCGGCGGGAGTACGCCGTTGCGCCGGCCACGATCAGCTGCGGGCGGTGCTCGCGCGCCAGGCGCGCCATCTCTTCGTAGTCGATGCGTTCGTCGCTGTCGGTGAGTCCGTATGAAACAAAGTTGTAGGTCTTGCCGCTGAAATTGACCGGTGAGCCGTGCGTTAGGTGGCCGCCGTGGTCGAGGCTCATCCCCATGACGGTGTCGCCTGCGTTGAGCAGTGCTTGGTAGACCGCGGCGTTGGCGTTGGAGCCGGAGTGCGGTTGGACGTTGGCGTGTTCAGCGCCGAGCAGGTCTTTCAGGCGATCGATCGCTAGCCGCTCAACCGTGTCGACGTTGATGTTGCCGCCGTAGTAGCGCCGCCCGACATAGCCCTCGCTGTATTTGTTGGTGAACACGCTGCCGGTTGTTGCCATCACTGCGGGCGATGCGAAGTTTTCCGAAGCGATCAGCTGCAGGCTGGTGCATTGGCGGTTTAGCTCGGCGGCGAGAGCTTCTTCGACGGCGGTATCGGGGGCCAGCGTCCAGAGGCCGGCGGACGCGGCGTTTGGTGCCGCGCTGCCAGCAGCGGACACGGGCGCTGCGGTGTCTAGCGCGTCAAGTTGGCTCACTCGGCGCTGGTGCCGGCCCGCCTCAAACTCGCTCGCCAAAAAAGCATCCAGCACTTCAATGGCCGCTTGCTCAGTCATCAACCTTGCGCCCAGGCACAGCACGTTGGCATTGTTGTGTTGGCGAGACAGCTGAGCGGTGGTCGCGTCGCTGGCTGCCACGGCACGGATGCCACTGACCTTGTTGGCGGCGATTGCCATACCGACACCGCTGCCGCACACCAGCACGCCGATAGTGGCCGGGCTGGCGACCTGCGCGACCTCGCGCGCTGCGGCGGCGCCAAAGTCGGGATAGTCCACCGAATCGGTGCTGTGCGTACCGCAATCCAACACCTCACAGCCCGCGCTTTGCAGATGCTTCGCAAGCGCCTGCTTTAGTTCATAGCCCGCGTGATCCGCAGCCAGCACGACCGTGCTGATTGGGCTGGCTGGGCTGATTGGGCTGGCTGGGCTGGCAGTGTTTTTGTCTGACTTTTTTTTAGCAGGCATCGTTTCTATGGGGTTTCTTGCAGGATTTCTAGTTCAGTCTTACAGCAGGTCGGCGGTTTTGATGGCGCCTTCGCGCAGCACTACCGGCTCGTGCTTGCAGACGTCAACAACGGTTGATGGTTCAGCCAGCGGCGCCTCGCCATCAAGCACGTAAGCAGGATGCACAAGCAAGGCGGCGGCCGCCGTGTCGGCTTGCGGCGGAGTGTTGTCGCCGTGGCAGTTGGCGCTGGTGCCGGTAAGCGGACCAATCTGTTCGGCTAGCCAGCGCAGCCAACCCAGGTCGGGCACTCGCACACCCAAGGTTGTGTGGCCGCCGACCGGGTCGGGCCCGCCGCGTCTTGGCGCCACCAAAGTCAAAGCGCCAGGCCAGTGCCGCTCCGCCAGATGCAGGGCTTCGTCGTTTAGCACCACCAAGCGCTCGGCTTGTTCGATGCCGCTGACTAGCACCGGCAGCGCCATCGTCTCCGGTCGGCCTTTGGCTGCGTAGACGCTGCGAACCACCTCAGCGTTGGCGTACTCGCCCAGCGCACCGCAAACGGTGTCGGTCGGCGCCACGACAAATCCGCCCGACCGCAATGCCTGGCGCGCATTGGCGAGTCGTTCGGCAGCGATGTCGTTGAGCGGACGCTGCGCGGTGAGCACACGTGCCTTGCCCGCCAGGTCGTCGGTTACGCGCACGTTTTCGTAGCCGTTGGCGGAGAGTTTTGTCGCCAAGCTGGTGGCTTGCGTTGGCGAACACTCCAGCGCCAGCAATCCGCCCGGCACCAGGTATTCGCGGGCTTGCGCAATCAGGCAATGCAGATCGGTCAGCCCATCTTGCCCGGAGCGCAGCGCAGCCTGCGGCTCCCATTCGTCAATCTCGGGCGGCAGCGCTTCGCTGGTCGTCACGTAAGGAGGGTTGGACACCGCCGCATCCAGGCACTCGTGCAGCGCCGGCGCCAGCGGTTCAAACCAGTCGCCCTGCAGCAGAGTTACGCGTGCTCCGGCCTCGCCCAGGCCCGCCAGGTTCTCGCGCGCTAGTTCTAGGGCCTCGCTGGAAAGATCGGTCGCCAAGACGTTTGCCTCGGGGACCTCTTGCGCGATTGACAATGCGATCGCTCCGCTGCCGGTGCCCAGGTCGGCCACCAGCAGCGACACGGGGGTTGCGTTTGCGGCCGGGTCGGGCGCGCTGTCGGGCACGCTGCCAGTCGCACTGCCAGTCGCGCCACCAGCCATACTGCCCGTCGCGCCGTTGGTGCGGCGCGCAAATGCTTCGTTCTTTAGCCAGTCAACGACCGCCCCGGCCAGGCACTCGGTTTCGGGCCGGGGAATAAGCGCTCGTTTGTCCACCGCCAGATCAAGACCGCGAAACCCCCACCGCCCCAGCACGTACTGCAAAGGTTCGCCGGCTGCGCGCCGCGCTGTCATTGCGTCAACTTGCGCCACGGTTCGCTGAGTGGCGGGAGACTTGGCTTCCAAGATCAGTTCGGCCGGTGTCAGCCCAGCCGCCTCGGCGACAATCCAACTAGCGCTCAGGTCAGGGTCGGCCACGTCGGTGGCTTGCAGCTGCGCATTGGCTTGCTCAACCAGCAGCCCCAGCGACAGGGTTTCGTCTTGTGTCAAGTTATTTCTCGCCTTGTTCTTGCGCCGGCTCGCCGGCCGGTTCACCTGCCGCGGCGCTCTGCACAGCTTCGCCTGCCAACAGCTCGGCTCGCTCGGCTAGCACCAGCGCATCAACAATCTCGTCTAGCTCACCGGCCAGCACTCGGTCAAGTTTGTACAGGGTCAGCGAGATGCGATGATCCGTCACGCGCCCATCTTTGTAGTTGTACGTGCGGATCTTTTCCGACCGACCGCCGCCTTTCACCTGATCACGCTTTGCGGCGGCTTGACCGGCAGCCCGCTCTTCCTGCTGCGCTTTCAGCAAGCGCGACCGCAGCACCGCCAGCGCCTTCGCCTTGTTTTGCAGCTGACTCTTCTCATCTTGCATTGACACCACCAGCCCGGTGGGATTGTGCGTTACGCGCACCGCCGAATCGGTGGTGTTGACGGATTGCCCGCCCGGCCCGGAGGAGCGGTAGGTGTCGATCGTTAGGTCGGCGGGGTCAATCTCAATGTCTATCTCGTCAGCCTCGGGCAACACTGCGACCGTCGCCGATGAGGTGTGGATGCGGCCTTGCGATTCGGTTACCGGCACGCGCTGCACCCGATGCGGACCGCCCTCAAACTTGAGCTGGCGCCACACGTGCTCTCCCCGCACCGCAAACGCAACATCGGTCAGCCCGCCGCGATCGCTTTCGTGCAGCCCCAGCAGCTCCACCTTCCAGCCGCTCGCCGCAGCGAACGCCTTGTACATCTCATACAGGTCGCGCGCCCAGATGTTGGCTTCGTCGCCGCCCTCGGCTCCCTTGATCTCAATGATCACGTTGCGGTCGTCGTTGGGATCGGGCGGCAACAACAACAGACGCATCTGCTCTTCCAGCTCTTTGACGCTGGTGGTTGCGGCATCCTCCAGCTCGGCCAGTTCGGTGTCGTCGCTGTCGCCAGCCGTGCGAAGTTCGCGGGCGGCTTCGGCATCGTCAAGCGCTGTTTTTAGCTGACGACCGACAGCGACTATTTCCGACAAGCGGGCATGACGGCGACCTAGCTCAGCGAAACGCTCGCGGTCGGCGGCGGCGGTCGGGTCGCCTAGTTGCTGCTCGACCGAGGTCAGCTCAACCTCATACTCGGCCAAGCGGCTCAACACAGTTTCAGGCTAGCTATGCGGTCAGGCTGGCTATGCGTTCGGGCAGGTTGGCTTGGCTATGTGCCTGCGCCGGTCTTCATCCAGTCGTCGGGCAGCCTGGCGATTCGCACGGGCTCGGGTTCGGGGTCTAGCCAAGCCGCAATCTGACTCAGTAGTTGGTGGGCGTCCCGCCGCGGCACTGCGATGACCAGCTGCGCCGAATCGTCCAGAAATGCGCGGGCGTCGGCGGCGAACGGCACCAGGTCCAGGTCTATTCCCACCGAAGCGACCACCACCAGCGATTTGTTGTGCTCGTCGACGCCGTAGCAGACCGCAGGCGCTTTGTCGGTTACGGAGTCTCTGGCCACCGGCGGCGATGCGGCCGTTAGTCGCTTGGCGCCCACCAGGTCGGGCTGCCCTATTAATAGAGCGCGCAGCCAGCGGGCCGCGGCCATCCGGTTGAGCGGGTGCGGTTCGGCGCCAGGCGAGCGGTGGCGTTTGAGCAGATCGACTACTCGCTGCAGGGAGGCGAGGATGGGTTCGTTGCCGTGGAGCATTGCGAACGCCTCCCGGTCGTGCGCGCCGACACCGACCTCTAGACGCCACGACTGAGTTTGCTGGTTGGGGTCAGCCGGATTGGCAGGCTGGCCGGGCGACTCGCTGGCTGACTCAGGCAACCCGGCGGCATCGGCAACCACCCGCGCAATCTCAAGCCCCTGCACCTCGCCGGTGATGACGCCGTGCTCAACGTTCACATCGGCACCCGCCTGCTGCAACAGCGCAACCAGCTCTGGCACACGCGGCGGTGGCGGTTCGGGCGGTCGTTGGGTTGGTGCCTCAGCCGGGGTGGCGTTAGCGCCGGCGACCGACCAGATAGTTATGGGATAGGTAAAAAGCGCCGCTCGGCGAAACAGCGTGTCTAGCGCAGGCTGGTCGGCGACGGATTCGCCGGGAGCGAACACGTGCAGTTGCGCAGCGTTTGCGCGGGCGGCTATCGCCAGAGCCGGTCCGAGCGAAGCGCCGGGATTGTGCTCGGCCAGAAAAACCGCCGTGGCGTCGGTCGCGACGTCAGCCGCCGCGTCAGTCGCCACATCGCCCGCAACGGCTTCGCCTAGCACGGCGAATGCGCCGGTCTCTGTGCCGGTTATCTCGCCCAGCGTCTGGACGGTGGTTTTGCCTAGCGCACTGCCGACCAGGCTCTTCAGCTTGACCGCGTGTAGAGCAGGCTTGCGCTCTGCGTCAGCGCGGGCGGTGCTGGCTGTGTTTGTGGTCAGCTTCGCTTTTGGCGGCGGTCGCCGTAGCGACGCTGGAAGCGCTCCACTCGACCCGCCGTGTCAACGATCTTCATCTGGCCGGTAAAGAACGGATGGCTTGCGCTTGAAAGTTCAACGCTGGCCAGCGGGTACTCATTGCCGTCTTCCCAGACGATGGTCTCGCTGGTTTCAATCGTTGACTGCGTCAAAAAAGCAAACCCTGCGCTGGAATCGCGGAACACCACTGGGCGATACGAAGGATGGATGTCGCTTTTCATAAGACCCTCATTCTGGCGGTTGCTGGCGCTAGCCGCACTCTCGGTTGCGCATGCTGCACCCTCGGCCGCACATTTGGCTGCGCATCTGGCTGCGGTTTAGACATGGTTACCGCTGCTGAAACAAGCGCCCTCGTCAATGGTTAGCTGCCGCTCGGCTGAGCTACCAGCCGCACCGCCGCCAGCACCGCCGCCAGAATCTTGCGACTTCGCATTCTCTAGCGCCCACGTCAAGTTGGCGGCAGAGCGGAACTCGTTCAAAGCATCGGCATCAAACCCAGCGCCTTCATCCGGCCGTGCTGTCGCAAACATCGTGATTGATCCGGCCTGCTCTAGGTTGCGCGCCACCCCAAACAGGCTTTTGGCAGCCGCCGCGGCGGCCGGCTCGCTGGTCATCTGCGACTGCCGATGACCCACGGCGCGACGATGCGCCCGCGCCAAGCGAGTCAGTCCGTCAAACACCAGCACCACGTCCTCGCCTTGCTCAGCCTTGCGTTTGGCTCGCTCAAGCGTCAGCTCGGTAACGGCGATGTGCTCGTCAGCCGGGCGATCAAACGCAGACGCCACCACCTCGCCGGAGGTCTCCAAACGGCGAGACAGTTCGGTGATCAGTTCGGGCCGCTCGTCGATCAGCAACACCAGCAGGTGGATGTCGGGATGGTTGAGGCCCACGGCCATGGCGACCGTCTCCACCAGCGCAGTGGAGTCGGCTTGCGAATCTGACACCAGCAGTCCGCGCTGGCCGTGTCCCGCCGGCGCAATCTTGTCCAGCTTCTCAAGTAGCTGTTTTTCGTTAGCCGACAGATGGCCGTTCTGTCCGTTTGAACCTTTAGCCAGCGGCAAGACGGTGGCCGGATGAATAACCGCAATGTCGTCAAACAGCGGGCGAATCTCATCTGGGTTGGGATCGTTTCCGTTGATGGTGTCTAGCCGCAGCAGCGCAGGATTTTTTTCGCTGCGCGCAGCCGGGCGACTGGCGCCGGTAATCCGATCTCCACGCCGCAGGCGATATTGCCGCACATGGCGCGCCGCAACATAGACGTCGTCGGGCGATGGCAGCAGCCCGCTAATGCGCAAAAAGCCGTACCCCTCTTCGCGCAGATCAAGCAGTCCGTCGCAGGGTGCGGCGTCACCTTGAAACTGCTCGTCGCGTCCGCGGCGGCGAGAGCGGCGGTTGCCGTCTTCGGCTGAGTCCGTATTTGGGTCTGCGCCGTTTGAGCCGTTTGCCTCATTTGCTTCGTTTTCGGGCGCGCCATTTTCGGCGGAGTCGTCGGCTGGCAGAGTTACGGTGCGGGTGCGTCCTTCGCCCGGGTCGTCGCCAGCAGAGCCGCCGCCGAGGATCGCATTAATAATGCCCGGCTTGCGCGCTCGCGGCGGAACCGGAATGCCTGCGACCGCGGCTATCTCAATTAGCTCTTCGCGTGACTTTGCCTCTAATAACTCAAGGCTGGGTGCGTCAGTCATAGCTGCACTTTCACCAATGGACGGTCTAATCCGACTCCGATAAAAACAGCCAGCCCCTCACAATCTGATAGGGCCAGTTGCGTGTCCCATTGCTTGGCATCGGCCACTTGCCGACAACCAGTTGGGAACCAACGGACAGGCTATTGGGTAGCGCGGGCCGCCACGTCCGCGACGATCGCCTTCGCCGCTTCCAGATCGTTGGCGACCGATTCGTAGCGCTCCGGCAACTCCGACAGCTGCGCTAGCTCGGGCGGCAAGTCTGGCTCTTGGTCGGTGGCGGCTTTCACCGCTTCGGAGAACTTGGCGGGGTGCGCCGTAGCCATGATCGCCATGGGCGTTGTGCTGCTGAGCGCGACCTTGCGCCGCGCCTCACCCGCGGCCTCGCCCACAACAGAGCGCGCCACATACGCCGCGACTGCGGTGTGCGGATCAATCAACCGGCCAGTCTCCTCTAACACCTGGGCGATGGTCGCCGCTACTTCTTCTTGCGTTGCCCGACCCGCCGCAAAACCTGAGCGCAGCCCGGCGATCACTTCCGCTTCAAGCGCCACGCCTTGGTCGTTCGTTCGGAACTGCGCCATGGCCGCGGCGACCGTGTGCCCGACCCGGCCGCCTAGCTCAAAAATCAGCCTCTCAAAATTAGAGGACACCGCTATGTCCATGGCCGGACTTGACGTTGGCAGCACCGGCTCCAGCTTCATAACCCCCGTGTCGTAGGTGCGGGTGAGGATGTCGTTTTCGTTGCTGGCGATCACCAGCCGCTCAATCGGCACGCCCATGCGACGTGCAATGTCGCCCGCCAAGATGTTGCCGAAGTTGCCGGTCGGAACGCAAAACGAAACCGGGCGGGCGGGGGCGCCCAGCTTCAACGCCGTGGTGACGTAGTAGACGACCTGAGCTGCCACACGCGCCCAGTTGATGCTGTTGACGGCTGCCAGCCGCG
The DNA here is from genome assembly GCA_965212125.1 of Candidatus Poriferisodalaceae bacterium. Lineage (GTDB taxonomy): Bacteria > Actinomycetota > Acidimicrobiia > Acidimicrobiales > Poriferisodalaceae > CAYRJD01. The sequence goes on along the minus strand of OZ243045.1, from coordinate 40,935 downwards.
TGCTGGCACGAAACTGCGGGTCAGAAAACATTGTCTTCACCAGGTCTTGGCAGTCGTCGAAGGTTCCCTCAACCGCGACGTTGACAATGTTGGGCGAATCAACGGTGGTCATCTGCAGGCGTTGGGTCGGGGTGATGCGGCCTGCAGGGTGCAGCATCACCAGTTGGATGCCGGGTCGGTCACGGCACGCATGTATTGCTGCGCTGCCGGTGTCGCCCGAAGTGGCGCCGACGATCGTGATCGTTTGGTTGCGCTTTGTTAGCTCGTGTTCAAACAGGCGACCTAATAGCTGCAGCGCCACGTCTTTGAATGAGAAGGTCGGCCCCCAGAAAAGCTCAACCAGATACTCGCCGTCGCCCGGCGCCAACTCGCTAACCGGCACTACCTCTTCGTGGCGGAAAGTGCCGTAAGCGTCTTGCGTTAGCTCGCCCAGCGTGTCGGCGTCAATAGATGGCTCAAAAAACGGCGCCAGCACACGTGCCGCCACCTGCGCGTAATCCAGGTCCGCCAGGCTGGCTAGATCCGCACTGCTCAAGGTCGGCCAATGCGTTGGCATATACAAGCCGCCGTCGGGAGCCAGCCCGCCAAGCATGGCGTCGCCAAACTCAAGCGGCTGAGCGTCGCCGCGTGTGCTGACGTATTTCATCGCTGCCAGAGCTGCTTTACCAGAGCCGCGTTTACCAGAGCCGCGCCGTGGCCCTAGTCGCCAATGACCCGAATAGGCGTCCCGACCGAGTGAACCTGCGCCAGACCGCTGAGCGCTCGCAAGGTCGCTTGAACATCGGCCTCACGGGCGCGATGAGTAATGAACTCCAAGTGAGCCGAAGGCACCGCCGCGGGCATCGCAGCCGCGTCCGCGCCACGCTGCGCATCCGGGCTGTCGTGTTCGGGTGCGGACTCCACCTGCGTTACTGCGGTTTGTTCCATCGAACCGATCGACACGTCGTGCTCGCCAAACACTCCCGCCACCACAGCCAGCACCCCCGGAGCGTCCAGCACCGACATTGAAACGTGGTACGCGCTGACCGTCTCCCCGATTGGCTTCACCGGAAACTCAACCAGGTTGGGCAAGCGATCACGCACCTTGTTTGTGAGGTTGGTGGCGACCATTATCAGGTCACCCAGCACCGCACTTGCGGTTGCGTAGCCGCCGGCGCCGCGGCCGTACAGCATCAGGTCGCCCACCGCTTCGCCCTGCAAAAACACTGCGTTGAACGAATCACGCACCGCAGCTAGCGGATGGTCCGCAGGCACCATCGTGGGATGCACTCGCGCCTCCACGGCGAACTCGGCCGCGGACCCGGTGTCGGCTGGCGCCGTCTCAACTTGCTCGACCACCGCCAGCAGCTTGATCACGTGACCCATCCGGCGAGCCGCCGCAATGTCGGACGGGCGCAACTTGGCGATGCCCTCGGTGTAAACGTCGTTGGCGGTTACGTCCGCGCCGAACGCCATCATCGCCAAGATGGCTGCCTTGGCGGCCGCATCGGCTCCCTCAACGTCGGCCGTCGGGTCGGCTTCGGCATAGCCAAGCCTTTGCGCTTCCGCTAGCACATCGTCGTAGCCGGCGTCTTCCTCGGTCATCTTGGTGAGAATGAAATTGGTGGTGCCGTTGACTATCCCCATCAGGCGGGTAACGCGCTCACCGACCAGCGTTTGGCGCAGAGCGCTGATGAGCGGAATGCCAGCTGCGACGGACGCCTCAAACGCCAGATCAACGCCGCCCGCCGCAGCGGCCTCAAACAGTTCCTTGCCAGCGGCGGCTAGCAGCTCCTTGTTGGCGGTCACCACCGGCTTGCCCGCTCGCAGCGCCGTCATCACCGCGTCAGCGGCCGGGTTAGTGCCGCCGATGGTCTCCACCACCACGTCCACGTCAGATGCGTTCACCACCGCGGCGACATCGGTGGTCAGCACGCCGTCGGGCAGCTCTACGGATCGCTGGGCGGCCAGGTCACGCACCGCCACTTTGGTGACGTCAAACTTGAGCCCGGTGCGCGCCGCTATGTGGTTGCGATCGCGCTGTAGCAGGTCAATCAGGCTGCCGCCGACGGTGCCGCAGCCCAGCACGCCGACGCGTATCACTCCTGGCTCAGGGGCTGCTTTTTCGCTCACTCAGTTGAGGTTACGCGTCAGGTGAACTCCACCGATACCTTCAATGCGCCCACATCGTGTGGCTCGTGCGCAAGTCGCATCGCATCACCGATCTGTTCTATGTTGAACACGTGGCTTAGCAGCGGCGACACGTCAATGTGGCCGTGCTGTATCAGCGACAACGCCTGGCGGAAAGACGTCGCCCCGGGCTCGTCTTGTGCGCCGTAAGTGCTGGCCGCCTTGAGGCGTTTGCGGAAAAACTTTTGGAACTGCATCGCAATGTTGTCGTCGGTGGAGGGCAGCCCGAACCAAAGCAGTTGGCCGTCCATTCGCACAAGGTCGACCGAACTAAGAAACGCCGACGCGCTGCCGACCGCCTCCACCACGTAGTCCGCGCCCTTGCCTCCGGTCAGATCTGCGACCGCTTCAAGCAGTGCGTCGTTGGCGCCCGAGTCGTTGGCAGCACTCGCACCACTGGCAGCACCGCCGCCCGCGCTGCTGCTGCCAGCGCCGCCCGCCTTTATGCAGACGTCGGCGCCATACGCAACGGACTGCTTCAGGCGGGCCTCAGACAAATCCGCCACTATTACTTTCGCAGCACCGGCACGCTTCAGCAGATAAGTAAAGAACAGTCCGGCAGAGCCCTGCCCCATCACCACCACCGTCTCGCCGGCGACATTGCGGGGGTGCTGCCGCAGCGCATAGATAACAGTGCCGAGCTGCTGCGCCATTAACAGCTGGCTGCGCGGCACATCGCAAGCCGGCAGCGGAACGCAATAGCTGGCGCCCACCCGCTGGTATTCGCTAAAGCACTCAGCCTCCGGCACGTTGGGAAACGTCAGCACGTGCGTGCCCGGCGGCAAATGCGGCACGTGACTTTCAACCACCTCGCCGATGCCTTCGTGGCCGGGGAAACCGTGCGGGCACGGAGCCTGATGCATCAAGCCGGCGCCCATCATCACCATGTGTAGGTCGCTGCCGCAGATTGATGACATCTCGCTGCGCACCAGCACCTCGCGCCCGTCGTTTTCCAGATCAAGCGCGGCGGTGGGGATTTCCTCGCACTCCATTTGCCCAACGGCAACCACTCGGGCAGATCGCATAGCTAGAGGAGTGACCGGGCGAGCGGCGGCTAAACGGGCGTGCGCTGACTAGGGGCGTGAGATCAACGTGAACTGGCTCAAAAACGCCCAGCCGTCACGGCTGGCATCAAAATCAAGCGTGCTCTGGTTGATGGTTGCCTCCGCACCCGGCCACACATGCCCGCCGTCTTGAACCGTGTAAAAGACAACCTCCACGTTGGGATCATCGCAGCCCGCAAATCGACGCAACTGCGTGTCGGCGCTGTGGGCGGTTTCGGTTATTTCGTCGCATCCCATGTCGGCGGCGAACTCGGCGATCTCGTCAGGCATTGACTGGCTGAAAAACTCTTCCGCTGTTATGTATGCCTCGCTGCCTTGCTCTAGCAGGGTCAGCAGGGTTGAGGTGCCGGTGCCGATGTAGGGAACCACGTCATCGGCGGTGCCGTGGATGAATCCCATAGCTATGGGTTGCGAAGGCACGCAGCCTTCCGGGTGCGTCATGCCAGCGACAGAGAAGGTCGCCGCAAAAACGTCCGCCAGCTCGCACGCCACGATCGCACTGAAGAACCCACCGTTGGACATGCCCGTGGAATAGATGCGGGATTCATCAACACAAACCCACTGCCCTATGTCGCCGATTAGGGCACGCACGAACGCAACGTCGTCGCGGCTTTCCTCATCGAACTGCGGCAACTCCCAGCTGTTTAGGCCCTGAGCGCTTGGCAGCCCGGTCGGATATGCGACTATGAAGCCTTCCTCCTCGGCCACTTGGTCGTATGCGGTGTAACCCTGCTGCTGCAGCCCGTTGGAGCCCAAGCCGTGAAAGTTGACAACCAGCGGCGTGGGTGCGCCGTTGTATCCGCTGGGTACGTACAGCTCATAGTTGTAGCTGTTTACGAACTCTGAATCGCCTGAGCCACCTGTGACCGTTACCGATGTGTTGATCGAAGGTGACTGACCGCCAGTCTGGCATGCGTTGCCTGGCTGAGCGCCGGCGGAGCCGTCTACAGCTTCTGCGGAGTCAGTTGTTTCGGAGTCGTCAGCAGGGTCGTCGGCATCGGACTGCTCGGTGTCGTCGTCGGCGGTGCCCGCCTCTTCTTCCTCGCGGGCCGCGTTGGCTTCGTTGGCCTCATCGGCGGCATCTTGCGCGGCGGCAGCATCTTGCGCGTTGGCATCGTCGTCATCGCTGCCGCAGGCCGCGGCAAACAAAGCGAGCGCCGCCAGCAGTGCCAAGTATTTGCCTAGCTTGCGAGCGGGCTTACGGCTGAGCTTGCGGCCGGGCCGAGACTTGCCACCGGGTCGAGAGAGTTGATTTGCTTTCACAAATCGCAGACTACTAGTCGGCTGCTAGCCAGGTCAGAACGGCTTGTAAGATGTCGCCAGCTAGTCGACATAGTCGGCATCGGCCGATCACATATTCCCCAGCGACTGGCAGGATCTAATCAATGACAGATGCCTCGCCAGTTGGCGTAGCAGACCCGCCAGTCCAAAAACGCTTCACCCGCGGCTGGATCGTGCTGTCGGGGCTGTTCTTGCTGATGTCGCTCACCTCCGGCTTCGCCTTCTACGCCCAAGGTGTCTTCCTTTCCGCCCTGATTGACGAGCAGGCCTTCAGCACCGGCCTGGCCAGCGCCGGCACCAGCGTGTTCTTCTACACCTCCGGCATATTCGGCTACTTCACCGGCAGCCTCATCGGGCGCTTCGACGTGCGCTGGGTGATGACGTTTGGAACCGTCATCATCGCAGTTTCCATAGCGCTGGTCGGCGAGGTGCGTGAAGAGTGGCAGCTGTTTGCGGTGATGGTTGTGTTCGGCATCGGCTTTGCGCTGACCGGACTGGTGCCCGCAACCACCGTGGTTACTCGCTGGTTCCAGCGGCGGCGGGCGGTCGCTTTGTCTATTGCCTCGACCGGATTGTCGGTGGGCGGCATCGCCATTGCGCCGGTGCTGGCGGCGGTCATTGACACAAACACGCTGGCAGATTCCGCTCTCGCATTTGCGGTGATCTTGTTCGTCTCTTTGATAGTGGTGTTGTGGCTGCTGGTGCGCTCTTCGCCCGAGAAGTACGGACTGCGACCCGACGGCGATCCGCCGCCGAAGATGGCCGACGGCTCAGCCTCGACTGCGGCCATTGCGCCGCCGCCTGGCGCGACTTACAAGCACGCCGTGCGATCGCGCTATTTCATTTTTATGTCGGCGGGGTATCTGCTGATAATGGGTGCGCAGGTGGGCGTGATTCAGCACTTGTTCAACCTGACCAAAGAGCGGATTGGTTTAGAAGACGCCCAGCTTGCGCTCATCACGCTGAGCGCCACCAGCGTTGTGTTTCGCATCATCGGCGGGCGGACGGCGTTGCGGATGTCGCTGCGCAGGCTGACGACTTTTTTGATTTTGGTTCAGGTGGGTGGCATCTGCATCTTGGCACTGGCCGACACACGGATCTGGGTGCTGGTCGGAGCGTTTGTGATGGGTAGTTCCGTCGGCAACCTGCTCATGTTGCATCCGCTGCTGCTGGCTGACGCTTTTGGCGTGCGCAACTATCCGCGCATCTATGGGATGGGTCAGCTGTTGATGGTCTTGGGTGTTGGTTCGGGGCCTTTGGTGGTCGGGCTGATACGCGATGCGGTGTCATATCGCTTGTCGTTTTTCGTGCTGATACTGGTGTGCGCGGGCGGACTGGTGCTGTTTCGGGCTGCGGGGAATCCTGCGCGCGATTACATGGAGGCTGACGCAGGTGCGATGGACGGTGCGATGGCTGGCGGCGCAATGAACGGCACGACGAAGCCAGCCGCCGCGACTGCCAGCAACGGCACAGCCAGCAACGGAGGGTTAGCACCACAGCCAGACGAAACACAGCTTGACCAACCTCGCGAACTTGTGCAACACGGCCGCGCTCCGAAAGTGTTTGAGGTCCAGGCGGACTAGCTGCGTTGGGCTAGCCCCAAATCAGCAACAACCGCCAGCGCCGCTGGCACCGCCGTCAGCACCCTCAGCCGCATCCGCCTCAAGCGACGATTTCATCGCAGCCGCAATCACTTCACTCGCCGCCGCCACACCAGACGCCCCAATCGGCGCGCCCGTGGCAATCAGCGTGGCCTCCAAAGCGCCAAGACCGCCCAGCAACATCGTCGGGTTCATGTAGCCCATGTGCGCAATGCGGAATTGAGCCTCTCTTTCGGCGTGGATGCCCAAGCCCAGCGTCAGACCGGTCTGGCGCTCAGCTGTCGCACGCAACGCATCGGCGTCAATCTGGCCGCTCTCAACCATCGTGACCGAAGCGGCCCGATGATCAGGATTCGGCACGTGCAGCTGCAATCCGTCCGGCTTGTGCCAGGTATCCACCGCCGCATGAACGGCTTTCGCCAGCACTCGGTGGCGCTCCCACACCGCCTCCAGCCCCTCCTCATAGAGCATTCGCAGAGCGACCTCTAGCCCCCAAAGCTGCTGCACCGGTGGCGTGCCGCAGAAGATCCAGTAGTGCGCATCCGGGTCGGTTCGGGCGGTCCAGTCCCAATAGCCGGTGCGCAAGTCGGCGGTTTTGTGCGCCTCTTGTGCGCGTGGCCCCGCCCACACAAGACCCAGCCCGGGCGGCATCATCAAGCCCTTCTGCACCGCCGACACGGTTACGTCCACGCCCCAGGCGTCCATCTCATAGGGCTCGCATGCCAACGACGCCACGCAGTCAACCATCAGCAACGCCGGATGATCGGCCGCGTCCATCGCTTCGCGGATGGCCTTTATGTCGTTGTGCACCGATGTTGACGTGTCGACCTGCGTGACCAACACGGCATTTATCTTGCGGTTTTTGTCGGCGCTCAGATGCTCACGCACCTCGGCCGGGTCGATGGCGGCGCCAGGCTTGGCGTGCAGGGTCTCAAAGGTGAGCCCCGATTTGGCGGCGTTGGTCGCCCAGCTGGTCGCAAAGTTGCCCACCTCCAGCACGAGCATGTGGTCGCCACGCGACAGCGTGTTGGTAATAGCCATCTCCCACGCCCCGTGCCCGTTGGAAATGGTGACGTAGGTGCGGTGTTGCGTGCGAGCCAGCGGCTGCAGGTCGTCCAGAAGTTTGTAGATCAGCCCGACGATCTCGCCCTCGTAGATGTTGGGCATCGGCCGATGCATGGCGGACAGCACCTCTTCAGGCACCACCGAAGGGCCGGGAGTCATAACAAGCTGACGCCCACGAGCTAACGACATCTAGCACCTCGCTGTGTTTGATAACTCTGGTTGGGAACTCTGTCGTGAGTTTATGCCTGCGCCACGCTGCGGTACGCGCAGGCGGGGTCGCGCTAGCTAGGCACACCCGCCGCAAACGCAATAATCTCTAGGCGTAGCTATACGGAGGTTCGTTATGGCAACCAACAAGGTTTTGCAACCGTTTTCAGTACCCGCCACGCCAGTCGAAAATCTGGTCGAGATCGTCAGCGGTCAGGGCTGCACGCTGACCGACTCCGCCGGCAACGAATACCTGGACGCGCTGGCGAGCTTGTGGCTGTGCCAGATCGGGCACGGCAACCGCACGGTGACCGACGCCATCACCGAGCAGATGACCAAGCTGCAGACCTACAACTTGTTCGAGCCGTTCACCAACGGACCTGCCAAAGAACTGGCGGCCAAGGTGCTTTCGTTGTCGCCGCATCCCGACGGGCGGGTGGCGTTGTCTTCGTCTGGTTCGGAGGCGGTTGATAGCGCCTTGAAGCTGGCCCGGCGATATCACCAGCTGCGCGGCGACCACGACCGCCAGATCGTGATTAGGCGAGACATGGGTTTCCACGGCACCAACGTCGGCGGCACAAGCGTGCAGGGCATTGCGCCCAATCGTGAGGGGTGGGGTGATCTGTTGCCGCACGTTTTGCAGATTCCGAACAACGACATTGAACCGGCCGCGCAGATGTTCGCCGAAAACAGCGAGCGGATTGCGGCGGTCATTTGCGAGCCGATCCAAGGCGGCGGCGGTGTCACCATGCCGCCCGACGGTTATCTGGAAGGACTGCGGCGGCTTTGTGATCAGCACGGTGCTTTGCTGATCTTTGATGAGGTGATTTGTGGGTTCGGTCGCACCGGCAGTTGGTTCGGTGCGCAGACCTTCGGCGTGACGCCAGACTTGATGACCTTCGCCAAGGGCGTTACTTCGGGTTACCTGCCGCTGTCGGGGGTGATCTTGGCGCGGTCGGTGTGCGATGAGTTTGAGAAGATGACCGATCGGTTGTTGCATGGCTACACCTACTCCGGGCATCCGGTTTCGTGTGCGGCGGGCTTGGCAAACATCGGCGTGATTGAGGACGAGGGTTTGGTGGATCGTGCCAACCACATCGGCGAGAAGATGGGTGAGGGCTTTGAGGCGCTGAAAAAGGACGGAGTGATCACTGGCTATCGCGGCACGGCTGGCATCTGGGCTGCCGACGTCGCGCAGGACGCGAATGAGATTCGGAACTCAATGATGAAGCGTGGCGTGGTGGTGCGGCCTGTGCCAGGTGGGATTGCGTTTTGCCCGCCGCTAATCATGACCGACGCCGAGATCGGCAGCATGTTCGACAGGTTTGACGAGTCGCTTAGGGCTGCTTAATCGCTTAGAGCCGCTTAGCCACTGCGAAGTGGGCTAGCCGGGGATGAGTGAGCTAGCCACTCAAGGCAGGCCCAAGCAGCATCAGATGAGATTGTTAAATGGGTGAGTTGCACGCTCACAATAAGCCACTCACCTGGAATTGCCACGCTCAATGTCCCACTGGCTGATAATACTAGGGCTATCCGCTCACCTCTCAATTACATCCTGGAAATATGATGGCAGTCGTTACAGCGATTGCGTGTTTCCCAGACAAAGGAATGGAATTGGAGATGGGCAGAATGCAAGGGAGCTTATTAGAAGAAATGTCCGGAATATCTAGAAACACTATTTCCCTCTCTAGCCCTCTCTCGTACTTTCAGCTTGCCCTTGAATCAATTGGAGTACATGGGATAGCTAGTTGGATAGGGCTACACCCAAACACAGTCTCTAGGTGGCGAGAAACGGGCCGCGTACCATCTGCTTACGTTCCTGACTTTCAAAGAATGCTTGGGAAAGAAGGAGATTACGGCGACGCAAAAGACCAGTACTTCACGCTCCCAGAAACAGCTGAAAAATGCTACAATATATTCTTAGACACACTTGGCAAGCTTGGGATAAGAACAACAGGATACACCTACATAGAGCCGTCAATGGGTGAGGGATGTTTCTATGACTTATTACCAAAGCAGAAGCGTATTGGTATTGACATTGAACCAGTTCGTCCTGACACTATTAAATCTGACTTCTTAAAGTGGCACCCCACTCGGAAAGGTAAGTACCTCGTGGTAGGTAATCCGCCTTTCGGGTTGCGAGGCCATCTTGCTCTTCAATTCATTAATCATGCTTCTAGATTTGCTGATGCCGTTGGCTTCATCCTCCCTCAGAATTTTGGAAGTGATGGTAAAGGAGCGCCTGGTAAGCGTGTGAAAGAATACCAGAGAGCAAGCAATGAGGATCTACGTGGTGAGCATTTCCAAAAGCCCGACGGCAGCAAAACTTGTATCAACACTGTATTTCAAGTTTGGACACGCGTGGGTGTAGAGAATATTATAACACCTCTCTCTAAATCTTGCAGCCAGTTTATTCGGGTGTTCTCGTTATCCGATGGCGGCACATCAGCGAGCACACGTAACAAGCAATGGATAGGTCAATGTGACGTTTATCTTCCATCTACTACTTACAGTGGCATGCGCGCCTATCTTTCATTTGATGAACTACCAAGACAGCGCGGATACGGTGTAGTTATAAAGCAACAAAAACAAAGGATACGCACCTTGCTACTAAATCATGACTGGACTGAAACAGCGTTCCCATCAACTAACTCAGCAATAAATCTGCGAAAGAGCCTTATTGAAAACGTAGTGATAGATGCAGGATTTACTGATAATGAAGCTAGATGAAGTCCTTAATTCAATAATTAACGATGCTCTCGCGACTCGCTCTAGTAAGGGTTCTGACTGGGCCAATAGCAAATGGGGCAAAATACGCGACCTCGGCCCCGATGAGAAGGGAAGCATTGGTGAAGAGCTTTGTGCAGAAGCATTAAGGCAGAGCGGGTTCAAAGTTGAATATGATCCAAATAAAACTTCAGATGATAAGGATTATGACATGCTCGTAGAGGGCAAAAGGGTAGAAGTTAAATTTGCTACGCGTGGCGCCACCCAAAAAACCTTCCAGCATGAGAACCTTGACAAAACTAGGCATTGGGATATCTTAGTAATCATTGACATCTCCCCAAACAAAATTTATGCTAAATGCACTACTAAAGACGACCTCCCATGGAAAGATTCTATGCACCGTAGAAAGGATAGTACCTTCTACAAGTATACCCTAAGCGTGAGCCAGCATGAAAAAGAGGGAAATGAGGTAAAAACTATTGAGGACATTGCAGGCAAATTTAGAGAAGCTCTTAGTTCTATTAATAACTAGCGCCGAAATAGACACAACGTTCTACAGGTCTAATAAGCCTCTTAGGCCTGCTTGGCTAAGTAAGTTAGGCTTTGCCACCATAATCACCGGTAAAAGATGCTGTTTTCCTTGCGCTAAGTTTGCGTGGTTAGGAGATGGTCAATAAGACGGTGAGAGTAGGCTTCAAAAGCAGTTATGCCTTACCCAAAGGAAAACTAGAATTATAAATGCCAACCTAGCTACGCTTTTAGTAGAAGCAGCAAAAAGAGCAGCCCAATCCCTCTTGGGAGGGTACTTATCAGCTTCCTCGCGAATTATTCTTGTCACAGTCAGAAGTGTGTCTCTAATATCTTTTTTCTCTTTCTCTGTTAGGTTATCTAATTTGATTGGAGTATGTCGTGGCGGTTCAGATTTACTTACAAGCTTCTCCAGGGGCCCATCAGACAATGAAATCACAGCATCAAACGGATTACAATTAGAAAAGTCGCTATCTTCATCCTTAAGAGGACTTACTCCAGTTTCTATCCACATACCTTTCCTGAAGATATGGACCTGACTATCTAGGTCTCTTTTTCTTTCTAATTGGCGGAATCTTATTTCAATTCCCTTAAGATCTTCCTGATTCACTGGCAGCAAATTGCCACCACGTATAGTCTTTTCAGCGGCAGCAGCAAACTCACCTTTTATCCCACCAAGAATAGCTCCTCTGCTTCTCGTTGAGATAGGGGCAAGAATTCCCTCTAATTTACTTGGTACTACGTCTATATATTCATCTCTTCCATCTCGATCATCTTTCACTGATACTTCTAGCAAATTGTTATGTATGGCATCTGAAAAATTAGCTGCTGCTGCCCTTGCGATATGAGCGCAAGATGAAATACTTTTTGTACCTTTCAAGAACCCTTTGAAACCAAGTATGCATATTACTGTCCCTGTGTCAGGTACGTCAGCAAAGTACTCTAGCAGTACATCAGGAATCCTATTTAGATAGGCTCCTGGGTCGGGCTCTTTGGAAAAAAGCTTGTTTTTGTCTCTTGCCAAAAACCCTTTCTCAGATACTATTCTATTTCCCGTACCTGAAGATGCTAAAATTGCATTACCCGAAGCAATATCTACGAGTTTGCCTTTTTCAGAATAATATCTTGAACCGTATAACACATATCTCAAGGTTGATATAGAAAAGGGCGCGTAGTGACCATTCCCAAAGGAACCAATACCGCTATTACGCTTTCGGCTATCTCCTGAAGATAATAACGAATCCAGCCTTTGCGCATCCAAGCCTATACCATTATCAACACAAATAAGCGCCGGGGTCTTTGGGCCTTTTACTGCCGCTTCAATAGCATTAGCTATTCTCTCATCATTAACATTGATCTCGTCTTCATCTCTCGTCAGCCAATGCTTTTTTGCCTTATTGAAGTGACGTTCATATGACTCCAAGGCAGGAATTTCTGACTTCTCTATCTCAGTGATGAGGAAACGGATTTTCCCAGCACGACCTTCTGTGCAAGCTTGCTCTCGGACTTCATTCGTTGCATCCAGAGAATTCTGGATCAATTCCCTTATTACAAGTTCCGGATGCCCAACAAGTTCCTCAAACGTAGAATTAGAAAATCCTTGCGGCACATCAGTCCGTTTAAAATATAAGTCCCAATCTTTTGTCATTTAATTTCCTTCCCCTTGATTGATATTCCTAACAAAGAACAGCATCGCTTCCCTCCGGAGAAGCTGACAATGTGTAGTGTCTGGCTGTGAGATGTGCATCCCTATGCCAGCTTACCCGACTTCCTCCTTACAAGCTTTCTGCCGTTGGGCTTAACAGGCATGGCTTATCAGACTTGTTGAGCTCTCACCTACAGCCGCCTCGCGGAAATGAGACTCCATTTCTGGCATGACTTAAGCTCATTGGGTTACAAGCTTCCGTGTCTAGCTCAATCCGTAGTGAAAGCACTCAGAGGAAGATACACGCAAGTGAAACACAAGACAGACAAATGAATATGCGACAGATTAGTGGTCAAGAACGTAGATCACAGGGTGTAGGCTGCCACTTGAGCGTGGCAAAACCCACACCCAAAGGAGCAACCATGTTAAAAGCATCATCTGACACCATTCCAGGCAGCGAGATCACCGAGGTCCTTGGCCTCGTATCTGGCTCGGTCGTTCAATCCAAGAACGCCTTCAAAGACATCGGCGCTGGGCTGAAGTCGCTGGTGGGCGGCGAGCTGCAGTCCTACACCAAGCTGCTAAAAGAGGCGCGAGACCAAGCCATCGCCGCAATGGAAGCGGAAGCCATGGACATAGGCGCCAACGCCATCACCGGCGTGCGGATCTCATCCGGGCAAATCGCCGGCGGCGCAGCTGAGATCTACGCCTACGGCACAGCGGTTGTAATCAGCTAGCCGCAGTTCACAGCAGCGGACGCTCGTTACAACGGGTACTCGCTACACCGAGCAGATCGCCGCTAGCGCCTCTTCGCTGGGGGCAAAGTAATACGAACCCGACGCTGGCTCTGAGAAATCAGTAAGCCCATCACGCACCCCATCGGGCACACCGATGCCGTACATCAGATCCATGCGCTCACGCAGCGGCGCCTGCGATCCGCAGAACCCCACGAAGTACAGCCCGACCGTGCCATCGTGCAACGCATAGGGAGCCGACCGCCGCCACATCTCATCTCGCTCCCCGCTGCCGCTCATCCCATGGTTGCCGTCGGCGCGCAACTCCACATGGCGCAAGTGGCTTTGTGGTGCCTGCTGCGCCAGCTTGGAATCGTCGGGATATTTCTTGCGGCCGATGATCGCCTCCTGCTCGCCGACGGGCATCTCGTTCCAACCCGTCAGGTCATGCACCCAACGCTGAGCGATCACGTGGCTGCCGCCCGCTCCCGGCTGGTCGGCCGGCACTAGCGCAACCTCGCCGAACTCTTCGTTGCTTGGGTTGCCGATGCCGTCGGTGAAACCGGTCATGTCTAAAGATGGAGCGAGCACGAACGCAGGCGTTTCGCGAGCGATGAACATATGTTCGCTTACGGCGACCCGAAAGTCGTACTGCGCTTTCCAGGTGACATCCGTTTGCTCGTGCGTGAGCCAGAGCAGCAGTTCTTCTTGCGTGCCGATTGCCTGCTTGCCGGAGCCGTCGGTTGAGTTGATGGTGGCGTAGGGCTGGAAGTCGGCGGGCATCAGTGCGGGCGCGGCGCCAGCGGTGGCGGAGTCTTCTGCGGCACCCGCTTCGGCGAGCTCGGCTAACAAGCTCGGTCCGAAACCGACCACCAGGTTGATCGGGCCAGCCGGACAGTTAGCGCAGTCTGAACGAAGCTGTGCTAGAGCCGAACGGATGCTTGACAGGGCTGCGGGCGAAAGGCGTTCGTCGCTCGCTGCCGAACCAGTCGCCGAGTCGGCCCCAGAACCAGCCGCGGGATAACCACCAAGCCTGCTCAGGTGGACATACCACTGATGCCTGCCCGGCGGATTAAAGATGGCGGGTTGCGGTGTGGCGGCCAATCAACCGATCCGCAAATAGAGATGCCGCGGGCCGCGCACCTGCACGCCACGCCAGATCACACCGCCGCCTTCGTACTCGGTCGCCAGCTCAAAATCAGGGAAGCGCTTCAGCCACTCCTCCAGCGCCACCTTCAGTTCCAGCCGCGCCAGGTTTGAACCCAGGCAGCGATGAATCCCCAAACCAAACGCAAAGTGGCGATTCTCAGCACGGTCAATCACCACCTCATCGGCACGCTCAAACTTCTCCGGGTCACGGTTGCCCGCCCCGAACGGCAGATACACCTTCTCACCCTCATGCACCGGACAACCCGCAATCTCGGTGTCCTTCGCCGCCACCCGCGCCATCGTCACCGGCGAATACGCCCGCAAAATCTCCTCAATCGCAGTCGGGATCAGCTCGGGGTCATCCACCAACCGCTGCCTGTCTTCGGGGTGGGTCGCCAAATAGTTCAGCGCCGCACCGATTGAACTTTGCGTGGTGTCAATGCCCGCAATCAGCAGCAAAAAACAAGTGCCCACGATGTGCTGATCGGTCAGCGGGTCGCCGTTGGGCAGCCTCATGTCGATCAACTTGCTGGGCAGGTCATCGGCACGCTCCACACGCCTCGCAGCGACCAGCTCAGCGAAATAAATAAGCAAGTCCTTGGTGGCGTTGATTCGCCTTTCGGTCTCTTTAATGTCTGACTGCAAGATGTCGATCGCCCAAGCCGAGAATTGCATCTCCTCGGATTTGGGCAGGCCGAGCATCTTGGCGATCACCCGAACCGGGATGTGCTTGGCGTAGGTCTCTGCCACGTCGGAAACGTTGGCGTCAGGGTCGGCGGCGGCTCCATCGGCTCCAGCGGCGGCAGCTTTCAGATCCGCCTCAATCGCATCTAGCCGCTCAAGCGAAATCGCCTTCGTCACCTCGGCCATCGGCTCAACCGCCTGCGGCGAGAAGAAAGGCAGCAGCAGCCGGCGGGCGTCGGTGTGCATCGGCGGGTCGCTGGTGATCGGCGGCGCAACCAGCAAGGAGGAGCCTTCGGGCGTGGGCGCAACCCCTATGTCACGCGAGCTAAACGCATCGGTGTCGTACGCCACCTCAGCGATGGAATCCCAAGTAAGCGGAACGAAGCCAGTCCCGTACTCCGTCGTGTGCGCAACCGGGCAGCGCGGGCGCACCTCGTCCCAGCCGGCGGCGTTGTCCTGCACGAAGCTGTCTTCAAAAATGTTTAGGTTGTGCTCGGCGGCAAGCCTGGCCTCATCCTGATCTAGGGTTTTGTCTGTGTTGCCCATAGCCAGATGTTATGCCATAAGCGCGGACCGGCGAAGATCGTGCTACAAAAAGGGTTCGCTATGACACCGTCGCCTGCAGATTCGCACGAACCGCCAACGCATTCACACCAGGATTCGCATTCACACGAGCCAGCGCACGAGCCTGCGCTTGAGCCGCTGCTTGAAGAGGTGGCGCCGGGCGTCTACAGCTACGTGCAGCCCGACGGCACCTGGTTCATCAACAACACTGGCTTCATCATCGGCGACGAATCGGTCATCTCCATTGACGCCACTTCAACGCACCGCCGCACTCAGGCCTATCTGGACGCCATCGCATCGGTGACAGATCTGCCGGTCACCGTGCTGCTCAACACTCACCACCACGGCGACCACACGCACGGCAACTATTTGTTTACCGATGCGACGATCGTGGCGCACCGCACGTGCCGGGATGTGATGCTGGCTACGGGCATCCCCGACTACAGCACGGTGTTTCCGGGTGTGGAGTGGGGCGACTTGCGGTTTCGACCGCCCGATGTGACTTTTGAGAACACGCTGACCTTGCACACGGCCGGTGGCGGGGTGAACGGCGGCGGAGCGGGTAGCGGCAGCAATGGCAGCAACGGCGTTGGCCCAGTTGGCCCAGTGGAGCTGATCCATGTGGGCTACGTAGCTCACACCGAAGGCGACGTGATCGCCTGGGTGCCAGAAAGAAAAGTCCTATTCAGCGGCGATCTGATTTTTCATGGCGGCACTCCGTTCGCCTTGTTTGGGTCGATCCAAGGAACGCTCAACGCTTTGGATCTGCTGCAGAGTTTTGATGCCGATGTAATAGTCCCCGGACACGGCCCGGCCTTCAGCGGCGCGGCAAACATCGCTCAGGTTCTTGACGAGCAGAGGAAATACCTGCGGTTTGTGCAGACCGCAGCGGAGCAAGGTCTGTCGGCTGGGCGCACTCCGCTTGAACAGGCGATGGCTACCGATCTGGGCGAGTTTGCGGGCCTCACAGATAGCGAGCGGCTGGCGGGGAATATGCATGTGGCGTACCGCGAGGCTGGGAACAAGGCCGCCGTCGCAGATGTCGACGCAGCCAGTTTCGCTGCGCAGGGAATCATCGACATGGTCACCTACAACGGCGGCGAGCTGCCACGCTGCCTCGCCTAACCAAAACCAACCACACCAAGCACTAAAACCAAACACTTGGGGGCGGTTCAGCCAACCGCATAGTGAGTGGTACTCTCAAAGCCGATCTCAAATATTTAAGTGGAAGTATTGGGAAAGGTATTTGCGTGAGACGTTTGTGGTTTGTGCGATTGTTGGTGGCCCTGGTGGTGAGCGTGATGTTTGCCGGGCTGGCAGGCTCCGGGTCGGTATTAGCGGCCAATAGTGCGTCTGAGATATTGGATTCGGACGGCGATCGCCCGCTGGCAGGCTCCACCCGCTACTCCACGGCTGCGCTGATAGCGCAGGAGTTTGTTGATTACGGCTTTGACGAAGGCGGCTTTACAGTCACGGATGCGGTCGTGGTATCGGGCGAAAGTTTTCCCGATGCGTTGTCGGCGGCGGCTTTAGCCGGACATTTGCGCGCACCGATCTTGCTGACTCCGCCCGGCGCCCTGGCTGGCGTGGTGCGGTCATTCATCAGCCGCAACAACATTGACGACGTCCACATCGTGGGCGGCACAGCTGCGGTTTCCCAAGCAGTAGCCGACGCGATAGACGGCCTGGCCGGCGTGAGCGTTACCCGCATCTCCGGCGCTGATCGCTACAGAACCGCCGTCGCCGTCGCCGTGGAAGTGGGCGGAAGCACCGGTGTGAACTTGACCGAATACTGCAACACCCGCGACCAAACCGTGCTGCTAGCTAACGGCCAAGGCTTCGCTGACGCCCTATCCGGCGGGCCGCTCGCCTATTCCGGGCCGCACCCGACTCTGCTCACCCCACCAGGCGGACTGCCAAGTTCGGTGTTGGAATACCTAAACACGGCCCGGGTTGAGCGCGTGATCATCCTCGGCGGCACCGCCGTGATCCCAGCCACAATTGACCGCCAGCTAACCAGCCGCGACATTCAAATCACCCGCCTAGCTGGCGCCGACAGATTTGAAACCGCCGCCAGAGTAGCCACCGCACTAACGATCGGCCCGGACGACTGCGACTGGCTGATCCAGGACTACGGACTGGCAAACGGACGCAGCCCCTACGACGCACTCGCCGGTAGCGCGCTGCTAGGCGAAAGACAAAACCCGCTGCTGCTAACGGAAACTAACTTCCTGCCCGCGGCCACGGCCACCTATCTCAAAAACACGCCGCAGCAAAGAGACGGCGAGTTCACCAACATCAGACTCCAAGTGCTAGGCGGCACCGCCACGGTTACGCAAAACGTCGTCAACCAGGCCATCAACCAAGCCTCCACCACGAACCCACTCACTGCGGAAATCGTGGCCACCCCCGGCGAAACACAATTCACGATCAATTTCTCTAGCGACGTGGACGATGTAACGGCCGAGTCTCTGAACAGCTACACCGTTGACGGCGATCCTCTTCTCAGCGGAGACGTTATTGATTACTTCGCAGCCGACCGGAATGCGGACAACCCGAAAGCCCACGTGGAGATCACGTTGGAAGGCTTCCGCCTGAGGTCGGGTTTTGTCATCACCGTGAAGCCCGAAACCATCAGGGCCGAACTTCACACGCAAGGCGACAACCGCTTTGTCAGGGCGACTAGTTTCACGATTCCGAGGGACAATTTGCGGCCGCGGATAATCCCTCACGGGGTGAACGGGGCAGACAGGATTTACCTGCGCCTTAGCGAAACACCTTACGACGAAGACGGCAATGAACTCTTCAGCTTTGAAGTTGAGATAGATCGCACCGGTACGTCCAACGACGACACAGAGACCGCAAGAGCCACTGGCCACGATGAGCTTCTCTGGGAGACCGGCCTCCTGGTTGGCGCTAATTTGCGGAGCGGCAACAGGATTTCCGTGGATTCAAGAGAGATATACGACCTCTCTGGCAATGCAAATTCGCTTACACGTGATGTGGTCGGTTCGGCTGCGAAGCCGCGACTGGGCGAACTGACGGCCTCCAAATTCCGCCACCCATCGCAGGCCTCCACCGTAGATATTTCGGGCCTAAATGGTTTAGCGGTGGCGACGCGCAGCTCGGGCGACTTTGCCGGTGCCGCTGGCAACACCTGGAGTGTTGAGTTCATCGGCGCTAGACAGACCAAGGTGTTTGTGACCGAAGGTCGCAAG
This sequence comes from Candidatus Poriferisodalaceae bacterium, assembly GCA_965212125.1. Taxonomy (GTDB): domain Bacteria; phylum Actinomycetota; class Acidimicrobiia; order Acidimicrobiales; family Poriferisodalaceae; genus CAYRJD01. The sequence continues at coordinate 22,299 of OZ243045.1, read as the reverse complement.
CGTGTGCTATTTGAAATCCGCAGCACCGACCATGGTGCGACCGACGACTCACGTGTAACCACGGCGGAGCTAATAAGGGCGGCCGATGCTTCCAGAGATTTCAGCGAGAATTTCCAGCTGGTGGGACGGGACGACTTAGACGCCGACGACCTCGACGACTCCATCTCCCCCTCGTTCGGCATTTCGGAGCCATTTTCTGACGGCTCAACAACCGCCACGGTGTTGGCGCGCTGGACGCAGCCGGTCAGGGTTTCAGAAGATTCTATAGAGGTGTGCCCCGGCCGGTGCAGCTCAACCGCCAAGATCATACCAGGCAACTGGGATCTCAGCCAACGCAGTGCCAGTGGGGGCGCTGTCAGCGAGCTTGTTGAATGGACGGTGGACGTAACGGAAGACGAAGACACCACTCCCACTTCAAGTTGGTCAATGATATTTGACGAAGGTGCCGCTACCGGAGTGGGCGATCCCGACAACGACGACAACGTCAGAGTTGAGCGCCGAATAAGAGTCAGCAACTAGGCGCGCCATCTCGTGTCGGTCGGCTGCGTGTCGATCAGTTGCTAGTGCTCGGCCGCAGCGTTGGGTCAGCGCTGGTTGGTTGTAATCGTTTGGTAGCGACTTGGTAGCGACCCGCCACAACGACCGGCCGTTTATCTTCTAGCGTTGGAACAGCAAAATGTTTAGTCAAAGGCCTCGCGTGAGACGTTCGTGGTTTGTGCGGTGGTTAGTGAGCCTGATGGTGGCGAGCCTGCTGGTAGCGGGCACAGCGGTGGGCACGCTGGCGGGGCTCGCCGGATTTGCGGGGCTTGTTGGGCCTGGGCCTGCTTTGGCGGCCAGTAGTGCGTCTGAGGTGTTGAATTCGGACGGCGCTCGCCCGCTAGCTGGCCCCACGCGCTACGACACCGCTGCGCTGATCGCGCAGGAGTTCGTTGATCACACCGTCCGCCAAGATGGTTTTGCGGTCAGCGCTGCGGTTGTGGTGTCGGGCGAAAGTTTTCCCGATGCGTTGTCGGCGGCGGCTTTAGCCGGACGTTTACGCGCACCGATTCTGCTGACTCCGCCCGGCGCCCTGGCTGGAGTGGTGAGCTCATTCATCACCCGCAACAACATCAACAACGTCCACATCGTGGGCGGGGTCGCCGCGGTTTCCCAAGCGGTTGCGGATGCTTTGGCTGGCTTGACTGATGTAACCGTTACCCGCGTCTCCGGCGACGATCGCTACAGAACCGCTGTCGCTGTCGCCCAACAAGTAGGCGGCGCTGCGGGGGCGGACTTGTCTGCGTACTGCAACACCACCGACCAAACCGTGTTGCTAGCAAACGGTGAAGGATTCGCCGACGCCCTATCGGGCGGACCGCTGGCGTATTCCGGGCCGCACCCGACTCTGCTCACCCCGCCAGAGGGGCTGCCTGATTCGGTGCTGGAATACCTGGACGCAGCCGGAGTCAAACGCGTGGTCATCCTCGGCGGCCCGGCCGCGATACCGGCTGCGATAGATCAGCAGATAACCAGCCGCGGCATTCAAATCACTCGGCTGGCGGGCGCCGACAGATTCGAAACCGCCACTCAGGTGGCCGCCGCGCTGACAAGCGGTGTAAGCGAATGCGGTTGGCTGATCCAAGACTTCGGCCTTGCCAACGGACGCAGCCCCTACGACGCTCTCGCCGGTAGCGCACTGCTGGGTGAGAGGCAAAATCCGCTGCTGCTAACGGAAACTAGCTCTCTGCCTCAAGCCACGGCCAGCTACCTCAGGAGCACGCCGCAGCAAAGAGACGGCGAGCTCACCAACATCAAGCTCCAAGTGCTGGGCGGCACCGCCACCGTCACGCAAAGCGTCGTCAACCAAGCCGTCAGCCAGGCCATCAATCAAGGACCTGTCGGCGAGCCGATCAGCGGCGAGGTTGTCGGCTATCCCAATGAGTTTCGCTTCATCGTCAACTTTGCCGAAGAGGCCGATGAGCTGACAGCGGTTGAGCGAAGCTCTTATCTGATTGACGGCGCCGAGCTGGCTGACAAGTACACGCTCACCTATTACCCAGCCGATCCGAATGCGGACAACCCGAAGGCGCACGTGTTGGTTGATCTGTGTTGCGTGCGCTTGGCGGCTGGGTCGGTCATCACCGTGAAGCCCGACACCATCCGGGCCGCCGGGTACACAACGGGCGATAACCGCTTCGTGGCTGGGATTACCTACACGGTTCCCGCCACCCGACCGCTGCCTTAGCTAGCCGGCTGGGCAGGTCGGCCAGACAGCGCGGCTTAGCTAGCCGGCCAGACGGTGCCGCCGTCGATCTTCAGAATTGACCCTGTCGTATAGCTAGAAGCGTCGCTCGCAAAATACAGCGCCGCACCCACCACCTCGTGCGCCTCGCCACCACGCGCAAGCGCTATTTCAGATTTGGCGCGCTCGTTGAAAGCGTCCATGTCCCAAGCCTGAGAGATGTCGGTCAGAAACGGGCCCGGCATTATGCAGTTCACTCGCACGGCTGGGCCGTACTCGCGGGCGAACGATTTGGTCAATGCGTGCACCCCCGCCTTCGCCGCTCCGTAGGCGGTCTCGTTGGGGGTCGGCACGGACGCCGACACAGAGCTGACGTTGATGATCGAACCGCCGCCCGCATCTTGCATGCGGCTGCCGAACAGCGCCGACAACCGAAACGGACCCTTCAGGTTTACGTCAATCACCTTGGTGAAAAGCTCTTCGGTTACCTCCACCAGCGACGGATACAAGGGCGACATGCCCGCATTGTTGATCAGCACGTCGCAGCGTCCGAACTCTTCGTAGGTGGCTTCGCAAAGGGCGTCGCATTGATCCCAATGACCGACGTGACAGGCGATCGGCAGCGCCTTGGATGAGGTGGTGGAGCGCACCTGGTTGGCTAGCTCTTCGCAGGCTTCGATCTTGCGTGAGGCGATTACCACGTCCGCGCCGCGCTCGGCAAAGGCCAGCACCATAGCGCGACCCATCCCCCGACTGCCGCCGGTAACGACGACGGTTTTGCCCTCTACGTCAAATATGTCTGAGTCGTCCATGCGTGTGTTGTTCGTGGCGGCGCTGGCCGGCCTAGCGGCTCCAGGAGTTCCAGCTCATCACCCCGTCAAGATTTTCACGGGTGGCCGGCTTGAAGTCGGTGCCTTGGGTGTAGGCAACCGGGCTGAGCGCATACTGCCGCACCGTGTCAAACGGGATGCCCAAGATTTCAGCAACCTCGGCTTCGTAGATCAAGTGCAGGGTGGTCCAGCAGGTGCCCAAGCCCCGCTCGCGCGCCGCCAGCATGAAACTCCACGCAGCCGGAATGATTGACGCCGCTTGGCTGACCAGCGTGCCCGGATCGTCGGTGCGATTCGTGATGCAGGGAATAAACAGCGCCGGGCTGCGGTGCATGTTGTCGGCGAGATACATAGCCGAGCTAACAACACGGGCCTGTTGGTTTGCATGAAAGTCGCTGACGCCTTCCTCCGCGCGCCCGGCAAACACCGGGCTGTCGCGATAAGCGTTGAAGCCCTTTTGGTACAGGCCGGCGATCGCTTGGATCTTTTCCCGCTCGGTCACAAACACAAAATGCCAGCCCTGCATGTTGGAGCCGGACGGAGCCTGCACGGCAAACTCCGCGCATTCACGCAGCAGCTCATCGGGCACCGGGCGGTCAAAATCAAGTCGCTTTCGCACCGAGCGTGTTGTGCGAAGCACTTCGTCTGCGCTGAGGCCTAGTTGGTTTTCTTTCATAATCGCTGAGCGTAATCATCTGCGCAAGGTTCAGTGGCCGAAGCTCATTAGCGTCGCCGTTAGGTGAACGAGCAGACAGCCGATCCGGCAGCTGATCCTGGGACGATCGTGTTTGGCAGCGACCAATGGTTTGCCGCCGCGCAGGCGGCTTTGCGTGATGTTCAAACTGGTGATGCGGAGCTGGTGCTGGGGCACTGCGTGCTCCTCGGTGGTGAGAACGGCGGCGACCTGCGCTACCGACTGATAATCACCGCTGGTCGGGCGACCATTGAGCGCGATCCAGCGCAAGCGCAGGCCACCCACCCACAAACCACGCCAGCCCAAACCACCCGTCCCGCCGACGTGACTCTTACGCAAGACGCCGCGGTGGCAGCCAAGATTCGGGCGGGGCAGCTTGGAGCTTTAGCCGCGATCCAATCCGGTCAAATCAAAATCAGCGGCGACGTAACAAAACTGCTCGCCGCATCCGATGCGCTGGCAGCGGTAGATACGGCTCTGTCTGGGCTTTAGCCTTTGGCGTGTGAGCGACCGGGACGACAACGCAACCGCGGGCGCGTCCGCGCAGTTTCCCGCTCGTCGCATGCGGCGGCTGCGGCGCACGGCTGCTCTGCGCGAACTAGTCGCCGAAACTCACATCAACACCAGCGACCTGATCATGCCGCTGTTCGTGCGCGAAGACATCACCGAGCCGCAACCGATTTCGTCTCTGCCGGGCATGCTGCAGCACACTCAAGAGTCGCTGCGAGCCGAAGTGAAAGAGCTGGCCTCGCTCGGACTACAGGCCGTGATGCTGTTTGGGCTGCCCGCCGAAAAAGACGAGCAGGGCAGTCAGGCTTGGGCGGCCGACGGCGTGGTGCAGGTGGCGCTGCGAAACCTGCGTGAAGACAACGGCGACGATCTGGCCCTGCTAGCGGATCTTTGCTTGGACGAATACACCAGCCACGGGCATTGCGGTTTGCTGAAGCCGGCCAGCGGTGGCGCAGGCGGGCGAGGCGGTTCGGCCAGCGCAAGCGGGCCAGGCGCAGTGGAAATAGACAACGACGCCACGCTTGAGCTGTACCAGCAGGTCGCACTGGCTCAAGCCCAGGCAGGCGCGCACATGGTCGCACCCTCCGGGATGATGGACGGCCAGGTCGGAGCGATTCGCCAAGCGCTGGACGGCGGCGGCTACGAAAACATTGCGATCATGGCTTACTCAGCCAAGTACGCATCCGCGCACTACGGACCGTTCCGTGAGGCGGTGAACGTAAGCATCGCTGGCGGCGGCGACCGCAAGAGCTACCAGCAAGACCCCGCCAACGTGCGCGAGGCGCTGAGCGAGATAGCGCTTGACGTCAGCGAGGGCGCCGACATCATCATGGTGAAGCCAGCTCTGAGCTATCTCGACGTAATCGCCCAGGCGCGGGCAAGGTTTGACTTGCCGCTAGCTGCGTATCACGTTTCGGGTGAGTACGCGATGCTGAAAGCCGCCGCGGCTAACGGGTGGATTGATGGCACTGCCACCGCGCTGGAGCATCTGACAGCGATAAAGCGAGCCGGGGCGGACATCATTCTGACCTACCTGGCGCGTGAGTTCGCCGAGCTAGGCACCTAACCAAATAGCGGTGGCGGCATCGGTGGCTACCGCTGCCCTGGCCAGCAGACCCTCTTGGTCGGCGCTGGCGATGGGATGCTCAATCACGACAAACTCAAACTCTGGCGCGCCCTGCATCTTCGCCATCAGCTGCGCCGCATCCACAAAAGCCGACGTCATAACGCCAGCCGCCGGCACCCCGGCTTTTTCGGCGGTCACTGCGTCATGCAAACTGCACGACGAACAGCTACCTCAATCCCCCACCCCGGCCAACACCGCATCCCAGCCCTTGGCTTCGGCTATGAGCTCGGCTTGCGCTGGCGCGCTGTAATTGCGCTTGACACGGCGCACAATTTGTGCCACTCCAAACCGGTTGCGTAGCTGCTGCTCCATCAGGTCAAAAAACGGCTCGGTCTTTTCCTTGCCGTTTGAAATGACACCGATGGTTGCCCCAGCCAAAGTCGCTAGTCGAGGCGGCGGCTCAAAGCCCTGCGTGCTCCCCTCGTGAGTGGGGTTGAGAAACTGCAAGTCAGTTGTTCAGCTTGTTGTAGCCAGCAAGCAGAAACTCCATCACCATCGCTTTGGGGTCGGCTACCCCGAGCAAGTCCTGATAAGCCAACGACGCTCCCGCGAAATGCTCGTCGTTCCAAAAGCTCTCGGTGCGATCCACTTCATTCCAAGCCCCGACATACACATAGGGCTCGTCATGAGAATGATCGCCGGGCGACAAGCCATAGGAGGCACGGCCAGCAGCAGGGTCTCCAATGTCGGTGGCAATGTCTAGATGCCCGGGCCAAAGAACCACGTTCTCGGCGTTGACCGCACCGGGCTGCGCCACCAGCTCGGCTAGAACCTCGGCACCTAACCCGAACCACCAGCCCAGCGTTTCACCCACCTGCGCGCTTATGTTCAGCATGCGATCAATGTCGCCAAGCTCGGGGCTGTCGTGCTCCATAGCGACAGTGCCGGGCTCGTCAATGCCCACGAAAGCCGCGGCGGCTCGCAGCGTGGTGATTTTCTCGCCGGTCGTTTCGCAGTCGTCGCAACTGCTCGCACCGGCCGCGCCGGTGCCCACGCAAATCTGATCGCCTATCACGCACACGCAACGCTGCGGACCCGATTCATCGCCGTCGGCGGGAAACACAGGCGTGCCGAAGCCGCCCTCTACCACCATTAGAGAGAAGCGCTCCGTTGCGTTGTGGCGGGCCTGCCCGACAACGGAATATGCGACTCGATGGAAGTCTCTGACGCTGTCGATCCAGCCGTCCGCCAGCGGCGGCGCTTGACCTGAGCTTTGATTATTTGAGTTGTTCACGGTACCTCGCAATCCACACACGCTCCGATTGGCAGCGTCACCGCTGCACTACGTGTTCCTAACCACGGCGGAATCACCGCCGCAAAGCCACCCGCTGGCCCGCCTGCTGCGATTAGCAGTAGATCATCGGGCGACCGCATAGCAGCGTATTCGCGATCGGGCTGGTCTTTCACGACAGCCGACTTCCCCACCGCTGCCCAATCGCCTCGCCGCACACGCGCCCGGGCAAATATCTGCTCGCACACGTCCTGGCGTGACCAGCCCGCAGCCTGAAAATGCGCCCGCAGCTGGGGCGGCAAAACCACGGCGTAGTTGCCAGGCCAGATGGAATAGTTGAGCTGGTTTGCCCGCATCTCCGCGGCGATTGTTTCGCAGATCTCAGCCGGGTCGGTCGTCCATTCGTTCATTACCTGACGTGGCGCCATCGCCGCCATGACCGTCACCGCCGACACATCGGGGTCGCCTAATCGGGCCTGCGCCAGCGACGGCCACGGCGAGTTCTGTTCGTCTTCGGCGATGCAGAAACTCAGCTTGCCCGGATGACCCAAAGTGGAGCGGTCAATCTCGCCGGGGCGCACGTCTGCCAGATTGATGAGCGCCAGCCGCACGGCTCGCCCGATCACGCCAGCCGATCGGCAGGTGTCGCCAAGCACGCTGAACGTTGCATCCATGCCGAGTTGGGTGGTGATCGGGCCGTTCACAATCACCAGCACGGCCGCACCACCGGTGGAAGCCGTCGGGCCGTGTAGCTGAAACTCCGGGGCGAGCATCGCCGTCCATACCGCCACCACCACCGGAAAATGCAGCGGCAAGCACCCTGCCATCACGGCATTGATCGCCAGCTTTTCGGCGGTGATGATCCGCTCACGCACCGGCTCTACGCCGACCAAATGATCCGGCTCCAGCATTGCCCAATCAAGGCAGGCGCTGACGGCTTGGCTAGTCGGCGGCACGATCGGCAAGCCGTCAGTCCAGCGGTGCTCGTGGTAGAGCTCTTGGGCGGCGACAAAGTCGGCGGCCTCAACTAGCTCGGAGCTCAATGCAGAAGCCATGGCGCTCGGTGAGTTTTCGCTGGTTTTCGCTAAGTGGGCTAGATCAGTTGCGCGAGAAAACGTTGCTGAGGATGCCGCTGGAGTCGTCGGATTTCAAGCCGACGGCGTTGCTCAGCACTCTGCTTGAAAGCCGCTCAAATGGCAACGACTGCAACCAAACCCAGCCGGTTCCCGACACCGTCGCCAAAAACAAGCCCTCGCCGCCGAACACCATTGACTTAAGGTTGCCGGCTCGTTCGATTGAGTAATCCAGCGCGGGCTGCAGCGCAACCAGGCAGCCGGTGTCCAGGCGGACGGTTTGATTCTCCAAATAGACGGCCTTGATGGAACCACCCGCGTGCAAAAACGCCATGCCGTCGCCGATGAGACGCTGCAAGATGAAGCCTTCACCGCCGAAGAAACCGGTAGAGAGCTTGCGGTTGAAGGCGATGTCCAGCTTGGTGCCGAACGCTGCGCACAAAAACGCATCTTGCTGCACGATCAGCTCGCCGCCCATTTCGGCCAGATCAACTGGCACGATCTTGCCCGGGTATGGGGCCGCGAAACCGACCTTCGACTTGCCCGAACCGGAGTTGGTGAAATGCGTGAGGAACAACGACTCGCCGGTGATGGCACGTTTGCCAGCGCCTTTTAGCTTGCCGAAAAGTCCTTGATCGGGTTCTGTGCCGTCGCCCATCTTGGACTCAAACGTGATGCCTTCTTCAAGAAACATCATCGTGCCAGCCTCGCCGATGACTACTTCATTGGGGTCAAGCTCCACCTCAACGTATTGCAGGTCGTTGCCGAATACCTCGTAGTCAACCTCATGACTTTTCGTATTGTCCGCCATGCTCAACTTAGCCTTTCGCCGTTCAATAAAGTCGGCCTAACAAAGCCGCCTAATAAATCTACGCCTAATAAATCTTAGTGTCGTCCGCAGAATCGCTCGCCGCCGCTGCCCCAGCCGCAGCCGCCCCCGCCGCCATAGAACCGCCGCCGTCACCTAGCCCGCTCGTGCGTGACGTCTTCAGGTCTTCCCTTAGGCCACGGCCCACCGCCAGCGCGTCGGAGCCAATCGTTTGCATGCGAAAGCCCTTGGCGCGTCGGTTTGCGCTAAGCCCCGCCGTGCAGTGAATGCCGGGCACCACACCGTGACTGGCGCAGGCGCTAGCGATGTGCTCCAGGGCTTCGCGGTAGTCGTCGTGCTCGTCGCTGTAGCCGGGTCCGTAGCCGTAGCTGATTGACAGGTCGGCTGGCCCCACATAGATGGCGTCAACGCCGGGCGTGGCCAAGATGTCGTCCAAAGCCTCAACCGCCTCACGGGTTTCAATCATCGGTATGCACGCATTGGTGTCGTTGGCCGTTTCGAAATAGTTGCTGCCTGGCTCGCTGGCTCGGGTGCCAGCCAACACCGGACCGAAACTGCGCGCCCCAAGCGGTGGGTACTTGCACGCTCTCACCGCGGCTTCGGCTTCGGCGCGGGAGTTCACCATCGGAATAACCACGCCGCGCGCACCCGCGTCAAGCATGCGGCCGATGATGCCGGGCTCGTTCCACGGCACTCGCACTATCGGAGTTGCCCCGCCGGCGGTCGCGCCGATCATGCCGATCATGTCAACCGCAACCTGATAATCCGCCACCCCGTGCTGCATGTCAACGCAGACGTAGTCAAACCCGACCAGCCCGACAATCTCCGCGGCGTGGGTGGAAGGCATGCTCAGCCAGCAGCCCAGCGTTTCGCCGCCCGACTGCCAGGTTTGCATCATCGTGTTGTGCATTACTTGTCCAGTACCTCGGTCAAGATTGATGTGGTCTGTGTTTCAACCAGCGGGCGAATTGCCAGGAGGAACTCAATCCATTTGGGGTCGGCAATCATTGCGGCTCGTTTGGCGGTGCGGTCTTCCATGCTTTCGTAGCGCCACATGTGGATGATTTCGTTAATCTCGCCGAACTCGGTTAGGTAGTAGCCGACCGGCTCGCCCAGATATTTGCGCTGGACCTCATAGCCCTGCTTGAGATATATCTCTTTCCATTGCGCCGGACCGCCGACGGTTAGTCGATATTTGCGCATTTCAATAAAGCTCATGGCGGCAAAGCTAATGCAGTCGGCGGCGGTGTGTCAGTGCGGCCGATCAGGTGGCGTGTCAGTGCTATCGGCCAGCTACCGGGCAGCCAGCGCAGCCAGGCGCGACACTGCTTCTTCCAGCACCTCGGATCGCTTGCAAAATGCGAATCGCACCAGCGATCTGCCCTCGTGTTCGTTGTCGTACAAAACGACATTCGGCACGGCGGCGACACCGCAAAGCTCGGGCAGTTGGCGGCAGAACTCAACGCCGTCTTGGTAGCCGACCGATGTGATGTCGGTGGTAACGAAATATGTGCCAGCCGGCTTGAACACCTCAAAACCAGCCGCCGCTAAACCGTCGCACAGGTAGTCGCGCTTTTGCTGCAGGTCTTTGGCTTGGCTCGCAAAAAAATCATTGCCGAGCGCCAGCCCGACCGCGATGGCGTATTGAAACGGTCCGCCGCTGACGAAGGTAAGAAACTGCTTGACCGTGCGCACTGCGTCCAGCAGCTCCGGTTTCGCGCACACCCAGCCGATCTTCCAGCCCGTTACCGCAAACGTTTTGCCGCCCGATGAGATGGTGACGGTACGGTCGGCCATGCCGGGCAGGGTGGCGATCGGTATGTGTTCGCCGTCAAAGACAAGATGCTCGTACACCTCGTCGGTCACCACGATCAGGTCTCGCTCAATCGCCAGCTTGGCGATGCACTCAAGCTCGCTGCGGCTGAAGACCTTGCCGGTGGGGTTGTGGGGCGAGTTGAGCAGTATCAGCCGGGTGCGTTCCGTGACGGCGGCCGTCAGCTCGGCCGGGTCAAACCCGTAGTCGGGCGGGCGCAGGGTTACCACTTTCTTTTTCGCACCGGCCAGGGCGATCGCCGCTGAGTAGAGATCAAACCACGGCTCAAAGGTGACCACCTCATCGCCAGCCTCGCATAAGGCCATGATCGCCGCCGCAAGTGCTTCGCTGGCGCCAGCGGTAACTAGCACCTCGGTGTCGGGGTCGAAGCTGAGACCCCAGAAACGTTGTTGATGATCGGCGATGGCGTGGCGCAGTTCGGCGACACCGATGCCGGGCGGATATTGATTGGCGGTGCCGCTGTCGATGGCTGCCTTGGCTGCGTTTAAGACCTCCGCCGGGCCGTCGGTGTCTGGAAACCCTTGCCCCAAGTTGATGGCGCCGGTGCGAGTGGCGAGCGCGGACATCTCAGCGAAGATGGTTTCGCCGAACCCCCGCATGCGCTCGACCAGATAGGGCGCTGACGGCTGCGGGCTTGGCCCCGCTGGCTGCGGTTCGCCCACTGGTCCCGCCGGTTCGTTCGCCGCATTCGCACTCACGCTCACACCCGCAAATCTACGGCCGCTAAACGGGCAGGTGCGGGCGTTCGTTTGGCAGACTGCGCCTATGAATCAGCCACCACTAAACCCACACGTTCCCGCTCGCTACGACGTCGCCAACGTTGATCTCGCCTCCGTCGATGGCGTGCTCAGCACCACCCGCTCGGTGCGGCTGCGGCTGGATTGCGACCGCCCCGTGCCCAACGATGTGATTACCGACTGCATCGACATCGCCGAGCAAGGGCCGGGCGGCGGCAATCAGTCAAGTCGCCGCTGGCTGGTGGTGCGTGATCCGCAGCAACGTCAAGCGCTGGGCGAGATGTATTTTTCAATCGTCGGCGAGTTCATGGGCGAGGGGCGAGACGCCACCGCCGGCAGCGACCATCCGATGGCTGGCGTTATGAAGTCCGCCGCTCACTTGGCTGAAAATCTGGCAGACGTTCCGGTCATTGTCATTCCTTGCGTCTGGGGCGAGCACGACAACAGCGGCAAGCCCGGCTTGTTCGATTCGGTGCTGCAGTCGGCTTGGAGTTTTTGTTTGGCGGCTCGTGCCAGAGGGCTGGCCACGGCGTGGACCACTGCGATCCTCAACAAAGAAGCCGAACTGCGCGAGCTGCTCGGCATCCCGGCCGGAGTTACGCCGGTTGCGCTGCTGCCGCTGGCGTATTCCAAGGGCACGGAGTTTGGGGCGGTGCCGCGACGGCGCTCGCCGGAGATCACCTACTTTGACCACTGGGGTCACACCTATGAGGCGCGTGATGAGTCGGCGGCGCGCGCTATGAGCGAGGGTCCCGGTGTCACTGTGGAGGTTGACGTTGACGCTTCGCCGCAGCGGTTGTGGGAGTTGGTTAGCGACATCAACATCGGCGCTAATTTCTCCGAGGAGTTTGTGCGCGCCGAATGGAACGAGGGCGGCGATGCGCCTGGCGTGGGGTCGCAGTTCACCGGGCACAACACCCATCCCGCCATCGGCGAATGGCAGGCGGCGCTGACCGTTACCCAGTGGGAGCCCGACGTTGTGTTTGGCTGGGCGACCGGCGAAAGCGAACAAGTGGCGGGGGCGCGCTGGCGCTGGGAGATTGACTGGCTCCACGGGCAGCGCAGCCGACTGCGTCACACGATGCGGCTGGGTCCCGGGGAGTCGGGATTGTCGGGCGCCATTGACGCGATGCCCGACAAAGAGGCACGCATTATTGCCAGGCGCCAACAAGAGCACCTGGCGAATATGACTCAGTGCGTGGAGGGCGTCAAGGCGCTAGCCGAGCAGAGCAGCTAGTCGGCGCCAGCTAGTCGCCGTAGTCGGCCAGCAACTGGGCGTAGCGCTCTTCCAGCTGGTCGGCTGGCTTGGCTGGCAGCATCACCTGACTGACGCCGATCGCAGCAAGCTCATCTAGATGCGAGCGGTCGCCGTAGCTAGAGGTCCACAACTGCAAGGCATCCGGATCGCGCCCGGCGGCTGCGGCATGGTTCTTAGCGCTGGCGTACAGCTCGGCTAGAAACTCCGGCGGTCGCTCGGCCGGAAAGAACACATCGCCGAACTCGCCGGCGCGGCGGGCCGCTCGCTCACTGTGGCCGCCAATCAGAATCGGCAACGGCTGCTGAACCGGCTTGGGCTGGCAATACACCGGCTCAAAATCAACGAACTCGCCGTGAAACTCGGCCTCTTCTTGCGTCCACAGCACCCGCATCGCCTCTATGTATTCGTCCGTCCGTGCGCCCCGCCGTTCAAATGGCACGCCCAACGCTTCAAACTCTTCGCGCAACCAGCCCACACCGACGCCGAAGTCAAGGCGCCCGACGCTTAGACGATCCAACGACGCGACGGCCTTGGCAAGCACCAGCGGATTCCGTTGCGGCAGGATCAATACTCCGGTTGCCAAGCGGATGGACGTGGTGGCACCGGCCGCAAATGCCAACCAGATGAGCGGGTCGGAGTGGTCAAGTTGGCTCGAGCCTTTGAACAAGCGCCCGCCATCGTCGTAGGGGTAGGTGGATGCGTACGACTTTGGAACCACGGCGTGCTCTACCACCCAGATCGAGTTGAAGCCAACCTGCTCGGCTTGGCGGGCGGTTACGGCGGCGGATTCGCCGTCAACGTTGCCCATCAGGTTGGCTGACATAAGTCCGAATTTCATTGTCGCTGCCTTTCTGTTTTCGTTGTTGGTTTGCCCGTTGCGTTCTGGATTATTTGATGTCTAGTAAGCGCTGCTCGTCCACCGCTGCGCTGAGCGCGCAATCAAAGTTCACACCCAATCCGGCGGGCAGCACCAGCGTGCTCGCCGCGGTAGGTAGCTGATCGGTACTTGACGTCAGCGTGACTGTCGCTGTGCGGGCGGGCGGGTCGTATGCGATTTCCCAGATAATCGGATCGGTTGGAGAGCCGACAAAAGCCGTGCTCGTTTGGGCTGCCCTCAAGGCTCCGCCGGCGCGCAGATCGACGAGAGACGCAGGGCTGTTGGCGGGTAGGGCGCAGATGGCGGTATTGGTGTCGCTGCCAGTGCCAGCGCCGTCAAGATTTGTGCCGTCGAAATTGATGCCGTTGAACGCAGCCAGCACATCGTTGTAGGTCAGTTTTAGCTTGACGCGGCCCGCACCACCGGAGAATTTCAGCAGCACCGAATCGGCGGACGGGCCTGCTCCGTTGGCGGATGGCGGCGGTGGGCGCATCAGCGGGTCGGCCGCTTCGTGCGAATCCAAGATCTCAAATCGTGAGACGACCGCATCGTTTGCTTGCAGGGCGGCGATGACATCGGAGACTCTGGCGGCGGCTCCGTAGGTGACCGAAACGACCGATCGGCCGGTCGTGGCGACCGCTTCTATTTCGCTGACGGTGGCGTCGTAGCTCAACTGCAGGCTCCACTTGTTGCCTGCCACTCCGTTTTCACGGCCGTTGGTGCGCGCCTTCAATTCAAACTCTGGCAGGCAGTCTTCACCGGCGGACACATCGCAGGCCACCCAAGTACCCGGCGCGGCATCTTCCCCAGCCATCCTCAGACGCAACCGGGCGACGCGCACAACATCGTCGGCGGTGCCAATCAGGCCGTCCACTCCCGGGTCGATCAGAGTCTCCTCATCGGAAATAGTTGCGGTAACCACCCGGGGCGATGCCTGGTTGCTAACAACGGTCGCTCGGCGCGAGCGACTGCTGCGACCGCTTGCGTCTCTTATCGCATCCGCCGCCACTCTCACCACATCGCCAACTTGCAAGCGCAAATCACCCTGCAAATCAACGACATACCGCCGCCCATCAGCCGCCATCACCACCGCGTTCTCAGCCAGCGGAACAGTCGTACCGTCGGCACGCTCAACGTTGATATCGCCAGCCGCCAACGGCTTGCTTTCGGCGCCCAGCGGATTTGCCTCATCCACCAGCACCACCACCACCGGCGAGTTTTGCGCCAGCTCCAGGCTCAGTTCGGGCCGGTTTAGGTCTGGCTTCGCCTCCAGCACAACCAGTCGCACGCCTTTCACGGTGCGGTTGTCGTCGGCGGCTCCCTTGATCGCCCCGTTGGCTACCTCGATGATGTCGCCTGCTTGGAGCGTGTAGCTCGCCAACTCAATGATGACGGTGCGGCCGTTGATTTTAAATTGGTCGGCTGGCAGCAGCGCCGAACCTGCCACGAAATAGTTATCCCTGCGCTTGACGTCGTGCTGCGCCAGCCCGGCAACCGTGGTCGCCGGCTCATCGGTTACTGCATCGGAAAACGAAATCGTCACCGTGTCAGAGTCGACGGTTGCGGCGATCTGTGCCGTCAAGGGCGGCGAGGTGACCACCGCATCTAGGGCGGCTTCCATGACCGCATCCGATATGCGTTCGGTTCCGCCCAGGGCGACTAGCTGGGCGCTGACAAAGGCTTCGGTCGCATCTTGGCGGCGGGTTTTTTCCAGCAGCAGGCTGACTTCGCTGGGCAGTGTGTCATCAACCAGCAGGATCGGAACCAGCGCCTGCGAAGAGGCTCCGCCGCCGCCTCCACTTCTGTTGGGCGCACCAAGCCCGGCGCCCAACAGGGGGCCTGCCGCAGCCGCATCCAGGGGGTTGCGGGCATCAACCAAAGCGAACGTTGCGTCGGCTACGGCAACGCGATTGCACCGCTGCAAGTTGGCGGCGAGGGTTGCCGATCGTGCGGCGGGGGTGTTGCCCTCAATGCGTGTGCTGTTCATCACGCCAGCGGCTTGCGCGGCGACGATGATCGCTGGCGACAGTTCAGCGGTGCTGCCCATGACCACGACGTGTTCGATCTCAGCTTCGGTTAGGTACGCGGTGATCTGCGGTGTCAGCGAATCCGTGTTCGTGTAGAGCACGGGCAGTTTGAGCTTGTAAGCCAGCGGCGCAACCACCGCGGCGTCGACAGGTGAGTTGGCGTTGACCAGGATCGCCGACACCAGCCCGCTGTCGCAATATTCGCCAGGCTCACCCAGCATGCGGGCGACCGCCACTGAAGTCGCAATGCGGTCTTCGCCAGCGACACGGATTATGTCGGTTTCGCTCAGCTGATCTATTTCGGCAAGCTCATCAATCACGGTTTGCGATATGGCTTGCGGGCCGCCCAACACAAGCACTTCACGGATGTCGTTGCGCTCGATGAATCGCTCAGCGAGGGGGTGGAGCTGGTCTGTTTCGGTTAGCAGGAGGGCCGCTTCACGTGCGCCGGCCAGCCCGCTGCCTATCGCAGCATCCGGCGCCTTGCCTGTGCCCGATGTGATGACCAGCGTGTCAAATAGGTTCAGCGATCCGCTGTGGGTGGTGATTAGTTGGTCGGCTAGTGCCGATGCGGTGTAGTAGCGATTGATGCCGCCGAACGGTCGGTCGTTGTTTTCGTCAAGGTATTCCGTGGCGCTGTTCGCAGCCGCCGCCGGGTGGGTGGCGTCGGCTACCAGCAGCACGGACAGCGCCGCGGCCAGAACGGCGGTCAGCGCTGCGAGCAGCGGTGCCCGCTTCCGCAGTCGCGCTCGCTTCCGCCGCGGCCGCCGTGCCTGCTGACGCCGCTGCGAACACGGCTCAGGGCGGCTGGTTTTTGTTCGGCTGAGCAACGGCAAGCTAAGCAATGGCAATGGGCTAGCGGGACTTAGCCAGAGCGCGGGAAGCCCAGATCAACCCGGCTGCTAGCGGGGTCCGGCCAACGTGTGGTGACTGCTTTGGCACGTGTGTAAAACCGCACTCCCTCTGGTCCATACATGTGCACGTCGCCGAACAGCGACGATTTCCAGCCGCCGAAAGAGTGGTACGCCACCGGCACTGGAATCGGCACATTCACGCCGATCATTCCCGCCTTCGCCTCACGCGCAAAGCGGCGGGCGGCGCCTCCGTCGCTGGTGAAGATCGCCGCTCCGTTGCCGAACGGATTTTCGTCTACAAGCTGCAGCGCTTGCGCGAACGTGTCGACGCGAACCACGCCAAGCACCGGGCCGAAGATCTCATCGCGGTAGCACTCCATCGCCGGTGAGATGTGATCTAGCAATGCCGGCCCCAAGAAAAACCCTTCGGCCGGCACCTTCGTCTGGCTCGGATCAACCACGACCGTGGCGCCGTCGGCACCTGCTCGCTCGACGTAGCCAGCCACGCGGTCGCGATGCTCAGCCGTGATTAGCGGACCCATATCCGTGCTGCTGTCGTCGGGGCGCCCCACGTTCAGCTTGGCGATGCGCACCGCGATGGCATCAACTAGTGCGTCGGCAACTTGGCCCACCGCCACCACTGCGCTCACCGCCATGCAGCGTTCGCCGGCCGAGCCGTAGGCGGCACTGACCGCCGCATCGGCTGCCACCTCAACGTCTGCGTCGGGCAACACGACCATGTGGTTCTTGGCGCCGCCCAGCGCTTGGACACGCTTACCGGTGAGCACCGCAGATTCGTACACGTGGCGGGCGACCGGAGTTGACCCCACAAAGCTGACTGCGGCCACGGCGGGGTGGTTGATCAACGCATTGACGGCAACCGCGTCGCCGTGCAAAACGTTGAACACGCCGTCGGGCAGGCCAGCTTCGGTCAGCCACTGCGCCATTAGCACCGCCGCCGACGGGTCACGTTCGGATGGCTTGCACACGAACGTGTTGCCGCACGCAATCGCGGTGGTGAACATCCAGGCTGGAACCATCGCCGGGAAGTTGAACGGCGTAATCCCGGCGACGACGCCCAGCGGTTGGCGCACGGTGTGGATGTCAATGCCGTCGGAAATCTGCTGGTTGATTGAGCCCTGCAGGTGCTGCGCTATGCCGCAGGCGAACTCCACGTTGTCTTGGGCGCGTGCCACCTCACCCGCCGCGTCGGACACCACCTTGCCGTGTTCGGAGCTGACCAGCTCGGCCAGTTCTTGGGAGCGCTGCGCCAGGATCTCGCGGAAGGCGAACATGATTTGTGTGCGGGCTGCGAGCGAGGAGTTTTGCCAGCTGTCGAATGCCTTGGCGGAGCTTTGGACGACCTGGTCAACCTCGGCTTCGGTTGCTAGGTCGACTGTCGCTTGGACTTCGCCCGTGGCTGGATTGAAAACGTCGCCTTGGCGGCGAGTCTCGGCGCCGCCCGGCGCGCCACTCGGCGCGGCCTTCCCGTCGATGTAATGCGAGATCTGTCTGGTCATGCCGTGCCCCTCAATCGTAGAGCCCCATTTTCCCGATTCGTAATAGGCACTCTTCCACACTCCACGGCAACATTGTCGCGCCGCAGCGGGCGTCGCGGTAGTGCTGCTCCAAGCGGTTGGGTCGCAGCATTGAGCGACCCCCGCACACCCGAATCGCCAGCGATGCCATCGCCGCCACGTCTTCCATCACGTTGACGGTTGCCGCCATTGCCCGGCGCAACTGCGTGGTGGTCGGGTCGGGTTTCGCCTCGGCGATTACTCGGTGCATCGTTGACTGCGCCCGGTCAAACATCAGCTGCAGCTGCGCCCAGCCAGCTTGTTTCACCGGATGATCCCGGCCGGCCGGAGTGCCAGCCTCGCCCCGCAGATACCGCTGCGTGTAGTCCAGCACCGCTTGCATCAAACCGATGTATGTAAAAGCCAGGCTCATGTAGAAGTACGGAAAGCGCTTGATCATGCGGTCGAACATGCCGGGCGGCAGGACCTCATAGTCGGCCGGAACGAACGCATCGGTCATCACCAGCGTGCGCGAATCGGTGCCACGCATGCCCAGCGGGTCCCAGTCGCCGACGATCTCCACCCCGTCGCCGTTGGCTGGCACTCCCAGCAGCCGCAGCCGCTTGTCGCCTTCAACCAGTGCCAGCACATTGTGGATGTCGGCCGCGCCGCTGAGCGATGCGAAAATCTTGCGGCCAGTCACCAGGTAGCCGCCGTCGGTGGGCACCGCCCGCGTGCCGAACGTGCCTCGCTTGCCGGGCGGCATTCCTTCCGAAAACGGCTGGGAGTGGATCAGCTTGTCGGTGATCATGCTGTGCCAGAGCACCGGGCGGGTGCGGTTGAGGTGGGCTTGCATTTCAGCGTCGGGATCTAGCAGGTCGCTGATGAAACCGGCCAGCATCGCCGTGGCGGTGTGCATGTTGAAGGTGAGCGCGGTGGTGGCGCAATGGCGGGCCATCTCCTCTGACACCAGCGCATAGCCGGCGAAGTCGGCGCCGAAGCCGCCCGCATCTTTGGGGACGCACAATCCGAGAAAGCCCGCGTCGGCGAGGTCTGCCCAGTTCTCGTGCGGAAACGATGCTTTTTCGTCGTATCCGGCAGAGCGCTCCGCAAACGTTGGGCCAAGGGCTGCCACTGCTTCAACTAGCTGCGCTCGCTCGGGTGTTAGCAAGCCGGTCGGCGATTCAGAGCTCACGCGCACGCCAGACTACGCGCGGCGTTGGTTGGGCTGCTGCGCGCCAAGCGTGCCGCAGCTAGTCGGCGCGGTCTCGCCCGGCGCGGTCTCGCCCGGCGTGCCGCAGCTACGCACGGCGGCTAGCCCCACGCTCGCAAGCGCGGCAGCGTCCATGCAGGTCAAGGCTGTGATGCAGCGGAGTGAACTTCGCCGCCGCAGCCACCTCGGCCAGATTTCGTTCAACCATGTTCTCAAGCCTTTTGGCTAGATGAACGTCTTGAATCTCGCCGCAGTCGACGCAGATGAGGTGATGGTGGTGGTCCAGCAGCGGCTCCGTTAACTCAAAGTGTGCGTGATCGCCGGACGCACGAATGCGGTGCACGATGCCGCAGCGCTCAAGCACGTCAAGGTTGCGGTAGGTGGAACTGGCGGGCAGATCTGGGGCGGCGGCGGCGATGTCGGGGCGCGTCATCGGGCCTTTGGCTGACAGCAAGGCGTTTACGAGCGCCCGCCGGCCGCGCGTATAGACGTAACGATGCAAGCCCAACAAGCGGTCAATGTGAGCGTGTAGTTCGGCCTGCTTGAGAGCCTTGGCCCCGGCCTTGGTTTGCGAGTTGGCTATCCGCTGATCTTACCTAGCACTGATGATTTGTTGCCCCAGGGCGGTGGCGTAGTCGGCTCGCAGCCGCCAGGTCGCCAGCGCTTACTCGCCAGCCCGCCCGCCGGCGGTCACTCCCCAGTCAGGTGCGACACGCGATCCATCACTTCGCCGCCCAGCAACTCCATCGACCGGCGCCACTCTTCAGGATGATCGATGTAGTCAAAGCAAAACAACAGCAAGTGGCCGAAGCCGCCCACGTCCGCATACACCTTTTCAATTTTTTCGGCGACGGTCTCGGGCGAGCCCACGAACCAGTTCTTGCGAGCGCAGTACTCCACGTCAACGGTCACGTCAGACGGGTCGTTCTCGTCCCTCAAAAATTCGTGGAATCCGAAAGCATCAAGCAACGGCAAGAAGTACTCGCCCATCATCCGCCCCATCGGGCCGTTGGCGGACAGCTCCCACGCTTCCTCATCGGTCGGCGCCACGAACACCTCACGCACCATCCGCCAGTCGCTGCGCGACACGGTGCGCCCGGCTCGCTTGGCACCCGCCTCATAAGAGTCCCAGTGGCCGGCGACGTAGTTCGGGTTCAGGTTGAGACTGAGCGGCATCCACCCGTGCTCGCCGGCTAGCTCCAGCGTCGGCGACGGAGAGTTCAGCCCGGCAACGCCGATGGGTGGGTGGGGTTGCTGCAGCGGTCGCAGATGATGGGTCAGCTGCACGTCAGGCATGCCGATCGGCACGCCGCCCTTCCAGTGCTTGCCTTCGTGCCGCCAGCCGGGCTCTTGGCTCCACATGTTCAAGATGAACTCAACCGACTCTGCGGTCATCTCGCGGTTTTCGCCTTCCATGCCGTCAACGCCAAACATCTCCCAGTCGCCGGGCAGGCCGCTGGCGGCAACGCCGAAGTTGAGGCGTCCTTCGCTGATGTGGTCAAGCAGGGAGATGCGGTTGGCGAGTTCGGCCGGGTGGTAGTAGGGCATGAGGAAGCCGCCCGGGCCGATGCGGATGTTTTTGGTTGAGCGCAATGCCGCGATGGTGAGCAGGTCGGGCGCGGGGTGCGGCTCCCAGACGGCGGCGTGGTGCTCGCCGATCCAGGCTTCGGAGTAGCCGAACTCGTCGGCCCACTGGATTGTCTGCAGATCCCATTCCCAGCCTTCACGCAGATCACGCTCGGGCGGGTGGCTGGGCATTGTGAACATCCCTAGTTCCATTTTGTTCCCCTTTGGTTTTGGGTTTGGATTTGGGGCGCGGCGTCAACCGCGCCTAATTATCGCGCAACCGCGTTGTGTCTGCTTAGAGAGGCTTACAGGGCTCTGTTTGTGGGGGTTTCGTTTGTGGGGGTTTGCGGAGATTTACTGAGGCGGGGATTGAGCTACCCAGTCTTGTTGTACTCCCCGCACTTGAAACATCTCAGTTTCGGGTGAGCAAGTAGAGAGGCGAAACCGAATGCGACTTTTGAACGCTTGGTTCGCTGTTGTGAAAAGTTCATATTCCCGCACTTCCAACATTTTGGATTTCCTTCTCTGTCAAATAGGACTTTTTTCACGGGTTACTCCCTTTTCTCAGGAGGGTGAAATTATCACACAACTGCTAGCCCAACGGATTTACCAGCAGATTGGCGAACGCTTGGTTCTTAGCCGGTTGCTAGCTCGGACTCGCGCTCTTCGGTTTGTCTGACGGTGTCGTCTTGATTGGTGTGGGCGTGGTCGTGGGTATGGCCGTGGCCGTCTAGCAATGCCAAAGCTGGGGTGGACGCTTGAGTTATCGCCGGATCGACTGCCGGAGCTGGCACGACCGACACCAACCTCTCGCCAAACGCTGCGCGCAAGTTCGGCTCAGTCAGCGCTTCGGCGGGCGTGGCGTCGGCGATCACGGTCGTGTTCAGCAGCAGCACACGATCGCAGCGGCTGGCTTCGTCAATGTTGTGCGTGGACATCACCACCAGTCGCCCTTTGGAACGCTCGCTAGCGATCACCTCAAAGATGATCTCCTGGCTGGGCAGGTCAAGCCCGGTGATCGGCTCATCCAGCAGCAGGCAGTCGGCGTCATTGGCGAGCGCCGCTGCTACCCGCACCCGCTGGCGTTGCCCGCCGGAGAGATTGCCGAACGGCTGGGTGAGCAGATCCGCAACTCTCAATCTGTGCGCCACCGCATCAAGCAACTCACGGTCTGACTTGCGCAGCCTGCCAAGCAAGCCACGCTGGCGGTAGCGACCCATCTTGATGATTTCGCCTGCGGTTAGTGAAACCATCTGCTGCGCTTCTTGGGCGACGTAGCCGACGGGCGGTTTCGATCCGGGTGGATTTGATTTGAGTGGATTTGATTTGGGCGAAGCGGTGGCGGGCGTGGCAGTGATCCGTCCGCTGGTTGCTGGCAGCAAACCCGCCAGCACCGCCAGCAAAGTTGTCTTGCCAGCTCCGTTTGGTCCCATCAGCGACACCGCCGAGCCAGCCTCAAAGGTCGCGCTCTCAACGCTGAGCGCCAGATTGCGTCCGAAGGCCACCCGCAAGTTTTCAAGTTCGAACATGGGCGCTACCACGTCCCTGCTTCTAGCGCTACTTCTAGCGCTGCCATTAACACTGGCGCAAGACTATAGAATTGGGAACCATTCCCAAACCTATTTAGAACCTCCTTGGAGTTCAGCGGGGTAGTTCAGCGGGGTAGTTCAGCGGATTGCGAGCCGGTGCGAGGCAACAGTGAGGCAAATGAAGTGAGCGTGAGCCGCACCAAGCGACCACTTATCGGTGTGGCAGTCGCTCTTGCAGCCATCGCTGCTTTGTTAGCTGGCCTACTGGCCGGGTGTGGGAGTGCAAGTGCAAGTGCAAGTGCGGACGCCACTGCCAACGCAGCTGCGGGTACGGATAGCGCAACAACAGCCACACCGGCCAAGCCGCTAATAC